>JAXGYS010000001.1:0-43459 GCA_040772125.1 Bacteroidales bacterium
GACTTCATCGGGACAGGTTCGTGTACGGGACCCCGCCTCCATAGGAGTCTCAGACTGCCCACTGCCGACTGCCGACTGCCGACTGGCAAACAGCCTGGGTATCCACCTGAAAGGAACAACCTTAAGTAACAATCCAACCCACAGATGCAGCAGAAAAGCCTCAAGAAAAAGCAGTTTTTCGCCCAACGGCAGCACCCGGAACCTGCGAAGCTTCCGGATCATCTGCTTCTCCTTCTGTCTAAAGATTTATGCAGATACTCACTCACCAGCCTGTGCAGCTCTTTGATCCTTATCTCTGAAGGCCTGACCACCCTTACAAAATGAACTTTCTCTACTATCAGCAAAAGCTGTAGCAGATAAGACCTCTCCGTACCAGGCATGCCTGCCAACAGCTCCGACAAGCATATCTCACTGCGAAGGAACGAGAACCTGTCAGCCGGCAGCGGCTGGTCAAACAGTGGGACATCGGTATCTCCCACCTCAATCTTAATTATCACATCAAGCGGAAACTGACTCACCCCGGCATGCTTTACCTTCATGTATTGCTTCCCCGTGCCTGCCTCAGCCTCCCTGAGAACCGATGCATCAATATTCAGCTGTAAAGCAGTGCTGCGCCTGATCCTTATCACCTCGTGGAGCGACCAGATCAGGGGGTCACCGTCAGAATAAACCACCGGCGTGATATCATCGGTCAGAAAACCGGCACCCTCAAGGGCAAACGAGGCTGTCAGTGACGATTTCCCGGCACCAGTCTCGCCCAGTATCATCACACCGCGCCCGTTATAAACAAAGCTGCTCGCGTGGAAGTTGATGATCTTCCTCTGATGCAGCAAAGCCACAAGCACCTGGCCGTTGAGATACAACCGCACCCAATCCGGATCAGCCCCTTGCTCAGCAACGTACTCCACTTCATTGCCATGAGCAGCATAAAATCGTCCTGTGCCTGGGACAACCATCGAGAAAGCCTCCCGGCTCACTTTACAAGTATCATTCTGATATAATGGTGAGTTAACTTTCCGAGGTTCAGATACAACTGAAACTCTTACATCATCCAGCAGATACCCTGAATTCATCGCTTCAAGCGGTTAACTATCAATAAAAAGGCCGAGTAAAAATAAAACAATGGTATCCTGCCAAAAAACCTGCTTTTGCCCAGGTAATCCTTCACGAAAAAATAATTACAAATGACCCTGAGCTTATAACTTAACCCGGGAAAGGAACGAAGTTTGAAAAGTACAGACTGGAAGATGCCACTTATTGAATTGTGTATTTTATCCTCCTCCTGTGAAAACTCCTTCAGGGCAAACCGCACCATCCTGGTTGTTATGCGAGGGGTTGAACCAACAAAGTCCTTTATGAGGCTATGGACCCGGCCGGAGCTGTCATCCGGGAAGCAATACATATGCACTGCGGCGAAGAGTGTCACCATGCGCTCCGCCCTGAACAAAGAAACCATCTCACGGAATTTGCCCGGGTCAACCTCCTGTGTCCTGATAAAAGTATCGACATCTACCATCCATTTCAGTCGCCTCCAGTAGTGCTTCCCTCCGTGAATAATAAGGTATAGTATTTCAAGCTCGTTTGACAGGACATTGAATGAATGTTCACCTACCCTGATGCTCATAGTGTTCCTGCTAATCACATACTCCAAGTCCTTAGCACTAATGGGAGTATTGGCCAGCAGCCGCCAGTGCAGCTCAACGGTCATCATTCTGTCATGATGCACATAACCTACCTGGTTGTCGTGAGCCATGAGCATCCTTTGCAGTCTGGCAGCACGCGGCCATGCTAGTCCGGCACCTGTGTATCCAATCTGCTCAAGCACATCTGCCGCGTGTCCTGCCGAGCCAGATTCAGTCAGTATATCCAGGTCAGTGTAGTAACGCGCGGTAACATCCCCGTAAAGACGGTATGCAAGAAGAGGACCTTTCAGTGATACGAAGGAGATGCCACTCCGTTCAAGAGCATCTGCAACAGTGATCAGCTCTCTGAACGTAGCCAGGGAAGTTGCCTTTGTGTCAATACTACCGGCAATGACCTCCCTGCCGTGAATAATATTGATCTGCGCGGTAGTGAGATGATGGTAATTCCTCAGCACTTCCGGAGAAATATCTGAGAGAGGGATCATCCTACGAGGTGATTCGTGAGTTAGTCATAGGAGTATACGGACGGCCAGTCAGGTGGACAATCCCCAACCTGGTGTCCATAATGCTACGGATATGTTTTCGGGGATGCGCTGCAAGATCCTTATTACTTGAAACGCTTGTTTAAAGGAAGAAACCTCTCCTAGAAAGAAGACGCCCTTGCAGCGGGAGTGGGAGCAGGAATTTCTCTCTCCAGGGCTTTGGTCTCTCTCTTTCTCGCGATCCTTGACACGAAATAGGTTGCAAGAACACAAAACCCCAACAGCACCAGCCCGAGCCACAGTATCCCTATCCCGTCAAGCAGGAAGGCAATAGCAATGATAAACACATTAAAGAAAGAGATATACATCGTTGCCTGGCGGTGGCTGAATCCGGCTCGTAGCATCATATGGTGCATGTGACGCTTGTCGCCTATGAACATGCTCTTCCTGTCGCGGAGGCGCAGTATCATCACACGCAGTGTATCATACAGGGGCACTATCAGTATCCCTATAGAAATCGCAGGCGCTGACTTGAGGTCGAGTACGCCAGCGTCGGCTGCCACCAGCTCATTGAACTGTATGGCCAGCACCGCCAGCGTGAATCCTATCACCAGTGATCCGGAATCGCCCATGAAGATCTTCTTAGGACCCTCAGACATATTGTACCTGAGGAATGCCACCAGAGATCCGAGCAGCGCCGCTGCCATCACTGTGTGCCCGTAGTCGCCCGACAGGAAAAAGAAGATTCCGAATGCCAGTGAAGCGGTGATACCTACAGAAGCCGCCAGACCGTCAATGCCGTCAATAAGGTTAACTGCATTAATTATCAGGATTATCAGGATAATTGTGACAACATAAGAGGTTGCCGATGCAATATCAGTGATACCCATAAAACCGTGGAAGTGGGTGATGTGGATATTCGTAAAGACAGTCACCACCACTGCGGCCCCAAGCTCGCCCCAGAATTTTTTCTTAGGATTGAGGTAAACGAGATCATCCTTTATCCCTACAAACAGCAGGAAGACCACTGCGGCGGTAAAGTACGACAACCCGGGCATGTAGCCGTTAACTCCTATCAGAAAACCAAAGATAAAGCCTCCGAAGATGCCAATCCCGCCAAGGGTGGGAACATCCATTTTATGTATTTTGTTAAACCCGGGCTTATCCTCAAGATGGCGATCCCTGACCACTCGGATTACCTTTGGAATGTAATACCATGTAATGACAAAGGAGCTTGCCAGGGCAAGCAAAATGGCCGGTAAACCTGTGATTACTATCTCTGGCATAGCGGTGGAAGGTATTTTCTATCAGCTCTAATCTTCAACATCATTTAATCGACAGCAGTCTTCCCTTTTCCGCTGGCTCTTTCCAGGTAATAACAACACCTGTGAGATCCGGTTCAAAATTAATCTAAATATTCCGGACGCGCGGGCAAATCGCTAAAAATTTTATGAACAAGGTCCGACTCCGGGAACAAGATCACCCATGCCGTCAGAAATACAAGCATAAAGTCGGTGCGAAATGAAAGATGAGACTGGTACCAGAGCTCCAATTCTCCCTTGTAGGGCGAAATGTATTTCGCGTAGTATTCCTTTGGATCGAGCTTTGTCTCTGACAGCAGCTTCTCCTCGTCGCGGAACACTATCGATCCGATTCCCGTCAGACCCGGCCTGACGTTATATATTTTTGCCTTGACATGCTCCGGATATGGATCGAAGGTCTTCCCGACAAGGGGACGGGGACCCACGATGCTCATATCTCCCAGGAGAATGTTCACCAGCTGGGGAATCTCATTGATCTTGGTCTTTCTCAGGAAACCTCCAAGCGGCATCAGCCTTGGATCATTCCTTGTAGTGTGCATCCCTCCCGGGAGGTTAGGACTGTTCTTCAGCATGGTGGCGAATTTCCAGATGTTGAAAGGTCTGTTCTTATAACCTATCCTCTCCTGGAAATAGAAGACATAATGTTCACCTGTCAGCAGCAGCCCTATAATTACAGGAATCATGAATGGCAGCACCACCACTATCGCCACCGCCGACAGCAATATGTCAACAAAACGTTTTAAGAACCTCCTGTACATAATATTTTGACCTTCAGACTTAAGACCTTTAGGCCCGCCGACCTACTCTACATTTTAGAATCCAGTCCTTTCCCCTTTTCGATATGCTCAAAATTCGGTAGCCATGTCTTTAGAATATCAACAACTTCCGTCTTGGTCACACTACCGCTTTCAAATAGTGTTCGAAGCATTTGAAATACCCCGTCTATCTCCTTAATATCTCTTACAACTACGTTTTTTATCACACCCAGGTTGACAAACCTGTCGTTGTCAATGATTTCCCTGTCAGTAAAAAATTCTTCATACGGCTTCTCACCCGAAGTGTCCGTTTCGAAAAAGTAAACAGGGTATGATGTGGACTTATCATTCAAAAGTAAAGCCTTCTTACGGGCTTCATCTTCTGACGAACATCTGTCCGCCTCCAGACCCAGGTACTTCAGCAGGTCAAGAGCGATGGCCTCAAATGATATCATATCCCTATTCTCATCCAGCTTCGGGAAGATGATATCACCCGACTCTCCCAACACGGAGGCTATCAGGCAGAGCTCACCCGACTCCTGGGGCGAAACGAAGAAGCGCCGTATGCCCAGCGGGCACGACCATGGCTGCCTGCGGTTCAGCCGCTCTATAAATCCTTGCGGCAGGCTGCCGTTCGAGAAGGCAACATTGGCAAAACGCGCGGTGGTTATCTTCAGCTTTGCAGAATAGGCCATTATCAGCTCCTCCATCAGCTTCTTGCTTGCTCCCATGATATTCACTGGATTGGCGGCCTTATCCGTGGAGACACAGAAGAAATGCTGCGGCGGATATTCAAGAAGGAGGTCGAGCAGCCGGCGTGCCCGCAGCACGTTGTTCTCTATCATCGCTTCTACCGAGAAGATATCCTTCTCGCTGCGCACATGCTTGTGGGCGGCAAAGTTAGCCACGATGTCAAACGGTGCCATCGACCTGAACATCTTCTCGAAAACCCTGTCACCGAAGTTCATCGGGTAGGTGATGAACTCCGAAGGGATGTTGTAAACTGGCGAGCTGCGCAGGTCACGCACCAGCTCAGTCAGCCCGTTCTCATTGATGTCAACAACCACCAGGCTGCTGATCCTGTTTTTCAGAAGAGCCTTTATGTAAAAAGAACCTATTGTACCTGCCCCGCCAATCACCAGCACCTTCCTGTCATTAAGCCGCTTCTCAAGCTCCCGGTGGTTATTCTCAAGGTCGGGCAACAGAAGGCTGGCAGACCTTTTGGTGACATATGTCCTTATGAAATGATCAATATCTATATCGCTTCTCATAACAGGCAAACAAAAATGTTCATAGACAACAATTCATTCTGCATTTCGAAGGAGTGTCTCGACAATCCTCTCCGCAGCCTTGCCGTCCCACAGTTCCGGGATGTTTCCCTTCTTCCACTTCCCGGCAAAGAGTCTTTCCATCGCCGGTTTTATGGCAGCCGGATCTGTTCCCAGCAGTTCGTTCGTTCCCACGGTGCATGTCTCGGGTCTTTCGGTGCTGTTGCGCAGTGTCATGCACGGCACTCCCATGACGGTTGTCTCTTCCGTGATGCCACCCGAATCGGTGATCACTGCAAAGGCCCTCTCAACAAGATAGTTAAACTCCAGGTACCCCATCGGATCAACAAAGTGCATTGACTTAAGTCCTGACTGCAAGCGAAGTTGCGAAGCAACGAAGTCCCGATCACGAAGTGAATCGGGAACCGCAGGACTAAATTCATTTATGACTTTCCGGGTACGCGGATGGACAGGAAAAATAACCGGCAGGCTGTCGGCCGCTCTGGTGATGGCGCTCAGCAGTTTCCTGAGGTTTTCAGGTTCATCAACATTATTCGGACGGTGGAGGGTAATGACAATATAGCCTTTATCTTTCAGTAGTAACTCATCCCATATGGCAGGCTTGATGAAACGCGAACGGTTTGCAAGAAGGGTGTCTATCATTACATTACCCACGAAAAAGATCTTGTCTTCGGGCACCCCCGCTTTACGAAGGTTCTCGTTGGCGAACTGGGATGTTGTAAAGAATAGGTCGGTGATGCTGTCGGTCACCATGCGGTTTATTTCTTCGGGCATTGTCAGGTCGAATGAGCGGATGCCTGCCTCTATATGAGCCACCTTAGTGTTAAGCTTTTTTGCAGTGATTGAGCAGGCCATGGTAGATGTGACATCTCCCACCACTATAACCAGGTCCGATGGATGTGCCATCAACTCCTTCTCGAAACCGAGCATTATGCCGGCTGTCTGCTCCGCCTGCGTCCCGCTGCCCACCTCAAGGTTGACATGCGGCTGCGGGATGCCAAGCTCATCGAAGAATGTTGCACTCAGCTTCGGGTCATAGTGCTGTCCCGTGTGCACCAACCTGTACTTTAGCCTTTCCCCGTCCTCCAAAGCCTTCTCCGTCCTCCGTATCCCGGCGTAGGAGGAGGCGTAGGAGGAGGCGTAGGAGGACCCCCTTTCTATAGCATGTATCAGGGGAGCGATCTTCATGAAGTTAGGTCTCGCCCCGGCCACTATTGTTAATCTCATTTATACTGCTCTTTATGCATCAGATGTGATAACTGTATACTGAGAACATTATTATTCCCTGTATTCTCTTCGCTCTATTGTAAGAAAGCTTAGTATTTTGACCATCTCGCTGACAACACTCTGAACATCCTCTTTTCGTTTCCACCACTTATCCGGATTAAAGCTGGAGTAAGAACTTGGACTTGTGCCCACGTAAACAGGTTTCTCAGAGTTCCGAAGAATTTGCCTGAATATCATATATGCTCTGCGCATGTGCGCAGGCGAGGACACAAGCAGCAGAGTATCAATATCGGGATTTCCCTTGATATAATCTCTGACAGCAACCGCCTCATCGAGTGTGCTTCTTGCATCACCGGGCAGCATGATTATGCTGTCAGCAGGAACCCCGAGGGCAATAGCTGCTTTACTGGCCTGCTCTGTGGTTCTTACAATTGAGGCGCCTCTTGATTCAAGCTCCCTGTAGGGACCCATACTCTCATAGACGATAATCATATTGTTTGCCAGACCTTTGCTATAAACATCTGACGCTTCAAGTACTCTCTCCGGGAAGTTTCCCATCAATATCACCAAAGCATCGGCATGATTTGGTACATCCTCCTTCACCAGCCACTGCCCTGCGCGCCTGCAGCCGGAAATGCAGGCAACAAAAAGACCTGTCAGAATGATGAAGAACACTATCCTGCTACTGATCCCGGAATGTTCTGGCTGGCCCTCCATGCCTTACGATCCTGGCTTTATTATTCTTTCCTCTGCCACAGAAACAAGAACTTCAAGCATCCTGTCTGCAAGAATATCTTTGTCAAAATCACGGGCTGCCAGCATCTTTGCCCTTGCACCCATTTCCTTTACAATGCCGGGGTCGTCATGTAACTTGATAAGCAGGTCAGCCAGCGATGAAGGATCATCAGGATCAAGGGTGAACCCGACATTGTTTTCGGCAAGATAATCTTTCATCCAGCCGTTTGTATTCTGGACAACCGGCACTCCTGCAGCAAGTGATTCAAAGAACTTGTTAGGGGAGGATGTATCAAGGACTTTCGTTCCTTTCAGCGGGACCAGTGAAACCAGTGCATTCTGGATCAACCCAACCAGATGGTTCTTTGGCACAAGGCCTAACAGAATGAAATTTGAAATCCCCTCTTCTTCGGCTCTTTTAGCCAGCGTTCCCTTTTGCTGTCCGTCGCCTGCAAGTACAATGCATATGTCCTGTCTGTTTCTTGAAGCAAGTATTGAAGCTGCCTCATATAACCAGAGAGAATTATTCACCTCCCCTATGTTGCCGTTATAAATCGCATAAGTATATGGGTTGAGGCCTTTCAGGTCCGGGTTTTTAACCGGTTCGCCAAAAAGTGAAATGTTGGCCGAGTTGGTTACTGAAGTTATATTGTCAAGACCGAATCTTGCGTTTATATCAGATTTCATCCCCGGAGAGAGGGCAATGATGTGTGAGGAGGCCAGGTAACATCTCTTCTCGAACCAGTAGGCCAGTCTTATCAGCAGTCTGTTTTTGATGATACCAAGTTCTACTGCCACTTCCGGCCAAAGGTCGCGGACTTCAAAGACAAATTTTTTCCCCCTTATATACCTGGCAATCAATCCGGGAAAGCCAACAGTTATTGGACCGGATGATGATATGACTACGTCAGCCTTGAGTGTAAGAGCGAACCATGATGAAACAGTCATGTATTGAATAAACGACCAGATCCTCCTGAGAACCGGTTGCCTGTTATCAATAGATACATTGATCACCCTTACATCAACTCCCCTATGATTCTGGCGGTCCACAAATTTAGAGGCAGTTATGTCTGACTTAGCATAAACGCCTGTCACAACAGTCACCTGATGGCCTTTCTCCACCCAACGTTTTGTAAATTCATATACCCTGGTACCGTATGAACCATTGGGAGTTGTAAAATACTGATAGAAATACAGGATCTTCATTTAGAATAGCCTCTGGAAGTGCTTTAATTTTCCTGACGGACTTCGCTTAATTTGATCCATTCTGATAAACTCGCACTCCAGGCCAGATTCCAGGTATTTAGCCATTACCTTTTCTACCAATTCTTTTTGATTATTGTCCAAATCATGAGCAGCAACATATTCAAAAACAAATTGAGCCGGAGAGGACTGTTTAACAATAAACTCCTTTACAAAACCTCCTTTTTCGAGAATACTTTTGGAGATATAATAAAAAGTTAGTCCTGCAGATTTTTTGCCACTGGGCAGTATTGCATAATCATTTGTTCTGCCAACGAGATGCCTCAATATCTGGTAATTGCCTTTCCAATTATCATCAATCAACACCCTGTCGCCCAATTCATAACGTATAAATGGAATGGCTTTGTTATATAGAGATGTTACCAGGAGTTTTCCCTCATTACCAGGAGGAACTGGGTTATTGTCATCATCAACTACTTCAAAATAAAGATTTTCGTTGGACATTATCCATTGAAAGTTTTCGTCTTCAAAGGCAATAAGATCTAGTTCTGCTGCCCCATATTCATTCACCACCCTGACACCGAAAGCACGTTCCATAAATAATCTGTCTTCCGCTGTACATATTTCAGAAGTAGTTATACAGACTTTTAGTGTTGGGCATAACTCACTAAGTACCTGGTTTCTATAAATAAGATGCTTGGCGAATAAGACAAGCGCAGAACTATAACCATTCAAATAATCAAATGGCTTTCGTTCAAATATCCTGATATATCTATCCAGTACATTCTCTGACAGATCAAAAACAGGAAACCTGACTCGGTTTGCAATGCCATCTTTAATTCTTTCCTTTACATAGCCTCTTCGGCTTAGGGGGATACCAAAAAACCTCGCCTGAAGTGAGTGGTTAAGATCAATGCCATGTCTATTATAACGATCAATAATAAGTGCCCACGTCATTGCATGCGCAAACTTGTCTTTGGCGAAATAGAATGGCTGACCTGTTGAACCAGATGTATTATTTAAATATACTTTCTTTAAGTTAAGATTATCCGACAAAAGACTTCCTATATCAACCTGAAATGATTGTTTCGTGATAACTGGGATATCATTCCATTCTGAAATACTTTTTGAAGCCAAATGTTTTTTAAAGGTTTTGTTTTTAGCTAAATGATATTCTAATATCGATGCACGCAATTTTGTAGAATTCTCTGTAAAGGAATCTGTACCAAGAGACTGCCGTTTTTTCAGCTCTTGTTTTGCCGCATCAATAGGAAAACCCTGAAGCTTTAATACTCTCTCAAACATTTAAACGCAGTTAATCAAGGCTCTTTGTTTCTGGGATGTCAGCCAGTAGAAGACCAACCCATTTATTTTTAACTCTACTCCAATCAAAATTCATGACCGAATACCTGGCATTTAATGACATCTTCTTACATAATGATTGATCATTCATAGCTGCTGAAATAGCCTTGCTCATAGCAATAGCATCCCCACAAGAGACCATAATTGAGTTATTGTCAGCGCTTAACAGGTATTTTAATCCTCCCGCATCTGTTGATATCACAATCATGCCAAGCGCCATCGCTTCAATAACACTTATTGGAGTATTATCAACATTCGTGGTATTAATGAAAAAATCGTAGTTCTCAGATAGTTTTATCCACTCCTCTTTTTTAAGTAACCCGGTTATCTTTACCTTATCTCCTATTCCAAGTAAATTGATATAATTTTTAAACTCACCCAGACTTCCGTCTTTGTCAGGGCCGACCATGCAAAGTTCGGCATCAGGATAGGTTTTTAACAATTCCTTCAATACATCAGCTGCCATTTCCGGATTATACTGCCTGTGAAAAGAACGCACCCATAGCAGTTTCGGACAGGGATGCTCCCTCAACTTGAACGGATATTTTGAAATAACAATGCTGTTAGGGATTATCACAGTTTTATACCCTGCCTTTTCAAATTCATGGCTCAGATATCCCGATACGGCAACATTTGCGTAAGAATTTCCAAACAGCGTATTGCATGCTCTTTTTGACTCCATGAGCCGTGACGGAAGGTTGCCGCCATGAAGTATCGGAATATATTTTGTCTTTATCAGTCTTGCCACCAGGCCTGTAAGATAAGCATACCAGAAAGCAACTGTGCTGTAAGTGTCAATCAGAATATATTTTACCTTACGACCGATGACAAGTGTTTTCCACAGCATTTCGAGCGAACGCAGGGCCTGGTTTTTTACGGTTCCTGCATAATAAACCTCATAACCGGCTTCTTCAAGCCTCCTGCCAAGAGTCTCAATTACACAAGGAGTATAGCCATGAATACTTATTTTATTCCCTACGTACAGGATCTTTGTTTTTCCTGAAATCAAACCCGGGGCAGTTTTTTTTACTTCAGGGAATAAAGATGCCATCTGCCAGTTATAATTAGTGGTGAGATTCTATCTGAAATCATTGGTTTATCAGTAAGCCAGTAGTCTGCGCCCCACTCATGATACAGATCAAACTCACATTCCGGAGTCTTACATTTTGTAAGTAACAAGTCTCTTTTGGCCCATTCAATATATTTGCCGGGGTTTCCTTCAATCAGCATACTTGCTCCCTTGAAATCAAAAATGACGCTTCGCCTGCACGCAGTCCTTAGTTGGGATGGACCTATGAAACTCGCGTAGTCCCCTGTGTTAGTATTTATCCATTTAAACATTGTGTCCAGATCCTGATCATTATAAGCAATTTCCTTTCGGATTGAATAAGCATTTGGAAGTGTTGATCTTAAAAAGTCATCGCCAACCAGCGGGAAACTCTTCAATGGATCATACCGTGCAATTACTAATAAAACCAGCAATACTGACAGAATGCCCCAGGATAGTGCTATCTGAGTATGATGTCTTAGTTTTTCTATAGAGAAAATAATGATCAAGGTGTAAAAAACAAAAACAGGTACCATTACAAATTTTACATTCCGAATTAACTGAAAGGACATATGTAAATCCACACCTGTTTTTCTGATCAATTGCTCGGTGGGCACTGTCAGCACAGAAGAACTCATCACCACAATAAGTAGAATTAGATAATAAACATATGACTTTCTCATTTCATCAGGCAACTTCCTTCTAAAAATGACTATCGCCAGAATAGGCATCATTATAAACAGAATCCATTTCACCTGACCAAACTTGCTGATCGCCAGGAGAGGTTGCTGAAACTGTTCACCAATTCTCAGACTCAGCATTTCATTGAATAAGAAATGATCATATGGTCCGTTTATAAGAACCCTGATAAAATATGTATACAAGTACGGCGAAAGCCCTATTATCATTAAGGCCGCAACAATAAATGACTGAAATAAAGTATTTCGTGTCCTATGAAAAGAAAGAATACAATTATGGATGCAATAGGTAAGCCAAAGCGATAAACACAACCCTAATCCGCTTATGGGGTGAAAATTAGAAATTATACCCAATAAAAGTGCTCCGGCAAAATGATAATATTTATTCTTCACTGCCGGCAACATCAATAACAGCGGCAGAGGCAGCAGGGCCAGAAATGCAGTCCTTGGCAGAGCCGTCCACAAAGCACCTGCGCCCCATAATTCAAAGCCGGGAAGCCACAGGATGCCTCGGACAAGAATGGTCATGATTAATGCAACAGGTAGATTCATGCCCAAAAAATAAAAGAATAAAGCCCATGTTACAGTATAAAAGAAATTTATAAGAAAGTTTAATTTATTTAACCCTTCAATATAGTTGTCGTTTGAAAATTTAGTACAAAATCTTACCCCTGACACAAAAAAAGGTGTATAATAGTCTATGTCATTGGGATCGTTTGCAAAAAGATCTCCTTTGTACAGTTCGGGATGATCCAGCTTAATACAGACAGGCAAAATATTCCACTGGTCTGAAGAAAGGTTATTAACCGTTGCCTCTCTTCCGTCAATATAAAATCCTAATGCAAAAGCAAGGCCCAGTAAAACAATAACGACCAAATGTTTAAATGTGATTTTTTCCATTAATATTTACTGGTTTGGGGGCAGTTCAATAGAAAATGGATTCCTCGAGGTCATATCATGTTGAATTACAGACAATAATAATTGAACACCGAGGATTACAGACAATGTTGCCAGCATCACTGTACCTGTAGGGGCAGGAATACCTGCCATTCCGTATTCAATCCACTTTACAATGCCAAATACTACACCAAAAGACAGTAGCGGAGAGCCTATTAATATATAAATTGAGAATATATTAAAATCATAAATAAAATATTTAAGTAAAATCCGTCTGGCGAATGCTTTAATTAATTTGACCGGAAATGTAAAAAGCGCATTTATTACCGAAAGGTTTGATTTTTCATTTCCGTAAAGGGCAGGAATGGGCACATCGTATATTTTCGCTCCCGTATAATAAAGTTCTATCAGAAGGGCACTTTCAAAGAAATATCTTTTTTCAAGCCTGTCAAAATCAATCTTCTCAAGAATTTCTCTTTTAATACAAAAGAAGCCGTTGGTAGGATCAAAAACAGACCAATAGCCAGATGCAGCTTTTACCATAAAACTCAGGAAAAGGTTTCCTGCCCTGCGAATAAACGGCATTTGTCTGAGAGCACGAAAATCGTTAAATCGATTACCCTTAGCAAAATGAAAATCAGACTGAACCAAGGGATTCAATAACTGAGGCAAATATCTTGCGTCCATCTGGCCGTCACCATCCATTTTCAAAATTAAGTCACAACCAAGTTCAATTGCTTTTTTCATGCCGGTCATTACTGCTCCTCCTACTCCCTTATTTTCAGAGTGTTCGACACACAACAGTCTTTCGTCTGATGCTGCAAGATTATTTATTATATCAGAAGTATTGTCTGAAGACATATCATTTACAAGTATAATATGGCCTACAATATCAGGTATGGATTTAACGACATCGGTTATGTGTTGAGATACATTATAACAAGGAATCACAACGCCTATTTCTCTTGAATAGTAGTTCATGTATTTTCTTTGTTCATTATAATTCAAAATCTTCATCTGTTCTTAACGGCTGCTCAAAAAGGCCCATGACTGTAATAACAAACAGGAATGTACCCAAAATTGCAAAACAGGGCCTGTAAACATATAGGTGTTCTCCTGCCATAAGAGATATGATCATGGCAATAACCAAAGATGTGATAAGGCCTTTCCCCCGATAATGAGGAATCAACTTCTCCCTTTTTCGTTCGGTAATTATATATGAGATTAGCCATGAAACATACAAAAAAAGGCCTATAAAGCCCACCTCATTCAGTAATGACAGATAAATATTGTGGGCTGACGCCGCCCCGGTGGAATTTGCTATTATCCTGTTATTAAATCCGAAACCAACAGGTAGGATATAAACATGATTTAAAAGAAATGGCAAATATTTCTCCAAAATTTGCGCCCGGTTTGACCCGAGGTTTTCATATCCTTCTATTATTGTTATGTCATCCAGTTGCCCTCCGCGAAGAAGCTTTTTTTCATTCCATTCAATATTATTGGTTATTCGGTCTTTTTGTTTTTGATTTAAACCATGGTTATAGAATAAAACAAAAAACGGGATTAATATCACAGCAACCGGAATAAGCCTGATACGAAAAAACAACAAATAAAAAACACCAAATAAAACGACTGTTATAAAAGTAGTACGAGAACCTATCATAAAAACAGCCGGGAGGGCAAAAAAGATATTGATCCAAGCAATGATCCGTAAAAATTTAGAATCAACTCTGCTGATCAGAATAAAAAGACTTACTGTAAGGCCAAGAAAAGTCATCATGCCGGGGGTTATCCTGTTAGGGCCCAGAGTCCCCGAAAAGGCATTTTCTCCGTATGCCTCAAGATATTGCTGTGCCCAGAGGTGACCTATTATCCCTGATATTTGCAGATAATATAACAAGAGATGCAATGTGGACAGAACCAGAAACCACTTTATTAAAGGGATAACAGTCACGGCATCATAATATGTCAAAATGATGGCTGCCAGTAAAATAAATCCCCAAAGATGGTAAAGGAACATTATTGTCATCCCCGCATAAACTAGATCTCCACGTAATGCCACAAAAACTAAAGTGGGCAATGTCATTATGCTTGCCCATACAGCAAACCAGTAGATATATTTCAGAGAAGGATCAGATTTCATACTAAATAGAACCATCTTCAGGCTTCTATGCTTAAGCAATAAAAAAGGAAGTATCAGGAATGTAAAATCGTATAAGCGAAATTCATTGTAGCCGCCAAAAATGCTAGTTGAAATTATTGGCAGGTTATACCAGTAACCAAGCATGGTAAGGTAAACACAAACTTCAATTAATGATATTTTAATTTCCCAGCGCATTTTTATGGGTATTTGTCCGGTGAAATTTCAGATAATTTGCTTGTTCTGAAAGAGAATATTCATGATTACGCTATATTCTCTGAGAAACCTGTTCTCACTGTAACTTATCTTAATATTCTCTTTCAGGCATCTGGCTTTCTCTTTAGCATTATCGATGTCAATTAAAAGATCGTACAATGCATCTGCGAGTTCATCACTGTTCGCAGGAGTTATCAGTTTGCCATATTTCCCAAAACCTACAATTTCCGGACATTGCCCAACATCAGTCACTACCACCGGTAACCCTGCCATCCCGTATTCCAGGAGGCTGACGGGCAGACCTTCCGAGACAGAGCTGAGCACTCCGCAGTCTGCCGAGGCCAGCAGGGATGCAGTATCCTCTACAGAACCTCTGAATTCAATTATTTCTCCGAGACCCAGGTTATCAACTAGTGATCTTAATCCGTTGAAATATTCATCTTCAGTGTAAGACCCGGCAAGGATTACCCTTAGTTTCTTCGGGAGTTCTCTGCCGGCAAGAGTGCCAATTGCCTTAATCAGTGTAGCATGATCCTTCTGTGGACGGATATTTGCCAGGCAGACAATTGTAAAATAATCAGGGTTTTTGTTGCCTGGCCTTTCTTCCAGAAAAGGAAAGTTGTTCAATGTAAACACTCTGTCCGGTAATACCTTCATGTTTTTGACTGACCACTCAGCAAGGTCGCTGTTCACTGCAATAATTGCATCTATTTGTCCAGAAAAGAGCCTGTAAAGTGACTTCGTTTCCCGTTCATTTACTTTCAGGCCTAGGTGGTCATGCCATATAATCTTCAGGTCACTAATAAAGAATTTGGCAGCAACTGCCCAGAATAGGGAACTTGAATGAGAATGAATAACATCAATGCCATTGGCCCTTATTATTTTCATAAGTTTTCTGAAAGCAACTATATTAATAGAACCCTTTTTATCAAGAATATAATATTCTATGCCCCTGTTGAGATGTTTTTCAAGGGGGCCGCCTGTCCTTGTGGCACACACAACAACATCATATCCATTCTCATGAAGGACATTGGCTATGTTGACGCACATGCGTTCCGCACCACCGGTTTGAAGACTGTCAATTAACTGAAGGATCCTCAAATTTTGAATTGTTTTAAGTACCAGGCTGCCTGAACATATGGTATAAGATCCTGACCAGACAAAGGCCACGCGCGTTTTTCGGCTCTATCTTCGAACAGTTGAATCAGCCTAGTGGCCTTAACCTCACTGTCTGAAAAATACCCGGAGTAATTTTCCCGCGCTCCAGTATAAAGGTATTCGGAAATAATATCTCTGGATCTTACAAGCCGCTGCCTGCTGAATTTTCCTTTTGTAAGTACGTGCATTTTCAGTAAAACCTGATCTGTGCCACTCCTAAGAAACCAACCCAGCAGCATTAGCCATATATTGCTGTTATAAGCCATAAAAGGATTCTGGGCAGTTGGATACCTCCCCAGCCTTTCCCATGTGTAATGTTTGAACATCCGATTTGTTAACTCGTCTCCATACCTGGCCAGTGGTGAGTAATTAAGGACATGTCTGATAATTCTGAGATTCAGAATAGGAATTTCCGGTGTAAACGCCACTTTCAAAATATTCAGCTGTTTTCCCATTGATCTTCTTCCATGAGTAAATATCCCGAAGAGTTCTTCATAGCTCTCAATATATGAAGGTGAGTACCTGTCAATATGGTCAAAGAGTTCCATCAGATCAGCTTCGACCTCTCCGGTCAGATCCTTATTGTTTCCTCCTGGGTACTTTATTGCAGACTCCCTAATCCTTCTAAATATAAGATCTCTCTTACCGAGTATAAACAGTCTTTTATCTTTTTCACTGAAGGGCATTAATGATAATTGCCTGCCGGTGACAAACTTTGTGATATAATGATTGCGCCTGAATTTGCGGGTTTTAAGCGAGTCGATGCCTTTTGCTCTGAATATATCACACATATCACCCAGAAGGAAAAAAGGATAAGCCGGCTGTTTACCCTTATAATAGTCAAATAATGCAAGCCACTGATTTACATAAAGAGAATCTGTCTCCCGCACAATTTTGCTGATTATGGATTTTGGCGGAAACTGATAGCTGACCGGATCGATTATATCAATCTTTAAACCTGTTTCTTCAGCAATTCTCTTCGGAATACCTGAATCAATGTATTCTGGCCTTCCGAAATTTGATAAAAGCGGTTTTATGCCATTTGCCAACAAGCCGGCCAGATTTACCCGGCTGTCAATTCCTCCGCTTACACTGACCATTAAAGAATTTTGCTCCTGATAAAAGTCTTTGTATTCTGAATTTATCAACTCAACAAGTTCATAAGGAAGATTTTTATTCCCAGGTTTATCCTCCCTTTTAATTGTTGTGTCAAAATAACTTGCAGTCCTGCCATCTTTGAAAACCAGCGTTTCGCCAGGCAAGAGAGTATATACATTTTCCAGCACTGTTGATCGTCCGTACTGACTGAATTCAGGCCCGGTCATCTCAAGTACAAGTGCGCTCCTCCTTATTGCGGAACCGGTAATAGAAAAGATCGCATTAAGGTTCGTTGCAGCGATTATATATCGGGCAGTGATACTGTAATACAAATGAAAAAGACCTATCGGGTCATTAAATATTCTAAAGGCCTCATCGGCAAAGTGCACTCCCGAGAAAAATCCTGTAAATTCCTCATTTAATGGCCATTCGCCATTGGTTAAATGTTCTGTAAGTACCTCGGCTGAATGAGTACGGTTGTATGTCTGATACTGGATATGACCTGAAAGAAACAGGGCTGAAGATTCCTTAAGTATCCGGGTTGTAGATGGTCTCCAGGCTGCCACATAATTCAACCCAATGTGCACCTCTTGATCTTCACACAAGTCAAGTTTTAGCTTTTTGTGAGCTTCGTCTCCAGGCTTTAAGCATTTATAAATAATGAAATCCACTGTATTCTAATTTATAAGAGCTTTTGAATTTCCTTCTCAAATCTTTCAGTCGTGTACTCCCGGCTCCAGTCCATTGCTTTACCTGACTTACTGTTAAAGCTGTTTTGATCAGCAATGTAGCCTTCAATAAGAGATGTGATTCCAGTGATTTCTCCGTTTACAAGTTCTCCTCTTTCGCTATTGCCAAGCATTTGTGGCACACAACTTACGGCAGTAGTAATAGGAAGACAACCCCACCACATGGCTTCCGAAATAGCCTTTGGCCAGCCTTCAGATCTTGAGAGAAAAATAAGAAAATGTGCTTCCTGCAATACTTTCTTTACGGTTTCAGAATCCACATTGCCCAAAAATTTCACCTTATCATGCAGCCGGTGACCGTCGATGAATTCCTCAATATTCTGCTGTTCGGGACCGTCTCCACAGTAAGTAAGTGTAGCATTTATTCCGGTTGAAGTGAGCGCAAACAAAACCTTTGAGCAGTCAAGAGGATTTTTATTTCTGGTAAGGGTACCGATAAAAGCGAGTTGTACTCCTTCATTTAGGGGAGTCTTATGTACAGGCAGCCTCTCTATTTCTGAGTATGAAGCAGTGAAGAAAGGTTTTATATTCTTCGTTCTGTCGGGCCATTCGCCGTATACAAGGGCAGTCATATTTCGGGTTAGAAAGGTATTTCGCAGTAAACATTGCTGCAACCTGTAACTCCATGGCTGCCGGCTGTTCCAATCCCAGTTGCTGGCATACTTTGCTGTTTTCTTCTTTTTAGGAAATAAAATCTGAACAATACTACCAATTAAGCCAACATTCCCGGGACAGCGAAGATGAATATGATCGGCTCTGGTCATTCCTTTCAAAATCTTAAAGGTAATGAGAGGCAGTAAGGCAATGCTTCTGATTACAGCACGGGGACTAAGTATATCAATCGGAGGTATTTGGAGGAAGGTGATGCTGTTATGTGCATATGGAATATCAATCTTGTTTGGAGGTTCGGCTGTTGTCAAGGGTGCAAAAACTATTATATCATCAAAGTAACGGAACCATATATTCATTTCCCTGACATAGGGTCCATAACCATAGTATTTCCCATCATTACTTTTATGTAATACATGGGTTAATACAAGAAACCTCATTAATATTGGTTTGAATTTTGAGCTAAAAAATCCTTCAGGCGCGCCCCGTTATAGTCGGTATTGAAATCCTTTGCCAGTAACTTCAAGGCATTACTTGCTAATGACTCCACCAGGGCTCTTTCACTAAACAGTTTGACAATTGCCTTTGCTAGTTGGACAACGTCATCTGGTTCAACAATTAATGCATTATAACCATCTGTAAAATAGTGCCTGACTTCTCCTACTCTAGTAAGAATCATTGGTATGCCAAATGCAATGTATTCCGATATTTTGGTTGCAAAACAATATTCATTTTGCTTGTTAGGACTTTTATTAACTATTGCCAGGCTTGCATGGTGTAAATAATCGGATAATTCATTTTTGTCCAGATAACCTGTAAAAACTACAGACCCCTCCAGGCCTTCATCTTGTATGAACCTCTTAATAATATCATAATCTGGAGACAATGAAGGATCGCCTGTAATTAGATAGTAAATGTCCATTTCTAATTCTCTTCTTGCCATGGCAAATGCCTTTAGACTTCCGATAATACCATCCTTCTGTTCTATCATAGAACCGGCATGAATTATATACGGTACAGAACATGGAGCCGAAGAGCCAGACTTACTAAGCTCTTGTAATTCCGACAGTATCGGGATCTTTATTATACGAGCTTTCCTAACCTTATATCTATCAATTTCCTTTGCTAAATGCTCAGAAATTACAATAAAGCCATTGTACCAGGGAACTACAAACCGAAAGAAAAAAAACTCAATAAACAACTTCCATGACCCATTTTTTCTTGTGACAAAAGGGTATTCATTAATTTCTAGGAAAACATATTTCCTTATAATTCTTGCGATGATTGGGATCAGTACCCTATAGTCAAAAGTTGCACCACCAATCACCAAAATTGCGCCTGAAGATTTCGTAGAAAAAACTAAATGTTTATATGTTCTCAAGTAACAGATAATATCCTCTGCTTTCCTAAGTAAAAGGCCTTTCGATCTTAAAGTTGTTTTAGACAGATATTTAAACCTTATCCCTTCATACGTGCCTTCAATTTGGTTATTTAATGTATCTGACTTGCTTTCTGTTGCATTTGTTATGATGAGGTTGACATCTACCTCATTATTATGCAGCCCTTTACAAAGCTGATGGACTCTGTTGGTCGCGGCTGCGCCATAGGGGTAAGATGAATTAAAATAGATTATAACCTGCATTGCACATCTATACTTTCATAATTACTGTCAGTGTCTCTTCAAGGTCCTGGCTATAAAAGCACTTATTGTTATCAATCAGATGTGCAAATCGTTGCTTACCTGCAGGATCAATTATTATTGTTTTATATCCGTTATCGTATGAATCTTCTATTGATGAACTCCATGGAGAAACTACAATTAGATTTTCAATCTGGTTTTCTGATATCCAGTTCTTTGTCTTATCAAATGAAAACTTCACCCCGCAAGACGATATCTGTCGGGTGAATAACTCCTCAAATTCCGGAGTGCGTTCTCTCGGGTGCAATCTTACTTGCAGGTTAAGGTCAGTAATTTTTGTATTCTCAAGAAATTGTAAAAAAACCGGATGAACGCCCTTGAAGTCTACAGTGGAGGCATAGAGAATATGTAGCCCGGGAAAAATCTTTCTAAATCCTTTAGGATATGGGATCAGATGATACTCGCAATCAAATCCCTTGCACAGATGCTCTCTTAAATAATCGATTGTCGGTTGATTCTTAACATAAAATACATCGATTATCTTAATCGGGGCCGGCTTTATGTATGGAGGGTAATTGATTATGCTTCCATGCTGAACTTCAACCAGTCTGACCTTTTCTCTAAGTTTCGAGAAAATAATAGAAAGACTGTTTAAGTCATAATACCACAATAAAAAAATCTCTTTCCCCTGATCGAGATTTTTAATTATAGAATCATTAATAGTTTGATAAGCTTTATAAAAACGCATTTGTTTCGTGCCTCTAAAGACAATACTAAGCACTTTAACAAGGCCCCCGGGGTTATATACTTTCTGGTCGTTGATTGATTTTATGAATCGCTCTTTGGACGTGTTTATGAAGATAATATTGTCTGAAAACAAGGGCTTTACGATTCGATCTTCATACTTTCCATTAACTTTATTACAGAAATTATACGCTGTGTAAACAATCCTTTTGGATTTGTTCTTTTTGTGCTTAAGAGCTAAACGTAGGAAAATGTAATCCAAGGCGGATCTGGCAATGAAAGATACATTTATAAAAGATCGCCGTAAGAATGATTGGTTATCATGGTTAGAACTATTGTTATTATTTAGCCCTTGTTTAAACTGCTCCTCTTCGAGGCGTAGTTCATTGATGTATTTTTCGATTTCAGTAATCTTCATATCCGAGGTCTGCTGCTTCAACATATACTCTTTTCCCCTTAATAGTATGACTGCATAATCATTACAAAGGTGAGATTGGAGAAATTAGATTAATTCCTTTTTTTCGCTAAGATGCTCGTAGATTTTTTCTGCCCTTTTAATGATTTTCTCTCTGTTCTTCTCGTCACTATTCAGCCTGCTAAGAACATCTACCATCTGGGTCCATTGATCAGCAAGCTTTAAGGAAGACCTGTACTCGCCATCGATTCGGATCAAGGCATTGTTTATTTGAGCGATTGATGCTTGTGTCAACCTTGGTACTTCTAGTTGCAAAACATCGATCATTGCATTCACAATGCAAGCCAATTCTTCAAGACTATACGGAGGCTCTTTCGTAAATTTCATATTATTAGTGTTTTATAAGTTTTGAAGGTTCTATTTTTTTTAAGTAATCAGGTTTTTAGTTCTCGTTACTTAAAACAATTCCCCCTCCACAATTTCATTCCTCGTAAACTTAACAGGCTTGCCCGGCACGGTTTTTACATTCGGATTCTTTCTGAGAAACGCCGTCAGCTTCCTGCTGTCCCAGTCAATATTTAATGCCAGTCGTATCTCCTTGGAGGTATAAATTCCCTCCTTCAAAAACTCAATTATCTCCTTTCCGTAATCCCTTCCAGAATTACCATACATCGCATCCGGTTCATCCGCCTCCTGACTTTGAGCCTGCTCAAACAACTCCCCGGAACTCCCGGCCACGTCTCTAATAATATTCCCATCCATATCTATCGGAACGGCCCCGAGATCAATAAGCTTCTGGTTCGCATTCTTCTCTCCCGGCTCCGGTATCCGCACATATACAGTGCGATGCCTCCTCAATCCGTCCATCGCACCCTCCCAGGTGCCGCCCTTGCTGTCAGTCTCGGCAACATAAATCTCCCTCGCCAACCCGTAGATATAAGCATTCCGGGCCATGGCCAGCCCGACATCCCAACCGGCCTTCGGGAAAAAAGTGCTTAACACCAGAAGATCGCCGTTAACAATGGGCTTATAATATTTTTTGAAACCCGACTGAAATGTAAGAATACCCTGCGGCAATACAATAATGCTCTTCCCGCGGGCTGCGATAGCACTGTCAAGCGCCTGCCTGTCAACGCCTTTGGCGAACCCGCTTACAACTACCTTCGATTCTTCTGAACTTCTCCTTGCTACCCGGTCGGTAAAATCCAGAGCGACCTTTCCTGCACTTCTTGATCCTACAATAGCAATTGCATCCTCCTGTAACAATCCCTTTCGCCCTTTTATGTACAACAAAGGCGGACTGCCCTTCATTTTGAGGTTTTCCTTTAAAACTGCCGGATAACCGGGAGAGTTTAAGGTGATGATATGGAATCCCTCGTTCTGCAGTTGCTCGGCAATAAATGCCAGACGTGGCAAATCGTTTTTTGCGGATTCTATATCAGCCAGCTCATTATCGCTGAAGGCAAATATTTTTCGCCATGCCTGTTTATCCAGTCCGAAGAATTCAGACCAGGCCATCTGCTTTTCATGCACAACCTGCACTATGAACCGGTTGATCCTCTCAGTATGCCATCCCGGCAGATGAGCAACAGCGATCCAATATGTGTAATCCGTGAAACCGTTCATGATCAACTGACTGAAAGATCTCCTCCAACCGTTCGTGCAATCACCAGCGGAGCAATCCGTACCGCACCTATACCGGTCAGATACCTTCCTATTTCCTTTATGGTGCAACCGCTGTCAAATATATCATCAACCAGCAGAACGCTTTTCCCTGCAATTTCTTCCGGGTCCAGGTACATGAACTTTCCGCGGACGTTATCCTTCTTTGATATGGCGCTCTGAAACACCTTTTGCGGCTCGGTTGCGGAGGTCTTTACAAGCTTATGCGAAACCGGGATCTTCAGTACCGAACTGACTTTTTCAGCGAAGGTCTTTACGAGGTCTCCGGACACAGTAGGGGGAACATACAAAATCAGATCGAATTTCGATGTTCCGAACTGTTTTCTGTAAGCCTTCAGCGTCAGGCTTAACAGCCAGTCGGCATAATTGCCACCGCCCTCGTATTTTGATCGATGCAAAGCTGCTCCAACATTCGAAACTCCGTACCAGGATGCCGCAACGCCATTGATAATATTGCTTCGCGAAGTCTCAACATCCAGAACCGGGAAAAATGTTTCACGAAACTCATTTAACTTCTGAGGATATTCCTCGCGTGTTCTGACCGGGACGCGTTTCCCGGAGTCATTATCGCAAACGCCGCATTCATGAGGCAGTGTATCACCCAGGTAATTGCACAGGTATTGCATCCTGCAACCGGTAACGGATATATATGCAAGCATCTGGTCCAGCTCCCGGTACTGTGTTTCGCGTAATTCATCAAATAACGACAGGTCCAATGTCGGCGCATCGGGATTGTAAAAGTACTTCTTCCCGGCGCCTTGCTGCTCATTCAGGATGTTCTGATCTGTCAGATCGGCAAGTATAACCTCCGCCTGGGTTTTCTTCAGATTGGTGGCCCTGATAATCTGATTCCTGCCAAGCAGCTCCTTCCTGGTTACCTCAATTACCTTTTCATATTTATCCTTCGAGGGCTTGCTCCCCTCAATGAAGCTTTCCGGGAGTTCGCGGTCTTCGCGCGGGTTGTACAGGAGAATTGCAAATGCTTCCTGCCCGTCGCGGCCTGCCCTGCCGATTTCCTGGTAATAGTTTATGGGCGACTGGGGTATCTGAGTATGGATTATAAAACGTATGTCTGGTTTATCAATACCCATTCCCAGTGCATTTGTCGAGACAACGGAATCGTATTTATTGTTCATGAAGTCAGCCTCGACACGAGTCCGTGTATCTGCGTCGAGGCGGGCACTGTAGGCAGCAGAGTTAAGTTTGAGGAACTGAAGCCAGTTGGAGTATATCTCTGTGTTTGCCTGGGTTCCGGTATAAATGATTCCCGGCTTCGGGAGGCGCGGCAGATACTCAGCCAGCCAGAAAAACTTTTCATCCTCGCTGTTTACATGAACAACAAAGAGGCGGATATTAGGGCGAAGCAGCTGTCCCCTGACAGGGATCAGGTCCGTTCCGGCCTGTTCTATGATATCGGCCTCCACGCGGGGTGTTGCCGTTGCGGTGGTAGCGAGCACCGGGAAGTTTTTAGGCAGCAGCCGGACGAGGTTCACAATGCGGCGATAGTTCGGTCTGAAGCTTTGTCCCCACATCGAGATGCAATGGGCCTCATCAATCACCACCATTGCAATTTTCATTTCGCGGGCTGCGCTTATCCACCCGGCATTTTCCATTCGCTCTGGGGCGATATAAAGGATATCAAGCTCGTTTTGCCGGGCTTTTGTAATGATTTTGTCATTCTCTTCCCTTTCCTGGTTTGAGTTGATGGCTGCAGCGCGAATACCCTTTTCGTGCATGCTTCGCACCTGGTCGCGCATAAGGGCTATAAGCGGGGTGAAGACGATGGTAACGCCCGGCAGTTGTGTTGCAGGAAACTGGTAGCAAAGCGATTTGCCAAACCCGGTTTTCTCAATTAACAGCACCCTTCTTCCGGCCAGCACATGTTCAATTACCTGCCATTGCAGATCGAAGAAATGGTCAAATCCAAATAGCTTCTTAAGGTGTATTTCGGCCTGGTGGCGGGTCATAGGTTAGCTGAGGGAAAGGTCTAAAGCTTCAGGGAATCCACTAAGCAAAAATGCAATAAGCGTTTGCAATAGGAACTGATCATTAAAAGCGGATTTATTGCTCGCTGATTCTTAAAGTCAATAGGATTACTACTATCTGCTTTAAACTAAATCGAAATTTTTCTTGTGTGCCTATTTCAATTTATATTTGTTTAATTTCTTCCAAGGATTGATTTTATTACAGAATACCAATACTTTTTTGTTTTTAAAAAGGCGGGCCTGAAATAAGCCGCCATAAAAAAGTACTTGGTGCTTAGAAACACCTGATTACTACTCCTTGCCAAACTTAGACAACCCGGCGCCATTCTCAGGTGCATCACACGCCTCCTTAATCTGTCTTCCGCGGCAATTCCTGTCCGATAAAAGGCAAATGTCTTAAGAGTCTCAAAGGTGGAGTCAAAAACATGCTTACCACCGGTTGTCTTGCTTTCTTCGTGAACGCGATAAGTTGCGATATCTTCGTCGACCAAGACTAATTTTCCAATCTTAAGGAGTCGATAAATTATGTCTCTATCCATCTGATAATGCAAGTCTTTTCTTACAAAAAAGCCAGTTTCAATGATTTTTGCTCTTAAGAAAAAAGACGATGGTTGTGGTAAATACCATTTTGAGTGATCAATTAATGTAAGATCGGCTGGGGTATTAAACGGAAAGTATGACTTAGTGCTATGTGTAAATGGATTCGAATCCCTATCAATGTTGATCGTATTTCCGGTTATGATACTCGTTTCTTTTGTATTGCATGTTAAATATTTTTCTGCAATTTTCATAAAAGCTCCAGGATAGAAAAAGTCATCGCTGTTTATCCAGCATATCAAATCACCTGTGCACCAATTAAAGGCCTTATTTAATGCGTCACTTTGCCCTTCATCTTTCTCACTTACCCATTTTGTAATGGACTTTTCATACTTTTTAATTATGTCAATCGTATTATCAGTGCTACCGCCGTCTACGATAAAGTATTCAAAATCCGGGTAATTTTGAAGAATAACAGACCGTATTGTTTCTTCAATAAAGCCTCCCTGATTGAATGAAGGGGTAATTATAGATATTTTTGGCCAAGTAGTCATTTCAAAATTTTCTTCCACCATTACTTTATCAAATAATTCTAAATCACTGAAGATTCTGAATAATACTTTGGTTTTCAGACTAAGATTTGATGCCCTTATTATAGTTCAGCTTGTAAGTATTTATATACTTTGCTCACTAAATTATAACTGCTTTTTCCTAATTTGTCATAAATAAATAGCTTTGCCCGCTTCTTTAGACTTTTATCTCTAATGCGACCTGCAAATAAAGCCTGTCCATTAATTCTTCGTTCACTATTTTCGGGCAATAGAAGTAAATTCAAACGCGATTGATAAAAATACACCAAAGGTGTTAACAAAGCTTGATCGTGTCTGTGGTTAATAAATAATTCTTCTTGATCATTTATTTCAGCACCATAAGGATCAATTAAAAGCTCTTGTTTAAATAGCATAATCTTTAGCCATTCTTCAATGATGTTACAATTACTCGACTTTTTCATAATAATAAAACCAGCCCATAACTTTTGATAATCTCTCCATTTTTTATTTTTAAATAACCGATCAAAATATTCACCAGCATCCTTTTTGATCCAGCCTGAAATTGTTGAATCAAACTGATCACCCCAATAATTGAAGCCTTGTTTATAATAAAAGAAAATTGCGTTATAAATTTCTAAATAGTTGAAATATTTCTCCCACTCATCAGAGGCAAAGACTGAGCAGCCCGCATCTGCATATACAATAATATCTCCTTCTTTGGCCTCTTTAAGAGTTTTGTAAATTATATAAGGTTTCCATAACCAATAACCGCCACCTCTATCAAATGCGAAAGCCGGTGATGCTTTGATAAATATTGGAAGATCTTCTGGCCGGTACTTTATAACCTTGCTAAATTTACCTGTTAGCTTTGCCTCCTTGGAAATGCGATTCAGGGATTTCTTAAATCGTTTATCACCATAGGAAATAAAATAGACATCCATAGCTATTTGATTAAAATAAACCCTGCCCCTTTTTCATAATCAAAAACCCAGCCTGTTTTTGTGGGGAAACCTTCGATATCTATATATATATCTTTTATTGAAACATGATACGTGCTACCTGGTAGGGTTAAAAATAAATCAAGTTTATAAGTGCCCCTGTTAATTTCTTCTGGCAGAAAGATTTTCTCTTCTACATGAAAATCCCCAACATTAAAATCTTTTGCTTTTCCGTAAAAATGACCGGGACTATAAAAAGCAAGTGGCATATTGAGTTTGTCTAATAACCGTAACTCAAAAGCCATTTTAGTCTCAATGAACAACTCTCCATCAATTTCAATTTCAATAATGTTTTTATGATCCTTAAATTTAACTGATCCAGCTTGTTTATTATTTATTGTGATTGTTTTTAGCCGAATATAAGATGCTTGATAAGCAATATTGTTAATATAATTTAAAGCATTAGTTGTTTCATTTTGCAGATATAATGTAACTGCAGATGAAATATCTCCCGAGTATGATATCGTCCCATTTTTGAGGATTATTCCTTTTTTACAAAGACTTTTCAAAGATGACATATTATGGCTTACAAATAGAACTGTCCGTCCTCCGCTTTGACTTACATCTTGCATCTTACCAATCGCTTTTTGCTGAAATTCCGCATCACCCACAGCGAGAACCTCGTCAACTACCAGAATTTCGGGCTCAAGATGTGCTGCAATTGCAAAGCCTAACCTGACAGTCATCCCGCTGCTAAATCGCTTTACTGGAGTGTCAATATATTTTGCAACCCCGGCAAAATCAACAATTTCGTCAAATTTGCGGGTTATTTCAGCTTTTGTCATCCCCATGATCGAGCCGTTCATGTAAATGTTCTCACGACCGGTCATCTCAGGATGAAACCCCGTACCTACCTCCAGAAGGGAAGCAATCCTACCTTTGGACAAGATCCTGCCCGTAGTAGGTGTGGTTACCCGGCTGAGCAGCTTCAAGAGAGTTGATTTCCCTGCACCATTCTTGCCGATTATCCCCAGCACCTCTCCCTGTTTCACCTCAAGGTTAATGTCCTTGAGAGCCCAGACATATTCACTTTCAGCCCTGATACTGCGGTCATTTACAGATCCTATCTTAATGTACGGATCCTCCTTCCCGCGCACATTCACCGTCCACCACCGCTTCAGGTCGTGACTCAGGGTGCCGGTTCCAATCTTGCCCAGTCTGTATTGCTTGGAGATGTTCTCGAACTTTATAGCTATATCACTCATGTAAGAGATGTTTCAGAGTTTTAGGATTTCAGAGTTTCAAAGTTGCTTCTTCTTAGAAAAGTCCTTGAAGGGGGCATGACTATTGAATGATTTGATTTATATAACATCCATAACGCTTCTTTCAATTTTATTAAATAATATTATACCAAAGAATAGAATAACGATAGAAAACAGTAAACTATAGCCCAGTGAGAGCCAGGTGAACGATCCCTGACCAAGAAAACCATACTTGAATGTTTCCATGACGGCTGTGATTGGATTGGCCTGGATGAGCCACATATACTTCTCATAGCTTCCCTTCATTACGGACAATGGATATATCACGGGTGTGGCATACATCCAGAGCTGAATCGCGAAAGTGATAAGAAATTTAAGGTCACGATACTTTGTGGTCATGGATGAGATGATGATACCAAATCCGAGAGAAAGGTTAGCAAGGATAAATAACAGAACCGGAAAGAGCAAGGCATATGAATTGGGTCTAACATCAATTCCCTTTATCACAAACCAGATGTAAACGATACCGAAGAGACTGAACTGAATAAACATCTTTACCAAACCAGTCAAGGTAATTGATAAAGGGGCAATCAGTCTCGGGAAATAGACCTTTCCGAAGATGGCCTGGTTCTGAAGGAATGTGTCAGAAGTCTTGGTCAGTGTTTCCGAAAAATAGTTCCAAAGCGTGATTCCCGACAGGTAGAACAATGCCTGCGGAATGCCGTCTGTTGGAATGCCTGCCAATCCGCCAAACACGAACATAAAAACAATCGTCGTAAAAATTGGCTGTATAAAGAACCAGAGAGGCCCGAGGATTGTCTGCTTGTAAAACGTAACTATGTCACGTTTGATATACATCTCAAGCAGGTCCTTGTAGCGCCATATCTCCTT
This sequence comes from Bacteroidales bacterium, assembly GCA_040772125.1. Taxonomy (GTDB): domain Bacteria; phylum Bacteroidota; class Bacteroidia; order Bacteroidales; family VadinHA17; genus LD21. The sequence continues at coordinate 29,280 of JAXGYS010000001.1, forward strand.
AAGGTTAAGGCTTAAAAGCTTGCCCTTTGGTTCAATGATCAATGTCCAGTCTTCGGGAGGGGTCATTGTTTATGGATTATAATTTATTGTGAGTGTATACGGTTTATTGCACCGATTTTTAGATTGTTGGGGGTTCAATTCAACAACGATTCAGCAAAAGTGATTAGCAGGCTTACGATCATAAAAGCACTGCCCTGAGGCAACACCCTTAAGAAATCTTTTAGAGTCTTTGCCCATTAAAAATAAATATCACGTTTATGCCGCACTATCTTTTTAATTATATCGCCAATCACGCTCCTGACAAGTTTAGATTTAATTAAGCGAAATGATTTGACCAAGTTGAAATAAGTCCGTCCATACAAGATCCACTCAAGACGTTTAAGTTTGAATTCCTTTATTACATCCTTATAGCTGATTTTCTCAGTTTGTGAGCTAAGTTTTTCACTATTATCCTTAACCGCAACTACTCTGATGTTCTTGGGCCCCAGTCCTCTATTGCCCTCCGAATCCTCATACACTGTCAAGAATCCATGCTTCAGGAGCAGTGATTTAATTGTATATGGAGAGTAATTAATTGGGTGAACATATCTTAAAAAATAATGATCAGGTGATTTGAATGGCTTGAGAATATTAGGCACCTCAATAAACAAGTATCCGTTCCCAGTTAATAAATCACGGCATTTTAATAAAGCCTGATTGACATCATAAAAGTGTTCAAAAACATGGACCATGAGAATTAGGTTAAACTTCTCGTCGCCAAAATCATGGGATTCAAAAAAGTCATCAATGATGTTTAACCGATACGTTGCCTTTGCGTTTGCAGAGTTACTTCCCGGTTCAATTCCCTTGATATTCGGATATTTATCTGACAGATAATATATTAATCTGCCGCTGCCAGACCCTATCTCCAATATTCGTGAGTTGTTGTCTGGAAGAAATTTGCTTATTATATCGATAATTTGCCTTACATCACCAGGAATTTTATTTGATGGGGTGAATTTCTCCTGGTGAATATAAAAATCATTATATGCTTCTTCATAAAACCTATTGTAAATCTCTTCTTTCGGTAATGGATTTGTGAAAACCAAACTACACTCCCTGCATATTACGGTGGGAAGATTAATGTTGTCCTTCATTCTTCGTGAAATAATGACATTGTCCCTGCTTCCACAGAGAGGACAGGGTCTTTTCAAAAGTTCAGAGGTCCAGATTTCTTTACTCTCAACAGACAACGTCATTCAGATAATATTTTATTGCATTCTGCAGATCTTCAGGAGTGTCAACGCTGATAGTATCCTCGGGAATTATTGCACATTTAATCCTGTACCCGTTTGCCAGCCACCTAAGCTGTTCGAGACTCTCTGCCAGCTCTGATTGCGACTGAGGTAGTTTTGTAATCTGCATCAAAGTATTGAAACGATACCCGTATAATCCTATATGCTTATAATTTTTTGCTATCCAATCATTCTGGCCATCATGGCCAGCGGGCTCCTTTTTCATAGGTACCCTGCTGAAATTATAAACCCATCCGTCGTCTTCAACAAGCACTTTTACCTTATGCCTGACCTGCATCTCCTCTGCCCTGGTAAAAGGGGCGGCAAGGGTTGCTATGTCAGTCAACGGATCACTGAAACAGTCACATAGAAGCTTTATGCTTTCAGGAGAGATGAAAGGCATGTCTCCCTGAATGTTTATTACTATGTCGCCTTCGCCTGCCAGTTTAGCAGCAACCTCAGCACAACGGTCAGTGCCCGTCGTGTGATCCGGGGAAGTCATCATCACCGATCCGCCAAAACCATTCACCGCATCAGCAATACGCTGGTCATCGGTGGCGACCCAAACCTCAGTCAGGGCCTGCGATGCACGCTCACAGACATGCTGTATCATCGGCCTGTCGCCTATCATGGCCAGCGGCTTGCCGGGCAGCCGTGTACTGCTGTAACGGGCAGGAATAATACCTATAAACTTCATGACAATGCCTTTCTGATTGATGTCAGTTTTCTAAGAAGATCTTCAAGCCGGTCAAGCGGAAGCATGCTCATTGCATCAGACAATGCCTCCGCCGGCCTGGGATGAGTCTCAAGAAAGATACCGTCAGCACCGGCGGCAACCGCACATTTACCTATTGTCTCAATCATCTCAGGGTTACCCCCGGAAAAACCGGCAGGCTGGTTTGGCTGCTGCAACGAGTGTGTAATATCAACAATGACCGGAATTCCGGCCTTCTTCATTAAAGGTATGTTTCGCATATCAACCACGAGATCATTATACCCGAAGAATGTACCCCGCTCGGTAAGCATGACATCATTATTCCCCGAAGCACGCACCTTGTCAACCGCATAGTCCATCGTGCCTGCCGAGGCAAACTGCCCTTTCTTGATATTCACCGTTCTTCCGGTGCTGCCTGCGGCAACAAGGAGATCCGTCTGACGGCAAAGGAACGCAGGTATCTGGAGGACATCAACATACTCCGCGGCCAGCATCGCTTCCTCAGGAGAATGGATGTCGGTTGTCACCCTTACCCCGAACATCTTCCTAACCTTCGCCAGTATCTCCAGAGCCTCTTTATCACCTATACCGATGAATGAATCGCCGCGGGTGCGGTTCGCCTTGCGGTAAGAAGCTTTGAATATCAGATCCATGTCATATTCAGCACCGAGACGAACAACCTCCCGTGCTATATGCAATGTAATCTCCTCGCTTTCAACCACGCACGGTCCTGCGATCAGTATCAACTTCTCCATTTCTCAGTTTGTTTCCTATATACCCGCCATGATGACGTTTGGCGTACTCCTCTTTTGTAAACCCTATCTTCTTCATCATAAGCACAACAAGGGCATCACCGATGGCAGCCATTACAGTAGTGCTTGTGGTAGGTGCAAGCCCCAGGGGACATACCTCCTCTGGATGACCGGTAGAAACACAGATTGCAGATCTCTTCGCCAGGCTGCTCTGTTCATTACCGCAGATCAGAATTACCGGCATCATGGGATGCATTTTCTCAGTCAGGTCAAGTAACTCGATCACCTCACGTGTCTCCCCTGAGTTGGACACCACCATTAAGACATCATTTTCCTGCAACACTCCCAGGTCTCCGTGTTGAGCCTCGCTGGGATGAAGGAAGATGGCGGGGGTTCCTGTTGAACTGAACAATGTGGATATGCTGTGGGCTATCTCGCCCGCCTTGCCCAGTCCGCTGGTAACAAGCTTTCCCTTACGGATATGAACATGATCATATATAAGATTAACTGCCTTTGAGTATCCACCTGTAACAGGGATGTTCATGACAGCCTGCGATTCCATTTTAAACACCTGCCGGATCTCTTCTTCACAATTCAATTCCATAATAGTATTTTTCAGTTCTATCGTTCTCTTTTCCCCTGCTTCTTGACTTTGTAATACGATTGGCATAACTTTAGGGTTGTGAAAGTTAAACCTTAAAATTGTCTTGTCATGAAGTCAAAATTCCTTACTCTGGACTGGAAAGATTTTTCAAGGGGTCTTCTGATTGCTTTTCTTACAGCTGTTCTAACCGGTGTGATTAATATCCTTGACACAGGAGCTGTGTTCACATGGGTAACCATGAAGCCTGTGCTGATCGCCGGGATATCAGCAGCTCTTTCTTACCTTTTGAAGTGTCTTGCGACGAATTCGCAGGACCAGATGTTTAAGAGAGAACCTTCATTCGCTTAAAGACCGAAATTACCGGTATCAATCCACTTCATGTCAATCAGTGACCAGAAGTCGAGGGCGAGGCCATTTAGGATTTAGTCATATGGGAGCCAGCAGTAGCCGTTGTCGCCCCGGTTTCTGCCCCGGGAGTTACGGATGAGCAGCGCTCCTTTTGCCTGGGTCTTATACTTAAGGTTTGTAATAAGGTACGAAGGTCTGATGTCTCAAGGTCTGAGGGTCAAAGATACTTTCAGAATAAAAGACATTTAACCAATTTTCAGGTAGGTGATGCCTTCCAGATCGGTTTTGTTGAAGACACCACGACCGTCGATGAGGAGTGGATTTTTCATCAGGGAGCGTACTTTTTGCCAGTCCGGCATACGGTATTCCTTCCATTCTGTTACATGGAAGAGCACATCGGCATCCCTGACGGCATCATAAATATCTGATGCATATTCAATCTTGTCTCCCAGCCGTCGCTTTGCTTCGTCCATTGCAGCAGGGTCATAAGCTTTAACTGTACATCCTGCCTCGAGCAACTGGTCTATCAGGGTCAGCGAGGGCGCCTCACGCATGTCGTCGGTGCCGGGCTTATAGCTCAGGCCCCATATGGCGACATGCATGCCATTGATTTTGCCCTGGTAGTGATTGCTGAACTTTGTGAACAGCACCTTTTTCTGCCGTTCGTTTATTGCTTCAACAGATTCCAGGAGGGTCAGGGGTGATCCGTGATCTTTTCCTGTCCTTATCAGTGCCTTTACATCCTTGGGGAAGCATGAGCCTCCAAATCCAGGACCGGGATAAAGGAATTTGCTGCCAATGCGGGAGTCCGTTCCAATGCCTTTTCTGACCATAGAGACATCAGCTCCTACCTTCTCACAGAGATTGGCGATCTCATTGATGAAGCTGATACGGGTCGCCAGCATTGCGTTGGCAGCATACTTTGTCATCTCGGCCGAGGGGATATCCATGAAGATCACCCTGAAATTGCTGAGCAGCATCGGTGCATAAAGCCTTGTCATCAACTCTTTTGCCCTCTCGCTCTCAACACCCACAACAACACGATCAGGCTTCATGAAGTCGTCTATGGCCGCACCCTCCTTAAGGAACTCGGGGTTGGAGGCAACGTCAAACTGTATATCTGCCCTTCGTTTTTTAAGTTCCTCCTCTATGGTGTTCCTGACCATTTTTGACGATCCGACAGGCACAGTGCTCTTGGTTACGACAAGGAGGTATTTTTCAAGGTTCTGCCCGATCTTCCGTGCTACGGCAAGCACCTGGTTGAGGTCGGCGCTGCCGTCTTCTCCCGGAGGTGTGCCCACGGCGATGAACAGCATCTCTACATCATTGAGGCTATCCGTGAGGTCGGTTGAGAAAAAGAGCCTGCCTGCCTTTACATTGCGTCGGACAAGATCTTCGAGGCCAGGTTCATAAATGGGGATTATACCCTGGTTGAGCTTGTCAATCTTTTCCTGGTTCGTGTCGATGCAATGAACTGTGGCCCCGAGCTCGGCAAAACAGGCGCCGCTGACAAGGCCGACGTAGCCGGTGCCTACGATGGAGATGTTCATGATTATAAGTCGAAAGTCAAAAGTCTATAAAGTCAAAAGTCGAAAGGGATTTTGTTGACGTGAATTTATAAAGGTTGTAACTTTATCAGTGTGAAAGTTGAATTTTAAAACACTGTGCCATGAAATCAAAGTTCTTAACCCTGGCTATCAAGGAATTTACGGAATTTAACTACCGGTATGTTTGATAGTTTCCTGGCAGTCATGACAGTCCTTGCTTATACCGGTAACCCTATCTCCTCGTGAAAAGTATTTACACTGTACTTATCAAAAATCTCTGAGATATACTCATTTTCATTAATAACCGTTGTAATGCTTGGTGCCAGTAACTTCCGCGGGTGTTTTTCTGATCCTTTCACCTCCCAACCCAAATCAGCCAGAACTTTGGCAATAGTCTTCTTTTTTACAGTATAATCAACAAAATCTTCCATGACAACCTCGAAGGATTTCTTTGCCTGATTCTCGTCATTGCCGTAACCCGTAAGGTCGAGATGGGGTGAATAGACAAAATGCACCCTATTTTCATCCTGAAAATGAAAAAGCAACAACTTTACCCTGACAACGGATGTCTTGTCCTGAAACTTACCTTCAAATATATAGGGTGGCATATTCTCTTAGATTTTGCTATAATTACAACCTACATTAATAACAACCTTATCAGGTCATAGTTTCACAGCCCGAAATTGCCGGTATCAATCCATCTCATATCGAGGATGGACCAGAAGTCGAGGGCCAGGCCATTGAGTACATAATCGTACGGCAGCCAGCCGTAGCCGTCTTCACCCCACGATTTGCCCCAGGAATTGCGGATCAACAGGGCGCCTTTGGTTTCTGACTTGCATCTCAGGTTGGTGATAGTACGGCTGTCGTCATAGCCGACAGCAACAACCGCGTGACCCCACTGTGCCGATTCGTCCTTGCATGGGTAGGCGATGTCGCCGGGTTTATCCGTCTCCTCGAACGACTGAAAACCCCAGAAGCCGAACATTGACGGGATACCTGCAACAAGGTATTTTTTAACAGACGCCAGAACATCCGTTCCCTTCAGATTTGATCCCTGCGGATCATGAGAAAAATATTTGACTGTCGAGTAGTTCTCTGCCAGGGCATAGACAAATCCGCCCGGTTCCTTGTCGAAGTCCTTGACCTTATATGGCCAGTATTTCTCATCGGGCACTCCGCAAAGGGTCAGTGCACCCATTGTTTCCCGAAGCCATGCCCCGGTGTCTCCGGTAACCTGCATCAGGTTGCGTGTGGTCTTGTAAAGGAAGAGTCGTGATGCATCGATATGCTTCCCGAAAGCCCTTCTCTCAAAATACTCGACTATGCCGGCTGCTGCATGGGCGGTGCAGGCTCCCAGTTCAAGCTGGTTTTCGACAGGGGAGCACCATTCTCTCAAATCCAAAGAGGATTTAAGAGGAGAGCGTAAGGTGGGGAGCTCAGCGCTCCTGGTTTTCTGCCCGGGGAATCCCAGTTTCCTGCTGAATGCCGTGATCTGTTTGCTGGATGCGGTGAAGTCGCTCAGGTCGGGCTGCGGCGAGAGCCAGCCGGTACCTACCTTGTGAGATACGCCGCTGACCCAGATCTTACGGTTAAGAATCCTGTTCTTCATTGTGTGACCTCCCTTAAACTTGTCCCCGAAGCAGTAAATATGATCTCAAACAGCCGGAAAGGAGTCGCCTGCTCCTCGTCAGGCTGTATTTCAGGCCCGGGACCTGCAAAGTTCTGGGCGGCATAGGCGCTTTTCGACAGGATATCTGCAAATGCGGCCATGGTCTCCGGCAGCTTTGAGTCGGTAACCACGCCATAGGATTCAAGGGAGCTGTTACCGAAGGTCATTTTCAGCTCGCTGGAGCCGATGCCGGGTTTGATTTTCATAAACTGCGGCGATGTCATGTCGGGCAGGTAAATCACCGTAGTCTTTACGATGTTGTCCTTATCTGCCTGGTATTCCACGAGAAGATAAGGTTTGAGCGTGTAGTAGCGGAGGCCGGTCTCGTTTTTCAGTCCCGCATCGGAGTAGACCTTCACTGTTGCGCAGCCTGCAGAAAACAGGAATGCCACAACAACTGCTGCAATAACTTGTATTCTTTTCATATTTAGTAATGTTTATCAGACAGTACTAATTTAGGAAAGAATAATATTCAAGTCAAGTTTTTTTTAAGTCCTTAAAGTCTAAAGTCTTTACACTAAAGTTTGAGGTTGGATATAATTTCAATTATGCGTTCAGCGGTGTGGCCGTCCCAGAGAGGGGGTATGTTGCCCTTCTTCCATTGGCCGGAGAGAAGCGTTTGCATTGCCGGGGCGATCGCGTCAGGGTTGGTGCCCAGAAGTTCATTTGTTCCCATTGTCACTGTTTCCGGCCGCTCGGTGCTGTTGCGCAGGGTCATGCAGGGGACACTCATGACGGTTGTCTCCTCGGTAATGCCGCCTGAGTCGGTGATCACCACCAGTGCTTTTTCAACGAGATAATTGAACTCCAGGTATCCCATTGGGTCAGCCATGCGGAGGACTGAACCGTCAGCCAGGTCAATTCCCTGCATCACCTTCCTGGTCCTTGGGTGCACGGGAAAAACTACCGGCATTCCGGAGGCTCCTTTTATGATCTCATCCAGCTGATGTTTCAGGTTTGCAGGGTCATCAACATTATTGGGCCTGTGAAGGGTAAGGACAACGTACTTTTTCTCCGTCAGTTGCAGGTCATCCCAGATCACGGGTTTTCTGAAGCGAGGCCGGCTGGCAAGGAGCGTGTCTATCATCGTGTTGCCGACGAAGAAGATCCGGTTTTCGGGTACGCCGGCCTTCCGAAGGTTTTCATTTGCGGTTTCGGAGGTTGTGAAAAAGTAGTCGGTGATGCTGTCGGTGACAATGCGGTTGATCTCCTCAGGCATTGTCATATCGCCGGACCGTATGCCTCCTTCGATGTGGGCTACAGGAACAAGCATCTTCTTTGCCACGATGGCGCAGGCCATGGTTGATGTTACATCGCCCACAACGATGCAGAGGTCGGATTTTTTCTCCGCCAGGACCTTCTCATAGCCGAGCATGATGCCGGCAGTCTGTTCTGCCTGGGTGCCGCTGCCTGCATTAAGGTTGACGTGAGGCTCCGGGATGCCAAGATCATCAAAGAATGATCCGCTCATATTACGGTCATAATGCTGGCCGGTATGCACCAGCCTGTAGCTAATTGTTCCGCCTGATGCCCTTCTCTTCTCAATCTCCCGGATGATGGGGGCGATTTTCATGAAGTTGGGGCGGGCGCCGACGATGAGGTCAAGAAGCATGGGAAAGTCTGAAGGTTTAGGTCTCTGAAATTAAAAATCTCCGGGAATTACCTGTCCAATCGGTTTTTTCCCTGTCCCCAGGGAATTTTCGCGGCCAAGCAGAAAATCGTCAGAGATTTGTCTGATTTTATTCTGAAGCAGGACAGGATCAGGCGGCGCAAGGAGCCAGTTTACGTTGAGAAACCATTCTACCGGAAAGGATACCAGCCTCTGCTCCACATCCAGTTCATTGATCACCACTTTTTGCTTTGCATGATAGAATACATCCCTCCAGCTGAAAGCATAGGTGCAGGCAATATTAACTATATCAAACATATCCTTTGGTTCATCACGCCCAACAATGGCAGTGAGCTTATTGGCCAGGATATTAAGCGGATTGTCCACAAGACCGTACCTGTAACACTCCGGCTTGCCGGCATGATACGGTACGTCATTGATTAACTCAACCTTGAGTGCCAGGTCTCCCCCGGTGATAAATAAACGTGTATAATCTTCTGCAAAGAGTGATTGATCAATATTGACAGTGAATTCCGAAATAATTGCATTCCTTATTTCCACAATATACTGGGCATAATCCGGATCACTGTTCACAAAAAAGTCAAGGTCCTCACTCAGGCGATGATTCAGATAGAATCTGCCCAGTGCGGTACCCCCGGTCAGATAGAACGGATATCCCAAATCATGAAACCAGGACAAAAACTTATCCTGCAGAAGGTATAACCTGCTGTAATCTGAGCCTGACAAATTCATATTTTTCCCTTAGTGATGCCGACCTAAGTTTGCTGACAACCCTAGTAGTGAGTAGCTTTTTTATGTCATAAACATTAAGCACCTGAAGAATGGTAAACCATGGATAGGTCTCAAGCATTCTTATGAAGAGCATTTCCTGTGTAAAATGGCCGGCACTTGCCTTGTCGCCCTTAAGAACAGACTTAATATCGACAGGCGAAATGTTATAATCCCAGCTGAGCTGTTTATAGATTAATATTTCATCTCCATGATTCATTTTTTCACTAATGAAGGCCTGTAACAAAAACTGTTGGATCAACTGTTTTATTCGCCGAAGAGGAGGCCGAGTTTCAGGTTGATAAAGCTGTCGTGCCAGGCAGCATTGAAGCTTGGGTCATCAAAAATCTCACGGTCAATCTGGGTAAGGAGTCCCGCGGAAAAGGAGAGATGAGTATTCTTCATAACAGGCACTATCAATCCAACGCCCGGGTTGGTGAATACTTTTGAATAATCCCTGAAGCTTTCAAAATTCATCATGAAGCCAGTAGGCATGGCGACAAAGAACCTAACCCTTTGCCTGCCCATGAAATACCTCAGATCAGCATATAGTGGAACAGTGTAACCGTCGTTGTATTTAAAGTACCCCGTTCCGCCGCCCAGGGCAAGACCACTTCCGAATTGCCAGCCCAGGGCTGTTGTTGCGCCGGTATAATAATGCGCGAATGGAGGTTCTATTACATACAATCCGAAGCCATAATGTCCTTCGGTGAGACTGTATAACCCTGCGCCGGCCCTCGCATACGGCTGTGCCGCTGTGGTGAACAGCTTATGGCTTCGCCAGAAATCCTGCCGGTGATCGAGGAATTGCATCTTATCCAGATGCCAGCAACGTTCAGTCACTACCTGAGCAGAAACATACGATGCAGGTAAAAGTGCGAGGATTACAAAGGTTAAAAAGCGTTTCATAGGTACTCCGTTATTGTAAATCAGATCTTTTGCCGTCTAATTTACAAAACATTGTTCAGATGAGAGTTGTGCTTTACTACTTCATAAAAATAAGGCCAAGCCTCATATTTATGAAGCTATCGCGATAGCCTGGGCCATCTTCAAAGATATTTCGGTCCCACTGGGTAAGCAGCCCTGTAGCAAAAGAGAGTTGAAGATTCTTTGAAAGCGGCACGGTAATCCCAGCGCCGGGGTTGACAAAGACTCTTGAGAGGTCTTTGAAATCCTTGAAATTCGCCATGAAGCCCCCGGCACCCATAACGAAAAACTTTACACGCTGTTTACCAAGATACCACCTTGCATCTCCGAATATCGGGATATCATAACCTCCGTTATACTGATGGTAGCCGATGCCGCCTCCCAATGCAATACCACTGGCAAACCGCCAGCCAAATTCAGTAGTTAAACCGGCATAATATTCAGCATAAGGTTCATCGATAAGTTTGAGTCCGAAGCCATACTGAGCCTCTGTAAGATTGTAAAAACCACCGGTCACTCCCGAAACACGAGAGGCAGTGGTAGAAAACATTTTATGGCTTCTCCAGAAATCCTGCTTATGCTCCAGGAATTGCACCTTGTCGAGGTGCCAGCAGCGTTCAGTTACTATTTGTGCTGAAGCATAGGATGCTGTCAATAACAAAGCAACGGTAAGGGCATAAAGTCTTTTCATATCGGTCCTTTTAATAATAGTAAATGACTTTGGGTTACAAGGTACAAAAAATATTTTAGTTGTATTTTAGATTAATCTCTTTTAAATAAGAAAGGCTCAGCGGGTTATTTCCTACCCTTTAGCTGGAGGCCCAGCCTGAAATTGATAAATGACTTCCTGGCATTAGCGCCTCCGGTAGTAACCATCAGTCCTGTGGAGAAGGATAGTGACTTCCTGTTGGCCATAACGTACCTGATGCCTGCAGAAGGGTTTATGAACACCCTGGTGCTCTCGAGATCTGTGAAATCAAGCATTATACCTCCACCCCCTGACAGAAACGGAACAAACTCCTGTGAATTGAACGCATACCTGATATCTAAAAACAAAGGGAACAGCGTACCGTCGTCATGAATGTGGACTCCTGCTCCCGCTCCGAGCGTTATATTCCGGGTAAACTGATACCCGGCCACTGAGGTCAGGCCATAATAATACCTTGAAAGACCGTCAATTGTAAGTCCCAGACCTGGCGCTGCGGTCAGTTCAGAAATACTCACAAATCCGGGTTGCCAGTCGTAATTCACTTTCGGGGTCTTTGCAATGCGCTGGTCTGGCTGGGCATAGGCTCCAAGGATGGAGGACAGCAGCAGAAAAAGAGTGAGTTTAGTTCTCATAGCTTAAAGTCTGAAGGCCCCGACACTTCGTGTGCGGGGTTTGCCTGCGGGGAACTCACAGCCCGCCAGTTGGCGGACGGTTCGGTTCGACCCTACGGGTCTCAATCTGAAGGCTTGTTATTGTCAGTCGTTTGTGTAGTAGCCGGAGGATTTGCCTCCTCCCTTGGTGTAGTAGTTGCCGGGATCATAGTAACGACTTCCGTAACCTAGCGAGTAGCCATAGCGGAGACCGTAACCGTAGTAACCCGAAGCGGAGATATCATTAACCAGGAGAGCCACGTTCGGCATCTCACCCTTGCGAAAGATCTCGTCGAGAAGTTGTACCGACCCTCGGGTGGTATATCTCTGACGTACCACAAAGAGTGTGACATTGGCCAGTTGACTAAGCAAAAGTGCATCGGTTACAATTCCCACCGGAGGCGTGTCTATGATGATTGCATCGAACTCATCGCGTGCCCTGGCAATGAACTCCGCCATCTTCGGCGAGCCAATCAGCTCTGCAGGGTTAGGTGGCACGGGGCCGGATGGGGCGAACCAGAGGTTGTCGATTTCAGTGGAGGCAATTACCTCCTCGAATGTGGCGCCGCCGCTGAGATACTGGCTCATGCCATGGCCGTTACCTGCCTTTAATATAGCATGCACACGAGGCTTACGCAGGTCGAGTCCCACGATGAGCACCTTTTTGTTCATCATTGAGATAATGGTTGCCAGGTTTACCGAGACGAAGGTCTTGCCTTCTCCGCTCACAGGTGAACTGACAACAATAACCGGGCACTTTGTCTGTCCGGTATAAAACGCCAGAGAGGTGCGCACCGCCCTGAAACTCTCGGCCAGCGTACTTCCTGGTCTTTCTGCCACAGGGTCTTCAACCTTGTATTCCGAATGACTTATGTAACCAATTATCGGCGCTTTGGTAATCCGCTCCACGTCATGTTTGCCGATGATCTTGTTGTTCATCAAATCGAAGATCACTATCAGGGCCATGGGAAACAGCAGGCCAAGCAATGCGGCTGTGAGGTAGTTTTTCATCTCCTTCGGTTGAACCCTGACACTGTTCTGAGCCATTGCCTGGTCAATGATGCGGTTGTCCGTGATCTGCGATGCCTTTGCTATGCCTGCCTCAGCCCGACGCTCAAGGAGATATGTGTAGACAGAGTTATTGAGATCAAACTTCCGCTGGATGGTTATGAGTCTCCTCTCAGTACCCGGCAGCCTGTTAAGCTCCTTCTCGACGCCGGAGATACGCTGATTGATATTATTAATCGAAAGCTTGAGCTGGTTTATGGCGCTGGTGACATTCTCGCGCAGCGTCGCACGCGCATCCTCAAGCTGCTGGTTCAGGAGCTGGACCTGGGGCTGGTTTTCTTTGACGGTGAACACCATCTGCTTCTTCTGCTGCTGAAGGACTGCAAATTCCTCAACCAGCCTAACCAGGGTCGGATCTGTCACACCGACAACACTCGGAGATATTATGCTTTCCTGCTCTTCCCTTGCATCAAGGTATTCGAGGAGATATTCATAATACTGCATCTGCATCCCGATCTGGTTCTTCTCGTTCTCGAATTTTTCAAGCCTTTCAAGAACAAGCGTGCCTTCCAGAGTCAGGTCCACAAACCGGTTATTCATTCTGAATGCCTCCATAGTGTTCTCTGCCATCCTGAGAGAGTCGGAAATCAGCCCAAGCTGGGTTTCGATAAAGTTTATAGTATTATCTGCTGCACGGCTCTTCCACTCTTTTCCCTGCAGTATGTAAATCGCCATGAGGGTGTTCAGGTAATCGGATCCCTGCTGTGGAGAGTAAGCATCGAATGTGAGATTGAAGACCCTTGCATAGTCCTCCACTGGCTCAACCTTAAGTTTGGACCGGTATATATTTACGAGGTTATCAGGTGATTCAAACCATACATGCCACCTCTGTCCTTCATTGAGGACTCTGGTGCTGTCGCGTAACTCCATTACAAAATTAAACCCGTGCTGATTATAGACCTCGCCGACCTTATACTCCCGATCTTCATCCTCTGCCCTCTTTTTCCGTTTATTATCACTCTCCACTTCTATACGATAGGAGTCCGGACCAGTAAACCGTATGGACATTACTTTGCCCGCCGGCTGTTTGTCTTCGAGTTTCCTGAGGATGAAAGGCGATGTCTTGTATGTCCTCTGCCATTCTATGCCATGACGTGCTACGGGCATGTAAGCTATCTGATGCTCCGGGAGATCCTCTATGACGCGCCTGTTAAGAGTGTAGGAGGTCAGAATGGCCACCTCGTCCTCAAGATTGGGATAGGGGTTATAGATGTCACCGGCAAAGAGCTGGTCCATGCTTGCAATGCCTCCGGAGGTCTGCTGTTCCTTGATCAGGAGGGTGCTCTTTACGTTGTAGACACGCTGTGCATAACGGTTGACCACGTAGGCTATCCCCAGAGCTATGAACAGTGATGCTGCTATCCACAGCCAGTTGCTGAGGAAGAGCGAGACATAGCGCATCAGGTCGATGTCGTCGGAAGGGGGGGCGGGTTTCTTTGTAGTTTCCATGGTAGTAAGGCAGTAGGCAATAGGCAGTAGGCAATAGAAATCTCCTGGATCCGATGGTCGTAGACCA
>JAXGYS010000002.1:0-9118 GCA_040772125.1 Bacteroidales bacterium
GCAACTGCCAGTCGGCCATGATGATCTTGCGGAACAGCCTTCGGCGAAGGGTGTATATGAATGTCTGCTGGTACCGGGCATCGAGGAGCGCCTTCAAGTACTGAATCAGAGCACTAAAGGTAAGCAGTACCATGTACACCACAAGTATGCTGCCGATGGTGATCTCTATGCCGGCGCCTTCGGCGAAGTTGCGTATGGCAAGCGCGATGCCGTCAGGCTCTCCTTCCGTGCCTATGCTCAGCAGCTGCAGCAGAGGGATAAGCAATACAATAGAAAAACCCCCGGTCACCCCCTGCAATAATGTCAGCATGAGGATCAGCAGGAGTTTCCAGGGCTGGTGCCCGCGAAGAAGGGAGAAAGTTTTAACTATAAAGCCAACTTTGTTCATTCATGTTTAAGAACGACCCCAAGTTTCACCATCTCATCGATCACCTCGGTGACCTCGGACTGGCATTGTTCGGCATCTACTTCGTACTCTTCCATCAGCCTACTACACAGTTCATCAATAGTCAGAGGCACCTCAATAAGATCCCAGATCCGGGTTGCTACAGGATTAAGTGAGAAGTATTTGCCCTTATCAATATCCATCATCACCACTTCATCCTGCAAACGACCGGAGATGGTATTTTCATTTCGTACGTAAGTAGTCTTGAAGTCAATTTTTTCTGGAGCCATTTTGATTTGAATTAATTTAAAATATCACTGATCTGTAAAAGTAATCTGTAAAAATCAGATTTCTCAAATTATTAAACAAGATTGGAGATGGGAAAGCTTTGTACTCCAGCAGAAAATTTGAAAACTTAAAATTTGAAGATTTTAGGTCTTCAAAGAATAATAATGTGCTGCCCTGAAGAATATACGGTATCATAAATGATATAAACCTGTCAAATCTATGTGCATGATGTTTTATCAACTTGAATCTATTATTTTTATCTCAACAATATTTTTATAAGCATTAACTAATGCTGCTAAAAAAATTAATCAGACTGTACAATTCACTGCCTTTTTTTGGCCCTTTTCTTTCTTGTGTCGATAAACAACACCGGCTGTTGTATTCAAAAGTCTATTTCTGCTCGACCTATAAAATGCCCCTCTTATTAAGGGTTATTTTATATCCTGTATTATATGTAATGTGGCTAATTAAGGGAGCCTACCTGGTCATTCGTAATTTTTATCATAATTCAAATGATACAAGGTGCAATTATAATGTAAGCAACCTGAAACAGCTTAAAAACTTACTATTCTTTACATTTATCTTCAATATAAATCCGGAAAGGTACTATACGCTGAGGCTCTTTAAGAAGAATTTTTCTAGAAATGAGCCTTTCATGTCAAACTCACATCTGACACCTATTCTCAGGTTTATTTCAAGATCGGGATCTGTTCTGGCGATAAATGACAAATTTGAATTTTGGAAGAAATTAAAGGACAACACTATAAGAATCCCTGAAACATTGGCTATTATAAGTAAAAACGGTATAAGCTTGCTCAAAGAGGGTCAGTCTTTCCCTGAATCTGACCTGTTCCTTAAACCTGTCACGGGGTCCAGGGGTTATGATTGTACCCTTTTAATGTATGGAGGAAATGGCATTTATAACCCTGAGCATTCGGAATTTCATTTCAACGAAACCAATCTAAAAAAATATCTGCGTCACAAGGCGTTCAGACAAAATTATATACTCCAACCAAGGTATCTTAACCACCCAGACTTAAATGACATCAGTAACGGGCATTTGTGCACATGCAGAATTGTAACTTACCTTGAGGACAACCAAGTTCCTAAATTTCTGTTTTCTCTGTTTATGATGCCTGTTGGGGATAGCATCTCAAGCAACACTGGCGCAATCTGGTCAGCAATAGATTCTGAAACTGGTATTCTTGAGGCCCCGAGCGATATGTACCAGAAAGAACTTATTGACAAGCACCCACAGGGGGGAGGAGTGATAAAAGGAAAGAATCTGCCATTTTGGGAAGAAGTAAAAGAAAGTTGTATTATGGCACATTCAATGTTCTCTGATCTTCATTTCATCGGCTGGGATGTCGCACTTTGTCGTGAAGGTCCGGTAATACTGGAAGGGAATATTTCATGGGATTTGGAATTCTGGCAGCTGAACGAAACTTTTCAAAGTGCTATCTTATTCTTTAAATCAGTATTGGAAGAAAAGCTGCAGGCAGAATTACAAACCCTGAAGCATAAACCTTAACTAAAGGGAATTTCATCAATATAAGAGTTCACTTTCGAAGACCTTGATAAATCCTTGCAAACTCATGGGCCTTTTTAGCAAAAATCAGGATTGAAAACTCTTCTGCAAAACTTACTTTGGATTCAGCGGAATTGAAATTATCAATTGACTTCCTTAATTTTCCGAAATCTATCATCTTAAGAACCTGATCCTGTTCCAGGCTGTCTAGTTCTTTTGCAATTTCCTTGCATGCCTTATTAATCAAAACATAAAAATAATCTAACCTTACGGGATCATTCTTTGAAGGATTGGTTCTGACTCTTTCAGGTGCAACTCCCCTTAGTATCTCTCTGATTAATTTTCGATTTTGCAACCCCGTGGTTAATGCTGTGGATGGGATGCTCAATACATATTCGATAATCCTTTTGTCAAGCAAAGGATATCTATACTCAACCCCGTTAGATATTCCGGCATAATACCAATTTTCAGCCCGCTCCGCAATATGGAACTGGTAAATGAATTTCAATAGTATTTCTCTTCTCGACCTCCATGAATAAAAGTCATTTAAGGTTTTACTACTAACAGAATATTCTTTGTTCAAATACTTAATATCTCCTGCAGGGAATTTCGAAAGAGAATAAAACCTCAATGAAAGGGCTGGTAAGATCACACCCTGAATTAGAACTCTCAATAGCTGATGAGGTCTTGTTAATGGGTTTCTTTTCAAAAAAGATCTCCAGTGAAGGCCAAAGAAAAGATCAGAATCTACTCCTATTTCACCTGAACTAATAAATTCATCTCCTCCCCACCCGCTGAATATTAAATTTATAGCATTTGCGTTCGCATGTTCCAAAACCTTTACTTCATAGAAGAGATCCGTAAGATTCTTCCAATTCATCAGGTGTTTAATGATATCTGATGAATCCAGTTTTGTATAAACAGGTTCAATTTTAAGACTTGCTGCAGATTCTCCGACTAACTCTCTTTCATCGTGTGATTTTGTCTGAGGATCATATGATTGTGGTGACCAGCAATATCCAAAAAATTCACTCTGTTTGATGTATGCTTTTCTTGAAATTGAAGCTACTAAATATGAATCCAGCCCTCCACTAAGATGAGCAGAGGCTTTGAATTTAGCGTCGGAGCGTATCCTGACTGAATCTTCAATAAGGATCCTCAGGTCATTTACAGCATCATAGAACGTCAGATTCCTGTTTTCCTTGATTTTCTCAGGTATCCAATATTTTTTTAAAGCAACTCCTCCTTTTTCAAATTTAATATAACAGCCAGGGGGTATCTTTTTTACCTTTTTGTTTGGTGTAATTCCGAATTCTTCTGTAAGACCTGATGCTGAGATTGTGTGACTAATCATCAATTTATCAAAGAACTCTTTGTTAATTTCCTCATCCCCATATAACGCCTTGCTAAGACTCAGGTTGTCAGATGAAAAGTAAAGAGAATCAGATTCTGAGCAGTACGAAATAGGTCTGATACCCAAATGATCTCTGTAAATGTAAGTTAATGCTCTTCCCTGATCGTAAATGAAGATTGAAAAGTCGCCATTAATTCCAGAAACAAAATTCTCACCATATTCCTGGTATAAGATAGAGACTAGCTCGGGAACACGTATTTCTTCTTTTTTGATCTTAACACTCTCCAGTAGAGCATGAGTATTGAATATAGCTCCCGAAAACAGAACCAGCAAATTAAGGTTTTTGTCTATATAGAAGTGGTCTTCTGCCACGTATGGTAACCTTGGGTCCATAAAGAAGCCCCCCTTGAAGGTACTGAAGGAAACCTCATAATGTTGACAACCAGGCCAGAAAATGCTTTGCCTAAGGGCGTCTAAATCAGAAAAAAAATCCACTGGATTGCCTGTGACAAAACCACCGTAAATCATTAGATATACCTAATGTCACTTAAATTCGAAATGAATTAAGATTAAGGCAGAAATAATATTTCAGTGCAACTAACTTGCTGCAGACTTTGTATAAAAATTATTATTTTCTGCATGTTTGGGGCTCGGCCCACTGTAAGTGGTTTTTTTAATCTCAAAACTCTTAATCTTGGGTGATGACCAAGCCTTCTTATTGTAGTGTAAAGCTTCCATTATATTGGAATTTAACTCTTTAATGTTAAAAGTGAGCTTTAATCAATTGTAAAGATACAAATTAAATCTTAATTTTCTTCATATCAACCGTAAATTCTGTATGAGTGACCTATAATCCATTGAAAAGCCACCCAACTATTTTAGTTCAATAAACGAATCACCTGACGGAATAATCTCGACAAAGTCAACTACCATCCATGCATGTGCTATTAATTTTCCCGATGGCCTCTTCTTTACGCCAAAAGATATTAGCGGTTCAAAACCTCTTTTTTGCAGCATCCACTTTCCGGAGATACATTGCACAAGACACCTGTTTTTCCAGAGCGCCAACCGGTCAGTATGATATAATGCAAACTTCACGTCAGTAAGAAACTCATCGAAGGGTTCCGGAGCCTTATGCCACTTACGAAATTTGATGTTCAAGACCTTCTTTAATGGTATCAAAATCAGAAACCCCTTTGCCATATAGAGCATCACAACAGCTTCAATCAGTAAACACTTCCGTCTTCGGCTTAGCTTCAGATACTTTCTAATAAGATTTAAACTCATTCTCTATACCGCTCGCTTCTTCAGTTGCTGGAGACTGATTGTCGAACGCCTTGTAAGTTTTAATAAACCAAATTCCTTAAAACTAACGGCGCTCAAATCCTTTTTTCAAGCATTCTCCTTAACTCACTAATGCCGGAGGTTCCTGCTCTCTTGACATGGTAAACTCTCACAAACGAGGCAATGACCTCTAAGGTACGGAAATAGGTTTTCTCATTATCCTTCATTCCCTCGAGGTACTCCCATCGGTATATCTCATTCCTCAGAGCAACAAACTTTTCCGCCCCGGTTATCTCCTGCAAAGATATTCCATCATCATGCCCGGCAGAAATTATAAAAACAATATTCAGGGGGTAATACTCTATATCACTCTTAATAACGGGATAATAAAATTTTTCAATATCAGGCGCAATCTTCTTGAGCCCATCCTTTTTAAGCTCGAGCTGTTTCAGGGTGTCATCCCACAGTTTGATGCGGTCTGAAATGGCCTTAATATAAGGCTTGCCACCAATAATTGTCATTGGGGAAACATCATCAGTAAGGAACTCCGCCCCGTTAATACAAAAAGAAGCCGTCAAGGACGACTTCCCTGCACCAGCCTCGCCACAAATCATTATTCCAAGGCCATTGTAACGGAAACTGCTCCCATGCAACGGCAGAATCTTTCTCTGATGAAGTATCGCCCCGTATACCGAGCCGTTCAGATAAAGCTCAAGAGATTCTGTGGTCGCCTCGTGCGCAGGAGAATACTCCACCTCTTTGCCGTCCCTGGCATAAAAGGTCCCGACCCCTTCAACCTGCATCGCAAACTCATCCTGGTTCATCTGCCAGAAACTGTCGGCATAAAGGGGAGATGCAACTTGCCTAACCCTTCCAACACGTCTGACCGTGACATCTTTTAACGGAAACCTCACCTACGGAAAAACAATTAATTGATAATCAACATCAGCAGCATTATAATGCACTATGCTCCCTCTTCTTAAAAGCATGATATAAATAAAACACTACCACACTGCCAAGCCTTCTGATCTTATACATAATGCCGGGATAACAGTGAAAAGAGAACCTCAGTCTGCTGATTTTCATCCCCGGTGTCTCACTCTCAGACTCTTCAACTGAGTATATCTGCCTCAGAGCATAGGCACGCATAAAAGGGATCCTGTCATTCTTCCAGGGAATTGAAGGTCCGGATGGATAAAATTCAGACAGTACATAATTTGCCAGAGAAATCAGCCGTGAAGCCCTGAGCTCAATCGCCATTGCCCTGAATTCTTCCCAATCAATCTTATAAACCTTAAGATATTCATTGATATCCGTTAGCCATTTAAGCCTTCTCCAGTAATGAAGACTCCCGTGCATCACCAGGTATAAAAATTCAAGCTCCCTCGATAATACTTTGAACGACCGGTCGGCAAATGTGATTTCTGATAAGTTCGCGACGACGACTTTATTAAGCTTTCGAAATTTTACCGGTGGCGTTTGAAATAACCGCCAATGCAGTTCAACTCTCAGGTTATGTGATTTATGAACAAATAACACATGATGAAGATGAGCAATGACTATCTGTTGTCCAATTTGGCCGTGAGGGAATTGATAACCAACAGGTTCGTAACCGAGCCCGATCAACAGATCAATCGTACCGTGAACAAAAGGCAGGTCTACAAGCAGATCCAGATCGCAATACTCACGAACAGTAGCATCTCCATAAAGACTGTACGAAAGCACAGGCCCCTTAAGCGGAATGAATTCAATGCTTTCAGAGTTGAGTGCATCAGTGATCCTGATAAACTCTGCAACTTTTTCCAGGGCAACTATTTTGTCTTCAAACCTCCCCGCAGACTCCTTTCTGCCTGTAAGTTTATCAATCTGATACGTGGAAAGACCATGCCTTTCCCGTAAAACCGTAGGAGAAAAATCAGTTATTCCGGACATTAAAAGAATGGCGCAATCTAACCCACTTTGTTCATCTCGGGAACGCTTGCCACATCAATGATATTCTTCACTGAATTGCTTTTCTTTCTGATGTACATCGAAAGTATGTACGTGGCTGCTATGCATAAAAACATAAGTACAGAGCTCAGAAGAAGAATCCCCAGGCTATCCAGAAGGAAAGCCACACAGATGATAAAGATATTGAACAGGGAAATATAAAGTGTGGCCTGCCTGTGGCTGAAACCGGCACGAAGCATCATATGATGAATGTGCCTCTTATCGCCTATAAACATACTTTTGCCGTCGCTAAGCCTGAGCAACATCACCCGGATGGTATCATAGAGTGGTACTACAAGAATGCCAATAGATATTGCCGGCGCCGACCTTAGGTCAAGAATTGCATTACCGGCAGCAACAATCTCGTTGAAGCGTATTGCAAGAACCGCCAGTGTAAAACCTATCACAAGTGAGCCGGAGTCGCCCATGAAAATTTTACCGGGGCCTTCCGTCATATTATAACGAAGGAAAGCTAAAAGCGCTCCCAATAAAGCCGCGGCCATAACAGTGTAACCGTAGTCGCCCGACAGGAAAAAGAATACTCCAAAGGCCACAGAAGCGATGGCTCCCACTGACGCGGCCAGGCCGTCAATCCCATCGATTAGGTTTACGGCATTGATAATAAATACTATCAGGATTACTGTCAGTATATACGAAGCAGCGACCGGAATTTCCTCAAACCCCAGAAAACCGTGCAAATGTGTTATATTAATACTGGTGAAGAGTGATACGAGAATGGCTGCTCCCAGTTCACCCCAAAACTTTTTCGCAGGATTAAGCCAGATGAGGTCATCCTTGATTCCCACAAAAAGGAGCATGACAATAGCAGCAGTGAAATATGAAAGACCCTGCATATAGCCATTGACTCCTATCAGGAAACCGAAGATGAATCCACCGAAGATTCCTATACCCCCAAGTGTGGGCACATTGGCTTTGTGGATCTTGTGAAATCCGGGCTTATCTTCAAGATGACGCTCACGAACCACTCTGATTACTTTTGGTATATAGTACCAGGTAATAAGTAGCGCACTCGCAAAAGCTATCAAAATAGCTGGCAAACCTGTAATTTCTAACTCTGGCATAGCGGTGGTAAAAACAAATTTACTCTAAGTTTATGTTCCATTTCAATTTCTTGAAGCAGTCTTCCCCATCCGCATTCGACACTTAGCCTTACAAACAACAATCTGTAGATCCGGTTCAAAATTAAGCTAAATATTCCGGGCGCGCAGGCAAATCTTTGAAAATTTTAAAAAAAAGTTCTGACTCCGGAAAAAAGATCACCCACGCTGTCAGGAAAACCAGCATGAAGTCAGTCCGGAACGAAATATGCTCCTGATACCACAACTCAAGCTTTCCTTTGTAGGGTGCAATATAATTCCTGTAAAACTCGTGCTTGTCGCCTTCATGTGCTGAGATCCATTTCTCCTCATCACGGAATATTATGGAGCCGATACCTGTCATTCCCGGGACTGTATCATATATTACCGCCTGGATGTGATCGGGAAATTTCAGGAAATCGACTTCCATCTGGGGACGCGGACCCACTATAGACATATCACCCAGGAGGATGTTGAATATCTGCGGCAGCTCGTTGAGCTTTGTTTTTCGAAGGAACCGTCCGAAGGGAAATACCCGCGGGTCATTTTTAACGGTGAGGCTGCCTGTTCCAAGCGAAGGACTGGCCTTCAGCATGGTCGCAAACTTCCAAATTTTAAACTGACGGTTTTTATAGCCCACTCTCTTTTGACCGTAGAAAACATAATGCTCCCCCGTCAGCAACAGGATAATGATCACCGGCACCAACAGCGGTGACAGCACTACTATGCCTATCACAGACAGCACAACATCAAAAAAACGCTTCAAATATTTTCTATACATTCCCCCTGACCTTTAGACCTTTAGACATTAGACCTTCAGACTGATTTACATTTTGGAATCCAGTCCCTTCCCCTTCTCTATATGTTCAAAATCCGGCAGCCATTCATGCAGTATCTCAACTACCTCTGCCTTGGTTACGTTGCCTGAATCAAACAGGTTCCTCAAGCGATGAAAGATATCATCTATTTGCCCAAAGTCCTTCCTGGTCGAATTTTTTATCACTCCAAGATTAATGAATCTGTCGTTGTCAATTATCTCCCTGTCAGTAAAGAACTCCTCATATGGTTTTTCACCTGAAGTATCTGTCTGAAAAAAGTAAACCGGGTATGATGTTATCTTATCACTTAGCAACAATGCCTTCTCGCGGGCTTCATCCTCAGTAGAGCAGATGTCCGGACGTAGCCCCATAAAT
>JAXGYS010000003.1:0-3083568 GCA_040772125.1 Bacteroidales bacterium
TGCTCCCGGCTCTTCCCAGTTGAAATCACCATGCTTAATGCGTATTAATTTGTATCCGTTTCTATATGCTTCAATATCCCTAACAGCATCATAAAATGCCCGTCTTTCATCCCTGTCAATCGGATCATTATCTGTTGCATTGATCCTGTCACAGGCTTCCATCCATGACTCTTTGGAATAATGTAATGTGATGCTTTCCGGGTAATGATCCAAGGTTATTTTCCTCGCTTTTGAAAAATGTTGGTTTTCATCGTATTCAATAATGAGTTTATGTTTCTCGATCACCATATCACATGATAACGGGTAATTGGATTTCTTAAAACCTTCGTGTTGCCGGTAATTTGATAATGCTGAAACAATTGCCACGTATTCTGAAGGCAAATTGTTTTGATCAGGTGTCCTGAGCCAGACAAACTTCTTTTCAGTCTCAATTTGTCCATAATGTTCCTGTAATAACCTTTGCAGTGCGTTTTTTTGGCTTACAGCACTCCATGATCTTCTGGGTATGCTTATATCCGATTCATTGGCAATCTTGTCTTCTGAAGCAGTATCTTGGCTTAATCTGGACTTAATTGTGTTCTTTTGGTATTCGACCTGAAAGCCAAGTCTGATAAAAAACCTAACCGTTTCTTCTCCGCCACTATATTCCGTCTTTGAAATTTCCTGTTTGGTGGCAATAACATATGCCAACCCACGAATGTGCTTTGCCGGGTATTTCTTCTTGTTATAAATCAAGAATGTATTTCGTGGTAAAGGAAATGGCTTATAGGTTGCATCGAAAATTTCAATGGCTTTGATGACATCCTCTCTGGTTATTTCATTCCAGAGTTTATTCATTGTTACTATGCTTTTTTAAGAATGCCAGCCTTTCTCCTTGCCGGAGTCCTGCTAAAGGTTGCTCGATATGCCTTATGTGCTTTATTATTGGTTTTAAATATTGTTGTCCAGCCAAAACTATATACCTGTCGTTTTTAAGATCAGATTTTTCAGACAACTGCTGGATAACTTTTTTACCCCAATCGATCTTTTCTGACGAGGTCAAAACTTTTAAACCCGGCTTTCTTTTATTCTTTGGCACATTACTTAAAGTAACATCATATGGTTCGATCTCTGTTTCAGGATCAAGAAGGTGGTGAAGTGCCGAGAGAATGAAAATTTTATCAGGCTTGAGTTTATAAGCATAAGCGAGACTGTACTTAAAGAGGGCACTTATGTAAAGGTCTTTTGCCCTCGCTTTGCTGTTGTTCTTTCTTGACACACAGGAAATGAGTACAATCTTATTCATATAGTCGTTAATTAACTGCGCTGTTAATGACAAATATGTCTATTCGTGTTTACGGAATTCCATAAATAATCAAAATTCTCTAAGAACGCTTTAGTAACAGATTCATTTTTAATTATTAAAAATTGTCCAACCTCTGAGAAGATGCCCTCATAACTAAGATCAGTTATTCGCCTAAACCTCGGAATATTTACATATTTTAAATATATAAATTGAGTTGGGGTAAAGTTGCATGAAGTAATAATAACTGTATCATCACAAATAATGTACTTGCTATGCAAATTTGAGTTAGAGGAATATTCAGCAGAGGGATGGGATTCATATTTTAGCATAAATTCTTTAAAACTTGCCGTATTTGCAGGTTTCCTTGCACCCATATTATCTCCATTCGAGTTTACATATGTTTGTGATAAACATTTGATTTTACAGGTGTTCACCGTTTTTGTTAAAAGTTCATTCAAGAAACCATATTTAGATATACTCCCAGTATGATCACCACCGAATTTAAACTGTTTGGGAATTTGATATTTGAAGGCAGATATATGTTGTGCTGCAATGAATACTCTTTTCTTAGCACCTAATACCAGTTGCTTCAATTTCTCTTCCATTAATTCTGGCGAATTTTCATAAAATGGACTTGAAAGAATGTTATTATAATTTGATGGATCAGTTCTAATTTTTATTTGGTATCGGGTATAGTCTGCTTTGAAATCGAACTCAGTTATTAATATTGAATTACTTAGCAAGTCATTGAAAAATATTTCTGTTGGTATATTAATTAGATCGTCATCTTCGCATATGATTAAAACTTCTTCCTTGATCCTATCTCTTACAGCCATTCCTGAAGATGTCAGTATTGTTGTATTTACTTTATTCTTCTGTTTAATGAATAACGATTTTAAGTGCAAAGAATAAGGCATATCGCCCCTTGAAAATGGGTTAACATTTTCGCTTCTGATGAACATATGAGGGAAAAAGAATAGATCAAAATTTTTTATCTTATTTTTATATATCTCTCCAAATATTTTCCTCGCTAAAGAATATTTTGTTTGAGACTCATTGTAAACAAGTTTCTTTGATGTAATATCTACAATATACTGAGGACTACGATCATCGTACCCATCAATAGGAATAGTTATTACCTGTACCTTTACACCTTTATCGGCATACCGACATAACTCTTTGTAAAGGATTTCATTATTAAAAAGATAGGAACATATCTGGATAGAAGTGATTTCGCTTTCAATAGATTTTAGATAAGAAAGAAGTTGTTTTAATAATTCAGGACTTGAACCTTGTGAATAGTATTTTGTTGGGTCGTTATATTGGCTTGGCGAATCAAAGAATGTATAGTACTTACTCATAAGTTAGACCTTTGTTAACATTAAGAAATAAACAGTCTTCCTATCCTTGTCACTTATATCCTTTCTCCACCTTTCTCCATGATTTTTTGCGTCTGGTTCACCAGAGACTTCATTAAATACCCATTTCGAATTTTCAGGTCTGCTAATTAATCCTTTCGCCCTATGATGCTCAGAGTTACTGATTTGACCATACCAGACTCTACGAAGTGAAATTCTGTAAGAATCATGATATTTATCAAAATATTCATCAAAAGTGTAGACTTCAATCTCATTATCATGTAAAACATTAACGGGTGCTTCCAATATAAATTCAGCCGGAAAATTTGAGTCCCCAGATGCGCTGCCAATCAGCATAAAATATTTCAGAATTGACTTGAAGTTAGCCTCTGATAGGAAATCTCTCCAATCACGATCCCGTGATTCCAATTCCCCATTGTGAAATTTTGTAATTTCATCATCAAATGACCTCAACAAAGTTTCAGGATCATCAATATGGATCGAATTAATAACATTGATTAATCCCTTGCGCTGTAGTCTGTTGTAGGCAAAACTGCTACCAGTCTGTTTTATAGAAACGCCTTTGTCATTCAAATAAACATCGGCTTTCTTGTGGCTATCATCGGAATAATATCTGCTAATTTCATTTCGTACCGTTACTTGTACTTTTTCTTTTTTAAATGGGATTTCAATTTTTGTTAAGAGTCCAATATGGTTTAGAGTGATTATATTAAGTCTTGAAAATAGATAAGCCAGTACCTTGGCTTCATTTCCGGGCATAATAATCTTTATTAAAGGTTCTTAAACAATTCTTCCAGACTTAGACCAAGAGCCTTGGATAACTTATGGATATTTTTTAATGAAATATTTCGTTTCCCTGATTCAACCAGATATATATAAGTTCTGTGCAGGTCAGCCTTTTCTGCTAATTTCTCTTGCGAAATATTTTGCTTCTGGCGGAGTGTTTTTATCCTTAATCCAAAGTTTTGCAGAATTTCCATTCATTAAAAGTATTCCAATGAATACAATAAGTCAACAGACAATAAGTAGCATGATTATTGACAAAGGCTAAGGAATGCGGTATGTTAATAGTTGAAATACAGGGAATTTCCCAAGGGTTATTTCATTTATTTAAGTAGGGGATGATTGCTTTTAAGCAGGATTCGATGTTGGAAGAAATTTCCTTTCCCCAAAATCTAATTACAACCCATCCAGATTGGGTTAATATGTGATTCACTTTATTGTCTCGTTCGATGTTCTTTTCGATCTTGGAAATCCAATACTCACGGTTACTTACGATTTTTTGTCTTTTTGCTGCCCAATTGTAACCATGCCAAAATTCACCGTCAATAAATATTGCTATTTTACTCTTGCGTATTGTTAAATCAGGTTTGCCAATTATATCATTATTTAATAATCTGTACCTAATCCCCTTACGCCACAGATATTGTCTTAAAATTAATTCCGGTTTTGTGTTTTTGGATTTAATTCTCTTCATCGTGTCAGAACGCACACGAGTTGTGTTAAAACCATGTTTAGATAAAAATTCAGGCATATTCACTTAGAAAAGCCTCAAAACACCTTGCTTTGAGTCTTCAATGGTTGTTCCAAGTAATTCACCATTTAGTTGTCTTTTTATTTGCAATGCCAATTCATAAGCAAAATTTACAGGGACTGCATTACCGATCATTTTATAACCTGCAGCCAGTGAATCATAATAAAAAATAAAATTATCAGGAAATGTTTGAATTCTGGCACATTCTCTTACTGAAAGTCTTCTGTATAAATGCTCATCTCCCTCAACAAATTTCTTTACATCCTGTTCAACATGGAGCATCTTTGGCGCTTGTGGATGGATTGGAGCATGCCTTCCCCCAGCCTGAATAGTGAAACTTACCTCATCCCATGAACGAACTCTGTTTCTTGACATATATATTGTTGAGAATGAGCCTGTCATGTATTCATGGTTTGGTACACCACAATCCGTGCCATTTGTTTTATTTTTATCTCTTGCTTGAAGTGCATTATCCTTCAAATCCCAAATAGCATTACGCAAGTGTGGGGCGGTTTGTTTTTTCTTAGGAAATACGAAGGTCATGTCCAAATCTTTCCGTAATCCAACAAATATTAAACGTTTCCTATCCTGTGGGACATCATAGTCTTTTGCGTTTAACAACTGTACATTCAAATTATAACCAGCATATTTAAAATGGTTGATGATGTTGCTTAGTGCGTCTGAATGCCTTCCTGCAAGCATTCCGGAAACATTTTCAGCCAAAAAGAATTTTGGTTGTTTATCTTTTAGGATTCTTATAAATTCATAGAAAAGTTGCCCCCGTGCATCTTCGATGCCTCTTAATGCACCTGCCTCGCTCCAACTTTGGCATGGCGGTCCGCCAATAACACCGTCAAAATCATTTGGAATTTCATCGGATGGAATATCCCTTATACTTCTCCTATCTAATACTGTTTGTGGAAAGTTTTTTTCATATGTTTCCCATATTTCTTTATCATATTCATTTGCCCATACGACATTGAAGCCAGCCTTTTCAAATCCTAAGTCCAAGCCACCTGCTCCTGCAAAAAGTGCGATAATATTCATAAAATGCTATATGTGATTAATTTAGAATTAAGTAATAATGCCGGATTGTTCGGGTTTCTAATTAGCACGTCAGTAACAGTAAGAGCCTCATTGTTATTAATTAAGTTTTGGTCATCATTATTGAATGCGTTAAACTTATCCTGCCTAATAATTACTGCCATATTGAACCTGTTCCGCATGTTCATCCTGTGCACATAATCAAATACTGAACATGGATTTTCGATTCCCCACATTCCTCTTACACGTAAATATGTAATACCTAAAGGGTCAACCCTGTTCACTCTGCCTAATTCATTTGTTTCAGCAAATTCTACATCAGGTATTGCCGTAATTCCTTGTGAAATTGTGTTCTTAATCCGTTCATAAATTTGACGGTCTGCGGCATAACAATCTCCATAAACAAGCCACAGAGTTAATAGGTTTCTATCATCTGTGTGTCCTACAGCGTAAATAATATCTTTCTCTTCCCACTGTTCACATTCTCTGCAAGCATTTGTGATTAACGGGTCATTTGAATGTAGTCTTGACTTTGGATAGGAACTATTTAATGCTAATCCTGAACGAGCGGATTGTATCTTCTTTACCTCAACTGCATCACCACCCGTAACAATAAAATCAGGGGGATTATTTTGTGTCCCTATATATGAAAAGGTTCTGGAATACGTAAATATTCTTTCGTTTTCATCCTGACAATTAATTGTTCCTGCGAATGCATCCTTAATATATTCTTCAAGAGCATATCCAACGTTATTAATTCGATTCCTTCCCCTGAAATGCAGCATCAACTCTGTTACAGGGTTTTGAGATATGTTATTGATCGCATGAAGAATATTACTCATAAAGCGCCATTAAATGTGTCAAATTTACCAAATGGAACATGAATATTAAAACACCGAGGTGTAAAATTACAAATAAAGAAATGTCCTCATCGGTACTGAGTTCGTTATATTCCCAACTGGTGTAACATGCGCAATATATTAGATTCAACCATATAGAACTCAGGGCGGGGGCATTCATTAGTTCCGACAGTGAAAGTATTTAAATAAATAATACTCGAAGGGGATTCCCAAACATTATAAAATCTTTTTACCGGAATGCCCTTTTTCCCCAACGGGTAAGACCTGTTCTTAACAATGGGATCAGCAGAAAACTGCTCCAAATATTTAAATTGTAATTCTGCAAACAAATATTCGAACTCTTTACCGATAGACAAGATTATTTTTAAGTCAGCATATTCAAGTATGCTTTCAGCAGGTTCAATAACATGTTCATTTACATGAGCCACTGAAAAATCTTTAAGCACACCCGTATCAAAGAATTTTGAATGCCAAGGACATAATTGAATAGCAAATGGGTTCTTTGGTGAGGAACTTAATCTACTAATCCATTCCGCCCTCGTCTGCCACCATTTACCAATATTCGTATCCTTATATTTGTTTAAGTATGGGAAAGATTTGGCAAATTTATCATAGTTACCGTCAGCCTTTAAGTCACTAATAAACAAACCTGATGAATGCTTTTGGAGTTGATAATTAACACCACCATATGGATTTAGGCTCAAGATAATTGCAGATAAATCCTGTGGATTTCCATAATACGGTTCGGGTAATGCATCAGCATTTCTTAAAAGATTTTCAAATTTGCTCCAATAATTGTTTTCTGACTGAAAGAAAGCAATAGGATTTATGCTCCATTCATTTACATACTTATTCCAGTAGTCTACATATTCATGAATTGTTTTCATATTATTAAATAGTAATTTATCTCTGCATTGAAGATTGGTGGTGTTAAAAACTTATCCGTTGTGGCTGCTTCGGTTTTTAATTGTCAATCTCTAATTATTGATTGGCGAATTTGACCAAAGATAATAGTTTTGTCTAACTAATGGAGCACGACCGTTAGGCGCAGATAATGAATAGTTTAAGAAATAATGGCAAGTTATTTTACCATTAAGGAAAAACCTTACAACAACGTCAAAATTTAATGACTCATTAGAAATAACTACCCTTAAAGGTTTTATGTCTTCACAGCAACAAGGTAATAAATCAACAACCTCATAACTCATTATATTTTTTTAATGTTCCTTTCGCTTTATGAACAGGGTATTTTATAGCATTTGCTCTAATTTTCTCAAAGACAATCTTTTTCACGTCAAACTTATATTTATCTGCAAGCATAAAACTATAAGCAAAAACATCTGCCAGTTCTTCTTTTACCCTATCTAAGTTGGCTTCCTCTGACTTTTTCCAAAGAAACAATTCAAGCAGTTCACCCGCTTCAACGTTTATTGCTAACGCCAAATCTTTGGGATTATGAAACTGTTCCCAGTCCCTTTCATTACGAAACTTTATCAGGGCATCAATTATTTGTTGTGTATCACTCATTTATTGCTTGGTTTGAAAAGAGTTAACGCAAACTTATATTCATTATCATATGGTAGTTGAAGTTGTGGAAGCATTTCAGGCATGACCAAAGACCAACTGACATAATAATATGCAAGGATATGGTAACCGGAAAATTTCTTATCAGGGATCAATCCAATGATATAATTTTTGTTTTCTGGTCGATATCCCTGAGTCCCTTGCAAAGCAATCTCATATGCAATTTCTTTGATCTTTTGCTTTGGCATATTTTGAAAAAACTCAAGTGCTTCGACCATATACATGACCACTGCCATATTCGTACCCATTTCTTTTTGTGACTTCTGGAAATCTTCCATTTCCTTTTCCTTTCTTGGATCACGGGATTCCAAGTCAAACGGGTCTTTTTCTATTTCATCTATTATGTCATCCAAAGATTTCTCCTTCCCAAATATTTCTTCATCGACAAGTTCAAAGTACTTTTCAAGTTTCAGGTCTTTCGCCCAATTCTCTATAAGTTCATATTCCTCGCCTGATCCCCGATCATCCCGGTATTCATAAAATTCAGCATACATGTCTTTGGCAGTCTTCTCTTCCAATACAGCCGCTTTAAAGTTTCCGGTTAAATCAATGCCATAGAGGTCTCTGAATTGATAAGCACCGATAAGGTTCAGTATTTTACTGGCACGTAGTATCGCTATTGGTGAAAGGCTGACGATGTTTTTGTCTGTCGTTGCTTTAATCCCATCAGAAATTATTGAATACAGAGATAACAATTGGTATGGTCGAATTTCCTTGAATTCCTGAAACAACTTATCCTCAATGAATAAATCTATCGGGGCGTTAAATATCTGACTGTTGATACCATCAAAGAGAGAATCAAGATATTCATTGATGGATATATCCGGTATCCCTCTATTCAGCATAACCTGACGATGTTGCCGAAGGTCATTTATAAATATCTCCTTTGTCTTGTTATTGGAAATGAATAACTTATTACGTGAATCACTTCTGGCAGAAGTTGCAAAATCCAGATGTACGAGTTCATGCATCATCAAATGATGATGTGCAGGATATTTTTGGTTGTATTTTATTAAATGATAGTCCCTATCATATTTTTCAGCAAATTCAAATTTTGCTGCCGTATCAAGGGTATCATCAATCTCGACCTTTATTTCTTTGCCTGATTTTTCTTGAAGGTGGGTTCGATAATCATGAAACAGTTTCTTGCCAATATCTGTTTTGATCAATGCCTGAGCGGATTCAAGAAGCAATTGCTGTGCAGTCTTGCTCAATCCACGTTCTCCCTCTCCACATTTTTTTATGCACTTGAGCGCAAATTCGAATGCAGCATCATTGCCCCCCTTCATCTGATTGACCAATCCTATCCCATATAAAGTATTTGGATAGTCAGGATTGATCGAGTATGCTTTCATTAAATATTGCATCCCCTCATCGATCTTTCCTGCCTGTATTAAATTAGTTCCAAGGTTGTTGATTGCGATATTATCATTGGGGTCGTTCTCAATTACCTGCTGGTAATACTTGCGTGCTGTTTCAATGTCATTTTTGTTCCTTGCAAAAATGTTCCCGATCATTATCAAGGCATAATTATTCTTTGGATTCCATTTGAGAGCATCTATCAGGTAATTTATCCCCTCTTCATCATTACCAATCATTGAATATGCCTGACCAAGTGTCCTGAAGTACTCGGAATTGGCTGGATTTTTACTGATCAATGATTTTAATATTGGGATCGCCTCGTTGAACTTGCCACGTTGGCATAAATTATTTGCCCGGTTGAAATCAACATTTTGTTCTATGATTCTGCTTGGATCAATATGAACTTCAGCAAATCCCTTACGGATTTTAATCTGTGGGCGGATGTCTGCAACGGTATAATAATCAGTCAGTACTTTTGCAATTAGTTCTTCGTCATCCATGTTCCCTTTTAGAACTGGAAAGATTTCTTCAAGGAAACTGCCGATCTGGTGAATAATTATCATGCTAATAATTAATGATTTACGTTTTGAATCAAAGGTAATAATTTTGTGTCACTTTTTTTATCTATCGAACCCCTGTTGCATGCAGAATGAAAATTAAGAATTGTTGACATGATCTTCATTTGCAATCCCCTCCCCCCCCCAAATCTTAATACTTGTAATTATTTAAATGTTTTATTAACGTAATCTTCCAGATCATCATAAGATTTCCAAGTCTCTTCATAGTCTCTTTTGAGCCAAAATTTATATCTATCAAGTAACTTCATGATATTATTAAACGAATCTTTGCCAATTGACTTAGTTATTAGAGCCTCTATTCCTCGAATGTCTTTTTCTGCTGTTTCGATACTGTCAATAAAGTATTCTATCTCCCCACTACCTTCAAGCAAGCATTCTAATTGGTATTCAAAGCAAACTCTATCTTGTTCATTATACGTGGGTGAATAAATCCCCTCATTAATTTCTTCGCCATTTTCGATTGCGTAAACTTCCTCATCTGTAAATTCTACTGAATCTATTTCCATAATTTTCTATTTTAATATATTTTATTTTTTTTCAAGTCATCCCCTTTAATGTCTTATTGCGTTTTATCCCATAATGTCATCATAATTCAATCGCCAAGATTGTGTATCATCTCCTATCGATTGAACAACACGGCTGGATTTGCTGATGCAATAACATGTAATACGTTTCTTGCCCTTTCTTATCGTATCGAAGCCATTTTCAGCCATGAGTTTTCCGATAACCAAAACATTGATACGTTTGCTGGAATGTGGGAATTTGCTTAACAAGGCATTGACCAGATCAAGGTTGGTTATTAGAAAGGTGTCACCAACTGTTTGTGGCTTCTGAACATACTCATCAAAAATCAGGTCAACATCTGAATACTGAATATAATCCGCAAACAGGTGATGTAATTCAGTTTTGTTATCCAGTTGATATGAGTATGAATATCCGTTGATATAAAGGTTATAGGCTTCCATGAATAAATCTTTTAAGTCAAGAGCAGCCAATTTGTCAAAATGAAATTTTTCAATCTCCAAAGGGATAATTCTGCGGTTGTTAATCTCCCTGACCACATAAAGGTTGTTCCCACTACCGGCAAAACTGCATCGTCTCTTAATGGTCGACATTCTTCTGTCATATTTTCTTCGCAGAATAATCTCATTATCACTTAGTATGCTTTTAAAGGTCTTATCCAGTTCATATGTTCTGCTATCCATTTCGTCATCAATAATCAACATAGATTGAGACATAATCACCTTAAAATCATCATCATTTGATAATGAACGCTCTTTACGATAAGCGTGCAGTTCTTTGGGCAGAACGTGGTTACGTAAGAAACTCGTCTTACCAATACCTTGATTGATTGAGATCAGGCATAGAAAATACTCATTTGGGTAAACACAACCCAGTGCCTGAGCAATTAGACCAACATACCAATGCGTCAAATATTTGATGACAATTTTCTTGTCAATATTTTTATTTTTTAGCACCATACAATCCAACCATCTCTCAAACATGCCCACAGGATGCCTGTGTTTATTGGCTTCCACAAATTCAAGTATTGGATTTACTTTCTGGATGTAATTTGACTTTATGGTCTCTTCGAATCTTGTCCTCGGAATTTCTTTATCGAAATGTT
Source organism: Bacteroidales bacterium (assembly GCA_040772125.1). Taxonomy (GTDB): domain Bacteria; phylum Bacteroidota; class Bacteroidia; order Bacteroidales; family VadinHA17; genus LD21. The sequence continues at coordinate 11,254 of JAXGYS010000003.1, forward strand.
TTTTCAAATCGATATATAAAGTATTATATTCCAGTTCCTCAATAATATTACCATTGAGGGTAAGGTCTTGGATAAATGTATCGTACCTGACACCTGCAGAATTAAGATAAACAGCAATATCATCCGAACTTATTTTATCAGGCTTGGTCTTGGGAGAGAACCCATAGTCAGCCAATAACCTTAAAGTTGTTCTAAAATCATTTTTTCCTTCCAGAACCTGTAACACCTGAAAGTGGTTGTAAGGTTTTTCCGGTTTGAATTCGGTGGAAGTGCTGAAGCAAAAAAAGGTTTTGGTCTCCTTGAAATAATATCCTGAATGTACTGCTGAAGACCCGTTCCTGAGAAGATATACTTTCTGGTCATCTTCCTTTACAACTGCCCAGCCATGTTTCTGGAATAGTTCAATAATCGAGTAATTATCATTGAACTCATTTATGGCAGGGTCACTGTAAGAAAATGATTCACCGTTCTTTGTTGTGTTACCTGTTGGAAAATATCTGGTCAGGCTTTTGGCTGTCTCCAAAAGAAAATTTCGCTCTTCAACCGTGATCTCCGGGATTTCAACATTAAGGTTTTCAAGGTCAAACACCCCTCGCATTATCGAGTTGTTAATCTTACTGGTGCAGAAGTAGCCACCTTCGCCACGGGTTTCGATGATTACGGATTTGTCTGAGTGAAGAGCCAGTTTGAGATTTTTATCTATAGTTGCCGCTGAGCATCTATAGATAAAATGGAGACCGCCACTTGGTGTTGACTGAACAATTAATTTCTGAAGTAAGTCTTCAGGGATAAGACTGGTATATTCTGTGATAATTGTGCCGGTTGGATCATTCTTGATGTCGATGTCGATGCATTCAAGAAAACCGCTAATCTTTCCGGTTATAATCCCAACCGTGCCTTTGGCTATGTAATGGTAGTGCCAGAGTGCTATAGGGGCGATTTTGCGCTGGTACTCAGACCATGACTTAATGATTGGTTTCTTATTTGATGCTACTGGTATGATTGACAAACCAAACTCTTTTGGGTCAATCTTTGTATCTGTGCCACTGCTATTATAGTCCCATTCCAGTTCTTTCATTTTTGGTTAAACAATTAAAATCGATGTCATTTTTTTCAAGCAAGTTCTTCATCAGAAACTGCTTAACCCAAGTGGCTGGTCTTACATAGTCTTTCTTGGCACTCACTTGAAGTAAATCAAAAAAATCACGATCAAGAGATAGATTCATTTTTACAACTTGTTGTTTTTTAATCTTTTTCATTTTTAATAAGATTTTAAATACATGTTATTTTTTGCGGGAACAAATTGCCCCCTTCTGAAACTAAATACTCAGAAAAAAAGCAAAAGCCATTTTTTGCATCATATTCTTTATCTTTTTTAGGGGGAGTAGACAAGTAGACAAGATAAAATAAGGTTTTAAACAGGAAATGAAACAGTGACAGTGGAATTAAACTCAATAAATACTGACTGTCACTGTCACTAATATTGTTGAAATTCGAATTTATACTTGTCACTTGTCTACCCATTATAACACAAACAGTTTATTACTTTGCTATTGTTTCGGAAATATTGATCTTGATTTTCAGTCAGATAAGAATATTCATAATGAAGATTCTCGGAATTCATGCCAAAATTAATATCACTGAAATTGCTGTTCAATAATTTTTGGATACTGTTGCCAGACCTTACCGTCAAGTTCCTTCCCGTTTAATTTTTTACTTCGTTTTATCTTATCTTCACCCCAAGTGCCCCACTGTTTGAAGAAGAATGGGATACCTATTGCTTCGCATTGCTGTTTAATGTTTACCACCCATTGCTTATCCATTGGTCTGGCTTTGTTTCCGCTTTCACCGCCAACAATTACCCAATCTATGTTTTCCAAGTTTAGTTTTCCCAAATCTTCTAATAGTGGTTCTACAGATAGGAATAACACCGGTGCTTTTAAATACCTCAGTATATCAATTCGGGGCAACCCATGTTGCTTGTTCTCAACAGTTACTCCAAGCCAAACATTTTTTGGGATATGCCTTTGAGAGAAATACTGGAGCATCCGATCGGCTCGTTTTGTCAGAATCTGATAGGTATGATGTTGCGTTTGCTCTATTATGTTAAATATTTGATTTAAATAATCTTCTGGCATATCTTCGTGAAAGATGTCACTCATCGAGTTTACAAAATACACGGTCGGTTTTTTTCTTTTTAGAGGGTCGTTAAGTCTGCTTGGGACAGCAATGAATTCAAAGCCATTTTCATAGCCAACTGCACCACTTCCTTTTAAGCGTTTAGCCATTGTTTCGGCATAGCAATTTTGACAGCCTGAACTTATTTTGGTGCATCCTGCCGAAGGATTCCAAGTTTGTCCTGTCCATTCAATTTTATGCTTTCTTGCACTTCCTCTTGATGTGTAAACTTTTGTTTCAATCAAGTTTTCAATGTTTTGTGTTATAACTTTTTTCATGATATTTTACTTTTTTTAATTATAATTTCATCTATACAAACTTGTTATCAATACTCCACAGCAATTCCAATGACATTACCACGTGGCAATGCTCCAAATCCATAGTGTGTGTTGGTTTGTACGTGTAACCGGTTGGTTACTGATACAGCGCAGTTCCTGAAACAGATCAGGCAGTTCGACTGTATTGGTTCTGCAAAATTAAACTCTAAAACAATAACTTGGTCGCCATTTTATCAACATTGCACATCTAATTGCTTTACTGACACTTACAATGACCAAAAAATGCTGTTTATCTTTAATCATGCCCTATTTTACTATGATTTGTTGATGGAATCCTTCTGTGTAGAGATGGTAATTCATGATTATATTATTTAACTTGTTAATATTCAATCATAATTTTGATACCACATATACGTCAAAAGGTAAAAAATATGGCAGTGACATAATTTACCTTTGACGAAAGTATTTTATGTTAGAGGATATATATAAATGGTAGACAGACGATTAGGTAGCCTTATGGTATCGTAGTGTAATCCTGAGTTATCTTTTAAAGGGTGACGAATGTTCAGATTTTATTGATGAGGATTGATGAGAAATGGCAACAAAACCAGTGTGGAACAGCATATATGTGTCCCTGAAAACGTCAGATTTTGGGAAAATATGAAGAAAGGGAGTAGTTATTGGGAAAATACATGCAACAGAATATAGGCGTTCTTAATTCAACTTATGTTTGTGATCTGGGTAGATTTTAATTGTGTGTACTATTGTAATATTAAACTAAATGCAAATGGAATATTTATCTGGGAAGAAAGATATAGTTTTTGTTGGATTGAATCCGGTAAAGGAAGCAAAAAAAGCAAAAGCGGTATTTTGTATAAGAAGCACTTTCTGGGAGATACTTACAAAAGCAAAAATTATTGAGGGATACAATGCTGATTTAAAAAAATGTGCGGATGAAATATTCAATGAAAAAAAAGACACTAAATATGATTTGGGTTATGCTGATTTAGTCCCTGAATGTGATAAGAAGAAATCATCGGATGTGAAAATACTGGATCATCATGTGCCAGATTTACTTTTGAAAATAAGTGAGACAAATGCAAAAAAAATAGTTCTTCTTAGTAAAAAGGTTGCAACTGCTTTTGCGGAAAAGTTAAAAATCGAAAATAAATGTCCTGATTATGGCTTCCTTGCTGAATGTAAATACTCTACTCACGGTAAAAAATTTAAAGTATATGTAATGCCATTCCCTGAAACAGTTCCCATTAAAGACAAACACAAATATTATAAGGAAATATTGGCTAAGTAATCTAATAAATGGAAAGCCTATACCTTAACATTTCGAATAATAATTCCTTACTTAATTCAAGGCTGTTATTTTTAAAATATTCTAATATTGCGTTGAAATAATCAATAAGTACTTATTATCACTTACTTATTATTTGCCAAAATGAATTTGCCTTTTACATTCCTGAACTTAATGTAAGTGGGAATTGTAGTTACATCATCAAGATTGAAGCCGTCAAGCCAAACATCACCATCCACGTCAACGAAGAATACTTTATGCCCATTTATGATTTCTGATTCAATTTTAGACGCTGAAATATCATGTTCTTCAAGCCATGCTTCGACCTTGGGTTTTAATCCAATACTTATTTTTTCTCGGACATCTTTTCCTTCTGTGAATTTTTTAATAATCATGATGTAATTGAATTAATGATACCTTATAAAGATACCAAATTCTTCGTTTACATCGCCTTACAGATATAATCATCAAATCAAATTTCTGTTGGCAAAAGCAAGTCTTCGATGCTGTTAAACCCTATCCCTATTGCAGCACCGCTTTTAGGGTTATGACCAAAGACGATACCGTCAACCAAATTTTTGAAACGCCCGTTATCGTCAAATATATCAATGAATTTTTCGCAACGGGTTTCATATTTCTTTATTAAATCGGAAACATCATAAAGTGCAAGTATATTATAAATTGATTCCGTAACGATCCTTTCCGCCTTATGTCTATCCGGGAATCCAATAATCCGGTCTTCATCAAGATAATATTTAAGGTTCAGGTTTCTCAAAAACACTGAATTCCCGTGGAGCATTTTATTACGTCTTTGCTGCAATGCGTTATCTTTCTTTATGGCAGTAATGAAAGAAACTATCTTTTCATCATCGATGCTGAAGCATTTCTCCTGAATCTCTTTTAATTTCTCAATCAGGTTCAGACCAACAAAATATTTAAAGATGGGTTGATTGCGTCTGCCATACACCTTAGTATCATCAAAATATGGCTTCTGAAGTTTGAGCCGAAATGCTAAGTCGACCAGAGATTCAAAATGTATTGGTAAGAGGATTTGAACCTGAAGCGACACAGTGGCTCTATCAATTGTTGCTTTAAGCCAATGATTATAATCTGTTGCATATTCAATTAATTCATACTTTTTAACCGGGTCATCGGTATTCATTTCATGGTTTCCAATAATAAGCGTTTTTGGCAGTGCAGGTAATTTTTGATTCATCTTAGCCTTGTAATCATCAATTAAATTTCTGAGGAGCAAGCCATAATTGACGTAAATATCATATCCGGAGTCATCATATTTGCTTAAATCAAGTTTTTCAAGTAATGCATTAATGTTGGAACAGAATATATCAAAATCCAGTTTCTCAGGTGGCTCATCTATTGAAAATACTGTGATATTGATGAGATCGTCACCACTAACTAAAATAAAATTTGCATCAGATTGCATTAAATAGCACCAATCATCTCCTGAAATTACTTGCTTCTTAGGTAAGAAATGTGAGACCTGTGAATAGTGAACATTTGGCGGTCTTTTGAACTTTTCTTTCAGAAAAAAGTAGAACTTGACTGAGTCGATTCTTAACCCGTTATAACCTACTGGAGCATTATTGTATGAAAACACAAACTCCTTATCAATATTTACAATTTTCCAGTTTTCGATTTCAAGGGCAGTGTGGCTCATGATTGTTAGATTAAGGGAATTAGTATAATTTTAATCCGAACGGCTGTTTTTCGATATACAATAAAAGTAGACAAAATAGGGTTTCTTAAAAACAGCATGAAGGTTGGTTGGTGTATTTATCCAAATTATTAAAATTGAATTATATACGCTTTCCTACTTCGATGCTTAAATTAGTTAATGACAAACATCCATTAAATTTCCTGTTATGGAAACTACTGATGATCAAAAAAATGAACTCCAAGTAGTCCATGAATTTCAAAATGTTTACTCACCCACCACGATTTTAGGGGTCTTTGCAAACGCACTCAAATCACCGGTTGATGGCAGGATGATACTTGCCAAGGGTGAATACCAAGCAGCACAAAACAGCAAAGAGTACGGGGGATATTATTATGATGACATCAAGAGTCCAAATGATAGCAAATATATCAAAGCCAGAATCCCTTCATTGATCAGGAGCAAACTGGAAAATCATAACATTTATGTCTTTAAAGGGTATATTGAGAAGAAAATAAGTTTTTCAACAATTGAGTTGGTGTTTGTTGTTGATGAGATTATGCAGAAAGAAACAAATCCCTTCTCTGAAGATGATATTAAACGGTTTGAAGTTTTACAAAAAAAAGCAACCAAAGGGTATAAAGACGTTGAAGCACTTATTAAAGATCGGATTTATAACAACATGCCCATCCAAATTATTAATATTTACGGTTCGACAGGGATAGTCAATAAAGATTTTGAGGCTGGACTTGCTGAATCAAAAGTCCGCTTTAAAATCGCTGAGTACCGATGTAATCTTACATCCAAAAATGAAATAATTAATCTGTTACAGAAAATCAATACCTCAACCGTTGATGCCATTGCACTTATTCGTGGTGGTGGGGATAAATCTGTGATGGAAGTATTCAATGATCCTGAACTTGGTGAAGAAATAGTGAAATTAAAGCCGTTATTTATAACTGCATTAGGACATGTTGTTGACGACAGTTTGGCTGACAAAATTGCTGACAAGAAATTCCACCTGCCCCATGATTATGGGAATAGTCTTAAAGTATGGGTGGATGAAGCAGTTGCTGAACAAGCAAAATCAAAAAGCCTTTTCATTGAACAAGTTAAAAAAGACCTGACAAAAACCTTTGAAGATCAGATCAAGACCAAGGACGAAGCGTTAAAGACCCTTCAGAAAACATATGAAGAAAACAGCAAACAGTTGGTCAAAATGGCTACTGCCGAAGTCCAGACAAAATTTGATGCATTGAAAATTGAAAATACCAGATTAAACGATCAACTTATACAGGCTTCCAAATCCGGCAGTAATTTGATTATCTATATTATCATCGCAGCCATTATTGGCTTGGTGATTGGATTGTTAATCTAACTTAGCAATACACCTAATCAACCATTTCGAACAGTTCCTTTATTTCGACATCCAAAGCATCGGCTAACTCAAATACCGTAAGGATTGAGATATTTTTCCCGGCTTCGGCACGGATTATCGTGTTTCGATGAGGGGGTGAATTGAGGTTTTTTCGAAGTCCGATCTGCGTCAGACCTTGGTTTCTCCTGAGTTCACGGATATAGATTCCAAATATCTCCAGCCTTTTTTGATTCTCAGGTGTTATCGTTTTTGCTTTCATCATTGGGGTTTTCCATAAATACTCCCCATGAAAAGAACAACATATTAAACAATGACTTGCACTTAAATTGATTTTAATGCGCTAATTACACGTCAATAACAGTGATAATATGTACCCGGATTGAGGCAAAAAACCCCGGAAACAGCAGAAAAAACGCCGATTGCGTAAATTTCTACGCAAAAAATACCGAAAACCCACCTACACACATCGGTGATCCATCAATTTTAAATCCTGCAGAAGTAATTTCGATACCGGATTACCGGCAGCCGTTCAAATATCCTTAAAAAAATCACCAAGGGTTATATCAGGATATGCTTCCAAAATCGCCAATAAGGTTGTCATTTGGAAGTTCTTCCCGGATTCAACATTCGTGTACGAAATTCTCGGCAGTTGATACTTCATACAAAACTTTTCAATAGACATCGTTTTCCCCTTGCGGAGTTCATGGATTTTGTTCCCAATGGCTAACAGTATTTCCTGATGGTTTTTCGGTATGCTCTTTTTCCTTTCGTGTACCATGACTAATTGTTGTATTAACAAAGGTAGGTAACCAATGTCTACAAAATTACACGTTTTGTCCAAATTATTACCACATTTATAAAACCATATAATAAATACCATAGAATAATGACATATTGTTGTATCTTTACCGTATGGGAAAACAAAGAAGATTCCGTCACGAAGTGTATATTACAGATACAGTATCCTTTGAGTGGTATTTCATAATTATCGAGGTAGATGAAAGTAATAAGCCAGTGCCTGTGTCAGCAATCATTGTAAAAGTTCCGCCATCAAACCCACATTTTAAGATTTACCCTTATCTGTTCAACTAATTTATGTTTTATGAATAATAACATCCTAAGAAATAGTAACCAGTCTTCAGCATGTATCACTTTTGTACAAAGTGATACCAATGTGAGTTTTGTAAAATGCAGATATATAATGATATATGGAAGTTATAGAAATCTGAGAAGAAGAAGTAATATCACTCTTCAACTTAATATAGCATAAGTGATACCAAAAATCAGCAAACCAATAAAAGTTACAACATATGAAAAAGACAGACGAAAGAAGCAAACAAGAAAAACCTGATCCACGCAATGAGACTATAAAGGAGTGGGAAGAGAAATGTAATTCTGCTCTTGTTGGAAAGTGTATCAGGTATGTTGGCTATTTAAACGAGGAAGAGCAGAGGGAACTTGGATGGTACAAGCGGTCATTAATAATCTTCTTCACTGACGGCACAGCAATTTATCCTTCGGTTGATGAGGAAGGGAATGGTGCTGGGGTCTACTTCACGACAATTAGTGGTCTGGAAGTTATTCCACGATTGTAATATTCATGTATTGGTAAAACCTTAAAACATATCGTATGGCACTTAAAGGTCAGTTAACCACAACAGGATTTATTCCTTGGGATACATTCCAACTTTTGCTGCAAAAACTGGAACGTGATGGTAATTATAAGTTTCAGTTACTTTTTGCTGCAGGAACTTATCTGGGTCTCAGGTGCGGTGATTTGCTGAAATTACGTTGGAAGGATGTGATGAATAAGGATGTTTTAGAGATCATCGAAGGTAAAACGAAAAAAGTCAGACGGATAAGACTGAATCCTGAACTAATCGGGATCATTAACAGGTTATACAAAAAGATGGGCGTTGCCGATGAAAATGAACTGCTGTTTGCAAATAAGACCAAGCAAAAAGCAATGAATATCCAATATATCAATCGCCAACTTAAAGAAATTGCCAAAAAATACAATTTGTCAGCAAGCAAGAATTCGATCTCGACACATATTTTTCGTAAAATTCTGGGGCGGCATGTCTGGGCAAAAAATGGTTATTCAGAGAAATCGCTTCTGTTGCTGGGGGAACTGTTTAACCATTCCAGTATTAAGATTACCAAGGTTTACTTGGGCATCAAGGAACAGGAACTCGGGGACGTTTATCTTAATTTGTGATGGCAGATAAACATAGACGGTTATCTTTGTTTTCATCATAATCCTATCATCATGACAACATTCAAAAAAGGAGATATCGTTAGGTTTGTCCCTGAATATCAGGATGGCAAATCAGAATTTGATTATATATTGATTGAAGACCCCGATGGTGGACGGGTAAAAGTTATGCCTGTTAATTCAAGAATGTCTATGCCGCCAATCCAAGTCGTTAAAACTGAGTGGTTACAAATACACAAATCCTCTTAAATTTAATAGAGCAAACCCTATTGGGCATGTACTGTCTCTGTCTTGCATTTTTTTGGATAAAGGTGATTGCCGAATTTTATTTAGTGAATTAGTATATTTACATAACATTTACAGCATAAAAAAAGAATTATGAAAATAATATCAGCCAGAATTACAGATTACCCGAAAGGTTTGTTTGATCCAATGCCTATGGTCTATGTTACAATGGAAAACAATAAAGAAGAATTTCTTTTTGAGTTTTATCCAGATGAGATCAATTTTACTGAAGAAGAATTTCTTGGACTAACAATAGATGAAGCCAAGAATCTCAAGTTTATTAAAGATAGGGATTTCTTGCAAACATAGATATTATCCTTAAACCATCTCACTTGCAACAAATTTTAATTATAAGGCAATAACTACAAAATCAGTACATTAGGAATACTTTTGGGGATAATAGCATTAGTTGCCTATCCCTTTCAGTCAAGGTGGTTTTATTTTCAGGAACTTTCAGCATAGTCAGCAATGTTTAAAAATGAACTGGAAATAATTATTTAGTTACTTGATCCCTCCTTTGATCAATTGATGATCCTTAATGCACATTTGGAAGAATCTTGTTTACTTATTTTATTTTCCTATATTTGTATTGTACAACATCAAGAATCCTTAAATGGATACCAACCGAGTTAACACTACGGTGGTACAACGATGTGGGCAGTCTGCCAAAAATGTTAGTCCTTATCTCAGACTTACCAGATTGTTCTTGATGTGAAAAGTAACAGTATTGTTAAACGTTAACGTTTTACATCATGGCGGAATTTAAGAAAGTGATCCATTTTACCTTTAAACTACCGTTTAATTTTAATAAAGACTTTCTAACTGAATTAACGAACTTCAAAGGAGAATTCAATAATAGCGGTAGCATCTTGCAAACTAAGAATCCCTTATGGGATTATAAGAAGGTAACTACTGCTCAGGAATACTGGAATGATAAAGGATTCCGTATTAATATGGATTTAGAACCTCTATGGCAGAGGTATATGTCAACAGTTGTTAATTGCCCTCAGACCAATTTTACAAATCATCTTTCCAACAATCCATCTGGATATCCAGACTATCCTGATAGGTGGTTCGACTTATATAACAAAATATGGTTCGAGACAAGAAATACGATATTTCAATAAGCCATAATTAATTGTAATTCAAATGGAAGGTTATTGGGACTTCTCTCAAATAAACAGTTTCGCAGAATACGCCAGATATACAAAGTATCTGATTTATTCGTTGATAGAACCAGAATGGAATAAGTACATGTCTGAGAAATTAGATTTCCCACACTATACCTTTGAAGATCACCTGCTGGAGTATTCCCCGATAATTTTTGATCCTAAAACAATCAAGATGGAGATAGGTATCTGGTTTGAGATCAGGAATACAATTCTTCAATAGTTAGAATTATGAAAATAGCAGACAACCTGTTGTTAATTAACTCTAAGGATGGGTTACTCATCAGGTGGAGTGACTTGCCATTTAATCTAAGTATTGCAATCCTTTGGCGAGGACTATATTTCTCCCTTGATCTACATGCATTTAGAATCGAGAATGGATCAACCAGAACTGCCATATTTTCATATGACAAGAAAAAATATTCATATTCATTAACTAAATGGAAATATATGGGTGGGCATCATGGTGATCCTTTTCCGACAATTAAAACAACAACAAACACATTACGATTTCATTTGTCACTTAATTCCCTTGAGATAGTCGATATTCAAAATGGTTCGGCTAAGAATGAACAAGGTGATAATTCTATTATGGTATTCTATCAATCGTGAGCATTACTGTTTCATCTGGTCTACTTCTTTTTTAACTTTCACAAGAATTTAATATATCTAAGATCATGACTTACCAAATTCCAGACACGGTAAATTACAAAGGGGAAACCTATAAAACTTATTCAGACCCGTTTGTGCAATACAGGTATAAGTTTGATCGTAAACAGAGACCACAATTTGAAATGACTTCCACAGCCAATTGGCATGGATATCTTGCTGATTATGAAATTAAAGAAGACAAGTTATTTATGATAAACTTTGAGGGCAACCTATGCCTTGAAATTGATAAATGTTACAAGGATGTTGGCTTGGACTACTTTTTCCCTAATCAAAAAGAACAGTTTGCCGATTGGTTTACTGGCGGTCTTCACCTTTGGACAGATGAGCAACAGCGAAGTAGGGCAGAATTGAGAGGGTCATACAATGAGGACGAGTTATATCTTGAGTTTAAAGACGGAATATTGGTCAACTCCTTTAAAATACCCGCCAAGGTAATTAGCATCATAACCAACCTTGAAACCAAATTACATTTTTATGAACACCCGCCCCAGAGATGGACTGTGTTTTATGGCATAGGTCATAGATTTTTCCCCCGACTGTTTAAGAATTGGGAGAACAGATAGGCAATTCACTAAATGCACTTTAGACGTAATTGGAAGCATATAGGAAGTATGATCTATCTCAATATATCGACCTTTATGAAGGGGAAACGTATGCTCTTTTCAAGTATGATTATTCCTTTGACCGTTATCTAAAGCCAGAACTCAAGAAGTTCTGTAAGGATTGGTGCTTTAAGTTTAATTACGCAAATACCGCATTGAAGAGAATCATTGAACTTAAAGAAGAAACGGCAGTTGCAGAACAATCTTAGGGTTGTCTTAGTAAGGCAAAAAAATCTCCAACCTGTTGACTGGTGTTAAGAATTAGTGTAAATTGGTGTTGTGTTTCGCAGTCTCAAAGTACCTTTTCTATTCAAATTAACGTGATCTATCAGGACTGCTTGAAACTGGAGTTATTTGAAACTTGAAAGGCGACACTCCTTCTTAACCTGTTTCGTAGACAGGGTGAAATGCAGACAGCGATCCCAATATTTCTGAGTGTCGCCTTTTTCTCATACAGGGTCGGGGCGACTTGACCATCAGGCGGCACACCACCCTTGACAAAAGGGTATGCAGCGAGACATTTTTTTAAATTGGTGTGCCGCCTCTTCTATTTTTCATTGATAAGGCTCAAATAAAACTACACTCATTTAAAATTTTATCACTTCATACAGGGTTCGGGGTGCTTCCTACAACCGCCTAAAAATTTAAGTGATTGGATGCAACACAATTACTAAATATCACGTTTGACAATTGTAAATCCATTAATTGGCGGAAGGAAGCCATTTATCCAGATTAATTAAACAGTTGTCATGAAGAAACTAATATCTATTATTTTTTGTTTCCTGATCCTATCAAACATTGGGAATGCCCAATGGGAACAAACCAGTATCGGTATTTGGGGCGGCAGCATTAATATTATATCTACTGATCCCCTAACAAATTACCTGTATGCAGGAACTTCTTATGGTATCTACAAATCGACCAATACTGGAAGTAGTTGGACAGCCATCAACAATGGTTTATTGCACCCTGAGGTAAGGGCGATAACCATTAGTGGAAGCAACATCTTTGCCGGAACAAATGGTGGTGGGGTTTTTCTGTCAAATGATAATGGCAGTAGTTGGACACCAGTGAATGACGGATTGACAAACCTTAATGTGAGATCAATAGCAACAATCGGGAGCAATATTTTTGTAGGGACTACTGGTGGAGGAGTTTTTTTATCAACTGATAATTGTAGCACTTGGCAACAAATGAATAATGGTTTGACAAATCTCAATGTTAAATCCATTGTCATTAGTGGGAGCAATACTTTTGTACTAACCGCAGATGGGATTTTCTTATCAACCAATAAAGGGGGCAGTTGGGCAGCCGTGAATAACGGATTACTATCTTGGACTATCTTGTCTTTAGCCGCTAACGGGGATGTTATTTATGCAGGAACTGCTGAGGGTATCTTTTTATCAACTAATAATGGAAGCAGTTGGACGGCAGCAAACAACGGATTACCAAGTTCGACCATTGTCCTTTCTTTAGCCATTAGCGGAAGCAATCTCTTTGCTGGCACTACTAAAGGGGTCTACTTATCAACCGATAATGGAAGCAGTTGGATATTAGCGAACAACGGACTGACATCTCCCTTTGTACAATCATTCGCCTTTAGCGGTAGTAATATTTTTGCCGGTACAGGCAGTGGGGTCTATAAATCAACCAATAATGGAAGCAGTTGGACAAATATAAATAACGGAATAACATGTCAGCGAGTGTCTTCTATAGTCGCAAGCGGAATCAATATTTTTGCTGCTTCTGCCAATGGGATCTATTTGTCTTCCAACAATGGAAGTAATTGGACAGCCGTAAATTATGGATTAACAAATATTTATGCGCATCGGTTAGCCACAAGTGGCAATAACATTTTTGCGGGGACTTCAAGTGCTGGAGTATTCTTATCAACCAATAATGGCAGCAGTTGGACAGCCGTGAATAACGGACTGACATCTCTAAATATACAATCCATAGCCATAAGTGGAAGTAACATTTTTGCAGCGACCACTGGTGGCGTTTTCTTATCAACCAATAATGGGAACAGTTGGACAGCCGTGAACAATGGGTTGCCAATCAACGAAGGATATTTGCGTGTAAATGCATTAGCAATAAACGGGAGCAACATCTTTGTTGGAACTTATGATAGCGGAGTTTTCTTATCTGCCAATAATGGTAGCAGTTGGACAGCCGTGAATAACGGTCTAACATCTCTTAACGTACAATCCATAGCCATTAGCGACAACAATATTTTTGCTGGAACTCCGAACGGAGTGTTCTTATCAACCAATAATGGCACTAATTGGACAGCCGTGAATAACGGTATATCAAATACTCCTATTGTTTCGATTATAGCAATTGATAAGTACATTTTTGCAGGAACTGCAAAGGGCGTACTACTATCTATAGATAATGGCAGTAATTGGAGAGAGATAAATGAAGGCTTTTTATTCGATGGGCTACCAGTCTATGCATTTAAAATTGAGGGAGACTTTATTTTTGCGGGAACGGGTTCTGGCGTATGGAAACGGGCACTTTCTGATTTCAATGTGTTGGATGTTTCAACAACTTCCATTGGTTTGAATGCTACGAATAATACAGCAACCTTTAACATAATTTCAAATGTAAATTGGTCAGTTTCAAGTTCTGCTTCTTGGTTGGCTGTAAGTAGTGCAAGTGGGTCTGGTAATAGTACAATCACATTAACAGCAGGAGAGGCGACCGTTCCAAGAACGGCAGTTGTAACCGTTTCCAGTGAGGGAATGCCGGATAAAGTAATAACAGTGTCGCAAGACGGGATTGGAGAGTGGGTATCTGCCAACAATGGACTCTATGGTGGGTATATTAATGCAATTACTGTTGACCCTATTACAAATCACATGTATGCGGGTACAACTTCTGGTGGCGTTTTTAAGTCTATCGACAATGGTAATAGTTGGATTGGAATAAATAAGGGTTTGTATGGAAATGCATTATTCGTGATGGCAACCGCTACGAATGGGAGTAATGTCTTTATTGGAACTGGGGATGGAGTTTATCTATCAACCGATAATGGCGGCAGTTGGACTGCTGTGAATAATGGATTTACTGGAGATAGAACTGACGTTATGGCGATTGCTGTGGACGGCAGCAATATTTTCGCTGGGACTGATAATGGGATTTTTCTATCAATTAATAATGGTAGCAGTTGGACTCCAGTGAATAACGGATTAACTGAATTAGATATTCGATCATTAGCCATTAAGGATAATCAAATCTTTGCTGGAACTGGCGGTGGCGGGGTATTCTTATCAACAAATAATGGTGGCAGTTGGACAGCAGTGAATATTGGGTCTATAGGCAATCTTTATGTTTTTTCATTAACCATAAGTGGCAGCAACATCTTCGCTGGAACTTCTGAAGGGGTATTCTTATCAACCGATAACGGCAGCAATTGGACAAAAGCAAGTAATGGTTTACCTACATATGAATATTCTACAGAAGATTATTATTGGATAAGAACGATTGCAGTTAGCGGAAATAACATTTTCGCTGGAACTGAATTTAAAGGTGTTTATCTATCAACCGATAATGGCAGCAGTTGGACAGCAGTAAATAACGGTTTGTCCAAACTCGGATTACGTGTGCTCTCATTGACCATAAACGGAAGCAAAGTTTTTTGTGGTACAGATGGTGCTGGCATTTTTGTTACCTCAAATAATGGCGGCAGTTGGACTACAACAAATACTGGATTGACAAACAACTATATCTTGGATTTGGATGTCAGTGAAGAAACTCTATATGCTGTAAATGGTATTAGTTTATTCTTGTCAACTAACAAGGGTAGTAGTTGGACAGAAGTGAGTAACGGATTGCCAAATCCCTCTTATGTTGAGACTATAGAAATTGATGGCAGTAATACCTATGCATTGACCTATGGTGGCGGCATTTATTTATCAACTGATAACGGCAGCAATTGGATTTCGATTAATAATGGTCTCCCCGTTGAACCCGAAATCAATTATCCTGATCATATTGCCGCTGGTGGCGGGAAAGTATTAGTATTAACACAGGATAATAGAGTATTTCTATCAACGAATAATGGCAACAATTGGACAGCCGTGAATACACCTTTATCCAGCAGTGCAATAACTGGTATTGCAATTATAGATGGAAATTTGTACATGAGACCCTCTGAATCTGGCAAGTTTTATAAATCATCCGATAATGGTGGCACATGGACACCTGTAAATATAGGTTTGGAAGATATTGGGGTATATGATCTAATCAAAAGAGAGGATTTTCTTTTCGCATGGACAGATGATGGTGGAACATATTTATCATCGGACAATGGTAACAACTGGTCTCCAATTATTTTCCCAAATTCTATCGATTTCCTATCTGCGATTACGGCAGCAAATGGGAATATCTACATTGGAACTGCAATGTATGGCGTTTACATGTCAACTGATAAGGGGAACACATGGACAGCCATTAACAGTGGTTTATCTGGCGGTGCTTTGCTTGTGGCTTCAATGCTTGTTGATGGTGAAAGTCTTTATGCTGGGACTGGTGCTGGTGCTTGGAAGAGATCACTTTCCGAAGTAGTTGTCCTAAATGCTGCTCCAACCTCATTAAGTATTGGTGCTCCAAGCAATAGTACAGCAACCTTAAATATTACCTCAAACGTTAATTGGACTGTTTCCATTCCAGAAACATGGCTATCCGTAAGTAGTTCTACTGGCACAGGGAATGCAACAATTACTTTGACAGCACAGAAGAATCCAACAACAAATACAAGAAATGCTACCATAACTGTTAAAGGAACAGGAACAACAGACCAGACAGTTATAGTTACACAGGCTGGTTCGCCAACAGGGATGGAGGATTCAGAGGAAGACGATATTCTGATTTATCCAAATCCCGTGAATTCTACTCTGGGAATTTATGGATTTAAGGAAGGCTCAAAAGCATTTGTTTATAATTTGAATGGCAAATTAGTGGTAAGCATTAATGAGATACAAAACCAGATCGATATAAGTGACCTGCCAAATGGTGTATACTTTCTAAAGATAGAGGGCAAATTGAAGGTTGTCACAAAGAAGTTTGTCAAACGATAATACCCATCAGAGCAATTTAGTTTATGAGTTTTGGGTCTTGGATATTTGAGATTTGACATTTCCCATGCTGCAAACTTTACCCTGTAAAGTACAACCGATATTGCTAATGTAATTTACTCAACACTCACTCAATTCGTAGGTAAAATGCAGTAAGGCATTAATATTCCATATAGTGTAGCATGATCTTTCTTTTATTTACTCTTAAACAATCACTCGTGCAATAAACACTAAATACATTTAGTTATTTAGGTAGTTATGTCAATTTGAATCAGACTGAAAGACATTAAATACTTAAAACTATGAATAAGACTCTTGTCATATTTAATATTGTTCTGTCAGCATTGACCTTAACCTGCATCTCTGCAATACGCTCATTATAAACCATATTAATCATTTAAAAATATTACTAACTATAAGAAATTTAGTTATGAAAAGCCGACTTTTTCATTTGCCGTTAATGATTACAGCAATAGTATTATTGCTTGCTTCAGCCTGTAAGAAAGAAGAACCAGCAACCAAGCCTTCACTATCTACCACACCAGCATCAAACATCACAACAACAACAGCAAAAAGTGGTGGTGTAATTGCAGATGACGGTGGAGCAACTATAACCGCAAATGGTGTATGCTGGGGTAAAACCGAGAATCCCACAATTGAGGGATCAAAAACCAATGAAAGTGTAGGTGCTGGGCAATTTGTAAGTAGTCTTACAGGATTGGATGCTGGCACTACTTATCATGTAAGAGCCTATGCAACAAATCCCGTTGGCACTTCCTATGGTGCGGATATGACATTTCTGACTTTGGGTCAAGCACCTTCAGGTCTAACTCAACCGCCATCAAACGTAACTGCTGTAACTGCTACACTAAATGCGACAGTCAATCCCAACGACTTATCAACCACTGTGACCTTTGAGTATGGTTTAACAACAAGTTATGGAAGTACTGCAGCAGCCTCTCCAAGTCCAGTAACCGGAAATACTATGGTTAATGTGATGGCTGAAATCTCAGGATTATTACCAGCCACGACTTATCATTACCGTGTAAAAACAGTAAATTCCATAGGTACTACTTATAGTGAGGATAAGACCTTCACCACAGCCGGAATACCACCAGCAGCAACCACTTCTGCTGCAACAAGTAAATCAACAACTGGTGCAACATTAAACGGTACTGTAAATGCAAACAATACGTCAACTACAGTGACATTTGAATATGGAACGACCACGAGTTATGGGCAGACGGTAACCGCCTCTCCAAGTTCTGTTGAAGGAATGACAAACACTGATGTAAGTGCAAGCATTACCGGACTTACTGCAGGGACTTCCTATCATTTCAGAGTGAAAGCGGTAAATTCTGTAGGTACGACATATGGAAGCGATATGACTTTTACTACAGAAGGTCTTGCTCCAACCGCCACAACTCTGGATGCAACGAATAAAACATCAACAGGCGCAACACTAAACGCTTCTGTGAATGCAAACATGGCATCAACAACGGTTACATTTGAGTATGGTACAACAACCAGTTATGGGCAGACTGTTACCGCTTCTCAGAGTCCTGTGACTGGCAGTTCAAATACGAATGTTAGTGCAAATATTTCTGGACTATCGGCAGGTACAACATATCATTTCAGGGTGAAAGCAGTAAATTCTGTGGGTACAACTTATGGGAGTGATATGACATTTACAACCCTATATCCGCCCCCGCCTACGAGTGGTTTAGTTGGGTACTGGGCGTTTACCGGAAATGCAAATGATGAAAGTGGTTATAACCATAATGGAACTGTAACGGGTGCTGTTCTAACAAGCAACAAGATGGGAACACCTAATAGTGCTTACTATTTCGATGGTGTAAGTGACTACATTTATATTACCAACTCAAGTTTGGTTTCAGGGGGTTATGTGTCAATTTCCATATGGGTAAAGACAGATGGAACAAACATAGGGTATCCCATAATTTCTGGCAATCAGAATGATTACAACATTTTGGTTGATAAGGATTCCGTAATGCTGTGGATTGTAACAAACAAACCAACAGGGTCATCTCCAGTCACTTCCTTCACAACAAAATATGGATACTTGCCTCCAAACCAATGGAATCATATCGTACTAAATTATGATGGAACAACCTTAAAGATGTTCATTAATAATGTTTTATCACAATCTGCTCCTGCAACTGGTCAGATATATACTCCACAATCAGATTATTTGGCATTTGGAACATATTTTTTGAACGGCACTGCACACACAACAAACAGTTATAAAGGAATCTTAGATGATGTGAGAATTTATAACAGAGCATTAAATGCAGATGAGATAGGTGCGCTATATCATGAGGGTGGTTGGTAGGCAATATTTTCATCTGATATGAATAGAAGGCGGTTCAATAAATTGTGAGCCGCCTTTTTAATTTAAAATGCATTACTTTTACTTAACCACTTGGTCTATATCACTTAGCACTAAATAAATCATTGACAATCATGGGAAGTATTCTTAAAGGAACATGTCAAAACTGTGGATATGAGACCAAAAACCTTTATTACGGTGGCGGTTTTGCAAATTTCAAAACATGTTGCAATTACCCGGTTCTGGATAAGGATAAGAATGAGGTTGGCATGGCTAATATCATGAACAAGGAAGAGGTTGTTAAGCAAAACCCAAACCTTGTGTTCTATGATGATGAGACCTTGTCGGATGAGAAATCACAAAACAGAGATAGTTATCATCAATGGGGTGATTATAAATTATGTAGACAAGGCAATCTATGCCCAAAATGTAATAAGTTCACCCTTGGATTTTCTCCTGTCGGGAACTGGGATTAAAAGTATGATGCCAAACAAATCAACTGCAGATGTTCATGACGATATATGAACAGATTAAAGATACCTTGACGGATCGAAAAGGCAGTATTCTCACCGCATCGGAGATCAAGGATTTGGTAACGGTACAATATGGCACAAATGCAAACAGTATCATTCCTTCGGATTATTGTTACAACAGGTTTAATTCCGGCATAAAATTCAACAAACATCTTTTTGAATACATTGATACCAATCATTACCAGTACTTAGGTGAGGACTTTCCATTCACTGGACTGATCTATCATAAATCAGCAAATCAAAACTTTTATTTTATTATTGGAGAATGGATTGCAGGGAGAAAGATATTATATGCGACACGAGTACGTAAAGATTCCTTAGAAGGAATTCAAATTGTGGATCACGCTTCACGTATGGTGGTCACACTAACTGATCCACAACTGTCAGGTATTGATACTTCCGCAAATCTGGATCATAATTCTATCCTTACTCAATTAAATTCTGTGGCTCAGATAAAAGATTTAATAAGCAGGGCGGATGATTATGAAGAAACAAAAAGATTGATAGTCAAACTGGATGGTCTCAAGAGAAGTAGAACCCCTTTTTATCTTGATATAAATGATCTGGATGAAATCTTTCATTGGAAATTTCGAGGGCAGTATTACCGTCAGGAAAGAAATATCCAACTCAATACAGATGAATTGGTAAGGAAGGTGACATCATACGCTTTCTCAGTATATGGCGTTGATGAGAGAGATACTATTCGATTAATGTTAAAATCATTAATAATTTTACATGGTGTCCAAATTCCAGTTGCATCCGCCATCATGACTTTATGTTTTCCGGAAAAGTATTGTGTCATCGATCGCAGAGGCTGGCGACAGATTCATGGTAAAGAAAAGAAGTACGGAAATTATTCTATAAAAGAATATCTTGATTATTGGTCAAGAATTAAAAGTGCTGCTATTAAATACGAAGTTACGCCACAGGAAGTGGATATGTCTTTATGGCAATTTGATATCGAAAGTCGAAGGAAGTAGTAATACGACAAATACCTATTCTGTCCCAACATACGGATTAACTATTTCTTGAACTTGATCATATGTCAATGTTTTCTTCCTCAATAATTCGGAAGCGATCTTTATTATCATTTGCTTATGGACATTCAGGCTGAGTAGTTGAAAGGTGTAAGCGATCAGGAATTTTTTGTAGGCAGTTCGGAGAGGTTCAGGCTGGTTTATCAGTCCACTTTTATTGAGTGCCAGAAAGTCTGTTCTTGAGCCTGTTCGATCGAAGTCTTTTGAAAAAATTCGTTGGGCAACATAGGCACTTAATATTGTCACGTCTTCACTGAAACTTTGAAAGAATTCATCTGGTGTTATTCTGGAATAAGAAGCCTTGTCATGATAATATGGAGTGATTGGTTGAAGATATCCCAGTGACTTCCCATCTGTATGGATTTTCAATTTGCCGGGATCAATGGTAACAAACAAAAATTTCCTTCCGGTCAAAAAGTGACCGAGTGCGTGACCACTTTCATGGAGTGCAATTTGCTGAATGTTATCGTGCATACCTTAACCTGTTACAATGATGGGTATTATCATTCCCTGATTGTTTTGTACATTCCTGTAGTATGTAAGTAGTCTTTATTGCCATTTTATCCATAAAGCATAATGTACGAGACCCCCCTCCACCCATATCCCCCGTTTACCCCTCACCCATGTTTGTATAATCCTATTACAGTAGGGTGCTCCATCCATACTCTCTTTATAAATACTAAGAATTCTGTATTTGGGTGGATTATTAATTATTCAGAATTCGTATTGATTTTGACTGCGATTTTTAAAGAAAACAAACGAGATTTCTGGGTGTCCTTACTGCTCGTTTAAAATGAGTGAACTCATTTTTTTTGGAAAATAAAAATGGATTTGCGAAAAACGAGTTCCGAAAAATTTTCCAAAAGATTTTTTTGTTTTTGAAAACAATGAAGGATAGTTAACCCTTAGAGATATCCTAACATTATCATAACAGTATTATTGGAATTAATAAGTTTTTCTGTTCGACATCCATTTCGATATCTCATTCACTATATCATCATCCGGAATTCTCAAATAATGCGCTGTATCCTTTACGTCTTTGTGTCCCAACAATATTTGTAAATAATGAATTGGCAGGTTCTTATTGAAGAACAGGTATGATGCAAATGTTTTCCTTGCCATTTTATTCGTTATTTTAAAGCCAACACCTGCAAGTTTACTGATTCTATCAAGGTGCTTGTCAAAGTGTGTCAGGGACAAATTTAGAGGGAAGTTAGTGCCATTCTTTATCTGATATTGATCTGCGATTTCTTTTCCGAGAAAAATATCTTCGTTGATAAGAAGAACCCCTTTGCATAAACTTCCGTTTTTGGCTCTTCTGTATCTAATATGCACGTTGTTCCCAGTATATAAAAAATTCAAATCTGATTTTCTTATATCGGCATAATATTGCCCAGTGCTTACCATGAACAAGAAACAATCAAGACACTTAATCAAATTTTCCCGCTTCATCGTAAACTGATATTCCTGCAACTCTTTGGAAATTTTATTTGATTTAGCATATGGTTTAAGTACAACCTCTCCCTTTTGAAACTTCAGTCTTAATGCAAATAGTTTTTCCATATCATTTACCGAAAGTGCTCTGTCATCATCTTCCGGACATTGATTGTCATATTCTTCAGTGAAGACAGATAATTTATAACTTGGATCAACTGGAAGTTGCTTGTTACTTTCAAGGAATTTGATGAAGCCTTTGAGTTTTGTATGAAGTTTTACTCTGTAATTATGTTTGCCAGTGATATATCCATAAAAATCATTAAGAACAGATTCTGTAATCTGTGAGGGGTGTGGATCAATTCTATTTTTCATAAGAAATTCTTCAAAATATTTCAATGCCGTCCTGTATCCTGAGAGGGTACTTTTTGTGAGCCTACTTTTCGTTTTTTTGTTGATTCTCCCGGTTTTGCTGTCTAAGAATTCTTGCTTGTATTCAAATATTGACGCTGTGCACTTTACGTTAAGTGCAATAAAGTTTTCGACATATGACTCAACTTCAAGTTTTGTGAAATTACTTCCAGTGAAGTGCTTGCTGAGTTCATACCTAATAGTGAAGGATATGTTTTCTAACGTATCATATGACCTGTCACCAAGTCTTCTCCGAATTCGACCTTTGAAATTAGGGTGCGTAACATAAAGCCTGTAGTACTGACTTTCTCGGATAAGTTTTACCTCAAATGGTTTGTCATTAATTTGTCCCATAATTTTATCGTATTAAGTAACGGTTTACTGTTTATACGACAAATAAAGGTAAATAATTACTTTTTGGGGCAAGATAATTACTTAGATTTGATGAATGACTGGTATTCAATTACCAGTTATACAATATAGTAGGTAAATAAATATCGTTATTTAATTAAAAAGAGTAATTAGTTACTCTCCGCCACCGACCTCAACCCCACTAAAACCCCTTGATTATCAATGGGGTTTTTTTGTTGTGGGACAACTTTTGGGACGTTTGGGACAAATATCCTAAGTAATTATTTACTTTTAAGGACTGCGTAATCCCATTTTAAGTAACAATTTACTTTTCTGACTCTTTCAATGAACTTGGTATTTTCTCTTCTTTTTTCTCTTCCCCTTCTAAGTACTTTTTAACATCATCTATGGTTATTGGAGCAACTTTTTTAAGTATATCATCCAAATTGTCCATTACTCTATTCCCGGTTTCATTCTCAGTTTTATCTTCCTGTTGTCCTTTGTGATATTTTATGGCAGCACTGGTCAGGTCAATTAAATCAGCATTCCTTTTTTCAAGTTTTTGAATGATGCCATATAAAGAATAAACTGTCTTTACCGCTTCGCTGTGGTTATGCTCCAATTCATGAACCTTCTTCCGGAGTTCTTCTATTTCATCTTCATCAGTTAAAAACATTGCACCCTTGCTAAGAAACAGGTAGTTGGGATTGACATTTAAGTTTTCAATCATGCTGATGATTGCTTTGGTGGAAACAAGACTATCTCCATCTATTATACTATGCAATTGGGATGTTGTCGTATATCCCATTGATTTTGCAATGTTGGTTGTCTTCATCCCCCTCTCTTCAAGTGCTCTGAGAATGGCGGATAAGTTTTGTTTTAATTCAACTGACATTGAAGTAAGATTTTACTGTAAATATAATAACAAATTACCTAAGAAAAGTAAAATATTACTATTAAATTTGTGAGTACTTTATTAAAAAATGGCGAAATATGGGACAATACCCGTGTAAATCATGTAGTTGATGATATTGAATCAAATCATTACATGTTTACGTGCTTGGCAAATAATTAAAACATAATCAATTACATATGGCAATTAAAAAAAGTGAACTCTATTCTTCATTGTGGAAAAGTTGCGATGAACTGCGTGGTGGCATGGACGCTTCCCAATACAAAGATTATGTGCTGGTTTTGCTGTTCATGAAATATGTTTCCGACCGGTATGAAGGAAAGGAAGATGCTCTGATTGAGATACCAAAGAGTGGCAGTTTCAGGGATATGGTCGCTCTGAAGGGCAGCAAGGATATCGGTGAAGGTATTAACACAATCATTGCAAATCTTGCCGAAGTAAATGAGTTGAAAGGTGTAATTGATGTTGCTGATTTTGACGATGACGACAAACTCGGAAAAGGAAAAGAAAAGCAAGACCGTCTGTCAAACCTTATCGGTATTTTTGAACACCCCAGCCTGAATTTCAGTAAAAACAGGGCAGATGGCGATGACCTTCTGGGCGATGCCTATGAATACCTTATGCGCAATTTTGCCACTGAATCCGGTAAAAGCAAGGGACAGTTCTATACTCCGGCAGAGGTTTCAAGGGTGATGGCAAAGGTCATAGGCATAAGCAAAGCAAGAAGTCAAGACCAGACAATTTACGATATGACCTGCGGTAGCGGGTCTTTGCTTCTGAAGGCGGCAGATGAAAGCGAGCGTGGCGTAACCATCTATGGACAGGAGATGGATAATGCTACGGCTGCTTTGGCAAAGATGAACATGATTCTCCACGATAACCCTTCAGCCGTAATCTGGCAGGATAACACCCTTTCAAAACCACATTTCAAGAACCCTGATGGGAGACTAAAAACCTTTGATTTCTGTGTTGCCAATCCCCCGTTCAGCACAAAGGCATGGAGCAACGGATTTGACCCTTCCAATGATGAATACAGCAGGTTTGAAGACGGAATCCCGCCAAAGAAGAATGGTGACTATGCTTTTCTTCTTCACATGTTAAAGTCGCTTAAAAGTACTGGAAAGGGGGCAGTCATCCTTCCCCACGGGGTTCTTTTCCGGGGCGGTGCAGAGGGTCAGATTCGTAAAAACATCATTAAGCGTGGTTATATCAAGGGAATTATCGGATTGCCCACCAACCTGTTCTATGGTACAGGTATTCCGGCATGCATTATCGTGCTCGATAAAGAGAATGCAGGTAACCGTACCGGTATTTTCATGATTGATGCCAGCAAAGAATTCATGAAAGACGGCAACAAGAACCGGCTGAGGGAACAGGATATTCATAAAATCGTTGACGTGTTCAATAACCAGTTAGAAGTACCTAAATACAGCCGAATGGTTCTTTTAAGTGAAATAAGCGACCCGAAAAACGATTTTAACCTGAACATTCCAAGGTATATTAACACTCAGGATGAAGAAGAGGAAGATATCCACAACATAGAAGCACATCTTCTGGGGGGTATCCCCGAAAAGGATGTGAATAATCTGAAAAAATACTGGAATGCATTTCCAACGTTGAAACAAACTCTTTTCAGGCATGCTGCACGTAGCGGATTCTATGACCTGCTGGTTGAACCTGCGATGTTGAAGAAAACAATTGTTGAGCATCCGGATTTCAAAACATATTCTTCGAAGGTTGATGAGGTTGTTGCATCATGGCGTGAAAAGCATGTTCCGTATCTTAAACAAATTGAAGCCGGTGTTAAACCGAAGGAAACCATCTGGTACTTATCGGAAGACCTTTTAATTAAGTTCTCCGAGATTCCGCTTCTTGATAAATTTGACATCTACCAGACCCTGTTGAATTACTGGAAAACCATCATGCAGGATGATGTGTACCAGATTGCTGATGAAGGTTGGAAAGCAATTATTTCCATGGATGAAAAGAAAAAGACATGGACTTGTGATTTGCTGCCAAAGAATCTTGTTATCGATAAATTCTTCCAATCCGAACAGGAGCATCTCGAAAAACTTGAAACCGACCGGGATGCCTTAAAGCAACAGTTAACCGAACTGGAAGAAGAACATGGCGGAGAGGAAGGTCTCCTTGCTGATGCGAAAAACGATAAGGATAAGGTCACCAAAGCAGGGGTTCAGAAGCGGATGAAAGAGATAACGGGTGACGAGGACTATGCCGATGAACTGGAAGTTCTTCAGAAGTATCTTGAGTTGTCAGAGGCTGAGGCTGCACTGGGGAAAAAAATAAAAGAATCGGAAATTTTACTGGATAAAAAACTGCTGGAGAAATACAAAAACCTCACACAGGAAGAAATAAAAGTACTCTTGGTGGATGATAAATGGATGACAACCATTGAACAGGAGATTAAGACGGAAGTGGAACGCATCTGCCAGAGACTCTCTCAGCGCATTAAAGAATTGTCAGAGCGTTACGTGAACACGCTGTCGGATATTTCCGGCAAAGTAACCGAATATGAAACCAGAGTTCGTGAGCATCTTGTAAAAATGGGTTTCGATTTTAGTTTTTGACGAAAATATTTGCTTAATTTACGGCAATATATTGCAATAAACATGACAATAAGCATTGAAGAACAGATACTTAGGAAAATAAGAAAAGCCAAGAGGGGTTCGCTCTTTTTTCCGGAGTATTTTTCTGCATTTGGTAGTGCAGGAACAGTAGGAAAGTCCCTGTTCCGGTTGGTACAAATGGGAGAATTATACCGTGTGGCAACAGGTATCTATGTTCGCCCGGAAAAAGATGAAGTACTGGGAACTGTCCTGCCCGGCATTGAAGAAATTGCCGAAGCCATCCGTAAGCGTGATAAAGCACGTATTGTACCTACCGGCAGTTATGCACTCTATAAACTGGGACTTACCACCCAAGTGCCGATGAATGTGGTGTATTATACCGACAGCACTGCACGGAAAATTAAGGTTGGAAAACAAACTATCACCTTCAAACGGGCAAGTGCCAGAAACCTCTCTGCCATTGGTGATACAAGCAAACTGGTTATTCAGGCACTGAAAACCATAGGCAAGGATAAGGTAACTGAAGAAGAACTACGAAGAATCAGGGAACTGTTGAAACAGGAGAAGCCGTTTCACCTGCAGCACGATTTGAAGATTGCACCGGAATGGATTAGAAAACTTTTAAAACCCTGATTGATGCAGCAACCCTTACAAGACTTTTCACATTTGAAGGAATGGTTTAAACTGCCGGATGAAACCAAACTCAGAATATTCACCGAAACAGGCAGAAGTCGTGGTTTGCTTCCGTTTGCTGTGGAAAAGGACTGGTGGGTGGTGCATACGCTTGCTGTCATCTATAATATGGATTGTGCCGGGTCACTCGTTTTTAAAGGCGGAACTTCCCTGAGCAAGGGGTGGAACTTAATTCAACGATTTTCGGAAGATATTGATTTGGCATTGGACAGGGAATATCTTGGCTTTTCGGGTGAACTGCAAAACGCTGATGTTCGCAGGTTGAGGAGAAAATCGTATGAATATCTTACTGAAACGTTTACTATAGAACTACAGGAGAAGTTCGGTAAGGTTGGTTTTACAGATGTGACGATTAAATACCGAGAAGTACCAAACCATGACCAAGACCCCATGGTAATTGAAGTTTATTACCCAAAACTAACTGAAGCAGACACATATTTAAAACCGGGGGTATTGGTTGAGGTAGGTAGTCGTTCACTGAAAGAACCGTTTACTGAACGCACCTTTGCCACAATGGTCGCTGAAAATTATCCCGGTCAGCCATTTACCGATAAACCGATTACCATTCCAACCGTTAACCCGGAACGTACTTTTTTAGAGAAGATATTCCTGTTACACGAAGAGTTTCAGAAGTCACAGGGAAAGAGACGTGTGGATGGTTTGAGCAGACACTTATACGATATTGAAATACTGAGCCGAACGGATTACGCAGGTATTTCACTCAATAATCCGGATTTATACAACACCATAGTGTCACACCGCAGCAAGTTCAGCAGGATTTCCGGTGTTGATTTTGCCAACCACAGTCCCGATAAGATTGCATTTTTCCCACCGGAGAATGTACTGCCTGAGTGGGAAACAGATTACAATGAAATGAAGGAAAATATGATATACGGTGAAGCACTCCCGTTCAGTGAACTGATTGAAAAACTAAGAAAATTACAAAGCCGAATAAATAGCATCCAATGGAGATAAAAATAAAGGAAAATAAAACCACGGAGTTCGGACTCATTCCAAGTGATTGGCAAATAAAAGAATTTCAGGATGTAATGACCGGGTTCTTTAGTGGCGCAACACCTTACCGTGGAAGACCTGAATATTACAAAGGTCAAATAAATTGGATAACCAGCGGAGAACTTAACTATAATATCATTACTGATACCAATGAAAAAATCACTGAAGAAGCAGTACGAAACACAAATTTGAAAATATTGCCTAAAGGGACATTCCTTTTCGCAATTACTGGATTAGAAGCTGAGGGTACAAGAGGAAGTTGTGCAATGACAGGCATTGACGCTACAACCAATCAGTCATGCATGGCATTATTCCCATTTGAATCTTTAGATGTAAAGTATTTGTATCATTACTATGTTTGGAAAGGTAAAATGCTTGCATTAAGGTATTGTCAGGGAACAAAACAACAAAGTTATACTGGTAAAATCGCACGGAAATTGCCAATTATACTCCCACCAACCAAATCCGAACAAACAGCCATTGCCAATGCCCTTTCCGATACCGATGCCCTCATTGAAAATCTTGAAAAACTCATCGCCAAGAAACGAAACATCAAGCAGGGCGTGATGCAGGAGTTGTTGAAACCCAGAAATGGTTGGGGAATCAAGAAATTGGGGGATTTCATAAGGCTTCAGACTGGATTTCCGTTTTCATCAGAATACTTTTCAGATAATCCCAAGGGACAACGACTAATTAAAAATAGAGATTTGAGAAGTGATGATTCAATTGTATATTATTCAGGGGATTATGCAAAGGAATTCATTGTTCAGAATGATGATTTGCTTATTGGAATGGATGGTGATTTTGAACCAGTTCTTTGGAAAAAAGGAAACGCATTACTTAATCAACGAGTTGGCAGAGTCCTAAAATTAAAAGAAATATCTATTCCTTTTTTATCTTTCACTTTACTTAAAGAATTAAAAGAAATTGAAGTAAGAACGAGTAGTACAACTGTAAAGCATCTGTCTCATTTTGATATTAATAAGATTGAAATGCCTTTGCCCAATTTTGAAAAACAGAACCATATAGCCACAATCCTAACTGACATGGATGCAGATATATATGCGTTAGAAAAGAAATTAAACAAGATTAAGCAGATTAAACAAGGCATGATTCAGACATTATTAACCGGTAAAATACGATTGGTATGAGTCCCGTTGGTGACATAGAACGCATTACTCAGGACAGGGTAATCGCCCTGTTAAGCAAGCCTGATGGTTTGGGTTACACCTATCTGGGCAACTGGCACGACCGTCCGGATAACAGCAATATTGAAGAAGATTTGCTCTCGAATTACCTTCAGGAAAATGGTTATACCCAGACCCTGATAAAAAAAGCCATCTATGAACTGAAGAAGGTTGCCGGGGTTCAGAACAAAAACCTGTATGGTATCAACAAGGATGTATATACGATTCTAAGGTATGGTGCAAAGGTCAGGGAAGATGTTGGTGAAAACACCCAGACGGTCAGGTTAATCGATTGGGAGCAAACTCAAAACAATCATTTTGCCATTGCTGAAGAGGTATCCATCAAAGGAGAAAACAGGAAACGTCCTGATATTGTAATCTACGTTAATGGCATTGCTTTGGGAGTACTGGAATTGAAACGAAGTACGGTATCGGTCTCTGAAGGCATCCGGCAGAATCTCGACAACCAGAAAAGCATGTTTATCATGCCATTCTTTGGCACAGTACAACTGGTAATGGCAGGAAACGATACAGAAGGTGTCAGGTATGGTGTTATCAACACCCCGGAGAAGTATTACCTGAAATGGAAGGAAGAGAGTGATGTTGCGAATTTACTTGACCGCCATTTGCTTCAGATGTGCAATAAAGAGCGATTTCTGGAACTTATTCATGACTTCATAGTGTTCGATGCCGGAATAAAGAAAATATGCCGTCACAATCAGTATTTCGGGGTTAAAGCATTGCAAAAACGTGTAAGGGAACGGGAAGGCGGTATCATCTGGCATACGCAGGGAAGCGGTAAAAGCATGATTATGGTCTGGCTGACCAAGTGGATACGGGAAAACATTCAGGATGCCAGAGTGCTTATAATTACCGACCGGGATGAACTGGACAAACAAATTGAAAAGGTGTTCAAAGGAGTTGACGAACAGATTCACCGAACTACAAGCGGAAGGGATTTGGTTGAAAAGCTTAATCTCTCGCTGCCTTGGCTGATGTGTTCGCTGATACACAAATTCGGCAACAAAGAGGAAGCCGACTATGAAGGATTCATTGAAGACATCTCCCGATACCTTCCCCGTGATTTCAGTGCCAAAGGGGATATTTTCGTCTATGTGGATGAATGTCATCGTACACAGTCCGGTGAACTGCACAAAGCCATGAAGAAAATTCTTCCCAATGCTATGTTCATTGGTTTCACCGGGACACCCCTGCTGAAAGCGGATAAACAGAGAAGCATTGAAATCTTTGGAAGTTACATCCATACCTACAAATTTGACGAAGCCGTAAAAGATAATGTGATACTCGACCTGCGCTATGAAGCAAGGGATGTTGACCAGCGAATTACATCACAGGACAAAATCGACCGCTGGTTTGAAGCCAAGACGAGGGGTTTGACGGATTATGCCAAGATGCAACTGAAACAGAAATGGGGCACAATGCAGACCATCCTCAGCAGTCAGTCTCGGCTTGAGAAAATCGTTGCAGATGTTATGCTGGATATGGAAACCAAAGACCGGCTGGAAAGTGGTCATGGCAATGCGATGCTGGTTTCCGGCAGCATTTATGAAGCATGTAAGTACTACGAATTATTCCAGAGTGCCGGGTTGAAGAAATGCGCCATCGTTACATCTTACGTTCCCACCATCAACGATATACGGGGAGAGAGTATCGATGAGGAGAGCATCACCGATAAACTGAAGAAATACGAGGTTTATCAGCGCATGCTCAACGGGAAATCACCAGAGGTGTTTGAAGATGAAGCAAAGAAAACCTTTGTAAACGAACCGGGTCAATTGAAACTTCTTATTGTGGTTGATAAACTGCTTACCGGATTCGATGCTCCTTCGGCAACCTACCTGTACATTGATAAGAAAATGCAAGACCACGGTCTCTTTCAGGCAATATGCAGGGTGAACAGACTCGATGGTGATGATAAGGATTACGGTTACATCATCGATTACAAAGACCTGTTTAAAAGTCTTGAATCATCAGTAAACGATTACACTTCGGGTGCACTTGAGGGTTATGACAAAGAAGATGTTGCCGGATTGCTCTCCGACAGGCTTCAGAAAGCGAAAGAATTGCTGGATGATGCACTGGAGAGCATACGTACCCTGTGCGAACCTGTCAGGATGCCCAAAGAGACCATTGATTATATCAGGTATTTCTGTGCTGAAAACATTGAAGACAAGGAAGAGATAAAGCGAAACGAACAAAAACGGCTTGCGTTCTACAAGCAGGTATCACATCTTGTAAGAGCGTATGCTGCAATTGCAAATGAAATGGAAGAAGCAGGATACACATCTGCCAATGCTGAAAATATCCTGAAAGAAGTGCATCATTATGAACATGCCAGAGCAGAGGTAAAACTTGCAAGTGCCGATTATATTGACCTCAAAGCTTATGAACCTGCCATGCGCCATCTGATTGACACTTATATCAGTGCAGAAGAGAGCAAAGTAATCAGTGCGTTCGATGATATGTCGCTGGTTGAACTGATTGTAGAAAGAGGAGAAAATGCCATTGAAAAACTACCTTCCGGCATTCGAAGGAACAGACAGGCAGTAGCAGAGACCATCGAAAACAACCTGCGCAAGGTCATTCATGATGAGCGACCCATCAATCCGAAGTACTACGAAAACATGTCACAACTTCTGGATGAACTGATTGCACAAAGACGGCTGGAAGCCTTGGAATATGAGGAATATCTGGCGATGATTGTGGAATTGACCCGGCAGATAAAACGACCCAACGAGACAAAATACCCAAAAACCCTCGATACAAGAGCCAAACGGGCACTCTATGACAATCTTGACCAAGATGAAGAACTTGCGATGGTTCTGGATTATGAAGTGATTTATACGAAAAAAGATGACTGGCGTGGCAACAGGATAAAGGAGAAAGAGGTTCTGTTCGCCATTAAGAAACATATCAAAGACGAGGAAAAACTGAAGCAAATTTTTGAAATCATCAAGAACCAACCTGAATATTAAGATGCATCAAATCGTTGTCAACGGTATACCAATTGATGTGGTGAGAAAAGCCATCAAGAACCTTCATCTGGCTGTTTACCCCCCAGAAGGCAGGGTCAGGATTGCCACACCTTTGAATGTTGACGATGAAGCGGTCAAGTTGTTCGCCATTTCAAAAATGTCGTGGATTAAGAAGAATCAGGCAAAATACAAGAACCAGCAGCGACAGCCGGAAAGAAAGTATATATCAGGGGAGAGTCATTACTTCAACGGTCAGCGTTATATCCTGAATGTTGTTCATCACACCGGAAATCCGAAAGTTTCAATAAGAAATAAGAAATACATCGAACTTCTCGTAAAATCAGACTATACGCAGGAACAGCGTGAAAATGTTCTGACAAACTGGTATAGGAAAACCCTGAAAGAAAAAATTCCTGCACTGGTTGAAAAGTGGCAAAAGATTGTTGGCGTTGAGGTTGCCGAGTGGGAAGTGAAGAAAATGAAAACCAAATGGGGAACTTGTAACCGGGAGGCGAGGCGTATCTGGATAAATCTTGAACTGGCAAAAAAGCCGGAGCATTGTCTGGAGTATATTATCGTACATGAAATGGTTCACTTTCTGGAACGCAATCATACGGAGCGATTTGTTGCGTACATGGATAAATTCATGCCCCTGTGGAGGAATCATAAACAAGAACTAAATCAATTTCCTCTTGCTCATGAAGATTGGTTATATTAAATAAAGTATTACTTTATGTAAATGCTATATGTAACAGTATTACAATATATTAAGAATATTCTAAATAATGCTTTTATCTGACCCAAACTTGGTTTTAAATGCGACCCTGAACTGCAGTAACTTGCATCGAAAAACAACCTGCAAAACATACATATATAATTGATATGCAGTTTGT
Source organism: Bacteroidales bacterium (assembly GCA_040772125.1). Taxonomy (GTDB): domain Bacteria; phylum Bacteroidota; class Bacteroidia; order Bacteroidales; family VadinHA17; genus LD21. Next base: position 44,490 of record JAXGYS010000003.1, read on the forward strand.
TATAACTTGTTAAGGTCGCTTCACAGGAAAGGTTAAGGTCAATAATATGGTATAGGATGGTGTGATAGTTTTTTTTTGGGGGGGGGAGAATAAATATATATAATTAGGTAAAATATTAGTTAACAACATAGGTGATAAAGTGAAAACAAGATAAATGGCAGTACCAAAGAAAGCCAGCAGAAAGCAGTATGCGAAGGGTGAATCCCTGCCAAAGAAACTGGCACAGAAAATTGAGCAGGTATTTTTCGATAACGATAAACTCGAATATCGAACCAAGAACAATTTTCTTCAATGTATTGCAATAATATTTTACTATCAGGTAACTCAGGGCAATGGTTTAACTGTCTATGTGCCCCTCGGCAGGAACTACTGGAAGAAAATCTATGGTGGAAACTACCGGAAGAGTGTTATTTCACCCTTGATTCAAAATGGAATCATTGAGAGTCTTGATTTTGGTTTTCGAACAATCCCTGACGGCACTGTACAAACCACTAAAGGGAAACAGGATGGTTATGTAGGTGTACGGTATCGTATTAACCCCGAACTGTTGGAAGAACAATTCATCTTCCTGCCATATGTTGACAAAGGCAAGGTTTTAACGGCACTGGAACGGATTCTTTTTGACACACAGGAATTTAAACTACCGGAAATCCCAGATTTGAATTTTCGTGTTAACATCAACATCAATAAAGCGAATAGTTGGGTCGAAGATAATGCAGAGCGGATATGTAATGAAATGTTGAAGCGTGACACCGTTAACTCTCTGCCGGATGGTCTTCAAATCGAATGCAGAGAATATCTGGACAATGGGTCGTTTAACGTCAGATACCAGTCCGTAAAATGGTCAAGAATCATTGCCGAAGCACATAATAAAGAGTTCTTCTATTTCAACAACTCGTATTACATCGCAAAGGTTGATGAATTCCTTCAGCAAAGGATGCCTGCACTAATTTACCATTACAAGCATGAGATATCGAAAATCGGAACATCACCAGTTGAAGAGAAACGGAGTCCGGTTACTCTTCGTGTTTACAGCCACCTGACGAATTTCCCAAGCCGAATATTACAGTTCATCAATATCAACAATAAAACAGTTGTACAACTCGATTTACGCACATCGCAGTTTTTGATATTTGCCAACCTGCTGAATGTTTACATAAAAGCGGGAGAGCAGCATTTATTGTCGTTATTCAAACAGAGCAGCAACAAAACCTACCTCAAACGTCTCATTAGCGTATTAAAACAGCATCAGGCTCAATTACCGCAGGTCGCAGTTGATATCAGCAACCGATATTCCGGTAATACCAGTTCGTGTGATGTAACTAATTTTATCAATGACGTTTTCTTCAAAGATTTCTATACCGTTGTTCAGCAGGAACTTGGTCTGGATGACAGGTTAATCGCAAAACATGCTCTCTTCAAATTATTATTCAAAAAGACCAACCGCCCGGATGAACTGCTTAACAAACTTGCACAACTATACCCAATAGTAATAAACATTATTGCTGAATTTAAGAAACCTGACAAGAAGAAAGCCGTAGAGGCAGGAGATGATACCCGTGAGAGTAATTTCTCCGTTTTTCTGCAGTGCATTGAAGCGGAAATTTTCGTGGATAATATTTTGAAAAGACTCCGGGATGAAGGCATCCCATGCTTCAGCAGACACGACTCGATAGTTGTGGTTGAGGGATTTGAAAAAGATGCCGAAAGAATTGCAAAAACCGTGTTTGCTGATTTTGGGTTTAAGTATAATCACAAGGTTGAAGAGAAATTCTGGGAAGCCGTTGATTTTGAAGAACTGGATGACGACCCTTACATGCAGTGGTTAACAGACGAGGACATATTAACAACCAATTACGATACAATAGGTGGATTTGCCGAACCGATTAAAGATGATTTTATGGATGAAGATGAAATTCAGACCTGTCACAGGGTACTTGAAATAGGACTGCAAGATGACTATTATGAGCATGTAGATGCTGATTTTTTGGAAGATATCTCAAATTTGTCGTGGTTGAACCAAAGCGAAAGGAATATACTCTTTGATGATATAATTAACCTTCGCAGTGGTTTCAGTTTCGTACAGGGTAACACCAATCAGTTATTACGAAATTTGGTTGAAAGAATAATGGAAATGGATTTGCAGAATGAATGGTAATTTGTGAATTCATTCCATTCCTTCAAAGAACTCTCCAAGGGTCAATCCGGTCGCATCTACGGACTTTAATAAAGTGAGCACGCTATATAGTTTATAATGTTCAATGTTGTGGGTGCTATTGTAGTGAATTCCTGCTAACTCGCTGAATTCTCTTTGGGTCAGTCCTTCATTCAACCGCCAATTTTTCAGGAACATACCAATTACTTCAATGCGGTTTTTCTGGTGCTCTGGTATTTCTTTTGTGGACATGCGGGAGACTTATATCATATAAATACTGTCACATCCGGATATGAATTCAGGTGTACCAATACATGAATAAATTGTTCTATTATGGCAGAATAATAGGTTTTCTTGTACCGGGAGAAATCCAAAAATGTAATTTATAAAGCATTTTAACGGTAGATTTCTCATATTTTCCCTTGAAAAGGCGAAAATTAGATGAATTTGTACCACCGGCAGGTGTGGAGTCTCTTTAAAATTTGGTGGGAATTTTCGGGAAATTATAAATTAGAGTAATTCAACTACTTAATCCCTTTGAAAAAATCTTCAGGGGAGCAACCAATTGCTCGTAGAACCTGCAGGAATGAACTCATTTTGTAGTCTTTCCCTTTTTGCATTCGCCAAAGGGTCATATTATTTAAATTGTGGGTCTCTGAAAACTTTTTATAGTTCGAATCAACCTTTTGTCGCATTTCTGTAACACGCAAACCGATTTGCTTCATTGTCTCACCAATTTCCTCAGGAAGTTCCGGAATATTTTTATTATTCATAACTTTTTTTCAAATGTAAGAAAAATTGCATAATAAATTATGCTGCATAATAAATTATGCATATATTTGTCATATGAAAATTTATAAAACTCAGTTTTTACTGGAATTTATAGATTTGGATTATGAATCGCCACCTCGCCATTTTGTTTTGGTTGAAATAATCAATGGCATTCCAGTTCGTGCTCACATAGGTGTATTATCCGGCTCTTATTTAGAGTACACCTATTATCCGTACATCTTAAATTAACACTGTTCAAAAAACCTTTTTAAATTCAGCCTGAAGATATGCCTCATAATCAATCAATTAATAAATACGAATTAATTGTACAAAAAACATCTGTTTTATGAACACAGACAAACCACATATGAAAGTCGGAATATACTCCCGTGTATCAAAGGATACCAGTGATAACGCTAATCAATTAATGATTCTCCGGGAATACTGCCAGAAAATGAATTATGAAATCTATGCGGAATATGTTGACGTAATAAGTGGTGGTTCACCAAACCGACCAGAATTCAATCGTATGATGCATGATGCGTCAAAGCGAAAATATGATTTGCTTTTCTTCTATGCACTTGACCGATTGACACGTGAGGGCACAAGAAAAACCATTCAGTACCTACAAATGCTTGACGATTACGGGGTGGTTTATAAAAGTTATACTGAGCAATACATTGATTCATCTGGCATCTTTAAAGATGTGATTATTGCCTTACTATCTACGCTTGCCAAGCAAGAACGTATTCGAATTGGTGAACGAGTAAAGGCTGGTCTGGAACGGTCTCGTCAGCAAGGTCGGATTGGTGGTCGTCCTGCACTGGATGAATCGAAAATTAGTAAAATCAGGAAATTAAGGAATAATGGCATTAGTATTATTGGTATCGCCAAAGAACTAAAAATTAGTAGGGGAACGGTATACCTGTACTTGTGAAACTAAAATATTAAACCATAATAAATTAGATAAAAGAGTATTATCTATTCACGGCTGCCCTTTTATTTTCTTTGTGTATGCTATCCAGATATATGGAATACGGTTTATGTGCTGCCTCATTCTCGATTTCAAGTCTTGATTTTTCTTTTATATGTTCTGGCGCATCAATTTTATTTAGGAAAACGTCAATTCCAGTTACAGTCTGATTTCCTTTGTACTTGGTTTTGCGATAGTTTACCTTGAAATCATGTTTAATGATAATTTCCAAGATTTCATTGAGTAGGTGTTTAAAATCAGTAGGTGAGGAAAAGGTTAAATCATCTACGTATCTTGTGTAAGTAATGTTGTTGTCATTACACAGTTGAATTAGTTCATAGTCGATCTTGAGGAAAACTAAATTGGAAATATGAGTACTTGTGGGAGTGCCTTGCGGAAGTGCATATTTCCATGTTGTCAGTTTTGTCAATGAATGCGAAAGGTGGTTTGAGAATCCCAAACTCAAAAATGTACCATAAACAGATTCATTGCTAATATTAGGATAAAAGTCTTGTAAGTCGGTTGTGAAAATGTACTTATTGCCTTTATGTGGTTTTGCATTGGTTATATTACTTCTTTTTTTAACACCACCATGTATTTCACGAGGGAGTGGTATGGGAGCAAGGATGTTCTTTTTGATAGATTTCTGAATAGCCTTCAATGCCCCCACAGATGGATGCATTATTCTTTTCTTTATTGTTCCATCTTTGTATCTTTTAACCTCTCCAGATTTTTTATCCTTCTTATTTTCAACCTTTTCGTAATAGTAATTATCAATGTTAGATATTACCTCTCTGACAATATTAGGTCTGAAACCAATAAGCGAGCATAGTTTTTTAAACTCATTTTTTTTAAACTGCAAAGAATTCATTCACAAGGGACTTAACTGAAGGACTTATAATTTCAAAGGCTTCTCTTTTGTTTTGTTGAATATCATCAATGTTCAGTGATAAGAAAAACAAAATTGGTAATGGAACATTCAGTTCATTACTTATTATTTTCAAAGTGGAAAGATTTGGCTCTCTCTGGTTATTTTCTATTTGAGAAAGATAAGTTTGACTTATACCACAGGCTGAGGCAAACTCACTTTGAGTTTGTCCCTTTTGTTTCCTAATATTTTTTATTGTTACACCTAAATTCATAATACAAACATAAAAGAGTGAAAAATTAAGGAGTGTTCGGAATCTCGATTTACATAGCCTACCAATTGCATCTGAACTATTTGAAAAACTTAGATAATAACTGAACGATTTTCACAATTTCCCTAAGGATTTGTTCATTCGTCTTACCCTTTTTCCTTTTCAGAATCAGTAGCATTTCTAATGCTTCATCTAAGACGTTAACGTCTTCTTCCGAAAGAGAGCACTGGCTCTTTTTGATAGTTTCAATACCTTGTATCAAACTATCAATGTTCCGATTTTGTTTTAATCTCGACATAATGAAAATTATTTAGTTACAGGACGACAATATTATCGACCCTGCTCCTGTGTCGAAGTTGTCTGTTACTAAATGTGTAAACAATGCTCTCATTACACTCACTTAATATTCCCTGCTCCCAAGAATAAATAATAGAAGCAACCATTAACTGCATTATTAACTTTAACCGATTAATATCAGGTGATATTGGTCTATACCAGTGATATAAAGGAAGAAGCGTTTTGTGCCGTTAAAATACCCAGTTGGGTTGCCTTTTCAGGCTGTAAAGTGAACTCCATTTAGTAATCCGACTACGGAACATCTTTTCAAAGAACTATTCATTGATGCAAATATATAAAAAATATTGCAGAGAGTTAATATTTTTGCAATTAATTTATTTTTGTGCTGAATTCTTTCAACTATATAAAATCACTCAGAATATTGGGGCATTTCACCAGATATGTATCTGGTGGGATAATAGTATATACTCCTATTACATCCTGCAAAATTTACATTCATTGGTATAAAGAGAAAGTCGGCAATTATTCATATGAATTATTGCGAGTTCATTCATTATCAAATTCCTGAACTTGTTCTACGGCAGAACGACTCGTACTTTCCTCGTTTACCATCTTCGTAATATCATTCCACCATATAAAAATGTAATCCGGGTGCTCATTATTGACGTCAAGACAGATTACAAAGTGTTCTCCTGTGAGTGAATCTGTTAATGAGATATGTATACTACCACTCCTATAATCTACGCTAATTAGCCTGTAAACACCAAAACTATCATGGGTTACTATCAAATACTGCTGACCCAGACCCAACCCAAGGCTGGATTGGTTTCGATAGAGAAAGATTTGAAGGTGTTTGAATTTCCCCTTCTGCATTTCTGCAATAAGTTCCGAAAGGTCGGTAGGGTATATGTTATTCATGGTTATGTTTATTGTCGTATCATGTTATTTAATTCACGATGCTCCCTACTGGGTATCCACCCCTTTACCCCCCTCCACTGGGGCAGCCCCCGGATATGTTCTTGGGGTGCACTATGAGCATCCTTCTTTTCCATAAATACTTTGCAATCCGAATTCAGGACAGGAATCAGGATTTATCTAACTGGGTAGCCTGGAAAATTCTAAAAAAAATTTTCTAATTTAAAATACAGATATATAGTATTTTATAAAATTTTATAATAACTGCAGAAGTTAAATCTTAATGTTTATTCTATTAGCAGGATTTACTGATACATATTTCAGTATCTCACTTGCTACATCTTCATCTGTAATTCTAAGGTAGTGCATTGTGTCACGAACATCTTTGTGTCCTAACAAGATTTGTAATAGATGTATGGGTAATCTCCTATTGAAGTATAAAGTGCTGGCGAAGGTTTTGCGTGCCATTTTATTTGTGATTTTATAGTCGAGACCTGCAAGTATGCTTATCCGATGCAAATGCTTATCGAAGTGGGTCAGGGATAAATTCAATGGAAAGTTCTGACGGTTCTTTATTTTATACTGCTTTATAATCTCACCCCCGATGAAAATATCATCATCCTGAATAGGTATTGCTTTGCATAAACTGCCATTTTTTGCACGTCTGTAACGGACATGAGTAAAATCACCCTGATTAGAAAAGAATACTTCTGATTTCATTACATCTGCCCAATACATTCCGGTTGCTATCATGAAAAGAAAACAATCAAGTGATTTAATCAGATTTGATTTAAGCCTCTCGGCATTTTTGACTTGCAATTCAATAGGAATCTTCTCTGAAAATTGCTTCGATTTTAATGTAATTTCGCCAGAGCGAAGTTTTTGGCGGAATTCAATTAGTTTTTTAACATCTGATTCCGTTAGAGCAATATCGTTATCCTCCGGACACTGATTATCATATTCCTCAGAGAATGATGATAATTTGTATCGCTGGTCTATCGGCAGATTCTTATCTAAAAGCAAATATTTAATATAACCCTTTGCCTTGTTGTGAAGTTTAACCTTATAGTTATGGCTTCCCGGAACAAAGTCATAATATCCGTTTAAAACTTCATCAGTTATGTATGAAGGGTGTTGTGGTATTCTTTTTTTGATGAAATAGTCCTCAAAATACTGGATTGCTGTGCGATAGCCGGAGACTGTGCTATTTGCAAGAGGATTTTTGGTGTGTTTATTCTTTGTGGTCATTTTCTTTTTAATAAACTCTTCTTTGTAATCGAAAATCGAAGCAGTCTTTTTGATGTTTAATGCGATGTAATTGTCAACGAAATCCTCAACCGCCTTTTTAATTACATCCTGATTTTCAAATTGTTTAATAATTTCATACCGGATGTTTGCTGCTTTGTCTTCAGCATCTTCATAGTTTTTTTCACCCAGTCGTTTTCTAATGCGACCCCGGAAATTAGGATGCGTGATGTGTATCCTATAATAGTTGTTTTCAAACCGCAGTTTAATCCCGAATCTTTTAGTGTTAATTTGTCCCATAAGCATTTTATAAAAAAGTAATTATTTACTCATTTATACGATATAAAAAGTAATATGTTACATATTGGGACAAATTAATTACTTATTAAGGGTAACTGATTACTCTTTAAATGGTTGAAATTAAACCTAATGTGGACTACGTTACTTCTTTTAATTAAAAAGAGTAAATAATTACTCTCCGCCACCGACCTCAAAAAGCCCTTGGTTATCAGGGGTTTTTGTGTTTATTGGGGGCTTATTTAGTGGCAAATAGAGTTGCATTTATAAGAGAATCAAATTAGTCCAGCTCGGCCCACAGAAAATTATATATAAGATCCTCTATATAAGTAATATAGAGGATCTTTATTTTTATTGGGCGATATTTGAGGGGACACTTTGTTAATTTAATTCCAGTGGGACTACTTTATACCAAGTCTTAAGCCCACTGATTTTATTACTTAGAGGGCTCTTATTTACTCAGGGAAACATTGTAGGTAATATTATATTTAAACACAATTCAAAACTACGGAGAATGTACTACCCGATCCGGGTTGGCTTTCGACCGAAATCTGTCCTCCCTGAGCTTCGATAAATTCCTTGCTTATGGCTAAGCCAAGACCTGTGCCTTCCTGGCTTGTGCCCGGGACTCTGAAATACCTGTCGAATATTTTGCTTTTGTATTGATCTTCAATTCCTTGACCGGTATCAATAACTGATATTTTTACTCTATTTCCCGTTTGCTGACCTGATATCCTGATCCGGGAATTGTCATAAGAATACCGGATCGAATTTGAAAGAAGATTAGTGAGAACCCAGGCGGTTTTTTCCTTATCAATAAACACCTCAGACAGTTCCGATGGATAATCCTCAATAATTGAAATATTCCTCTGGTCTGCGGCCGGCCTGATTGTGTTGATGGCATATCTTATGATCTCTTTTATATCGGAAGGCATCATGTTGAGTTGAATTTTACCGGTTTCGACCTGTGTGAAATTCAGTATTTCAGCAACCAGCTTTAAAAGATTGTTTGTATCCTCTTCACAACTTTTGAGAAGCTCCCGTTGTTCGTTGTTAAGAGTGCCTGTCTGTTCATTTTCAAGCAGCTGCAGACTGAATTTGATTGCAGAAATCGGCGTCTTCAATTCATGCGAGATTGTTGCAACAAAATTGGTTTTTGCCCGGTCAAGCTCCATGAACTTAGTGATATTCTTCAGAATAATAACATAACCCATGATATGTTCATCTTTGTCATACTGAGTGGTGTACGATATATTCTGGATTTCCTTCTCATAAAATGTGTCCTTGCCTTTAATCCGGAACTGGATTCCTGAATTCACACTATCGAACGAAAACCTGTTTTCCTTCTCCGGTTCTATTATTATCAGCTTGCCCGTCAGTTCATTTTTATTCGCCAGGTCGAGTATGTTTTCTCCAATCAGTTTCTCCCCCTCAAGTCCGGCAATCTTCAGGAATTCTTCATTGACAAGGGTAATTTTCATGTTCCTGTCAAATCCGATAATGGGATACTGAATCTTGTTTAACAGAGTTTCTGTAATTTTTCTTTCCGCCAGCAATTTTGAGACGTTGCTCTTATTGTATTCATCAAGTTTCTGAGCCATCGTATTGAAGGAAATGGCAAGTTCTCCAAACTCACTGTGACTTTCGAAGCCAACTCTTTGTGAATAATCGTTATCAGCTATATGCCTTATGCTTTTTGTAAGCTCCTGTATAGGGTTTGAAATATTTCCAGGAAGGATAATGAAAAGTACAAGGGAAATCAGGATACAAAAAACACTCAGGATGCTTATTAACAGGATTGATTTGTTGGCAGTGAGCGAGGCGAAGGAGCTTTTACGGTCTATTGCGTTCAGATTAAGTTCGAGAATTGAAAACAGACAGGACTTTGCATCCTGCAGTGCGGATCTGTCTTCCGGGTTATTTTTCAGTTGCCGGAAGCTTTCCGACAACCTGTCTGTAAGTTCCTTCTCTCCCGGTTCTGTTATGTTCTTTGTTTGTTTTGCCAGATATGTTTCGAATGAAGTCAGGGCATCCTTGTCCAGGTCACTTTCTGAAAGGACTCTGAGCATGTTCTGAGAATAGACAAGTGTCTCCTTGTTATCGCTGATAATCTTTTCGGAGGCTGCAGCCAGGGAATTTATCTGCTTTGTGGCAAAGAATGCCAGCAGTATTATCAGAGTAAATAATATTCCGATCCCGAGATAAAGCCTTGTCTTGATTTTCATCTCTTTAAAGTTACCCGTAACATCTGTAAAGATACTCCATTTATTTACTGCCTCGTTGGTACTGCTGGCTATACAACTTTGGCTTTTGTTCCAAAGAATATGGTTCTGAACAGAACCAGGACAGGAATTATTTCAAGTCGTCCTGCCCACATCTGTATGATGTAGAGAATCTCAAGAAAAGGAGACATTCCCGGATTTGTTATTCCGCACGACAGTCCAACCGTTCCTTGTGCAGATGCTGATTCAAAAAGAGCATCTTTCAATGAATAACCGCTTCCCATTAAGTAATAGGTGATCAATGTTGAAACCAGAACAAAAAGCAGATAGATGAAGGAGAATGTTGCAGCAGCGGCAAGTTCCCTGTTCATCTCTTCGGGCAGCAGCCTTTTTTCATTGAACCTGACTACTTTTATTGAGCTTTCTGATGAGAAAAAGCTGCTGACCTGCCAGAATAATCCTTTAAATATCAGCAAGACTCTTATTATTTTTATTCCGCCAACTGTGGCTCCTGCAGCCCCGCCAACAATCATCCCTGCACTTACTAAGAAGGCAATTGAAGCGCTATCCCACGCATGAACGTCTGATGTCTGCCACCCTGTTGTGGATAAACCACTGACAAACTGGAATATCCCCACCCTGAAGGGTTCGGAAATCCCTCCTGTCTTCATCAGCATGAAAGATAGTACAATGCTTCCGAGAATGCTAAGGATTATTACTGCCCTGGTTTGAATGTTTTTCCAGATCTGACTGATCTGTTTATCGTATATTACCCTGACATAGAATGGAAGGGCAAGTGCCCCAAGGATCATCGGCAAAACATATAGCATTTCCATTCCGGCAGAACGATATCCGGCTATACTGTCATCGAGCGTACTGAATCCACCGGTCGACTGAGCTGCCATTGCATGATTAACTGAGTCAAAGATATTCTCCGTTAAGCTGTAATCAGGTAAGATTATCAGGGTCCCGATCACCATATAGACAAAACTGAACAGTGTGATTCCGATATAAACTTTCCAGATGGAACGTGCCGTATCGATGATTGACGGTCTCAGACGTTCGCCTGTTGATTCGGCTCCATAAAGGAGATATGCGGTTCTGCCGTTGGAATGACCAAAAACAGCCAGTGAAAGAATTACAAATCCGGCTCCGCCCAGTAGTTGAGTCCAGGAACGATAGAAGAGCAATCCCTTCCCGATCGAAGGCTCATGCACCGCCATACTTAATCCTGTGGTAGTAAATCCGCTCATGCCCTCAAATATTGAATGCAATGGATTTCTGAAGAAGTAAAGACTGGAGATATAATCTGCCCCGGGCTGGCAAAATTGTTCAGCTGATTCGGCAGGTGTTATATATGCTGTAATCATATAGGGCAAGCCACCCATTATAGCAACTGAAAGCCATCCAAGTGCAGCTATTATCAAAGCGTGCCTGTGAAGGGGTTCAACAGAGGTATGTAATCCTTTGTAAAGTGAAAATCCGGCAGCAATGCAGATTAAAGAGGAAATTAAAAACCCGAGGGAAGTGAAAAATTCACCGTATATCAATGAGACAATCAAGGGGATTACCATTGTCAGGCCCAGGAGAACAAGAAGACTGCCTGTTTGCCTGGAGACCATTTTTAATCTGTCAAACCTGCTATGGTGATTATTTGACTTCATGTGAGAGTTATTCAGATGAAGAATGAATCAATATCCGTACTGCTGCCCGGCAGTGAAAAAACGTACACTTTGTCTTCCGCCTGAAGCTGAAAGTCGCCAAGGGTTATGAAACCGATACCATTTCTGACCACGCCGCTTATGATATTATTCTCAGGGAAATTGAGCTCCCTGATCGGTTTGAGTGTTGCCTTCGAGCGCTGTTTCACTGTGAATTCCTGAATTCTGGCATTCACACCGTATAAATGAGTCAGGATTCTTCCTTTAATTATGTAACGGAAGATATAATTTGCCGCTGCCATCTTCTTATTTATCAGGGTATCGATACCCATTTCCCTTGTGTAATCGAAGAGTCCGATGTTTTCTACCATGGCAATGGCTTTCCTTACGCCGTAATCTTTTGCAATAAGACAGGCGAAAATGTTGGTTTCGGAATTCCCGGTAACTGATACAATTGCATCATAATTGCTTAATCCTTCTTCTTCAAGCAGCCTGATGCTCGTTCCGTCTCCGCACACTATCTGAACATCAGGAATGTTTTTCGCAAGGTAATTGCACCTTTCAATGTCTTTGTCAATCAGTTTGATCCTGTAATATTTGCTGAGTTTTAAAGCGATCTGTTTACCTGTCCTGCTGCCACCGATTACAAGCAGGTTTTTTATCCTGACTGTTTTCTTACCCGCATATTCAACCACAGAATCTTTGCCTTCCCCGGTTGCAACGAAATATACAAGGTCATTTTTCATCAGACGCAGACTGCCGTTTGGAATGAGTGTTGTCCCGTTCCGGTGAACCGCAACAACCATAAAGGAGTTATAAGGTATCAGGCCGGCTGTTTCAGCAATGGTCCTGTCAGTGACATGACTTCCTTCGTCAAGCAATAATCCCATCAGATACAGTGCTTTGCCGTGGAAATTAAACGTTTCTTTCAGCGCCGGTGATTTCAGGATGTACTTTACCTCGCGTGTTGCAAGGGATTCAGGAGAAATCAGGACATCGATACCGGTATCTCTGAGGTCCAGACTTTTCGTGTCAGTCAGATATTCCAAGTTATCAATTCTGGCAATAGTAAATTTTGCACCAAGCCTCTTTCCGATGATGCAGGTAGTAACATTTGAGGATTCGACAGAGGTTACTGCAATCAAAAGATCCGTGTTTTCAATCCCTGCCTTCTTCAGTACTTTATAGCTTGTCGAGTCGCCTGATACCGTTGCTATTCCAAGGTCCTTTTCAGCAATTGCAAGTTTTTCATACTGAGTGTCAATTAAGGTTATGTCCCGGAATTCAAGGATCAGGAGTCTGGCAAGATAGTACCCGACTTCGCCGTCACCGGCAATAATTATTTTCATTTTTCCCCCCCCCGGGTCAGTTCCCGATTATTGTTTTAAGATAGACCATTCTCAGTCCTTCAGGCATCAACTCAAGGTGCTGCTTCAGAGTCATGGAGTTCTCCTCTGAAGCCAGTACAATAAGAAACTCATTTTCAATGGCATTTTTCTCAAACAAAGTCCCGTTTGAATACAGAAGAAATATTATCCTGAATGGTTCTTTCTGGCCTTCGCAATTGTCGCTTATCAGTTTTCTGGTGTATTCAGCAAAGCGGTGAAGCACCAGATAGTCTGTTGTCATCAATTCATCCGTCTGCTTAAATGCCTCCGGAAACCAGTGATGCAGTGTTTTCTGAATTTTTGTTTCCATTGTCTTGCTGTTTTATTCAGCACAGACAATGCAATTATGAATCCGGTATCTGGTTTGTTGGATTAAGTGCTTTTATATGAAGGCTATATGTTAACCCAGACAATCAGGAGAAGTAAAATACCCTTTCATTTTGAAAGGGTGCAATTGGCAGAATGAAAGGGCAGGATCAGCTCATATTGTAAGAGGAAAGCTTGCGATAAAGGGTAGTCAGGGCAATCCCAAGAAGTTCGGCTGCTTTTGTCTTGTTTCCGTTTGTATATTCAAGCACCCTCCTTATGTGTTCCTTCTCAACCGTGTTAAGATCAATTTTATAAAAAGGACGGCCGTGGGAAGCTGATTCAGTTGCATTTTGAATCTCAAATGGCAATAAATCGGAGGTAATTTCATTTCCGTCAGCCAGGATAACACATCTTTCCAGGACATTTCTTAACTCACGCGTGTTCCCGTTCCATTTATGCTGCTCCAGCCTGCTGATGCACTCCGGAGAGATCCTTTCTATTTTTTTCCTCGATTTGGAAGCAAAAAGATGAAGGAAATGGTATGCCAGAGGCTCAATATCGATGATCCTTTCTTTCAGGGCAGGAAGTCTTATCTGGAAAACGGAAATTCTGTAGAATAAATCCTCCCTGAAATTTCCCTTTTCAATTTCCATTTCAAGGTCCCTGTTTGTAGCTGCTATTATCCTGACATCCGTTTTGACAGGCTTGTTGTCGCCAATCCTGATATACTCTCCTGTTTCTATTACTCTCAGAAGTTTAACCTGTAAATCCGTAGCCAGTTCTCCGATCTCATCCAGGAAAATCGTTCCGTTATTTGCTTCAGCCAGTAGTCCTTTCCGGTCCTTTACAGCACCTGTGAAAGCACCGGCTTTATGTCCGAAGAACTCGCTTTCCAGCAGGTCGTGACTTATTGCAGAGCAGTTTACTGCAACGAAATTCCTGTTTTTCCGGTTGCTGGCATGATGTATCGCCTGCGCGAAAACCTCTTTGCCTGTTCCGGTCTCCCCGGTCAACAATACAGAGGTATCGCTGAAAGCCACTTTTTTTGCAAGATCAACCGCCTCCTGAATGAGTTTTGATTTGCCTATTATGTTATCAAAGGAGTATTTGTTCTCCAGTTGTGTTTCAAGATGGAGAACCCGCCATGCCAGCTCTGCTTTTTCAACGGCCCGATGAATCAATGGTACAATTCTGCTGTTATCGTCACCCTTGGTAATATAGTCGAAAGCACCCGATTTGATCGCTTTGACGCTGTCGGGGATATTGCCGTAAGCGGTGAGAAGAATGATTTCGCATAAAGGATACTTACCCTTCAGCTCGCCAGTAAATTCAACACCATCCCCATCAGGCAGCCTGACATCACACAGGACAACATCGATGTCGTTCTCCGCCATTCTTTTCAGTGCTGTCCTGCAGTCTCCAGCCTGATAAACCTCGAAACCTTCATAAGTTATTATTCTGGATAACAGGTTTCTGAGTTTTTCTTCGTCATCAACAATAAGTACCTTCTTCAAAATGCTACGACTTTTTGTTAACAAAAGTATTAAATAAGGTTCAGATAGTGGTTTATCTGATTGGAAATTTAATAATAAGTAACAGGAAATTAGCGGTTTCAACAAAGCCCTTAATCAACTCCCTTATTGTAGGGACAACAGATAATTAATTATTTATGAAGGTTATGGGATAATGCGGCTTATGTTAATTGACTGCAGTGGTCTTTGCCAGTCGCAGATCCGCCGACCATCGGCCTCCGCCGTAAATGATAAGAAGGATCAGCAGAAGGGTAAGTGAGAAGTCAGTCGTATATTCATGAGCAAAGGTCCAGAATCCTTTTTCGGAAAGAAGAGTGAGCTTGGTGGTAACGAAAGCAACTATCATAATAATAAGCAAAGGAACTGAGGCCAGGCGTGTAAACAGACCCAGGAGGATCAGAAAACCACAGACTATTTCAAATGATCCTGTGAAGGATGCCCAGAAATGGGCATTTTCAAAGCCTATGTCAGAGAAACGTCCGGGCCCCAGCCATTGCATTAGCTTGAACTTCAAAATACCTTCGGAGAGAAAGATCAGTCCGGTTATTAATCTTATAATAATAATCTTACCGTCATTTCCGGTGTTCAGAATCTGCCACATTGTTCCGCCTGGGGTTTTCATGATTACAGAATCAGTTATAAATTGATAACAGACTACCGGGGAAATTGTTTATCGTATCAATTTTATGATCAGACTCTTTCCTGTCTGAATGTATTACAGTTTTCATATCAGTATCTGTTCATGACAACGGAACATGTTTATAACCGATCTCCCTGTCAGGAAATGGGTTTTTGTACTTTTCCCTGATGAGACATTTAAAGGGAAGATTGATTATAAAGCTTAGTACATAAACTGAGTCTTGCAGGAGGATCTTTTAACAGAGGATCTCTGTTCGTGTCGTGAACCGTTATAACGGTTTTATTTTTATGGCAGATAAGCAGAGGATTATTCCGGTATCTCATTATAAAGCTGAAGGATCTCGCTTTCATCAAGGGCCAGGTCGTAAATTCGTATATCGTCAATTTTCCCCTTGAAATTCCAAAGCATATCAGATTCATATTTCCCGATGTAAAGATCGTTTGAGTTGTCCTCCGGGACTCCGGAAGTAAGTTCCCCGGCAGGTACCGAGTCAATATAGAGTCTCAGGCTGCTGCCATCATTTGTTGCAGCAACGAAATACCACCTGTTGATGGCATAGCTGCTTGTCGCATACAGCGATCTGTTTATTCCGCTGATGGTAGCGGATACATTGAATGAACTCCCGCAGGCACAGTAAGTGCCTGCATTCAATTGATAGTTGAAATCAGGAAATATCCCCCTGCTGAGTATCATTCCCGCGCTTTCCTGCAACCCTCCGAATCGTTCAACATAAACCCAGGCAGCAATTGTAAAAGTCTGCAGATTCAGCAAATTGGCTGACAAAACCTTTATGTAGTCATCCGTACCGTCAAAGTAAAAGGCACTGTTTGCAGAATCCATCCTGTCGGTTGTCGGAACTGCACCGTTTATGATGCCATCAAGTCCGTTCCCGCTCTCGTCATTGGCATTCCCGTTGTAGGGGTACCATGCTACCAGACCGGAGGAAGGAACAGGGTTCATGGTTGTAAAAGTCATATCGTCACTGTAAACCGTGCCGAGTGAATTCGTTGCTTTTACCCTGAAATGATATTCAGTGGCTGGAATCAGGCCTGTTACAAAAGCTGAAACATCAGTGAAACCAGTACCTGTTACTTCGCCTGCTTCTGGTTCTGCGGTCTGGCCATAATCCGTTGTAGGTCCATATTCAAAAACAACAGTGGTAGCCAGATTATTTGCATTCACTGAGCCGTTCAGTATCACACTGTTTGACTTAAGGGATACCGGCCGGCCGGCGGCTGACCCCGGTGCATTACCTCCGGTGGTAAATAAAATAACTTCACCATAACCGGTCCCCGCATTATTTGTTGCGTATGCCCTGATATGATACTTTGTGGCCGGATCCAGATCAGAAAGCAGACTGGTGAAGGTCCCTGAGCCATTCCCTTCAGATGTGTAGTTATCTGTAATAACAGGCTGGGGACTTTCGCTCCAGCATACTCCCCTTTTTGTAACCGGCCCCGATCCTTCATCAGTCACTTTTCCTCCTGCTAATGCAGTCGTCCCGGTAATTTCTGTCACTTCCGAAGTTGTGACCAGAGGCACTTCATCCTTTTTGCATGCCTGCAGGAAAATGATGACGGCTGCAAATGACAAAACCCTTATTTCCCTGACTGTAAACTTCTTCATACCGAACCTTATGTTTCTATGTATGTACAAGGTCAAAGTTACTAAGAGTCGGCGATAAAACCTATTCTTAAACCCCCTGCTACAGTACCCGGCTTCAGCTTTTATCAGGGATTGATCCGATTTATGTCATTCCGTTGAACGGCTGTAGATAAATGAGAAGGAAGGTTTCTGTATTAACACGGTAGAAATAAATGCACACCCCTGACTTTGCCTATGAAAATACTCATTACATGAAAGGCTTTAAAAAGTTCCTGGTCCCGGCAATAATTTCAGAGTAGCTGCCGTTTCAATTAATCATTAATCAATATGAAAATAAAGAGATCATACAAGATAGCCCTTGCAGGTTTTATGCTTATTAAAATAGCAATCTTTGCAATACTTATCCTGGGCAGCTGTAACAGATATGTTAACACGGCCAACAGCAACAAGGTAGTTTATCATATAAAGAAATAAAAGTCAGACATCCCCTGCACATTTTTTGACTGGCGGATTCATGATCTGAATTTTATCAAGGAGCAGTTAAATTCCTGTCTTATACTTGACATCACCTTATTTCTGTCATAACTTAAAGGTCGGATTCGATCTGTTAAAGTCCTGACATTATGAGCATGTTAAGCAGAATAATCAAAGGTTTTATCCTGGTACTGATCTTCTGGTCAGTTGCAGGAGATTGCATCCGGGGAGTCGAAAATCCGAGATTTTCGCTGGGAGTGGGTTTCGCTGAAACGATAAATGCCGGAGTGAAGTTTCCCTGCGGAGAAAAAACACAGATTGGAATAAGTCTGGGCACATGGCCGTCTCAAAACAGCTACATTTTTGACTGGCACAGCCTGGTATCAATATCGGGCGATTTTTATTGTCATTTCGGCAAGCGTGCTTTTGAACATACCCTTCCCTGCTGGTATGTCAGAAGCGGTATTGATTATATGAGGCTTCGCTTTGACGATGATAAGGATAATAATATGGAAATACATATCAGATTCGGGCGGGATTTCTATGTTTCCGAAATTTCTGGAATAGGGCTTGATGCCGGGGTTGCAGTATTTGTTTTGAATGAATCAGGGCTTACTCAGGTCTTGCCTGCCATAGGGATCAATCTCTTTTTCCTGTTCTGACCGCAGGGTAAAACGCAATCCAGATCATTATTATGGTTTCCGGAGTGATGATATTCCTGCCGTAATGAGAATCATGCTTGTCAGATCTGCTTGTGGTGATGCCTTAAAGCAGCAAGCCATTCAAATATTATTACAGGGATTATCAGAAGAAGTGATAAGAATATTATATATGCATCAAGAAGTGGTCTGATGTAATCAACAGGATTTGAATTGTATTCATCACTTGCATCAGGAACCGATGTGTTTCTTAGGGTTAATGTTCTGATGCTTTTAAGTATTGACATGTGCTTTTTTTTGCTTCCTGAAAATCCCTGACCAATAAACATTCTTATAACTAACAATAAAGAATGCTAAAAGTTCCGGGTATTTGGTAAAATTTCCAACAAGAATTATTAACAAATCATCCCAGGTATGAACATTGCTTTTTTCGATGCCGAACCATCCGGATACAAATTTCCAAAACCACCAGGCATGTGTCAAATCTTTTTATTCACAGTCCAGGTGGGGAATACCTTTTGAGATCCTGCGATCACAAATGTAGAAAGCAGAAACACAGCAAATTGCATCAAATGATAATTTTGAAAAGACTGTTCGGGTGTTGGTATTGGAATTTTTTCTCCGTTCCAGGTTACGGATTTATATCAGAAGCAGGCCTTTACAAGGACATTGTTTTCATACTTGTATTCGCTCACTCTGTAAATAACCGAAGAGTCGTTTTCAACCTGGTACATCCAGTTGCCATATGCACCCGGAGTGCTGTACATCCTTTTGAGATATATTCTTTCTCCTTTCTGAAAATCACATTTATTGCCATAAGCCGACAGCCGGCCATAGGTACTGAACATTGTGGTTCTTATCCAGATAAGGTTAACTCCTCCGAAGACTTCCGGCCTGGTATGACTGTACTCAATGAATTCACCTATGTATTTCCTGGTATTCAGCAGTTCATTCTCATAACCGGCCGAAGGAATTGTTTTAACACTGCTGCACCCGGATAGGATGGCTGACAAAAGAATAGTAAGTATTATTCCCGGATTAACTTTGCTTTTCATAGTTCCTGACTTATGCCTTTATGCTGTAAAGCTACATTTGAAGCATCTTTCCGGCAACAGGCACCTTACCTGTTTATGATGGTCAACTTATAACTGATCATCTTTTGATCAACATAATCCGCCGGATCATTCTGTCAGAACAGGCAGCCATTCTTTAAAAAAGGCTGTTCGTCAAAATCAGGCTTAAATTTATGACGAAAACCAGCTTTTTGGGTTCTCCTTGAAACTCTCCAGTATTGAAGACGTTATAATTCAACAACATAAAGGTGGTGTAAATTTCAATGTCCAGTGACGGGCTATTTGACAGACAGCATGAAAAAAATGATAAAAAATGTGAAGTGATCGGGTTTTTGACCCCTCCCATGCCGTTTGAAAACCCGTAAGTGTTGAAAATTTCGCAGAAAATTTAATTTCTGTTAATAAGAGTATCTGAAAATTTCCTGTAAAGAACTATTTTTGAATTAAATTGGGACTGATCAGTAGCTCATGATCACTTAAAGTTAACCTTAAACAGACTTATATCATGCCTGACAATTTTTTTAATCTTAATAATCCTGATTTCTATGGGATTTTGCTGAGGTTTGTGATAAACTCGATCTTTCTTTTTATTCTTATAAGGGTAATCTACTTCAGATATTCACAGAAGGAGAAGTTTCTTTTTACCTTTTTCCTGATGGGGACTGTGGTATTCTTCATAACGGCAATGCTGAAATCAGTCTTCATTGAGTTCGGTATGGCAGTCGGACTTATAGCGATCTTTGCGGTACTGAGGTTCAGGACAAGAAATTTCAGCCTGAAAGACATGTCGTATATTTTCGCAACGATTGGTATATCGGTGATCAACTCCCTGAAGCTTGTGGGTTTTCCCGTTCTGGGGGTTATTATTTTTAACCTGATAATAATTTCCACAGCTGTTATACTCGAGCAGTTCACATTAAAACATAATACAACGAATCACTCAATAATCTTTGATGATCTCGATCTTCTGAAAACAGCTAAGAGGCAAAAAATTCTGAAAGAGCTTTCGACACTCACAGGCAGGGAAATAGTGCGGTACAAGATCACAAGAGTCGATTACAGGCAGAATGAAGCCGAGATCGACATCTTTTACAAAGACTGATCCTGCTGAGAGAAAAGCAACTGTACTGACAGCAAATATTACCGGGTTTCAAATTTCTTCAGAATATCCTTCACGGCATCCCTGTGAACCATGAAGTCCATCATCTTGAGTTTCACATAGTCTTCCGAGAAGAAATAATATCCGAATTCGGGGGCTTCCGGATCGTTGTTTTTAGAACCTGAACCCGAATCCTTGATCAGATACCAGTCTTTTCCGTCCTTTTCATAATACCCGACCAGATGCATCCCGTGATCATCTGTTGTTGTTTGATTCGAGAACCTGAACTGACGGGCATCATCATTGATCCACTCCGAAGGGATATCGAAATCGGGAATGACTGCACACTGGGTGCTGCGGTCGAGGCCGGGCTCAGAGACGTCTCCCCCGATACTGACTGTAAAGCCTTTCCTGACAGCTCCCCTGAGAGCAGTCATGTATACTTCTAAAGGAACATTGTAGTAAATGTCGCTGTGCCACCAGTTATCGGGCACCTTGTATTCAACCTGTTTGTAGAATGGTTCCTGGGTGTACGACAGTATATCGACATAATCATCCGGGTTGATTTTGATTACTTCTGTCATATACTGAAGCGGAGTTATCTTTTTACCATTGACGAGTATCTCTTCCGGGGGAACTCCCATGTAATGGTTCATTATCGATCTGACCGTCTCCAGGGCCGCTTTTTCGTTCCAGGAAGAGCTTTCTTTCAGAGAGTTCAGGTAGCTTTTCAACTCAGTAAACATTTCAACATGATTATGGAATTTTCTTCCTTCAGGAAGTCCCGTATATGCTTCAAGTGGAACGATCCCATGCATCTTCCACATCCTTGTAACTGCATTAGCTTCCGATCCTTCAGCGAATGCAGAGTTACCCCTCTCACGGACAAACCTCCTGGCCTTTTCAATATATTCCCAGTAAACAGTGTACATCTCCGATAACCTTACTTCCATTTTGTTCAGCCTGTATACTTCGGATTCCAGGAAGGAGGTGGTACTGAAACACCAGCAGGTGTTTGTGGCACCCTGGGAGACCGGCTTGCTATGCCAGTGCCTGTTTTTGTAAAGGGATATCCTGTTGGGTAAGGAAACACCTGAAAGGTCAACAGCAAAACTTCTTGATACCCTTGAAGGCTGAATCCTTTCCATCGCTTCCCTGTCGTCCCTAAGGATAGAATTCTGATAGAATCCAGGCTTGTTTTCCCTGAAGATGGCTTTGTCTTTGTTCTGGGCAACAATTGCAGCCTGCGAAAGTATAATGGCTGATAAAAAAAGGATAGTCTTTTTCATTTTGGTGATGATTAATTATGGATGGCCAATTTAATTAATTCCCCGTAAAGTAAATACTGAGCAAGGCAGTCCTTAAACAGATAATCATTGTGAATATCCCGGGACAGGAGGTGTCGGATCATTCTCCTTTATCCGTCTTCTGCAGATTTTTTCAACCTCGAAGACATCTGAAATCCCTGAAATATAAAGTGTATCGGGGACATATCTGTCTGAGCCGCTCTTGCTGCCTGCCATTCTGCCCGTCCGCAATCCCAGGGAAATGTTTCCCTTCTGGTCATTTCCGCTTACGGCAATATCTCCGGAGAACTGCTCCCAGTCGACTGTTCTGAACCCCTTTTTTTCAAATACTATAAGTCTTGTGGGCGTGCCTACGTAATAACCTCCCTTCCTGAATAACATCCTGAATCCTGCATAAACAAGAAGAATGCCGATCAGGACAAATAAGCCGATAACAGATGCCGGGAGAAGAATCGGTCGGAGATTTCCAGGACCGGCAACAGTAGGCACATCATTGGTGAGAAACTGAACTTCCTGACCCCTGAAGAGAGGACCCAGGAAAAGCATAAGAAGTATTAGTGAAAAGCCAAACCATATAAGTCCGAAAATGATCATGGCAAGTGATACCTTTGGCTGGGTGGCATATTTTGCCTTTACTGCAAAATCTTTTGATTCGGAACCTATATATGATTCCAGTTCCGGCGGGAGTGATATGGTTTCTAACATATTAGATCGTTTTAAGGATTTTGGTTTCTCTTGCAAGCTTATGCAGTTCGTCCGATTCATATACCTTTTTATCGGAATTGTCGGAGGCGATCTGCCTCATACAGAAAGCTACGTCTGACGCATTGACTCCCTTGTACCTTCTGAGGGGCCCGACAAAAATCCATCCAAACACTTTCATGAAGACCACTGCTGTTTTTTCGCCGAAGCGGAACTCTTTCCTGTCGCCCATCAGGAGAGAGGGACGGACGAATTTCAGGTTCCCGTGATAAACTTCGGCGACAGTCTTTTCCATCTCACCCTTTGTCCTCAGGTAGAAATTTGCCGATGCCGCATGTGCTCCCACTGAAGATATGACCACCAGCGATGGAATTGAAAGCGCTTCAGCCATTTGGGCTACTGCTACAGGGATCTGAAAATCCACCCGGCGGAATTCTTCCTCCGAACCGGCTTTTTTTATTGTTGTTCCAATACAGCAAAAGAACATGTCAGCATGAAGGGAGTCCTTGAAGTTATCAAGGCCGGAGAAGTCAGTCAGGCATATCTGCTTTACCTTCGGTGATTGCTCATCAATCTTTTTTCTTACAACAACAATTATTTCTGATATTTCAGCATCGTTCGTAAGTATAGTCAGAAGTTCCCTTCCTACCAGGCCTGAGGCTCCGAATATTACAGCTCTTTTTTTCATTCCGTTATTTGTTCGGGTAAGAATCGTAGTTTTAAAACATAGTTATGCGAGGTTGCTATCCCGCTGAATCCATTTCTCGACAGAAGGAGCAGAGTATTTCTCCATA
Source organism: Bacteroidales bacterium (assembly GCA_040772125.1). Taxonomy (GTDB): domain Bacteria; phylum Bacteroidota; class Bacteroidia; order Bacteroidales; family VadinHA17; genus LD21. The sequence goes on from JAXGYS010000003.1 coordinate 67,747, forward strand.
CTGTCGAGGAGATCAATTATTTCATCGCTGATGAGGATCATTTTCCGGTTTTCTTCCCTGAGAAAACCTTCCGAGACCATTTTCTGAGTAAGGGTTTTCAATGGATCCCAGAATCCCTTGACATTGAGCATGCCTACAGGTTTTTTATGAAGACCGAGCTGGCTCCATGCTAGGACTTCAAAAAATTCCTCAAGTGTTCCGAGTCCTCCGGGAAGCGCTATCATGCCATCACTTAATTCATACATCCTCCTTTTTCTCTCATGCATGGAGTCTACAATTATCAGTTCGGTAAGGTGAGGGTGGGCAAATCCCTTTTTCCGGATAAACTCCGGCAGTATCCCGGTAACCTCACCTCCTCTGCTCAGGGCTCCGTTTGCCACAGCGTTCATAAGACCTATATTCGTACCCCCGTAAACAATCCCGGTTTTACGCTCAGCAAGGATCTCCCCAAGCCTCCGGGCGGTCTGTTCATATATTTCATCATTGCCCGGGCTCGAACCGCAAAATACAGATATTCTGTTCATCGGGATTTTTCTTTTGAAATCGATGGAAGGTGTGAGATATCCAAAGCTTACTTTGTTTACTTTTAGGCTAATTTACATTATTCCTCATACAGGCCTTTATTAACGAACAATTAATTTAATATCAAAATGAAGAACATCTTTAAATCCTCCCTGGCGATCCTTCTTTGCCTTTCTGTTCTGGCCGGCTTCGCCAATGGTCAAACAGATGATGGCTTTAGGCCTGCTTCCTCCAACATACAGGGCTCTCTTTTCCCGAAATTGTCGGATAACAACAGCGTTTATCTTAGGCTGAATGCTCCCGGTGCAGATAAGGTCCAGGTTCAGGGAGGTGACGGCTTTTGTCCCAAACCTCTTGATATGAAGAAGGATGCGGATGGAAACTGGAACATTGTGATACCTGATGCAGGCCCGGGATTTCACTATTACTGGTTCATCGTCGACGGACTGCGGGTCAACGATCCGGGAAGTGATACCTACCACGGATATGGCAGGCCCACAGGGGGCATAGAGATCCCGGTTGCAGGCGAAGATTTCTTCCTTCCGAAAAAGGTTCCCCACGGAGAAATAAGGGAACACTGGTATTACTCGGAGATTACAGGAAGATGGAGAAGAGCCTTTGTCTATACTCCCCCTGATTATGAAAAATCGTGCGACAAAAGATATCCCGTACTTTATCTTCTGCATGGAGCCGGAGAGAATGAAAGGGGATGGTCGAAGCAGGGTCATATGAACTTTATTCTCGACAATCTGATTGCAGAAGGAAAGGCTGTTCCGATGATTGTTGTAATGGATAATGGCTATGCTACTGATAAGAATCCACCGGCACAGTCTCAGGCAACAGGTCCGGGAAATATGTCAAGGGCAGCGGAAACCCTCGGGAAGGTCTATGTCGGGGAGATAATACCAAACATCGACTCATTCTACAGGACAATAGCATCAAGGGAAGGCAGGGCCATGGCCGGATTGTCGATGGGAGGGATGCAGACAATGCTGATAGGCCTTAACCATACGGAGCTGTTCTCGTATTATGGTTTTTTCAGCGGTGCAATAATGGGCGGTATCATGGATGATCCGAAAACAGCTTTCAACGGAATTTTTGCGGATGCTGCCGGATTCAACCGTAAAGTGAAACTGATGTGGTTCGGAGCCGGATCCGGAGAAACGCGCTTTGTCGAAATGGTTGACAAGACCACGAAAGACCTTGGCAGCCTCGGGATAGCAACAAAACGATACATCTCACAGGGTACATTCCATGAATGGCATACCTGGAGGCGGCATCTGAATGAATTTGCTCCGCTGTTATTTAAATAACACTGCTATTGCGACCACTTTGTGGGTTTACGGTCCCAGCGGTGCTTCTCAAGCTCTTTCATTAGTCCGGGATCAAGAAGACCCTTATCGCTTGCCGAAAGATTTGACCTGGTATGGTCAGGCTTCCTCATACCGGGAATTATGGTGCTGACTGCAGATTCACCGAGAATAAATCTCAATGCCATTTCGGGCATCGTCATATCCTCAGTTAAAAGAGGCTTCAGGGCATCGGCGCGTTCAACACTCGGGATAAGGTTCTCCGGCACGAAGTATGTGTTCCGCCAGTCGCCTTCAGCCCATTTGCTGTCTTTGGTCAGGGTCCCCGTAAGCGTCCCTTCATCAAAAGGCACTCTTGCAATAACTGCCACATCCATTTCACGGCATGCAGGGAAGAGCTCGTCTTTCGGATTCTGGTCGAAGATATTGTAAATAACCTGTACAGAGTCGATAAGTCCGCTTCTGACAGCCTTTATGCCGTTCCATGGCTCCCACCGGTTCAGGCTTATTCCGATCGCATGGAATAATCCCTGCGATTTAAGGTCGAGCATTTTATTCATTCCTCTTTCATCCTCCAGCCAGCTGTCCTCCCAGGTGTGGAACTGCATAAGATCAAATGATTCCAGTCCCGCGTTTTTCAGGCTTCTGCCGACATATTCCTCAATATGATCAGGGGGAAAACAGTCATCAAGGGAGTATTCCCTCCTGGCAGGCCATTTAAAGTTCTTTGGAGGCATCTTTGTGGCTGTGTACAGCTTCTTGTCCTTGTTGGCTCTTATAAGCTGCCCAAGGAGACCTTCGCTTTTACCTGCCCCGTAACCCCAGGCCGTGTCAAAAAAATTGCAGCCCATGTCGGCTGCGAGCTGCAACGATTCGGATGATTCTTTGTCATCCGAGCCTGACCAGCCTGCCATTCCCCACATTCCGTAGCCAATTTCGCTGACCTGCCAGCCCGTTCTTCCGAATTTTCTGTATTTCATAGATCTGGATTTTACTGGTTATATTTCAAAAATATCCTAAATGTTCCGATATAACACCACCTACTTCCTTTTATTTGCAAAATCGACTATGAGTTTTCCCTCTGCTTTTTTAAGGTCAACTTCTTTAGCGGTACGGTTAACGGTAATTCTGTATTTTCCGTAAAAGGCCGGTAAGGAAAAAGTCCCGTCTTCTCCTGCAACGCCTGATCCTTTGGTCCACCACTCACTGAATATCAGGTCCTGGTATGCCTGGGCTGATTTAGTGGGCGACCAGTCGCGGTTGTACAGGGATGAGACAGGGATCCAGTTCGCTCCTGCCCAGAAACCCCACATAAGGATTCCATCTACTGCAGGATGAGCAAAACATATCCGGTAATAGTCGGTAAGTTCCTTTGCCTTGAGTTCCTCTTCCTGAGGTGACATGACCTGGATCTTTTCCCTGTAATACTTTGATCTCTGGCCAGGCATGTTGAATTCTGTAACCCTCAAAGGCAGGTTAAATACCGCCAGTGAATCGAGGGCCATTTTTAATTGTGAGCGATCGAAGGTCTCACCATGGAGATGACCCTGAACTCCTATCCCTGCAACCGGGACGCCCTGCTTCAGAAGTTTCCTGATATGGGCCATGTAGTCGGCAAGCCTGTTGCCCGTGAGAATGTCGTAGTCGTTTAACCATAGTTTTGCATCAGGATCACCCTTACAGGCCCATTCAGCCATCAGCTTTGTAATTCCGGGACCCAGCCTGTCCTTGTAGTAATTCCCGTGGATCATCTCATTGTTCAGATCATATTCCACGAAGCGTCCCTTATAACGGCTGGTAACTGTTTCCGCCCTGTTCTGAAGGGTGAGCCGAAGGTCATCATCATTTAGCTCCTTTACCCATGGCTGGACAAATTGCGGAATGCCCCAGAAGAGGTTATGGCCTCTGATTGGAATATCATTTTCTTCGGTCCATTTCAGTATACCGTCGATAACAGAATAATCGACTTCTCCCTTCCTCGGTTCCATACTTCCCCATTTAACAGCATTTTCGGTTACAGCTGAATTGAAGTTCTGGAGGAACTTTTCCTTATAATTTATAAGGTCATTTTCCTCCATTCTTCCACTGCCCAGGCCGTTGCTTATGGCGCATCCGAACCAGAATTCATGTCTGAGCTGTTCGACAGTGATTTTTGCACCCGGTCTGGCTTTGATGGTTATAATCCCCTTGCGGTGGGCCGAAACAGACTCCTCAATCCGTTTCTGCACTACATAGGAAGCCACATTGTGAATGTTATCCATCCAGATACCATTAGCCGTATCTGACGCATATCTGCAAATTTCCTCTATCGTAAGCAGCAATGAAGTCTGGCGTCCTTCATCATTCATCTCATGGCCGGCAAGAATAAGCCAGTGTCCATTGGCTCTTGCTGTTTCAATCAGTTGAAGGACCTGATCGAATGATTTTCCGTCGAGCTCTGATGCATTCAACTGCGCCAGATCACAATAGTAAGGATCATTAGGCGCTTCGTTGAGCCATCCCCTGCCGCTTTCAAACATCGATGCAATAACGGGTACATAGCTTTGCACACCGGCTCCCCTTCCGACAAATGTCTGTCCGCAGGGATATGCAAAGGAAACAGGACGGATCCCGAATATACTCTCAATAAGACGATTTGCAGAATCAAGTTCAGATCTCATTCTGGCGACCGAGTAATCCTCAAGCGCCCTTCCTCTCGACCATTCGAAATTTCCTGAACAGGGATGCAGAACGGAATGATTCCCGATATCGTGTCCGTTCAGGGCAGCTTTTTTCCATTCTTCTGCTTTCTTCAGCATATTTCCCGGAGATATGTAAAATGTTGCCTTAGCTCCGTATTTATCGAGCAGCGGGATACCCGTATCTATCTGTGACAAACGGGCATCATCAAAAGTAAGGCTGAGTGCCATCTTTTTACCTGAAGGCCAGAAATCTGACTGTGGACTTTTGGACAAATCATCATTGACATAGGTCTGGCAAAGTACCTCCGGTGAAGTGAGAAAAAGGGCTACTGTCAGCGGCAGGGAAAAAAATGATCTGATAAATGAATTCATGATGCTGATGTATTTGGTTCTTATAAAGGTAAAGGATTTTGAAAACATTTTACCGGTGGAAGGTTTAATATCAAAACTGGCAGACCGTATGTGATTGTATAACCCTGCCTTCCGGATGATTAAAGCCAGCCGTCAGGCAGAATTGATACTCCAGTCTGCCGTTATCTGAGTAAGACAGGGAAAAATGCTGTCCTTCAGCTATTTGATTTTCCTTGAATAGTTGTTATGCTGAACGAAACTGATAACTTCTCCCCGGGAATTTCTTTCAAAAACGAGGGTCTCGCCCAGTTCGCCATCATCCCTTATCCGGCGGAATTTATCACCTTCAATGTGCTTCAGGAACGACATAGCCTTTACCGGTGATTCTGATGGAAGAGTAAGACATACAAGGTTACCATACCAGTTTGATATGTATGTTTCGCTTCCCCAGGGAAGATCATCATAGTATCCGGCATATTCGTTCAAATCCACATCTTTCCCTTTTGCTTCAGATGATTGCTTCTTACTGTCGGCCTCAGCCTTGCTGAGGATTTCAAAGATACCGGTCGCGTATTTATCGGGGCTTGTTCCATTGGCGTTTATCATTACCACAATGGCTATTTCGTTTTTCGGGTTAAGAACCAGGACTGTTCTGTATCCCGGACAACTTCCTCCGTGTCCGACTATTTTACTTTCGTTTGCTCCCTTTTGAATGCTGAATCCCAATCCCCATATCGTTTTCCAGTCGGGATCAGTCCAGTGTACATTCTGCATGTAATTAAGTGTCGAAGGTTTGAGGATTTCGGTTACAGTAGTATCCAAAAGCCTGAATTGCCATGAAGCAAACTTGCCGAGATCAATCACATTCGAAGAGAAACCTGCTGCTGCTTTAATTCCTCTGGCCTGAAAGAAGTTCACTCTTTCACGCTCACCGTTTCTCTTAACTGCGCTATACCCTACTGCCAGTTCCTTTCCGTAAAGTGCTTCAGGCAATTCTGTCCGTGTATTATCAAGACCGAGGGGCTGCAGAATGTTTTTGAGGATGTATTCGTCAAAGGTTATTCCTGAGACTTTCTCTACGATTTCACCCAGAAGTGTCAATCCAAGATTACTATACTGAAAATAGGTTGAAGCAGGGTAAAGTGTTTCCTGGTTATTCAACTCTTCTTTTACCATCTGCTGAGTTGGAAAAGGGAAATCAGGACCGGTCCAGTAAGGGAAATTTGCTTCGCGTGGTAACCCGGATGAATGTGTTAGGAGGGATCTTACGGTTATCGGACCGCTTGAGGGAAATTTCTGTTCCAGGTCGTACCATGGAAGCAAATCGTCAATCCTGTCATCCAGTCTCAGCTTCCCTTCATCATACAACTTCATAATTGCAACTGATGTGAAAAGCTTGGAAATCGAGCAGATACTGAAAATTGTTGAGGATTTCATTGGGGTTTTTTCTCCGGGATTTGCAAAGCCAAAGGCATTGGTCCAGACATTTTCCTGATCTTTGACGATAGCAACAGAAATACCCGGAAGTTTTTCAAAATCCTTCTGTGTTTCGAGCCATGCTTCAATAATATTGAACGCATCGGTATAATCCTTTTTGTCTTGCTGGGAATATCCTGAGATGCTCAGGATGAGGATCAGAAAAGCAAAAATCAGTAATTTCATGGTTTACAGGATAAATGTTATTACTCGTTTCATATGTGTCTTTAGTGTTACATGCCATTTAATCAATTTTAATAACGCCGAAGCATATCTTTACCAGGAGCATTTCAGGTAAATATAACACCTTTAATATTTTGTGTAATAAAATTAATAATCAATTTATTCCTGCAGTCCGGGGATTAAGATCGGGATTTTTGGTTTTTTCCTGAGTTAACAGGAAATGACTCCCTCCGGGATTCTGTAGTAATCCTTAAAAATGATCCCTCCGGGATCCTGTTTTAAGACTAAAACGTTTCTTCAGGCTTAGTGGATTTAAGCTTGACACTGACCTTACCGTATCTGTCCTTTAAGTTTACCCTTCCGGGGTCTTTGTGATAACTTTATCGACAACTTCAATATCTATTTCATTATTGAACAACCCAGTCAGTGTGGACAGAAGCCCATGACCCCAGTTTTCTAAGCTTTTCAATTGTGGGTTGCAGGTTATCAATGGCTTTTTGTGCCAGCTCGGAGTTTTCGTCCTTTGTGGGCCAGTATTTGTCCCTTGTTGCTACAGTATCAAACATAAACAGCATTGAAATCCGGTTTTCATTTTCCCCCCTGTTCCCTTTTAATACTTTCAGGGTGAGCCCGGGGAAGTTTTTCTCATATTCCGGTATAAATTCGTTCATGAAGACATCCATGAACTGATTAAGAGTCACATCAGGATTCGGAGTGATAGTCATGACGTGCAGGCCAAGTACATTACCCTTGTTGAGTGTCTGACTTTATGCAGTCATACCTGCGAACAGGATAATAGCGGAAATGATCATTAATTTTTTCATAATTTCTGTGATTTGGTATGAGGATCTTATAATTTTAATATCATCATTATTGTTGACCGATCAGTCTGAACATCTTCCAGCTTCCGTCTTCCTGTTTCCTCCAGACAGACATACCTCTCAATTTGGAGGAAATTGTATCCTGTTTATCGTTGGTAATCCATTTCTGTTCAAACCAGTAGGTTTCCGTAGCGTATTTGCTATCCACAAGACATTCTGTCCTTTCATATCTGACATCTTCAACAGAGTAGTTTTCAAATAAATCCCTGAATGATTGCTTATTTTCCTCGAGGCCGGTAGCAGGGCCATAGGCAAACATGTTCAGAAAATCCTTATCCAGGAAGAAAAAGCAGGAGTCCAGGTCTTCCTTTTCCCATGCTTCGTACCACAGCAGCTTATTCAGATTCAGTAGTTCAGCACTGACCTGATCCTGATAGTCTTCAGGAAGTTTTTCTGCCTGCTGACAACAGGGCAGGACCAAAAGGCAAACGACTGCCATAAAAAACATTTTTTTCATGATGATTGATTATTGGTTAGAAAATCAGGTGAAGGATTCAGTCAAGACGCCCTGCCTCCGGATGTTGTGTCTGCCTTTCCCCGCGGGCAATCTGTGAAGTAGGAATTGTATCAGAGGCAGGATCCCGTAGTCGAAATATCCACTGGTATTTACCGGTAGCCTGCAGCTCCTGGAAAAGCGAAGGCCCCTTATGTGCGGGACAGTGATCAGTAACTTGTTATTATGCAAGTTACACCCTTAAAACGAAGATGTCAATTTTTTTTTAGGGGAAGATTTAGTGCAAAAAAAGCTACTCCCGTGACTTCAGACCGGAATAAATATTTTTCATAATCTCAGCTTTTGCAGGATTGCCGGCAACTGCATTGCTTGTGAACATCATGATACCCGACGAAGCGGCCCCTGCCCCATAACGCATAACCTTGCCGAATTCTTCAGGAGAGACAGGTTCCGGATCATCATAAGCCTGTACTATGGGCCAGACTTTCGGATACCTGCCAGGAATTATTTCAAGCCTTTCACAGAACCATTCGATGTTCTCCCTGACCCATTCAGCATCCCTTCCCATCCGGCCATGATAAACCATCGGAGAGAATACATCGGTCAGTTCTTTCAGCATGTCGTAATCAAGGCCAAGGATACGGCGCCTGGCTCCGTCATATTCATTATCATCCCAGGGACAGTGGTAAATACCGAGAAGTGCATCCGCTCTTTCCTCCCTTATTATCTTTCTGGTTTCCTCAACCCATCCGGCTATGACAGAACACCTCCAGTCACGCCATCTGTCGTCGTGTCCGGAAAGGATCCACTCCGCCTGTTTATCCGTGGAAAGATCAGGAACATCAAGGCCGGTTGCCTTTTCAAACGATCCTATGCAGTAAGCGCAGAAACAGGTCTCTGGAAGAATGGGTTCAGGTTCCTCAAACTGAGCGTGCCAGTGAACGTAATCCATCCAGATGCCGTTAAGATCATATTTCCTGAGAAGCTCCCTGAGTTCTGTCATCCTGAACTCCCTGAAACCGGGTTCAGTGGGACAGACGCCCATGAACCAGGATGCGGGTTCCACTCTATTCCCGTACTTGTCAACAGCCCACGCCTCAGGGTGGTTTTCGACATAACCCTTGCCGTTGAGGACCGGAAATTCGGCAAAAACCTTTAATCCTTCCTTCCCTGCCCGTTCCATCATCTTTTCATTTATGGCCTTCCAGTTGACAAAAACAGCGTTGACATTCATCTGGTCGAGACTTATGCCATTGTTCCAGAATGCATTCGGACTTCCGTATATCCCCCGGATTTCGAACTTACCGGAATTTCCGGAAGAAAAAATCTCTTTTCCGGAGTTCCGCTCATGAAGAAGGGAATATCCGGCAAGGAGAAAAATCAGTGTGAGTGGGATTACTTTCATTTCAACAGGATTTAGGGCCGACTATAAAAAAAAGGAAAGATAAATATTTATCCTGTTACTTCTGACAGTTGAGAAGCCCCGTTTTAGTCTGATTTTCACCAGCTGGGGGATAAAGAACCCGAAGCAGGATACAAAACGGCAGGTATTCGCTGCGGAACTAATATTACAGTTAAAAAAGCTGCGCTCCGTATTGATTTTAATTTGTAATTTTATTGTGGATCAGTCCGGAACTCTGAATAAAGATGGAGGAGAAACAGCTTTATAAAATTCATGTCAGGGGATATGTTCAGGGTGTCGGATTCCGCTACAGAACGTTGAGGGAGGCTGCCGGCAGAGGGATAAAAGGATTTGTCAAGAACATGCCTGATGGCAGCGTTTACATTGAGGCTGAGGGGACACCCAGACAGCTGAGGTCATTTGTGGAATGGTGCAAAAAGGGACCCGGGTATGTTGAGTCTGTGACCACAGATATTTATCCACCGGTAAACTTCAGGGATTTCAGGGTGGAATACTGAGTATTTCGCATAATCAAGATAATATTCTGATTAAAGGAACTTAAACTGCCTGTTTATGAAAAAACTCCGACTGCTGCTACTGACAATCAGTTCCTGCTTGATCATCAACGCTCAGAAATACGGGCTTACATCACCCGACGGCAGGCTTACTGCCGGGATCGAGATTGACAACGGCATTTATATGGCTTTGCTCAGCGGCCGTACTACACTTCTCAAAGCAGGAAATATTTCCTTTGAGACATTCTACGTGGCTCCGGATATTCCGGAGTTCAGAGTCAGAACTGCCAGGACAAGATCTGTCAGTGAAACCGTTTTTCCCCAGATCAGGGACAAGGCTGAAGCATTTTCCAGCAACTACAACGAGCTTGAGATCAGGCTCAGGGGAAATTATTCGGTAACCTTCAGACTGTTCAATGAAGGACTCGCGTACAGGCTTTCATACTCTCTGAAAGACAGCCTTAAGATAGTGAGTGAGAACCTCGATCTGTATTTTGATCAAGGCGACTCGGTGTGGTTCCAGTCATCCGAAACCTTTAATTCATCTTACGAAACACCATACGAACATAAAGATATCAATGACATCGGGAAGGGAAAACTTTGTAACCTGCCCGTTCTGATTGAAAAGCAGAACGGGACATTTGTTATGATCACCGAATCGGACCTTTACGATTACCCGGGTATGTGGCTTGCAGGTACCGGTAAGGAACAATTGACGGCGACTCATCCGAGATACCCGGAGAAACTTACAAGCTCCGGAAGCGAATATAACAGGAACCAGGTTGCTCAAACCCATGATTATATTGCCTGGGTGAAAGGTACACGTACATTCCCGTGGAGGATCTTTGCTGTAGCAGACAACGAGAAAGAACTGGTGGACAACAATATGGTCTATCTTCTGGCATCGCCCGCTGCAGTTGATGATGTTTCATGGATAAAACCGGGAGTGGTGATGTTCGACTGGTGGGCAAAACATAATATTTTCGGTGTTGACTTCAAAGCAGGGATCAACACTGAAACAGCGAAATACTTCATCGACTTTTGTGCAGAATACGGATTCAGGTATTTTATGTTCGACGACGGCTGGAGTCCTGAAAACGATCTGCTTACCACTGTTCCAGGTCTTGACATGGAGGAGGTTACCTCCTATGCAAGGGAAAAAGGTGTGGATATAATGCTCTGGATGATCTGGCACACTCTCGAAAGACAATGGGAAGAAGCTTTCGATCTTTTTCAGAAGTGGGGAATAAAAGGCATCAAGGTCGATTTTATGAACCGTGACGATCAGTGGATGGTATCGTTCTATGAGAAGATGGCAAAAGAAGCAGCCGCGAGAAAAATGATAGTCGATTTTCATGGAGCATACAAACCCTGCGGACTGGGCAGGAAATATCCAAACGTTCTTACCCGGGAAGGGCTTATCGAATTTGAATACAATGGCTGGACGGACCATGACAATCCGTTGCATCACAATCTTCTGCCCTATATCCGGATGTTCACAGGTTCAATGGATTATATACCTGCAACGATGCGAAATGCCTCAAGGGAAAATTTCCGTCCGATCGGGGATTATCCTATGGGGCAGGGTACCCGCGCCCATGCAATGGCTCTTTTTGTAATACTCAGCAGTCCGCTGACAATGCTTCCCGATTCTCCTTCTGATTATTTCCGTGAAGAGGAGTGTACCAGGTTCCTTGCAGGAATACCCGTTGTATGGGATGAAACAAAATTTCTCGGAGGGAAACTGGGCAAATACACTGTTATTGCACGGAGGTCAGGTTCGGAGTGGTATGTGGGAGCAATAACAGACTGGGATGAAAGGGAACTTGATTTCTCTACCGATTTTCTGGGAACCGGGGCTTACAGACTGGAAGCCATCGAAGATGGTTTAAATGCTAACAAGCGTGCTGAGGATTACCGTAAAACTGAAATCGAGTTCAGGGCAGGTGATGTGATTAAACTTCACCTTGCCTCAGGAGGAGGATGGATTGCTCATATCGTACCTCTGATAAACAAATAATAACCTGGCAGAAATACTAAAAGTAATTTATCATGAAATCAAGAAAATTCACCCGCCGTCAGGCTCTGACTACAGCATCAGCAGGTGTGGCCGCAGCCCTCTTTGGATTTCCTTTCAGATCATTTGGGATCAGGAACGGTACCCAGCTTACGAAACTTGCTGTTAACGGAGGAGATAAGGTCCATCCAGGACCATGGCCCCGATGGCCTTACTGGGATCAGCAGGCTGAAACCGGACTGGTAGAAATGTTCCGCTCCGGCCGCTGGTGGAGAGGGGGCGGCGAACATGTGGCCGAGTTTGAAAAGAAATATGCTGAACTGATGGGAGCACCGAGATGCCTCGCAACGGCAAGCGGAACGACAGCCCTTCTAACAGCTATGAATGTACTGGGAGTCGATGCAGGCGACGAGGTCCTGGTATCCCCATTTACGTTCATAGCAACATACAATGTGATATTTGCCACCAGGGCCCTGCCGGTTTTTGTCGACAGCGATCCGGAGACCTTTCTTCTCGATCCTTCAGCTATTGAGGCTAAGATAACTGAGAGGACCGTTGCGATAATTCCGGTTCATATATACGGACTGCCTGTAGATATGGACAGCGTAAACAATGTTGCGAAAAAACATGATCTTAAAGTGATTGAGGATGCATGTCAGGCATGGCTGGCTGAATACAGGGGAAAAAAGGTGGGTACACTGGGAGATCTCGGTTGTTTCAGCTTCCAGAATTCAAAACATCTGCCGTCGGGAGAGGGAGGAGCAATACTCGGAAGCGACGACGACATAATGGATCGCTGTCATGCATATCATAATTGCGGCAGACCTTATGGTAAAATGAAATCCGTAAGTGGAAACCAGTACAACGGGATGAACTACAGGATGCAGCAATCACAGGCCCTTATACTGCTTTCGCAGATGAAGAGGATTGTAAAGGATAATGAGATCCGTCAGGGAAATGCCCTTTATCTTTCGGAGAAACTGAAGGATATCCCCGGGATAATACCGGTAAAACCAGCTCCGGGAGCAACAGGGGCCGTGTACCATATGTACCCTTTCCGTTACATAAAGGAAAAATTTGATGATATACCGAAAGAGAAATTCATAAGAGCGCTTAACGCAGAGGGAATCCCCTGCGGAAACGGCTACGGGAAGCAAAACAAGGACGATCTTATCGAGGAGCAGCTGAACTCAAAGGGCTTCAAAAGGCTTTTTTCAGCTTCAAGGCTTGCACAGTGGCGCGAAGAGAACTTTCTTCCCGGGAATGACATGCTCTGCGACCAGGCTGTTGTTTTTTCACAGAGCATGCTTCTGGGAAGCCGAAGCGATATGGACGACATCGTTAATGCAGTAATTAAGATCAGGGAAAACCGCAGTTCCCTTAAATAGCTGACATCAGGGTATTATGGTTGAACTATTTTGATAATTTTACCCTGACATTAGCACCTATGAAAACACTACTTCCCCTCATGCTGGCGGCGGTAATGCTCTGCAGTGCCTGCAGGAAGAAACCGGTCGACTGCAACAGCCTGTTAACCAGGCTTGAAAGGGAATTCACCGCAGGAAACCTCAGCAGAACGGCAGAACTGGCCGATTCGATAGAAAAATTCTGTGCGGCAGAATCCTCGATGGGAAGGAAAGCTGATTCCCTTAAGCAGATTGCAGACCGGATACTTATTGACTTCCCTCTCACAGAGACGATAATTGATCAGCAGTTAAGGGAAAGAACAGGCCCTTTTACATCAGAGGAAAAAGCCTTCTGGGACAAAAACGGCTGGCTTGAGTGGAAGATCATTGACGGAGAAAAAAGATATTTCAGACGATCAGCCGGTAACCTTGACCTTATAAAAAAATTCCGCCAGAACAGATCCCTGTACGACAGTCTTGAAGCTGCTGACCCGGATTTAATTTTCCGGCGGACTCACACAAAAGAAATCATCAGGACAGCAGGAAAGAACGGAGAACTGTCAGAACCGGTGTTGATGACCTTGAATTACACCGTCACAGTGGATGCAGATGCTGTCCCTCCGGGAGAGAAAATCCGCTGCTGGCTTCCTTATCCGAGGGAGAACCACCTCCGCCAGCAGAACGTGATCCTTCTTTCTGCTACACCGGATAATTATTTGATCTCTCCCGACACAATGATACACCGTTCGGTTTATATGGAATCGGTTTCTGTGAAGGGTGTCCCGACAGTATTTAACCTGTCGCTGAGCTATGAGTCGGCAGGTATCTGGTTTGATCCCCGGTTCATGACAACTGATCCATATAATACTCACTCAGACTTCTACAAAAGATACACTTCGGAACAACTTCCGCATATAGTTTTCAGCGACAATGTGAAAGCTCTGACAGACTCAATAACAGTTGGACAGAGCGATCCGGCCGGGATAGTGAAAAGCATCTATTATTGGATCTGCGAAAATATAATGTGGACAGGAGCCCTCGAATATTCCATAATTCCATGCATTCCGGAATATGTTATAAAACATAAAAGAGGGGACTGCGGAATGCAGACTTTTCTTCTGATGTCAATGCTCCGGTACAAAGGGATCCCTGTGAGGTGGCAGAGCGGCTGGATGGTGCCCCCGGGCGCAGAAAACCTCCACGACTGGTGCGAGGTATACTATGAAGGCACCGGATGGGTCCCTCTCGACATCAGCTACGGTCTGCAGCATTCGGAAGATAAGAAGATACGCGAATTCTTCATCACGGGTATCGATGCCTACCGGCTGATAATCAACGATGGAGTTGCAGGAGAGCTTTTCCCTGAGAAGAGATATATGAGAAGCGAACCCTACGATTTTCAGAGAGGCGAGGTCGAATGGAGAAAAGCGAACCTCTATTTTGATAAATGGGATTATAAAATGGAAATAACATACAATAAATGAGATTGTCAAAGATTCACTTTCCTCTTGTGGCAGCTTCTGCCCTGCTCTTTTCCGTCCTGACGACAAACGGTTGCAAAGAAGAGTCTCCAAACCTGTATAAAAATGAAATAGACTCTGTTGGAATTGTCTGGGTTCCCGACCTGCGCGAAGGGATCTTTGATGCAGAACTTCTTGAAACCGGTAAGGGTTTGGTGCTAAAGGGTGAGACTAACGTTTCCGAAGCAAGGGACGCTTTAATGGATGTACTTAAAAGGAAGGGGGTCACATTCGCAGACAGCCTTATACTTATGCCCGACAGTACAGTGTCGGGGCGCCCATGGGGGCTGGTGAATGTAAGTGTGGGCAACATAAGGTTCTTTTCTTCATACGACTCGGAACTTGTTTCTCAGGCTCCAATGGGAACACCGGTGAAGATACTAAGGAAAAGGGGAGGCTGGTTTCTCATTCAGACACCCGACAGGTACATAGGCTGGATTACCTCCGAAGCCCTGGCGCCTCTTACCCCGGAAGAACATTCAAAATGGAAAGATTCACCACGACTGTTCTACACTACCGGAACGGGAAGTGTTTTTACTGATCCGTCAATGAGCCGACCGGTTTCTGATATTGTTGCCGGATGCATTGTTGAAATTTCGGGTAATTCCGGTAATGGATTTACTGTGAGGCTTCCAGACGGGAGAAGCGGATTCATACCTAATGACAGGGGAGTAAGCCTTGAAGATATTGGTGGTCCGGAGTACAGTGACAGAAGCAGGCTGGTTGCAAATGCAGAAGCTTTCATGGGAATACCTTACCTGTGGGGAGGAACCTCGCCAAAGGGATTCGACTGCAGCGGTTTCACAAAAACCGTTTATTTCTTGAACGGGATAATCCTGTCGAGAGATGCTTCACAGCAATATCAATACGGACTGAGAATGCGAAGAGACTATCCGGCCGATTCCCTTAGACCAGGCGACCTCGTATTTTTCGGAACTTCCGGCAGAGGAAGGCCCAGGGCCACCCACGTGGGAATGTATCTCGGGAATTCAGATTTCATACACTGCTCAGGCATGGTCAGGATCAACAGCTTCGATTCGACAAAAGCAAACTTCAGCAGGGCACGGAGAGATACATACATCGGAGCAAGAAGAATTCTTGGGGCCCCTTACGGCAAAGGGATCGAGCCTTTAAGCATGCATCACTGGTATAAAAACATGGTTGAATGAACAAAAGGGAATTTATTAAATACAGCAGCTACCTTATTGGAGGCACTTTTATCGGAGGGACGGCAACAGGAAGCATTCCTTCATTTCCGGGGAGAAATAAAAAAAGACACGCGGGCAAGGGCCTTAAATTAAGATTTACACCATATACCCTTCAGCTGAAACATGCTTTCACCCTTGCAACAAGTTCGAGGACAACAACCCCCGTTATGCTAACCGAGATAGAATACGACGGCGTAACAGGATTTGGGGAAGCCTCAATGCCACCCTATCTTGGCGAGAGCCAGGAGTCGGTGGCAGCGTTCCTTTCCCTTCTCGACCTTTCACAATTCACTGATCCCTTTCTCCTTATCGACATCCTCGACTATGTCGAAAAGATAAAACCCGCCAACTATGCGGCAAAGGCATCGGTAGACATAGCTCTCCACGACCTGATCGGAAAACTTGTGGGAGAACCATTTTACAGGCTTTTCGGACTTAATCCGGCGAAGACTCCGCTTACCAGCTTTACCATCGGACTGGATACTCCGGAAATAATAAGGCAGAAGGTTGCCGAGGCACAGGATTACATGATTCTAAAAGTCAAGCTCGGGAGGGATAACGATAGGGAAATGATTGAGGTAATTAGATCTGTTACAGATAAACCCCTTTGCGTTGATGTCAATCAGGGATGGAAAGACCGCAGCCTGGCACTCGATATGGCAGGGTGGCTCTCTGAAAAAGGAGTTGTTTTCCTTGAACAGCCTCTGCCAAAGGAATTGAAAAAAGATATCGCCTGGCTGACAGAAAGGAGCCCCCTGCCAATAATAGGAGACGAAGCAATACAAAACGTCGACGATATTCTGGAAAACAAAGACGTCTACTCAGGTATTAATATAAAGCTGATGAAATGCGGGGGGCTGAACCATGCAATGAAGATGATCCATGTCGCCAGGGCTCTCGGCCTCAAGGTAATGGTCGGATGCATGACCGAGACATCGTGTGCAGTAAGCGCTGCAGCACAGCTCTCGCCTCTGGTCGACTGGTGCGACCTTGACGGGAATCTGCTTATCAGCAACGATCCGTTTGAAGGATTGCGGATCACCGATGGAAAGGTCACATTGCCGGAGCGTGCGGGGATAGGAGTGGTAAAAAGGTCCTGATCCTGTCCCCGGACCTGCCTACAGCTTACTTGAGTCCGAACCTGTAGCTGAACTTCACGAGAAATACGTTATGGGGCTTGTTGATGCCGGGATCGAACAGATCGCCGATATCATTGAAATAGTCCATCATACCCGACTCGTTGTTACCGCTTCTGGTCTGGTTCCAGACAAGATATAAGGTCGAGCCCGGAGAATATTCCCATCTTACAACAAGGTTGGAAAGGAACTCCTGAAAGTTGAAGTCGTTTTTCCCGAAGCTGTAATCTGTTGTACCGTCGAGATCTTCGTCGATGTTAAAATCTGACCCTGCCAGAGTTAACTGTCCCCCTTCGTAAATGCTGAACCGGTCTTTGTATTCTTCTGCAACAGGATTAACAATATACTTATAATCGTAATATCTTCCCGATGCAACAAATGGTTGTCCCCAATACTGGATGGTAAGGTCGGGACTGAGGTTGAAATCAACCCTGAGTGAAGCATTTAAGGTCTTTCTGTCGATGCTGCCGAAGATGTATCTCTCAGTTCCGTTAAATGATTTCTGTGCAACGTACTGGAGTTCCGAGAATGATTTGGAATATCCGGGGTTTAGCGATAGCTTCAGGCTTTTTGTAGGTTTGTATGTGATATCCATACCGAGATAGCGGTTCCTGTAATAATTTTCGAAACCTTTATTACGGTTTACATAGAACCGTAAGACCATCTTCTTCCTGTTGTCCGTTCCGAATCCACCGTTGGTGGTCAGCCTGCCCGGTGTGGTCATCATTGGCCCTCCCCTCAGGATCGAAGCATCCCTTGTGTTAGTTCCAATATTGCCATATACCCATGCATTCCAGAAATTCTTAAAGGTCATGTTAATATTGCTTTCAAAGCCATTGCTTATGTTGATCCCTCCGAAGTTGAACTGCGTCCAGTAGTCGAAATTAATATTGTAGCTCCTGTATATACCTTTGGGCTCCCACTGATGGTATCCCATCCAGATAATCGGCATTATCCTGTCGGCCTGCTGCATATAACCCATGTCGTTTATCTCGAAGCCGGGGGTCTTCCACAGTACAACTCCCATGAGGTTAAGATGTCCGTCGAGTTTACCGATCTGGATTCTTCCTCCTGCTCCGTTAAGAGATGTTCTTTCAGGATCATAGATGGCATAATCCCTGTCGGGCCGCTGGAAATAGTGGGCCGACGATTTCTGTGTCTCCTGAATTGCTTCCCTTGTTCCGTTAACCTGGCTGATGGCAGTGTTCAGGTTGAACATCCATTTCTTGTTTTTGAAGTACTGGGTAAAATCAATTCCTCCGGAATATGCTGATCTGTGCATGCTTTCAGCCAGATTGTCATCGAGCCACCGGTTAACGCCTGTGAATATTCCTCCAACTATCGTTTTTCCCTCATTGAAATCTTTCTGGACCCTTCCAACCGCATAGTTTGTAAGAGGCTCCACTGTTTCGTAGCTTCTCTCCCCGCCATTGTCAATCTCAGCCTTTTCCTCTGCTGTAACGGCTTCCACAAATCCAACCGACAAACCGTTTGCCGTCTTCCCCGTCAGTTTGGCAGCTCCCAGGATTTTCGTGAAGGAGGGCACGCTGGCATACATATCGTCGTCGAGATCGGGAGATCCCTGGGGTCTGCGTCCGATGCGCCTGGAATAGAAGAGGTTGTCATTTCCAACATCACCGTCGCCTATACCCAGGTTGAAGTTGGTTATATTGTTGCCTTCGATGAAGAAAGGCCTTTTTTCACTGAAGAAAGTCTCAAAAGCGGAAAGATTAACCTCCGACGGGTCTGCTTCCACCTGCCCGAAATCAGGGTTGATCGTAAGGTCCATCGTCATATTGTTCGTCACGCCAATCTTAGCATCAATCCCTCCGTTGAAACCGAAGCTTTTTCCTTTTTCAAGAAACGGGTTGCCCTGCTCGGACTTGAATGTCTCCGCTTTTGCCACGGCATACGGCGTTACATCGAAAATTTTCCTCGGCTTTATCTGTTCGAGCCCGGCAAGCTCACCGAACATATGGATAAGTCCGGGAGCATCTTTGGGAATATGCTGCCAGAAACTTATTTCGTCCTTTCTGTAAAGCATCCTCACCACCTGCAGACCCCAGATGTCGCCTGAATTCTTCTCGAACCTCACCTGACTGAACGGTATTCTCATTTCAGCAACCCAGCCCTGATCATTCACCGTTGTTTTTACCCACCAGTTCGGATCCCAGGAAGAGTCCTCACCGTCACCATCGTTTGTGAATATCTGGTCGTACTTAACTCCGCTAACAGTCACAGAGAACATAAATCCTGTTCTCAGATCATGAAAACTGTCGAAGATTATCCCGACCAGGTCACCATCAGTGTTATCGCGCCTTGAAAGACGGCTTACAATACTGTCGGGACTGGTGTCGAAAACCTTGAATGCAGCATAAATGTTATCGTCATCATAAAGGATCTTGAACTCAGTCCTTTGTGAGGCCTTGTTGCCATTGTAGGGTTCATGCTGGGTGAAATCATCGATCCATGATCCCTCCGTCCAGGCTTCATCATCAAGGATGCCGTCGATCACTGGTGAAACTGTCAGTTTCTCCGCCTTGTACTGCTTCTTTTCCGGGGCCTGTCCGTAAACCCCGGAAAGCAGAAACAGCATGGTAATAAGCATTATAGTTATTCTTTTCATGTGAAGTATTTTTTTCATGGCCACTATAAAGACGTATCCGTGTTAATTTTGATGCAAAAGAGATTCGATTTTTATAATATGTTCTTTAGCATATCAGGTTTTAAGTGATAAAAGCTTGATGATTTTCGTGCGGACTATTATGCAAAATTCTGTATCTTGGACTAAAATCTTTAAACATGTTATCGCGCAGATCATTCATATTAAAAAGTGCAGCCGCAACAGTTGCTGCAATGGCCGCACCGGTTCTTGCCGGAAGTTTTAACAGTCATGCTCAGGCATCGCCTCTGAAGGGTAAAAAAGTACTTTTTGTCTGGGGAGGATGGATGGGACACGAGCCCGACAAATGCCGCGACATTTTTGTTCCATGGATGCAGAAAGAGGGAGCTGAAGTTATCGTTTCCGACACTCTCGACTCCTATATTAATTATAACCTGAAAGAGGATTTCGACCTTATCGTTCAGTCGTGGACGATGGGCACTATTACCAATCCTCAGGAAAAAGCCCTGCTGGATGCAGTAAAAAGCGGTGTGGGAATTGCCGGATGGCATGGAGGTCTGGGCGATTCATTCAGGAACAACACCGAATACCAGTTCATGGTAGGAGGACAATGGGTGGCGCATCCGGGAGGGGTTGTTGATTACAGGGTCAACATAACTGACCACGAGGATCCTGTTACAAAAGGCCTTGAAGATTTTGCCATGCACTCCGAACAATACTTTGTTCACGTAGATCCCAATGTAAAGGTTCTGGCTGTGACAAAGTTCGACAACACTCATGCCGACTGGATAGGAGGCAATATCATACCGGTTGTGTGGAAGAAATATTACGGAAAGGGAAGGGTCTTCTATTCCTCACTCGGACATGTGGCAGCCGACTTTAATGTTCCACAGGCGCTTGAGATACAGAAGAGGGGCATTTACTGGGCATCACTCAGCAGGCATGAACCGCAGGAATCCTGGATTATGCCCGTTTACGGTAAATAGAAACTGTCATTTCAGACATTCAGGTCCGGACTGACCTTTTTACCATTCAGTCTGCATATTCCCGCCGCCAGCGTTAGGATTATTCATAATCCTTAAGCCTGCCGGTCTGTGCTTTAATCGTAAAGTCTTATGAACTCGTAGGAGTTACCGGTAAAGCTGAGGAATTTAAGAAAATCTTCTTTTGAGATTACCAGCGAGGCAGTATTAACATTGGGATGAAAGGCAAGGCGGTCGAATTCGTCAAGCTTTTCATCAATGAAAAGGTGAACATGCTTTTCACGATCGTTGATCAGGCCGAAAGGTGATACGGAACCGGGTTCCACGCCAAGATATCTCATAAGTCTCTGGTCGGAGGCAAAAGTGAGCTTCCCCTGGCGGAGACGTTTTTCAAGATCGTGAATGTCAAGCTGCCTGAGATGCTCCAGTATTACAAGATAATGCCTGTTGCCCTTGTGGTTCCTGAAAAAGATATTCTTGCATCTCCCTGAATTATAATCCTTCCAGTGGATTATGGCCTCCTCAATGGTTGCCAGCGGAGGATGCTCATGATATTCATATTTTATGGCGAGCCTGTCAAGCAGATCATATAGTTCCTTCTGTCCTCTCATTTCCGTGGTCGGTTAAAAGATCTTCATTTTCTTCAGGCCTGTAACCTGTATCTTCCTCAAGCTTGCCGCTCCTGTAAGCCTCAACAGCGAGCCTGTCGCAAAGCTCATTCTCCTTGTTGTTATTATGTCCCTTTATCCAGACAAACCTTACGTTATGCTTCCTGTAAACCTCGAGGAAGCGTTTCCAGAGATCAGGGTTTTTCTTTTTTTTGAATGCTTTGGCTTCCCAGCTGAAAAGCCATCCCTTCTCAACAGCATCGGATACATAGCGTGAATCAGTGTAAACAACAACCCTGCTGCCGGGTATCTTCAGAGCTTCCAGCGCAGTAATAACTGCAAGAAGCTCCATCCTGTTGTTCGTCGTCAGTCTGAATCCCTGTGATTTCTCAAGACGGTGCTTCCCCGATGTGAGTACAATCCCGAAACCTCCCGGCCCGGGATTTCCGCTTGCGGCGCCGTCAGTATAGATAGTTATTTCACTTCCCATCAACCAGTATAATTCCGGTGTTTGTCAGGAAAAGCTTGATCGCTATTGAAAGCAGGATAACTCCGAATACCTTCTTAAGTATCTGCAAACCTCCTTTGCCCAGTATCCTCTCGAACATCCTCGTGAGCCTGAGTACCAGGTAAACCACCACCATATTCAGCGTCAGTCCTATAAATATGTTTATCGTATGGTACTCGGCCTTCAGTGAAAGCACCGTGGTTATCGACCCTGCGCCGGCGATGAGGGGAAATGCGATCGGAAAAACGGCTCCGCTTCCATGCGAATCCTGCTTGAAAAGCTCTATGCCAAGAATCATCTCCATTGCGATAAGGAAGATGATAAAAGAACCCGCGATGGCGAAAGACGAGACATCAACACCGAATACACCAAGGAGAGGACTTCCGATGAACAGAAAGGCCAGGAAAATGACGTATGAAACAACAGTCACCTTTAATGGTCTCACATCGCCTGATTTTCCCTTTATGTCGATAATGATCGGTATCGACCCGGTAATATCAATAATGGCGAAAAGAACCATGAAAGCAGCTAATATTTCCCTTAAGTCCAGATTCATAAAGAATACATGATGAAAATGTACAGCAAAACTTCGCAGCGGTTCTATTGTACCACAGTCATCTCATCAACAAGATGCCGGGCTCCAGCATAGACATCCATGATCCAAAGAACATAACGAATGTCAACGGCAATCGTTCTCTGAAGCTCGGTTTCATATGCTATGTCACCGCTCATGGCTTCCCAGTTCCCGTCAAATGCAAGGCCTATAAGCTCACCGTTTGCATTTATGACCGGGCTGCCGGAGTTACCGCCGGTTATATCGTTAGTGGTTAGGAAACACACAGGCATGTATCCCTTTGAAGAGCCATACCTTCCGAATTCCTTCCTTTTATTCAGGTCGATAAGCCGCTGAGGGAGATCAAATTCGTAATCTCCGGGTTTGTACTTCTCAACGACACCATCAAGGGTTGTGAAATATTTATATGTTACAGCATCCCTTGGATCATAATCCCTTATGCTTCCGTAGGAGAGGCGCATGGTTGAATTGGCGTCGGGATAAAGAGTCTTTTCCGGCATCATCTCCCTGAGAGCGGCGATCCACAACCTGCGGCCCGTGGTAAGATTTTCGTCAAAGCGGCTGAGACCTTTGGATACTTCACTGCTTACCTCGCTGATTGAGTTGGCTGTGAGATAAACGGGATCGTTCTGTAATACCTTAAGCGACGGTTTATCGAGGAATGCAGATAACCTTTCCTCACTTGCGAATACCGATCTGGAGAAAATATCATCCACAAACCTGTCTGTACTTCCCTTGAATTTCCTGTCAACAACATTTACGTAAAAATCAGGATGGAACCTGGCAGGAACATCATTCCTGTAAAGGGCAACCATGGCTTTCATAGCTTTCTGGTCGGTCTGGGGATTATAATCCTTGTAAAATGATCCTATCCTGTTCCTCAGGTTTGATGCCATCTCCGAAACATGAGCGGCATCGCCTGCTTCCAGAGCATCGATCAATACTGAGGCCACCATACTCAGCCCAAGAATCTCGCAACCCTGATTGAAACATTCGCCAAGGTACTGCTGGGCATTTGAATATTCAGCTCTTCCTTCAACAGCTGTGCGTATCATTTCCAGCGAGTTGCCATATTTTGCCTTGCGTTCTTCATTTCCGTTGACCCACGTTTTGAACTGGTCTTCTATCTGAAGCTTTTTACCCCTGACATTAAGCCTTTCAAGACCTGCTTTTTGTCCGATCGAGTATTTCCAATAGTTTGATGATCCGGAATATTTTGAAGCATACTGTATATTTACTTTCGGATCAGCCTGCATGTCGGCCATTAGTATCTCCTGTCGCATACCACGTATCTTTATCCTGTTGGGATGGGTTATTTTGAGAAGTTCATCAACCTCGTACGATGTGGCGTAACGCTGTGTCCTGCCCGGGTAGCCCAGGATCATCGCAAAGTCACCTTCATTAAGTTCCTTTAGCGAAACAGGAAGCCAGTGTTTTGGCTTGAGGGGAATATTTTCCTTCGAGTAGGGAGCCGGTTTTCCGTCGGGACCCGAGTATACCCTGAAAACGCTGAAATCGCCTGTATGGCGCGGCCATTCCCAGTTGTCGGTGTCGAAGCCGAACTTGCCTATCGACGACGGAGGGGCACCTACAAAACGAACATCAGTATACCTTTCCGATACAATAAGATAGAAATAATTGCCTCCGTAGAAAGAAGAGACCGTTGTCCTGTAATTGTTACCTTCTGCGGCTTTCTTCTCGATAGCTGACCTGGCTTCGTTTATCGCAGAGGTTCTTTCGACTTCAGTCATTCCGGTTTTAACATTAGCAAGAACCTGATCGGTTACATCTTCAATTCTTAACAGAAAGGTTACCGTCAGGCCCGGGTTGGGAAGTTCTTCTTCCTTTGTCATAGCCCAGTAACCATCCTTTAAATAGTCGTGTTCTAAAGTGCTGTGCGACTGGATCTGACCGTATCCGCAGTGATGGTTGGTCAGAAGAAGACCCTGGGAGGATACTATTTCGCCGGTGCAGCCACCACCGAAATGGACAATTGCATCTTTGATGCTGGCCTGGTTAAGACTGTATATATCCTCGGCCGATAGTTTCAGGCCAAGCTCCGTCATCCGGCCGATATTTAGCTTCTCAATAAGAGGAAGAACCCACATTCCCTCGTCGGCTCTTACATTTGTACCAAGTACGCCCGTGAGAATCAATAATAATGCAAGAATTTTCTTCATGTTGTAAAAAAAAGGATGTTTTGAAATAATCGACAAAGATAACCTTATTTCTTGATTGCAAAATCAGAAATTCAGCGAGAGCTGAGTATTGAAAAGGGCGAAGGATCTTCTGTGATAGGGGGTAAGGCCATTTTTCAGGATGGCTTCGCGGTGAAAATGCGTTGGGTACCCTTTATTCTTTGCCCAGCCGTACGCCGGATATTCAATGTCGATTTTTTTCATGTATTCGTCACGGAATGTCTTCGCAAGAACAGAAGCCGCCGCAATTGAAAAATAAAGCGCATCCCCTCCGACAATGGTCCTGTGCTCAATATCCCCGTAGGGTACGAAACTGTTGCCGTCGATAAGAAGGAACTCCGGCTTTTTCCTTAATCCGTCTATTGCCAGATGCATAGCCTTTATTGAAGCTCTCAGAATGTTTATTTCATCAATCTCGGTATTGTCCACAAAGGCAACATTCCAGGCAACAGCTGTACCGATAATTTCGTCCCTCAGCTGTTCCCTCTTTTTCTCAGAAAGCTTTTTTGAATCGTTAAGTACGGGATGCCTGAAATTCCTTGGAAGAATTACTGCTGCAGCTGTTACGGGCCCTGCCAGACAACCCCGTCCCGCTTCATCACAACCTGCTTCAGTAAGATTGTTGTATAAACATGACTTTAGCATAGCAAACCTTTTGACACTGCAAAAATACAACCAATCCCCGCTGTACGGTAAATAGTTAAAGTGTGAGGGGGAAAGGCGATTTTGGCAGAGAACTTAATAAAACATAAATTTGCACAAAATTTTAAGATCCATGATAACAACAGAACAGATAAGAGATTTGTCTGAACGCCGCGACGCGTTGAGGAGGTATCTTTGACATCGAAGGAAAGCTTTCAATAATCTCGGAAAAGGAACTAATTACACAGAAACCTGATTTCTGGAACGATCCGAAGGCAGCCGAACAGCTTTTAAGGGAAATAGCCCGGATCAAAAACTGGACAACAGCATTCGACATCGCTGACCAGGGATTCGAAGACCTTCAGGTGATTTATGATTTCTTCAGGGAAGGTGAAGCCTCCGAAGAGGACCTTGACAGGCAGTATGAGAAAAGTCTTTCCCTTATTGAAGATATGGAGGTCCGTAACATGCTCCAGAAAGAGGAAGACCAGCTTGGTGCAATACTGAAGATCAATTCAGGGGCAGGAGGTACCGAAAGCAACGACTGGGCTTCGATGCTTCTCAGGATGTACCTGAGATGGGCGGAAAGAAACAGTTACGAGGTCAGGGAACTTGACTTTCAGCCCGGCGACGAAGTGGGTGTGAAATCTGTAACACTGGAGATAAACGGTGAAAGAGCCTATGGTTATCTTAAAAGTGAGAACGGAGTCCACCGCCTGGTAAGGATCTCTCCATTCAATGCGCAGGGTAAGCGGCAAACCACATTTGCCTCGGTATTTATAACTCCCCTCGTGGACGATAATATTGAGATTGAAATTAATCCGGCCGACATTACATGGGAGACATACCGCTCAAGCGGCGCAGGGGGGCAGAACGTAAACAAGGTTGAAACTGCCGTGAGACTAAGGCACCATCCTACAGGGCTAGTCATTGAAAATCAGGAAACCCGCTCCCAGCTCAATAATAAGGAGAATGCCATGAGGATACTCAGATCGCAGCTTTATGAGATGGAACTGAACAGAAGAAGAGAGGAGCAGTCGAAGATTGAAGGTGAGAAGAAAAAAATTGAATGGGGCTCACAGATCCGGTCTTATACCCTTCACCCCTACAAGATGGCAAAAGACCACAGAACAGGAAAGGAATCGGGAAATGTGCTGGCTGTCCTTGATGGCGATCTTAACGATTTCATCAAATCATACCTGATGGAATTTGCCGGACGATAGAATTACCCTGACCGGCCTCAGGGGTTTGCACTGCAGGCTTGCAAAACCTTTAAACACGCTTCCATGATAAAATTCATGAAATATCTCTCTTTCATATTGCTTTATTTGCATATATAATTACTCAGATTGTGAAATATAAAAGACTTTTTGAACAATTCCCTCCCGTAACCAGGCAGGAATGGATAGATAAGATCGTCGCCGATCTCAAGGGCGCCGATTTTTCCAGGAAAATGGTCTGGAGAACAGGAGAGGGCTTCGATGTGATGCCTTTTTACATGAGAGAGGACCTTCAGAAATTGAATCATGTAAACTGCATTGTGCCGCTTCTTTTATCAGGAAAGGATAACCCCGGAAAAATAGAAGGAAACGCTTCTTCTTCCGGAAAGATCTCCGGGCAAAAAGCCAACTCCTGGCTCGTGCGTCAGAACATCAGGGTCGACGCCTACCCAGAAGCAAACAAAACTGCCAGATCGCTTCTTGAAAAAGGAGTCGACTCGCTGGGTTTCATTATCGAAGATCCGCTTTCAATCAGCATGGAGAACTTTTCCAATCTGCTCGATGGTATAAACCCGCATGGATCGGAAATAAATTTTCATTCGGAGGGGAAGGCCAGGGAGATAATTGCCATCTTAAAGGAGGTTTACGGGGGAGACATCCATAAGCTGAACAACCTGAGGGGAGCTGTTGAGGCTGATCCCCTCGGCAGGCTTCTCCTGAATGGTACCCTGTGCATCCCGGTTGAGGCCGGTATGGACTATCTGGCAGAACTGACCCGCGACGCCCTGAAACTTCCCGGGTACAGGAACATTAATATAAACGGATCGTATTTTACCGATGCCGGCGCTGGCCCGGTAAAAGAACTTGCCTATACTCTCTCGATGGCGGTGGAATACCTTTCACAGCTTACCGACCGTGGAATAAAACCCGGAGACGCCGCATCAAAGATCCGTTTCAGCTTCGGAACCGGACCAGACTATTTTATGGAGATAGCAAAGCTAAGGGCGGCACGTATTCTCTGGGCTGCAGTCGCGAAAGGTTACGGTGCCCAGCATGGCGGTCGTTTCAGAATGGAGATTCACTGCGTGACCGGCAGGTGGAACTCAACTGTCTTCGACCCGTATGTGAACATGCTCAGGACTCAGACCGGAGCCATGTCGGCAGTTCTTGGAGGCGCTGACTCGCTTACGGTTAATACTTTTGACACTGCATACAGCCAACCCGGAGAATTCTCAGAAAGAATTGCAAGAAACCAGCAGCTCATTCTTAAGGAAGAAGCATTTTTCGACCGTGTGGCCGATCCGGCTGCCGGTTCATATTATATCGAAAACCTCACGGCCCTGGTGGCAGATAATGCATGGAAACTCTTTCTTGAACTGGAGCAAGAAGGCGGTTTCCTTAATTCTCTCTACAAGGGCCGTATCCAGGACGATCTGAAAAAAATTGCGGAGGAAAGGAGAAAAGCTGTGAGCGGAAGAAAAGAGATACTTCTTGGAACAAATCTTTATCCTGATCCTGAGGAAACTTCAGGCCCTGAACTAATGACTGCTTCGGGAAAGGAAAAAACCGCAAAAGCCGGAGAAATGGTCTCTGAGCCTGTCAGCCTTACCAGGGGAGCTGAGGAGATTGAAAAGATAAGGATGGCCGTAAGGAAAGCTCCGGCCAGACCTTCCGTTTTTCTACTGCAGGCAGGAGACAAACTGATGCGCAGGGCCCGTTCTCAATTCTCGGCAGCATTCTTCGGGTGTGCAGGGTACGGGATTATTGATAATGACGGATATGACGATCTGGAACAGGGAATTGAAGAAGCCCTTCGATCCGGTGCCGGAATTGTTGTTCTGTGCAGTTCTGACGAGGAATATCCCTTGCTTGCACCTGCCGTTCACGAAAAAACAGAAGGTAAAGCAATACTGGTCATTGCAGGAAATCCGCCCTCGATTGATTCTCTCAGAGAGAAAGGAATAAATAACTATATAAGCATAAGGTCTGATCTTGTGGAAACACTAAGACACTACAACACCCTATCAGGCATCGTTGATTGACAAACAGGAGATTAAAATGAAACCACAATTCAAGCAAAGCGACCTTGGCGAACTGAAGCTGAAAAAAACAGATGCCCATGAAATGGGATCACAGGAAGAACCATGGATGACCCCGGAGAAAATTCCTGTCAAACCGGTTTATGATGAATCGGATCTTGCGGGGATGGAACATCTTGATTACGCGGCAGGGATCCCTCCCTTCCTGAGAGGTCCTTACCCGGGAATGTATGTGACAAGGCCATGGACAATAAGGCAATATGCAGGATTTTCTACAGCGGAGGAGTCTAATGCATTCTACAGGCGGAACCTTGCCGCTGGCCAGAAGGGATTATCCGTGGCATTTGATCTTCCAACCCACAGGGGATATGATTCCGACCATGAACGTGTTGCCGGCGATGTCGGGAAAGCAGGTGTTGCAGTCGATTCCGTTCTTGATATGAAGATACTTTTCGACAGGATACCTCTTAACAGGATGTCGGTGTCGATGACTATGAACGGGGCGGTACTTCCCGTAATGGCATTTTACATTGTCACCGCGCTTGAACAGGGAGCACGGCACGACGAGCTTTCGGGGACGATACAGAACGACATCCTGAAGGAATTCATGGTGAGGAACACCTATATCTATCCTCCCGATTTCTCGATGAGGATAATAGCCGACATCTTCCGCTATACCGCAGAGAAGATGCCCCGGTTCAATTCCATAAGCATCTCGGGTTACCATATGCAGGAAGCCGGGGCCACAAGCGATATTGAACTTGCCTATACTCTTGCCGACGGACTGGAATATCTGAGAGCTGGCGTCAGAGCCGGTCTCGATATCGATAGTTTTGCTCCCCGCCTGTCGTTCTTCTGGGCTGTGGGGATGAATCACTTTATGGAGATCGCAAAGATGAGAGCCGCAAGGATGCTCTGGGCCAGGATTGTCAGCGGATTCAATCCGCGCAACCCTAAGTCGCTGGCCCTCAGGACTCATTGCCAGACTTCGGGCTGGAGTCTTACCGAGCAGGATCCCTTCAATAACGTCGGACGTACCTGCATCGAAGCTATGGCTGCCGCTCTTGGCCATACTCAGAGCCTTCATACAAACGCACTCGATGAAGCACTGGCATTGCCTACAGATTTCTCGGCACGCATTGCCAGAAATACTCAGATATATTTGCAGGAAGAAACTAAAATATGCAAATCGATAGATCCCTGGGCCGGATCTTACTATGTTGAAAGTCTCACGGACGAAATTGCAAGAAGGGCATGGCAGCATATCGAAGAGATAGAAAGCCTGGGAGGTATGGCCTCGGCCATCGATTCAGGACTGCCGAAGATGCGCATTGAGGAGGCTGCTGCCCGGGCCCAGGCAAGGATAGACTCGGGTCAGCAGGTTATCGTGGGAACAAACCGTTTCAGACTCGAAAAGGAAGAACCGCTTGAGATCCTCGAGGTGGATAACAGCGTGGTGAGAGAAGCACAGATAAAAAGGCTTGCCAGACTGAGAGCCGAAAGAAACGAAAATGAATGTCAGGCAGCTCTTGATGCAATTACAAAATGTGTATCTTCGGGCGAAGGAAATCTGCTGGAACTGGCCGTTGAGGCCGCTGCACGCAGGGCCAGCCTTGGGGAGATATCCTATGCATGCGAAAAAATAACAGGAAGATACAAAGCAGTGATAAGGACAATCTCGGGTGCATATTCATCGGAATATAAAAAGGACAGCGATTTTGAGGAAGCGCGGATCCTTGTCTCGCGGTTTGCAGAAAAAGAGGGCAGGCAACCAAGGATCATGATCGCCAAGATAGGCCAGGACGGACACGACAGAGGTGCAAAAGTAGTTGCTACAGGATACGCCGATATCGGATTTGATGTCGACATCGGACCGCTTTTCCAGACTCCTTCCGAGGCCGCAAGACAGGCTGTTGAGAATGATGTTCATGTTCTTGGAGTTTCGAGCCTGGCTGCCGGACACAAGGTGCTGATACCACAGGTAATAGAAGAACTTAAAAAACTGGGGAGGGAAGATATTCTCGTTATTGCGGGAGGTGTTATCCCGCCTCAGGATTACAACTTCCTGTACGATGCTGGAGTAGCTGCAATATTCGGTCCGGGAACATCAGTCGCTGCTGCTGCCAGACAGATACTCATCATATTAATGAATTTTTTTGAATAAAATAACTTATATTCGGTTCACATCTTATAAGGATATGGACAACAGAATGATAAGATCACTAAAACTAAAAGCGGCTGTTGTTATTCTTTTAACAATAAGCCTGCCGTGCTGCCGAAGCGGAAAACCTGCTCTGGTGAACCTTAACGCCGGCGAAAGCAGTGGCAGCAACGTTGCAGGAACCGATTTTCATGAACAGGCAACATGGCTTCTGGGATATATCAACCCTGCACAATTCCGGAATCCTCCCCATTCAGAATGGTATATAAAAGGTTATGATGACTATCTGCCCGGCAGTGAAGCTGTCGAAGGCCTGAAAGCAGCAGGGAGCAGCGATCTTACGATCAAGATCGTTCTTGGAACATGGTGCCCCGACAGCAGAAGGGAATTGCCCCGTTTCATGAAAATAATACAACAGTGGGGATTTCCACCGGAAAACCTCACTTTTATAGGTACTGATCTTTTTAAGGTTGCACCCGTCGGAGAATATGAAGAGCTTGGTATTGAATGGGTGCCGACGTTTATTATTTACAGGAATAAAGTTGAGGCAGGACGCATCATTGAAAATCCTGTGACGTCTTTAGAACAGGATATCCTGAATATCCTTGCAAGGAATGAAAAAATTGAAAAAAAGTAATTACCATGGAAGACTTCAGTACAAACAACCCCCAGAATACCGGGCTGCCTTCAGGCTCTGAAAACAACCGTCCTGCCGGACAGACACTCGGGATAGCTGCTCTCATAACAGCAATTGTGACTTTTGTTCTTGCTGTGATCCCCTGCATAGGGATCGTTGCAATGGTACCAGCGTTAATAGCAGTGGTACTGGCTGCCCTTGGATTGTCGCAGGCATCAAGGACAGGAGCCAACCGGTCACTTCCTCTCGCCGCGCTGATAATAGCCATCGTTGCTTTCATGATCTCATTTTCGCAGATCTTTGTTGCAGAACGTATTGGCGATAAATTTAAGCGTGAATGGAAAGGAGACATAGAAAAAGCAGTTGAGGAAGTCCAGCAGAATGTCCTGAAGGACCTTGAGGATGCCAACGTCAATATAAGAGTTGAGAGCGGAGGCGAGACAGTGGAAATATCGACCGACGTCAAGAAAAGCAGCCGGCACGAAGAACTTGAGGAACTCGAAAAGGAAACCACTGTCACTGATGACACCATCCCGGGAGTCAAATAATGCCGTTCTGTTATCGTGGAGAAACCGGATCAGCGAACCTTATGTCATCATCAATGCAGCATTTGCCCTGATTATCCTGATGGTTTTTGGGTATTCACTTATCTTCTCCCCCGACAGAAACGAGTATCCCGTGGTTTGCATCCATGAGAAGCTTACCGGAGTGCCCTGCCCGTCGTGCGGATTATCGCACAGCTTTTCCCTGATACTGAGGGGAAGAATAGCCGAAGCATACGACTGGAATGTTTATGGATTGAGGATTTTCATCTTTTTTGCCTCACAATTGCTTATGAGAATAGTCTTTTCATCAGTCAGCCTGAAACATCCATCTCTCGGGAAACAGCTTATAATATATGATGTTACTGCATCCTTCCTGCTTTTCCTGATTTGTTTCATGCCATTCCTGAAGGGCATTCTGAAATATCTCTGATCTGCTTCAGTCTGGTTCACCAAGAATGTCATAAAGCAGCTGACTCTCAAAGCCCTTTGATAGTCCGAAGCGCATCAGCTTGCCCTTAAGCTCGTACTGATTCCTTGCCTTTACCGATTTCCTGTGCGATGAAAGCATATCACGGAGAGCCTTCCTGTATTCATCGTTGCCTATTGTTTCAAGTGCCGTGTCAATAACTTCCTGACTTATCTTTTTCGCCCTCAGCTGAGAAGAAATTTTCAGACGCCCCCAATGGTTATGACGGAACCGGTCCTTTACAAAGGCCTCGGCGTACCTTCGCTCATTGATGAAATTGCCGGCAACAAGGTCTTCCAGGATCCCCGATCTGTCCTTTTCACCGACACCCCAGGATATTAATTTTCCCCTTATGTCGTCGATGCAGTATTCCCTTCCTGCGCACATGTTCATGGCTTTGGCAAGGGCGCTTTTGTAAAGAGTTTCATCTGTCATTTTTCCTGCCTTTTATTATACGGTCCCGGCCGCTGAGGTCTTTTATAATCCGGACATCAGAATATCCGTTCGACTTCATCAGTCCATCCATCTCACGGCCGAGGGCCTCGTTTATCTCAAAATATACTGTACCTCCGGGTTTGAGCGACTGTGAAGCTGCTTCCAGGATGGCCCGGTAAAACATAAGAGGATCCTCATCAGGAACAAATAATGCTTCCTGCGGTTCGTAAAGAACTACATTTTTCCTCATGTGTTTTTTCTCGCTGTTCCTTACATAGGGAGGATTGCTTACAATAATATCAGATTCGGTAAGCCTGCAGAGCTTTTTTTTTAGGATATCCGACCGGTAAAATGTCACCTCAGCATTATTTTCCCGTGCATTCTCCCTGGCTGTTTTTAAGGCAGCGGATGATATATCGGAAGCCATAATCCGTGCTTCGCGGAGATGAACTGCAAGGGCGATCGCGATACATCCAGAACCGGTGCAGATATCTGTTATTACCCCGCCGAATCCCCTGTTTTCATTTATAATAAGCCAGGTCATCTCTTCGGTTTCAGGCCTGGGAATAAGAACACCGGGATTTACCTTTATCCTGCAGCCCAGAAAATATGACTCACCTGTGACATACTGAACAGGCATTCCGGTTTTAAGCTCGCTGCACATCTCCAGGATATGTTCCTTTGCTGAATCCACAGGCTTTTCATTCTGCCGCATCAGAAGTTCCGGAAGGGATTCAAGCCCGAGAGCCTTAAGCATTACAGTGTCGGCAACTGCCCCGGCTTCGCTCCCCTCATATAATCCTTTAAGTTCTGAAGCAAGAAAATTTCTGAAATCCTTTATTGTTTGTAAATTAACGGCCATAAGTCAAATTTAGCAATTCTGAAGGAATGGCTTCCGGCGATGATCTTAAATTTATGCGAAGATGCCTAGAGCTGGCCATGAAAGCAGAGGGAAAAACATATCCCAATCCTCTGGTCGGATCCGTTATTGTCAGAGAGGGACTCATAATAGGAGAGGGATACCATGTGAGGGCAGGAGAACCTCATGCCGAAGTCATGGCAATAGAATCTGTAAAAGACAGATCGCTCCTTAAATCATCGGTGCTTTACGTGAACCTCGAGCCATGTTCTCATCACGGGAAAACACCACCCTGCGCCGACAGGATAATTGCCGAGGGTATCCCTGTGGTTTATTTGGGGACTAAAGATACAAGCGATAAGGTAGCAGGTAGAGGCATTGCACGGCTTCAGGAGGCAGGTGTCAGGGTTGTGGCCGGAGTGGCGGAAGATGAATGCAGGAGTATAAATAAGAGGTTTTTCACCTTTAATGAGAAAAAGAGACCGTATATAATACTTAAATGGGCTCAGAGTGCCGACGGATTCATTGATATTGAAAGGGGCGATTCTCATGATGCAGGAACAGTATGGATAACAGGGGAACCCGAAAGGGTTCTTGTCCATAAATGGAGATCAGAGGAGCAAAGCATTCTTATAGGAGCCGGAACATTAAGGAACGATGATCCTTTGCTGAATGTCAGGGACTGGAAGGGGAAGAACCCCGTCAGGCTCATCCTTTCAGGATCCGGAGTGCTGCCGGAGAAAATCTCAATGACTGAAATAATCGGATCGCAGGTTGTCTTTACATTTTTCCCGGAAAAAGTCTCCATGCCCGGATCTGTGGTTGTAAAACTCAACAGCCGCGAAGCTTCGGCGGTACAGGTAATCGACTATCTTTTCAAATGGGGAGTTCAGTCGCTTTTCATTGAAGGGGGGGCGGGTGTCCTTGGTCACTTCATCAGCCTGGGGCTCTGGGATGAGGCGCGTATTTTCCATGGAAATAAAGTTTTCAGGAAGGGCCAGAAAGCTCCCGTTATTAAAGGCAGAATTGAGACAGAAAGGAAATTCAGCAGCAGTACCCTGGAAATAATTAAGAACTCCGGCCTGACAGAGTAATGTTACAGAAAAACAGAGGGGATTTCAGATCCTTGCAATTCTTCTCGGATCTTCAATCCAGCCCTTATCGTTGCACAGGGTGTAAACTACATCCTCAGGTGTTGCAGCAATGTTCCACATCCCTTTGTGTTCCGGCCTCAGAAAGTTTCCCGCGATCATTGTCTCAAGGAACTGAAACAGGGGTTTATAAAAATCAAGGGTATTGAGAATTACAACCGGTCCCTTGAAAAGTCCCAGCTGCTTCAGGGTAATTGCCTCTGTAAGTTCTTCCAGGGTTCCCACTCCGCCGGGAAGTGCGACAACCGAGTCAGCTCTTTCAAACATGTTCTTTTTCCGGTCGCCCATGTCGGTGGTTACAATCATATCCCTGACATCGGGATGCCCCCAGCCCTCATCGTTCATGAACGAGGGAATAACCCCGGTTATGTTACCTCCGTGCCGCATTACTGAATCAGCAAGGACTCCCATAAGGCCTATTCCTCCGCCTCCGTAAATGACATTTATCCCCGATCCGGCAAAAAGAGCACCCAGTTCGTCTGCCGCCTCCATATACCTGTGATCGATAAGGCTGCTCGAAGAAGCAAAAACGCAGGTTGTCATTAATGACCCCGATTACAGAAGACCTTTAAGCTTGTTGACGAAATTTGCCTTGGGAACAGCGCCAACCTGCTTGTCTGCCACCTTGCCATCCTTGAAGAAAAGCACCGTGGGAATATTCCTTATCCCGAATTTTGCAGCTACTCCGGGACTGTTGTCAACATCACATTTGGCAACGAGTGCCTGTCCTTCGAACTCATTGGAGATCTCCTCAACAGCGGGTGCTATCATTCTGCAGGGTCCGCACCACTCCGCCCAGAAATCGACCAGGACGGGTATGTCAGATTTAAGGACCACATCATCAAAATTGCTGTCATTCACCTCTATTGCCATAATATCCTTTTATTAATTTCTAATAATATTGACTGAGTAAATATAGCTAATTAACTTTATATTCTATCCCGGGAAAATCATCGAGGAATGATATTAATTCATTGTTGAGCCTTACCCTTATTGATCTCGAGAACATCGAAAGGGATATTTTGTCGTCGGGATCATATATCAGAAATCTGAGCTCTGTTTCACCCCTGTTTTCCTTAATGACCTCATGGAGCTCTTTTATGAATTCACCATTCAGGTATTCCGGATTGAGCTTTACTGTGACCGTCCTGATGAGTTCATCCTTCACACTGGAAAGAAGGTTGATGGTCTTTATGTGGAACTCAAGTTCCTCTTCCCTGAATTTTCTTTTCTGAACCTTGCCTTTTACAAGAAGGTAATAGCCAGTTATGAAAAACTTGCTGAATTCAAGGTATTCCTTGTCAAATAGCATGAACCTGAATGAATCAGTGTAATCCTGAAGGGTAAATGAGCCATACGGTTTTCCGTTCTTGCTAATTCCGTTTTTCGTGTCGGTCACCATCCCTGCAACAGCAACATCCCTTTCATACCATTCACTGAGATTCTGCAGGTCGGCCAGGGTGGCAGTTGTGAAGGTGCTGATCTCAAGCTTGAAGTCATCGAGAGGGTGGGAGGAAAGGTATATTCCTATTACCTCCTTTTCCTTGTTTAGCTTTTCAAGCTTCGGCCAGTCAGGACAGGCAACCGGTTCGGGCCTGACAATCTCAAAACCGCCCGCTTCACCGAAAAGAGTCTGCTGGCTTGAGTTCCTTAATGTCTTTGCATTGTTCCCGTATCTGATAAGGTTTTCAATAAAGCTTATTCCCCTCGGATCGGCAGCGAAGTAGGCAGCCCTGCTTATTTCCTCAAAACAATCAAAGGCTCCTGCGACGGCCATGGCTTCCAGATTCTTCTTGTTGAGGGCATTAAGGTTAACCCTTTCCACAAGGTCGTAGATGCTGGCATAACTGCCATTCTTTTCTCTCTCTTCAATGAGTTGGAGAACAGCGCTTTCTCCTACTCCCTTTATTGCCCCCAGGCCGAACCTTATGTTCCCGTCGCGGTTTACCGTAAACTTGACATTACTCTCGTTGACGTCAGGACCAAGAACTTCCATCCCCATCCTGCGCGTCTCATCCATGAAGGTCGTTATCTTCTTTATATCGCTGATGTTACGGCTCAGAACGGCAGCCATATACTCGGCAGGGAAGTGTGCCTTCAGGTATCCCGTCTGAAAAGCCACCATTGCATAGCAAGTGGAATGTGACTTGTTGAAGGCATATTGTGCAAAAGCCTCCCAGTCGGACCATATCCTGTTTATGGTATTCTCATCATAGCCATTCCTGGTGCATCCTTCCTGGAACTTGATTTTCATCTCATCCATGATGGACTTCTTCTTTTTCCCCATTGCCTTACGCAGATTATCAGCTTCACCTTTTGTGAATCCTGCAAGCTCCTGGGATAGTAACATCACCTGCTCCTGATAAACCGTTATACCGTACGAATCCTTCAGATACTTCTCCATTACGGGAAGAAGGTATTCGATCTTTTCCTGTCCGTGCTTCCTCCTGATGAACTGAGGAATATATTCCATAGGTCCCGGGCGGTAAAGAGCGTTCATGGCTATCAGATCCTCAAACCTGTTCGGCTTAAGTTCCCTGAGATATCTTTTCATTCCGGTCGATTCAAACTGGAAAATACCTGTTGTTTCACCGTTGCTGAAAAGCTCGTAAGTTTTTTTATCGTCAAGCGGAAGATTATCTATATCAATGGTGATCCCCTTCGATCTTTTTATGTTCTCGATAGCATCTTTGATTATTGAAAGGGTCTTCAGGCCAAGAAAATCCATTTTGAGAAGACCCACCGACTCCACATGGCTGCCCTCGTACTGCGTGGCATAAAGGTCGGTGTCCTTGGCGGTACACAGCGGAATATGATTATCAAGCGAATCTTTTCCTATTATTATTCCACAGGCATGTATCCCGGTCTGCCGCACCGAACCTTCGAGAACCTCGGCAAATTTGAGGGTCTGAGCAATGAGTTTGTTCGATGAGTTCTTTTCTTTTGCCAGCTCGGGCACCTCTGCATATGCAGCCGAAAGGGAAATACCAGGTCTTTCAGGAACGAGCTTCGCGAGCCTGTCTGCTTCGGAAAGAGGCAGCTTCTGAACCCGTGCTACATCCCTTATCGCCATTTTGGCTGCCATGGTCCCGAAAGTAATAATATGGGCAACCTTGTCGTGACCGTATTTGTTGACAACATATCTTAGGACTTCTTCCCTGCCGTCCTCATCAAAGTCAATATCTATATCAGGCATTGAGATCCTGTCGAGATTGAGGAAGCGCTCAAAGAGAAGACCATATTTTATCGGATCTATGTCGGTAATTCTCAGACAGTAGGCAACAGCTGAACCTGCAGCGGAGCCTCTTCCGGGACCGACAGAGACTCCCATTTCCCTTGCAGCCCTCAGAAAATCCTGAACGATAAGAAAGTAGCCCGGGAATCCCATCTTGGCTATTGTGTCAAGTTCAAAGTCAATTCTTTCAGTCTGTTCAGTAGTAAGCTCTCCCCATCTCTCTCCTGCTCCCTTGTATGTAAGATATCTGAGATACTCATTATCGTCGCTATAACCTTCAGGCAGACTGAAATCGGGCATTATGGGCCCGTGGTCGAGCTTGTACTTCTCGATCTTGGCCACTACCTCCGAAACGTTATCCACAGCTTCAGGAATGTCGCTGAAGATGAGCCTCATCTCTTCCTCGCTCTTAAGGTATTCCTGTCTTGAGTACCGTAACCTGTCGGGATCGTCAATATCCTTTGCAGTGTTGAGGCAGATCAGACGGTCGTGCGCTTCGGCATCATCAGCATTAATGAAATGAACATCATTGGTTGCAATGATCTTTACCCCGTATTTCTCCGAAAACTTCCTGAAGACTTCAATAACCTTCTGCTGCTGAGGGAAGGCTGTCCCGTCGGCTTCCGGATCGTACGTTTCATGCCTCTGGATCTCAAGATAGAAGTCTTCCCCGAAAAGCTCCATATAATCCTTAAGAGCATCCTCGGCTCCATTGATTGATCCGTGAAGGATCTCATCCTGGATCTCCCCTGCCAGACAGGCTGAAGAAGCTATTAGTCCTTCTCTGTGGCGGGCAAGAAGTTCCTTGTCAATGCGCGGCTTGTAATAAAAACCCTTTATCCATGCCGTTGAAACAAGTTTTACCAGGTTCCTGTAGCCTGTAAGGTTTTTTGCCAGAAGAATCAGGTGATCACCTGAACGGTCTTCCCTGCCTGAGGTGTCAGAAAGTGATCGCCTCGCTACATAAAGCTCGCAGCCGATTACTGGCTTGAGGCCTTTTTTCATTGCAGCTGCATGGAACTCCTTTACACCAAACATGTTGCCATGATCTGTAATCGCAACTGCCTCCATGCCAAGGGATTTTACCTTATCCATAAGAAGCGGGATGTTTGATGCTCCGTCAAGAATAGAGTATTGAGTGTGAACATGAAGGTGCGCAAATGATGTCATAGGGGCATAATTTTTATAAAGGGCCGGATCACAAAAATAGCTAAAAATGACAAGAAAAAATTTCCGGCAGACAGGAGAAGTCCTTCAAAAAGTTCATTTATGAACTGGAAAAAGTTAACGGATGTTTATATAAAAAACAAAAATGTTTTACATTTGCATCTAGGTGCCATGTATTATTACGGACAGTAAAGGGAATTCAGTTATTCCTTTAGAAATTTTTAATTACCTAAACCAAAAGTTATGAAAAGACTATTGTTACTCTTATTTGTTCTTTTTGGTTTTTTGTTACCTGTAAACAGTCAGCAAAGAACCATTACGGGAACTGTCACGTCGGCTGAGGATGGTCAGCCTGTGGCAGGTGCCACTGTCATGATCAAGGGAACAACAACCGGAACTTCAACCGACATCAACGGTAAATACCAGATTTCGGCAGCTCCGGGTGTTGTGCTGGAGTTCAGATTTTTAGGCATGACAACCAAGGAAGTTACGGTTGGAACTTCAGGTGTTGTCGACGTTGCACTCGAATATGAACTTACGGGTGTTGACGAAGTTGTGGTGGTAGGATATGGCTCGGCGATAAAGAGGACCGTATCCGGAGCAATAACAAAAGTCGATACCAAGGGACTTTCCGAAATGCCTACTGCAAGCTTCGAGTCGGCAATACAGGGAAAGACCGCTGGCGTATTCATCGAACAGGCAAGCGGCAAGCTCGGTGAAGCTGTAAAGATGAGGATAAGGGGTTCTTCATCTGTTTCAGCCAATAACCAGCCCCTCTATGTTGTCGACGGAGTTCCCATTACAACAGAGAGCCTCAGTAACGTCAATAACCAGCCGGTTAGCCCGCTGGCCGACCTGGCAATGTCGGACGTTGAATCGATACAGGTTCTCAAGGACGCTTCCGCTGCAGCTATCTACGGGTCAAGGGCCTCAAACGGGGTTGTGATCATCACTACCAAGAGGGGAAAAAGCGGCGCCACAAAATTCAACATTGACTATACAACGGGTATTAGCGAACCAAGCAACCTTGTCAAGTGGCTCAATGCCGATCAGTACATAGAACTCATGAACGAATCGATGGACAATGTATCGGACGGTGACGGCCTCGTATGGGGTTGGTTGCCGAAAGAAGATATATGGGATATTTTCGTACCGGGCTGGAATGAAGGCTATGACACTGACTGGCAGAAAGAGGCTTTCCAGAGGGGAACCCTGAACAGGATCAATGTTTCCGGCAGCGGCGGAAATGAGAGCACAACATATTACACCGGCATCAGCTACGATCATACAAAGGGGATACTCCGCGGCAACAATATGACAAAATTCAGCGGACGACTGAACCTCGACCAGAAAGCTACGGAGAAACTTAACTTCGGACTTCAGATGAACCTTATCAGGACTGAGATGGACAGGGTTGAGAACGACAACGCGTTCGCAACTCCCCTTCAGCTTGTTGCACAGGCACCTGTAACACCTGTTTATGATCCTGAGACCGGAGAACTGAATACAAATACAATATATTACAACGGACTTATTTCACTGAGGGACGGCTTCAACAACCAGACCTCCTTCAGATCGCTGGCTAATGCGTACGGCTCCTACAAGATCCTGAAGAACCTTACCTTCAGATCCGAGTTTGGAACCGACATTATGGACCTTCGTGAGAAGAACTTCTGGGGAAGGCTCACGATTGGAGCCGGACCTGCCGGTGAAGCCCAGAACAGGTCCGTAAGGGTTGTTAACTATAACTGG
Source organism: Bacteroidales bacterium (assembly GCA_040772125.1). GTDB lineage: Bacteria > Bacteroidota > Bacteroidia > Bacteroidales > VadinHA17 > LD21. The sequence goes on from JAXGYS010000003.1 coordinate 108,612, forward strand.
GAGAACTATTTCACCTTTGCCAAGACATTCGATGCCCACGATATAAACGTTGTTGCTGGTATGTCATACCAGGAATCAAATACAACAGGATCTGATGTCCAGGGTAAAGGATTCCCAACCGATGACTTCAACAATATTGCCAATGCTGCCGAAGCAACCGTTTTCTCAAGCTGGGACGAGGCCCACAGTTATCTGTCGTACTTTGCAAGAGCAAACTACAAACTCAGTGATAAATACCTCTTCTCGGTAAGCGGAAGGGTTGACGGATCGTCACGATTTGGTGTCGACAACAGGTATGGATTCTTCCCTGCAGTATCGGCAGGATGGATTTTATCAGAAGAAGATTTCATGTCAGGGATCAAAAATACACTAAGCTACCTGAAGCTGCGTGCCAGTTACGGTATTACAGGTAACTCGGGAATACCTGATTATGCACATCTGGCACTTTATACTGGAGTGAATTATGCCGGCAGGAACGCACTTCAGCCCACGCAGCTCCAGAGCCGCGAACTGGGATGGGAGAACACAGCCCAGACAGATATAGGTATTGACTTTGGATTTTTCAAGAACAGGCTTTCCGGTGAACTCGACTTCTACTATAAAAAGACTACCGACCTCCTCCTTTACCGTACGCTTCCTTCAACATCAGGTTTTGAAGGAGTATGGAGCAATATCGGAGAACTTGAGAACAAAGGGATCGAATTTGCACTTCACTCGAACAACTTCGTTGGTGACTTCAAATGGACCACTGACTTCAATATTGCGTTCAACAGAAACAAGATCCTTAACATTAACGGTCCGGAGATCACTCCCAACGGAATTAACTATGTTATCGAAGGCCAGCCTATCGGAGTTTTCAAAATGAGAAAATATGCAGGTGTTGATCCTGATAACGGTGATGCAATTTACTACATCAACGATACCAGCAATGAGGCTACCAGCAACTATAACCTTGCCGGAGACCTGATAGTAGGATCACCCAACCCCGATTTTACAGGAGGTTTCAACAACTCCATGGAGTATAAGGGATTTGACCTTAATATACTGATGAGTTTTGTTTACGGTAATGACGTTTTCAACGGTGGAGGAAGATATCAGTCAGCAAACGGAGACTGGTTCGACAACCAGACTGTTGACCAGATGAACAGGTGGCAGAACCCGGGTGATATCACCGATGTGCCTCAGGCCCGCCTTGGTGAGAGCAATGGTACAAATAATTCCAGCAGGTACCTTTCAGATGCATCATACCTGAGGATAAGGAATGTAAACTTCGGATACAACTTCCCGGCAAGCGTGCTCCGCAAGGCAAGACTGTCGGCCATGAGAATTTACCTCGGAGTTCAGAACCTCTATACCTTCACCAACTATAAGGGATGGGATCCGGAAGTGAACTATACCGGTACCGGAAGATCAACCCAGAATACGAACATAATTCAGGGATATGACTTCTATACTGCACCACAGGCAAGAACCTACACCCTCGGTGTAAACCTCTCATTTTAACCGTAAATAATGATCATCATGAAAAATATAATCAATCAGACAAAGAAATGGCTGCTGGTTCTGCCGCTTATCACGGCACTTTTTGCCTGCGACGACAAACTTGATATCCAGCCGAAGCAGTCGATCGATGCATCAACAGCCCTTAATACCCCCGAGAATATAAAGACAGCACTCGTGGGTGCATACCTGCAGGCCAGGAGCGCGAACACATTCGGCTCGCAGTTCAATGAATTCAGTGAACTCCTTGCAGCAACAAGCGACATGACCTTTATTGGCACCTATGCCCAGCCCAGGGAGATAATACAGAAGGAGATCACCGTTACAAACAGCTATGTGGAAGGCACCTGGATCGATGCTTATCAGCTGATCAATATCTGCAATACTCTACTTGCTCCCGAAACACTTGCAGTGCTCGAGAGCGAAGAAGACCTTGCTCTTGTCGAGGGTGAGGCTAAATTCCTCCGCGGATGGGTGTACTTTGAACTTGCAAGACTTTTCGGACTGCCATATGAACCTGGCGTTCAGAATACTCAGCCAGCAGTTCCTGTTATCCTTACCCCGACGGTTGACGTAGAGGATGCAATCGAGGTTGCAAGGAACAGCGTTGAGGACTGCTACGACCAGGCGATCTCCGACCTGACTTCAGCCCGCGACCTGCTTCCCGAAGATAACGGAGTATACGCCACAACGTATGCCGCCAGCGCCGTTCTGGCAAGATTATACCTCCAGCAGGGTGAGTTTGAAGCCGCCGCCACTGAAGCCAGCAAGGTGATCGAAAGCGGACTTTTCTCACTTACCGAAACCCCGCTTCAGGCTTTCAACTTTGACGGCGCTTCGCCTGAAGCTGTTTTTGCACTTCAGAATAACGTTGCATCAAATACATCGTGGCTCACAGTGATGTATGCCTCTCTGAACGGTATGGGAAGAGGCGACTATGATATCCAGCCGGGATTCCTTGAAAAATTCGACCCCGCCGACCTCAGGGGAATGCTACAGGCCGACACAGAGGAGTCGTATACTATCGACAACATCACAGAAATGTATTACATAGGCGTCGGGACAATTCTGAACAACGGAGGGATAAACACTTCAAAATGGGGTGACTATTATGCCAACATCCCACTCATACGCCTTGCCGAAATGTACCTCATAAGAGCTGAAGCCAACTTCGAAAAGGGAGGCTCGCCCGTGGGCCCCAACACTCCCACACAGGATATAAACATTATCAGGGAGCGGGCAAATGCTCCGGCTTATACCGGCACAGTCACTATTGAGCAGATAAGGGATGAACGCTATTTTGAGCTGTGCTGGGAAGGCCACCGCCTCCACGATCTGAAAAGATGGAAGCAGGATATAGGCGATCTGCCGTATAATGCCGGTAACCTTATCCTTCCGGTACCTTTCAGGGAACTGGAAGTAAACAGCCTCCTCGAACAGAATCCATGGTATCTTGGTCAGTGACCGGAAACTTTTAATGACCTATACACGGAAACGCCCTTTTGAAGGGCGTTTCTGCTGTTCAGGCAGTCTCCCGTAAGCTACTTCCTGTAAGTGGTAAATAAAGATCTCACGGTGACCTGACTCCCTGGCCGTGTTCACCCTGAAACGGAAAAGGGATGATATAGATGCCGGGAGGAGGTATGTTGCGGCTGCTTACCTTTTTATTGTTGAAATGATTGCATTGTTTTGTGATTTATTTTTATCTTTGCACCCACATTTTCAAAAAGCAGTTTTATTAAAAGCGTAATTTTTTAATGGCAGTTAAAATCAGATTAGCTAGGAAAGGCCGTAAAAGAAAGGCCTACTACCACATCGTGGTAGCAGACAGCAGGGCGCCACGGGATGGCAGATATATTGAAAAGATCGGGATATATTACCCGATCACTAATCCGGCCACTATCGAACTCGATTTCGATAAGGCACTGGGTTGGCTGCAGAATGGCGCGACACCGACTGAAACATGCAGGGCAATCCTCTCATATAAAGGGGTCATGTTGAAGAAGCATCTTCTCGAAGGTGTAAAAAAAGGTGCTTTTGACGATGCTGAAGCTACAAGACGATTCAACGAATGGATCAAACAGCAGGAAGAAAAAATTGAATCCAAGCGTTCGGGACTTGAGAAATCTCAGGACGATGAACTTGGCAAGCGTCTTGCAGCCGAGAAGAAAGTAAATGAGGAAAGATCAGCCCGCCTCCTGAAAAGACAACAGGACCTTGCCGCAAAAGCCGAGGCTGAATCACAGCCCGAAGCAGCAGCAGAGGTGACAGAAGAAAGCCCGGCTGAAGCTTCCGACGAACCGGCCGCTGAGGAGAAACCTCAGGAATAGACCGGAAGACAGGCGGATCCTGAATCCGATGACTTACAAAAACAAGATACTGCTCGGGAAAATCTCAAAGATCAACATGCCCGACGGGTCCGTATCAGTCAGACTGGAACAGGAATTTGTTGAAAATATACCGGATATTGAATCGGTTTTCCTTGAAATAGCAGGGAAACCGGTTCCTTTTTTTATTTCCTCACTGACATATCAGGGCGGCAATATCCTCAGAATTTCATTCGAAGGCTATGAATCGTATGGGAAGATAGCTGAGTTTTCAGGCTGCAGGATCTTTCTTGCTTCTGAAGAAGGGGGAGGAGAAAAGCCGGATCCGCTTAACATCTCCGGATTCAGGGTGGTCCTTGAGAATAAAAAACTGGTTGGGGAGGTGAAAGAAATAATACCTAATCCAGGCCATGACCTTCTGAAGATAATATCTCCCGAGAACAAGGAGATTCTGATGCCTTTTCATGAGGACTTCATTATTACTTCAGACCTTCGCCGGAAAACAATTACAGTCAGACTTCCCGAGGGACTTATCGACCTGAACTGAAAAAATCACAGTCTTTTCTGCAAATTTTCCGTTTTGCTGCAGCATGGGGCAAGTTTTCCTGTCTTTATATAAAATTGCCTGAATCTTTAAAACAATTAACGTAATGAAGAAATTAACATGCTCATTTTTAATGCTTATGTCCATCCTTTCCATACCGGGCACTGTTCTTGCCCAGTCGAAGGAGACAAGGGATGTACGCGGTTTCACTGAAGTAAGTTTTGGCGTCTCCGGAGATCTTTTCCTGAAGATAGGCTCAGATTTCCGTCTTGAAATTGAAGGAGACAGGGATGTAATTGACGATATCGAAACCATCGTCTCGGGCGACCGCCTGACTATAAGGAAGGAAAACTGGAGGTTTTCACTTAATGATGAAAGGGTGACGATTCACCTTACAATGCCCTCACTTGAGGGAGTCGGCGTTTCTGGCTCAGGAAAGGTACAGATAATGGATCCTGTAAAGGCTTCAGAGCTTAATCTTTCAGTTAGCGGAAGCGGAAAACTATACACAGAAAGACTGGAGGTCGGAGAGCTCGACTGCAGCATATCGGGTTCGGGAAATATAAACCTTGGCTCAGAAGGTAGTATTGAGGAAGGTGAGATTTCCATCAGCGGCTCGGGGAATTTTAACGGCGATCAGATAAAGATAGGCGAGCTATCGGTAAGCATTTCAGGAAGCGGTAACTGCCGCTGCAGCGTCGGCGAAAAACTCGATGCCCAGGTGTCGGGAAGCGGAAATGTAACCTATTCGGGAAATCCCCGCATAAATGCAAGGGTATCCGGCTCAGGGCACGTAAGATCCAACTAGTCTGATTACTGACGGATGATTTTTATAACACCATCATCGCTGACTTTGATCACCGGTGATGGTGTTTTTTTTATCGTGTCGTCCTGCCTGTATCCGACAACATAATCTGCCGACTTTATTATTCTCTCATCAATCTCGCCAAAAAAAGAGGGAGCGGGCATTTCGCTCATGTTTGCCGAGGTTGAGACAAGCGGTTTCCGTAATCGCCCGATCAGCTCGCTACAGAAACCATCTTCGCAGATCCTTATTCCCACTGAACCGTCTTCGCCGCAAATTCCCGGCGCGAGATTTCTTCCTGCAGGATAGATAATGGTCAGGGGTTTGTCGGTAACCTCCAGCAGGTTTGAAGCAACGCCGGGAATACTCCTGACATAACGCTCCAGCATGGTCAATCCGTTTACCAGAACTAACAGGCTTTTGCCGCCTGACCTCTGCTTGATGCTGAAGATCTTTTCAACGGCTGCTGCGCTTGTGGCATCACATCCTAGTCCCCATACAGTATCCGTGGGGTACAGAATAACACCGTCTTCCCTTAAAACCTTTAAGGCATTTGTAATATCGTCCCTGTAGTCTGTTCTCATTAAAGATATTTTTCTCTTAACTGGTCTCCTCCAAGCGGGGAAATAAATGCAGGAGGGATATCAAAAACAGTCTTTGCACCGAAATCAGACTTTTCAGCCAGTCTGAAAGCCGCCCTGGCATAGGCGAGAAGAACAGCTGATGTAAATTCCGGGTTTGAATCCAGCTTAAGCGAATATTCAATAAGCTGTGAATGCTGCCCGTTTTCTCCCGTAGATCCGCTTCTGAAAACAAAACCCCCGTGAGGCATTCTTCCGTGATCTCTCCGGAACTCATCTTCAGGTATGAATCTCACCGTGGTCTCATAATCGCTGAAATAGTTAGGCATGGTCTTTATCTCTTTTTCGATCAAAGCGATATCAGCCCCCTCTTCAGCAACAACATAACAGAGCCTTGTATGCTTCTGCCTGGTTGTAAGGTCGGGATTTTCCCCTTTCCTGACCCTTTCGACCGAACTTTCGACGGGAAGGGTGTACTGCTTTGCATCCCTGACTCCCCTGATCCTCCTTATGGCATCAGAATGACCCTGGCTAACTCCGGGTCCCCAGAAGGTGTAGTCTTTTCCTTGCGGTAGAATTGCCCCTGAATATACCCTGGCAATAGAAAACATCCCCGGGTCCCACCCCACTGAAATGATGTTTACATGCTTCCCCTGAAGCGCTGCTTCGTTAACCGCCGAATAAAACTCAGGGATCCTGGCATGAGTGTCAAAACTGTCGACACTGTTGAAATGCCTGGCAATCTCAGGAGTCTGACAGATGAGGTCAGTGGCGCTTCCTCCGCATAACACCATCACATCAATACTGCCTTTATAACTCTCAATTTCCTCGTATCTGCATACTTTTACACCGGATGTTGAGATTTGTAAAGATACCGGATCACGTCTTGTAAAAACTGCAACGAGCTCCATATCGGGATTCTGCCTTATCCCCGACTCAACCCCTCTTCCCAGGTTGCCGTAACCGACTATGCCGATCCTGATTTTACCCATACCCCTTAAAATTTCAGATTCAGAGATTTCAGTCTTTTTTTCATCTCATTAATCACCTCTTTCTCACGTTGAGGAGAATCAGCTTCAAAAGTAACAGAAAACCTTACATAACTGCCGGCTTCATCCCATGGAACAGTTGAAATAAGCGCTTCCCTGATCAGAAAGCCTGAAAATTCCGAGGCACTTTTAAATGTTAAACCTCCTTGTGTCCCAACAGGTGCCTTCACATAACAGAAAAAGGTACCTCCCGGCTTTGCGGCATCAAATCCGGCTTCCTTAAGAGCACCGACCAGCAGATCAAATCTTCTTGAGTATTTTTCCCTTGTTTCCTCTGTGATATGCGTATTTTCAAGAGCCTTTATTGCTGCCTTCTGAATGGCTCTGAACTGACCCGAATCGGAATTGTCCTTGACAGCCGCATACGCCTTGACGGCTTTTCTGTTGCCACAGACGAAGCCAATCCTCCATCCGGTCATATTGAAAGCTTTCGATAAGGAATGAACTTCTATCCCGACATCCTTTGCCCCGTCGATAGAAAGAAAGCTAAGGGGCTTATTGCCATCATAGGTAAGAGCTCCGTATGCCGCATCATTTACTACAGCTATATTGTGTTTTTCGGCAAAGCGGACTACTTCCCTGAAAAATTCAGGTGTGGCAACAGCACCTGTTGGATTGTTTGGATAGTTCATATAGAACAATCTGGCTTTTCTGAGAACCTCCGGTGGAATGGCAGTCAGATCTGGCAGGAACCCGTTCGAGGCATAAAGCGGAAGTTCATAAACCTTCCCTCCGAGATATTTTGTGTGAGTAGCAGCCACCGGGTATCCCGGTACGGTTGTCAGGAGTATATCACCCGGATCAATAAAGCAGAGGGGCAACATGGCAAGAATGGGTTTTGAGCCTATACCATGTACTATTTCTTCGTCAGGATCCAGCCCTGAAACACCGTAGACCCTTTTCATATACCCCGAAGCAGCTTCACGGAATTCAGGTATGCCGTTGTCGGCATACCAGCGGTTTTCCGGTTTGCCTGCTTCTTCCGCCAGTGCTCTCACAACAAGAGGATCAGCCGGACAATCAGGTTCTCCCACACCAAGATCGATGAGTTCTGTGCCGGGATGTGCTTTTTTTGCCTCTGCCCTGGCCCTTTTGATCATTTCGAATTTATAAATCTCCGTTGATTTGCCAAAGCCCTTCCCGCCAAGCCGTTCCGATATCTTGTCTTCAAAAAAGTCAGTCATTGATAATCGTTCTTGTTTTTATAACAGTTTTTCAAATATCGCGGCAAAAGTAATAAAAGTTAAATGTTATGTGTACAATAAGTAAAGAAGTATTAATTTTCAGTAACTGATCCTTCATAAATGGTATATTTGAAAATAACTGTAAGTAAATCCTAAAATTTCCGCAGATGATAAAGAGAATTTTATTCCTTTTTTTCATGACGGGAGCCACATCCTTTCATGTTTCATTTTCCCAGGAGCCTCTGAAATACCAGATGCCTCCGGATGATATTGTAAAAATAGTGGATGCTCCTTCAACGCCGGTTGTATCAGTAAGCCCCGACGGGTCGGTCATAGTCGTTATAGACAGACCTCCGATAATTACGATGAAGGAACTGTCGGCCGAGGAGCTCAGACTTGGAGGGATAAGAATAAATCCGGCTACAAACGGACCAGGAAGGCAGACCCTTAACAAGGGCTTCAGGCTCATGAATATCGACGGAACAAATCCCCGAATTATTTCCGGTATTCCTGTCAATGCCGCTCTCGGATCTCCCCTGTGGTCAGCCGACGGAAGCAGATTCGCATTTACGAATACCACTTCACGCGGGATAGAGCTATGGATTTGCGATGTTAACCCCGCCAAAGCTGTCAGAATAGCGGAAAACCTTAACATGGTGTTCGGAAATCCGGTCTCGTGGCTTCCGGGAAGTTCCGGACTCATCTATCTGGCAACAGATCCCGGCAGGGGTTCTTTGCCTTTTCGCAGTCCTGTCCCCGATGGACCGGTGGTCCAGGAGAACCTTGGGAAACAGGGACAGGCGGCAACCTATCAGGACCTGCTCAGAGATCAGACCGATGAGGCGGTATTTGAATATTTTGCCAGGTCAAGGCTTATGCATTGGAATGGAACCACCAGCAAAGCGCTTGGAGAAGCTGCAATGATAACGGATGCTTCTCCCTCGCCCGATGGGAACTATCTGATGGTCACATCGATCATGAGACCATTCTCATATGTCGTGCCTTATTATAATTTCCCCGAACTGATACAGATCTGGGATATGAACGGCACCGTGGTAAAAACCCTTCTCGACAGACCTCTCGTGGAAAATGAGCCAAGAGGTTATGATATGGTCCTTCCCGGACCAAGGTTCTTCGACTGGCGCGACGACAAACCGGCAACCGTGTTCTGGGTCGAAGCTCTTGACGGGGGAGATATGAAAAATCAGATGGAGTTCCATGACCAGATTTATACTCTCGATCCGCCCTTCTCGGGTGAACCTCTGAAACTTGTGGCTACTGCACTGCGATTCAACGGAATAACATGGGGCGGGTATGATCTGGCAATGATAACAGAGGGATCGGCAAGAAGCAGGACTGTAATTACCAGCTCGTTCAATCCTTCAGTTCCCATGCAGCCAAAGAAGAAAATTCATGAATACAACAGGGACGACAGGTATAATAATCCCGGCAGATTTATTACAGGGCCGAACCAGTATGGAAGGAATGCCCTTCTGTTCTCCGACAGGGGAAAATCTTTACTTCTTTCCGGCAGCGGAGCCTCCCCTGAAGGTGACCGGCCATTTATCGACAAATATGAAATTGAAGGAGGCAGGACAACAAGGCTCTGGAGATCGGAGGCACCTTACTACGAAACGCCGGTAACCGTAATCGACATCGCTAAGGGTCTTATACTTACTACAAGACAATCGGTTACTGAGGTCCCCGATTACTACCTGCGTAACCTTAAAACGAGAAAAACAATCCGGGTCACCAGTTTCGATAATCCCTACCCGCAGCTTGCCGGGATACATAAAGAACTTGTAAGGTACAGGAGGAACGACTCCGTTGAACTGTCTTTCACCCTCTATCTTCCTGAGGGTTACGACAGGAAAAGGGATGGCCCCCTCCCCACACTATTATGGGCTTACCCCCGCGAATTTAATGATCCTTCGGCAGCCGGACAGGTAAGCGGCTCACCGTATTCATTCACAAGGATAAGTCCGGCATCGGCCCTTGTTTATGTGACCCAGGGCTATGCAATCCTTATGGATGCTTCATTTCCCATTGTGGGCGTTGAGGGAAAGGAACCCAACGACACCTTCGTTGCACAGCTTGTGGCTAATGCGGAAGCAGCTATTGACAAAGCCGTGGAGATGGGAGTTACCGACCGTGAGAGGGTGGCCGTGAGCGGCCATTCATACGGAGCTTTCATGACTGCCAATCTTCTCTCGCACAGCCGGCTGTTTGCAGCAGGAATTGCAGAAAGCGGAGCATATAACAGGACCCTTACTCCCTTCGGATTTCAGAATGAAAGACGGAATTACTGGGAAGCACCGGACGTGTATAATACGATGTCTCCCTTCATGAATGCCGACAAGGTAAAGGACCCCATAATGCTTATTCACGGCATGGCCGACAACAACAGCGGAACATTCCCGATCCAGAGCGAAAGGTATTATACCGCACTGAAAGGATTCGGCGCCACGGTCCGTCTTGTCATGCTTCCTCATGAAAGCCACGGATATGCGGCAAGGGAGTCGATATTGCACAAGCACTGGGAAGTTCTTCAGTGGATGGATAAATATGTCAAGGCTAAAAATTAAGATCTTTCCCAGGCGTATTTTTTTTTAAATTTGAAAGAAAGGAGTAACTTAATATAGAATTTCAAGTAAGGTTCTTTGCGGCGGATTTGTCATGGGATTTCATTGTAGTATCAAATATATATCGCTATGAGCAAGTACGTTTACTTAACCTGTACCCCTGAAGCACTCGTTGCTTCGATGCTTCCACCCGAAGGATTCGGAATGTACCTTTCAACAGGTACGAAAAAAAGGAATAAAAGCCAGACAATCTTTTTTGAGGTCGACCTTGACATGATAGCACATTTTGTTGACATGGAAAGCCTCAATAAAAGATGTGTGGCAAAAGAGGACGGATCACCAAAAAGCTCTGTTTACCTTTCAGTTTACAGGGTCCTGGAAAATGTCCCGCTCGATGCACTTAAGTCATTGTATCTGACAACCGACCACGGTTGTGTTCTGGAACTAAAAAAAACGGCCTACGATAAAAGCAGGGAAAAATCAAAAGGACTTCATCTTTACCAGGAACTGAATCCCGTAACGCCACTGGTGGCAAGTGAACTTCCTCCTTCAGCATTCCTGAAAAGGCTGACCGATGGGTCCACACCAATAGTTCTACCAAAACTGTTCTTTGTTGAACTTAAACTCGGAGAACTTGCATCAAACCCTCTCTACGGATCAGCTGAACATCTCCCTTATCCGAATATAGGCCATCTGAGAGATTGCCTCGAAATTCTGAGAGGAGAATATGACAAGCATATGAAAACGGTTCAGAGGATATTCTCCGGGGAACTTCTATACAGAACAATAGAAACAGGATTCTATGTCGGGACAAAGGATGACATAGTTTTTTATCCGTATCCGACTATGTCGGAACTTGAAAACATCAATTACGATTTTTTCAGAGCTATCTGATAAGGATCTGAAATGAAATGTCCTAAATATTTTTCAGAACATTCTGAGGACTGATCATCTTCTTGTGATCATTTAAGTTTTTTTATCAAATACCGGTGTCTTTTTTTATTTGCATAAATAAAAAACTGAATTAGTTTTGTACCGGCAAAATTTTTTCATTTCTAAACCTAATTTCTAATTTAAAAACAGATATCATGATTAGTAGTATTTTTTGGATTGTGCCGGTCTCAGCATTGCTGGCATTGCTTTTTGCCTGGATCTTTTACAGAAGCATGAAAGCCCAGGAGGAAGGTACTGACAGAATGAAGGAGATCGCCGCTTACGTCAGGGAAGGAGCAATGGCCTACCTGAACCGTCAGTACAGCGTGGTAATAAAGGTATTTATTATCCTTGTTGTACTTCTGACCATCCTGGCATACTTTGGGATCCAGAACCCATTTGTTCCTGTGGCATTTCTTACAGGAGGGTTCTTTTCGGGTCTTTGTGGTTACCTTGGAATGAAAACCGCAACATTCGCATCTAACAGAACTGCCTGGGCGGCTTCCAAATCACTTAACAAGGGACTGCAGGTTGCATTAAGGAGCGGTGCGGTTATGGGCCTTGTTGTTGTTGGTTTCGGATTGCTCGACATAGCTCTGTGGTTCCTGATCCTCAACGGTCTGGTCTTCACTCCCGAGCACATGGCCAACGGACTCGATTTCCTCGGACTTACATTTGTTCATCCGGGTACTACTGAACATGAAAAACTTATAGAGATCACAGCCGTGATGCTTACCTTCGGCATGGGTGCCTCAACACAGGCTCTCTTTGCCCGTGTAGGTGGTGGAATCTTTACCAAGGCTGCCGACGTTGGCGCTGACCTTGTTGGAAAGGTTGAAGCAGGAATCCCCGAGGATGACCCCCGCAACCCCGCAACCATTGCCGATAACGTTGGCGATAACGTTGGCGATGTGGCCGGTATGGGCGCTGACCTTTACGAATCGTACGCCGGTTCAATTCTTGCCACAGCTGCTCTCGGTGCAGCGTTGCCGGCAGTCACCGGAGACATCCAGATGAAGGCTGTTATAGCACCGATGCTTGTTTCTGCAATCGGAATACTTCTTTCAATAGCCGGTGTCTACCTTGTAAGAACCAAGGAATCTGCAACACCCAAAGCCCTTCTGCAGGCTCTTCTCCTGGGAACAGGCGGCAGTTCTGCCCTTATTCTTGTTGTACTTGCTGTAATGGCCGGATTTGACTGGATTACCTGGGGAGTGTTCGGATCAGCAGTCGCTGGTCTGGTTGCCGGTGTGATTATAGGACAATCAACCGAATACTATACTTCCGACGGCAACAAACCCACACAGGGTATTGCAAAACAGGCCGTTCAGGGACCAGCAACAGTTATTATTGAAGGTATGGCCGTGGGTATGTCCTCCACATGGGTTCCTGTCGTAACGATAGTTGGCGGTATTATAGCTGCATACGGCTTCGCAGGAGGATTCTCAAACTTTGCAATGGGAGTTTACGGAATTGGATTCGCAGCTGTGGGAATGCTTTCTACACTTGGGATCACCCTTGCAACAGATGCATTCGGGCCAATAGCTGACAACGCCGGTGGAAACGCCGAGATGTCGGAGCTTCCAAAGGAAGTAAGGGAAAGGACGGACGCTCTTGACGGACTTGGAAACACTACCGCTGCGACAGGAAAAGGATTCGCAATCGGATCAGCCGCTCTTACAGCACTTGCACTTATGGCGGCATACATGGAAGAGGTAAGGCTCTGGCTTGGCAGACTTATTGACGAGTCGCCCGAAGGCTTCAAACAGATAGGTGATACACTTTTCTATAATAGTGCTGTTCCTTCAGTACAGGACGGACAGACTGCAATTCACATAACCACAGCTTCAGTTCGTGATTTTGCCGCTGCTTACGACCTCTCTCTTTTCAACCCGATTCTTCTTGGAGGTGTTTTCATAGGAGGCATGATGGCATTCCTTTTCAGCTCGATGAGCATGAAAGCTGTCGGACGCGCAGCAGGCAAGATGGTGGACGAAGTACGCCGTCAGTTCCGGGAGATTCCGGGTATCATGGACGGAACAGGGAAACCTGAATATGCAAAATGTGTTGAGATCTCAACAAAGGGCGCACAGAGCGAAATGCTTGTTCCCTCTATGATCGCTATAGTTGTTCCCCTGGCTGTCGGAGTGATATTCGGCGTACCCGGTGTCATCGGTCTTCTTGCAGGAGGTATGAGCACCGGATTCGTCCTTGCAACGATGCTCAATAATTCAGGAGGTGCATGGGATAATGCAAAGAAATACATTGAACGCGGTAATTACGGCGGAAAGAGAAGCGAGCCTCACAAAGCATCTGTCGTGGGCGACACGGTTGGCGATCCATTCAAAGATACCTCTGGCCCTGCTCTCAACATCCTTATCAAGCTGATGTCGATGGTTTCGGTTGTTCTCGCCGGACTGACAGTTGCATGGAGCATTTTAGGCTGATAAAGTAACTGATAATACGAGATATTCATTCCCCCTTCCGGAATAACGGGAGGGGGATTTTTTTTGTAATTTTGGCCAAAATCCATTAAAGAATGAAACTCCCGGCTCTTACTGATATTCAGACTGCATACGAAAGAATAAGCCCGTTTATCCACCGGACACCTGTTCTTACCTCGCATCAGCTGAATGCAATTTTCGGCTGTGAGCTCTTTTTCAAATGCGAAAACTTCCAGAAAGTCGGAGCCTTTAAGTTCAGGGGAGCCACTAATGCCGTACTCTCCCTTCCCACTGAAAAAAGGAAAGCCGGAGTAGTCACTCATTCGTCAGGGAACCATGCCGCTGCACTGGCCCTGGCAGCGTCCATGAACGGGATAAGGCCCATGATCGTAATGCCGGTAAGTGCTCCATCAGTAAAGAAAGACGCAGTTGCAGGTTACGGAGCAGAGATAACCTTCTGCGAACCTACCCTGAGGGCAAGAGAGCAAGCATGCAGGGCCATCATGGAAAAAGAGGGGGCCACACTGGTGCATCCGTATGATAACTTTGACATTATCTGCGGACAGGGGACGGTCACCCTTGAACTGATGCAGGAGGTTGATCATCTCGACACAATAGTGGCGCCCATCGGGGGAGGAGGACTCATGAGCGGCACATCGGTGTGCGCCAAAGGCCTCAACCCGGGAATATCTGTTATCGGTGCTGAGCCCCTTAATGCCAACGACGCATGGAAGTCGTTCAAAACAGGAATCCTTACTCCTTCTGTTAATCCCTTAACAATAGCTGACGGCCTTCTTACGTCACTAAGCGAACTGACTTTTTCAGTTATAAGGAAGAATGTAGATGATATCTTCACGGTAAGCGAGGAGTCAATTATACATTCCATGAAACTTGTATGGGAGAGGATGAAAATCATCATTGAGCCTTCGTCTGCAACCGTGCTTGCGGTAATAAGGGAGAATCCGGGATTTTTCAGGGGAAAGAGAGTCGGGCTGATAATTTCAGGAGGTAACGTTGATCTGACCAGATTGCCATTTTAATTCAGGGGCAATAAGCAACCCTCCTTCGCTACATAGCAACTAGCAACAAGCAACCAGCAACCAGCAACCAGCACCCGTTTCAGTTCTTCTTCCTGAAAAATGCAGCAATTGGATAATGGTCCGAATATCTGACCTTTATTATCTCAAACTGCCTGCATTCAAATTCCTCTCCATAAAGAATATAATCGATCCTGTTCGGCGGGTAGTTACCCCTGTAGGTAAATCCTGCACCGTAGCCTGAACTGACAAAAGAATCATTAAGTCCTCTCCTTATCTTTCTGTACGAATAAGAAACAGGCGTGTCGTTGAAATCTCCGGCAACAATTACAGGATAAGAAGAATTATCAATGTGGGCTTTTACCTTTTTGGCCTGGGATGCCCTTCTGACAAATCCCTTCCTCAGACTTGCAGATATATCCAGCAGCTCGTCCAGGGCTTCTTTGTCGTCCGACGAGGCTGTCAGCTCATCAAGAAAAGTGCTTTCCATCCTGTGAAGCTGAAAAGACTGAAGATGATTGTTGTAGATCCTTATAGTATCCTCACCCGATATCACATCAGTATAAATAGAGAGGCTCGAAGACTTTTCATGAACTATGTCGCCCCTTCCGGCAATAGGGAGCCTGCTGAGGGTAATGATACCGAAATAGCGGTTCTTTCCGGTATTGATTACCTTCATGTGCGTTGAGTATCCTCCCCCGAGAGCGGCGTTAAATGATTTTTCCTTCTGCCTCGGATCGCCAACCAGGTAAAGTTCCTGAAGGCATATTATATCAGGCTGCCTGTTTCTGAGAAGCTCCATGACCCTCTTTTCCGAATCAGCCTCTTTTTTCCCTTCAAAATAGTTAAAAAGGCGGACATTATAGCTGTGAACTTCAAATGTACCTGTCTTGTCGCCCGAAGGTTTCCTTAATTTCAGGTAATTTGAGAAATGAGTAAAACCTACAGCAATTACAATGACCGAGATAAGAGCCTCGTACTTTAATAATGCAGCCCACGAAATGGCAAAAAAGATATTAACCATAAGAAGATACGGATAGGCGAGTCCGAAAAGGGCAGGAAATGCAAAGGTGTCGGGATCAATGTGTACTGATAGATATGACAAACCCAGAGCCAGAGCAAAAAGAATATTCACTCCAAGGAAAATCCTGTATAGAAATTTTCTCAAGACTTTTAAGGTTTAAAAATCTAAAATTATCTGTATTCCTGAATAAGCAAATCTAAATAAGGCTGTTTTTGATAACCTTCGCCGAAGTTTTTACCAAAGTACTTTAAAGTGTGGTCAATTTTTTTTCTGACTCTCCCTGAAAAGGAGATCCTTCTCCTCCCTTGTGAGACTGTCATAACCACCCTTGGCTATCTTGTCCAGAATAATATCAATTGACTTCTGCCGTTCAGCCTTTGCCTTATTGTAGTCGTAATCAGTTACTGGTTTTTTATAGGTCACCTTCATCTTCTTCGAAGGTTTTAAGGCTGTGGCAAAGAAGTCGATTATTCTGGCGACAAATTTTCCTGCATCCCTTCCCTTCCTTAGATTGAGAATATAAATATATCCAAAAAGTGCCCCTCCCATATGTGCTAGCTTTCCTCCTGAATTAACCGAAAAGTCCATAAATGATGTCAGCACAAATATCCCGAGGGCAACCCATTTGATCTTTACCCTTCCGATGAAGAGAAGGCCGATGGTGTAATCAGGAACATAGGAGGCCGTCGCTATTACTACGGCCATTACTGATGCCGAGGCCCCAATCGCGACCGACTCATGAACCACCTGGCTGAATGCGGGGAATATGTTGAAAGATAAAATATAAACCAATGCTCCGCAGATCCCACCAAGAATATAGACGGGAATAAGCTTTCTTGCCCCGAGATATTCCATGAAGATCAGACCAAACCAGTACAACCACAGCATGTTGAATAAAATGTGCAGGATATCCTTGTGCGTGAACATGTATGTTATGAGGGTCCATGGCCTGAGAGCCAGTTCTTTCAGGGAGGATGGCACCGAAAAGATATTCAGTGTCTTTACCGCGATGACTTCATTGTTCAGAAGGAAACCTGCTATTGAAGCAAGGGAAATAATAACAAAAACGGCAATGTTGATATAGATAAGCTTTATAAGAGTACTGCCGTTCCTGAAACTCTGTTTTATGGTGTCAGCCATTCCCATCAGTACAGGGTTTTTGTAGTCTTTCTCCAGTATCGTATGAGAATATAACCGAACAGCATTCCTCCCAGGTGCGCCGCATGGGCAATGTTGCTTCCGGGTTGGGTTATCGCAAGCCATAATTCAATTGCACCGTATCCTATAACGAAATACTTGGCCTTGATAGGCATTGGCGGAATAAGAAGCATAAGCTGCGTGTTTGGGAAAAGCACCCCGAATGCGAGAAGGATCCCGAAAACAGCTCCGGAAGCACCTACAGTGGGTATATTGAGAATCATCTGAAGATCCTTCATCGTTTCGTCGGTAAATACTTTACCCTGGGCAAGGTATTCCATACCGTCGCTTAGCACGATCTGAAGCTGATCAGGTGAAATTGCAGACATTACTTTTGTATACTGGAGCATGATCACTGTTTCATGGACAAGAGCCGCACCAAGTCCGCAAACCATATAGTAAATGAAAAACCTTTTCGGCCCCCATACGTTCTCAAGAATACCGCCGAAAATATACAGTGCATACATATTGAAGAAAAGATGCCAGAGGTTGGCATGCATGAACATATGCGTCAGTATCTGAAGGGGCATGAACTGATCCGACCTTGGATAATAGAGCCCCAGAATAGTGGTAAGATCAGTCCCGAAAACACCTTTCATCGTCCATGTGGCAAGAAGCATCAGGATGTTAATAAGAATAATGTTCTTCACCACAGGCGGCAGTCCAAATAATCCTCTTCCGTATCCGTTCATTTATACTGTTTTGAAGGTGTCTAAAAAATGATGCTCCGGCAAATATAGCATTATCGGAGTCTTTTATCAATTTCTTCAAGGGTTAAAATGCTTATTACAGCTTTACCCTTTGGTGAATAGTTGGGCGATTTGCAAGAAAAGAGAGCATCAAAAAGATCCTCCATTTCACCTTTCTGAAGTATTCTCCCGTACGAGATGGCGGAGGCTGAGGCCATGGCAGCGGATACTTTTTCCCTTATCCCTGACGAAGGTTCGGATTCGGTCGTCTTATACTCCTCAAGGAGGATACTCAGCATCATCTTGGGGTCGGTGACACCTACCTCAGCAGGCCTTCCGGTTATTACAATGCTGTTGGTCCCTGAAAAGTGAAATCCGAAACCAAGAAGCCTTATTTCAGTCTCAATATCTTTCAGGACACATGCATCGGACGGATTAAGTTCCATCTCTACAGGATAAAGTTCAGCCTGGGTAACAGTCCTGCTGCGGTTGCTGTATTCAAGAAACTTTTCATAGAGGATACGCTCATGAGCCCTTTTCTGATCTATTATCATAAGTCCGGATTTAACCGGACAAACAAGGTACCTGCCCTTTATCTGGAAGAT
Organism: Bacteroidales bacterium; assembly: GCA_040772125.1. Classification (GTDB taxonomy): domain Bacteria; phylum Bacteroidota; class Bacteroidia; order Bacteroidales; family VadinHA17; genus LD21. The sequence goes on from JAXGYS010000003.1 coordinate 127,113, forward strand.
CTTCCTTTCGGTTTCAAAAGGTTCTGAGTCAGCCTCCTCCCTCTCAAGTGCAGTGTACAGCCTTTCCCAGCCCTTCGTATTTTCCCTCTCAAACTTTTCAATGATACTGTTTTCGCCAGGACGGTCATATTCACCGGCGAAAGGATCATATTCAGGATTGATCTCAATGGGCGGGGGGGAAGGGATCCCCCTGAATGATGAACTTACGGGAATATCGACGAAGGATTCATTTTCGAAATCCAGAGAGGGTACAATGTTGAAACGGCCGAGTGCTTCCCTCACCGAGGCCATAAGGATCTGCCATATCGCCCTTTCATCCTCGAACTTGATCTCAGTCTTTGTGGGATGAATATTTATGTCGATGGCCGCAGGGTCAATTTCCATAAAAATGAAATAGGAAGGGATCACTTCCGGAGGCAGAATATTCTGGTAGGCTTCCAGAACCGCTTTATGAAAATAGGGATGCTTCATAAAACGGTTGTTAACGAAAAAGAACTGCTCACCATAGGTCCGCCTGGCATTCTCTGGCTTTCCTATGAAGCCTCTGATACTGATCAGGGTTGTTGAGGTTTCAAGGTTAATAAGATCGTTGTTTATCTGCCTTCCGAATACTCCGATGACCCTTTGCCTCAGGTTGCCCGTACCGAGATTGTATATCTCGTTGTCGTTGTGGATCAGTGAGAACCTGATGCCGGGATGGGCGAGAACGATTTTCTGGAACTCCGTAATTATATGCCTCATCTCGGTATTGTCCGATTTGAGGAACTTGCGCCGTGCAGGTATGTTGAAAAACAGGTTCTTAACCGAAAAGCCTGACCCGGGCTGGCAGCTGCAAGGCTCCTGGCTTTCAACCTTCGAGGCGCTGATCGTAATTAGAGTACCTGAATCATCCTCTTTCCTCCTGGTCCTCAGTTCAACCATTGCCACTGCAGCTATCGAAGCAAGAGCCTCACCACGGAAGCCCTTTGTTCTTATTGCAAAAAGATCGAGGGCTGAACTAATTTTTGAAGTTGCATGCCTTTCAAAAGCCAGGCGCGCATCGGTTTCCGACATCCCCGTTCCGTCATCAATAACCTGTATAAGAGTCCTTCCCGAATCCTTTATTATTACTTTTATGTTTTCCGCAAGAGCATCCACGGAGTTCTCAATAAGCTCCTTGACAACCGAAGCAGGCCTCTGTATTACCTCACCGGCTGCAATCTGATTAGCCACCGAATCGGGAAGGAGCTTAATTATATCTGGCATAGGTGCAGAAATGAATTTAAAAAATCTTTATCTTTCAGCATGGCAACAGATTCATTTGGCGAATATGATGCCATGTTTTGAACCTCCCGCAAATATAAATATATTTGCTGCATTACTTTTGAGGGGAATTTTCACATTTCATCCGACCGAACAATATTTTATCTGTCATATATGTCATTGTAATGAAAAATGGTATGAAGAAATACGGGCTGCTTTTTGTAATTGCAATAATTGTCCTTTTGCCTGGTTGCAGGACTAAAACCGACTTTGATCATCTGAAAGTCATGACATTCAATATCCGCTACGATAATCCGCGCGACAGTATCAACGCCTGGCCGAACAGGGCCGTAATGGTTTCCGAATTCCTCGATGACGAGAAGCCCGACCTTATTGGAATGCAGGAGGTTCTTCTCCATCAGTATCTTTACCTCGACTCGGTGCTTGCTGATTATAATTCGGTCGGGGTGGGCCGTTCTGACGGAGCAAGGGGAGGAGAGATGAATCCGTTGTTTTTCAGAAAGGACCGTTTTGAGCTGATACGCACTAAAACCTTCTGGCTTTCAGAAACACCCGAAGTCGCCGGCTCACAGGCATGGGGGGCAAACCTGCCCCGAATCGTTACCTGGGCGGAACTGTCGGAGAAAAATACCCTTAAACATTTTTATTTCTTCAATACGCATTTCGCACACGACTCCGATTCGGCAAGAACGATGAGCGCCAGCCTTCTCCTTAGTAAGGTCGATAGTATTGCTGCCGGCTTTCCCTTTGTGATCACGGGCGATTTCAATATGCTTATTTCAGCAGATGGGTACGGGATCCTTACAGGACCATTCGAGAGCGTCCCGCTGCTGAACGATACATATGCGGTTTCTCAGAAACACCCGGTAGGACCGGCATACACCTTCAACGGCTTTTCGGATACAATCCGCTCGGGAAGGATAGATTATATATTTGTCCGCAGCGGGATGGAAGTATTGGAACACAGAACCTTTATCGAGAAACATCACGGAGTGTATGTTTCAGACCACTGGCCCGTGATGGCCAGGATCTCTGTGAAAATGCCTGAATGAGAGGTTTTCAGGCTGTCTTCCTGTAACGTCTGATCGCAAAAAGCGTGAAAAAAGCTCCAATAAGAAGAAGAGAATAAATATCAGCCTGTATATCACTTATTGTCGATCCTTTAAGCATTACCATCCTGTTTATCCGCATTATATAGGCAACCGGATTGATCAGGTCAGCCTTCTGAGCCCATTCCGGCATGCTCTCAAGCGGAGTAAAAATCCCACTCATCAGGATGAAGATTATCATGCAGAAAAATGCAATGAACATGAACTGCTGCTGTGTAGATGAGAAAGTTGAAATAAAAAGCGCAAAACCAAGAACGGAGATAAGAAAAACTGTAGCGCACAGGAGTAATAAAAGCAGACTTCCCTCAAAGGGAATACCGAAAGCCAGCTTCCCGAGGGCAAGCCCCAGAACCATATCAGCCAGGCCAATGATAAGAAAGGGAACCATCTTGGCAATAATGAACTGGTGCTTCCTGACCGGAGTGACATTTATCTGCTCAATGGTACCTACCTCCTTCTCCCTTACCAGATTCAGACCGGCAAGAAGGAAACCGATAGCTGTGATGAGAATCCCCAGAATGCCGGGAAGCATGTAGAATTTGTAATTGAGCATCTCATTGTACCAGTACCTGTTTGTGATGCTTATCCTGGGAATGGCAGCTGGCGACCCCGTGCTGATATTTTTTACAATAATCTCCGAGTTGAAATCGCGGATCACCCCGCTCAGGTAAGCCCAGGACAACTGGGCGCTGGACGCATTTATAGCATCAACTGAAGCCATTATCCTCGCAGGATTACCTTTCCGGGATTCCTTTGCAAAACCATCGGGAATCTGAAGCACAAGGTCGCATTTCCCCTTAAGCAGAAGACTGTTTGCCTCTTCATCAGAAAAGGTGGAATGAGCAAGCATGAAAAAGGTGGAACCCTCCAGCTTGCTGACGAGACTCCTCGACAATGATGTCATATCCCTGTCAATAACACAAAGCCTTATTTCCTTTATTTCAAAAGTGACAGCCGGAACAAGAATAAGCATCTGTATTATAGGAACTCCGAATATGGCCCGGCCTATAAACTTGTTCCGGAAGATCTGAATGAACTCCTTCCTTATGAGATAAAATATGGTCCGCATCCCTCTTTTTTATGGTTTTGAAGAATTATGTCTGCAAAATAATGCCTTATGTCGATCAAAAAAGCAATTATATCTACTAATTATTGCCATTCGTTCAGGGTTTTAATTTTACATTCTACTCCGGTAAAATTCAGGATCCACCGATCCGGATGATATGTTTTAGCGCTGGTCGCCATCTGATTGACCAACCAATAGAAAATCTGTTTCATCTGAGCCTTATCCTGAAATTTCTTATACTTAAGCCTATAAATATCAGAGTAAAGACTGCAAGGATGAGAGTCTCTTTCCATACATACAGGAAGCCGGTTCCTTTGATCATTATACTCTTGATTATTACAATGAAATACCTGGGCGGCATAATTAAGCTGATCCACTGGTATACCCGGGGCATGTTCTCGATAGGGAAAATAAAGCCAGACAGAAGTATCGTCGGAAGCATCATTCCTACCAGTGAAATAAATATTGCCTGCTGCATGGTTTCGGATACAGTCGAAACAAGTATCCCCAGCGAAAGGCTCATAAGAATGTAAAGAATGCTTTCGGCCAGAAGGAGAATAAGGCTTCCCTTTACAGGAAGATCGAACACGAAATAGGATAGCAGCAGAATAACAATCACATCAACAAATGAAAGCAGCAGATATGGTGCAACCTTCCCCAGGATGATCTGGACCGGTTTGAGCGGAGATACAAGAAGCACCTCCATGGTACCGAATTCCTTTTCCCTGGTAATCGTGACCGAAGTCATCAGGGCGCATATCAAAATCATTATCAAGGTTATAACTCCTGGCACAAACATGTAATGGCTCTTCAGCGAAGGATTGAAGAACATTCTTACCTCCGGTTCAACAAGTCCTGCCCCTGGCTGTGATGTTCCTGCAACCTGCCGGTTGAAATCGCTGATAACGGCTGTAAGGTAATTCGTGATAAGAGTGGCGCTGTTGGGTTCTGATCCGTCGGCAATGATTGAAAGACCTGCATTCCGGCCGCTTTGAAGGTTACTTCCGAAATCCCTTTCGAATACCACAACTGCCTTTGTGTCTTTTTTCTTCAGTATCCTGTCGATATCATCGTAACTTGCAAGATCTTCCGTCTTCCTGAAAAACCCCGAAGAGCAAATGGTGTTTGTCAGTTTTTCGGTCATTTCGTCGCGGGAAAAGTCCAAAAAGGCTATACCGGCATTCTTCACGTCGGTGCTTACCACATATCCGAAAAGCAGTATCTGCGCAGCAGGTATTCCAAAAAGGATGATAAGGGTGCGGTAATCCCTGAAAATGTGAAGAAACTCTTTCCTGACAAAGCCCATAAATCTTTTCATAGCTTAGTTTTTATTTGGCCGGGCTATTTTGATAAAAACTTCCTCAACCGATGAAGCCCCGTATTTCCTTTTAAGCTCCGCAGGAGAATCCAGAGCTTCTATTCTTCCCTCGTTCATTATGGAGACCCGGTCACAATACTCAGCTTCATCCATGTAATGGGTTGTAACAAAAACTGTGATGCCACGTGAAGCTGTTTCATATATCATTTCCCAGAATTGTCTTCGGGTAAGCGGGTCAACACCGCCTGTCGGCTCGTCGAGAAAAACAATCTCGGGTTCATGGAGGATGGCAACCGAAAAGGCAAGTTTCTGTTTCAGCCCGAGAGGCATTGAGGCTATAAGCCTTCCTGCGTATTCCTCAAAGTCGAGCCTGCTAAGAAGACATTCTGTCCTTTCCCTTATAAGCTTCCGGCTCATCCCGTAGATTCCTCCGTAGAGGGTTATGTTCTCCGTCACGGTAAGATCGTCGTAAAGTGAGAATTTCTGGCACATGTAGCCGATAACATTCTTTATCTTCTCAGGCTCCCTGGCAGCGCTGAATCCTGCAACAAGGGCATCACCGGAAGTGGGTGCCGACAAGCCCGAGAATATCCGGATCGCAGTCGTCTTTCCTGCACCGTTTGCTCCCAGAAAGCCAAATATCTCGCCTTTCGTCACTTCAAAATTCAGGTTGTCGACGGCTGTGAAAGTCCCGAATTTCTTTACCAGGTTTTTTACCATTATTACCGGAGTGTCTGTCATAATATTTTATTTCTGAGTGATTTTCCAGGTGAGGTGGTATCCCTGATCTTTCCATTATTTACTTATCATGCAGATTTTTATTTTCATCCTTTTCCATAAGCTCCAGAAACCTGTCTTCAATACCTGCTTCAGTTTCCCTGATGACTATTCCGCTCAGACCTTCCGATTCAAGAAATGACTTCAGCGATGCGTCAGGCTCATTGCCCATGAAAGTGACATGAACAGATTCGCCGAAGGGAAATGCGCTTCTGGTTCCTTCGAAGTTTCTCAGGGTTTTTATCAGGCGGTATTTATCCGATGCCGTGATGCTGAATAACCTCCGGCTGAAATCCTTCCTTATCCTATCAGGTTCATCAACGGACAATATCCTTCCTTCCTGGATAAGGGCAACACGGTCGCATCTCATTGCCTCATCCATGTAAGGAGTTGAAACTATTATTGTTATATCGTGCTTGTGAAGTTTTTTAAGCATCTCCCAGAATTCTGCCCTTGAAACCGCATCAACCCCTGTGGTTGGCTCGTCGAGAACGAGAAGCCTCGGTTTATGTATAAGAGCACACGAAAGAGCAAGTTTTTGTTTCATCCCTCCCGAAAGCTTTCCGGCAAGCCTTTTCCTGTATGGCTCTATGTGAGAGTAAATATCCGAAATAAGGTCATAGTTCTCCTTTATTGAAGTTCCGAAAACGGAGGCATAGAAACTCAGATTCTCCTCAACGGTAAGGTCCTGATAAAGGCTGAAACGTCCGGGCATATAGCCGATTTGCCTCCTGAGCTCCCTGTATCCTGTACTGCAATCGTAGCCAAATACTGTAACGGAACCTTCATCGGGAAGAAGAAGTGTTGTTATTATCCTGAAAAGTGTTGTTTTCCCGGCGCCGTCGGGACCGATAAATCCGAAGATCTCCGACTTGCTTACCGAAAAGGATATATTGTCCAGGGCCAGGATGTTGCCGAACTTTATTGAGACTTCTGCCGATTCAACCGCTGCACTCATAAATTGTTACTTAAAAGATAACCTCTCCGGGCATCCCCGATTTCAGGTAGCCGTCGTTCTTTACATCAATGTTGATCGAGTAGACAAATGCGACCCTTTCTTCCTTAGTCTGAATGATCTTTGGGGTGAACTCGGCTTTTTCGGATATGTAGCTGATGATACCTTTATACGAGGAATAATCTTTCCTGCCCTTGTCGATCCTGACTGTCACTTCCTGACCGGTTTTTATTTCCCCGAGCTGAGCCCCGCTGACATAGGCTTTCAGCCTTACTGTTGAAAGGTCGGCAATCTTTACGAGAGGCTTGCCTGCAGCGGTTATCTCTCCTTCCTCGGCGAACTTCTCTATAATGGTGCCGCCGAGCGGGCTTTTAACGTTGCTCCTGCCTATCTGTTCGTCAAGCGTTGCCTTTCTGGTTTCATAAACGGCCAGTTCAGCTGCCACGGAAGACTTCTGCGTGTTGTTCGCCGCTATCTGCCTTTCAATTACCGAAACCTGACCGGTCAGATCATCATACTGCTTTTTTGTAGCAGCATCATCCCTGAGCATGTTGCTTATCCTTTCAATGTTCACCCGGAGATTTTCAATCTGCTGCTCAAGAATTCCGTTCTGGGCATCAATGGAGACGATTTTCGTCCTTACTCCTTTCATTGCAGCATTTATCTCGGCTTTCTGCAGATGGAACATTGTAGTATCTATCAGGGCTATGGATTCACCTTTCGACACTTCTGTCCCTTCTGCGGCATCGAAACGGAGTATTTTTCCTCCTGTCTCTGAAGATATCATAACCTCAGTAGCCTCAAAATTGCCATAAGCATCCGCCGGGTCATCCTTGCTGCTGCAGCCTGCTGCCAGGACCGCTGCCGTAATTAAAATTAATCTGATTTTCATATTGATGGTAATGATTATGTTTGAAATGGGTGAAGTATCCTTAAAGTGATGCTTTCGTTATTCCTCTCTGCCTTATCCTTCATTGGTCAGATAAGGAGGTTTTTTCTGTACTAACCTGTGCTTCCCAGGTTCTTTGCCCGCTAATGTTAAGGTAATCAGCCTGGGCCATGGCCAGGTTTATCCTGTGTATCTCATGGTTTATCATAGCCTGCTTCTCCGCGTTTATTTCATTGAGATATTCAGTGGCTGTTATAATGCCATTGTCGTACCGCGATCCTGCTGCCAAAGTGATCTTTTTTCTCAGCATTATAAGCTCGTCATCTGTATCAAGAAGGGAACGGAGGCTGGAGATCTCGGCTCTTTTGGCTTCAAGCAGGCGTTTGAGGTTGTCTGTCAGATCGGTCTTCCTTACATCGATAACTCCTTTCTGCAGGGAAACGATCCGTTTCTCATTCCTTGCCCTGTTCCAGTCGAAAATGTTCCATTTTACACCTGCCCCAAGGACGTAGTACGGCGCGAACTCGTCCCTGAAGAAATTGCTGCCTGGAGGATTGCCGTAACCAAGCGTGGCAAATCCATAAGCCTTAGGCAGCCTTTTGGCACTGATAAGCCTGAGGCTTGCATCAAGTTGTTCCTTTCTGAGATCAAATAAATCAAGTTCGGGCCGGGCAATATCAGCAGGATAAACAGTGTTGAAGGATGGCATCATCAGAACTGCTGAGGGATCAATAACTTCGCCGGTAAGGTCGGACAGTATCTTCAGGAACGACTCCCTGCGAATCTCATTTTCCCTTATTTGCTGCGTCAGTCTTATTTTTTCCGTCCTCATTACATCAATGTCGGAAGAGGGGATAACTCCATTTTCTTCTGCCGACTGCATCGATACTATCCTTTTTTCAAGTAGCTCAAGATAATTTTGCAGGAGCTCTTTTTGCCTGTCGAGAAGCATCAGGTTGAAATACATTGTGCTGATCTGGCTTCGCAGGTTGTAAAGATCTGTTTCGGTCTGTTTCTCATTTATAAGAAGACCGGCCTTCTCAACTTCACGGGCCCCCTTTATGGAACCTCCGTCATATATAACCTGGCTTATGTCAACTGCCAGCTTGTACTGCTCATTGGGAAGCGGCTTTATCGCGTCGGCAATCCCCGGGATTGGGAGAGCACCAAGCGAATTGCTGATGTCTATCACTTCCGAATTGTATACAAAATTTCCGCTTGCATCGAGCGAGGGAAGCCAGCCCGTCGAAAGGTTCCTGTCCCTGATCTGCCAGATATCATGATGCAGGCTCTTTTCTATGGCCAGTGCACTGGCACTTTCCGCCAGAGCGTAACACTCACTGAGAGTCAGTATCTTCCCTTGCTGCCCTCCGCCTGTCAGAGGTATCAAGAGAACCGCAAATGCTGTAACTATCCTGTTCATATAATACACCTGTTACTTTTTTTACTGCTTTTTAATGGCCTTTATCACGAAATCAGCTGCATACTCTTTCCTTTTTTCCATGTAGTCATCATAATTTACCCCAAGCTTTTCAAAGATGGCTTCCATTATGCCCCTTGCTGCAAACGGAAAAACACTTATCGCGGCAATAGTGGTCATCAGCTGGGGAAGAGTCTCAATCGTTATGTTGTATCTCTTAAGTTCCTCCCGGTGCTGGCTTTCAAGAGTGTTCCATATCTCGGAAATATCAAACCTCTGCAGGAGCTTTTTTACCCTTGCCGGATTCCTGTTTATTTCATTGAGAACAAAGGATGGCAGCCCTGGATTACTCTGAAGAAAGGATATGTGTTCACTGTAAAAGAACCTGATCTTTTCCTCCAGCGTCGAATTCTCATCAAATACGGGCGCAAACCTCCTGAACAACTGTCCTGTGATCTTTTCAAAAACAGCATTGAAAAGATGCTCTTTTGTCCTGTAGTAATAATGCAGAAGAGCCTTGTTTATTCCTGCATGGTCCGCAATGTCCTGCATCCTGGCACCATCCATGCCTTTTTTTATGAATACCTCGGTCGCTGCTTCAAAGATCACTTCCTCGGTTTGCCTGTCTTTTTCTGTCATAACTTAACCATTAAGTTTAAATACAAAGATAAACCAAATAGTTTAACTAAATGGTCAAATATATGATATTTTTCTGATTTTACAAATATTTCATGGGAAATAATACCTGTTGAAGATTTCCGGCACATTAAATGACTGGAAGCAGAAATATCCTCAGTTGCCTGATTTTAAAATCCCATGAAGCGTAATATATGAGACTGTCCGCAAGAAAAGCATATAGATCATAATTTAAATTCAGAATGATCCTTCAGAATGTTCCTTCAGGTGTTGCCTGAACCCATTCTGGGTTTTTACCAGACAAGGCCTGATATGCAAATGAAGTTAACAGGCTTCTTTAAAAAAGAAGTTAACGCCTGCTTCCCAGGAATTCAGAAAGTCCTGAAATTTTAGGATGATTTTATGGATAAAACCGGGATAATATTTTAGCTTTTTATATTTTTATGGTTCAGATCATTCGGAAAGGCCTGAGGTGAAACCCGAGTTCCCCTCATTCCGGGTTGAGAAACAAAAAAAATAAAGGATAAGCAAACAATTAATTAATAAAACCATGAGAACAGAGGGAAGAAGAACCAGTGACAATGTCGAGGACCGCAGAGGTATGTCGACAGGCAAAATGGCAGTTGGCGGAGGTATAGGAACAATAGTAATTGTTCTTCTTGTTATGCTGCTTGGTGGAGATCCTTCACAGGTGGTGGATACCATGCAGGAGGGAACCGCTACTGAATCCGGACCTGTCAATGCTTCTCCTGAGGAAGAGAAAATGGTGGAGTTTGTGTCCATTGTGCTGGCAGGAACTGAAGATGTCTGGACAAAGATTTTCAGGGAATCGAACCTTACTTACCGAAAACCTACCCTGGTGCTCTTCAGAAGTCAGGTGCAGTCGGCCTGCGGATACGCTACCGCAGCAAGCGGACCATTCTATTGCCCTGGCGATGAAAAAGTTTATATCGATCTCGACTTCTTTGACGACCTGAGGAGTAACTTCGGTGCCCATGGGGATTTTGCCATAGCCTATGTACTTGCGCATGAAGTAGGGCACCATGTTCAGAACCTGCTCGGGATCCTTAACGATGTGAACAGCCAGAGGTCAAGAATGAGCGAGGTAAATGCCAACCGCCTGCTTGTACGGCTTGAGCTTCAGGCCGACTTCCTTGCAGGAATGTGGGCCCATTACGACCAGAAAATGTTCGACTCAATAGAGTCGGGGGATATTGAAGAGGCCATGAATGCTGCCGCTTCTGTAGGAGATGATGTTCTTCAGAAAAGGTACCAGGGAAGGGTTGTACCTGATGCTTTCACACATGGGTCAGCTGCCCAGAGGAAGGAATGGTTCCGCAAGGGTTATGTAACAGGCGACTTCGACCAGGGAGATACATTTAATGCGCAGATCTGAGAACTGAAGTCTAGTTTTCAGCGGACCTTTACCACTATCGAGTCAGCTATCTGAAGGGCAGTCGTCAGTGTCGAAAGATCGGAGAACAGCTCGCCTGTCTTCCCTGAATAATGACTGTGTCCGGCCGGCTTCATCGGGTATGACTCCTGAGGCGATCTCATATCGATGGCGGCTTCATATACAAGAGCGGGCTGGGCCGACCAAAGATAATTTTCATCTCCGGGAAACCTGTTGTTGGTCCAGTATCCGTTCCAGTCCCAGTTCTGGTTTACCTCAAGCATCACCCTGAACTTTTCCGGGAGTGGAACATCGGCCCGTGATGTCAGAATAAAGCCCGTTTTTGGGGTTGCTCCCGTGTAGGCATCAGGAACAGCGGTCTTTTCGTCAGGCATGAAAAGTCCGTCAGAAGCCCGGATCCCCCTCTTGTGAGCCCAGTAGGGAAGTGTCTGGGGAGCCCTTTTTGGTGCAGTAACCCACTTTCCATTCTCCTGCCTGCCGTATTCAAAGATACCTGTTGCCACAGCTTTTGCTACATAAAGGGTTTGTATGTAATCTCCTTCCTCGGTCTCGAGCCAAATGGCAAAAAGAGGATAGTAAAATGATCTCCCCGGACTGAGGTCAACGCTGATCTCCTGGCCCTTTCCCGAGGTATTGAATGCAACGCTTACTTTTTCCCTGTGAATCTGGCTTTTCGTTCCAAGTGAACCTGATGAACAGGCTGCTGACAGCAATATGATTGTAAGAATGTAAATTCTGAACATTTCCTTTTCAGTTAAAATTCAACAATAATTCCTATCGTGGGAAGGACGGTTCCTGATGAGCCTTCAATGAACTTAAGGGAATACCTGTCAGGATCTTCCGGGTCGGTTACCGGCTGACCGTCCAGGCCCGTTTCCCTTAAAAGTATCGAGGGCTGATCGGACTGGTGGTTGTAAAGGTTCTGGACATCAACATAAAGCATAAGCGACCATCCCTTGAAAAAGTACTGCTTGTCAACCCTGACATCAAGCTGATGAAAGGACTTAAGTCTCTCGGTGTTGAACCTCGAATAGTCGAGATAGCCTTCTCCCTGAAGGTCCCAGGCAGCCTTAAGCGATGAAAGTTCAAGATCGTAAGGAGTAAATGGCGCACCGCCGACAAATCTCCATTTGAATCCTATATCCCAGTTCCTTTCCAGCTGTGTTGTTGCCGTGACATTGAAAAGGTGACGGTTATCCCACGATGAAGGTATCCACGATGAAGACCTGTCCCTGAACTCGCTCCTCACAAAAGTGTAGGAGAATACCATGTTGGTCTTTTTGAATTCCTTGAAGCGGCCAAGAAGCTCAAACCCGTATGCCCTTCCGTCGGAGGTCGAAACAAGTTCCTCGTCTCCGAAAATTCCGTAACCTGCGCTCTTGCTTGAAAGAGGAACCTGATCCCTTACTGAAAAGGGATACCTGGAATAATCCTTGTAAAATCCTTCAAGGGTGAACTGAATATTTTCCTCGGGGATAAGTTCGAGACCAGCTACAAAATGATCGGAGCGGATGTATTTCAGATCGTTGACCTTGTTAAGGAATAATCCTTCACTGTTTGAATATCCGAGAGCGGTATAGGGAGGAAGCTGGTAGTAGCGCCCAATATTGAAGTTCACGTTCAGCTTTTCAGAGAGTGCGTATGACGCTGAAAATCTCGGTGAAAGCTGGGTGAATGGATTGGCCATTGTCTGGGACCAGGTGTTGAAATCGGTTCGGACACCGAGAGAAAGCCTTAGCTTCTCTTCGAGATACGATCTGCTTACCTGTCCGAAAAGATTGAATTTGCCAATCTTCAGGTTGGTTTCATAATCGATGGACGATTCACCTGTAGCCGTGAAGATCTTCCTGTAGGTGGAGTTCCTGTAATGCCCGTATTCCATCCCGCCGCCCATATTGAAGCGGAAACCCTTGTCGCCAAATATGGTCTTTTCGTATCTTCCCTTAATCTCCCCCTCGCCCGAGAGGTAATCTAACAGCCTGTTATCCGGGATCTCAATATTCCCTGCGTATTTATACTGAGAGTTGTTGAGGTAGTTGCGGCTGAGAACCCAGGTGTCGAATCCTCCTTTTGTGAAATGCTTGTAAACCAGGCCAAAGGTGTAGCTGTACTGCTCCTGGACCGGTATGTTGTCGAGAAGGTAACGCTGATATTCGGTTTCGTTTGCCTTTAGGTTGAGGCTGAAGTCATCCTTTGCTCCCAGACCGATTACAGTAAGTTCATTTTTGTCGTCTAACCTTACCCTGTACTTGAACTGGAAGTCGGTGTAATTGGGAAGAAATGGCAGTTCGAGCAGGCCAAAGAGAAACTGCAGGTATGACCTTCGGGCCGAAACCAGAAAAGTGCTGTTCGGACCGGAAGGTCCGTCAATAGTCAGACCAAGGTCGGAAGCTCCTACAGTGGTTCTGAACTTGAGCTTGTCCTTGTTCCCGTCGGTGAAGGTGAAATTAAGTACAGAACTTAGGGCATTGCCACGCGATGCAGGAAACGCTCCGGAAATGAAGTCGACAGACTGTACGAAATCGACATTTATAATCCCTATGGGTCCTCCGGAAGCACCCTGTGTTGAAAAATGATTGAGATAGGGTATCTCTACATTGTCGATGTAGAACCGGTTCTCGTTAGGTCCGCCACCCCGTACTATCACATCATTTCTGAATGCGGGAGTGGATGCAACCCCCGGGAACGACTGAATAACCTTTGAGATATCCCTGTTGCCTCCGGGGTTTTTTTCTATCTCATCAATGCCTATTATCCTTGCCGAAACAGGGCTTTCAATCCTTTTCAGGAAAGGAGAGGCTTTGATCACCACTTCTCCGATCATGGTTGTGTTTTCTTCGAGAGGGATGTCGAGATTGACAGGATTGCTGTTCGTTACAAGGATCGCCTGGGAAACAAATGGTTTAAAACCTATCGATGAGGCCCTTAGTTCTACAAAGCCGGGCTTTATTCCCGTGAATGAGTAATTCCCGTCATAATCCGAAATTGCCCCGATTGTGGTCCCGAAGATCTGTACGGTGGCGAAAGGAACCCCTTCATTGGTTTTTGCATTGAAAATCCTGCCCTTAATGACCCCTGAATTGTCCTGACCCAATGAATCAGAAACTGCGGTAATAATTAAAATCAGTATATATAAGATTCTTTTCATTAGTCCAATATTTGCTGAAGAAACAGAGAAAGTGCCTGAATTGTTTAATGCTGACAAAGCAGATTTTTCAGGGCGCTTTCAGGATCCGGATATTTGAATGAGTAACCCGATTTAATGATAAGTTCCGGCGATACCCTCGATCCGTTTAAAAGGATTGACGACATTTCCCCGTAGAGCATTTTAAACATAAATGAAGGTATCGCCGGGAAAAAGAAGGGCCTGCCCATTACCACCGAAATTGTTTCCATAAGCTGGCGGTTGTTGATGTGCCCGGGCGCTGTTGCATTGTAAGGGCCATGCATCTCCTTATCCTCTATTGCCTTGATGTAGATGCTGCAGATGTCGTCGATATGGATCCATGGAACATACTGCCGGCCGCTTCCGAGCGGGGAACCTATGCCGAACCTTGCCGGAAGCACCATCCTCTCAAGCGCACCGCCGCTTTTTGTCAAAACGATGCCCGTCCTGATGATCACAGTCCTGATCCCCAGATTCCCTATTTCATATGCGCTTTTCTCCCATCTGCGGCACACTTCACCAATGAAATCAGTTGCGGGTCCATCTGACTCGGTGAAAATACGATCGGATGTCACTGATCCGTAGTATCCCGTGCCTGAAGCTGAGATAAAGGCTGAGGGCCTTTTGCCGGTTTCCTTCAACCTGGCTTTTATATGCCCTGCCGTATTGATACGGCTGTCACTTATTTCCTTCTTCCGGCTTTCGGACCATCTCCTGTCGCCAATTCCTGCTCCAGCCAGATGAATTATATAATCCGCCGTTTCAATTGCCTCCGGATCGATCTCCCCTGAGTCAGGATCCCAGAGGAAAACCCTGAAGCCGGAATCAGAAAGCGGCTTCCTGCTCAATACCGCAACATTGTATCCAAGCTCCTTAAGCCTGCTGCTGAGATGACTGCCGATCAGCCCGGTCCCGCCTGTTAAAAGAACATTTTCCATAGGATGTCCGTAACTCTCACAATGATAAGGAAAATCTGAAAAAATCTTAAATATTTTATACATCATATAATAATTATATATTATTTTTGTTATATATAAGTAAATTTAATATAATATGAGTAATATATCCAATCAGCTATACAGCGGATCGCTCAAAACGATAGTTTTGAAATTGCTGAAAGAAGAAGGTCCGATTCACGGTTACGCTATGACACGGAGGGTTGAGGAGATAACCGGCGGTAAAATAAAGCTCACATATGGAGCTCTTTACCCTATCCTTCACAAGCTTGAACATGAAAAGGCCGTGGTTACCACAACAGGGATCCATAATAACCGTAACAGGGTATATTACTCCCTTACACCAAAGGGTGAATCGGTGGCTGTTGCCAAAATAAGGGAGCTCAGGGAATTTATCGAATCGCTGCAGAAGATAGTTGAACCCCAGGCCGGACTAAATTATGCCTGAGCTTACCATATATGATATAGAAAGGATTACTAGCGACGTAATCAGTCAGGAAATCATATTCCCGAATCTGGCAGATGAACTTGTCGATCATATCTGCTGTGATGTGGAGTATGAGATGGAGAAGGGACTGAATTTCAATGAGGCCTATAACAGGGTTAAACAAAAGATCGGAAAAAGGAGGTTGAAGGAGATACAGGAGGAGACACTTTATGCTACAGACTCAAAATACAGAATTATGAAAACAACAATGAAGTTTTCTGCAGTTGCAGGTACTGTTTTGTTCGGCGTTGCCGCAATGTTCAAAATCCAGCACTGGCCCGGAGCCGGAATAATGCTGACTCTCGGCGCACTGATCCTTGCTTTGCTGTTCATGCCATCGGCCCTGGGAGTTCTCCGGAAAGAGAACAGGAGCAGGAAAAGACAGGTTCTCTTTATATCCGCATTCCTGTCAGCCGGGCTGTTCATAACAGGTATCCTTTTCAAGATCCAGCACTGGAACGGAGGTGGTCCCATTTTAATTCTTGCTGGTATTGTCGTGGTGTTTTTGTTAATTCCATCTCTTCTTTCAGCGACTTTGCAAAATACAGAAAACACTGCGCTCAGACCTGTTTATATTGCAGGAGCAGTTGGCCTGGCGGCCTTTTTCACCGGATTTCTGTTCAAGATCATGCACTGGCAGGGTTCCGGTATTCTTCTTCTGGGCGGCCTGGCAGTAATTTCCCTTGCCGTACTGCCATGGTATACCTGGTTGAAATGGAAGGATGAAAGGCATGTCAGGCCTGAATTCATTTTTCTTATAGCCGGCCTGCTTTCAGTAATAATGCCTTCAGCTCTGCTGAACATTAATCTCCAGCGTTCGTTTGATGAGGGCTACTTCACTAATCTGGAAGAGCAGCAGGCTCTTTTCAACAGCATGTTCCGGACAAAAGATGAGTTGCTGGCCTCTTATCAGGACTCTACGGCCTATGAACTTATGAGAGAGATCGATTCAAGAACCGGCGGTCTTCTGGAAGTAATATATATTGTTGAAAATAGGATGGTGGGAGAATCCGAGGGCAAGCCGGGTTATCCTGTTACTTACCCTTCACAGGTAATACAAACGGATGCCGGTCCTAAGATCAGATTCCGTCAACTTTCTTTCCCCTTTCACATTTATCCTGTTCAGGACTTCCTTGTTACCGGAACTGAATCACGGGATGCCCTGGATAAAGCTGTTCAGGAATACAGGTCCTGGCTGTCTTCAACTTTACCTGCTGATACCTGGAACGAGGTCGACGGAATGATTGATCTTTCAAAGTATCTCACTGTTCCGGTTTATGGTGACAGCAGGAAATCAATGTTATCAGGATTGCATTCTCTTGCTGTAATGAAAAACAGCCTTCTTGCTGTTGAACAATATGTAGTGAGGGAACTTGCAGAAAATGAATAACCATATATAAATATACTGAGATGAAACAGAGATTATATATACTGGGACTGGCAACCGCAGTGATAATATTCCTTGGCATAGTGTTCAAGGTCAGCCATTGGCCGGGAGCCTCAATTTTGCTTTTCGGAGGAATCACAATACTGGTCCTTGCCTTTATGCCGCTGGCACTTATAAGTTGCTATAAAGCTGAAGGCGATAAAAGGAAAAGATTATTGTACATCGTGACCTGGCTGACGTCCTTCGTGATATTTACAGCCATGCTTTTTAAAATCCAGCACTGGCCAGGTTCAGGATGGCTGATGCTGATCGCTATACCTTTCCCCTTTGTGGTTTTTCTGCCTGTTTTTCTTTTGTCAGAGTCAGGAGATACAAGGGAAAATATTTACAATACAGTGAGCGTTTTGTTCCTTCTTATGATAATTTCATGCTTCACCGGCCTTCTTGCCCTTAATGTTTCTAAGGAAAAAATGGTCGATAGCTATACCTTGCTGCATAATTATTACCAGTCGGCCAAAGCAGCAGACAATCCTGAAGCCCGGGATCAGACTCCTTTGGATAAGCGTATCGATGAGCTGATAGTTCTGACTCAGGAATACCGGGATCTTTATCTTGGTTCTTCGGGCTATTCTCCCGACATGTGGAAGGGAGACCTCGGAGCTTATCAGGATTCCTGGCTATCGGTCAGGAATGACTCCAGGTTTGGAAAGGAAAAGGAAGCCATTCATTCCGGATTGTTGGCTGGATTGAGTGATCTTATTTCATTGCTTGAAAAAACACCGGGATGTGAATCGCTCGCTGCCGCCGCATCTGCTGTTTTCAACCTGAGAAAGACCCCCGGCGGAAATTACAACTGGGATTCCGATCTGATCCTGGCTCCGGTACACCCATGGCTGCTGGTGTATCTTACCGGACTTGAGAATAACCTTAAAATGATAAAGCTGGCGATATAAGGACATGCTGTGAGAGATAAGGACATGCCATGGCATGTCCCATTATAGTAAGGGCGTTGCATGCAACGCCCTTACTTTTCGTCATAAAAATCCTCCTTTCAATCGGTAAAGATCCGCTATACTTCTATTAGATTTTTTATCGCCCGGTGTCCGCTTTATTTTTCACCCAAAAATAAGTGTGTTATGAAAAGCGGAATTCTGATATATTTTGCAATGCTTTTATGTTTTGCGACTAACCTACAAGCCCGGCAGGACAGCATCTGGACACTGGAGGAATGTATAAGCTATGCCCTGGAAAGGAATATCCAGGTAAGAAAAGGAGGAATTGCGATCGAAAGGTACCTGAGCTATTCAGATCAGGCAAAGTCCCAGCGCTTTCCTTCAGTTAATGCCTCGGTAACACAGAATTATAACTGGGTAAAAGGTACAGGCGGATCAGGACTTAGCGGCGCCGGCGGATCGAATATCTCTGCTAACTCGTCGGTTACCATATTCAATGCATCAAGGTTGAACAACCAGATAAAGCAGGCTGCTCTTGATATTGAAGCCGGACAGTATTCCCTCGAGACCATAAAGGAGTCGGTAAGCCTCAGTATCCTTAATGCATATCTCCAGGTTCTTTATGCCGGAGAACAGGTAAGGAATACTGAAAGGCAGATAGAGTCAACACAGAGCCAGCTTGAACTTGCAGCCGAAAGGCTTGCCATAAGGCTGATCTCGCAGGCCGACTATGCACAGGTAAAGTCGCAGCTGGCCAATGAAAGACTTAACCTTGCAAATGCCAGGAGCCAGCTTGCCATTGCAAAGGTTAACCTGGAACAGCTGATGGAATTGCCCGTAACAGATGGATTTACCATCGTTGATCCAAAACTGGATGAGTCGGTAAACCAGAACCGGACCCCCGATGTAGCAGAGGTCTATCAGGTTGCCCTGGGTATAAAGCCGCAGGTGAAAAATGCAGAGGTCAACAAGAAAATTGCCGCCCTCGACGAAGAAATTGCAAAAGCAGGCTATTATCCTTCACTGTCAGCAAGCGCAGGTATCGGAACAAGCTATTCGGGAAGGATGAGCGATCCGTATTTCGAGCAGATAAACAACGGGATCTCACCGTCGCTGGGCCTGTCGCTTTCGGTACCAGTCTATCAGAGAAAACAGGTTAAGACCAGCGTGGCTGTCGCTCAGCTGGGTTATCAGGATGCTGAACTGAGCGAACTGAACACCAGGAACGAACTGAGGAAAAGCATAGAACAGGCCTGTCTCGATGTAACATCAGCCCAGGTTGACTATGAGGCCAGCCTCGAGAATTACAATGCTACCAGCGAATCGTCTGCACTGTCAGATGAGAAGTTCAGGCAGGGAATAATTAACTCGGTCGATTACCTCGTCTCAAAAACCAACCTTATCCTTGCTGAAAGCAACCTGCTTCAGTCAAAGTACAACCTGATATTCAGCTATAAGGTTCTCGATTTCTATTCGGGCATTCCATTGACACTATAAAAAAATAATACTTAAAACAATGAAGAAGAAGACATTGATAATAACCGGCCCGATTGTGGGTGCTCTGATTGTTCTGGCAGTACTGAAGCCATTCAGGGCGAAGACTGCTGAATACTCTTTCGAAACGGTGAAGGTTGAGAAGGGGGATATAACCAACACGGTAACTTCAACAGGTACACTGGAAGCTATCACAACCGTTGAAGTGGGCACCCAGGTATCAGGTATAATTGAACATGTATATGTCGATTTCAACGATAATGTAAAGCAGGGGCAGGTTCTAGCAAGGCTCGACGAGACACCGTTGAGGGCGCAGCTTGAACAGAGCCAGGCTTCGGTCGACCAGGCAAAGGCACAACTCGACTTTCAGGAAGCTACCTGGAACAGGATGAAGGCCTTGTACGAAAAGAACCTGATCGCTCAGGCCGATTATGATCAGGCAGTTTACAACTACCAGAATTCAAAGGCTTCACTGAACAATGCCAGATCGGCTCTCGACAGGGCTAAGGTCAATCTTGCTTATGCAACTATATATTCACCGATCGACGGAGTGGTTCTCAACAGGGCAATTGAGGAAGGCCAGACGGTGGCTGCAAGTTTCAACACACCCGAGATGTTCACCATAGCCAACAACCTTACCCAGATGGAAGTTCAGGCAAGTGTGGACGAGGCCGATATAGGGCAGGTCAAATTGGGACAGAGAGTCCAGTTTACGGTTGACTCCTATCCTGATGAGAAGTTTGAAGGAGAGGTGTCGCAGATAAGGCTTAAACCTGTTACAACAAACAACGTGGTTACCTATGTGGTTATATTCAGCGCTCCCAATCCCGATAAAAAACTTATGCCTGGGATGACTGCAAGCGCAACCATATTCATAGATGAGAAACGTAATACTCTTGTCCTTTCAGGCAAGGCCGTACGATTTACTCCCGATTCGGAATACCTGATGAAAATGATGAAGGAAGCAATGAAGAACGGTCCCGTTGAAGGAATGCCTGCAGGAATGGATCCATCGGCTGTTAACATGCCCGCACCTTCTGCCGGGATGGCTGGAGGATCAATACCGGGAGGCATGCCTCAGACCGGATCATTTCCCGACCTTCCCGAGGGAATCAAAACTGTATGGGTGAAGAATCCAGATAACAGCCTGAAGCCGGTGATGATACAACTGGGGATTCAGAACGGTTCGAATGTGGAAGTTCATTCAGGCTTGAATGAGGGCGATGAGGTTGTCGTGGCTATGACCGATCCGTTGAAGAAATCAGGAACAAGCAGGGCCAGCGGTCCGCCAATGCCATTCTAAGCCGGAAAGCAGGCGAAACCTATTAATACAGTACCTCATGGACAACGTTATAATTGAAATAAAACAGCTCAGGAAGGACTATCATGTCGGCGAGGTCGTGGTACACGCGCTGAGGGGAGTTGACCTTCAGATAAGCGAAGGTGAATTTGTGGCCATAATGGGAATGAGCGGATCGGGGAAATCGACTATGCTCAATATCCTCGGATGTCTCGACCAGCCGACGGGAGGTGACTATTTACTCGATGGAACAAATGTGAATTCCATGAACAGGGATGAACTGGCCAGGCTGAGGAACAGGAAACTGGGTTTTGTCTTTCAGGCCTATAACCTTCTGCCCCGTACAACAGCACTTGAGAATGTTGAACTTCCTCTGTTCTATAATCCAAAGATGAGATCGAAAGAACGCCTCGAAAGGGCTGTCGATGCACTTGAAGCCGTGGGACTCAAAGACAGGATGGGTCATATGCCAAATCAGCTTTCAGGCGGTCAGCAGCAGAGGGTGGCAATAGCCCGTTCGCTCGTAAACGACCCTGTACTGATACTGGCCGATGAGCCAACGGGAAACCTTGATACCAGGACCTCAGTAGAGATCATGGAGCTCTTCCAGTCACTCAACGGCAAGGGAAGGACAATAGTGTTTGTAACTCACGAACCTGATATCGCCCGCTATGCCACAAGAAATGTTATGTTCAGGGACGGCAGAATACAGCGTGAGAATATGGTAACCGACAGGCTTAAGGCATCCGATGTGCTGCTTACACTTCCGGTTGAAAATATCGAGGAGTTTGAAAACTGAGAAAAGGGACAGGCAATGAATATCAGGAATCTTTTAAAAATAGCAATCCGGGCACTTGTCCGGAACAAGCTCAGGGCAATACTTACCATGCTCGGGATAATTATTGGGGTGGCGTCGGTCATAGCCATGCTTGCAATAGGCGAGGGATCAAAAAAGAATATCCAGGATCAGATGTCTTCGATGGGGACAAACCTTATAATGATAATGCCAAACATGCAGATGAGGGGAGGAGTCAGCCTTGGAGCCTCCAGTTCAATGGCCTTAAGGATGAGCGATGTGGAAACTCTTCAAAATGAGGCAGTGTATCTCTCTGCGGTCTCACCCCAGGTATCGGCGAGCGGACAGGTGATATACGGCAATCAGAATACCCAGACAACCGTTCATGGTGTGAGCGGGGAATACCTCGACATAAGGAAACTTAAAATAGAGAGCGGAAGAATATTTACTTCCAACGAAGTGAGGGGTATGTCGAAAGTCTGCATCCTGGGTACAACAGTGGTTGAGAACCTCTTTGGAGATGGGGCCGATCCTGTAGGAGTAACCATAAGGATAAAAAACCTTCCTTTTGAGGTTATCGGGGTCCTTGAGGACAAGGGTGAAAGCGGTATGGGACAGGACCAGGATGATCTTATCCTTGCTCCGTACACAACAGTCCAGAGAAGACTTGCTGCTATCGACTACATAAACGGTATCTACGCATCGGCAGTAAGCGAGGAAAAGAGCACCGCAGCAGCCGATGAGGTTACTGAAATACTCAGGAGGACTCACAAGCTTAAAGAATCGGAAGAAGACGACTTCAGGGTTATGTCACAGTCGGAACTCCTTGAGACTGTCTCTTCAATAACCGATATCATGACCTACCTCCTTGGCGCGATAGCAGGGATATCTCTGCTCGTGGGCGGAATAGGTATCATGAATATCATGTTTGTTTCTGTGACGGAACGTACCAGGGAAATAGGGCTAAGAATGTCGATTGGGGGAAGGAGCCGCGACATCCTCAGACAGTTCCTTGTCGAATCAATAATAATGAGTATATTGGGAGGAGCTCTCGGCGTGGTATTCGGATACCTGATCGCAACTGCAGCAGGAACGCTGATGAACAGCCCGGTCGTTGTAACAACCCGGTCGGTGATACTGGCTTTCGCAGTATGTTTTGCTATAGGAGTGTTCTTCGGCTGGTATCCTGCCCGCAAGGCTGCAAACCTAAATCCGATTGATGCTCTCAGGTATGAATGATGGTAAAATAAAACCGGGAATTTTCAAAACGAAGAGTATAAAGGTACTGCTTCACGTTATCGTATGGGTGATCTTTATCGGACTGCCGGTTTATTTCATTTCACGATGGCCCGTTGCAAAGGACTTCCTGTGGATCTATTATATCAATGCATTCATCTGGGGCTCCATCTTTTACATAAACTACCTTTATCTCGTTCCAAGGTTATTCTTCAGGGAAAGCAGAATAAAATATTACCTCTTCGCAGGTATACTGGTGATTGGTTTATACATTATTTCGGACTTTTCGAACAGAATGGTAATAAAGAAAATACCTTCCTTTGACCAGTTTCCTCAGGCAAAAATTGATGATCCACGGCCCGGACCCCATGGAGGACCTCCTCCGGTAAGGACCTTAAAAGATCCTTTCCGAAGGGTGCACATTGTAAACTATTTTCCCACAGCATTTTTCCTGATGTTTCTTTCGCTGGGACTGAAGGTGCTTGAACGGCAGTCGCAGATAGAGGAACTCAGCAAGGAAATAGAAAAGGAAAAACTCAATTCGGAACTTGCTTTCCTGAAAAACCAGATAAGCCCCCACTTCTTCTTCAACACGCTGAATAACATCTATTCACTTATCGGAATAAACCAGAACGATTCCCGGGAGGCAGTCCTGAAGCTGTCAAAACTGATGAGGTACCTTATCTACGATTCGGAGAAGGGAAATACAATGCTGAGCCACGAGATAGAGTTCATGAGGAACTATATCGATCTGATGAAGCTCAGAATGAGCGAAAGGGTATCGCTGAATGTCAGTTTTCCTGAAGATTATGATGACAGGAATATACAGCCACTTCTGTTCATTCCATTCATTGAGAACGCGTTCAAGCATGGTATAAGCTACCGCGAAAAGTCATTCATTGATATTGGCATGAAAGCGGAAGCCGGTTCATTGGTTTTCAGATGCTCAAACTCCCTTCATGAAGCAAACGGCGAAAAGGGAGAGGGATCTTACGATGGAGGCATCGGGCTTGAAAATGTCAGGAAAAGGCTGAGCCTTCTGTTTCCGGGAAGTCACGAACTGAAAATTACAAGTACCGGAACCCGGTACGAAGTGAGTCTCGAAATAAAAACAACCTGATGATCAGGACAATTGCAGTCGATGATGAGCCGCTGGCCCTTCAGCTTGTAACCGGGTATATCAAAAAGACCCCGGGGCTCGAACTTACTGGCAGTTTTGACAACCCCCAGGAGGCACTGGAGTTCGTGATCAACGAAAAAGTGGATCTTATCTTTATCGACATTCAAATGCCAGACCTCACCGGAATAGAATTCACCAGGGCGCTTACAGGTGGTCCGAGGGTAGTGTTTACCACCGCTTATGAAAAATACGCTCTCGAAGGTTTTAAACTGGAGGTTGTCGATTATCTCCTGAAACCTTTCAGCTATGAGGAATTTCTTAAGGCAGTGGGAAAGGCAGCAAAGCTCATCCGGATTGAACAGGGTGAGCAGGAAAAAGTGGAATCAAACTATGAATTCCTGTTTCTGAAATCGGATTACAAGATAAGACGAATAAATTTCAACGACATACTCTATATCGAAGGCCTGAAGGATTACGTGAAGGTTTACACCGCAGGCGCATCAAAACCGGTTCTCTCCCTTATAACCATGAAACTGCTCGAGGCAAAGCTTCCCCCGGCTAAGTTCATGAGGATTCACAGGTCTTTCATTGTGAACCTCGAAAGGATAGAGATCATTGAAAGAAGCAGGATAGTCTTCGGAAAAACCTACATCCCCGTAAGCGAGCAGTACAGGGAAAAATTCCAGGAATTTCTGGATAAGAATTTTTTGTGACTTCCGGGTGGATTATTCTCACCACAGAGTGCACAGAGGCACACGGAGGTTAAATCCATTTCATGTTATTGGCCTGTTTCTTTTCTTCTCTGTGCTTCTCCGTGTTCTCCGTGGTTAAATTCTTCTCACCACAGAGAGCACAGAGGAACACAGAGGTTAAATCCATTTCATGTATTGGTCTGTTTCTTTTCTTCTCTGTGCTTCTCCGTGTTCTCCGTGGTTAAATTCTTCTCACCACAGAGAGCTCAGAGGAGCACAGAGGTTAAATCCATTCCATGTTATTATTCTGCTTATCTCTGTGCTTCTCTTCGTTCTCCGCAGTTAAAGGATTTCTTTTATTAATTAATTCTGCTTTCCGTTTTAAGATGGATTGCAATCCCATTATCCGGATTGAGATTCACCGGAAATACAGTTTTATGGTTGACACTAATACTGTCAATTCTGACATGAGTTCTTGTGTTGACAGACGGATCATCGGAGTAGATTTTTGCAGAATATGTCTTATCCGGATCCAGAAAGGAGAATTTGATATCAAGTTTTGAGGGATTGACTCCGTTTATGCCGCCAATAAACCATTCATCACCCTTTTCCCTTGCTATAATCCCATATTCCCCGATTTTTGCGTGCAGCACCAGGGTTTTATCCCATACAGTAGGCACATTGTCGAAGAATTCAAGCTCAGGCTCATCGCCGATGTAGTTGGTGGCTCCCCACTGGCCGTCGTTCTTTTTGAGAGAAGGGGCAGCCTTGTCGTACCAGTAAAGGAACTGCAGCGGACTGAAGAGGCATACCGCCTTGGCAAGCTGTGAGGCATGCGAGCCCATTTTGTTCTCAACCCTCTCATTGTAATAGCAGATGGTGTTGTCGCCCTGGCCCGCGATCATCCTTGTGAACATGGTGATAAGGGTATGGCTGTTCGAAGGACTCTCCTCGTCGCCGCGGATCCCTTCCATGGTCAGTAAGTTGGGATATGTCCGGGAAAAGCCTGTGGGGCGGTATTCGTCATGGACGTCGACCACAAGTTTGTGATCAGCAGCCTTTATAATCGATTCATGAAGCCATTTTGTCGCATCCTGGGTTCTAACCCTGACGAATCCGAACTTTATTCCTGCAACACCCCATTCCCTGTACAGGGGAAGGAGTTCGTCAATCTGCCGCTCTAAAGCTCTCCGGTTTACATAAAGGAGGATGTCGATGTTTTTGGATCGGGCATAGTCAAGAACCTTTTTCATGTCGAGAGGACCCTTCGACCTGGCGGGATCAAGGTTTACTGCACGGGCATCAGAAAGGTCGTTGTTCTCCGGACCGTACCATCCTGCATCAAATTCGACATACTGCATGTTGTGGGATGATGTAAAATCGATTGCTGCTTTTGCGCCCTCTGTAGTCAGGGTAACTTCCCGGAGTGCCTTTCCGGGTTTTATCCACGAGATGTCTTCAATGGCACATGGATCGTTAAGGTTTAAAATGAAATAGTTCTTTTCAAGGAGGTCTCCCGGACCCGCTCCGGTCATCACATATCTCCACGGAGTACGGAAAGGCAGTTTTTTTGTAACCTCACCATCAAGCCTTGTTCTTATGGAGTTATTAAATGCGGTGTCAGTTTCGAATTTCATTCTGGCAAAATCAACTAGCCCTGCCTCTCCAAGTGCCAGCATGAGGTTTGTATCTGCTTCAATCACCAGAGGTCTTTCGCATCCCTTATCGATTCTGCTGAGAGGCAGCCGCGAATATGCTGCCTGAGCCCTTGGCGCAGACCAGGCCATGTGATCGGACTGAAACCGGAAGGAAATATTTTCATCCGTTATTTTCAGCGAATCAATTCCGTCCTGCTCCGGAATTTCCAGGGCAAACGCAATCCCTTCGTTATAGGATCGACAAATCAGATTTATCCTGGTCTCTTCATTTTCGAGTGCAATCACAGCCATATTATATATGTCCGGCACTACTTTCAATTCTCCGAAATCATTTTTCCAGGTATTTGAGAATGATTCTCTTTTAATACTTTTTATTTTAAGATTACCTGGGTTTAAGCCTTCACCGGCATTAAGGCTAACAGGAGAATCCAGAATTACCTGCTTTCCACCAGATTCGAAACTGATGGAAAATGCCTCGCAGGAGTTGTTGCTGTAATTGCTCTTTATAGTAAGTACGTTATTCTGGTCAGGCGATCTAAGAATAACTGTCCTGTTTCCTGAACAACTTACCATTATTATGGCTGAAAGCATAAAAACATTTATAGCAGGTCTTGCCTTCATAAGATCAAATGTTAGGGAAAGACTAAAATAGGATATTATATCCAAACCAGAAAACCTGAACCGGAATACCAGATCCGGCCTTCTGCCCTATTTCACTTTATTGCTCAGCCCTGCCTATAAATATTTTCAACCCTGACAGATTTAATTTATAAACATTTTAAATTATAAGCCCATCCCCTTGTAAATTATGGGGTAGTAAACGAAAAAAGGAGGATTAAATAAGATCTTACCCTCTTTAAAAAAGGGGTAGGGGTAAAATAAATATGTAAAAAGAGCAGTTAACCCCTAAAAATATATATGTTTGCCCCGGAAAAGTAATTTTTAATTTGAATCTTGACAATTATGAAACTTATCTGGAAAAAGACCCTGTTTACCTGTCTGCTCCTGAGCTCAGGTATTGCGGGTTTGTATGCTTCGGACGGAGGTGAGATCGATTCAGGGGCAACGGCATGGATGCTCACCTCAACAACACTTGTGCTGCTCATGATACCCGGTCTGGCAATGTTCTACGGCGGTCTGGCAAGAACAAAGAACGTTCTCGGGACTATCATGCACAGTTTTGTGGCAATGGGAATAATAAGTATCCTTTGGGTGGTCGTGGGATACAGTATGAGTTTCGGGAGAAGTGTAATGGGAGGCCTTTTTGGATGGAGCCCTGAATACTTCTTCCTTAAGGGGATTGACAATAACATTCTCGAGGCCAAAGTGCCGGAATATGTATTTTCAATGTTCCAGGGAAAGTTTGCAATAATAACCCCTGCCCTTATCGCCGGGGCCTTTGCCGAAAGGGTGAACTTCAAGGCCTACTGTATTTTCATCGCGCTGTGGAGCATTATTGTTTACAATCCTCTTTGTCACTGGGTGTGGGCGCCCGACGGATTTCTCTATAATCTTGGCGCCAGGGGAGCGATTGATTTTGCAGGAGGCACCGTCGTTCACATTTCAGCCGGATTCAGCGGTCTTGTGGCAGCATTGTTCATCGGCTCGAGGCGTGGCTATCCCTATCAGGTGATACGCCCCAACAACCTTGTTCTGACAATGCTCGGAGCAGGGATGCTCTGGGTGGGGTGGTTCGGCTTCAATGCCGGAAGCAGCGTTTCGAGCGGGCTCAGCACTGCACAGGCTCTTACTGCAACACAGATCGCCGCTGCAGCAGGAGCTTTAACATGGATCATAATTGAAGGATTTCACCAGGGTAAGTCGACTGCACTGGGATTTGCGAGCGGAATCCTGGCCGGTCTTGTTGCTGTCACTCCGGCAGCGGGCGTGGTCCAGCCCTACGGAGCATTGGTTCTCGGCGTACTCGCTTCCCTGATATGTTACAAGGCTATCCAGCTTAAGAATAAACTGGGTTATGACGACAGCCTCGACGCTTTCGGAATCCATGGAGTGGGAGGGGTGGTAGGAGCGATTTTCCTGACATTCTTTATCCGCCCATCGTGGATGAAGGAAGCAGCCGCCGCTGCAACAGACGGTTCATGGACCGTCTGGAATCAGCTCGGCGTACAGGCCCTTGCTGTGGCAATAGCAATTCTTTATGCGATGGCAATGACCTTTGCGATAATATGGACATTGAACAAATTCATAAGGTTCAGGGCATCAGAGGACGAGGAGATGGCCGGCCTCGACAGGTCGTACCATGGCGAAAGGGGCTACGGTATGCTGAACCCAAGCTGATAAACTAATCAAAACTGTTAAAGATGAAACTTATAACGGCAATAATACGCGAAGTGCAGCTGGATAAGGTTCGCGAAGCTCTTATCGCTGCTGAAATAACGAGGATCACAGTAAGCCGGGTCTCCGGTAACGGACGGCAGAGAATTGAGGAAATGTACAGGGGACAGAGAATAATCCCCGATCTAATCCCAAAGATCAGGATTGAGATAGCTGTCAACGATGCTTTTGTCGACATCACCGTAAACACAATCCTCAAAGCGGCAAAGACAAATGGACCCGAGGGACAACTGGGCGACGGAAAAATATTTATTTCCCCGCTGGAGGAATGCATCAGGATCCGGACCGGAGAAAGAGGAGGATCGGCAATCTGAAAAACCACGGAAATAATCCGGTTACCCGATAGAGATAAGAATGAAAAGGGGTGTTGCACTTAACACCCCTTTCAATTATATTACATGAGCCAGGTCTAGCTCAAAAATAACCTGATGTCATCCTCGACGGTGCCGATACCGGCAATTCCGAATTTCTCAACGAGGACTTTTGCAACATTGGGAGAAAGGAATCCCGGGAGTGTCGGACCGAGGTGGATATTCTTGACCCCAAGATAAAGGAGGGCAAGAAGAACGATCACGGCCTTCTGCTCATACCATGCTATGTTGAATGCTATAGGCAGATCGTTGATGTCTTTCAGTCCAAATACTTCCTTCAGCTTCAGGGCAATCACTGCAAGAGAGTACGAGTCGTTGCACTGCCCGGCATCCAGAACCCTGGGAATGCCTCCTATATCGCCAAGCGGAAGCTTGTTGTAACGGTATTTTGCACAGCCTGCTGTAAGAATTACCGTATCCTGGGGAAGAGCCTCAGCAAATTCGGTGTAATAGTTGCGCTGTTTGAACCTTCCGTCGCATCCGGCCATTACGAAGAACTTTTTAATTGCTCCCGATTTGACAGCATCAACCACCTTGTCGGCAAGTGCTATAACCTGGTTATGTGCAAAACCTCCAATAATCTCTCCTTTTTCGATCTCAACAGGAGGCTGGCAGCGCTTTGCATGTTCAATTATCTCAGAGAAGTCCTTACGTCCTCCCGCAGGCCTTTCGCCAATATGCCTGAATCCTGTGAATCCGGCTGCTCCCGTGGTATAAACCTTGTCAGCATAGCTTGCCCCGGTTTTCGGCGGAACGATACAGTTGGTTGTGAAAAGGACAGGACCGTTGAATGTCTCAAATTCCTCCTTCTGCTGCCACCAGGAGCTTCCGTAATTGCCCACGAAATGTTTGAATTTCTTGAAAGCAGGATAATAGTTCGCAGGAAGCATCTCGCTGTGCGTGTAAACATCCACTCCTGTACCTTCAGTCTGAACCAGAAGATCTTCCATGTCCCTGAGGTCGTGTCCGCTGATAAGGATGCCCGGGTTGTTCCTTACGCCTATATTTACCTTTGTTATCTCAGGATTACCGTAGGTTGAGGTATTGGCTTTGTCAAGAAGAGCCATGGCAGTTACCCCGAATTTTCCGGTTTCCATAACAAGGGCAACGAGCTCATCAGCGCTGAGACTGTTGTTGGTGGTTGCAACAAGAGCCTCCTCAATGAATTTGTAAATCGACTTGTCTTCAAAACCAAGGTTGTAAGCATGCTCAGTATATGCAGCCATCCCCTTCAGTCCGTAGATGACCATTTCCCTGAGCGATCTTACATCTTCATTTTCAGTCGACAAAACTCCGACTGATTTGTTTTTTGCCTCGAACTCCTCAACCGTACTACCGGTCCAGACAGCCGATTCATGTACACTGGCGGGAACGGTTCCACCCGCTTTTAAGAATTTGTCCTTAAGCTCATCCCTGAGCTTAAGCCCTTCCCTTACCCTTGTAACGAATCTGTCATAATCGAAGTTTGCATTGGTGATGGTCATGAAAAGACTGTCAACAATGAACTTCCCCGATTCGCTGTTGTCAATGCCGAGTTCCCTCAGCCTGGTGGCAAAAAAAGAAATTCCCTTTGTTACAAAAACCAGAAGATCCTGCATGTTGGCAACATCGTCCTTCTTGCCGCAAACACCAGCAAGTGTGCAACCTGTTCCTTTTGCAGTCTCCTGACACTGGAAGCAAAACATACTCATGATTTGAATTATTTGGTTAATAAATATTTATTCTATGTCCGAAACAATATTTCCCCGCGTTATCCGAAGTAAATTTCTGCAAAAAAACCAATTTTCTCACTATGTGATTGTAACAAATGTTACAATCGAAACCATTTATGCAAAAAAATAATTATTTTGTAATCGAAAAAGGACATATGCGGGATTTCTGTCAGAAAGATATTCTGTTTGACCGGGAACGAAGAGAAGAGAATTATGCCTGAAGGATGAATATTACCCTCGAAAACATACTGATCATAGGTTCACTGCTGCTGGGGATAAGCGTTCTTGCAGGAAAAACATCTTTCCGCCTGGGGGTTCCGACGCTTGTGCTTTTCGTTTTTGTCGGGATGCTTGCAGGCTCTGAGGGAATAGGCAAAATCAATTTCAATGAACCTGAAATTGCACGTTTTGTAGGTATTGTAGCACTCAACTTCATACTTTTCTCGGGAGGTCTTGAGACACGATGGGAAGTAATAAAGCCGGTCTTCTGGCACGGGCTGACACTGTCAACCGCCGGAGTTTTTATTACTGCTGCCGCGGTTGGGGTATTTGTTTGGGCTATTACTGATTTCAGTATTTACGAGGGTCTTCTTCTTGGTGCAATAGTGTCTTCAACAGATGCTGCGGCCGTATTCTCGATACTGCGGTCACGCCAGCTCGGGCTTAAGAAGAACATACGCTCGCTCCTTGAGCTGGAAAGCGGGAGCAACGATCCAATGGCATATTTTCTCACCGTGGCCGTAATGGGGATAATCCTGTCGGAGCACAGCTCAGTTATTGATATTGTGCCTCTTTTCATAAGACAGGTGGTTATTGGTGTGGCAACAGGATTCCTCTTCGGAAAGGTAGGAAAAGAAATAATAAACCACATTGAACTTGACTACGTCGGGCTTTACCCGGTCCTGGTAATGGCCCTGATGTTCTTTACTTACTCGATCACAGATTTTCTCGGAGGCAACGGCTTCCTAGCCATATACCTCCAGGCTGTTTACCTTGGTAATCAGTACCTTATTCATAAGAAAACTATTCTGCAGGTCTTTGACGGTTTTGCATGGCTGATGCAGATTGTGCTCTTCCTTACTCTTGGCCTGTTAGTTTTTCCAAGCCAGATCGTCCCGGTACTGGGCATAGGTCTTCTTATTTCTGCTTTTCTTATGTTGATCGCACGACCCCTGAGCGTCTTTCTGTGCTTAATGCCTTACCGGCTTAAGCTCCGCACAATGACCTTCGTATCGTGGGTCGGGCTCAGGGGAGCAGTACCGATAGTGTTTGCCACCTTTCCCTTACTGGCAGGACTCGATAAGGCACAGATGATCTTTAATATAGTGTTTTTTATATCGCTTACCTCTGTCCTCCTGCAGGGCACTTTCCTTGGATGGGTGGCAAAGCTTCTGCATGTTTCAGTTCCGGAAAAGGCAAAACAAAGGACCCCTCCCGATATAGAACTCTCGGATACAATAAAGACCGAGCTCACAGAGATAGTTATTGATGATACAAGCAAAGCCGCCGGGAAACGTATCCTCGATCTGGGATTTCCCAGGGCAGCACTGATCGCCCTCATCAAACGCAAGGGCCGCTTCGTGACCCCCAACGGTTCAACAGTTATAGAGCCTGACGACATCCTTGTGATTCTCGCCGAAAATGCCGAGAGCCTCCGCCAGGTTCACGAGGTTCTGGGCTCCAGCGAGCCAGCCGGGGAAGGCTGAAATATCAATCCTCCGTTTTAAGAGCAGTGGCTTATTTCAGGATTCATTGAAACTATTGCATTTTCCTGCCGGTAAACCGGTCATTGGTTTTGTCACGAAGACTTCTTGGAAATCTTTTGCCCAAGTCCTTTTGTCCTTGTCTTCCTTTTTATTATATTTGGTTCTGTTTCGCTGTAAGTGCAAAAATTTATAATATGTTGGTAAGGACATTTGCCAGTGCCGTTGCCGGTATTGATGCCGTCACCGTCACTATTGAAGTAAACGTTTCGCAGGGGGTGCGTTTTTTCCTGGTAGGGCTTCCCGATGTGGCTGTAAAGGAGAGCCAGCAAAGGATAGAATCGGCAATAAGAACCCTTGGGTACCACTGGCCCGGCCGTCAGGTTGTCGTTAACATGGCCCCGGCCGACATCCGGAAGGAGGGTTCAGCTTACGACCTTCCCCTTGCTGCAGGGATCCTCGCGGCCGACGGGAAAATTTCGGGAAAAGACCTCGAATCTTTTATCATAATGGGAGAACTGTCGCTCGACGGTACCCTGCAGCCTGTGAGGGGAGTGCTCCCTATAGCCCTCAGGGCCAGGGAGGAAGGATTCAAGGGTGTGATACTTCCTTCAAAAAACGCAAGGGAAGCTGCAGTGGTAAACGGCCTGGAGGTCTTCGGCCTTGAGAAACTGGCCGATGTAATAGATCTGTTCAACGGTACAAGGAAATTCGACCCGGTGAGAATCGACCTCAATGAAATCTTTAACGGAGAGGCCAACAGATACGACGTCGATTTCTCCGATGTCAAGGGTCAGGAAAATGTCAAACGGGCTCTCGAAGTGGCAGCTGCCGGACATCATAATCTTCTTATGATCGGTCCGCCAGGTTCGGGCAAGACAATGCTGGCGAAACGTCTGGCCACAATCATGCCGCCTCTGACCCTCGAGGAAGCTCTCGAAACAACAAAAATACATTCGGTGGCCGGCAAGATCGACGACCATACAGCCCTTATGACCCGGCGACCTTTCCGTTCACCCCATCATACCATATCTGATGTAGCTCTTGTTGGCGGAGGGACTTTCCCTCAACCGGGCGAGATATCACTGGCTCATAACGGGGTACTCTTTCTGGATGAGCTCCCCGAATTCAAAAGAAGCGTTCTCGAAGTGATGCGTCAGCCCCTCGAAGACAGGATCATAACCATTTCAAGGGCGAAATCAACATGCGACTACCCTGCAAGCTTTATGCTGATAGCATCCATGAACCCATGCCCCTGCGGATTTCATAACCACCCCGATAAAGAGTGTGTGTGCTCACCGGGGATGGTTCAGAAATACCTGAACCGGATCTCAGGCCCGCTGCTCGACAGAATAGATATTCACATCGAAGTCGTACCTGTAAAATATGAGAAGCTTGCCGATCAGGCAAAACCCGACAGGTCTGAGAACGTAAGGGAAAGGATAATAAGAGCGAGGAATATCCAGGCAAAGAGATTTGCACAGTTTAAAGGCGTTTACTCAAATTCGCAGATGACAGCTTCAATGCAGCGAAGGTATTGCCAGCTCGACGAGGCGGGAGGGAAACTGCTCAGAACGGCAATGGAGATCAGGGGGTTATCTGCAAGAGCTTACGACAGGATCCTGAAAGTCGCAAGAACGATCGCCGACCTCGATGAATCGGAAAATATTATGGCCGAACATATCTCCGAAGCAATAAACTACAGGAACCTCGACAGGGAAGGATGGGCCGGATAAAAAGGCATGGATCATTCTTCAAGAAGAAGGGCCGCGGCACCGATAAGCCCGGCATCAGCCTCTGCCTCCGACTTCACTATCGCGATAGGATCAAAGATCATATCCCTCGCCAGCTCATAGAACTTGCTCCTGATCCTGTCAAAATAGTAATCCCCAAGATTCATAAGCCCGCCTCCGAGGATAATAACAGGAGGATTGAATACCTGAAAGATATTGTAAATTCCAATGCCGATATAGTCGGCACACTCAAGGACAATCGACTTCGACACAGGATCATCAATCTTAAGACCTTCCCGGATAAGCTTTCCATCCACCTTCGAATAGTCAAAACCATCCTCCAGGGGAAGCTTTGTCCCGGCACCTTCCTCAATCTTTTTCCTGAAACGGTGGGGAAGTGAAAGACCGCATGCGATTCCCATCAGACAGCCCCTGTTGCCGCAGGTGCATGTGAACTCGCTGTTCAGGTCGACAATAGTATGCCCGAATTCACCGGCAGTTCCGGTAAGTCCGCGGTATACACGGCCGTTCAGAATAATACCTGCACCAATACCAGTACTGATCGTAAGGAAGATGAGGTCGTTGTAACCCCGGCCTGCCCCGAACCTGTACTCACAGAACGCCTGGGCATTGGCATCGTTGTCGAGCTTTACGGGAACCCCGAACCCGGCGGCAAGCGAATCGCGGAGAGGGAAGTTCTTGAAACCCCTGAGGTTCGATGTTGTTATTGTATAGCCGTCGCGATACCTTACATGCCCCGGAAAACCTACTCCTATCCCTTCAAGGTCATTCTCGGTGAGACCATTCTTCCGGAGGATCTGCCTTATGAGCTGTGTTATATAATTAACAATCTCTGTCTCGCTTTTCCCGGAATGATCATAAACAAGAGTCTTGTCGAGGATGTTGCCGTCGCGGTAAACCAGACCGACCGATAACTTGGTGCCACCGAGATCGACACCGCAAAGGATTTTTTCCATATTCTTTTCTATAATGTCTGTTCAGTGCGTGCAATAATGTCGTCCTGCGTGTCGGGCGAAAGTGTGGTGAAAAAAGCCGAATAGCCTGCAACCCTTACAACAAGATCCCTGTAATTCTCAGGGTTCTTTTTTGCTGCCAGAAGGGTCTCGCGCGAGACTATGTTATACTGCACATGCCATCCTTTAAGGATTGCGAAGAAAGTTTGCAGTATGGAGATAAGCTTCTCCCTCTGGGTTTCGTTCGACAGCGCTGAGGGAGAAAGCTTCTGGTTCAGAAGAACTCCTCCCGTTATTTTGCCGGTGGGAAGCTTTGATACCGACTTGAAAACCGCCGTGGGACCCATGATATCGGTGCCGGACGTCGGTGAACATCCTTCGGCAAGCGGAGTAAAAGCTTTCCTCCCGTCGGGTGTTGCCGGAACGACAGCTCCCGAGGGTACATTCGAAGAGATGCTTGAAGTTCCGGCATAATAAGCACAACCGACGGGCCCTCTGCCGAAACGTGTAGTGCGATAGGCGGGAAGTTCCTCAATATAACAGTTATATGCTTCAACAAGGAGCTTGTCAACATAATCATCATCATTCCCGTACTTGGGGGCATAGTTTAAGAGGATCTGCCTTATCCTCTCACCTTCCTTTCCTTCAAAGTTGTTCTTCAGATTCTCCGAAAGGAGTTCCCTGTCAATAAGCTTTTCCTCGAATACAAGTTTTTTTATGGCTGCAAGCGAATTGCCAAGGTTGGCAATTCCTACCTGAAGACCCGAGATAAAATCGTAAACCGAACCACCCTCCTTGATGGTCCTTCCCCTTTCAATACAGTCGTCGACGAATGCCGAACACAGAATGTCGGGCACCAGCTCCTCAAGTGCATGGTCGACAGCGGTGTCGATCTCTATGGAAGCCCGTGTATATAAGCTGACCTGATGTTTCCAGGCCTTCATCAGTTCGTCAAAGGTGCTGAAATCGCTGAAGCTGCCCGTTCCGGGAAAGAACCTCTTTCCCGACATGGTGTCAAGTCCGTCGTTCATGGCAGCAAGAAAAACCCTCATGAAATTAAGGAAACTCATTCCGGTGCACCTGTAACCCCATTTTCCCGGAACCGCAATCTCAATGCAGCCTATTGCGGAGTAATTATATGCATCTTCCCGGCTGACCCCCAGTTCAATAAGCGAAGGTATCACGATCTCGTCATTATTGAATGCAGGCATCCCGAACCCTTTCCCTATTACGTTGATGCACTCCTGAAGAAAGCGGTGATCGATGTTTTTATGAAACCTTACCGAGAGGTTTGGCTGGGTGAGCTTCATGCGGCCTACTGAGTCGAGAATAAGAAAACTCAGACGATTCACGGCATCCTGCCCTGAAACGGTCTGCCCTCCGATCGTGACATTCTGGTAAAGAGGACCGCCGGCTGAGTACCTGGTATGCGACCACGATCTTATCTTGTTTACCGAAAGCAGCTTAAGCCAGGTGTTCTCAAGAAGCTCGAGAACGAATTCATCGCTGATAAGACCTGCCTCACGGTCCCTGAGGTAAAAAGGATACAGGTACTGATCCAGCCTGCCCAGAGAGACTGAGTGCCCGTTGCTTTCAATCTGGAGTACAAGCTGAACAAACCATGTGAGCTGCAGGGCCTCATAAAAACCCGAAGGAGGTCCTGAAGCGATGTTCCTGCAGTTTTTCGCGATGACGATAAGTTCGTTTTTTCTTTCCACATCGGTTTCCCCGGCGGCAAGCCTGCCGGCAAGCGACCCGAACCTGAGAATGAAATTTATGAAGGCTGAAAGAGATATCTCAAGGGCATTGTAAAAACTTAGCTTTTTTTCATTTTCCGGATCCCCTTTACTGACGGCCATTCTGGCAGCTTCTGTTTCTTTAAGGAAGCCCGGAAGGCCTATCCTCAGGATCTTTTCCAGATTAACAGCGATATGGGCATCGCCCGATGTCAGGTTACCTTCGGCCCTGATTATTCCCGAATCGTGAATTTCCCTGTTAAGGGGCGACATAATAGAATGCCCCCTTTCTATAAGCGTTTTACCTTCCCAGTATCTGCAAAGCTCCCTTAACTCGCTTTTCTGGTTTTCAGTAACATAAAATGCATCTCCCGGACGCTTGTCGAATTCATCCAGCTCTTTTAAGATCCATGATGTCACATACTCAGGGAATATAGGTGCAGCCCGTACGGCTGATGACTGATTGCCGACAATAAGTTCTCCCTCATCAATGAAAACGGTCATGCTGCCGAGCGTCTTCTCAAGGGCCAGGGCGCGTCTCAGGATTACCGGCAACTCTTCGTTTTCGCGGTATGCTTCAGTATAGAATTTTGCACGTTCGGTACAAACCGTTGATTTTGCTGAAATGATCTTTTCCCTCATCCTGGCAATCCGCTGCGTCAGGGGAATGGTCGCTGTATCGTATGTCATGTCAGTTAAGTATTTTAGCTTTCAGTCCTTTTTGTTCAGCATAAAGAACAAAAGGCAGAAGATCTTTTTTGTCAATGTCTTTTTGATTTTCGAAAATATATGGCCTGCCCAGCATAAGGTACTTCTCCCTTGCAAGCGAGTGAAAGGGGATGAAATTTATCTCCCTTGTGCTCTCCAGTCCTGAAACAAAATCTATTATTCCCAGCATATCCGGCGCCTGGAAATTAAACTCAGGAATGACCGGAACCCTTACAACCACACAACAACCTCTGGCGTCAAGTTTTCTGAGGTTCCCGGTAATAAGCTCCGCGTCTCCTCCTGTAAAGGCGGAGAGCCTTACAGGATCGGTATGCTTCAGATCTGCAAGGAATACATCAACCAGTTCCGTGTAGCTTTCAAGAACTTCCCATGGTATATTGAGAGATGTCTCAGCCGAAATATGGATACCCCGGTCCCTTATCTTCCTGAGCAGTTCCTTTAACTCCGGGTCCTGGGCAAAGGGTTCGCCTCCGGTTATGGTCACACCTCCGCCGCTCATCTCGTAAAAGGGAATATCCTTTTCAATCTCTGTCATAATCTCATCCGTGCTCATCTTCTTTCCAGCTATTACAAGAGCTTTCGACGGGCAAACGTCCCTCAGCTTCTCAAAGGCACCAATATTCTCCCTGTCGATAAGGAGTTTCCCCTCGCTTGCAATAATATGACCCTCGCCGGCAGCAATGCAGTCGCCGAATGAATTACAGGCCCTCTCATCGAACATTATTGAGGGAAAGGGATCTATGCTCTCGGGATTGTTGCACCACTGGCAGTGAAGGGGACATCCCTTGAAAAAAATATTTGTTCTTACCCCGTTCCCGTCGTGAAGAGAATATCTCTGTATATTAAAAACTGTAAGCATACATTGAAAAAACTGATTTAGGCTGTCCCTTAATCTTTAAACCCCTCTTAACCTCTCATTTAGAGGCAGACAATATACTAAAAATAATGGCGTTTATCTAGCATTGATTATGTAGATGATCATTTTCCCGGTATTATTGCATGGATATATTTAAGACGATTCAGGATAAAGCGGCTCAGAAAGGGCTTCTGTTTGCATTCAGGGGGGATGTCAATGACAAAAACTCATTGTCGCTGCTTACCCTTCTTGAGAATGAGATGAAGGAAGATGCCTATAGTTTTACAGGAAGGAAACGCCTGTTCATGTATGTTCTTGAAAACCTTCAGAACATTGTAAAGCACGGAGAACATAAGAAAAACGGGCACATGTCGCTTATTACCTATTCCAAAACCGATGACGGCTACAGGATAGTTACAGGAAACCTTATTGCGGCAAATCAGGTGGATGCGCTGGACCAAAAGCTTAAAAAGGTTACCAGCCTTGATGCTGAGGGAATAAAGGCTTTGTATAAGCAGATCCTCAGGACATCGGAGTTCAGTGAAAAGGGCGGGGCCGGACTCGGGCTCATAGAGATGGCTGCAAAAACAGGGAATAAGCTGGAATATGGTTTTGAACCGGTCGATAAGGATTATTCATATTTCGTTATCGGAAAGACTGTCGATTCAACCGGGACCGGCGTATACAACGGAAACACCGGACCGTTATTCAAAGTATCCTCAGTGATGGACCTCGAAAAGGCAATGGCCGATAACAGGATCTACATGCTATGGTCGGGGCACGTTACCCCCGGAATAGGAGAGGAGGTCCTTTCCATAGCCGAATCGAGGCTCACGGAAGAAGACATCGGAAGCAGGTTCAGGCGAAGGGTTTTCAATATTATGGTCGAGGCCCTCGAGAACGTGTCAAAATACAACCCCGGACGCGAAGCGGAGAAGGAATACGGAATGCCGACTGCAATGGTCCGGATTGATAAGGGCACAGTGATCCTTACAACGGGAAACCTTATGAACAACGATAATGTAGGGATACTGAAAGGCATTCTTGATTATGTCAACAATGCAAAAAGGGAAGAGCTTAAAAAACTCTTCTATTCATCTCTTACGCAGCAGAAAATTGATAATGACAGCACTGGCAATATGGGGCTGATAAATATAGCACTGAAGTCGGGAAGCAGGCTTGAAAACGATTTCAGAAAGGTAAACGAGCTGTATACTTATTTTACCATGAGTGTAAGGGTTGACAAGGAAGGCGACTGACGATCAGAACTCCTTAAGTTCAAGCTCCCTTCCGTCCCACACCGCATAGCTTCCCGTACTTATCCAGTCTCCGAGGAACAATATTTCCGAACCTCCGTTGAGAGCGTATTTCATCGCCAGATGGCGGTGACCGTAAATGAAGAAATCGATCCTGCTTTCGCTCATGACTTTTTTTGAATACCTGATAAGGTCCTCCTTCTCCTCTCCGAGAAATTCCAGCTTCTCACCTTTGCCAAGCCTTGAATGAAGCGACCATGTGTGACCAATTGCGACACCAATACGGGGATGCATCATTGAATACAGGAAACGCAGGGTCCTGTTTCTGAAGATGGAAAGTAAAATCCTGTAGAGCCTGCTCTCTGAACCCAGACCTTCGCCATGTGCCAGATGGAAACTTTTGCCGTCAAAATTAAAAGTTGCAGGAGCAGAATGGACCTTCATCCCGCATTCCCCCGGAAGATAATCGGTGATCCACATGTCATGGTTCCCTGTAAAAAAATAGACAGGGATTCCTGAATCGGTAATTGATGATACTGTTCCGAGGAATCTTGTGAATCCCTTGGGAACCACAAGCTTATACTCCCACCAGAAGTCGAAGATATCT
Organism: Bacteroidales bacterium; assembly: GCA_040772125.1. Lineage (GTDB taxonomy): Bacteria > Bacteroidota > Bacteroidia > Bacteroidales > VadinHA17 > LD21. The sequence continues at coordinate 167,237 of JAXGYS010000003.1, forward strand.
CCAAGAAGAAAAATAGCCTTTGCCTCCGGAGCGACGGTATTCAGCCATTTCACGGCTTTTCTTTCCCTTTCGGCCGGATCGCTCCCGGCTTTTAAGCCAAGGTGAAAGTCGGATGCAAAGAATATTTTACCTTTTTCTTTCACCGCGGGATTTAATTGTTAAAGAGCTGATTGAGTTTTATCTGCAGAGTCCTTCCGTGAAGGTTTGTTCCCTCGATGGAGCCATCCCTGCCATAGAGATAATTGGCGGGCAGAACCCTTACGTTGTAGAGGATCGCGTTTCTCGGATTGGAAGGATCGTCTTCCCTTGTGCTTATCCACGGAAGCTCGTCAAATCTGACCTGTCTTTTCCATTTTTCCTCATCCTCGTCAAGGTTTATCTGGTAAATCTCGAAACCTCTGCTCTTGTAAATTTTGTATAACTCCTTGAGCTGAAGGTTCTCGGCTATGCACTCAGGCGAATCGACACTCCAGAAGGTAAGGAGAACAACCTTGCCCCTCAGTGAAGAAAGGGCGATCCTTTTCCCGTTTATGTCGGTAAGCTCCGGATCGAGCCTTATCTCCGGCGAATTATTTGCCATATTCTGAAGCTGCCTTGTATTGAATTCGTTCATCTCCCTTTTAACGTCTTCCGCAAGTGCAATAACGTTCCTCGACCTTGGGTAATATTTACCCAGCGAATCGGAGACAATCTTCATATACTGGAGGTCGCGGGGATCATAAAGTACATAGGCATTATCATCTATTCTCTGGTACAGGGCCTTCAGCGATGCAAGGGAGGTAGTGTTGCCGATGATGAACTCGATGGTCTTTCTTCGTATGTCGGAAACAGTGTTGTTGAATTCCTGTTCAAGAAGAGCTCCTTTCTCTTCAAAATCCGGCTCTGCAGAAGCTGCTTCATACAGGGTTCGCAGAGAATCAAGCCTGCTTTTCGTTCTTGCCAGCCTGAGATCAAGCATTCTTACTTTCCCGGAGCCTTCCGATCCCGTAACAGTGTAATCGATGGAAAGATTGGCTCCGTTAATTCTCATTCCGATCTTCTCTCCGGGCTCAGCCAGAAGGGTGAGAAAGGAAGTCTCGGAAAAACCCAGCTGGTAAAAATCAGGAGCAGTTGCCTTTACTTTGAATTTGAATTTTCCGCCGGAGCCCGTCTTCGATGAATCGACCATTACAAGGGTGTTGACGTCAACCTTTCTCAGATAAAGAGTCTTGCTGTCAGCATTATCAACAATTCCTTTAATTGAAAACGATTCCTTGTTGCGGCATCCGGCCATTAATATGAGAGGTAGCAGAAGTATTATCGTTTTTTTCATTGTCTGTATTGTGGATTAGATTGTTCCGGTTGTCAGTTTCGCTTTAGTCAAACAATTCGGCCAGCTTTCTATGAAGAGCTTCACCCCTCAGGTTGGTTGCAATGATGCGGCCACCGGGGTCGAGCAGGTAGCTGGCAGGTATCGATTCGATCCCGTACAGAGGGACAACAACCGAATTCCAGTATTTTAAATCACTCACATGGATCCACTTCTCAAGACGGTCGTCGGCTATAGCTTTCAGCCAGGCTTCCCTGGTCTTGTCGAGCGACACCTGAAATATCTCAAATCCCCTGTCGTGATATGTATTGTAAGCTCTCACCAGCCCGGGATTTTCTCTCCGGCAGGGAGGACACCAAGCTGCCCAGAAATCGAGCAGTACATATTTACCTCTGGTGGAAGAGAGCCTGACTGTGTCGCCTTCAGGGGAAGGCAGTGCAATGTCGGGGGCAACAGCGCCAGCCTCCCCTTCGAGGGAATTGAGACGTCTGTTCTCATCCAGAGCCTTCATGTCTTTCACCATGTTATGCAAGGAAATTACAAGCCCGTTTTCAGGATATTTACTAAAAAGTGACGAATCAACTTTAGAGAAATAATCAAGATCATATTCCGGATTTATTATCCTGACACCAGGGGAGATCTGGGAATTGAGTATAACAATGGTGGCAAGGGAGTTGATGTTTTCGTCAATATATTTTTTTGTGATACTGTTAAGTTCTGAAAGATGAACGTTTCCAGCATTCTCAAGCGAATCGACAAGGGAAGCAAAATCTGCTCTGCCCAGATTGCGGTCGTGTGTTTCACTTATTTGCCTCAGCTTACGGATTGTGTTCAGAACAACCCTGTTGTACCCTGACATCAGTTCCGTACCTTCAGAGCCGCTAACCATCACAGGATAATTGAGGGAATCAAAATGAGAAGTCATTTTTATTTTCTCTCCCGGCTCAATAAGCATTGTCAGAAAGTTATTTTGATTAATTTTGAGCAGATAAAAAGACGTGGATTTAACCTTCGTTCTGAACTCAAAACTGCCATCCTCAGGGATCAAAAGTGAGTCGACAGTAGTAAGGTCATTGTCCGACAGCTCCTGGAGAAAAAGGAACACACCCGGACGAGGCTGTTCAAGAATTCCGGTTATTTCTGCTTTCTTTTTAGCGCAGGATGACAAAAGCACTGAACAAATCAGGCATATAATTAGTTTTCTGATCATTGAAACAACAATACTTTTTTTAAAAGTCAATTATCGAGATGCAAAGTTATTCTTTTTTTGGTCTGGCAATGCCGGTTGGTGATTTTATACACACCTCACACAGCCTGTCAACGCATTGTCCGCTTACCGGTAACTTTATTTCTTCCGGCGTTTCTTTCTCTTGCAAGGTTTAATAAAAACAATTATATTGGAATGTTTTTAATTCCCGTTTTAAAGAAAACAATAGCATATGAGTTACATAAAGTTTGAAAAGGGACAGATAGTAAATCTGGAGTATTCCTTAAAAAGGGAAGTGCTGAGGACCAACAGGGCCGGATCATACTCCTGCACCACCATTGTCGGATGCAATACAAGGAAATATCATGGGCTGCTTATTTGTCCGGTCGATGCTTTCGGTGGCGAAAGGCATGTCCTGCTCTCTTCCCTTGATGTAACGGTTGTCAACAACGACAGGAGTTTCAATGTCGGAATCAGAAAGTACAAGGGCGACTACTTCAGCCCAAAGGGACACAAGTACATTGAAGAGCTCGAAATGGAGTCAATTCCTTCGAGGATTTACAGGGTGGGGGGCGTAAAACTCAAGCACGAGAGGCTTCTTGTACATTACGAGGAGCAGTACCTGGCGCGCTTTACGATCCTGGAAGCTTCCGAACCGATGAAGCTTCAGATACGTCCCTATCTCGCCTTCAGAAACATACATGAGCTTACCCATGCGAATCTGGCAGCAAACACCAAGGTTGATTTTATAGAGAACGGGATCATTTCACAGTTGTATGAAGGATTCCCTCCGCTTCACATGCAGTTCAGCACAAAGGCCGAGTTCGTTCATGTGCCCGACTGGTACCTCGGTGTCGAATATCCTGAGGAACAGAAGAGGGGATACGATTATTCAGAAGATCTTTTTACGCCGGGATTCTTTGAAGTTGATGCAAAAGAGGGAGACCAGATAGTGTTTTCTGCATCTACAAAAGAAGAAAAACCATCCGGATTCAAAACCAAGTTTACAAAAACGGTCAACGGAAAAATTCCCAGAAATTCATTCATAAACTGCCTCAAGAATGCTTCGCAGCAGTTCGTTGAAAAAAGGGATGGAAAGACCCTGATCATAGCCGGATATCCGTGGTTCGGTTCCTGGGGCAGGGATACCTTCATCGCCCTTCCGGGGCTTGCCCTGGCCAGACCGAACAGGAAACTGAAACTCTACAGGGAAGTGCTCGACACACAGGTGGCAAAAATGAAGAACGGACTTTTCCCGAATATGGGAACAGAGGATAATCCTGCTTTCAACTCGATTGATGCACCTTTGTGGTTCTTCTGGGCCGTGCAGAACTACCTCGCCAACGGGGGAACTGATGCATGGGAGAGATACGGTGAGTCGATGAAGGCCGTTCTTGACGCTTACAGAAAGGGTACATCCTTTAATATAGGCATGAGGGAAAACGGACTTATCTATGCTGCAGCGCCCGGAAAATCCCTTACCTGGATGGACGCAGTTGTCAACGGAATCCCCGTTACCCAGCGAAAAGGCTATGCCGTCGAGATAAATGCCCTCTGGTACAACGCGGTATGCTTCGCCCTCGACATGGCGGCACAGGTGAAAGACAGGAAATTCATAAAGGAATACGAAGGTCTTCCCGGACTTATTAACAGTTCGTTCCATGAACTCTTCTGCGACCACCAGAAAGGCTATCTTGCTGACTATGTAAATGACGAGGAGGGAAAAAACTATTTCGTAAGACCCAATATGGTAATTGCAGTATCGCTGCCCTATTCCATGCTTTCAAAGGAACAGATGCAGCGTGTTCTCGAAATTGCCGACAAAGAGCTGGTAACACCCCGCGGACTCAGAACTCTCTCCCCCGGCCACCCGTTTTACAAGGGAACCTATGGAGGCGATCAGGAAGAGAGGGATAACGCCTATCATAACGGGACAGTTTGGCCATGGCTTTACGGTCCGTTCTGCGAAGGATGGCTCAAAGTATACGGGCAACAGGGTGTGCAGAAGGTGAAAAGACTTATCTACGGACTGGAGGAGGTGATGAGTGAACACGGTGTGAGCACTATATCCGAGATCTACGATGGCGACCCTCCGCATGCCCCTAACGGAACAATTTCCCAGGCGTGGAGTGTTGGTGAAGTACTGAGGATCATTGATATTCTTGATACAAAATTTTCTAATATCTAAACCGCTTGCACTATGCGTGTACTAATGTTCGGTTGGGAGTTCCCGCCACATATCTCCGGCGGACTGGGTACGGCCAGTTTCGGCCTTACCAAAGGGATGTCGACACTCGAAGACCTTGAAGTAATCTTTGTTGTTCCCAAAGCATGGGGAGACGAAGACCAGACAAAGGTACGACTCATCGGGGCCAACAAAGTGCCCGTGGCATTCAAGCAGGTACACTACAAAGGCTTTAAACGCCCTATCGAACAGATTGAAATATCCTCGAAAATTGTCCCGTATACCGACCCGGAACAGTACTACCAGAAAATCAATTCAGAAACAACCGGACATAAACTTGTCGTCCAGACAAACAACGAGGGTACAATCGACTTCTCGGGAAGATACGACACGTCCCTTATGGACGAGATCTACAGGTACTCAGTTGTGGCTGCAGTAATTGCCCAGGAAAATGATTTTGATATTATACACGCTCACGACTGGCTCGCCTATCCCGCTGGAATAGCAGCAATGGAAGTTTCGGGGAAACCTCTCGTGATACATGTTCATGCAACTGACTTCGACCGCAGCGGGGGAAACGTGAACCCCGATGTTTACAGGATCGAAAAAATGGGTATGGATGCCGCCTCAAAAATTATAACTGTAAGTAACCTTACGAGAGATATCGTTATTAATAAATATAATATCGATCCCGAAAAGGTGGAAACAGTATACAACGCAGTTGAACCCGTTAAGCTCTCAGGCGATGCTGATGTCAACAAGGGCTTTGAGGATAAGGTTGTTACCTTCCTCGGAAGGATCACGATGCAGAAAGGTCCTGAATACTTTATCGAGGCGGCAAACAAAGTTCTTAAAATGATGCCCAATGTCAGATTTGTAATGGCCGGCTCGGGTGATATGATGGAAAGGATGATGCGAAGGGCTGCTGCGCTTAATATTACCGACCGCTTCCACTTTACTGGCTTCCTGAAAGGCAAGGATGTTTTCAATATGCTGAGCATCAGTGATGTGTATATTATGCCTTCGGTGTCGGAACCATTCGGGATATCTCCCCTCGAGGCGATGCAGTCAAACGTTCCCGTTATAATAAGCAAACAGTCAGGCGTTTCGGAAATACTGACTCACGCGGTAAAAACCGATTTCTGGGACATCGATGCAATGGCCGATGCCATTTATGCAATACTGAATTATCCCGCCCTCTCAAAGATGTTCATAAAGAACGGGAAAGAAGAGGTGGTAAGGCTGAAATGGGATAACTCGGCACGGCACGTGAGAGACATTTATTACAGAGTGATTTGGCAAAATAAAAACTAGATATGAGTCTAACAGGTAAAAAAGCTATTTGCTTTTATTTTCAGGTTCATCAGCCTTTCAGGCTAAAAAGATACAGGTTTTTCGATCTCGGCCACGACCATTATTACTATGATGACTTTACCAATGAGTCAATCATGCGAAAGGTGGCAGAAAAATGCTATCTCCCTGCCAATGAGATCCTCCTGGATCAGATTTTAAAAAACAAGGGGAAGTTTAAGGTAACTTTCTCCCTGACCGGCCTGGTAATAAAGCAGTTCAGGCTGTATGCTCCCGAAGTGCTGGAGTCGTTCAGAACCCTCGCAGAAACCGGGATGGTCGAGTTTCTTGCCGAAACGGAATCTCATTCACTTGCTTCAGTAAGGTCACGGACTGAGTTTGAACGTCAGGTTGGGGCTCATAAGGCAATGATGCAGGAACATCTCGGAGTGGAACCCACCTCATTCAGAAATACAGAGCTAATCTATTCTGATCAGATTGGTTCATGGGTGGCCGATATGGGCTTTAAGTCAATTCTTACTGAAGGGGCAAAACATGTTCTTGGATGGAAGAGCCCCAATTACCTCTATTGCAACTCCATAAATCCACGGCTTAAGGTCTTGCTCCGCAATTTCGTGCTGAGCGACGACATCGCTTTCAGATTCTCAAATACCAACTGGAGCGAATGGCCCCTTACTGCCGACAAATATGCCACCTGGGTAAATAAACTTGCTTCCAAAAGCGAACTCATCAACGTGTTTCTCGATTATGAGACCTTCGGTGAGCATAACAGGAAGGAAACAGGTATCTTCGACTTCCTTGCCCATATGCCGGGAGCCATTCTTAAGAAAACACCATTCAAATTCATGACTCCCACCGAAGTAGCTGATTACCTTCAGCCTGTCTCCGCGATAAACATACCTTCACCTATCTCCTGGGCCGACGAGGAAAGGGATATTACAGCATGGTGCGGCAATGAACTTCAGTCAGCCGCACTCGACAAACTCTACAGCCTTTCCGAAAAAGTCAGAATGTGTGACGATGCCCAGATAAGAAAGGACTGGGAATACCTCCAGGCAAGCGACCATTTCTACTACATGGCAACGAAATTCTTCTCAGACGGTGCAGTTCATGCTTATTTTAATCCCTACGACACACCCTATGATGCTTTCATGAACTATATGAACGTTCTTAGCGACTTTGAAATAAGACTTAAGCGCTTTGTCCCCGACAGCCATGAGGTAAATGAAATGTCGAAACTAAATAACCTCCTTAAGGAAAAAGAATCCCTGATCGATCAGCTGACAAGCGAACTTGATTCACTCCGGAAAAGCAACAGGACAAAGAAAGCAACTAAGGGAACCCTCACAAAAGAACCGTCTCTCGCAGGTAATATGCTTCTGTTAAGTTCATCCAGAACAAAAACAGCAAAGAAATCAAAGACAACAACCTCAACCAGAACACGTAAAGCAAAATAAAGAAATCGCATAATTAATCTGAACCAACATATCTGATGATGAATATTGAACTAGTTTTTGAGACCAGTTGGGAAGTTTGCAACAAGGTCGGAGGAATTCATACTGTTATCTCAACAAAAGCGCTGAACATTGTAAATGAACTCGGTGACAATTATATCCTTATAGGTCCCGATGTGTGGAGAGAAGAAGTGACAAATCCTGAATTCATTCCCGACGACAACATGTTTGCCGATTGGAAGATAATGGCGGCAAATGAAGGCCTCAAGGTTAAAACAGGAAGATGGAACATAGCAGGAAAACCCATCGTTTTCCTGATAGACTTTACACACCACTTCGGTCAGCAGAACGAGATCTTCGCCAGTTTCTGGGAAACTTACAAGCTCGACAGCATAACCGGACAGTGGGACTATGTCGAACCGGCACTTTTCGGATATGCTGCCGGGAAAGTAATCGAAAGCTTCGTAACCTTCTTTCGCGATAAAAACAATATTGTGGCACAGTTCCATGAATGGATGACGGGAACAGGGATCCTCTACCTCGAGAAAAATGTTCCCTGGATTGCCACCTCCTTCACAACCCATGCTACAGTACTCGGAAGAAGCATAGCCGGAAACAACAGGCCTCTTTACGGGAAAATGAAAGAATATAACCCTGCTCAGATCTCACGCGAATTCAATGTTGTGGCGAAACAATCTCTCGAAAAACTGTCAGCTGCCGAAGCCGACGTATTTACAACGGTAAGCGAGATCACTTCACGCGAATGCTCCCATTTTCTTGGAAAAGATGTCGATATCGTAACACCAAACGGTTTTGAGGATTCATTTGTCCCGGCAAGCGATGTCTTCGGGGAGAAAAGGGCTGCGGCAAGGGAAAAGCTTAAAAAAGTGGCTGAGGCAGTACTCGGCTACAAACTTTCTGAATCATGCATGTTCATTGCAAACAGCGGAAGATACGAATACAGGAACAAGGGTGTCGATATATTCATCGATTCACTCGGAAAACTCAACAGTAACGCAGACCTGGAAAAGGAATGCGTGGCTTTCCTCCTCATGCCGGCTTATCATAAGGGCCCGCGGCAGGACCTTGTCGATATCCTGAACAACAACGGCCAGGTGAACGGGATAGACAAGTACCTTACCCACTGTCTGCATTACCCGTCATCGGACCCTGTACTTCAGAACATAAAGAATAACGGGCTGGAAAACAACCCTGACGATAAGGTGAAGATAATCTTCGCACCCTCATACCTCAATGGTAACGACGGCATCTTTAACCTTTCTTATTATGACCTGCTTATTGGTTTCGACCTTTCAGTCTTTCCATCATATTACGAGCCCTGGGGTTATACCCCGCTTGAGAGCCTGATGTTCTCCATTCCGACAGTTACTACATCTCTTTCTGGATTCGGCCTGTGGGTGAAGGATTACTTCAGCGACCCGGGCAACGGGATTGCGATAATTGAAAGGACCGACGACAACGAGGCCAGAGTCGTCGACGAAATGAAGGAATTCATCAGGAAATTTATCGGACTTGACGCCAAACAGATAGGTGAGGCACGAAAAAAAGCCCATGAGATCTCAAGGATAGCAATGTGGGATAACCTTGTAAAACACTATTTCACTGCCTACGAAATTGCCCTCGAGAACAGTAAGGCCAGAAGGGATGAACCAAGGGAATTTGCCCAGTTTGTCGAGGCCCCCGATCTGAAAATAAGAAAGCCTCACCAGATTCCGGTCTGGAAAGATATATACGTTCAAAGCGATGTTCCCGACAGGCTTTCAACACTTAAGGAAATAGCAGGCAATCTGTGGTGGTCGTGGCACTCAGAAGCAGAAGCTCTCTTCAGGAGAATGGACCCCTCACTCTGGGAGGATGTTTATCATAATCCGAAGCTGATGCTCGAGAAGATAGACTATAAACGCCTCCTTGTACTAGAAGACGATGAAGAATTTGTGACAGACCTAGAAGGTATCTACAAAGAGTTCAGGGAATATCTCGACAGACCCTGGAGCACCGAAAAACCATCTGTTGCATACTTCAGCATGGAGTTTGGGATCCATCCGTGCCTGAAGATCTACTCCGGAGGTCTCGGAATACTGGCAGGCGACTACCTGAAAGAGGCCAGCGACTCAAACGTCCAGATTATGGGTGTCGGACTACTTTACAGGTTTGGGTATTTCAAGCAGAAACTCGGACCCAAAGGGGAACAGCTGACAATTTATGAAGCCGAGGAATTTTCGAGAATACCCATAAATCCGGTTAAGGATGACGAGGGAAAACATTTGACTGTCAGTATTGTGTGGCCCGGACGGAGCGTAAAGGTCAGAGTCTGGGAAGCTAAGATAGGTAAAGTATCCCTCTTCCTGCTCGATACCGATTTCGAGGATAATACACCCGAAGACCGCTCCATAACACATTATCTCTATGGAGGAGACCATGAAAACCGCCTCAGGCAGGAACTTATTCTCGGCATAGGAGGTATCAGGGCTATTAATGCCATGGGTCTGAAACCCGATCTCTATCACAGCAATGAAGGACATTCTGCATTCATAAGCCTGGAGAGACTGAGAAAGCTTATTGAAGATCACCATCTGACCTTCGATCAGGCTGTTGAAGCTGTCAGGTCATCAACCCTTTTCACCACTCATACGCCAGTTCCTGCAGGCCACGATGCCTTTGAGGAGGATCTTCTCAGGAAGTATATCTCGCACTACCACTCCAGGCTGAATATAAGCTGGGATGACCTTATGGCTCTCGGACGCTGCCCCGGGGAAGCCGACAGACGATTCAACATGAGCTACCTTGCCACGCATATGTCACAGGAGCTTAATGGTGTAAGCAAACTTCACGGACAGGTAACCCAGGGTCTCTTTAACAAGCTGTGGCCCGGTTACCTCAAGGAGGAACTGTATGTCGGCTACGTTACAAACGGGGTCCACCATCCAACATGGGTGGCTCCGGAATGGCAGGAAGTTTACAGGGAGATCACCGGGACTGTCAACTTCGACCAGACCGACAGAAGCCTGTGGGAGAAGGTGTATAACGTCGACGACAAGAGAATATACGAGGTGAAGATGTCGCTTAAGAAAAAGCTTTTCGTAAACATCAGAAAACGCCTTCAGACTGAAATGATCGATAAGCATGTGAGCCCAAGGACTCTCCTTAATATAAGCACCCATCTCAACGAAAAAGCACTTACAATCGGATTTGCCCGGAGATTCGCCACCTACAAGAGAGCATCCCTTCTTTTCAGGGATCTCGACAGGCTTGCTAAAATTGTAAATGACCCCGACAGGCCCATACAGTTTATTTTTGCCGGGAAAGCTCATCCTCACGACGGAGGAGGCCAGGATCTTATAAAGAGGGTATTTGAAATATCACAGATGCCGAGGTTCGCAGGAAAGGTTATTTTCCTCGAGAACTACGATATTGAACTGGCAAAACAGCTTGTAAGGGGAGTCGACATTTGGCTCAACACGCCGACCAGACCGCTTGAAGCGTCAGGAACAAGCGGCGAAAAGGCTGTGATGAACGGAACGCTCCACTTCAGCGTTCTCGACGGCTGGTGGGTTGAAGGTTACAGAGCATTCGCAGGATGGGCTCTTCCAAAGAAAAGAACATTCAATAACCAGGAACTTCAGGACGATGTCGATGCTGAAACTATCTACAACATGCTCCAGTATGAGATAGCTCCTGCTTTCTATTCGTTCAACAACGAAGGTGTCCCTGTTGAGTGGATAAGCCATATAAAGAATACCCTGGTGAAGATTGCTCCGGAATTTACAATGAAACGGATGCTCGACGACTACCTCAATAAGTATTATTCAAAATTGTGGTCAAGGAATAAATATATGACGGCAAACGATTTTGAAAAGTCGAAAGAGCTGGCCGCATGGAAGAATACCATGAAGGAGGAGTGGGATACCATCGAAGTGCTTAACTATAACTTTGAGAAACCTACAGAAAGCCACTATCACTCGGGACATGATTACCGCGCAGAGATTGCTCTCGACATCAAAAATATACCCAGGGATAACGTGGGTGTAGAATTTGTATTCACCTTCCTTAACAAAAACGGAGAGTATGAATTCGTTGACAGTCAGGAGTTCAAACTGGTAAGCAGCAAAAACGGCAAATGCCTTTACAGGGCTAACCTTGTACCGGAAAAAGCAGGGACCTTCTTCTACGGAATAAGGATATATCCCAAACACATCGATCTGCCCCATAAGCAGGATTTCTACCTGCTCAGATGGATCGACTAGATCTCTGTAGCCCTCCTGACAGGCTCGCTCTTTAATACAAGTGCGCTCCTTGCAGGAAGATAAAGAAAAAGATAGAAAGGCTGATCAAGTGCCTGCCTTACTGTTTTTTTCTGGGATGTATAGATTGTCTTTCTGTTGATCCTGTCAAACCCGCCGAAAAGAGGATCGTCCGAGTCAAGAAGTATACTGAACTTACCTTTGACAGGGATCCCGTATTCAGTAAATGAGCGGGTCGGATTGAAATTGAATACGAAAAGCAGCTCGCCCCTCATATAGGCAATCACCTTGTCGGAACTGTTGTCATATAATCTGTTTATAAACACATTATCCAGAATCCTGTAATCGGTGTGAAGCCTTATCATGGCATTGTCGAACTTCAGAAGGAAGGAATATTTCAGATCTTCATTCAAAGCAAGGTGCCACTGACGGCGGGCATATTTGTAACTCCAGTTGTTACCCTCTCGCGGAAAATCGATCCATTCGGGATGTCCAAACTCATTGCCCATGAAATTCAGATAACCTCCGCCGGCATTGCTGAAAGTGATAAGCCTTATCATCTTGTGAAGGGCTATCCCCCGGTCGAGAGCGAAAGAGTGGTATGCTTTATTCATGCCGGTGTACATCTCGGCATCAAGCATCCTGAAAATAAGTGTTTTATCCCCTACCAGGGCCTGGTCGTGTGATTCACAGTAAGAGATTATCTTCTCCTCGGGACGATGCTGGGTGAGCTCGTGGAACAGATGCCCCATATCCCAGTTTTCATCGGGAGTGTCCTTTACCAGCTTTATCCAGAGATCGGGAACCCCCATAGAGAGCCTGTAGTCAAAACCATAACCGCTCCTTGAGGTGTCGCACGCAATTCCCGGCATCCCGCTCATCTCCTCGGCTATCGTAACAGCTCCGGGTTTGAAATCGTGGATCATCCGATTCGCCAGGTAAAGATAAATCAGTGCATCTTCATCCTGACCTCCGTCGAAGTAATCATCATAGGTAGTGAAATTCTTCTCCAGACCATGATTGTAGTAAATCATGCTTGTTACACCATCAAACCTGTAGCCGTCGAACCTGTACTCTTCCAGCCAGTACCTGCAGTTAGAGAGGAGAAAATGAAGGACATTGTCCTTTCCGTAGTCAAAGCACAGCGAATCCCAGGCAATATGATTTCTCCTCTCATTTGTATGGAAATACTGACCAGGAGAGCCGTCAAACATCCCCAGTCCTTCATTGATGTTTTTTACGGAATGCGAATGGACCAGGTCCATTATTACCCTGATACCCATCGAATGAGCATCGTCGATAAGAGACTTAAGATCCTCGGGAGTTCCGAACCTCGATGAGGCCGCAAAGAAACTTGATACATGGTATCCGAACGATCCGTAAAAAGGATGCTCCTGAATAGCCATCAGCTGCAGGGTGTTGTAACCCGATTTTTTGACCATGGGCAGTACATTCTCTGCAAACTCCCTGTAGGTGCCTATCTTTTCCCCGGCAGTCCCCATTCCGATATGAGCCTCGTAAATAAGCGGAGCAGTTTCCGGTGCTTTAAAATCGCCTGTATTCCACTTGTATGTTTCCTGCGGACACCATACCTGGGCCGAGAAAATCTTTGTGGTCTCATCCTGAACAAGTCGATTGGCATATGAAGGAATACGCTCACCCCTGCCTCCCTTCCAGTGAAGCGATAATTTATACAGATCCCCGTGCCTTAGGGATTCTTCAGGAAGCCTTATTTCCCAGTCGCCATACTTGTTGATCCTTTCAAGCCTGTAAGCCGGTTTCTCCTTCCAGTCGCTGAAGATACCCGTAAGAAAGATGCTCTCTGCATTCGGGGCCCACTCCCTGAAGATCCATCCCTTGTTTTCGCGGTGAAGTCCGTAATAAAAATGACCCATCGCAAATTCCTTCAGACTTCTGCCGCCTGTCAGGGAACTCTCCCTGGCAATGCATTTTTTTATTCTGCTATCAATAATACTTTTGAAAGGATCCAGCCAGGGATCGGACAGGTAAAATTTAGTATTATTCATGGATCAGGCAGATTGGATTATTTTCATAAAATTACAAAAACTAAATCACTTAACTGTAACCTTTTCGAAGCCTTTGCTAATTTTGCTGACCTGATACATTAAGAACCGGATGATAGTACATCGTGGATATGAAAACCTGAGGCTGAACAGACCCTATGTTACCATCGGGGTATTCGATGGCGTGCACCTTGGTCATATGAGCATTCTGGAGAAGCTCGTCGCAAAGGCTGAAAGGGAAGGAGGGGAATCGGTTATAGTGACTTTTGATCCCCATCCGAGACTCGTTCTGTCTCAGCCAGGAGAAAATATCTCTTACCTGTCAACAATAGAGGAGAAGATAATGCTCATTGAGCGATCATCGGCTGGACATCTGGTAATTATCGGCTTTACACCGGAGTTCGCCCGGATGGATGCGGATGAATTTATCAGAAGAGTTCTTGTTGATGGGATAGGTGTGGAACATCTGGCCATGGGCCATGACAACCACCTCGGAAGAGGAAAGGAAGGTAATTATGAAAGGATAAAAGCCAATGCACTTAGATACGGCTTTTCAGTTGAACGCCTTGGGAAATTCTCTTCAGATACCCACACCGTCAGCTCAACATCAATACGCCAGGCCCTTCTCGGAGGAAAGCTGGATGATGCAAACAGATGGCTCGGCTACCATTACCCGCTGAGCGGTACTGTTATTGAAGGCAGGGGACTGGGAAAATCCTTCGGCTATCCTACAGCCAATATCAGGCCATACGATCCGAATAAGCTTGTTCCCTCCGATGGTGTTTACGCCGTTGAAGTTATAGCGAACAATTACCGGATGAAGGGAATGCTGAGCATAGGATCAAATCCTACAGTTAGCATGGGGGACAAGAAAAGATCGGTTGAGGTCAATATTTTTGATTTTGAAGGGGATCTCTATGGAAAGGATATAACAGTCATTTTCAGATTCAGGCTAAGGGATGAGAAACACTTCGGAAGCATCGCTGAGCTGAAACAACAGATGGATCTCGACCGCGAAATATCATTAGACCTGCTGGCCTGAACAAGTCCCGGGAATTATTGTTAACTTTGCAACCTGGTAAAAAAACAATTATGATACCATCAATGGACCAAAAAATAAGAACCCAGCAGTATGCTGTAAGGGATATTTCCCTTGCATCATACGGAAGGAAGGAAATTGAAATAGCAGAAAAGGAAATGCCGGGACTCCTTTCAATAAGAAGGAAGTACTCCGAGAGCAAACCCCTCAGTGGAGCAAGGATAACAGGTTCCCTGCATATGACCGTGCAGACAGCTGTCCTGATCGAAACACTGGTCGAGCTGGGAGCTGATGTCAGATGGGCCAGCTGCAATATCTTCTCGACGCAGGATCACGCCGCTGCAGCAATTGCAGAGAGGGGAATCCCCGTTTTTGCATGGAAGGGGGAATCGCTCGAAGAATACTGGTGGTGCACCGCACAGGCCCTGTCCTTTCCGGATGGGAAAGGCCCTAACCTTATTGTTGACGACGGGGGAGATGCAAGCCTTATGGTCCACCTGGGCTACAAAGCAGAAAATGATCCTTCGATACTTGATAAAAAGCCTTCGGGAAACGAGGAGGCCATTATTCTGAAAACACTGAAAAATATTCTTGCTGAAGAACCCGGTAAATGGCATCGCGTGGTCAGTGGCCTGAAGGGGATCTCGGAAGAAACAACAACGGGAGTTCACAGACTGTATCAGATGATGGAAAAGGGTGAACTGCTCGCCCCTGCAATTAACGTCAACGATTCTGTTACAAAATCCAAGTTTGACAACCTTTACGGCTGCCGGGAATCGCTTGCCGACGGTATTAAAAGAGCAACCGATGTGATGATAGCCGGTAAGGTGGTTGTGGTCTGCGGATACGGAGATGTTGGTAAAGGATGTGCAAAATCGATGAGAGCCTACGGGGCCAGGGTAATAGTAACCGAAATAGACCCCATATGCGCACTGCAGGCTGCAATGGAAGGATTTGAGGTCAAGAGCGTCGAGGATGCCCTTGATGAAGGGAACATCTTCGTCACGGCAACAGGAAACAGGGACGTGATAACCCTCGGCCATATGACAAGAATGAAGGACCAGGCAATAGTCTGCAATATAGGTCATTTCGATAACGAGATACAAGTCGACCGCCTCAATGCGATGGAGGGAATAAAAAAGATAAATATAAAGCCACAGGTTGATAAATATCTGTTTCCGGACGGACATGCCATCTTCCTCCTGGCTGAAGGACGCCTTGTAAACCTGGGATGTGCAACAGGCCATCCTTCATTTGTGATGAGCAACTCGTTCAGCAACCAGACCCTGGCTCAGATCGACCTTTGGACAAACAACTACGAGACAGGAGTTTACAGGCTTCCCAAATACCTCGATGAGGAGGTGGCTAGGCTTCATCTCGCCCAGCTTGGCGTGAAGCTGACAAACCTCACAGCAGAACAGGCTGAATATATCGGTGTTCCGCTAAGCGGCCCGTTCAAACCCGATCATTACAGGTATTGATCATAACACCATGGAGAGCTGTAACTGACTTCCGGCGGACAATACTCCCGGCTGTTTTTGCTTATTGATTATTTCGGTGAAAATGCAGTCAGAACCATATCAGTCGTTCCAAACCCTGATGTACCTTTCGCCGTCAAAACTGGTTTTGTAATTCTTCAGCGGAAGCCTTCCAGGACCTGACAATGGAGTTCCATAAGCAGAAAGGGCATATGAAGTACCGCATTCCGGGCATACGGCAAGGGATGCATCTACTTTTATCCTGACGCTCAGGCCATTCTCGGAGAAATCATGCGGACAGGTCCGGTCATATGCATAGTATTCATCAGGGCCGCTGTAAATAATGATACCATTATTGTCGTAACCCGATGAGCGGAAACCCCAGTTGTTTGTTGATGCATCAATGGTATCAGTCGCACCGATAACATTAAGACCAGTAAACTCAGGATCAAGGAGATCGATGGTGAAGTCGACAGTTACATCCGGAATAACATCATTGCTTCCCTCTCCGCACGACTGAAAAATCATCAGTGCAGATAAAAAGACAAAAAAAAGCAGGGTTCCCGAAAATCTGTTCATGCATTCCTTCGTTATATTACAGACAGCAAAATTAGCATTAGCTCCATAAATTATGCTATTTTGTGCTTTGCAATTTTAAAAATAAGGCTCATGAGGTTTACCCTGAATACAAAGATCATTATTCTTCTTCTTGTTCTTTTTTCAGCATCGGCAATCTGTGAAGCCCAGAGCGGAAGGCCGTCTAGGAAACCCGATAAGCAGCTTTTCGGCAGGTCCCTCAAAAAAAAGCAGGTGAAATACCGGGAAGCGCCAAGCATTGTAAGGGCACGAAAAAAACAGGAAGCAAGACAGGAAATGCTGAAAAAAGAATATGATCAGTATGTAAAGGAACAGAGAAAAAGGGCATATGATATACAATCTCCTGAAGTACAGGAGAGAATGAAGCAAAACAGGAAAGAAACAGACCAGAGCTACAAGGAAAAACGAAAGAAACAGAAAGAAAAATCCAAAGAAAAAAGGGGAAAATACAGCTAACCTGAAAAGGCGTCTTTAAATACTTGTATTATACGTCTTTTCATATTCTTTTTATTTGGATATTATTCAGAGATTTTTTATATTTGTTACTGAAGAGTTCCGGGTTCCCCGGGATTCTTCTTATTTTTTAACTGATTGACCGGATAATGTCAGACATCGTATACATAACGGAAGATGGCCTTCAGAAGCTAAAAAAGGAACTGGATCATCTGAGGCTTGTGGAAAGGCCGGCAATCTCCAGGCTGATTGCTGAGGCCAGAGACAAGGGCGATCTGACTGAAAACGCAGAATACTCAGCCGCCAAGGAGGCCCAGGGTATGCTGGAAATGAAAATTGCCCGGCTCGAGGATACTATTGCCCGTTCCAGAATCCTCGATGAGTCGAAAATTGATACATCAACCGTCAGAATCCTTAACAGGGTTAAAATAAAGAACAGGAACAACGGCATGGTAATGGAATACCAGATAGTTCCTGAAAGCGAGGCAAACCTCAAAATGGGAAAGATTGCCGTCAATTCGCCTATAGCAATGGGCCTTATCGGCAAAAAAGTGGGAGAAATGGTCCAGATAAAGGTCCCTTCAGGAATTATCCCTTTTGAAATACTGGGGATTTCAACATAATCTTTTTTGATAATGTCAACAATATTCACAAGGATAATCAGGGGAGAGATCCCCTGCTATAAAATTGCAGAGGACGACAGGTACTTTGCCTTTCTCGACATCAATCCCCTGAGGGCAGGACATACCCTCGTAATCCCAAAGGTCGAAACGGATTATATCTTCGACCTTGAAGATGATCAGCTGGCAGGTCTCATGGTTTTTGCCAAAAAGGTAGCCCTTGCAATTGAGAAATCAATACCATGCGCCCGGATAGGTGTGGCAGTAGTAGGTCTCGAGGTCCCTCATGTACATGTTCATCTAGTACCTATGGATACAATGAACGATCTGAACTTCAGAAACCCGAAGATGAAATTCACTGCTGAGGAATTCACTTCAATCGCATCTAAAATAAGTTCAAGGGTGCACCTCTGATTGTTGTCAGCTTTTAATCCTTACAGTTTACCGAGAGACTTTCCACAGTGGTCTTATCCTTATGCCGGCTGTCCCGTCCGTTTTCGGCTGCCTGGCTCCGGCGCGTTGAAACCAGTTCATTACTGTCACGTTCTTTCATGATCAGGATACGATTTCCAGGCATGACAGACCGGAAATTACCCTTAACCATCTCTTTTTTTTATTCCTTTTTATTATTTTTATTGAAGAAATTCTGCTCGCTGCATGAATTACCTTTACGACCTGTGGGACGACTTCATAAGTCTCCTTTTTCCGCGTATCTGTTATGGTTGCGGCTCCCAGCTAAGGCGCAACGAGAAGATAATTTGTACTGAATGCTATGTGCTCATTCCACGGACCGGCTTTCATCTGACCCAGGGCAATCCTGTCGAACAGCTTTTCTGGGGAAGGTGCATGCTTTCGGGCGCTGCTGCCTTTTCGTACTACACCAGGGACAGCAGGATACGCAGACTGATACATCAGCTTAAATACAGGGGAATAAGGGAAATCGGACCAGTGCTGGGAAGGATTTACGGTAACAGCCTGAAAGGTTCGCCGTTCCTGGAAGGTGTCGATGTGATAATCCCCGTTCCTTTGCACCGTTCAAAGCAAAGACAGAGAGGATTCAACCAGAGCGACCTTATTGCCGAAGGACTGTCGCAGGCAACAGGGATACCCGTCGATACAGGGATACTCGAGAGAAGAACCGGGACAAAAACGCAGACAAGAAAGTCGAGATTCGACAGATGGACGAATGTCAGCGATATTTTCAGGGTAAGGGATGATTCGCGGCTCGAAGGGAAACATGTCCTTCTGGTTGACGATGTCATCACAACGGGATCAACGATTGAAGCCTGTGCCAGTGAGCTTCTCCGAACCGAAAATGTAAGTGTAAGCGCAGTTGCCCTGGCTTATGCTGTAATGTGATCTTTTATTTCTTTACTCTCTTCGGATTCTTGTTTATAAAATCCTTCCAGCTGTTATACTCATTCAGGATTACCGGATTGTTTGTCTGGTAGAAATGACACAGAGCAGCAGCCAACCCGTCGGTTGCATCAAGCTTTACCTCAAGCCTGCTAAAATGCAGTATCCTCATGAGCATCTCAGCTACCTGTTCCTTTGAGGCGGAACCTCGTCCTGTTATTGACATCTTGATCTTCCTGGGGGCATATTCAAAAACAGGGATGGAACGGCTGAGTGCCGCTGCTATTGCAGCACCCTGGGCCCTGCCAAGCTTCAGCATCGACTGAACGTTCTTTCCGTAGAACGGAGCCTCAATGGCCAGCTCGTCGGGATGATACTCCTCAATAATGCCTATCGTCCTGTCGAAGATGTGCTTTATCCTCACATAATGGTCATCGTACTTAGTCAGATCGATGGCCCCTATTGTTATAAGCTCGGGTTCGGTGCCGGAAGCCCGTATAATACCATAACCCGTGGTGCTTGTCCCGGGATCAATGCCAAGAATTATACGCTCCCTGCCTTTCTTCTTCAAGACTTTGCGGTATGATCAGCTATTTAATTATCGTCAGACCATTTTTAACCCAATCGGGCTTCTCGGAATACTGGGGATGACGGTAGAAACGTGAAGCGCCTTTGGCGGAAAATGAGCCTGTTTCGAGGTATCGTATGGCCTCTTTGAGACAGGCTTCGTTCCTGTCGCTGAAGTCGTGGGTAATATCGTCCGGAGCTGTCTTTTCCGGTGGGATCCCGTCGAAAAAGTCACCGACATTGTCGGCATTTACCATCTTGAAGGTGATGGGCCAATAGAAGTACTTCTCTCCGACAGTCCATCCGTTCATTCCCATCGGTTTCCCAAGGGTCGTGTCTCCAACAGCGGCCACATCGATATAGGGTTCAAGACCATTCATTACTGCTTCGCTAGCCGACGCCGTGAGGCGGGATGTTATTACAACCAGCCTGTTCAGGCCCAGGGGAGTTGATGTCGACAAAAAAGGATAGGACTCATTCTGCGACTGGTTCTTGTCATTGTACCTCAGGGTGGCAAAAACCTTTTTTGAAAGGGCCAGGCTGTTGCCGGCAATATAGCTTGCAAGTTCCTGGGCAACAAAAAGGTAGCCTCCCGAATTGTATCTCAGGTCGAGGATAAGCTCGTTGACCCCGTTCGACTGGAAGAAATCGAAAGCTGATACAAGCTCGCCCGAAGAAGGCTGAATGAAGGATTCAAAAACAAGGTGCCCCGCAATCTTTCCGGTCGAGAGGTGTAGAGTATCGTAATGTATCACCGAATTAATAGTGAATGATTTCTTTGTCGATGATATTGCAACTTCCTCACCCTCGGGATTGATAAAAACAAAATTATTGGTTATTCCGGCTGTGCCAGGCCCCATCGTACTATTATAGGCTGCTGCATCACCGTTGATAATTATCTGTGCTATGTCGTTGCCGTTAACAGTCTTCACTATCCATCCCCGGCGCACACCGTTCTCATAAAGCGGTGATTTATTGTAAATCATGGCGATCCTTGCCTTGTCGGAATCATCAATTCCAATCCTGATGCCGTGGCCTACGAATTCACCCTGCATCTCAGCTATGAACTCATTGTAGTCGGCAACGAAACTCCACTTGTCGAGAGTCTTGTATCTCATGGCCTCGAGAAGCTCATATGGGTCATTATAATTTTCCTTAACAACCTGCGGCATCTCCCTGTACCAGAAATACCACTGCCTCATGAGGAAGTAGAGGCTGTCGCGCGCCATTGCATCTGTTAGTTCCTTATCAATTACTACCGGCGGATCATCCTCCTTTTTGCAGGCCGAAAAGAACGCCGCCATTATCAGTATGATTGCAAACAGCTTCTTCATATAAAATCAGTTAATTTTTAACTAAGAGAGAGTTGCAAATATACAATTATTTGCTCCTGACTCTCCTGGTCTGTATCAATATGCCAAAAACTATCAGCAATAATCCTGCCGGAGTTGTAAGAAAAAGAGGTTCTCCGAGTATAAAATGTACAAAAACCAGCGAAAGGAAAGGTGCGAGGTATACAAGATTGCTAACCCTGTCGGTTGACGGGGCAAGCTGAAGGGCTTTGAGCCACAGGAAGAAAGTGATCCCCATCTCGAACAAACCGATATAAACAGCAGCAATTATTCCCCCGGGTGCCGTGTCAGTGTCCCACCTGCCTGTAATGATCATAACTCCTGCAAGAATGATGGAAGCGAAAAGAAAATTCAGAAAAAGCTTGACAGCCTCATCCCTCGGGTCCCTGACATTCATAATGAAATAGAAGGCCCAGAAAACCGAACTTCCCGTTGCAAGAAGAACGCCTTTTAGACTTGCATGATCCCGGAAAAACAGGTTGCCCTGCGAAGATATTATGTATACCCCCAGGAAGGAAATGAAAAGGGCAATGAAACTTCTGGCAGGGATCTTCTGTTTGAGAATGGGAACGGACAGAAAAACAAGGATTATCGGCCATATCATATTGAGTGGCTGGGCCACCTGTGCCGGCAAAAGCTGATAGGCTTTCAGCAAAATAAGATAATAGACAAAGGGATTGATAGTACCAAGCAGAGCAGATCCAAGAAGTTCCTTTGGAGTGTTCCTTCTTATAAGGCTCAGCTTTCCCTCCGCAGCCAGGATCAGAAACAGTGCCGCAGTCGACGTGAAAGTGGCGATGGCGAGCATCGTCAGTATTTCCAGCTCAGCGAGGCAAATTTTAAATGCCGTCGGGATTGTCGCCCAGAAAAAAATTGCCACTCCGGCATAAATATATGAAAGTCGGCTTTTTTCCATCTGGCGCTTACATTTTTTAGTCAGCAGATTTGTCTGCCCTCCAGGTCCGTCAACAGTATACTCAGCTGATAAGGTCGAAGCCGGTATAGGGAACAAGAATTCCGGGGATCCTTATCCCTGAGCCGGTCTGGTTGTTCTCGAGAAGGGCCGCTACAATACGCGGAAGAGCAAGGGCGCTGCCGTTCAACGTGTGAACAAGCTTCGTCTGCTTTTCTCCTTTTTCCCTGAACCTGCATTTTAGCCTGTTGGCCTGGAACGATTCGAAATTTGAGACAGAGCTGACTTCAAGCCATCTTTTCTGGGCGGCCGACCACACTTCAAAATCATATGTAAGGGCAGAAGTGAACGACATGTCCCCTCCGCAGAGCTTCATTATACGGTAGGGCAGGTCAAGCCGTGCAACAAGGCTCTCAACATGGTTAACCATCTCTTCGAGTGCTTCATATGAATGTTCAGGGTGTGCAATCTGGACTATCTCAACCTTGTCGAACTGATGCAGCCGGTTAAGCCCGCGCACGTGCGCTCCCCATGATCCGGCCTCCCTCCTGAAACAGGGTGTGTAGGCCACATTCCTTACCGGCAGCTGATCAGAACTCAGAATTACGTCGCGGTAAATATTTGTTACGGGTACCTCGGCAGTTGGAATAAGGTAAAAGTTGTCAAGCCCGGCATGATACATCTGCCCTTCCTTGTCGGGAAGCTGGCCTGTGCCGAAACCTGAATCCTCGTTTACCATTATAGGAGGCATCATCTCGGTATAACCCGCCTTTGAACCCTCATCGAGGAAAAAGTTTATAAGAGCCCTTTCAAGTTTTGCTCCCTTACCCTTATATACAGGGAATCCGGCTCCTGTGAGCTTTATACCGAGGTCAAAATCTATTATATCATAGTTTTTTATAAGTTCCCAGTGGGGAAGGGCATTCTCAGGAAGAGAAGGGATCTTTCCGCCTTCCCTGACCATGACATTGTTGTCGGCCCCGTATCCGGCAGGAACCGATTCGTGCGGGAGATTGGGAAGTTTAACGATCTCCTCCCTTAGCTGCTCTTCGAGAGGTCCAAGCTTATCAGTAAGGACCCTGATCTCATTCTTAATGGCAAAAGTCTTCTCCCGGGCACTTTCAGCCTCCGGCTTTTTCCCGTCCTTCATGAGAGAACCTATCTCCTTCGAGATACGGTTCATCTCGGCCTGCATGTTGTCGGCCTTTACCTGTATTTCGCGGCGCTCGCTGTCGATCGACAGGATCCTTTCAATAATCTCTCCCGACTCGAAATTCTTTATCTTGAGCCGCCCGGTTACAAACTCTTTCTTTTCGCGGATGAGGTTCAGTGTAAGCATGTGAGGTAGTATTAAATAAAAAGCAGGCCATTAAAGCCTGCTGTAAAAATATAAAAACTCCCGGGAATGGTTTTCTCTTTACAAAAAGATTTTCGGGAGTCAATTGTCCCTTTGTGCCTCACTCTGCTCTGATACCGGTTTTACCGATACAAAGATCTTGTTGTCTTTCTTCTTCCTGAATTCCACTTCACCATCGATAAGTGCAAACAGTGTGTGGTCCCTTCCGACGCCTACGTTGAGACCCGGGTTATGCCTGGTTCCCCTCTGGCGGACAATAATGCTTCCTGCTTTGGCAGTCTGGCCGCCAAACAGTTTCACACCCAGCCTTTTGCTTTCGGAATCGCGGCCGTTGCGTGAACTTCCTGCTCCTTTCTTGTGTGCCATAGTAAATTATTTTAATCTGCCTGAATAATTATTCTTTCTTTTTGGAAGCCTTTTTTGCGGCCGGCTTCTTCTCAGCCTCTTTCTTTTCAGTTGTCTTCTTTGCTGCAGCGGCTGAAGTTTCTTTTTTAACCGTCTTCTTTGCTGCGGTCTTCTTCTCAACAACCTTTACCTCTTCAACTGCCTCTGCAACTTCCTCCTTAACAACTGCTTTTTTAACTTCCTTCTTCGGAGTTTCCTTGCGGACTAACCTTCCTTTTTCTCCGATCGCCGTTATTTCAAGCTGTGAAAAGAGCTGGCGGTGACCGTTCTTAACCCTGTACCCTTTCTTTCTCTTTTTCTTGAAGACTATAACCTTGTCGCCCTTGACATGATCCAGTACCTTCCCTTCAACAACGTAACCGGGAACGACCGGCTCACCTACGAGAACCTTGTCGCCTTCTTCAACGAGAAGAACCCTGTCAAACTCAACAAACGAATCCTTTTCGGCTTCGAGACGGTGAACAAAGATTGTCTTCCCTTCCTCTGCCTTGAACTGCTGACCTGCAATCTCTACTATTGCGTACATTTCTGATGTATTTATGTTACTCCATGAGGCGCACAGGAACACTGCTTCCCGTAACTTTGATAATGCCCCGGTGGATTTATTCAAATTCGGACTGCAAAGATATATAAATTCATTTATTTACAAACCATACCGCCGATTTTTATGAATTATTCCGGAACACAATTCTCAATGGTTGGCTCTGCCCTGGTCCCGACATAATTTTCTGACCAGTTTACTGTTAATAAAAAGAAACTGACGGTAATTAATGATAGATACATTATATTTATATTTGCCATTGACGCATTAATTCAGGTATTCTTCTGGTTTTTAAATAATTGATATGAAAAGAGTAAAACTAAAGGTGTTGGGGATCTCATACAGCCAGACTCAGTCGGGAGCTTATGCCCTGATACTGGTTGAAGAAAACGGTGAAAGAAGGGTACCTATCATTATCGGAGGCTTTGAAGCACAGGCTATTGTCATAAAACTCGAAAACCTCGAGCCTCCCAGACCTCTAACTCACGACCTTTTCAGAAGTTTTGCGGCGGAATTCAATATCTCCATAATCGAGGTCATGATCTATAAGCTGGAAGAAGGAGTGTTCTATTCACGCCTGCTTTGCAATAACGGGGAAAAGGAACTCTCGATCGACAGCAGAACCTCCGATGCAGTGGCACTTGCCCTTAGATTCGGCTGCCCCATCTATATAGCCTCTGAAATACTTGATAAGGCAGGCATAACCGTAACAGCTTCCGAAACCGAAACCGCCGAACAGGACGACAACGACAACCTGTTCGATGCCGGCGGTTCAAAATATGAGAATTACTCCGAGGACGAGCTTTACAAGATGATAGACGAAGCTGTGAAGACCGAGGATTACGAAAGAGCAGCCTCAATACGGGATGAGATAGAAAAGAGGAAAAAAAGAAAACACTGAGAATAATCCTGACCCTCTCATTTCTCGAAAGAGATCATAACCCAACATAATACATGATGACAAAATATTTACTCTTTCTGTTCCTGCTGTTGCACATAGCGGGATACTCGTCTGCAAAAGACTATACACTCACTTCCCCCGATGGAAAGATAACAGTGACTGTGTCTGCAGGAAGCGACCTTAAATGGACGGCATCCTGCAACGGACACGTGGTAATAGCTTCCGCAGATGCAGCAATGGTTCTTGGCGACGGCAGAATATTAGGCAAAAACGAGAAGATCCGCAGGGCGGCCTTTGGAAAGATCGATGAAACGATTGAACCTGTTGTGGCTTACAAAAGATCGGTCGTGGAGAACAGGTGCAACACCCTTCTCCTTGCCTTCAGGTCGGGAGCCGCAGTCCAGTTCAGGGCTTACAACGACGGTATGGCATACAGGTTCGAGACTTCTTTCAAAAACGATCTGATGGTGAAGAATGAAATTGTTGACTTCAGTCTCCCGGAAAAATCATACGCCTGGTATCCTCTCGAGGAAAGCATGATGTCGCACAACGAGCGTCTTTTCATATATTCATCGCTCGATACCATAGGAGAAAGACACCTGGCAAGCCTCCCTGTCCTTTTCACCACTGAAGGTATAAACGTTCTTGCCACAGAAGCCGATGTCGAGGATTATGCCGGACTCTGGCTGAGAGGAGCGGATAAAGGAAAGTTGCACGGTGTGCAGCCACGCTATCCCGAAGAGGAGAAGCTTAGCTCCGACAGAGACCTCCATGTGACGTCAACAAAAGATTATGTAGCAGCAACCAAGGGAACCCGAACCTTCCCTTGGAGGGTCTTCATAATAGCTGAAGAGGACGGGTGTCTTGTGGAAAGCGACATGGTTTACAAACTTGGTGCTCCGAACAGGCTTGCTGATACGGAATGGATAAAGCCGGGCCAGGTGGCCTGGGACTGGTGGAATGCCAACAATATCCGGGGAGTGGATTTCAGGTCGGGAATTAACAATGACACTTATAAATACTATATCGATTTTGCATCCGCGAACGGAGTGGAATATATCATCCTCGATGAGGGCTGGTACAGGAAAGGTACCGTACTTGAGTCAATACCCGAAATTGACGTTCCGGAATTATGCAGGTATGCAGAAAGCAAAAATGTCGGCGTTATTCTATGGGTCGTCTGGAAGACCTTCTGGGATAAAATTGATGAAGCGACAGCTCTTTACGAGAAGTGGGGAGTAAAAGGAATAAAGGTCGACTTCATGCAGAGGGACGACCAGAAGGTTGTAAACTTCTACTATGAGACAGCGAGAAAAGCAGCTGAACACCACTTGCTGGTCGATTTTCACGGATCGTACAAACCTGACGGCCTTCACCGTACATACCCCAACGTTCTTACTCGCGAGGGAGTGAAGGGCCTCGAAAACTGCAAATGGGAGAGTACAATAACCCCCGAGCACGATGTGACACTTCCGTTTACCCGGATGGTTGCAGGACCGATGGACTATACTCCCGGTGCAATGATAAACATGGAAAGGGGAAATTTCTCGCCTAATTTTACACGTCCGTCAAGTCAGGGAACAAGGGTGCACCAGATGTCAATATATGTAATTTATGAAAGTCCGCTTCAGATGCTTGCTGACTCCCCGTCAAACTACATGAAGGAACAGGAATGTACAAGCTTTTTAGCAGGAATACCTGTAATATGGGATGATACGAAAGTGCTGAAGGCCAAAACAGGCGATTACCTTCTCTTGGCAAGACGATCGGGAAAAGACTGGTTCGTAGGTGGAATGACCGACTGGAGCCCCCGCACAATGGAACTCGACCTGTCATTCCTTCCGGAAGGTAACTATGACCTGGAATGCTTCAGGGACGGTATCAATGCCGGTAAGCACGCACAGGACTACAAGCATGACAAAACAATGGTCAGTTCCGGAGATAAGATTAATATTGAGATGGCTCCCGGAGGAGGCTGGGTCGCCAGGATTTCACCCAAATGATATCTTTTTGATATAAATATATATCATAATTATATTAAAATGATATTATTGTGATATATATTCCGGCAGGCGGTTGATCCCCTTAAGGTCGCCGGTGGGAGGAAAAGTTTAATGGACTGAAGGATCAGGTGAATTAATGTTATGGAGAAAAATTAGTTAATGAAGCAGTATCTTGAACTTCTTGATCATGTTCTGAAAAACGGCACAAGGAAAACCGACAGGACCGGAACGGGAACAATAAGTGTTTTCGGATATCAGATGAGGTTTGATCTTGAGAACGGATTTCCGTTGATGACAACAAAGAAGCTTCATCTCAAATCAATTCTTCACGAGCTTCTCTGGTTCATTTCGGGCGAGACCAATATTAAATATCTTACCGACAATGGTGTGAGAATCTGGAATGAGTGGGCCGATGCCGATGGTAACCTCGGTCCGGTTTACGGGAGCCAGTGGCGTTCATGGCCTGCTGCTGACGGAAGAAAGATCGACCAGCTTTCAGTTGTGATTGAGGCTCTTAGGAAATCGCCGGACTCCCGCAGGCATATTGTCAGTGCATGGAATGTTGGAGAGTTGGAAAAGATGGCTCTCCCTCCCTGTCATATCCTTTTCCAGTTCTACGTGGCCGGTGGAAGGTTATCGTGCCAGCTTTATCAGCGAAGCTGCGATATCTTTTTAGGTGTGCCCTTCAACATAGCATCATATTCACTCCTGACGATGATGGTGGCACAGGTTACGGGTTACAGACCGGGGGAATTCATTCATACCCTGGGTGATGCCCATATCTACCTGAATCACGTTGAGCAGGTAAAGCTTCAGCTTACCAGGGAGCCATACAAGCTCCCCCGGATTACTATCAACAGGGATGTAAAGGAAATAACGGGCTTCAGATACGACGATTTCACCCTGTCGGATTACCAGGCCCATCCTCATATAAAAGGTGAAATATCAGTGTAAACAATTTTCTATGATATCGATAATAGTGGCAGTCTCCGACGACTGGGGAATAGGAAAGGAAAATGAGCTTCTGTGGCACATTCCTGAAGACCTTAAAAGGTTTAAAAGGCTTACCATGGGCAAATGTGTCATTATGGGAAAGAGAACATGGGAATCACTTCCCAGGAAACCCCTTCCGGGAAGGAAGAATATAGTTCTTACCGATGTTTCGCATGAATGCTTTGATTGCTCGGTAACGGCTTATTCGATTGAAGATGCATTAAGCAAATGCGAAGGCGAGGATGAGATCTTTGTTATGGGAGGAGGATCGGTTTACAGGCAGTTCATGCCCATTGCCGACAGGTTGTATATAACCCATGTCCATAAAAAGGCACCGGCCGATGTGTGGTTCCCCAGAATCGACCGCCGCCGGTGGAAGATCATGGAAAAAGAGGAATGTGTATCGGAGGATGAAAACCGGATCCCGTATACATATGTGGTATACGAAAGGATTACGACGCCTTAAGAACCTTCATGTCCACCTTTTCAAGCTTGCGGATGGCGTAATCGGTGGTAATGGTTATCTCCTTTATATCGGATGACGGGGCATCGAACATCGCATCAAGCATTATGATCTCGCAGATGGACCTCAGACCCCTTGCGCCAAGCTTGAATTCTATGGCCTTGTCGACGATAAAGTCGAGAACTCCTTCAGCAAAAGTCAGCTTGATGTCGTCCATCCTGAAGAGTTTAATATATTGCTTTACAAGGGCGTTCTTTGGTTCACTCAATATATCCCTGAGCGCTTTTCTGTCGAGAGGATTAAGATGTGTCAGCACGGGAAGCCTTCCGACGATCTCAGGGATCATCCCGTATGCCCTGAGATCCTGCGGTGCAATGTACTGAAGAAGATTGTCGCGGTCGATCCTCTCCCTCTTCTTCGATGCGCCAAATCCTACAACCTGAGTGTTGAGGCGCTGGGCTATTTTCTTCTGGATACCTTCGAAGGCTCCTCCGCAGATGAAAAGTATGTTCTTGGTGTCGACAGGGATCATTTTCTGCTCGGGATGTTTTCTTCCTCCCTGCGGCGGTACGTTCACAACAGAGCCTTCAAGAAGCTTGAGAAGGCCCTGCTGAACTCCTTCTCCCGATACGTCCCTTGTGATGGACGGGTTATCTCCCTTTCTTGCTATCTTGTCGATCTCGTCGATGAACACTATTCCTCTTTCAGCGGCCTTTACATCGTAGTCGGCGTTCTGAAGAAGCCTTGTGAGCAGACTCTCAATATCCTCTCCCACATACCCGGCCTCAGTAAGGACGGTGGCATCAACAATGGTGAAGGGAACATGCAGCATTTTGGCCACCGTACGGGCAAGAAGCGTCTTTCCTGTACCGGTTTCTCCCACGAGGATGATATTCGATTTTTCAATTTCGATATCCTCCGAATCGGGTTTCTGCATAAGCCTCTTGTAATGGTTGTAAACGGCAACAGAAATGATTTTCTTGGCCTGTTCCTGACCTATTACATACTGATCGAGAAAGTTCTTTATCTCGGCAGGCTTAAGCAGGTTAATCGTATCGAACGGAACGTTCTTTTTTGAGCCGAGTTCTTCGTTCATAATTGTGTGCGCCTGCTCGATGCAGTGATCACAAATATGACCCTCAAGGCCGGCAATAAGAATGCTTACCTCCTTTTTCGTTCGGCCGCAAAATGAACATTTATCCATTTCCTATTTTTCTGATCTCTGAAGTATCTCGTCAATCATTCCATAATCAACCGCTTCCTTGGCTGTCATCCAGTGATCGCGGTCAGAATCCTTTTCAACCTGTTCGAAGGTATTGCCTGAATGAAGGGCAATAATCTCATAGAGTTCCCTTTTCATCTTCAGTATCTCGCGGGCCTGTATCTCAATATCCGAGGCCTGACCTTCAAAACCTCCCATGGGCTGGTGGATCATTATCCTCGAATGCTTGAGGGCGGAACGCTTGCCTTTTTTGCCGGCGGTAAGAAGAACAGCACCCATCGATGCTGCCATCCCTGTACAGATAGTCGAAATATCGGCCGATATGTACTGCATCGTGTCATAAATTCCCAGACCTGCATAAACCGAACCTCCGGGTGTGTTGAAATATATCTGAATGTCTTTTCCCGGATCTGACGAATCGAGGTAAAGCAGCTGAGCCTGAACAATGTTGGCAACATAGTCGTCGATAGGCAGCCCAAGGAAGATAATCCGGTCCATCATAAGGCGCGAAAAAACATCCATGGAAGCCACATTCAGCTGACGTTCCTCGATTATTGTGGGAGAGATGTAACTGCTTGTTAATTTGCTGTATTTGTCGAGCGAAAGAGAACTTATTCCCCTGTTGCTCCGTGCATATTTGCCGAAATCATCTAATTTACTCATATTGAATAGCTTTGTTGTTTAAATGCAAAAATACGAAAATTATTGCACTGTGACCCGGGAAAATGGCTATTCGAACATCTTGTTGAACTCTTCGAGGGATACTTTTTTGTTTTCGGTCTTCACCATTCCCTTGATAAGCTCAATGACTTTTTCCTCGAGGATCTTGTCGGCAATCCTTTTCGCATCTTCCTCGCGGCTCAGAGTCTCCTTTGCATAGGAGGCAACCTGTTCGTCGGTTGCATAGAAGAGCCCGTACTGACGGAACTGGTATCTTGTGATGTTCTCGGCTTCCTTCTGAAGTTCCTCCTCCGTTATCTTCAGCTCATTGTTCTTTGCTATCCTGTTGCGTATAAGCTGCCATTTCAGATCGGTGCGGAATGAATCGAATTCTTTTTCGATCTGTTCTTCGGTCGTTTTCTCGTTGACCCTCAGAAGCCATCTTTTAAGGAAATCCTCCGGAAGATCAAATGGGGTCTTGTCTATTGCCAGCTTTTTCAGATCGACCGACAGTTTGTAGTCGCTCTCGGCCTTAAGGTTTGATGCGATCTCCTGTTCCAGCCTGTTCCTGAACTCTTCCTCCGAGCTGATGACTCCTTCGCCGTAAATCCTGTCAAAGAGTTCCTGGTTGATTTCGGCTGCCCTGAAACGGCTTATCTCGTTGATCGTGAACCTGAAATTTCCTTCGACCGTTGAAACCTCGTCCTTCTGTTTTTTCAGGATGGCAGCGATCTCAAAATCGTTTGGGAAAGCTTTCCTCAAGTCGAAATCGACGCTTTCATTCTCCTTTCTGCCGAGGAACATATTCTTTATCTCCTCATCCTTGATGACATCAACGGAAAGTGTTGTATCGTCGGCTGTCAAACCGTCCTCAGCCGGATTGCCCTCAACGCTGAGAGCCACTATACTGCCTTTCAGCATATCCTTCTCTTCAGTGATCTCAGCTTTCTCAAAACGTCCGTAGCGGCGGGTATAATTCTCGAGATAGTCGTTCTTCATCTTCTCGTCTGCTTCTATCTCGTAGTATGTAACCTTGTTCTTGCTGTTAAGCTTTATCTCAAATTCCGGGGCCAGGCCAAGATCAAATGAGAAAGTGAAATTCTCGCTGTTCTCAAAGTCGATCTTTTCGTTCTCATCCATCCTTGGCAGAGGGTCGCCCAGTATCTCAACCTTCTCATCTGTGAGGTATTTCTGAATGTTCCCGGTTACTATCTTGTTGATCTCGTCGATCTGAACAGCCCTTCCGTACATCTTCCTTATAAGGCCGAAAGGCACCATTCCAGGACGGAATCCCTTTATATTGGCCTTCTTGCGGTAGTCTCTCAGGACTTTCTCCACATTGCCTTCGTAATCAGCCTTTTCTACATTTATCTTCAGAACAGCATTAAGAGCGTCGGTACTTTCCCTTGTGATATTCATTTTTTAAAAATATTGAGTATTAAAAAACCGCCAAAACGCACAGTAAATGATCGTTACAGGCGGAAGTAGTTAGTGTGCGGATGAAGGGACTCGAACCCCCACGTCATAAAGACACAAGATCCTAAGTCTTGCTCGGCTACCAATTACGACACATCCGCAAAAAATCCCCGCAAAAGTATAGAAAATTATTATTATAACAAAGTCAGACGATTACCTTCGGAGTTCAAAGTTCTTGCCAAGGTATACTTTTCTTACATGTTCATCTTCCGCAAGTTGGGCTGAGGTGCCCGACATAAGTATCCTGCCTTCAAAAAGGAGATAGGCCCTGTCGGTTATGGCCAGGGTTTCATGAACGTTGTGGTCGGTGATGATGATACCGATGTTTTTGCTCTTCAGTTTTGATACTATATCCTGTATATCCTCAACAGCAATGGGGTCAACACCTGCAAAAGGCTCGTCAAGCAGAATGAACCTCGGCTTAAGTGCAAGGGCTCTTGCTATTTCCGTACGTCTCCTCTCTCCTCCCGAGAGCTGGATGCCTTTGCTTTTCCTGATCTTCTGAAGGCCGAATTCATTAAGCAATGTTTCAAGCCTTTCCGCCTGCTCAGCGGCAGGAAGCGGCGACATCTCGAGAACGGCTTTTATGTTGTCTTCAACCGAAAGGTTCCTGAATACCGAAGCCTCCTGGGCAAGATAGCCTATTCCCTTCCTTGCCCTTCTGTAAACGGGAAGGGTGGTGATGTCCTCCTGATCAAGGAAAATCCTTCCCTCACGCGGCCTTATCAATCCCACGATCATGTAGAAAGAGGTGGTCTTGCCGGCACCGTTGGGCCCCAGAAGCCCGACTATCTCACCCTGCTCAACCTCTATTGAAACATGATCGACAACCGTCCTGTTGTGGTATTTTTTTACCAGGTTTTCAGTGTACAGTTTCATTGCGTCAGGATGCTTTTTATATCTTTCTATTAATAAAACCTATGACTTCATGAACTCCTCGTGTTCCTTCGCCTTCTGCTTCATGACACGCTTCGAGATCAGTATGCCCACTTCATACAGGGCCAGGAGAGGAATGCAGACGAGCATCTGCGAGAAAACATCCGGGGGCGTTATTATCGCGGCCACGATAACAATAACTACAACGGCATGCCTTCTGTATTTTATCATGAACTGCGGGGTGACGATACCTACCTTGGTGAGAAAAAATGCGAGTATCGGCAGCTCAAAGATGAGGCCGGTGGCAAGGCATATGGAAGTGAGGGTCCCTATAAAGGAACGTATGTTTATCTGGTTTACCACATCCGGACTTACCTGATAAGTTGTAAGAAAATGAATTGAAAGCGGTGCAAGTGCATAATATCCGAAAAGAACGCCTGCAAAGAAAAGGAGAGAGGCAGCCAGAACCCCTCCTCTGGCATGCTTCCTTTCGTTGGGGTGAAGGGCTGGCTTGAAGAACTGCCAGAATTCCCAGAGAATATACGGAAATGCAAGGATCAGTCCTGCCACAAGAGCAACCGTTATGTGAGTGGTAATCTGCCCGGCCATCTTTATGCTGATCAGGTTGACCGGCTTCGTGTTTATGCAGAGTGCATCTATGTGCACAAGCTGTCCGAGCTGGCAGAGAAGACGGTTGGTTAAGAAAGCTGGCTCTTTGGGCGCGAGGATTATCTTGTCGAATATAATATTCTTGAATACGAAAGCCACAATCATCAGCACCACTATGGCAACCACCGATCTGATTATATGCCAGCGGAGTTCCTCGAGATGTTCAAGAAACGACATCTCTCCCTCACCGCTCTTCCTTTTCTTCTTTTGTTCAGCCATTCTCCTTTGCTTTCGCCCGTTTAAATAATTCAGGGTGTAAAGATTATAAATCTTATCCTGCAAAACAACATTTATTTGATCCCCGCTGTTAGAGAATGGAAAATAAAGCGGTGAAAAATAGAATTGTAAAAGTTTGTTAATATTAAAACATTTGTGGCTTTTGTGTTTTAAAATATATAACTTTATCTATGTTACTCAGCTTAAAGATTTCTTGACCAGCATAAACAGCAAGGGAATATCATGACCAGCGACGCTACAGTACACGATTATCTTAAAAAGTATTTCGGCTTCGATACTTTCAAGGGGAATCAGGAACCAATTATAAAAAATGTTCTGGAGGGGAAGGATACATTTGTTCTGATGCCGACCGGAGGGGGCAAGTCTCTCTGCTATCAGCTCCCGGCCGTGATGAAACCCGGAACGGCAATAGTGATCTCTCCTCTTATTGCCCTCATGAAGAACCAGGTCGACGCCATGCGCAACTTCAGCACTGAGGATAACGTGGCTCATTTTCTCAATTCATCCCTGACAAAGGCTGAAAGTACTAAGGTTAAAAAGGATGTCCTTTCCGGAAAGGCAAAACTTCTGTACGTTGCTCCTGAATCACTGACAAAGGAAGAAAACATAGACTTCCTTAAAAATATCGACGTCTCATTCTATGCAATCGACGAAGCCCACTGTATCTCGGAATGGGGTCACGATTTCAGGCCTGAATACAGACGCATAAGGCCGATAATCGACACAATAGGACGGTCTCCCATAATAGCCCTTACGGCAACCGCCACTCCAAAGGTTCAGCACGACATACAGAAAAACCTCGGAATCCTTGATGCAGGGGTCTTTAAGTCCTCATTCAACAGGCCAAACCTCTATTATGAGGTAAAATCGAAGCAGGATGTAACGAAGGAAATTATAAAATACATAAAGAACAATTCAGGGAAATCGGGTATCATCTATTGTCTCAGCAGGAAGAAGGTTGAGGAACTGGCCGAATCGCTCAAGGTAAACGGTATCAAGGCTCTTCCCTATCATGCCGGGATGGACTCGGCAACCCGTACGGCAAACCAGGATAAGTTCCTGATGGAGGAGGCCGATATCATTGTTGCAACAATAGCCTTCGGAATGGGTATTGATAAACCTGATGTGCGTTTTGTGATACATTACGACATGCCCAAGAGTCTTGAAGGCTATTATCAGGAAACAGGAAGGGCCGGACGTGACGGAGGAGAAGGTAACTGTATAGCCTACTACAGCTATAACGATATCCAGAAACTGGAAAAATTCATGCAGGGTAAACCGATAGCAGAACAGGAAATAGGTAAACAACTCCTTCTTGAGACCGTTTCCTACGCCGAATCATCGGTTTGCAGGAGAAAACTCCTCCTGCACTATTTCGGAGAAGAATATCACGCCGAGAACTGCGAAGCCTGCGATAACTGCCTGCACCCAAAAACACAGTTCGAGGGTAGCGAGGCAGTGGTTAGTGTCCTTGAGACCATCCTGGCTGTAAAGGAAAAATTCAAGGCCGATCATATTGCGAATATTCTTACTGGTAAAGTGACTTCGGCTGTAAAGTCGTACAGGCACCATAAGCTCGAATTCTTCGGGACAGGCGATGAAAAGGACGAGAAGTACTGGAACATGGTAATCAGACAGGCTCTCATTGCAAAATTCCTTGCCAAGGATATCGAGAACTACGGACTTCTCAAAGTTACCCCTCTGGGGCTCCAGTTCCTTGAGAAACCAGGCTCCTTCATGCTGGCCGAAGATCATGATTACGCAGAATCATCGGATGAGGAAAATG
Organism: Bacteroidales bacterium; assembly: GCA_040772125.1. GTDB lineage: Bacteria > Bacteroidota > Bacteroidia > Bacteroidales > VadinHA17 > LD21. The sequence goes on from JAXGYS010000003.1 coordinate 202,953, forward strand.
CATTCGGGGCCAGAACGGCAGCAGTCGATGAGGAACTGTTCAGCATACTGAAGGACCTGAGGAAGAAGATATCCAAGCAAAAGGATGTGCCTCCCTTTGTTATATTCCAGGATCCCTCGCTCGAGGATATGGCCATTCAGTACCCTGTTACACTGGATGAACTCCAGAATATATCTGGTGTCGGAGCAGGGAAGGCCCAGCGCTACGGAAAGGAATTCGTGGAAATAATAAAGAAATATGTTGAGGAAAAAGAGATCATACGCCCTCTCGACATGGTTGTGAAATCAGTCGTAAATAAGTCGGGTATAAAAGTCTACATAATACAGAATATCGACCTGAAAAGACCCCTTGAGGATATCGCGGAAGCCAAGGGGCTTGAAATGAGCGAGCTTATAGGCGAGATTGAAGCCATAGTCAACGCCGGCACAAGGATAAACCTCGATTACTATATTAACATGGTGATCGACGAGGAAAGACAGCACGATATCTATTCTTATTTCAGGGAAGAAGCCCAGACCGACTCGCTCGGGGAAGCAATAGCCGAACTCGGGAACAAATTCGAGGAAGAGGAGATCAGGCTGGTGAGGATAAAGTTCCTTTCTGAAATGGGGAACTGAGCCTGGCTCTCATCAGAAGAGCATAAAGCACAATAACAGTTATATAAAAGGGATAAACAAACTGCGATGGAATAAACCATTTCAGAAGATCTTTTTTGCCATACCTTCCGGCAGTGTTGTCAAGTACAAGGAAGTCAGGGATCGATTTGAAGGTGAAAAAGAGAATAAAAACCGGCATAAGTGCAGGAATGAATAATGTGGCGGCAAGAATGACAAGCTGAGTCAGGATTGTAACAAATGTTACAATTGCGAGAATTTTTGAAGAGGTGTCAGAGTAATAGTCCGTCTTTGATATCCATCTTGCTCTCTGACTGATGTAATCCTTAATTCTTGCCGGTGCAGAAGTTTTTACAGCAGCATCGTGCGATTCGAGCCAGAGAATCCTGCTCCAGTCATCCTTCTTTGTTTCATGAAGAAGGAAGACATCATCGCCTGTGGGAACTTCGTCGTGGAGCCTCTCCTTATGTTTTTTGTAGACTGCTGAAGTGAAAGCCAGATTTGCCCCGTTGCACATCACGGCATCTCCTCCCTCTGCCGTGCCGGCAGTAATTCCCTGGAGGCTGAGGAACTCAAGCTCCTGGAACTTACCAAAGAATCCGCTTCCTCCCTCAAGAACCACGGGCCCGATGATCATATCGGGTTTCCGTGCCGAGTAGTATGCTGCAATGGTTTTTATCCAGTTGTTTCCGGGCCTGCAATCGGCATCAGTTGTGATTATGAGCTCGCCCGAGGCTACAGCGATCCCGGCGCGGATAGCCTTCTTCTTTCCTGCACCGTCGCTCTTTATCACCCTGAGGTTTTTTATGTACTTGTATGCTGCTGCGATCGCATATGTCGAATCGGTCGATCCGTCATCAACAATAATCAGCTCAAAGGATGCAGGATCATAGGTCTGACAGGTAATTCCGGAAAGCAATGCCGGAAGATTCTCCTCCTCATTTCTGCAGGCAGCCACAACTGATACACATACTCTGCTGCCACCCGCCGGCCTGAACTGCCTCACCGACAGGAGCCTGCTGTAAATCCTTGAGATAAGGTAAAGGTAGGGTGCCAGTATAAGTAGGAGGAGCCACTGCATGGTCTATTTCCTCATCCATTGATAGAACGCATAGTGTTCCGAACTCATTCCGAGCGATTCATAGGTACTGCGTGCACGTTCGTTGCCTGTCTCCACATAGAGTCTCAGTCCGGCTGCATCGTTCTTTTCTGCAAGATCGCGTATGAAAAGGTACATTTTCCTGAAAACCCCCTGGCGGCGGTGGTCCGGAACAACATAGACCGACTGAAACCACCATACATTCGAATTGCGCCAGTCGCTCCATTCGTATGTTATCAGAAGGGAAGCCACAACTGTTCCGTCCTTCTCGGCAACAAAGTACTGCCCTTTTGAATAGTCGCTGAACACTGCTGCCACACCTTTTGAAACAGTTTCCCTGTCGAGCCTCAGCGATTCGGTTTCCCACGCCATCCTGAGCTGAAAGTCAACTATAGACTCAGCATCTTCTGAAACCGCTTTCCGGATTTTTTTCATGACGATTTCTGTTGTGATTTATTAATTGTTATTCTTATAAATTCGCACATCAGTTTGAAGAGAATCATTCTCCTTTACAGGGCTTCCTGCAGGCAACTCTCTCACTTGTACTCGTCCCAGCTTTTTATCGCCAGATCATCTTCGCTGAGCCTGCAAAAGGCCAGGATGAAAGCGCTTGCCAGCCTTGCGTTGGTCAGCAGCGGGACATTGTAATCCACTGCGCTCCTGCGAATTGAATAATCGTTGTTTAGTTCGCTTGTGGAGAGGTCTTTTGGTATGTTTACCACGAGGTCGACCTCCCTGGTCTTTATAAGGTCAATGGTGTTCGGGGAGTCGCTCTCGTCAGGCCAGTAGGCAACATGAGCTTCAACACCGGCATTCGTCAGGAACTGCTGGGTTCCTCGTGTTGCATAGATCTTGTGTCCCTTTTCACGCAGAGCCCTTGCGCTGTTAAGAAGCTCAACCTTTGAACGTGCCGGACCTGTAGAAAGAAGAACGCTTTTACGTGGTATCCTGTATCCAACCGAGAACATGGCTTTCAGGATCGCTTCATAAAAGCCCTCGCCAATGCAGCCTACTTCGCCTGTCGACGACATGTCAACACCCAGGACAGGGTCAGCTTTCGCAAGGCGCGAAAAGCTGAACTGGGGAGCCTTTACCCCAACGTAGTCGAGCTCAAACACCGATTTGTGAGGCTTTTCGTATGGCAGACGGAGCATTACCCTGGTGGCAAGCTCGATAAGGTTTGTCTTCAGTACTTTTGAAACAAAGGGCATGCTGCGGCTGGCCCGCAGATTGCATTCAATGACCTTTATGTCGTTATCCTTGGCAAGGAACTGGATATTAAAGGGCCCCGTGATATTAAGTTCTTTTGCTATCTGCCTCGAAATACGCTTTATGCGCCTCGCTGTCTCGAAATATATCTTCTGGGCAGGGAAAACCATGGTGGCGTCGCCTGAGTGGACTCCAGCAAATTCCACATGCTCGCTTATGGCATAGGCAAGTACCTCGCCTTCGCCGGCGACAGCATCAATTTCAATTTCCTTTGCATCTTCGATGAACTTCGATACAACAACGGGATACTGCTTCGAAACACTTGCGGCCAGTTCGAGATAGTGTGAAAGCTCGCTCCTGTTGGAGACAACATTCATTGCCGCTCCCGAAAGGACGTAGGAGGGACGTATCAGTACGGGAAAACCTATCTGGTCGATAAAAGTGAAAATGTCATCAATGGATGTGAGTTCTTTCCAGCGGGGCTGATCGACCATGAGCGAATCGCACATCTCCGAGAATTTATGCCTGTTCTCGGCTCTGTCGATCGAAAGAGGCGAGGTGCCCAGAACAGGGACGTTCACTTCATGAAGCCGTATCGCGAGATTGTTGGGGATCTGTCCGCCTACGGAAACTATCACTCCCCTCGGCGATTCGAGATCTATAACGTCGAGGACCCTTTCGAAAGTCAGTTCGTCGAAATAAAGCCTGTCGCAGATATCATAGTCGGTGCTGACTGTTTCGGGATTGTAATTTATCATCACCGAACGAAGTCCCTCCTTTTTTATGGTGGTGGCAGCGTTAACCGAGCACCAGTCGAACTCAACACTCGAGCCTATCCTGTATGCTCCTGAGCCCAGAACGATTATCGAATTACCGTCGCCGGCGAATGATACATCATGTTCCGAACCGGCGTAAGTGACATACAGATAATTTGTGGCTGCAGGATATTCGGCTGCAAGGGTGTCGATCTGCTTCACCCAGGGCGTAATACCAATCTTTTTCCGGTGCTCACGCACCTTCAGGAGATCGCTGTTTATTGTCAGGTTGTCCGACTTCATTACATGCCGGGCTATCTGAAAGTCGCTGAAACCGTATACCTTCGACTGGGAAATGAGTTCTGCTGGTACATCATCCAGCGAGTTAAAGGAGCATAATTCTTCCTTAAGACTGATTATATTGTTCAGCTTATAAAGGAACCATTTGTCGATCCTGGTAAGCTCATTGATCCTGTCGACGGAAACACCTTTTTCCAGGGCTTCCGCAATAACAAAGATCCTCATGTCGGTAGGCTCGGCCAGCTCCTTTTCAATATCGGGGAAATCGAGCTTAAGGTTCCCGGTGAAGCCGTGCATACCCTGGCCTATCATACGGAGGGCTTTCTGGATCACCTCCTCGAACGACCTTCCGATGGCCATGACTTCGCCCACGCTCTTCATGCTGCTGCCTATATGATGTGAAACCCCTTTGAACTTATTAAGGTCCCATCTTGGTACCTTGCAAACTATGTAGTCAAGGGCAGGCTCAAAGCAGGCCGTTGTATTTTTTGTGACAGAGTTCTTTAATTCGTGCAACCCGTAACCAATCCCTAGCTTTGCCGCGATGAAGGCCAGAGGGTAACCAGTGGCCTTTGATGCAAGTGCGCTGGAACGCGAGAGACGTGCATTTACTTCAATCACCCTGTAGTCTTCCGATTCGGGCGAAAGGGCATACTGAACATTGCACTCGCCGACGATCCCGATATGCCTTATGATCTTTATCGACAATTCCCTCAGCTTGTGGTACTCGCTGTTACTTAAAGTCTGCGAGGGAGCTACTACTATGCTTTCACCCGTATGAATGCCCAGCGGATCAAAGTTTTCCATGTTGCATACCGTGATGCAGTTGTCGTACCTGTCCCTTACAACTTCATACTCAACCTCTTTCCATCCCTTGAGCGATTCCTCGACAAGTATCTGGCTTGAATAGGAGAGAGCCTTTGCTGCAAGTGCCCTGAGCTCGTCAACCCCTGATGCAAAACCGCTTCCCTGTCCGCCGAGGGTGTAGGCAGCCCTTATTATTACAGGGAAACCAAGCTTTGATGCAGCCGATATTGCTTCTTCAACTTCTCCGACAGCAATGCTCCTGGGTGTTTTTACTCCTATCTCGTCAAGCTTCTTTACAAACAGCTCGCGGTCCTCAGTGTCGATTATGGCTTTAACGGGAGTACCGAGAACCCTGACATTGTATTTTTCGAAAACACCCTTCCTGAAGAGCTCGGTTCCGCAGTTGAGAGCTGTCTGGCCCCCGAACGACAGAAGTATTCCGTCGGGCCTTTCACGGTCAATTACCTTCTCAACAAAAAGGGGTGTCACCGGAAGGAAATATATCTTGTCGGCCAGTTCGCCTGAAGTCTGAACAGTTGCAATGTTGGGATTTATAAGTACTGTTTTTATGCCTTCCTCGCGGAGGGCTTTCAAAGCCTGGGAGCCTGAATAGTCAAATTCACCTGCTTCTCCTATCTTAAGGGCTCCCGAACCCAGGATAATCACCTTCCTTATATCATCTTTCATTGCCGGATTTTAGTGAACAAAAATATAATTTTTTTCAATATCAGACCAGTCAGGTTAAAAAAATGCATATATTTGCATTTAAAATGAATAAATATGCATAAGACCAGGAGGCTCCTTGCAATTGAAAAGATAATAACAGCCGAAGCGGTTGCGTCGCAGGAGGCTTTACTCAGGAAGTTGAAAAGCAGAGGGGTGGAATGTACACAGGCAACCCTGTCACGAAATCTCAGAGAGCTTGGAGTAAGCCGTATTCCCGACGGGAAAGGGGGCTATATGTACTCTCTTCCTTCTGCAGGACAGACTGCAGGGGAGAAAACCATAAGACCCGATATACTTCCGGGGATCCGGGGAATGATCGAAGCTAAGGGGCTGATGGTGATAAGGACTATACCCGGAAGCGCAAGCGCAACGGCATATCACATTGACAATGCAGGAAGGTATGAGATTGCGGGTACAATAGCAGGCGACGACACTATACTGATAATCCCCCGCAACGGAATCACCCTCAAGCAGGTCCATAACTGTCTTGAACTTATAATACCGGGGCTTCACAGTCAGGCAGAAGCAACTAAAAACAGAAAATAACAAGACGGAGAAATAAAGATGTAACTATTCAGAACACGGAGGCTTGAGTGCCAGAAGTGCATGAAGTTAAAACAGATAAATAATAAGTAATCAAGGAGAAAATGAAAGAGAAAGTTGTGCTGGCTTACAGCGGAGGGCTCGATACATCAGTAATTCTGAAGTGGCTTATCGAGAAGGATTATGAAGTGATAGCATTTGTTGCTGATGTCGGACAGGCAGATGATTTTGAGGAGTGCAGGAAAAAGGCCCTTCTGCTTGGAGCCTCAAAGGTCATTATCGCTGACCTGAAAAAGGAATTTGTAGATAATTATGTTCTTAAGGCAATTATGGGCAATGCAGTCTATGAGGGAAGATACCTTCTGGGAACTGCGCTTGCAAGGCCCCTTATCGCAAAAAAGCAGATAGAGGCAGCAGTAAGCGAGAATGCAAATGCTGTTGCACACGGTGCAACAGGTAAAGGGAATGACCAGGTAAGGTTTGAACTTTGCTACTATGCACTCAGGCCTGGAATAAAGGTAATATCTCCTTGGAAAGACCAGGAATTTCTCGACAGGTTCAAGGGAAGAACAGATCTTCTGAAATATGCCTCCGAAAGGAACATCCCGGTAAAAGCAAGCATCGACAAGCCCTACAGCGAGGATGACAACCTGATGCATATCAGCCATGAGGCGGGTATTCTTGAAGATCCGATGTACTCTGTTCAGAAAGGCATGCTTGAGAAAATGGTTATGCCACAGGATGCCCCCGACAGGGAAACCCGTATAGCAATACACTTCAGGAACGGATTGCCGGTGAAGCTGGTAAACAAGGAAGACGGTACAATAAAGGAGGATTCGTACGAGATGTATACCTACCTTAATGATCTGGCAGGAAAGAACGGAATAGGACTGCTCGACATGGTTGAGAACAGGTTCGTTGGAATCAAGTCGAGAGGCGTATATGAGACCCCTGCAGCCACTGTACTCCATATTGCTCACATGGATCTTGAAGGAATTGCCATGGACAGGGAGGTAATGAGACTGCGTAACATGCTGACGCCAAAATTCGCTGAACTGATATATTACGGCTTCTGGTTCAGCCCTGAAATGGATTTTCTCATGGCAGCAATTGAAAAGAGTCAGGAACTTATTGACGGGAGTGTCCATCTCTGCCTCTACAAGGGCAATGTCCTTGTAGAAGGCCGTGAGTCTCCCTCGTCGCTTTACAACAAGGAGCTCTCGAGCATGGATATTGAAGGGGGCTTCAACCAGGTCGACAGCAAAGGCTTTATAAGGATAAACGCGATAAGGCTTATGGCTCACCGCGCAATAGTCGAGGCAAGTACAAAAAGGAACTGACAGCCTCTTAATAATCTGATAATCATTGTAAGCAAACTGTACAGTATGAAACTCTGGGAGAAGAAAACCGTTCCTGAACCTTCTGTCATCGAATTTACCTCCGGGAATGACAGGTTCACTGACCTTGTTCTGGCCGATTGGGATATAATCGGTTCGATGGCTCATGCAAGAATGCTGAATGAGGCAGGACTTATTTCATATAATGAAAGCAAGGAGCTCATTAAAGCCCTTCATACTCTCTTCATGAAGGCAGCGGACGGTTCCCTGAGGATAGGGGAGGGTGTTGAGGACATTCACTCGCAGATTGAGATGGAGCTTACATCCATGCTGGGAGAAACGGGAAAAAAGATCCATACCGGCCGTTCAAGAAATGACCAGGTGCTGGTAGATATCAGGCTTTACACAAGGAAGGTTATCGATGATACTGCAAAGCATGTCGACAGGCTCTTCTATCAGCTTCTTTCTCTGAGCGAACAGTATAAAAGCATCCTGATACCGGGCTATACCCATATGCAGCCGGCAATGGTATCATCATTCGGCCTGTGGTTCGGATCGTATGCCGAATCACTTGCCGATGATATCCTTCTTCTGTCGGCGGCACGATCGCTGAACAACAGGAATCCTCTCGGCACGGGAGCAGGCTATGGTTCCGCCCTTCCCCTGAAGCGAAGGATAACGACAGAGCTGCTTGAATTTGATGACCTGCTTTATAATTCCGCATACGCGAGCCTGAACAGGGGCAAGGCAGAGCTTGCTTCAGCATCTGCCCTTGCCTCAGTGGCACAGACACTATCGCGTTTTGCTATGGATATGTGCCTTTTTATGACGGCTGAGTTCCGCTTCATTGACTTTCCGGATGAGTACATAACGGGTTCGAGCATTATGCCGCAGAAAAGGAATCCGGATGTGTTTGAGATCATCAGGGGAAAGGCAAACCTTATTCAGATGCTTCCGGCACAGGTTGCCTCAGTGGTTTCAGGCCTTCCCTCGGGTTACAACAGGGAATTCCAGCTTCTTAAAGATCTTCTTTTCAGGGCTTTCAATGAGACAAGAGAATTACTGGCCGTTATGAGCCTTATGCTGAACAGGATCATTGTCACGGAAGGCATAACAGGGAAGCCTCTTTATAACAGTATTTTCAGTACCGAAGAAGTTAACAGGCTTGTAGTTAAGGGAGTTCCGTTCAGGGATGCATACAGGGAAGTGGCCGGAATGATTGGGACGACGCCTTTTAAACCTTCCTCTCCCGGTGACTATTCCCATGAGGGAAGCATCGGCAATCTCTGCAACAAGGAGATTGAGAAGATCTTTTCCGGAAGGATGAAAGCCTTTGTCAGCAAATCGGCTTACGAGCTTGCTGAAAAAATTATGAAATGAGTTGATTTATCTTTTTTCCTTCAGGTGGCTCTCTTCTTTATGTTATCAATGAATTCGTCGAAGAGGTAATCGGTATCTGTCGGTCCGCCTGATGCCTCAGGATGGAACTGAGTGGAAAAGAACGGCTTGAATTTGTGCTTCATGCCCTCATTGGTTCTGTCGTTGATATTGATGAAAAGAGGCTCCCAGTCGCTGCCCAGGGTATCGTTGTCGACAGCGAATCCATGATTCTGTGATGTTATGTAAGCCTTGCTGGTACCAATCCTGATAACAGGTTGGTTATGGCTTCTGTGCCCGTATTTGAGCTTGTAGGTATCAGCTCCCGATGCCAGAGCCATGAGCTGGTTTCCGAGGCATATGCCAAATACCGGCCTGTCGTCGCCGAATGCTTTCTTAATATTCTCAATTGCAGGTCCGCACATCTTGGGATCGCCCGGACCGTTGGTCAGAAACAGTCCGTCGTAATCCTCACCGCTGAAATCGTAGTCCCATGGTACCCTTATTATTGTAGTGTCGCGCCTGAGAAGGTTCCTGATAATGTTAAATTTTACACCGCAGTCGACAAGCATGATCCTGTAACGGCCCGACCCGTAGATCTTCACTTCCCCGGTGCTTACACTTGCAACAAGATTGGTCTTATTGGGATCATGAAACTCAGTCTTGGTCCCTTCGGGTTCTATCTTACCCAGCATTGTCCCTTTTTCCCTCAGCCTCTTGGTAAGAGCCCTTGTGTCTATTCCAAAGATACCCGGAACACCGTTGCGGGCCAGCCATTCGTCAAGACTTTCATCTGCATTCCAGTGACTGTAGTCAAAGGAATAGTCGGATACTATCAATCCCGAAATATGTATCGAGGCGGATTCATAGAAGGAAAGTAGATCATTTTCCTCCTCTCTCCTTGGAGCTCCGTAGTTGCCGACAAGAGGATATGTCAGGCACAGTATCTGGCCCTTGTAGGAAGGATCGGTAAGGCTTTCGGGATAGCCTGTCATCGCAGTATTGAATACTACTTCACCTGCTGCAGGAATAGCTGCACCGAAAGACTTTCCCGTGTATACAGTTCCGTCTTCCAGTGTAAGTCTTACGGTAAATGTCTTTTTCATTCAGCTTCAGTATGGTTCTTTGTTCTTATCTGAGAAACGGCCCCCTCTATCTTTTCAAGAGCCTTTGTGATACGTTTTCTGTTTGTTCCAAGGTTCATCCGCATGAATCCTTCTCCTCCCTGACCGAAAGAAGAGCCTTCATTCAGTCCGACACCAGCCCTGGCAGTAAAAAATTCCTGAAGCTCCTTTCCGCTCATTCCGAGCTTGCGGCAGTCGAGCCATATCATATAAGTCGCTTCCGGCTTCACCGGTACTATTTCAGGAATAGAATCTGCACAGTAGTCGGTTACAAGCTTTACATTTCCTTCGATATACGCCATAAGTTCATCGAGCCATTCATCACCGGAGGAATATGCTGCGACCGATGCTTCCGTCCCGAAAATATTGCCGTAACCAATATGAAGCCGTCCGATCTTTGAATTGAAGTATTTTCTAAGGACGGGATTGGAAATTATCAGGGATGAAGTCGACAGACCTGCAAGATTGAATGTCTTGCTCGGTGCCGTGCACGTGACTGTAATTTCCGCTATCTTCTCCGAAAGGGAAGCAATGGGTGTATGTTTGCAGCCAGGAAGGATGAGATCGCAATGGATCTCATCGGAAAGTATGAGGATGTTTTTTTCAAGGCAGAATTCCCCAAGTTCCCTCAGTTCTACTGCTGACCACGAACGGCCGACGGGATTATGGGGATTTGATATGATTATCATCTTTACTTCCGGGGTCAGGGTCTTTTCCAGAGCCCTGATGTCCATAGTCCATCTCCCCTCATCCTCCTTCAGCGGGTTCATGACAAGATTCCGGCCATGGCTTTCAACGGCCCCGAAGAAAGGAGTGTAAACAGGCGGCTGGATAACAACCGATTCGCCCGGACGGGTAAATGCCAGTGTACAGAGGTTGAGTGCCGGAACAATACCCGGACTGAAGCAGATCCAGTCCTCTTCAATATTCCATCCATGCCTCCGCCAGAACCACGACTTTATTGAACTGTAGTATTCCCGGGGCCTGAAAGAATATCCCATTATTTCATGATCGAGTCTCTTCCTTAGCGCACTGATAATAAAATCCGGAGTCCTGAAATCCATGTCGGCTATCCACATCGGGATTATATCTTTTGTGCCGAAAACTTCTTTTGTATGGTCGTACTTCAGACAGTCAGTGCCTTCCCTTGGAATTTCCTCATCAAAGTTCCATCTCATCACTGCATTTTTTAAGGCGCTCAAAGATAAGCAAAATTGAATATTAATTCCCGGGAAGCTTATCCGGCATTCCGGCAGAAGTCTTTATTATTTCTTTCCGAATTTGCAAAATAGCAATCAGTAAGCGGGCTATTTTAATATTATTTATTATTTTTATACGCGTTTTAAATGAGAATCTAACCATAAAATAAATAATATGAAAAAGGCTGTTGCAGTTGTCATTATCCCGATGCTGATATTGAGTTTTTCAGGCCTCACTTCTTGCAAAAACAGGGCTGAAAAGAAAGAGATAAAGAAGGTTGAGCTCGAACAGGTTGAGTCCCTTGAGGGTGAGATCGAAAAGAATGTTTATCCCCTGCCTACTTCCGCTGAAGTCATCAAAATGCTTTCAGACCTTGAGGTTGGATATATCCTGGGGATCTCAAATCCTGTTGAAAATACAAAAAAATATCTGACCAGTCCGAGCAAGGCCATCAACATGGGTGTTTACGGCGCTGACCTCAGCTACGCAACACTCTACAACATCCAGCAGGAGGTTATCAACTACCTTGATGCTATAAGGTCGCTAGCTTCAGACCTTAATATGTCAGCCATTTACGATGAAACACTCTACGACAGGATCAAGGAAAACTTCGACAACAGGGACAAGCTGGTGGAAATTCTTACAGATGCATTCAACAATACCTATGCTTACCTGAGCGACAATGACCAGCAGGCTCTTGCACTTCTTGTTGTGGGAGGCGCCTGGGTTGAAGGCATGTACCTTACAACACACGTCTCGGAAGCAGCATATCAGGTTGCAGGGATCTCAAAGGTTCTGCTCGAACAGAAGAAATCCTTTGAACTGTTCCTGGACATAACAAAACCCTATCTCGACGACCCCAATGTAAGTGATTTTGTTAATAAACTTCAGCCGATTAAAACAGTATACGAGGGCCTCACCACAAGCCTCACCAACCAGGATATAATTAATATCACCAAAGCAATAGAAGGCATCAGAAGCCAAATATTATAATTCATTGTGATAAATAACCGGCCGCAAAGTACCATATTTGCGGTCTTTTTTTGATCTCAGGCTCTATGAGGGAATCCGTACTCCTGGCACTGATACATATTTTTGCCATCATATCCACGATCAATCCCGGCGGGATATCCTCAAGAGGAAAGAAAATATTGCGAAGCTACCTCAGGAGATATCTTAACCGCGAGCTTGAGGAGGAATATTATGCCCTTTTTGAGAATAACCTTGAATTCTATTCGAACGAGCTTAAGAGTGTCGACAAGGCGGAACTTGCCGACGAAGATTCCCTTATTACCTTCCAGATAACCAACATATGCCGTCAGATAAAGAAGGGCCTTTTCCTTGAAGAAAGGATGGTCGTTTTCCTTCAGCTCCTTGAATTTGCCTTCGAGGACGGTCTTATCTCCGAGCAGGAAAAGACAATCATCGACATTGTTGCAAGGACATTCAGTATTTCGAAGAAGGAATATGACAATGCCATCGCTTTCATGGTTAGAAAAACCTACGATGACGTCTCTCCCGATTGCGTGCTCGTTATTGAAAATGAAAATCCTAAATACTGGGCTTCAGCTAATTACAAAAATTATGAAACCTGGCGGCATATCAGGATCAAAGGATTCAAGGGTCATCTGTTCGTTCTTCATATTGAAAGCACCGGCTCGCTGATCCTGACCTACGACGGCACTCTGGCCCTCTATTTCAAAGGGCGCGACATTATCGCCTGCAGGCCATATCTCCTTGAGAGGGGAGTCAACATCAAGGGACCGGGAATAGAACCAATCTATTATTCGAGGATCTACAAGAAATTCGTTACAAGAAGGTTTCAGGAAAAAATAGTATTTGAGGGACGCGAAATAGAATATCTCTTCAAGAATTCTGATAACGGAGTCAAGAAGATGAACTTCAGGATCGAGTCGGGAAACCTTATCGGACTGATGGGAGGAAGCGGCGTAGGTAAGACAACCATGCTGAACCTGCTTCACGGCAAGACAAAACCTACTTCCGGTAATATATATATAAACGGGTATGATCTTCATACGGAGTCAGATAAACTGACCGGTCTTATCGGCTTCGTCCCCCAGGACGATATGCTAATCGAGGAACTGACCGTATATCAGAACCTTTACTTCAATGCAAAACTCTGTTTCGGGGATTATAATGAGGAGCAACTGAACCAGACCGTCGACAAGGTACTCCAGGATCTCGACCTGTATGAGATACGTGATCTTCAGGTAGGCGATGTGATGAATAAGAAGGTCAGCGGAGGGCAGCGAAAGAGACTCAATATTGGACTGGAGCTTATGAGGGAACCCGGGGTCCTTTTTGTGGATGAGCCTACCTCGGGCCTGTCATCGTTCGACAGCGAAAAGGTAATGAGCCTTCTTAAGAATCAGGCACTTGCAGGGAAACTTGTTTTTACAATAATCCACCAGCCTTCATCAGACATCCTGAAGATGTTCGACAGGCTATGGATTCTCGATAAGGGGGGCTATATGATTTACGACGGCGACCCAGTTGAAGCCCTCGTGTATTTCAAAACCGAAACCTCCCAGGCAAATGCAGCCGAGAGCGAATGCCCCAACTGCGGCAATATCGAGACTGAAAGCATCCTCCATATCGTTGAGGTGAAGGTTATTGACAACGCCGGTCATCCGGGAAAGGAAAGGCAGGTCAATCCCCAGGAGTGGCATGATAAATACAGGAGGAAGATGATGCCTTCGTTTGATTCCGATCCTCAGAAAATTAAGCTTCCTCAAAGCAACTTCAGGGTACCTGCCAAAATTGAACAGCTTAAGACCTTCGTTAAAAGAAATGTCAAACGGAAACTGGCCGACAGCCAGTATATGACCATAAACCTCCTCGAAGTTCCCCTTCTTGCCTTCATACTTGGTTTTCTCTCGAAGTACAGCGACGGGGTTGTCTATACCTTCGGGGGGAACAAGAACTATCCGGTATTTCTTTTCATGGCAATTATTGTCGCTCTCTTCGTGGGGCTGACAGTGAGCGCTGAAGAGATTTTCAGGGATCGCAAGATACTTGAGAGAGAAAAATTCCTTAATATCAGCCGTTCAAGCTATCTCTACTCAAAAATCAATTTCCTGTTCATCCTTTCCGCAATTCAGGCCTTGTCGTTCGTGCTAGTGGCGAACACGCTTCTCGGGGTACGGGGGATGCTTTTGCAACAATGGCTTATTCTTTTTTCCACAGCCTGTTTCGGGAACATGCTCGGACTTAATATTTCGGCAGGCATGAGAACAGCAGTGAGCATATACATTCTGATACCTCTTCTGCTTGTACCCATGCTGCTTCTTGGAGGTGCAATGATAAAATTCGACGACCTGCACAAATCAATTAGCAAAAAAGTATATGTTCCGGTTATAGGCGATGCCATGGTTACCAGATGGGCGTATGAAGCCCTTATGGTGGAAGAGTTTAAAAACAACAGGTTTGAAAGGCCCTTCTTTGAATACGATATGGTAATAAGCCAGACTGGCTGGTATACTTCATTCCTTCTACCGACACTTAAAGTTAAAGCCGACGAATGCCGTATGGCAGGCAAAAACCCTGAATATGAAAGTTATTCAAGGAAGAATCTCAGAAAGCTGAATTTCCATATTAACGAGCTTGCTGCTGAAACCGGAGTCAGACCCGGCACATGGTTCTCCAGCCTGAATTACGAAGATTTTAGCGACTTTATTGCAGACGAGACCAAGAGTTATGTCGATTCGGTCACAACGGTGGTCCGGGCAAGGAATAGGATCTTCCAGGACCGCAAGGATTCGCTCGTAAATGCCATTACCGAAAGGATCGGAGCTGCCGAGTTTCAGAAACTCAGGGAGGCAGACTACAACGAGAGCCTGGCAAATATGGTTCTTAACCGGCTTAGTACAAGTAAGATATATGAAACCGACAGGAAGCTGATACAAAAAGCTGATCCGGTCCTGATGAAACCGGGGTCAAGGTATGGTCGGGCACATTTCTATGCTCCCTTCAAACAGCTCGGGAATATGAGGGTTGACACCCTGCTTTTTAATGTCATAGCGATCTGGATTATGACTGTAGGATTGTTTTTTACCCTTTACTTCAACGTACTTAAACGCTTCATTGTATTTCTTGAATCGCTCAGGCTTCCGATCTGGAGGAAATTCGGACGCGAGCTCTTACAGGTTTGACATGACCAGGGTTTATCCGAAAAAGAATCTGGGACAGCACTTCCTGAAGGACCGGGAAACAGCACGGCGAATTGCAGATTCCCTTACAGGGAAGGGATACGGGAGTGTCCTGGAGATCGGCCCCGGAACAGGAATACTTACTAACTTCCTCCTGAAAAGAGAATTTGCTGATTTCAGGGTTATTGAGATAGACAATGAATCGCTTCATTTTCTTAAGGAGAATTTTCCGGAACTGGGCAATATTATTGCAGGGGATTTCCTGAAATACGACATTGACACTTCTTTTGCAGGAAAGCTGGCAGTTGTCGGAAACCTTCCCTATAATATTTCGAGCCAGATACTTTTTAAAATACTTGATCACAGGGAAAAGATTACCGAGGTAGTTGCGATGCTCCAGAAAGAGGTTGCAATGAGAATCTGTTCTCCGCCAGGATCAAAGGTCTACGGGATCCTCAGTGTCCTGATCCAGGCCTGGTATTCTGCTGAGTTCCTGTTCAGCGTGTCAAATACACTGTTTTCACCACCTCCCAAGGTGCAGTCGGGAGTTATCAGGCTGAAGAGGAATGATAACCAAAGTATTGGTTGTAATGAGAGTCTTTTTGTTAAAGTGGTTAAAGCGGGTTTCAATAAACGCAGAAAGACTCTGAGAAACTCCCTCAGATATTCTTTTAACCTTACGAATGATGATAATCCTCTTCTTAACCTGAGGCCTGAACAGCTTTCCGTGGAGGATTTTGCAGGACTCACAAACTGGGTTGAGGCTAATTCAGAATGAGAATCCCATTGCATCAACCGGATTCATCCTAGCAGCGGAACTTGCCGGGGCATAGCCCGCAACAATGCCAATAAGTCCGGATATGAAGAGGGCGAGAACAATATTCCCGACCGTAAGAAACATGTTAAGATCGTACAGGTAATTTATTACAACAGTCCCGAGGAAAATCAGAATAAGCCCGAGAAAGCCTCCAGTAAGCGAGAGCAGAACCGATTCGGTAAGAAACTGCTGAAGGATAAACGACCTTTTTGCCCCCAGGGCCTTCTGAATTCCAATAATATTCGTCCTTTCCCGCACGGAAACGAACATTATGTTCGCTATACCGAAACCCCCGACAAGGATTGCAAAGCATCCTATTATCCATCCTCCTATGTTAATACCCTTGAACACGGCCTCAAAGCCCTGGGAAAGCATTGTTGCTGTGTTTACCGAGAAGTTGGAAGTCTCAGTCGGCCTGAGCCTCCTTGCAGCCCTTAAAACCATCGTTGCCTCATCGGAAAGCTCCTGTGCCGAGACCCCGTTCCTTGCTTTCATGATTATTTGTGAATCGATAGACCGGTTTCTCAAGTTGATGAAATTCCTTCCGAAATTGAGAGGGATCAATGTAAGCTGATCTACATTGCTGAGACTTATCCCTCCCTGACCTTCCTTTCTCAGGACACCGATGATAACGGATTTGTAACCTGCAATTTTTACTTCTCTGCCAATTGGATCGCTGTCGTCAAAAAGCCTCTCCGCAACTTCAGCACCCAGAACAGCAACTTTTGCTCCGTTGGTTATATCATAGGGTGAAAAATACCTGCCTTTTTCAATCTCGAAGTTCACAACATTCTCAAGGTCGGCCGTTACGGCAGCAATCACAGCATCATTGGCCACATTGTTTTTGTATTTTATCCGGTCGGCTTTGGCGGCTATAAAGGAAATAGCTTCAGTCTTCGGGGAACGGTCCGATAAGGCCCTGAAGTCATCCATGGAAATGGCTGGCCACCTTATTATGTCCCACCATGCAAGATCGCTGCTGAACGACCATGGAAATTTCTGAACATAGATCACATTGCTTCCCATTGAGTTGATGCTGTCGCGGATCGATTTCTCCATCCAGTCGAGGACCGTGAAGACCGAGATTATGCAGAAGATACCTATAGTAATTCCAAAAAGAGAGAGAAAGGTCCGGAGTTTATTGATAATCACGGAATTGACAGCAAACAGGAAGCCTTCTCTTAAAAGCCGTAAAGATGTTTTCAACTCTGTCTTTGTTTTGAATGGAATGTCAAAGGTAAGAAAATCCTTTTATTTGTAAGCCTGAAGCCGGCTTACATAATATTCCTAATTATTTTGTATTGAGGATAATAAAAATTTGTCTATTTTTAACCGCCTGTAATTGCAGGGGGATGCCTGTCATAAAAATCACATTATGAGTACTAAAAGGATCAACAGTGCACTGATTTCAGTTTATTACAAGGATGGTCTTGAAGCCATTGTCCGGATACTGAACAGTCTCAACATAAAAATATACTCGACAGGGGGAACCTACAGTTTCATAAAGGAGCTGGGAGTCCCTGCAGAAACTGTGGAAAGCCTGACAACATTCCCTTCAATTCTCGGAGGACGGGTCAAAACTCTCCATCCCTCGGTATTCGGGGGTATTCTGGCACGAAGGGAAAATGAAGAAGATATCAGGCAGCTCGAACAATACTCGATACCTGAAATTGACCTTGTAATTGTTGATCTTTATCCTTTCGAGGAAACAGTTAGACTGGTTGATGACGAACAGGAAATAATTGAAAAGATCGATATAGGAGGAATTTCCCTTATCAGGGCAGGAGCAAAGAACTATAAAGATGTAGTGATAGTATCGAACAGCTCCCAGTACGATTCCCTGCTTGCACTCCTTAAGGAGAAGAATGGTTATACCTCGCTTGAAGACAGGCGTTTTTTCGCAGCTCAGGCTTTTCAAACCTCCTCGAATTACGATACAGCCATCTTTAAGTATTTTAACAGGGAAGCCGGTATTGATGTCCTGAGGGAAAGTATCAATACATCATTCAGGCTCAGGTACGGCGAAAATCCTCATCAGAAAGGGGTCTTCTACGGTGATCATCAGCAGGTGTTTGACAAGCTTCACGGGAAAGAGATATCATACAACAATTTTCTCGATATAGACGCTTCGCTGGGCCTGCTGGATGAATTTGACGAAACGACTTTTGTTATCGTGAAACACAACAATGCCTGCGGGGTTGCTTCACGCAAAAATCCTTCAGATGCCTGGAAGGATGCACTGGCATGCGACCCGGTTTCGGCTTACGGAGGAGTTATTGCATGCAATGTTCAGATAACAGCCATTGAAGCTGCAGAGATCGACAAGCTATTTTTTGAGATCATCATCGCTCCCGGGTTCTCTGAGGATGCTCTCAATATTCTGATGCAGAAGAAAAACAGGATCATTCTCAGAAGGAAGGATAAGGCCGGAAACCTCTATAATTACCGGTCTGTACTGAACGGAGTCCTCTGGCAGGAAAAAGACAACAGCACTGAGATGGCCGGGGATATGGAAACCGTTACTTCAAAATCGCCAACACCTTCAGAACTTGAAGACCTGGTGTTTGCAAACAAGATAGTGAAGCACAGCAAGTCGAATGCCATCGTGCTGGCAAAAAACCTGCAACTGTGCGCGAGCGGTATAGGACAGACATCGAGGGTTGATGCTTTGAAACAGGCAGTTGAAAAGGCCCGTTCATTCGGTTTCGATCTTAAGGGAGCTGTACTTGCTTCAGATGCTTACTTCCCGTTTGCCGACAGCGTCGAGATTGCTTATAAGGCAGGGATAACAGCAATAGTTCAGCCCGGGGGTTCAGTGAGGGACAGGGATTCTATAGAGTTTTGTTCGGCCAACGATGTGGCTATGGTATTTACAGGAAAAAGACATTTTAAACACTAACAATAAATTAATTTTCTCAGTAGATGGGACTTTTTTCGTTTTTGACACAGGAGATTGCAATTGATCTGGGAACAGCTAATACAATAATAATCCATAACGACAAGATAGTTGTAGATGAGCCTTCCATTGTAGCGATTGACAAGAACACGGGAAAACTGATCGCTATCGGTGAAATGGCCAGGCAGATGCACGGAAAGACACATGAGAACATTAAGGTTGTCAGGCCTCTCCGTGATGGTGTTATTGCTGATTTCAACGCAGCCGAACTGATGATCAGGGGTATGATCAAGATGATAAATACCGGTCCGAGATTTTTCACCCCTTCCCTGAAAATGGTTGTTTGCATACCATCAGGAAGCACTGAGGTGGAACTCAGGGCCGTAAGGGATTCATCAGAACATGCAGGCGGACGCGATGTATATCTGATATACGAGCCAATGGCAGCTGCCATAGGAATAGGACTTGATGTCGAAGCCCCCGAAGGATCAATGGTTGTTGATATCGGAGGCGGTACAACGGAAATAGCAGTGATCGCCCTCGGCGGAATAGTGTGCAACAAATCGATAAGGATAGCGGGAGACGGATTCACAGCCGACATTCAGTCGTACATGAGGCATCAGCATAATATAAAGATAGGTGAAAGGACCGCCGAAGACATCAAGATAGCCGTGGGAGCGGCTCTTCCTGATATTGACAATCCACCCCCTGACTATATTGTAAGAGGGCCAAATATCATGACATCACTTCCTATTGAAATTCCGATCTCATATCAGGAAATAGCCTACTGCCTCGATAAATCGCTTACAAAAGTCGAAGCTGCACTTCTGAATGTTCTCGAGCAGACTCCTCCCGAACTCTATGCGGACATTGTCAACAAGGGAATTTATCTTGCCGGCGGAGGTGCCCTTCTGAGAGGACTGGATAAAAGACTCTCGGATAAGATCAATATCAATTTCAATGTCGTTGAGGATCCGCTTCATGCAGTGGCGAAAGGAACAGGGGTGGCACTGAAAAACGTGGATAAATTTCCTTTCCTTATGAGATAAGCCGGAAGAGAGAATGAGAACCCTCCTGAACTTTCTGTTAAGATACAATAACCTGATTGTGTTTCTGATTCTGGAGGGAATTTCGTTGATTTTGCTTACGGGTAATAACGAATACCATAATTCGCGGATGGTTAAAACTATGACAGGTATTACAAGAGGCTTCAACGAAAGGATCAGTAATGCCCGGAACTATTTTAACCTCAGGGATATAAATTTGCAGCTGGCTTCAGAGAACGCCCTTTTGAAAAACAGCCTGAAGCAGATGGAGAGGGGCGGCGACACCAGGATAATCCAGGTGAACGACACAGCAAACCATCAGGAATTTCATTTTATCTCAGCCAAGGTTATAAACAACTCGGTAAACAAGCAGAAGAATTATTTCACAATAGACAAGGGCACCCTTCAGGGAATAAAGGTTGATATGGCCGTCACAAGCGGTAACAGTGTTGCCGGAATAGTTGTAGGATGCTCAGGGAACTTTTCGGTCGCTATCTCGCTGCTGAACCTCGATTTCAGGGTTAGTGCGAGGATAAAAACAAACGGATACTTCGGATCACTTAGCTGGGATGGCCGGAGTTACCGAAGCGCTGTCCTGAATGATATCCCCCAGCATATTAGTGTCAATGTTGGAGATACTATCGAAACAACATCCTACTCCGCAATCTTTCCGGAAGGGATCGGAATAGGTACGGTAACAGAGGTTAAACCCAGCGGAAGCGATTTCTATTTCATCAGGGTGGGACTTTTCACTGATTTCAAGAAGCTGGCTTATGTAGATGTCATAGGCAGCCTGAAAAGGACGGAAAGGCTCGGTCTGGAAAATCAGTTTCAATGATAAATTCTGCTCTCAGATTCGGAGTTATAGCTGTGGTGCTGATTCTTTTTCAGCTTCTGGTCATGAATAACATTCAGTTCAGCGGCTTTGTCAACCCGTACGTTTATATAATGATCATTCTTCTTCTTCCCTCTGTAACACCTGCCTGGGCTTTGCTCCTTATTTCCTTTTTAACGGGCCTTGTGGTGGATCTGTTCTCAGGCTCGCCGGGGATGCATGCTTCCGCAACTGTTATGGCAGGCTTCGCACGTCCTTATGTACTTAGGCTTATCGCTCCTCGCGACGGATATGAATCGGGATCAGACCTTTCGATGCTTGCGTACGGATTCAGATGGTTCTTTACTTATGCTGCAATAATAATTGTTATTCACCATACAACCCTTTTCTTTGTTGAGGTATTCCGTTTGACGGATTTTTTCAGGACCATACTGAGGATACTGCTTAGTTCAGTCTTTACCCTTGGTTTTGTGCTTCTGATCGAGTATTACCGGAAAGGCAGGTAAGTGTAAGTCATGAAAAATGAATTCATAAGCAGGAAATATGTTGTAATGGCTGTCATTATAATGGCCTCGCTTGTACTTCTGATAAGGCTTTTCGTGATTCAGGTGGTGAAAGACACCTACAGGCTTTCAGCCGAAAACAACGTCCTTAGATATGTGACGCAGTATCCTGCAAGAGGACTGATCTACGACAGAAACAGAAAGGTGCTTGTCGATAATCAGGCTGCATATGATCTGATGGTTGTTCCAGCCCAGGTAACAGAGATTGACACTGCATATCTGTGCTCTCTGCTTGACATAACAAAGGAGTCGTTTACCGAACGGATGAGAGCTGCAGTTGCCTATTCGAGGAGAGCGCCTTCAGTGTTCCTGAAACAGATATCAGCCGTATCGTATGCCAGGCTTCAGGAAAAGATGTTTGAATTTTCAGGCTTCTATGTTCAGCCAAGGACACTTAGAAAATACTCCAGACCAATAGCTGCCCATCTTCTGGGATATGTCAGCGAAGTTGATGAAGCCCAGATACGAAAAGAACCATATTATAAACCGGGAGATTATATCGGAAAGCTGGGAATTGAGGAGGCTTATGAGAAGGAATTAAGGGGCAGGAGGGGAGTAAAGATATACCTTGTCGATGTATACAGCAGGATTAAGGGCTCATACGCTGACGGGCGGCTTGACACTGTAGCAGTCCAGGGCGAGGATATAGTCGCAACCATCGACATGGATCTTCAGGAGTATGGGGAGAAACTTATGGGTAATAAAACCGGAAGTATCGTTGCACTTGAGCCAAAAACAGGTGAGATCCTCGCTCTGGTATCCGCACCGTCATACGATCCGGGCCTTCTTGTTGGAAGAGTTCGTTCGGAGAACTTTACCAGACTCAGCTCCGACACAGTGCTTCAGCCCCTTTTTAACAGGGCGGTGCAGGCGAAATATCCTCCCGGATCGACATTTAAGCCGATCAACGGACTTATCGGCCTTCAGGAGAACGTCATTTCTCCCACCACACTGTTCGGCTGCAATAATGGATATCTTTTTGTCGGTTGTCACTCCCACAGCTCACCTCTCGATCTGATCCACGGAATTTCAAATTCATGCAACTCCTATTTCTGCCAGACTTTCAGGCGGATACTCGAAAATCCCGTTTACCCTTCCATTGCTGATGCTTATGTTAAATGGAAAGAGTACCTGAACGCGTTCGGCTTTGGAAAGAAACTGGGGATTGAGCTTACAAACGAGCTTCAGGGACTGGTTCCATCGACAGCTTATTTTGACAGGTATTACGGCAAGGGAAAATGGAAGGCCCTTAATGTGATATCCATGTCGATAGGCCAGGGAGAAATAGAAACCACACCGCTTCAGATGGCTAATATGACTGCAGCCTTTGCAAACAGGGGTTACTATTATATACCACACATAGTCAAGTCGATAAGTCATGAACGCCCTATCGACCAGAAATTCCTTGAAAAGCAGGTTGTGAATATCGATACTTCCAACTTCGAAGCTGTCATAAAGGGCATGGAAGAAGCAGTGAACGGAGAAGGAGGGGCTACTGCCAGAATCGCCGCACTGAAGGACATTGTTGTCTGCGGCAAGACCGGAACAGCCCAGAACCCCCATGGAGACGACCATTCAGTGTTTGTCGCCTTTGCCCCGAAAGATGATCCTGTGATCGCTATCGCTGTTTTTGTGGAGAACGCCGGCTTCGGGGCCACATATGCGGCCCCTGTGGCAAGCCTTATGATCGAGAAGTACATAAAGGGGGAAATAACCAACAAAGCTCTTGAAGAAAGAATGCTGGGACTAGATCTTATCGGCAGTGACACGGAACATTAACATATGGAACAGACTCGATAAGCCTTCTATCCTTGTTTTTCTTGTGATGGTGATAATAGGCTGGCTGAATATCTATGCGGCTGTTTATAATGAGGAGCATACGGGAATATTGGATTTCTCGCAGAGATATGGAAAACAGTTCATCTGGATTATCGCAACCCTTGTTATTGCCGTATTTGTTGTTGTGACCGATACAAGATTTTATTTCTTTTTCTCATATTTCATCTATGCTGGACTGATATTCACACTTTTGCTGGTACTTATTGTTGGCAAGGATATAAACGGTGCAAAATCATGGTTTCAGATAGGGTCATTTGGCATTCAGCCTTCGGAATTCGCCAAATTCGCCACAGCCCTGGCGCTTGCGGCCTATCTTAATTCAAGGAAGCATGACCATTACAGGTTCAGGGTCTTTTCAATTGCCAGCGGGATAATCATCCTTCCGGCACTTTTTGTGATGCTTCAGCCAGATATGGGATCAGCAGTTGTATTCTTTGCTCTTTTTATTGTTCTTTTCCGGGAAGGAATGAGCAGCTATATCTTTATCTCGGGTATTATAATGCTCTTTCTTTTTTTCCTTACCCTGCTGGTGAATAATCTGTATCTCTTCCTTGCACTGACCGCTGTCGCCTTCGCCCTGGGCTGGTTTGCCGCAAGGAGTAGGAATGTGTGGCTTATGGGAGCAGGGATATTTGTACTAATCCTTCTAATGGTTTATTTTTTCAATCACCTGGTCATTAAGAAACTTGACGATTCCGATATTCTGTTCATTACGGTCATCCTTGCAGGATTTGCCTATGCCGCTTATTTCTACAACAAAAAGGCAATGTCTCTTATTATTATTTATATTTTCCTTGCAGGCAGTCTAATTTTTGTCAATTCGGTCGATTTCGCATTCAACAGGCTCCTGAAACCGCATCAGAAGGAGAGGGTGGAGATCATGCTCGGGATAAAGTCTGACCCTCACGGTACTGGTTACAATGTCAACCAGTCGATAATATCAATCGGTTCAGGAGGCGTTGCCGGTAAGGGATATCTGAGGGGAACGCAGACCAAGTTCAAGTTTGTTCCCGCCCAGAGTACGGATTTCATTTTTTGCACCATCGGGGAAGAATGGGGATTCCTGGGTTCCTTTGTAACAATCGGACTGTATCTTTTCCTTCTTCTCCGGCTGATATTCCTCGCTGAACGCCAGAGATCCGACTTCTCGCGAATGTACGGCTATGGCGTTGTTTCAATTTTGTTCATACATTTCTTTATAAACATCGGGATGACGATCGGAATTGTACCCGTTATAGGTATACCTCTTCCTTTTCTCAGCTACGGAGGCAGCTCACTGTGGGGCTTTACAATATTGTTGTTTATTTTTCTCAGACTTGATGCCAGCCGTACCGAATATCTTGTCTGATCAGAAAGGATAGGTAATCCTGTGCGAGATCTCTATTCCGAAATCCTTTTCCACATAATCGATAAGCTGGGGAAAGAACTCCATAAAGTCGTCAAGAAGTGAATAGTAATTCTTCCTAAGCGCCTTAATGGCAAAACGTGTTTCGTTTGGAAGGGATGATCTTTTGCTTAATGTACTAAGAACATGCCTGATCCCGGGGATGGTCTGATACTCCTCAATCCAGTTGTTGATAATGAAAAAAGGCATCATCTTCCTTACATTCTCAGGCAGGATATCGAAATTGTTAACCATAGCCCTGTAAAAATTGTAGGTAACACTCTCAAGGGGCCTTCTTGAGAAAAAATTCCATTCCTTGGTGAGATAATGATCATAGATTATGTCAGTTATCACTCCCGAGTACTTGTGGTACTTCCTTGTAAAGAAAATTTTGCTTCGATGTACGACAGGATGGCGGTCGGTAAATTCATCAATGTGCCTGTGAAGAATGATGCCCTTCCTTATAGCCTCAGGATACTTCAGATAGTCCCTCCCTTTTACATAATCGCCTATGTAGTTCCCGATTATTATCTTTTCAGAATCACCGGACAGATATATGTGGGCCAGAACATTCATATTGCAGCATAATAGTACAAAGAATTTATTTCAACCCGGTATGTTGAAAAACATTTTCTTTAACATGTTTTCACAAACCGGGGAAGTCCCTGTTAATATGCTATAAAACAGTACACTAAGTGCGAGAAGCGATATTACAAAAAACAGATCTAAATCCTCGGATTTTAAGTATGCAAATTATAAATTTGTCACTTTACTTATAAGGATTAAACGACTTTAGTATTAATAAATTATAAACAAAAGAAGGAGGATATATGTCCAGAAAGAACGTAATAATAATCGGAGCTGCTGGCAGGGATTTCCATAATTTCAATACCTGTTACAGGGATAATGAAAACTACAATGTTGTTGCTTTTACGGCAGCACAGATCCCTGATATTGATGGAAGGAAATATCCTCCTGAACTTGCCGGACAGCTCTACCCGGAGGGGATACCAGTATTCGCCGAGGAAAATCTGCCTGAACTGATAAAAAAGTATAAGGTGGACGACTGTGTCTTTTCATACAGTGATGTCACATACCAGAAAGTAATGGCTGTGGGAGCCATTGTAAATGCAGCAGGAGCGAACTTCGTTCTTCTGGGTCCTGCTGACACGATGGTCAAAAGCGTAAAGCCGTTGATCGCCGTGGGTGCAGTCCGTACGGGATGCGGCAAGAGTCAGACTTCAAGGCGGGTTATAGAACTTCTTATGGAGAAAGGCCTGAAAGTTGTCGCAGTGCGCCATCCCATGCCTTACGGTAACCTGGTTGAACAAAAGGTGCAGAGATTTGCCACTGTTGAAGATCTCGAAAAACACAACTGCACCGTGGAAGAAATGGAAGAATATGAACCGCATGTGGTAAGAGGTAACGTTATTTATGCAGGGGTTGATTATGAAGCTATTCTCCGTGAAGCCGAAAAAGACCCCAAAGGATGTGATGTGGTTATATGGGATGGCGGGAATAACGACTTCCCGTTTTATAAACCTGATCTTATGATTACCGTTACCGACCCGCACAGGGCCGGACACGAACTCTCATACTATCCGGGCGAAGTGACTCTCAGGCTGGCCGATGTGGTGGT
Source organism: Bacteroidales bacterium (assembly GCA_040772125.1). GTDB lineage: Bacteria > Bacteroidota > Bacteroidia > Bacteroidales > VadinHA17 > LD21. Next base: position 229,232 of record JAXGYS010000003.1, read on the forward strand.
TATCAACAAAATAGACTCAGCTGCTCCTGAAGCCGTTCAGACTGTAAGGGAAAGCATTGAAAAGGTAAATCATAATGCAGTTGTTGTCGATGGAGCTTCTCCCATAAAAGTTGATGATGCCTCGGTTATAAGAGGGAAAAGAGTTCTCGTTGTTGAGGACGGTCCGACCCTTACTCACGGTGAGATGAAAATAGGAGCAGGAGTGGTTGCTGCCCGTAAATTCGGAGCCTCCGCACTTGTCGACCCCAGGCCTTATACCGTAGGCAGGTTAAGCGAGACCTTTCGCCTTTATCCGGGCATAGGAACTCTCCTCCCTGCAATGGGCTATGGAGAGCAGCAGCTTAAAGACCTTGAGACAACAATCAATAATACTGACTGTGATAGTGTTGTGATTGCAACACCCATCGACCTGAACAGGATCATAAAGATCACAAAACCTAATACGAGGGTATATTATGACCTTCAGGAGATTGGTGAACCTAACCTCTCACAGGTTATTGATGAATTTGTGAAGAAACACAAACTGGTCTGAAAGAATGAAGCTGTCTTACAGGTTTTCAGTGCCTGATAAGACAGCTTCATTTTTTAATCCTTAATCATCAGCGCCTTACCCTGGCATTCCCTTTCCATATGCTCCATACCTGTTCTTCATCGGCAGGCTGTGCATAGTCTGTCAGTACAGTTGTGGCCAGAGCTCCTGTTGCCCATCCGAACTGGATCCATTTCGCCGGTTCCCAGCCCTTAAGAATGGCATAAAGAAGTCCGCCTACAAAACCGTCACCTCCTCCGATACGATCGAGAACATGTATTTCACGTGGCTCAACGGTAAACCATTCCTCACCAGCAAGCATTATCGCACCCCAGAGATGTTCATTGGTGCTTATCACCTGGCGCAGCGTGGTGGCAAAAACTGAAGTGGAGGGAAACTCCTTCTTGACCCTGGATATCATTTCTTTGAAGCTGTCTATCTTCGATGCAAGGTCCTTGCCGCCTTCTTCCGGACCTGCAATTCCAAGGCATAGCTGAAAATCTTCCTCATTGCCGACAAGGATATCTGAGATCCCTGCGATCTCCCTGAATGTGGCTGAAAGCTCTTTTTCCCGGTCCTTCCAGAAAGAAGCCCTGTAATTAAGGTCGAACGAGATCCTTGTACCGTGTTTTTTTGCTGCTCTGGCCAGTTCGAGACAGAAGTTGCTGGTCTCGGATGACAAAGCGGCGATAAGCCCCGACAGGTGAAGAATCTGAACTCCTTCAGAGCCGAAAAGCCTTGAAAGATCAAAGTCCTTGACATTAAGGGTCCTTCCTACTTCTCCTGCACGGTCGTTCTGAACCCTGGGACCTCTTGAGCCATAACCGCTATCGGCAATATTGAACTGATGACGGTAACCCCAGGGGCCTCCCTGGTCAACATCAACACCTTCATAGGAAATGTGCCTCAGGGAAAGATTGTCTTTTATCATCCGGGCTATCGGACTGTCCTTGACAAAGGTTGTAAGAACTTTAACCGGAAGTCCCAGAAATGAAGGGATGCTGGCTACATTCGTCTCAGCGCTGGTAACCTGCATTCGGAAAAGATCGCTGCAATGAACCGGCTGGCCATTTAGCGGAGTGATGCGGACCCCCATGCTCGAAGGTACCACAAGAGACCATTTGAAGTCTTTTCTAAGTTCGATTTTCATCCTTATAATATTATTATTCCTCAAGTCTTTCTCTGAGTTTCCTGCCCGCTTCCTCATAGCCGGGTTTGTTGAGAAGAGCAAACATGTTTTTCTTATAGGCTTCAACCCCGGGCTGGTCGAATGGATTGACATCGAGAATATAACCGCTTACTGCACAGGCCAGCTCAAAGAAATAAAAAAGCTGTCCGACATAGTACTCGGTAAGTTCCGGGATTTCAAGCTTTATTACCGGAACGTTGCCATCGTGGTGGGCAAGTATAGTCCCTGCCTCAGCATTATGGTCAACTTCCGACAGTCGCTGTCCTGCAAGATAATTGAGCTGATCGGCATTATCATCCTGGTAAGGTACGGTAAGGGTCCTCGAGGGGATTAATACCGACAATACTGTCTCAAACATGATTCTCTGACCATCCTGGATATACTGGCCAAGAGAATGCAGATCGGTGGTGAAGTCAACAGCAGCCGGGAAAATACCCTTACCGTCCTTTCCTTCACTCTCTCCGTAAAGCTGTTTCCACCATTCAGCGAAATAATGAAGCTTGGGTGTAAAGCTCACCATTATCTCGGTTGTCCTGCCGCTCTGAAGGATAAGATTCCTTGCGGCAGCATAGATAAGAGAAATGTTTGATGAGGCATCCCTGTTGTTCCGGGTGAGCAGTTCCATCGATTTGGCACCCTCAACAAGCTGCCTTATGTCGAGGCCGCTGAGTGCTATGGGAAGAAGCCCTGCAGGTGTAAGAACCGAGTATCTTCCCCCGATATTGTCGGGAATAACGAATGTTTCATAGCCGTTTGCATCTGCAAGCGGACGAAGGGCTCCCTTCCTGCTATCGGTTATTGCCACAATCCTTTCCGATGCAGCTTCCCTGCCAAGCTTTTTCTCAAGATGATTCCTGACGATCCTGAAAGCTATAGCTGGCTCAGTCGTCACACCCGACTTGGAGATCACTACAACAGAGTAATTCCTTGCATCAAGGATCTCAAGCATCTCACTCAGATAGTCTTCGGAAATATTCTGTCCGGCAAAAAGGATCTCGTGATGCTTTTCATTACGAAGTGAACAGAACGAATGAGTCAAGGCTTCAATTACAGCTTTTGACCCGAGATATGAACCTCCGATCCCCACAATAACGGTGAGGTCAGAAATCGACCTGAGACGTCTGGCTGTTTCCTCAATTCTGTCGAGCTGGGGGAGAATGTCATCCGGAAGGGTCATCCAGCCCAGAAAATCGCTTCCCGGCCCTGTTCCTTTGTTGAGGCTTTCAAGATGCCTCACCGACTGCTGTGCAAGTGCGATTATTTCTTCATACGACACAAAACTTTCAACGTTTCTCAGGTTGATGCTTATATTTTCTTTCATTAAAATAAAAATTATAAAAACATTAAGTATCCTGCAAAAATAGCAAAAAGCCGGAAGCTTATCTCCTCCGGCTTATCTAATCTGTTATATACGGAACCTGTTTATTTTCTGCTTATGCTGCCCGCACTCGACGAATGGGCATCGATGTATTTCGGATTACCCCTGTAGTTTATGTCGCCTGCACTGGAAGCTCTTGCCCTGAGCCTTTCAACTACATTGATACTGGCATCGCCGGCACTTGATGCTGATACATCGGCTTCCCTGACTTCGAGACCGAAAGCATTCAGATCGCCTGCACTGCTTAGATCGGCGTCGAGCTTATCAGCTTCACCAGTAAGGGTAACATCGCCTGAGCTGCTTATGTCAGCCTCAATAAAACGGGCATATACCTCCAGCTTGATATCTCCCGCACTGGTGGCCGAAAGTTCAAGTTCATCAGTTTTTACCGGAGTCTCTCCTATAATATCACCGGCACTCGAGGTCCTGAGCGACCTGATATCCTTCATGGTCACATATACCCTCTTCATTTCAGAATGCCTGATGTTGACTTCTGTATAAACATGAAGAACTCCATCCCTTATCTCCGTGAGGATGTATTCGTGCAGGTTCTCATCTGCCTCAGCAGATATAGTTTCATCACTTCCCTGCTTCAGGTAAACATCAATCCCGCTGCTTACCCTCAGACCTGTGAAATTCCCGGCTTCCCGGTCGTGCCTTACAACTTTGCCGTTCCCGGTGACTGTCCTCCTTATCTGGCCTTCGGCACAGAGCGTGATTCCAAAAACAAGAAACAGAGCCAATGCGATCCTGAGATTTTTCATATCCTTTTATTTTTGTTAATACATCTTTCTGACTAAAGACAGAATAATAACAGGAACGTTGCACCGAAAAAGGAAATCTTTGCTTCGTTGGCATTGATTTCAGAAGTTTGTATCTTGAAGCTATTAATCCTCTGATAATGAAAATAACGGCAAACCTATTATTGATTGCTTTAACAGCCAGTATAACAGCATCATGTAACTCAAGGAAAGATGAATTGAAATTGTGGTACGACAAACCGGCTTCGGTATGGGAGGAGGCCCTCCCTGTCGGTAACGGAAGGCTGGGGGCAATGATTTACGGCGGTACGGAGGAGGATCATATTCAATTCAATGAGGAGACTCTGTGGACAGGAGAACCCCATGACTATTCAAACAGTGATGCGTACAGATATCTGGGAACGATAAGGCAGCTGCTTTGGGAAGGGAAACAGGAGGAAGCTGAAAAACTTGCTCTTGAACATTTTATGAGCAAGCCTCTGAGGCAGAAAAAATACCAGCCATTCGGCGATCTCTGGCTAAGGTTCCCAGGACATTCGCAGGTAACTGATTACAGGCGTGAGCTGAACCTGAACGAAGCAGTATGCAAAACCTCTTACACGACCGGAGGAGTAAAGTTTACAAGGGAGTATTTCGCCAGCTATCCCGATAATGTTATTGTTATAAAAATAACATCAGGCAAAAAGGCAATGGTGACCTTTGATGTTAGTCTGACAGCCGTCCATGAAGGATATTCGTCCACGACCGGGGAGGACGGAACACTGGTTCTTGATTTCAAAGTCAGTGACGGGGTTCTGAGAGGAAGATCACTTGTGAAGGTTGAAACCCGGGGCGGCAAAATAAGTGCAGACGGAGGAACAATACATGTTGAAAGGGCTGATGAAGCTGTTTTGTGGCTGTCGGCTGCAACCAGCTTCGTGAATCCAAGTGATGTATCGGGTGATGAACGGCAAAGAACAGAAGCAAGCACAGCCAGAGCGACTGAAAAAGGCTTCGGACCTGTAAGGAGCGACCATGTGGCAGATTACAGCAAATACTTCAGCAGGTTTTCAATATTCCTCGGAGATCCTCCCGGTGAAGACCTTCCAACCGACAGGAGAATAGAGCTTATTGATGAAAGGATGGACAACTCGCTTGCAGCTATTTACGTTCAATACGGTCGATACCTTCTTCTGGCGTCCAGCCGCGAAGGAACCTATCCTGCCAATCTCCAGGGAATCTGGAACGACAAGCCGGATCCATCATGGGACAGCAAGTACACCGTTAACATAAACACGGAAATGAACTACTGGCCTGCAGAGATTCTGAATCTGGCAGAGTGCCACGATGCACTTTTCAGAATGGTTGAAGAGATTGTTCCTGCAGGTGAAAAAGTGGCTGTTAATCATTATAATGCCCCGGGCTGGGTTTTGCACCATAATACCGACCTCTGGAGAGGTGCTGCACCCATAAATGCCTCTGATCATGGAATCTGGGTGACAGGAAGCGGCTGGCTGGCACATCATTACTGGGAACATTTCCTTTACAGCCTGGACACGCTTTTTCTCAGGGAGAAGGCATGGCCTGTTATGAAAGGAGCTGCACGTTTCTATGCTGCATTTCTGGTGAAGGATCCCGGAACAGGATATTTAATCTCAACCCCGTCTAATTCACCTGAGAACGGAGGTCTTGTGGCCGGACCAACGATGGACCACCAGATAATACGCAGTCTTTTTAAGGCATGTATAAAAAGTTCCGAAATACTGTTGACCGATAAAGGTTTCGCAGACACTCTCCGCACAATGATGCCTCTTATTGCACCCAACATGACAGGCAGATTCGGACAGCTCCAGGAATGGCTTGAGGATAAGGACGATCCCGCGAACAGGCACAGGCATGTTTCACACCTCTGGGCTGTTTTTCCGGGAAATGAGATAAACCATTTAGAAACCAGAAATTTGTGGGAAGCGGCGATGGTCTCGCTTAAAGCAAGAGGGGACGAGGGAACCGGGTGGAGCCTGGCCTGGAAAATAAATTTCTGGGCAAGGTTCAGGGATGGCAACCATGCATGGAAAATGGTTCGGATGCTCCTCAGACCGCAGGGCATAGCCAGAACGGAAAACACCGGAGGAGGTTCATCGGGCGGAGGATCCTATCCCAACCTCTTTGACGCACATCCTCCTTTTCAGATAGATGGAAATTTTGGCGGAGCCGCCGGAATAGCAGAGATGCTTGTTCAAAGCCATCTTGATGAGATTGAGTTATTGCCAGCACTGCCTGACGACATACCAGAGGGCCATGTAAGAGGGATAAGGGCCCGTGGAGGATTTGAACTGGAATTTGACTGGGAAGGAGGAAGGCTTTCATCGGTTAAAGTGATTTCAGAGGCAGGTTGCCATCTCTCCCTGACCTGCCGGGGAAAAAGATATGATACTGATACCAATGCAGGGGAAGTGATCCGGTTCAACGGGGATCTTGAAAGACTCTATAATTAAAAAGTAAGAGCAACTGGTTATCGGTGAGGCTGGTAATGATCTCCGGCGAGAGCTGGCTTTTTGATAATCAGTCCTGATTCATAATTCAGCCAAATGAGCTATAAAAATCCGAAAAGTGTTGATATGCAAGCTCAAAAGTTGTACCTTTAAAAGAAAAATAACCTGTTGTATGAAAAGATACCTTGGTTTTATTATTCTTGGCATTGCCTTCAGCTGTAATTCTCCAAAGCCCCCAAGTATGGATTCTGCTGCTCCGGAGAGTGTTCCTGAAAACCTGAAGGGTAGTTTTTCTATCAGCGGAGCATATGCTCTTTATCCTCTTGTCAATCATCTGGCTGAACAGTTTATGACTGTCCATCCGGACGTAAAAATAGAGGTTACAAGGGTTAGTTCAGGAGAGGGATTAGCCGATCTTCTTTCCGGCAATTGCCATCTGGCTATGATTTCCAGGGCTCTGACCGACGAAGAGACAACCGCAGGTATCTGGGTGATACCTCTTGCAAAGGACGGTGTTGCTCCGGTGGTGAACCAGAGAAACCCGAATATTCAGAAGATACTTGACCAGGGAATAAGTCCTGATGAATTCATGCAGGTTTTTACATCCGGAAAACAAATGACATGGGGCGAGATACTTGCTTCAGACTCGAAGGACAAAATCTCTGTTCTGACAAGGGAGGAAGGTGCAGGTGCTTCAGATGTTTGGGCCTCCTTCTTGTATAAGAAAGCCTCCGATCTGAAAGGCAGAATCGTTGAAGGTGATGAGGAGATGATAAGGCGAATTCAGGAAGATCCCCTTGCCCTGGGCTTCTGTAACTTCTCCTATGCCTTCGACGTTGCATCGGGAGAAAGGAAAGAAGATATCCAGATAGTGCCGTGCGATCTTGATTTTGATGATAAGATTGACAGGGTTGAAGTACCTTTCAGAACCCTTGAGGAAGGACACAGGAGTTTGTGGCTGGGATTTTATCCCGATCTTCTTTGCAGGGAACTGACAATAGGTTCGATGGGCAAACCATCTGATCCTGTTATTGTGGAATTTCTAAGGTATGCCCTTGGCGATGGTCAGGCAGAGGTGAAAAAGTCAGGTTATTGTCCCCTTAACAATGTCTACCTTCAATATGCCCGAAACAGCCTGAAGTGATTGGCCTTTTCTGCTAATCAACTGCCAGATTACCTGTAATAAATGTAGAATGTCCTGTTGGCTGGCCGCTTAAGGATTTACTATCCTTTCATTGTTTCTGAAAGCCACAACAAAAGCATCAGGATATTTTCCTGCCTTGAGAGCTCTCTGAAGGGCAGCTGCATCCTCGCGTGAGGAAAATTCTCCGGCACATATCCTGATGGCGCCTGCATAGGTGTATTCGAAGGTAGGATATGTAATTCCTCCAGCATTGATTTCGGGTATTGTGCCAGGCTGACTTACGGATGCAAACTGGACACGGTAGATAATTCCATCGGGGGAGGCAGCCTGTGTCGCAGCCGGTCTGACAGGAGTCTTTACCGTTTCAGCCTGTGGCCGTCCGGAGGTCTGTGGTGACGATGCCGGCTGAGGCAGCCCTGCAAGTCTTTCTTCGTTCCTGAAGGCTACAATAAAGGCATCTGAATAACCCTGGCGTTTCATTGCATTCTGAAGAGCAACAGCAGGTCCCGGAGTCCTGAATTCGCCCGCACAGGAACGGTAAACCCCGTTGTAATAATATTCATAGGTGTCGTATTTAACACCTTCCACGGTAATTTCAGAGACTCCTCTCGGCTGAGAAACCGACAGATACTGTACGCGGTAAATAATTTCATCGCCTGAAGAAGGAAGAGGTTCCGTCCTGGCAGTCGGAACGTTTTCCTGTTCAACTTTTTCGGGGATCTCCTTTATGGGCAATGTGGTAGTCGGAGCCTCCTCTGCTTTGACTGTTTCGGGTTCCTTTCTTACCTCGGGCTCCTGTGCTATCAACTCCTGCCTTACCTCGGCAGGCCTTACAGGTTCACTCTGGCTGCCAGCAATCGGAATGGTCTCCTCAGTTGTTATTACAGATGCCTGGGCTAGATATCCAAAAGCCTGGGAAAGTCCGGTATATTTGTTCATGGCATACTGATCCCGCAGTCTGATCATGAACAAACGAGGCTGCCTGTTGCCAAAGCCCGGTCTTCGTGAGAAAAAAGCCGTGCGGTTGTCAAGCCTGCTAAGAGTAAAAGCTATGTCGTCGTCGGAAGTATTAATGACCGAAGTGAGGTTTACAGGCTTGTTCCATCCGCGTCCGTTATACCTGCATATGAAAATATCGTAGCCGCCCAGCCCGCCAATTCCGTCGGATGAGAAATAAAGATTGTTGTTCTGATCCACAAACGGATACATCTCATTGCCCTGGGAGTTTATAAGATTTCCGAGATTAATAGGAGCCGACCAGCCACTTCCCTCCCGGTACGAAATGAAAAGATCAAGGCCACCGATACTCTCTTTCATGTCGCTGGCAAAAATCATTTTTTCACCATCTGCAAAAAGAGCCGGATGAGTATAAACGGATTTTTCGCTGCAAAAACTTAAAGGTTGCTTTTCGACGACCCAGTCATAGCGATCATTCTTACCTGTCTGGTATCTTGCCATGTATATCTTCTCAGGCTCACGGCCCGAAGGACGTTTTGTAAAGTACATTTCCGAATAATCGCTGCTGAAAGTCATTGCTTCAGCAGGGAAGTCCCATCCCGCTGAAGAGGAGAACAATTCCTGCCTGGCAGTTGTGCTGTCGATAAGGCTTGCGAAATATGTCTCAACTGTGCCGAAGGAAGTGTGACTGTCGAGCATCCTTGATTCGGAACGCGAACTGGAAAGGAACACAATACCGTTCCGGTAAAAACTTATACCCGATGAAGGAGGAACAATTTCGAGCCTGAAGGGAGAAACCCTCAGAACTGCATTTATGTTCATCGTGTCGGTTATCTGGGCCCTGGCAGATCCTGATCCCGTAAAGGCGGCAATCACGATCACGGCAAAAAGCAGAAGTATATCAGTAACTTTTTTCATGATTCCTTTAAATAACATTGTTACCAGTGTCCATACTGAGTATAGCCTGATTTGTTATGTGAAAAATTTATGCCAAAAGCAATCTCGGCCGTAAGTGATTTCTTATAGAAGGGAGAATCCTTCGGGAGTGCAAAAAAGGTCCCGACATAGAATTTCGGATATCTGTACTGGAAAAAGAAAGATACTCTGTTATAATCGTTGAAATAGGTGCCTAAAAGGAAATTGCCGGCGTAAAGTTTAAGAAGAGGCTCTATATTTTCCTTCAGATCAAAAGCCAGAGTGTCGTTTGTGTGAATAATAAGCGACGGTTCAAGAACAATGTTAAGATCACGGCTTATAATGAATTTATAACCGGCGATGAGGTTATACTGCCTTGAAACAGGAATGGAATATGGATTAACAAGTGCTGTATCATCAGGAGGATCAAGAAGATTGGTCACTGATATCCCCGCGTAGGCGTTGGGATTGTAAAGATAGACTCCCAGGTCAACATTCGGGAAGTAGTATTCCTTGTAAGGGATTTCTTCTTCAGGATCAGCCTTTAGGAAATGATACATCCCCTTCAGAGAAGCTCCGACAGACACGAACGAGAGTCCGTTCTTGTCGATAGGGAAATGATAAGAAACAGCTGCACCCAGGCCTGCATTGTGGGTTGAATCGTTATTGCTGAAGTCGTTGTAAGCCATAACTCCCGCACCGACGTTCGTGAATGAGTATGCCTTGCCGCTTGCAGAGTAGTTTGAGCTTCTCCTCTCAACCCTGGTGTTTGCACTTATCATCTGGGAATGCGATTTTCCATTGAAACCTGCGAGAGCATCAACCGATAAATAATCCTTGCTTCCGGCTATGGCCGGATTGAGAACGAACGGTGTGTAAACCCTGTAGGAAACAGGATTGAAAGGCATCTGTTGCCCGGATGAATGAAGGAAGAAGAGAGCCGCAATTGTAATCAGGACCAGCCTTTTTGTTACCTGCATCGATTTTTGGTTTTTATTCCTGTCTCTTAGCATTGTTTATCTGATAATAACGGATAAAATTTTCACTAATTGTCAGATCAGCTAAAGTTACGAAAAATGTTCAATTCCATTTATACGTACCCGTAACCCTCTGATAAATCTTTGTCGGTCCGGGATTTTATTTTTTCAGCCATTCTTCAACGGCCTGAGGGCTCAACCCCGGAAGACCCAGCTTGTTTTTCTTGTTGTATCCGTTTAAATCGTTAGAAAGTTTTCCTGCCTTCTCTACTTCCTTCAGTTTCGCGATCGTCGTAAATCCAAGTGCTTTAATAGGTTCGATCCATCCTTCAGGAATGCCAAGTTCCAGGTATTCCTCCTTCTGGCTTTCAGCTTTTAATTTCTGGCTGAGCGGCCGCATCTGCGGGAAGAAGAGAACATCCTGTATCGAAGGCTGATTGGTGAGGAGCATGGTTAACCTGTCAATCCCGATACCCATACCTGAGGTTGGAGGCATCCCGTATTCCAGTGCCCTTACAAAATCCTGATCTATGAACATGGCCTCATCGTCTCCTTTTTCCGACAACCTAAGCTGGTCCTGGAACCTCTCCATCTGATCAATGGGATCGTTAAGCTCAGAGTAGGCGTTGGTGATTTCCTTCCCGTTGATCATGAGTTCAAAACGCTCAACAAGACCGGGCTTCGACCTGTGCATCTTTGTAAGGGGCGATGTCTCGACCGGATAGTCAATTATGAAAGTTGGCTGAATAAAGGTGTGTTCACATTTTTCACCGAAAATTGCATCAATGAGTTTTCCTTTTCCCATTTCCGGACTGTGAGGGATTTCCAGACTGTCGCATACCTTCCTTAGTTCCGCCTCATCCATTCCGGTAATATCGTAACCGGTATTCTCCCTTATCGCATCGGTAATGCTTACGCGCCTGAAAGGTGGACTTAGATTAATTTTCTTATCCCCGTACTCTATCTCGGTCTTGCCGTGAAGATCCATCACGGCTTTGCTTATTATCTCTTCGGTGAAGTTCATCATCCAGTAATAGTCCCTGTAGGCAACATATATCTCCAGAACAGTGAACTCGGGATTATGTGTCCGGTCCATTCCCTCATTGCGGAAGTCCTTGGCAAACTCATACACTCCTTCAAAACCTCCGACGATAAGCCTTTTCAGGTAAAGCTCATTCGCTATCCTGAGGTAAAGCGGCATGTCGAGCGTATTATGGTGTGTTATAAAGGGTCTTGCTGTTGCTCCTCCGGGGATGGGTTGAAGGATAGGTGTTTCAACTTCAAGATACCCCCTCGAATTGAAGAGCTCACGCATCGACTGAATAATCTTTGTCCTGCTTCTGAAGACATCACGCACATGAGGATTGACGATAAGATCGACATAGCGCTGACGATACCTCATCTCCGGATCGGTAACGGCATCATAAAGAATACCATCCTTCTCCTTAACCACAGGCAATGGCCTTATCGATTTGCAAAGCAGGGTGAACTCCCTTACGCCTACGGTTATCTCACCCATCTGTGTCCTGAAAACCTTTCCCTTGATGCCGATAATGTCTCCGATATCAAGCAGATGCTTGAAAACAGTATTGTACATCGTCTTGTCATCGCCAGGGCAGATGTCGTCCCTCCTTACATAGATCTGTATTCGCCCGGAGGAATCCATTAACTCTGCAAAGGATGCATTTCCCATTATTCGGCGGCTCATTATCCGGCCAGCGAGAACAACATCCTCGAAGTTGTTTTTTTCGTCACTGAAATTGTCGAGAATATCTCTTGCAAAGGCGTTCGTCCTGTACTCAGCAGCCGGATAAGGGTCGATGCCGAGTTTCCTCAACTCTGCCAGCGCTTCCCTTCTTATCTGCTCCTGTTCACTTAATCCCATTTTGATTGTTTGAAAATTTGTGCAAATATATTAAAATTCAGGTACCTGCTTCTGCGATCCCCGAATGTTTAATGGAACAGATCTGATCGAGGAATTTTTCCCTGATAATCCTCGTCACCGGACCGGGAACACCGTTTCCAACCGTGCGGTCGTTGATACGTATTACGGGAGTAACTTCGCCCGAAGTATTCGTTATAAAGGCTTCCTGGACAGAATCAAGAATATCTTCACCCACAGCTTCCTCCTTAACGGGAATTCCGTTTTTTCTTGCAATCCTTATTATGCCTTTCCGGGTTATCCCGGATAGTATAAACTGTGATTCCGGATGAGTGAACAATATCCCGTTTATGACAAAGAAGATGTTTGAATGAGAGCATTCAGTGATTAGTCCATTACGCTTGAAAACACATTCCTGAAAACCATTGTCGAGAGCTTCCTGGTATGCAAGGGTATTTGGAAGAAGGGCCACAGACTTTATGTCGCATCTGCTCCACCTGATATCTTCCGTCAGCATGAGGCCAATTCCCGTTTCCCTTCCCTGGTTCTCGGGAACAAAACTCCTCGCGAAAGCATAAACCGTTGGTTCAACTTCCGGAGAAGGGAAGGAATGTGTTCTTCGGGCTGCGCCTCTTGTCACCTGAAGATAGACAAGTGCTTCTGAACCAACAAGATTGTTCTGCTTTACCAGTTCCCTGGCAATAACAGGGAAAGAGTCCTCCCCGCTCCATCTCACTTTTATTTCACCAAGGCTTCTCTTCATGCGGTCAACATGTCCGTCCATATCATAAAAGAAACCATTGTACCACCTGACGACCTCGTAAATACCCTCAGCGAAGAGGAAGCCGCGGTCTTCAGGACTTATGCATACATCCTCCCCGGGAATGTACTTTCCGTTAAAATATACAATTTCCATAGATGAATCTTTTTAGACATAACATTTTAAAGAGGAATATGTTTTTTGCCAGCTGTAAGGACAGGGTCAGCTTTTGTCAGGTTCTATGATTTCAGTCTGGTAATCGATAGCAGAACGCGCTTCTTCGGGAGATGAAAAATTCCCGCAGGCAGCCTGAACAAAAAGTGAAGCACCCAGTACCGTAGTCTCTTTCTGGTTAATTATTTTAACAGGGACGCCTGTGTAATTAGCTCTCAGCTTGTTCCATAACCTGTTCTTTGAGCCGCCGCCCACGCAAATAATACTCTTTGCGATGAATCCTCCCGCATCTTCAAGTGCTCTCTTCCCTTCAACAAGTTTCCCGGACAGAGCTTCCAGAATAGCCCTGAAAATGTCATCACGCGTCGATTCCAACGACAGTCCCCTTATCATACCTCCCGGCTTTCCTGCCGTAGCCTCGTAAAAACCCGGAACGACGCTGACACCCCTGCTTCCCGGAGGGACCGACTCAGCGCCGGATATCATTCTTTCATATACATCACCGCTTATGTCCCCATACAGGTTTTTCCTTGCCCATTCAATAATTCCTGATGCAATCCACTGGTTCCCTATGTTATAAAGACCCGGTTCAGGATCCAGTTCGGTGGTTATGCCAAGACGGAGCTGTTCTTCACCGGTCTTGCATTCCTCCGATCTCACCATAAGGATCTCCCACGTGCCTGAGCTCAGTACCGGCTGATTTTTTTCAGCTCCTGAACCGAATATTGCAAACTGGGTATCATGCCCGGTTGCCACAACCGGTGTTCCTGCCGGAAGTGAAGTAAGGGCCGCAGCTTCGTTCGTTACCCTTCCGGTTATTGTTCCGGGTTCTGCAGGTATCCCCATCAGGGAAATGTCGATGCCGATCCTTGCGAATATGTCGGCCGAAAATTCCCTTCGCCTCAGTGAGGTCAGCATTGAAGTTCCGGCCATTGTTGTATCATTTACCATTTCTCCTGTGAGAAAAAAGGAGAAGATGGACGGCATGAAGAGAAACCTGTAACTCTTTTCAGGTATATCAGGCCTTTTTTCCGCAAACCAGATTAGCTTGTTTATCGTGTTGAAAGAAAAAGGGAGTACCCCGTTCTCACGGTAAAGATCGGGAAGAGGAATGTATTTGTCTATTCCCGCCATAATGTCCTTGGTACGTTCACATTGCCATGAGATCACAGGATAAAGCATTTCTCCGTCTTTGCTGAAAAAGGTGCCGTCAACACCAAATGTTGTAACGGTTGCACCGGCAATCCTTTTTTTGTCTATATGCTGCATAACCCTGGAAGAGGCACGGTACATTTTCTCCCAGATCTCCCTTATGTCCCATATCCTGAATGATGGATCAAACGGATCGGGCCGGGTATTGTTAATAAACGACTCGGAGGCAACTATGTTTCCGGCACTGTCGGTAGCGATCACCCTTACATTGGTTGCTCCGCAATCGAATACAATGACTATGTCGCCCGCCATTTTCTCAGATATCTTTCAGGAATGATATTGAAGCCCCCGCTGCGATCAGGGCAATTACGTAAATAATTACGTAAACAATTACGGTGATGCCCGTTATCGTAAAGAAGAGCCTGAGGTTTCTGAATCCCTTTTCAAGCTTCTTCCGGTCAAGATTCTGGATTGCATCCCGGATGCTTTTTGAGAATCTGAAGAGGAAGAGGACCGAAGCAAAATAAACCATCCCTGAAGCTAACAGGATAACAACCAAAAGTGATTCAGGTATCCCGAGTTGCTGCTCCTGGATCCTGAATATCGTAAGGAACAGACCTGCAGCCAGGCTGGCAATGATCATCAGACCAAACAAAATAAAACCGAGGATAGAAAGGAAGGTTGTCCATTTTCTTGTTGTGTCGAGATCATTCAGTATCTCCCGGCTTATCTCTATTTTCCTTTCGTCGGACGAGTTTTCCATATATTATAGAAGAAATTTTAAAAAGGCAGGTGCATTCACTCCGGTTTACCTGTAAAGGGGACCGTAAGCGCTGCATGCCCTGTAATCGGAACCTTCCCTGTCCATTCCGAAGGCATTCCAGGAACTGGGCCTGAAAATAGTCTCTTCCGGCACGTTGTGCATGCAGACCGGTATTCTCAGCATCGAGGCCATTGTAATAAGGTCAGCTCCCACATGGCCATAGCTTGAAGCCCCGTGGTTCGCACCCCAGTTGAGCATTACCGAATATACATCAGTGAACGGGCCCTTACCCGTAAGCCTGGGGCTGAACCATGTTGTGGGCCATCCCGGGTCGGTTCTGTCGGTAAGGATTTTGTTCATGTCGGCGGGGAGATCGACAGTCCACCCCTCTGCAAGCTGAAGTACAGGACCTATTCCTTTTACAAGGTTTAATCTTGAAAGGGTTATCGGCATTACAACTTCTGTTGTGAACTGGGATGAGAACCCGCCTCCGCGGAAATAGCCGGTATTGGCTGGTGACCAGAGAGTGGCACTGAGACACGCTTCTGCATCCCTGCCGCTGATCTCCCAGAAGGGTTTTATGCATGGTTCTCCTTTCTTTGTCTGTCTTCCCGAAAAGTCGAGAGCTGAAGCTCCTGAATTAATAAGATGTATAATGCCGTTTGCTGCAAGCCCTTCAGCTTTTTTCCCGGTAACCCGCCTGATGGCATCGGGACTCCAGTATGTTCTTATATCTGAGAACATCTGGGCCGTGTTGGTGAGAAGGTAGCCGAAAAGCATTGGAACACCGTTCATTGCATCGTTTTCTGTTGCTACCAGGTACGGGGGCCTTATTCCGTTCCAGTCGAATGACGAGCACAGAATGGCTTCAAGGAAGTCTCCGTTCGGCATATGGTCAGTCCACTGGCGCTGACCCTGGAAACCCGACAGGATGGCATTGTGACCCAGTGACTCTTCCCCGAATCCAAGCTTCCTGAGGGCAGGATTTCCAACCATAAGGTCACGTGCAATAAGCGTCATCTTAACGACTATCTCCCACTCCCTGTCCTTTTTTTCCCTCGAGGATGGATTTTCATTCAGATCGGGACCTTCCTTGCAGTATTTTCTGGTCCATTCCAGAGCTCTGGCATATTCTTCCCTGTCGTAGATCTCTTCATTGAGTCTTCTTGTAAATTCGCTCATATCCACATATTCATTCCGCATTCCCAGGTATTCCTGGAAAAAGTCTTCCCTGACTATTGAACCGGCAATTCCCATTGAAACAGATCCCATCGAGAGATAGGATTTTCCTTTCATGTAAGATACTGCCAGCCCTGCTTTTACGAATCTGAGAATCTTTTCACTCACGTCATCAGGAATAGTCGTATCATCGAGATCCTGAACATCATGCCCGTATATGCCGAATGCGGGCAATCCTTTCATTGAATGTCCTGCAAGAGCTGCAGCCAGGTAAACGGCGCCGGGTCTCTCCGTACCGTTAAATCCCCATATTGCCTTGGGTATTCCGGGTTCAACGTCAATGGTCTCGCTTCCGTAACACCAGCAGGGTGTAACAGTAAGGGTCAGTCCCACTCCGTTCTTCCTGAACTTCTCGGAACAGGCTGCTGCCTCGGCAACGCGGCCTATCGTTGTGTCGGAGATGACGCATTCAACCGGCTTACCGTCGGGATATCTCAGGTTGCTGCTTATGAGTGATGCTGCCGATCTGGCCATGTTCATGGTCTGTACCTCGAGCGACTCCCTAACGCCCCTTTCCCTTCCGTCAATAACCGGTCTTATGCCGACTTTTGGAAAATCGCCGGTAACAGTACGGTAGCTGCTGTTTATCTTAATACCATCATCTGACATGTTGAATAGATTTAATGATTTAACGAAATAAGTTGATTAACAAATATAGCTTTTTTTAAGATTAAAAATCTTTACTCCGGTTGCTTCGGCTTTACCTTTTATATTGTTTATCCTTCCCCCGATTTATCAGTCTGGCCGGACTTGCATATCAGAAAAAGCATAAATAATTAGTACCTTTGCGCAGTTATGAAGGCAGAAAGACAAAGAGCAGGAAGACTGCCGGGATGGTTTAAGATGCAGCGCGCAAGCGGTGAAAACTATTCAAGGGTTAAAAGGATAGTAGGTGAGAACAGACTTCATACCATTTGTACTAGCGGTAATTGCCCCAATATTGGCGAATGCTGGAACGCGGGAACTGCCACGTTCATGATTCTTGGAGATATCTGCACAAGAGCCTGCAAATTCTGTTCTACCAAAACCGGAAAACCTAATCCTCCTGATCCGGAAGAGCCATTACGCCTTGCTGAATCCATAAAACTCCTTAAGATAAAGCATTGTGTGCTGACATCAGTCGACAGGGATGACCTTCCTGACCAGGGAGCCGGCCAGTGGGCACGGACAATTCGCACAGTGAAAATGATAAATCCCGGAATAACGATCGAAAGCCTTATTCCCGACTTCAGCGGAAGACACGACCTGATTCGGATGATCATTGATGAGGCTCCAGATGTTATATCACATAATATAGAGACAGTAAGGCGCCTGACTCCGCTAATCAGGACAAAAGCGAAATACGAAACAAGCCTCGACGTGATCAGATATGTTGCAGAGAAAGGCCTCAGGGCAAAATCAGGATTTATGGTCGGACTTGGAGAAACAGAGGAAGAAGTTGAAGAAGCTATGGCCGATCTTTATGAAGCTGGCTGCCGCATTCTGACGGTAGGACAGTACCTTCAGCCATCTCCTGACCATATGGAAGTCAAAGAATATGTTACTCCTGAGAAATTTGAAAAATACAGGAAAATTGCAAGCGGGAACGGTTTCCTTTTCGTTGAATGCAATCCGCTGGTCAGGTCATCATTTCATGCAGAAAAACACATCACGACTCTATAAAATTACTATCTTAGAGGAACTTTACAAAGTCATCATTTTTGAGTTATAGTGTTTTATATCAAGATATTGGAGTCAGGGATTATGAGGAAACCTGGAAACTCCAGCAGACTGTTTTCAACCAGCTTCTGGATGTCAAGAACAGAAGCCGCGATGCAGGAAGACCTGTCGAAGAGAGCTCTGCAGGAAGACTTATATTCGTCGAACATCCTCACGTTTATACCCTTGGGAAAAGCGGATCGGAAAACAACCTTCTTATAAACTCAATTCAGCTGAGGGCAAAAGAAGCAAAATTCATCAAAACCGACCGCGGCGGGGATATTACATATCACGGACCAGGACAGATAGTCGGATATCCGATCTTTGACCTCGAAAAAATGGGTATAGGACTTAAGGATTATATTTACCTGATTGAAGAAGCTGTTGTGGTGACACTTGCAGGCTACGGACTGACAGCATCGAGGCTAAAAGGGGCAACAGGCGTGTGGCTTGACCCCGATAAACCCAGGCTGGCCAGAAAGATCTGCGCAATAGGGGTCAGGGCAAGCAGGTATGTGACAATGCATGGATTTGCGTTTAATATAAATACCGATCTTACATATTTTAATTATATTAATCCGTGCGGATTCACTGACAGGGGAGTAACATCTATTGAGAAGGAACTGTCAGAAAAACAGGACTTTGAGAATGCCAAGGCAATTCTGAGGAATAACCTCGGGAAATGCTTCGGATTAAACTGGATCAAGTAACCTTGTATGGAAAAAAGGTGGGTGATAAAGGAAAAAGGCGATCAGGCTGTGGTGAAACAGCTGGCATCGGCGTTGGGGATATCTGAAGCTCTCGCCAACCTTATGGTTCAGAGGGATATCAGATCGCCGGAAGAAGCTAATACCTTTTTTGAGCCCGACCTGAAATATCTCCATGATCCCTTCATGATGAAGGATATGAATATTGCTGTTGAACGAATCTATTCAGCCATAAAGAGGAATGAGAAGATACTGGTTTACGGCGATTATGATGTAGACGGAACAACAGCTGTCGCGCTGATGTATTCCTTCCTGAAGGATCAGTACTCAAATGTTGAATATTACATCCCCGACCGTTATAAAGAGGGATACGGAGTGTCTCTCCAGGGGATCGATTATGCCTACCAGAAAAACTGCAGGCTGATAATAACACTCGATTGCGGCATAAAGGCAGTCGAGAAAGTAAAATACGCCAGGTCGAAAGGAATAGATGTAATTATCTGCGATCACCATTACCCCGGCGACGAAATACCTAAAGCCGTCGCCGTTCTTGATCCAAAACAACCTGGCTGCACTTATCCCTATAAGGAATTGTCAGGCTGTGGCGTTGGCTTTAAACTTGTTCATGCTTACTCAAGGGTTCATAACATAGATTTTGACAGGATCGCCGGGTATCTCGACCTGGTTGCAGTGAGCATTGCCTCCGATATTGTGCCTCTGACGGGAGAGAACAGGATACTGGCTCATTTCGGTCTCAGGCAGCTTAATGAATCGCCAAGCACAGGGCTCAGGGAGATCATTCGTGAAGCTGAGATATGCCGGGCACTTACGGTTGAGGATGTTGTCTTTAAGATCGGGCCGCGAATAAATGCGGCCGGAAGAATGGAAACCGGCAGTAAAGCCGTCGAGTTGCTGATATCAAGAGACTCAAAACTTGCCACGGGAATAAGCAAGGAGATAAGCAATTTCAATATCGAGAGGAGAAACGTTGACCGGTCTATTACAACCGAAGCAATGAGAATGATCTCCGAAGACAAAAGGACCGTTAATGCAAAGACAACCGTACTTTTCAATCCTTCGTGGAAAAAAGGTGTCATCGGGATAGTGGCTTCAAGACTTATCGAAACTTATTACCGGCCCACCGTGATCCTGACCGAATCAAATGGTTTTGCAACAGGATCGGCCCGCTCAGTGCAGGGATATGACCTTTACCAGGCCATCGAGGCATGCAGCGACCTTCTTGAAAGCTTCGGTGGTCACATGTTCGCTGCAGGTCTGACAATGAGAAAGGAAAACATCAAACCCTTCATGGAACGCTTTGAGAAATTTGTAAACAATACTATAACGGAGGAACAGCTCGTGCCAAGGGTCTTTGTTGATTCGGAACTTACTTTCGCCGAGATAAACGAGGATTTTCACTATTTTCTCAACAAATTCCAGCCATTCGGACCCGAGAATATGTCGCCTGTTTTTGTTTCAAGGAATGTCTTTGATGCAGGAACCGGAAGAATGGTGGGATCGAGCGGAGAACACCTGAAGCTGGATCTCTGCCATGAATCTGCAGGAGCAAGGTCCTTCTCTGCAATTGCCTTCAGCCAGGCAGAACACTTCGGTTACATAAAAGCCGGAAATCCTTTTGACATTTGCTATTCAATAGAGATGAACGAATTCAGGGGCAACAAAAACCTGCAGCTCAACATCAAGGATATCAAAATCCCTGAACAGGATCAGAATAAGGCTCTTACCTGAAGCCGGACATCCGAACCAAAACTGCGCAACCCCATACCATCGACAGACTCGCTGTAACCATATTTGGCCCTCAGGTCCAGAAAATCGCCGGCCTCCCATTTCAGCATGATGTAACACCTGCTCCCCTCTCCCGAAAGTGCTGGTATGCTGAAAGTGTGAAGAAGATCATTCTCATAGGCATATATTCTCGAATCCCAGCTGTCTGTAGCATGAATACGGCAGCCCAGCCACAGAGTCAGGGGGATGCTTCGAAACCGGTAACTTATATCCTGCAAAAGCATCATCCCCTCCGAATTCCCGGGATCACAGTGTTTGAAATCGATTCTCGTTGTTATTGACATATTCCCTGACAGGGAATACTTCATTAAAACTTTCGCCGAACGGCTTCTGTTTTCCACCTGTTTCTTTATCCCCTGTGCGGTGCTGATGTCAAACCACGACGAACGGTCTGTGAAAAGGAACTCGGAGGAGAGATTATCGCCCGGAAGGAACCTGATCCTGAGTTCTCTTGCCACTGTCATTGACGGGGCAGTACATCTGTACCTGATCCAGGGATTGTAGCGGAGATCGCAGCCGCCACCCACAAAGAGATGCCTGGCTGCTTCAAATTCAAAGTTGCCATAAAGGCCTTTTGTATTCTCACCCGAAGAACTGCTGAAGAGGCCTCTTCCATGAATACTTGAAAACCCCGGATCGTAATTTCTGATTACGAAATTCAGCGATAATCTTCCCGATGGCCTGAAGGAAAATCCCTGTACGAATGCAATGCGTCTTTTTATATCGCTGCTAACCTCTCCAAAATGAAGGAATCTGCCGGAAACAGCCTTATAGTATACTGAAAGGAGAATGTTTTCCTTGCCCTCAAAGTCATAAAGGTCTCCGGCTTCATCAGGTTGCCGCCGTAACGGAAGAGACAGTATTGAAGAGCTGATAAGTACTCCTGCATCTACATTCCTGATCCCGGCAGAAAGTTGAGCTCCATAAGATATTTCCCTTACGGCATTGATTCTTTCAAGTGAAGATTCTGTGTCGTGGATGCCTGTTCTGCCGAAGGAAGATATGTATCTTCCTGAACCGTCAGCAGCAGTATCAATTGTTGCATCCAGACCGTTTGAAGACAGGAACAGTATCATTCCTGTCTTTTTTCTTTTAAGCTGAATGGCCAGACCGCGGAAATAATTGTTCTCATCTGTAGATGTATAGGGCCTTAAATCATCGTTCCCGGAGATCCTTCCGGGACGGGTCAGCGACAGGCCTGTCCGGAAACTGCTATTGATTGCCGTTCCCATTCCAAAGCGCAGCCCGAAGTCACCCGCAATAACTTTCCGGACAAATCCGCTGCCTGTCCAGCAAAAATTGGCAGAAAAGAAATCAGGTATTTTTCTTTCGCCCGGAAAGATCTTTTCGCCCGGGTCTTTTTCAGCAGTGAGGCCTCCGGAGATATGCCCTTTTGAGAATCTGTATTTTATCATCGATTTCCAGTGGGGACCTTCCGCTTCGCTTACTGCCGGGGGGAGCTTTGTTATATAATTGAACAACAGCTGGTTTCTTATGTTTTCCCCCTGAATCCTGTCAACAGGTGATTCAAGTGAAATGAAAGGCAGGAGCATTCCGGCGCTCTCCCTGTCAAAACCGGGGATAGCTGCTATCTCATAAATTGAATAAACCGCACCCGTGGAACGGATATGATCGGAAAGCGACTTTATCTGAAGGTCGTTTAGAAAAAACAGCCGCGATAGTTCTGATTCATCAGCCGAGTTTATGGAAACGGGTTTTTCATTTAGCTCCTCCAGCATTGAAGCATATATTTCTGTTGATGAAGGATCTTCCTCATCTTCAGCAAGCTCTTCTGAAAGGATCGCAATGGTTTCTGAGACAGGGCCTTCCTGGGCAGCCAGCCAGCAGCCTGCCAGGGCAAGGAGGAAAATGAGTAATATACGGTTCATTTCGTTCCAGGTTTCCGGTTTTTAACCTGAAAATTCTGTGAAATCATCAACGCAGATCAGATAAAGGGACATGATAATATTGTTTTTATTCTTTGTTTATTCTGAAAATTACTGAAACAGATGAGGTTATTCCAAGCTGCTGGTGTGTGGCGAAGGAAAGGTCGAAACTTAAAGGATTCAGAATATAGCCGATGCCGAAGCTGAAGGAGTTGTTTTCAGTGCTGAAGCCTCCTCTCAGTAAGAAATTCTTGCCGGTATCATATTCAAAACCTGTCCTCAGAATGAGCATGCCTCGCACACTCATCTCAATTTCTGCTCCCGTAAAAAGATCTGAACTCAGATAGTATCCCGCTCCTGCCGTCAGGACAGTCGGAAGAAAGGATTTCCTGATCTCATTGGGCAGAGGATTGAAAAGATGGAAAGAAAGAGTCAACTCTTCTGAAGGGAAGATGGCAATACCGGCCTCGAATGCGAGGGATTCCATTGAATTAATACTTCCTGCCGCTCTCCCATAAAAAAAATCAGCCTGTATTCCTGCTGTCATTTTTTCATTAAGTCTGAGACCGCAGGCTATCCCTGCTGAGTGCCTTTTAAATTGGGAATAACCGAAATGTGAATAAACAGCACCGAAACCTGCCTTTCCATTTCTGACAATAATTCCTGCCGACCTTGTTCCAAGCTCTGCTATCCCGAAACGGTTCCGGTAATCGATTCCCGCTGTTGTTTCCGGACTAAGAGCCATCAGTGCCTGGTTGTGAAAAGACGACCAGAAACCCGGTTTCATAATGCATGCACAGCTTGTCCCTGATTCCGCAGCTCCGGATGTGAAACGGAACGGATCACTTCCACGGACTGAAGGACAGAGAAACAGGAAAATAAGCGAAACAGATATTTTGTGCAGCGAGAACAAACTGTTTCAAATTATATCTCCAATTTACAACAAAAAATCCGTTCCGGGCAAGCGGAACGGATAATTTTTTTATCCGGTAAATGTTCTTTCAGAGTTTCCTTTGTCTTTATCGCAACTTATTGCAGGTCACGTGTTAACATAGGGTGCGCCGGTTCTGGAAGCCTTCTTCAGTTTGTCTTGTAGGGATATTTAACCTTTTTCAGTTCTTCGTTTGCTTCCACTATCTTTTTCTTGAGACCCTCCTTGTAGTCTATTACCGCGCTCATCGTCTCCGCGCTGCCCGTGCCCAGGATCTGGGCGGCCAGAATGGCGGCATTCTGTGATGCATTGACACCCACGGTGGCAACCGGTATTCCGGGAGGCATCTGAACAATTGAAAATATCGAGTCAAGACCCTCGAGGGAAGCCTTTATCGGAACGCCGATGACAGGAAGAGGGGTCATGGCGGCTATGACTCCCGGCAGATGTGCAGCCATTCCGGCAGCAGCAATAATAACCTTTATGCCCCTTGCGGCTGCCCCTTTGGCGAATTTTTCCACCTCCTCGGGTGTCCTGTGGGCGGACAGGGCATTTATCTCAAAAGGTATCTTAAGTTCATTCAGCAGCTGAGCTGCTTTTTCCATTACGGGAAGGTCGGATGTGCTTCCCATGATTATGCTGACAACAGGTTCCATTCTAAATATTTAAATTAACTGGTGACAGGGGCAAAAATAAGCTATTATTTTCATATTTTCGCATCGGTTCTTTATAAGAGACAATGGGTATGAAAGAAGTACAGATACTCGACAAAAAATTCAGGGAGTTTATACCCGGGGATGCCATTCAGAAAAGGATCGATGAACTTGCCGGGATGATTAACAACGATTATTCGGGACAGGAGGTTGTTTTTCTCGGCATCCTCAATGGTTCGTTCATGTTTGCTGCCGACCTTTTCAGGAGAATTACCCTGAAGGCTCAGATTAGCTTTGTAAAACTGGCATCATACTCGGGCACCAGTTCATCTGGCGAAATAAAGGAACTGATCGGCTGGAATGAGGACCTGAAGAACAAGTCGGTCATCATTGTTGAAGATATTGTCGATACGGGGGTTACTCTCGAACATACTGTTGACAATCTGAGAATAAGGAACGTGAAGGATGTCAGGATAGCATCACTTCTTCTCAAACCTGAAGCTTACACAAGAAATCTGAAGGTTGATTATGTGGGCTTCGAAATAGCAAATGATTTTGTTGTTGGTTATGGTCTCGATTATGATGGCTTCGGACGCAACCTTCCTTCGATTTATAAAATAGTAACTTAATAAAATTTTAGTATCCAATGGTTAATTTTTTGATTTTTGGCCCTCCCGGATCAGGAAAGGGAACACAGTCGGTAAAGCTGGCTGAGAAATTCAATCTGAAACATCTTTCTACAGGCGATATGCTTCGGGCAGAAATAGCAGCCGGGACCGACCTCGGAAAGAAAATGAGCAACATAATGTCGAAGGGGGAACTTGTTCCGGATGAGGTAGTTATTGAAATGATTGCAAACAAGATCGACGGAACAAAAGGTGCCGCAGGATTCCTTTTTGACGGCTTCCCAAGAACAGTTGCCCAGACCGAAGCCCTTGAGCTCATGCTAAACGAAAGGGGAATGAAGATCGATTCGATGCTGGTTCTGGATGTCGATCATGATGAACTGGTGAAAAGACTTATTCTGAGGGCAGACCTTTCAGGTCGTCCCGATGATAAGGATCCCGCCGTTATCGAAAACAGGATCGATGTTTACAGGGCAAAGACGGAACCGATAATTGATTTCTGCCGCCAGAGGGGTATTTACGAGCCTGTCAACGGAGTGGGTTCAATCGAAGATATTTTCGGCAGACTTTCCGCTATCATGGAAAAGTTCTTTTGAAAAGATAATTGTAGAAGTAAACCGGACCCGGAACCTCTCCGGGTTCTCCTTTTCTTCACTGATCAATATTAGCAGGAATGGCTTCTTCAAACTTCGTTGATTATGTAAAGATATACTGCCGGTCCGGTAACGGCGGAGCAGGATCCGCACACCTGAGGAGGGAGAAATTCATTCCCAAGGGCGGTCCCGACGGAGGTGACGGTGGAAGGGGGGGCCACATAATCCTGAAAGGCAATAACCAGATGTGGACACTCCTGCACCTCAGGTACAGGCGTCATATCTTTGCCGAAAACGGAGCGCCGGGAGGTGTCCAGCAGTCTACAGGAGCTGACGGGCAGGACATTATTGTTGAAGTACCCCTAGGTACAATAGCAAGAATGGAGAATTCACCGGAAATCCTTTTCGAGATAACAGAACACGGCGATGAAAAGATCCTTGCAAAGGGAGGAAGGGGAGGCCTTGGCAACACACATTTCAAATCTGCCACGAATCAGACCCCGAGATATGCCCAGCCCGGAGAACCGGGGATAGAGGAGGCATTCATCCTCGAACTTAAGATACTGGCCGATGTTGGTCTTGTGGGATTTCCCAATGCAGGAAAATCAACACTCCTTTCAGTCGTTTCGGCTGCCCGGCCGAAAATTGCAGATTATCCCTTCACCACACTTGTTCCCAACCTTGGAATAGTATCATACAGAGACGACAAATCGTTTGTAATGGCTGATATTCCTGGAATTATTGAAGGAGCCCATGAGGGAAAGGGACTCGGGATCAGGTTTCTGAGACATATTGAAAGAAATTCGATGCTTCTTTTTCTTATCCCGGCCGACAGCAGGAACATAACCGAAGAATATGAAATCCTGCTTCGTGAACTGGGTGAATACAATCCCGAGCTTCTGGATAAGAAGCGCCTGCTTGGGATCTCCAAATCCGACATGCTTGACGAGGAACTGAAGGATGAGATAAGAAAGGATCTGCCGGCGATCCCCAGAGTATTTTTTTCTTCTGTTACGGGAGAAGGAATAAGTAATCTGAAAGATATGATATGGAAGGAGCTTAACAGTTATTGATTATGATTGAACAACTTGACCGACAGCTGCTTCTGATCCTTAATTCCGCCAATTCCCCTTTCTGGGATGACGTTATGTTCTTTGTAAGCATGAAACTGGTATGGATTCCCCTGTACCTCGCCATACTCATTTATCTGGCAAGGGAATACCGTAAGAGCTTCCTGCTTCTTGTCCTGTGCCTGATTCTCTCAGTTGTTCTTGCTGATCAGCTTTCAAACCTGATAAAGGACCTGACAGCACGACCCAGACCCAGTCATGAGACTTCAATACAGGGACTTGTTCACACGGTCAACGGATATGTTGGTGGCGCCTTCGGCTTCGTCTCCTCACATGCTGCCAATTCCTTTAACGTAGCCCTGTTCAGCCTTCTTCTGATAAGGAGGAAGTGGTACTCTGCTTTCATCCTTTTATGGGCCGCTACGGTCAGCTACAGCAGGATATACCTGGGAGTGCACTACCCCGGAGATATTATCTGCGGAGCTGTTCTCGGGATCCTTACCGGCTGGGTATCATATTCCCTGTTCCGCTATTATGAGAACAGGATATTTTTACGGCGGCGGCGATAAGGTCTGTTTCTTACAGGATTTCCCTTCCTGCACACGATAAGGAGTGTTGTGATAGGCTTCTGACCATGTGATGAATTCCCCAAAAGAACTAACTTAGCCCGGAACGAACTGATCAAGACTTCAAATATACCAACAGGAGCTTATGTATCTGATAAGCCACGATAGTACCGATCCATATTTCAACCTTGCAGTTGACGAATTCCTTCTCAGGAACAGTCAGGATGAATATCTGATCCTTTCGGTCAACTCAGCCTCAGTTGTCACAGGGAAACATCAGGTTGCCCACATGGAGTCGGATACAAGGTTTATGTATGTGAACGGGATACCCCTTATCAGAAGGATATCCGGAGGTGGAACGGTATTTCATGACCCAGGTAACCTTAATTTTTCCTTTATCAGTAACAGTGTCCCTGGCAAACAGATAGATTTCAGAAAATACACTTCCCCGGTAATTGCTTTCCTCTCTTCACTGGGCGTGGATGCCAGGTTCGAAGGGAAAAATGACATTCGTACAGATGGACTTAAAATATCGGGCAACGCCGAACATGTCTTCAGGAACAGGGTCCTTCATCACGGGACACTTCTCTTTGATGCCGATCTTACAAGGATGAAAATGGCTCTGAGAAAAGATCAGTCGGCATACAACACCAGGGCAGTGAGATCCTCTCCTTCGGCCGTGGTAAACCTCAGGGAAGTTATGGCCGGTAAAAGCGGATCTCCCGGCGATATCAGCCAGTTCAGGGAATTAATGACCGACTGGTTTATAAACAATATCAAAGGAACCAGGCAAAGCTTTATCAGCAGTGATGACCGGATGGAAATAGAAATGCTTGCCCTGTCAAAATACAGACGCTGGGACTGGAACTATGCATACGGACCAGCTTATGAACTTGAAAAGACGATAATCCTTGAAGGCGGGATTCTAGGGGTGAAACTATCAGTAAATGAAGGAATAATAACTGCATGTCAGGTTGAAGGACCTGTGAGGCTCCTTAATGAGAAACTATGTGAAAAGGTTAAAGGCTGCAGACATATGCCTGAGGACCTGATTGAAGTTCTTGGAAAAGAAGATATCTTTAAGGACGGATTGGATGTTTTTGAATTTTTCTGATCAATGAATACAAGGGCCTGATCCTATTGAGCACGAGTATTTACCGCATAATCAGCGGTATGGATAACATGATCCGGAAACAAAGTATGAACCTGCAACTCTAACCTCAGAACTGAAATGGATTTTTTTAAATCATTGTTCGTCTGGCTGACAGGAGTATTTTTTATAATACTTTTTTTCCCGCTTACATTTCTTGTCTGGCTTGTTACCCTTCCTGCCGACCGCAACAGGATTATCACGCACAGGATCCTTACGTGGCAAAGCCGGCTTCTTGCAAAGATCGTTCCTATATGGAAGATCAATGTGAGGGGAAGAGAAAAGGCCAATGGGAAAGGACCTTATGTGTTTATCTCCAACCACCAGTCGATACTTGACATCCTGCTTATCAACTCTCTTTGCCTTAATTACAAATGGGTCTCGAAGATTGAGAACATGAATGTTCCTTTTCTGGGATGGTATCTGAGGATGGCTGATTATCTGACCGTCGACAGAGGTAATAAGGAAAGCAAGGAACTTATGATGGACAAAGCGCTCGGGTGTCTTAAGAAAGGGATCTCTGTTATGATGTTTCCCGAAGGGACAAGATCGGTCGACCGCGAAATAGGTTTCTTTAAAAGAGGAGCTTTTCAGCTTGCGATCGACGCAGGTGTTCCGATCATCCCGATTCTTCTCGATGGCTCCGGAGGTGTACTTCCAAAACACGGACTCATATTCTCCACAGGCCATAAGGTCAGAATGGAAGTCTTCGATCCTGTTGCCCCGGATTCATTCGGAACCGATAATCCTGACATTCTCTCGGTAAAATTCAGTAATTTTATGAAGGAGAGACTTGCCGGCTGGCGAACCGAAAAATCCTGATATGGCCCACAGCACTGAATATCGCAGGATACTGAACAGGTTGGGTTATTACAGTTACCAGAGGGGACTGATTTATCATCATCTTGATGAACAGGGTAGTTGGGATACCCATCTGAAAAAGTGCAGGGGCTTCATTCTAAAAGCTGCCGAAATAGTAAAACCTTCAGTGATAACAGTACTTGGAAGCGGATGGCTTCTCGATCTTCCCCTGCGGGAACTTCATGAAAGAACTCCTGAGATAAACCTTGTCGATATTGTGCATCCTCCCGAGGTAAGGGAGCAGATCATTAAACTTGGCGGTGTCAGGCTTTTTGAAATGGATGTCTCCGGAGGCCTTATCGCAGAAGTGTGGAAAAAAGCAGGAAAACGCACAATCCTGAATAAGCTGCCTTCCCTTGAAACAATAGAAATTCCCTGGTTTGATCCTGGTTTCGATCCGGGGATGGTAATATCCCTTAACATTCTTACCCAACTTGAAGCTTTGCCGGTCGAATACCTTAGAAAAAAGTCAGGGGCAGGAGAGGAGGATCTTCTGCTTTTCAGAAGAACCGTTCAGGAAAGACATATTTCCTTCCTTGAGCAGCATAAATCTGTAATTATCACCGACAAATCAGAGCTGATTACAGAGCGGTCAGGAAAGGTCAGGGAGGTTAAGTCACTTCTTGCCCGGCTTCCGGATTCTCAATTAAGTGAGGAGTGGACCTGGAACTTTGAATCGAGAAACCGTGACTATTACAGAGCCAGGTCGGTTTTTAAAGTAATTGGATGTTTTTTGAATGGATAATAATTTGTACGACTATCCGGGTAATATATACTCCGGTCTTGCCGCAAGCCATAAGGTAACACTGTCAGAACTGAAGAGGAAGCAGCTGGCGGTTTCCCTTCTGAGGCTTGCTGTTTTCATAACCGGCCTGCTGATCACAGTATGGGCTTTTACCTTCACGGTTCCGGCAGGAATTGTATCGTTGACTCTTTCCATTGCTGTGTTTCTTTACCTTGTTGTCAGATACGGAGAAATTGAATCGGAGATCACTGTAACCGATAACCTTATAAGGATAAACACCAGTGAACTGAACGCGCTTGAAGGAGATTTTTCATCATTTGACGGTGGCAGTGAATTCATCGATCCAGGACATGATTTCTCTGCCGATCTGGATATTTTCGGTGATGATTCACTTTTCAGATACCTGAACAGATGTGTTACAGGATCGGGAAAATCGCAACTTGCAGGATGGCTTTCATTCCCCTTTGAAATCGGAGAGGATATTCGTTCAAGGCAGGAGGCTGTAAGTGAACTTGCACCAAAAATCGAATGGCGCCAGAAGTTTATGGCTTACGGGTACGAAAGACAACTTACGGACAGGGATATTGATAGTCTTGCTGAATGGCTGGCTGAAGGCGATGCGCTTGCAAAACCCTTTCAAAGGAAAGCAGCATATGCAGCCCCTGCCCTTATTTTGGTGATATTGACTCTTGTAATTGCCGGGTTACTTCCTGTCCAGCTTTTTTTTCTTGTCTTTGTTGTCAATCTTTTCATTGCAGGATTCTATCTGAAAGGAACAACCAGAATCCATGAAAGAGTATCTAGAAAACACAGTGTCCTCGAACCGTTGCTGCAACTTATTAAATGTATCGGAGACGAAGCATTCAGCTCATCTGTCCTTGCCGGAATAAAGAACCGGCTGTGTACTGAGAAAGACTCTGTTGCAAAAAGGCTTAAGGAACTGAACTCCATAATAAGGATTTTTGACAGCAGACTGAATCTGTTCGCAGGTCTGGTTCTGAACGGTTTGCTTCTCTGGGATTTCCATTGCGTCATGAAACTTGAAAAATGGAGAAGAAAGTCGGCAGGAGACCTTCCGGTCTGGCTCCGGCAGGCAGGAAGGATGGATGCCTTCATCAGCCTGGCTTCCTTTTCATTCAACAATCCCGGCTATTGCTTCCCTTCGCCCGAAGGGAAAGGACTGATCATTGATGCTGATAAACTCGGACATCCGCTAATTCCGGATAAGATCAGGGTGCCAAATGACTTCTCGACAGGAAATGATAAACAGATATTTATTATTACCGGAGCAAATATGTCAGGCAAAAGCACATTCCTCCGTGCTGTGGCAGTTAATATGATACTTGCCATGGCAGGGGCCCCGGTCTGTGCAGCCAGGATGAAATTCACCCCGGTGAGACTTTTTACCAGCATGAGGACAGCAGATTCCCTGAGTCATAGCGAGTCATACTTTTATGCCGAGCTGAAAAGACTGAGGATTCTTAAGGAGCGCCTTGAAAAAGAAGATACTGTATTCTTTCTGCTCGACGAAATACTTAAAGGAACTAATTCAACCGATAAGAGCACAGGCTCAAGGCAGTTCCTGCTGAAACTTCTGGAACTGGGAGGGACAGGCATGCTGGCAACACACGACATTTCCCTCGGAGAGATTGCACAGGATCATCCCGGAAAAATCGTCAATAAATGTTTTGAAGTGGAGATCGACGGAGAAAAAATACTTTTTGACTACAGGCTGAGAAATGGGATCACAAGCAGAATGAATGCAGCCATGCTGATGAAGCAAATGGGTATAATCTGATATGGCCTTCAGCAATGATCCCTGGTTAAAGAAAAGTTAACCTGCCGTTTTTTATCAACCTTTCCTTACGCTCCGGTTCCTGACAAACGATCAGTCAGTTTTTTTGATGAAGAATCAAGAATTTTTCCCTGGACAGGCTTTTTCAGACACCGCTAACCTTCCGCGGAAGGGCTTTCGTACTTCTGTACGGGAACAGGGCCGGGAGTTTTTTCAGGGGAGTTGCCGGATATTAAATACTGGTCATTATGTTATCAATGAGTTTAAAAATCGGGATTATTGTTGAAAAATTCAAAGTCCGGCTGTACCCTAAATAAACTATATTTGCGCAAAATTCTAAGAAATGTCAGTTGTCGGGTATTCTGAAGAACATATTAAAACACTCGAATGGAGGGAGCATATCAGGCTCAGACCGGGTATGTACATCGGGAAGTTGGGTGACGGCTCGTCTCACGACGACGGTATATATGTGCTTCTAAAGGAGGTAATGGATAATGCCATTGATGAGTACATGATGGGTTTCGGCAAAAAGATCGATGTGTCAATCAACGGCAGGGAGGTAAGGGTGAGGGACTACGGACGGGGAATACCGCTCGGTAAGGTCACGGAAGCAGTTTCCAGGATGAACACAGGTGCAAAGTACGACTCAAAAGCATTCAAGAAATCAGTCGGGCTGAACGGAGTCGGGGTGAAAGCGGTGAATGCCCTTTCAAGCAGTTTCATGATAAGGTCGGTAAGGGACGGACAGGAAAAGATAAGCGAATTTGAACATGGTATTACAATAAAGGATCATCCTGTCAGGGAAACAGACGATGAGAACGGGGTTGAAGTTGTATTCCAGCCCGATGAATCAATGTTCGGTAATTATTTCTTCATTTCGGAATACGTTGATTCGATGCTGAAGAACTATGTCTACCTGAACTCAGGCCTGGTGATCAACTTCAATGGAAACAAATTTCTCTCGCGTAACGGCCTTGTCGACCTTCTGAATGAGAATATGAGCAAGGAAGGCCTGTACCCTATAGTACACCTGAAGGGAGAGGATATTGAAGTTGCCTTTACCCACGGACTGCAGTACGGGGAAGACTACTACAGCTTTGTCAACGGACAGAATACAACACAGGGAGGTACCCATCTTCTTGCCTTCCGGGAATCAATAGTAAAAACCATAAGGGATTTCTATAAAAAGGATTTTGACCCTGCCGATATCCGGTCGTCAATTATTGCGGCGATAAGCATTAAGGTAGAGGAACCGATATTTGAGTCACAGACTAAAACAAAACTCGGTTCAAAGGATATGGGACCAGAAGGCCCCTCCGTAAGGTATTTTATTAATGAATTTATCAGGAAACAGCTCGACGATTACCTTCACAAGAACTCCGAAACAGCTTCAATCCTTCTGAAGAAAATTCAGGAGTCGGAAAAGGAAAGAAAAGCAATTTCCTCAATTCAGAAGCTGGCAAGAGAGAGGGCCAAGAAAGTAAGTCTTCACAACAAAAAGCTTCGGGACTGCAGGGTCCATTTCAATACAAACGATGCCCGCAAGCTCGATTCAACGATTTTTATAACTGAAGGAGACTCCGCGAGCGGGTCCATTACAAAATCAAGAGACGTAGAAACCCAGGCGGTATTCAGCCTCCGGGGAAAACCACTAAACTCTTTCGGTCTAACCAAAAAGATAGTTTATGAAAATGAGGAGTTTAACCTCCTTCAGGCTGCGCTTAATGTCGAAGACGGGATAGAGGACCTGCGGTATAACAATGTAGTCATTGCAACCGACGCCGACGTTGACGGTATGCATATAAGACTGCTTCTTCTGACATTCTTTCTCCAGTTCTTTCCCGACCTTGTGCGAAAAGGTCATGTTTATATTCTTCAGACTCCGCTGTTCCGCGTGAGAAATAAAAAAACAACACGCTATTGTTACACGCCCGAAGAAAAGGCAAAAGCGATCAGAGAACTTGGGCCGAATCCGGAGATAACAAGATTCAAGGGATTAGGCGAAATATCTCCGGATGAGTTTGGCAATTTCATAGGAAAGGATATGAGACTCGAACCGGTAAGAATGAAGAAAAATGATGCCGTTAACGGATACCTTGAATTCTATATGGGAAAGAACACTCCCGACCGGCAGGATTTCATTATCGAAAACCTTAGAGTAGAAGAAGACCTTGTTGAGGAAGAAATTGGCTGAATTGATTGATTTACAGGATGGAAGAACAGGAACTTGAGATAGACAAACCAGAGGGGAAGGAGGATTCCGTACAAGGCCATGCTGCACTTCATTCGGTGACAGCATTGTCGGGCATGTACCAGGACTGGTTCCTGGATTATGCCTCATATGTGATTCTTGAAAGAGCCGTTCCTCATCTGAACGACGGACTGAAACCCGTTCAGAGAAGAATACTCCATTCCATGAGAAGAATGGACGACGGACGCTTCAACAAGGTTGCCAACATCATCGGACATACAATGCAGTTCCATCCCCACGGCGATGCCTCAATAGGGGATGCTCTCGTTCAACTTGGCCAGAAAGACCTGCTGGTGGATACTCAGGGAAACTGGGGAAACCTGCTTACCGGAGATGGCGCGGCAGCTCCAAGATATATTGAGGCCCGCCTGTCGAAATTCGCCCTCGATGTGGTCTTTAACCCGAAGACAACCGAATGGAAACTGTCGTACGACGGAAGAAACAAGGAACCTGTTACTCTTCCGGTAAAATTTCCCCTTCTGCTTGCCATGGGTGTCGAAGGTATAGCTGTCGGGCTTGCTTCAAAGATTCTCCCCCATAATTTCAATGAAATAATAGATGCATCAATCGCTTACCTCCAGGCTAAGCCATTTGAACTTTATCCCGACTTCCCTACGGGAGGACAGATAGATGTTTCAAAATACAACGACGGCCAGAGAGGCGGCATAGTTAAGGTAAGGGCCAGGATCGAGAAACTCGACAAGAAGACCTTGGTTATTACTGAGATACCTTTCGGAAAGACAACCACTAGCCTGATAGAATCTATTATAAAAGCCAACGAAAAGGGCAAGATCAAAATAAGGAAAATAGATGACAATACTTCAGCCAACGTCGAGATAGTGGTTCACCTTATGCCGGGAGTCTCTCCCGACAAGACCATCGATGCACTCTTCGCGCTGACCGACTGCGAATACTCCATCTCTCCGAATACATGCGTTATCGCAGGCAACAAACCATCGTTCATGGGTGTGACGGATATCCTGAGATATTCGACTGACAACACCCTTAACCTGCTGAAAACCGAACTGGAGATAAGAAAGGAGGAACTACTCGAAGACTGGCACCGTTCCTCGCTTGAGAAGATCTTTATCGAGGAGAAGATATACAGGGATATTGAGGAATGCGAGACATGGGAGAGTGTCATAAGTACAATAGATTCAGGTCTTAAACCTTTTAAAAAGAGACTTCTGAGAGAGGTTACCCGTGACGATATCGTTCAGCTCACCGAGATAAAGATCAAGAGAATCTCAAAATATGATTCGGGAAAGGCAGATGAACATATCAAGGCAATTGAAACAGAGCTCGAAGAAGTTAAAAATCACCTTCTTAACATTGTTCCTTTTACAATAAATTACTTCAGGCAGATTAAGAAGAAATACGGAAAGGGTAAGGAAAGGAAGACCGAGATAAGAAGCTTTGATACTATCCTGGCAACAAAAGTAGTCGCAAACAACGCCAAGCTCTATATCAATTACAAGGAGGGATTCCTCGGAACCGCGCTAAAAAAGGATGAGTTTGTCTGCGACTGCTCCGACATCGACGATATAATAGTTGTAAGAAAGGATGGGGCTTACCTGATTACAAAGGTTGCCGAAAAGGTCTTTGTCGGAAATGATATTATCTATGCCCAGGTCTTCCTGAGAAATGATGAACGTACAATATACAACATTGTTTACCAGGACGGGAAAGATGGTCCGCTGATGGCTAAAAGATGCGCTATTGCAGGCCTTACCCGCGACAAGGAATATAACCTCACAAGAGAAACTCCGGGATCGAAGATTGTGTACTTCAGCGCCAATCCCAATGGTGAGGCTGAAGTTATTAAGGTTCACCACAAACCCCGGCCCAAGCTTAAGAAACTTGTTTTTGAATTTGATTTCGGTGAACTGGCGATCAAGGGCAAATCGTCGATGGGAAATATCCTTACCCGTTATCCCATCCATAAAGTTACACTTAAGGAAAAAGGGCTTTCGACCCTTGGAGGAAGAAAAATATGGTTCGATGATGCTGTTTTCAGACTAAACGTCGACGGAAGGGGAATATATCTCGGAGAATTCAGCGCTGATGACAGAATACTTGTCATAACGAAAACCGGATACTTCAGGGTGACCGGATTTGATCTGTCGAGCCATTTTGAAGATAATATACTTATTATTGAGAAATATCATCCCGGAAAGGTTTACTCTGCCGTTTACTGGGATGCCGGGCAGAATTTCTACTATGTTAAGAGATTCACAGTAGAAGAATCCGAAAAGCCTCAGTGCTTTATTAATGAAGATTCGGAGTCGAAACTTATAAGCCTGACGGAAGTCGAGTATCCGCGCTTCGAGATCCAATTCGGAGGGAAACACAGAGACCGTGAACACGAAATCATTGAAGTAGCCGAATTCATTGGGGTAAAAAGCTACAAGGCCAAGGGAAAACGGCTTACCAGTTTTATGGTTGAAAACATCCAGGAAATAGAACCGGTCGTCAGAAAGGAAAATCCGGTTTCAGAGAAAGAGCCTGAGGAAGAAACCAGGAATCCTTCTGTGAATGACGATCCGGCCCAGATGAAGCTTGAACTGTGATGAGTCATGCCGGGAAAATATACCTGATCGGATTTATGGGAAGCGGAAAGTCCACTACGGGTAGAAGACTTGCTTCGCGCCTGAAATGGACGTTTATCGATCTTGATGAGCAGATAGAAAAATCTGCCGGAATGAAGATCAGAGATATATTCCTGGAAAAAGGAGAGGACCATTTCCGGGAACTGGAGCATAAAATACTGAAAGAGACAGAAAACACAGCTAACACTGTGATCTCAACAGGAGGAGGAACACCCTGCTTCTTGAATAACATGGATTTTATGCTGAGGACCGGACTCACAATCTATCTCAGGCTGAGCCCGGAGAATCTGAAAAGCAGGTTGGAAAAGGGTTCAGATAAACGACCGCTATTAAAGGGTATTGACAGGAAGGAACTGACGGACTATATCAGGACAAAACTCTCGGAAAGGGAAAAATGGTACATGAAGGCTGAGCTTGTGACCGACGGATTTGATGTTGATCTTACAGCTCTTTGTGCAAGGATAAGGGATTTGCTGGAGAGGTAATTGTCAATTTTATTTCTTAAATTTAGGAAGTTCAATAACAAAAACCGGGATTATGGGAATGAAGCCTGTATTGCTCCCTGCCAGAAAAGTCAATGAATTTCCGGACATTATAGAGTTGGGAAATCTGAGAAACAAGTTCTCGGGTAAAACTCTTTTCCGATCAAAACTTTACGAACTGACAACAGGAAATTTAGGCCTGCTGGATGATATCCGCAACGAGTGGTTTTTTCATGAACTTATTGCATACGCCCGTGCCTCGCTGGATGTCAATATGGTTCCTGCCCTTAAAAAGATATCAGGCTCCGCATCCTTCAGCGAAAGCACCAGACAGTATGCTATTGAGATAGAAGAGATAATAGAAGAGAAGCTGAACGGGATGAAGAACATCCCGGGAAGAATAGCAGCAAGAGATGAAACAGATAAAACCCAGTATGCACAATTCCTGCTGGCAGGGACAAGATTCCCTCAGACAACAGAGATACTGCGCCTTCTGAGGGATAAATCGCTCGGACTTAAACGTCTGGCTCTCTTTCTTATAGGGAAGTTTAAAATGACTGACATGCTGCAGGAAGTATGCAACTGCCTCAGTATAAAAGATATCGGGGAGGATGCATTTTCCGTTCTGAGGGATTTTGGCAACATGGCACCAAAAGAGCTCGACAAGTGCTATCTGGCAACAGCGGGAAACATTGGTACAAATAAGGCTGTCCTGCGTCTTCTTTCCTTAAGCAAACCCTCCAGGGACATGTCGTTTCTGTTCGAACGGCTCTGGTCCTCATCAAGACAGATAAGAGAGACGGTGCTAGCAACCCTCCTGGACCTCGACTATAAGGTGGGTGAAAGGGAGAGAACAAGACTCAAAAAAGGGATCTTTGAAACCTACGGAACACTTGCATGGATTGTAACAGGGCTTGTTAGCCTTCAGGACAATGGCAACAGCCTCCTTGAAGATGAACTGAAGAAAGAATATTCACGATGGAAGAATTTCCTGCTTGACCTTCAAATCCTTACTTATGGCACCGGCGTAACTTATAATCCGAAGACTGACCCGGAAGGAAAGGATGAGATCAGCAAGGCCATACCTGAACTGGCGGAAATTGTATTTGGAGTTGGCTCCCGGAATCCGGACGATGAGCTATCCGAAAGGAAAACAGTAGAAAAGAAACTTAAAAAACTTCAGCGCCATTTTCACTGCGATGTACCGGAATACGGGAAACTTCTGGAAGACATAATTAACTGTGATTACAACCTGCTGGGGATATGGACAAAAGCCTGCGCAATAAGAAGCATACAGACTATCAATAATGATGAGACAGCTGAATCAATAGCTGCCCTTCTCTTCAGTCCTGAAGAACTTTTAAGAGAAGAGGCAACAAAATTACTCGCAAGAACTGGCAGGGATCTTTACAAATCGGTGTCGGCAAGGCTTCCTCTCGGATCGAGGAAATCTACCGACCGGATCATCTCTGGCGAATTTGATGAACATGAGCTTGTTTCCGAGAAGGTGAAATTCCTGTCCGATTGTTTTCAGGGTGTTGATAATGACAGTCTGCTTACACTTGCCGAAAAAACAGAAGTTGTTAGAAATGACCAGAGCGGGATCTACTCCCAGCCCTATGACTCAATACTGTGGTCGTTCTCAAAGAACAATCCTGATCCGGAGTTATATATTACCTATGATGAGGAAAGAGACCTTAGCAGGGTGATCAAAGACATAAGGACATCATGCTTTTTCTGCTATGTCCTGCCTCTGCGTTTTTTAAGGGAGTTTATTTTTCAGTATCCCGAAAATGCGTTTGCTATTTACAGATATATTGAGAGTAAAGAAGCATAATTAAGACATCAAATGGTTTCAGTAAACTTAAAAGACGAAAAATTCAATCCGTTCCCCGGATTAAGGCCCTATGCACCCGAAGAACACGGATATTTTTTCGGACGTGCAAATGAAAGTGCTGAAATTACCGGGAAACTGTTGAGGAACAGGACTGTGGCTGTTACGGGAGCATCCGGCAGCGGCAAATCATCTCTGGTTTATTGCGGAGTGCTTCCGGAACTTATCAAAAGAACCTCAGCCGAGGATCCGGAATGGGTCTTTTTAAATATGAAACCGGGGAATGATCCCTACGGAAACCTGACCTCTGCATTTGTAAAGAATATTGTAAATATCGATCAGCTTAATGATTTCAGAAATGACATTTACACGAAACTGAAGGAGGAAAAAGACGGAATCAGATCAGTTATTGAAAAAATGCCGCTCACAGCAGGCAGCAGGGTCCTTCTTTTTATTGATCAGTTTGAAGAGCTTTTCAGATACGGAACACCTGAGGCAGGAAAAGGGACCGGTCAGGATACAGGAGCTTTTCTGGAACTTCTTACAAATGCAGTGAAGGACCAGAAAATAAGTTTCTATCTGATTATAGCCATAAGATCAGATCTGCTTACAGCATGCGAGCCTTTCAGAGGCTTTACTGAATTACTGAATAACAGCAACTTCCTTGTGTCGGGTCTGAACCGGGAAAACTTCAGGGAAATAATAACAGGTCCAATCATTAATGCGGGAGCGACAATTGATGAGGATCTGGTGGAACTTATTCTGAACGAAATAAGTGAAAGAAGCGATCAGCTCCCTGTTCTTCAGCATGCAATGATGCGTACATGGGCCCACTGGCAGGAAATGAACGAGCCCGAAAGACCAGTGGATTACAGTGATTACAGTTCTGCAGGGACTGTAAAGCACTCAATCTCCGGACATGCTGATGAAATTTACGGGGAACTGTCAGAAGAAGAAAAGAGAATATGCCAGAGGCTTTTCAGAATAATTACAGCCAGGGGTTCAGATAACAGGGGATTCAGGTATCCCTCGAAAATAAAGACACTTACAGAAGCAATACAGTGTGAAAGGAACAATCTCATCAGCGTGATAGAAGAATTCCGCGATCCGTCCGTTTCATTTCTTGCACCACATTATTCTGTTGCCCTTACCGACGAATCGATCATCGACCTGTCTCATGAATCCCTTATTCACCTTTGGGAAAGGCTGAAAACCTGGGTTGACGAAGAATCACAATCCGTGCAGATGTATCTCCGGATTTCCGAAGCTTCGGCTTTGTATCATCATGGGAAAACTGGCCTGCTACGACAGCCCGATCTGCAACTTGCGATAAACTGGCGTAATGAGAATAAACCGAATCTGGCCTGGGCAGCTAAATATGATCCGGCATTTGAAAGGGCAATGGTTTATCTGCGTACCAGTGAAGCGGCTTTCCATGAAGAGGAAGAGAGAAAGTCACGGCACAACAGGTGGAAGCTTCACAGGATCAGAATAGTTTCCTCCATACTGGGTGGATTGGCTCTTATTGCAGCACTGACAATGATAGGGGCTTTTATCTCGAAGTTCTCATCCGACAGCAAGCGGCGTACTGCGGAAAAACAACAGGAGGAGCTTACAGTCCAGAAGTCGCTCGCAGAGGAATATGCGGCTCTTGCAATTAAAAAATCGATTGAATCGGATTCCGGTGCAATTGCTGCTTCCAGGCGTGAACAGATGGAAAGAATGATGCGCCGTAATGCGGAAAATCAATATTTGTTTTCGCAGAAGGAGATAGAGGAGACACGGAATGAATTTGATTCTGCCATCAGGGCCGGCCGGCTGGCAATGATGAGCGCCGATTCGGCAAATAAAATGAAAGAAGAATTCCGGAGGCTGAGACTTGTTTCAGTGGCGAGGTCGCTTTCTCTCAGATCGTTGCAGGTGGATAATGAGAGCGATCTTAAACCGCTCTTTGCTTATCAGGCTTATCTGTTCAACACCAGGAATTCCGGAAGCCGCAATGATGCCGACATCTATCATGGTCTTTACAGCCTGGCAAAATCCAGGGGAAGTCAGAGGATAAGGAGCTTCGACCCGGAAGGTGCCCAGGTCAGAAGCATACTTTTTCTGCCCGGGACTAATGAATTCCTTACTTCTGATGCCCAGGGAAAGGTAACAAAATGGGATCTGAGTGACGATGGAAAGAACTACAGTCTGATCTACACAGGAAACGGCCCGATTGATGTCATGGCTGTCAGCCCCGATGCTGGATGGCTTGCCTGCGCAGAACAGACTAATTCAATCAGGATGATACCTCTCGGAGGGAATAGTGAGGAATACCTTCTCACCGGCCACAGCGGCAAAATAAGATCATTGTTGTTTTCTTACGACGGAAAATCTCTTTATTCAGCTGCACTCGACGGCAGGGTTCTCAAGTGGGACCTCACTGCAAGAACATCTGTCGACATCACAACCGGGAAGACCTTTATAACGTCAATCGACATTACAACTGACAACAGAACTCTGGCAGGGATAAGCGACCGGGGCGAGGGCTTTGTCTGGAATACAGGCGGGAAGGAAACAGGCTTTACAATAGCTTCCAAAGGGAGAAAAATAAACAGCATAAGGTTCCACCCAGGTGGAGACCAGCTGGCTGTGGGTTACGATGATGGTCTTATGGAGCTATGGGACATCCCCCGCATGGAGAAAATTGCTGAATTCAGAGCCCACGACGGAGAGGTAACAAATATAAGATTCAATTCCCGGTCACCACAACTGGCCACTACAGGAAAAGACGGCACCCTGAAACTCTGGGATACAGACGATTTTAAAAGCAATCCTGTCAGCCTTACCGATAACGGGGAAGCCATTGAGGCCCTTGCGTATTCACCCGACGGAGAAACAATTTTTGCTGGGAATAACACCGGGAAACCAAAAATTCTTGCACGGCCGGCATATGCTGATTCCTTTGCGGCCGACGGATGTACATATGTAACAAGGAACTTTACACCTGACGAATGGCTCGCCTATGTGGGAAAGGATATCGAATACGAAAGAACATGCCCCGAGTCTGATTTTAAAATAAAAATAAGGGAAGTCAGATAAAAGGCGTGTAAGGCCGCTTCTGAAATATCTTGTGTTCATCACTGCGGGCCTCAACCGAAATTTGGCTATTTTTGCCCGGTAATCAATTTCCTGAACAAGGGAATGTTGTTCTGTGTTTATTATTAATTATCAATAATACTATGAAGAATAAGAAAACTCTGCTGATGATACTCGATGGATGGGGTTTGGGTGATGGCACCAAAGCTGACGTGATAAGCCAGGTCCCGACTCCCAATATGAGCGCTTTGAAACTGAAATATCCGAATGCCAGGCTTCATGCTTCAGGAGAAAATGTGGGGCTGCCTGACGGACAGATGGGTAATTCGGAAGTGGGACATCTTAATATCGGAGCAGGAAGAATCATTTATCAGGACCTTGTTAAGATAAATCTCGAATGCAAAACAGGCGACATCAAAAAGAACAAGGTTCTTACTGAGGCATTCTCCTATGCCCGTGACGAAAATAAACAGGTCCACTTCTTCGGCCTTCTTTCTGACGGAGGCGTCCATTCCCTCGACAGGCATCTTTATGCCTTGTGTGATATGACTATGGATTACGGCCTGGAGAATGTATTT
Source organism: Bacteroidales bacterium (assembly GCA_040772125.1). Classification (GTDB taxonomy): domain Bacteria; phylum Bacteroidota; class Bacteroidia; order Bacteroidales; family VadinHA17; genus LD21. The sequence goes on from JAXGYS010000003.1 coordinate 271,445, forward strand.
GTACACGGCTTTGGAGACGGCCGCGATACCGATCCTAAAAGCGGCGCCGGTTACATGAGGAACCTTCTGAACCATCTTGAGGGATCAAACGGAAAAGTAGCCTCTTTTGTCGGAAGATATTACGCCATGGATCGCGACAAGCGATGGGAAAGGATCAAGGAAGCTTATGACCTCATTGTGTATGGGAAAGGTACTCCCACAACCGATATTGTGGGGGCAATGCAGCACTCCTATGAACAGGGCATAACCGATGAATTCATGAAACCCCTGGTTGTTGTTGACGCTGCCGGTAACCCGACGGGAATACTGAAACCGGGGGATGTCGTCGTGTTCTTCAATTTTAGAAACGACAGGGCAAAGGAACTGACAATAGCCCTGACTCAGCGCGACCTTGCTGAATTCGGAATGAAAACGATTCCCCTCCACTACTGTACCATGACCCCGTATGATGCAACCTTCAGGGGCTTGCACGTAATCTATCCCAAGGAAAATGCCGATAATACCATTGGAGAAGTTCTTTCCAGAGCTGGCAAAAAACAGCTTAGAATAGCGGAGACTGAAAAATACGCTCATGTAACTTTCTTCTTTTCAGGAGGCAGGGAGGAAGTCTTTCCCGGCGAGGAAAGAATTCTTATTCCTTCACCGAAGGTCGCAACCTACGACCTTCAGCCGGAAATGAGCGCCTTCGGAGTAAGGGATGCCGTTGTGGAGGCAATCAATACAGGATCCTTCGATTTTATATGTCTCAACTTTGCAAACGGAGATATGGTAGGCCATACCGGTATATATGAGGCAATCAGAAAGGCTGTGGTGACCGTTGACGAATGCGTCGGAGCAGTTGTAAATGCAGCAAGGGAAAACGGATATGACGTCCTTATCATTGCAGATCACGGTAATGCCGATAAGGCACTGAACGAGGACGGATCTCCCAATACGGCTCATTCCCTTAATCCTGTGCCGCTTATCCTTGTTACAAACGATTATGACTCAATAAAGGAAGGAATCCTTGCCGATGTTGCCCCGACACTTCTGACAATAATGGATATTCCCATACCGGAGGAAATGACCGGGAAAGTGCTTGTCTGATAATTAGATATGGGATAAGGTGCTGCGGATAGGTGACATAATATTCAGCCGGGATATTCTTGAAAGGAAGTTCAGGTGCGATCTGCCGAAATGTTTCGGCAATTGTTGCCGTTACGGCGATTCAGGAGCACCCCTTCTGAAAGAGGAAGCCCGGATGCTTGAAGACATCCTGCCAGTTGTAAAACCTTATCTCAGGCAGGAAGGAATTGCGGTAATTGAAAAAGAGGGCACCAGTATCCGTGATTTTGAGAATGACCTTGTAACACCTCTTATTGAAAACGCTGAATGTGCCTATACAATTCTGCACGAAAATGTCTTTTTATGTGGGATTGAGAAAGCATGGCAAGACAGGAAAATATCATTCCGCAAACCTCTTTCATGCCACCTGTTTCCTGCAAGGATAAAGCAGTACCGCGACTTCAGCGCGGTCAACTACCAGGAACTGTCGATATGCACACCTGCCGTCAGTTGTGGCAAGGCGGAGGGAGTATATGTATATGAGTTTCTCAGGGAACCCCTTATCCGGGCCCTGGGAGAAGAAATTTATAGTGAATTGTGTATTGCAGCAAAAGAACTTAGAGAAAACCAGCTGATATGGTAAACATTAAAAAATACATCGACCAGAACAAAGAGAGATTTCTCGATGAATTGTTCGAACTGATAAGAATCCCTTCGGTCAGTGCCAAGGAGGAGAACAAGCCCGATATGATAAGAGCTGCAGAGCTTATAAGGGTACACCTTCTTAAAGCAGGGGCAGACAGGGCTGAATTGTTCCCCACGCAGGGAAATCCTGTTGTATACGGCGAGAGGATCATTTCTGAAGATCTTCCGACGGTACTGGTTTATGGACATTATGACGTCCAGCCTGCAGAACCCTTTGAATTATGGAAAACACCGCCCTTTGAACCTGAGGTTCGCGACGGTAAGATTTATGCCAGAGGTGCTGATGACGACAAGGGTCAGATGTTTATGCATGTAAAAGCTTTTGAGCTGATGAACGCGACAGGAACCCTGCCCTGCAATGTGAAATTCATGATAGAGGGGGAGGAGGAGACAGGCTCAGCCAGTCTCGAGAAATTCTGCAGCGATTACAGGGATATGTTAGAGTCGGATGTTATCCTTATCTCCGACACGACAATGATCTCTCCCGAAATGCCTTCGATAACGTCAGGATTACGAGGCCTTTCGTATGTTGAAGTAAGCGTTGAAGGTCCTGAACGCGATCTGCACTCGGGGCTTTACGGAGGAGCTGTTGTCAATCCCTGCAACGCCCTGTGCAATATGATCGCATCACTAAAGGATGAGGACGGAAGAATTACCATCCCCGGTTTTTACGACGATGTGGTCGAATGTACGGTTGAAGAGAGAACAGAAATGGCAAAGCGGCCCTTCGACAGGGATAAGTTCATGAAATCGGTCGGCGTTGAGGATCTGGCAGGCGAAAAAGGCTACTCCGATACCGAGAGGATAGGCATCAGGCCCACACTTGATATAAACGGTATCTGGGGAGGATTTACCGGCGAAGGGACAAAGACCATTCTTCCTTCCCGAGCCTTCGCAAAGATCTCAATGAGGCTCGTTCCTGACCAGAAGGCTGAAAAGACAGCCGATCTGTTCAGGAAGCATTTTATTTCAATTGCTCCGGCAGGAGTAAGGGTGAAGGTAGAGTATCTTCACGGCGGTGAGGCCTATGTAAGCCATCTCGACACTGCCGCATACAGGGCTGCGTCAATGGCCGTTGAAGAAAGTTTCGGAAGGAAACCAATCCCTGTGAGAAGCGGAGGAAGTATCCCCATTGTATCAACTTTTGAAAAAATACTCGGAGTGAAATCCATACTTATGGGCTTCGGCCTTGAAGCTGATGCCATTCACTCTCCGAATGAAAACTATCCTTTGTTCAACTTCTACAAGGGCATAGAAACCATTCCTTTGTTTTACAGGAATTTTGCAGCGATTAAATCCGGCAACTAAAAAACAACCACTGGATTAAATTTCTAAATAACTAAATATAATTCCGGAATCTGTCAAAAAACAGAAAATTTCTTTTTTGATTTTTCTGCTTAACATTTTTTTATTTAGCCCGCTTAGTCTAAACCGGCATAACACGTTTTCTTCTATACTTAACAGTTACAGCTGACTGATAATGATAGTTATCATGTTTTTTACCTGAATTATGCCACCGATTAGGGAATTTTGTATTAAGGAGTCTCATTTCTACCGTATTGATTAGTTTTTTATTTAAGTTTCGCAAGTGATTTTAGGCCGCTTGCTTTAGTTCGATATTATCAAGATTTATAAAATGCTTAAAAGTTTCACTCCGGTTAATAAGGGTATCCATGACCCTTTCATCGTCGATCTGGAACGCCTCTGCTATGATTCTGACAAGTTCCTGAAGGATCCCCCATATTCGTTCTGTGACCGAGAGCTGAACAACTCCATCGGTGGCTTCATGGAAAAGTCCTCCTATGGTTTCATAAGATTTAAAGCGCTTAACTGTTCCCAGGATGTTGTACTGTAGCACCGTAATGGAGATGCTGGCAATCTGGGAGGCAAAATCCCGGGCTTGGGATTTTCCCAGGCCAAGTAGGCCCTTTGCCTCCTTGAAAAATACTTCGACGGACCATCTCATTGAATAAACATGATAAGCTTCGAAGAAACCAAGTTTAGTATTGGTTGTCAGCAGCCCAGTCCAGTCGCCGTTTTTTGTTCGCCTGCAAAAGAAGAGTTTAACCTTTATTCCGGAGAGTTCTACTTCCGCCTGCCCGTAGTAACACTTCAGGCGCTGGCTGTAGCGGATCTCCTTGCTTGCCTGAAGAAGCTTCAACATCTCTCTGGCACTTTTCATCTTCCCTTCAAAACGGTACTTGGTTTTGGCCATCTTGATCATGCCCAGGAAATGACACCTGATATGTCTGGATTTGATAAACCGTACGATATCGGTACAGGTAAACCAGCTGTCAGAGAGCAGATAATCAAAACGGATCCCTTCTTTGATGGCCCGCCTGACCATATCAATAGCTTTCTGGATTTTCTTTTGGGTGTACTCTTCAATTCTCTCTTGTACGGCTTCTGTTTCCTTGCGTTCCCTGCGGTACTGCTTCCCACGCTGTTCCCTGGTCATCCCGAAAGGTTTTTCCGGCCGGCTCCCTTCTTCACCATGAAGCGAAAAGTCCAGAACGGTCTGCGTCCTGCCGTCAGTGCGACAAAGAAAAAGAGCCTTAAAGCCAAGAATGGATTTATGAGTCACATGAGAAAATATCCGGCCTATTTTCTCGATCCTTTTGCCGGTTTTAGGCAAGTCAGAGTCATCAACAATGAGGCAAACCGGATCTTTGCCTCTGCAGGAATCGGCCCTGACTGCGATTTTCCCGATCAACTGCAAATTGATCCTGTACAGGATATTTCGCCAATCCAGAGAACCATTGGCCATAAAGCGGTAGAAAACATCCTTCTTGCACGAGAGAACCTTAAACAGAGCTGATTCAGAATAATGAAAAGCGTTTTTAATCATGAATAAAGGAAACAGTAATAATAGCTCGAACACCTGTAATCGTGTGAACTTGCAATTGTCACTACTCTCAGGTGACAAGGATTTCCCGTTGATTTTCAGATGCCCGGCTATATCCATTATGCTATTAATTGCTTTTCTGTTATCATTCTCCGGGAAAAAACTATTAATCTCAGAGAAAATACTTGTACCTTTATTACTAAGCATTGGGATCAGTTATTTATGGTTTGGTCACTTTAAATATACTGATTTTCAGAGATATCTGAAAGATCCCTTTGCTTTTTTTATGCCATTTTCTTAACTTTTTATTACTTGCGAAACTTCAATTTTTTACATTATTAAATGTATCTTTAAAGGGTTAACTAAAACCTAAAACTAAATCAAATGAAGAAATTAGTAATGCTGGCTTTCGTTTCTGTTTGTGCAGGCTTCCCGGTCCTGTACTCCCAAACGAAAGTCATTAAAGGTATGGTGACTTCGCCAGGTGGCGGAGGGGACCCCAGCCCATAGTTGCCACCTCGGTAATGGGTAAGGCACCTGAACCTGTTCATATGCAGATATCTGATCAGGGTCTTAATCCTTTTGTAACGCTTACCGCAGTCCCTGTAAGAATGATCCGGCAAAAATGATAAATGTCACCTTCTCAAATAGGGATTAGCAATGCTGCTCTGTTAAATAATTGCAAATGTTATTTAATCCTTAATAATGTTAATAAAAAGACATGCTTATTTGTTTTTTTTAAAAATCGAGTATCTTTGGCGCGTTAAATAAAAACCTAAAACTATTTTTTATGAAGAAACTATTCACGCTGATTGTTTTGTTTGTGTTTGCAGGCTTAACAACCCTGTATGCCCAGACAAGAGTAATTACAGGGACCATCACCTCCGGAGTGGAGGGGGAGGGGCCGATTCCTGGCGTTACGGTTCAGGTAAAAGGCACAACAATTGGTGCTCTGACTGATGCCAACGGACGCTATTCTATTAACGTCCCGGTTAATGCTACTACCCTTGTTTTTTCTTACATCGGTATGAAATCCATAGAGGTGGAAATCGCCGGACGCAGTGTAATCGACGGTGTTCTGGAATCTGACCTCGTGGGATTGGATGAAGTTGTTGTTACTGCACTCGGTATTTCACGTGAGAAAAAGGCTCTTGGCTATGCTGTTCAGGATGTGAAAGGAGAAGAACTTGCAAAAGTCCGGACCACAAACCTGATCGGTTCTCTTTCTGGTCGTGTTGCAGGTGTTCAGATTACCTCTGCTTCTGGCCAGATGGGAGGAGGAGCCAAGATAAATATCCGCGGAAACACTTCGCTTACAAAAAACAACCAGCCGTTATTCGTTGTGGATGGTATTCCCATCGATAACTCCGACTATTCTTATGGTGCAACTGGTGCAGGAGGCTATGACCTTGGAAACCTTGCATCCGACATCAACCCTGATGATATCGAGTCAATGACAGTTCTGAAGGGAGCAAGCGCTTCAGCCTTATATGGATCAAGAGCTGCCAACGGTGTTGTAATGGTAACTACCAAGAAAGGAAGAACTACTGCTGATAAATCATTCGGAGTATCAGTTAACTCAAGCGTAAGCTTCGAAGAAGCCAAATACTTCCCCAAATACCAGAAATTATATGGTGGTGGATATGGCGGTTTCAATGAGATTGAGATCAACGGTCAAACCTATCTATACCCCTCATACGAAATTGACGAAAGTTGGGGTCCGAAACTTGATCCTTCAGTGAAGGTGCTTCCCTGGAATGCATTTGATGAGTATGATACACAGAACTATCTGAAGGAAGTTCCATGGGTATATCCCGAATATGACTACACTTATTTCTTCAACAGGGGAGTGAACTATACAAACAACGTTGCAGTAAATGCAAGCAACAGCAGGGGAGGACTCCGCGCTTCATTCACCAATATGGATGTGAAGGGGATCTATCCAAACAGTACACTCAAGAAGAACACAGTTAATCTAAGCGGAAACATCAATGTCAACAAATCACTTGATTTCTGGATCAACGCCAACTACGTACAGAACGTTGCAGTAGGCCGTCCCGAAACAGGATATGGTGACAGGAACCCCGTGCAGAAAATGTGGCAGTGGATCCATACCAATGTTGACTACAAGGCACTGGAAGATTACAAAACACCCAGCGGAAGACAGAGAACCTGGAACAGGAACTGGTACGACGATCCATCACCGGCCTATACCGATAACCCATACTGGTCAAGTTATGAAAACTATGAAAATGACAGGCGCGACCGCTTCTATGGCAACTACGGCGCTGACCTCAAGATCACTCCATGGCTAAAGCTGACTGGAAGGATGGGGATTGACTATTACAAGCTCCTTACTGAGGAAAGAATGGCCATTGGTTCACAGGCTACCTCAGAATATTACAAGAGCGTTTATACCAATAATGATGTCAACACTGAGTTCTTCTTCACTCTCGACAAGAGATTCGGCGGCGATATGTTTGGACTTACTGCTCTTCTGGGAGGTAACCGCCTTGACAGGAAGTATTACAGAGATGGAGGTATTTCGATCGGCGGACTTATGATTCCCGGCCTGTACAACCTCTCCAACTCGTACAACAAACCGAGCGTGTATGACTATCAGTCATGGAAGAGAATCAACAGCCTGTACGCTAATGCGAGCTTTGATTATAAACGCACAATATTTCTTGAACTTACCGGCCGTAACGACTGGTCTTCTACACTTCCCGAAGGAAACCGCTCATATTTCTATCCTTCAGCCACTATTAGTTTCGTACTTTCTGAACTGGGCGGACTCAAGGGGAACAGCGTCCTTTCATTTGCCAAACTTCGTGGAGGTGTTGCACAGGTTGGTAATGACACAGGTCCATACGACCTTCTTAACTACGTAAGCCTAAATACATCCTTTACAGATGTTTATGGAGTACTTAATCCAAGGATGGGCTTTTCAAGCACCCTTGCCAACGAAGATCTGAAACCTGAAAAAACAAACTCATGGGAGATAGGCGCTGAATTCAAATTCTTCCAGGACAGGATTAACCTTGACGTATCTTACTACTATAAGGAAACCATTGACCAGATCGTTCCTGTAAGGGTATCGGGTGCAAGCGGATACGGCTTCAAGAATATTAACGCCGGTAAGATGGTTAACAAAGGACTTGAAATTGCTCTTGGCGGAACAGTTGTTAGGGCAGGAGACTTTTCATGGGATATCATGCTGAACCTTGCCACACTCGACAACACTGTTGAGGAGATCGGTCCTGGCCTTGATTACCTGACACTCGGAAGCGGTCCTTTCAAAGTTCAGAGCGGTGCTTTTGTAGGAATGACCTACCCGATCATCTATGGAACCGACTATGTAAAGGATGCTCAGGGAAATACGATCGTTGGCGTCGGCGGAAACTACCTGCCTTCAGAGATCAAACCGCTTGAAAAGGTTACCCCGGATCTCACTGCCGGTTTGACAAACGCCTTCAGATTTAAGGGTTTTGACCTTAATATCCTCTTCGATGCTCAGAAAGGCGGTAACATGTACTACCTTTCATATATGTGGGGTATGTACTCAGGAATTCTTGATGAGTCAGCAGCTATCAATGAGAACGGCAAGAACATCAGAGATGACGTTTCCGAAGGGGGAGGCGTTCTTCTCGACGGTGTTTACGGTTTATACAACTCTGTCACAGGCGATATCACTTACCTCGATGCAGATGGCAATGTAAGCGATTCTCCTGTTAAGAACACCACCCGTCTCGATGGTCAGATCTACTCAGAATCACACTATGACGGTCCCGACAGACAGAGTATCTTCAGCACCGACTTCATCAAACTTAGGGAGATCAGCTTCGGATACAACTTCCCGGCAAGATGGACCGGTCCGATCAAGGGTGTAAGGCTTTCAGCATTTGCACGTAACCTGGCAATCTTCGGAGCAGCTACCCAGCATTTCGATCCTGAATACCTTCAGATGGCGGGAAGCAACGCTCAGGGTATAGAGGGCGGATATCTGCCAAGTACTGTATCATACGGTGTTGGCCTTAACTTTAACTTTTAATCAGAAATAATATGAATACTGTAATGAGATATAAAATTTTGATAGCGGCCTTGCTCCTGATTGCTTTTACAGGATGTGAAAAGGATTTCGACAAGATCAATACGAATCCTAACGCGGCCACTGAAGCTGCAACTTCAGCACTTCTTACGCAGGCTGTCCGTGATTTTGCGTTTGCCGACTTCGATGTCTGGTACGCAGGACGTCAGTCTTCGCTTATATCGCAGCACTTTGCACAGAGAAACTACACCTCTGAAGACAGGTATGCCTTCAGGTCAGGTGTCACCGATGGTTTTTTCAGGAACAACTACATTTACATGAACAACCTTCAGACAATTATTAAGCTGAATACCGATCCTGAAACGAAAGAAAGGTATGCAAACCTCTATGGCGATAATAACATGCAGATAGCTACTGCTGAAATAGTCAAAGCATGGGTTTTCCAGCTGCTTACCGATTATTTTGGGGATATTCCCTACTCACAGGCGCTTGATATTGTTAACTACCCGCAGCCTGTATATGATACCCAGAAAGAGGTTTACGACGGCCTTATCGCCAAACTCAATGAAGCTCAGACCATGCTCGAGAATTCCACAACTGACGGTTTTGAGACCGGTGACGTTTTCTTCGGAGGCGACCTTTCCAAGTGGATCAAATTTGCAAATTCGCTGAGACTCCGTCTCGCACTCAGGGCTTCAAACGCTGATCCTTCATACCTTACCGAAGCACAGGATGCAATTGCCGACGGAGTGATGGAAAGCAACGATGATAACGCAATGTTCCGCTTCTCCTCATCAGGTACTCCTAATGAAGCTCCCTGGTATAACGGATTCTATGTAAGCGGCAGAAATGACTTTACTTTCACCGCCGGGTTCATGGAACTTATTAAGGGTAATAACAATCAGGCATTCGTTAATCCTTTCCTCGGCCTCAGGGATCCACGCTACCCCGTATTTACAACCTATACAACCGACAGAGAAGGTGTTCCCTACGGAATGACAGATGTGCTGACACAGAAATGGTGGTCAACACATGGTAGTTCAAGGGTCAGCCTGTATCACACGAATCCAATTATTCTGGATGCAAACTTCCCGACTACCTTCCTCGATTACCCGACGGTATGCTTCATGATATCGGAAGTCGAAGGCTGGGATGCAACCTGGTTTGAAGAAGGAATCAATGCTTCGCTTGAAAAATGGGGAGCTGTTGATGAAGGAGGAGCATATGTAACCGAGATTATGAACAGGTTCAATGCCGCAACTACTGATGAACAGAAGAAGGAAATGGTCATTACCCAGAAGTATATTCACCTTCTTATGCAGCCTCATGAAGCATGGGCTGAATACAGGAGAACCGGTTATCCCAAATCGCTTGTAAAACCCGGTGATGTTACTGCAGTTATTGACGGTAATGAGGTGGTCTTCACACCTTCTACCGGAGCAGAATCCGGCGCTGATGTTGCAGCAAGGTTCAAATATCCGACATCTGAATTCACACTCAACAAAGCCAATGTGGAAGCAGCCGCATCCCGTATGGGTGAGGATTCCCACAGGCAGAGACTGTGGTGGGATGGAGGCGGATTACAGTAATACGCTGACAATATGATAAAAAAGGGTGCATTCACAATGCACCCTTTTTTATTCTGTCTTCAGATTCACCAGCTCAATCTTGGTCGCAGTAACTTTCAGAACACGCATCACAAATTTACCTATCCTGATTGTTTCATTTGCCCCGGGAATGCTTCCATGGTAATAAAGGATCATGCCGGCCAGCGTCTCATAATCATCCTCTTCTGGCAATCCGATATTGTATGTCTCATTCAGGTAGTCGATCTCAAGCCTGCCCGAAAAAACAAATTCACTGCTGCTAATCATTTTCTCGGTCAGCTCATAATAGTCATGCTCATCCTCAATATCCCCGACAATCTCCTCGAGAACATCCTCAATGGTTACCATCCCCGATGTGCCTCCGAATTCATCAACCACAAGGGCAACATTAACCTTCTCGTCAAAAAACTTCTTCAGAAGCCTGTTGGCCGCCATTGTTTCAGGGACAATGGCAAGCTTCCTCAGAGCCGACAGGATATCGGGCGGATCCTTGAAGATATCCTTCAGCTCAAAGTAGCCTATTATATTGTCAATTGTTGATTGAAAAACAAGAATCCTCGAGTGGCCGGTCTCGATAAACCTTGCCTTGAGCTCCTCAAGACTGCTCCTGCTTTCAATTGCATCAATCTCAGTCCTCGGAACCATGCACTCCCTTAACTTCACACTTGAAAAATCGAGCGCATTCCGGAAGATCCTTATGTTATCCCTCAAAGGCTCAGTTTCTTGTGTTTCAGGTTGACTGAGATTCATGAAATGATCAAGATCAATCCTGCTGAATACGAGATTCTCCTGATCTTTTTTCGGCTTGCTTTTTCCAAACATCAGCCTGATAACCCCGTTGGATGCGGCAAGAGTAATTTTACTAATGGGATAGAACAGATAATAAAACATCATCGCGGGAAGACTCAGCAACTTCAGAAAGAAGTTTGGCGAAATTTTGAATATGGTCTTCGGCAGGCATTCAGCAACGAGGAGGATTACTCCAGTTGAGATGATCGTGTTGACCAAAAGAACAAGTGCATCAGACCCGAACAACGGAGTAAGTACCGGTGTGAGCAGCCTCGAGAAAAAAAGTCCGTAAACAACCAGGGCAATATTGTTTCCTATAAGCATTGTTGCTATATACTGCCCGGGATTGTCGGAAAACATTTTTATAAATCCGGAACCGAAAACACCCTGCTTCCGGTCAAGCTCTATCCTGAGCTTGTTTGCCGTAATGAAGGCTATCTCCATCCCTGAAAAAAAGGCTGAAAAAATAATTGCGATCATTATTACGACAAAAGCGTCCATCGGCAGACAGATTATTTCCTGTATTCAGTTGTTCAATCTGAGAAACTCCTGATTATCCTTATTCTGTGGCTATTCTTGTTCTTCAATATAGATTATTGCACTTAGATTCTTTATCCTGCGTTTTGACAGTTTTGGATCAGATTCGAGACCATATCCCTGGATGATCTGATCCTCAGTTGTAATCTTTACAAACCGGTCGGTATAAATGAGCGCTTTCTTCTGATCCCAGTACAACAATTCAGTTTCAAGCCTTTCCCCTGCTTCGTTCACAGCAACTACACTGTCCTTCAACTCCCAAAGTTTCTTGTCGTCAACATATTTGGCATATTTGGCCGTAACCGAAGCGACAGGAACATCATGTCCGTCATGAAACAATACTTCCAGGCCACGCTTGAATTCGGAGAAAGGAGTGTCGTCCCTGTCATATGTCTCCATCAGGGGCGCTGTCAGAACGAGCTGGATGTTGCCCGAGTCTGTATAGGTAGTGGTGAAATCCCTGGCAGTAAGGGAAGGAAGTGTCAGAATATCAATCTTGTCGTAAGTGATACTCTTTTTTTCGCACGAAACAACACTTAAAGCTATGATGATCAGTGAAAAAAAGGCATTAAGCATGTTCCGCATTATATTCCAGGATGTAATTCAACCCGTCCATGACAAGATCGGGCTGATAGTTAATTTTTGACTTGATCTTGTCTTTAAGATACCGTCCGTCACCACCTGTGATAACAGTAACGGAGTCAATGTATTTCTCATCAAAAAGACGTATATATTCCCTGACCTCAAATAAGAGTCCGTTTATTGCCCCTGCCGTAATTGCTTCTATGGTGTTCTTTCCGGGAGAATCGTATTTCTCCACTGCTGCGCATAAAGGGAGCCGCGAAGTGAATTTGTGAAGAGCCCGGAATCGCATGTTAAGGCCCGGAGATATCGTGCCTCCCTTGTACGACCTGCCGGAGAGATAATCATAAGTTATCGCAGTCCCGGCGTCAATAACCAGGACATTCCTGCCCCTGTACAACCTGTATGCACCTGCAACCGCAGCCATCCTGTCGGGACCAAGGGTTTCCGGAGTGTCGTATTCATTTTTAAAGGGAAGCCTGGTCTTGTGATTCAAAACCAGAACGTTAGGCAGATCAACCCCGATAAGGTCATAAATGAATTCAGGAAGGTTCTTTACTGAACAGATAATGGCTTTATCTATTTTGTAGGGACTTATCAATTCCTGGATCGCTTCGCAGGAAAGAGGCTTGGTGCGCACCGAAAAAACCATTTTATCCTGATCATAAATTGCCAGTTTGTTGCAAGTGTTCCCGATGTCGTAAATTAGGTTCATTCCCTTCTTGTGGATACAAATATAGGTAAAAATAAAAAAAGAGGACAAGGAAAGGAATTCCTATTAACAGCATTGTTCATAAATCATAATCTCTGAAACAGAAACGTTTCTGCAATCTGACCGGAATCCTTAGCTTTTCGATTCATCCCTGATTGAAATCAGCGTATTAATAGCCGACCTTACCGAACTGATCCCCGGGATTGTAAGGCTCAGTTTTGAATCCTTCTGTCTGACTGACATCTTTTTCTGCCGGTGATTGACATAATTCATTATCATAACAAACAGCGAACTCCTGTAAAAAGCCGATTCCGGATCGGATACAAAATATGCTATCAAAAGGTTATTCTTGAGCAGTACTTTTTCGATACCAAGCCCCATTGCTATCCATTTTAACCTCACTATGTCGAGAAGCGATGCAGCCGGCGGAGGAACAGGTCCGAACATATCGGTCAGCTTATTCTCGAATTTTGAGAGAGCTTCTTCGGAGCTTATATCGTTAAGTTCCTTATACAACCTTATTCTTTCGGATATGTTTGATACATATTCATCAGGAAACATTATTTCAAGGTCGGTGTCAATCTGGAAATCCGAGACATAATCCTTAACTGCAGCCTTTTTTTCAGAACCCTTAAATTCTTCTTCCGTTTCACCGCTTATCACGGGATCGCTCTCCCTTAGTTCTGCCATGGCCTCATTCAGTATCCTCTGATACGTTTCAAATCCCACATCTGCAATAAAGCCGCTTTGTTCAGCCCCGAGAAGGTTTCCTGAACCTCTGATGTCAAGGTCCTGCATTGCAATATTGAATCCGCTTCCCAGTTCCGAGAACTCTTCTATGGCCCTTAGCCTCCTCCTGGCTTCCTGCGTAAGAGTAGTTTCCGCAGGGGCAAGAAGATAACAAAAAGCCTTACGGTTCGATCGTCCCACCCGGCCTCTGAGCTGATGAAGCTCCGATAATCCGAAATGATGTGCTTCGTTTATGAAAATGGTGTTTGCATTCGGGATGTCAAGACCCGATTCTATTATGGTTGTAGCAATGAGGACATCGTAATCGCCCTGGATAAAGTCGAACATTACGTTTTCTATGTCCCTTCCTTCCATTTTCCCATGAACGACAGCACTTTTGACATTAGGACAGATCCGGCTGATATTCAACTGTATCTCCTTAATGTTCTCAACCCGGTTGTGAATAAAAAAGACCTGACCGTTTCTCGACACCTCATACTCTATGCCTTCCCTGATAATGTCTTCGTTAAAACCGTGAATTTCTGTTACTATCGGCATTCTGTTGGGAGGCGGAGTATTGATTATTGACAGATCGCGTGCGCCCATGAGAGAGAACTGGAGGGTCCGGGGAATGGGTGTGGCGGTAAGTGTCAGAGTATCAACATTTGCCTTAAGCTTCTTGATCCTTTCCTTTACCGATACGCCGAACCTTTGTTCTTCATCTATTATAAGCAAGCCAAGATCCCTGAATTTTACCTCCTGCCCGGCCAGCTTGTGTGTCCCTATGATAATGTCGATCCTGCCCTCCTCAAGTTCTTTCATTATTCTTTTCTGATCGGCAGGTTTCCTGTGCCTGCTGATATAGTCCACATTGCAGGGAAAACCTTTAAGCCTTGAGGAAAATGTTTTGTAATGCTGAAGTGCAAGAATGGTCGTTGGAACCAGTATTGCAGTCTGCTTGCTGTCAGCAGCAGTTTTGAAGGCGGCTCTTACAGCAACTTCCGTCTTACCGAATCCGACGTCGCCGCATATAAGGCGATCCATGGGATGATCAGCCTCCATATCAGCCTTGACCGATGTTGTTGCCTTAAGCTGATCGGGCGTATCCTCGTAAAGGAACGAAGCTTCCAGCTCCCTCTGAAGGTAGGTGTCGGAGGAAAATGAATAGCCCTTAAGCGACATCCTTTCAGCATAAAGCTTTATCAGATCCCTGGCAATGTCCTTAACATGCTTCTTTGTAGCCTGCTTCAATTTCTGCCAGGCTCCTGATCCGAGTTTGTATATCCTGGGTTCGCTGCTGTCCTTTCCTTTGTATTTTGATATCCTGTAAAGCGAGTGAATGCCGACATAGAGAATGTCATTATCCTTGTAAACAAGCTTAATGGCTTCCTGCATCTTCCCGTTGACTTCTATTTTCTCTAGCCCTCCGAACTTACCGATTCCATGGTCAATGTGAACCACGTAATCTCCCGGATTAAGCCCGGTCAGCTCCTTAACGGAAATACTCTCCTTTCTTGAGAAATAACCCCTTATCCTGAACTTGTGATATCTGTCAAAAATCTGATGATCGGTATAAACCGAGATCTTCAGATCGTGATCGGTAAAACCGCCGTGGAGATTGAATAGCAGTGATTTAAAACTTACTTCGGGATTTATCTCCCCGAAAATGTCCCTTAACCTGTCAATCTGCGCCTGGCTTTCCGAAATAATGAAAGTGCCGTAACCTTCAAGGTGGTTTGCCATAAGCTTTTCAGCAAGGATCTCAAAATTCTTGTTGAAAACCGGCTGGGGCTCCGTTCTGAATTCAAACCGCAGTTCAGGTCCGGAAATTCCGTTTTTCCCAAATTCAACAGTCCTGAAATTAAGGCACTCATCAACAAAACGGTGACCGGTCATTATTATGCCTGTTTTCCCGGATACCTGACCCGATTCCTCCCTTCTCAACACCTGCCCGTGGATATCATTTATCTTTTCCCTGATATATGCTCCGTCTTCAATCCATAACAGTGATGAAGGAGGCAGAAAGTCTAAAAAGGAATCATTTACTTCTTCAATCGAGATGTCCTGGATATTAGGAATTACAAATATCTGGTTACAGATACTTATCGACAGCTGGTCCTCAGTGCTGAAAGTTCTGAGTGAATCAACCTCCTCACCAAAGAAATCGATCCTGTATGGAAGGTCGGCTGAATATGAGAATACATCTGCAATGCTTCCCCTTATTGCATACTGGCCCGGCTCGCTTACGAAATCTACCCTTTCGAAGTTGTATTCGTGCAGCATCTCCTCAAGAAACTCAAGCGAAAGCTTATCTCCCTTCTTTATGGTGAAAGTGTTCTTCTTAAGATTCCTTCGGCTGATCACTTTCTCCATAACCGACTCGGGATAGGTGACAATAATCGCCTTCCTTTTTCCTGAGGAAAGGAAATTGAGTACCTCTGTCCGGAGAACTATATTTGCAGGTTCAGTCTGCTCATACTGAACCGAGCGTTTGTAGGTGGAAGGGAAGAAAAATACCGAATCTTCGCCGGTAAGGGATACAAGGTCGTTGTAGAGGTATGCGGCATCTTCCTTCTCTGGTACAACCACAATGTGTGTTAACGGTGTTCTGAGGTATACTCCGGCTATGGCTATTGCTTTTGCCGAACCGGACAAACCTTCCGCGCTTATCCTCATCGGACCTTGTTTCCCCAGGGCTTCGGACAAACCGGAAAGAACCGGGTGATTATTGAACAGCCCTGTCAGTTCGTTTTCTTTCATCTGCAGAATTGTGGCTGCAAATTTAATATCTATTTCCGGGAAAAATATTCATTCCTGAAAACTCATGCAGAAGATGGTCTCACAACCCGGCAATGAGCGTACTTTCAGACTTCCTCCATGGGCTCCCATTATTTGTTTGGATATTGTCAGCCCTATCCCCGATCCATTCTCCTTTGTTGAAAAAAATGGTATGAATATCTCAGAAAGATTCTCCTCGCTTATTCCCGGACCATTGTCAATTACACATATCTCGGGATGGTTTGTATTGCCATTTCTGGAAATGACATCGATCCTGCATTCAGGATTTGTTAAGCCTGCTTCTATCGCGTTTTTTATCAGGTTGATGAGGACCATTGATATTAGGTTCTCATCAGCATATATCTCCTGACCGGGATCCTCCATACTGAATGTTATCTTTGCCAGTGGATTTCTTTCAATGGTCTCACTCAGGATCCTGACACGCGAAAAAAGCCCGGAGACACTGAACAGCTTCATCTCCGGCTTTGGAATTCCGGTTAGCTTCCGGTACGATTCCACAAATGATGTTAGGCTTTTCCCCTGGTCTGTTATAACATTAAGCCCCTGCAAGGTAGTTAATACTGTCTTTTCTGTCACTTCTTCAGGCTTTACCTGCTGATTCGCCGGCTTATAAAGCCTTAGTAGCGATTCTGAAATCGATGTTATGGGAGTAATGGAATTCATTATTTCGTGCATCAGGACACGGATAAGTCTCATCCATGTATCAACTTCCTTTTCATCCAGCTCATGCCTTATATCCTGTATCGAAAGAATAATGACCTCACTTCCCTTTTGCCCCGAAACAGTCGATTTCAGGAGTAATTGAACCTCACCCTGCCGGGTGTTTATCTTAACCAGCCGTCGTTCGGAAGGCTTGAGGTTTTTGATGTTCGCATAAAGTTTCTTGTCGACTCTCTCTATCTGTTTCAGATGAGTAAGAACCTCAGTGGCTAGAAGTCTTTTTGCTGCAGAATTTGCGTGATGAATGAATCCTTTATCGTTATAAGTGAGTATACCGGTAGCGAGGTGTTCGAGGATCTTCTGAAAATATTGCTCCTGCTGCCTGTTCTCGATCTTCAGATTCTGGATCTGCATGTTAACGTTATTCATGCTCTGATGCAGTTCTTTCAGAGAACCTGTTTTATTGCCGACAGAAAACGTCAGGTTTGAATCATCATTCTTTACGGAATCGAAAAAAAACCTGATATTCCTGTTTGCCGTATTCAAATATGTTATAAGGCTCACTGTAAGGATTGCAATAATAAAAATACAGATTATGGCAAAACGGACTGACTGAACCTTAAAGATCAGAAATCCCAGAAGAGCAGAAAGAATGACTATCAAAGTCACTCTGATTATTATATTGATATAAAGGCTTTTGCTTATCATTGCCTGTTCCTTTTTAGTTTATTGTAGAGTGTTTGCCTTGTTATTCCCAACTGCTCAGCTGCAGCGGTAAGGTTTCCATTGTTCTGTTCAATAGCCATTCTTATCATCTGCAGCTCAGTTTCTTCAAGCGTCGCAAATGAATCAGGGCTCTTTATGCCTGACGGGGCCTTGAGATACAGGTCATCAGGCTTTATTACTGATCCGTCGCTCAGGATAACGGCCTTTTCAATCGTATTCTGCAACTCCCTTATATTGCCGGGCCAGGAATAATTTACCAGTTTATCAACGGCCTGACGGTTTAACTTGAGCTCACGCTTATTGTATTTCAGGGTATACTTTCCCAGAAAGAACTCAGCCAGGTTTACAATGTCTGTTCCCCGTTCTCTCAGTGGAGGCATTTCAATCTGGATTGTATTGATACGGTACAGGAGATCTTCCCTGAAAAGCCCTTCTGTCACCATGTTTTCAATATTTCTGTTCGTTGCACAAATGAGCCTTATGTCAACCCATATCGGGTCGTTTGAGCCGATCCTGGTTATCTGCCTGTTCTCGATGGCAGTTAGAAGCTTGGCCTGAAGATGAAATGAAAGATTTCCTATCTCATCTAAAAAAAGAGTGCCTTTATGTGCAATTTCGAATTTTCCCTGCCTGGTTTCCCTTGAATCGGTGAATGCACCCTTCATATGCCCGAATAACTCGCTCTCAAACAAGGTCTCGGTTATTGCACCCATATCCACACTTACCATCAGCTCTTTCGACCGGGTCGACATTCGGTGTATCTCCCTGGCGACAAGCTCCTTGCCAGTGCCGTTCTCTCCTGTGATGAGTATGTTTGCATCTGTTTTGGCCACTTTGCGCACCAGATTCATTACATGCATTATCTGCGGCGAAGAACCGATGATGTATCTTCCCTCCGGGGTGAGTGCCCTTTTTAACTCTGACTCCCTTCTGCGGAGATGACTGACCTCCTTTTTCGAGAGATTAAGCTGAACAGCCAGTCTTAATGTCGCAAGGAGCTTTTCATTGTCCCATGGTTTAACAACAAAATCTGAAGCACCTGCTTTAAGGGCTTTTACAGCAACATCAATATCCCCGTACGCCGTTATCATTACAACAGAAATATCGGGACTGGCCTCCTTAATCTTTCCAAGCCAGTAAATACCTTCGTTACCTGATTTGATGCCCGCAGTAAAATTCATGTCGAGAATAACCAGGTTATAGTCTTTTTTCCTGAGCTCGTTCAGGAGCTGATTTGGATTGGAAATCAGTGTAACCTCTCCGAATTCCGGGACAAGCAGGATCTCGAGGGCGCTGAGGATGCTCCTGTTATCGTCAACTACGAGGATGCTGGCTTTTTGTACAGACATATTTTATTTCTTTTTTTCACCACGGAGAGCACAGAGGGACGCAGAGTTTAAATACTTTTCATGTTATTTTTCTTTTCTTCTCCGTGCTTCTCCGTGTCCTCGTATGTGGTTAAATTCTTCTCACAATAGAACACAGAGGGGCACAGAGGTTAAATCAATTTTATATTTCTTTTCTTCTCCGTACATACTCTGTTTTACAACAAGGTAAAACTACTTTAAAAAAAGACTAATGTCAAGAAAGTGTAAAAATATTTTACGTAAATTAGTAAAAAATATTTACTATACATTTGTCTGTGTTTTTCTAATGTGTTGTTTTTCAGTGCCAAAAAAATATGGCATTGTTTTTATGCCTTATTTATATATGTTACAGCAATAAAAGAATGTTCAATTTAAGGGATAATAATTTCACCCGGGAAAGAGCTCAGGGACTTATTCCTGACAAGAAACTCTACTGGTATCAGAAGGAAACACTAATTTCCAGATTCATCGCAGTAAGCTCAGGATCAGTACTTTAAATTTAATATACATAAACGATATGTTAAGCCAGGATTTAAAAAGTGTAATAAGAAGCATTTTCCGTAACAGGATTACTTCGTCTATCAGTATATTAGGCCTGGGTATAGGAATGGGCTGCATAATAATCCTCCTGGCACTGATAATACATGAAAGGTCGTTTGATACCTTCATTCCGGATCACAAAAATCTTTACAGGATAATACTTGGCTCCAATTCACAGTTGCATTATCCGCTTGCCGAAGCAGTAAAAGGCGACTTTCCTGAAGTGAAGGATTTCTTCAGGTATTATCAGACTAACAGCGTTCAGATTAAGACTCCTGAAAACGTCATTGTAATAGGAAATAATTTCGGATTTGCCGATCCGTCGCTTTTCAGGATCCTGGGAATTGAATTTATCTCCGGCACTCCTGCAAATTCGGTCAGTGAAGTAGCTATATCCGATGAATCGGCCATGACATATTTTGGAAATCTCTCGCCTCTTGGAGAAGTGATCCCGGTAAGGTTCCCGGAGGGTTTTTTGCAGCTTACGGTTTCGGGAGTCTACAGAAGATTCCCTCCAAATTCAACCCTTGATCCGTCATTTATTACTGATATATTACTGTCTGAGAAGATGTTAATGCAGTTTCAGCGATCGCTTGGTGATTATGGATATGATGACAATCAGGCACTGGGATGGAGAGATACAGAGTTCATGTCAATGATCCTTCTGGGTAATAATTCTGATCCGGATGCGCTGGTTTCTAAAATGGACAGATACAAGGAGTTTTTTACAAATCCGGGACAGGATACGCTGGCTTTCAAATTACAGCCGGTTGCAGATATATACCTTGGATCGCAGGATATTTCCGGGAATTTCTTTCTCAGAAGCGGAAATCCGCGCGAACTGACATACTACCAAGTAATTTCATTACTTATCCTGCTTATCTCCCTGGCCAACCATATTCTTCTGGCAAGGGCAGGCATGGCGGGTAAAATGCATGAATTTGGAACAAGAAAGGTATACGGTGCTTCTCACGGAAAAATAAGAAGACTCATTATTCTTGAATCCCTGATAATTGTCCTTTTAAGCCTGGTTCCAGCATTTTTTGTGATAGACTACGGTATTAAATTTATCAATGACACTCTTAACAAAACTCTTTCAGGCGGAATTTTCCTTATGCCTGAACTTTGGATAATGCTTATACTGGTTGTGCTTTTTACAGGAATCATTTCAGGATGGATAATAGGCTGGAAATATTCGCGCATACCCGCTTTAAGAATGATCTCAGGTATCAATCCGGTATCGTCCGGATCGGACCGGTGGAACTATTCTTTTCTTGTCCTGCACTTTGTGATCTACATGGTACTTGTATCAGGCGTGCTCGCTGTTGCAAAACAGATCCGGTATTCGATGACAGGATACAAAGGGATCAGGCCTGAAAATATTCTTGTAGCCAATCTTAATTCCGACGAACTGAGAAACAGCTTTCTGACACTTTGCGATGAGATTGAGAAGATCCCCGGGGTACAGAGTACGGCAGGAGGTTCATTCATTCCTCCGTTTGGGAACTTTCTGCCTGTAAATCTTGCGCTTACTACAGGAGAAAGGATACGGTTCGATGGTCTGATAATGGGAGAAGGGATGACTGAACTTCTCGGTATGGAAGTCATCGACGGCTCTTCCTTCGGACCATACAAAGAGGGCCCTCCCGAGATATTAATCAACGAATCTGCCGCAAAACAGCAAAATGTTAAAGCAGGAGAAAACCTGCTGGCCTTTAAGGTAAGAGGTATTGTAAGGGATTTCCATGCCCACTCATTGCATACCGAAATACAACCCATGGTCATCCTTCCTCAGAATCCCGCAAGGATGGGATTGATAGCGGTCAGGACAGAAGGGACAAATGATAGTGAGATCATAGGTAAGATGAAGGACCTGTTTTCACAGTTGGCTCCTGATGAAATATTTGAAGTAAATTATCTTACCGACCGGATCGAGAACTTCTATTCACGTGAAAGGAACCATTTCCGGATTTCTGGTGCATTTTCCCTCCTGGCATTGATATTGTCAGTAATGGGTCTTTTCGGGATTTCACTTTTAAGCATATCGAAGAGAGAAAAAGAAATCGGTATAAGGAAGGTCAACGGTTCATCGGTTGCTGAAATCCTGCTGATGCTGAATTCCCAGTTCCTCAGATGGGTTCTTGCAGCTGTAATAATTTCGGTGCCTCTCTCACTCTGGATCTTGTCACTATGGCTTCAGAGATTTGCATACCGCACTGAAATGAGCTGGTGGATATTTGCACTGGCAGGTTTGTCTGCAGTTCTGATAGCAATCCTTACAGTAAGCTGGCAAAGCTGGCGGGCAGCAACGAGAAATCCTGTCGATGCATTGCGTTATGAGTAACACAATACGAAGATATCCGATTGCGAGACGTATTGGGATGGAGGGTGATTTATCCCTGAACACCTGGATAGTATTAATCCTACCAACAAATGGGGGCTTGAGATCCAGTGGAGTGGGAATAAAATTTGAAATAGAACATGAGCTCGGAGCAGGATTAAAAATTACCCTACGAGGCCTGTCCGAAGGAGCGGCAGCTCAGGCAGGGATTTTTGTGGTGGATTTATGTTATTATGGATCGACAAAGTGTGATTAATAAAATTACGTAATTAAATATGAGGGAATTACGTAATTAAATAATATTTTGTTACTACTGATGCGTTAATAAATCATTGATACTAAATAAATTACTTTGTTCTTTGACATTTTGGTTGATTTGTAATTCTGTAAGTAGTTCTTTTACAGGCGTTTTGTCGAATACGGATATGCCTAATATCTGCATTATTTCATAGATTGACAAGGTACTTCTAAGAGCATATTTTACCTGAGCGACTATGAGATAGGTACAGATAGCGATCCAAACGTGGACTTTTACTGCATTTTCTGAATGACCCCAAAGCGTTTTTATGGTAAGGTTCTGCTTTATCCATTTAAAAAACACTTCGATTTGCCAGCGATTACGATATAATCTGGCAATTTCAAGTGACGAGACTTCAAAGTTGTTGGTAATAAAAGTAAGTAACAGATCTTTTTCGTCATCGTAATATTCTACCATTCGAAGAGCATCCGGATATAGTTGCTTAGACTTTGGACCTTTCAGCTTTATGGTTCTATCACTTCTGAGCCCGGTAGTCTCATCAAGATTGAAGTTGTTCTCAAGTACCCTGTAGTCCATAGTCACCTTTGCCCTTGTTACAAAGAATGCATCTGCTTTATTCATTCTATACAGCGCAGCAAAATCGATGTAAGCTTTGTCCATCAGATATATGGCGTCAGGTTGAGGTACAATTTCATCAAGTACATTACTGTCATGATACTTGCCATCTGTGATAAAAATAAACGTTGGAATACTACCTCTTAAATCAAGCGTTGTATGAATCTTGATTGCCCCTCTGGAGTATTTACCTTCGGCCCAGGAAAACAGCTTAAGACTTAATGAGACTGTTGTTGAGTCAAGTGCAAAAACATCATTGTCAATGTCGATATTAGGAATAGGGCTGTCAGAGTACATAGGCCTCACTGTTTTTATCAGGTACTCACCGAAGTCGGCAAAAATCCTCCAATCCCGATTTTCATTGGCTCTTGACAGTGTGGATTGATTGACATTTTGCTTTATACCAAGATGGTAGAGTTTATTTTTGTGTGCCTTTAGGCATAAACAAATATCTCTTAATGAGTTCCTTGATGTTAATTGGCCAAAGAATAGTTGAATAAACTGATTCCAACAGTCTAAATCTCTGACCCGATGGTCTCCTTTGTAACGAGAAACACACTTTTCAAACTCATACTTATTGACAAACTGAAGTATCTGAGCAAAGACATACTTACCTGAATTCATAATTTTGCACTTAAAAGGTGCAAAACTACAGGTCAAATCAAATCAAAAAATCAAAGAACGTTTATATAAATTTTATTATCAGTGCTTTATACAAAATTTGGAAAAGTTAACGCATCACTACTAATATTTTGTTATGAATTTAAAGCAGATTATCAGGAGCGTAATCAGGGACAGGCTGAATACTGCAGTTATAATTGTCAGCCTGGTTGTCGGTATTGTCAGTTTCAGCCTGGTTCTCCTGTTTATCAGCCGGGAACTGGGGACCGATTCGTTCCATGAGTTTGCTGATCAGATATATGCCTTAAAGTGCGACGATCCCTGGATGCCGGGCAGGAAAATGTACCACTGCAGATACGGATCGGCAGAATACATGAAGAAAAATTTCACCGGGGTGGACGATCTTTGCCGGATTGGCAATTATAATGCTTTGAAAATCAAGATAAATAACGAAGATTATTTTGAAGATATACAAATTACAGGGGTGTCGGAGAATTTTTTCAGGTTTTTCTCATATGATCTTTTGACCAATAACCCTGAAAACGTCCTGGCAACATCAAAGAACCTGGTCATTTCTTCGGTTCTTGCCTCGAAATATTTCGGGACGGACGATCCGCTGGGGAGAGTAATTACTTTGTCAGACAGGAACAAATCTGAGGAAATGACAATAACGGGTGTTTTTAAAAAACCGGCCCAAAACACCCAGATAAATTTTGATATGGTCCGGCTGATCGGTGATGTTGACAGTCGCTGTTATATAAGGTTAACTGAAAATACGGACCCTGTTGAGATGGAAAGAATCTTTCTTGCAGAAAAGCAATCAATCCCGGTAATTCATACCGGAACTCCCGGCCGGTATTATCTTGAACCACTCTGGCAGGCTTATTTCGATACATCGCGCGGATCTGTTATCGAAAACAGCAGGGACAAGAGAGATCTCTGGATAGCAGCGATCATCGGTCTTATGATAATCGGAGTCGCCATCTTCAATTACCTGGGCGTGCTTGCAAATAAATTCCATAGAAAAACCAGGGAGTATCATTTGCGAAGGATTAATGGCAGCTCACTATCAGGCCTCACGATCCGGTTTATGCTGGAGAATGCTGTTATTCTGGCTGTCTCTTTCGCAATAAGTCTGTTTTTAATAATGGATGCATTGCCTTTTTTCAATAGCCTTACGGGGAGTAAAATTACTTTGGATTTCATTATTCAGCCAGATCAGATCGCGACTCTCACCGGCTTATTTTTGCTAATAGCTTTAATTACATTATTATATGGTGTTTACCTGGTACGTTCAAACCTTGATTTGAATTTCTTGCGAACGAACAGGGATCAGAAAGTCAGAAGTATCCAGATACCTGCTTTTAATATTTTCCAGCTTGCAAGTTCTGCAATCCTTATTGTCTGCTCCATAATAATTATTGAGCAAATGAACTTCATTTCAGATAAGCAGATAGGTCTGGATAAAGATGTGATAGAAATAAAGATACCTCCTCAGTATAAGGATAAGGCCAAAGTATTCAGGGAGGAGCTTAAAAAAAACAGTTCAGTCAGTAATGTTTCAGTTGCAGTGGCGTCGCCCCTCCTCGAACATTTCCTTGTCGCACTAAAATATCAGCAGGATGGTGTTGAAAAAGAATATTCCCCTTCAGGTTTCGGTGGTGATGAGAACTATCTTGATGTACTTGGAATAAAACTTGTTGAAGGCACCGGATTCTCCGGCACTGTTTCTTCCAATGCCAAGAAATGTGTTGTGAACCAGTCATTTGCCAGAATGTTTACTGACAGGGATTTAATTGGAAAAGGTGTCCCGGGTATGGAAGATGTTATAATCACTGGTATTGTTGAGGATTTTCACTTTTCCGATCTGAAATCGAAAATTGAACCGGCTTTCATATCATTCAGTGATAATGGAGGACATCTTCTTGTAAAGGCATCAGATAATCAGACTAGTAATGCCCGAACGACAATCTCCGGCATATGGCAGGAACTTATTCCCGATTATCCCTTAAACATCGAATCTGTAGGCGACCGCTTTTTATGGTACCACAGAAAGAATTCAGACTTTAAAAACCTGATTGTATCATGTTCAGTGATAAGTCTTTTCCTTTCAATGATAGGACTTTTTGCTGTTTCATACCAGAAATCCCGTTCTCGTATAAAGGAAATAGGCATCAGAAAAATAAACGGTGCAAATGTCTTTGATATAATGATATTAATTTAAGTTTCGCAAGTGATTTTAGGCCGCTTGCTTTAGTTCGATATTATCAAGATTTATAAAATGCTTAAAAGTTTCACTCCGGTTAATAAGGGTATCCATGACCCTTTCATCGTCGATCTGGAACGCCTCTGCTATGATTCTGACAAGTTCCTGAAGGATCCCCCATATTCGTTCTGTGACCGAGAGCTGAACAACTCCATCGGTGGCTTCATGGAAAAGTCCTCCTATGGTTTCATAAGATTTAAAGCGCTTAACTGTTCCCAGGATGTTGTACTGTAGCACCGTAATGGAGATGCTGGCAATCTGGGAGGCAAAATCCCGGGCTTGGGATTTTCCCAGGCCAAGTAGGCCCTTTGCCTCCTTGAAAAATACTTCGACGGACCATCTCATTGAATAAACATGATAAGCTTCGAAGAAACCAAGTTTAGTATTGGTTGTCAGCAGCCCAGTCCAGTCGCCGTTTTTTGTTCGCCTGCAAAAGAAGAGTTTAACCTTTATTCCGGAGAGTTCTACTTCCGCCTGCCCGTAGTAACACTTCAGGCGCTGGCTGTAGCGGATCTCCTTGCTTGCCTGAAGAAGCTTCAACATCTCTCTGGCACTTTTCATCTTCCCTTCAAAACGGTACTTGGTTTTGGCCATCTTGATCATGCCCAGGAAATGACACCTGATATGTCTGGATTTGATAAACCGTACGATATCGGTACAGGTAAACCAGCTGTCAGAGAGCAGATAATCAAAACGGATCCCTTCTTTGATGGCCCGCCTGACCATATCAATAGCTTTCTGGATTTTCTTTTGGGTGTACTCTTCAATTCTCTCTTGTACGGCTTCTGTTTCCTTGCGTTCCCTGCGGTACTGCTTCCCACGCTGTTCCCTGGTCATCCCGAAAGGTTTTTCCGGCCGGCTCCCTTCTTCACCATGAAGCGAAAAGTCCAGAACGGTCTGCGTCCTGCCGTCAGTGCGACAAAGAAAAAGAGCCTTAAAGCCAAGAATGGATTTATGAGTCACATGAGAAAATATCCGGCCTATTTTCTCGATCCTTTTGCCGGTTTTAGGCAAGTCAGAGTCATCAACAATGAGGCAAACCGGATCTTTGCCTCTGCAGGAATCGGCCCTGACTGCGATTTTCCCGATCAACTGCAAATTGATCCTGTACAGGATATTTCGCCAATCCAGAGAACCATTGGCCATAAAGCGGTAGAAAACATCCTTCTTGCACGAGAGAACCTTAAACAGAGCTGATTCAGAATAATGAAAAGCGTTTTTAATCATGAATAAAGGAAACAGTAATAATAGCTCGAACACCTGTAATCGTGTGAACTTGCAATTGTCACTACTCTCAGGTGACAAGGATTTCCCGTTGATTTTCAGATGCCCGGCTATATCCATTATGCTATTAATTGCTTTTCTGTTATCATTCTCCGGGAAAAAACTATTAATCTCAGAGAAAATACTTGTACCTTTATTACTAAGCATTGGGATCAGTTATTTATGGTTTGGTCACTTTAAATATACTGATTTTCAGAGATATCTGAAAGATCCCTTTGCTTTTTTTATGCCATTTTCTTAACTTTTTATTACTTGCGAAACTTCAAATATTAATAAACAAAGATATCCTGAGCTGGACAGGAATTGCTTTCATAATAGCTGTCCCTGCATCATGGTATGCAATGAATAAATGGCTTGAGACCTATGCCTACAAGACTGAAATGACCTTCTGGATCTTTGCATCTGCGTGTTTACTGACAGTCCTTATCGCAATCCTTACAGTAAGCTGGCAAAGTTTGCGTGCAGCAACGAGAAATCCTGTCGAAGCATTGCGTTATGAATAACGCAATGCGAAGATCCCCGGTAGCGAAGCGTTTCGGGATGGAATCATTGCGCTATGAGTAGCGCAATGCGAAGATCCCCGATACCGAAGTGTATCGCGATGGCGGGGGAGTTATCCCTAAACACCCGGGTGGTCTTAATCCCCCCAATCCCCCAAAGGGGGTCTTGAGATCCAGTGGAGCTGGAATAAAATTCGAAATAGATCATGAGACCGGAGCAGGATTTAAAATTTCTCCCGGGGCCTGTCTGCAGGAGCGGCAGCGCAGGCAGGGATTTAGTGGCAAATAAATCTTATTTTTACGGGAAATTCTGACTTATGAAGGTTTACAAGTTCGGAGGAGCATCCGTTAGGGATGCTGGGGGGATCAGGAACCTCGCGGTTATAACTGCACGTGAAAAGGATAAGCTTGTAGTGGTGGTTTCAGCATTTGGCAAAACAACAAACGCGCTGGAACAGGTCCTTAAGACCTGGATGGCAGGGGATGAGAGTTACCGGGAACTTCTGGACCGCATTTACGATTACCACGAATCGGTTGCCTGCGAACTGTTTCCCTCGGGGAACTCGGCAAAGGGAAAGATCGACAACTCCTTTGCCCTGCTGAGAGAATACCTCGGATCATCAAAGAAAACAGACTACGATTTTGAATATGACCAGATAGTCTCGTACGGCGAGATCTGGTCAACGATAATTGTTGCTGAATTTCTCAGGAAGTCAGGCCTTAATTCTGAATGGATCGATATCAGGGGAAACCTGATTACCGACGACAGATACCGCGACGCCGATATCCTCTGGAACGAAAGCACGGCAAGAATAAAAAGTGTCTTCAATTTCAGGGATAGAAATATATATGTCACCCAGGGATTCATTGGAAGTACCATTGCCGGCCAGACAACGACGCTGGGCAGGGAGGGCTCTGATTATACTGCAGCACTTCTGGCAAATATCCTCGATGCCGAAAAAGTAGTTGTGTGGAAGGATGTGCCCGGACTATTGAATGCCGATCCCAAATGGCTCGACGGTACTGAACGACTGGAGGAGGTATCGTACCGCGAGGCGGTTGAAATGACATTCTCAGGGGCAAAGGTGATTCACCCCAAGACGATAAAGCCGCTTCATAATAAAAACATCCCGCTGCAGGTAAAGTCATTTCTTTCTCCGGACGAGAGGGGAACGATGATTGTTTCTGAAACCAGCTTCAGGCACGGACTCCCGGTTTATGTCAGAAAGGAGAACCAGATAATGATATCACTGCTTCCGAAAGACTTTTCCTTTGCCATGGGCGAAAACCTCAGCAGGATATTCTACCTCTTTATCAAGCATGGAATAAAGGTTAACATAGTGGAGGCCAGTGCAGTCAGCATAGATGTCTGCGTCGACGACGACAGGATGAAAGTGGAACCTCTGCTCGAGGAGCTCAGGCCCGAGTTCACCGCTGTATACAACGATAATGTTGAAATGCTCTCAATTAGGCACTACACTTCAGAAGCCGTTGAGAAGATCACTTCAGGCAGGGAGATACTTATGGAACAGAGGACCCGTAGTTCGGTACGGTTCGTGGCAAGAAAAACCGATCAGCTCCGGTGATTCAGATCCTTTATTTATTATGCGGCAAATCAGTTGGTTTATCTGTCGAATGCCAGCCTTTCACCCCTGTAATCCTCATTAATAACTCCTTTGTCGTAGACAATGGTGCCGTTTATAATTGTTGTGACCACCCTTGATGTAAACCTTGTACCTTCAAACGGCGACCATCCGCATTTGTAAATGATGTTATCCTCCGAAACAGTCCACGGATTGTTGGGATCAATGAGACAGAGATCGGCCTTAAAACCTTCCCTTATGAATCCGCGTTCCCTGATGTTGAACAGGATGGCTGGATTATGGCACATCTTTTCCACGATCTTTTCAATCGAAATAAGATTCCGGTGCCATAGCTCGAGCATCGCGGTCAGTGAATGCTGGACAAGCGGTCCTCCCGAAGGAGCTTTGAAGTAGCTGTTTCTTTTCTCTTCTTTTGTATGCGGAGCATGGTCAGTAGCCACGATATCGATGAGATCGTTCAGAACGCCGTCAAGGAGGGCATCCCTGTCGTACCTCGTCTTTATTGCAGGATTCCATTTTATGAAGGAACCTTTTTCATCATAGGCGGTCTCATCAAACCAGAGGTGATGAACACATACCTCTGCTGTTATCCTTTTCTCCCTCAGGGGCAACTCTCCTGAGAAAAGCTTCATCTCATCGGCGGTTGAAAGGTGAAGTATGTGAAGCCTTGTGTTGTAATCCCTGGCCAGGTTAACCGCGAATGAAGATGATGCGTAGCACGCTTCCCTGCTTCGGATGAAGGGGTGCATATTCACCGGGACCTCTTCTCCGTATTTTTCCCTGTAAAGGTTGGTATTTCTTTGTATTACCGGTTCTGATTCGCAGTGGCATGCAACCGGTATAGCGACCTTTGAGAATATCTCTCTAAGGATCATTTCATTGTCAACAAGCATGTTTCCTGTTGAGGATCCCAGAAAGAGTTTTATCCCGCAAACCGAACGGGGATCTGCCGATAATACTTCATTCAGGGTAGTATTTGAGCCTCCGAGGTAGAAAGAATAATTGGCTGATGAGCTTTCTGATGCAATCCTGCATTTCTCCTCAAGAAGCTCATTGGTAATTGTCTGGGGGAGAGTGTTTGGCATGTCCATAAAGGATGTTATACCCCCTGCAACAGCAGCTCTCGATTCAGAACGGATATCTCCCTTGTGAGTCAGGCCTGGTTCCCTGAAATGAACCTGATCGTCAATAATCCCTGGAATAAGGATCATTCCCGTCGCGTCTATCGTCATAGAACCAGCCGGAGGAGAAATTACTCCATGCGGGGCCCGGGCTGAAATACGGTCGCCTTCAATGAAAAGGTCTCCTGCATGGCTCGTACCTTCATTGACAATTGTGGCGTTCCTTATAAATATTTTGCTCAATGCCTTTTGTATTTTAC
Source organism: Bacteroidales bacterium (assembly GCA_040772125.1). Lineage (GTDB taxonomy): Bacteria > Bacteroidota > Bacteroidia > Bacteroidales > VadinHA17 > LD21. The sequence continues at coordinate 302,006 of JAXGYS010000003.1, forward strand.
GAATATGCTCCTGATCTTCATCCTGAGAACACCCCACAGGGCTTCATTGAAAATACCTCCCGACATTTTTGATGTACCCAGTTTTCTGTCGGTAAATATTATCGGGATCTCCATTATTTTGTAACCAAGTTTCCAGGCAGTGAACTTCATTTCAATCTGGAAGCAGTAGCCCTTCGATCTTATCTTCGAAGGATTTATGTTTTCTATTACCTCCCTCCTGTAACATATAAAACCAGCTGTCGAATCCTTGATCTTCATCCCTGTAACGGTCCGCACATAAACCGAGGCAAAGTAGGACATCAGTACCCTGGAGAGAGGCCAGTTCACAACATTTACTCCGCTGATATATCTTGAACCTATCGCTACATCGGCACCCTCTTTGCTGCAGGCATAATAAAGCCTTGTCAGATCCTCGGGATTGTGTGAGAAGTCAGCATCCATTTCATAAATGTAATTGTAACCCCTGTCGAGAGCCCATTTGAAACCTGTGATATAGGCTGTGCCGAGACCAAGTTTGCCGGGTCTTTCCAGAAGATGAACATTCGGAAAGGAGGGTAAAAGGCCTTTTACAATTTCAGCTGTCCCGTCAGGCGAATTATCGTCAATTATAAGAATGTCGAAGGATACAGGGAGGGAAGAAATTGCTCTTATCAGCGTCTCGATGTTTTCTTTTTCCCTGTATGTAGGGATCAGCACAATATTCGACATAATAGAAAAATAAATACGAAAATACACTTTTCAGTTGACTGCAAGGTTATTATGGAATTTATTTATTTGGGTCAGGAAAATATTTGTAAATTTTTTTGCAGGGAATAAAGTAAGCATTATCTTTGACGTCCCAAAAGTAACCCGATTTTGAGTTAACGAAACAGGGTTTCTCAGGGAAGAAAAAACATGTTCTTTGAAATGATGAAGTAGCAACCAGGCGAGATATAGGATCTCGCTAAAGATAACTTGTTAGTATTTAGAATTGAGCATCTGAGGATTAATCTTTGGAAAGAACAAAAGAGAATAAATTTATACAATGAAGAGTTTGATCCTGGCTCAGGATGAACGCTAGCGGGAGGCTTAACACATGCAAGTCGAGGGGCATCACGAGGTAGCAATACTTTGGTGGCGACCGGCGCACGGGTGAGTAACACGTATGCAACCTTCCCTGTACAGGGGGATAACCCGGAGAAATTCGGACTAATACCCCATGATGATATTTATGGGCATCCATTGATATTTAAAGCTCTGGCGGTACAGGATGGGCATGCGCGACATTAGCTAGTTGGTAAGGTAACGGCTTACCAAGGCTACGATGTTTAGGGGACCTGAGAGGGTTGTCCCCCACACTGGTACTGAGACACGGACCAGACTCCTACGGGAGGCAGCAGTGAGGAATATTGGTCAATGGGCGCAAGCCTGAACCAGCCATCCCGCGTGAAGGAAGAATGCGCTACGCGTTGTAAACTTCTTTTCCAGGGGGAGAATAATCCTGTCGTGACAGGACTTGACGGTACTCTGGGAATAAGCATCGGCTAACTCCGTGCCAGCAGCCGCGGTAATACGGAGGATGCGAGCGTTATCCGGATTTATTGGGTTTAAAGGGTGCGTAGGCGGATTGATAAGTCAGTGGTGAAATTCTACAGCTTAACTGTAGACTTGCCGTTGATACTGTTAGTCTTGAGTGTGGTCAAGGCAGGCGGAATGTGTAATGTAGCGGTGAAATGCTTAGATATTACACAGAACACCGATTGCGAAGGCAGCTTGCTGGGCCATTACTGACGCTGATGCACGAAAGCGTGGGGATCGAACAGGATTAGATACCCTGGTAGTCCACGCCGTAAACTATGATCACTCGCTGTTGGCGATACACAGTCAGCGGCTAAGCAAAAGCATTAAGTGATCCACCTGGGGAGTACGGCCGCAAGGCTGAAACTCAAAGGAATTGACGGGGGCCCGCACAAGCGGAGGAACATGTGGTTTAATTCGATGATACGCGAGGAACCTTACCTGGGCTTAAATGTAGAGTGCATGAGGTAGAAATACTTCTTCCCTTCGGGGCTCTTTGCAAGGTGCTGCATGGTTGTCGTCAGCTCGTGCCGTGAGGTGTCGGGTTAAGTCCCATAACGAGCGCAACCCTTATCGTTAGTTGCCAGCGGGTAAAGCCGGGAACTCTAGCGAAACTGCCGGTGTAAACCGAGAGGAAGGTGGGGATGACGTCAAATCAGCACGGCCCTTATGTCCAGGGCTACACACGTGTTACAATGGCCGGTACAGAGGGCAGCTACCTGGAGACAGGATGCGAATCTCGAAAGCCGGTCTCAGTTCGGATCGGAGTCTGCAACTCGACTCCGTGAAGCTGGATTCGCTAGTAATCGCGCATCAGCCACGGCGCGGTGAATACGTTCCCGGGCCTTGTACACACCGCCCGTCAAGCCATGGAAGTTGGGGGTGCCTGAAGTCCGTAACCGCAAGGAGCGGCCTAGGGTAAAACCAGTGACTGGGGCTAAGTCGTAACAAGGTAGCCGTACCGGAAGGTGCGGCTGGAACACCTCCTTTCTGGAGAAGATTAATTGGTATCTCCCTGGTTATACTTCATTTATGATATTGTTACTGGTTGCTGGATGCTGGTTGCTTGTTGTTGAAAATAAACCTGCAACCAGAAACCGGTAACCAGCAACCAAAAGATAGTCCCGTAGCTCAGTTGGTTAGAGCGCTACACTGATAATGTAGAGGTCCGCGGTTCAACTCCGCGCGGGACTACATAACGGGATTGAGAGTGGGAGTGCGAGGGAATTTCCTCACACTCAAAACTCACACTCACACTGATATTGGGGAATTAGCTCAGTTGGTGCCGATCCGATACATCGGATCGAGCATCCACGATCCGTCTGATGACGGATCGGGACCAGAGCATGGCGCCTTAAAGCGCCAGGGTCAAGTGTTCGGTTCTCCGGAAAAAAAGTTCATTGTAATATTGGGGAATTAGCTCAGTTGGTGCCGATCCGATACATCGGATCGAGCATCCACGATCCGTCTGGTGACGGATCGGGACCAGAGCATGGCACCATAAAGCGCCAGGGTCAAGGGTTCGATTCTCCGGAAAAAAAGTTCATTGTAATATTGGGGAATTAGCTCAGTTGGTGCCGATCCGATACATCGGATCGAGCATCCACGATCCGTCTGGTGACGGATCGGGACCAGAGCATGGCGCCATAAAGCGCCAGGGTCAAGGGTTCGATTCTCCGGAAAAAAAGTTCATTGTAATATTGGGGAATTAGCTCAGTTGGCCAGAGCACCTGCCTTGCACGCAGGGGGTCAAGGGTTCGACTCCCTTATTCTCCACAAATTAAAAATCCTCCCTGGCCAAAAGCTGGGGCGGATAAAGGTTCTTTGACATACTGGCAAGAAAAAACAAAAGAAAAGTTAATAAGATTATATTCGAGAAAATAAATAAAGGGCGCATGGTGAATGCCTTGGCTCTCAGAGGCGAAGAAGGACGTGACAAGCTGCGATAAGCTGCGGGGAGGAGCAAATATCCGACATATCCGCGGATTTCCGAATGGGGCAACCCGTCACGCTGAAGGCGTGACATTCCGAGTGATCGGAAAGCAAACCCGGAGAACTGAAACATCTTAGTACCCGGAGGAAGAGAAAACAATAGTGATTCCCTAAGTAGTGGCGATCGAACGGGGAATAGCCCAAACCAATGTTGTTTCGGCAATATTGGGGTTGAAGGACCTCGACAACTGATAATGATAAGAAGCGGAAGTTTACTGGAAAGTTACACCGCAGAGGGTGAAAGTCCTGTACGCGTAACTATCATTAAAGGGAGGGGTATCCTGAGTAGGTCGGGACACGTGAAATCCTGACTGAAGCTGCCAGGACCATCTGGCAAGGCTAAATACTACTGAGAGACCGATAGTGGACCAGTACCGTGAGGGAAAGGTGAAAAGCACCCCGAACAGGGGAGTGAAATAGTACCTGAAACCGTGCGCTTACAAGCGGTCGGAGTCCCGGTATTTATCGGGATGACGGCGTGCCTTTTGCATAATGAGCCTACGAGTTACACTTCACTAGCGAGGTTAAGACCTTCAGGGTTGGAGCCGAAGCGAAAGCGAGTCTGAATAGGGCGTATAGTTAGTGGAGGTAGACGCGAAACTTTGTGATCTATCCTTGGTCAGGCTGAAGTTCCGGTAACACGGGATGGAGGGCCGAACCAGTAGACGTTGAAAAGTCTTTGGATGAACTGAGGATAGGGGTGAAAGGCTAATCAAACTGAGAAATAGCTCGTACTCCCCGAAATGCATTTAGGTGCAGCCTCGGACGGAGTCTTGCAGAGGTAGAGCTACTGATAAGGCTAGAGGGCTTCACCGCCTATCGATCCTTGACAAACTCCGAATGCTGCAAGATGCTCTCCGGGAGTGAGCCTGCGGGTGCTAAGGTCCGTGGACGAGAGGGAAAGAACCCAGATCATCAGCTAAGGTCCCTAAATATATGCTAAGTTGAATTAACGAAGTGCGACTGCTTAGACAGCTAGGATGTTGGCTTGGAAGCAGCCATTCATTTAAAGAGTGCGTAACAGCTCACTAGTCGAGCGGTTGTGCGTGGATAATAAACGGGCATAAGCATATTACCGAAGCTATGGACTCATCCCGAGAAATCGGGATGATTGGTAGGGGAGCATTCCAGTCGGCGTGGAAGAAGTGTCGCGAGGCATTTTGGAGCGTCTGGAAAAGAAGATGTAGGCATAAGTAACGATAAGGCAGGCGAGAAACCTGCCCACCGAAAGACTAAGGTTTCCTGATCAACGCTAATCGGATCAGGGTTAGTCGGGTCCTAAGGGTAAGCCGCGTGGCGATCCTAATGGACAACTGGTTAATATTCCAGTACCACCGTTTACCGCGAAGGGGCGACGGAGGAGTGAAAGATCCGCGTACTGACGGAATAGTACGTTAAAGGGTGTAGTTATACCTTTTGGTTAACAGCTGATAGGTGATGAACCTGATAGTACCATGAGCCTTCGGGCGAGTGGATAGTGATCCTAATCATACTTCCAAGAAAACCCTCTAAGCATCAGGTAAATGGTGCCCGTACCACAAACCGACACAGGTAGTCGAGGAGAGAATCCTAAGGTGCTCGAGTGATCCGTGGCTAAGGAACTAGGCAAATTAGACCTGTAACTTTGGAATAAAGGTCTCCCTGGGTAACCAGGGACGCAGATAAACGGCCCAGGCGACTGTTTAGCAAAAACACATGGCTTTGCGAAATCGAAAGATGAAGTATAAGGCCTGACACCTGCCCGGTGCCGGAAGGTTAAGAGGGGATGTTATCGCAAGAGAAGCATTGAATTGAAGCCCCGGTAAACGGCGGCCGTAACTATAACGGTCCTAAGGTAGCGAAATTCCTTGTCGGGTAAGTTCCGACCTGCACGAATGGTGTAACGATCTGGGCACTGTCTCAGCCACGAGCTCGGTGAAATTGTAGTTCCGGTGAAGATGCCGGATACCCGCAACGGGACGGAAAGACCCCGTGAACCTTTACTATAGCTTAGCATTGATTTTGGGTAAGTGATGTGTAGGATAGGTCGGAGACAATGAAGCGGTTTCGCCAGGAATCGTGGAGTCATCCTTGAAATACGACCCTTTGTTTATCTGGAACCTAACTCCCTGAAAAGGGAAGACATTGCTTGGTGGGTAGTTTGACTGGGGTGGTCGCCTCCAAAAGAGTAACGGAGGCTCCTCAAGGTGCCCTCAGCACGATTGGTAACCGTGCGCAGAGTGTAATGGCATAAGGGCGCTTGACTGTGAGACTGACAAGTCGATCAGGTAGGAAACTAGAGCATAGTGATCCGGTGGTTCCGCGTGGAAGGGCCATCGCTCAAAGGATAAAAGGTACTCCGGGGATAACAGGCTGATCGCCGCCAAGAGCTCATATCGACGCGGCGGTTTGGCACCTCGATGTCGGCTCGTCACATCCTGGGGCTGGAGAAGGTCCCAAGGGTTCGGCTGTTCGCCGATTAAAGTGGCACGCGAGCTGGGTTCAGAACGTCGTGAGACAGTTCGGTCCCTATCTGTTGTGGGCGCAGGAGATTTGAGAGAACCTGACACTAGTACGAGAGGACCGTGTTGGACAGACCTCTAGTGTACCTGTTGTGGCGCCAGCTGCATCGCAGGGTAGCTATGTTTGGAAGAGATAAGCACTGAAAGCATCTAAGTGCGAAGCTCGTCTCAAGATGAGATCTCCCTTAAGGGTCGTTGAAGACTACGACGTTGATAGGCTGCAGGTGTAAAGGCGGTAACGTCAAAGCTGAGCAGTACTAATTACCCGTGATCTTTCCGGGTAGAATCTTATTGATTTCTCTGCCGGTATGTTATGATATTGGAGACGGAAGACGGCCATTGTTGGAAAACCTATGGTGGCTGAAATAAGACGGATGACGGAAGGAGGTCATACGTGTCTCAAGTCTTAAAATCTTAAGGTGACTATAGCGGCGGGGTTCCACCTCTTCCCATTCCGAACAGAGAAGTTAAGCCCGTCAGCGCCGATGGTACTGCAAAATGTGGGAGAGTAGGTAGTCGCCGACTTTATAACAAAAGGGTTCTGTAAAAAACAGAACCCTTTTTTGTTGTGTGCCCGGCATGGGCGATAACTCTAGGGTGAGAGTCCCAAACGCGCCCTGACAGTGGGAAGCGTTAGCCAAAGGCAAGGGTGCCCTCCGTGAGGAGGGATCTGAAGGAAGCCGGAGGCAAAGTCCTGGTCTGACGAACAGGAACTTCATAAAAGGCCTAAGGCTGGGGATAAGTTTGCAACACAAAACGAAGTCCAGTACTGTCCGGAGCAGCCAAGGTAAATGAAGCAGACATATGGGATAAAAGTTATCGTTCTTACCCGGGGAGATCTCACGGACATGCGGAAGCAGAGTAAGAAGCATGGTCGAAAGAAGGTTAACCGTGAGAAGTCAGCCGAGGCCATAGTACTGAGGGACGACACCCCTGAGGAAGGGCTGAACCTTAAGGAGTGAGAAGTAAATGAATGTTACCGCATGAAAGGGAGAGAGCAGAAAATCACCGGGAGACCGGAGACCTGCCCGCATGGAGATAGGACGGCATCCGAAGGACATGAGGGAGGGCAGACTTACATGAGGATAACTGAAAACAACCTCACCAGCAACAATCACCAATCAGGGAATGGATTTTTGGAACAAATCCTATCACCCTCGAACCTTAACTCTGCCTACAGACAAGTGAGGCGTAACAAAGGGGCAGGGGGTGTTGACAGGATGGATGTCGGGTCATTGAAAGACTATCTTGTCAGGGGAAAGGAGGAGTTGATAACATCCATTGAAAGGGGCAAATACCGCCCCAATCCGGTCCGGAGGGTAGAGATACCCAAAGAGAACGGGAAGCGTCGGGGGTTGGGTATCCCTACTGTAGTAGACAGGGTTATCCAGCAGAGCATAGCGCAACAGCTCTCTCGGCTCTATGAGCCCGAGTTCTCCCCGTGGAGTTTTGGCTTCAGGCCAAAGCGAAGCGCACACCAGGCACTTGGTAAATGCCGGGATTACATCACTGAAGGCTATGTTTATGCGGTTGACATTGACCTCGAGAGGTTCTTTGACACAGTCAGCCATAGCAAACTGACAGAGGTACTGTCACACAAGGTTAAGGATGGGCGGGTTATCTCGCTAATCCATAAGTACCTCAATGCAGGAGTGATGAATGAAGGCAAATACGAAGAGACGCAGGAGGGCGTTCCACAGGGAGGGCCATTAAGTCCGGTTCTGAGCAACATACTGCTCAATGAGCTGGACAAGGAGCTCGAGAGACGGGGGCACAAGTTTGTACGCTACGCAGACGACATGGTCATTTTCTGCAGGAGCCGGCGGAGTGCCGAGCGCACTATGCAGAACATCATCCCCTTTATAGAGGGGAAGTTGTTCCTGAAAGTGAATCGGGACAAGAGTCAGGTTGCCCATGTCAGGGGGGTCAAGTTCCTTGGCTACTCCTTTTACGTTTTAAAGGGGGAGGGCAGGCTGCGGATACATCCCAAAAGCGTTGCAAAGATGAAAGCCCGTATCAAGGAGCTGACATCAAGGAGTAACGGTTGGGGTAATGACCGGAGAAAGGAAGCACTGAGCCAGTACATTAAAGGCTGGGTGCAATACTTCAAGCTGGCAGACATGAAGATGCTGCTGGTAAGTGTTGATAAGTGGTATCGCCGGAGGCTACGTATGGTCATTTGGAAACAATGGAAACGGATAAAGACCAAGTTGGCCAATCTCGTTAAGCTGGGCGTTAAGAAACAGAAGGCTTACGAGTGGGCATACACAAGGAAAGGTTCTTGGCACATTGCTGGTAGCTATATCCTCGACACAACTATTACCACAGAGCGTCTCCGCCTTGCTGGCTACGTTTTCTTATCGGATCACTTCAACAAGGTGAAAGTTGTACCTTAGGGAACCGCCGTATACGAGACCCGTACGTACGGTGGTGTGAGAGGTCGGAAAATGAAATAGGAGGAAACCTATTTCATTTTCCTCCTACTCGATTTAACACTCCCCATTACAATGCGCGCCAGGAGAGTAGGTTGAGCGAACGAGCTCAACAAAGTTTAATGAACTAAAGAAAAGGAGTCCGTAAAAAAGACCTTACCCTTTTTGTCCGACTGCTACACAATGCCATAAAGGCTCCACCAAAAAGGGGGCAAGGTTTGCACCTTTTCAGATTTATCAGCACACCTTTAGTGCCTCTGACACACATCCTGAACATAAGGTGTCTCAATTATTAATTTGAAAAGACATCTTATCCTTTTAAAAACGGTCCCTTTTACATCTTAAACCGGCGGATAGTCGCCGACTTTTGTCAGAAACTTTTTCGCCAATAGGTATTAAAAACCGTGAAAATATTTGCAGCTTATATTTCTCTTTTCTAACTTGCAGAATAGGAAGTATAATATCTGCTCTTTCCAAGTGATTTTCACAATAAAAAAATAAGATATGAAAGCAGTTGTTTCAACAATAGTTGCTCTTTCGTTTTTGTCGTTTTTAATTGACCTAGAGCAGTTAATCTTAAAAAATATCTGTAGATCAGTAAAATTCAACGGAATTATTCTTTCACTTATAATAATTGTTCTAATCCCGGTAATGCTTACTTCCTGTAAAGAAGATGATTATTTGACAGAACCCACAGCAGAAGGACTTAATACGCATAGTTTCAAGGTTAATGGCAATAAATGGGTAAGGTTCTATTATTATCCATCCACTCCGCTTAATGTTTCTGGTAACCAGATGGAGGCATTCTTTAAGTCTAAGATTCAGGGAAGGGGTATTTATCGACCTTATGGAAATTTACTTTTCAGAATAATATCGCTTAAAGCCGATCCCAATGTTTATGAGTTTGATAATTTTGAGAGTGTGGATTCCACAAAATGCTTTTTTATGTTCTACTACTATAAGGACGACGAAACATCTTCTGCCGAAGCGTTGTATACCAACGTGTTGAGCGGGGAATTCAGGATTAAAAGGCAGGATACTATCATGTCAGGCACCTTCGATGCAGTGATCACCAACGGCACTGATACATTAACCATCACCGAGGGAAAATTTGATTACATAATCAATAATGACAACTGACCTTTTCGCAACTACAATTTGTTGAAAAATTAATAAGCAAAGGATGTGGGACTAAACCACCGTATTGTTGGAAACATATGAGGGTAAAGATAGAGACTAGATTGAATAGAGCTCATAATCAATTTAATATTTACCATTCATCTTAATTTTAAGCACCTTAATATCAACCAACCAAAAATACCCCAATGAGAGCAATTGCCACCTCAATTTTCCTGGCATGGGCAATGCATGTTTGTGCACAAACCCCTATTATGCAGGTAGACAAATTAAAGGATAACAGGCGGTCAGAATTAGAGCTGCGTGATAGCCTGTTCCGTGACATAGACCTTGAAATGGTAGAAACGGGCTTTCTTTTATAATACAGCCTTTTTGCGGAAGACCCTTTGAAACACACCGGGGTTAATGGAGAATCAGTACTGAATACCGATCGTTGGCGGATGTTGTATGGTGGATTGCAACGGGCTATTGTAAATAGCAGGGCGATAAAACTTCCTGAATTGACAAAGCTGAACTCGGAATTTAAAGAATCGAGCAAAGAAGATATAATAATTTTGCCCATTCTCTGGTTTGAATATAACTACTTTGACGATGAAGCAGTTTCCATTTCCTCCCAAGGAATTAAAAAGGTCGCAAACAACAATACTGCCCTTTTCAAATCAAGAGAACTCTTTGCGGTGGCCCCGTCAGTAAAAAAGGTCAAAGGCAGAGATTTTACGTTTTCATTATCGGTCGATTTTATTTTTACCAATAAAGAAACCCGACCAGAAAGAATATTAGTTGATTTTGATGATGGTAAAGGCAATACCGAAATTAATACTGGAGATGCAGTTCATGTGAATTATTCCTCAGCGGGAATGAAGAAGATTACTACGTATTACAATACAACTGAAGGGAATAGATTAATCAGTGTCTCGACATTAATTGTTGATACAGAGGAAAATGCAATTATTCCTGGTGATTTCTTGAGGTCTGAAGTACCGGACATCACTGGGGATATAACAGGACGTACTTTTCAGGGAGCGGCGGCAACTATTGAATACTATATTTATTTAGGTTCCGGCGATACAATACTTAATAAACCTTTTTTTGTACTGGAGGGATTTGACCCTTATAACGCTTTTAGTTATGAAGATCTTTATTATGAAATAGATTATGCTGGTTTGAGAGATGATTTATTTGATGAAGGCTACGATCTTATTTTCGTAAATTATGTGAACAGCACTGATTATATACAGCGTAATGCTTATGCCTTAGAAGAATTAATAGGATTTGTAAACGAAGAGAAAGAATTAAACTGTATGGAGAAATACGAAAATGTGATCATGGGATTCAGTATGGGAGGACTAGTGGCTAGATATGCACTGGTGGATATGGAAAACCTGGACCAAGATCACGATACCCGCTTATATATTTCTTACGATTCCCCTCACCGGGGAGCCAATGTCCCGATAGGTTATCAGCAGTTAGTTAAAGAGATGTTTGATTTTCAATATTTGGTCTGGACAATAAGGGATGAAATACCTGAAATAGAGGATGCGTATGCAATAATGGATTCTCCCGCCGCAAGGCAAATGTTGATTTTACATGCTTTATCCGGGAGTACTTTCATTAACGAGCTCGCCCAAATGGGGATGCCTCAACAATGCCGAAATATTGCTTTAAGCAATGGCTCGATGCAAGGTGTCAACTACCCCGATTTTGAACCGGGGCAGAAACTGCTTGATTTACATTATGAATTAGATATAATAGGAGATTTATGGCATTTTATTCTTGATGCCAATTGTTACGCTTTAGCTGATAATCCTGCTTCGCCTGAGAGGGTATGTGAATGGTACTATAAAGTAATTTCCTGGCAGAGTTCTGTTCTAAGTGTAGCTTCACTGCCTTTCGACAACGCACCTGGTGGTATCTATGATCTTGAGTCATTTGGTATAGATCTCAATGATATTCAGTTACCTGAAGGTTCTTCAATGGTGCTTACTTCTACAGGTTTTTGTTTCGTACCAACTGTAAGTGCATTTGATATTCCAATAGATGCTACTTCATTACAGGCATCCATCACCAGTCAAAGCCCTACTTCTTTTAACGCAATTTTTATAAACAATGATTCAGACAATGAGCTTCATATTGATTTGACACTCCCAAAAGTAAACTGGATCCTTCAACAAATTGCCATAGGTGATGTGATAGATTGTGACGGCTCGTGTTTATCAATCACTGGTCCCTCTGTTGTATGCAATACCAATTCCTCCTTTACCCTTCACAGTTTACCTTCAGGCTCCTCATGTACCTGGTTGTTCAGCGGGGGGAATCTTGTAACCCCTTCATCCGGGAATGACACTATAGCCACATTCAGGGGAACAAGTTGTTCAAATATTGGGAAGGGCAATCTGATCTTTACAGTCACAAAAGGAACTTGTTCAGCTCAAATAGTAAAGAGTGATATCATAATAAATGGTCCGCCTTACCAGGATGTTACTCTCAGTGTTCTTGATTCGTATGGACAGACCATACCCGACCAGTCATTACTATGCCCCTATACTACCTATCACATGTACATTCATAATAACAGCAGTTGTTCTACATCGAATTATATCTGGGATATCCCGGCAGGGTGGACATTGCATTACACGTATAATGACATGGCCTCGATCAACACGAATGATTCACCGTGGGGGAACGTAGTTGTAAAGGCTCAGACCTGCTGCACGGGATGCGGCTCTAACGTGATGATCCATTCGGCATATTTCGGTGAGTCGTGGGATTGCGGCCAGGGGTTATTCACCATTTACCCGAACCCTGCAGCGGATTATATCGAAATCCATGTCAGGATAGAAAAGGCGGATGTCATAGGTTTAAACCTGGAAGGGAAATTTGATTTAACCGTGACCGATATCTATGGGATAGTCAAATTTGCCTCCAGTTTCAATGAATTGCCGTATAGAGTAAACACAGCCAATTACAGTGACGGGATGTACATCTTAAAGATTTCATACGGAGAAAAAACCTGGACATCAAGGTTTATGGTCAAACATTAGAGATAAAGGGCCTGCTTCCCATTCCGAAAAGAGAAGTTAAGCCCGTCAGCGCCGTTGGTACTGCTAATTGTGGGAGTCCCGCACGCAAGGCGGGATAAAATCCGGTAGTCGCCGAACTTAAAAATGAGCCCCCCGGGAAACCAGGGGGCTTTTTTTGTGATTGGTTGTGATGAAGAAGTTCTCGCAGATTTACGCAGATTAAAGCGCAGATTTACGCTGAAATCTGACTTGCATTTTTGCTGCATTTGAAAATCATTGCGAAAAAAATCGCAATGATTGTTCCGAATAATTTCGGATAGCTATTCCCCTGCCCTAAAAGCTATTCCGGCCTGATCAGAGTTATTTCGTTTTTACCACTATAACTCCTTCATAATTCCCGTCTGTGACTTTTTTTACACTTTCCTTCTTGAATACTTCAATTGAAACAATATCACCGGCTTCGATTTGCTCAAAACTGCTCTTGTCAGAGTTCACTCCATTTATAATAAACAGTACATTTTCCGGCACCTCTGAACTGTATTCTTCCGGTTCACCTTTATCCGACTCAGCGTCAAGCTTCTTCCTGGTGGTAATAATTATAGCTCCGTCACGTGCTTCTGAGCCATAAAGCGCTGTGGCACTTTCTCTCTTCAGAACGGTAACTGACTCGATTGTGTCGGGATTTACCGTGCTGATATCCTTAATCCGGGTACCATCCACAACATAAACTATCGAGTCTGCAGATTTCTGATTTCCATATCCGATAACCCGGATCTCATCCTTTTCCTTTACATCGCCGCTGCTGGCGACAGCCCGTCTTATTTTCACCGTCTTCTTTACGATGGTGTCCTGCTGGTATTCAGGAACACTCGCTGGAGTTTCAAATTGCGAGGATGTTATGTATTCCTCGACCGGCACTATGGATTGTTCTCCGGGAAACATCCCGTTTATGAAACCTGTAGTTGAAATCAGGATCAGCGAAAGGGGAATCATAACAAGTATCCTTTCTTTTTTCTGCAGTTTGCTTTTGTCTTTTGTCATCATGATCATTCTTTTTTTAATTAGAGATTGGTTGAAACCGGAAGAAACAAGGATCAGCCTCTCTTCCGCAACATGGTTTATAAGGAAAGCCTGATACCTCAGACTGTCAATACCCGACCCGATCGTTCCCTCATCCGCAAGGTATTCATGCGTCAGATGAAACGACTTCTTCATCATCCATACAAGCGGATTGAACCACATTAACGCTGCCGTGAATCCGATAAGCAGGTTGTCTGCCGAATGATATTGTGATGCATGGACGCTCTCGTGAATTATTATGCTTTCCATTTCATCCCGGTCTTCGATATCCTTTGGGATAAATATCCACCGGAAGAAGGAAAACGGACTTTCAACGTACCTGCTGATTATTATCGAAAACCTGTCTTGTTGTTTCTTCACTGATGAGTATCTCAATCTCAAGATGCGGATAAAGTGAGCTGCAAAAACCGAAATTATTATCCCTGTAATAATACGGTACAGCTTCAATGCAGTGTCAGTCGCTCGGGAAAAATCACCCTGCCCATCTGAGGATAATATATTAATAAGGTATCCGGAGTCGTTTGTCCCGGTTTCTCCGGTTGTCATTATTTCCTTCTCCGGCCTTTGTCCTGTCTGAATTTTAATGCCGGTGAGCGGGAGGACGAGAGAAAGAATCAGGACTGCGATCAGAAAGAATCGCTGTTGCCTGAATCGTGTCCCGTTTCTGTAAGCCACCCTGAATACAAGGTATGAAATGCTGATCAGTACGGTCGATGCCAGAAGGTATTTAATTGGTTCCATCCTGTTTCCTTTGTTTTTCAATTTCAGACTCAAGCATACTTTTCAACTCTTCGAGTTCGGAGATGCTGATATCCCTGTTAAGGATGAAAGGTGACACCATCTGATTAAGCGAGGAGTTGAAAAGACCGGCAAATGCCTCCCTTACCACGTGACTGCCGTAGTCTTTTTTCTGCACCAGGGCGTAATACACATGAGTTTTGCCGTAGGTTTCATGGGCTACATAGCCTTTCCGTTCGAGGACCTTGATTACGGTTGCGACGGTGGTATAGGCAGGTTTTGGATCAGGAAGCCGGTCGAGGATATCTGAAACCGCTCCTTTTTCAACATCCCAGATGGCTTTCAGAACATCCTCCTGGGCTTTTGTGATCTCTTTCATTGACTTATTTTTTTCAAAAATACTATAATTATTTTATTAATACTATAAATGTAGTAATTATTTTGAAATATTTTATGAAAAGGACCGAAGACCGAAGACCGAAGACTGAAGACACATGACCTGAACGACACTTCTTCGCTTAAGCTACGAAGTGCAAAGCCTGCATGACCTTTCACATTATAAAAAAGGTGGTATCCCGGTAAAATTTTTTTCGCCGGAAACAGCAAGTAATCAGCCACATAAAAATGGATCAAAAATTATTTGAAAAAATATCTATAAAAAGATTTGGTTTGTAAAAATTGTTGCATACATTTGCACCCGCTTTTGAAGCGAAAGAGTTAATTGAAGGGTTAAAAGAGATAGGATTCCGGCTAAAGGTTGAAGGGAAAGATTATGAGGGGAAAGCCGGAAAAATTATCTCTGATTTTTTGGTGAGGAGATAAAGAATGATTAACTTTATCGCCCCAAAAGTGAAAAAGGGAAAATCCGCGAAGGCAGGATTTTTATAATGCCCTGGCGGATGAAACATGTTCTTTGAAATGATGAAGTAGCAACCAGGCGAGATATAGGATCTCGCTAAAGATAACTTGTTAGTATTTAGAATTGAGCATCTGAGGATTAATCTTTGGAAAGAACAAAAGAGAATAAATTTATACAATGAAGAGTTTGATCCTGGCTCAGGATGAACGCTAGCGGGAGGCTTAACACATGCAAGTCGAGGGGCATCACGAGGTAGCAATACTTTGGTGGCGACCGGCGCACGGGTGAGTAACACGTATGCAACCTACCCTGTACAGGGGGATAACCCGGAGAAATTCGGACTAATATCCCATGATGATATTGGAGGGCATCCTTTGATAATTAAAGCTCAGGCGGTACAGGATGGGCATGCGCAACATTAGCTAGTTGGTAGGGTAACGGCCTACCAAGGCTACGATGTTTAGGGGACCTGAGAGGGTTATCCCCCACACTGGTACTGAGACACGGACCAGACTCCTACGGGAGGCAGCAGTGAGGAATATTGGTCAATGGGCGCAAGCCTGAACCAGCCATCCCGCGTGAAGGAAGAATGCGCTACGCGTTGTAAACTTCTTTTCCAGGGGGAGAATAATCCTGTCGTGACAGGACTTGACGGTACTCTGGGAATAAGCATCGGCTAACTCCGTGCCAGCAGCCGCGGTAATACGGAGGATGCGAGCGTTATCCGGATTTATTGGGTTTAAAGGGTGCGTAGGCGGATTGATAAGTCAGTGGTGAAATTCTACAGCTTAACTGTAGACTTGCCGTTGATACTGTTAGTCTTGAGTGTGGTCAAGGCAGGCGGAATGTGTAATGTAGCGGTGAAATGCTTAGATATTACACAGAACACCGATTGCGAAGGCAGCTTGCTGGGTCATTACTGACGCTGATGCACGAAAGCGTGGGGATCAAACAGGATTAGATACCCTGGTAGTCCACGCCGTAAACTATGATCACTCGCTGTTGGCGATACACAGTCAGCGGCTAAGCAAAAGCATTAAGTGATCCACCTGGGGAGTACGGCCGCAAGGCTGAAACTCAAAGGAATTGACGGGGGCCCGCACAAGCGGAGGAACATGTGGTTTAATTCGATGATACGCGAGGAACCTTACCTGGGCTTAAATGTGGAGTGCATTGGTGAGAAATCATCATTTTCTTCGGAACTCTCTGCAAGGTGCTGCATGGTTGTCGTCAGCTCGTGCCGTGAGGTGTCGGGTTAAGTCCCATAACGAGCGCAACCCTTATCGTTAGTTGCCAGCGGGTCAAGCCGGGGACTCTAGCGAAACTGCCGGTGTAAACCGAGAGGAAGGTGGGGATGACGTCAAATCAGCACGGCCCTTATGTCCAGGGCTACACACGTGTTACAATGGCCGGTACAGAGGGCAGCTACCTGGAGACAGGATGCGAATCTCGAAAGCCGGTCTCAGTTCGGATCGGAGTCTGCAACTCGACTCCGTGAAGCTGGATTCGCTAGTAATCGCGCATCAGCCACGGCGCGGTGAATACGTTCCCGGGCCTTGTACACACCGCCCGTCAAGCCATGGAAGTTGGGGGTGCCTGAAGTCCGTAACCGCAAGGAGCGGCCTAGGGTAAAACCAGTGACTGGGGCTAAGTCGTAACAAGGTAGCCGTACCGGAAGGTGCGGCTGGAACACCTCCTTTCTGGAGAAGATTAATTGGTATCTCCCTGGTTATACTTCATTTATGATATTTTAGTTGCTAGTTTCTAGTTGCTTGTTGCAGGTTTTTAACCCGTAACCGGCATCCGGGAACCAGTAACTGATATGTTCTTTGACATACTGGCAAGAAAAACAAAAGAAAAGTTAATAAGATTATATTCGAGAAAATAAATAAAGGGCGCATGGTGAATGCCTTGGCTCTCAGAGGCGAAGAAGGACGTGACAAGCTGCGATAAGCTGCGGGGAGGAGCAAATATCCGACATATCCGCGGATTTCCGAATGGGGCAACCCGTCACGCTGAAGGCGTGACATTCCGAGTGATCGGAAAGCAAACCCGGAGAACTGAAACATCTTAGTACCCGGAGGAAGAGAAAACAATAGTGATTCCCTAAGTAGTGGCGATCGAACGGGGAATAGCCCAAACCAATGTTGTTTCGGCAATATTGGGGTTGAAGGACCTCGACAACTGATAATGATAAGAAGCGGAAGTTTACTGGAAAGTTACACCGCAGAGGGTGAAAGTCCTGTACGCGTAACTATCATTAAAGGGAGGGGTATCCTGAGTAGGTCGGGACACGTGAAATCCTGACTGAAGCTGCCAGGACCATCTGGCAAGGCTAAATACTACTGAGAGACCGATAGTGGACCAGTACCGTGAGGGAAAGGTGAAAAGCACCCCGAACAGGGGAGTGAAATAGTACCTGAAACCGTGCGCTTACAAGCGGTCGGAGTCCCGGTATTTATCGGGATGACGGCGTGCCTTTTGCATAATGAGCCTACGAGTTACACTTCACTAGCGAGGTTAAGACCTTCAGGGTTGGAGCCGAAGCGAAAGCGAGTCTGAATAGGGCGTATAGTTAGTGGAGGTAGACGCGAAACTTTGTGATCTATCCTTGGTCAGGCTGAAGTTCCGGTAACACGGGATGGAGGGCCGAACCAGTAGACGTTGAAAAGTCTTTGGATGAACTGAGGATAGGGGTGAAAGGCTAATCAAACTGAGAAATAGCTCGTACTCCCCGAAATGCATTTAGGTGCAGCCTCGGACGGAGTCTTGCAGAGGTAGAGCTACTGATAAGGCTAGAGGGCTTCACCGCCTATCGATCCTTGACAAACTCCGAATGCTGCAAGATGCTCTCCGGGAGTGAGCCTGCGGGTGCTAAGGTCCGTGGACGAGAGGGAAAGAACCCAGATCATCAGCTAAGGTCCCTAAATATATGCTAAGTTGAATTAACGAAGTGCGACTGCTTAGACAGCTAGGATGTTGGCTTGGAAGCAGCCATTCATTTAAAGAGTGCGTAACAGCTCACTAGTCGAGCGGTTGTGCGTGGATAATAAACGGGCATAAGCATATTACCGAAGCTATGGACTCATCCCGAGAAATCGGGATGATTGGTAGGGGAGCATTCCAGTCGGCGTGGAAGAAGTGTCGCGAGGCATTTTGGAGCGTCTGGAAAAGAAGATGTAGGCATAAGTAACGATAAGGCAGGCGAGAAACCTGCCCACCGAAAGACTAAGGTTTCCTGATCAACGCTAATCGGATCAGGGTTAGTCGGGTCCTAAGGGTAAGCCGCGTGGCGATCCTAATGGACAACTGGTTAATATTCCAGTACCACCGTTTACCGCGAAGGGGCGACGGAGGAGTGAAAGATCCGCGTACTGACGGAATAGTACGTTAAAGGGTGTAGTTATACCTTTTGGTTAACAGCTGATAGGTGATGAACCTGATAGTACCATGAGCCTTCGGGCGAGTGGATAGTGATCCTAATCATACTTCCAAGAAAACCCTCTAAGCATCAGGTATATGGTGCCCGTACCACAAACCGACACAGGTAGTCGAGGAGAGAATCCTAAGGTGCTCGAGTGATCCGTGGCTAAGGAACTAGGCAAATTGAACCTGTAACTTAGGGATAAAGGTTCCCCTGTTATAATGGGGGCGCAGATAAATGGCCCAGGCGACTGTTTAACAAAAACACAAGGCTTTGCGAAATTGAAAGATGAAGTATAAGGCCTGACACCTGCCCGGTGCCGGAAGGTTAAGAGGGGGGGTTATTCCCAGCAATGGGGAGAAGCTCTGAATCGAAGCCCCGGTAAACGGCGGCCGTAACTATAACGGTCCTAAGGTAGCGAAATTCCTTGTCGGGTAAGTTCCGACCTGCACGAATGGTGTAACGATCTGGGCACTGTCTCAGCCACGAGCTCGGTGAAATTGTAGTTCCGGTGAAGATGCCGGATACCCGCAACGGGACGGAAAGACCCCGTGAACCTTTACTATAGCTTAACATTGATTTTGGGTAAGTGATGTGTAGGATAGGTCGGAGACTGTGAACCGGTTTCGCCAGGAATCGGGGAGTCAACGTTGAAATACGACCCTTCATTTACCTGGAATCTAATCCCGACTACAGTCGGGAGACATTGTTTGGTGGGTAGTTTGACTGGGGTGGTCGCCTCCAAAAGAGTAACGGAGGCTCCTCAAGGTGCCCTCAGCACGATTGGTAACCGTGCGGAGAGTGTAATGGCACAAGGGCGCTTGACTGTGAGACTGACAAGTCGATCAGGTACGAAAGTAGAGCATAGTGATCCGGTGGTTCCGTATGGAAGGGCCATCGCTCAAAGGATAAAAGGTACTCCGGGGATAACAGGCTGATCGCCGCCAAGAGCTCATATCGACGCGGCGGTTTGGCACCTCGATGTCGGCTCGTCACATCCTGGGGCTGGAGAAGGTCCCAAGGGTTCGGCTGTTCGCCGATTAAAGTGGCACGCGAGCTGGGTTCAGAACGTCGTGAGACAGTTCGGTCCCTATCTGTTGTGGGCGCAGGAGATTTGAGAGAACCTGACACTAGTACGAGAGGACCGTGTTGGACAGACCGCTAGTGTACCTGTTGTGGCGCCAGCTGCATCGCAGGGTAGCTATGTTTGGAAGAGATAAGCACTGAAAGCATCTAAGTGCGAAGCTCGTCTCAAGATGAGATCTCCCTTAAGGGTCGTTGAAGACTACGACGTTGATAGGCTGCAGGTGTAAAGGCGGTAACGTCAAAGCCGAGCAGTACTAATTACCCGTGAATTTTCCGCATAGGATCTTATTGACTTTTCAGCCGGTATGTCATGATATTGGAGACGGAAGACGGCCATTGTTGGAAAACCTATGGTGGCTGAAATAAGACGGATGACGGAAGGAGGTCATACGTGTCTGAAGTCTCAAAATCTTAAGGTGACTATAGCGGCGGGGCTCCACCTCTTCCCATTCCGAACAGAGAAGTTAAACCCGTCAGCGCCGATGGTACTGCTAATTGTGGGAGAGTAGGTAGTCGCCGACTTTATAACAAAAGGGTTCTGTAAAAAACAGAACCCTTTTTTGTTGTGTGCCCGGCATGGGCGATAACTCTAGGGTGAGAGTCCCAAACGCGCCCTGACAGTGGGAAGCGTTAGCCAAAGGCAAGGGTGCCCTCCGTGAGGAGGGATCTGAAGGAAGCCGGAGGCAAAGTCCTGGTCTGACGAACAGGAACTTCATAAAAGGCCTAAGGCTGGGGATAAGTTTGCAACACAAAACGAAGTCCAGTACTGTCCGGAGCAGCCAAGGTAAATGAAGCAGACATATGGGATAAAAGTTATCGTTCTTACCCGGGGAGATCTCACGGACATGCGGAAGCAGAGTAAGAAGCATGGTCGAAAGAAGGTTAACCGTGAGAAGTCAGCCGAGGCCATAGTACTGAGGGACGACACCCCTGAGGAAGGGCTGAACCTTAAGGAGTGAGAAGTAAATGAATGTTACCGCATGAAAGGGAGAGAGCAGAAAATCACCGGGAGACCGGAGACCTGCCCGCATGGAGATAGGACGGCATCCGAAGGACATGAGGGAGGGCAGACTTACATGAGGATAACTGAAAACAACCTCACCAGCAACAATCACCAATCAGGGAATGGATTTTTGGAACAAATCCTATCACCCTCGAACCTTAACTCTGCCTACAGACAAGTGAGGCGTAACAAAGGGGCAGGGGGTGTTGACAGGATGGATGTCGGGTCATTGAAAGACTATCTTGTCAGGGGAAAGGAGGAGTTGATAACATCCATTGAAAGGGGCAAATACCGCCCCAATCCGGTCCGGAGGGTAGAGATACCCAAAGAGAACGGGAAGCGTCGGGGGTTGGGTATCCCTACTGTAGTAGACAGGGTTATCCAGCAGAGCATAGCGCAACAGCTCTCTCGGCTCTATGAGCCCGAGTTCTCCCCGTGGAGTTTTGGCTTCAGGCCAAAGCGAAGCGCACACCAGGCACTTGGTAAATGCCGGGATTACATCACTGAAGGCTATGTTTATGCGGTTGACATTGACCTCGAGAGGTTCTTTGACACAGTCAGCCATAGCAAACTGACAGAGGTACTGTCACACAAGGTTAAGGATGGGCGGGTTATCTCGCTAATCCATAAGTACCTCAATGCAGGAGTGATGAATGAAGGCAAATACGAAGAGACGCAGGAGGGCGTTCCACAGGGAGGGCCATTAAGTCCGGTTCTGAGCAACATACTGCTCAATGAGCTGGACAAGGAGCTCGAGAGACGGGGGCACAAGTTTGTACGCTACGCAGACGACATGGTCATTTTCTGCAGGAGCCGGCGGAGTGCCGAGCGCACTATGCAGAACATCATCCCCTTTATAGAGGGGAAGTTGTTCCTGAAAGTGAATCGGGACAAGAGTCAGGTTGCCCATGTCAGGGGGGTCAAGTTCCTTGGCTACTCCTTTTACGTTTTAAAGGGGGAGGGCAGGCTGCGGATACATCCCAAAAGCGTTGCAAAGATGAAAGCCCGTATCAAGGAGCTGACATCAAGGAGTAACGGTTGGGGTAATGACCGGAGAAAGGAAGCACTGAGCCAGTACATTAAAGGCTGGGTGCAATACTTCAAGCTGGCAGACATGAAGATGCTGCTGGTAAGTGTTGATAAGTGGTATCGCCGGAGGCTACGTATGGTCATTTGGAAACAATGGAAACGGATAAAGACCAAGTTGGCCAATCTCGTTAAGCTGGGCGTTAAGAAACAGAAGGCTTACGAGTGGGCATACACAAGGAAAGGTTCTTGGCACATTGCTGGTAGCTATATCCTCGACACAACTATTACCACAGAGCGTCTCCGCCTTGCTGGCTACGTTTTCTTATCGGATCACTTCAACAAGGTGAAAGTTGTACCTTAGGGAACCGCCGTATACGAGACCCGTACGTACGGTGGTGTGAGAGGTCGGAAAATGAAATAGGAGGAAACCTATTTCATTTTCCTCCTACTCGATTTGTACACAAGGATCCCCTCCCTTATTGCTGGCTGCGACCTCATACCCGCCAGCACCCGTGGCATGTGTCATCCCTCGCCGGGTATAAACCATGGAATCTTAATCTCCTTACCTGTCTTTCAGATCAGAAAAGATTTTCCCAATCAAAAAAACATTGACCTGGTAAGTTCATCACTTCCTGACTTATGACAATTAGTGCCACCGGAACACCATTGTTTAAATATGGGATTCATAAATTTGCTCAAGTCAGTATCCGGAGAAATAAATTGCAGATCTCTTTGCATTTATATTAAGAATATTGATCTCTACAAATTGATTAACCACGGATTCCACGGATTTCACGGATAAGATCACGGGTTTATTTTGAGACAATCCGTGTATAATCCGTGTCCCCGTGAATTCCGTGGTTAATTAACACAAAGCAGATATGCTTTTTCCATGTTAGTCCTGATCTTTCCAACCCGGGATAAAGAAAAAGGCTGTCACCCGGCTAAGGGACAGCCTCCTTCATCAAAGCATGAATACCTTTTCAGGCCTGTTCCTCATGGAACAGAAATCCTAATAAAACTTATATCTTTTATCCTCTATGTTGGCAGCCTTGCGTAATGCTTCGTAAGCCTCATAGCTGCCGCGCATCTGATACGTGGTCGTGAGCCTCTGCCTCAGCATATCAGCATCCTGATCTCCTGCCGGGGTTATACTGTTGACGGTAAGCATGAAAACACCGTTCTCACCCTTCACCGGACCAGATACAGTACCCTGCTCTGCTGCAGAAGCTGCTGCGATAAGAGCCGGCTCAACACCTGCCCCCGGAACGGAATAGGACCTGAAATTTATCTGGGTAGCTTCCTGAACGGAAAGACCCATAGCCGATGCTATATCCTCCAGGCTCTTTCCCGGCTGATAGTTCTTTTCAAATTCGGCTGCTATCACCTCGGCTTTCTTCTCCCTTGATACCTGAAAACGGATGTCATTCTCCACATCCTTCAGAGGAGCAATACCTTCCTCCTGGACCTTCGTGCAATATGCCACAACATATTTATCGCCTACCTCAAAAACAGCCTGCTGGTTGTTATCAAGAACTATCCTTCCTCTTTCAGTCTGGAAAAGAGAAATAATAAGGCTCCTTGGACTTTCAAGACCAGGAAGGGTCTTTTGCTGGGGAGTTATGTCGCTTGCAACTCGCTTCGTCAGACTCTGTGAGGCAACCGCCTCATTGAATTTTTCGTATGTGTTGTTCGTGCCGGCAAACTGACTTGCCTCACTGTATATCCTCTGATTCGTTATTGATCCGGGAATTATCTTCCTGTCGACAATTCCGACATGATACTTCTTCGAAGGCCTCGACTGATCAAGTATCTCAATAATATGGACACCGAAGGTTGTTTCAGCCTTGACAATGTCTCCTTTCTTCCCTCCGAAACATGCATCGTTGAACGGAGTAACCATCATCCCTTCTGAAAACCAGCCAAGGTCACCTCCGAGCTGGGCCGATCCCTGATCGTCGGAATTGGTTATCGCCAGTGTGCTGAAAGTTGTTCCGCTCTTCAGGAGCCTGATAAGACTGTCAGCTTCAGTTCTCGCCTGTTCGAGGGTCCTGGTCTGACCTGAAAGAAGGATGTGCCGTGCATGTACTGAATCGGGCCTGTTGGCCGCTTCAATGAGCTTTGCTATTTTAAGTGTTCCGTCTTCATTATAAGGGCCAAAGACTGACTTAAGGTCTTCTTTCTTTACAAAGTCCTTCAATGTGTCGGGAACCTGGTCGAGAGTAAGAAAAAAGCTGTTATGCCTCGTGTCGGCAGTAAGGTTAATAAACTGAACAGGATCGGCTGCCTCGCTGAATTCAGCACTTGTCCTCTCTATCCATTCTTCAGCCTGGCGGATGTCATCGGCAGAAGGGACTATGTCAAAAGTAACATATTCAAGGTCCCTGAGAGCCGTCTTCCTGAATTCCTCCTTACGCCTTGAATAATATGATTCAAGATCTGACTGGGTTATCTTAACCGAAGAATCGGAAATGGATGCAAAGTTTTTCATAACATAGCTGAAGTCAACTGTTGCATTCGAGAGTTTGCTGTCGAATTCAGCCTGCTTTGATGTAACATATAGTCCCCTTGAAACAAGGGTGTTGTATTTGGAACTCATCCTGTCATCAACAATCTGGTCCTCAAAGAAGAGCCAGTATTTTTTTGCTGTTTCGTCTATCTCCGTCTGCTTGAGGAAATTCACAAGGAACGATTTGTTGAATGTGCCGGTCTGCTGATCTGTGAACAACTGCAGGACAACCGGGTGCGGATTATTGCCAAGAACAAGCTCGTCAACTTCTTCGGTGCTTACTCCGATACCAAGCTTGTTATACTGCTTGTCGAGAATGGTCTTCCTAATTATCTGCTGCCAGGTCTGCTCCCTTATCGATTCAGTCGTTGCCTCATCGAGAGAAGCGTTGCCTGATAATTTGTAAATCTCAACAAGACTTTGCACTTCCTGCTCAAAATCCTGGTAGGAAACCGTTTCATCTCCTATTTTTCCGATCTCATAATACTTTCTCGCCTTTGCCGATTGGTTGGCACCGTTGCCGAAGAAATCACTTACCACAAAAATGAACAACGAGAGACCTATAACAACTGCAACTAGAACCCCTGCTCTTTCCCTTAAAAATTGAAGTGCTGACATGAATGATCTTTTATAAGTTGAATATTGTATCGTTTTTAAATTCAGGCGACAAATATAACAAATTTCCGTTAAAACTAAGTTGAGTTTCTAATTTGTTTCTCACGATGTAATTATCAGAGAAACAATGCTATGATAAAAACTGCGATTTACATGATGCTTATATGACTGAAACCTGCAAATCTGACCCGGCAGAAACCATTCACGGAGAAATGTGATAATTCTCATATTATTTCGTGAATGACAATAATTCAATATCTTGTATACGGCAAATATACTGTAACCAGCCCGGAAACCTGTTGTCTTGCTGATATAGTCAGGATCCGGATCTTGTGTGTTAAACTATAAATCTCTGAATATGTCAAGGAATCTCCGTGGTTTGTCAGAACGCAAAGGACTAAGAGAGAGTCTTTTTGAGGAGATTGTGAGAGCGTATACCGGTGATGACGGGGATGATGAGCAAAGACTCGGAATCATCCGCGAGAAATACCTTACCGGGAGCTCTTCCATTCTCAGCGTCAGTTCGTTCTATGATTTCCTCCGAAAGGAACACAGGGAAAAGAAAGTCTACATCTGCGAAGGCACTGCCTGCCTGACATCGGGAGGTAACGCAAGGCTCAGGAAAGAACTTCTCAGGAGCTATTCCGAAGATGAGATCGGAACAGTCACCTGTCTTGGGCATTGTCATTCAAACAATGCTTTTCTGCACGGTCACAGGACAATTGTCTGGGATGGAACGGAATTGTCGGGGCCTGAGATCGGGAAGGCAGCGGTGGCTGAAGTGAAAATAAACACGGGTACAAATGTCCCGAAACCAGCCCTTCTCAGTCCGACCGGAGACCCCGGTGAATATTACAGTGTCCTGAGATCGTTTTGCTCAGACATCCCAGGCGCAATAGGGCAGATCGAAAAATCGGGATTAAGGGGCCGGGGAGGGGCCGGCTTCTCTTTTGCAGCAAAGAAACATGCATCGCGCTCGGCTGCCGGGCACAGGAAATATATAATATGCAACGCTGATGAAGGCGACCCGGGAGCTTTTTCCGACAAGTGGCTTCTTGAAGAAAGGCCTCATTCAGTGCTATTCGGGATGATGGCTGCAGGAATGATAACAGGAGCCGATACCGGAATACTCTATATCAGAGGTGAATATCCCGAAGCGGTTATTGCGGTAAAAAAAGCAGTTCAGGAACTTGTTTCCGAAAAGATTAGCAGCAGGAACCTGTGGAAATGCGAAAAGGATTTCACATTCCATGTCGTGGAAGGCGCCGGTGCCTATATCTGTGGCGAGGAAACCTCGCTGATAAATTCACTCGAAGGCCTGAGGCCGGAAGTAAGAACGAGACCTCCCTATCCGGCAACATACGGACTGTTCGGTAAGCCAACCCTGCTTAGCAATGTTGAGACCTTCGCAAATATAAGATACATTCTTACTGAAGGCGGCGAGGCTTATGCAGCCCTGGGTACCGAAAGATCACCGGGAACAAAACTGGTGTCGCTCGACGGGGGATTCAACAGGCCCGGCCTCTATGAGGTGAGAATGGGAACTCCCCTGAGAGAGGTGTTTGAAGATATGGGAGGAGGGACCTTGTATCCCGTAAAAGCATATCAGATCGGAGGACCGCTGGGAGGAATAGTGCCTTCCACGATGGTTGAAAAGCTCACCCTCGATTTTGAGTCGTTTGCTTCAAACGGTTTTCTTCTCGGACACGCCGGCGTGGTATCTGTTCCTGAAGAATTCAGTATGCCGGAACTGTTGTTGCACCTGTTTGACTTCACCTCGAGAGAATCGTGCGGGAAATGCTTTCCATGCAGGATAGGAGCAAAGAGGGGAGAAGAACTCCTTGCAGGAGCTATCAGGGAAGGAAGAAAGATCGACAGGGAACTGTTCGACGACCTTCTCGACACCCTGCAGCTGGGATCCCTGTGTGCCCTGGGTGGGGGTCTTCCACTGCCTGTACGGAATGCAATGAAATATTTCCCCGGAGAAATGAGTAAAATCTTTAACTGACCCCGAGTTTATGGAAACGACAGCCTATATAGATAATATCCCCTATCAGATTGAAGAAGGAGAGACAATACTCGATTTTGTAAGGAGGAACAAGGGAAGGGAACTGGTCCCGACACTTTGCCAGGCCGATAATCTCATGAATTACGGATCATGCAGGGTATGTTCAGTGGAAGTCGCCCTGAAAAAGGACGGTCCTTCAAGGGTGATGGCCTCGTGTCATACCCCAGTTGCAAACGGATATTACATATATCCTTCAACCGAGAAAATAAAAAAGCTGAGGAAAAATATAATTGAACTTGTACTGAGCGACTACCCATCCGGCAGGATACACCCGGAGGCCGGAAAGCTTCCGACCGAATTCCAGAAGGTTATTGCTTCCATCGGGATACCTGTGGTAAGATACCCCGAAGACAGTCAGGTTACGAAGACCCATCCCGACAGGAGCCATCCCTATGTATGGTCGGATCTCGACGAGTGTATAAAATGCTACAGATGCGTAAGGGCCTGCGATGAGCTTCAGAGCGAACATGTCCTTGGTATTGCAGGGAGAGGATTCGAAAGCAGGATCATAAAGGGAGCTGATACTGATTTCATCTCTTCGGGATGCGTTTCATGCGGAGCCTGCGTGCAGACCTGCCCGACAAACGCAATATCAGACCGTTACGGTACAAAAACCGTGATCCCCGATAAAGTGGTGCGGACAACCTGTACCTATTGCGGAGTGGGATGCAATCTCGAGGTAAAGGTGGCGGACGGTGAAGTAAAAGGAATAGAGGCTCCGGTCGATGCTGCGGTGAACAGGGGCCACACATGCCTTAAGGGACGATTCGCCTTTGAATTCTACAAACATCCCGACAGGCTTACGAAACCTCTTGTCAAACGCAACGGCAGCTTTGAGGAGACAACATGGGATGAAGCATATGACCATATCGTCAGCCGGCTTTCAGATATCAGGGAGAAATACGGACCGGATGCAATAGCAGGGATCTCCTCCGCACGCTGCACAAATGAGGAGAATTATCTGATGCAGAAATTTATCAGGGTGGTTATCGGAACAAACAATATTGACGGCTGTTCAAGGGTATGCCATGCACCAACCGCAATGGGAATGCAATGGGCCTACGGCACCGGGGCAGCCACCAACTCAATTGACGACCTTTACCTGACAGGGTGTATCCTGCTTATCGGGGCAAATCCTACAGCTGCACATCCCGTAACGGGAGCAAGGATAAGGGCTGTCGCTCAATCGGGTACTCCGCTCATAGTAATGGATCCTCTCAAAATAGAACTTGCCCGTTTTGCAAAGTACCATCTTCAGAACCGTCCCGGGACAAACGTTGCCCTTCTTAACATGTTTGCACGCTATATACTTGACGACGGAAAGATTGACACCACCTTTATCAGGAACAGAACCGAAGGATGGGAAGCTTTTGAAGAATACCTCCGAAAGCTTGATATCGACGAGCTTGAAGCTATATGCGGAGTTGACCGTGAACTTGTAAGGGCTGCCGCAGTTGAATACTCCACTGCCCACGCCGCGATGGAGTTTCACGGACTTGGTGTTACGGAACACTGGCAGGGAACAAAGGCCATAACCCTTATCGCGAACATTGCAATGATGACAGGCAACATCGGAAAAGAGGGTGCCGGAGTAAATCCCCTGAGGGGACAGAATAATGTCCAGGGAGCAGCCGACATGGGCGTTCAGCCTCATCAGGGAGCCGGTTATCTGCCTGTCGAAGATCCGGAAATAAACAGGCTGTATTCCGAATTTTACGGGAAAAACGTTCCAGGTAAAACAGGATACAGGATCCCCGAAATGTTCAAAGCCTCTGAAAAAGGAGATCTCAAGGCAATGTGGGTAATAGGTGAAGATCTGCTTCAGACCGATCCGAATACCTGCCATGTAAGAAATGCCCTGCAAAGCCTCGAATTCCTTGTAGTACAGGAATTGTTCATGACAGACACGGCAAGGATAGCCGATGTAGTCCTTCCTGCTTCTTCATTCCTCGAAAAGGAGGGGACTTTTACAAACGGGGAGAGAAGGATACAAAGGGTTAACAGGGTCGTTGATCCGCTTCCTGGAACAAAGCCCGACGGTCAGATCATAACAGAGATCATGAACCGTATGGGATGGAGACAGGAAGAATACCATCCTTCAACAGCCCTCCGGGAAATATCGCGCATTGTTCCATTCTTTAAGGGCGTCAGATGGGAAGAGCTCGGCATAAACGGAAAACAATGGCCGGTAAATGAAGACGGTAGCGAAACCCTTATCCTTCATAAGGAATCCTTTAAGAGAGGAAAGGGCAGATTTCACGTATGGGATTTTGAGGAGACTGATGAACTTCAAACATACTCTGCCGAGTACCCCTATATACTTACTACCGGAAGGATACTGGAACATTACAACAGCGGGTCCATGACCCGCAGGACACCAAACGGTCAGCTGGTAACAGAAGATATTCTCTATATAAATCCGGGTGATGCAGGAAAGAAAGGGATCTCTGACGGTGATTTTGTAAGTATATATTCGTCGAGGGGCAGAACAGTCATGAAGTCCAGAATTTCGGATGTTGTAAAACCCGGTGTGGTCTATACAACATTCCATTTCCCGGAGGCATCGATAAATTACCTGACAAGCGGAATTGCTGACGAATTTACCTTAACTCCTGAATATAAGGTTGTTGCTGTAAATTTTGAAAAATCTCTCTTTGGACGCCTTTCTTATCCGGGTTGTGAGCCGTAGTAAAGCCCGGCTTTTGACAGACACAAAGAGTTATTTCAAGGGGGTGTCTTTAAAAAAGCAGGAAAATATGATGCAAATATATTCATAAAAGGGGGTGTTAATATAAAAAAATGTAGTTTTTATAAAAAATACCTCCAAAAAATGATGGTAGTTTAGAAAATAATATATTTTTGCCATATAAAAATTATGATATATGGCAGAACTAAGATTTAGTGCATTGAAGGAAGTTTTCGGGAGAGTCCCAGTCGAAAC
The DNA here is from genome assembly GCA_040772125.1 of Bacteroidales bacterium. Lineage (GTDB taxonomy): Bacteria > Bacteroidota > Bacteroidia > Bacteroidales > VadinHA17 > LD21. The sequence goes on from JAXGYS010000003.1 coordinate 331,997, forward strand.
GACACCTCCTGCAAACAACATTTCCAAATTCTATGGAGTTGATGTTTTCAACCTCCACAAGATGGAACATTACTTGTCGACCGAGGCCTTCAGGGTGATCAGGCGTGCAATCAATGAAGGCAAATCACTTACATTGAAGGAAGCTGATCAGGTTGCTATAGGACTTAAGGCATGGGCGCTTGAAAGAGGCGTTACCCATTATACTCACTGGTTTCATCCTCTTACCGACGGAACAGCAGAGAAGCATGACGGGTTCATTGACTTTGGCGACAATGGTCATCTTGTGGAAAATTTCTCAGGAGAGGTGCTGGTTCAGTCGGAACCCGACGCCTCAAGCTTTCCAAGCGGAGGAATAAGGAATACTTTCGAGGCACGGGGATACACTGCCTGGGATGTTTCTTCCCCGATGTTCATTGTGGGCAGCACTCTTTGTATACCCACAATTTTTGTCTCATACACAGGTGAAGCCCTCGATTACAAGGCTCCCCTGCTTAAGTCCCTTTCAGAGATCGACAAGGCGGCTGTAGAAGTCTGCCAGTATTTCGACAAGGATGTAACAAAAGTCACGCCCACACTCGGGATCGAGCAGGAATATTTCCTTGTAGATGAAGCTCTGTATTATGCCCGTCCCGATCTTGAACTTGCCGACAGGACCTTAATGGGACACACCGCATCGAAAGATCAGCAGCTTGCCGATCACTACTTCGGATCAATACCCCGCAGGGTCACCTGCTTTATGAAGGATTTTGAATGTGAAGCTCATAAGCTGGGCATTCCGGTTAAAACACGTCATAACGAAGTTGCTCCCAACCAGTTTGAGTGCGCTCCTATTTTTGAGGAAGTGAACCTGGCAATCGATCACAACCAGCTTCTGATGGATGTCATGAAAAGAGTGGCAAGGAAACATAAATTCCGTGTTCTCTTCCATGAAAAGCCCTATGCAGGAATCAATGGTTCGGGGAAACATAATAACTGGTCGCTTTCGACCAATACCGGAGTCAATCTTCTTTCGCCGGGGAAAAATCCGAGAACCAACCTGCAGTTCCTTACTTTCCTGGTTGCAGTACTTAAGGCAGTCTACGAAAGCAATGAGCTTATCAGGGCATCGGTTATGAATGAAACCAATTCATGGAGGCTTGGAGGCCATGAGGCTCCTCCTGCAATAATATCGGTTTTCCTGGGCTCCTATCTCAGCAAAATGCTGGACGAGGTGTCAAAAAAGGTTTCCGACAACAAAATGAGCCCTGAACAGAAAACAGAGCTCAAGCTCGGAATAGGAAAGATACCCGAGATCCTCCTCGACAACACCGACAGAAACCGCACTTCTCCCTTTGCATTTACAGGTAACAAATTCGAATTCAGAGCTGTAGGTTCATCGGCAAACTGCAGTGCCGCAATGATTGCACTTAATTCAGCGGTGGCATTTCAGCTGAGAAAATTCAAGAAAGCGGTCGACCAGCTTATTAATAAGGGAAGAGGAAAGGATGAAGCCATATTCCAGGTACTGAAGAAATCCATATTGGAATCAGAGGATGTTCGTTTCGAAGGCGATAACTATTCCGAGGAATGGATGAAGGAAGCCAAGAAAAGAGGTTTATGTGTGATTGAGAGCGTGCCGGAATCAATAAGCAGATATCTTACTCCCAAATCGAAGGAGGTACTGGTCGGGGGAGGCGTTTTCACCGAGAAGGAGCTGATAAGCCGTGTAGAAGTTGAGTACGACAAGTTTACAAAGAAGGTCCAGATTGAATCGAGGGTTCTGGCCGACCTTGCCATAAACCACATAGTTCCGACAGGAATAAAATATATGTCATCGCTGATTGAAAACGTCAAGGGTCTTAAGGAAATATTCCCTGAGGATGAATACCTGAAACTTTCCGAGCCCGGACGGGAGGCCGTACACATAATATCCGACCATATCCTGAGTATCAAAAAACAGGTTTTTGATATGGTTGAGGAGCGCAAGAAAGCCAATATTATTGAGGACTCCTATAAGAAAGCGCTTGCCTATGAGAAACAGGTAAAGCCTTATCTCGACAGTATCAGGTATCACATCGACAAGCTTGAACTGATCGTTGATGACGAGATCTGGCCGCTTCCGAAATACAGGGAACTTCTGTTCACAAGATAAGTTAAGGTTGGGTGATTTATATCCATGGTTTGTAAAGGGCATCATTTTTGATGCCCTTTTTTAATTATGACACGGCTGTGTCGTCAGATGATATGGCATTCCCTTAATTTGATTACTTTTATGGTCGAAATTATAAGAAAATTATGAAACGGTTAATACTGCTTATAATCATATTGTCCGCAGTCTCACTCATCGATCTGCCGGCACAGAGGCGAAAGGCAGAAAGAGCCTATGCATCATTCAAGGCCGGAGAGTACTATGAGGCGATCGATCTTTTCAAGGACGCTTATTCAAAGGCAAAGAGATCAGATCGTGAAACAAGAGCCGAACTTGGTTACATGATAGCAGAAGCATACAGGCTTACGAATGATCCGCGTAACGCTGAGACCTGGTACAGGCTTGCCGTGAGGTCATCAGTTTCAAGGCCCGAAGCCCAGTTCTGGCTTGCCTCCTCTCTTAAGAAGAACGGAAGGTACCCCCAGGCGGTGGAAGAATTCAGAAAGTATAAACAGATTGCTCCCTCAGATCCAAAAGCTGATCAGGAGTTGCGGGCATGCGAGCTGGCTCTTGAATGGCAGAAGAATCCCGAAGCCTACCGGGTTGAGGAGTTGAAAGACCTGAACTCGGGAGACTCCGATTTCAGTCCTGCTTACGGACGCGACGATTTCGGTGTTATTTTCTTTACCTCATCACGTGACGATGCAGCAGGTAACAAGACCCACGGAGCAACAGGACAGGGTTTTACCGATATTTTTGAAAGCCGTCTTGACAAGAAATCAAAGTGGAGCACTCCTGTCCCTGTCGCTGAACTGAACAGCGACTCGGAGGAGGGAACCCCAAGCTTCTCGTCCGACTTCAATGAGGTTTATTTTACAAGATGCGAAGCCGGCAAACGTGAAATGAAAGGTTGTGTGATCATGGTATCCAAACGGTCGGGCGACAGCTGGAGCAATCCAGAGAGTCTGGAAATACTCCCCGATACCATGGTTACCGCACATCCTTCCCTGTCGGCCGACGGTCTTACTCTGTATTTCGTTTCAGATATGCCAGGAGGATACGGACTCAAGGATATCTATAAGGTGACAAGGATCGATGAAAGCGATTCGTGGTCGGAACCTGAGAATCTCGGACCGGATATCAATACCGGAGGTAATGAGCTGTTTCCTTTTTCGAGAGATGACGGGAGCCTTTATTTTGCTTCTGACGGTCATATTGGAATGGGAGGACTGGATATTTTCAGAGCTGTTTTGCAGCCCGACGGGTCATGGAATATCAGAAACATGCAATCGCCTGTAAACAGTTTTGCGGACGACTTTGGAATCACTTTCGAGAAGGGAAACGAGAAAGGTATATTCACTTCCACACGAAAGGGAAGGGGCAATGACGACCTTTATACCTTTGAACTGCCCCCGCTCCGCTTCGCGGTGACCGGACTTGTTAAGGACGAGAAGACAGGAGCCCCGATACAGGGCTCAGTGGTTCAGCTTATTGCAAGCGACGGATCAAACCTTCAGGCCGAGACCGGAACAGGAGGGGATTTCAGATTTAACCTTAAACAGGATGTCGACTATATCTTCCTCGCCTCAAAACAGGGCTACCTGAACGGAAAAGAGAAAGAGACGACAAAAGGGCAGGAAAAGAGCCGCGATTACATGGTCACCATCCTCCTGACGGCAACGGATAAACCAATAGAACTGCCAAATATATTCTATGACTTCGGGAAATGGGATCTGCGTCCCGAATCGATGGTTTCGCTCGACAAACTTGTTGAGACACTCAACGATAACCCCAATGTGACAATTGAGCTGATGTCGCATACCGACTCACGCGATACCGAGGAATACAACCTCGACCTTTCGCAGAAAAGAGCTCAGTCGGTTGTTGAATACCTTATCGCCAAAGGCATTGATGCTGAGCGCCTTTCGCCAAAAGGTTACGGCGAATCAACGCCAAAGGTGGTTGATGCGATTACGGAAAGTCAGAACCCGTTCCTTAAACAGGGAACAACCCTTAGCGAGCAGTTCATCAATACCCTTGCTACCGAGGAACAGAAGGAGGTGGCCCATCAGATAAACAGGAGAACTGAATTCCGTGTTCTGAGAACAGACTATATTTCAACAAGGAAATAGCCTAATGGTAAGAGGTTATTCGCCCCGGGGACAAAGCAGGTATCTGAAAAACATCTCATCCCAAGGGCATTTCCTTTTTCTTATATTTGCGAAAAAAGATCCGGATGCCGGTAGAGTCGAGATACAGTAAGAGAGGCGTGTCAGCTTCAAAGAAAGATGTTCACAATGCTATAAGGAATATCGACAGGGGGCTTTTCCCGAAAGCTTTCTGTAAGATAGTACCTGATATTCTGGGAGGCGACGATAATTACTGCAACATAATGCATGCCGACGGTGCGGGAACTAAATCGTCGCTGGCATACATGTACTGGAAAGAAACGGGCGATTTGTCTGTGTGGAAAGGGATAGCCAAAGATGCCATTGTGATGAATACCGACGACCTGCTGTGCGTGGGTGCCTGCGAAAACATTCTGCTTTCATCAACTATAGGCAGAAACAAAAACCTTATTCCGGGGGAAGTGGTGTCCGCTATAATCAACGGTACCGAGGAGATCCTTGAAGAGCTCCGGTCGATGGGTGTAGGAATCTGGTCAACAGGAGGAGAGACTGCTGATATTGGCGACCTCGTGAGGACAATAGTCGTTGACTCGACAGTAGTCGCAAGGATGAGACGGGATAAGGTGATATCGAATCACAATATCCGTCATGGAGATGTTATTGTCGGCCTTGCTTCCTTTGGTCAGACCACCTATGAAAAAGAGTATAACGGAGGAATGGGCAGTAACGGACTTACTTCAGCACGGCACGATGTTTTTGCCTCTTATCTTGCCGGTAAGTATCCGGAGAGCTTCGACAACTCTATCCCAGGAGATCTCGTATACAGCGGAAGCATGAGACTTACCAGCCCGGTTGAAGGGACAGGTACCGATGCCGGCCGGCTGATTCTTTCGCCGACACGCACCTATGCACCTGTAGTAGTGGCGATTCTTAAGGAAATGAGGGAGAAGGTACACGGAATGGTCCATTGTTCAGGCGGGGGTCAGACCAAGATAATGCACTTTGCCGGACGCCTTCACGTTGTGAAGAATAACATGTTTCCCGTGCCACCTCTTTTCAGGCTTATAAGGGAGCAATCAAACACTCCGTGGAAGGAAATGTACAAGGTATTCAATATGGGGCACCGCTTCGAGATCTATACCGACGAAAAAAGTGCCGCGGAAATGATTTCCACAGCGGCCGGATTCAACCTTGATGCAAGAATAATCGGCTATTGTACGGGGTCAGAAACAAACAGACTGACAATAACCTCAGAGCACGGGACATTCGAATATTAGTATCTGTCTTGCTTAAGAAAGCAATTCAGTTTTTTATTATCTTTGCACCCGAAAATTTCATGACCATATGTCAAACAATCTTATCCTTGATAAACTTGAAGGAGTAAAATCAAGATTTATTGAGGTCGGAGAGCTTCTTACAAGACAGGATGTACTGTCCGACATGGAGCGCTATATCAAACTCAACAAGGAATACAAAGATCTTCAACCGATAATTGAGGCTTACGAAAAGTACAGGCTTACCCTGGCGAACCTTGCCAGTGCAAAGGAACTCCTGGCAACCGAGAAGGATGAGGAGATGAGGGAAATGGCCAAGGCTGAGCTCGATCAGCTTTCTTCGGTTCTTCCCGATATGGAGGAGGAGATTAAGCTTCTGCTGATCCCTGCCGACCCGCAGGATGAAAAGGATGCCGTTCTTGAGATACGGGCCGGAACCGGAGGTGATGAGGCAAGTATATTTGCCGGAGACCTTTACAGAATGTATACGAAATTCTTTGAGCAGCAGGGGTGGAAGCACGAGATCAACAGCTTTTCAGAAGGAACGGCAGGAGGCTTTAAGGAGATAGTGATAAGCGTTTCGGGAGACGGTGTCTACGGGATACTTAAATACGAATCGGGAGTTCACAGGGTACAGCGCGTACCCCAGACAGAGACCCAGGGCAGGATACACACATCCGCGGCCTCGGTTGTCGTTCTTCCCGAGGCTGATGAATTTGACGTCGAGATCAGGAACGAAGATATCCGCAAAGACACTTACTGTTCCTCGGGCCCCGGAGGCCAGTCGGTTAACACTACTTACTCGGCAATACGCCTGACTCATATACCGACCGGAATTGTTGTTACATGCCAGGATGAAAAATCACAGCTCAAGAACTACGACAAGGCACTCAAGGAACTGAGAACAAGGCTCTATAACCTGGAATACCAGAAGTATCTTGATGAGGTGTCGCATAAGAGAAAGACGATGGTTTCGACAGGCGACCGGTCGGCAAAGATCAGGACCTACAACTATCCCCAGGGAAGAATGACCGATCACAGAATAAACCTTACAATGTATAATCTTCCCTCGATACTCGACGGAAATATCCTTGAGATTATCGAGAAACTGCAGATGGCTGAGAATGCTGAACGTCTTAAGGAGAGCAACATATAAACCCGGTTAATATGGACCAGCTTCAACTATTAGAGAAAATCAGGGAGAAAAAATCATTTCTCTGTATCGGCCTTGACACTGAACCTGAAAAGATACCGGCTTTCCTGCTGAAGGAGAAGGATCCGGTGTTCGAGTTCAACAGGAGGATCATTGACGCAACTCACAGCTATTGCATTGCATACAAGCCGAATGTGGCGTTCTATGAATGCAACGGTCCGGAGGGATGGAAATCCCTTAAAGCCACTCTCGACTATATCCGCGGCAACTACCCGGGGATGATGGTTATCGCCGACGCCAAAAGAGGCGACATCGGAAATACCTCAAAAATGTATGCCAGAACCTTTTTCGGTCACATGGACTTCGATGCAGTTACCGTTGCACCTTATATGGGCGAGGACTCGGTGAAGCCTTTTCTGGAATACGGAGATAAATGGGTGATCATCCTGGCACTGACCTCAAACAGGGGAGCCGACGACTTCCAGTATCATACCGACGGAGGTGTCAGATTGTTTGAAAGAGTCTTAAAGGTATCATCATCATGGGGATCAACAGGCAATATAATGTATGTCGTCGGAGCTACAAGGGCTGCTATGCTTGAGGACGTGAGGAAGATTGTCCCCGGCCATTTCCTTCTGATCCCGGGAGTGGGTGCCCAGGGCGGAAGCCTGAAGGAAGTAGCTTCCTTTGGGATGAATGACAGCTGCGGCCTTCTTGTAAACTCGTCGAGGGCTATAATCTTTGCCGACAATACAGAGAAATTCGCTGCCACAGCCGGAGAAAAAGCTCAGGAAATGCAGGCTGAAATGGCAGTCCTTCTCAAAGAAAAAGCTATCCTTTAAATTATATCCCGGCAGGGAGAATGGTTTTGTTCCATCCGGCAGCCGGGTGTGATCTTTTTTTCTCTTCTCTTTCTTATTTTCAGGCACATTTCCTAACTTTATTGTCTCGCTGTTTAATTAATACGTGCTGCCATGAAAGAGGAGTTTCTTCACTATTTATGGAAATATGGTCTCTATGACCATGAATCACTTTATGACAATGAAGGCCAGAAGATAACTGTTCTGCATCCCGGAGAATACAACCGTGATTCGGGTCCTGATTTTTTTAACGCAAGGGTCCAAATAGGTCCTACCGAATGGGCAGGGAATGTTGAAATACATAACAAGGCCTCACATTTTTACAGCCACGGGCATCACCGCGACCATGCTTTCGACAACGTGATACTACATGTTGTTGCTGAGAACGACCGCAGTGTAAATAATTCAAAGGGAGAGGAGATACTAACGGTTGAGCTGGCTTACTCACCTTTGTATTACGAGAAGTACTGTGAACTGATTAACAATCCTTTTACAATTGCCTGCCAGAAAGAGCTGGGCCGCATCGACAGTTTTCTCGTACGGCACTGGCTGCAGTCGGTGCTTATTGAAAGGATGAAAGAGAAAAGTGAAACTATTTCAGCCATATACCGGGAGACCGGAAATGACTGGGATGAAACATTCTACAGAGTCCTGTCAAGATATTTCGGCTTCAGGGTAAACACGGAACCTTTTGAGATGCTAGCATCAGCGATCCCCTTCAGGATTATAAGGAAACATGCAGATAACCGCAAACAGATCGAGGCACTCCTTTTCGGAACAGCGGGCATGCTTGAAGAGGGATTGTTCAGAGAGGCTCTGAGCGACAGTTATTACATCGACCTTGTTAAGGAATACAGGGTACTGGCCTCAAAGTATTCGCTTTATCCCCTTCATGGATGCCTGTGGAAATTCTCACGTCTCCGTCCGGTTAATTTTCCAACGGTCAGGATCTCACAGCTTGCCGCCCTTCTGGGTACAGCAGGAGGGCTCTTTTCCAGGATTATTGAGGCTGACGATACGGCGGAGATAAGGGATCTTCTCGGCGCTTCGGCCTCAAAATACTGGGACGACCATTATGTATTCGGAAAAAAGAGCAGGATAATGAAAAAAAACACTGGAGATCAGGCAACAGACATTCTGATGCTAAATGCTGTCATTCCGGTTATTTTCTGCTACGGACAATTACATGGAAAAAAAGAACTATGTGAAAGAGCAGTGTCTTTTTCTGAGGAGATTGGTCCGGAGGAGAATATTGTTGTAAGGGAATGGAAGGAAGCAGGAATAGAGTGCGAATCAGCTTTTTTCACCCAGGCTTTGCTTCAACTTACAGAGAATTACTGCAGAAAGCGGAGGTGCCTCGAATGCTCTGTCGGCTGCCGGATTATCAGACAGGGGGGCAGGCTCCTGAACCCCGATGAACTTTTACTTGAGCCTGTTGTTCCTTCTTAATAACTACACATATTTGTTGATAACTTGGTAAAATTTTTCTTAACCCCACGCAACGTTTAGTGCTAACTTTACGTCATTATTAAAAAGGGACACAATAAATTATATCCCTGCTGCGTTGCCATTTAAAGAAATATTTTCTGAAGATTCAAAAAAAGTAGTCAATTGTTTGATAGTTTACATAAAAAAGCCTTATTTTTGCGTTCCAAAATTGGAGACTCAATTTATTTATGGATAAACAACATATTAATTAAAGACATGTATTTGACTACCGAGAAGAAGCAGGAGTTTTTCAAGACGTTTGGAACATCAGAGATAGATACTGGCACGGCAGAAGGACAGATAGCATTGTTTTCATACAGAATATCGCATCTTACCGAACATCTGAAAAAGAATAAAAAAGACTTCAGTACCCAGCGCGCCCTTATAAAGCTTGTGGGAAGGAGGAGGAGACTCCTGGATTATCTGAAGGTAAAGGATATAGAACGCTACCGCGAAATCGTCAAAGCACTGAAATTACGTAAGTAAGGAAAAAAGGCAATTCTGAATTGCCTTTTTTCTTATTATCTGTAAATATGTGTAATTTCAGCAATCAAAAAATCATAGTTTATGTTCAATATTAAGGAGAAGAATATCGATCTCGGTGATGGCCGGGTAATTACCCTTCAGACAGGGAAACTTGCACGACAGGCCGATGGTGCTGTTCTGCTTAAAATGGGTAAGACAATGCTGCTGGCAACTGTCGTGTCGGCAAAAGAGGCTAAGGAGGATACCGACTTCATGCCTTTGTCGGTTGAATACAAGGAGAAATACGCCTCCTCAGGCCGTTTCCCCGGAGGTTTCCTGAAAAGGGAATCACGTCCCTCCGATTATGAGATCCTTATTTCAAGGCTTGTCGACAGGGCACTGAGACCTCTTTTCCCTGATGATTACCATGCGGAGACTTTCGTTACAATAAACCTGGTTTCGGCCGATATCGACATAATTCCCGATGCCCTCGCAGGCCTTGCGGCATCTGCGGCACTTGCTGTTTCTGACATTCCGTTCAACGGCCCTATTTCAGAAGTCAGGATTGCCAGGATCAATGGCAGTTTTGTTATCAATCCTACTGCCACTCAGCTAAAAGAAGCCGATATCGACCTTATGGTGGGAGCCACAATCGAAAATATAATGATGGTTGAGGGAGAAATGAAAGAAGTCTCCGAAGCCGACATGATAGAAGCTCTGAGGGTAGCCCATGATGCAATTAAGGTACAGTGCCGTGCCCAGATCGAATTTGCTGAAGAGGTAGGATCGACACTTAAACGCAGCTATTGCCACGAGCAGAATGACGAGGATCTGAGAAAAAAGGTCTGGGACGAGACATACGCCAGATGTTATTCGACCGCAAGGGAAGGAACAGACAAGCATAAAAGGGAAGAAGCTTTCGAAGCTATCATTACTGAGTTCCTTTCACAATACACAGAAGAGAATCCTGTAAACGAGGTTCTGGTACGCAGATATTACCACGACGTTGTCAAGGAGGCGGCCAGAAGGCTGGTGCTCGACGAGAATATCCGTCTCGACGGAAGAAGGCCAGATCAGATAAGACCGATAATGTGCGAGATAGATCCTCTGCCTGCCACTCACGGATCTGCACTTTTCACCCGCGGAGAAACACAATCCCTTACGACGGTCACACTGGGTACAAAACTCGACGAGAAGATAATAGATGACGTTCTCAATCAGGGAACAGAAAAATTCACCCTTCACTATAACTTCCCTCCTTTCTCCACCGGTGAGGCAAAACCCGCCAGAGGTATAAGCAGAAGGGAAATAGGACATGGCAACCTGGCTCACAGGGCCCTCAAGAGGGTTATGCCTCCCGATGAGGAGAATCCTTATGCAATCAGGGTGGTTTCAGATATTCTCGAGTCGAACGGCTCATCTTCAATGGCGACTGTCTGCGCCGGTACGCTCGCCCTTATGGATGCCGGAATTCAGATTCGCAAACCCGTTTCGGGTATTGCCATGGGCCTCATTACTGACAAGGACTCCGGTAAGTATGCCGTGCTGTCGGATATTCTGGGCGACGAGGATCACCTGGGAGATATGGACTTCAAGGTTACCGGAACCCGCGACGGTATTACTGCAACACAGATGGATATAAAGGTTGAAGGCCTCTCATACGAGGTCCTTACAAAGGCTCTTGAACAAGCCAGGGCCGGACGGCTTCATATCCTCGGAATAATGAATGAGACGATAGCAGAACCGAGACCCGAGCTGAAGCCTCATGCTCCGAGGATAGAGATGCTTACAATACCGAAAGATATGATTGGCGCTCTGATAGGCCCCGGAGGAAAAGTGATCCAGGAAATCCAGCGCGAAACAGGAACAACCATTATTGTTGAGGAGATAGACGGACACGGAGATGTTAATATTTTCGGCGAAAACAAGGAGGCTATTACAGCAGCCCTCGAGTGGGTAAGAAGAATTGTTGCTGTTCCTGAGGTAGGGCAGATTTACAAAGGAAAAGTCAAGACAATTGTACAGTTCGGGGCTTTTGTTGAAATTCTGCCTAACAAGGACGGACTGCTTCATATTTCGGAAATCGACTGGAGAAAGATAAAAACAGTCGATGAGGTTCTTAAGGAAGGAGATGAGGTTGAGGTGAAACTGATCGATATCGATCCCAAAACCGGAAAGCTTAAACTCTCAAGGAAGATCCTGATCCCAAGACCTCCCAGGGAAGAAGGCGAAGGCCGCAAAAACGAAGACAACAGGCACTGAAAAAGCCTGATAATATACCTATGCAGAGACCCTGAAAAGAGGTCTCTGCTTTTTTATACAGACAGCCCTTTAAGGCTTTGTTGATATTGTTGATCCCATTACCTATATTTGATATATATAAGACCCTGTATGGAGATAAGATATAACTATGTTGTAATTGAGGGCAATATCGGTGCCGGCAAAACGACACTCGCGACCAGGGTTGCAGAACAGTTCAATGGCCGGCTTATCCTCGAACGTTTTGCCGACAATCCCTTCCTTCCAAGGTTTTACGAAGATCCTGAGAAATATTCATTTCCTCTCGAGCTTTCATTCCTCGCAAGCCGTTACAAACAGCTTAACGAAGAGCTCGGAATGCCCGACCTTTTCAAATCATTCACAGTTGCAGATTATTACTTCACCAAATCGCTTGTATTTGCCGCTTCCACTCTTAAGGGAGATGAGTATAACCTTTACAGACAGATCTTCTACATTATCTACGGCTCCCTGCCAAAACCCGATATTTATGTTTACCTTCATGTAAATCCTGAGAAACTTCTTTCCAATATTGAAAGAAGAGGGAGGGATTATGAGAAATCAATATCAGCCGGATATCTCAGGAAGATCCAGGACAGCTATTTTGCTTTCTTCCGGCAGAACCCGGAAATAAGATATCTGGTCCTCGATATCAATAGTCTCGACTTTGTTGCTGACTGCAATCATTACGAACTTATACTTGAAAATATTTTTGAGAAGGAATATCCCATCGGACTGAATATGGTGATTTTATGAAAATTATATGTACCTTAGTGTTCTTGTTACTATTTTTTATAATTTTGCAGATGTTTTAAAAGGACAAGATTCTACAATTGTTTGCAGAATAAACCAACATGATTAACACAAATAAAAATTAGACTATGAAAAAAATCAGAAGCTTTTTTATCCTTATCCTTGCAGCTGCATTTCTCGCAAGTTGCAGCGGCCTGAATAAAATGAAAAAAGAGGCCGGCGATATCAAGTATGAAGTTGTTCCAAAAGTACTTGAAGCTCACGGTGGTCAGGTAAATGTTACCATCAAAGGTACTTTCCCCGAAAAGTATTTCAATAAGAAAGCAACACTTGAGGTTACTCCGGTTCTCACCTATGAAGGCGGAGAAACAGCTTTTGATAAAGTACAGGTTCTTCAGGGAGAAAAGGTCCAGGCAAACAACAAGGTTATTTCCTACACAGGAGGTGATTTTACCTATACAAGCACCATTCCCTACAAGGATGCAATGAAAATGTCTGAACTCGTTCTGAGAACTACTGCAAGTATCAATGCAAACAGCCTCGACTTCGATCCTATCAAGCTTGCTGATGGCGTTATAGCTACATCAACACTTCTTGAAGTACATGGAAGGATGATAATCATGCCCGACAGGTATGAAAGGATTGTTCCCGAATCACAGGTTGCCGATATTAACTACGTTATCAATCAGGCGAATATCCGCAATTCTGAACTCAAGGCTGAGGACATTGCTCTCCTGAAGCAATATATAGCAACCGCCGATGCAGATCCAAACAAGGAACTCAAAGGAGCTGTGGTCAGTTCATACGCATCTCCCGACGGAAAATTTGAAGAGAATGAAAAACTCTCCGGAAGAAGAGGTACTGCAGCTGACAAATTCATCAAAAAGGAATTTGACAAGATCGAAGCTGCAAAAATCGATGGTTTCTTCAGCTCCCTGACAACAGCGGAAGACTGGGACGGTTTCAAGACTGAAGTTCAGAACTCAAATATCCAGGATAAGGAACTCATCCTCAGAGTTCTCTCTATGTATTCCGATCCTGAACAGCGTGAAAAAGAGATCAAGAACATGTCATCTGCCTACGAAGAGCTGAAGACTGACGTTCTTCCTAAACTGAGAAGGTCAAAGATGACCGTTAACGTCGACAATATCGGACGTACCGACGAGCAGATCCTTGCACAGGCAAAATCAGATCCGAAAGTACTGAGCCTCGAGGAGATCCTCCATGCCGGCGAAATAGCAACCGATCTTAACGATAAGCTTGCCTTCTACAAGGCTGCAGCCGATAACTTCCCGAAATGCGTACGCGCACATAATAATGTTGGCTGTGTCCTTATGAACCAGGGAAAAGCTGATGAAGCTCTGGCCGCATTCGATAAGGCAAAAGCTATCGCCAATAATGATGTTGTTAAAAACAATACAGCATTTGCACACCTTGTAAAGGGTGAGATTGTAAAAGCAGAAGAACTCTTCAATTCAATGACAGCCGCTACCGAGGAATCGAAATGGGGTCTGGGCATGATTGCAATCACAAGGGGTGAATATGACAAAGCTGTTAATTTCTTTGGCAATGCAAACTGCTTCAACAATGCACTTGCACAGTTGCTGAAAGGCGATGTCACAAGGGCCAAGGCAACTCTCGACGCAATGACCGAACCCTGCAGAGGTGGCAAATCACACTATCTCAAAGCAGTTGTCGGCGCCCGCCTCGACGATAAGAATTACATGCTTGCCGGACTCAAGGAAGCTATTGCTGTAAAACCTGAGTGGAAAGCTTATGCAAAAACTGACCTCGAGTTCGCAAAATATTTTGCTGACAGCGCATTCCAGGGTCTTGTTCAGTAAGTGACAATTAAGATTTAAAATATGAAAAGGGCGATGGTGACACCGCCCTTTTTTCATTATAGTGTTGATCCGTTTACCGTTCTGAATCTTGTTGATCCTGCCTTTTTCTGTTTAGCTCCCAGAGAACGATACCTGCGCTTACAGCAATGTTGAAAGAGTGCTTGGTTCCGAACTGAGGGATCTCTATGCAAATATCCGACATATCAATTACCCTTTGGTCAACTCCCTTTACCTCATGTCCGAAAACAATAGCGTATTTACTGCCGGGCCGAGGCTCAAAATCCTGAAGTTCAACAGATCCTTCTGCCTGTTCAACTGAGACTATTACATAACCTTCGGACCGGAGAAACGAAATTGCATCCTCGCTCTTCTCAAAATAACACCATGGTACCGACTCGGTGGCTCCAAGAGCTGTTTTCTGAATATCACGGTGGGGCGGTCTGGCAGTTATCCCGCACAAAAAGATCCTTCCTGTAAGGAATGCATCTGCGGTCCTGAATACAGATCCTACATTGTTGTGACTTCTGACATTGTCGAGAACAATAACGAAATCCTTCCTGAGTGATTCCCGGTACTGCTCTATGCTCTTTCTCCCCAGTTCGCTGTTCAGAAGCTTTCGCATCCTTTTTTATGCTAAAATAGATAAAATATGCATTAATTTTTCTAATTTTCCATCTGTGGCTTTGTTCTCATTTTGCTGGTTCACATATAAATGATATTGAGATGAATATTCACGAATATCAGGGTAAATCAATCCTGAAAGCCTACAATGCCTGTATTCAGGAAGGTTTTGTTGCCGGGACTCCTGAACAGGCAGTTATGGTAGCAAAACAGCTTCAGGAAAAGTTCAACACTCAGTGGTTTGTGATAAAGGCTCAGATCCATGCCGGGGGGCGGGGTAAAGGGGGAGGAGTAAAGCTTGCCCGTTCGGTTGAGGAAGCCGGCAAGATAGCCGGAGAGATGCTCGGGATGACTCTTGTTACTCCGCAGACAGGCCCGAACGGCAGAAAAGTCAGTAAGGTACTGGTAGCACAGGATGTCTATTATAAAGGTCCGTCAGAAATAAAAGAGTTTTACATAAGTATTCTTCTTAACAGGCGAAGCGGGAGATACCTGCTGATGTATTCGCCCGAAGGAGGAATGGATATCGAACAGGTTGCTGAAAAAAGCCCTGAGCGGATCTTTATCGAGGAGATCTCCCCGCTGTCGGGGCTACAGGCCTTCCAGACCAGGAAAATTGCCTTCAGGCTTGGCCTCAGCGGGGAAGCATTTAAGAATATGCAGAGATTCCTTGAAACAATATATGATGCTTACAAAGGATGCGATGCACAGCTTCTTGAGATCAATCCTGTCCTGAAAACAAGTGACGACAGGATACTGGCTGTAGACTGCAAGCTGATTCTCGATGATAATGCTCTTTTCAGGCATCCCGAACTAGCTCAGATGAGGGATATTGATGAAGAGGACCCTGTTGAGGTTGAGGCAGGAAGGCACAATCTTAATTATGTAAGGCTTGACGGCAATGTTGGCTGCATGGTAAACGGCGCCGGGCTGGCAATGGCAACAATGGATATTATCAAGCTTTCGGGAGGGTCGCCTGCAAACTTCCTCGATGTGGGAGGGGGAGCCAGTGCTTCAACCGTTGAAGCCGGTTTCAGAATTATCCTGAAGGATCCTGCTGTAAAAGCAATCCTTGTAAACATTTTCGGCGGAATAGTAAGGTGCGACAGGGTTGCAAATGGCATTGTGGAAGCCTATAAGTCGATAGGGAGCATCAATGTTCCGGTGGTTGTACGTTTGCAGGGAACAAATGCTGAAGAAGCGAAAGAAATAATTGATAACTCCGGATTATCTGTGATCTCAGCAAGCACCTTCGGCGATGCTGCAGTGAAGGTTGCCGGGGCGCTTCAGTTATGAGGGATTTCGAATTATTTGTTGTGTGAATCGTCGCAAAAGGGCTTTGTTTTCGATCGCCCGCATCTGCAAAGGTATATCTCACCGGGAGTCTCTTCAGTGTCGCGCTTAAGGTCCTTAAGAACTATCCTTCCGGTTATCTTTATCGGACCTCCATCGATAACCTCTACCGTGACCTCACGTTTTTTTTCAGTCATAATATTCAGCTATTTATCCTCAAAACCTGTTTTTCTGTGCATCCCGTCGCAAAATGGCAGATGATGACTGTTGCCGCAACGGCAAAGTGATATTATTCCAGCCTTCATCTCCTTCCGGTTCCCGCTGTAAATAAAGGTGAAATCACCCTTGATAACAACAGGCCCGTCTCTCATTATCTTCACCGAGACCGGCTCCTCGGGTATAAGATCCTCATTGTCCTCCGACAGCTCAGGCCTCCTGTATTTAATATGATTTGTGTGCTCAGGCCCTACATTTTTGTTTCTGGGCTCGTCATTCCACTTCCAGGACAGCGCTTCGGTCGGGCACATATCAACAACTTCAATGATCCTTTCAGTTGTCGATCCCTTCATGTCAACCCATGGTCTTCTTCCCGGATCGAATACCTCAATGAGCTCACGGTAGCAGTACGAAGCATGAACGCACGCATCAGGCTTCCAGTAAACCGTAATATCATCGTTCCTGTATTTCCTTCCCCCTGAAAAACTCTTCTTGTCGCGCTCCATATGTTTAATTCATTTGTTCGCAATTTACTACATTTTGTGTAATAAATTATTATCTTTGCGGGGTCAGGTAAAAGGCTTATTTTTATATTTGTCTGTAATTCAAAGATTGAAAGTTAACAGGGGGTCAAATCAAAGTATTTGCTTCATGGACAGGAGCTTTTGGTATAGCGTTGCCAGAGAAAAATGCAGTTTTTTTATACTGCCATCCGTTCTATTCATACTGTCCTTTTTTATTCCGGGAAACCTTCATGCAGCAGTTAATCAGGGTTCAGTCATAAAGCCTGAGGCCGCCTCTCTTTTGCTTTCTGTTTCCGTGACGGCTTTTATCATAACCCTGTCTGTAATCTTTCTTATAATTGTTCTCCTGATATTGTTCTTTTCATCACGGCTTAGAAAAGCCAACAGGGAACTTCGTGACAGAAACAGCCAGATCGAGAAGATAAATGCGGACCTGGAACGGATAAACAGGGACCTCTCATTGCAGAAGGAGACTCTCACCAGAGAATACTCATATTCTGAAATGTTTTACAGGATGCTTATCCAGTCGGCCGATGACGGAATTTCTTTTTACGACAGGGACTGGATCCTCAAATACGCAAATCAGGCTTTCTACTCAGTAATAGGGCTTGACAAAGATCAGTATAACAAAGTTGACCATACAACCCTTATTCATCAAGACGAAAAGGATTATGAAAACGAAAGAAGCCAGGCTTTAAAGAAAGATGGCTTTTATGAAACGGAACTGAGGGTAAAACATCGTGACGGTCATTATGTAAGCCTGTCAACACGTTCTGTTACGGTGAAGAACGATAAAAATGAGATAATAGGGGCTCTCACTATCTCGCGCGATATCACTGCTCTGAAAAAAGTGCATGAGGACCTTGTGAAAGCCAAACTCGAGGCAGAAGCCAGCAACCGGCTGAAATCAAGTTTCCTGGCAAACATTTCTCACGAGATCAGAACCCCGCTCAACAGCGTGGTGGGATTTGCAAACCTTCTGCTTGCAAACGACATAAGCAATGAGGTCAAGGAAGAATATATCGAACATATCAACCATAACAGCGAAAAACTCCTTCAGATAATTGGCGATATCATCGATCTGTCGAGGCTCGAAAGCTCCCAAATAGAGATAACATATGAAGAAGCATCTGTAAACAGCATAATCAATGAGATTGTTGAGGATGCAAGAAAAGTGATCAGGAGAAATGAAAAATCGATCATTATCGACGTAAGGAATATGCTCGAGGAGAACGGAGACCTGATCTTTACTGACAGGGTATGGCTGAAGAGGGTGCTTAACCACCTGATGGACAATGCAGTTAAGTTCACTCTCGAGGGTTCGATAAGACTTTCATATTCGAAGGAAAACGACAGCCTTGTTTTCAGGGTAAAGGATACGGGTATTGGAATAAACAAGGAGAATCTCGATCACATTTTTGAGGAGTTCCGCCAGGAAATCGACGGACATCACCGGCCTTTCGAGGGCCTCGGAGTCGGACTGACACTTGCCAAGGAGGTGGTTGAAAGAATGGGAGGGAAGATTTATGTTCAGTCTGAAAAAGGCATTGGCTCCGAGTTCAGCTTTTCAATACCTTACAGGCCTGCAGGTGGAAGCACCAGGCTGAAGGCAAAAGCCGTCCCTAACGAGTCGTCGGGGGTGCAGAATGACTGGAGCAGGAAGACATGCCTGCTGGTCGACGATAACAAGGATATTCTTCTGTATCTGAACAGGGTGCTCTCCGATACTGGAATAAATGCACTTACTGCCAGGTCGGGCGTGGAAGCGATTGAGATACTGAAAAAGACTCCGGAAATTGATGTCGTCCTTCTGGATATGCAAATGCCGGAAATGAACGGGATAGAGGCTACCCGTGAAATACGGAGGATCCGGAAGGATATACCCATAATAGCACAGACAGCTTTTATCTTTGAGGATGATAAGGATATTATCCTGGAAGCAGGCTGCGATGCCTGTCTCATTAAACCGATCAGAAAGGAACATCTCCTAACGGTTATGTCAAGCTTCCTGAAATCGGTCTGATCTTATATAAGGCACCCGTTTTTTCAGATGATTGATGATCACTATGCTGATATTATTTTGCCTCTTGCGGTAAAGGGAGTTTTTACCTATGCCATTCCTGTGCTGAATTCAGGAAAAGTTGAAAAAGGCTCACGGGTGCTTGTGCAGTTCGGACAGAAAAAGCTGTACACCGGGATCGTTTCACGGATTCATAGCGACAAACCCGAGGGTGTAAGAGTAAGAGAGGTGATAAAGGTCCTTGATCCTCATCCGGTTGTCAATGATATTCAGCTGAGATTCTGGAAGTGGCTGTCCGAATATTATATGTGCAGCATCGGTGAGGTGATGAAGGCAGCAATACCTTCAGACCTGTGCCCCGAGGGAGTTGCCGAACTTCCCGTGGCAGAAAAGTACAGGCCTCGCGAAGAGACTTTTCTCACATTGTCACCTGAATTTGATGAAGAAAAACTCAACAGCGTTCTCGATAAGCTCGCAAGAGCTCCCAAACAATATGAACTTCTGACGGTTTTCCTCGATCTATGCGGATATGAGCATGGCAGGGCGGGCAGGCCGGTGAGAAAAGCCTCGCTCCTAAGGGAGGCACGGGCCTCGGCTGCTGCGGCTGAAGCCCTTGCGGCGAAAGGAATCCTGATCCCTATTCAGCTACCGACTGGCAGGCTTGCGGTAAACATGATAAATCCCGAACCGCTGAAGGAACTCAGCTCCGCTCAGGAAACCGCTATCGGACAAATAAAAAGGATCTTTGCAGAACGGGATATTGCCCTCCTCCACGGGATCACCTCGAGCGGAAAGACTGAGGTCTATATGCACCTGATAGACGAACAGATAAAGGCGGGGAAACAAGTTCTCTACCTCCTTCCCGAGATATCGCTTACAGCCCAGATAATTCAGCGTCTTAACAGACACTTCGGACAATCAACGGGAGTCTTTCATTCGAGGTTCAGCAGCGCTGAGAGAGTGGAGATATGGAACCGTGTCGCCGACAGAAAAAACGGATTCAGCCTTGTTCTGGGAGCCAGATCAGCCCTGTTTCTGCCTTTTCACAACCTCGGTCTCGTTATTGTCGATGAAGAACAGGATGGTTCATACAAGCAGCACGATCCTGCGCCCAGATATAACGCCCGGGATTCTGCTCTGGTACTGGCCGGACTTCATGGTGCGAAGAGTGTCCTTGGGTCAGCATCACCCTCGGTGGAGAGTTACTATAACGCTCTTTCGGGGAAATACGGTCTCGTTGAACTGAATGAGAGATACGGCAATATAAAACTCCCGGACATAATTCTTGCAAATTCCAGGGAAGCATACCGGAAAAAGCTTATGGTGTCGCATTTTACCCCTGAACTCCTTGAAGCCATTGATGAAGCTCTGGGAAACAATGAACAGGTAATCCTCTTTCAGAACAGAAGAGGCTTCTCTCCCTATATCGAATGTTCGGAGTGCGGATGGATACCAAAATGCGTTCAGTGTGCGGTAAGCCTTACCTACCATAAGACCATTGGCCGGCTTGTCTGTCATTATTGTGGATTTATGTCATCTATTCCCCCGAAATGCGGGAATTGCGGATCATCAGGACTGGTTTCAAGAGGATTCGGGACCGAAAAGATAGAGGATGAGATAAGGATTATTTTTCCGAAGGCGCGCATTGCCCGTATGGACCAGGATACCACAAAGGGCAAGAATTCATTCGACAGGCTTATCCGCTCGCTTGAAGAGGGTAATACGGATATACTTATCGGAACCCAGATGATATCCAAGGGGCTGGATATAGAAAACCTTACAGTGGTCGGGATACTGAATGCCGATAACATGCTCAATTTCCCAGATTTCAGGGCTCATGAGAGAAGTTTCCAGCTTATGGAACAGGTAAGCGGAAGAGCAGGACGGCGAAAGAAGGTGGGAAAAGTTGTGATCCAGACCTCCGAACCCGGAAACCGGATAATAAGACTGGTACTCAACCACGACTATAAAAACATGTTCAGGCTTCAGACCGAAGAGAGGAAAGCTTTCAACTATCCTCCTTTCTGCAGGATGATAAAAATAAGCGTTAAGCACCGCGACAGATCGATTCTGAATACACTGGCCGGACAACTTGGAGACGAACTTAAAAAAGAATTCGGCAAATCCGTTCTGGGACCGGAATATCCAGTGATATCAAGAATCCAGCTTTGGTACATTAAGACAATTATTATCAAACTCGACAGGAATAAGTCTGTCCCGCGTTCGAAAAAAATCATTTCAGAGGCAATGGAGAAGGTTGAGAGATCTCCAGGAGCATCATCCCTTCGGATAGCCGTTGACGTCGATCCTTATTAAATGGCAAGCCCCCCGGTCTTTTCCTCTTTGGGATGTTCTTTTATTTGCCCCTTAATAAAAACAAGCTAAATTTGAAAAAGCACAAACTCTCTGCAATGAAGATAGAAGTGTCAAATGGTGAGATAATTGATAAGCTGACAATTGTTCAGATCAAGCTCGAAAGGATCAGTGATGAGTCAAAACTCGAAAATTTAAGGAAGGAATTCAGGGTCCTTGAGGAGGCATCATCAATGATAATGAGCCGGGAAGACCCGCTCTATAAAGACCTTTACAGGATTAACTGTGATCTCTGGGATATTGAGGACAGAATAAGGGATCTTGAAAGGAAAAAGGATTTCGGTCCCGATTTTATCGCTGCTGCAAGGGCTGTGTATTTCACTAATGACAAACGATCTGAAATAAAGCGGGAAATCAACATTAAGACTTCCTCGGGGCTCATCGAGGAAAAATCATACGAAAAATATTGAAATGAGGATACTGATAATCAGAACTTCAGCCATGGGCGACGTTGCCCTGACTACCCCAGTGCTGAGGGGAATGCTCGACAGGTATCCCGAAACAGAAATAATCCTGCTGACAAGACCTCAGTTCTGGGCCTACTTTACCTCTTACGAGAGGATACAGCTCTTCCTTGCTGATTTCAGGAAAAGGCATAAGGGCATCTCAGGTCTTTACCGGCTTTACAGGGATATCCAGAAACAGGGTACTGTTGATTACGTGATCGACCTGCACGATGTGCTCAGGTCAAAAATTCTGAGAACCTTTTTCAGACTCAATGGTGTTCCTTATGTCAAGATCGATAAGGGACGGGATGAAAAGAAAGCCATAATTAAAGGGATGAGCAGGGAGCCGTTAAAACATACGGTTGAGCGTTATGCTGATGCAATGAGAGAAGCAGGATTCAATATCGCCCTGCCTCCAGGCCCCTGGATAAAACCAGGCGAAGAATCGTTAAGAAGCATTTCCGGAATGATGGATCAGACAGGGGAAATAAACATCGGAATAGCTCCATTCGCAAAACACAGGCTGAAGATGTGGCCGGTTGAGAATATGATCTCCCTGATGAGAAATATCTCGGAAAACTACCGGGTTAGATTCTGGCTTTTTGGAGGAAAGGATGAGCATGCAAAACTAAATGCGATCCATGATGCGATCCGCAATTCGGAGAACCTTGCAGGCAGGCTGAACCTTGGAGAGGAAATCGCTTTTATGTCGGTATTGGATGTTATGATATCAATGGATTCCTCAAATATGCATATGTCTGCACTGGCTGGGACCAATGTTATTTCTCTCTGGGGAGCAACCGATCCTGTTACGGGATTCGGAGCCTGGGGCCAGCCGGATGAATATGCCGTAAAAATTCCTTTCAGCAGGCTCGGCTGCAGACCCTGTACGGTTTTTGGCAAGGGGACCTGCAGAAGAAAAGACCATGCCTGCATGATCTGGCTGACACCTCAGATAGTCTTTCAGCAGATAACTGATTCCGGTCTCTTCGACAGGATCATGATTGCTAAAAACAACAACAGTCTCCGTATAACAAAATCGCCAGGATAAGGATAAACCACCCTGGAATTTTCAACAAAGTCCTGGTTCAAAAATTGCCGGGATGAGACCTGTACTCTGCCCGCTAAAGGGCAGGATTTTAAAAAGGAGGATACTACAGTTTCAATACGATCCCTGCCCGTTTCAGAAGAGCTGCTATCCAAACCATAATCACCGCCCAGACCATCGATCCGGCAATTACTGCAATAGGCAACTCTGACTGTTTGTAGTAAAGAAGCTGAATCCCTGAAATCTGAATCAGATGGTAAATTATTGCGGGGAAGATGTATGTTGTAAGAGGATTCTCCCCTGCCGGCTTGAAAAAGGCCGCCCATTTTGTCCTGTTGTAAACGTCAGTAATCAGGTAAATGATAATGAACACAACAAAGTTTATCCCTGAGCAAACAAGTCCCCAGCTTGGGGTAGCCTGAAGCTTCGATATGATGAACCATCTGCGCAGGATGAACCCGGCAGCAAGCAGGACGACTGCAAAAACCGCAAGATCCCTGACAAGATACCACTGCCCCTTGTTTCCGGCATTCTTCATCCTTACACCGGCAACTGTTCCGCAAAGCACAATGAATGGTACACTTCCGTCGAGAATAATTCCGAGAAATGGTCTTACGGGATCCATGAAACCAGTAAGTTGTGCTGCGGATAATATGTTAAGCGCCAGAAAGAAGAGAGCAGCAGCAATTGTTTTAAGGAGGGAATCCCGGAATATAATGTAAACGAATGCCGCTGCCATGTAACCCCAGCCTATCTGCCCGAGTATTCCCCACCAGCCTGCGATAAGGGATCCGTCGTTCTCAGGAAGACCCGATCTGAACCTGAAAATGAGAAGTATCAGCAAGCCTATCCCTGCCAGCCTGAATCCGGTATTCCTGTATATTTTCTGCTCCTTGTCGGGATAGTCGTTCCAGACAAGAAAAACAGCGAAATACATAAGAAGTGCCCACAGGTTCTTACCAATCCCGGTAAGCTCGGGATTGACCCTTCCGGTATTGAGCATCAGTATCCCGATAATCAGCAGACTCATGCTTCGGGTCAGAATATGCCTGCTGTTGTCGGCCGAGGTTGATCCCAGGGCAATTCTCTTTGAGAAGGCGAAAGGGACAGACATGCCGGCTATGAAAAGAAAACCTGGGAAAACCCAGTCTGCCAGTCCCATGCCGTCATGATCAGCATCTGTATGACCAAGCCATGCGGGAACCACATCCATGTTGAGATCGTTGACAAAAAGCATGAGAAGGATTGTTAATCCCCTCATGATGTCGATTGATGCAACACGGCCGGATGACATTTTCATAAAATGTTTGGAATGGGCTAATAGCTTATTCCTTCTCCTGATCTGAACAAAGCGTAACCTTCTTTTTCAAGGGTTCCCGGAACATCCTCCAGATTGTCGACGGCAGCTTGCTGAGATACAGGAATCGTAAACGGCATCTTTCCGGCCGGATTGAATTTTCCGGTGATTACATCGATCAGTGCGGAATAAGTTGTGCCGAAAGTAGCAAGCAGCGTAGAAGCATTTCTGTCTATCTCGCTTATAACAAATGGTTTACTGAAATTAACGACTATTGCAGTCGGTTTTGTTGAGGCTATCCGGTTGACATAAGCTACATCTATCATATTCTTCGAGAGCAGAAGATCGATGGGTACAGCACCGGGAGAAGAACCCTCTCTTCCTCCCCGTCGTCCTCCGAAAAGACTGCTTGAGGGAGTAAGCCACAGAATAACGAAATCGGCCTCAGACGGACTCTTTACAAACTCCACTCCCCATTCATTGTTTTCAGGGATAATGACATTGTGCGGATTGTCAGATTGCCTGCTGTTGAGGAAGGCTTCAAAATAGATCTTTGTACCTGGTTTGACCGGAAGCAGTGACTTGTCGTTTCTCAGAAGCACTATCGATTTTCTGAAAGCCAGATCAGCCTTTTCCCTGAATCCTGCATTGTTGGCGATCGAATCTGCCACCACGGGGTCAACATAGGGATTCTCAAACAATCCTATATCGAATTTCTCTTTCAGGAGCCGAAGTACCGATTCATCTATCCTTGCCTCGGTGACCAGTCCGCTCCTGATTGTTTCAAGGATCCTTGAGGGATCGGCTGAGCCTGAAAAGATGTCAACGCCTGCTTCAATAGCCTTCTGGTATCTTTCAGTCACCGAGAGGTTCTCAACACCCCAGGGCATGTTGTCGATAGGACCTGTGTCGGAGTTTATGATCCCTTTGAATCCCAGTTTTTCCCTGAGAAGGCCTGTAAGGATTCCCTTGTTGAATGCAAATCCCACCTCTTCGTACTCAGTCTGGTGAGGCAGGGCATAGTAAGGCATTATTGCAGAGGTGCCTGCTTCTATTGCTGCTATGAAGGGTTTCAGGTGGTAATCCATCATTCCTCCCGGATAGACCTGGTTCTTCCCATAGTCGTAGTGGGCATCCTGTCCATCCATTTCGGCTCCGGCACCGGGGAAATGCTTTGTTGTAAGCACTACCGAATGTGGTCCGGACTTTTCTCCCTGAAAACCAAGGACTATCTCACGCATTATCCCTGAGACCAGGTCAGCATCTTCTCCAAAGGTTCCCTCTATCCTGTTCCACCTTGGCTCTGTGGCAAGGTCAGCCTGGTACATGTATCCTTTTCTGATACCGGCCGCTGTCCATTCCATCGCTGCGGATTCGGCAAACTCCCTTACCAGACTTAGATCGTTTGTGGCTGCCAGACCAAGGGTTCCGGGCCACTGGGTAAACGCAGAACTGCCGACGTTAAGTCCGACAGAGTTATCGGTCGCTATATGGTTCCTCGGGTTTGACGCATAAATTGCCGGAATTCCAAGCCGTGCATCCTCAGCAACAGCCTGAACATTGTTTGACCATTCTGCAATTACCTTCGCCGGCGCATTGGCCCTGAGGATGAAATGCAGGAGATGCCGCTCCTTTATTCCCCTTGTTGTTCCCGAAACGTTTACCACCGGCTCGGAAAGCTCATTGCCAGTGAACATGTTGACTCTTGCCACCACATCCTCCTCATTGAGTTCAGAGGTAAATTCATTACCCTCCTGAACCATGTTGATCTGTGAAATGATCATGAACCCGGCCTTTTCCTCTATCGTCATCTGTGATAGCAGATCTGCCGCCCTTTCTTCGGACGCTTGCCTCCAGTCTTCATAAAGGTCAAGCTTCCCGTTCTTGTTGAGATCCTTGAATTTATAGCCCCCTTTTGTTAATATTTTAACAGAACGGGAACCAAGTTCAGGTTGAGTGAAATCACCTTTGGGCGAACAATCGGTCAGAAGGGCCAGACTCGCTATGAGAGCGGCCGACAGAAAGATCATGCTTATTTTTTTCATTTTTACGGGATTGGTCAGTTTTGAGTCCATTTTGAACAAAATACAGTGGAAAGATATAAAATAAATCGCTACTTTAGGCTTAGTTTATAAGATGTTGGCTGGGTATGTGATGAGTAAGCGATTATTATGACAAAAGACTTTATTATACTGCAAAAAAAGCTTCTGCTTATTCAGATACTGATGATCCTTATTTCGCTTCCGCTGGAAGCTGCAATAACAAGGGTTGTAGTAACCAAAACCGAACCATATCTTGATGGAAGGACTTTCGGGAATACAGGTTCCTATCTTAGGATCACAGGCCAATTCTACGGAGAAGTCGATCCTTCTGATCCTCTCAATAGTGTCATACAGGATATTGGTCTCGCACCTGTTAATGAAAAGGGAATGGTTGAATATGTATCCGACTTTGTGATACTCAGGCCGGCTGACATGGAAAAGTGCAACGGATTGCTTTTTCTCAGTCTTCCAAACAGGGGTAATATTTTTCCGGCCGATTCGGTTCTTCTTTCCAGAGGCTACATCTACCTGTGGTGTGCCTGGCAGGGAGATGTCCTGAGAGGAGGAAACCGCCTGACAATGAGAGTGCCCTATGCCTCCGAGGATGGAGGAGAGATAGCCGGGTTACTCAGGACAGAATTCCAGGTAAGTACAGAAGCAAAGACCCTTGACCTCAGCAGCGGATTCTTTTCAGGGCAGACACATCACAGCTATGAGACAGTAAATATTGATAATTCAGGCAGCATGCTTACGAGACGTGTGCTGGAATCGGATACCCGTGAGCCTGTTACCAGCACGGAATGGGCTTTCTCCGACTGCTCAAAACTCCGTTACCCCGGAATTCCAAACCCGGCAAAAATATCAATGGCTAACGGATTTCAGCCGGGCTATATCTATGAACTTATTTATATGGCTAAAAATCCTCTCGTCCTGGGACTTGGTTTTGCCGCTGTAAGGGATATCACATCCTTCCTCAGAAACAAAACGGAGGACGAGTCGGGCTTCCCCAATCCGCTTGTTAACATTGAAAAAGGCACTAACCCTGTTAAGGCTGCCGTGATGCAGGGCGTATCACAGTGCAGTAATTTTACCCGTACCTTTCTTTTTCTTGGTTTCAATCAGGATGAAGAGGGGCGCCAGGTATTCGACGGAGTGAATGCCCATATAGGCACGCGCAGGATATCTCTCAATGTAAGGTTCGGAAGACCCGGTGGAGGAGGACTTCAGAGGGAGGATCATCTGTTCCCCGGAAATGATCCTCCTTTTACCTGGAGCACTGAATATGATTCAATATCAGGAGTTACGGGAGGGATACTTGAAAAATGCATTGAAACCGGCACCTGCCCGAAAATAATGCAAACTCTCAGTTCGTCGGAATACTGGCAACTCAGGGCTTCCCTGACGACAACCGACTCCCGCGGACTTCATGATCTGGAAATACCGGAAAACGTCAGGATATACCTTTTCGCGGGAACTCAGCATACTCCTTCGGAAAGCGCTGATCAGGCGAGCGGATTTCCCATGAATCCCAATTCCTGGCAGCCTTATCTCAGGGCGCTCCTTGTACGCCTCGAACAATGGGTGATGGAAAATATTGAGCCTCCGCCGGCTGCCTATCCCACACTTGCGGAAGGAACTCTTGCAAGCCCCGGAATCAACAGCACAGGTTGGCCTGCAATACCTGGTATCCCATACAACGGAAAGGTCAACGAACTGCCTCTTCTGGACTATGGCCCGGATTATGATTTCAGGAATGTGACGGGAATTCTGAGGCTTGAACCTCCCCAGCCAAAAACGGAAGAATATTACAGGACCCTGGTCCCGAAAGTCGACAGCGACGGAAATGAGACAGGAGGCATTCGCGGGATAAATATCAGGGTACCCTTGGGCACTTATACCGGCTGGGCTCTGAGAAGAGAGGGGTATGGAAAGGGAGACCTGTCATCACTCAACGGAATGTTCATACCCTTTAAAAAGACGAAAAAAGAACGCAAGGAGGCTTCAGATCCTCGAAAATCGCTTCAGGAAAGATACCGGACCCATGAACGATATGTCGAAGCTGTCAGAATTGCAGCAGGGGAACTGGTCAGGGAAGGATTCCTGCTTCCTGAAGATGCCCGGATTGAAATTGAAAAGGCTGAAATGAGTAGTGTATTAAAGTAGGATAAGAGAGTTATTTGTTGATAGTATTTCCATAACAAAGTTTAGATATGAAAAACACTTTTTTAAAATTCAGACTGTTAACGTTGATTTTTGCCGTCATGCCATTGGCAATTTCCGCTCAGAACCAGCCGCAGGCTCCGCCCCAGGGGGGACAGGGAAGAAGGATGGAATTGCCCAAAAAGGGCCCCTGTGCTCTTCCCATATTACCGGCTCTTCCGACATACTCCGATTCCGGTTTCTATGCAAGGAAGAATGTCCCTCATGGGAGGATTGAGCAGGTAAATTACAAGGCTCCCGGCGGCAACGAAAAAAGAATGCATGTTTACCTTCCTCCAGAATATGACCTTAACAGCACACAGCGTTATCCTGTGCTTTACCTGAATCATGGCGGAGGAGATGATGATTCGGGATGGACGCTTGAAAACAGGCGGCAGGGTGGATTCGCTCATCTTATCCTTGATAACCTGATTGCAGAAGGAAAGGCAAAACCCATGATTATTGTTATGCCGAATACCAGGGGCATAGCAACTGCAAACCCGCCTGTTCCCGGAGTAGACGATGAATGCTCTAAGGAGTACATCAGCAGCATCATTCCATTTATTGATTCACATTACAGGACGAAAGCCTCGAGGGAATACAGGGCGCTTGCCGGTCTGTCGATGGGAGGTTTTGTTGTCCTGCACACCGGACTGCCGCATCTGGATACTTTCAGCGAACTCTATATTTACAGCTCAGGACATACCTCAGCTGAGACGCAAACTAAGTTTGAGGAGAATTTCAAAGCAGTATTCAGCGATCCGGGTTTCAACGGTCTTTTCCGTGTGCCGCTTTATATGGCTGCAGGTGAGACAGATATAGCTCTTTATAACGGAATGAAGGACCTGGCTGTTTTTAACCGTTACGGCGTCCGTAATTTCTGGGTTCTGAGCGACGGAGGACATGAATGGCCAAACTGGAGAAGGTACCTTTATCAGACAGCCCAGGTTATGTTCCCCGGTTGTGATAATTAACAGGATTAAGACAATATCATGAAACCCTCATGTGTCGGATATACAAAAAAGTATGTAAATAATTCTTGTTCAGAAATGTGGGTTGCCCCGCCAGAGGAAGGGCGGCCTTCATCCTTTTAAAATCAAACTTATTTACGAATGAAAAACATAAAAACACTTTTGCTGATACCGGTTTTAATAACTGCTGTGTCACATTTTATTACTGCCCAGCAGTCGCATATTAATCTTGACTGGGCCCCGCAGAAAAATACCCAGAACCTGAAGCCTTTCGGAGCATCGGTCATCTCCCCTGAAGTAGCTGATGACGGAATGGTAACTTTCAGGGTTGCCGCCCCTGAAGCCCGGGAGATAAGTCTCTCAGGTAATGTTCTGCTGGGACTTGGAGTGTCAAAGCCTGTTCCCTTTACAAAGGGTGAAGATGGTATCTGGACTCTAAAGGTGGGTCCGATTGAGCCGGAGATTTATTATTACAAACTGATTATCGATGGTGTAAGTGTTGATGATCCTTCGAATAATCTTACCGGATTTGCGGGCCAGCCTGGTTTCAGTATTCTGGTGGTACACGGGAAGGGCCCTGCATTTTACGATGCCAGGAATGTTCCTCACGGTACAGTTGTGAGGCACATTTATCATTCAAATATTACAGAGGGAGAACGTGAAATGTACATCTATCTACCTCCGGGTTACAGTAGTGACATTAAATATCCGGTATTGTATCTGCTGGGAGGCTCGGGAGAGCTTGCTTCTACGTGGAGTCTTTTCGGGAGGGTGAACTTTATAGAGGACAATCTCATAGCAGAGGGCAAGGCTCTGCCAATGGTTATTGTCATGCCCAACAACCAGGTGGTTCACCGGAGCGATCCAAAGCATAGTGAGTTGACATTCAGTATTTTCGATGATGAACTGACAAGGGTGGTCATTCCTCTCGTCGAGGAGTCATACAGTGTCCGTACCGACCGTAATGGCAGGGCTATTGCAGGATTGTCAATGGGTGGACGACATGCCCAGGTGGTTGGTTTCAATAATCTCGATAAGTTTGCTTCCTTCGGTCTTCTAAGCTCGGCAGAGTCGCTTGATCTTACACCGGCAATCGGGCTCCCGGA
This sequence comes from Bacteroidales bacterium, assembly GCA_040772125.1. Taxonomy (GTDB): domain Bacteria; phylum Bacteroidota; class Bacteroidia; order Bacteroidales; family VadinHA17; genus LD21. The sequence goes on from JAXGYS010000003.1 coordinate 362,524, forward strand.
TTTCAACTCAAAGGTTGACTACCTCTTCGTCGGGGCCGGCACTAATGAAACCAGGCCGGGAGCAAGGCATGAAGTCCTTCATAACGAACTTTTAAAGAGGAATATCGCTCACGAGTACTATATCGGGAGCCGGGGGGCTCACGATTTTATTACCTGGCGTCATCTTTTATACTACAAGTTTCTGCCGGGTTTGTGGAGAAAATAATGAGAATTTATTATCTGTGAACAGGAATACATTGAACAGCAGGAATATAGCAAGGATCATCCCTCTGGCTCTTATTCCCGTGGTTACCGGTTGTAAGAATGAGAAACCATTGCCAAACATCATCTTCCTTCTTACCGACGACCATCGCTACGATGCAATGGGCTATACGGGCAATCCATATATCTTTACCCCCAACATTGACAGACTGGCCGGCGAGGGTGTGGTATTCAACAATGCGTTTGTCACGACTTCCATATCATGTGCCAGCCGTGCAAGTATCCTTACCGGGCAATATGCATCACGTCATGGCATCAACGATTTTACTACGGATATGAGCAGTCAGGCAGTGGCTCAGACCTACCCGCTTCTGCTAAAGGAAAAAGCAGGATACAGGATCGGGTTCATCGGGAAGTACGGGGTCGGGATAAAGGAGCAGCCTGAGAAGAAATATGATTACTGGGGCTGTGACAGGGTGATACAGCCCATGTATGAAAATTATGACTCAACAGGCAAAATGACCCATTATACTGACATCCTTGACGGGCGTATAAAGGAATTTATCGGGAAGTTTGGAGATGACGGACCTTTTTGCCTCTCTGTAAGTTTCAAAGCCCCACATGTTCAGGACGGAGATCCCCGGCAGTTCATTTATAACCTTAGATATTCGGAAGATTACAGGGATCTTGACTACCCCCGGCCGGCAACAGCCGATGATGAATACTGGAGAATGTTCCCTTCTTGGTTCCGTGATAACAATGAGGCCAGGAACAGATGGAAGATACGGTTTGAGACTGATTCCCTTTTCAGGGAGAGTGTGCGGGGATATTACAGACTGATCAGGGGAGTGGATGATGTGGTTGGCAATATTGTCGAAGAGCTGGAAGAAGCCGGAATCGGGGATAATACGATAATAATAATGACAGGAGATAATGGCTTCTTTTTGGGAGAACATGGTCTGGCAGGAAAATGGTTTGCTTATGAAGAATCGATAAGGATCCCTCTTTTTATTTATAATCCTCTTGAAAAAAAGAAAAACAGGGGCAGGGAGATATCTGACATTGCTCTCAATATTGATATTGCGCCTACTATCCTTGAATACGCGGGTATAGGAATACCTGAAGGAATGCAGGGCAAACCTCTTCAGAATACATGGAGGAAGGATGATGGAAGCATAAGGAAAATGTTCTTTTATGAGCACCGTTTTGAACATCCGGGTCTTCCGAAATCTGAAGCACTTGTCAGTCTTGATTACAAATACATTCATTATTACGAGTTTCAGGATAGCTGCCGTGAGTTTTATGATCTAAGGACCGACAGAGGAGAAATTAACAATCTTATAAATTCGGAGGAATATCAGAGTCTTATAGATAATTATTCTGATTTGCTTGACAGCCTTAGGGCAGAGGCGAGGTGACTTGAGACTGCTTGCTGCCATTTCCGGTCTTAGTATCTGTATAACAAATACTTAAGCATATACCGGGATGGTGTTGGGTATCAGTATGGTAAAAAGAGGTAAATCCTTAGGTTGAATTACCGGTAAATTTTATAAATTTGCCGGCCTGAACACGATTTAAAGTTCTTTAAATAAATATCGGGGTGTAGCACAGTTGGTCCCGTCATGCGGAGCATGACGAGGATCCTCGATCCCGAAAAATCGGGATCGGGACTAGCGCTTAAAGTTTTGAGTTTTATGATCGGAAGTTCTTTTAAATAAAATTATCGGGGTGTAGCACAGTTGGCTAGCGCGCTACGTTCGGGACGTAGAGGTCGGAAGTTCGAGTCTTCTCACCCCGACTTTTTAAAAATCAGACCGTTGTAAATCAGTAAATTACAACGGTCTTTTTCTTTGTAAGCCAAATAACAAGCCAATTTATTATGGAGATTTGTGATTAAAGAAATTATAATGAGTTTCTCGAATTGTCCCACCTCGTCCCCTGTATAATAATTGAGTTACTAATCCTACTTGCGGCATTCCGTATTACATGGTCACTAAATGGTTTATTAATAATTCTTGGAATCAGCATAGATAATTTGATAATATTTATTATTATTACAGAGTAAGTTTATATAAGGTATTTTAATAAAGATGAATCGCATTAAAGAAGTCCTTAGGGCACAAGGAAGGACACAAATGTGGCTTTCTGAGAAAATTGGTAAAAGCTATATAATAGTAACCAATTATTGTAATAACAAGAAACAACCAAGCATAGAGGTACTTAAATTGATTGCGGATGTCTTAGATGTAGATATTCGAGACCTTTTAGAACCGTCAAAATCGTTGAAAAAATGAATTTTCTTCACTCCGAGATAGGTTCTGCAAAAGACAACATGAAGAGTCCAATTCATAATTGGTACAAGTTTACTGCTGGATTCTCATATAAATTTGTAGAAGAGGTCATAAAAGAAGAAAGTTTGAAAGATATACCAGACTCAGTAATATTTGACCCATTTGCAGGATGTGGAACAACGTTGGTCTCTGCACAGAAAGAAGGAATTATAGGAATTGGGAATGAGGCGCAAAGCTTCATGTATGAAATAATAAAAGCAAAAATCAATTGGAATATCAGTTCCAATGAAGTACTTACCTACCTTAACGTAATTAATAAGTATCTGAATGATAATTACCCCACCTTCAAAATTAAAGAAGTGGCTCATCCGTTACTTTTTAGCCTTTATGATTTAAATAGACTTATTCCTCTGTACCTGATTCGTAATTCTATCCAAAATATTGAAAGCAGCAAATATAGATTGTTTTTCAAGCTCGCATTAAGCCAGACGCTTCATAAAGTGGCACTATATCCTATTGCCGTTCCATATATCTCAAGAAATAAAAAGTTGGCTACTGAATATCAAACTTGGGAAACTTTTAATGAAATCGCACACAAAATGCTTAATGACTTAGCTCACTACCATGGGATAAAAAAAACATCAACCATTTATAAACATGATTCGAGAAAGGAGAACAAACGTATTGGGAAAAAAGCCTGCAATGTTTGTATTACCTCACCACCTTATCTGAATAATCTTGATTATGGGGAAGTCTCAAAAGTTCATACTCATTTTTTTGATATAACTTCCAACTGGCAAGACATTACAGAAAGTGTCAGGAAGAATCTCGTAACAGGGTCAACGACTCATTATAATGATTCTGAGTTTGAATTTGACACATTTTTAACGAACGAATTCTGTTCCACTAATAAGAATATAATTCCATTTCTGATAAATAAAGCCTTAGAGATTAAGGATATTTCAAAAGTCAGAGCAGGTAGAAAAAGTTTCAATATCTTATTATTGTATTACTTCAATGATATGTATAATGTACTTAAAGAAATTAGAAGAGTTCTAACTGATGACGGTAAAGCTTATATGATTCTGGGAGATAGTGCTCCCTATGGTATATATATTCCAACAACAGAAATTTTGGGGAAAATAGCTTGTAATACAGGTTTTGAAGATTTTAAAATCATAAATATCCGGACAAGGGGTGGAAAATGGAAAACCTTGAAACATAGACATAATTTAATCTTAACTGAGAATGTTTTAATTTTAAAATGATTACAAATATTGAAATAAGCAAATCGATTAAATACCAGATACCATATCTTAATTCAAAAGAATTTAAGAATCAATTTAATATGGGGTGGGGATATTTTTATATCTACCATTTTCGTGAATTTAAGGACATCTACCTTGCGGTGAAAGAATTCAACTTTACTTCCTTGCCAGTTTTTACAGACCTTGTAATAAAAAAACTTAAAATTAAGCCTGTCCAAACGCCTTGGGATAGAGAAGGAAGGAGAATAAATGAGTATATAAATGCTTTTAAGAAACTCGCTCTGCTAAGTGAGAATAACGAATTAGTAGATAGGACACTCTTTTTAGATTCTGAAATTGGAAATGAATTGACAAAAAACGATTTAACAATCTTTAAGAATCTCTTCTTCAGGTATTATAGATTCCGAGAAATAATGTCATGGTTTTTAAACCCCTTAAATAATGTGAGCAGAAATGAACTAATTGAAAATATTACTGAAGAGAAATTAATATCTGAGTCAAAAGTAATTTATTCTTACTCAAATAAGAGTAGATTTAATGACACCTTCTTTTTTAAACTCAAGGACAATACTCCAATTTACTATATTAACAATGATGATGAAGATTTTATGAGGTTTTGGGACGTTTTCATTTCTTGGGCAAAAAATCTTGGCTTGGTTGAAAAAATAAACTTGAAAAGTTTGAACATTACTCTTTCTAATCATAAAAAGTCAATAACTTGTGTTTATTTCCTATCTGAGGCTGAGTCAACCTTTGATTTATATGATTATATCCAAGATAATTTCAAATCAAAATATATTAATACTGCTAAACTTGTGATTAATTTGGCGATTAAGTACAGGTTACCAATTGAATCCATCAAGAATCAAATTGTGAAACAATGTAAGGAGAAAAAGAATAAGCTTAGCATGCAAAGGACATCGAGAGTCTTTATAAGGGACAAAACCGAATTAAATTGTATACCTAAAGTAAATAATTATTATATATCACACATAATGGTAATATGATGGACACAGACGATAAACTTAATGAGCTAATAAGGAAGAAAAGGGAAACCAGAACCGAACCGAATAGGTACTTAAAACTTGGATTGGAGTTCAATCCATTTCCAAGGGCGGGTATCTCCGATATTAACAGCAATGTAATAATTACAGAAAGGTTAAAGCCGCTTGATGAAGATGTAGAACAAGCAGTATTACATTACATTAGTGATTCATTATTCCCCAATAATCCGAATTCAGAGGATAAATACCTCAGCGCAGTCATTAGGGGTGATTATGGATACGGAAAAACCCAAACGCTCCTTTATATAAAATTCATGTTAGAAAGCTTTCCTGAGAAGCTTAAATATCCTAAAAAACCATACGTGATATATATTGACAATCCGGGGGCAAAATTAATGGAGCTAATTGGTGCAATTATTCACGAAATTGGAGAAGAAAATTTCAAAAAGTATTTGTGGAATACATTTATTGATTTTATTAATAAGAGCCAAAATATTAAAGATGAGTTAAATTCATATCTGCCACATGGGTACTCATTATTTGGGTCAGACAAGTATAATCCATTTTCGATTGAGAATACAATTAACTACAAAAAGTTTATTGATGGGTACTATCAATATTTCCAACGGGATGTAAAAAAGAAGAAACAATTTCAAGACCTGTTGAAAGTTCACGTTATTTCTTTCTTTACAAAAAAATATAATAATTCAACAGTTGCAGGTTATTTCTTTGACTTACTTTCTGATAACATTGGTATAAATAAAACATGGGAAATCCTTACTACAGGTGGGGCTAAGGACTTAGATAAGAAAGAAGTATACATAATAAGAGCAATATTTGATTTATTGAAAGAACAAGGCTTTACCGATTTTTATATCCTTGTTGATGAGTTCGAAGCTGTGACCTTTGGGCGACTATCTTCATCTGAAATCGACAGATACTTCGCAAATCTTAGAGCATTGATTGATAAAGAAAGAAATTGGTGTTCCGTTTTTGCAATGACAGTTCCTGCATTTGGTCAGCTTAGGCAGTTTTCTCCTCCGCTGGCTGATAGAATAAGTGGTAAAATTATAGATTTAAAACCACTCGACTTTATACGTGCAAAAGTTCTTGTGCTTCAATATTTAAACCTTGCAAGAAATCAATCAGATTCGACTTTCCCTTTTGACGATACTGCGTTAGAAGAGTTAGTCAAGGTTACAAATGGAAATCATAGGATATTTCTTAAGACATGTTTCTTATTAATTCAAAGAGCGATTGATGAACTCAAGGACAAAGAACCTATCTCTTTTGAATTTGTTGCAAAGCATTTTCAGATTGAAGAGGAATAAAGAAAAGGTTATGGAAAAATGGAGCGACCATCCTACCGAGAATTATAAAATAAAAATTTTTCTTGATACAAATATTCTCGCTTGTTTAATTGATGAAACTCATTCTGGTTTAACAGAATCGATAAAACTTTTAAGCCAATCAGAATTCATCAAATTAGTAAGCTCAGTTTATGTTGCCTTCGAGTTTGTAGGTATCAGGAAAAGAGAGCACTTCCTTCGGAAAGTAATTGAGAATTCAAAGAATACAAAGAAAGGTCATTCAAATTACAGTACACTTTTTAAATTTAAGGATAGTTTTAAGAGTGATGACGTAGATTTTTTTTCTATTAATGAGGCAATTAAGCAGGACATAGAGACTGAGATTAATAAAATTACCTCAATGTTTAACATTGAATATTCTGATAACAATTTTCATGAAGCACTTTATAAGCCTACTATTGATATATGTTTAGCTTCAAGAATTTCCAGAGAGGATAGTCTAATGCTCATTTCTGCCTTACTTCCTGAGCCAAATAAACCTGAAAAACAGATTTTTATATTGTCAAAAGACCAAGATTTTATTGATGCTTTCAATGAGTTCCAGTCAGAAAGAGTTCTATCTCAAAATAGTCTTTTTAGACCAACGCTATTGAATCTGAGAAATATAAGTTCGGTAAACTTAATATCGCAGATTCCTAAGAATCTTAATGAATTTTGGGGTAAAATGGTTATTAGTCAATTAATTATTAATAATCAACAGACATATCTTGGGATAGCATTTTCCCCAGCTAATCCAAGATTTCCAAAAGATGTATTTTGCTTTGAATTAATTTCTGATAAGCAATTAACCAGTAATATTTACATAACAGTAATTGGGAAAGACCTTGACTTTATCTATACAACCAAGCATAGAGTGACAGAATTCTGGAACAATAAGCCAATCAAAAATTACCCATTTGTTTGCTCAGCAAATGCTTCAAACATTTCTTTTAAGATTTATGAAGTTGATTCTTCCGGTAAGAATGTGGCATTGAGTATGCAGAAGATGAATAAACTAAGAGAAAAAGGTAATTTGGTATTTGTTCATCCGGACACATAGTATTTGGTAACAGTTTTCTCTTATATGCCTGAACACATCTTTCCAGCATCATGTGCATTATAGTCCCTATTTTACAAATTCATTTTCAAAATTTCTTTAAAGAGTGAGATTTATAATCGAAAGCTGAAACCATTTAGGAAATTGTTGATGCGATGGAAAACAACCAGATAGGTATCAACATCTGAAAGTATTCTTGAGGCGGAAAGGCAGTAGTGACGTCCCGGAATTTGGAGAAGAATATCTGCTGGTTTGTGGCGAGGGATTTGTATTGTAAAGTATTAGACTTCTTCTCGACTGATTAAACATGATGCCGTTGTAAATCAATATATTACAACGGCATTTTTCTTTGTGGTAAAAAATATGGTAAAAATGTCTCTTAGTAACTATGCAGCCATTCCAACCTTTAATACCTGCGAAAGTGAATTTATTTGGTCTTCAGAAAAGAATCCCCATGGGAATAGTTTCTCACAATAAATATCCAAATTTACTAACGTTTTATATGGAAGTTTTGAAGAGATATAGGATGCATAAACTTCCATATCTTTAATACTATTGATATGAAAAGCCAGTAAAAGAAGGACATCACATGTGAATTTAATCCCTGCTGATTCACTGAGAATTTTTGAAAAAGAACACAACAATTGACTTTCGAGTATTAATTGAAAATGGATGTATTCAGAGCATGACTTATCGATTTCATCAATTTCCTGATTTAAATTGTCAGTGTTATTTAACATCATATTAAATAAAAATAGTGTTTCAACCTCATCCATTGGAGTACATGGATTCAAGTTTTTAAAAACTTCGATTAAATGATTTTTGTCCATCTTCTAAGTAATTTATTGTTTATACTTATACGATAAAGAATTTGAAATGTTACATAAATAGCAGAATATCAATTATATATAGAAATAATAAAGCTGGCAGTTTTTGCCAGCTTACTTTGAACCAATTATTTTAATGAAAACAACAACCAAAACATTTTCATTTACTTATACGAATGTTTTTAATGAATGTTACAAGGTATCATAATAAAAATGTAATCAAGTGATTAATGTCGCTCTTTGGGTATCATTTATCCTTATTCCCAATATTATCCCATTTCGTGCCCTGCCAGTTGCTTATCACCCCTTCATTTTCACATACCGGACAATACCAACGGATTTCTCCCTTAGCTCTGCTTAGTGCAGAGTTTATTGTTCCATGACAACCTTTGTGAAAGCATCTGATTTCTGTTGCGGTCAGTGTAATGTGACTGGTCTTTGTTGTTGAATCAACCACCAGTGCAAGAAAACTTGCCAGTTCTCTGGCTTCCTTTGGCATCTGCTTTGGGATGTTTCCTTGTTTATCAAGGAAATGGGTCATGTTAGAGATATACATAAATGGATTGGTTTACCGTAAATTTTAGTTTTTAAGATAATCTTTAAAAATATATCGAATTGGACAAAAGTTTTAATTATGATATCTTTATTTTTTGAAAACTCCTTGATAATAGTGCACACATTTTATGGTGATAAGGGAATTAAAACATGAGCGAAGACCAAAAACGACAACTAAACCAGCAACTCTGGAATATAGCCAACACCTTGCGGGGTAAAATGGATGCCGATGAATTCCGTGACTACATTCTCGGCTTTATTTTTTATAAATATCTGTCGGAAAAGATGGAATTGTATGCCAATGACATCCTGAAGGAAGACAAAATAAAATATCTGGACATATCAGAAGATACAGCCAAAGGTCAGGAATATCTGGAAGCCATAAAAGAAGAATCACTGGAAAAACTGGGTTATTTTCTGAAACCGTCAGAATTGTTCGGGCAGGTTGCCAAACGTGGTAACGGCAATGGTAAGAATGAAAGTAAATTCATCATTGAAGACATCCAGAAAATCCTCATAAACATCCAGAACAGCACGATGGGTACTGCCAGTGAAGAAGATTTCGACCACCTGTTCGAGGATATGGATTTGAACAGCACGAAACTGGGCAGGACTGCCGAACAACGAAATGAAGTAATAGCAAAAGTCCTGTCGCATCTTGACAAAATTGATTTCCAACTGGAACAATCAAAAATTGATGTGTTGGGTGATGCATACGAGTATTTAATCGGACAGTTTGCCAGTGGTGCGGGTAAGAAAGCAGGTGAATTTTACACCCCACAACAGGCATCAAAAATACTTGCACGGATTGTTACACTGGGTAAAACACGAATTAAATCTGCGTATGACCCGACATGCGGGTCAGGTTCTCTCATCCTTCGGTTGGGTAGGATTTGTGATGTGCTAAAGTTTTACGGTCAGGAACGTAACCGTACCACATACAACCTTTGCCGAATGAACATGATTCTGCATGACGTTCATCACACAAGATTTGACATTAAACTGGAAGATACACTGGAACACCCACAGCATGACAAACTGGATGCAGAGGCAGTGGTCGCAAATCCGCCATTTTCGGCAAAATGGAGTGCCAGTCCGTTGTTCATGACCGATGACAGGTTCAGCGAATATGGGAAACTTGCACCATCATCAAAAGCAGACTTTGCCTTCATTCAGCACATGATATACCATCTGGCTGAGAATGGTGTTATGGCTGTCGTTATGCCACATGGAGTATTGTTCAGGGGTGCTGCTGAAGGTCATATCAGAAAGTACCTGATTGAAGAAAAGAATTATTTGGATGCGGTAATCGGACTTCCAGCCAATATTTTCTATGGAACATCCATCCCAACCTGCGTACTGGTATTTAAAAAGTGTAAGGAGCATCCAGATGATATTCTGTTTATTGATGCCAGCCAGTATTTTGAAAAGGTAAAGACTCAAAATTACCTGCGTGATGAAGATGTTGACAGGATAGTTGATACATATGCAAAACGCATCACAATCGACAAGTACAGTTATGTCGCCAGTCTGGATGAGGTACGGGAGAATGATTACAATCTCAACATTCCAAGGTATGTTGACACTTTTGAAGAGGAAGAATCTGTGGATGTTGCTGCTGTTGCTACTGAACTTAAAGAACTTGAAACAGAAATGCAAATCACCGATAAAACCATTGCTGGATTTTGCAAAGAATTAAACATCCCAACACCGTTTTAACCATGACAAGAATTGGTGACTTGAAACTATACGTTGGCTCAAAAGAGGAACAAAGATTTGCCAGTCAAAAAGGCATGAAAATTGTCTGTGCCCTGAATAGAGCAAGTGGATATGTGACCCATCAGTCTGTTGTTGGTTGGTCTGGCAGAGGATGTAACTCAGACAATCCCTATTATTTGTTTAAACGTGAACCTGATGCTATTTATCTGAACATGATTGATGGGGATGACCCAAAATATGTAAATGATGAAATGATAAATCCTGCTCTTGACTTTATTCACAAGCACTTGCAGAGTGGGAACGAGGTCTTTATTTATTGTAGTTTGGGTGAATCTCGAAGTCCGTCAATAGCCTTGATGTACATGTTAGAGCATGGATTAATTGAAAGGAATAGCAACACGATTAATCTGTTTCGGACGAAATATTATCCAAATTTCACACCAAAAAATGGCAACCTTTTATATATCAGGAAGCGATGGGGAATTTAAGCACACCGAATCTTAGATTCCCTGACTTTAATGGGGAATGGATAAAGAAAAAATTGGGTGAACTATCAATAATAAATCCCACCACATTTAAACTTCCAGACAAATTCATCTATATTGATTTGGAAAGTGTTACTAATGGGCAATTAATTAAAGAAGAGGTGGTTTTTAAAAGCGAAGCACCAAGCCGAGCACAAAGAGTCTTAGAAAGAGATGATATTCTGTTTCAAATGGTACGACCTTACCAAAAAAACAATCTGTATTTTGACAAAAACGGTGCTTATGTTGCTTCAACTGGTTATGCTCAAATAAAAACAAAGCAGAGTTCCCGATTTATTTACCAGTATCTGCATTTACAGAAATTTGTAGATGAAGTTATTGAAAGATGCACAGGCACAAGTTATCCTGCCATAAATTCAAAAGATTTAGCCAAAATAAATATTCGTTTCCCTTCGCTCCCCGAACAACAAAAAATCGCATCCTTTTTCACTGCCATTGACCAGAAAATATCACAACTCAAACGCAAGAAAAACCTGCTGGAACAATACAAAAAAGGGGTGATGCAGAAAATATTCTCACAGGAAATCAGGTTCAAAGATGATAACGGGCAGGAGTTTCCGAAGTGGGAGAAAAAGAGGTTAAGTGAAATTTTTATTGAAATCAATGAAACTGTTGGAACAAGAGATATCCCGACTTATAGCATAACAGCAGGAGTTGGTTTTGTATCACAAAATGAAAAATTTGGTAGAAATATTTCTGGGCAGCAAAACAAGCATTATACCGTTATAAATGAGGGTCAATTTTCATATAATAAAGGAAATTCAAAAACATATACATATGGTTGTATCTATGTGAATGATACTGGAAAGCGGATAGCAGTGCCAAATGTATTCATTAGTTTTGAGTTTATTGACCAAAAGATGTCGTCACAGTTTTATTCTAAACTTTTTGAAAGTCACTATCTTGATAAAGGATTACGTAAAATTATTTCCAGTTCTGCAAGAATGGATGGTCTATTAAATGTTAACAAGAATTCGTTTTTCCAATTGTCTGTTCCTTGCCCGAATTATATTGAACAACAGAAAATTGGTCATTTCCTATACTCCATTGATAGTAAAATATTTCATATTAAGAAGCAGATTGAAAGAGCAGAGGTTTGGAAGAAGGGATTGATGCAGCAAATGTTTGTATGATAATACACCAATTTAACTATCCATAATATGAGAAGCAATGAATAAAACATTCAACATATACTGTGATGAGAGTTGTCATATTGAAAATGACCACAAAAAATTCATGCTGCTGGGATGTGTCAGCGTTGCTTATAATCAACTTAAAAGGCATACAGAAAGAATCATTGACATTAAGAAAAAACACAATTTCTATGGTGAAATAAAATGGACAGGTGTTTCGTCATCTAAATATTTGTTCTACAAAGATTTGCTTGATTATTTTTTCGATACGGATATTCGATTCAGAGCAGTAATCGTTGATAAAACCAAAATAGAGAATGACAGGTTTGGTCAGGACTTTGACACATTTTATTATAAAATGTATTATCAACTATTGATTCACAGGAAGAATACCGAGTATTCGTATAATGTGTATCTGGATATAAAAGACACATTAAGCAGCAATAAGGTTAATAAACTCAAGGAAATACTGAATACCAAGTATGGTGTCTTCAGAAATGTTCAGAATATCCATTCGAAGGAAAGCATTATGATGCAGTTAGCAGATTTCCTGATGGGTGCAATATCATATGAACTCAATAATGCTGAAAAGAAGGTATCAGCGAAGAGGCAAATTATTGAAAAAATAAAACAACATTCAAAGCAGAATCTCTGTGAATCATCGAACTACACCGAAAAGAAATTAAACCTGTTTTTTATTGAATTGAAATAATATGCCGTATAATCTTCTTAAAACATACAATACCCTCTTGGAACTTGACGGTTTGAATCCGAAGGATAGGGAAAAATCATTAATGGGTGTGTTTAACAGAGACATAAGGAATAATCAGTCCTTTAAGTTTCAGGGTAAACAATTAAATCCTACACCGAAGGATGGAGAAATTCCAATGAACACATTATTCACACATCTTACCACACAAATCATTGACCAGAAAACAAGAGAAAGAGAATTCGAAATTCACAGGTCGAGAAGATTACATTGGATTAAACACCATATTGAAGAAAGGAAAAAAGACAACATGCTTGTATTTTCCGTTAAAGAACCAGATGGTCTGAGAACCTATATTTTTGATAAAGATGAGAATTACGTGATAGTATTAGAACCGCTGAGGGAGAAAAATGAATACTACTTGTTAACGGCATTTCATGTTCGGGGGAAAGATGCTCAACGCAACAAATTTGAAAAAAAATATGCAAGAAGACTTCCAGACACTCTATAAAAGCAAAAAACGCAGAGCATCTTGGCTTGCGTTTTTCGATTTCTTTCCTCCGAATGGAAGGATGAACTCAACACAAAAATATATAATTAATTAATACAAAGCAAATTTTAAACCAAAATTTAAAAATTAGGATAATTTCTGATGCCAAAACAACCCGAACTAATATTAGAAGAACAACTGATTGCTAAACTTCAGGAGTTGGGATATGCACTGATGCACATCCAGAGTGAGTCCGAATTAGTTGCCAACCTGAAAATACAGTTGGAAAGGCACAATAATATTGTATTCTCCGACAAAGAATTTGAAAAAGTATTAAACACCCTCAGCAAGGGTTCAGTATTCGAAAAAGCTAAAATACTTCGTGAAAAACAGCATATCATCAGGGATAACGGGGATAGCCTCTATTTTGAATTCATTAACACTGAGCAGTGGTGTCAGAACGAGTATCAGGTCACCCATCAGGTTTCGATGGAAGGCAAATACAAAAACCGTTACGATGTTACATTGCTTATCAATGGTCTTCCATTAGTTCAGATTGAATTAAAGCGTAGGGGACTGGAACTCAAAGAAGCATTTAATCAAGTAAACAGGTATCAGCGTCACTCCTTCAGTAGCAGTTATGGATTGTTCCAGTACATCCAGATATTTGTCATCAGCAATGGTGTCAACACGAAATACTATGCCAACAACCGTTTTCAGTCATTTAAACAGACATTTTATTGGACAGACAAGGAAAACAAACGGCTGACGAACATTTTAAACGGCTTCGCATCTGATTTCTTGGAGAAGTGCCATATCTCAAAGATGATTTGCAAGTATATAGTGCTGAACGAAACATCAAAGATACTGATGGTTCTTCGCCCCTACCAGTATTATGCGGTTGAAGCACTTGTTGATAGAGTGATGCACAGTCGAAAGGACGGCTACGTTTGGCATACTACAGGGTCTGGGAAAACACTGACATCATTTAAGGCAAGCCAAATACTGACACGCTTACCCAAAATAAAGAAAGTGGTATTTGTTGTTGACCGCAAAGATTTGGACTATCAGACAACAAAAGAATTCAACAGTTTCAGTAAGGGCAGCGTAGACGGAACTGACAATACCCGGCAATTGGTTAAACAGTTTACAGATGACACAAAACTGATTGTAACAACCATCCAGAAGCTGAATGCAGCAATCACCAAAAAGCACTTTCTGGAACGTATGAAGCCAATTCAGGATGAAAGGCTTGTATTCATATTCGATGAGTGTCACAGGACACAATTTGGGGAAACACACCAAAGGATTACTTCTTTCTTCAGGAATATTCAAATGTTTGGATTTACCGGGACACCCATTTTTGCAGATAATGCAGTTAAAAACGAACTGGGCAAACGAACTACCAAAGAATTATTTGGTGAGTGTCTTCATAAATATGTTATCACCGATGCAATCCGGGATGAAAACGTTCTGAAGTTTTCTGTAGAGTATGTCGGAAGGTACAAAAACAGGGAAAGTGCCAATGAAATTGATATTCAGGTCGAAGACATTGATGTTGAAGAATTAATGGAGTCCCCTTCAAGACTTGAGAAAATTGTTGATTACATCATTGCAAACCATGCCAGAAAAACGCATACCAGAGAGTTTACAGGGATGTTTTGCGTTAGCAGTATTCCGACATTGATTAAGTATTATGAGTTGTTCCAGCGCAAAAAAATGCTATCAGAACACGATTTAAAGATTGCCACAATATTCAGTTATATTTCCAACGAAGATGATGCTGATGCAAATGGATTCATTCCCGAAGAAATTGCAGTTGCAGCCGAACCTGAGATAGCATATGCAACCAACGTACATACCCGTGAAAAACTGGATGAATTTATCGGACATTATAATCAGACGTTCGGGTCGGCATATTCCACTAAGGACAGTCAGAGCTTTTATAATTATTACAATGACATCAGCAAGAAGGTAAAGGAGCGTAAGATTGACATCCTTCTGGTAGTTAACATGTATCTGACCGGATTTGACAGTCCGTCATTAAATACCTTATATGTAGACAAGAACCTGCGGTATCATGGACTGATTCAGGCATATTCCAGAACCAACCGCATCCTGAATGAATTGAAAAGTCAGGGCAATATTGTGGTTTTTCGCAACCTGAAAAATGCCACAGATGAAGCCATAACCCTTTTCAGCAACAAGGATGCAATTGAAGAAATCATCATTAAGCCTTATGATGAATATGTGAAGGCATTTAATGACGGCTTTATCAGCCTGCTTCAGATAACACCAACGGTAGATAGCGTTAACAATCTGGTATCGGAAGATGATGAACTGAAATTCATAATTGCGTTCAGGGATTTGATGCGAATTAAAAACGTCCTGACATCCTTCTCTGACTTCAAGTGGAGCGATTTGTCCATGACCGAGCAACAGTTTGAGGATTACAAGAGCAAGTATCTCGACCTGCATGATAAAGTGAAAAGCGACCATGCGAAGGAAAAAGTAAGTATTCTTGAGGATGTAGATTTTGAACTGGAACTTATCCACCGTGACGAAATAAATGTTGCTTACATCATCCGGCTTCTTATTAAGCTTAAAGCCAACCAAAAGAAAGATGCAGAGCAGATTGAAAAGGAAATAGTCAACCTGCTGAACACCGAAATGCAGTTAAGGAGCAAAAAGGAATTGATTGAAAAGTTCATCCGGGAGAACCTGCCAATCATTTTGGACACGGACGATATTCCACAGGAGTTTGAAAAGTTCTGGACGGTGGAGCAGGAAAAAGCATTCGTGAGGCTGGTAGATGAAGAAAAACTGTCAAAAGAGAGGACACAGGCACTGATTGAAAATTACCTGTATTCAGAACAAGAGCCAATGCGGGACGAAATTTTGGATTTGCTTATTGATGAAAAGCCGACACTGCTTCAACGAAAAACAATCGGTGAACGAATCCTGAAAAAGATTATGGGTTTTGTCGAAACCTTTATTAATGGAATTTCAGGTTAATACATGCTTTATCTAAAGTGTTACATTAGTTATGATGCCTTAATATATACATAATTAATTTTATATAAAAGTTTAAAACATATATGTGTTTTCTCGTTCTTTGACCAAGTCTTAATCATTCCTGTGACCAAATCTCAAAATTGATATCTTTGTGTTCAACCAAATTATTTTTCTGTATAATATTGAATAATAATAATATGTGGCGAGACTCGGTTACGGAAATCAAGAGTTTTGGATATAAACATGGACATCTTATCTTATTATTATTATTGATTGTTGTTGTTGGCTTATGAGTAAATTAAAATTTCATTCTGAATATCTTCCTATAAGGATTGTTAAGATTGTAAGAGATTTAACTTCCTCTGAAAGGGATTATAGAACACATGATAACTTTCTGTTGGTTGTTGGATTGATTTATAAACATCAAATGTCAGATGATGCGTCATATCTTCACTACTCACCGTTATCTCTTGAATATTGGCGTACCACGATTGGGTCACATTATTCACTATACATTGACAAGCTTGTAAAGGCGCAGGTGATTCAAAAGGAATGGGTTGTTTATGTTGATGAGTTCGGAGCTTCCTCTCGTGTTATGGGTTATAGAATTAATCCTGAATATCTTCATGATGAATGCACAGTTGTTCGATATACCGGGACAGTAACCAAAAGCCTGTCATCAGATATGGTAGATGCAACCGCAACTGACAAGGATGCAATAACCAAACTTGGCATAAAACCCGAACTAATACAGATGCAGAAGGGTAGGGCACTGAAATGGATTGTAAATAATATATCTGATGTTGTCAAAGACTATCTGAACAATGATTACATAGAAGGTGTACCCAACACCCTTCCTGTACTGGTGCGAATTTACCGAGGTGACGATGGATTTATTTCGAGTCATATGAGTATTGAAGCTGCACAGAGGATTGCAGATGAGCAGGTCAAGAAACTGTTGTACTATAAAGACAAATTTGTTATTGCTGACGAAGAGCAGTTCATTCGTCTTGCCATCCAAAATCTGTCAACGCATTACAAGTGGCAGGTAAAGAGTTTCCTGCCTGACAGTTTCAATTTCAGCCGGAATCGAAACACTCTCAGGGTATACAGTAAATTATCATCACTTCCAACGGCTTTACTTCCGTTTATACGTATCAACGGACATTATATTCAGCAAGCCGATTTGAAATGCAGCCAGTTTACTCTATTTGCCGACCTGCTAAACTACTACCTGAACCATTCAGGAGAAGAACTGATAGCCAAGTTCAAGAAGAAACAGGCAAAATCCTTTGTTGCTGGTATTGTAAGGGTATTGGAAGGGCATAAAGATGAACTCCCTGAAGAAGGTTTAAATCCAGCTAATCCTATCATCAATGATTACATCACAAATGATGTTTACCATTTTTTGTGTGATGCTCTGTTGCATGACTTTTATTCCATAATAAAAAGCGAATTAAACCTGCCACAGCGTGCTCACGGTAAAGGCATTGCATTTCGAACGGTATTTTCAAAACCCAAGCCTGAAAACGAACTGGTGCGTCAGTTCCGGCATTTATATCCCACTGTTATCGGCATAATTAATGATTTCAAAGAAAAATATGGCTATAACCAGTTTGCAATTGGACTTCAGAGAGTTGAAGCTGAGATTTTCATTGATAATATCTGGCAACAGGCTAAAAGGGCAAAAATTAATTGCTTTACACGGCATGATTCACTGGTATACCCAATAAATAAAAGGAAGGAAGTTGAGCAAATCTTTGCAAGTGTTTTCAAATCATACGATTTCATTTACCGGGTGGAGTATGAAGAGTTCAATACTGAGGAAATCATGCAAAGACTGGTTACAGAAACTGATTATGTTGATTCAACCGATGAATTTGATAAGGTCTTCTTTTATTCTATGATGCATTCTGAAAAAGGAAATAAAATGAAATACAGCGAGTTATTTTGGGAACAATTACACGAGATTAGTCTTCCTGTACATCAGGAAAAGGACTATTTCAATGCCGTCAGTCTTGACACACTCCAACAAATTTTTGAGCTTGATGGACTGACCATGGAAATGCAAATGGCATTGGAAGAGGACATTGCAAACCTTCAATCAAGTTACCCAATACCACAATTTCAGGAAAAAACTAACGAGCTTATTAGCACATTGGTAGGGTTGTTAAAGGGTTGATTTGGAGTAAGGGCAGATGCTCAACCTTTTAACTATCAAATCAAAGTACTCTTTTACAATTTCACTGCCGATATATTTCCGGTTTAACTGTTTTGCCATCTTCAGCACTGTTCCTGAACCTGCAAAATTATCGTAAACAATATCCCCTTCATTTGTCCATGTCAATATATGGTCACTGGCAAGTTGTTCCGGAAAAATTGCTGGGTGCAGGTGGGCAAATTTGTCCTCAGTTGAATACCCATTTCCGGTAACATATCTCCAAATATTTGTCCGTGGTGAATATTCCGGGATTGGCTTGAATTTCTTCACCGGGACAAGAATGTCGAATTCATCACGGTCAGTCTTTTGCCCAAAATTTGTTGTCCCTTTCCACCTGTTCTCTTTGTCAGCAATAAGGTTAACAGTTTTTGGTTTGCCCCCCTTACTAAAAACGTACATATACTCAAAACACTGGGTGTATCTTATGCCATCAGGCTTAGCAGGATAAGTTGTGGTATTCTTTTCAAATATCATCGTGTCATGAAGCCTCAGTCCACAATACTCCTTGAAAAACAATGCCTGTTTGAATGATGTCCCAGTCTCGCTGCCCTTGTACATTCCATCACCGACAATCCATACAATTACTCCACCATTCTTTGTAATACGGGTAAGTTCAACTGCTATTTTTTCAAACTCAAACTTGTTGTTTCCGTTGTATGACCGCAAATGGTCATATGGGGGAGAGGTAAGTACCAAATCAACAAAATTATCTGGCATCCTTCGCATAGTTAACAGACAGTCCTCATTGAAAACATGGTTAATAATGTCTGATATATCACGATTATCCGATTTGCGGTTTTTAACATTGGTTATGACTTTTCTAGCATCGGATGACCTTTTTTTGGGTGTCTCATGTACTACATACTCATATCCACGGAAATGACCCTTTTTATCTCTTAACTCAATTTTATGGACTATTCTATGCGTAACGAGTTCCTCAAACGCCTTGTTAAGTGCATAGTAACCCTCTTTGAAATATTTAGTCAAGTCCTTTTTGTGGATATTGTGATTAGATGGCAGAGACAAGAGAAATGCTAAGATACCCTTGGAAGTTGCTGACAATTTATTATCATTCAGTATTTTAGTTGGAACTGTTGAGTAATTGTAGTCTGTCCTTAGGTTCTGTATGCGACCTGATTCCATAAAGAAAGGTATTTACGAATAGGTCGAAATTTATCAAATTACTATCAGACAACCAGACGCAATTGTGTTGTTTTATTAACCAATTATCTACTCCATTGTCTGGAAGAATTCTGATAAGGACATTTCTGTAGCATCAATTAGGGAAAGTAAGGTCAGTAGCTTTATATTTTTCAAACTACCCTTTTCGAATCTTTGAAGGGAGTTGACATGGACATCAGCAATTTCACTGTATTCCGATTGAGTTAATCCATCATTTATCCTGTAATTCTTTATGAAAAGCCGGATTTCTTCAATGCGCTTTTCCTGATATTCCGGTATCGGTTGTTTGGGCATAACCAAGGTTTCCAATAAATACATCGCAATGTGGATTATACTTTACGATAATGTACCAATTGAGTACTTCTGGGTACTGGAAATGCGATTTAAACTTCTGATTTTGTTAAAAATTGAGCCATCATAGAGTTAATTATGTATGAAACATAATTGATTTTGAGCGATATAAGTCAGACAGGTAGTCCCGACAAGCATGTTTTCGCTTTAATTTTCTCAGAATTTTCCCAAAATCAGGTTATTCAAAGGTCTTTGAATATTTCTTCCAGTGTTATATTGTGATGCAGCTTATAATAAAGTAGAATCTGATACAGCGATGAAAATTGGAAATCCAACCTTCCTTCTTCAATGGCATAATATGTATTTCTTGCAACTCCCATTTCTTCTGCCAAGGGTTTATAGCCTTTATTGCGGTCTAATCTGAGCTTTTTTAATTTCTTCCCCAGCTTAACCATAAATTCCTTTTGTTCAGGAGATATTTTATCCGGCTTCTTCACAGTTCTTTTTTGTAAAAGTAAAAAAAAAGTTGCCCTTATGTAAGGGTTGTGAAACAAATATTATATATATTTGCCCATACATATGGGCAGCGACATTAAAAATAAGACAAGATTCGTTCATGAGTTAATTTCCTTCTCGTTTGATGGAGACTTCATGAATTACTTCTTTATCCTGATTCAACTCGACCAGAATGTTGTCCCGGTTGGTATTTGGATTTTCCCAATGGTCAAAGCATGTGGTACTACAATCTTATATCCTTATTCACAAAACTAACAGTATACCATGAAAAAACTGATTCCATCATGATAAGCATCTATATTCACTTTTGCACAATAGTGTATATGCAACATTCAATTCAATGGACATATAATCAATGTGTTATTAGGTTAAATAATGAAATCCGTGAAATATCACATTCACTTTCGATAGATAATAAACAAAACTGAAATAAATTATGAGTGCAAAATTTTCAAACACGACTTCCGATTTCCTCGAATGGAGTCAATCAATGAATTTGATAAGAAATCTCTACCGGGATGGCGATTATCGGATTTCATTGCTTGTTTCCTTTGGTTCATTCTGGGGACTTAGAATTTCGGACATTCTTTCATTAAAATGGCATCAAGTTTATGACATGGATGAATTCGAATTGGTCGAAAAGAAAACGCAAAAATGCCGGGTGATAAAAATTAACGGGCAGTTAAAAAAGCATATTAATGACTGTTACCAGAAAATCAAACCCTATTCTGTTGAGGAATCTATTTTCATAAGCAGGAAAGGGTCTGTTTACACAGTTCAGCGAATTAATGTGATACTTAAAGACTTGAAAGTCAGATATAATCTGAAGATTAAAAATTTCAGCAGCCATTCACTACGAAAATGCTTCGGCAGGGAAGTGTTTAGCCGTTCTGATTCGAATGCAGAACTGGCATTAGTTAAGTTATCTCAACTTTTTAATCATTCAAGTCCATCAATCACAAGGAGATACCTTGGTATTAGTCACAAGGAACTGATGGAGACATATGAAATTCTGAGTTTTTAAAAAATATAGAGTTGTGAATCCGGTCGGGATTTAGAAACTATATTTGAGTTTAAACATTAGCATATCATAGTCATTCAGATTTCCGAAAACTCCACTCCCTTTACCTTCAATAATTGCAGCAGACAGACTCATTTCAATATTGTCAGTTGCCTGATAAGCTACTTCAGGTACAAATAAAAGGGTGTAATTATCTTTTATTTTATTCCAGTCTGTCACTATAAAACCGCCACCTATAGGGGCAACTCTTAGTTTTTCATTAAAGAACTTTTTTTCATATCGTACAAAAAAATAGTCGTTAAGGTTTCCTTCCCCCCGTTCATTAATAAAACCGTGCATATACTGGAAATTCAGGTACGAACTGTTTGAGAAATTGTAATCACCGCCAATTACAAATCTTACATATGGTTTGGATGATTCCAATAACAATGAGTCCACAGTCACCGGAACAGGTGAGGCAGGATAAAATGCCGAAAAATCATTGGTCATTATAATGTCTTTATCAGGAATAAAAGCTGCCACTTCTGCCCACAATCCAAATCCGCCTATACTTGTTGCCATATCAGCCCCCAGAATGTGAGTTCTTGAAAAGGAAAGCTGAGAGTTTATATTTATACCTCCAAATGCATCGACAGGGATAAATGTGTTTCGTGTTGCGAAAGGTAATCCATCATATCCCCAAACATAGCTCAATGAAAAATCGACTCCCTTGACAAAACCTTTAAACTTCAAGCCAGCAGTCGAACTTTCTGCCAGATTGTACCTTGGCATAAGTATAGTATCTGAAAATTCGTTCAATACCATACCTTGTGGTAAATCCATTTCAGGTGATAATGCATCTGCATAAATACCAATTGGCATGTTTGCAGGTTGGAAAATGGGAATGTAGACACCCTGAAGAGAAAAATCATTGTTTATATAGTAGTTAAGACTTACAGCATCTGAACCCCGATGCCGTCCAAAATCAAGAATGTCCTCCAAATCATAAGGATTCAGATTGTCTGTAGGATTAAGTTTGTCAGCAGTACCCCAGACTATTCTTTGACGACCTATTGTAATGTCTAAGTTTTTTGAAAGGAAGCCGAATATCTGAACATATGCTTCCCTTAATTCAAAATTAATCGGGTCAACTATCCCCTTATTATATAAATCAGCAGATGAAGTAATATTTGGTAAACCAATATTACGAAGCCAGACCTCACTGTAAAATTTTGACCTGTTGCTGATTTTTTTATCCAATTTAAGAGTAAGACGATTTTCATTCCATGCCCAATCCTTTTTATCAGTCAGCAGAAATCGTTCGTCAGTCAATAGCGAACCTGTGATATTCAGCCTGCTTTCAGCTTGTTCCGGTGCGGTAAAGCTACTTTCTTGCGCTCTGACAATATAAGAGTTCGCTAAAAGTATAATTATCACTGAAGTTAGTTTTAATAGTTTCATACGTTATAAGTTATTGATTCTGTTACTAATAATCTTTGTAATTAAGTTTAAATTATTAAAAACTATAAGAGCAATTTGAATTCCCTCAAACAGAAATGCCTTCATTGCTCCTGATAGATTTGTTTTATTAAATTTTGTGGGATGCTTTAATCCTTTTAATTTGACGTGTTTCACTTTTTTGTTTTGAGCCTCATAATAAAGGTTTATAAGGGTCTCTACGCCAAACTTTGATGTTTTCATATCTTCAACGATTGGCAGTACATCACTTCTTAATACTGCTCTCTGACCTGTGAGAACTTTGAAAGGATTGATGTGAAAATTAATCAAGGTTTCAGTTGGTTGACCAAGAACCATTTTTGCATCGCTTCTAATAATTGGTTTAATAAGTTGTAGAAAATGTTCTCTTTTTAAATTGGATAAATCAGCATCACAAAAAACAATCAATTCATTACCCGCATGTTCAATACCTGTTGCCATGGCAAAGCCTTTTCCCTTATTTTCAGGCAGATGGATATCAATAATATCCAATTCATTCTTACAATCAATTATGATTTCTTTGGTGTTATCGGCAGAACCATCATTGACAACAATAATTTCATCAAATATTTTGCAATCAGACACTGAAACCAACACATCTCTGATTGTCTTATCTTCGTTATAAGCACATATCACTACCGAAGATTTCATAATTCATGATTCAAATAATTTGAAATTGCCTCATTTGCAGCATTCTCTCCAATTTTTATCAATTCCTCTGCTTTATGGAAATCGAATGTATCAGAAGAATCATATGGGATATTAATCAGAATATCAGGTTTGAATAATTCAATGGTTTGTTTTGCAATTTTATGAATCATTTCAGAGGTAGTGGCTTTTAAAAGAGAATAATACCACATACTTTTCTTATCACCAGTATCATTGGCTTTGGTAATAATTTTTAACAAATTATTAGGAATAACTTTATGCTGTTTGCTAACAGTGGATAATGTATCAGATAAATCATTTTTCTTGTCCCCATATAAATTCACAACCACAAGAATATCTTCAGGCTGACGAGTTACATATTCAATTGGGATAGGACTTAGTACGCCACCATCAACTAAAATTTTATCCCCGGATATTACTGGTGTCATCAAAGTCGGGATTGCTATAGATGCTCTGATAGCTTCATAAAAACTACCTGAATTAAAGACCTCTACTTTTTCATTTAATATATCAACGGCAATTGCAGAAAACGGTATTCCCATCTCTTCGATGTTCATATCAGGGATGAATGTTTTCATTTTTTCGAGTACTCGTGCTCCTTTTAACAATCCGTTAGTTGAAATAGTGAAATCCATTAATCCCCACACTGTTTTTCTGTCCAATGATTTTACCCATGCAGTAAATTCCGACAGTTTACCCATTGCATAAGTTCCGCCAATAACAGACCCTATAGAAGAACCCGCAATAGAGGATATTTGAAACCCATGCTTTTCAAGTGCGTAACAAACGCCAATCTGTGCAAGACCCTTTGAACCTCCACTGGATAATACTAATGCAACTGATTTATTCATATTTCAGGTTTCTGATGAAAGGGAAAAATTCTGATGAACTTTGCCTGTAACACCATTATACATCTGATTAATTTGCTTTATTACAGTAACATAATCATTAAGGTCATAGATGACACCTTTGACTTCCATTTCTTTTTTCTTGTAGTCCAGAGATGTAACCACAATAGGTACATTAGCCTTCTGTGCCATATAGTAAAATCCTTTATTCCAATTTGTTACCCTATTAATCGACCCTTCGGGAGAAATTACGACATGTAATTCATCATTTTCATTTAAAATCTTAACAACCTTATATATCGCATTTTCGTCTTTGACACCTCTAACCGCCATTGAACCAAATTTTTTCATAACAATATTCATGGGGAAAAAGAAAAGTTCCTTTTTCGAAAGGAACAAGTATCTGACACCCATTTGAGCTATACCTAATTTCCCATAGAGGGCATCAATGTGCGCTGTATGCGGGGCAAATATTGTGATTGACTTTTTTATGTCTGGAAATTCACCTTTGATTTTCCACCCCAAAACATCCTTGAGTAAATATCCTGATATCGTTTTCAACGTGTGAGGTTTAGTCAATTAACAGTACCTACTGAATTAATTTTCTTACCGTAAAATCATCATCGGTTAGTCCTGTATCATATTTCACGTCTGACATTTGCATTTTTGTTTTATGATTCTTCTTAAAGTCAGTCATTTCAATTTCCTGAGCATTCCAGTAGTTTCCTACCTTACTAAACACATATTTTGCTGATTTAATTTTTGTGTTTCCTTTGTCATAATAATCCATCGTCTCCGGGTAGAAGTTTGTTTTATTGATGGTTACAATTATCTTGGAATAATCAGATTGAGCCTGTGGTGTCAGTTCCAGCGTATATACATTTGCTCCGGTTTCAATTAATTTAGGCGTGTATTTTGCTGAAAAAGGTTTTGACTCCATATCATCATAAGAGAAATCCGTACCTGCAAAATTCTGATTCTTTGCACTGGTGGCAATTCTTCTTTCCTTTCCAAAGGCAGGTAAATACAAATACATGACATCATTTGGCAGAGATAATACTGATATCCCCGCCTGTGACGCTGGTGCTGTAAATCGAAATATTCTTTTATCGTTTCCTTTCTGTTGGATTGTCGCCTCTCTGATTTCTTCTTTTCCATTCTTATCAATAAGAACAATCCTATTCTTACCTGTTAAATCTTTCGGTGAGTACATTACATCATCCATTCTTTTTAGAATTGAAGAAGCATCCTGAGCATTTACAGAGTATATACTACATGCCAGAACAGTAATGGTAACTGCCGCTGAATAAATAATTGCTTTCATATTTTAATGTTTATTTGTGAATAAATTAATTTGCAACGATTTTACGTTTCCTGTTTACCAAAATCAGTATTACAGGCAAAAGTGTCAATGAGCCAAGTCCAGAACCAATCATGCTTATTGCTACAAGCAATCCGAAATTCTGTAAGGGAACTAACTGAGAAAATAACAATACCAAGAATCCGGCTGCGACCGATGTGACATTAATTATGATAGCCTTGCCACTTGTCAATAGCGTTCTTTCGATAGCTTTTTCAGCATCGCCATTTTCTTTAAGGTGTGAATTAAATCCTGAAATAAAATGTATCGAATAATCTATGCCAATTCCCAATGCAATACTACCAACAAGGACAGTAGCAATGTCAAGAGGAATTCCAGTGAATCCCATAAACCCGAATAAGATAAGTATTGTTGCAATTATCGGAATGGTCGCATAGACTCCCTTTGAAAAGGAACGGAATATTAATCCTACAATCAGTACCACCAGAACCAAGGCTATCAAAAGGCTGCTGAACTGACTTTTAATCAGACTGTCATTTAGTCTGACATAAACAGAAGGCATACCTGTTAATTCAATTTTGCAAGTCTCACTTGTGTTTTCCTCAATGAACAGTTGCATTTTTTTGGTGAATGCTTCTATTTCTTGGTTTTCAACCGAGGCAAATTTTGACTGGATAATTCCCCTGTCCAAATCTTCCGAAACGAGTTGAGTCATAACATCCTGCCCGTCAAGAAGAAACCATAACTGCTCGATTTTAGACTGGTCATCAGGTATCCTTTTACCTTCAAGCATTGCATCATTCATTTGCTCTATCAAGTCGCCAACTGATTGAGTTATGCTGATATTCGGGTCTTGTTTCATGAAGTGTTCGGTCTTTATCATGAGGTTTAAAACCTCCGGACTTTGCACATCACCGTCAAAAACAACAAAAACAGGAAATGAACCCCCAAATTTTTTCTGCATCAAATCCTCTGAAATTCTTGTTGGATTATCCTTCTTGAAATAATCAGCCATGTTTGTACTTGTTTTAATAAGGAACATGCCGACAATGCTTATAACCAGAAAAGTGCCCCAGATTGAAAATATATATTTAGGGTGTTTAAAAAGCAGATTAGAAAGAGGTTGAAGGATAAAATGAGATAAAATGGTTTTCTTTTCAGGTAAATCTACTGTTACCTTGCGGTCATTTTTTGAAAATATGGAAGTAAGAGCCGGAACAAAAAATATTGCAAGAATCAGAGATACAATTACTCCTATAGCTGTAAAAATGCCAAAATCTTTAATCATTGTCAGATACGCACCAAGAACAAATGACACAAATCCAACGGCTGTAGTTAACGCAGCAAGAATCACAGGAATGATTACATATCCAAGTGCCTTTGTTATTGTTTGATTGAAATCTCCTGCTCTGAATAGATTAAAGCTATTTATTACATGAATTGTGTAAGCACTTCCCACTGCAAGCAGAATGACAGGTACAATATTCAGGATAATGGTAAGTTCATGACCCGCAGTAACAATGATTCCTACAGTCCATATAACGGCAATCCCGGCAGTAAGGAGTGGCATCAGTAAGCCTCTGAGAGACCTGAAACTTATGTATAAAATAAGCGCAATAACTATGAAAACTATTGGCAGAAGCCATACTATATCTGAAACAATTAAATCAGAAACATCATTTATCATAAAAGGTAGTCCGCCAAAATAGACTGATTCAGGTAAATCCAGTCCTTCAACCATGTTCTTGATTTCATTGGCAACTGCCTGTTTATCAGCATCAGGAATTAAAGTGAACATTATAACTGTTGCCGTTCCATCCTCTGATACGATTGCACCTTTATACATCTCTTTTGAGTATATATAGGTTTTCAGGCTGTCTAACCGGGACTGCTCAACCGGAAGGTTATACTCGTCAACAAGTTTACCGATTTCAATTCCTTCTTCAGTGCTTTTGATATCAAGTATGTTAGTCAGGCTTGTGACAGTAGAAACGCCATGAGTAATTTTCAGACTGTCTGTAATTTGTTTAACGTGCTGTAGCAAATCAGCTTTAAAAATATTGTCTGATTCAAGAACTATCATGCCCATTTCATTACCGCCAAACTGGTTGCCAATATTTTTAAACATCAAGGCAGCCGGGTCATCATCCGGTAATGAACTGATTATATCAGAATTGATTTTTAAGAATCTGGTCTGAAGACCAAAGAATACTGTTATACCAATTACACTTAGTATAATTATCCATCTGTTTTTGAGGATTTTCTGTGCAAATCGTTCCATATATTAAATATTGACTATTATTGTTTTAAAGTCAGTTCAAAATTAAAAATAGATTTTAACTAAAAATGTTTTTTGTTCAAATTTTAACAAAAAAAATTTACGATTATTTTCTTTGTGTTCTTAAACTATTGACAATCATTGATGATAGCTCATCAATAGTGCTCTCGTATTCTGAATATTTTTCCTGAAGATATAATGGTATTTCAATCCCATTAATGACCATCATGAATATACTTATGGTCGAATTTATGTTTCTGAAATCAAGATAACCCTCTGTTTTCCCCCTTTCAAGTATTATTGTTAATTGCTCCCTTTCAAATTCAGTAAAATCTTCACGAACATCCTTCACAAATAGATATTTTTCGAAAAAATCAGCCTTAAGTGTTTCGTGATAGTTGACAGCTTTATGTAACAACCTTAACCTTGTCAGGGTGTATTCCTTGAGAGTAATAAGGGAATCATTTTCGGAATCAACAATTCTTTTCAACTCTATCTTAACAGCATTTAACTCCTGCTTTAGTACTTCATTAAATAGCTCCTCCTTCCCCTTAAAATAATAATATAATACCCCTTTGGCTTTATGGATGTGTTTGGCAATCTCATCCATTGTGGTTTTATGGAAACCAAATTTTGAAAAGTACTTCGAAGCTGAATTTACAATCAGATTTCTTACGTTAATTTCTGACATTATATTTGACTATTTTGATTTACGGGTCAAATTTACAAGTTTTTTAATTGTATTCTCATTTAAGCGGCTGGATGCTGACAAATCGAGTGTTTAATGCAAAACCATTAGTAATTAAAATTCAAAGGTTTTTTGCTTCACTTCTGCGTGATACCTAAGCTGGTCTCAAAATCACTTAAACTCCATAACCAATAACTCCCTGTATAATCCATATTCCATTCCAGTGAATAAGTTTTCCTGCTTTTCAGTTCCTGAACGAATAATAGGATAATTCCTTCATTTACTTCGAAATCCAATAACCTGATGGCACTAATGTCATTGCCAGATAATTTACTCTCGGTTTTAAGGTATGGCATATTCAATTTCAATCTTTTATTTTGAGTCAAAATGAACGGTAGGTCAAGCATAATTTCTGACGCAGAAATGTATTTCATTACCACTTTTCCGGAACTGTTATAAAACGGTGGTGGAAGTTCTGGGTAGTCCTTTAAGCGGTCATTGGCTGTTTTGGAGCGGTCTTGCTCACTAACTTTAGGTTTGGTGACCACGGGTGATTCAGGGTTGCATCTACAAGTCATTACCTCAGCCAATTTGGTAATAAAGGGCAATGATATAAATGAAAATAGACAATCTTCAGTTGTCAAATCTTGTGCATGAAGCTCCCATTTATCCTTGTTGTAGTTCCATAATTTCAAATAAAGGACATCGCCCTCTTGCCACAGTTCCAGTAGTTTTGCAGGGTAAATTGACGGGTCTACGGTGTCAGGATATATAATAAGCATTGGTTCTCCAATTTTTACGGTTTTCATTGGAGCTAACAGACATTGGTGCTTAACCGCATAAGTGTCAGATGATAATTGAATTAACTTCAATCCCACCGTATTTCTGGCGTTAGTTCCCATTCTAATCTTCAATTAACTCAAGTAAGTCTTCATCATTTTGGTCGCTATCCATGCACCCTTGGAACACCATGTTCTTGACATCCTTCCAGCGAATGAATAAGCAGGTAGGATGCACTTCATTAATGTTGAATGAATAATTAACTGCCTTATTTGTTGAGACTTCAGTTAAAGAAAGTATGATTCTTCCATTCAGGTAATCAGTGGAGTCTATGCGGTACAATCCAAACCCACTTGGTGACACAGCAAGATACTCTTCTCCCAAATCCGGTATGCCAGTGGAATTTTCACGTCTGAGGAATACTTTAAGATGTTGATATCTATATGGATGTTTTTCCATATCCTGAACAAGCTCGTTAATGCTTGTGGGTTTTGATAATTTGCTTGAATCTGTTTTCATAGTAATCATAAATCAAAGTGTATATCTTACACTCCCCCCATATATCCCCCCTGTCCCTTGGGGTATGGCAGGACCGGTTTATAGAGCCGGGGGTGGAGCATGACAATATCTTCTTCATTGATAAATACTGATGAAAGGAAAATCTGGAAAGAATTTGGTTTCCGAAAAAGTTGAAATGTGATTTTTTTTTGAAAATATTTTTTTCTGATTCCTAAAAAGGACTTTGAAAAAATTATAAAAAATTATAAATCTCTCTAATTATTAACCTATTCCATTCAGAGCAGATTACTTCACCAATCTGGAATGTAGCTATATTAATGAGATGGTAATCAATTACTAAAATTCAGTATAATCTTGAAACCTCAGTGGTTTGCCCGAAAAGATTTATTGTTCCTTCACCGATTTCCGTTTGGTTCTTTGTTTAAATAATTTCCTCATTTCACGTCTATTAAATTCAGGGGTCAAGTCGATATACCTGTCCATTATTGTATAAGAGGATTGTCCCACCCATTCTAAAATACTCTTAAAATTTATGCCACTTTGAACCGCTTGACTAATAAAAGTATCCCGGAAATTATGTGATGTGTGATTGGTCTTAAATTTAAGGTATTTGCATTCATCCTTGGAACTAAGACTTTCCAACATAGACTGAATAGCCCGGTTATATGGCTGATTCTGCATTTTATACCGACTGGTATCATAATCCACTTCCTTAAATAACGAATCAGCGTACTTATTGAGGGGTTGAGAGACGTTAATGTCATAGCGTGTCGTTTTTGTTGGCATGAATTTTAACCAACCTTTCTCCTCAAAATGATGAGGTCTGAACTTTTTTATATCGTCAAACCTGCAACCAGTAAAGCACTGTATAAGCACCATCTTCTTTACGGCTTCAAAATGCTTTTCTTTGTCAGGGAATTGATAATTATAAAGAAACATCACCTGTGCATATGATAATGGATTGGGTTTGTTTTTACTCTTTTTGCCTCGTTTGAATGACTTGTAGGTAAATTCATCAGACAATTGGATATTTAACTTCTTTCTACGCTCGTAGTAGTAATAAAGAACTGTTTTAAGTATTGTATAAGTCTTTTCAATCGTTCCTTGACTATAATGCTTCTTCCCGGTCATCCATAACTCAAAAGCGTCCGACCATAACAAGTCAATATCATTCATGTGAGTTATACGGTTGTTTGCATCATCGAATTCTTTCACCCGGTTCATTACAGTTTTGAATTCCTTAACAGTTCCGGTTGTATGTCCCAATTTCTTTCTGTTTTTGTAATATTCTTCAACATAATGAGCCAAATTCATTTTGTACTTTAGAAGACGTGGAGTTGGGAACACTTCTTCAATCAAAACAAATTCCTCTTTCTTTAATTGGGCGAATTTGTAATCCCCATCAGGATTGGAAACGTACTTCCTGATATCACTTTCCTTATCTTGAATGATTCTATTCTTCTGTTGCCATTCAAAATCAGATTTCAGTACCTCACCTTTCTTACTACTCCATAATCTTGGTTTAACACGAACTCCTGTTGGAATCTTTTTCTCTTTTTCATCCTTTCTGGTTCGTGGATTATACCTTCTAAGACGGATATAAACCATGCATGTGCCTTCACTATCAGTCTGGTTTGAAAAGATTTTTCTTGATATCTTTAAATCCTGTAAGGAGTAATACTTATTGATATAAACTGCCAGTTCATCATCCGTTCTGTGTGACATAGTAAGCCAAATTATAAGTGAAAAATTAAAGGATGCTTCAATATCCTACTTTATGGACATTTTAAACGTAAATATAAGCCAATTAATTATAATTTGCTAATTTAGTAAGCCAAATATGGATATTGAATATCAATGCGATATGAAAAATATATAATCTTCTCACCCCGACTTCGCCCTCCGAAGTCTGAATTCATTCAGACGAAGGAGGGCTTTTCGTTTTCGGAGGGCTACGTCGGGCAATGCCCGACTATCAAAATCAAATGTCCTTGTAAATCAAATATTTACAAAGCAATTTTTATTAGTAGCACAAAAAGTAGTATAAAATTCTTTGAGTAGTATCTATATTATTCAGCATAATTTTTTTGTTCATAGTAAGGATACTTTCATTATCTATATAGAACCAGGGCGGATGAAAAACGACTAAATCTCAGTAACCATGATTTCCATCGATACTTCAAGGATTGATATAAAAGCAAGATGCGAAATTGTAATGTATACGTATATAGTTAGTTAAAAGTATCCCCCGGGAATCTCCTCGCGTATTACCCCGGCCCGCTTCCAGGCCTGTCGGTCCTACAAAAAGTAAATCACAGGACTTCCCAATGCCTTCTAAATATAAGTACCTGGTGAAATTCTTTTAACTATAAAATTGAAGGAAAAATTTTTTCTGGAAAAAAATCCTTATCTGGAAAATGACCTTTAAAATTTTTTAAAAAATTATATATCATTCATCATAAGATCTATTTCATGTCGAATACATGAAGTAAATCCGATAAAAACAAAATTTCATGTCGAATGTAACAACAATGTTTTAATTATGTCGTAAAATAAAGTTCTTGACTTTTCCTTGAATTATTCTTAAATTTGGATTGAAACTCTCGCTGGGTTTAATTGAAATGTCCTATTTAACTTCTGAATTGGAAATCACAAAGTGTGATATCCTTTGATTCATGATTATTAATTTGACTAAATTAAGATAATATGTGGAAACCAGTTTCAATTGATCAGTATGTAAAAATTCATTTGAGGAAAAATCCGAATGATAATGAAAAGACACTTAGAATGCGGATTGATGCTGCGCTGGACTATTATAAAAGTGGTTTAAGATGCCGATGCGGAAAGGATATCTGGATAGTTGGTTCGGCTACGGCTCCTTTTGGTTGTTTCAGCTGTATTACAGGGAAAGATCATCCGCGCGGTGATTATGAAATTGATACAGCTCTTGACAAGAGGGATAAGGACGGAAGGAGGCATATTGAAGAGATGGATCCATGGAAAATTGCAGGGATATTCGATGATGATGGATATGAGATCAACAGGGAAACCATCAGAATGCAGCCACTATGTTTAACTTGCATAAAAAATAACAGTGATGATTGGGAAGATGATATTTTATGTAATTTGAATCGAAGTGCCCAGGCAGATGAGAAAGAATTCAAATGTGGGGCATATGAGAAATTATAACTTAAATGGAACATCAGAAAATATCATTACCTCTGAATAGTTAATATCCGAGTTTACAAAACCATTAGATTAGTCTGGTTTATGTTTTATCGCAATAAATAATATCATGGAAATGAATTCAGATGATGAGTATGATATCGCACGTCCGGAAAAACTTCCTGTTTACCGAAAAGGAAGGGAGATATTTGATATGGTAAGAAAAATTGCCGATTTGATCCCGGAGAACAACGAATATCTTATGGACATAAAAGGTTGGATGTTATCTGATGCAGCTCAGCTTACTGTAAAAGTTGCCGGAGCTGAGGCAGCCGGACTGTATGATCTGAAAATGGAAAATGCTGCCATTATACGCAAAGCTGCACGTGATCTGATGGTTCAGCAGCACTCTCTTGAATCATTTGGATTTGAATATGTTGAATATTGGCAGATGGTAAGAGATCTTATTGAAGAATACAGACTGCTGTTCATTGACTGGGTGGCAGGATTTGACAAATGGGATTATATAATTGACCGCTGGGGTCTTTTTAATCCACCCGGCGTTGGTCCTTTTGATAAAGACCCTGATGATGATATACCATTCCTGGGTTTTAAAGGAGAAAATGATGAATAGAAAACAGTTGCCTGTCTCTCTAAAAAACACTAAGTTCCGATACGTATAGTCATAAGATACAGGTAATTAAAAAATTACCTGGCTTCTCGCCCCGACATAAAAAAGAGTGAGAGTGTAAGCGGGAGCGAATACTCTGACTTTTTTCCCTCAGCACTGCCAGATAGTATCCATTATTTTGTCCCAGAAACCGAATCTGGAGTGAAACCAGCTTATAAGGCATTTCAAACTTATCATTGAGCCTGCTCTTCACTTCATCGTATGAAGAAATCAAAGCATCAAAGACTGCATTTAATTATAATTCCGTATTTCTTAAACTGAACGGATTACTAATTCAATTATTAGTTATAAAATTGAGGCAAATAATTTGAATCCTGTTTGCAATTACCCGTTATGCGAGAATCAAACTACCAGATGTCCCCTAAGTTAGCCGTACAGAGTATATGACACACCTCCTGCAAAAGTGATGAATCCTTCTTCATTAGTCGTTCCTATAAAAGAAAACCTCTCCAACGGGTGTATCAAAGACCCTTGCTATACGAAAAGCAAGCTCAAGTGTAGGAGAATATTTCCCCTGTTCAATAGCCATGATAGTCTGACGCGAAACCCCGGTCTTATCAGCCAGTTCCTGCTGGGTCATCTCCCCGGCATGGAACCTTAAAATACGTATTTTATTTTCTATATTGCATTTGGCCATATCAGAC
Source organism: Bacteroidales bacterium (assembly GCA_040772125.1). Taxonomy (GTDB): domain Bacteria; phylum Bacteroidota; class Bacteroidia; order Bacteroidales; family VadinHA17; genus LD21. The sequence goes on from JAXGYS010000003.1 coordinate 396,997, forward strand.
TCCTTTCCTGTAATACCAGATTTTTACCACAGAAGAAATCAGATCTGAAAGAAAACCTGAAACTATAAGGGTGACGAACATAACCCACAACTCCATCCCCAGAGCAACTGCGCCCATAGCCGACATAAATCCGATGATGAAAACCCAGTATGAAACCCTTAACGACTTTAACTCAATAAGCTTGTCTCGTTCATCATCCTTATCGGAAATATCCTCATCTGTTACAATCTTGTTTATGATCGCAAAAAGTATGTGAATAACTATCTGTGCAATAATTGCCACAGGTATGAGCACAATAAATGACCTTCCCCAAAACTTCAGGTCGTTAATGATTTCAGGATTACTCTCAATGTATCTGTTAAACACCCAGAGTGAATAGAAAACAATAATTATCAGGCTGGCAATCAGCGAAACCAGTACCTGTTTCTCTTTCTGTCCCATTTTGATTCTTTTTAGATTTAATAGTATACTTTATTTGACACAAAGATAAGTATAATTTACATAATGACAAATATAATATACATTAATACTGCCGGTGTCGTAACTAAATAGTGGTTGAACAGCTTTGTATTTGTTCCGGATATGGCTGGTTTTCCTATAAATGGAATGCATCCGTCGATCTGAACGGGATGTCAATAGAAAGCAAATGGCAAAGGAATTAGCAGACCGATGGAAGTCAGCCGGGAGTCAGACTTCATCACCCGGCTTCAGGTAAAATCCGATTGCATTAAGACCTTCACTCTTACGGTAGTATTCAGGATCAGCAAGTTTCGTGTTTTCCCGGCGCTTAACTTTTATCAGTACGCTTCCAGCCTTCGCTTTCATTACCTGAACACCCAGGGTTGAACGGCTTTCCACCGGATTGATCTGAGAGGTGTTGAACAGGACAACCTTTTTTATGCTGCTTAGCGCAACCAGATCTATATCATGTTCTATTAGTTCGATAAAGATCAAACGCGATTTGCCGCTGAAAGCATTTCTGAGTTTTTTCCTGGCAAATTCGGTTTTGTAACTTTCCATGGAAATTTTTCCGACTTTGCCATTTTCAAATGCCACAATCAGAAAGCCTTTATATCTCTTTTCTCCAGTCAGATAAACCGGTCTTTCGCCTGATTCGAGATCAATTTTCTGCAGCGCCTGAAGTTTGTCCATAAGTTCCTTTTTTTGAACTTTATAAACATTGCACAGAGAAGTAAAGACAAGAATCTCACTTGAATTGGAATCGTCCGCTATTTTAATTGTTGCGGATTCAGGAGTTTCTCTTTTCAAATCATTTCTTTCCTGCATTTCTATTCTCCTTTTCAGACTGTCTGCACTTTGCATTGTTCCCGGGTTTTGATTAAAACCCAAAAGTGGGAATTATTCTTTTTCTTCCTGTTTAATTTTTTGCAATTCGTCGCTGCAACAAATGTTTGTCAAAGCCGGACTGATTCAATGACATACCTGTCAAAACATAGGCTGTACAGCCGGCTAAGTAAATAAAACAAACAGATAATCCGTTCAGGTATCAATCATTTATTGTGGCTTTTCCCTTCCACCTTCAGAATGAGTCGTAGTGAACTGTTTTTTGTAAAATAGTTCCAGGCCCAGTTAATAAAAATTATCAGTTTATTCCTGACACTCAGTATCAGCATCAGGTGCAGGAACATCCAGACATACCATGCAAAGTAACCCCCGAATCTGAGGAAAGGCAGATCAACTACCGCTTTGTTTCTTCCCACAGTAGCCATTGATCCCAGATCTTTATATTCATATTCAGTCGGTTGCCCGCCTTTCTGAATGAGTTTAAAATTTCTGGCGAGGTTCCGGCCCTGATTTATCGCCACATTGGCTACCTGGGGATGCCCTTTGGGGTACTTTTGTGTTACCATATAAGCGATATCACCGATAGCATAAATATTTTCATGCCCGTTTACCCTGTTAAACCTGTCAACCCTGATACGACCTGCAGTTGTTATTACCTCAGATGAAAGTCCTTTTATCAGATTCCCTGTTATGCCCGCAGCCCATATTACATTTTTACTTCTGATTACTTCCCTGTTACTTAAAGACAGTTTATCGCCATTGTAATTATTCACAAGGACTTCAGTCTTCAGAATGACACCAAGCTTTTTCAGATACTTCTCGGATTTTCTTTTCGCCAGCTCGCTCATTGTTCCCAGCGTATGGGGTCCTCCCTCCAGCAGGATGATCTTTAATCTTGAATGGTCAATGCCCGGGAAATCTTTTGGCAGTATGTCTCTTTTGATTTCAGCAAAAGCTCCGGCTAATTCAACACCGGTAGGCCCCGCACCAACGATAACGATATTAAACATGCTGTCATCAGCATTTTCGCCGGCGTTAAAGATATCCTCGAAATTTTCAAGTATAACATTCCTTATTTCTATTGCTTCATAGGTTGTCTTTAGGCTTAATGCGTTATTGCCAATGGACTCATTACCAAAGAAATTGGTTTTTCCACCGGTGGCAATGACAAGATAGTCATAATTGAGATCGCCTGCAGTTGTGCTAATTGTGCTGTTTTCCGGATCAACCGATAATACTTCAGCTAATCTTACGGACACGTCTTCTCTGTTCTGAAAAATTTTTCTCAGAGGGAAAGAAATACTTGAAGGTTCGATCTGGGATGTGGCAACCTGGTAGAATAATGGCTGAAACTGGTGATGGTTAAGCCTGTCGATAAGAAGTACCTCAAATAATCCCTCCTTCAGATTCTTAATAAACCGCAGCCCGGCAAATCCTCCTCCAATTACGATTATTTTCTTTTTCATTACAGAACAGGATTTCTCAGGTCAATAATGCGCCGGAATTCGTTGATATCATAATTCCAAAGTAATGGAATTCTCTCCGACACCAAGATTAGCCAGCTGTTTCAATATTGCATCCATCATCGGAGGAGGGCCGCATATATAGAATTTCCTGTTCAGATCGCTTATATGGTTCTTGAGGAAGTCCTCACTGATTATTCCATGGAAATAATTATCGACTTTCTCATCCGATAAAATATTGATAAATGAATTGCCCAGCATTTCGCTCAATTCACTCTCAAGAATAATATCAGCTTTTGTTTTGTTTGCAAAGATCAGTGTGTTGCCGGGAATTTCATTTTTTGTCCTTAGTTCCCTGAAAATGGATATAAAAGGAGTGATTCCTGCCCCGCCTGCTATAAAAACACCTTTGCCCTTATATGAAATAGCGCCCCATACATCCCTTATTATAAGTTCAGCACCGGGATTAAGTTTCCCAAGCTCATTTGTAATACCGTTATGAGATTGATAGATCTTGATTGTAAATTCAAGGTAAGGCTCACTGTTCAGACATGTAAATGTGAAAGGTCTCTTTTCATTCTTTAATTCAGGAGTATTTACTGACACTTCTGTAGCTTGACCGGGAATGAATGAATACCCATCGGGTTTTTCTATCCGGAACCTTTTTACATCATGAGTTACCTGATCAATGCCCAGGATTTTAACAATATGCTCTTCCATCATGTATAATTCTGATTATTAAACAATTTATTGCGGTCATTGTTTAAATATTGCTGTTACTTCCGATGGGTGAAACAGATTTTACTGATACAGTTTTTAATTTATCAATCGGGCAGCCTGTCGTCAGTCCAATCACAACCAGTGATGTTTTTACAGTTCGGGTTCCGTAAATGAGGCTATTAGGATAATAAATTTCATGAATACAAAAGTACTATTCTTTCCGGTCAAACAGGTTTGGGTATCCTCTATTCTCTTCATTACATCCCGGATTCATGTGTTTCCTCACCTCGACCACTATAATAAACCCAGCCGTCATTTAATTGTTGGATTGTTTTTTCTTAATGTCCCGGATATTTTAGGTTCCTGAATTCCCCGATCATGACCAGCAATATGCTTTTATCTCTCTCGAAAATATTATCTATTTTTGTCTTCATCAGGAAAATAATTAAAATGAAATGGTCAGAAAAACTTATATGAATCCTTACCTAGCCGGTGTACTTCTCGGAATAGTACTGCTTCTGGCAATGGTTGTCTCCGGACGGGGACTGGGAGCAAGCGGAGGTATAAAGTACTGCGTGGTCTCAGCAGTAAATGCAGTAAGCCCTTCACATATCGAAAATTCCCCGCATTATTTGAAGTATTTTGAGAACGGGAAAAAACCAATAACCAACTGGCTTACTCTTGAAATATTCGGCATTGTTGCAGGAGGCTTTGTTTCAGGCGCCCTGTCGGGAAGACTGAAACTGAAAGTCGAAAGATCACCCGGGATATCTGTTACCCGCAGACTGATATTTGCATTTCTGGGAGGAGCACTCTTCATTTACGGCGGACAGCTGGCACGGGGATGTACAAGCGGCGCTGCCCTCTCTGGAATGGCAGTGTTGTCAACGGCCGGCTTTGTGACCATGATCGCCATCTTTGGCTCCGCATTTGCTTTTGCCTGGTTCTTCAGAAAAAACTGGATATAGATATGGGCGTAAAGGCAGGAAGACATGAGGAAAACAGTGAGAAATTATCCCAGAAGGATCCTCTACCGGGAGGGGTAACGGTGGGTTTTTGAAGACGGAAGACAAAAGACACAGAAGACGGAAGGAAAAAAAGTACAGATTCACTTCCGGGAGGGGCAGGGATGGGTTGATTGGAAAGAATGACGAAACGGAGTTAAGGCTGAAAGAAGAATAAACTGAAGGACTGAAAGACATAAAGACATAAAGACATAAAGACAAAAAGACAATATATCATGGCACCACTATCATCATACTTAATTTTCCCTGAATGGCTTAATATGCTGACTGCATTCCTGATTGGAACAGCCTTCGGATTTGCCCTTGAACAGGCAGGCTTCTCATCGAGCCGGAAGCTGGCAGGTATGTTCTACGGGTACGATACAACCGTGCTGAAGGTCTTCTTCACGGCTGCAATAGTTGCCCTCATCGGCTCCCAATTCCTAAGCTACCTGGGCTTGCTTAATCTTAACCAGGTATATGTCAATGAGTTCTATGTTGCATCGTCAATCATCGGCGGTGTGATAATGGGAGCAGGATTTATTATGGGGGGATTCTGCCCCGGAACCGGACTGAGCGCTCTCTCGATCGGGAAAATTGATGCAATGGTCTTTGTCGCCGGAGGGTTGGCAGGGGCCTTTCTTTTTACTGAAACCTACCCTCTTGTTGAGAATATGGCAACCTCCGGATACAGGGGACCGGTGAAGCTTAATGAGTCGCTGGGCCTTTCCCCCGGACTCTTTACTCTTCTCCTGACTGTCGCGGCTGCTGTCATGTTTCTGATGGCAGAGCTTGCAGAGAAGAAATTTGCCAGACCTGAAATAACCAGAGAAATTTAAATTCTGCCATGGAAACCGGAAGAAAAATATCTGTTCTGCTCATCATGCTGAGCCTGATGCTGGCCTTGCTGCCTCTTACATCCAACCGCTCATTTACAGGTGAACCTCACAAACTGCTGACAGACGTTTTGAGCAATGAAGCTTCCCTTAGCGTTGATCAGGTTGCAGAATATATTGTAAGGGAGGATAGTACAATTCAGCTTATTGATCTGAGAGCGCCTGAAGAATTCAGAAAACAGACAATCCCGGGAGCAATAAATGTACAATACAAGGATCTCATCAATACTGATCCTGAAGTCTGGCTGGGGAATAAGGATGTAGGAAATATTTTCTATTCCAACAGTGAGGCGGAGCAGTCCTTCGCCCTGGTGTATGCAAGAGGCCTGGGCTATGATAACACTTTTGTTATGACCGGAGGCACAGGCGGATGGATGAAAACCATAATGGAGACAAAATTTTCCGGCGAAAGAATTACAGCAAGGGAAAATGCACTTTTCGAGACCAGGAGGCGTGCCGGTGAGATGTTCACTACACTTAACAGCCTGCCCGACAGCCTCAAGGCACAATTCCTGGAATCAAGAAAGTTCTCGGCTAAAAAACTTGACGGCGGATGCGAATAATTGTTAAACAGTTTAGCGAAATATGAAATTTCTGAAGAAATACCGGATTATCCTTGCATTATTCACTTTGATTTTAATTCTGGTTCTGCTGCGGACCGTCAGTCCCGGCAATTTTAAATATGATGCAGTTAAATGGGCGGAACCTTCCGTAACAGGCTCTAATATAATAAATGAAGCACAGATTGAAGCCATGCCCGGCAAAAAGCTCCTGGTCTGTCTTGGAACAGAACCTGTTTCAGGAAGCCGGGTCGGAGATATTACAGTAAAAATGGATCCGGGATCGGTTCTCGACAAAACTTATTTAAGGCAAATTCGAAAGAACAAAGGCCCCGTAATATTATTTTCTGAAGATATTTCTGTAGCAGCCAAGGTGTGGATGATCCTCAGTGAGACGGGGATTAAGGATCTCTATATCCTTTCTGAATCCGCTAAGGGGAAATAAAAAACCGGCCCGAATATTTTAAAAGGCCGGTTATTATTTCAGATGGTCCTGAATTATCTTACCACAGGGTAATCATTTGATTCTGCAAGAGTGAAAGGGAGCCACGACAATGCAGCTCTCTCGGTTACCATCTTATCATACATGAAGCTGTTATTGCCGTACCTGAGGGTCCTTGCGTCATAGCCAAAGAGCCTCAGGAAAGCAGTTGCAAAAGCTGAGTTATGGCCGGTTCCACAGTAAATCACAACAGGTTTATCATAAGGTATGGTAGCCATAACCTCCGGAAAACCGAGCGTCGATTCAGGCTTATATCTCACAGCACCCGGAATATGTCCATCATCATACTTATCCTTTCTCTCAAGGTTGATTACGAAGTATTTACCGGGATCGCTGAAGACTTCGTCAGCAGTTACAAGGATCTCTCCCGTTCCCTCTTCAAAAAGCTTTTCGAACCTGACATCTGCTATCTCCTTTCCTGTTGCCAGGCCGGTTTTTAGTTCCGGCATTTCCGACGGTTTGGGTGCTTCGGTTGTGACGGTTTCAAGGCGTTCTTCAAACTTCCCCGACACACCCTTCATCCATCCGTTCTGCGCATAGCCCCTGTTCCATCCTCCCATGCCCCACCTGAGGGCGAATACGTTGCCGTATCCCATCATCCTCAGCAAGGCTGTTGTGTATGATGACATCTGCCCGTCGTCGCAAACCAGAATGATCCTGTCATATTCAAAAGGTCTTATTCCGGTTTCAAAATACTCGGGCAGATCGCTGAAGTTCTTGCTTACAGCTCCTTTGATATGACCTTCCCTGAAAGATTCAGGAGTACGAAGGTCAATTATCAGATTCTTCTTTTCGAGTTCTTCAAATACAACAGATGCCTTGATCAGACTTGGAAAATACTGGCTGTTGACATAGTCCCCGTTTTCTTCAAGGTCTTTCAGCAGCAGGCTTGCTTCCTGTCCAAACATCGGTACGGGAGCCTGCTCATTTTCAGCAGCCTTGTTTTCTTTTGCGGTGTTTCCGCAGCTTATTACCGATATAGTGATCAATGAGACCAGTAGTGTATACAGAACTGATTTATAGTTCATAACAGGTTATTTTTGCAGATTACAGATTTACTACCTCTCTCTCCTTATTGTATCTGATAGTCTCTGTCCTGTTGCCTTTATCGTCATATTTATACTCGGTAATTGCAACACCGTTCTCGGGATTATTTATGACATTCCTGTCCTTGTCCATATTCCTGGATTCAACAAGAGCGCCGTGCTTATCGTATGAGTACTGGGTAACAGGTACCATTTTGCCGCCAACATATTCATTGTCCTGATCGTAATAGACTGTTTCAAGCACATTCCCGTTTTCGTCGTATTTGCTGACACGCTTTGACCATCCCCAGTAGAGATTTGACATAAGTCCCGTGACGTTGAACACTGCAAAATCTTCAACATCACCATACTCATTTGGAGCGAAGGTGAAGTATGAAACACCAATATCGCCGCAGTTCTCGGCAGTACAGTTGTAAAGGGTGTCTCCCATATAGTTTGCCATTCTCGTGACATAACCCTTGTCGTCATAGGTAAAGCGCAGCTCATAGAAGGGACAGAAGGGATTCATTATGGTTTCCTCGTTGGCCAGGTTATATCTCTTCTCCTGGAGCAAACCGTCGGGAAGTATGGTCCATACATAATAATTGATCTTGTTCCGGTTTTCTACAGGCTGCCCGTTCCTGTCAAAGAATTTAAGACCCGTGCGTACACCGTTTTCATCAAGCGTATATTCTGCTGTGAAAACGCCGGCCGATTCAATTGGCTGATTGTTTTCGTCAAAATAATGCTTGATCTGTTTATTGCCTGAATACTCATAGGTAATTCTGGCTGCTCCTCCAAGTGATCCATATCCCAGGAGTTCATCATCTCTTACGTATTCAACGGAAAGAAGACGATCCTCATTGTCATAGACAAATTTGTAACTGTTAACGTTTTCAGCCTCTGCAGGAGTAAGTTCCCGCGAGCCTCTTTCAATATCCCACGGTGTCTCGCTGAAGAGAATGTTCCTGTAATACTTCGTTCCAGGTTCAGCAGTTTTTTTCGATTGATTTTGATTACAGGCTGATAGTAAAGTAATTATCAGAACTGTAACGCTTAGCAGTAATAATGATTTTCCTTGTTTCATAGTCTTTTACCATATTTTTATTCATTCAGATAACATTAAAAGTGTAAAAAAGTTCATGATCAGAAGCAGTGATGTGAAATGAGTTCCACATAATACTGCCCTGTAACCATTATGCCCTTTCATTGTTCAGAATCTTTGCTTATGAATTGATTTCAGGATTCAATCATAAATATATAAACTTTTTCAGAGCAGTCTCTTCTATCTTAAGCCAGGGCTCACGGTCACATGTAAACTCTGTGAGAGAACATATGTAAGCCCAGCAATTATTTATTTTTAGGGTTCACCTCCTGATAAGTCTTATTATCAGAAACTTATGCAGCAATACCAGACGATGGATGATTGAAGCGGCAATAAATTAACATTCGCAAAATTCGGGTTCTTTAACGGATCGAATCGTACAGCAGGCAATAGTATTTGACTATCAGACGGATCAATGCATTTACGGACAAATAAAACCACCCCATTGATTGCAGAAATGGACTAAACGAATAATTTTGTAAAATCACCATTCTGATTATGGGAAAACAGAAAATGGATGTTGACTTAAGGTCAGGTCTGTCAAACATTCAAAACACGATGTATCAAAAGCGGCGAAGGGTGATCTGTATGACAGTTTTTTCTAAATTAACACTCTGCAAATGAAAACGATGATTCAAAAAAGCTCCTTCTGGCTCCTGCTTTTATTTATGGTAAGCGCCATCAATGCCCAGGAAAAGCAAAATGTAAGCAAATGGCCCCGTGGCATAACCTATGAAATATTTGTCCAGTCATTCGCCGATTCAGACGGTGATGGAATAGGTGATATAAAAGGGATGACCTCCAAACTAGACTATCTGAAGGATCTGGGAGTTGAAGGAATCTGGTTAATGCCGATAAATCCATCCTCTTCTTACCATAAATATGATGTCAACGATTACTATGACATCCACCCTGATTACGGAACGATCGATGATTTTAAGGAATTTGTAAAAGAGGCCCATGTCAGGAATATTAAAGTAGTAATGGACATGGTTTTAAATCACTCAGGCAGCCGGAATTTGTGGTTTAAGGAGGCTTTAAAGGACGAACATATCAAATACTGGGATTATTATGTATGGGCTCATAAAGATGATCCCAAAGTACAGCCCGTTGTTATAACCAATCCTGACGGAACCACAAGAAGAGAAAGGAGTAACTGGAATACAGTCCCGAACAGCGACTACCTTTATTTTTCACATTTCGGAAGGAACATGCCGGACCTCAACTTCGACAATCCAAAGCTGCAGCAGGAAGTCTTCAAAATAGGAAGATTCTGGATTAAGGATGTAGGCGTGGATGGATTCCGCCTCGATGCCGCCAGGCATGTATTCCCTGATGAGAGGGCAACTGACAATCACAGGTGGTGGGAATACTTCCTGAAGGAGATGCAGGCTGTGAATAAAGACGTTTATATCGTTGGCGAGGTATGGGCCGAAGCCGATATAGTCGGTCCTTATCTCAAAGGAATACCAGCCCTGTTTAACTTTGACATGGGTGGTTTGATTATTGAAGCTGTAAATGATGGAAACGGAACCCGTCTTGCTTCAAGACATAAGGAGATTGAAGATTTTTATAAAGAAATCAATCCTGATTATATCGATGCAACATTCCTTACAAACCACGATCAGAACCGGATAATGAGCAGCGTAAAAAACAATTCTGACAAAGCAAGGATGGCTGCAGCCTTGTTATTCACCCTGCCCGGATCACCATATATTTATTATGGTGAAGAGATCGGAATGCTCGGAATGAAACCCGATCCAAATATCAGGGAACCGTTTATATGGGACAAAGAAGAAAATGACAGGATCAGGGCAACATGGATAAAACCCCGTTTTTCGACTGACTCAACCGTAATTGGAGTAAATGATCAGATAAAGGATAACAATTCACTGCTTAACCACTATAAGACTCTCATTGAACTGAGAAATACAAGCTATGCACTTACCTATGGAGACCTGCTCGTCGTTAATCAAAAGAATCCTGCATTATGTACATTTATAAGAGAGGATCAGAGAGAATCATTACTGATCGTTCATAATCTGTCTTCAAGGAACCATACATTCAATCTTCCTGCAAATCTGAAGTCTTTTAACAAGGTTTATTTCAAAAACAAAGAAGCCAGGGTAAGCAATAATCAGATATCGGTCCCCGCTTACTCCACTGTTATTCTGAATAAATGATTATGGTCTTTTGCTGCTTTGCTCAGTCTGAAAGCGATACACGTCCTGATGATTAAAGGACAAGATATGGAAAAGGCAACCCGCCGTCCCGTGCTGTCATTGTTACGCAAAAAAATCCAAAGCGCCTGCCTGCAGGCATAGGCTGTTTTGTTTCTTCCGGCCCGGGTCTTTTTGAGCGTAATCATGTTGGTTTTATTATCAACTCTTTATAATCTGAATTGCCATTATTCCGAATATCTTTCCACTAACATTATTGAGTGGATGTAATTTACCGGGCTAAGTAAATTATATTATTTTATTTAAAAATTCAGTGAAAATAAGTTGACATTTCTGTTTATAAAGAGGCTATTTTAAAGATATTTAAAACGATAATTATTTAAAAGCTGATATGTACAACACAACCCCTATAGCGGAATTCATCGGAGAACTACTTAAAGACTGCCGTCTGGCGGTTCTGGCGACTGAGGGCAACGGTCAGCCGCATGTAAGTCTGATAGCTGTTACGCCTTTTCGTGGTTTCCGGGAAATGATCTTTGCGACCTACAGGAATACACTTAAGTTTGAAAACCTTAGTCTTAACGGCAGAGTAGCTGTTCTTATTCAGGATGAAAGAAAGGATAGTCCGGGACGGAATACGATATCAGTGCTTACTGCCTATGGCCATGCCGCTGAAATAGGGACGCCAGAACTGGAAGAAGCTGTAAATGTCCACCGGGAAAGGCATCCTGATCTGGCAGCTCTACTGCAGTCACCAGATTTTGCAATTTTCCGCGTTAAGGTAGAAAGGTATCAGATTGTCAGGGGAATTGACGATGTTGTCTGGTTGAATGTTGAAGACGCCAAGGATTAGAATGCATCCAATTGGGCAAAGACAAAGAATTCGCTTCATATCCCTGAAGATAATTAATATCTTTTGGATGTTAAATCCTGAATGCTAAGCGATGTTGCACAACTAACTGTGAAGGTTGCCGGCGCTGAGGCTGCAGGATTGTATGACCTCAGAATGGAAAATGAAGCAATAATACGTAAAGCCGCCCACGATCTAATCACTACATCAGTTTTCACTTGAATCGTTTGTTTATGAATATGTTGAATATGGTCAGATGGTAAGGGACCAGATAGAGGAATAACCGCTTTTGTTAATTTAATGGGTGGTATGATAAGACAAATGGTATCACGTAATTAACAGGTTGGGCTTGTTCAATCCGCCCGGTATCTGCCCATTTGACAGAGACCTCGACGATGATATTCCGTTTATGGTATTTGATGAGGATAATGATGGATGAAAACTATTCTAAAATTCGCTACTTCCAGAAATTTTCATTTTTCCAGTCATTAGGGAAGCCCATTTCTTTTTCCTGGGCTAAAGGGCATTCCCCCATAATTGTCAATAATTTGCTCTTGAAACAATCTTCCTGAATATTGTTGAGCATATACTGCATGCAACATAACGCAGCATATAATTTATACGGATAAATTTTGATGTTCTTTAAAAATGGATTTTGTGGATTTCTGGGTAACTTAATATGTGCCGTAAGTCTTCGGTTCCAGAGTCTTGCATGATGCGCACAAATATTTCTGATATTGCTGAAACAGTGCATCCAGTTTTCAAGAATACTAATATCGTTGAGCCCAAAATGGTTTGCCACAGCTGATTTTTGTTGACCTTTCCTAAGATTACAGAATATCTGCGAAAGTAATCCAAAGCTGCTTACTTCCAGACTCATCCATGATGGTGGCTCTGTTGGACTAGTATAAGTTTTCTTATAATGCTCAATAAACGTTTCATTACTACGGTCTATTTCAGTTTGCAAACTGTTTAACTGAATGGTAAATTTTGTTGGATCGCGATATAATGACGGGATGATCTGCCAGTGGCTTCCATGAGTTAAAGCCCACTGATATATGATCTGGGTACGCAGTGCAACCTCAATTTTTTCAAGAGCTTCAAATACAATTTGACTTATTTTCCGGTCAAACCTGTAGAGATCAATAATTTCTTCAAAGTAGACTTTAACAATAAATGGATGATCAGGATTATCGTTATCCTGAAATGGATATGTATATGCACGCAGCCGGTAATAACTGATATTGGAAAGGCACTTTGCAGCATGTGACAAATTGTGGAATTCAAGTCCCCGTGCTTTTAGTCTGGTTGTCTGGTCAGAAAATGAGATAGGAGGTTTATTATACTGCATCAGGATTTGAGGAATAAAATTGTGGCTGGTATATAAAAAGCGAAAACCCGCCCGGGTGCGCTGATCTTACGGGAAGCGTGGCAGGTATTATTGGTCGTAATAAGTAATCTATGCTGGGGTCAGCTTATAAGGATTTGTGATTGTATCCCTTCCAAAAAGCTTTAGTAATTCGACTGAATCATCATCCTTTATTTTTGCCTTTTTTATTTTCTTAAAATGATAAGGTTGATTCAGAGTTGGTATACGTGCAGCAAAGAAGGGCCACAGATCCTTGCTGGTGTATCCTTTATTAAAATCCGGGAAATCTATAATTGGTATTGTCTTTGTTACCTTCCGGCACTCATCAGAATACTTGAAATGCCAAGCCTCACCATCGTATATAAGAATCCCAATAAGGAGCTTACCATAATACAAGACGAATTCTCCTTTTGAGCCGGAAGGATTATCAGAAAATTCCATACCATCGACCTTCCAGAATGACCTGATCAGTTTCTTAATCATAATGCAAAGGTAAGGATTTTTTTGATTCTGGCATGTCTGTACTTAAGACACATTTTTATAAGTGCTTTTCTTTCAGTGCTTAGTAAACCAGTAAATTCTCTGTCGATCATATTCAGAGAAGCATTCAGTGTTTCTTCTGAACAAACATAATGCATAGTATCACAATTAGTTACGAAAGGAAGAGATTTTATTTTTTCCACCAGATCAAAATGATTCAGTTTACTTATGCCTTCCCATCCTATTTTAGGAGTTGATCCTTCAGAATACTTACTGATATATGAACTAATTCTGTTCTTATCGTAATAAATCTCTTTTATCTTCTCTTCTGAATCATTCCAGAATAATCCACGGGCACTGTCGTAAATAGGTGAAAAATTAGGTTTTTCTCCAGTTATTAAAGATCTGATAACAGCCCAGTTATAAAAGTGACGGTCATTATTTCCAACGAGTGCATCAAAAATCAGGAGTTTTATGAACTCTGTCATTAAGGGCTCATAGTCTTCCGGAAAGAAATGTTGTATAGAAGCCTGAGTAAATTGTACAGTAAAAAAATCGAGAGCTTTATGTTTGTTTTCAATTTCATGAACGAATTCCCTGTCGTTTAAATAAGCAGCGTATAAATCTGCTCCATGTTCGAGAACCTGTTTACAGGGATCTTTTATAAAATATCTTGAAAGAAACCTGATCTGCCCGCCAAGCCAGGCAAGCTCTGAGAGAGCCATATTGAAACCAAAAGTTTCTCCTAGTCTCGTGATGAGATGTTCGGTGATTGATTCGATTGGGTAGTGCTTATGTCCCAGTTTTGCAATAAAGGCAGGCCAGGAACGAGGATTACTTTTCAGGCATTCTCCGTAACGATATAATTTAATAAAATCCTTTGGTGCATCGCCGGCGATTGCTATATCTTTCACAACAAAATACTGATGCTTCTTGGGTGTTTTGATTAACCCAGGCTTTGGTTTATATCCACTATAAGCCTTAATTGAGAGTGCTTTAATATTTTTCCGACGGCTTTGGGATGTCATTTATTTATGGTTTCCAAATGATTTTAAGATATAAAGGGAAGGCCAACCGACCTTAGAATTTTATCGTCATCTATAAAAGTTGTTTTCACACTAACTTCGGTATTATTTATTTGCAACGCTCCTCTTTTTAATGAGATTTTCATGAATTCGGTTGGCGCTCCTTTAATCAGTTCAAATAAATATGAGAAAGGCAGTGTGGCTTTGGCAGAGCCATAACCTTCGGCGATTACATTAAATTTTGCACCGGGGATTGAAATATCAATCTGATTATCCTTAAAAGTAAGCTCAGCTACTGAAACTTTTGCGTTTTTTGCTTTTCCGAGGCCGGCCTTCATTATTTTTAGCGGTGAATACAATCTTTCCTTCTGAACTCTATAGAGTATTTCTTTCATATTACAAATAATCTGTCGATAAAATTTCCTATGGTAATTACATTATAACCAGAACATTTCCATTAACTATCAAAAGTTCTTATATATTTCACTTTTTGCTACTTGCAGTCTTATACTATCGAGATTGCTGTACTCGCGTTCCGGGATGTCGGGCAGGTTAAGTTTGCCTGGTTTTTGGTGGATGAAAAATGTCCTGAACACATTTATGCTTCCTGACCTTTGCAAGGGGAAATAGTACATTACGGTATTGCAAAAAAGCGAATTAAGTGAAGGCGATCTGACCTTATCATGTAAAACCAAACCACCATAGGTACATTCTGAAAGCTCGCACTGGCACTCCGCAAGCCTCCAGTCCGATTCCTTATCTCCTATTCTATCCCTCAGTTTATAAAGGTACAGGTCCTCCAGAAGAGTACATGTAAAGTAGTAAACCCTGGATGCTTCATCTTTTTTAATTCTTGAATTTCCCAGTCTGAAGGATAGAATATTTCCGGAGTTAAGAATTTTTACATAATTGCCCAGGCCGTAAACTTTTTCAACCTGGACTGCTTTTTTTTCTTCGTCCAGAAGCGCTTCGGCATGAAAACCTGAGTCTTCTACTTCAAATGAGTTGTTATCGCCAATGATCAGATACTCCTTATCCTGGACAGGTATTATCCTTTTCCCTGTCGATTTTTCTATAAATTGTCCATTTTTGTAAATGACTTCAAAATTTTTCATCTCCCATCATTTGATTTTATAATGTAAACATTCACCTCAGCATGAAATCTTTTTTTTAAAGAAGTAATTCCTCGTTAGTCTTAATTGTAAACTCATGGATCCCTGATTTTATATGATGAAGCCCGTGAAGGAACTTTTTTTTCCTAATTGCCTCACCGTCAACAAAGGTCCCCAGTTGCGAAAGGTTGTATAACCACACATCATTTTTTGAGTTTACTATAAGAAAATGAAGTCTGCTGATCGAAGTATCGGTAAAGTCGGGTATGCCATTTCCCAGATAACCATATCTGCCAATTGTGATTATTTTATCTTTAATTAAAAATTTATTACCTGTTTTAGTAAGATTAATCTCTATAGTGTTTTCAGATAATCCTATTTTTTCAAACCGATGCTCGCGAAAGATGAGCTTTGAGGTAAGAGATGGTCCGTTTTTTTTATCCCAGCATCTTGAACCTTTTCTAAAAAGTGAACTGTAATATTTGATAAAAATATCAGATGACTCATCATTTGAATCCTCATTAACATACGGATCATCATATGCTGAGAGAACAGAGAGATAATGGTTCGTATTAAAGCATTTTATGCCGGGGAATGTTTTTTTAAGTTCCTGAAGATATTGGGATGTTTGTTCATATAATCCCAGTTCGTAAAAGCATCGTGCAAGCAGATTATGTGCTTCTGTGTCGTTTGGATTCCTCTGCAGATAATCATTCAGCAGTGAAATAGCTTCTCTGTGTTTTCCCGATTCAAGCTGCATCCAGCCAAATTCTTTATGGACTTCGGCTCTTGGATTTAGTTTCAGCAACCGGCTGAAATAATTACCTGCCTCAGCTATATTGTTTTGCAAAAGATGGTACTGGCCGAAAGAACGTAAAGCGCCCAGGTTGTTTTCGTGCAGTAACAGAGAAGCATTCAGGGCGTTATATGCATTCCTCCATTTATGGTTTTTAAGATAACGGTTTGCTTTGACCACCAGATTACCCGACCGGATAAGCTTTGTATCGAGTATTGCAGGTACATATTGCGAACGGATCGCTTCTGCCATTTCGAGCGCAGATTGAAAACGAAGCGCCGGATCAGTTTCAACAGCTCTGTAAATAATATTTTTAAGCCAGACAGGCATATTCCCGGGTAAAAGTTGTTTTTCTTTTATTAATCTTTCCCTGTCCGGCAACGGTTTCCCTATAAAAGGATTCCGGCCTGTAAGTGTTTCAGCTAATGTTACTCCCAGGGCATATACATCGGTCCGGGGATCTTTCAGATCAGGATCCGATACTCTTATAAGTTCAGGCGACATATAAGGTCCGGTTCCTGCCAGCTTATTTGCAACACCAAAATCGGAAATCTTTATTTCATCATTTATTGTAAAAAGTATGTTGTCAGGCTTTAAGTCGTGATGTACAATATTCTTAAGATGAACATTGTGAATTGTTTCAAAGAGAATCTCAAACCAGGGGAGGGCTACTGAAGGCAAAATCGGTTTTAAAAGCCTGTCTCTCAGGCTTCCGTTTTCGCAGTATTCCATTACCAGACAGATGTTATTCTGCCTCATAAAGTGATGGTAGAAGGCTGTGACATTAGGAAGACCAAGGTTTGCCACAGTCTTTATTTCATTTATAATACTCTTCTGTTTTTCGCTTTCTGTTTCCTTCAGCCACTTTATTGCAACCAGATGATCTGCCAGTACATCCCTGGCAAGAGCAACTCTACCGAACCCACCTTCGCCAAGGTACTTGATATAAAGGTAATTTTCATTAAAGTACATAACTGATATATTTGATTACCAGATTAGTAATGGTAATTTTAATTATAGAGCCTTATTTCTCAATCCATACAACTCCAGGAAATCATCACTTTCCATTTCCATAACTTCAAAATCTTCCTACCGGTCAATACCCAAATACTTATTCCTTTATCTCATATTCCGCCAACTCCTCAATGCTCATACTCTCATAATCATACCTGCTTATCAGCTTTTCTATTTGGGGATCAATTATTTTGCACTCCTCGAAAGTAAAGTTGTAAAGTTTGTTCACAATGAGATCGAGATGGGTTTCAATATTTTCAACTGGCTTATTGAAAATTTTATTATTTATAATCTGGCTTACAATCTTGACAATTAAATCTTTAATTTGTGAATTAACCTCTGGAATATGAAATTTTAGCAAATGAATAATCTTTGTTTCAATAAATAATTCCCCAACACGTGGGGATGCATATTTTCTAATAAAGTATTGACATACTTTTGAATTAAGGAATGCCAGAGTATAAAAAAGGTTGGTCTTATTGTTTAATTCGATGTTTTTATATTGCATTGAAAAAAAATTATTTGAAGCATAATTATTTTCATCAAAGAATGCTTTAAAAGGTTTTCCGGTTCGGGTAATAAATATTTTCTCATACTTGAAAATTCTTTCTTCTCTAAGAGAGGCGTATTCTCCTTTGCTTTTTTCAATTAATTCACTTCTATAATCAACATGCCAACCTTTCATTTTTGACAGATAACTATCAATGATATCACCGGCCCCAGCTCCATAAAAAAGCGGTTTACAAAATTCGTTTGATTTCTCTATTAAGAAAAGTTTCTCTCTAATGTTTCCTGTATGAATTCCTTCATGACATTCCATGTAACTCTCTATAATAGGAAATCTATTAATTTTATTAAGAATATCTAAATCTTTGTCCTTTAATGTGATGTTATAGGCACTGTCAAATTCATCCCTTATTATTAATGATTTATCGAATAGGTTGATTTCAATTGTGAGATGCTCATTCCCTCTTAGATAAGAGTACTTGTGTACAAATAAATCTTTTGAGGGTCCCTTCTTTGCAATAAATAATATAACATCATGCTCTACATAAATGAAAGGTCTCATTTTTTCAGGAACGCCAATATTTTGATACCAATGGAGTATAATCAATTCGTCTTTAATTAATTTCCTTGTTTTCCCATAATCTTTAATCAAAAAGCTGTCTGGTAAAACAAAGGAATAAACCCAAATTCTATTTTTTTTTGCAAAGCCAATGAAATAAGAAAAAGAATTAGGTGTTGATGAATCAATGTCAGGGTAAATATGCTTCAATTTGTCTTTTTCATCTTTTGTAAAAGTGGCGCCCCACGGTGGATTCCCAATAATAAGATCAAAATAGCCTCCTAAATTTTCTTTTTCAATGGTAAACATCACCACAGGATCAAAAAACGGAGCTGCAATTAGTGGATCAAAAGGATTCCATTTGGTTATTGCTTCCGCAGCTTCTTTCTTATACCCGGCCTTTTCTATGTATAATTTTCTTAAATGTTTTCTGGTATCAAGTTCCTCCTTTTTAAGTTTTTTCTTTTCTGCGTAACCTCTTGTATAAAATATCTTGTGGTGTATTTCTTTCAGCTTCTTTTCATAATTCTCGACTTCCGGATCCTTCAGTGAAAGTTGCTGAGGTTTCTCAATCGGAATCAAAGTGTTCGCAGCAACAAACTTTGTCTCAAGGTTCGGCAGCGACAGGATATTCCGGTTACGCTTTTTATCATTTACCTTCTGGTCGACCATCAGAGAAATGAAGAACCTCAACTTGCTAATCTGAACTGCCACCTGCTGGATATCCACTCCGTAAATACAGTTCTCAATTAAAAACAATTTCCTTGCATAATCAAGCTCATGGCCGGTATCGCCGAAACTCTCTTCTATGTATCTTATTTTTTCCTCCGCACGTTTTATTGCATCATTCTTTAGAGCTTCATCCTCAAATTCTTCCGCCCTATGCCTGTCGCGGACAGCTTTGTCAAGCTGTGCCTGCTTCCATGAATAGTTGCAGGGATCGAGTTTTCCAAGGGCCAGTACTATCTTATGAAGTATTCCCATCGGGAAAGCTCCTGATCCGCAAGCCGGATCAAGTATTTTACATTCACTCAGGTGAGCAATTATTGCATCCGAACTCTCCTTATCATCAATGAACGGGTTTTCTTCATTTTCGTATGAGAAAAGTTCATGCAATCTTAAATCAAGTTCCTCCTCTTTTTCTTTCCATTTATTATAAGCAAGTTCCACCTGCATTTCAAGCTGGCCCGCTTTATAGTCGTTTCCAAGAAAATTCGTCTGTGGGCTTCCGAGAGGCTGATAGCTTACAGGTTGTTCGGTTAGCTTGTTTTTAAGGTATGCAATCAGGCTTTCATCAACCATATAATTCACGATCTCACGGGGAGTGTAATAGGAGCCAGTTTGTTTACGCGCAGTGGTACGTGTTTCAGGATTATAGCTTGCAAGGAGGTTTTCAAATATTTTACCCAGTAATTCCGGATCAAGAGCAATTTCCTGTTCAAGAGGGGTGTTTTCTTCAATAGTGAATTTATAGCTGTTAAGGATATTGATTATTCCCCTTGCCTTTGAATGTTTGTGTTTAATACCGTCCTCGAATTCAGAGCTCAGGTCAAGGTCGTTGTTGGTTCCAAAAAATAAAATATTAGGTACATTGGGTTGCTTTGATGGTTTTGAAGAAAAACCATCAATTCTGATTTCTTCATCTGTTTCCGGGTTACGCTGGTCGAGACATTCAAAAAGGCCTCCGTTCAGAAAAGGAATCTGCTCAAACAGACTTAGAGCTTTAACCGGGTCATTGAAAAGGTCTTTATACCTGTACGAAAGGTGATCCATATATTCATCCGAGTAGCCTGTTTTCTTATTTTTCCTGGTCTCATCAATAAATTTTCTTATTCCCCCGTCTTTTGGCATTTCTGTATTCAGTGTTGCAAAAAAGAGATTCTGAAGGATAGCCTTATAATAATCACTATTGGTATCAGAAACCGGATTGAACTTTTTAATTACCCCTGATAAATATTCCTTATCGAATAATAATTCCGGAATCAGATTCTTTTCTTTTACGAACCAGACAAATATAAGTCTGGTTAGTAAACGAATTACATTTTCGGAATTGTAGACTTTATCATCAGACTTATCGCTTATCTTATTCGGGAATGAAACAGTCTTTACGGCCCATAGATACCAGATAAACAACTCATTGTAAAACTCCTTATTAAGAATTGAAATATTGAATACCTCAAGCCATTGATTGTATAATTCTTTGAAGCCTGCAATTTTCAAGGGATTAATCCTTAACTGAAGTAAGATTCGTTCATGGCCAGAATGTATATTATCCTTATTCAGATCAATGTCTCTAAGCATGCTTATCCTGCCAACTTTTTCTCCTTTTTGTCCTTCACGCTTAAATTGACCTCTTTCAGCAGCTGAAAAAGTGAGTTTGTCGGAATATCGTGTCAGCAATACTACAGGCCGGCTTGCTGAACGGCGGTTCAGGGCTCTTGTCAGCCTGCTTATATCTGTCCTGGTCGGATAAATGCCCTCTGCAAGTTCAACGCCGAAAACAAGGATCATATCATAGTCGTCATTATCCTTTTGCAGGATTTCATCTGCACTTTTTTCCTGGTTCTTTTCCTGCAGCGAGAGATCATTTATCATACCAATCAGCCTTGCATCGCTGACTTTATCCAGGAGCTTTTCATCCGACAGGAATCCATGGAGGAATTCTTTCAGATCGAGTGCAGATCTTACAGCAGGTGTTATGTTGATATTTAGTACCTCTTTGAAGAAACGGTTGCCTGAATCGAGAATATTGTTGTTAACGAAAAATGACAGATCCATTATTTAAAATATTTTATTTCGTGAAACCACAAACCAGGTGATCAGATCATAATTTTCAATCTTATACCGATCTTCAGGAATTGAATCGTCAAATTCCTTAAGCTTAATATTTCCGCCGTCAAAAATTTCTTTTAACAGCTGATCGTCTTCTTTTCCCGATTTTCTGTTCATCCACAGTTCAATGAGCTTTCTCAGCCTGGTTATAGTTTCTTCATCGGGCTTCTCGATTCGGGGGGGAACAAACCTTTTCGAATCTTTATGCTCACGAAGGGCGTAAAGTACTTCCATATTGTTAAGAATATTGTACTTCCCGTCGATTGAGATGTAGAAAAGCTCAAGGTTTTTATAATGGTGTTCTTTTACTTCTTCCTTTCTCTTCGGGTATCCGATCAATCCTGCCATACCGGGAGAAAAAGCATGTATCTTTGTTTCTGCATGTACATTAAATCCTGAATAAACTCCGTTTGGTATCCTGTCAAGTTCATCTCTTCTTCCGCTGAATATCTCGAAGAGCTCCTGCCTGAATGTTTCGTAGGAAAGGTCATTAAATCCGAATGAACCTGATTTCCCTTCAATATCTTCCCAGCTTATTTCAAGCTGTTTGAAAAGCTTGGCTGCCTGCTTTGATATCAGTTTATCCTTGTCATCAAGTATGGTCTCAAACTGACGGGAGATCGTCTGCATTTCCGTTCCGACAAGCGCTCCGGCTGCCATTCTGGATTCTACTCTCGTCTTGAGCTTAAGATAATCATCCACGTTTTTAGCCGGCCAGAAGTTCACCCCATAAATACTTTTATGCACCGATCCGATGCGGTCAATCCGGCCAAATCTCTGGATAAGTCTTACCGGATTCCAGTGGATATCGTAATTGATCATAAAATCCGAATCCTGAAGGTTCTGTCCTTCACTAAGGCAGTCGGTTGCTATCAGAAGATTCAGGTCTTCACTTAATATACTGAAAGTCTGCTTATCATGATCCTTTATGACCTCCTTCCATTCACCAAATGTCTTTGGTTCGGGAGTATTTTGTTTTTCATAAAGATCTGACCAGTCTTTTTCACGATATAATTTTGTTTCAGGAGCAAACCTTTCAAGTATTGGTTCGAAATCATCCTTGCTTCGCCTGTCGGCGATCTTGTAGGTACATTGGTTTTCGGTTCCGCTGACAAGAGCCATCTTTCCGAATCCTCTTGCCCGGAGCTGGTCATAAAGATATTTTGCCGTATCCCGGAATACAGTGAAAATTATTAGTTTCCTTTCAGGATTAGCTTTTCGTGCTTCAATAATAACTTCCATAAGCTTTTGAAGTTTTGAATCTGCTGAATGATGGTTTGGTTTTACAGTCAGTTCTTTTTCGATTGTTTTATTCAACTCAGCCAGGTTTTCCAGGAGTTCCTTCAGAGCCAGGATATCATGGCAAAGATCTCTTTCAAAATCTTCAAGAAATACAATCTCGCTTATTTTTATCGGCGACTTCCTGCCTATTTCATCCAGACCATCAAATTCCAAATCATCCATTATTTCTTCAATCTCCTGGAACTCTTCAGACATTTTAAAAAGATTGACATCATCATCTTCCTGTTTTTGAAGGTAATTACTTATCCTTTTGTATATTGTCTGGTGATAATTGTATATGTTGGTAACCGTATCGAAAAAGGCAAACCAGCTCGACTCCATTCGCTTTACAAGCAAAATATACATAATCCGTGCGAGAGCTTTCTGCCTGTATCTTTCGTTCTCAAGAGCATCCTTTGATTCTGCTTCCTGCATATAGAATGCAGGCTTATAGGCTGTCATGTGGATTTTCTCAATTGAATCGAGAAGCTCTTCGATTGTTCTGAATTTCCCGATTTCGATTTTATCACCCGGAATGTTCAGCGGAGGTTCAACCTTCGGGAAATGCAGATTCTCCTTAAGGTGTTTCTGGATGAGAATCCTTGTCCTGGCTACCACTGTTGCATCAATAAGTTTGAAAATTTCCTCCGGTATATTAGCTCTCAGGTCGCTTATTCTTCTGTCCTCTCCGAACTGCCACCTATTGAAATATTTCTGTGCGTCACCAAATTTGCGGTTAAGTGATTTGATTTCTATCCCTTCCACATCCCTGAAACCTGTATCATTTCCGTGAACTATCAGTTTGAACTGGTTCCTGATGTCAGTAAGCTTATTATTAATAGGAGTGGCCGATAACATCAATGTTTTAATATCTCTGTTCCCTGAAGGATGATAAAGGTTCTCAATAAGGAACTTATATCTTCCGGACGCATCATTCCGCAGATTGTGGCTTTCATCAATAACTATCAGAAGTTTCTGGAACCGTCTGAAGTTATTTAGGGTCATCCCGTCTTTATTCATCCTGTGTCCATAAAGATCAGTGTGATATCTGACAAAAAAGTCAAATTTATCAGGTTCAAATACTGAATGCCTGTCTTTCAGATATCTCATCCAGTTATGTGATAACTTTTTCGGGCAAAGCAAAAGGATTTTATAACCCTGCAATTCATAGTATTTCATGACTGCAAGAGCTGACCAGGTCTTACCAAGGCCTACTGCATCTGCAAGCACGGCCCCGTTGTATTTCTGAAGCATCCTGATCAGGCTTAAAACACCCTTTTGCTGAAAAAGGTAAAGTTTGTTATATATCACAGTGTCCTTAAGATGTTGAATGTCCCTTCCTGCCTTAAGATCAACATCATACCTGTCAAAGTCATCATGGAAAAGTTCATATAATGTTTTGTAGTACAGCGTAGCAGGATCATATTTTTCAAAGAAATCGGAAATTAGATTTATAAGGAACTCTTTACAGGAAATCTTCTGATTGCCATCGTCAGTTATAGTTAACTTTGCACTTTCAGAATTCCAAAGAAGTTCGAACCATTCACCTGCTTTTTCAAATCCTGCATCAGTTCCGCTGACCAGCTTGTTAAGCTCAATATTTGAGGAAGGTCTGAGTCCTATCCCTGCATCAGTGAAATTCGAACTTCCGACAAGGTAAAAATTGTCCTTATGTTTTGAAAGGTTCGGATTATGGTAGATATAGGTTTTTGCATGGCAGAAATTCTTGTCGACGGTTTTGATTTCTACGTTATCCTGTTTTAAAAAAGCAACAACCCTTTCACATTCTTCTTTCAGATAGAACACGTTGGTTATTTCGTGTTTCTGATTTATAATATCAATAATATTTTTCCTGTTTGGTTTCAACGAAAACAGATCGCCAAGAATGATACGATATTTCGTCTGCGGTCTGATTCTGTCGGATAGTTTTGACAAAGCTGAAATAGTGAAAAATCCGGTCACAAAATCAAATTTTCCGCCTTCATTTATATTTGCTTCGAGGTATTGAAAAATAGTAGTGTCCTGACCAGGGGTCAGCTCATGTTTATTGTCGATCAGCATCGGATTGTGTATTGTCGCTTAAAATTATGAAAATTAGATGATATACTCAATTAATAAAAGTTTCTTTTGTCACATAAAGCTTTTTCAAAGGACAACCTGATATTATTTGTGCCTTGAGAAGCAAATATGAAAAAAGAACAAAACCGTTCTAATCTTTAAAACCTGAAATATAGTTATAAGGCCAGTGGGTTCTATATTCCACCCCGGCTTCAGGCTCCCCCTGATATTAAAAAATTGTAGAAACAGCATCGAAGTATGGTAAAGATTTCCGCAAAGTGAAGGACAAAAAAAAAATCAGACTTCCCGGGACTAGACAGATTTTGCATGATTGCTTGATTTTATTAAAACTGGGAAAAGTTCAAATTTTTTTTGAAATCATTACCGGACTAATTAATAAGTTATTGGACTTTTGTATTTTTGAGTCTGTTTTCTCGCTGCAACCAACAGACTTTTTGATATGGAAACTGTCGCAAGCCAGGATCTTCAGTTAGCATTCGATTTTGTCCAGTATACCAACCGCAGTATCTTTCTTACTGGAAAGGCGGGCACGGGAAAGACCACTTTCCTTAAAAGCCTGAAGCTTAAATCGCCGAAACGGATGATAGTTGTTGCTCCGACCGGAGTGGCTGCAATAAACGCCGGGGGAGTCACGATCCATTCATTTTTTCAGCTTCCCTTTCACCCCTACGTCCCTTCATTCTATCTTCCCGGCAGCAGAGGTACCGGAAAACCTGACCGAAGTGATCCGCCCGGATATAAGATGAGCCGGGAGAAGATCAACATCATAAAAAGCCTCGACCTGCTTATCATAGATGAGATTAGCATGGTAAGGGCCGATACTCTCGATGCCATCGATTCGGCCCTCAGGAGATACAGGAACCGTTTTCTTCCTTTTGGAGGTGTGCAGCTGCTAATGATAGGCGACCTTCAGCAGCTTGCCCCGGTGGTGAAGGACGACGACAGGGAAATTCTTGGTCAGTATTATCAATCATTCTTCTTCTTCGAAAGCAAAGCTCTGAGAAGCACCGACTTTGTAACCATCGAGCTGAAACATATTTTCCGACAGGACGACCAGGTATTTATCGACCTGCTCAACAGGATCCGGAACAATGATGTGAACCAGGATGTGCTTGACGAGCTTAACAAACGATATATTCCTGATTTTGACCCTGATTCCGGTGGTGGATATATTACCCTTACCACTCATAATTACCAGGCTCAGGCCATCAACGATTCAAAGCTTGAGAAACTTCCCGGAAAAACCCACTCCTTTACCGCTGTTGTAAAGGATGACTTCCCTGAATTCTCTTACCCCAACGCCACCGAACTGGTGCTGAAGACCGGAGCCCAGGTAATGTTCATCAAGAATGACCTCTCCGGAGACAAGCTTTTTTTCAACGGTAAAATAGGGCATATCTTATCTTTCGACGACGACATAATAGTTGTCAGGTGTCCCGGCGACGATTTTAACATAAGGGTGGAGATGGCTGAATGGCAGAACATGAAATATACCCTGAATGAGGATACCAAAGAGATTGAGGAAGAGGTAATCGGCACGTTTACCCAGTATCCTCTGAAGCTGGCCTGGGCTATAACCATACACAAGAGCCAGGGGCTTACCTTCGACAGGGCGGTTATCGATGCAAGCGCTGCCTTTGCCCACGGACAGGTTTACGTGGCCCTCAGCCGGTGCCGTTCACTCGAAGGGCTGGTCCTGAGCAGCCGGATTGGCAGGAGAAGCCTGACAGACAATCCGGTGGTATCGGAATTTGTAAACGGCCCGCTGCAGAATCAGTCTGACCGTAACCAGCTTGATAAGGCAAGGAAGGCTTACCAGAAGCAGCTTCTTTCAGAACTTTTCGATTTTACTCTCCTGGCTAATTCTCTCAGTTATTGCACAAAAGTGATAAGCGAGAACAGCGATTCTATCCTGGGAAATCCTCACGTAAAGATTGGCAATATGCTTTCCTTGGTCCGTACCGACCTGGTGGAAGTAGCGGAAAAATTCAAGCTTCAGCTTAACATCCTGCTGAATCGCGATCCGGATACCGGGACCAACATCGCACTTCAGGAAAGGGTAAGGAAGGCAGCAGTTTATTTTTCCGATAAGCTAGAAGCTGACCTGAAAGACATAATTGAAGGTATTACTGTCGAAACAGATAACAGAGCAGTAAGGAAATCAGTTAATGAGGCCCTTGACCGGACCCGAAAGGAGTGTGTTACCAAGCTGGCCTGTCTTAATGCTGTCAGACCAGGATTCGAGACCGGCAAATATTTGGAAGCCAGGGCAAAGGCAGCTATTGAGATTCCTGAAGTCAGATCCCGGAGCGTTAGTTCGGTGGAAGACAGATCAGGAGTCGTTAACAATCCTGTATTGTTGAAGAAGCTTAGGGATTGGCGTAATAACAAGGCGAAAGAAAAGGACCTGCCTCTTTATATGATACTACCCCAGAAAACCATGCTTACACTGGTTAATTTTCTTCCTCAGTCACTGCGTGCTCTTAAGCAGGTAAAGGGAATGGGAACAAAAAAGGCTGAAAAATACGGCGGGGAGATACTGGAAATTATTACCTCATATTGCAGTAAGGAAAATATTGAACCTCCTGAAACACCCGTCACCGAAAAGAAAAAGCCAAAAAAGGAAAGGGAAGACACCAAAAAGATCAGCTGCGAACTTTTCATGAAAGGAATGACTATTGCCCAGATAGCGGAGGAAAGGAACCTGAGCCCTGGAACTGTTGAAAAACATCTATCCTTCTACGTGGGGACTGGTGAAATCCCGGTTACAAGATTCCTGTCTCAGGAAATCATCGATCTTATTGCAGGCCGCTTTGAGGAAAACGAAGAATTAATTATGGGACCTGTCAAAGAGGCTCTTGGCGACAGGGTTACATGGAGCGATATCAGGTTTGTGTCAAGCCATCTCACCTTTCTTAGAAAAAGACAATGATAGTCTAGTTCAGCGCTTTTCACGTTCATGTTATTTTTTCCCGGGAATACAGACCTTATTATCCTGCATTCAATGGAGAAATTCAAGGCATTCCCTGAATACGGTAATTTGGTTTACTTTTTGTCATGACGATCATTAGTGCTTCTACCCGCCAGGCCTGGAGATGATGAAGCTTATTGTAATTCAATTTATTGCATTCATCGACGCTTCTAAAGTAAATCACTCCGGATTCCCTTAGGGGATTGCTATTGCATGTAAGTAATATATTACGTAATTTAATACGTAATTTAATACGTAATTTAATACGTAATTTAATACGTAATTTAATATGAGATAATTTTAGATGCCATGGGAAGAAACAAATCTGACAGGGAGAATATCAGGAGCCTCACCAAGGTTGGAGGCTCGAGCTATGCGGTAACAATACCAAAAGATTATATCAAAAAGCTGAAATGGAGGGAGAAGCAGAAGCTGGAAGTAAAACTGTATCAGGACAGGATCATTATCAGGGATCTGGATAATTAGCAGCTGAAATATTTGGCTTAACTTGTTTTCTTAAATTAATCCTTTAAATCACTTATGAGAATCATTAAAGGTACTTTGTTCGGAGGAATTGCATATTTCCTTATCGGCTGGCTGGTATGGGGAGTCCTGCTGATGGACCTTATGTCGGCCCGAATGAATCAATGCGCAGCCCGGCCTGCCGGTGATATGGTCTGGTGGGCAATAATACTGTCAAATTTCGCCGGAGCCCTTCTGCTTACGCTGCTTTTATACTATTCAAAGGCTGCAAAGTTAGTTCAGGGACTGCTGACAGGGGCATTGTTTGGCTTTCTCTTTGCCCTTACGGTCGACCTTTCTTCTCTTTCCATGACCACAATGTTCTCTTCAGCCGGGATCATGCTGTTGGATATTGTGGCTTCAACAGTCGTTTATGCCATTGTTGGAATGGTGATAGTCCTTACCTGGGGAAAAGAGAAATAGGAAACTGGTTTAAAGGTTCTGTGGTGCAATCGGGAGTAGTCTGCAGACCTTGTTATAGCATACCGTATCAGGTTCCCCTCTTTTCTGAATGGAATTTGCCGGAAGCTCGTCCCATGTCAGAGGTTTTTCTGATGTAAACAGGTGAAAGAGATCATTGCTCATAAGTGCATTGATGTTGTAAAAATCTGATTGTAAAGCTCTTCTGTAGGGCTCAGGGGTGATTTCTTTCCCGGTGAGAATGGCATAACGGGTAAGCCCCGTCTCTGCAAGGCTTACTCCTGATGGCACGGGCTGATCGGTCCATGATGCCGGGGTTGTCCTGAAATCTGCTGCACGCGACTCGATCCATATTCCATTTTCTCTGAACGACTCAAGATAAACCGCCATAATGTCCATTTTGTTCTTCCAGTTTTCACTGGTCTCGTACAACAATGTTACTGCCGTAAGCATAGCGCCGGTATCCGTGAGGAAACTCTGTTGCTGAACCTGGCCGTTGTAAAGTGAATGCCCAAATGATTTGCCGTCCCAGAATGTTTCCAGGAGTTTTGTCACTACAGTTTCAGCTTTTGATTCAAGAGCAGGCATGTCAAGAAGCCTTCCTGCCTGGATCATGGCAACAGCAAGCAAGGCATTTATCCCGCTCAGGATCTTTTTGTCGACCGAAGGTTGTGCTCTTTTCTTTCTCACTTCCAGTAGATTCTGTTCTATCCCGTCGAGCCATCGGTTGTTTTTCCTTATAAGATGGTTTTTTCCTTCAAAATTTCCTTCCTCACTTATTTCATATACCTCACAGAATATTGCAAAATCCTCTTCACCGAGAAGCTCCGCGATCTCTTCGGTGGTCCACAGGTAGGTGGCCCCTTCCTCATGCCCGGTATCTGCATCAAAGGCAGTGACATATAATCCGTTTTCTTCAAAACACTCATCAAGGCATTTCAGGATCTTTTCAGCCATGATTCTGTAATTCTCACTTCCTGTAACCTTGTAAGCCAGTGAATAAGTCCACAGCGAAAGTGCCTGATCGTAAAGCATCTTTTCAAAGTGAGGGATTGTCCATTTACGGTCGACACAATAACGGAATACTCCTCCCTGCAGATGATCGGTCAATCCACCTGTCATCATCGCATCAAGGGTGGAAGTGATCATTTTCCTTACTAGAGGATCCTCCTTTATGGAAAGATGATAAAGAAGGAAAAGAAGTATGGAGTGCGGCGGAAATTTCTGGCCGGTTCCGAAACCGCCGTATTCATCGTCGAAATATGTTGCAATATCCCGGATCAGTGAACTTTCAGATACAAGCGGAGGGCCGTTTTCGACTGCATCGAATGGATGTATATTATCTGATCCCTGTTTAAGGTATTCATTTACCCTTGCAGCTATCTCGAGGAACGACATCCTGTTACCCTGACTTTTAACGGGAGCATAGGTAAGAGCAAGCACCGGTCGTCCATCCGGTGTTAGGAATACATTGAGAGGCCATCCGCCGTTTCCGCTCTGAGCCTGAATGAAGTTCATCATATACTGGTCAATGTCGGGCCTCTGCTCACGATCGATCTTAATGCAGATATAATTTTCATTGAGATAAGCAGCCGTCTCTTCATCCGAAAATGCTTCTCCAGCCATTACATGGCACCAGTGACAGGTTGAATATCCTGACGATACAAGGATAGGCTTGTTCTCTCTTCTGGCCAGCCCTGTGACCTCACTGTTCCAATCCTGCCACCACACAGGATTATCTGAATGCTGCAAAAGGTAAGGAGACGAAGACCTGTCAAGATTATTCCTCATGAAGTTTACACTTTCTGTTGAAGTTACTGCCATTGTATTCTTATTTTCTCATAAGTTTAACAACCCTGCATACTAAAAGTTTATGCACACTACTCGTTGGAACTCTTCCTGTTGTTCCGGTCAGTTCATCATATTTCTGTTTTTATTCCGGGAGAAACGTTCCTGATCAAAATTAAGATTTTAAAGAAGCCATTTAAAATGCTGCGTACTTAATTGACCTTAAAGAGACAGGTCGATTCAGGTAAAGACTTTCCGGAGACTATATTACCGGTCTTTTTGATGGTAAAATGGATAAGTCAGTTATATAATTGCTGGCAGTGTATTCCGTAACGGATGAGATAATGAAGTATCCTGAAAAGGATCAGGGAGCAAGGGTCAGCTTAGATTTGTCGTGAATGGAGATGCTCAAACAATAATCCGGGAACCATTCACAAGCAGAGCCTGGACATCCTTGAAACGCTATTTGCTCTCTTTGTATTCTTTCAGCAAAGATTGAAATATCTCCTTAACCGATGATATCCTTGTTGCCCTGAAGGCATTGCTGCCGGCAAAAGCAAACCCGTGCTCAAAGTTACCCTTAAGTGCATTTGCAAGAGCAATGATTATACAATATGGGCTTTTTGAAATGTCGCAGGTCTTTATGCATTTGAAAGGACACTTTTTGGGCTGTTTCTTCCCGTCTTTAACTTTTCGGATGAAATTGGAAATAATGGCTCTTCCCGGCAGACCGACCGGACTATTTATTATCTCTATTTCTGCTTCGCTCGAATCAATATAAGCCTGCTTGAAGCCTTCCGAAGCATCACATTCAGTCGTTGTGACAAATCTGGTTCCAATCTGAACACCAGATGCCCCGAGCTTCATGATTTCCCTGATATCTCCGCCGGTATATATGCCTCCTGCTGCGAAAAGGGGTATGGGCTTGTTATACAATTCTTCGAAAGTCCTGAGCTCGTTTTTAATCTCCGGGACAAGCTTTTCGAGCGAGTAATTATTGTCGGTAATCTGGTCCTCCCTGAATCCCAGATGGCCTCCTGCCTTTGGTCCTTCAACTATTACCGCATCAGGAAGGTAGTCGTAGCCGGATTTCCATTTTTCACAAATTATCCTTGCAGCCCTGGCTGATGAAACAATTGGGATCAGTTTTGTCAGACTGCCTTTTTCAAGATAGGAGGGAAGATCGAGCGGAAGTCCGGCACCTGCAATTATGATGTCAATCTTCTCGGATATGGCGGTCTTTATCATATCAGCGAAATTCGACATTGCGACCATTACATTAATCCCAATCACGCCAAATGTTTTTTCCCTTGCTTTCCGGATCTCCTCCCTGAGGCCACGGATGCTGGCTTCAAGATAATTCTCTGCAGGACTTTTGTAAAGTAGTCCGAGTCCGGCACTTGATATCACTCCGATTCCGCCTTCGTTAGCCACGGCTGCTGCAAGACCTGAGAGTGAAATTCCTACACCCATTCCCCCCTGTATCACAGGGACAGGAATACAAAGATTTCCTATTCTGAGAGCTTTCATTTTTTTCAAATTCGTAAGTTGAAATATGTAGGGTGAGGTTCCGGGGCCTGTTGATTTAATGTTCCGGCTGTAGCGAACCTAAAAGCAGACTGTAGAAAATGTGTGAAAGCGCTGTCGGGGAATCACCTTGTTATTCAGGGGGCAAAGATAATCAAAATATCCTGATAATAAAATTATTAGTGATTGGTTAGATGGTGGTTGAATCAAATGGCCCTTATTTACTTTCCGCGCAGAAAGGAAATAAATAGCTTCCGGAGCCTGAAATCCGGAGCGGATGAGCGACAATAACCGGAGTTGCAAAATACCATACCATGGTTCAATTGTTTGTTAAAGATGATTGGTTAAATGACAATATTTATTAATTTATTGAAAATAAACTTAATATATCGATATTAAAGACTATCTTGTCCCGAATTTAATAAAATCAAATTATGAGTAAAGGAACAGTTAAGTTTTTCAATGAATCAAAAGGATTCGGATTTATTAAGGACGAGAAAACACAGAAAGAATATTTCGTGCATTCATCCGGATTAAAGGACAACATCAGGGAAAATGATGAAGTGACTTTTGATCTGGAAACAGGGAAAAAAGGATTAAATGCAGTAAATGTTAAACTTGCTTAGTTTACCCGCTATAATCATTTAAAGTTATTGGTCCCGCCAACGGCGGGACTTTTTGTTAAAATTCAAATAATATGTTTACAACAAAACCAGCCGTTCATAAATCACCTGATCTTTCGAAGATGAAGGAAGTGATAATTGATCACAGAACAAAAATCTATATCGCCCTTGATGCTGACGCCGAAGAAGCCAGGTCGAGGTATCATTTCCGCAACGCTGCAAGAAGAGACAAATAAGCCGGACAGTTCAATGTACGATGCCCCTTTGACACGGATAAGAAAAGGTTGGCGTTAAGCATTTTACATATCTCGCGAACTGGCATAATCGACACAACTGTTATACCGGTTTAACCGGCAGGTTATTCTTCCTTGCGTCTTGCGTCCTGCGTCATGTGTCTTTAGTATCGATAGCCGTAGGTCCTGCGTCCTGCGTCTTTAAACCGTCAGCTTAAAATTCCTTCTTCACCGGCCGAAAGCTGCATTTTACCGCAAACATTATTTCTCCCTCTTTGTTTTAAATTAAATTAGTCCCATTAAAAATCGGAAATCATGCAAACAATCCTTGGCGCCAGCGGAACAATTGGAAAACTCCTGGCAGAAGAACTGTATTTCTACACCGACAGGATAAGGCTCGTATGCCGCAAACCTGTAAAAATAAACGACAAGTGTGAACTACTTCCTGCTGATCTTTTTGAACCTGGGGCTGTCGACAAGGCCGTAGAAGGTTCCGATATCGTTTATCTCGTTGTTGGACTTCAGTATAAGTTAAAAGTATGGGAGGAGGAATGGCCCGAGCTCATGAAAGATGCAATAGATGCTTGTGTAAAGCATAATGCAAAGCTTGTATTTTTCGATAATGTTTACATGTACGACAAGGACTTCATTGGCGGAATGACGGAAGAGACTCCTGTGAAACCTCCGAGTCGCAAAGGAGCCGTAAGGGAGCTGATAAATGATATGCTTTTTGCTGCGGTAAGGGAAAGGAACCTGAAGGCCCTAATTGCCCGGTCTGCTGATTTCTACGGACCTGACAACCATAATAATTTCATTACGCAGATGGTCCTTAACAATTACAGTAAAGGGAAAAAAGCAATGTGGTTTGTAAGCACCGACCTGAAACACTCCTTTACCTATACGCGCGATGCGGCAAAGGCCACAGCACTGCTGGGCAATACCCCTGATGCCTATGGTCAGATATGGCATCTGCCGACTGACAACAGGAAAATCACCGGGAAGGACATGATTACCTGGATAGCTTCGGAATTCAGGGTCGAACCTAAGTTCACGCTAGTGGATAAATGGATGCTTTATCTGCTGGGTGTTTTTGTCCCTGTTATGCGCGAGATGCCCGAGATGATGTATCAATACGATCGGGATTACTTTTTCGATTCTTCAAAATTCACCAGACGATTCGGCATCTCTGCCACGCCTTACGAAGAAGGTGTCAGGGCGACATGTAATTTATACAGGAAATAAGAAGAAACCTGATAAAAGACCAAAGTCTTTAAACTAATAAAGATCCCCGGTCTTCTTTTTCCAGATCAAAAATCCTGTGAGAGCCGAAAGGGCAGTAAATAATCCTGCACTGTATGACACAGCAGCAGGCAGCGAGAATCCTTCAGGGGCAAACAGCAGGTATGTGCTGGTGACTGCTGTCATAAAGACTGCCGGAATGAGAGTGACCCAGAATAGTTTCCGGTTTTGGGCAAGATATATGGTAATAGCCCAGAGCACAACCGTTGCAAGTGTCTGGTTCGACCATGCAAAATAGCGCCAGATTATATCGAAGTTAATACGGGTCAGAAGAAAACCAACTGTAAAAAGGGGTATACTTATCAAAAGTCTGTTTTTAACAGGGCCCTGTTTGAATTTCATGAAGTCGGCAACGATGAGGCGGGCACTCCTGAATGCCGTATCGCCCGAAGTGATGGGAGCGGCAACAACACCGAGAAGAGCCAGGACGGCTCCGAACCTTCCCAGAAGTGAATTGGAAATCTCATTGACAAGGTATGCCGCATTGCCCTGATGTTCAGTCATTACCGTGTTCAGCTGGTTAATCCCTCCATAGAATGACATGCCTATTGCTGCCCATATCATTGCAACAACACCTTCAGTAATCATTGCTCCGTAAAACACCCTTCGTCCCAGTTTTTCACTCGTTATGCAGCGGGCCATAAGCGGCGACTGAGTCGAATGGAAACCCGAAATGGCTCCGCAGGCTATTGTTATGAACATCATCGGAAAGACAGGGAATTTCTCACTGTCGACATGAAAATTCCTGAAATTGGCAAAGCTCAGTTCCGGGATATTGTAGCCTTTTAAGAAAAGAGCGCTGATTAGTCCAACGGCCATAAAAAGAAGCGCAAATCCAAAAAGAGGATAAAGCCTTCCGATTATCTTGTCGATGGGAAGCATCGTTGCAAGCATGTAGTAGATGAAAACAACCCAAACCCAGAAAGTCATTGTGAGGGATTCGGGAGTAAGTCCAGCAAGAATCTTTGCTGGTCCCATGATAAAAACGGCTCCTACCAGGACCATGAGAACCACTGTGAATACTCTCATGAACTGCTTTACACCATTCCCGAGGTATATTCCGACGATCTCAGTGATGCTCAAACCGTTATGCCTGATGGAAAGCATCCCTGAAAAGTAATCGTGAACCGCTCCTGCAAACACTGATCCCAGAACTATCCAGAGGAAAGCCACCGGCCCCCACATTGCTCCTGCAATGGCTCCGAAGATCGGACCCAGTCCGGCAATGTTGAGAAACTGTATAAGGAAAACCCTCCACCAGGGCATCGGAACATAATCCACACCATCGTTAAGCTTGTAGGCAGGAGTTTTGCGTGAGGGATCAATATGTTCTATCCTCTCAATAAACCTGGAATAGAAAAGATAACCCAGGATAAGCACCGAAATAGAAATAAGGAATGTTATCACCTTTGTGGACGATCAGTTTACACAGATAATCTTAAAAAAATCCGTTCTTCCCGGTCTTAATACCTTACCCTGTGAAACCGTTATCTGATAAGCCGGAGAGCGTCATTCTGGCTTATTCATTGCCGGAAGAAATTGTCATCAGGCATACGACGGGAACAGAAGTTTAAATATAACTAAGATTTTTATA
The DNA here is from genome assembly GCA_040772125.1 of Bacteroidales bacterium. Lineage (GTDB taxonomy): Bacteria > Bacteroidota > Bacteroidia > Bacteroidales > VadinHA17 > LD21. Next base: position 432,638 of record JAXGYS010000003.1, read on the forward strand.
GGCTGTTTCAGCGGAGTGGGAGTTTCTGAATGTTGCCTATTTTTTATGAAGTGCCTCCACGGGAACAGAGAATAGATGATAAAATAATCTTAATTCTATCAATAGTTGTTTTCAGTCGCCGTCGAATCCCCCTCCTCAATGGCAGAAATGAAAAAGGAAAGAATATTCTCCATGACTTCCGGAGGATGTTTGTGCCCCAGACTGTCGTATGTTATGATCGTAGCATTAATACCTGCATTCATGTAAATTTCCCTGCAGGTGTTCCAGCGGTCCGGCTGCATCTTTTCTCCAATTGCTTTGAATACGGCTGCTCTTTCTTCAGGATCATATCCGTCGTCGAAAAGAACGGCGTCATTCTCATCAAGACCTCCCATAAAAAGGTACTGCGGAAGACTCCTGAAGGCTGATGAATCGAACGGCTCTTTGAATAACTGACTGAAATCATTTGTTCCCAGCGGATAATTAAGCCCGTTTCCGTCAATCTTACTTACAGGAAGCATCAAAAGACCGTTTAGTCCTCCGGCTGCAAGGGCATAAATCCTGTCAGGATGAATCAGTGAAAACCTGTTCGTAAATGTTCCTGAAGCCGAAAATCCTGTCATCAGTACCCGGCTCTTTATCGGATATCCCAGCCTGAGAAGCGTGTCCCTGGCATCCTCTATCATCCTGACAAGCTGAATATCGAGCCTTTCAAGCGGATTGTCCTTCTGCAGGATGGCGTCTCTGTCAAGAGCATGGGTATATATCTTCCAGTCCGATTCAGGCCGGGGAAAGACCGGGACCAGAAGGGGATACCCAAGCTTTCCTGAAATATAATTGCCGATATAGTAATCAATGGATGCCGTCCGTCTGGCTTTCTCAAGATGTTCTCCGAGCCTGTCATTTACAAATCCTGAATTGTTCGGTTCCACGATAAGAGAAAGCTCTTTTTGATCTGAGATGCTGTCGGGGAGAAAGAGAAGATAAGGAAAATTGAATCCTTTATCCGGACCGGCTTCTATTTCAATAAGATTCCTGTACTTCTTCCCGGTACACGACAAGAGGGTTAAAAACATGAGGAAAAATAAAAACTGCCTTTGCATAATGATCTTATGTTATTGATTTATTGACTTACCTCACCTGGAGCAAATCACCAAAACTGCAATATTTTCTTTTAACTGACCGCTTTGTTTTACGGTTTCAGGATTTGAGCTTACCGATAACATTATTAACGAATTCACGGGGTAGTTTTGTGGCCGCTGAGATCTGTTCCGGGGCAAGTCCTTCAGCGTACAGCCTTTTTATCATGTATTCCATAGATTCGCCTATTTCTATAATATGCCTGTCCGGGTCATATATCCTCAGCACTCTCTGCTTCCAGGGCTGCTCCCTTACATCATGAACAAATAAGACTCCCTTCTCCTTCAAAGCGGCGGCTATCTTTTCAACATAGTCATACTCGAAATAAAGCTCGAAATCATTCCCGCCATGCTTTATCTCCCTGCCGTCGATAAGCTTACTGAAACCCGAAGCAAGATGGATGGAGAAATCACCCTTGTATGTCACATTAGTTCCATAGTCAGATATGACTTCCTGGTTCAGCATATTTTCATAAAAGTCGCGCGAGCGTGCTACATCAGACACGGTAATTAACGAACAAATGAATTTCATTTTTTAAATAATTAAGTATGATTAGTATTCTGTTTCTTTTGTTGCATTCTTTCCCGGACCGATCCCTTGTTGTCTTTTTTTTCCCCTGAGGATCTGTCACATAACATCCCGGCTTTTCTCAGACAAGGGGATCGTGATCAGCGCTTGTTTTTTGGATTTTTTTCTCAAATTCTATAAGTTCAACAGGGGCTCCGTTGTGTACTATCATGGCAACCCTGGTCCCTTCACCGGGGGAATTCGGAGGGGTAAGTATCTCAAAATTATGCCGTTTGAGCTCAAGATCAAGATCGTCAACCTCAAAGGCAATATGAGGTACTCTCTTTATTAAATCATTTACCGGGCTGCCGCTCTCAAACCTCATCCATTCTATTCCGAAGGGACTGGAATCAAATCCAGAAACATAGAACTTAAACCGTGGAAGATATTCTTCATCCTTGTTCTTAAATTCCACAGGAATTCCAAGATGATGGTACCGCCATCCCCATTCTGCTATGGCAATAGGTGGATCGTTGTCTTTTCGAATTATTTCCATGTTTTTGTCTTCCTTTCTTGCCTTCATAATCCGCTGTTCAGTTATAACAATCACATTTTTTCCTTTACGTTCACTTCAGGCCTTTATACGTTATCCCGGCATTAATGCAATGATTGAGTAAAAAACCGCTGCCTCAGGTAAAATTAATCAAAGCTTTGAAAATGGCACAGGCCGGCAGCCGGATATCTGAGAGGCTGACATATTGCATGCACTAAACCGGGTGTCGCTGACTGTTTCTTTCTATTCGCATCACTTCCGGTAATCATGGCAGGATCCTTTTAAAAACAGGAAAAGCACCCTTCATTTCTTACTCAGTTTCCAACCCGTTGCTATTACGAAAGATCTGGCAAGGAAGCAGGTGAGATACAAAGAATCCTTTTTCTATTCATCTGAACAAAAATAATTTTTATGTTGTTTAATCTTTTACAAAGTATCTTCTGATTCTTTTTAATAAGACATTTATTTATACCAGCTATTATAATTATTCCATGACACCTTCAAACAATAAAATCGTTCCTAATATCTGGTTTGACAGGGAAGCCAGGGAGGCCGTTGACTTTTACACTTCGCTTTTTCCGGACTCGCGTATTACCTCAGAGACTGTTATGGGGGGAACTCCTTCGGGAAATGTGGATATTCTGACCTTTGAACTGAGAGGACAGGAGTTTATGGCTATCAACGCCGGACGATTGTTCAAAGTCAATCCTTCCGTTTCTTTTTTTGTTTACTGCGGATCAGAAAATGAGATAAACCGGCTTTATGAGAAGCTTTCGGTAGGAGGATTTGTTCTTTTTCCACTGGATAAATATGATTGGTCGCCCCGTTATGCCTGGGTACAGGATAGGTTCGGAGTCAGCTGGCAGCTTGATATTGAAGATATCAAATCACAGCAGAAAATAGTGCCTTCGGTATTATTCGTAAACCAGAAATCGGCCAGGCTAAAGGAAGCAATCACTTTCTATAACTCCGTTTTTCCGGACTCACGGATCGTTATGGAAGCTCCCTACGACAAATCGGCCGGGATGCCCGAAGGTTCTCTTTTGTTTGCACAGTTCATCCTTTCGGGATACATGTTTAACTCGATGAGCAGTACCATGAATCATGATTATGATTTCAACGAGGCCATATCATTCATGATATATTGCAACAACCAGGAGGAGATAGATTATTACTGGAAAAAGCTCACTGAAGGAGGAGAGGAGCAGCCTTGCGGATGGGTCAGGGACAGGTTCGGGCTGTCGTGGCAGATCGTACCTTACGAGATGGATGAGATGATGAAGACCACTAATATGGAACAACTAGCCAGGGTGACTACTGAAATGCTTAAAATGATGAAAATCGATATAAAGGCACTCAGGGATGCATACAATTACTGAATTGTGAATTATTTAACAGCTGAACGGGATACTTCCCCTGATCAATACCTGTCATATTTACCCTCAATGATCACATCCCTAACAGCTTCAAGATAGCCAAAACCGTTAAGCATGTCTGGAAGAAGGTAACTTCCTTCCACCCACTCATTCCAGGCATTTATCGTAATAAGCCGCGGATGTTCGGGGTGTCTGTCAGCATATTTCTTTGCTCTGGAAAGCAATGCTGCAAAACTTTCAGGGGTATTATGGTAATGCACCACATCATTTTTTCCTTTTGAGGGGAAACGGGGTGTGTCGTCCCAGCCTATTGAAACGCAGGGAAATACCGGAATGCTCAGAAGAGAATCCATCTGTTCACGGATCCTGACAGAGTTTGTGCCATATACTATGTAGTCTTCATTGGTCCCTCCCATATTATACATGGCAACACTGTTGAATCCCAGAGCCTCCACAGTTCCGGCAAACTTCGCGGCAGCTTCTTCCGACATGACCGAACCGCCGCCCTGGTTCCACTGGATATGCAATCCCGGGAAGCCGGCCTTCTTAACTTCCTCACGGAAATAATCCAGGGCCTTGCGTGTCTCTTCAATATTATTGTCAAAGCTTTCCAGCAGCTTGCCCACACTGAAAATGGAAAATACCGGCTCACCGTTGATCTTAAAATAGTTAGGTCGCTTGAAATAGCTGTTGATGACCCTGTCGACGATTATCTCGTAATTTTTACGGTCCACTCTGGCATTCCAGAGAATGTCAGTATTGTCCTTGTAACGGTGAACGTTCCAGTAGTTATACTTCACATCGTGGTTGGCCCACATGATATAAAACTGCATCTTTTCGTTGTTCCTTGCCTTGAGGAAACCATCGTTGAGGGCACTTTCCAGGAAGGGGCCCTCGTCATACCAGTACCAGTCGTAAACAAACACATTTACACCATGGTCGGTGGCGACATCTATCCATTTTTCAACAACTTCAGGGTCATTATCCAGTTCATAACCCCAGAGAGGCTGGCGTGGCTGATAGTGTCCCTCGAAACGGGGATTGCCTTTTTTTATCACTTCCCATTCCCCTGTTCCTTCCGGCCACAGCTTCTCCCTTGCCATGGGGTCATCATGACATGAAGGCCAGATATAGGCTGCCACATAATACTCATTTTTAACCTCTGAATCTTTCTGGCTGGGGGGATTAATCCCTGCCTTGCACCCGTTTAAAAAAACTATCCCTGCCAGGAGGAAAAAGCTGAAAATGGATCTTCTTATCATAGCGTATTACTGATTTGATTGTGATCCCTTGCTATTGTCAGTGTGGGACCAGCATGTGATTGTAAATTTAGTTTTTTTTGTTAAGCATCCCGTTTAAGGCTGAGAGTTTCATCGAAATTAATGTTATTTGCTAAAATCCAGTTACTCCAAACTTAATCTGCCTTCTTACATGTTAAAAAAACATAAATGTCAGCAGGCAGTAACTACTTTTAGTATATTGTCGGGGTTTGACTGAACAATATGATTAAGACCATAATTACCTCCCTTGCCGTCAGCATTCTGATATCTTCTTTTGAGCTTTTCTCTCAGGATGCGGGATCTGTTTTATCTTCCTTCACGGAATCAGAGATCAGGATAGATGGAAATTTAAATGATACGCCCTGGCAGAGCGCGCAGGTGGTGTCTGATTTTATTCAGAATGAACCTGTTGAAGGCGCAAAGTCGGAATTCAGGACTGAGGTCCGGATGCTTTTTGGAAAGGATGACCTGTATTTTGGCGCTATGCTTTTTAGTCCGGAGGAGAATATTGAAAACAATTTGGGACGGAGAGACGAGTATAACAGGGCTGACTGGTTCCTGGTATCCATCGATTCGTACAATAGCGGCAAGACTGCCTTCACTTTTGCCGTCAACGCTGCGGGTGTGCAGCTCGACGGACAGCAGGATGACAACAGAAGGGTAAGTTCAGGGCAAGGCAATCCCCTGCTACCGGCGGGACTGGATATCTCATGGGATGCGATATGGTTCTCAGAGGTAAGCATCACTGAAGAAGGCTGGGTGGTCGAAATGAGAATACCCTACAATATGCTCAGGTACTCGAAAAAGGAAGTGCAGACCTGGGGAATATATTACTCAAGGAGGATCCCAAAAGCGGGTGAGGTCTCTGAATGGCCCTATATCCCCCGTAACATAAGGACCAACCTCGTATCGGGATATGCTCCCGTAAAAGAGATCCGGGGCATCGACCCCAGGCGCAATATCCAGATCCGGCCTTTTGTCCTTGGCGGCCTCGACATATACGAGGATGTAAATAATCCGGGTAAAGCTGCTCACAAGTGGAAAAGCAATGCAGGAGGAGATTTAAAGATCGGTATCGGGCCCAATGTTATCCTTGATGCGACAATCTTGCCTGATTTCGGGCAGGTGGAAGCTGACCCGGCTGTTCTTAACCTTACCGCTTTCAATACCTTATATCCTGAAAAGCGTCCTTTCTTTCTTGAAGGAGCCGACATTTATAAATTCGGGATCGGGCGCAGCAGGTTGTATTATTCGAGGCGGTTTGGAGCCGGTGAACCCATAATTGCAGCCTTAAAACTGTCGGGCCGCAGCGAAAAAGGTCTTTCATTCGGCCTTCTGGGAACTACTTCAGGAAAAAATTTTGATCCGTCAAACAGTTACGCGGTATTTCGCGCGAGCCAAAGCATAAATGAATATTCCTCGGCAGGAGGGATCCTTACTTACTATTACAGTCCCTCAGAAAAAGGAACCGGATGGCAAAGTATGACTGGCGGTGTTGACTGGGATCTGAGATTTAATGACAACAAGTACGGTTTGGAAGGTATCCTTGCCTTTTCAGACAGAAATTCACTGACAGATGAAACGGCGGACCAGACAGGTCTGATGAGCAGCCTGGCCCTCAGAAAGAGACAGGGTCTCCTCGACGGGCACGTCGCCTTTCTTATGTTTACTGACGAGTACAATCCAAACGATATCGGGTGGACAAGCTTTGAACAGAACTGGTACCAGTTATGGGCCAACCTGAAATATAAACTCAATGGAGGAAAACCGTTCGGCAGCTTCCAGCGGGGAGATCTCAGCTTCGATTATGCCAGGAGACTTTCCTTTCTTGAACAGTACGACATGGGGAGCGAAATAAACCTGGGGGCGACTCTTATTACAAAGAATTTCAGGCAGATAAAAATCGGAACTGAGCTTGCTGATCCTCTCGGAGGCTATGATCTTTGGGAAACCAGAGGCCTGGGGGTATGGGCAAAGCCAAAAGCCGCTGAACTGTCACTCGAATTTTCCACCGACGACCGTAAGAGCTGGAAGGTTACTCCAAAAGCTTCGGTCAGGAAATATGACAACAAAGGATCCGAATACCTTATCGACTTTCTGGGTACAATAAACACCGGAACCAAGGTAGCTTTGAGCGCGAACATCAAAGGCACATGGGAGAGTGACAGAACCGGATGGGCTTCTAATGAAACATTCATGACGGATGAAACCGGGTGGAAGATCGGAAATTCGTCGACGTCTCCTGATAACCTCGGCCAGATGGATTTCACGGCTTTCAACGACAATGGATCGCTCGAAAACATTCTTGCTGACGTGAAGGAATATCAGCCCGGGATGTATTATGTGCCGGTGTTCGGTACACGCGACACGAGATCGCTTGATTTTACAGTAAGAGGTTCCCTTACATTGTCAAGTAAGCTTTCGATGCAGCTCTATTCGCAGTTATTCGTAGCAAAAGGGAGGTACGACAATTTCAGCATCCTGGCCGATCCCGATAATATGGTTGCCTTCAGCGAATACCCAAAAAGGAGGGATTTCAATTACAAAAACCTTCATTCAAATTTTGTAACAAGATGGGAATACAGGCCCGGATCAGCCATCTATTTTGTCTGGACGCATTCAAGGAGTAAGGATGATGAGCTTAACCCGCTTGCCCCCTGGGGTGAGTCATTATACGAACAATCAATAGGAAGCCAGATCTCGGATGTCTTCAGGGTCTTCCCCGGCAACAGCATTATGATAAAGCTCGATTACGCATTTCATTAGAAACCCTCAGAACATAATTTTTTATTCCTTTCTGTTAATCAAGGTTAAAAAAATCATACATTTGCTTCTGCTTAAAACTTTGGATGTTAGTAAGTAATTCGGATCGGGTGCAGTAAATAACCTTTGGCAGTCAGCCAGGGTTATCCCTTTATGCATTCAGACAGAATCCTGCCTGGATGTTTCTCAATTATATAATATATTATTATTCAGAGGCATGGAGAAGGATTTAACGGATCCATATGCCGTGCCACCAACAATAAATAAAAACAGAAATCATGAGTGACGAGAATAAAACAATACACGATTTTGATGTAAACCTTATCTGCGAATATTTCATCGGTCTTGAAAGACAGGGCCCAGGAAGCCCTGATTCGACAATCAGGGCGTTGAGCTTCGTCGATAACCTCACCCTCGATTCTAAGATAGCTGATCTCGGATGCGGTACAGGAGGCCAGACAATGGTTCTGGCACAGAATGCCCCGGGAGACATAACAGGAATAGACCTTTTTCCGGCTTTTATCGACCTGTTCAACGCCAATGCCGGCAAACTCAACCTTGGCAGCAGGGTAAAAGGTGTTATCGGCTCCATGGATAATCTGCCTTTTCAGGAAGAGGAACTCGACCTGATCTGGTCCGAAGGCGCCATTTATAATATCGGCTTTGAGAGAGGGCTGATTTACTGGAAGAAATTCCTGAAGCCTGGTGGCTTCATTGCAGTTACCGAAGCTTCGTGGTTTACCGGAGAAAGACCGCAAGAGATAGAAAAATTCTGGATGGATGCATACCCCGAAATAGACACCATTACAGCTAAAATTGCACAGATGCAGAAAGCAGGATATGTTCCTGTAGCCCATTTCATCCTTCCGGAATACTGCTGGACTGAAAATTTCTATGTCCTGCAGGCTGAAGTACAGGAAGCCTTCCTGAAAAAGCATGAGGGCAATCCGGCAGCATTCGATTTCGTTGAAAGCGAAAGGCATGAAGCAAGGCTGTATGCAAAATACAAGAGTTATTACGGTTACGTTTTCTATATCGGAAAGAAGATCTGAACGAGGCCCGGATTAATGTCGTATCACCCCCTGAATCACTGCCTGCAGGAAAGACACTGCAGGCAGGTCAGGGAACAATTCTATTACATATACCCCTGATCCTGCTTCGCCTGATTCATTGAAAGCAAGACGGGTCATTACAGCGCTGATTACAATCTGATTAATGTATTCCTGGTTGTCACCCATTATACCCGGAAAGTCTCCTGATGAGCCCCCTGAAAATAAGGGCATGAAAGGGAAGAACGCTGAACCAGTATAATCTTCCCCACAGTCCCAGAGGTCTGAATGTGGCTGTCTGGCGGAGGATACCTCTTTCGTCAATCCTGAATTCAAGCCATGCTTCACCGGGAAGCTTCATTTCAGCAAAAAGAAGCAGCCTTCTTTCTTCCCTGCTTGCAATTAGTACCCGCCAGAAATCAAGTGCATCGCCCGGAGATAGATCATTTTGATTTTTCCTTCCTCTTCTTAATCCGACTCCGCCCCAGAGCTTGTCAATGAATCCCCTCAGTCCCCATAACCAGTTCCCAAAATACCAGCCATTTGTTCCGCCCAGGGACCAGATCCTGTCAAGTGCCTTATCAATGTCGGCGACAGCAAGTTCCCTGCGATCAGAAAAGCATCCATGGACCGGCACTTCAGCAAACTTTGAAATATCAGCATTCAGAATGCCCGATGCAAAAGCATCTTTCCAGCTTGACGCAACCTGGTTTAATTCGATCTTGCTGAAAGCCTCCCTTATGGCCTCTTCATAACTCATGGGTTCAATAGAAAGCATTTCCTTCAGGTTGTTTTCCCTGCAGATTACCTCTACCTTCATGCTGTCGACAAGGTTCTGTGCAAGTGAATAGGATGTAGAAGTAATAAAATAGAGCCAGTATGATGATAGTTTGGGAGTCATTACGGGAACAGTCATTATCCGGCGCCTGAGACCCCTTGCTTTTGCAAATCCCAGAAGCATCTGCCTGTATGTAAGTATATCGGGACCTCCAATATCATAGCTGGCGTTAAAGGTATTTCCGTTGAGAAGGACGCCTGAAAGGAATTCAATTACATTTCTTATTGCTATGGGTTGTGAACGTGTATTGAGCCACTTTGGAGCTATCATCACGGGCAGCTTCTCCACCAGGTCGCGTATTATCTCAAATGAAGCACTGCCTGAACCGATTATAATCCCGGCTCTGAGGGTTGTCAGCGGGTAAGAACCGGTCGCAAGGATGTTTTCAACATTCTTCCTGCTGGAGAGATGTTTTGACAGGCTCTCTTCATTTACTATTCCGCTGAGATAAATAACCTGCCTTACTTTTGTCTGGCTGATCCGATCCCTGAAGTTTGCCGCAGATGCCTCTTCCATCTTTTGGAAATCTCCCTGCGAAGTTGACATCGAATGTATAAGATAATAAGCTGCATCAATGTCGGCAGGGATGTTATCCAAAGTTTCAGGTTTAAGAAAATCCACTTCAATGACCGACAAAAGACCGCCGGTTTTTTTTACATTAAACCTTGCCTTGTCGCGTACGCAGCATACTACTTCATGACCTTCATCGAGCAAAGCAGGGATAAGTCTCTGCCCTATATAGCCTGTTGATCCTGTAAGCAGAATTCTCATGTGATCCGGTTATTAAATTCTGAAAATCCCATTTTTATTCAGGGCGTTGTTAATTGCCTTATCCAGGACGAATATCGCCTGATATTCTATCAGGTAAGTCCGAAAAACCGTGACGCGATTGAAAAATAGATCCATACTCCCGTAATGTCAGCCAGAGAGGTAATAAGCGGTGCACTGGCAGTGGCGGGATCTATCTTCAGTTTCGTGAAAATGAAGGGTATTGTCAGTCCGATGAGGCTTCCCGCCATAACTGTGATGACCATCGTGGAAGCAACCACAAAAATGATCTCAGGCGATTTGAAGCTTGCTATCATTGATACGCCCGCCGCCATGGATATACCCAGAAGAAAAGACACAAGAAATTCTTTCCCGATAAGTTTCAGCCAATCGCTTACTTCCACATCACCAACAGCGAGGGAACGGATCATCAGAGTTGCCGACTGGGAACCTGCATTACCGCCGCTGCCTATAAGAAGAGGAAGGAAGAACATGAGTGACACCATTGATTGTATGACATGCTCAAAATTGGATATTGCAGCTCCCGCGAAAATATTCATGAAGACAAGAATGGTCAGCCAGAGTATTCGCTTCTGATACAAGAAAGTAGCTTTCGCCTTAAGCGGATTGATGATGGCATTCTGAAAGGCACCGAATTTGTGAAAGTCCTCGGTGGCCTCTTCTTCCTCAATGTCCATGATATCATCAAATGTTACAATTCCGAGAAGCACGCCATCCGAATCTGTTACAGGAAGAGCAACCCTGTCGTGGTCTTTAAAAACACGAATGGCAGTCTCCTGATCATCATAGGCGTTAAGAGAAACAAAACGCTGGTCCAGCATCTCAGAAAGCGGTTGGTCAGGATCAGCAAGAATAATTTCCCGTATTTTAATATCATCAATCAGCTTCCAGTTGTCGTCAACAATGTAAATCACATTTAAAGTTTCAGAATTACGGCCGAATTTTCTTATGTGATCGAGGGTCTGGGCTACCGTAAAATGTACCTTAACTGCAACGAATTCCGGTGTCATAAGCCTTCCGATACTTTCTTCGGGATAGCCCAGAAGCTTAAGTGCTATACTCCGTTCTTCAGGAGAAAGCAACTGTATAAGACGCTGAGAGACCTGTCCGGGTAACTCCTCGAAGAAGGCTGTCCTGTCATCAGGATCCAGATCGTTAAGTAATGAGGATAATTTGTTGGTATACCTGGCGATACCCTCGATTATTTCCTCCTGCTTGTCGTGTGAAATTAGCTGAAACGATTCCTTGCCCTGAGTGCTCGACAGTAAACGGAAGACCAAAATATCCTCTCCGGGATCTAATTCTTCAATTATCTCAGCGACATTAAGACTATCAAGCCCTGATAACTGACTTCTTAGTTCCTTCCATCTTTTTTCCTCAATAAGCTCGCGGATTTCATCTATTTTTTCAAACATGATAATGTCTCCCTACTTTTTTGTTTGTAAGGAAACCCGAAGATTTTCCTTACAGGATGTTAATGGTCAATATTACTATGATAAGGGTCTTCGTCCATTTTTGTCGTTTGATTATGACCGGGAAAAAACTCTCTGAAAAATCTATATCTTGTTTAATTAGTCACCAACCGGTTGTCCGTCTTCTGCTTACCGGAATAAGCCGGCAACAGACAATCCCTCAAAAATAGAACAAATAAATCAGCTATCTGAAAAAGATATTAATAAAAAAATCCCGCTGCCATGAAAACTTATCTGATTATGGAATGTTATTTTTTTAACACTCCGTTTATGAGCATGTTAAATAAATCCTTATATTGTTTGCATGTGCATCCGCTTATATAAACCCTGGGTATTTCAGGGTAGTCGTGGAAGGAAAAATTACTTCGAAGGCTGGTATTTCAAACAGGTTACTCCGGATTCCCTTCACACTTTTTCATTCATACCTGGGATCTCACTGGTTGAAAAGGATACTCACTCTTTTATCCAGATAATGGATGGAGCCACAGGAAGAACAGATTATATCAGATACCCGGCCGATCAGTTCAGCTGGAGGACTTCGGACCTCTATGTAAGGGTGGGTTCGTCTGTTTTTACCAGAGAGGCCATTTCACTTGATATAGATACTGAAAAAGTGACCGTAAGGGGCAGGCTGGACTTCAGTAATATAATCCAATATCCCCGGAGTATTTTCTCTCCGGGTATCATGGGATGGTATTCGTTTGTACCGTTTATGGAATGCAATCATGGAGTGGTCTCGGTTAACCATGATCTGAATGGCAGCATATCATTCAACAACAGGATCATAAACTTTGACGGAGGCAAAGGTTACATAGAAAAGGACTGGGGCACCTCTTTCCCTGAAGCCTGGATCTGGGTGCAAAGCAACAATTTCTCCAGGCACGGTACTTCCTTCATGCTTTCAATAGCCAAAATACCATGGATGGGAAAGTACTTTGTAGGACTCATTTCATTTCTGCATCTCGATGACAGGTTTTATCTCTACAGTACTTATAACAAGGCTGTCTTTTCAGATGTAAGCAATAATGCAGACATGCTTCAGATAACTCTTCAGAACAAAACCAGTAAGCTCAGGATAAGGGTGAGTAAAAACTCCTTTTGTGACCTTCAGGCGCCTGTTTCAGGAGAGATGTCGAGAGGGATAAAAGAGAGTATTGATTCAGAAGTCCATCTGCAATTATCCGACGAATCGGGAAAGCTGCTTTATGAAGATACGGGAAGGAATGTCGGTCTTGAAATAATGGATGAAATATTCAGATATATATAAGCCAGGTCCTAAGATAACTAACCTCTGGTTATAGGTTCTTGTTTCAGGATATGGCCAATATACCAATGAGATAAAAACCGGGAAGCTGCCGCCGTACCTGGAGTAAACACTGTAATCCATGAAGATACCGGTCCGTCAGCCCCCCGGTTCAATATACCTGTCTTTTCCTCAATTCCTTATACAGCCGTATCATTCGATTTTTTCCGGAATGTTTTTGCCGTATAGTATCCAATAAAGAATACTATTAAAATAAGAATGAACAGAGGCAGTTCAAATCCGAAAAAGAGAAACTTAACTTTTACGCTTTCCAGGTTTTGTCCTATGAAAACCAACAGCAAAGCAATAAGGACAATGTCAACAATCTGTCTAGGTGTAATGTTTTTCATCTCTTTTACATTTTTGTCCTTGAGACTTCAGTACCGGTTGGTGACAGGAGATTTCCCTGGTTTTCCACTGTAATGAACACCTCGCTGAAATCAAAGGGAGTGACAGTCTTGAAAGTTGATTTCTTTGCGTTTTTAATATTGAGCTGTCCCACATTCTTTACACCATGATCATTGGTAATTACCCAAACACTGTAGTTACTACCTGCAGGATTAAGTCTGTCGGGACTGGCCAGGCTCTTTGCAGTGATTTGAAGGGTAATGTTGTTGTGGTTGTCAGTTTTTTTCCTTGCAGTTATATCAGCTGCCGGAGTAATGCTGGAGACAGGGAATTTAGCAGTGGCTCCGCAGGAGGCAAACACTACGGCAAGTGCTATAAGCATTAAGCATTTTATGTGTTTCATCTTTTTCATCCGGATTAAGCTTTTTCCTACTCTTATGTTTTTCGGATTCCACACCTTTTTAAAATGTAAGGTCATTGATGAAGGTTGCCATATATGTAGATTTGGTCATTTCAAGGGTCAGAATGCTGATGCAGAAAATGGTTGATTATAAGATATTTCTAATGATGATTTATGTCGTTACTATTACCCCTTTTCTTTTATATTTGACCTGATATAATCCCCGATTTTAGGCCGGATATGTCAATACCTTGTTACAGCTCCGAAACCATTGAAAGGGATCAGTTCATCCTTCGGCAGGAATACTACATCTCCTCCGTATCTCATATTGGTTTCAATCATTTCATCATATATATCGTCAATAACATCCTCTTTGTCAGGCTTGTCACCGGAAACCGGAATGACAACGTCAGATTTAATGATTGCAGGCTGGAACAATCCCTGAGCTATGAACAGAGTTCGCACCCTTCCCTGATGGATTGCTTTCCAGATGTCGTTGATATCACTTAAGAATCTGCCTGTGCTCACAGCTTTTTCCAGTTCAGCTTTACGGGAATTGTTATTTTCTTTGGTGTAAGCCTTTACGATTTCCCATGCATCCTTTACTATAGCATGGTCCTTTTCCTCTACCCTGTTTCTGTTAAGGAATGTTTTAAAGTAGAAATCCTTCTGGTCAGCTATTTTAAGAAACTCATAATAGTTGGATTCTTCGGTGCAAATCAATACCGGCAGGGGATTATCCTTTCTCACCGCATTCAATTCCTTGTCAATCCTGTTGAAAAACTCCGATAAAAGATTTGTCTGGCGTCCGGCGTTGGCCTGTTCGGCTTTGCTGGTCGGGAAGAACAGATTATTCTCTATGGGAAAAGGGTCCCCTGCTTCACCTGCCACCCTGTTGGCAACAGCTTCGATCAGTCGCACTTTCTGCTGACTCAGGACCAGAACGAAATAATCAACCTCCTGGTGGAGTGCCCTTATAAGATCTCTCGTTGCAAAGGTTTTGTCAATAACAACCCGGTTTTCAACTGCGATGGGCAGCCTCATATACTTTGCAAGATCTTTATTAACAAAAAGGATCAGGCTTTCGAGGTTTTTTCTGTGATCAATGTCCGATTCCAGGTGGCGAAGACGTTTCACCAGACTGGAGGCATCCTTTTTCCCAATGCTTGAAATGAGCCTCGCTTCGGCTTCTCTGATCAGGTTCTTTAACAGAAGAGAATCCTTTTGATTATCGGGAAATGTACGGTGTGTGTTCAGGATAATGGTTATGCAATTCTCAGCGATTATGTCTTTCAGTTTCTTAAGTGTTGAGTCCATAGTTTCTGCACCTTTCTTATGTTTATAATCCTTTATGCATACGCAGTTTTAAATGCAGCTGTTCTCACAACAACCTTTGATGCCTGAAGTTACTTCTTTCCATGTTTCCCGATTGCTGATTCAAGTGCTGCCTTCATTTTGACAACTGCTTCACCGAAAGCTTTCTCCTTTGTACTGCTCCTTGCCGTAACTGTTACCGGCTGCAGATCCTTTATCCTTGCTTCGATACGGCACTGAATGTCGTCAGAACCCGACTTTCCTGCATTCTGATCTGAAAGATGTACTTCGATACGGGTAATTTTGCCGGTAAAACGCTTCAGTGAACGATTGATCTTTAGTGATACAAATGCTTCCAGTTTTTCTGAACCCTGGATGTTTTTGTCTGAGTTGAGTTGTATGATCATGTGACTAATTATTAATAACAATTATTGATTCAGGTTTCACGGTACCTGGCAGTCTTCTTTCCTTAATCCGCGAAAAACCTAATCATTCTTTTTTCTTCTTTTTCTTATGAATTTGACTATTTCCAGAACGATTATCATTGGTATCGCAAGTGTTAGTACAAAGAGGTATTCATTTAATGTAACAGGTTTAAGGTGCAAAATGTTCTGCATAAAAGGAATATACATACTCAGGATATGAATGCCCTGAGCCAGGATAACCCCAAAAACGAGTACGGTGTTTCTCCTTATCGGTATCCTGAATGCTGAAGTTCTTTCTGACCGGGCATTGAAAACATGAAAGTTCTGCATGAGCACCATTAAAAGCAATATAAGGTTGCGTGCATGCAATTCGTTCAATTGAGTAAAGTTATTCAGGTAGTACCACAAACCGAAAACGATCAGGCCCATTGTTGCTCCTGCTATAATCGTCCGGCTTATCATCAGCCTGTTGAAAATCTTTTCTGATGGTTTTCTCGGAGGACGCTTCATTGCGCCAGGCTCGCCTCCTTCAAAGGCAAGGGCAACATCCTGGATCCCGTTTGTGACCAGGTTAAGCCATAACAGCTGAACGGCAAGAAGTGGCAGCGGGAGTCCCGCAAGTATTGATGCAAGAAATAGTATTATTTCTGCCGCACCTGTTGAAATCAACAGGAAAATGACTTTTCGCACATTGTCATAAGCAAAGCGTCCTTCTTCAACACCTGCAATAATTGAACTGAAATTGTCGTCAAGTACGATCATGGATCCGACCTCCTTTGCCACATCGGTTCCTGAACCCATTGCCACTCCGATGTTGGCCCTTTTCAGTGCAGGTGCATCGTTTACCCCGTCGCCTGTTACGGCAACGAACTCCCCTTGCCGGATAAGGACGTCAACAATTTCAAGTTTCTGAGTAGGGGAGACTCTGGCAAAGACCGTGGTCGATGCCACTAACTTTTCAAAAGCCGGGCTATCGTAGGCTCCTGCTTCAGAAAGCATATGTCCGGTCACCACAGCGGTTTTTTCATCAGCTATGCCAAGGTCGCGTGCTATTGTTCCTGCAGTTTCCGGATGGTCGCCCGTAATCATAATGACCTTTATTCCTGCTCCATGACATTGTTCAACCGATGCCCTGGCTTCTGCCCTTAAAGGATCAATAAAGCCAACAAGCCCGTAAAATGTCAGTGAATCAATGTCTTCATTTTCATATACTTCTTTTTTCACAAAGTTCTTATACTCGCCGCTTGCAAATGCCAGTACCCGGTACCCCATTTTTGCCAGTTCTTCGGCATCTGAAAGAATCTTATCCTTGTCAATATCCCTGATATTGCCATTGGCCGACATCGTGGTGCAGAAATCGAGGATTGTTTCCACGGCACCCTTTGCGCCTATATGAACCGAGTCCTCCATACTGCAAAATGAGGCGGAGAATTTTCTCTCCGACTCGTAAGGGATCTTTCCTATGGGTTTTTGTTCAGCCTTCCATTTCTCAGGGTCTATCCCAAGCTTGTAGCTCAGGCCAAGCAGGGCGACATCCATGGCGTCGCCATGATATGTCCACTTTTCACCCTCGTTTATAAGTGAGCCCTCATTGGCGAAAACTGCAACTCTTGTAATCTTTGAGATCTCCCCGTAATCAGTGACTTTTACGGCCTTACCCTCGCTGCCGGTTACAGAACCAACTCCGTTATACCCCTCGCCTGTAACAGACAGGCGTGTTCCGTCAGGCAGTAAAATAATTTTTGCAGTCTGCTCATTAACTGTGAGTGTCCCGGTCTTGTCACTGGCAATGACCGTACAACTGCCAAGGCTCTCAACTGACGTAAGTCTCCGTACTATAACATTACGCCGGGCCATTCGCTTTGTAGCTATAGAAAGGGCCACGGTCAAAGCTACCGGCAATCCTTCGGGTATTGCTGACACTGCAAGGGCAACAACAAAGAAGAAAATTGCCGTCAGATCCATCCCCTGCATCCTGAGAAGGAAAGCGAGGAAAATACTGAGTATGACGATGAAGATACTGATCTGCTTAATGAATTTCTCCATGCGCAGCACAAGCGGTGGTTTTGCTGAAGCCGACTCGGTTACATCCTGGGATATTTTCCCTACCTGGGTGTCGACGCCGGTACAAACAACCACACCGGTACCCCTTCCTTTCAATACAGTGGCACCTGCAAAAGCCATATTGGTCCTTTCAGCAACACCCAGATCTTCCTGCAGTACGTCAGTTTGCTTTACGGCAGCTATGGATTCGCCGGTAAGAAAACTTTCATCGATTTCCAGGCCCGAAACATCAAGTAAACGCATATCAGCCGGGACCTTCATTCCCGATTCGAGAAGAACAATGTCCCCCGGTACCAGTTCCTCGGCAGGCACCTCCGATTCCTTCCCGTTCCTCCGTACTCTTGCCTTTATCCTCATCATTTTCTGAAGGCTGCTGGCACTTTTCTCTGCATTGTATTCCTGATAAGAACCCAACGCACTGTTTATGAGGATTACAAGAAAAATGAAGATTGCATCTTTTGCCTCGCCTATTGCAACAGAGGCCAGGGCAGCCGCGATAAGGATGAAGATCAGAGGATTCAGTAACTGATGAATGATGATCTGCATCAGGGTGACTTTTTTACCCTCCGGTAGTCTGTTCTCTCCGTAAAACTTTAACCTTTCTCCGGCTTCCTGTACTGTGATTCCGCTTTCGGAGGTATTCAACTCGCTGAATAACTCGTCTTTATGGAATGCATGCCAATGTTCGCTGGCCAGTGTGTCCTGATGTTTCATTTCTGGTTTGTTGGTGAATACATTGTTTAATCATTAACGGACAATAACTTCCTGATCTAAATATAAATAAAATAAGCAAGATATCTAAAGCTGTCACAATGAAAAGTAGTATATTCTGCCCTGTGTAACCAGCAGTTAGTTTTGTCGGATGGCAGTCATCAGAAATTTTTCCTGTAAAAAAGTATCCTGATTCTGCTTACATTTAATCTTACCGGTATGACGTGGTGGAGAAGAGCTTTTACTTCAAAATGGATACTGAACCCCGGTTTTGCTCAAGAAGAAATAGTTCAATTTTTTCTGCTGTAGTATTCCTACTTAAATCCGTAATGCTTCCTGATATCTTCTTCTATTTTCTTATCCCATGTCTTAATCAGAATATCCCTGGCTATGTCTTTGTAATAGAGCGATTTTTCGATATTTCCGAGTTTGTCATGTATCTCCGCCATCTTGTTGATTGAAGGAATATGCATGTCGTTTACCTGAAGGCACATTTTAAACTGATTTATTGCCTCTTCATAAGAGCCATTTTTGATCAGTTCTTCACCGTTTTTGTAATGCACCTCAATCTCCTTAATTTCATAGTCAAGCTTTGGCCTTATAACATCAACTCTCTTAATTGTTATAATTGAGCATGGCATTTCCCGGATAACTTTTTCAGTGACACTTCCCATGAAAAACCAGCTCAGCCCTGTTCTCCCGTTTGTCCCCATTATCAGAAGGTCGATGTTTTGTACTTCTGTTTCCTTCAGAATCACCTCATGTATCTTGCCGGCCCTGATTTCAATCTTATGATCAATGCCATTAAGATCGAATTCATTGATGAAGCTTTCCATCTCCTTTCTCACCCTTTTCAGCCTTAATGCATTTTCATTTTCAAGATCTATACTGAGTCTTTTTGGAACATGTGTAAGCGGTTCATATACAGCAAGAACAGACAAGGATGATTTGTATTTCCGTGCAAGCATAATGGCATTATTGAGAGCCCGCCTGGACGGACCTGAAAAATCAACGGGGCACATAATGTTGGAAAACAGGACTCTATTCTCCGGTTTGACCAGGAAAACAGGAACATCCGACATCCTCATTATCTGTTCGGCTTTTCCGCTAAGCTTGTAATTTGAATTCCCGGTTTTTGTGTTTGATCCGATGATGATTACATTGACATCCTCGGTATTGGCTGTTGAGGCAATGGTGGAAACAACCCTGCCAGTTGCAATCAAAGGTTCCCGGACATTAACCTTAGCCTTGATAAGAGTCTTTCTTATTTCATCCAGGGATTCAGATACTTCTTTCAGAACAATTTTCTTGAGTTCTGCATGTAATTCCTCATCAGGAATGACATACAACAGAAAAACTTCTGAATTAAATTCAGTGGCAAGTTTTATGGTGGCGTTAATCTGCCCGGTGCTGTTGGAGGTGACATCAACCGGGACTAAAATCTTTCCAAGAAGTTTCATATCATACTTTTTTTAAGATTCTCTTCAGTAATAAACCTGCATTCCGGTATTGCCGCATCAATTACCTCAAAGCGAACGAATCGGGATAGTCAGGTATTTAGTTCAGGCGCTTACATGTGTTTTATGTGTCAAATATAACCTTTTAAAATTTACTCATTAACCCGATTTCCCGCCGGATTACGAATTTTGGATTGTTGGAGGATCTCCTTAAAACACAAAATACCCTTAAGGCCTCAACAGAGGTCTGAAGTGACTGTCTGAATGAAGCAGGTTTCTGTCATATCAGGCCAGCCTCCAGCTGCCGACTCCCGGAGGGCTTCGATAAGAA
Source organism: Bacteroidales bacterium (assembly GCA_040772125.1). GTDB lineage: Bacteria > Bacteroidota > Bacteroidia > Bacteroidales > VadinHA17 > LD21. The sequence continues at coordinate 452,737 of JAXGYS010000003.1, forward strand.
TCATGATGTCTTACTGATTTTGAGAGCTTCACTCTCAGGATAAACAATAAAAAACTTTGCTTTGTAGGATCTATTTTAGCCCCAGAAGCTTATTTTGTTTGAGCAACTCCACGGATTCCTTAATCCTTTTTAAAATGGTTTCCTCCCTTTTTGCACTTGTGATCCAGAGAATATACTGCCGCTTGTACGACCTTGCAAGACTATTGAAATTTGTAAGAGCCGGTTCATTTTCAGAAAGAGCTTTCAGGAAATACCCGGGTACCTGAATTTCTTTGCCCCTGATATCTGTTTTCTTCGTGCCGGTTTTCCAGTCAACCCTTCCGGTCTTTAGCCAGACATCTATTTTTTTCAGTCCTGCCTCTGTCATCCTGCCGTTACTTATCAATGAAAGGACAAGTTTTTTGTTTACGTCCGACCAGTTTGATGTATTTGTTCTTGGCGTGAATTTCCTGATATAACGTTCGTCGTCAATCCTTTTCAGGGTACTGTCAATCCATCCGAAGCAAAGAGCTTCTTCAAGCGCTTCATTGTATTCAATGCATTTTGTTCCCGTGTGTTTCTTGTAATAGATCATCCAAATGCCGGACTTCTTATTATGGTTAATCTCCAGCCATTTCCGGAAAGTCTCCCTGTTTTCAAAATATAAGCGTTCAAGTTCTGTCATAAGGTTTAAATTAATAGATATATTTTTTCAGAGAAGGAGGTACCTCACTCCGTCATAAAAGAATATCAGCGAAAAGATGAAAAGCGCTATACCCAGGATCCTCATCACGATCAGGTATATTCCCTGATTTAAAAGATGCTTTGTCCTGCCCGCGAGATAAGCAACCATGATCTTGGACCCTGTAAGAAAAACATAAAATGAGATAATGTAAAGTATTGCAGCCGTCAGACCTGCTTTGTAAGCCCTGAACAGAAGAGGTGTTCCTACTGTCGCCCAGAACAGATAGGGGCCGGGATTCAGGAAATTGGTAATGATCCCTTTTTTCATTGATCCTGAACCGGAGTCCTGCAGGTCCAAGCTCATTTCCCTTGTTCTTACCGATCCGGTACCGAGCCAGGCAAGAAATATTCCTCCCGCAAATGAAATGATTGCCAGAAAAATGTCGGATTGTGCCAGACGGCCCATTATCAGTACGGTAATAAGTATTATGGGGAAGTCAGTTATGAGAGGAGATAACGCCACTTTGATCCCTTCGGTTCTGTTATGTTTTAAGGTTTGTGCCAGCACAAGGGTCAGTAATGGACCCGGGGAGAGGCCTGATGACAAACCCAGCAATACTCCGGCCGATACAAAATGCCAAATACTATCAGTCATCTCAGGGTTTGTGGTTATTGAATCTGCAAACTTAAAAGAAAAACCGGATAAGCGGAAAATCATTGGTTTTCAGGGCCTGTCTGTTAATCCGATAGTCAAGGACATATTCAGAGGTAATAAATTACCCGGATCTCAAAACAAAAGCCTTAACAGCCAGGCGAAAATCCCCACCGGAGTAGTTGATACCACCGGGTGAAATCCCCGGGTATAGCCCTTCGAACTGTATCTTTTCACGAGCGGATAGTGTCTGGCATGGAAGAATTTTGACCTCCCCCCGGCCAGGCGATAGAATACCATTGTGAATATTCCCCCGGCAAGCACTGCAAATATCGATAAAACGACCCTGATTGCCGGATCGCTTCCCGGAAGAGGGTTAAGGTAAAACAGGATAATGGCCAGAGCAAGGAAGACAACCTTGATCATGAATCCTGTCCTGTGAAGGGAATGGGCCCGCCTGCTGCGCGGGATGGGAATTTCTACAACACGTGCCCTGATGGTCCCCATCGGTCCCATACCACCCGAGATCCCAGTGTTCCTGTGCATGCTGTATAAAAACGGAGCCCCGTCGGCCTTCCTCCCGGGTATGAAAAAACAGTCAAGCTCCCTGATGAAATCCCTGTACTTTATCCTTGCTTTCTGCTTTGCCCTCTCCCTGGCTTCTGCAGAAATATCCCGTATATCATTGCCAGGTTTTTCTTCACCTGTTGTTGTGACTCCTCCATGTCTGGCATTAGTATCATAAAGCTGGTCGTAGATGAGCTTCGTGTCGGGCCTGCTCAATATGTGATATGATTCATAGATCTCTATGAATGCATCAGCGGAACTTTCATCCCTGCTTATATCAGGGTGATTCTCAAATGCCAGTTCCCTGAACCGCTGCCTTATCTCATCGGCTGTTGCCTCTCTTGATAAACCGAGGATACTGTAGTAATCTTTCATTATCATCGGTTTATCTTGTTAACCGGATACAAGTGTTACGTTCGTTTGTGTTCATGCTGGTCGATTTCTGAAGGATCATAGTTGAGTTTCCAGTTAGGCTCCCTTATAGAATATTTAAAAGTAATGCAAAATGAAGAAATAAAGACAATGATTATCAGGAACAGAGACAGGATTGAGAAATAATCAAAACAGAATTTGATTATGTTATTGAAATTTAATCCCTCCCTTCCCATTCCCTGAAGAAACGATCGAGAAATTGTTCCATGTACCTGTGTCTTTCTTCTGCTATCTTCACTGCAGAAGGGGTATTCATCAGATCTTTCAGGAGAAGAAGCTTCTCGTAAAAATGGTTTATTACTGATCCTTTTCCATTTTTATACTCCTCGAAGGTGTTGTGTAACTCCGGGTTTTTCTCCGGGTTATAGATCTCGTGGTTAAGATGACCTCCGTAGGCAAAAGTCCTGGCTATCCCTATGGCTCCGATGGCATCCAGACGGTCAGCATCCTGTACCACCCTGCCTTCAATGGTTCTCATTGCTGTCGTTACCCCGGCACCTTTGAACGATATCCCGCTAATGATTTCACATACATGGGAAATAACTCCATAATCGACCCCTAATCCCTGAAGCCATTCCTGTGCCTGCCTTGGGCCTTCGTCTATGTCTCCGTCGTTGAATTTCCAGTCGGCAATGTCGTGAAGCAGTGCTGCGAGTTCCACAACAAACATATCTGCCTCTTCATTAACTGCGATATGGATGGCATTCCGCCAGACACGGTAAACATGCCACCAGTCGTGCCCGGAACCTTCGCCTGACATTTTTTCCCTGATGTATCCGGCGGTTTGTTCGATGATCTCCTGTTCGTTCATGGTTCATTGAAAAATGATCGGAAAGTTAAAAAGATTTCAGGAATGCATAACAGACTGGCAATCGTTCAAGTATTGTAAAACAGTTACTGTGGAGCATTTTTTACTCCGGTATCATTATTCCTCCTGAGTTGAATTATTCAAACTTAATATCATAGTTTCTGATTCTCCAACCATTTTCACAGTCTCAAATCCTAATTTCTTATACATGCTGCAGGCGTAGTTCTCAGTATCGACGCTCAATGAGACTTTTTCGAACCCTTTCTCTGCAAGCCTTTGGATCATAGCCTTCAGAAGCATTGTTCCTATGCCCTGATTGCGGCTATCCGGAAGAACCGACATGCTTAATTCCGGGGTAAAAGGGTCAACGTAACCGAAACCCTTTTCTGTTTCATTAAACACCCTTGCCCAGACCGCACCCTTTATGACACCATCTGATTCGGCAACAAGACAATGGTCCGTATCCTTTCCAAAATCCCTGATATAACATGCAAGTTCTGGAAGTTCAATAATGCTCCTTTCAGGTTTCTCCCGCCCTGCGGGTATGTAGATAGCCTCGTACAGAAAATGCTGCAGCTGGGATATCTCGCCTTCTTTTATTTCACGGATCTTAATCTTTTTATCCATCTGTTGCCGGATTGAAAATGCTTCGTCATGTTACAGACTTTGCAACATGATTTTTTGCAAATTAACAATAACCAGGGATTCCCGGACCTACCTGGGGGTGAAAGGTTCTCAGTTCCGTTTAGGGAGGTAATACTTCTTTGAACACCCTGAAAGAAATCTTGATTATCAATAATGTAATCACTATTGTCTGATTAAAATTTCAGATTCATTAGTTGCCCTTGCAAGTAACATCTTATGTTGATGATACAACAAGTTTTAAATAGTTTTTTAACATAACCAGGTTTATTTCGCCCTTGCAGGGCTAAATGTCAGGGGGCGGGTCCTTACCCCCGGTTTGGCACCGGGGGTTATTCATATTCTTACAATTACGTGTCTGTTTCGTCAAATCCCTTGCAGGATTCCCCATCTGTTGATAAGCTTTAATCTCCGGCATACCGCATCCTCACTGCTCCCCAGACCTGAAAGAACTGGACATGTGAGATTACAAGACCATAGCCTCAAACAACATTCTTATTATCATGAAATGATCCGAAGGAGCATCCATACACCATAACCCTCTCTGAAGGAGAAGAATGTGAATAACCTCCGGTGCCAACCGGAGGCAAATCTCCCCCCTCTGTCTGTTAAGCTCCGGAGGAGCGATATGTTTTTATCCGGACAGTATTGAATATTATATTGAATACATATGTATCGTACTCATCAACGTTCGATAAAATAGCGGACTTCTTATGGTTGCTTCCTTAAATTATCGACCATCAGCCCTGCAGCTGCACCCAAAGCCATACAGCTTCCAATAAGCAGAGATAACCAGAGAGCAAGGTCTCCGGTTATTATTCCGGCGATGATTCCGGCGACGGCGCCGGTTGCGAAACCAAACGCCACTCCGGACCCGACATGACTTTTATTCGTGTTGTTCATGCTCCTTAACTGTTTTTATTTTAGTCCTCAAAAATGAATATCTCTTCAATTGTTACCGAGAAAGCCCTTGCCAGATCCCGGGCCAGCTTCAGCGACGGATTGTACTTGTTCTTCTCAAGGAAAACTATTGTTTCCCGCCGGACATTCACCTTTTTTGCCAGTTCATCCTGGGTCAGATTGTGACGGGCCCTGAATTCCTTTATCCTGTTAGTCATTTCTGATCCCCCTGAAGTTTATCACGATCCATGAAATTGCAAATGTGACTGCCATGGCAAGGATACCCGTTCCAAGAAGTTCCTCCGTATCGAATTCAATCCTGTCTTTCAGATAGATAAGAAATACCCAGATATACAGGCTGATGTAATACGAAGTGGCAGCGGTCTTCTGAAGTATCTTTTTTGAGAGTTCATCTTCAGACGGTTCTCCGCGTTTCACATTGCTTAATCTCCTGAATCCTAGAAAAAGTGCGAAAGCCACAACAAGCACAATAACGCCGAAATGCATTATGTCCATTGAACTGGCTCTTCCGGCCGAGGTAAACAACCACAATACGGTGGTAAGTATTACAAGTCCGGATACGATAAAAATCAATAACGGCTTTTTCATCTCATGACAAATTAGTTAAATAATTCTAACACAAAGTTAGAAATAAATAACATGCAAAGTCAAATATTTCAGACTTTTTTTAAAGAATTTTTGTTAGACCTTAAAAAAGGTTTATATAATTGGTGTTCCTTTCGGTCGTGGAAGTGCTGTTTTTGCCATGACCATTGTTTAAACAACTATGATCAGGAAAATTCATCTATACCGGATCAGCTTCATTTCTGCAAGTGTGGTTTCAGCAAGAGGAAGGATGTGTCTTTGTATAAATACTTACTGCCACAGGCAAATGAAAAATTACGTAATTTAATACGAATTAATTACGTAATATATTACGTAATTTACCTTTGACCAGTCAAAACTCAACCGGGGAACCCCGGCTGAGAATAACCCCGTTATAAGTTATTTTGCAAAGTACACCCGGTATTCTCCTTCCTGCTTCCTGTCGAGCCAGTGCCTGTAACCGAGGCTTAGCGACTTGTCAAGAAGCGGTGCCGGTATAAAGGGAGCAATAGTCTCCAGAATCTCATTTTCGTCCAGTGCCTTTACTGACGACAGTACTTCATGAACGGGCTGCTCACCCCTGTTCAGCATTTCACGGATATCGATAACCTTAACTACGGTTCCTGTCTCAAACCACCCGGGTTGCGAAGTGTTGTACTTTGTTCCTGAATCATCAATCTGTTCAATGCTTTCCAGTCCGACCTTTTCCCTGAACTGGTTTACCATCTGTTCAACGTTAAGTCCTCCGATAGCTGCCGCCTGACTTATGTTTGCCACCTTTGCGATGGTCTTTCTCAGAAGGGGATTCTTAAGTTTCACAAATTCCGGAGCCATACTTATCAGAAGGTCTTCCAGCTCGGGATATGCTTCAAGCAGATCGTAAATCTTTGTCTTTGGGGTTATTATCAGTTTTTCCATTATTCCGCTTTTTTCTCAGTGTATGACAAAATGCGCTGTTCTCCTTCAAGCTTGCGAAGGTCAGTAAGGTCCTGTGATACTTCCAGTGTACCCAGGTACTCTCCGTTTTCTCCGCGCAGGGCGAAATATTCGATATGAATGAACTTTCCTCGCATCTGTATCCAGAAAGGTGCATGGGAAGCTTTTCCGGATCTGAAGTCGTCGATGATTTTTTCCACCACATGAACGCTGCCCGGAGGGTGGCAAAGTCTAACATCCCTGTTGATTATCGACCTGCTGCGGGCGAAGATCCTTTCTGTTCCCTGCGTAAAGTATTTTACCTTGTCATTTTTGTCAACAAATGTCATATCGAAGGGAGCAGTGTTGAGGATAGCCATTATTTCCCCGGCTGTAAAACTTCCTGAGGGAAGCTGTATGGCTCCGCTTTCGCTGAGTACTCCTTTTTCACTGCTTCCTTCATCTGTTACTCCCTCAGGCTTCCAGTCGACTTCAGGGTCATAAAGGGTGAATCCGAATTCAAGTGTCTGCCGGTGTATCTGCCACCAGTCGTCTGTGGCGAGAACGTCCATACACATGGGGAAGAGGATGTCCTCCTCCTTCTTTGTCATGTCCTCAAGTGCCTTAAGAACCGGGGCAAAGAGCAGTTCAACGGCATCCTCCAGGTCGGCCTTTTTCAGACCTTCGGTACGGAGGATCTCGATGCAGGCCTTAAGCTGTTCCCTTATTTCATCGTGTTTTCCCCACATCACCATTGGCGGACCGGTGATGTCTTTCTTCTCAAGATAAGGAAAGACAAGGTATTCCTTGCGTTTATAGTGCTTGTCCACATCCATCAGATCGTTGAAGCACGAAAGTATATGAAGGGTATGTTCCCTGAAGTTGTCTTCGCTTACCGAATACAATATTCCAAGAAGCTGTTCCGCTTTTCGGGTCACCTTGAGAAGTTCCCTGTTTTCTTTCATGAAAACATCAACAGGATGACCTTCAGGTACCTGACGGGCGCCGCTCTGGTCAATATGGCCGTTCAGAACTTCGCCGTGGATATCGCAAAGCCTCAGCACTTCTGATTCCGGAAGTCCTTCCTTTATCAGTTCCTGTTCAACCTCCACCACCTCACCATAGGGTATCTGTTTCAGTGTGCTTGCAAGTTCGGCACGGACTTCCCCGGGATCCTTTCCCTCATGGAGTTTAAGTATAAGTTCTTTTAGTTTGTCCTTGCGGAACCTGGAGTTATCAATCATTTCACTCATTTTATAAAGGATTTTTCATGAATTTTCCGGAAAGAACAGACCTTGAAATCATCCTTTCCTATTTATTATTAATCTTTTGTAATTTACATTATTTCTTTTTCATTTCCGAAGATGAAATGCCATATTAAAAACCTGATGCATATATTGAAAAAGGGAACACAATAATGTATTTATCCCGATTGTATAACCATCAGTTTATTTGCCAGTTTCTTCAATGGCTTTTCTGATTATAGCGGCGGAATGTTTCAGCTTTTCGTATTCATCCGGCGGAAGGGCAGAAGGAATTATTCTTTCTATACCCCGGCCCGATAAAACTGAAGGAACGCTGAGGGCAAGGCCATGCAGTCCGTATTCCCCTTCGGGAACGACCGAAACCGTAAGCATGCTGTTCTGGTTCCTGAGGATTGATGAACTTATCCTCACCATGGCCAGACCCACGGCATAATAAGTTGATCCTTTGGCATCGATAATATGATATGCCGAATCCCTTACCTGCTGCTCCATCCACTTCTTCTGCTCCTGCCATCCATCGCAATTGCCGCAGTGGGGGCAATATTTATCGATGGAGATGCCCCCTACATGCGTCATCGACCAGGCTGCGAATTCACTGTCGCCATGTTCTCCGAGGACGTATGCGTGCACGCTGTGAGGATCGATGCTGCAATGCCTGCTGATGATGTATCTGAGCCTGGCACTGTCAAGTACAGTCCCTGAACCGATAACTCTTTCCCTCTGCCAGCCTGAACTCTTATATGCTGCATATGTCATAACGTCGACGGGATTTGTAACCACAAGAATAACACCCCTGCAACCCTTCTCCGACACTTTTCCGGCAATGCTTCCTACTATGCCGGCATTTTTCTTAAGCAGGTCAAGACGGGTTTCTCCCGGGCGCTGTGCTGATCCGGCGGTGATGACCACCAGGCTTGCATCGGTGTAATCGTCGTCGCTGCCTTCTCTGATCGACACCGTGGGAAAAAAGGGTTGTCCGTGAACAAGGTCAAGAACCTGTCCTCTCAGCAACTCCTGATTCCTGTCGGTAAGCACTATCTCTTCCGCTATTCCGCTTTGAGCAAGCGCATATGCATAGGTGGCACCAACTGAGCCCGCTCCGACAATCACAACCTTTCGTTTTCTGATCTCACTCTCCATTTCTTTTGTTTTATGGTAACTATCTGTTAAAGGAATAACAAAAGATCAGGGATAAGGTTTCAGCCATCGGTACGGTCAGGTCGTTTTTACCGGTTTAAAACCTGCTGATGGAAAAACTCATGACAAAGCGTTTCCCGCATTCCTTTTTGTTTTACCTGTTGTTGAATCTGTCGAAAAACTCAAACTGCTCTCTGAAAGGAAGAGGTTTTTCCACTGTCTCATCGCCGAATTCGATTATCCCCGGAGAGGAAGTATCGAAAGAAGGCCATAAGGGTAAGCCTTCACCGTTTGGGTCACCCGACCTGGCAAAATTAACCCAGTATGACGACATTTGCTTTGCAAGGTTGTAGTCGGTTTCAGTGAACGGCCTGTCCCAGAGCTTAAGCGTGTTGAGCGCGTAACCGAATTCAGCTGAATGGAAGGCACCATAGTTCGGTTCACCCGGAGGGACACGGGTGAAATAGTAAAGGAAAGCCTTGTTATTACCCGTTGATGCCTGCATCTTTGCCCAGTTATAGTTCTGCCATCCGAACGAGAGGACTGAGGTAAGTTTCATCCATCTCTGAACATCTTCTTCATTGTTTGCTGGGAAAGCCTCGAGGTATCCGGGGGCAAAATCACCATACCTTTCCTGTGCACTTTTCTTGTAAGCCTCCACACTGAGTTTTGTTCCTGCTGCGAAACCGTCGTCAGCGTTCCAGCCTGAAAGAAGAGGAACATCGTTTTGCCTCCCTTCCCTGAAAACCTGTGTTGCTTCGGGTATGACAATATTGTCGGTGGTTATGCCCCACTGTCCGCGGACTTTCATAAGCTCTTCGGCAGAAAGGGTTCTTAGTGCCGCAAGCGATGAGGCATTAAGCTGCCGGGCAAACTCCATTCCCGCCGATTCGGCTGATTTCAGATCATTAACAAGTCCTGGACCGCCGGAAAACATGCCTCCGCTCTGCCCGATCGCCCTGTGGAACAGCCCCCTGGCTAAAGGCGAGACCATGAGAGCATTTACGCTGAACGATCCTGCCGACTGTCCGGCGATGGTGACATTCCCCGGATCACCTCCGAAAGCGGTGATATTCCTGCTTATCCATTTAAGAGCTTCTATCTGATCGAGGATTCCGTAATTTCCTGATGTCTGAAGGGATGATTCAACTGTCAGTTCAGGGTGGGCAAGGAAGCCGAAGACACCCAGCCGGTAGTTTATTGTGATGAACACCACTCCCTTCTTTGCCATCTCCTCGCCATCGTAAAGGGGAACGGTTCCTGATCCACCGGTAAACGCCCCGCCATGAATCCAGACCATTACAGGAAGTCTTTCAGCCGTGTTTTTTGCCGGTGTCCAGATATTAAGAAACAGACAGTCCTCGCTGAGGGGCTCTTCAGGAGCCATGAACTCCTTTGACCACATCATAAAAGGTACAGGCCTGCTTTGCATGGCACTGGGAGGAGGTGTGACACACTGGCGGACCCCTTCCCATTCAGAAGGAGGCTGAGGCGCTTTCCACCTTAGCTCTCCGAGAGGAGGCGCTGCATATGGTATCCCCATGAAAATACTGACAGTACCTTCCTCATTCGCATTTCCTGCAAGAATACCCGATTCGACCTTTACACCCGAGGGATCAACCTTTGTTTCTGATACCTTCCCGGATGAGCAGGAAACTGATAACAAAACCGGGACCAGGAATATTATAAGTGTTCTTTTCATAAATCTTTATTAATATGAGTTCGCTGTTGAGGTTATTAAGCGCAATTTATTAATACTATTTGTAAATATGATGGATAAATTATCATTTGAAAATAAGAATGACCTGAAAGCAGGAACCGGTTAAATGAACCAATCACAGAGCCTGATCCCGTTTTCCTGTGCCTTGCCTGCAACAGCCCCGCCGTAACTTCCTGACAATTTTAGTTAATTTTGTTCCGTTAGAAATTAAACACTCTGTTATGCAAACAAAACCTGGCATTATCCTTATGCTGCTGATCCTTTTTCAGGCAACCCTTAAGGCACAGGATGTGGAGAATGCTGCCGGAGTAGAAGTATGGTACAGTGTCACGAAAGTTGTTGACGGCGACACATTCTGGATCGACGATGGCTCCGAAAAAGGTTTGAAAATACGTCTTACAGGCATTGATGCTCCTGAACCAAGAAACAGCGGGAGGAAAGTCAGGGGTTTTTTGGGAAATGAGTCTTCGGCCTATCTGGCAAAATTGCTTAAAGGCAAAAAGGTCAGGCTCGAATACGACGTGGCTCGCTATGACCGTTACGGCCGCACACTTGCATATGCTTTCCTTGAGGACGGTACATTCATAAACGCCGAAATGGTTAAAAACGGCTATGCAACTGTTATGACCATTCCTCCCAATGTCAGACATGCCCGTACCTTCACCAGGCTTTCTTCGGAAGCCAGAAGGGAGAAAAAAGGGCTCTGGAACACGGAAAGCGACCAGCCGGGTAACTGAGATGGTAATAAAATATAAAGCCGTTAATAAATAGTTATTTAAAATCGTATAATAATTGCTTCATAATGTGGTTTATATGTTGAGAGGCCGCATTATTTGGTTATGCAGCCTGATCGGGCTATCTTTAGATTCCATGACCAGAAAGCAAATCAGAATTATGATGATGAAGAAAGAAACAATATTGCCATTCCTCAGGAACATCGAACTTTTCAGGAACCTCACCGAAGAAGAGTTCAGCGTGCTCCTGCAAAGCGTGCGGGAAAAGTACTGCGATGCAGGGGAGATGCTCTTTACCGAGAATAGCCCGAGGGAAGATATTTTTATTATTTATGAGGGCAATGTGGAACTCTTCAAGATTGATTCATACGGAACAGAATTCCGTCTGGCTGTTTTCGGAAAGGGTGATTTCCTGGGAGAAGGGATACTTGATCCTGAATCGGTGCATTCCACTTCAGCCCGCTCTGTCAGCAAATCTGTTCTTCTTGAGGTGAAGAGGGATTTTCTCAGTTACAATGCAGGAACCGCCCTGAAAGTATTTGCGAATATCACAGGTGTTGTTTCGAGGAGGATGCGAAATGCAAACTCCCGTATTCTTCATACCGGAGCGCAATATATTTCAGGAAAGACAAGGGTGGAAAGCGATCTGCTGGGTGAGCGGGAGGTTCCGTTTGAATCCTATTATGGCATCCAGACCCTTAGAGCAGTGGAGAATTTCAATATTACCGGGATAACACTGAATTTCTTTCCATCGCTTATAGAGGGACTTGCCATGGTTAAGGAATCAGCGGCTGAGGCAAACCATAAGCTTGGACTTCTTGAAGGCAATATAAAGGATGCCATTGTACAATCTTGCCGCGAAATACGTTACGGTAAGTTCCACAACCATTTTGTTGTTGACGTGATACAGGGAGGTGCAGGAACTTCGACGAATATGAACGCGAATGAGGTCATTGCCAACCGGGCTCTGAAAATCCTGGGATACAACAGGGGCGAATACAAATACTGCAATCCGAATAACCATGTCAACCTGTCGCAGTCGACAAATGATGCTTATCCGACGGCTGTCAAGATAGCTCTTTTCAATTCAAACAAGAATCTGGTTTCGGTTCTTACCAAACTGGTTGAATCGTTCAGAAACAAGGCCATGGAATTCTCTCACATCATAAAGATGGGAAGGACTCAGCTGCAGGACGCCGTGCCAATGACACTCGGGCAGGAGTTTGAAGCTTATGCTGTTACCCTGGGTGAGGAAATAGAAAGGCTCAATCAGAACGCAAAACTGTTTCTCGAGATCAACATGGGCGCAACGGCTATCGGGACAGGCATCAACACAGTTCCGGGCTACGCTGAACTTGTTGTGAAATATCTCCGTAAGATTACCGGACTTAAACTGGTTCTTTCCTCTAACCTCGTGGAGGAAACCCAGGATACCGGGGCTTTTGTGATGTACTCATCTGCGGTTAAGCGTCTTGCAGTGAAACTTTCAAAGATATGCAATGATCTGAGGCTTCTTTCGTCCGGACCGAGAGCTGGAATAAATGAGATAAACCTTCCTCCCCGCCAGCCCGGATCATCAATAATGCCCGGGAAGGTCAATCCCGTAATACCTGAGGTTGTGAACCAGATAGCCTTTAAGGTGATCGGAAATGACCTGACGGTAACCATGGCTTCCGAAGCGGGACAGCTGGAGCTGAATGTTTTTGAGCCTGTAATTGTCCATTCGATCTTTGAATCGGTTGAGATGCTGATCAACGGGATGAATACCCTCAGACACAGGTGTATCGACGGGATTACTGCCAACGAGGAGCGCTGCAGGGAACTGGTTCAGAACAGCATTGGACTGATAACGGCACTTGTTCCATGGATAGCATACCAGGACCTGAATGAAATCGCCAGGGATGCGTTGGAGAATAAGCGGAGCGTTTATTCGCTTGTCCTTGAAAAGGGTCTTCTCTCTAAGGAAAAGCTTGACGAGATACTCGCTCCTGAGAATATGATCAGACCGGTAAAACTGAAATAACCGTTCCCGGAGCCGGATTCACGCCGGGACCTTGTTCTACCTGCTTATATCATAAACAAATATCTTACCGGCATGCCGCACGTAAAGGCGCTTGTCGCACACCACGGGATGCGCCCAGTACATTCCTGTTCCTCCTGAAGGAAGCCTGAATTCACCGTTCACCTCATACCTGTCGGGAGTCGCCCTTACCAGGCGCATTGTCCCTTTCTGGTCGAGAGCGTAGAGCATTCCTTCTGCAAAGGTTATGGAACCTTCGTCGTTCCCGGCCTTCCACTTCTGCTCCCCTGTCATGAAGTCGAGGCAGTACCAGCCTCTTGTCCTGCTTCCCGAACCGTATATGTAACCATTATGAAAAATGAGACCACCGTGGTGGTTGTCCATAAGTGTCGACTGCCATACTTTTTCGGGCCTGATCTGGCTTCCTGAAACAGATAGTTTCCAGAGCATGCTGCCAAAACCGTATCCGCTTGAGATGAAGATATGTCCGTTATGAAAAACAGGATCGGATATATTGCATGCCTGTTGGTTCACAACATCTATGGTCCAGAGAAGCTTCCCCGTCTTTGAGTCAACCCCGTAATAGCAGACAGAACTTCCTCCCAGAAGCATTTTATATCCTCCATGATTTGCAATTACAGGCGAGGTGTATGATTCCACACCCGGTATCCGGGTGTTTGCCCATATAAGCTTTCCGGTGCTCTTGTCGAGGCATACCTGGTGACCCTTTTTACCAACAGGCCTGACATATAGAAATTCGCCATCGATCATTACCGACTCGGCGTAGCCGTATTCGGTAGGGGAAGCTTCAAAAGCCACGGGGAGGTCGATCTGCCATTTCTCCTTCCCGGTTTTTGCATCCAAAGCCGTCAGAAGGCCCATTTCACCAAGGAAATAAATGATCCCGTTATCATATGTCGGAGTGCATCTGGGTCCGGTGTAGGAGCTGGCCCATGAAGCGGTCGTTGACCATTTGCCTCCGGCAGGTTTTTTCCAGACAGGCTTGCCGTTGAGGTCAAATGCAAAAACATAGGGTATGTTGTTTTCCACTCCCGCTGTAAATATCATTCCTCCGGCAACTGATACCGAACTGTATCCCTCTCCAAGACCCTGTATGGTAAGGATAAGTTCAGGTCCGCCGGCCGGCCACTTCTGTAAAAGTCCCGTCTCGGTCGATTTGTTGGTGCGGTCAGGGCCATGGAAACATGGCCATTCATACCTTGTCTGGGCAAGGGAGCAGTTTCCCGTAAAAACCAAGATTGCCTGGATTGCCAGTAATGATGTTATTGTCCTCTTTTTCATCTGATTATTTTGTTAGTACCCTATCTGGTCAACAGCGGCAAAATAGTGAATAAAAAACAATGGTGCAACCTGTTCCGTTCAGGAAAAGAACGCCTATCCCGGAAAGGAATATCAATTCAGCATCATAAAAAGCCGGAAGGCTGCCTGCAGAATAATCTGAACAGGCAGCCTTCCATTACCAGAGCCGTATTTTTTTTCCCGGATTATGATCAGTACTCAAAATGAGTTCTCTGCAACTCCCTGCGTCCTTTTTTACCGTTCCTTCTCTCAAACCTCTTTACAGGTCTTCCTGCATTATTGCGGTTTTTTTCACGGACGCCATTTTTACCCTGAGCGGGTTCAACTGCGATCCTCTTGTCCATGAATTTCCTGTTGTTCAGGATACTGATAAGTTCGCCGGCGAAGTCTGCGTCTACCTCGAAGAACGAAAAACTCTTCATAAGGTCTATCTTTCCGATGGGGACCTTTTTCCCCCTTGTATTCTGGTTTACAAGATCGATGAGCTGTTCGGCATAAAAGCCGTCGGATTTGCCAAGGTTGATGAAGAGCCTCGAAAAATTACCATGATTTTTCCCCTTTGATGCTCTTTCGCCGTTCTCCCTTTGTCCGTTATCGTTATCCCTGACAGGAGAAATGATATCGCCTCCGTGCCGGTAGTCGTCGAGGAACCTGTCGAACTCGAGCGAGACAACCCTTCTGAGAAGCTCTTCCCTTGAAAGTCCGCTGAGTTTCATCTCTATTTCCGGCATGTGTTTGTCTATCTCTTCATGCCTTGCCGGTTCATTTTCAAGTTTCTTAACCCAGTTGAAAAGCTGTTTTCCGCAAATCTCGCTTCCTGTTGGTATGGCAAGCGACTTAAATGGTTTCTTAAGAAGCCTTTCAATCTTCCTGAGGTTGTTTTTCTCTTTCAGATGGACAAGCGACAGTGAGATACCAGTTTTCCCGGCTCTTCCGGTACGCCCCGACCTGTGAGTATATACCTCTGAGTCGTCAGGAAGGCTGTAGTTAATTACGTGTGTCAGATCATCAACGTCCAGTCCGCGGGCAGCCACGTCGGTGGCAACCAGCATCTGAAGCGTCCTTACCCTGAATTTCTGCATCACGGCATCGCGCTGGGCCTGGCTCAGGTCACCGTGAAGGGCGTCGGCATTATATCCGTCGTTAATAAGTTCTGATGCCACATCCTGAGCCTCCTTGCGGGTACGGCAAAAGATTATTGCGTAAATATCCGGTTCGGAATCAGCGATGCGTTTCAGCACCTTGTACTTATCCTTTGCATGTACCAGGTAGTAGTTATGGCTGACATTCTCTGCCGAGGAGTTGCGTTTGCCGATAGTGACCTCAACAGGATCCTTCATATAATCTGATGCGATCGAAGCTATTTCGGGCGACATCGTCGCTGAGAAAAGAAGTGTTCTTCTTCCCTCCGGGACCTCTTCAAGAATCTCGTTTATGCTGTCGAGGAAACCCATGTTGAGCATCTCATCGGCTTCGTCGAGTATTACTGTGTGAACGTTGTTCAGCCTTGCGGCCCTTCGTCCGATAAGATCGATGAGTCTGCCGGGCGTTGCTACAATAATGTGTACGCCCTTTTTCAGTTCCCTGATCTGGTTTTCTATGCTTGAACCACCATAGACAGCCAGTATCCTGAGGCTGGCGGTGTGTTTTGAGTAATCATGCAGGTCGCCCGTTATCTGGATGCAGAGCTCACGGGTAGGGCAAAGTATCAGAGCCTGGGGAGAATTTATTTCCGGGTCTGTGGCAAGGACAAGGGGCAGTCCGAAGGCTGCGGTCTTACCTGTCCCTGTTTGTGCAAGTGCTATTATATCACGATCGTCACCGAGCATCAGCGGGATCACTTTTTCCTGTACGGGCATGGGCTGTTCAAAACCGAGCTCCTGAATAGATTTCAGTATGCCGGGAGTGAATCCCATTTCTTCAAATTTTGTCATAAATGTTTTTAAGGTGTGGCTCCGGGAGCGATTGATTTATATCCCGGCTGTAATGAATTCAAAAGCAGACTGGATTAAATGCGTAAAATTGCTGCGTGGGAACGCACTTTGTTAATTAGGGCGCAAAGATAGACAAATATTCCTTATGGCAATACTATTCCTTAAAAAGCCTGACTTTTATTGCAGTAATGCCCTTGGGCCCTTTACCTGCCTCGTAAATAACAACATTGTTTTCCTTAACTGGTTCGAGAAGGTTACTCACATGCAAGAAGATCCTTTCACTGGTTTCCAGATCCCGGATAAAGCCGAAGCCTTTTGACTCGTCAAAAAAGGAGATAACTCCCTTCCTCTCAAAGGAGGATGGATTTTCAGACTTGCTTCTTGTTGCTCCAAGTTCAATGGTTTCAGGATTTACCGTAGTATTTCGGTTCGGATCGGGGGGGGTGGATGATATCATTCCAAATTCATCGACATAGGCTATCATGTCGTCAAAGCTGCTCCTTTTTCCGTCGATCTTCTTCTTCGCGCGCTTCTGTTCTTTTTCTTTTCTCTTTTTGTCTTTCCTGTTCCTTACTTCCTTTTTGCCCGAGGTTTCCTGAGATCTGCCCATATTGATGAATCTGGTTAGTTTTAACTGTCGTGCCGGCTTACAGGCATGATGGTCCGCAAAAATTACCAGCCGGGTGAACGATCAGTGAAGGATGCCCGGAACCGGCAAGCCGGAAACGGCAGTAAAGGTAAGATAAAATCTCCGGAAAACAATTTTATGAATGATTTGCTGTCTGTTATGATGATCAGATGACATGCTTCGGGATGTTTCCCGGAAGAAGATCATGCGGCGTCATTGGTTTCGGGAGATAAGGTGCAGGAATATGAGATTTGCATTGTTTGTGGATAATATTAATGTTAGGAATCAACGAATGACTTCATCACTGATTCTCGGCAGCCTTGACTCCCGGGTTCAGGTTTAGTTGTTTGCTGACGATGGGGAATGGAAATAGCCCTTTATTGCACTTTGAATTAAATGATCATATTATAAACTTTATACATTATTGCCATGGACATAAAATTTTCTCTGGCGGCTCTGGCCGGATTGACTGCAACAATTCCCGGAGTTGTTTCATGCAAAAATCAGGCACCGGTAAAACCGAATATTGTCTACATAATGAGTGATGATCATTCATTTCAGACAATAAGTGCTTACGGTGGTCCTCTGGCCAGTCTGGCCCTGACTCCAAACATCGACCGGATTGCTGCCCAGGGGATCAGGTTTGACCGCTGTCTGGTAACCAATTCAATTAGCGGACCCTGCAGGGCTACCGTGCTTACCGGGAAATATAGTCACCTCAACGGATTCCTTGATAACATGAGCCGTTTTGACAGCAGCCAGGTAACTTTTCCAAAAATACTTCAGGCTGCCGGTTACAATACTGCAATGATAGGCAAATGGCATCTGGTCTCAGAACCCACAGGCTTTGACTTCTGGGAAATCTTACCCGGGCAGGGAGACTATTACAATCCTGTTTTCATTAATGCCTCGGGTCAGCATAAAGAGCATGGATACACTACCGACATAATTACCGGGAAGACAATTGAATGGCTGAAGGGAGCGAAAGATTCCGGAAAGCCCTTTATGGTGATGATGCATCATAAAGCTCCTCACCGGGCCTGGGATCCTGGTCCAGATGAGCTGGGAATGTATGAAAGCCTCACTTTCCCGGAACCCGCCACTCTTTTTGACGACTATTCGAACAGGGGCCTGGGTGAACGTAATCAGAAGATGACAATTGCCAGAGACATGACTATAGAGCGGGACCTTAAACTGACAAATGTTCCCCGCAGGGGACTGGATTCGTTACAGCTTTTAAAATGGAATGAAGTATATGAACCAGTCTTAAGGCAGTTTAATGACCTTAAGCCTGAAGGTGAAGAGCTTACAAAGTTTAAATACCAGAGATACATGAAGGATTATCTCTCCTGTATTTCAGCAGTTGACAAGAGTGTTGGTAGAATACTTGACTTTCTTAAGGAAAACGGATTAGACAAGAATACAATAGTCGTTTACACATCTGACCAGGGATTTTATATGGGAGAACACGGTTGGTTCGACAAACGATGGATGTTTGAGGAATCGCTTCGCACCCCGCTATTGATTCAGTGGCCCGGAGTAATCAAACCAGGAACAGTGAACAGTGATCTCGTTTCGAATCTCGATTATGCCGAAACATTCCTTGATATTGCAGGAGCCGAGATCCCTGAAGAGATGCAGGGGCGGAGCTTTTTATCAATACTTAAGGGCAAAACCCCAAAAGACTGGAGAAAGGAACACTATTACCATTATTATGAGCATCCCGGTGAGCATGCCGTTCCCAGGCATTACGGAATTACAACCGATCGTTACAAGCTGATGCACTTGTATTATGACATTGATGAATGGGAATTATTTGATCTTGAGAATGATCCGATGGAGATGAGGAACGTTTACAACGATCCGGAATACAGTCAGGTGAAGGAGAGCCTTCACAGGCAACTTGAAGAGCTGAGGGTCAGATATCAGGATAATGATTCGCTGGATAAACTTTTTATAAGACAGTATCTTGAAAATCCTCGCTATAAGATGATGCTCGAGTATATGGAAAGAATGAGGCAGGAGCAGGTCATGAATCCTCCGTCAGAAGCAGTGCGATCACCAAGATAATTGAAAAATCATTCAGCAACTGAGGGCTGGTTATGATCATTTTATATTAAAACAGAGCTATCGCTTTATAGAAACCTCAATTTGAAAAAAATAGTTTGAAGATGTTGTATTAAAGGCTAAATTTACAATAATAAACCTGACCTAACCTTATCCTGCCTGACTTGAAATCGTTTGATAATGATATTGAACTGGTTGCAAGATTGCAAAAGGGTGATGTTGAAGCCTTTGATTTGATTTACAACAGGTACTCCTCCGGAATTTATAAGTTCGGGATGAAATATCTGAAATCGTCTGCTGATGCCGAGGAGCTTGTGCAATCGGTTTTTGTGAATATATGGGAGCACCGGACCACTCTCAGAAAGGAGCTCAGCTTCAGATCTTATCTTTTTACAATTGCATTCAACGATATTTGTAAGCTTTTCCGACGCAATAAGTACTTCAGAAAGTTTGTTGCCGATGCCTGCAGGGAAAATCCGCTCCAGTCGCACAGAATAGACGAAGCTATCGGATTCAGATCGGTCATTGAAAGAGTGAAACAGATAATAAACGCAATGCCCGAAAGGCAGAGGGCTGTTTTTCTTAAAAGCAGGGATGAAGGCCTTAGCTCGAAAGAAATAGCGGCCGAATTTGATATTACTCCGGGTACTGTCGATAATTACATTTCCGGAGCTCTCAAAATTATACGCCACCGTCTTGCCAAGGATGAGATGGTTTAACCTGGCATTAAATTCAAAATAATACATCACCATCCCGCTTTCCCCGGGGAAAGATGAATTTTGTTATCAAGAAAAGGAAAAACTTGGTTTAAAGATCTTCATGCCTGTTGAAATTGCCTGAAAGGATCAAATCCTTTCAATGATCGCTATTAAGAAAAACACAAATTCAATATGAGATTTCTGCCTCATATGGATAGAATAATACAGAAACAACAAACTGGTGTAATAACTGAATTTTAATGCAGAAGGAAAAATCACCCCGCAATCCAAAGGAAGCTTCAGGCAAGGCTGATCAGGAAAGCATCGGAGAAAAAGGATTTGATCGTGATCTTAAGGATAATGCAAACGAAAGTTATATTAAGAAGATACTCGAAAAGGACCTTGAAAATTTCCTTAATGAGGCTCCTGATGAGGACAAAGAGCTTGCCGGTCTTCTTGACAGAATTCATCACAGGATCCGTCTTAATGAAAGTATGAAAAGAGAAAGACCTGTCAGGAGGATTCTCAAGGTTTATACGCGGGCTGCCGCAATTCTTTTCATTCCTCTGTTTATTGCTGGTGGTATTTATTTATTTCATAAGGCCAATGAAACAGAATCTGCTTTAAGTCAGGAAGCTACTTCAACAATCTATGCGCCACCGGGTTCCAGGATCGCCTTTGTTCTCCCCGACAGCACAAAGGGAATGTTAAACGGGGGATCGCATATATCGTATACACTGCCCTTTTCGGAAAACCGGAGGATCAGACTGGAAGGAGAAGCCTGGCTTGACGTTGCGCGTGACGAAGAGCATCCTTTCGTGGTTGAAGCTGCAAACTCGACAATAAGGGTACTGGGAACCAGCTTTAACCTGAACGCTTATTCGGATGATGATTTTGTTGAGGTTGTCCTCCTGGAGGGCAAAGTAGAGTTCAGGCCCGATGAATCTGACCCCCCGATTATTATGAATCCGTCTGAAAAACTGAGTTACAGGAATGGCTGTGCCAGCAAGCTTAAGGTTGATGCGGCAAAATACAGCGCATGGACAGAGGGGAAACTGGTGTTCAGGGGAGACCTCATGACTGAGGTGGCACAGCGGATAGAAAAATGGTATAATGTCGAAATAGTTCTCGCCGACCGTGAACTGGAAAATTATTCATTCAGGGGCACTTTCCAGGACGACTCGCTCGAAGAGGTAATCAAGTGCCTCGCACTTACATCCCCGATCGGGTATGATATTATACCGGGGGCTTTAATGGCAGACGGAACCTTCAGGAAAAAAGAAGTAAGACTTTACCGAATCAGTAAATGATAAATTGTAACTATCGATTAAATTCTGTGCCTATGAAACATTCTGGATACCAGTGACGGAATAAAAAAAGGAAACCGCGGCAACGATTTCCCAAAAAACATCATCTGATATTTTTTAACCCAAAAACGCATCAAAATTATGAAAAAAATCAACCCGTTTGGGGAATGGTTTAATCGTTCTCTGAAAAAAACCCTAATGATCATGCGCTTTGCAACCTTTTTGTTAGTTCTTGGGATTCTGCAGGCAAGTGCCTCAGATGCTTATTCCCAAAAAACAAGGCTTTCAGTCAGTTTTTCAGACACGGAGCTCATCAATGTACTTGATAAAATTGAGGAGCAGAGTGAATTTTTCTTTCTTTACAACGAGAAATTCCTGGATGTTGACCGAAAAGTCAACATTAGTGCATCCAACAAACTGATAAGTGACGTACTTGATGACCTGTTCAAAGGTACCGGAATCAAGTATTCTATCACAAACCGCAAGATAATCCTTGCACCGGAAAATCTTCTTGATGACCCGGAAACACAACAACGAAAAATTACGGGAACAGTCACCGATGAGAACGGTATAGTCCTGCCGGGAGTAAATATCCTTGTGGAGGGAACAATCGTAGGAGCAATTACTGATGCTGACGGCAGATATGCTATTGATGTCCAGAATGAAAATGCTGTACTGATCTTCTCCTTTATTGGCTACGTCACACAGAGAGTGTCTGTTACCGGAAGAACGACAATAGATGTCAGCCTTCAGCCAACACTGACGAATCTTGATGAGGTTGTCGTAGTTGGTTACAGTGTTCAGAAGAAAATGGATATAACAGGCTCAGTGGCAGTTGTAAATGTTGAAGAACTTAAGAAAGTTCCGGCTTCCAACCTTGGCCAGCAGTTGCAGGGTAAAGCCACCGGACTAATTGTGGGAACGACGGGTGGACCAGGCACAAGTACCATGGTACGTATCCGCGGGATCGGAACCGTCAATAACAACGGACCTCTTTATGTGATCGACGGAGTGTCGACACGAAACCAGGATCTTAACTCCATTAACCCGAATGATATTCAATCGGTGCAGGTACTGAAGGATGCTTCAGCAGCATCGGTTTATGGTGCGCAGGCTTCCAACGGAGTTATAATAATAACAACGAAAAAGGGAGCACAGGGACGCCCGAAAATAACCTATGACAGCTATTATGCAGTCTCGCTTCCTTCAAAACCCTACGATCTACTCGGGACAACCGACAAGATAAACCTTGAATGGAAAGCAAAGACAAATGCATATTCAATCCGCGGCCTTTCGACTATTCCATCTCATCCGCAGTTTGGTACCGGAGCCACACCGGTATTCCCGAAATACATCGTTCCTACTGCCAGCAACGGACCTTTCACCGTTGAGGACTGGACAGAGACCAACAGGATCACTGAATTTAATGCAAACGGGGAAGGAGACGACTGGTACAGGGAATCAGTAAGGAATGCTCCTGTTCAGAACCATCAGCTTACTATTTCCGGTGCAAACGAGTCGGCAAAGTATTTGCTGGGACTGAACTATTATGATGAGGACGGAGTGCTGAAATATAATTATTTCAAGCGTTATTCCGCCAGGCTGAACACTGAATATACACTTCGGAAATGGTTAAGGGCAGGCGAGAACCTGATCGTTACTTTTTCAAACCAGAATGTGGCTGCAACACAGGGAGAAGCCAATGTTTTTGCCATGTCGCTCAGGCTGAACCCATGGATACCGATTTATGACATTAAGGGTGAATTTGCCGGGACCAGGGCAGCCGGAGGAGGCAACGGAGCAAGTCCCGTTGCAAACCTTTACCGGGCAAAAGACAATTACCGGAACAATCTTCGGACTTTCGGAAACCTTTATGCTGAAGCTGATATTATTCCAGGACTTATGTTCCGGACAAATTTTGGTATCGACCATGGAAGGTCGTATTATTATAACATGACAAAGAAGCAGCCTGAACAAGCTGAAGGATTGACCTACAACCAGTTTAACGAGGGTTCGAATTACGGCTTCTCCTATCAGTGGACGAACACCCTTAACTTTGACAAGACATTTGCAGAGGTTCACAGGCTTACCTTCCTCCTGGGGAGCGAGTATATCATGAGCGGCCTTGGCCGAAGCATGAGCGCTTCAAGACGAAATTATCTCTTCGAGGATAATGTAAACACCTGGACTCTTGCAAACGGAGAGAGGGAGAACCTTGACAACACATCAAACTGGAGCGGTAAAGTTGCAATGTTCGGGATATTCAGCAGGCTCGATTATATCTTTGATGACCGTTACCTGCTCACAGCTACGATACGCCGCGATGGATCTTCGCGTTTCTCCGAGTCAAACCGCTATGGTATCTTCCCTGCTCTGTCGCTCGGATGGCGTCTTTCAAACGAAAGCTTCATGCAAAATCTCGAATGGCTGACAGATCTTAAGTTAAGAGCAGGATACGGAGTAACAGGCAATTCCGAGATCCCAAGGGCAAACAACTGGGCTACAGAATACGGCACCAATCCCGGTTTTACGAATTATGATTTCAATGCTTCCCAGAGCAGCGCCTATCAGGGATTTATGCTTAGCACGTACGGCAACCCCGACACTAAGTGGGAAAGTACCCAGATGGTGAACATTGGTGTGGATGCAACCCTTTTCGATGGGATTTTTGATGGAAGCATCGAATACTATGTAAAGAACACATCCGACATGCTTGTCCTTGACAGCTATTCAGCACTTGCCGGAGAAGCAACGGCACCCTATGTGAACCTTGGCAAGATGAAGAACACGGGATGGGACCTTGCCCTGAATCACAGATATAATATAGGAAAACTGGAGTACAATGTCGGGCTGAATCTTTCTACCTACAAGAATGAAGTAGTGAAACTGAACGAAGCTGTCGGAACACGTTTCTGGGGAGGAGGAGACAGCCGCCTGGGATTCCTTACCCTTACTGAATTGGGAAGACCGGTTTCAGTCTTTTATGGCTATAATATCCTCGGTTTCTATGAAAGCGAAGAGGATGTGGCAGCTTACAAGGGAACCACCGGGGCCCGCCAGGGACAGACCGTTCTCCCCCTTGGCGTCGGAACAGATGCCGCACTCAACCCGAAGCTATGGGTAGGAAAATACAAGTATGAGGATGTGAACGGAGATGGCTTTATCAATGCCAATGACCAGGAAGTTCTGGGTAGTCCGCATCCCGATTTTACAGGAAGTGCCAGCTTCGGTGTTAACTATATGAACTTCGACCTGAGTGCTTCATTTTATTTTTCAGTGGGCAACGAGATCTTCAATTACGCAAAATGGTGGACTGATTTCTGGTCATACGAAGGTAACCGTTCAACGACAATGCGCGACAAATCGTGGGAACCGGGTAAAACGGATGCTGTACTTCCTATACTTGACTACCAGGATGCCGTTTCAAACAAGAATCCCAATTCATACTATATTGAGGACGGTTCCTTTGTGCGGATGCAGATGCTGAATCTGGGTTATACGTTCCCAAGAAATATCCTTTCAAAAATCGGTGCCGATAATCTGCGTGTATACCTTCAGGGTACCAATCTACTCACCTTCACCAAATATTCAGGCCTTGATCCCGACGTTACCAACCAGACCCTGGGCGACAGCGGCGACCTGACAAAAGGTGTCGATTTCTTTCACTGGCCGGTATCGAAACAGTTTCTGATAGGTGTCAATGTTGCCTTCTGATACGTGTGGTTTGTCTAACAACAAAAAATCTACTGAAAATGAAAAAGATATTATCAATTCTTACAATAAGTACCATTGTTATTGCCCTTATGTCTTCATGCGAGGAAAAGCTCGACATCACACCCCAGGGTAGTATCGATAAGACAGCCCTGCAGAATGAAACCGGAGTCGAGCTTCTTGTGACATCAGCTTATGCTTCTATGACCGAGGGTGAAGGCCGCGCTGAGGGCGGTGCTCTGAATAACTGGATCCTGAGCTCCATGCCGGGAGGTGACTGCAATAAAGGAAGTGACCCCGGCGATGGGATGCCGTTGTCGCTCAATGAGTTTGAGCAGTATCAGGTTCTGACCACAAATGTCAGCGTCGACTGGAAATGGGTCTTGAACACAAGAGCCATAAAACGCATAAATAATGCCATTAACCTCATCAATTCGGTCGAAAACATGAGCGCAACCCTCAAAGCAAAAAGGCTTGGGGAAATGAAATTCCTGAGAGCCCTTTATTATTTTGAACAGAGGAGAGTATTCAAGAATGTTCCTTATATCGATGAGGTAATAGAAGCGGAACAGAACAATCCCAAGGTCAAAAATAATGTTGAAATCCTTCCTTTTATTGAGGAGGATCTTCTTGAGGCAATAGAATTGCTTCCTGACAAGCAGGATAATCCGGGCAGGGCTAACCTTTGGGCTGCGAAAGCACTTCTTGCTAAAGTCTATATGTTCGAGAAAAAGTTCCAGGAGGCTGTTCCCTTACTGAAGGACATAATAGACAACGGCGTAAATTCAAAAGGTGTAAAATACCAGCTTCTTCAAAAGTACAGCGACAACTTCAGTATAGCCACAGAGAATAATACCGAAACGGTATTTGCCATACAGCATTCAACAGATGCTGTCCAGTCGAATGCTCATGTGGGTATGCAGAGAGCGACACTTTATGGTACAGCTATGTATGGAGCAGGCTGGGGTTTCTGTCAGCCGTCCTACTGTCTTGTGAATTCATACCAGGTCGATGAGAACGGACTTCCGAAACTAGATGGTTCCTATATGGATGTTCTGATCCCCAACGTTGATATCAGACAGGCTTCAGATGCAAATGATGCCGACAGGACAATGCCGGTCGATCCAAGGCTAGACCATACCGTTACAAGGAGAGGTGTGCCCTTCTACGACTGGGGTATGCCAAAATCCAACTGGGTGCGTAACTATTCCAACGGAGGACCTTTTATGCCAAGGAAAAACCTTCATAAAAAGTCGGACACATTCTATGTTACAAGAGGTTCTGCATTAAACTGGAACCTTATCCGCTTCGCCGATGTGATACTTTGGTATGCTGAAGCCCTGGCAGAAACAGACAGGTATACCGAGGCACGCGACTATGTAAATATGATCAGGGAACGTGCCGCAAACGATATGGTGATGTTTGAAGACCAGCCTGCAGCCAACTATCAGGTGGGACTATATCCGGAGAGCTACTTTGACTCAAAGGAAAAGGCATTGCTGGCCATAAGGTTTGAGAACAAACTTGAATTCGGAATGGAAGGACACAGATTCTTTGACCTGCAGCGCTGGGGTTATGAAATAGCCAAGGCCGAAATTGATTTTTATGTGAACAATGAAAAGCTTTATATAAGCAAGTTTGCTTCATCATCGCCATTCGCTGAATATATGATGTATTACCCCATTCCCCAGACTCAGATACTGACCCTGGGCAATGATGAAAACGGAGAACCTTATCTCGCTCAGAACCCGGGCTATTAATTACCCGGCGGGATAAAAAACGGTTAAGCAGAGCGGGGGATCAGTCCCCCGCATCTGCAAATCCGCTGCATGGTTAATAACTGGTCGCAGGGAAATGGAATTTTTTTTGTGAGAAAATTTGCCCGCATCAACCATCCGGATTATTTTAAGCAATTAAAAAGTATTTTACCAAACCCCAAAATTATGAAATTTAAAATCCCCGTTTCTACTGCATTCGGGCTGGCTGCCCTGGCACCCGCACTTTACCCGGTGCCGGCAACCCAGGACAGGCCGAATATTATCTATATAATGAGCGACGACCATGCATTCCAGGCAATAAGCGCCTATGGAGGTCCTCTTAGTGATATTGCCCCTACTCCGAATATCGACCGGATCGCCCGCGACGGGATGAGATTTGACCGCTGCCTCGTGACTAATTCAATATCCGGACCGTGCCGCGCTGTGCTTCTCACCGGGAAATACAGCCATGCCAACGGATTCCTCAGAAATGAGGGTCAGACACCTTTCGACGGATCCCAGCAGACATTCCCAAAAATTCTTCAGGCAGGAGGATATACAACAGCAATGATAGGTAAATGGCATCTCATGTCTGATCCCACAGGATTTGACCACTGGGATATTCTCCCCGGCCAGGGCAATTACTACAACCCTGATTTCATAAACAAAGACGGGAAGTATCCGGTTAAGGGTTATTGCACCGAGATCATAACTGAGAAAAGTATCAAATGGCTTCAGGAAGCCAGATCCTCGGGAAAGCCCTTCATGCTGATGATGCATCATAAAGCTCCTCACAGGGCCTGGCATCCCGGTCCCAATGAACTTACACTGTACAAGGATGTTAAATTCCCCGAACCCGAAACTCTCTTTGACGACTATTCAAACAGGGGTACAGCTGAGAAGACCCAGGATATGACAATTTCAAAAACAATGAGGCTGGAAGGCGACCTTAAGCTCTTTCAGGACCAGTCGGATGTAAGAAAGCTTGGAGAGCTCGGCAGGATGACTCCGGAACAGCTTGCGGAATGGAGAAAAGTCTATGACCCTATTATTGATAATTTCTATAAAACAAATCCACAGGGTGAAGATCTGGTAAGGTATAAGTATCAGAGATATATGCAGGACTATCTTGCCTGCATAGCTGCTGTCGACAAAAGCGTGGGTAAAGTTCTCGATTACCTCAGCGAATCGGGGCTTGATGAGAATACTATAGTGATTTATGCTTCCGACCAGGGATTCTACCTTGGAGAACACGGATGGTTCGACAAAAGGTTTATGTTTGAGGAGTCGTACAGAACCCCTCTTCTCGTCAAATGGCCAGGTGTGGTAAAAGCCGGAAGCGTGAACAGCGATATGGTGTCTAATATCGATCTGGCTGAGACTTTCCTTGAAATTGCAGGCATGGAGATACCCTCAGACATGCAGGGAAGGAGCATGGTTCCTGTTCTGAAAGGAAAGACTCCGGGAAACTGGAGAAAAGAACACTATTACCATTACTATGAATACCCCGGATCGCATATGGTGAAACGCCACTATGGAATGAGCACCGAAAGATACAAGCTGATGCATTACTATTATGATATCGATGAATGGGAACTGTATGACAGACTCGCTGATCCGCTTGAACTGAAGAACTTCTACGACGATCCTTCCTATGCAAAGGTGAGGAAGAAGCTTCATAAAAGGCTGGATAAGCTGATGATAAAATACCAGGACAGCGAGGAACTTGCCTTAAGCTTTCTTCCTGCAAAGAAATAAACTGAAGTCTTCCGGGGTATAGGGAAATCAAAATTATATACTGATGAAAGAAGCAAAAAAAACAAATATCAACGACAATGAAGATCCTTCATGTGGGTGCCATCAGCCCTCAGTAATCAATTACTTTGAGATGAAACATATAAGTTATGTACTGGCAACTCTTGCACTGGCAGGATGCAGCATCCAGGAAGGATCGGAGCGTCTTCAGCTAAAGAAGCTGCCTGACACGGATAAGCCACTTAACGTTGTATTTATTCTGTCTGATGACCACCGTTACGACTATATGGGTTTTACAGGGAAGGTGCCCTGGCTGAAGACTCCCAATATGGACCGGATGGCATCGGAAGGGGTTTATATCAAAAACGCCTTCGTGACCACATCACTTAGTTCACCCAGCCGTGCCAGTATCCTTACCGGTCTGTATTCGCATACCCACAAGGTTGTCGATAATTCCGCCCCGCTCCCTGAAGGACTGACATTCTTCCCTGAATATCTTCAGGAAGCCGGATATACTACAGGCTTTTTCGGTAAATGGCATATGGGAAATGATTCCGGCGATCCTCAGCCGGGATTCAATCACTGGGAAGCTTTCAGGGGACAGGGCGATTACTATAATCCCAGAATAAACACTAACGGAGAATGGATACAGTACCAGGACAGCGCCTATGTGACGGACATTCTGACGGAACACGCAATCGGGTTTATCAGGGAACAGGTAAAGAACAATTCTCCCTTCTTCGTCTACCTGTCACATAAAGGTGTTCACGGAAACTTTTACCCTGCCCGCAGGCACATGGGATTCTATAAAGGACAGGAACCGGTAGTACCTGAAAACTTCAATTATCCCTATTACGGTGCAAGTCAGCTTCCCACTGTCAACAAGGTTACAGGAAAGGCGGCGCACGGGAAAGAATATTACGGTGAGAATATGCATCCCGACTGGGTAAGGCATCAGAGGGAGAGCTGGCACGGGGTTGACTATGCATACCACGGCCGGAACTGGCGTCAGGAAGTCATAAGCTATTGTGAGACACTTATGTCGGTTGATGAGAGTATCGGTTCAGTGCTTGACTGTCTCAAAGAGGAGGGAATTGACGAGAACACAATGGTTATTTACATGGGCGATAACGGATTTGCATGGGGAGAACATGGTCTGATAGACAAGCGTCAGTTCTATGAAGAGTCGGTGAGGGTTCCTATGCTTGCAAGATGCCCGGGACTGTTCGGCGGCGGACAGGTTCTTGAAAAAATGGTCCAGAATATTGATATTGGTCCAACAGTCCTTGCCTGTGCCGGCCTCGATAAAGCGGATAATATGGTTGGAAGTTCTTTTATTCCACTTTTGCAGGGCAAGGATATTCCATGGAGGGACCGCATCTTTTACGAGTATTACTGGGAGCATGAATATCCATCAACTCCTACCATGCACGGAGTACGTACTGACAGGTATAAATATATTCGCTATTACGGCATATGGGATACAAATGAGTTTTATGATCTCGAGGCCGATCCCGGCGAAACAAGGAACCTGATTGATTCTCCTGAGCTCCAGGATACAATAAAATCGCTGAATCATGAATTGTACGACTGGCTCGAATCGACCGACGGGATGTATATACCTCTTAAAAGGACCGAGCGCCCGCATATTGACCACCGTAATATGGGCAACTATTAAAATAACAGGGAGAAAGGCAGCAAATTCACTGTAAGGGGTACGGCATGCAGCTGGTCACCTTGTTTTTTTTAGATTGTCCTGCATTTGTGCGAAGGACCGAAGGAGGTTTGCAATATCCGTATGCCCGTTCCTTACGGCAAAGGCCAGGGCACTGTCGCCGTCAATGTCTTTGAGGGAAGGATTTGAATTATAGGCAAGAAGTATCCTGACATTCTCGATATGTCCTTCTGCAGAGGCATACATAAGTGCCGT
This sequence comes from Bacteroidales bacterium, assembly GCA_040772125.1. GTDB lineage: Bacteria > Bacteroidota > Bacteroidia > Bacteroidales > VadinHA17 > LD21. The sequence goes on from JAXGYS010000003.1 coordinate 482,905, forward strand.
AAACCGTTCTTCAGAATCAGCCATATCCGGATCGGCGCTATTGTCGAGAAGGACTTTCACTGTTTCCGGATAAGGCCCTGAAGATGCAAACAAAAGGGATGTTCTACCGTATTTGTCGCGTCTGTTAACATCGGCTCCCAGCTTTATCAGCTCGACCACAAGCTCAGTATAGCCGTTATACGAGGCATACATGAGTGCAGTACGGCCATCCTGGTCCTCGGTGTCGGGTTTGTAACCTTTCGAGATAAATTCCCTGACAGCCTGAATATTGCCGTTGAGGGCCGCAGCATGCAGGGTGCTGTCGGGCGCAGGCTTCAGTTCCTCACTGACCGGAGGCACAGGATATGACATAACTGTATTTTCTTTTTTCTGCTGCCTGCATCCGGCGAGCAGGAGAAAAGCTAAAAGGCCGGTCACCATTAACTGTTTAAAATTCATTCAGATACTAGTTTTAGATATTGGTAAAGTTAATAATATTGCCACGGATAATATTCAGTAACTCAGATAAATCAATCCTGTCATCGCACCAGAAACTTTTTTGTTGCCAGAATTTTATTCCCGCCGGGTGAGATCCCCCTGACAATAACTGTATATTCTCCGGGCTGATCAGATGTCCAGAAGGATATCTCAGCTTCTGCGTTCTTGTCAGTAATTATTGAAGGATTCCAGTAAAGGGTGTTCCTGAGATCGGGAATCCTGCTCTCCCGGTCGTCCCTGCCTGAATAATCGGGAGAGATGAAGACGGGTTGCGGCTCGGTTACCCTGTAGGGTAGTATAACGGCATATTCAGGCATGTCGATGGAACTGAAATCACCCTGCCTCGTAATAACGTTGACGATCCCGTGAAGGATCAGATCGCCTATCAGGTAAGGGGTCATGACAACTTCGATCTTCTCGACCAGCTCAGGATTAAGGGAGGCAAGAACATTAAGGTCATTGATTATTACTCCGTCGATCATTACCAGGGGAGAATCCTTGTAAAAGACTCCTGTCAGGGGATTGGTGATCCTGACCTCATAGCCATCGCCAGATTTTCTGAGCAGGATGCCCGGAAGAAGTTCGAAGAACACCTCCTCCATATCCGGAAGCATAATGTAGTCGTCGAGGAACACTTCCATTTCCGGGATACCGTAAAACCTCCTTCTTTTAAGCGTATCCTGCATATTTTCATCAGGATCTCTCCGGTAGGTTTTTCCATAAATCCTTGAGGCCTGAAAGTTGAAGCTCATTTCAGAGAATCCCTCCGGCAGATTCTCTCCCGGGGTCACTTTCGTATAACCTGAAGGCATTGTAACATAAGGGAAAGCCGGATCAATGTTGAGGATCATGCTTCCCGCAGCATGGTCGGGCTGTAATATCAGATTTCTTTTAGCGGAACCTGGAGGAAGAATGAAGCTGAACCTTCCTGAAGTGTCTATATCGGCATAGCGGAATTCGGCCACTTTGCCCTGAACAGACATAAAAAGGAAATCCGGACGGATACTGCTGCCGGAATCCCTGTTCCTTACAGTTCCTGAAAGGATATGGCCGCTGTTCTCGAATTCCCTGACAGCATTCCCCGGAGACGGAAGTTCGGTTCCGTATTTTTTCCAGCTCCTGTATTCCGGCACTCCGGCATATGTTACTGCAACGCTGATGCGGGCAGCCGCCAGGAGACTTCTGCTTATTTCTCCGGAGGCACCCAGGCTGAGGGATACCTTTTCGCGCCTTCCGTAAAGGCTATCGGCTTTGATTATGAAATTTAACCGGTCTTTTCCCTCATCCGGCAAAACGGAAAAGCTTACCGGTTCAACCGTTTTTCTGATAAACACGAGGTCCCTGAAGGGATTGTGAATTTCAATCTCCTGTATAAAACAGTTCCCGGGAAGATAGTCCTTCATGTGGTTTGTATATGCACGAAAAACATAGGTCCCGGAGGAAACCGAGTCCGGTATTGCAAAACACCCTTCACCAGTACCGCCGTTCAGCTCAAAGCGGCCCTGAATAACGGGTGAGTTGTATGGATTTATCAGTTCCAGATAAGCGATAAGGCTTCCGGAACTGAGATATCCTGCTGATCTGTCGGTATTATAGATGCTGAACCATATATCTTCGCCGGCGATGTATTTTTTCCTGTCGGTGTGCACATATATGTTTTCCCGGAGCTGGCCCCGGAGATCTGCAAAGGGAGGCAGAACAAGGAAAACTGTACACAGAAGAAGGATGGCTCTTTTCATGACTTTGTTTTCAAAATTCTTCCCAGAATGAAGGCCTTTCCTTCGTCCCTCTTGTTGAACAATCGGCACATTCCTTATATGTCGTGACAACCCAGAAAGGAGGTATCTCATCACTGAAATCCTCAATTACCCAGTATTCTGAATTGAGTCCTGTTTCAGGGAGCATGCCCGATAAGGTGTCGGTGGCACAGTAGGTCATAAAATGAGGCAGGCCGAAGAAATGATCGTGAATAAACAGTCTTTTCTCGGTAACAGCCGACACGCTGAAATATCCGAGGACTGTTTCATCCGGATCGCTGCAGCAGCGAATGTTTCCTTTGATTGCCACAGGTGTGACATCGTAAAGGTTCCCCACATTCTCAGATACGTTTTTAACTTTCTCCCAGAAGATGAACTCCTCTTCGTTAATTGAATACTGCCTAACCAGTATGCTGTAGGTTTCCTTAAGCCTGTCAGATTCATTGTTGATGAAAAGAACCGGAAACTTTTCAATCCTTGCCTGGCTGTAAAGGCTGGTGTTCCTGATCAGGATCTCCTGAGATCTGTCAGATACCCAGCATTCCTTGTTTGTTACGGCATAAGGGATAACATACTCCCAGGTTTCGTTGTAGTCCCAGCGGTAGTAAAGACACTTGCCTGTCGGATCATAACTGTCGAGATAGATCCTGCAACCTTCGTCAATGTCCGCTGTGTCGCGTGAGCTGTTTATTACCACCTTTTCATAATAAAGAGAATTTATTCCGGGCACGGGTTTCATTTCGATAAAGCCGGTCTCATAAATCCTGTCATTAATTTTTATACTCAGGGAATAACTTCCTCCGGTACGCCCCCGGAAGAGAGTTGAATCGGTGCTGTAGGTCCCGGCCGGTGATTCGGTCAGGGTGGTAATACTTCCATTCTCATCAGCAATACTTACTATAGCTCCGCTAACAGGGGATCCGCCGACAGGCATGCCTACCTTTGTTGATCTGGAAAGAAGGATCTTGTTGCTTCTGTTCTGATCGGTTATCAGTCCTTCAACAACGAGAAGTTCCTGATTGGTATCAATGCCAGGATCAAATTCCCTAATGCAGCTTACCGCGAGGTAACCCGATATTGCAATGGCCATTACTATGCGGATATTGATCATGTCAGAAGTCAAAATTGAATGAAAGCGAAGGTATCGGCCGGGCAAAAACCGAAAGATAATATCCCCGGACGGTATTATTGACATTCCTGAAAAATGCAGAATAAACATTGTCCCTTCCAAGCACGTTATAGACTGAGAAGATCCAGTGTGGCTGGGCTATCTTGTCAGATTTCAGATCGCCGCTGATCTTTATCGAAAGGTCGAGCCTTGAGTAGTAGGGAATCCTGTACATGTTCCTGTCGGAATAATGATTGATGACTATATCTCCTATCTTATAGGATGTTACAGGATAGGTGACCGGCCTGCCCGAGCTGAAATCATAGTTGGCTGAAACAGTGACCCTCCTTGAGTAAAGGACACTTAGTGAAAGTACAAGATCATGGGGCCTGTCGTATGATGCAGGGAACCACTTTCCTGAATTGATAAGCTCCCCTTCCGATCCGTCCTGGTTCTGAACAAGTATCCTTGAGTAGGTGTAGGCAGCGCTCCAGCGGATCCTTCCTTCGGGTTTTTTGATGAGAAGCTCGATCCCGTATGCTTTGCCCTTCAGGTTAACAAGGTCCCTTTCAATATTCCTGTTCATCAGAAGAACCGTTCCTCCCCTGAAATCAACCATGTTGTTGATTTTCTTGTAAAAGACTTCGGCCGAAATTTCAGCCTTGTTTTTATTGAGCACCCTGTAATATCCGGCTGCGTACTGCCGGCCTGTCTGTGGCCGGAGATAATAATCACTTAGTTTCCAGATGTCGGTCGGGGAGATGGCTGTGGTATTGGAGAGAAGATGCAGGTACTGCCTTGTATTGTTGTAGTTAAGCTTTAAGGAACTGTTGCTGTTTAGCCTGAAGTTTGCAGACAGGCGCAGCTCCGGACCTGCATACCTTTTGTAGTTGTTTTTCTTACCGTAGAGAACTGTGTCAGTCAGGGAGGAAATACTCCGGGGCGATCCCGGTTCATAGATGAAAACGGTCTGGGGTCCGAGGGCAAAGAATGACGATAATCTCAGCCCTGCATTAACTGACAGGTAATCGGTTACAGAGTATTTGTCGTCGATCCATACTGCGACCTCCGCAGCCCTCTGCTCCTGTATTGAAGTAGAAATGACAATTGATGAATCGCCTGCAGGGACAAGATCCCCGGGTTTGACATGATACCTGTTCAGTTCGCCGCCGAAGTTCAATTCATTCCGTCCGGGAAACCAGTTGAATTCAGCCTTAAGTCCGGTGCTGTTTACATTATGCGACAGGTCAAATGATTCCCTGGCTACTCTCCGGCTTCCCATTTCATACTGATAATGACTGTTGTTGACTGTAATAGTGCTGAAAAATAGGCTGTTAAAATAATGCCTCCACCTCAGTGAAAGTAAATTATTCCGGTACTGGTACGCAGTGTCGGAATTGAGCCTGAACGAATCAAAGCTATGGTAGGCTGAGAGGTCGATTTTGTTTTTCCTGCTCATGTCGTATGTAAGCCGGGCGTTGATATCATTAAAACGGGCGCTGCTGTTCTTCAGGGAACTGCTTTCCACAGCCCTCATTATCCAGTCGGAATAAGTTGTCCTTCCGGTGATGAGATAAAACAGAGTATCTTTAATAAGAGGGCCTTCGATCATAGCATGGGCGGTTACCGGACTGATTCCAGCGTTGCCGGAGAACCCGTTCCTGTTACCGTCGCGCGGAGTGATATCAAGAACTGAAGACAACCGGCCACCGTATCTTCCAGGAATGCCTCCCTTGTAAAGAGTGACTTCCTTTATTACGTCGGGGTTGACGGCTGAGAAAAACCCGAAGAAATGCGAGGAGTTGTAAAGCGGAGCTCCGTAGAGGAGGATAAGGTTCTGATCGGCAGCTCCTCCCCTGACATTGAATCCTGTTGATCCCTCGCCCACGGAGGTAACTCCCGGAACAAGGAGCATGCTCTTTATTATGTCCGATTCACCCAGGGAAGCAGGGATCATCCTGAAGGCTGCAACATTAAGCCTTTCGACACCCACCTCGAAACGCTTCACTGTCATCTCCTTTTCTGCAGTAATAACTGCTTCTTTCAAAGGCACAAGGACATCCTTCATCCCAAGGTTAAGTTCTCCCGGCCCAAAGAGGTTCAGGTCAACGGTTCTGTCCTTCATGCCGATAAAGCTGAAGCGGACCGTATAGCTACCCCGGGGAATGCTCAATCTGTAAAAACCATACTCATTGCTCAGTGTTCCTGCCGCCAGCTTTGGGATATACACTGTTACACCCGCAACGGATTCTTTTGTGCCGGTGTTGGTGATATAACCTGACAGGGTTACATTTCCAGGCAGATCCCTTTCTGAAGGATTGCCGATGTCGACTGTCAGGTTGCCTGAGACGGAAAGCTCATTATCACCGGTGTAGTCAGTTCCGGGAATGTATTCTGAACCTGTTTCCCTTTCTTCCCTTCCTGTTTTTACTGCATAGGGTCTTGTGAGTATTATGTTGCCGCCGCTGATTCCGTACCAGAATATGCTTCTGGAGGAAAAGAGGGTGTCGAGTACCTGAGCCATTGTTTTATGATCCCCGTAATTGCCAAGCGTGATATCCGTTATCCATTCATCCTGGTAGAAGAATCTTACCGGGTAGCGTGATTCGGCCGAGTGCACGAATGAAACAAAAGACTGGCCGCTGTAAACCCAGTCGATAATGTAATCCTTCTGCCCTGAAACCAGGCTTGAGATTGACAGGAGCACGATGGCGGCTAAAATTCCTTTTTTCATCCTGCTGAAATCTAATGCAGTGAATCATAGTAAACAGCTATGGCGGCATAAAGGTCAGGGTCCTTTCTGCCCGGCATTCCGTTGCTGTAGCCGCGACTGTGAATTAAGTCCCTGAGTTCTGCCTTCTTCAGACCGAGGAAGTTCAGCAGATCTTTTCTCCCTTTTACCTCGAAGAAGGAAGTCCCTTTTCTGATGAATATTTTATGTTCCTGGTAGAAAAGGTCTGTTCTTCCATCAACGGCAAGAGGCTTGATCTTTTTTACGTATTTGACATAAACTGAAGTGGGCCCGTTGTAAAGAACATTAATATAACCTGCTGGTAAGGTTGTGCCATTAATGCCTGTGTTTATAAAAAAATATTCCCTTCCGCTGACTGACAGAGTGAAGCTGTCGACCATTTCCTTGTTCATTATTATGACAGGATAGGAGCCATGGCGCAGGATCAGCTCGTCGTCGGCCAGGTCGTAAAGCAGATCAAGGTCACTGTAGATTCTTCCGTTGAACGCAACCGAACCCGGTAAAAAGGTATTCGAAAAAAAGAACTGATCGCCTGATACTTTGAGGTGTTTGTTCCTCCATATGCGGCCGTTGAGGAGCAGCTGCCTGTCAATAGGGTTTCCGGGTTCCTGTTCCGGCCGGGATGGAAAGGATGCCCTTATTTCGGAAGGCAGGGTGAAAGTAATTATCAGGATCAGAAATATTGTGAGCTTGAACTGTGAATTCCTCGTCATGGAAACTTCTTTTGACACTTAAACAACAATAATTCTTATTTGATCAATTATCTCTTCCGGTAATCATTCTCAGAAAGATTCCTGAAAGGCGAAAATTAATGATTTTATCTTTTCGCAGAAACTTTCACATCAGCTTCTCAAGAGCCAAAACAACAACAGGAAGAGTAAGTATGCTTAAAACAGTCGAAATAAATACATTCCCCACAGCCAGCCTGTCGTCCGATCCGAATTCCTTTGCCATTATTACAACTGTTGCCATACACGGCATAGAGGCTTCAAGAATAATTACCGAAGATACAAGCTTGTCAGGAGCCAATCCGGCAAGGGAGGAAGAGAGGAAGAAAATTGTTATAAGAACAAAAGGACCCAGTATGAGCCTGTGAAAGCTTACAACATAAAGTTCCCTCTTCTTCAGAAGGCGTCCTGCCTGCGAAAAGACAAGCATCGCCCCTATATACAGCATAGAAAGCCAGGTGTTTGCAGAACCAAGCTCCGACATTGGCCTGAGAATTATCTCAGGCAGCCTTACAGACAGGAGAAAGAAAACCAACCCGGCAAGTGTTGCTATGGTATTCGGATTGACAACCCTGAGAAGACTTTTTTTCAGTGACCCGCCATTTCCATGACTGAGAATAATGACTCCTGCAGTCCACATTATTATTGTCGAAACAAGCTGGAACATACTTGCATAGAGGAGCCCCTCCACTCCGTAGAGCGCCGTGATAAGAGGGAAACCGAGGAAAATGGTGTTCCCGAACATCGAATGAACTTTGAAAACTGCAGCTTCATGTCCTCTGAAACCAAAGATACTGGAGGATGCAAGCCCGAGAAGAAAGAGGAGAAGAATAACAAAACCCGATACCGCAAGCACCGTCAGACTGTTTGATATCAGCCTGGGAGTTGCTTCGAGCCTGAAAAAATTTGTAAAGAGCATCAGGGGAAGTGAGATGTTGAAAATTATCTTTGAAAGAACATCCTTCGACTCATTGGTAAAAACCCTGAACCTGGCAGCTATTGCACCTATTCCTACAACAACTGCAAGAATGAATATCTGACTGATTACAACCTGTGTCTGCATAGTTACCGGAAGGGTCTAAAAGTAATATTTTTAGTACTCATTACAACACATGCATCTGTTTTCTCAATTTGGAGATCAACTTGCGGAACTTTTGATTCCGGTTCTTCAGTTAAATAATTAAATTTGAACATTATTAACAAAACCTAATGAAATGAAAATAAAATCCTTTTTGTTTATTCTTCTGGCGGCTGCCGCTATAAGCCAGGGATCTGCCGCTCAGGAGCCGGCCTACAAAATATCGCTCGCCGAATGGTCACTTAACAGGTCTATAAGGAAGGGACTAATGACCAACATGGACTTTCCGAGGATTACAAAAGAGACCTACGGACTTGATGCAGTTGAATATGTCTCGACTTTCTTCCGCGACAAGGCAGAGGATATGGAGTATCTTACCAATCTCAAAAATGAATGTGAAAAATACGGTGTTAAGAGCCTGATAATAATGGTTGACGGAGAAGGAAGCCTGGCCGACACATCCCTTGCTGCAAGGAACAAGGCAATCGAGAACCATTACAAATGGGTTAAGGCTGCTAAATTCCTCGGCTGCCATTCCATAAGGGTAAATGCTGCAGGACGGGGAACTATGGGCCAGACACAGGCTGCAGCAATCGACGGGCTGGGCAGGCTGGCTGAATATGCGGCAGGTCACGGTATAAATGTAATTGTAGAAAACCACGGGGGAAACTCATCATACGGAAAATGGCTTGCCGAGATAATGAAATGCATCAACAAGCCCAACTGCGGAACACTGCCTGACCTGGGGAATTTCTACGAGTACGACCGCTACAGGGGGGTTCAGGAACTTATGCCCTTTGCAAAAGGCGTCAGCGGAAAAACCCACGATTTCGATGAGAACGGCAATGAGACACAAATCGATTATGTCAGGATGATGAAAATAATTGCCGACTCGGGATATAAAGGCTATATCGATGTGGAATATGAGGGAAGCAAGCTGAGCGAGGAAGAGGGTATTAAGGCAACAATAGCACTTCTTAAAAAGGTTACCGAACCATATAATAAGTAAGATCTTTCTTGTTGAAAATATTCCTTTCCGTGGTATCCCCTTCAAGGTCAGATGCCACGAAAGGAATATTTTTTTTAAATGCCAGGCTTACGGATATGGTATCTGTAGGCATTGGTTTCCCTGAGCTCGAATCCCATTTTCTTATAGAGGAAGTTTGCCGCTTCTCTAGAAGGCCTTGATGTAAGATCGACTGCACAGGCTCCTTTCGACCGTGCAAAATCAATAGCGTACCGGACCAGCTCCCTGCCTATTCCCTTTCCCCTCAACGAATCGTCAACAACCACATCCTCGATCCAGAACCTTGTTGCCGAGGGTGTTTCGTAGGACACAAGAGTAAGCATGCCGGCAATTTTCTTTCCGTGTTCCGCAACGAACAAATGAGTGCCCTTTCTGCCGAGTATCTTTCTGAAATGCTCTGGTGTCAGACCGGCTGCACCTGGTGAAAGCTGAGGAAGCAAAGCTGCAACAGCCCCATAAATCCTGTCTCCCGGTCTTTTTACTTCTCTGATCTTCATTATTACCATGAGTGTTATAATTTCCTGTTAAATCCGGATTCTGTCTGCGGGTGTCTGAATAGCCCTTCCGGCATACACTGCAGGGCATCATATCCAATTGTATGAGTCAGGCAGGGATTACATAATATCATATATAATTCCCGTCATAATCCACAGCCGGATCAGGGTCTGAAAGATCGATAACTCTCTGAAATCCTGTATTCCCGTTTTTATGGGTTGACGAGCCCGCATTATAGCACCTGCTGATCCCCCAGGTACCATGATAAACCTTTCCGGCGCTTGTCGGGTCAACATGATAGTGACCGAAAAGAAGAAGATCAATCCTGTTCTCTATCACCAGCCTCAGACTGTAACTGTCCTTCAGATGCATGGCAAGCTTGAAGTCGAAAGGATGATGGTGGAGATAGACCACCTTCAGCTTCCCTTCCAACTCATCGCTCCACATGATGGTCTCAAGCCGTTCCAGTTGTTCCGGTCCCAGCTCACCCTCCGAAAGGAAGCGGTCGATCCCCTTCAGCTCCTCAGCCGTGGAATCGAGTCCGATAAACGCCGTTTCATCGATAATGTCGAGTTTGGGATATGTTAGAAAACGATTCCCGAAATATCTTTCCTTGAAGATCCCGACATATTGTTCCTCACCCCAGACTCCGGAACCATAATCGTGATTCCCGGGGACAGGCAAGACGGTATATCCTTTATCTTCCAGCAGCCTTATACCCTTCAATGCTTCATCTGTCTGCCAGCCGTAGTTTGCATTGTCGACAATATCCCCGGTGATCACTATCACATATTCTGAGGCGGGCTGGTTCAGTGAAGATATATTGTCAATAATGGAAATGAACTTTTCTCCGCAATCCTCATGCCCTACATGGAGGTCAGAAAGGTGGATGATCTTTTTCATGAAAATCAGGTACTTTTGAAAAATCTCAGCCAAGGAGTTGCTTTACCTTTGCGGATATTTCCTTCCCGTCAGCCTTGCCTGCAAGTTCCTTTACTGCAATACCCATCACCTTCCCGAGGTCGGAAAGAGATTTCGCTCCTGTTTTCTCAATTACAGCCTTTACCACCCCGGTGAGCTCTTCATCGCTGATCTTTGCAGGAAGGTATTTTTCAAGGATATCAGCCTCGGCCACCTCTTTCTCCCACAGGTCAGATCGTTCCTGACTCTTGTAGATCTCGGCTGATTCGCGTCTCTGTTTAACAAGTTTCTGGATGATCCTTATCTCCTCCTCTGCAGTAATGGTCGTATCGGGCCCTTTCTCCGAGCGGGCAAGTAAAAATGCAGTCTTGGCTGCTCTTAGTGCTTCGAGCAATACCTTATCCTTTGCCTTCATGGCAGAAATAAGATCGCCGGCTACTCTTTCTGTTAGTGACATTGTTCTTTGTTTTTCTGATTTATCTGTAAAGATAGCAGAAACCTTAATCGGGTCTCCTGCTTTTCAATACTACTGACCATTTCCCGGGAATATTTTTCCAGTGTTTTTTTCAACTGTTAACTGTAGTTGCGAAGGAGTCTTTCAGAGACTACATTTGTTTACGGGAATCTGAAGATACCCGGATAACGGATCTTATTCAAATCCCGGGGTATGAGATTTTAAACATTTCAGGTTTCATGATGTTTTCCTGTCAGGAAGTTGCTTTTACTTCAGGACTGAGGAAAAGAATTGCCGGATTTCATATTTTAGTTCCATGAACAAGGAAAACAGAACAACACATAAGGATAATATCCCGGATTCAATAATATTCGGACAGTTTCCCGTAACAGGAATGTCGTGTGCTTCATGTGCGGCAAATATTGAAAAGAAACTTTCGCGGGTTGAGGGAGTGGAAAAGGTTTCGGTAAACCTAGCCTCCGAAGTGGTTTCTGTTGAATATGATCCTTCAGTAATAACACCCTCAGGACTAAAGGAGAATGTTATCTCAATAGGCTATGACCTGATAACTGATGAGGGAGAAAAGGCTGAGGAGAAAGCAGGCAGCAATCAGCTGGCAAGGTACAGGTCGATGAGGCGCAGAGCTGTGGCAGCGCTGATACTTGCAGTTCCACTGGTAATGATAAGCATGTTTTTCATGAACATGCCATATTCAAAGTGGATAATGTGGGCTCTGTCAACACCGATACTTTTCTGGTCAGGAAGGCAGTTCTTTATAAATGCCTGGAGACAGCTGAAGCATGGCACTTCGTCGATGGATACATTGGTATCACTCAGCACGGGAATAGCCTATGCATTCAGTGCCTTCAATACTCTCTTTCCGCAATTCTGGGAAAGCAGGTCGCTTCATGCCCATGTGTATTTTGAAGCTGCAGGAGTAGTTATCGCGCTGGTTCTTCTGGGAAAACTTCTTGAAGAAAGGGCTAAAGCCAGAACGTCATCGGCACTTAAGAAACTTATCGGACTTCAGCCCCGCACCGTTTTCAGGGTGATGAGTGACGGGGAGGTAAGGGAGTTCCTTATTTCGGCCGTGAAGCCGGGCCATGAGATCCTTGTAAGGCCGGGTGAGAGAATCCCGGTTGACGGAAAGGTGACTTCGGGCAACAGCTATATTGATGAGAGTATGATAACAGGCGAGCCGGTCCCCGTGTTCAGGGAGGCAGGTTCAAACGTCTTTGCCGGTACCGTGAACCAGAAAGGAACTTTTCAGTTTGTGGCGGAAAAGGTTGGATCTGATACTCTCCTGGGAAGTATAATAAGGCTTGTGGCTGAGGCACAGGGAAGCAAAGCCCCGGTGCAAAAGCTTGTCGACAAGGTGGCTTCTGTATTTGTACCGGCTGTGGCTGCAATATCGGTTATCACCCTTGCGGTATGGTGGGTTGCGGGAGGAGAGAACTCATTTATCCAGGGGCTTCTTTCAATGATAACAGTGCTTGTCATTGCCTGCCCCTGCGCTCTCGGACTTGCAACACCCACGGCTGTGATGGTGGGAATAGGGAAGGGGGCCGAGAATAATATTCTTATAAGGGACGCAGAATCGCTCGAGCTGGCCGGGAAAGTAAACGTTATTCTGCTGGATAAGACGGGTACGGTGACTGAGGGTGTGCCTTCTGTGTCAAAAGCGGTCTGGAAATCGGAGGCAGCCAGGCTTGAAAGCGAGAATGTCCTGGTATCACTTGAAACCATGTCGGAACATCCACTGGCCGGTGCTGTGGTACGTCATTTTGAGGGAAAGACCAGGATGGTGGCAGTAGAAGATGTTGAGAATTTGCCGGGCAGAGGGGTTACGGGTCTGAGTGAAGGACGAAGATACTATGCCGGGAGCAGGAGACTGATTGATGAAAAGAGTATTGCAATAAGTAATGAACTTGCTGTCGGGGCTGATGATTGTGAAGCTGATGCCATGACGGTTGTGTTCTTCTCCGACAGCAGGGAAGTCCTTGCTTTTATTGCTGTTTCGGACAGGATCCCGGAAAGTTCTGTAACAGCGGTAAAAGAGCTGACAAATATGGGAATTGAGGTGTTTCTTGTTACCGGTGACAATGAGATAAGCGCCAGGTCGGTGGCGGAAAGGACAGGAATAGAGAATGTAAGGGCAGGAATGCTTCCTGCCGACAAGGCATCCCTCGTTGAGGAGCTGCAGGGCAAAGGCAGGATCGTGGGAATGGCGGGCGACGGAATAAATGACAGCCAGGCTCTTGCCACGGCCGACATAAGCATTGCCATGGGAAAAGGATCTGACATCGCCATCGACACTGCAAAAATGACTATCCTCGGAAACGACCTTACTGCCGTTGTTACGGCTGTGAGGCTTAGCAGAAGGACTGTTAGGACAATTCGCCAGAACCTTTTCTGGGCTTTCATATATAACATTATCGGAATCCCTCTGGCAGCAGGGGTTCTTTACCCCGTCAACGGATTTCTCCTTAATCCTATGATCGCAGGTGCGGCTATGGCCCTCAGCAGCGTAAGCGTGGTTACGAACAGCCTCAGGTTGAAATACTCAACAGGAAAATCAGTTGGCAGTCGGCAGCCGGCAGTTGGCAGTCAGTAAATTAATTCCAGATCACCCGGCAACAAGCACCCAACAACAAGCACCCAGTAACAAGCAACCAGCAACCTTTAAAAAGTTTTTCAGGAATTCTCTTTCTCTTCGGGCTCAACATGAATGGTCACTGTAAGGTTTTCGTACAGGCTTTTCAATTCATCCTCGATCATGTCGCAATAGCTGTGTGCATTGCCGACCGATTCGTCGGCAGGGATCTCAATATGAATGTCCACAAACCTGTAGTTTCCGGCTATCCTTGTCCTCAGATCATGATAGCTGACCTTCATCAGCACCAGTCTCTCCTCAAGCTTTTTTATTTCCTCACTGCCCCATGAAGTGTCAATAAGAGGGAAAAATGCTTTTTTCAGAAGCACTACCGATTCCTTTACTATGAAAAGCGCAACCACAATGGCTACAACAGGATCTAACCAGCTGATGCCGGTAACCATTATAAGGCCAAGCCCCACGGCAACACCAAGGGATGTATACACGTCCGTTTTAAGATGAAGTGCGTCAGCCTCAAGTGCGACTGAGTTGGTCTCCCGTGCAACTTTGTATAGTCTGCGTGAGACAATGGCATTTACAATAGCAGAGATTGCCATTACAGCCATACCCAGCCAGATCGCCTCGAGCACTATCGGTTCTCCGAGCAGCTTCCTTACAGCCTCATTGATGATAAGAGCTGCCGCCACCAGTATAAGCAGTCCTTCGACGACTCCTGATATGTTTTCGAACTTTCCGTGTCCGTATGGATGTCTCCTGTCGGGAGGGGTGTCGGAGATCCTTACGGCAAAGAAAGCTATCACGGCTGCAATAAGGTCCATTCCCGAGTGAATGGCTTCCGATATTATACTTACAGAACCGCTTGCAAAGCCAACAACAAGCTTAAGTGCTGTAAGCAGTGAGTTTGAAAAAACTGAGAGACGGGCAATTTTTATCTTCTTTTCCATTACAGTAGGGACAGAGAAACAAGCATCTGGTGAACGAGTAAAACTTAATTAAAAGTAGCAATATATTTTTAAGCGGGAATTTCGTCAGCAGGCAAGTCAGAGTCCTGATATGTGTTCACGCACACTCTCGATAAGCCATCTGGGTGTAGATGTGGCCCCGCATATGCCAACCGAATTCTTCCCGTTAAACCACGAAGGATCTATTTCCTCGGCTGAAGTTATAAAATAGGTTTCAGGATTGACACTTTTGCATACCTGATAAAGCATTTTCCCGTTTGAGCTCTCCCTGCCGCTGACAAAAACTATGACATCATGGTTTTTTGCAAAGGTCCTCAGATGAGGCTCCCTGTTTGATACCTGTCCGCAGACTGTATTATGGACCTCAAATCCGTTGCCAGGATCCAGTTTCCCTTCATTTGCCATTTTTTCCCTTATCAGGTCCTTTATCCGGTCGTAAGCGTCTATGTCCATTGTTGTCTGGGAAAAGAGCGTTACCGGACGTGAAAAGTCGATCCTGCCGAGATCTTCCGGCCCGGAGATCAGTATACCTTCATTCTCTGTCTGGCCGAGAAGGCCAATAACCTCTGCATGTAAGGGTTTTCCGTAAACCACTATCTGGCCGTTTGCCTTTCCGGCTCTCTGCCATGCCTCCCTGATCCTCGACTGGAGTTTTTTTACGATGGGGCAGGTGGCTTCTATGATGGTAATGTTGTTTTCCTGAGCAATCCTGTAGGTTGAGGGCGGTTCGCCATGGGCGCGTATCAGGATTTTGCAGTTGCTGAGCGTCCTTAGCTCATCATGTCTGATAGTTACAAGCCCCAGAGAGGCAAGCCGCTCTACCTCCCTGTCGTTGTGAACGATCTGGCCAAGGGAATATACTTTTTCTCCGGCGGTAAGAGCCTCTTCCGCAATTCTGACGGCATTATGGACACCGAAACAGAACCCTGATTTTTTATCGGTTTCAACGACCATGATTCTTTGTCGCTATAATCTTCATTACCCACTCCATCTGCTCTTCCACCGTCATCCTGGAGTTGTCAAGCACAATGGCATCTTCCGCCTTACGGAGGGGACTGATGTCCCTGTTCTCGTCAGCGATATCCCGTGCGATAATGTTCTTTCTTATCTCCTCGGGGTCGACATGGATATTCTTTCCTTTTAACTCGTCATATCTTCTTTTTGCCCTGATATCAACCGACGCTGTCATGAAAATCTTAAGGTCGGCATCCGGAAATACCACTGTCCCTATATCGCGCCCGTCCATCACAATACCCTTGAAGACACCTATCTGACGCTGAAGCTCCACCATCTTTTCCCTTACTTCAGGGATCTGGCTTATCCTGCTTACATGCGACGAAACCTCTATACCCCTTATTTCCCTTTCAACATTTTCATTGTTCAGATAAGTTTCATATTCGCCAATGTCAGAATTATAAACAAAGCAAATATCTATTTCTCCTATGTCGGCCAGGATATCGTTCAGCCTGATTTCTCCCCGCCCGGCATATCCTTTCCTCAGGCAGTAAAGTGTAACGGCACGGTACATGGCACCGCTGTCGATGTACAAATAGTTCAGTTCCCTGGCTATCGCTTTGGCAAAGGTGCTCTTTCCGCACGATGAATAACCGTCAATGGCAATTATCAGTTTCTTCTCCATCACATAATTCAGAATGCACAAATATGGGAAATTAAACAGCGAAAATCAATTTTAGTTTCAGTTCCGCAAGAGGTGGTACATGATATCAGGCCTTACTATTGCCGAAAAATGTATCGACGATCCCGCCAGATGATACGAAGCCATTCCGAACTCCAGTGAAAGAAATGAAGCGTTGAGACCGAAGCCCCATGATAATCCTGTTCCTCCGCTTCCTGCACTGCTTCTCAGTTCGCTTCTTCTCTGATGATTGTATCCCGCACTCAGCCAGAAGTTACGGTGAGGTATTATTTCCACACCGGCGGTTATGTGCCTGAAAAGATCTTCGGCAAATCCGTTCGGGACATCTGTTTCATCATCCCCCGCTGATTCGTATTCATGAGTGAGATCAAACTTCCCGAGATGCCTTGCCGTAACGGAAATCCTGAAGGGAGCGTGTTCCGGTTTCACGGTAATGCCTGCAAGAAGTTCAAAGGGAAGCTTCCCGCGTCTCTCTCCTGCGTAAGTTGTAAGCTGAATACCGCCGTTCCTGAGGACAAATCCTGCCGACAACAGATTACTGCGGTTATGCCACGATACTCCAACATCGAAGGCGATCCCGAATGAATTATACCTTTCGAGGTGCGAAATTACCGGCTTGAGGTTAATTCCCGCTGAAAAATTTGAATCGACACGATGCGAATAAATCAGAGCAAAAGCCGACTCGGAAGCACTGAATGAGCCGGTTATATTCCCGGCGATATCTGCTTCGGTGAAAGAACCGTAATTCAGGTATGTAATCCCTGCAGCAAGACATCCAGGCCCCTTAAGTGAAGGTGAATACAGCACAAGGCCATAGTTTATTCCCGCGAGATAATTGGAATAATTCAACGCCAGGCTTCCCGAAGATGAAGAATCGAGAAGTGCGGGATTGTGCCACGACATGTTCAGCCCCGACCCGCTGAGCGATACGTTCGATCCTCCGAGGGAAGAAATAAGTCCCGAATGGGTGAGGTTGAGGAATTCGTATACGTTGTCACCACCTGTTTGAGGGAGACAAACAGTCTCTGAGAAAATGACAAGCAGTATAATGGACACCTTCTTCACCATCATTCTCGATATTAGTGTAAATATAAGGCTTTCCCGGGCAAAAGATCAATACGGCTGTGCGGGAATGACAAATCACGCAGTCTTGCCGGTGAGAATAACGGCATCATCGCTCCTGGCTCGCTGACCATTAAGCTGCGACATTATAAGGCCCGTAACAACGACAGCCATTCCGATCATGTTCTGAAGGGTAAGCTTGTCGCCAAGGATGAAAAAGGAAAAAATAGCTGTGAAAACGGGAATGAAATTTGTGAAGACATTTGCCCTGGTCACTCCCATTTTCCTTATTGAATAGGCGAAGAGAATAAATGCGCCGCAGGAAGCAAAAACAGCAAGTTCCGCAACGGGAAGGAAGGCTGAAAAACTGAAAGGGGTAGACAGCAGGGGCTTCAGCTCGAAAATAAGGAAGAGCGGAAGAAAGAGGACAGCCCCTATTGCGTTCTGGATGTTAACAATAAATACAGGTCCGTAACTTCCTACCAGCCTGCTCAAGGTCAGATTGTATCCGGCTGCCGAGAAAACAGCAAGCATCATAAGGGCCAGCCCCTTCAGGCTGAATGTGAGAGTCCCTTCCCCGTTCATCACGAAGATCACCACTCCCGCAAAGGATACAAGGATACCGATGTAATTTATTACCCTGAGCCTTTCCCTGAAAATGATCCATGCTCCTATTGTGGCAACAACCGGGATAGTAGATATTAAAACTGATCCAACTGTGGCAGAAACATAGGTAAGACCGTAACTCTCCCCGAGAAAATAGAGAAAAGGCTCAAAAAGAGCAAGCATGAAAAACAACCTGCGGTCTTCCTTCTTTATCTTCACGAATTTCTTCTTCACCGCCAGATACGATGAAAGGAGAATTATCGAAATGATAAGCCTCATGTATACGATGGCAATCGGCCTGTAACTCTCATTGGCTATCTTGAACCAGATAAAGGAAAAGGCCCAGAATATCATTGCCAGAAGAATCCCACCATATACCCTTAAAGGTTGCTTCACCTCTTTATTTTATAACATATTTTGGGTGGCGAATTTAAATCTAATACCTGTAAATTGTACTTTTACAACTGATTATTTTGATGATCAATACAGTTGAAGTTTTCGAACAGCAGCGTGAAAGCAAGGATTTAAGTTATCTAACGAACATGTTTTCAGACAAATAAAGACATGATTTCTTTCGAATAGGATAAATATGCTATGGTTTATTAATTTGCAGGTGAAACGATAATTATTATATTTGCCGCCTCCGGGAAAGAATTTCCGGAACTCACAACCGGGAAAACCTGGCCGGATAAAATTACTAACAAGAGAAAAATGAAAATATTGGTTTGTATTAGCAATGTTCCCGATACGACGACGAAAATAAAACTCGCAGAGGGGAACTCGTCGATCGATACTGCTGGCATCCAGTGGGTGATAAACCCGTGGGACGAATTGTCGCTCACACGTGCCCTTGAGCTGAAGGAAGCTTCGGCGGGAGTTATAAAAGCAGTTACTGTGGCCCATGCAGGCCCTGTCTCATCAGAGCCTACAATAAGAAAAGCCCTTGCAATTGGCGCTGACGATGCCGTAAGGATAAATACTGCGGCAAAGGATTCATACTCCGTTGCCTTTGAGCTTTCGGAAGTAATAAAGAAAGACGGATATGATATAGTTATGTGTGGTATTGAATCGAGCGATTTTAACGGATCGGCGGTTGGGGGTATGATATCTGAATTCCTTGGAATGCCATCCGTCTCATCTGTGTCGGGCATCTCTGTTGAAAACGGTGCAATACTGATCACTAGGGAAATCGACGGCGGAAAGGAAACAGTAAAGGTTCCTTCTCCTTTTGTCGCAGTTGTTCAGAAAGGAATAGCCAGGGAACCCAGGATTGCCTCGATGAGGGGAATTATGAGTGCAAGGACGAAACAGATAAGGGTTGTTGAACCGGCAGGAAACACGCACCTCACTGAGGTCGTTAGTTATGAGAAACCAGCACCGCGCGCTGCATGCAGGTTTATTGATCCGGAAGACCCTGCACTTCTTATCGAGCTGCTTCAGAACGAAGCAAGGGTACTCTGACTTATTAACAAGAAAAAGCAAAACCATGTCAATACTAGTATATACCGAGAACTGGGAGGGAAAATTCAAGAAACTCTCATTTGAACTTGTTTCCTACGCCTCTGCTCTGGCAGAAATGATGAACACCAGTGTAACAGCCTTGTCAATAGGCAGCACCGGAACTGAAGAGCTCAGTAAGCTTGGCACTTACGGAGCATCAAAGATCCTTAATATTGCAGAGGAGGGCGTCGGGGTTTTCGACACACGGGTCTACACTGATATTATTGCCGATACGGCTGTTAAAGAGGGAGCAACCGTGGTGATCCTTTCAAACAATATAAGCGGTAAGGCTCTTGCGCCTAGACTTTCTGTAAGGCTGAAAGCCGGACTCGGGTCGGGAGTCAGCCGCCTTCCACTGAGCCTCGATCCCTTCACAGTCTACAAAAGAGCCTATTCAGGAAATGCCTATGCTCACCTTATTATCAGAACAGATGTAAGGATACTTACACTTGCCCAGAATTCATTTGCGATGAAGGAAAATCCGACAGGAGCGGTACCCGGGGTCGTTAAATATGAAGGAGCAGTGAGGCCCGTGACTGAAGTGGCTGAACGGTCGGTGCAGACCGGAAGGATGCTTCTTACCGATGCCGGCATTGTCGTATCGGGAGGAAGGGGAATGAAATCGCCAGACAACTGGGGTCCGCTCGAGGAACTTGCGTCACTCCTGGGCGCTGCAACAGCCTGCTCGAGACCGGTATCCGATGAGGGCTGGAGACCTCACGAGGAGCATACAGGACAGACTGGCAAGATCATTGCTCCTGACCTTTACCTTGCCATAGGTATATCAGGTGCTACCCAGCATCTTGCAGGTGTCAGCTCTTCCAAATACATAGTGGCAGTTAACAACGACAAGGATGCACCAATATTCGAATCGGCCCAGTACGGCATTGTGGGTGATGCATTGAAAGTCGTGCCTAAACTGGTTGAAGCCGTAAAAGCTTTGAAAAAATAGAAATTACCCTGATGGCCAGACAGATAATATTCGCACTTGCCCTGATATTAACTCTTGGCATTTTTGCTTTCACAGTAAAAAAACTTGCCGGATATTTCAGTTTCACTGGACCGGCATTTGCTGTAAGGGATATAAGAAAAAGACTGATACTGACCTTAAAGGTTGCCTTCGGACAGACAAAGATATTCAGAAGGCCTGTGCTTGGATTGCTTCATGCACTTGTTTTCTGGGGCTTCTGCCTGATCCTTTTCGGAAGTATCGAAATGGTAATAGACGGCCTGGCCGGAACAGAACGTTCCCTACATGTTTTGGGCGGCTTTTATGATTTCATGATCGCTTCGGGAGACGTTTTCGCCGTAATAGTAGCACTATCAATAATAGTGTTTCTTGTAAGGCGCCTCTTTCTCCATGTCCCAAGGTTTGAGGGTATTGAGATGAAGAAGAGGTCGCATGTTGATGCCGGCAGTGCTCTTACCCTTATTCTCCTTCTGATGGTGTCACTCCTTACAATGAACACCGGATATGTCGGTGAGATGGCAGCAAAAGGAGAACCTGTGTACGGGATCTTTCCGGCAAGCGCCTTCCTGGCAGGAGCCCTGGGAGGCCTGTCAGAAAACGGATTCCATATACTGCATGAGATCTCGTGGTGGTCCCACATCCTTCTGATATTCTTTTTTGCAAATTACCTCCCGTATTCAAAACACTTCCATGTCTTTATGTCGGTTCCCAATGTTTTCCTTTCGAGACTTGATCCTCTGGGAAAACTTGTGAATATGGACAGTATTACAAGGGAGGTTAAACTTATGCTCAATCCCGAAACAGCTTTTTCGGCGTCATCCGAAACTGAAGCACCGCCAAGGTTTGGAGTGAAGGATGTTCAGGATGTCAGCTGGAAGAATTACCTTGATTCTCTCTCATGTACCGAGTGCGGCCGGTGCACATCGGTATGCCCTGCCAACCTTACCGGTAAAATGCTGTCGCCTAGAAAGATAATGATGGATATCAGGGCCAGGATGAAGGAAAAGGGCCCACTGATGATAAAGAACGGAAAAGACTATGATGATGGTCGTTCCCTGCTGGGAGATTATATTTCACATGAGGAGCTGTGGGCTTGCACAACCTGCAACGCCTGTGCACAGGAGTGCCCCATAAATATAAACCAGCCCTCGCTTATTGTTGATATGAGGCGATACCTTGTCCTTGAGGAAGCTTCAGCTCCAGGGGAACTGAAAAGTATTTTCAGTAATATTGAGAACAATGGCGCTCCCTGGCAATATTCGGCTGAGGAGAGACTAAACTGGGCTAAGGATATTGGCTTTAAACTACCGGTTTTTGCGGAACTTAACGGTTCCCCTTCAAAACCCGAATACCTGTTCTGGGTGGGATGCGCCGGAGCTTTCGATGACAGGTACAAAAAGGTGGTCAGGGCCTTTGCCATTTTACTTAACAGACTTAATATAAGCTTTGCGGTGCTGGGAAAAGAGGAAACATGTTCCGGAGACCCCGCAAGGAGAGCCGGAAATGAGATGCTTTTTCAGATGCAGGCTCTCCAGGTGACAGAACTTCTTAACGGATACGGGATAAAAAAGATAATTACAACCTGCCCTCACTGCTTCAATACTTTTAAAAATGAATACCCCGATCTGGGTGGATCATACGATGTTATAAGCCATGTAGAGTTTTTAAACAATCTCATTGAGGAAGGAAGGCTTAAACTCAATAAACAGATGATGAAAGACGTGAAAATAACATTTCATGATCCATGTTATCTGGGAAGGGCAAATGATATATATTCCGAGCCCAGGAAGATATTGCATTCAATGACTGACGGATATTCCGAAATGGAAAGGAACAGAAGCTTTGCACTATGCTGCGGAGCAGGAGGGGGTCAGATGTTCAAAGAAGCTGAAAAAGGCACAAGCGAGGTCTTTCTCGAAAGAACCGGCGAAGCCCTGCTCACCGGAGCCGAAATTATTGCAACGGCATGCCCTTTCTGCATGACGATGATGACCGACGGCCTGAAATACAGTAACAGGGAAGAAGATGTGAAAAACATGGATATCGCCGAACTTGTACTTCAGGCGATGGAGGCATGATTAAATAATTTAAAAATCAATAAGTTAATGGGAACCAGAAAAGTTTTGAAAAGCGGTGAGTTTCTCGTGAGCGAAACTGAAGCAAAAGATATTTTCATACCTGAAGAGTTCAATGAGGAACAGCTGATGATAGCTCAGACCTGCAGGGATTTCCTCGATACGGAAGTATATCCCAGAATGAACGATCTTGAAAAGGGTGACAGAGTTCTGATGAGAGAGATCCTCAGTAAAGCAGGAGAACTCGGCATGCTTGGAATATCGGTTCCGGAAGAGTACGGAGGCTTCGGACAATCGTTCGTTACGCAAATGCTTGTGGCTGAAACCACCGGAGCTGGTTATTCATTCTCAGTGGCTTACATGGCCCACTGCGGGATCGGGACAATGCCCGTGATGTATTACGGCAATGAAGATCAGCGTCAGAGATACGTTACCAAACTGGCAAGCGGTGAACTTATCGGAGCCTACTGCCTTACAGAGCCCGGAGCCGGCAGCGACGCCAATTCAGGAAAGACAAATGCCCGCCTTTCGGAGGATGGCACTCATTATATTATCAACGGCCAGAAAATGTGGATCACGAACGCAGGATTTGCCGACACTCTTATAGTCTTTGCCAAGATCGACAACGACAGGGTTCTCAGCGCATTTATCATTGAAAGCAACAGCCCTGGTGTGGTTATTGGCAATGACGAGCATAAAATGGGAATCAAGGGATCATCAACAGCCCAGATTTATTTCAACGACGTTAAGGTTCCTGTTGAAAACCTTCTTGGCAAGAGGGGAGAAGGATTCCGGATTGCTCTCAGCATACTTCATATGGGAAGGCTCAAACTGGGAGCCAATGTACTCGGAGCCGCAAAGAAAGCTGTTAACGACTCGGTTAAGTATGCCAACGAGCGTAAACAGTTCGGAGTTCTCATTTCTTCATTCGGAGCAATAAAGCATAAGCTCGCTCAGCAGGTCATAAGACTTTTGGCTTCAGAGTCGGCTGTTTACAGGGTGAGTATGGACATTGACGACCTTATGGAAAAGCTGAAATCGGATTGCGGAGACAAGGGACGCGCTGCCATTGAGGCGATAAGCCACTATGCGGTTGAGGCAGCCATACTTAAGGTAGCCGGTTCGGAAATGCTCGATTATGTAGCCGATGAGGCAGTTCAGATTCACGGTGGAATGGGTTACTCGGCCGAAATGGATGTGGAAAGGGGTTACCGCGATTCGAGGATCAACAGGATCTTTGAAGGCACCAACGAAATAAACCGTCTGCTCGTTTCCGATACGGCAATGAAAAGGGCTATGAAGGGCGACTTTGACCTCTTCGGCGAAGCTGAAAGACTCTTCAGCAATCCCGGTGATCTTACAGGCCCTGAACCCTCTGATGAGACATACTTCGGTGAGAAGAAAAGATATATCAGCAACTTCAAGAAAGCTGTCCTGCTGTGCATGCACGGTGCAGTGACACATTTCGGAAAAGGTCTGGTCAATGAACAGGAGGTGATGAACAATATCGCCGAAATAATGATGGAGACCTACCTCTCGGAATCGCTTGCCCTGAGGATTGAGAAGCTTGAAAGCCTGAAGGGAGTCGACCCGGTTTACAGGGATATACTTGATGTCAATTTTTCAGAAACAGCCGTAGTTGTAAGAAAAGAGAGCTCCGACGCTATCAACGCTTTCGCCACCGGAGAAATGGCTGCCGGCCTTTTGACTGCCGCAGAAGCACTGTCGCGGGTAAAGGGAATTAACGTCAAGGATGCCCGCAGAAGAATAGCTGACAAGCTTATCGGCGACAACAGCTATAAATTCTGATGCAACCGGGGATCTGCCGAAAATCAGCTCCCTGACTTCAGTATCTTGAAGGTGCCGATCTTACGGCCCCCCAGAAGGACCTTTACAAAATAGTATCCCTTATCACCTTGAATAAGGACAGGGGTATTCTCATTTCCCGGAACGGAGTTGCGGATCAATACTATCCGTCCCGAAAAATCAGTTACCACAAGGTCAAATTTGCTGTCTTCAGGGGATTTTATCAATATGTTGAAAGTCAAGGAAAAGGGATTGGGATAAATCAATACCTCCGAGCTTGTTGTAAAACTTGCCGTTATCCTGTGATCGGAACTTATCCCGCTGAAAGTGTATTCATTTATGGATCCAAGCGAGAGGTTGTCAACAGTAACATTCAGAATCCGGTATCCGGAATCGGGTACAATGGAATAAGCCAGATCTGAACCCTCAAAGACATCAGTTATCCCTGCCGGTGTAACAGAACCTCCCTCTCCGCTGACTGCAGTGAGATAATATATCGGAATTGGCTCAAACTTAACAGATACCGTATGATCTCCGCTGATGTTCCCAAATGTATATGTCCTGATCATCCCCATGGATATTCCATCAATAATCACATCCCTGATGCGGTAGCCAAAATCAGGACTGAAAGTGAATTCAAGAGCTGATCCGTGATCAACAGTTCTGGGACCCGAAGGACTGACCGATCCTCCCTGGTTTGATTCTGTGGCTATTACATAGGTTTTTAGTTTGAAATGAGCCGTTATTGTATGATCCCTTACAACATTATTAAATGTATAGGACTCCACGGGCCCCACTGAGACGTTGTCAATCCTTATGTCAGAGATTTCGAATCCTGTGGAGGGAGTAATTATATATGCCTGGTCCTCACCGTAGGTTACGCTTGTGGAACCCGGAGGACTAATCGATCCTCCCTCAGATGCAGAGGCATCAATACTGAATGTCCGCAGAATAAACGATGCTTCTATTGTATGATCCGAACTGATGCCGGTAAAGGTGTACACTGAAACAGCTCCGGCCGACACGCCATCAACTCTGACGTCCTGTATCCTGTATCCTGTTGAAGGCGTAATTGTAAAGCTGAGCTGCGAACCATGGTTGACCCGGCTTGTTCCTGCAGGGCTTATTGATCCTCCCGAAGAGGCCGAACCATCAATATTGTATGTCAGCAGTATGAACGAGGCAGCTATGGTATGATCCGATTCTACATTTGAAAAAGTATATGTTGATACAGCTCCAACCGAAGAGCCGTCGACCCTTACATCGAGGATTCGGTATCCGGTGCCGGGAGTGATTGTGAAGGTTGCCTGCGATCCGAAATTGATATTCCTTGTGCCTGATGGAGTTATTGATCCGCCTGTGCCTGCAGATGCTGATATTCTGAATTCCCGTGCCGAGAAAGTGGCATAAAGGCTGTGGTTTTCTGTAACATCGCGGAAGGTATAGGATGTTACTGACCCTGCAGAAACATTGTCAATCCTGACGTCAGCTACGGAGTAACCTGTGGAAGGTGTAATGGAAAAAGTTATGTCGGAGCCGTGACTTACACCAACACTTCCCGAGGGAGTCACGCTGCCTCCGGCTCCGGCTCCGGCCGTTATCGTATAACCATTAATCCCAAAGGTGGCCGAAATGACATGATTTGATGAAACGTTGCTGAAAGTGTACGAGGAAGGACTGCCTACTGAAACATTGTCGACCCTGACATTACTTATATAATATCCGGAGTTGGGAGTTATCCTGTAGGTAATGTTATCTCCGGGATGGACTGTCCTGGTGCCTGAAGGAGTAATTGTTCCGCCGCTTCCTGCTGAGGAGGTAATTGTATAGGTTGAAGAATTTCCCAGGTGCCAAGTCGAAAGGTTATTATAGACCACAGTTCTGGCAGCGCTGCGGATTGTTGAGGCTGTAGATGAGCCCACGGAGTAGTTGTAGGTTATGAGCCCGGGATCTTTCCTGAATACAGCTGCATAGAAGCAGCAGGCTGCAGCATAGGAACCAGCTGCAGAGGGATGACTGCCGTCGTCGACATAGAGCTCTATGGACGAATGGTTCTCCCGGAGGTATCTCCATACGGGGCCTACCGGTGACAGAACTCCATCGTTCCGATCAGCCATCATCATGTACCTTTCGCGGGTAAGGTCGTCCATCCCGGTGTAGGTGCAGACAACCGGAAGCCTTGAGCACCTGTCGGCGTCACCGTCTCTTCTCCCCCATGTTATATAGAACATTGTTTCGGCACCGGGATTGTACCTTCTGACCTCGCCTGAAAGAAACGCTGCATAGGGAAAAACATTCTGCTCAACCCAGCTTAAAGGCTCGGAAGGATACTGGCTGTTTTCCTGGAGAACCACATAATCCCATCCTCCCTGACGGATGAGTTCGAGTGTGGTGGCATTTGTGGAGTGAAGCTGAAGATTATAGGTTGAATAAGCTGAAGTTGCAAATATAAGCTGATCGCCTGCTGACCGTGCCACCTCGGCTGCAATATCCGGCATGTTGTTGTGGAAAGTGTAGCTGTTTCCGATGAACAAGACCCTTTTTGTGTCACAGTGAAGCTCCGTCATTTGAAACAGCAGCACAACCATAAATCCCAGTCTCATCAATGATCTTACCCATCGGAAGACCATTCTTGACCTTAATTTAAACAGGTGAACTGAACTGCCACAAACACTAACCATTGGACCAACGCCGGATTAACTGACTGGAATAACTAAAAAAAAACTGAACATTGCCGGATATGTCACCAGGACATCTAACCATCTGATCATGTGTATAATCGATGAAGGCTGAGGTCCGTTTGACCTAACTAACACAATCGGTCGAAATATAAACTAAAAAACATCCTCTGTCAAAATGAGGTCTCCGCAATGAGCTGAAAATACTTACAGTTGAAAATTGTTTGTCATAGCAGGAGCGACTTTCATCACCAGAAATCCCTTTTTCATCAAAATTAAGAGTGTCTTTGTCAAAATCAAAAGTTAGGTGAAATCAGATGGTCACTAACCTTCATTCCTGGTATGTTTCAGTTAGTATTAACATTTTGATAAGGGTACACCAGAACAGCAATAAGTGGCCTAATATTTATCATCCGGACCTGTGATATATGTCAATTTTTTATATGATAAACAGCATTGATATTTTAGTAAAAAATTGCCGGTAATATATTATTAATCAGTATTATCAGATATCTTTGTGAAACAACTAACAGAAAAGATAATGAAAACAAGGAAACTGCCGGTTCTTCTTTCCTTCCTGTTGCTTATAGCCGGAATGGCACTGTTTTCATCATGTGAGAAGTATGTCTACCAGGTTGAGACGGTTGATCCGGAAGAGCCTGTTTTATACGGGACTCAGATACAGCCCATATTCACGGCAAACTGCATTTCCTGCCACAAGGGCAGCAGAAGTCCCGACCTGAGGGCAGGCAATTCATTTGAGGCGCTCACATCCGGAGGTTATCTGAGCCAGCCTGCCGCTGACAGCCGGCTTTACAAAATGGTGATCTCCAGCAGCCATACTGCTTTTACCCTCGATGCGGAAAAACAACTGATACTGCTCTGGATAGAACAGGGTGCACAGAATAACTGAAAAAATAACCTAATAACCCGGATAATATGAAACCCGCATGGTCAAAAGCACAAAGAGGAACAGGGATCTTTCCATGTGGGTTCCCCCGCCTGATGCAGGGCAGGCATGTGACCTTAAAAATCAAAATTATATTATGATGAAAAAGAACCTTCTAATATTGTTTCTGTCAGTTTTGACTCTTTCTCTTTCAGCTCAGGAAGAAAGCGTGGAGAAAGCAGAAGCAAAACCGGTCAGGTTTACCTTTGGAACCGCCGTGCTAATTGACAATCAGACCGTGGAGACTCCTTACAAAGAGGGGATGGAACTCCAGATACATCACAGGTTCAGCCTTATCGAGGACTATCACGACCTTTTCGGCATTTACGGAGCTGCAAATACGAGACTGGGGCTGAATTTCGGAGTTACCGACAGACTTATGATCGGAGGCGGAACAACAAAGGACTACAAGCTTCAGGATATACAATGGAAGTATCTCATCCTGCGACAGACCGAAGACAACAGCATGCCTGTTTCTCTTTCGTATTATGGTAATTTCGTTCTGGATCTCAGGAAGAAGGAGGCCTTCGGTCCTCTTGACAGGTACAGGGATATACACAGGCTTTCCTATTTTACACAGTTTATTGTTGCCAGGAAGTTCAGCGAAAAGGTTTCAGCTCAGATAGCTCCCTCGGTGGTCTATTTCAATGCAGTACCGCAGTATACAAACGAGTCAAAATACAAAAACCTCAATTTCGGTTTTTCGGCAGGGGCAAAAGCGACCCTGTTCGGATCACATTCACTTCTGCTTGAGTATGACCAGCTGCTGACAAAACAGGAACTCGACAACGATGAACTGAAACCAAAGCCAAACCTTTCACTTGGCTGGGAGATCAGCACTGCCACTCATAATTTTCAGGTGTTCGCCGCCAATTATTCACAGATAATAAACCAGCGTAACCTTCTTTTTAATACAAACGACTTTGCCGACGGCGAATTCCTTTTCGGATTCAATATCACGGTTAGATTTTAACTAACAGAAAAAAATGACAGTTTCAGAAATGAAATACCTTTCCCTGATCCTTGTTCTGACTTTGGGATCATCTGCCTTTGCATCAGAAAGGGCAAAGGAGGCGACTGCCGCTGGCGACACCGTGACTTATGTCTCACCCTTCCATGAGGATAATGAAAGATGTTTCGTGTGTCACGGGCAGAAAACATATACATACACAAATGAGAACCTTGGACGGGAGGTGAAAGCGATGATGTTTTCCGAGAGGGTAATCGACAGGAATGATTTTTATATCTCGAATCATAAAAGCTTCAGCTGTACTGACTGTCATTCAGCGGATTATGTCATTTTTCCCCATCCCGGCGAGCTGAGGATGGAACAGAGTTTCAACTGTCTCGACTGCCACGGCGGCGACGATATGTTCTCCGAATTCAACTTTGAGATCATCGATGCAGAATACCGGGAAAGCGTTCATTTCAAACTCGAGGAAGAGGGCTTTACCTGCTGGAAGTGCCATGGTCCGCACGATTACAGGATCAATATCCGAAACAGCACAAACATTAAGGAAACCATACTTTACGACAACAACATCTGCCTTCACTGTCATTCCGATTATGACAGGTTCCGCCTTCTTTCAGAAAGGGAAGAAATAAGTATTCTGGAAACACATGAATGGCTTCCCAACCAGGCGGCGCACTTCAGGAGCGTAAGATGCATAGAATGCCATACCCAGATTAATGATTCCGTGCTTGTTGCACATCTTATCAGGCCGAAGGAGATGGCTGTGAAAGGATGTAATGAATGCCACTCGAAAAATTCTCTGCTGATGTCATCCCTTTATAAGTTTCAATCAAGAGAACAGAGAAAGGACGGGTTTTTTAACGGAATAATAATGAATCAGTCGTATGTTATCGGTGCCAACAGAAATGAATACCTGAACTGGCTGAGTTTCGTGATCTTTTTCATAACTGTTGCAGTCATTGCTGTTCACATCACATTCAGAACAATAAAAAAACGGAGCCGGAAATGAGTTATATTTATTTATATCCCAAATGGGTGAGATTGTGGCACCTTCTGAATGCCATCCTCTTTATTATTCTGATTATAACAGGCCTCAGCATGCAGTACACAAGCAAGGAGGGGAATGTCCTTCTTGTTGGTTTTGCGAAGGCAGTGAAATGGCACAATTTTGCAGCCGTGATACTTACCATTAACTATATACTCTTCGTGACAGGAAACATACTTTCGGGGAACGGGCGTTATTACAAAATCAAAAAGGATAATTTCAGGCCAAACCTCATGAAACAACTGAAATTCTACGCTTCAGGTATGTTCAGGGGTGAGCAGCACCCTTTCCCTGTTACTGAGGAGAATAAATTCAATCCGCTTCAGAAATTCTCCTATGTGCTTGCGATGTACGTGGCCATGCCCCTGCTTATCATTTCGGGAATAGGACTGATGATACCTGAGATAACCGTCAATAAGTTTTTTGGGGTCAGCGGACTTATTCTGACAGATCTCCTTCATGTAATAACCGGTTTCTTTCTTTCCATTTTCATGATAATACATATTTACACATGCACTCTGGGATCAACACCCTTTGCCCTTTTCAGGGGAATGATTTCGGGATATCACGAATCGGAAAAACACTGAAATTTGGTTTTGACAAAAATTTGCACGAAAATTGCAACTAAATATGCATATATATAAATCTAAAAATTGAAAATATGAACAGATCAGTAAAGACCTTCATGAAAATCACGACTTTTGCCATTGCCGGACTATTAATATCATCGGGCCTGATGGCACAGGAAAAGCAGGCTAAACCATGGGAAGTGCCGGCAGAATTCAAATCAATGAAAAATCCTGTTGCCAGTAATGAAGCAAGCATTAATGCAGGTAAGGCGCTGTACACAAAGCATTGTGCTTCATGCCATGGCAAGACGGGACTTGGTGATGGTGTCAAGGCCAGGATGCTTAAAGATTTTGCCGGAGATTTTTCAGGTGCTTACTACCAGAACCAGACTGACGGGGAACACTTTTACAAGACTAAAGTGGGAAGGGGTGAGATGCCGAAATACGAGGGTAAACTGACCGATGATGATATCTGGAACATGGTTAACTACATGCGTACCTTTAAAAAGTAATGCATACAGAATAAAAGGGTAAAAAAAGAGGCTGTTCTTTTGTGGAACAGCCTCTTTTTCTATAAAATACCTAAAGAGCTTCTATTGAATTCTCGAGCAGTTTTTTGATGTAGGGATAATTATGTACTCCCATGCTTCCATCCCTTACCACAAGCTGGAAGTTAATAATTGCACCCATCTGTGCGTTGGTAAGAGCAGGTAAAGGCGGAGTACCGTTGGCCGGATTCCTCCAGTAGCCGGTAGGATTGGATCCTGAATCATAGATATCAAGATATCCGTGATTCTCCCCGTCTTCAGGGTCAGTCTGAAAGATATCATGGCCATCCCCGGCCGAGTTGATAAGGTCGGCAAGTTCCCCTAGAAGTGTTTCAATGTCTTCTCTCGCTTCTTCAAGCAAAGCGCTGGAAGAACTCATCCCGCTGTGGCAGCCTGTTGCATTGCAACCATTGTAGTTTCCGGCAGCCGAAAAGGAATGACCGCCTGCCAGTCCTGATGGTGTTGCCATATGACAGTCGACGCATGAAGCTCCGGCCGTGTGAGCCGAATTCTCATAACCGGTTCCGAACTCGATTCCCCCGGTCCCTGAAAACATTGCCGAGTGAGTCCCGTAATGAACTCCGGTCCTGTATGACAACTGCGACATGGTATAGGCAGCTTCGGGCTCCGATATCAGCCTCGAATAATCAATAAGCTGTCCGTTTCCTGCAGTTAACGGCCTGGGCTGATGGCATTTGGCGCATAGGTTCGAGCTCTGCTTGCTGAAGTTTATTGTTTTCGCTCCTCCCCACATGGTCATTGACACAGGCGCTGTGGTGGTAAGGGGCAGGAATTCTGTGGCTTCATAATCTGTGTGCAGCGAGCTGTGGCATGTAAAGCATGAAATGGGTCCTGGAAGAGCCAGGGCGGAGGCCGATGCAGTATAGTTGTTGGTATATCTCGGAGGATCTCCGGTGCCTGCAGTAAAGGTAGCCGGGGTATTGTTCTTTACAACATCAAGAAAACCCTGATGCGAATGACAGGGGGCGCAGGCATTCCTGGTGCCTTCTTCATAAGCCTCACCCCTTGAATGAAGCGAGTACTCATACTGAAGGGCTGTTGCGTCGACCACACTGCTATTATGGCAAAGCTTGCATGTCTCGTTGGCATCGGCACCGTCAGCTCCGTCGGCACCGTCAGCTCCCGATGGTCCCATCGGACCTTCGCAAGCCCAAAGGAGAGAAACGGCAGCCAGTATCATGAAAAGAAATTTGAATGAATCTTTCATTTTTCGGGCTTTTTAGAATTTTATCCACGCAATTTAATAATACATATTGTTATATGAATAACATTACCTGTTTATTTTACAATGTTTAAAATTGATTATATCAGACAAAGGGAATGATATATGTCAATAAAAATAATGATATTTGTAAAGAGAAAATGAAAATGCATAGGGTAGAATTATTCAATGATTATATCAGATATGATGTCAGAGACATACCATGGCGGCTGCGCTGACTGTCCGGTGATCTGGAAGAATTTCAGGCATCTTTCAGAATCAGAGCTGAGACTTATAGACGAGAACAGGTATGAGGCTGCATTTAAACCTGGCGAAATTCTTGTAAAACAAGGGACACCTGCCTCCAATGCGCTTTTCCTTGCGTCAGGAATAGCGAAGAAGTACCTCGAGGGTATTAACGGCAGGAACTTCATTTCCGGAATACTTATTCCAGGTTCACCTCTTATGGGTCCGGGCGCTTACACGGGAGCAAGATACACATGCTCGGTTTCGGCACTGACCCAGGTAAAAGCCTGTTTCGTGAGCTTTGATGTTTTCCGTAAGCTGGTAAGGGAGAACAGCCTTTTCGCAGAAAGCCTTATAGAGGATCTTACCTTACAACTTGGCAATACCGGCCAGAGGATGGTAAGCCTGACCCAGAAAAAAATGGCAGGACGTCTTGCCGAATTGCTGCTGCACCTGGCCGACGATATTTTTGGAGCGGAAGAGTTCGGGATGGTTCTTTCACGCCAGGAAATAGGAGATATGACAAACATGGTGAAGGAGAGCGTGGTGAGAATTCTGAATTCGATGGAGAAGGATGGGCTGATACGCATTTCAGCTTCACGGATTGCAATTATCGACAGGGAAAAGCTCCTTTTTATCTCGGAAAACGGTTAGCTCACATACCTCCAAAACAACCTGAATGAAGTACTCTTTCCCCTGCAGCAATGTGAAAAAGATCAGACAGCATTTCTTTCTCAGGCAAAGCATAAAACCAAAATAAAGTTATAATCCAGGATAATGAAAATAGTCAAATTCCTCTTTTCCCCGGTATTCATGGGGATGCTGTTCATAATCTTCGCAGCCACGATGGCTGCAGCTACATTTATTGAAAATGACTACGGCCGTGAGGCGGCCTACAGCTTCGTTTACGATACAAGATGGTTTGAACTTGTTATTCTTCTTCTTGTTCTCAACCTTGCAGGACAGATTGTGGTTTTCAGGTTGTTCAGGAAGGAGAAGCTGACAGTAATGCTGTTTCATGCATCCTTCATAATTATAGCTGCAGGTGCGGCAATAACACGCTACACAGGATGGGAAGGATCGATACACATAAGGGAAGGTGAGGAACAGAACCTTTGCTATTCGGAAGAAAATTACCTTTCCTTTGTGCTTAAGGATCCCTCGGGAAAGATTGTTGATCAAAGTTCCCGCAAGTACTATATAAGCAGTTCTTCTGCCGATAATTACAGCACTTCGGTAGTCTCTGGAGAAAGCAGGTACCAGCTGAGGCTATCAAGAATAATTCCCAATGCATCCAGAAGCGTCGTCAGGTCCGATTCGGGCGGCCCGGTCATCACACTGATGATTACCGGCCAGGGCGGAAGAAGAACACTTTATCTCGAGGACGGGCAGATGCTTTCATCCGGAGATGCTATTACAGGGCTTAATCCCACCGGGAAATGCGACCTGATCTTCCTTAGTGACGGGGATTCCTTCCGTTTCACCTCACCGCACAGCTTTGAAGCAGGGGGAATGATGAAAAGGGAAACAGTGCAGTATAACGGAGGCGATACGGCCCTTCTTGAACCGATGCAGATAATTTCCGTGAACGGTATGAGGATAGTGCCCCAGGAGATGGAACTGAAGGGTGTCTTTATGCCTGTTGCAGCCGACATGCAGGTTGAGGAAACAGGTCTTGTGCTTTTCATCTTCGACCTGTTCAGAGGAAAGGAAAGGAAAGCCACGGCCGAAGTATGGCATTCCATGGATAATTACCGCTCATCCGGTACGACAAAAGTCGACGGAAACATACTCGAGATAAGCTTCGGGGCGGAGGAGCTTGTCCTTCCCTTTGAACTCAGGCTCAATGATTTTATTCTTGAACGATATCCCGGATCCAACAGTCCTTCAGGCTACAAAAGCGAGGTTGTTCTGTCGGACGAAAGCGAGGGAGTGGTAAAGCCTGCGACCATTTTCATGAATAACATATTGAAATACAGGGGTTACAGGTTTTACCAGTCGTCGTATGACCCCGATGAGAAAGGAACAATACTGTCTGTCAACCACGACAGGGCTGGCATGTTTGTTACCTACGCAGGTTACGGATTACTTGTAGCTTTTATTATTCTTTCCCTTCTGAACAGGAATTCCGTGTTTAATACTGTCAGGGCCGGAAACTGGAGCTCGGCTCTCAGGCGGAAAGCCCCGGCAATGCTTGTGATAGTGCTGCTTTGCCTTTCAGGAAATGCAGCTGCCCAGCGACTTGCTCCCGGCAAGGACTCGGCCGGGGAGCTGGGAAAAATACTTGTTCAGGACCAGAAGGGGAGGACAAAACCCCTGTCTACCCTGAGTAACGACATACTACGTAAAGTGGCAAGGGAGAACAGATTTGAAGGACTGACTCCGGTGCAGGTGTTCATTGGCATCTACCTCGACTTCGACAGCTGGAAGAATGCACCGCTGATAAGGGTGGGAGGGACGGACCTTCAGAAAAGACTTGGAATAAGAGGCAACATGGCGTCATTCACCGACCTGGTCGACCTTGAAGGAGGGGGATTCTATAAACTCGGAGAGGATGTGGAAAAGATATATTCAAAACCTCCCGGAGTAAGGACAAAGGGCGATAAGGAGATACTTAAGGCAGACGAAAGGGTAAATATCATTTATATGATCTACACGGGAGGCTTCCTTAAAATTTTCCCGCCTCACGACGGTTCACACGACTGGAACACACCGGAAGAGGCGTATAAACACGCGGCAAACAGGGAAGATTCTCTTTACCTCGGGAGTGTCATTCCGCTTCTTTCGGGCGCTGTAAGGGGTGGCGACAGTCCGGGTACGATCAGGATAGCCGAATCGATAATACAGTATCAGAGAAACTTTGCAGGGTATGAACTGCCATCTGAAACGAAACTGGGTGCCGAGTCGCTTTATTACAGGCTTCTTATATTCGAACGCCTCTTCCCGTTTTATTCAACCCTTGGGATACTGATGCTCACAGGCCTACTGGTAATGGTTATCAGAGGCAGAAAGGAGATCTCTAAATTTGTAGGGGTACTAAGCCTTGTCCTGTTTGCCGGATTTGTTATGCATACAGCGGGACTTGCCCTGCGATGGTACATTTCGGGTCATTCACCAATGAGCAACGGCTATGAATCGATGATCTTCATATCATGGGTTACACTTATGGCCGGGTTCATCTTCAAAAAACGCTCTCCCTTCGCCCTTTCAGCAACAGCTGTACTTGCAGGACTGACACTTCTTGTAGCTCATCTCAGCTTTATGGATCCGGAAATTACCAACCTTGTCCCTGTTCTGAAGTCCTACTGGCTTACCCTCCATGTTTCGGTCATCACCGGAAGTTATGGTTTCCTGGGACTTGGAGCAATTCTGGGTATTATCTCCCTGATACTGATGTCGCTTACCGGCATAAAGAATATTGAACGCATTTCGGCAACCCTTGATGAGCTTGCAGTAATTAATTACAAGACTCTTACGATAGGACTGTATCTTCTTACCGCAGGGACATTTCTCGGGGCGGTATGGGCTAATGAATCGTGGGGAAGATACTGGGGATGGGATCCCAAAGAAACCTGGTCACTGATAACAATAGTTATCTACAGCCTTGTAATACACTCCAGGATCATTCCCGGAATGAAGGATATTTTCACTTTCAACCTTCTTTCCCTGTTGGCATTCTCGTCGGTTCTAATGACATATTTCGGAGTGAATTACTATCTGTCGGGACTTCATTCTTATGCCGGAGGAGATCCAGTTCCGGTTCCGGTGTTCGTATATATTGCCGCAGGTCTTCTGGTTGCTCTGGCGCTTTTTGCCTGGTCGCGTTACAGAAAATGGGAAAGAAGCTCCGGGATGCCGCAGACTGAGGCTTCCTGAGGGGGGCTTCCAGACAGCTTAAGCCTTTCATTCGCTTCGCTCATTCGGGCTTTGTTTTTTCAGTCGCTTTTGAAAGCGAGCTTTCAGAGTGAGTAGGGGGGATTGCCTCCTCCGCTACGCTTCGTCGGCGATCCCTGAGGGGGGACCTCCAGACAGCTTAAGCCTTTCATTCGCTTCGCTCATTCGGGCTTTGTTTTTTCAGTCGCTTTTGAAAGCAAGCTTTCAACGCGATGAAAAAACAAAGCCTTTCCCGCCTGCCGGCGGGAAAGGCTTAAGCTGTCTGGGTGGAAGATGGGAATCTAACCTACTTGTCTGAACATGGCTAACAGCCTAAAAAACAATTTAAAATAAAACATGTTGTTTATTTTTTACGTATATTTACATCAGTTAAGTTAGAATATAGTTAGAAATGAACACACGTTTAATGATTGAAGCAACCAAAGCGAATAAGGCAGGGGATTGCACCGTATATGTTGAGGTTTCCGTTTCCAAACTTGGTGAGAAAAAGAAAACTATCAGGATTCCAACGGCTATCAAGGTCAGTGCTGATAGTTGGTCACCCAAAAGTCAATCAGTCATCAGAACCAAAGCAAAGGATTACTATAAGGTCAACCAGATGCTGATTGCTCAGAAAGAACTGGTTACCGATATAATTGCCGAACTGTCACAGAAAGGAAGATTCCAGTTGTCCGAAATAAAACAACGATATATTGAGAAGACATCACCTGTCACACTTGGTTTTTTTGATATATATGATGACTTCCTTCAACTGAAAGAAAGAACCTTAACCCGTAATGGCATCAAAGATTTTAAGACGCTTAAATCGCATCTATCAGGGTTTGAAAAGTATCGGAAAGATACCATTGTCCTCAGCGAGATTGACAACATTTTCTTTGAAAAATTTGAAATATATCTGTCACAGGTCAAAATAGAGACGAAATCCAAGGACAGTGATGAGGTTATAACCAAACATTTAGCCGACAGTACCATATTAAAGAATCTTCAAACACTTCGTATCTTCCTCAACGGTCAGCATGACAGGGGTCTGCCAATTAACATTTCATACAAGAAGTACACCATAAGAACAAAGCCAGTTCCGGCTCTTATTACGCTGGAAGAGGATGAATACAGAATGCTTTTAAACAAACTGGATAATGAAAGACTGGAAAAGGTAAGAAAACTGTTTGTGTTGCAGTGTTCGACAGGGTTGAGGTATTCTGATGCAATCAAAATCCGGAAAAACCATTTGCGGAATGACACTATCTTCATGAACAGCACCAAAACACGCCAGAAACTTCAAATACCGTTAAATGATAATGCCAAGGAGATTCTTTCAGAATGCAATTATGATACCTCAACGATAGCCATAAGCAATCAGAAGTACAACGATTACATAAAAGAACTTTGCGAACATGTCGGCATATCGCAACCTATAATGAAAATCAGTTATCGGGGGAACAAAGAAATTCAAGAGCCGTTAAAGAAACATGAAATCATGAGCAGCCATCATGGCAGACGGTTTTTCATAACACAGAACCTTATTAACGGAGTACGTCCAGAAGTTATAATGTCGATGACGGGTCACGTTGATTTTCGGTCTTTCAAGAAATATATTGCCATTACGGACAAGGCACGTGTGAATGCAATGGATATATGGAATAAAAATTTTGCCGGAACAGGCAATTAAAACATGTGTGTATGATAACCTTCGAAGAAAAACTACACCCAAGAAAAGGATTAAGGCTGAAATTTACATATAAGTATAGAGCATTTCAATACCTTGATTTCTTCCAAATAATCACATTGACACCACCACATAAATTCATTCCCTTGGATTTGACGTTTCCTGATTCTGCTGAACTTTCCCGGTTTCTTAACAACCGGGGGATTCTTTATGATGAGGTAGAAATTGAATACACTGGTACGAGAGTTAAGAATGAAGCAATTATTGTTGATACAAAACGGATTTATGAGGTTGAGGAAAGCATTTTAAAATATCTGTTGGGTTACAAGTATTATTCCATTAATGAAGTTGCCGAAATGTTATCGTTTAGCCGTCCCACTGTTTATAAACTCGTCAATGAAGATACCTTGAAAGCAATCAGAATATATGGTCAACTACGGATTAACCATTTAGATTTGATGGAATTTATTAATCAGGAAAATCGGAAATAAGTTATTCAAACTCAATTTTATCTATCTCTTTCATCAACCTGTCGGTTTCAGTCAAAGCAGCAATTATCTTTTGGTAATGGAGAATATCTTCATATTCAAGTTTCCTGCCTTTCCGGTCTTTTAACCATTTCTGAGCGGGTTGATATCCGCCAATATAGAAGTTCCAAGCCACTTCAGGGACGTTATCAAAGTATTGCGTATCGTTAATATATGCCCGAAGGTGATTCGCCCGGCAGGGCGGATCACAACCGGGCACAGCATTTATTTTACGCACAGAATTGTCACCCCCCACAGGGTAAAGGGTAATATAATGCTCCACTTTTGGTGATTCCAACAGATGTATTTGCCTCAACTCACTGCCTAATTTTACCAGTTGCCAGAAAGTTTCTTTGTCTTTCGGGTATGGTATTTTAGGGAAATCAATCTTTAATAATTCTTTATATTTTTCTCTATATTTTGTGGAATGTAAGATTCCATATATATAATCAAATAATTCAAGTGGAGTGAATGTGTCAGATTGTAATTCTTTCTCGTTAACAAATTTTTCACTTATTATTTCTTCAATTCTCTTGACAATTTTGAGGTTGAGGTTAGGAACTCGCTTTCTTACTGGTTGGTCATTTGATAGAAATTCAATACTTTCCTGATAAATATAAAGAGGAAAAACATTTCCAGCACCATACTGTCCAGCAGAATCTATAAAGTTTTTATCACAAATTTGTCTTGAGATAAAAACATGATGGAAACCTTTAATCGCTTGTTTTGGTGTTACGAGAGCGATATTATCAAAGAACAAATGCTTCATAAGTTTCTCACGAGCACGGTCAACAAGATTATTATCATAATATATATATTGCTCATCAAATGTTCTATATGAGATTCGTCTTACCAATGATTCTTTATATTCAATATTATAGGTATTTGTAACTTTATTCTTCAAATCTGCTTTAGAGGTGCTTATTAATATTGCATCCTTGGATGTTACAATCCCAACGCTGTTTTTTTCAAAAAGAGAGTCTATGCTAAAACCGCTTTCATATTTTTCAATACCATCAAAATCTTTTTTAACAAAATAGAAGTATGGTTTAATTGGATTTATATTATTCCATGGAATATTATTAAGGGTATTATTTGTTAAGTAATCATATTTCGATTGCCTTGTTCCATAAAGGTCAAATTGAAAAATCTGAGCATCCCTATTCTTCACTATACCTCTCTTTATAAAGATATTTATGCTTACCCCTTGCATAATGTCAAATACATTTTGGTCGGTGCTCCCATCAGGGCATTTTTCACCCTTCTTGGTGTTCCCATGTAAATTCAGAATATAGATACTATCAAAACTATTTAACAAGGTCTTCCGCATCTGGCGGTGAATAATTCCATCAATAAAACTGTTATTAGAGATATACGCTAATATTCCATTGCCGTTTTTATTGATATAGTACTCACCAAATCGAATAAACTTTAAATAATCATCTGAGAGAGGTTGAATATTCCTTTCATTTAATTCTTTTTTATAGTCAATCATCAATTTTTCAATCCATTTACTTTTGTTTGTGCTACTTACAGAATAAGGGGGATTACCTAATATAACCATTACTGGCGTATCACGTTTTATTCCATTTGCTTCATTGGCTTCCGTACTTAACCAGTTTGCTAAAAGAGTTCCTGTATCAGGATGATATTCTTCAAGACTGTTAGTAAGGTATATACGTAACCGTTGATTAATGGTTGGTTTAAAACCTGTTTCAGATAATATTAAATCCAGTTTTAAATGAGCCATAGCATAACTTGCCATCAACAACTCAAAGCCGTTGAGGCGGGGCAACAGATGAGTTTCGACATAATTGTTCCAAATTCCTTGCTGCCCTGTGAATTTATTGTAAACCTGTCTTACTATTTCAGCAAGAAACGTTCCTGTTCCGGTTGCAGGGTCTAATATTTGTACTCGGTGAACTTCTTCCTCTCTCTCAATACTTTTTGTCTTTGAACGCAAATCCGATGTCGCTTTGGTAACATCTTTAATTTTTATCTTTGTTTTTGAGGTGTCTGCTAAACCTTGGGTCAGTCCAAATTCACTTTTTAAGATATCATCAACCGAACGTACGATGAAATTAACAACAGGTTGAGGCGTATAAAAGACTCCCCGTGACTTTCTTTGTTTTGGGTCATATTCTGCCAGAAAGGTCTCGTAAAAGTGAATTATTGGGTCTTCGGTCTGGGTACTCTTTCCAAAATTTTGAAGCATCGCCTCAACATTCGTTGCCCGAAAAACATCCGCAAGGTTATCAACAGTTGTCTTTATCCGGTCATCAATATCATATCCTGCAATGTATTGAAAAAGTCTCCTAAGGAAAGGGTTTGTATGAGGGATTAATTCCGCTGCTTCTTTACGGCTGAAATTGTCAAGACTTGGGTCATGTAACCGGGCAGCAAACATTCCGTAAGCCAAGGTCTGGGCGTAAATATCAGCAAAGTCTTTTGGCTTTAAATCATGAATCAGGATACTTTTAAACGTATCGTATTGCTGTTTTAACGATGTATTTTCCTTATTTACCTCATCAGAGGTTATTGCATGTTCCAGTATATTTTGCAATAATCTTGCTTTAGCAGCCATCATCTCAGCCAATTTTTTTGCTGATTTGATTGTTATGCCGATAAATGTGCAGAAATCTTTAATCCGGTCTTCAAATAATTGGAAATTTTCCGGGATTGGCTTTATTACGTTTTTTTCTATGTCCGCTATCCGAACTTCCTGAATTAATTCGCCATGCTGAAAAAATTTGAAAGAAATATAATCGGTAATAATCAGGTTGTCCAGTGCTCTTTTATATCTGACAAATTGCTCATTGAATTGATGGCTGTTTAAATCCTTGTCGATATCCTTTGCTTCAATATATCCAATCGGAATTTTTTTCTTGGTTATAACATAATCAGGGTTTCCGCATGTAGTTACATTTATCGGTTCATTGGTTATTTCAATTCCCGGAACTATGCTTTTTATCAGGGACTCAAGGTCACCCCGGTAACTATGTTCCCCGGAAATGCCAGACTTAAATCGAGTATTAACAGTATGGATATATTCCTGTATTGTCATTTGTTTAAAATTACAGGAGCAACGAAAGCCACGAAGTGGCGTTCGTTGATCCGCCAATGTGAATTCGAAATGGTTCTCCTGAAGTGCAGTATTTTTTAAAATAAATTGCCAACGCTATTATCATTTTAATTGTTTGTTCGTCTTTTTCCCGTTTCTATATTTTTCAATCTTTTGAACCTCTCCTGATTTATCGAATATTATCAAATACTCATTTTTGCTGTCACCTAATCTGTAACGAGTATTTTTAACCACACCATTGTTGAAAGTTTCATAGAGCAACTTAAAGTCAAACAGGTCACTATTTTTTTGCGCATTAAGCATTCTGTTTATCACGGTATCTTTTTTTAAAGCATAGAATTCTCTGTTGACGATAAATAATAGTTTTAAAGTAATCTCATTTACCTTTTTAAAGTGCCAGACTGCAATAGTGTCGTCTGGTATTAATTTTATTGAATCGTTTGAAATAGTCCACTTCCCTTTTTGGTATATATTCCGTCCCATACTTTCAGAATCGCATAAACTGCACCAAAATCGGACTACATAGATTTCATATGAATTATCTGGTTCAAGCCTGAAATTTATGTCTGCCCCGGCAACACTACCTCTAAATATTTTGAATGTTCCAGCCTCAACGAATTGAGTAAATCCACGATAGGAAGTAAATGCCATCAGTAACAATAAGACAATCTTTTTCATTCAAAGGCAGATATGAGTAATACGTTTGTCCGATTTATGAAGCAATTTAATGATTTTTAGCAAATATTTGTTTGTATTTTATTTGTACTATAACTACCCTTTATATGTACCATAACCCCCCCACTGGTGTCCCGGTGATTGTATACCCCCCCTGATTGTATTTAATTCGGTATCCGACATTAATATTTTTCTTTTTTTAAGTAGAGGTCTTTAGTTGCCGCTGGTCAGGCAGTTAAAGCCTTTATTGGATTCTGAGCGGGTCAGAAAACTAATAAAAGCCTGCCCACACAAAAATTTCCCAAATGAAAAATTTCTTTTTGCAAACAGTGATTTTATAATTTTTTATAAAAGGAAGCCGGAATTAAACATTGAACGTATTTATAAAACGGCAAACCCCCCGCTTGCAAAAACGAGGGGTAAGAAAAATAACTTCATTTAACGCTCCTTATCATGAAAGGTACGGATATAAATACTCAGAAATTTGAAATTGTTGCACCTTCTTATTGCAATAACAATGAACTCCAATTTCCTGTTTTTTCGGGTTCGACAACTGTCAATTATTCCTCGACATTAACTTATAATCATGGAAATACAGTTAATTATTTTCCGGTCGTTCGGGATATAAAATATGTGTTGTGTTTAGACTGGCTTGAATTTGTTTGCGGTTGGGATAACCCAATAGAACTATCATACATAAATAACGATGTGCCGGATATCATAATTGAAAGAATAGGTGTTCACAGAAATACAAACTTCAGGTACTTACACAGAATATTTGTTGAGGGTGTTGAGGTCTGTGATATTTATTCAAGTCCGATAAACAGACTTCATGCTTACAATGAAGTATCAGTAAGGATTTCAAATTATTTGCTTTATACTGGCGGGTATCAACGTTTGTTAAATAAAATTCTTGACGCATTTGGTCTGACTTATGTTCGGATGGTAAGAATTGATATAGCATTGGACGGAGCGGATATATTGAAAATAATGGCATACTTAAACAAGTATTATAAGAGCCACACTATTCAAATCAAAGATGATAGGATTAAAATCTTACCTACTGCCTTCGATAAATCATCGCTTACCGTCCTTGAATGGGCAATTGGCAGTAAAAAATCCGGGATTTCAGCCATAGTATATGGTAAGACTGATGAATTAATTGTATCGGGGAAGAAATACATTGCCGATTTTTGGTTAAAGAATGGCATTCCGGCTGAAGGAATCGGAAGATTTGAGATTCAACTGAATGGTAAACGATTAAAGAAGTATTGCTTTGACATTTCAAATATTGAATTGCTGTCAGATGCAGGATTCTTGGGTGCTATATTTATTGCTGAGGTAAAACCTTGGTTAATACTTTATCGTGTCCGTAAAGTTGATTATTTGAACCTTAAAAAAGAAAATGCAATAAATAATGGTCATGAAATACCTTATATCAAATGGGATAAGTTACCAGCAAAATCGGAATTGCTCGGATTTTCGGATTGTGTTTCTGAAAGAGACAGGACAAATGCCCGGAACGTGATTTCATTTTTGCTGAAAGACATTCACAGAAATCCTTCCTGTACAACCACTGCACAGGTTGAGGTGATACAGAAGTGCATGAATGATTACAACCTGAATGAATATGTTTCCCGAAAGATTGATGACTTGTTCTTCAGCATAGATGAAAACCATTACCGTCAATCGCTCAGAAATCTTGTATTCAGGGAATGAGGATTAAAGGAAAGCGTTTAAATTGTCAGATGAACAATTTTAATTAAAAAACCTGATTTTTACAACACAGGGATAGAATATAGTTAGAAATTATAAACTATTGGAAAAATGTTGAAGGCAACTATCATTAAATCAGATAATTGCCTTCCATTATTTTTATTAGTGGGGTGGAAGATGGGATTCGAACCCACGACCTTCGGAACCACAATCCGACGTTCTAACCAACTGAACTACATCCACCGTATCGGGGTGCAAAGTAAGCCCAAAATTTCTATTTCGCAAAATTTAAATTTTATTTTATGATG
Organism: Bacteroidales bacterium; assembly: GCA_040772125.1. Lineage (GTDB taxonomy): Bacteria > Bacteroidota > Bacteroidia > Bacteroidales > VadinHA17 > LD21. The sequence goes on from JAXGYS010000003.1 coordinate 527,052, forward strand.
CTCCTATCTATTGCTATCTTTGGGCGGTTAAAAGGAGATGAGATTTATACTGATCAGGACCCGAGGGGGCACAATCAGTAATTATTATCACTGACTGCAGTTGAGAAAGCTTAAATTCATTGACAACATCTCAGGGCTTCAGCTCTTCCAGCTGATGCGGTTTGTGGTCTTCTTCATTGTCAGCATAATCTTTACAAAAAGCCATCTTACCAGAGCCGACATAGGTTCGTGGGAGATGTTCATGTTTATCGCCGGACTAATAACTTTCTTCTGGGTAACAGGTATCATCCAGTCTCTTCTTCCGCTTTATCACCGCAACCGGACCTACAGGAAAACAGGAGATAACGGCACGGAGAAATCACCCGAGATATTCAATGCTTTTCTCCTTCTCTGCTTTTTCAGCCTTCTGGTCTTTGCCCTTGGACACGGCATAAAATATAACTTCTCGGTATTTAAATACAGCGGCAACGTCCCCTATCTGAACCTTCTCCTTCTTTATGTTCTTCTTAGCAGCCCTGTCTGCCTTATCGAGTACATTTACCTGTTGAACAACCTCTCCTACAGAATTTTCCAGTACGGGGTATACACTTTTTCCGCCCAGCTGATCCTGATCATTCTTCCTGTTGTGCTGGGAAAGGGAATACTGTGGTCAGTTTACGGACTCCTGGCGGTAACCGCAGTACGCTGGATATGGCTTATAGTGCTTCTAGTACGCTATACCGAGATGAAGATCTCGGTTGAATTCATGAAGGAGCATCTTTATCTTGGACTGCCTCTGGTTCTAACATCCCTGATCAGCGGATCGGCCCAGTATATCGACGGCATAATAGTTTCAGCCGTTTACCGCGACCCGGGAATGTTTGCATGGTTCCGGTATGGTGCAAAGGAGTTCCCCCTGGTCCTGATGCTTGCTAACGGTCTGAGCAACGCCATGCTGCCGGAATTCTCGACCCGAAGCAGGATGAAGGATTCGCTTGCCAGAATAAAGATGAAATCGAAAGGCCTGATGCATATCTGCTTTCCTGCAACAATGCTGATAATGCTCTTTGCCAGGTGGCTCTATCCCCGTATGTTCACTCCCGAATTTCAGAAAAGTGCCGATATTTTTCTTATTTATTCCTTACTGGTTATCCCAAGGCTAATATTTCCGCAAACCATAGTTGTCGGCAGAAAGAAGACACATATTACTCTTATCGCCTCACTGCTCGAGCTGGCAGTCAACGTCCCGCTAAGCCTTCTGATGATTAAATGGGGATACAACATCGTTGGGGTGGCACTTGCTACCTTTATCGTCTATCTTCTGGGAAAGGTGTTCCTTGCGGGATACCTCTGGGTAAAAATGAAAATAAAACCCGGAGAATACATTCCCATAAAACTGTTCCTGATCTATTCAACCCTGCTTACAATCCTTTTTGTACTTATCGACCACAGGGTAATCGATATCCATTAATCATCCTGAGAGGGAAGCTGTGATTTATCACTTCAGAAAATGGAAAATGGTTTTCCTGTTCCCGGAGTAAACACTGATCCATTTTTAATAAAACTGCTTATCTTAGTACCCGTAAGTCGCTGAACTTATCTTTATGATGAACGTTTACTGGAAAAACACTTGATATATGCAGATCGTTGAAGTTAAAACCCGGGATGAGAAAAAGGAATTCATTAATTTCCCAAAATGGCTTTACAGGAATGATCCTAACTGGGTATGCATGCTTGACTCTGATCTTGAGGCAACATTCGATCCTGCAAAAAACCATCTGTTCCGGCAGGGAGTGGCTGTCAGATGGATCCTCAGGGACGAAAGCGGGAAGACCATAGGAAGGGTGGCTGCATTCATCGACAGGGTAAGGTCGGGAGTCTATCGCCAGCCTACGGGAGGAATGGGTTTCTTTGAGGTTGTCGAGAACAGGGAAGCGGCCTTCGCCCTTTTCGATACCGCAAAGAACTGGCTGGAAAAGCAAGGCATGGAAGCAATGGACGGACCCATAAACTTCGGGGAGAATGACACTAACTGGGGACTTCTCGTCGAGGGATTTGTCCAGCAGGGATTTGGTATGCCATATCATATGAAGTATTACCGTGAATTCTTCGAATCGTACGGATTCATGAACTATTTTGAGCAATATTCATATCACCGGCCTGTAATGAACGAAAAGGGAGAGATCGATTTCCCTCCCAGGATAATGAAAATTGCCGAGTGGCTGTCGAAAAGACCAGGATACTCATTTCATCATTTTGAGTCATCCAAAAAAGCAAAATTCGCAAGCGACTTCGTTGACGTTTACAATTCGACATGGTCAGCATTCAAGGAAGATTTCACGCCACTCGACCCGGAACTTATAGATGACATGTTCAGAAAAGCAAAACCAATTATGGATGAGGAACTTATATGGTTTGCCTATTACAACGACAAGCCGATAGGATTCTTTATTCTATTACCCGACGTAAACCAGATAATAAAGCCTTTCAAGGGTAAGCTTAACCTGTGGAACAAAATCAGGTTCCTCCATGGCCGGCTAACGCATAAGATGACAAGAATGCGAGCCATCGTGGGGGGGGTTAATCCTGCCTACCAGAACAGCGGAGTGGAATCGGCGATTTTTTACCAGATCTACCAGGTCTGTAAAAACAAACCCTGGTACAAGGAACTGGAACTCTCGTGGGTTGGTGACTTCAATCCGAAGATGATGGCAATATTTCAGGCTCTTGGAGCAGAAAGGGCAAAAGTGCATATCACATACAGGTACATGATAAGGGACAAGGCCGGATTCATAAGATACAAGGATGAGATGGCAGCCAAAACCAGAAATGAACCTGCCGGATAAAACCATGCAGCAAAATTTTTGTTATCTATTTGTTTTTATGATAATGTTAATTACTTTTGCAAACCCTAATTAAGGGCAAAAGTTTTAAAGGAATAAAATATCATAGCAATGAAACAGGGGTTACATCCAAATAATTACAGGCTGGTGGTTTTTCAGGACATGTCGAACGGCTATTCTTTCCTGACAAGGTCTACAGCTCCATCGAAAGAGACAGTCAAATGGGAAGACGGCAATGAATATCCTCTTATAAAGCTTGAAATATCAAACACATCCCATCCTTTCTACACAGGTAAGATGAAACTTGTTGATACGGCAGGAAGGGTTGACAAATTCATGAACCGTTACAAAAATCACGTTTCCAAAAAGAAATAACAGCTTAATAAAAGCATTAAAGGGGCTTTCCGGCCCCTTTTTTATTCCCGGTCTGTCAGTAAAAGGCACCATGCCGGGCACTAATCCTGAAGGGATCCACTTGTGGCATAAAGTTTGCCCTGCGACCATCCCGGCTCAGGATGTCAAAATATTGTGTAAATTTGTCAGCATTTGTTTAGAGGATGATAAGAAAATTCAGGAAGTCGTTAGGAGAGCTCATGGTCCCCGATATAATCGATAACGAGGGTGATATCGTTCCCATTATCGCTGACGGCGAAGATGGTGATCTCGAGGATATTGATGTTCCCGACTCGATACCGATCCTTTCTCTCAGGAATACTGTCCTCTTCCCGGGAGTCGTTCTTCCCATCTCCATCGGAAGGCCCCGGTCGGTGCAACTTATAAAGGATGCCTATAAAAGCGACAGGATCGTAGGTACTGTTGCCCAGAAAGATCCTGACATGGAGAATCCTGCTTTCGAGGACCTTCACACGATCGGGACGATAGGCCAGATAGTGAAGCTGCTCGAAATGCCCGACGGCTCAACCACGGCAATAATCCAGGGAAGAAAACGGATGGTCCTCAATGAGATGATATCCGACAAGCCCTACTTCATTGCAAGGGTAAGAACCATTCCTGAGATTAAGCCCGAGATCCCCAGCAAGGATTTTGATGCGATCGTCGGATCGCTTAAGGACCTTTCCCTGAAAATCATCAAGATAAACCCCAACATAAGCCCAGAGGCATCTTTCGCGGTAAAAAATATAGAGAACAACACTTACCTCATTAACTTCATCTGTTCGAATACCGATATTAAAGTACAGGACAAGCAAAGGCTCCTCGAGGTTAACAGCCTGCGCGACAGGGGATTTATGCTACTTGAGTTTCTTGTCCAGGAAATACAGATACTTGAGCTGAAGAATGAATTGCAGTCGAAGGTGAAAAGTGATCTCGACCAGCAGCAGAGGGAATTCCTTCTTCACCAGCAGATGAAGACCATACAGAATGAACTGGGAGGAAATCCGGTTGAGAAGGAGATAGAGGAGTACAGAAAAAAGGCAGCTTCAAAGCTGTGGAGCGCCGAAGTGCAGAAGACATTTGAAAAGGAACTGGACAAGCTGGGGCGCCTTAATCCGGCAGCAGCAGAATATTCTGTTCAGGTGAACTATGTTCAGACGCTTATCGACCTTCCATGGAATTACTATACCGAAGACAATCTTGATCTTCATAACGCCAGGAAAGTCCTTGACGATGATCATTTCGGGCTTGATGAGGTCAAGGAGAGGATACTTGAACACCTTGCTGTCCTTAAGCTTAAAGGCGATCTGAAATCGCCTATTCTCTGCCTTTACGGACCTCCCGGAGTGGGGAAGACCTCCCTGGGGCGGTCGGTGGCAAAGGCACTAAATCGTAAGTATGTGAGGATGTCGCTTGGCGGACTTCACGATGAGGCAGAAATTCGGGGACACAGGAAAACATACATAGGGGCGATGCCGGGAAGGATAATCCAGAATATACGACGGGCCGCATCCTCAAACCCTGTATTCATTCTTGATGAGATCGACAAGGTGGGACAGGATTTCAGAGGCGATCCCTCTTCTGCCCTTCTTGAAGTTCTCGACCCTGAGCAGAACAGCTCTTTCTTCGATAATTTTCTCGAGATGGAATACGACCTGTCGAAGGTCCTTTTCATTGCCACAGCCAATACACTTTCGACAATAAGTCCTGCCCTGCGCGACAGGATGGAGCTGATCGAGATAACCGGCTACCTGGTGGAGGAAAAACTTGAGATTGCACGTCAGCATCTTCTTCCCAAACAGCTCGAAAATCATGGGGTAAGAGCAGATCAGCTTTCCATCGGAAAGAAAATGATGGAGACTCTGATCGACAAGTATACAAGGGAATCGGGTGTCCGCGAACTGGACAAGAAACTGGCTAAGATTGTCAGGGTCACAGCCAAGAACATTGCCTCGGAAACTGAATACGACCCGGAGCTTTCATCCGGGGCTCTTACCGAAATGCTTGGCCCGCCCAGGTTCGTTCATGATATCTATGCAGGTAATGACCAGGCGGGTGTTGTAACCGGTCTTGCATGGACAGCAGCAGGCGGAGAAATACTTTTTGTCGAGACAAGCCTGAGCCGGGGCAGCGGAAAGCTTACCCTGACGGGTAACCTGGGAGATGTGATGAAGGAGTCGGCCGTTATCGCACTTGAGTATCTGAAATCGAACGCCGGGCTTCTTGAACTTCCGGACAACTTTGCAGATAAGTGGAATATCCATATTCATGTGCCAGAAGGGGCAATACCAAAGGACGGACCGTCAGCAGGCATAACAATGGCCGCATCGATAGCCTCAGCTTTCACACAAAGGAAAGTGAAGAAGTTCACGGCCATGACAGGTGAAATAACCCTTCGCGGAAAGGTGCTGCCGGTGGGCGGTATTAAAGAAAAGATCCTTGCCGCAAAAAGAGCCAGGATCAGGGAGATAATACTGTCGGAAGAGAACAGAAAGGATGTTGAGGATATAAAGGAAGTATATATCGGAGGACTGAAATTCCATTTCGTCAAAACCATAATGGAAGTACTTGAACTTGCCCTTCTGAGGCAGAAGGTAAAGAATCCCAAAAAAATCTCATTTGAATGAAAAAAACAGCTGTCTTCCCGGGCTCCTTCGATCCTTTTACGATAGGACATGAAGGAATAGCAAGAAGAGCTCTCTGCCTGTTCGACGAGATTATAATAGCCGTGGGCGCCAACGCCCTTAAAAAAGGCTACTATTCTCTTGATGCAAGGAAAGAAATGATCAGAAGGGTCTTTATTGATGAACCCAGGATAACAGTCGATCATTACGAAGGACTTACAGTGGATTACTGCAGGATAAAAGGCGCAGCATATATTCTCCGGGGGCTCAGGACTGCCGCCGATTTTGAGTTTGAAAGGGCCATAGCTCAGATGAACAGACTTCTCGTAACGGAGGTCGAATCAGTTTTCCTCCTTACTGTACCGGAACACGCTTCAATTAATTCGACAATTGTTAGGGATATAATAAGAAGCGGCGGAGATGCCTCAAGGTTTGTCCCTTCTGCCATCAACCTTGGTGAATTCAGGGGGGAGGATATTTAGATTCTCCATGCACAAAAATTTACTCCTGGAGTTGCCCGCCGGGAGCTGACTCATTTATTCTTCACAAGGGGATTTGCTGTATCAGAATTTCAGGATCGAGTTGTTTATCATGTCCATCAGTGAAAGCCAGGCGGTGCTTTTTATCCTGCTCAGCTCATCGGGCGACAGCCATTCGACTTTTGTTATTCCTTCATTGATCTGAGGTTCTGTGATCATTTCGCCTTCATAGCGCATGAGAAACCAGCTGGTTTTTTTTAGATAGGAGATCCCTTCCCAAGAGTAGGTGTGATAGCTGGGTTCGAGAGCCTTTATTATTGAGTGCCCGCTGATACCGCATTCCTCGCTTACTTCGCGGATGGCACATATCTCGGGCTCTTCGCCCGGCTCAATATGCCCCTTCGGCAGATCGAGTCTTCCTTTCTTCTCAATGAAAAGAAATTTTCCGGAGACATGCCTGACAAGACCTCCTGCAGCGCCAACCTCGGTGAAGTAGATCCTGAATATTTTCCAGATATGCCTTATGTCGGGACCGTAAATGTTAATGGAAGGTATTGAGGTGTCGGACTGAAATCGGGCTATAATATTATAAAGTTCCTTAGTGGCATAAAACTTATGGAATAACCCGTATTTTTGCAAACGGTCAGGTTCGGAGCTGATCACAATGAATCTGTTTTCAAAATGAACTTTATACATAGCTAAATGGAGACTATTGCAAAAAGAACAGCCGAATATCTGTTACAAATTAAAGCAATTAAATTGCAACCGTCAAATCCTTTTACCTGGGCCTCAGGGTGGAAATCGCCTATCTACTGTGATAACCGCAAGACACTCTCTTTTCCGGAGGTGAGGTCTTTTATTCGCGATTCCTTCTGTGAGCTGGTAAAGTCGGAATATCCCGGTGCCGGACTTATAGCCGGAGTGGCTACAGGTGCGATAGCTCACGGCGCGCTTGTCGCCGACAAACTCGGACTGCCTTTTATTTACATCCGTTCGGAGGCAAAGTCACATGGCCTTGGCAACCAGATAGAGGGCTATTATGAAAAGGGACAGAAAGTTGTTGTAATAGAAGATCTTATATCAACAGGGGGGAGCAGTCTGAATGCCGTGGCGGCAGTCAGGGAAGCAGGATGCATGCTCCTTGGAATGGCTGCTATCTTTACTTATCAGTTCAGCAAATCGGTTGATGCATTTGCCTCGGCTGAGTGCCGCCTAGTGACGCTTAGCAACTATTCGGCGCTTATTGACACAGCTGTTGATACAGGCTATATCGGCGAGAGGGATGTGGAGACGCTGAAAATTTGGAGAACAGATCCTTCTAACTGGGGAAAAAACATTTGAACGGATGGCAGACTTATCGACTTTTCAAAGCAGGAAGGGATCACTGGAATGTACTCCCTCAGAATTCTACGATTTTGTTACTGACATCAGGAATCTGCAGCAGTTCATGCCGCAGAATGCCGGGATAAGCGGTCTGAAAATTGACAGCGATTCATGCAGTTTTAATGTTTCTTCGATGGGGAATGTAGATCTGCGCCTTACTGAAAAAGTGCCGGTTGAAAAGATCGTCTTCAACGGGACGCTTTTTCACTCAAACGATTTCTCTCTTGAGGTGGATATTATGAAAAATCTTTCAGGGAAGGCCGATGCAAGAGTAACGGTTTCCTCACATCTGAACCCTGTTCTCAGGATGATGGTAGCCGGCCCTGTTCAGACATTCCTCGAAAAAATGATGGAGGAAATGGAGAAATACAAGGGATGGAAGAACACTGCTAAATGAATTCGACCTCTTTAAAGGCATAATCCCTTAGCTCTCCCGAAGCCTCAATTCTGAGAAGACCCTGTTCGTTTACCGATATAATTCTTCCTGTGAATTCCCCGCTGCGGCTTCGGTACTGACGCCATTCATTGAGTCCGTAAAGGGAAGATACATATTCCTCCCTTATTGTGGAGGCATCTCCGGAAATGACCTGTTTGTAACGCCTGTCGAGGCATGCTGCGACTTCCTTAAGACTTGAGAAGATGTCGTATTCGGATCCGGTAAGCAACCTCAGGGAAACCGGATTTTTAAGATAGACCGGGAAGATTTCCTGATTGATATTGATCCCTATCCCTGCCACTGTGCTGCTTATCCTGCTGCCCATCAGAGTGTTCTCAATAAGGATCCCTGCTATTTTGTCATCCCCTGCATAAATGTCATTCGGCCATTTGACAGTGCAGCCGTGAATGTGATTCCGGATAAAATCAGTAATGCCAAGGGAGATGAACATTGAAATCACAAACTGCTCCGACGGCTGAAGAACCGATGGGTAAAGCACTACGCTGAAAAGCAGGTTCTTCCCTTTTTCACTCTCCCATCTGGAGCCCATCTGCCCTCTGCCTCCCGTTTGAAAGCCTGCATAGTACACAGTACCTTCCGGCACATGTCCGGCTTCAATGCACCCCGAAGCATGAGTGTTCGTTGATCCAACACTCTCAAGGAAAATGTAATCTGATCCTATTATCATATCTCATACATTTAAGTTTTTCACTAATATCATATATGCCTTTTTTTCAGTGTTATGAGACAATGGCACTGAATTTGCAAAAAGCTCCGCACAGGTGCAAAAATAAAGATAAATGTTTGTACTTTTGCATTTTGTTATTAATGGGATATTCTTTGATGAGGAAAAAAGAGAATGAGACTGAATTGCTGGTGGAGTCGGTGGTGAAGGGGATATTTGAGAAAAAAGGGAAGGATGTTGTTAAGATTGACCTGAGAAAACTTGAAAACCGGATAACTGACTTTTTTGTTATTTGTCATGGCACCTCCTTTACGCAGGTAGATTCGATCTGCGATTCCGTTGAAGACAATGTGAGGAAGGAGAGAAGTTCAAAACCCTGGCATGTTGAAGGTCTTGATAACTGCTTCTGGGTTCTCCTGGATTATGGAGATGTGGTGGTACATGTATTCCTTGAAGAATACAGGAATTTTTACAGCCTTGAATCACTCTGGGCTGATGCTAAGATAGAAACGGTAGAAGATACCATAAGTTAAGTCAATAATTCAATATGTCCGAGAACAGCGACAAAAATCAGGGACCGGGCCAGCAGCCTGATAAAAACCTGAAGCCGAAATTCAATTCGAACTGGATTTTTGCAATACTTGCTATTTCATTTATCCTGATAAACCTGTTTTACGGAGGCAGGTCCACTCCAAAGGCCCAGACACGTGACCTGAAGGAGATGATAGCCAACCGCGATGTCGAAAAGATCGTTGTTGTGAACAAGGAGTTCGCCGAGATATTTCTTAAAAAGGAAGCCAAGGAATCGGGACGTTATCCCGAGCTGGCAAAGAATAGCGGAAGAGTAGGCTTCGGAGTACCGAAACCCGATTATACCTATAACATCGCAGATATTACTTCCTTCCAGCCTTTCGTCCTCGATGAGCAGAAGTCTGCAGGCTATGAGGAAAAGGATATTATTTATCCTGAGTCGGAAACACGCCATAACTATATCGGGGAGATCCTTGGATGGACCCTTCCCTTTATCCTTCTGATTTTCCTGTGGATGTTCATGATGAGAAGAATGTCAGGCGGAGGAGCAGGAGGTGCAGGAGGGATCTTCAGTGTTGGTAAATCAAGGGCCCAGATATTCGACAAGGACACAAACGTGAAGATCAACTTCAGCGATGTGGCAGGCCTTGAGGAAGCCAAGACCGAGGTGATGGAGATTGTCGATTTTCTCAAAAATCCGAAGAAATATACTCAGCTTGGCGGAAAAATCCCCAAGGGCGCTCTTCTCGTGGGACCTCCCGGAACGGGAAAGACTCTACTGGCAAAAGCTGTTGCAGGTGAGGCAAACGTTCCTTTCTTCTCGATATCAGGATCGGATTTTGTTGAAATGTTCGTTGGGGTCGGAGCCTCAAGGGTCAGGGATCTATTCAAGCAGGCCAAGGAAAAGGCTCCCTGCATAGTTTTTATCGATGAGATAGATGCTGTGGGACGGGCAAGAGGAAAAAATGTTAACTTCGGCTCGAACGACGAAAGGGAGAATACTCTTAATCAGCTCCTTACTGAGATGGACGGGTTTGGGACCAATATGGGAGTAATTATTCTGGCAGCAACAAACAGGGCAGACATACTCGACAGGGCCCTGCTCAGAGCAGGAAGATTCGACCGCCAGATACATGTCGAACTCCCTGACCTTAACGAAAGGGAAGCAATATTTAAAGTCCACCTTCGCCCGATTAAACTGGATAAGGACTTCAATGTCGGCTTCCTTGCAAAACAAACACCGGGCTTTTCAGGAGCCGACATAGCAAATGTCTGCAATGAAGCTGCACTGATAGCTGCCAGGAAGAATAAGAAAGTTGTTGAAAAGCAGGATTTTCTTGATGCCATCGACAGAATAGTAGGGGGACTTGAAAGGAAGAACAAGATTATATCGATGGATGAGAAGAAGACCATTGCATATCATGAAGCAGGACACGCAACGGTAAGCTGGCTTCTCGAACATGCCAGCCCTCTTGTCAAGGTTACAATAATTCCGAGGGGAAGAGCTCTTGGAGCTGCATGGTATCTTCCCGAAGAAAGACAGATAACGACAAGGGAACAGCTTCTCGACGAGATGGCCTACGCACTGGGAGGAAGAGCCGCCGAACAGCTGATCTTCGGAAAAGTTTCAACAGGAGCCCTGAGCGATCTGGAGAAGATAACAAAACAAGCCTATGCTATGGTCTCATATTTCGGAATGAGCAGTAAAGTCGGGAACATAAGTTTTTATGATTCATCAGGACAGGCTGACTACGGCTTTACAAAACCATACAGCGAAAAGACAGCCGAGCTGATCGATCAGGAAGTCAAGGAAATAATTGAAGAGTCATATCAGCGTTCGATCAATGTTTTGAAAGACAATCTGAAAGGACTGACAGAACTTGCCGAACTACTCCTGGAAAAAGAGGTTATTTTCAGCGAGGACCTCGAGAGGATCTTTGGAAAGAGAAAAGCCGACATCGTTAGGGAACTGGAGGAGAAGGCAAGGGGAAACAATAAAACTGAGGAAACAAACTCAGGTGCAAAGGGCGATACAGAGTCAAAGAATAATCTTCCTGAGCCCGCTGCAGTAAAGACTGCTGCCAGGAGGAGGAAGAAGGCAACATCCGGGGGGGAAGAGACGGAAATTAAACCAAAAGAAAAAACCAGTTAAGTTGGGAAGCTTCTACAGACGTACTCTTACAGCAGTCTGGATTGTGATCTTTATCCTCGGCGGTTTCTGGCTGCATCCGGTTTCATTTTTTATAACAGGGCTGCTACTTCTTTCCGGCGCCCAATATGAATACTATCTGATGCTCAGGAACAAAGGAGTGCCTGTTCAGACTATAAACGGAATAGTGACAGGTGCTTTTCTTTATATAACAGCTACCCTTATCGCCGCAGGATACCTCCCTGTTAAGTATTTTGTGATCATGTTTGTGCCGGTTTTCATCATAATGGTGTGTGAGTTATACAGACGCAAGGATAAGCCTTTTGATTCTCTGGCCCATACACTTTTTGCCCTGGTTTACATAGGCTTGCCCTTCGCCCTTATTCCTTTTGCTGCCTTTGGAAAGACCGGTCTTGAATCCCTGATCCAGGAAAGCAGACTTGTCTTTTCACCGGGGATTATAATCGGATTCCTTCTTCTTCAATGGGCAAATGATACGGGAGCCTACCTTTCGGGAATGGCGATCGGACGCCACAGACTAATGGAACGGATCTCCCCCAAAAAATCGTGGGAAGGCTTTTTTGGAGGAATGATAACATCTGTTCTTGCCGCCTGGCTTCTGTCGGGGTGGCTGGGTGTGGTTGACACAACGGGATGGATAATTATATCGCTTCTGATATCAGTTGCCGGCACTTACGGCGACCTTGTTGAATCGATGCTGAAAAGGAGCATGGGAGTTAAAGATTCGGGAACGGTAATGCCGGGGCACGGTGGCTTTCTCGACCGCTTCGACAGCGCTCTTCTTTCATTTCCCCTTGTCTATCTTTTTCTTACACTTTTTGGTTGATTGATAAGTCTTGATTAGTTTTGCAGAATAACATAGATAATGAGCATTCATAAAGAGGGATATAAGATTCTTGCTGCCGGATTGGCGATCCTCCTGATTCTCAATATTGCGGTCACAATCGTATGGAAGGATAATCCTCTGGTGAAGCTGACATTTTTTGTTCTGTCGACGGTATTGTATGTTTTTATCCTTTTCTTTTTCAGACTGCCTGCAAGGAACCTTCAGCCCGATCCCGGGCTTATCTATTCACCGGCCGATGGAAAGATTGTGGTAATAGAAGAGACTTTTGAAAGGGAATACTTTAAGGATAACCGCCTCCAGATATCAATATTCATGTCTCCCTTCAATGTTCACAGTAACCGTTACCCTGTATCGGGAAGGGTGAAATATGTCAATTACCATCCAGGGCATTATATGGTGGCCTGGCACCCGAAGTCGTCTGAACTTAACGAGAGGAGCTCGATAGTTATTGAAACTGAAAAAGGGACTGAAGTACTGGTAAGGCAGATAGCAGGCGCTGTGGCGCGCAGGATAAAAACCTATGCAAAAAAAGACCAGAGTGTAACACAGGGTGATGAACTAGGATTCATCAAGTTCGGCTCGCGGGTAGATATCTTTCTTCCTGTGGGTACCGAAGTCGAGGTTCCGATCCTCCAGCAGGTGAGAGCCAACAAAAGCATCATTGCAAAAATCTGAAAAAAACATATAGATGGAAAAGGAGAGAGCCGGGATAATTGATCTTACCCCCGATGTAAAGTGGATAGGGATCCGTGATTATGATATCCGTACGTTTGATATTGTTATGACAACCGAATTCGGAACCACCTATAATTCTTATCTGATAAATGCTGAAAAGAAGACTCTGATAGAGGTGGCCAAGGAGAAGTTCCTCGATGATTATCTGACAAAACTGAGGTCAGTAGTCAGACCCGAAGAGATAGAATATATAATACTCGATCATACGGAACCCGATCATTCGGGCAGCCTGCGGACCCTTGTTGATCTCGCTCCTACGGCTACTGTCGTTGGAAGCGGGAACGCGATCAGGTATCTGCAGGATATTGTGAACAAGCCTTTCCGGTCAATGGTAGTGAAGGACGGGGATACGCTTGACCTTGGTAACCGTACCCTAAAATTCATTTCCGCGCCTAATCTTCACTGGCCCGATTCGATCTATACCTATATGCCTGAAGAGAGTATTTTGTTTACCTGCGATTCATTCGGAGCCCACTATTGCACTGAGGAGATCTACAGTGAACTCTCGGCCGATTACCTGTCGGCATTCAAATATTATTTTGACGTGATCCTGAAACCCTTCAGCAGATTCATGGTGAAGGCCATCGACAAGATCAGACCTCTTGACATTAAACTTATTTGCCCCGGTCACGGGCCTGTCCACAAGGAACTTGCTGGCGAAATTGTAAGGCTTACTGAAAAGTATTCTGATGAATATATAGCTGTTACAGGCGAAAAAGACATTAAGAGAGTACTTATTGCATATGTTTCGGCCTATGGTTATACTGGCGAGGCAGCGGACCTTATAGCTGAAGGACTGGCAGAATCAGGCCGCTTCGATATTGATGTTGCTGATATTGAGACAATGCCCGACGGGGAGCTGGATGCAAAGCTTACGGCATCTGACGCCGTTATTGCCGGTTCGCCAACAATAAACCAGAACACTCTTCTTCCGCTTTACAGGCTTTTTGCACTTATAAATCCTCTGCGCGACAGGGGGAAAGCTGCAGGCGCTTTCGGATCGTATGGCTGGAGCGGTGAAGCACCGAAAATCATTCTTGACAATTTCAGGAACCTTAAACTTAATACCTTCGAAGAACCGGTGACCTTCAAATTTGCACCGGGCGGACCAAAGAAGGAAATACTTGTTGATTACGGCAGGAGGTTCGGAGAAATGCTGCTTGAAAAAAAGTCTGAAACAAAAAATCCCGGCGTTTAGCCGGGATCATCGTCCTGTTTACGAGATTTTGATCTGCCTTGAGATCCTGCTCTTCTCTTCCTCGAACTTCGGGAGCGTTACACTGAGGATACCATCCTTGTAGCTGGCGTCGATCTTTTCCTTGTTAACGTTCTCGGGGATCTGGAAACTCCTGCAGAATGACGAGTAACTGAATTCCTTCCTCTTATAGCCATCCTTGTTCTCTTCAGATTCGTTCCTGGTCTCCGAAGCGATTGTAAGAATATCTTCGTTGATGTCGATCTTGAGATCTTTCCTGTCAATACCCGGAACGGCAAGGTCGAGAAGAAACCTCTTTTCATCTTCCCTTATGTTCACAGCCGGCATCGATCCTGAGTTCGACGGCAGTACCGGAAAAAAATCATCATCGAAAATGTTGCCAAGGTAAAAAGGCCTGAAACTTCTTTTTGCAATTGTAGGTAACATAGCTTTATCCTCCATTATTTTAAGTTATAAATTTTTATCATTTTCTATACTATTTTCAAAACCTGTTCCAATTCAATATTAATGACATATTGACATACAGAATGACATAGCAACAGCCATAATGACAGCTGGTTGTCTGCGGATGAATTTTTAGGGAATTACAATTTTTCTGATTAGGTTTGTGTTTGGAAAAACCTGACTGATGAAAACCACCTTAAGGAACATCCTTATATTCCTTGGTATCTGTGTCTTTTTGGCGGCCCTCTGGTATTTCAGAAACATAGCGGTTTATATTCTTGTTGCAGGAGTCCTTTCCATTATGGGAAGGCCGCTTGTTGACCTCTTTTGCAGGATAAAGATAGGAAGATGGTCATTCCCCAGGGTGCTTGGTGCATTATTCACTCTCCTAATCATCTGGAGTCTGATAATATTCTTTCTGTATATTTTTGTGCCGCTTGTAACAAAGCAGGTCAATTATTTCTCGACAATTGAAAGCGAAAAGCTGGTTCAGCTCATTGAAGGGCCGATATCCAGAATAGAGACCTTCCTGGCTACCCTGAGCCCGAGAATAGGCGAACAGCTTTCGGTGAAGGATTACCTTAATTCAAAGATAGACGGGATCCTCAATGTGGAGATGATACAGGACTTTCTTGGTTCGCTGGTAAGCCTTATGGGCAACATTGCCGTTGCTGTATTTTCGATAAGCTTCATTACCTTTTTCTTCCTCAAGGATCAGCATCTGTTTTATGAGTCGATCCTGATGTGGATACCCGACAAGTATGTCGAAAATGTAACCAGGGCGCTTAACTCTATCAAAGGTCTGCTTACCCGTTATCTTATAGGTATAGTGATCCAGAGCACCTGTATTATGATCCTTATCGACCTTGGGATGACTATCGCAGGGATAGAATTTCAACAGGCTCTTGTGATGGGACTGATAATCGGCATACTTAATATCATACCATACGTTGGTCCCTGGCTGGGTTTTTTCATTGCCCTGATAATGGGGGTTGCCTCTCACATCACAATGGATTTTTCGACTGTTGTGATACCCCTGGTATTCAATATGGTGCTGGTACTGGCAATTACCCAGCTTATTAATAATGTTATTTTTCAGCCGGTGATATTCTCAAACAGTGTTAGGGCTCACCCGCTTGAGATATTTGTCGTTGTGCTTGCTGCCGGCTTTGCTGCAGGAATTCCCGGAATGCTGCTCGGTATTCCGGCCTATACAGTTTTGAGGGTTTTCGCCAGGGAGTTCTTTTACGGATTCAAGGCTGTTCAGAAGATTACATCCAGCCTGCCGACCTATGAGGAGCAGGAGGAAATGGAAAAGAAACCTATTGTGAAGGTTGGTGAATCATCTCCCATTCCTGTAATACGGAGGAGGAAAGGAAAGACAAAAAAGAACAGTAATCAGGATGAAACGGATAGTAACATCAGCTGAGAGGGTGGTTCGTTTCTATTATGACGGCTTCAGGAGCATGTCGTGGTGGGGAAAGAGGGTCTGGCTGATAATCCTTATAAAACTTTTTATAATGTTCCTGGTTCTCAAGATCTTTTTCTTCCCTGATTTCCTGAAGAAGAATTACAAAACCGATGAACAGAGAAGCGAATATGTTCTTGATCAATTAATAAACTCAAAGTAATCCTATGTTTGAAAATGTCGATCTGACCCTGGTGGACTGGTCGAGGGCCCAGTTCGCCCTTACGGCTATATACCACTGGCTTTTTGTTCCGCTGACGCTGGGTCTTTCATTCATAATTGCCATTATGGAGACTATTTATGTAAAGACAGGTGATGAGGAATGGAAGCGAATGACAAAATTCTGGATGACCCTTTTCGGGATAAATTTTGCAATCGGAGTCGCGACCGGTCTTATTCTCGAATTTGAGTTCGGGACCAACTGGTCAAATTATTCCTGGTTCGTGGGAGATATCTTTGGCGCTCCACTCGCCATCGAGGGTATCCTGGCTTTCTTTCTTGAATCGACCTTCGTTGCGGTAATGTTTTTCGGCTGGAACAAGGTAAGCAAAAAGTTTCACCTTGTTTCAACCTGGCTGGTCGCAATAGGAGCAAACCTGTCAGCCTTGTGGATACTGGTGGCAAATGCATGGATGCAGAATCCTGTCGGTATGGTCTTTAACCCTGAAACGGCAAGAAATGAAATGGTGAATTTCTGGGAAGTGTTGTTCAATGAGGTGGCCGTGAGTAAGTTTCTGCATACGATCTCTTCGGGCTTCCTTCTCGGTTCGATGTTCGTACTGGGTATAAGCGCCTATTATCTGCTGAGTAACAGGGAACAGCTTCTTGCAAGGAGAAGCATACTGATTGCCGGTGTATTCGGACTTCTTTCCTCACTGCTGGTAGTATATACGGGCGACACCTCGGCCAGAACCCTTGCAAAGGCCCAGCCTGTGAAATTTGCGGCTTTTGAAGCTCTTTACGATGGGACGCAGAATGCCGGCCTTGTGGCTGTGGGATTGCTTAAGGAATCGGACCGGAAGATCGGAGAGAAAGGCGTGAATGATTTTGTTTTCAGTATTGAATTCCCGTCATTGCTTTCAATAATGACCGGCGGCTCAAAAGATGCCTTTGTCCCGGGAATAAACGACCTTGTGAATGGTAATGAAGCGCAGGGGATTATGCCGGTCTCGGAGAAAATAATGAGAGGAACAAGAGCGAGGGACCTTCTTGCTGAATACAAGGCGGCACGACAGCAAAATGATACTGAAAGGGCCGGTACGATAGCAGCCATGTTCCGCGACAGGGATTTTGCCGACAATTATTTCAGGTATTTCGGTTATGCTTTTTTAAACAAGGCTGAAGATGTTATTCCGGATGTGAAATTATCCTTTTATACATTCCATATTATGGTTATGCTCGGCTTCCTCTTCATCCTAGAATTCGCCCTTGCCCTTTATTTTCTTTTCAGGGGAACCCTCATGAAGAATAAATGGTTTCTCCGGGTGGCTCTTTTTTCCATACTCCTGCCCTATGTGGCCGGGGAACTGGGATGGGTGCTTGCCGAAATGGGACGTCAGCCCTGGATAATACAGGATCTTATGCCCGTTTCTGCTGCCGTTTCGAGAATCCCTGCAGGATCGGTAATAACAACATTCATCCTGTTCGCAGTATTATTCACCCTGCTCCTGATCGCAGAAGTATCGATAATGATCAGACAAATTAAAATCGGACCAAAACATTAGGAGGACCTGCCATGACATTAATGATATCACATATCTTCCTTCAGCATTACTGGTGGATAATAATCTCACTCCTGGCCAGCCTGCTCGTTTTCCTTATGTTCGTTCAGGGAGGGCAGTCGATGATCTTTTCGCTGCCCCGGAATGAGACCCAGAAAAAAATGATGGTCAACGCCCTGGGACGGAAATGGGAGTTTACCTTCACAACCCTTGTTACATTCGGGGGAGCCTTTTTTGCCTCATTCCCGCTATTCTATTCTGCAAGCTTCGGCGGAGCCTACTGGGTCTGGATCGCAATACTGTTCAGCTTCATCATCCAGGCCATAGCATATGAATACCGGTCTAAACCGGCAAATGTCCTGGGAGAGAAAACCTTTGATGTGTTCCTTCTTATAAATGGATCGCTTGGTCCTTTCCTTATCGGAACGGCTGTGGCGACATTCTATACAGGTTCCCAGTTCAGCCTTAACGAGATGAATCAGGTAAGATGGGCCACCCCGTGGCATGGCCTTGAAGCGCTGCTGAGCGCGAGAAACATTTCACTGGGTCTTGCAGTGTTGTTTCTTGCCAGGGTCAACGGCCTTCTGTATATCATCAACAGCGTCGACGACGATGATCTGAAAAATCGTTCCTTAAGACAGGTCGCCGTGAATGCTGCAGCTTTCCTGGTCTTCTTTCTCTTCTTTGTCATCACCCTTTTGCTTGCGGAAGGATTCGCATATAACAGGGAAACGTCAGCAGTCACAATGGAAAAATTCAAATACCTGAATAACCTGATCAGTATGCCCCTTGTACTGGTAGTCTTCCTTGCAGGAGTGGTGCTGGTTCTTGCAGGACTGTGGAAAGCACTCTTCAGGGCTTCAGGATCGGGAATATGGTATACGGGATCAGGCACCATTCTCGCAGTAATGGGCCTTTTCCTTATAGCCGGATTTAACGGAACCTCCTTCTATCCTTCATCATTTGATCTTGACAGCTCGCTCACAATAGAGAATGCTTCATCCAGCCTCTTTACACTCAAAACGATGATGTATGTGTCGTTTATGGTTCCTTTCGTTATCGCATACATATGGTACGCATGGAAGGCCATAAATGACAGAAAGATAACTCCAGGGGAGATGAAAACCGAAGGTCATACTTACTAAATATGAAAAACAAAATACGATGTATTTATCCGGAATAATTCATTATCTCATCTGGCCCGCATTCATAATTGCCAGCTGGTATATCATAAAAACCGCCTTAAAGGTGTACGAGAAGAAATTTCCGGCCGACAGGCAGGAAGATTGATCTAAATGCGGTTTCTCATCAGGACACTGATGATAACATACAATGGAATTATCAGTGGCGTGGACCTGAGACCGAAAAAAGCAAGTGACAGGATCACTGATGCCGCCAGAATATATCTTGGCTCATTTCCCCTGAACCTGAGGTTATGGAATTTGAGTGAAAGAAGAGGAATCCTTGAGACCATAAGCAGGGAAAGGATCACCGTGTAGCCAGTAAGCGCGGCGGGAGATGCTGTGAACCATTGAAGAATGCCGGTATTCTGGACGGAAGCGGCCAGGACAACCGAAATCACCGCGATTGCGTTTGCAGGCGTAGGAAGTCCTTTGAAGGAGACAGACTGGGTTGTATCTATATTGAACACAGCCAAGCGTATGCCGGCACAAACCGGCATTATTGAAGGAACAGCGATTGCCAGGAACATAAGTCCTGATCCGGCTTCGATTTCTCCCGTGCTTCCCGCTCCAAGGGCCGAAGAAAGCAGGGCATGCATAAGGAAGGCCGGAGCTACACCAAAGCTGACAATGTCAGCCAGACTGTCGAGTTCCTTGCCTATCGCGGAATAGGCTTTCAGAAGCCTCGCCGAAAAACCATCAAGGAAATCGAAAATCATTGCAGCAAGTATAAGCCATGATGCTGTTGAAAGATCTCCCTTTGAGGCAAGGATTACAGCGGTAAAACCTGAGATCAGATTTAAGGAAGTGATGAAATTCGGAATATGCCTCATGAAAGTACAATTGTTTTTGTCGTACGTGCGCAAAATTATTATAAATTTCAGTTGATCGGCAGAAATTATTAGATTTGCATTTATTAAATGTGTCTGCATGATCAACATTAAGAGTATCAGAATTGCGGTGGATTTTGACGGCACCATCGTTGAGCACGATTACCCGGGCATAGGCAAGGAAAAACTTTTTGCCTTTCAGACACTCAAGGAACTTGAGAAACTGGGTGCCAGACTTATTCTATGGACCTTCAGAAGCGGTAAGGAACTCGACGATGCAGTAGAATTCTGCCGGAAGAACGGAATAGAATTCTATGCCATAAACAGGAACTATCCTGAAGAAGTTTATGACGACACCATCAGCAGGAAGATAGATGCTGATATATATATTGACGACAAAAACCTGGGCGGATTTCCCGGATGGAGCGAAGTCTGGCAGATGCTTGTTCCATTTGACCTTCATCAGCAGGAAATGGAAAGACAGATCGCCGCAGCCCGTAAGAACACTCTCAGGAGATTGTTCGGGAAAAAAGACTGAATCAGGAAATGAGAACAGGATACTCCGGATATTTGTTTAATGTTACTCTGTTCATAATGCTTTGCTGGATAATTTCCTGCTCAGGCCGCCGTGACGCGGAGGCAGGAAAACCCGGCACGGATGAAAAAACTATGGGAAGTCTTCCGGTACCTGTTCTGATGAAGATGGCAGCTCCTTCCGAAAACTCCACATACAGGCTGGGTGAAGAAATAAAGGTAAAGCTCGTCCCCGAAGACAGGAGCAAGAGTTTTGATTCAATAAAAGTCTTTTTCGACGGTAAGGAGGCAGCTGTCATTAAAGGTGAAC
The DNA here is from genome assembly GCA_040772125.1 of Bacteroidales bacterium. Taxonomy (GTDB): domain Bacteria; phylum Bacteroidota; class Bacteroidia; order Bacteroidales; family VadinHA17; genus LD21. Next base: position 547,861 of record JAXGYS010000003.1, read on the forward strand.
CATGGGAGTGCACTGTTGATCGCGCACGGAACATGATGACGGGCAGAAGATCGGTAAAGGCCGTGGCATACAGCCGTGATCTTACCCAGTCGGTGACGCGTTTCGTGACTGTTTTGTCTGATGCTGCCCCGGCAAAGTACGGCTACAGGGTTGTCAGAACCTATCCCCACGACAGCCAGGCCTTTACCCAGGGGCTCTTCTACGATAACGGGGTTTTGTATGAGGGAACAGGGCAGGAGAGCGGATCGAGCCTGAGGGAAGTTGAACTGGAGACAGGAAAGGTCATTAGGCTGCTGAATCTTGACCCGGCACTGTTCGGTGAAGGGATTACAATGGTTGGCGACAGGATTTACCAGGTTACATGGACCAACAAGGTTGGCTTTATTTACAGCAAATCGGATTTCAGGTTACTGAACAGGATCTTCTATCAGACCGAAGGATGGGGACTGACTACGATCAACGGCCAGGTTGTTATGAGCGACGGCAGTAATATACTTCATTTTCATGAACCTGAAATGTTCAACCTGGTGTCGAGGCTCGAGGTTTATGATAACGAGAAGAAGGTTGATCAGCTTAACGAACTGGAATATATAAACGGAGAGATATGGGCAAACATATGGATGACAGACCTCATTGCCAGGATTGATCCCAAAACCGGAAAGGTAAATTCATATGTAAATCTCTCGGGCTTGTTCCCGGAAGAAGAACGAAGGAAAACAAACGCAGATGTCCTTAACGGAATTGCATGGGATAAAGAAGGGAAGAGGATTTTCGTTACCGGTAAGCGCTGGCCCAGACTTTATGAAATCACAGTCACTGAGTGACTTTCCTGGCATAGACAATATTCACCGCAGAAGGGATGATACTGAATGTCGCCGGAGTATGCCCAAGCGATTCCCCGTCGGCTTCAAGTTGCAGTATAGAGCCGGAACTTACTGTCAGCCCGGTACTGCGGTAACCATCTATCCTTGGATGGCTGAGGACCGTCCCGTCGTAGAGCAACCTGAGGCTTTTTATTATTTCAATGCGGCCTATTTCCTTTATCACCGTAATGTCGAACATGCCGTCGTCGGGTAAGGCTTCGGGTGTCTGTCTCATTCCTCCGCCGCAGTAACGACCGTTGCCGACATTTATCGAAAAGACCTTCTGCTTTATTGTTTTTCCGTCTATTGTTATCTCTGCTTCGGTGTTCCGGTATGCTATCAGACTTGAAAGAAGATTGTAAAAATAAATGGCGCGGCTGCTCTTACCCTTTTCCTTCTGCCTGTTGGTCTTTGCAACAACCACCGATTCGAAGCCAAGCCCGGCAATGTTTATAAAATAGCGTCTCTCGTCAGCATCTCCGTTGCGGTAGTCTATAACACCTATATCGTGTTTCAAAGTCCGGCGTTCCTTTATTACCCCGACGGCGCCTTCGTAAACCAGTGGTATGCTGAACATTCGTCCCCAGTCGTTTCCAGTACCAACAGGTATCTTGCCTATAGTACAGGATGCCGGAGAGCATATCTCCTGCGAAAAGATTCCGTTTACAATTTCATTGAGGGTTCCGTCGCCTCCTATTGAAATGAAATTCCTGTAACCTTTGCCAATGTACTCCCTTGTAAGCTCAATGGCATGGCCTTTCCCCGCGGTCACTACCATCCTGAAGCCTATGCCGTTCTTCTCAAGAAGCCCGGCAATCCTCGACTGATCCTTCCTCCCTTTACCGTTGCCAGCGTTTGGATTTACTATCGCGAGCCAGTCATCTGTCAATTTGGTTTCATTCATTTTGCGGCTATTTTGAGCAAATTTAAAATAAAGTAATCAGTATTTAAAGTGAACTAAAGTTTGGAGTGCCTGAATTTAATTCTAAGTACTCCAAACTCTAAGTACTCCAAACTCCAGTCATTTATGTGTTTGATCCATTATTGGTCTTTGTCCTGTAATACCTCAGTTTGTCAGTTATATAGTGTGTTATTACACGAAGGAATGTGTTAATAACGTGTTGAAAAGCACGAATAAAATGTTTACAATTACATTATTGCCCCTCCCGCGACCACAGGCATAAATTGTAAATTTGAAGCTCATAATTAACAAGAAATTTCATAAGGAAATCAGATGGGAAGGATCATTGCAATAGCCAATCAGAAGGGTGGAGTAGGGAAGACGACAACGGCAATTAATCTTGCTGCGAGCCTTGCGGCTCTCGAGAAGAAGGTTCTTATTATCGACGCAGATCCCCAGGCAAATGCCACCTCGGGGATAGGGATAGACCAGAGACAGATAAAATGTACTGTTTATGATTGTCTGATTGACGGGAAGGAGCCCTGGGAAGCTGTTCAGACCTCAAGCGTTGAGAACCTCTCGGTGATGCCTTCAAATATCGATCTCGTCGGGGCTGAAATAGAGATGCTTGAAAAGCCGGAAAGGGAAAAGATACTGAAAGGGATAATCGTGAAGGTGGCTGATAATTATGATTATGTAATTATCGACTGTTCCCCGTCGCTTGGTTTGCTTACAGTGAACGCACTTACGGCAGCGCATTCGGTCATAATCCCTGTTCAGTGCGAGTACTTTGCACTTGAGGGACTGGGAAAACTGCTCAACACAATAAGGATAATACAAAGCAACCTTAATCCGGGTCTCGAAATAGAGGGTTTCCTTCTTACAATGTACGATTCGAGGTTAAGGCTTTCAAACCAGGTTGCAGAGGAAGTAAACAAGCATTTTCAGCAGATGGTCTTCAGGACAATCATTCAGCGGAATGTAAAACTGTCGGAAGCCCCTAGCTTCGGCCAGCCTGCTATTCTGTATGATGCAGACTCGAGAGGTACGGTAAACTATCTTAACCTTGCCAGGGAACTGATCGCAAAAACTGAAAAAAACAACTGATCCCTCTCCGGATGATTAAATACTGAAAATAACTGACCGGAAAATGACAAAGAAAAATGCATTGGGAAGAGGACTGGGAGCTCTTATCGAGGGTGTTGAAAAAGAAGTTCTCGAGAAAAAGGTGGAAGCCAACTCCGATATAGCCGTTGATTCGATCGACGGCAATCCCTTTCAGCCCAGGACTCATTTTGACGAACAGGCTCTTGCGGAACTGGCTAACTCGATCAGGAAGCTGGGAATAGTCCAGCCCCTGACAGTCAGGGAAACAGGAGGAGGAAGATATCAGCTTATCGCGGGAGAAAGACGCCTTCGGGCAGCAAGGCTTGCCGGTCTGACACATGTTCCCGCATATATAAGGACAGCCGATGATCAGGCTATGCTTGAGCTGGCACTGGTCGAAAACATACAGAGGGAAGACCTCGACGCCATTGAAGTTGCGATAAGCTTTCAGAGGCTTATTGAAGAATGCAGGCTCACACATGAACAGCTTAGCGAAAGAGTCGGGAAACAGCGTTCCACGATATCCAACTATCTTCGTCTGCTGAGACTGCCGGCAGAAATTCAGCTCGGAATAAGGAACAAACACCTAATGATGGGTCATGCCCGTACCCTGGTCAATATAGAGAACCCAAAAACACAGATGAACGTTTATTATCGTATCATCGATGATGAACTATCCGTGCGCCAGGCAGAAGAACTGGTCAGAACACTGCAGACCGAAAAAATAAAAGACCCGGCAAGAAAGGAAAGAAAAAAGAAGCTTAATGAAGATTTCAGCCAGCTTACGGATCATCTTAACCGGGTATTCTCAACAAAGGTCAGCTTCAGGATCAATGAGCAGGGAAAGGGTAAGATTGTGATACCTTTCGAGAATCCTGAAGAGATGGAGCGCATTTTAGGGCTCTTCGACCGTCTTAACTATTGAAATTACTATATTTGCTGCACCGGACTGCAGTCATGTCAGCAAAAATCCGGTATTTACTGAGTTTGAGAAAGGTCCAGAAAATAATAATAATCTTTATAGCTTTATTATTCTGCCTGTCTTTTACCGTTGAAGGACAGGACACTATTACCGTTGCCGGAAAGGGGAAAAGATTCTTTAAGAGCGACCCCATGAGGGCAACAATGCTTGCCGTTGTCCTGCCCGGGATGGGACAGATCTATAACAGGAAGATCTGGAAGGTGCCTCTCGTTTATGCAGGCTTTGGAGGTGTTGCATACAGCATCAGCTTCAATACGACAAAATACAACGATATGATGAAAGCCTATCAGGATTTTACTGATAAAATACCGGAAACTGACAGTTATATCCCTCTGATAAAGGGAGCCGATCCTTCATCATACGATCCGGTGCTTCACCCCGACACCTACGACCCTTCAACAACAAAGTGGGTTGAGGACAACCTTCTCAATGCAGTCGACTATTATAAGAGGTATCGCGACCTTTCGTATATTGGAATAGCCGCATGGTACCTTATCTCACTGCTCGATGCAAACGTCGATGCGAGCCTGGCGAACTACGACATCAGCGACAACCTCGATATCGAAGTAAAACCACTCCAGCTTCCGATACCGGGAACAATGGGTGCGGGGTTTAACATTAGTCTTATCTTTACATTTTAAATGAATCTTACCGAATAATGAAGCTGAAGACAATCCTGACAATAGCCTTCCTTAACATTCTTGCCCTCAATGTATCAGCTGTAAATGATACGATCATCCTTAAATCGGAGATATATGCCGAGAAGATCTCAGATGACCTCGACAGCCTTGTAAACAGCTGGTATGTCAGACTGGCAATGCAGGAAAACCCCGACGACTTTGTGTCCGACTCGCTCGGAACCGAATACTCCGATTCACTTTACAAATACCGTCTGAGCCGAATCAACTCACTTATCAGGCTTCCATACAACAGTATTATCCGTAATCATATCCACGTCTATACCGTACGCCAGCGTAAAAATTTCAGCGCCGTGCTGGGGTTGAAAGAATATTATTTCCCAATGATAGAGGACATTTTCGATTCCTACGGCATTCCTACAGAACTCAAATATATGTCGGTGATCGAATCGGCCCTTAATCCAAATGCAGTGAACAGATATTCCGGAGCAACAGGTCTCTGGCAGTTCATGTACAGTACCGGACGGCTCTACGGGCTGACAATCAACTCGCTGGTCGATGAAAGAAGGGATCCGGTAAAAGCCACACACGCTGCGGCGAAATATATGAAGGACCTGTACGGGATATATAACGACTGGATTCTCGTGATAGCTGCGTATAACTGCGGCCCGGGTAATGTGAACAAAGCCATAAGAAGATCGGGTAACAGAAAGGACTACTGGGAGATCTACTACAGGCTTCCGAGAGAAACCAGAGGTTATATACCGATGTTTGTGGCAGCCACATACGCAGTGAACTATTTTGCTGAACATAGGATCCGTCCGCTGCCTCTTAATATTCCTGTGTCGACCGATACTATAATGGTGAACAAGGATATCCACCTGAACCAGATATCGGAAGTAATGGGCATACCTCTGGGAGAGCTGAGAGCTCTTAATCCGCAGTATAAAACAGGACTTGTTCCGGGAGCCACGAAGCCTCTTTCATTAACTTTGCCTATGAATCATGTGGGAGATTTCATAGATCTTAATGATACCATAAGAAGTTATAAATCAGAAGTGTATTTAACAAGGATAAACATCACCGCCAATCCCGCGACCTCAACCTACGTGCCTGTCGATGTCAAGGGAAAGACAAAGCTTGTCTATACTGTAAAAGAGGGCGATAATCTGGGCTATATCTCAGAATGGTACGATGTAGGGCTTTCTGATCTGAGATACTGGAACAATATTTACAGGAATACCATCAGGATCGGACAGAAACTTGCAATATATGTTGACCCATCTAAAGCAGGACGCTATTCAGGGATAAACAGCATGACCTTTGCAGAGAAACAGCAGATGGAAGGGAAACCGGTAACGGCAAACCCCGCCCCCGTTACGGCCTCTCAGATCTCTGATGGAGAATATGTTACCTACACCGTACGCTACGGCGATACAATATGGAATATTGTCAAGATGTTCGATAATGTGAGTACAACAGATGTGCTTACTTTAAACAATATTACAGATCCGGGAAGGATCAAAGTCGGACAGGTACTGAAAATTAAGAAGAAGAGCTGAACTCTACCCCGTGATGCGCCCCTTCAGGTCATTTCTGTTGCTGCTCTCTGCCCTGGTATGTTTTGCCGGGCTTTCTTATATTCTGCCCTGGGAAACTGTTCTTCCCAGGATCGACAGCCTTATTCCGGGAAAGCTTATAAGACACTTTTCTCCGGAACAGGATCCGGGCACCGTTCCGGTTACCCATCAGCCTGACACATCTGTATTACAAGCAGCGTCTGAAATAAGGCAGATCGCTATGGAGGATGCTGTTCCTTCCGACAGCATCGCACATGCAGACACTTTAGCCGGAACTTCAAGTGAAACAGACCCCTTCAGCTCATTTCTTGATTCCCTCCGTTATCCCGGGAAGCAAATGAGGATAATGTATTACGGTGATTCTCAGATTGAAGGCGACAGGATAACCAATTATCTGAGAAGACACCTCAGGAAGGAGTATGGAGGAAGCGGACCCGGATTGTTCCTTCCTGTCATGCCGGTTACATATACAAAGTCGTTTTATGTAAGAGCATCCCCGAACTGGAAAAGGTATAATTACCTTTCATATGAGAGCGGAGCCATCAGTCATAATGAGCTTGGTCCGTTCATGGCCTTCTGCCGTTATATGCCCGAAGGACAGGTTTCATCCGGAAAGGTTAAGTCGTGGATAAGGATCACCCCTTCAATTTTTGCCGATACAGGAGAATCCAAATACGAGTTCCTTAAGATACTCTACCGAAATACACAAAGCGATGTGCTGATCCAGGTAAAGGCAGGGGATAATCCTGTCATAACGGATACCCTAAGGACCGGAACAGGCATCAGGCAGTTTGTTTGTCCGCTCTATGACTCAAAGAACGTACTTATCGATCTGTCGGGAAGAAGCAGTCCCGATTTCTATGGAATAAGCATTGAAAGCAGCCAGGGCGTAATAGTCGATAATATACCGCAAAGGGGCAGCGCGGGACTCGAATTCACAATGGTCGGCAAGGAAAACCTGGAAGAAGCATACAGGCTTCTTGACCCGGATCTGATAGTTATGCACTACGGACTTAACCTTGCAATGAACATACGGAATGATTACCATTACTATGAAAAAGGCCTGCAGCGTCAGCTTTCACTTATAAGGGAAATATCTCCATCCACTGCCCTTCTTGTAGTAGGTCTAAGCGATATGGCCTATGTTGACGGTGATGCAGTAAAACCATATCCGAATCTGCTTAAGATAATCGACGCACAGAAGGCGGCTGCCACTGCATCAGGAGCTTATTTCTGGGATGCCCGCGAAGCGATGGGGGGAAAATCGTCTATAGTCAGGTGGTTCTCAATGAATCCTCCCCTTGCCAAGAAAGACTATATACACCTTACCGACCAGGGTGCAGATACACTTGCAAAACTGATGACTTCAGATCTTTTTGTCACCAGGGAACCCTATCCTCCCGCTGTCACAACAGCTTCTTCTGTTATTAAGGACACTCCGGTTTATGATGAAATACAGGAAAATGCATCAGGCAATGCCCGGGAAGCAGATCTGGAGGGAGAATCACTTGTGTCGCTGATTTTCAGGTATGATCCTGATGAGCCTTTTATCTTCACGGCTCCTTCTTTCTGGATCTTCTTTCTTTTTGTCCTGGCAGGATTCAGTATTCTTTATAAGAAACTGTTTGTCAGGAATCTTTACCTTCTTCTGATAAGCCTTTTCTTTTACTATAAAACAGGGGGTTTGTTTCTTGTTCTCCTGATTATTGTGACGTTGATTGACTTCTCATGCGGTCTGCTTATATTCAGATCGAGGACAAGATTCATGAAGAGAATCTTTCTCATCCTGAGCATCGTCTCTAACCTGGGGATACTGGCTTATTTCAAATACACGGGATTCTTCATAGAAACCATAAACAATATCATTGGAACTGACTTTGTTGTCAGGGATTACCTCAGCGTCTTTTCGAATAATTTCCTGGGTACCGGTTTCAATGTAAGCAATATTATCCTCCCCGTCGGGATCTCATTCTTTACTTTCCAGTCGCTCAGCTATACAATAGATATGTACAGGGAAAAACTGGAACCTGTAAAGAATATTCTCGATTTCGGTTTTTTCGTTTCTTTCTTCCCTCAGCTCGTCGCAGGTCCTATTGTCAGAGCATCTGAATTCATTCCCCAGCTTTACAGCGAATACAGTGTTTCGAAGAGGGAGTTCAGCCATGCAGTGTTCCTTATAATGAAGGGACTGATAAAGAAAATAGTTATTTCAGATTTCATTGCTGTAAATTTTGTTGACAGGGTTTTTGAATTACCAACCGCTTACTCTGGTTTTGAGAACCTTATGGCCGTGTACGGATACGGATTGCAGATCTATTGTGATTTTTCAGGATATACAGATATTGCAATCGGTCTGGGACTTATAATGGGTTTCAGGCTGCCGTTCAATTTCAACTCACCCTATAAAGCTCATGATCTTAGTGATTTCTGGAAGAGGTGGCATATTTCGCTCTCACGGTGGCTGAAGGACTACCTGTACATTCCCCTGGGGGGCAACCGGAAAGGCAGGATTCGTACGAATCTGAACCTTCTCACGACAATGGTGATCGGGGGACTATGGCATGGAGCTGACCTCAGGTTCCTGATATGGGGAGCCCTTCATGGAATCGGACTGGTTATGAACAAGCTGTTCAGGGCCATCTTTGGCCGGAGCACCGGCAGGGGATGGCTGTCAGGAACAATTTCAGTCTTCCTTACATTTCATTTTGTGAGTTTTTGCTGGATATTCTTCAGGGCTCAGGATATGCATTACGTCAGTATGATGCTTAATCAGATCTTTCTTGATTTTCTTCCATCATCCTTTAAGCCTCTGCTTTCAGCATATGCCGGGGTTTTTGCACTTATGGCCGCAGGCTATCTCATTCATTTTCTCCCTGAGAAACTTAAGGAGTCGTACCGGGGATTATTTATCAGAATTCCTGTGGCACTGCAGATGATAATTGTACTTTTGGCAGCATTCCTGCTTTACCAGATGCGTACCACTGAGATAATACCCTTTATTTATTTCAGATTTTAAGCTTAAGACCCCGAACCCGAAGACAGATCTGCCGCCCCTGAATCACTGCAAATTGCATTCAATACTGAGGTATTATCCCTTTTTATCCCCTGGCAAGCGATTTTTCCCGTTCAACTTAAGAGGACTTCACGCTTCATCGGGGTACGCCTCAGTTCGAAACAGCAGTAAAATCCATAAAATCAGGCAATTCATTCTTAAGAGATATCAGAGAATATTTGATCCGGAGACAGGTCGTGCATAGGAGATAACATCAGCGGCCGTTATCTCGTCCCTGCACAGGATAATAAGCCTCTCCAGAACGTTCCTGAATTCCCTTATGTTACCTGTCCATTCGATCTTCTGTAATTCCTTTACAGCATCCGGAGTTATGGTTTTTTTACTCATACCGTATTCCCCGCAGATAAGCGAATTGAAATGATCGGCAAGAAGGGGAATATCGCCGGCCCTTTCATTGAGGGTGGGGACATGTATAAGTATAACGCTGAGCCTGTGATAGAGGTCCTCCCTGAAGTTGTTGTTCTCTATCTCCTTCCTTATGTTCTTGTTAGTTGCAGCAATAACCCGTACGTTAACATGGATGTCCTTGTCGGATCCCACACGGGTAATCCTGTTTTCCTGAAGGGCCCGAAGGACTTTAGACTGTGCAGAAAGACTCATATCGCCAATCTCGTCAAGGAAGAGAGTGCCGCCATTCGCCTGTTCGAATTTTCCAATCCTTTGCTTTATGGCTGAGGTGAAGGATCCTTTCTCATGTCCGAAAAGTTCGCTCTCGATAAGTTCGGATGGTATTGCGGCACAGTTTACCTCCACGAAAGGACCTTTCGACCTGTTGCTTTTTTCGTGTATCTGATGTGCTACCAGCTCCTTTCCTGTTCCGTTCGAACCTGTAATAAGAACCCTGGCTTCGGTGGGAGCCACGCGGTCGATCATCTCCTTAACCTTTTTAATGGATTCGGATTCACCGACTATCTCATACATTTTGCTCACCTTGTTTTTCAGGACCTGGGTCTGTGATATGAGAGTCGATTTGTCGGTGGCATTTCTTATTGTAATCAGGAGCCTGTTGAGGTCAAGAGGCTTTTCGAGAAAATCGTATGCACCCTTTTTGATAGCCTCGACTGCAGTGTCGATATTTCCATGGCCCGAGATCATTACCACAGGCACATCAGTTGTTGTTTCATAAATTTTCTGCAGGACCTCGATACCATCCATTTTGGCCATCTTAATATCACACAAAACAATGTCGTAAGAATTTGAATTGAACATTTCAAGTCCTGAATGACCATCCTCGGCCAGGTCTACCTCATGCTTCTCGTATTCAAGGACTTCCTTCAGTGTGTTCCTGATCGCTCTTTCATCGTCGATAACAAGTATTTTTGACATCTCTTTTTCAATTTAATGTTGCTTTGCACTGAATTTGTCAATGGGTCTGTAGTCCGGTCATCTGCAGCTCCTGCCTGCAATTAGCTGCCTTTAACAGATGATCCGGAGACTATCCATTATATTTCAGCCATTTCCATATTTCCTGCCATGAGGTTTTCTTTCCATACATAAGAATTCCGGTTCTATAAACTTTGGCAGCCATCCAGACAAAGGCAATGAATGTAACAACCATCAGGAACATCGAAACTGCCAGCTGCCAGTAAGGTACGCCGAACGGAAGACGGGCCATCATTACGATGGGAGAAGTAAGAGGAATAAGGGAAAACCAGAATGAAAGCGAACTCTCGGGATTCTGCATCGTGCCCATGGCAACCATCAGGGCAAGGATAATGGGAATTGTTACAGGCAGCATGAACTGCTGCGTTTCGGTTTCATTATCAACCGCCGATCCGATCGCCGCAAATATTGATGCATAAAGAAGATATCCTGTTACAAAATAAAAGATGAATGAAAGTATTATCAGTCCCCAGGGCTGGTTCATGGCACTCTCAAATAATTTTGAGAATTCAACAAGTTCAGGATTTATCTCCGGAACCTCTGCAGCCATCTGCTCCTGCTGCTCAGGGCTGAGAACACTATGGGTAACACTTTGTGTGACACCAGCTAAATCTCCGGATTTAAGGACAGTGGATTTTACAATTCCGGTTATGGCGATGGTAAGGAATACCCAGATAAGGAATTGAGTCAGCCCGACAAGGGCAATCCCGATTATTTTCCCCATCATCAGTTCCACAGGCTTAACGGAAGATACTATCACCTCGACCACCCTGCTTGTTTTTTCCTCTATCACACCCCGCATTACCTGCGCCCCGAAAATAAATACAAGCATATACATGAGAAATCCTCCGATATAGACAAGGGCCATTGCAATACCGGTGCTGGTTTCCTTGATCTCTCCTGATTCGCCTATCTTCTTTGTCTGGATATTGACTCTTGTCTCAACATTCTTAAGTATCTGATCGAGATTCTCTATGTTGTAGGTCATCAGTTTCTGCCGTTCTATCTCGTTCTCGAGTGAGTTTTCTATATGTTCCAGCAGACCGATGGGTGGCTGTTTCTTTGATATAAGCTGTACGGCGTTGGGCGTTGTTATAAGCTCGGGCGAAATGTAGAGCACTCCGTAATAGCCTGCTTCCTCAAAACTTCCCTTTATGTCGTCGATCTTCACGTTGTCGAGATACTCAAACTCGAGAGTGCTGGTGTTCTTTATTACACCGCGGAACAGATCTGAATTATCTTCTATCACAGCTATTTTCTTGTAATCCTGTTCCTGGTTCATCATAAGGAACGTCGGCAGGATTATGAGTGCTGCCATGAGTACAGGGGCCAGAATGGTCATTATTATGAAAGATTTCTTCCTGACCCTGGTCATGTATTCCCTTTTTATTATTATGGATATCTTGTTCATACAAACAATTTTTAGATTCCTTTCTGAATGATTAATTCCGCGATTCGACAACCCTGATGAATATCTCATTCATCGAGGGGAGTGAGGGATTAAATGAAATGATATTACCCGAATTGAGGGCTTTCCTAAGGATGAGATCAGCATGCCCCGTTCCGGTGGTTTTAAGTTTCATGGTACTCCTGCCGTTTTCAAATTTTCTGTCCAGTACCGAAAACTCCCCGTTTCCTTCAATTGCAATATCGCCTTCCATAACGATGTCGAATTCATTTGCAGCCCACTGTTTCCGGATGTCGTATACGTTGCCTTCCAGAATAGTCTTTGATTTGTTTATGAGTGTTATATTGTCGCAAAGCTCCTCGACCGATTCCATGTTATGTGTTGAGAAAATTATTGTTGCGCCTCTCTCCCTGAGGAAAAGGATTTCATTTTTTATGATATTCGCATTCACGGGATCAAAACCTGTAAAAGGCTCATCAAAGATTATAAGCCTGGGCTCATGAAGCACAGTGGTGACAAACTGTACTTTCTGCTGCATGCCTTTTGAGAGTTCTTCGACTTTCTTGCCCCACCAGTCGACAATATCCAGTTTTTTAAACCAGTATCTGAGCCTTTTCATGGCTTCATCCTTTGAAAGGCCTTTGAGCTGGGCAAAGTAGAGTGCCTGTTCTCCGACTTTCATTTTTTTGTAAAGGCCTCTTTCCTCAGGAAGATAGCCTATAGACATAACATCCCCGGGTGTTAGTTTTTTCCCTTTGAGAAAGAGCTCCCCGGAATCAGGACCTGTTATCTGGTTTATTATCCTGATGAGTGTCGTCTTGCCGGCTCCGTTCGGACCCAGGAGCCCGAAGATGCACTGTTCTGGTACAGAAATGCTTACGCCATCCAGCGCAAGATGGTCTCCGTACTTCTTGGTAACGTTTCTTGCTTCAAAAAGTGCCATTGGTTATTCGGGTGTTTATTGAAAAGAGATGTAAATATAGAAAACTCTGCGGAACATGGGATCTTTGTTTTCCCTTATATGTTATGTATATTCCTTCCTGATAAGTTCAGGCAACCGGCAACCAGTCATGAAAAGTGAAATAATTGACAGGAATATTACTGGAAATAGCTTCTCATCCGTTCAAAGAAGCCCTTGTCGTCTTTGTCGGGTTTGGGAGTAAAGCTTTCGCTGTCCCTGAATTTTTCAATTGTCTTTATCTCATCCCTGGTCAGGTTCCTGGGGATCCATACATTGACATTAACAAGCAGGTCGCCGCGTCCGTAACCATTAACTTCGGGAAGGCCCTTTCCCCTCAGACGCAGGATCTTACCCGGTTGCGTTCCGGGTTCTATCTTTATTTTAACGTTATTGTCGACTGTAGGAACCTCGACGTTTGTTCCCAGTATCGAGTCCGGAATACTTATGAACAGGTTGTAGATAAGGTCATTTCCTTCCCTTATAAGCAGAGGATGCTCCTCCTCATCCATGACGACAAGAAGATCGCCGTTCACACCACCTCGGCGCGCGGCATTTCCCTTGCCTTCGACGTTCATTTGCATTCCCCTGCTAACGCCTGCGGGTATGTTTATCTTTATTATTTCCTCTTTCTGCACTATACCTTCCCCATAGCAGGTGCTGCATTTTTTGGTAATGGTCTTTCCTTCGCCGTTGCACGCAGGGCACACGGAAGTAGTCTGCATTTGTCCAAGGAGGGTATTCGTAATTCTTGTCACATGACCCGAACCGTGGCAGGCGGAACAGGTTGTCATGCTGTTCTCGTCAGCTGCTCCTGATCCTCCGCATGTACTGCAGGTTACATATTTGTTTACCTTTATTTTCTTCTCGGTACCGGATGCTATCTCCGAGAGGTTGAGCCTGACTTTTACCCTGAGGTTGCTTCCCTTGTTGACTCTTCTTCCGCTCCGTCTTGCACCTCCAAAGCCCGCGAAACCTCCGAAGGCATCACCGAAGATGTCGCCGAACGATGAGAATATGTCCTCCATCGTCATTCCGCCTCCGCTGAAACCTCCTCCTGCACCGTTTACTCCTTCATGACCGAAGCGGTCGTATCTCGCCCTCTTCTCGTCGTTGCTGAGAACTTCGTATGCTGCAGCAGCTTCCTTGAACTTTTCCTCTGCCTTCTTGTCTCCTGGATTCTTGTCGGGATGATATTTCAATGCCTGCTGCCTGTAAGCCTTTTTAATCTCTTCCCTGGTAGCTCCCTTCGATACGCCCAGCACCTCGTAATAATCTCTTTTTTCCATCCCTTTTAAATTACTTTACTGATTACAGAAAAACGGCGGCACTATTCACCTATTACAACCCTGGAATGCCTTAAGACCTTATCCTTAAGATAATACCCTTTAAGAATAACCTCAACTACTTTACCTTTTCTGTCCTCCTCATCAACACTTACCTTTGCAACAGCATCATGCAGGTCAACATCAAAAGACTGGTCAAGCGATTTAATTTCCGTGACGCCGTTCTGGGAGAGAAAATGTGCAAACTTTACATAGATAAGATCAAGACCTTCCTTTATTCCTTCTGTGTTGCCTGAAGCATCCATATGGTTACGGGCCCTTTCAAAGTCGTCCATAAACGGAAGCAATTTTTTGAGAAGGTCCTCTCCGGCATATTTCGTCATGTCAATCTTCTCTTTCAGCGTCCTCTTCCTGTAGTTGTCAAATTCAGCCGAAAGCCTGAGGTACCTGTCCTGCATCTCTGCCAGTTTTTCCAGAAGAGACTTCTCTTCATCCGGTCTTTTGTCAGATTTAATCTCCCCGTTCACTCCCGAACCTTCAGAACCACTACTTTCACCGCTGGTCTCTGCTTCCTGATCACCATGAGCATCCCTTTCACTCCTGGTGGTTTTATTGTCTTTGTTATCAGATGTTTGTGTTGTATTTTCGTCAGTATTAGTCTCTGTTTCGTGAGTTTTCTTCTTTGTCATCACAATTGTTTTATGTTTTAATAGCTTCGATCAGCAAATAATCTGCCAACTGCCTTAATTTGACAAATTGACAGTAACAGATAAATAATCCTTTTTCCTGAGCCTTACCCGGATTACAGCAGGTGGAAGTTTTATTTTTCCAGGATAGCAGTGAACGAAACGAAAGAACCGTGATGGTAATCCCGCTTTATATTAAAACAGCCGGAATACGTCTACGAAAAAATCCCGTTTGTCTGCTAATATATTCAGTATATCTACAAAAAACTTCAGATCCTTCTGATATCCGCTCCCAGTGCGTTGAGCCTCGAATCGATATTCTGATAGCCTCTGTCGATCTGTTCAATATTATGTATAGTGCTTTTTCCTTCGGCCGACAGGGCTGCGATAAGGAGGGCAACACCGGCCCTGATGTCGGGCGACGACATGGTTGTGCCCCTCAGTCTTAGCATCTTGTCAAGTCCTATAACCGTTGCCCGGTGAGGGTCGCACAGAATAATCTGCGCTCCCATGTCGATCAGCTTATCGACGAAAAAAAGGCGGCTTTCGAACATTTTCTGATGTATCAGAACAGCCCCTTTTGCCTGTGTTGCCGTAACGAGGAATACACTGAGAAGATCCGGCGTAAGACCGGGCCAGATTGCATCGGCTATCGTCATTATCGACCCGTCCATGAATGTTTCTATTTCGTAGTGTTCCTGGGCCGGAATGAAAATGTCGTCGGCAATTCTCTCGAAACGGATCCCCAGCCTTCTGAATGAATCCGGAATAATTCCAAGATTGTCGTAGGATACATTTTTGATTGTTATTTCTGATCCGGTCATTGCTGCCATCCCGATGAAGGATCCGATTTCTATCATATCGGGAAGAATAGTATGATCGCATCCTCCCAGTTCCCTTACTCCCTCTATGCTGAGAAGGTTCGATCCTATCCCTTCGATGATGGCTCCCATTGATACGAGCATCCTGCAAAGCTGCTGGACATAGGGTTCGCAGGCAGCATTATAAATTGTTGTTTTTCCCTTTGCAAGCACTGCTGCCATAATGATGTTGGCAGTTCCGGTAACTGATGCTTCATCAAGATGGATGTAGGTTCCCGATAGGGAAGATGCTTCGACCCTGTAGAAAGGATCGGATGCGTCGAATTCAACAGTGGCTCCCAGCTTCTGAAAACCCGTGAAGTGGGTATCTACCCTTCTTCTTCCGATTTTGTCACCTCCGGGCCTGGGAATGAAGGCTTTTCCAAAACGTGCAAGAAGAGGTCCCACAATCATTATCGATCCCCTTAAGCTGGCACTCCTGATCCTGAACTGATCGCTCAGGAGATAGTTAAGGTCAATATCTGCTGCTTCAAAGGAAGTTGAGGAATCTGATTCTCTGGTGACCTTTACCCCAAGTGATTCCAGGAGTCCGATAAGACTGTTTACGTCAGCTATTTCCGGAATATTTCTAATTTTGATCTTTTCCGGGGTAAGGAGCACGGCGCAGATTACCTGCAACGCCTCATTTTTTGCGCCCTGGGGTGTGATTTCACCTTTCAGGGGTTTTCCGCCCTGAACAATAAAACTGCCCATTAATGACGATTGTGCCCTTTTTTCTTCATGAATTGCTTGTTCTGCTGCTTTCCGTGAGGTTTCATCTGCAGAGGCTTCTTCTTTACAGGAGGAACAAGTTCCCTAACCTCAAGGATTTTAACTCCGTCGGTGATCTTCAGCTTTCCCCCCGAGAGGAGCTTCAGATCGCCTATTATCACCTCATCGCTTACCTGTCCCCGGTTCCATGTGATGTATGATTTCTTCATCTGGTTGACAATGAGGTTGGTGAGGTATTCTTTTTCCTCCCCGTCATCCATTTCAGATGCAGCATCTATCATAAGCTCAATTATCCTTCCGTAGTGCAGATACCTGATGTCGCCCTGTTTGTAAGGCACCTGGCTTGGCTTCTCCTCGAGCTTGTCACGCTCCGGAGGAGAGAAAGGTGAATCGATGTCGAGGCTAAAATCAGCAATTATTGCCAGATGGTCCCAGAGTTTATGCTTAAAATCACCAATATCCCTTATCTGAGGGTTCAGGTTTCCCATTATCTGAATAATTGTCCTGGCTGCCCTGTTCCTTTCTTCCCTGTCCTGGATGGTCTTGATATGATCAACCATCTTCTGGACATTCCTGCCGTACTCGGGTAAAGCCATCCTCTTTCGTTGAGTGTTGTAGTCGTAATTCATCAGCTGAGAACTGTTTTCTGCAAATCTAATAATTAAAAGACAATTATTGAAAATATAATGGTTTTCAGGCAAATCAAATATATACAACCCTTGTGGCTGGCATTTTTCAAAGCCCAAGGAAGCGGATAGCAAAACCCGAAAGGAAGATCATTGCCCCGGCAATGAGGTGACTGTATTTTTCAACCGGTTTCAGGTTTATCTTGTCAAGACCGAGCTTGAAGGCAAGAACAACACCCATCATGGTGGCAATGGTCACAACCGAGAAGATGATGGATACCAGAACCGCACCTGAGATATTGTTTTGTGCCGCCGGGTACATCAGGATGGGGATAAGAGGTTCACAGGGTCCGAAAACAAAAATCAGGAAAAGTATCCATGGGGTCGTTTTCAGGACTCCGGTGTCGTGAACGTGGGTATGCTGTTCAAAATGATTATGCTCATGTGTATGGATTCCCTCTCCGGAGTGAAAATGGGCATGCGAATGTTTCTTTTTTCTGTAAATATTCCGGATACTGATGATCATGTACACAAGTCCAAAGGCAATAAAGAGCCAGGCTGCCACATCGCCACGGAACGACTCGACATCAGTAAGCCTGTTAACGGATATCCCGACTCCAATGCCTATCAGCCCGAGTACAACCGAACTAAGAACATGTCCCAGTCCGCACAGGAAGGTTATCAGCATTGTCTTTCGCAATGTCCATTTCCTGGCCTCGCTGAGAACAATAAAGGGAAGATAATGATCGGGCCCCAGAATCGTGTGGACAAATCCCAGGGATGCGGCTGTTACTGATAGCAGGAGTATTGAGTTTTCCATGAAAAGCTTATTCAGGTTTGGGTAATATCTGCAATTATAATCATATATTTTCAATGGAGCCAGCGGCCTTCTGAAAAAATGATCTCCCCAATTCCCTTGTTCTGAGCTTCAAGTAATTTCCTTGAGTTTACAATGAAGGTAAGCATCTTTTCATAATCCTCCCGCCTGGAGAAAAATTCCGGACGATCCTCGAATTCTGAGCAGGGCAGAATGTAGAACTTCTTTTTTCCGTCTTCGACCGGGGTGTAAACCCATGTAAGATAATATCCGGCATCAGCAATAAAAACCGAACCGGCTTCCTTCGCGAGATCAATCTTCAGCATTAATCCTCCGTCGGTTCTTTGCTTCCTCTGGTTCGAGACAAAGTTACCCAGAGAGTACGCGATAAGTCTCTCCTCTCCTGAAGTGTCTGATTTTTCCCATACCATCTTCTGTATCACATGAGGATGTGATCCGATTATCAGGCGGGCCCCCTGCTGCGAAAAATGTTCTGCAAGCTCTTCCTGATCCGCTGAGGGTATTGTATCGTATTCGGTTCCCCAGTGAAGAAAAAGAATCACAGCATCGGGATCCAACCTCAGGGCTCCCGCAATGTCGGCACTTACCTGATCCCTGACAAGCATGTTGACAATTACAGGCACAGGCACTTTTATCCCGTTGGTGCCATAGGTGTAGTTGAGAAGAGCAAGCCTGAAACTGTCGCTTTCGATCAGCAGGGGCTGCAATGAATCTTTTTCCCGCTGTCCGGTAAATGTACCCGTATGTCTTATCCCCAGACTGTCGAGCCGCTGTATTGTTCCGGTTATTCCCTTCTTTCCCCTGTCGGCCGAATGGTTGTTGGCCGTGGCAAGTATATCGATTCCCGCATTGCGGCAGCTTTGAGCGAGAGCCGCAGGTGAGCTGAAAGCCGGATATCCCCTGTAGGGTGCTCCCGCAAGAGTAACCTCAAGGTTGGCAATGGCAATGTCGGCTTCTGAAATGATCCCTTTAACGTATTGAAAAACATTGTCATAGCAATAAGCGCCCTTTGTCGTGTCAAGTGCCGATCTTATCTGGTCGTCATGCCCCATTATATCTCCGATGAAAAGAAGAGAAATACCGGTACTGTCCCTTTCCGGGTTCTGCGGAAAGGCGATGGTCCAGATAAAAAGTATGAAGGTAGCAGAGACAGCAAATCGTTTCATTGTAACAGTATTAATTTCCTGAAGGAAAAGACTGTGCAAAGTATCTAAGCTCAAATATACATTAAAGAGCGGTCATGGAGATGAATAAAGAATGAAGAATAAATTATTGCAGTATTGTTTTGACCCGGTCATCCATATATTTATTAATTTTGACAGTTTTCCTGTTACCTTGCAGAAACATTTTTCACTTTATGAGAAGCTCGGAGAAGAGTCTTGACATCGGAAAGGTTACTCTGGCGGGCGTTCTGGTTACGCTGGGCCTTGTTTTCGGTGACCTGGGAACCAGTCCGCTTTATGTTGTTAAGGCTATTGTGGGAGGGGGAGAAGAATTCAACGAGCTTCTGATCCTTGGTTCAATGTCGTGCATTTTCTGGACACTTACCCTTCAGACCACTATAAAGTATGTTTTTATAACCCTTAGAGCCAACAATAACGGAGAAGGAGGCATTTACGCGCTTTTTGCCCTTATGGAAAGAAAGTCGTCGCTGGCTGCGGTTCTGACAATGGTGGGATCGAGCGCTCTTCTGGCCGACAGCGTAATCACTCCTGCTATTACGGTGACCTCTTCAATCGAAGGGCTAAGACTGTTCAATCCTGAAATCCCTGTTGTTATCATTGTCCTTCTTATTCTGGCTGTTCTTTTCTTCGTGCAGCAGTTCGGAACAAAAATAGTTGAGGGATCGTTCGGTTCTGTCATGGTTATCTGGTTTTCAATGCTGGGCTTCCTTGGTATGTTTGAACTTGTAAATCATCCCGAAGTACTGACAGCACTGAATCCGGCATGGGCAATCAGGTTCCTGTCAGATTATCCCGGCGGATTCATTCTTCTGGGCTCTGTCTTCCTGTGTACCACAGGGGCCGAAACCCTTTATTCTGATCTCGGGCGATGCGGACTTAAGAACATAAGGATTTCATGGGCTTTTGTTAAAACTGCCCTTCTTCTTAACTATTTCGGACAGGGATCATGGCTTCTTTCCATGCGAAACGCTCCGGGCAACATTAATCCTTTTTTCGGGATAATGCCCGAATGGTTCCTTCTCCCGGGGATAATAATATCGACCGCAGCGGCGGTTATTGCGAGCCAGGCACTTATCACGGGTTCCTATACCCTTATGAGTGAGGCCATTTCCCTTAATTTCTGGCCTAAAATAAAAGTATCCTACCCGACACACCTTATGGGGCAGGTTTATATTCCTTCAATCAACTGGTTCCTATGGATAGCCTCAAGTTTTGTGGTGATATTCTTCAGGGAATCAGCCAATATGGAGGCCGCTTACGGTCTCTCTATTACCCTCACGATGATTATGACAACCCTTCTTCTGGCAAGTTACCTTTTCCAGAAAGGAGTAAACCACCGGCTTGTGACACTTCTTCTTCTTGTATATCTCACAATAGAAGGAAGCTTTCTCATTGCAAACCTTTTTAAATTTGTCAGCGGAGGATGGTTCACCATTCTTCTTGCCGCATCTTTCCTGCTGATAATGTACGGCTGGTATTTCGGCAGGAAGATAAAGAACAGGTATATAACCTTTGCCAACCTGAACAAGTACACAGATCTGTTCAGGGACCTGGTAAAGGATACCTCGATCCCCAAAACCGCCACAAACCTTGTCTATATCGTCAGGGCCAACAGGCCCGACCAGGTTGAATCAAAAGTGATTTACTCCATATTCAACAAGCATCCCAAAAGGGCCGACAGATACTGGTTCCTGCATGTAAACCGTATTGATGATCCAAACCGTTTCGATTACAGTGTAACAGAAATAATTCCAGGCATACTTGTCAAGATTGACTTTAATATCGGTTTCAAGGTGCTGCCAAGGATAAACCTTTACTTCAAGGAGGTGCTGGAGGATATGGAAGCTTCGGGCGAGATAAAACTTAGCAGCAACTACGAATCACTGAAAAAGCACAACGTTCCCGCCGATTTTCTCTATATACTTATCGACAGGGTTATTACACGGGATTACCAGCTTTCGTCCTGGGAGAATTTTACCCTGCTTCTTCATACCATTTCACGCCTTTTCAATACGGGTGATGTTAAAACCCTTGGTCTCGACGCATCGAATACCATCGAGGAAAAGGTTCCGATTATTATTGACCAGCCTGTCAGCAGAAGGATCAAAAGGATCTATCCATGAGAAGATTGCTGGTTCCCTTTCATCCGGTATCTTTGATTCCTCTGTCAGTTTAGAATCCTTTAAGCCGCGATGATTCCGGACCGGCTTACCAGAAGCATTTTCCTGATCCCTTAAGCTTTATGGAGACCACCTCGCTGTCTGATCAGATAAATTTTGCATATTTGCCATCTGAAGAGTGCGGATATTGCCGCCCTTCAGGCAGGTTTATTTTTTTTTCTGACCAAAAAGACTTAAGGATGGAAATAATCAACACAGTGGTTGAATGGTATATGGCAAACCTGAATTATTTCACGGTTGCCCTTCTGATGACAATAGAAAGCTCATTCATTCCTTTCCCTTCTGAAGTCGTTATCCCTTTTGCCGCTTACAAGGCTGCCGAAGGGGATCTTAATGTTTGCGGAGTTGTTCTTGCAGGGACAATCGGAGCTCTTCTGGGTGCAGTTATCAATTATTACCTGGCAAAGTATCTCGGACGCCCCCTGGTCTATAAGCTTGCGGGATCGAAGGCCGGGAGGCTGCTGATGCTATCGGAGGAAAAGGTGGAACATGCAGAGAAGTATTTTGTAAAGCATGGCAGGTCTTCAACATTTATCGGGCGTCTTGTCCCAGCAGTACGGCAACTGATTTCAATTCCCGCGGGACTGGCAGGAATGAATATGAGGGATTTCGTCATCTACACTACCGCCGGAGCCGGAATATGGAACATTATCCTGGCACTCGTCGGGTATTATATTTATGACCTGCGGGACAAAATATTCCCTTACATTGATGATATTCTTATTGCCGCAGGTATAATTTTCGTAGGATATCTTGTTTATCAGGGTGTAAGACAGAGAAAAAAAGCATCTGGCGCCGCGGACAGAAAGAGTGACTGATTTCCCGGGATGGTCAGAATCTTAGTGAAAGGCAACTCAGTCCCCCGTCAATCTTCCTGAATTCCGAAACATCAACCGGCAGGGCGGGGTAACCGGCATCTTCTATCAGGGCTCCCGTTTCAGGGAATCCTTCAGGGATAAGCACTGTGCCGTTGAGCCACAGTGAATTGGCAGCATAGCTTTCTTTTTCAGGAATAATTATCCTGTTGTATTCTGCAAACTCATCTCTTTTCGTCAGTTCCCCTGTCAGGAGCATATTTCCCTCTCCGAGGTAAGAAGCTCCGGATTTCAGATGAAGCAGGCGCTCAAGAGGCACGGTTGATGCCGTGAAACCGTACTTTTTCAGTATTGCAGAAAGCTGTTGCGCACCTGATTGGTTTGTCCGCCCGGACAGTCCTATATAAAAATGCCTTTCCACCATCATCACGTCGCCTGCCTCAAGGGTAGCAGGATGAATTATCTCCTCAATACGGTCAAAAAATGCGCCAAGGACTTTTCTCATCCCCCTTGTCTCCTCCCTTCGTGACGGAGCGCCCGGATTTGTAATTATTGCACATTCTGAAGTACAAAGTGCGACATCTTCGATGAAGGTCGAGTCGGGAAAATCCTCGTCAGGTTCAAGAATCCCTGTTGACAGACCGCAGCTTTCAAGAGCCCTGACATATTCCGAATGCTGTTCCAGGGAAACCTCCCAGACGGGAATTCCAAGACCGGATGACGACAGTCCCCGGATAATGGATCGGGACGGTTTACGGACAATAGCATTTCTGAAAATAAGTTCCATGGTAAATCAGTTAATTACTTTCATGAACCAGCTGAGAATTGACAATCCATCAAAGGTGATTCCGGATGTTACCTTCTGTTCCGGGAAAATTTCAGCCGTGCAGGATCTGGTAAAACCGGACTATCCATTATCAGTCAATCGTGATCAGAGAAAAACAGGGACCAGGAAAAGAAGTCCTGCAACTCCGACCGAGATCAGGATTGCAGCTGCGCTTACCCTGTAATTCTCGACCTTGATAATATTGTCCATTGGTACTGTCAGGCGGCCCTGTGTTATTGTCACCGCCGACAAAGGTTCGGCGTAAATATGCACCTGCCGGTTCTTTCTTATTTCCCCGGGTCTGAAAATGTTTCCTGAGAAGTAGTTGCCGGTAACAGGAACCGGCTGGACTATCCATGTACTGTCGCCTGAATGGAAATAATAAAGGTCTTTCCATCCGGGGATCCTGCTAATTTCACCAGGAGGGATATTCCTCGCACTTACGCAGCCTGACGGTATTACTATTGCAGCAGTAAAACCTGTGATCAAAAGATTGTTTATTTTCATTTTTTTCTTTTTCCGATAGTTCCGTACAAGCCGGCAATGGGGGCAGTGGTTACCCAACTATTTCAGCTTCATCGAATTTATTGGTTCTGACATTCACTCGACGGCGGTGGATCCGGTGTACTCCCCTGCTGCCCATAAAGCCCCAGCCGCCGCTTCCGATAAGGAACCCAAGAGCATACAGGGCACCGTTATTGTTTTGTGCGTACATCGTAATATCATCGCTGAGGAGCATTCCGATAAAGTCGAAAGGAGCAATGAAACCATGCCAGATGCCGCCGAAGAAGCCGTATTTGTGTCCCGTAAGACACTGATCGACAGTCTCATTGTCGGCACATCCAGATATGACCAGCAGTATTGCGGCAATAATGATAAGAGTAAATGTTTTCCCCATTTTATGAATTTTCATAGTTAAGGCAGGATATGTATGATTATCAGAAAAGCGTTCCGTCGACCGGCTTTCCCGAGTGCTTCCTCTCGTGGTCTATCAGCCATTGTTTTTTCTCAAGTCCTCCGGCATATCCGGTCAGGCTTCCGTCAGAGCCGATAACCCTGTGACATGGTATCACAATCGCGACGGGATTGTGTCCGTCGGCGTTTGCCACAGCCCTGAAAGCATCCGGATTATTCAGAATTTTTGCCTGTTCGAGATATGTGATCGTGGATCCGTAGGGTATTTTTTTCAGACTATCCCATACAGATTGCTGAAATTCGGTACCCTGGGTAATAAGCCTTACCGTAAAATCCTTTCTTCTTCCCCTGAAATACTCTTTAAGTTGTCTTTTAAGTGTCCAGGTATGCCAGTTACCTCCCTTTCGCGAGGGCATGCCGTAATGTTCAGAGAGAGAATGCAGTGCATGTGCCAGCTCTCTGGTTCCGCTGAATCCCAGGAAACAGATCCCTTCACGGGTGGCTGCTGCTGTCATCTCCCCCAGAGGAGTGTCGAATGTTGTGATCTTAATCATAAGGCTCTCTCTGGTCCCCTGGTTACAAGGGTTATTTTATTTTTTCTCCGGATATCTGCCTGAAACTGACTTTATGTACTTAATATTCCTGAACCTCTGAGCCGACCAGTCCTCATTCAGAGAGACGACGCTCACACCGTAGAAGCCAAGGTCGTTCAGGGCCTTCCATCCAAGGTCCCTGCTGATCAGGGATTTATATTTTCCTGAAGACTTTTTCGGGAAGCAGAACCAGAGCATGCCGTCAGCCACAAGGTTATGCAGGGCTTCGGGAACCAGATGTTCCACTTCCTCCTCTTTAGTGACGAAGATCATAATGAAACTGTAAGGATAACGCTGGTCTATCTCGCTGTCAATCTGAACATCTTTCAATTCATCCGGCTGTGACAGCCTGAAATCGCTAACTGAATTAATGAGGGCAATGCGTTTCTGTCCCTTATAATTCAGCTTCTCCAGCAATGTTTTCATTAAAATCCTCAATTTATCCGGCAATTTAACAAAAATATTGTTCGATATACAACCATGTTGCTGTTAAATAAGATTATTACCCATGGGTTACCTTAAATTACTGAAGATGATGCAGTGATATATGAAAATTACAAAACTGAATGTTGAAAGCCGGAGCCCGATCTAAATACCTTATACCGCGGAGCGCTTTCATCAATGCTAACCGGAACACAATCGATACAGCATTTACCGCGGAGCGGTTCCATAAGGCGCTCTTTTGGGAAAGGCAACTGGGTGGAGGATGGAGAACATAAAAGATATCCGGGACCAAGACCTTTGTTATGACATGCATTTTATTGAAAAAAATGATGTAAATTTGCAGTATCTGTAATGGGGTGCCTTAATACCACGGGCTGAGATCATACCCTTGAACCTGATCCGGATAATGCCGGCGGAGGGAAAAAGAAGTATTATTCCGCACAGCTCTGATCAGCACCGCATTTACCGATGATTTTTACGGTTACAGGAGGTCATCTCTGACCGGTAGCGTATTGATATTTAATTTTTATAATGCATATCGTTAAGGAAATAATGAGCCGGGGAATAATAGGATGAAAGAACTAAAGCTGTTTATAAATACTGCGGCAACCGTTACAATTCTGTTTCTGCTTACTCAGTCCCTGAACGGACAGAGTCTGAGAGGGGTGGTGACAGACCATGAAGGAAATCCTTTGCAAGGGGCATCAGTTTCAATTACAGGAACATATCTCGGTGTCCATACAAAAACTGACGGGACCTATCAGATCAGGGGATTGCCGGAAGGTCATCACCAGTTGCGGTTCTCCTTTACCGGATATGAAGCTCTGACAATTAGCTTCAGAATGAAACGAGACACCGTCATTAACGCATCCCTTGAGGCAATGGCGGTAATGACAGGCGATGTTGTCATAAGCGCAACAAGAGCAGGGGATGATACTCCTCTTGCATATACAAATGTCACCGGGGAGTTGCTCGAGAAACTGAACAACGGGCAGGATCTGCCTTACCTTCTTGCACTTACTCCATCTTTTGTAGAGACATCCGAGGCAGGAAACGGTATTGGTTACACAAGTCTCAGGATCAGGGGGACAGATGCAAGCAGGATAAATGTAACAATCGACGGCATTCCTCTGAATGATCCCGAATCGCAGCAGGTCTTCTGGGTCGATCTGCCGGATCTGGCTTCTTCGGTCGATAATATCCAGGTACAGCGAGGGGCTGGGACTTCGTCAAACGGAGCAGGAGCTTTCGGGGCTTCTGTACATATACAGACAAAGGGAATTGAAAGGGAACCTTTCGCTGAAATCAATTCCTCAGCAGGGTCCTTCGGAACATTCCGGAATAACATTTCTGCCGGGACAGGTCTTTTGAATGACAGGCTTGCATTTCAGATGCGCTTTTCGGATATCAGAAGCCAGGGATACATTGAAAGAACCGGATCAGACCATCAGTCAGCATTCATCAGCGGTCTTTACAGGTCGGGGAAGTCACTCCTTAAGGCCAACCTTATCCTGGGAAGGGAAAAAACAGGGATAGGCTGGTGGGGAGTTCCTGAAGAGATGCTTGAAACTGACAGGAGATACAATCCTGCCGGCGAATACACAGACGATAACGGAACAGTAAAATATTACGATAACGAAAGCGACAACTATACTCAGAATCACCTTCAGCTGAGCTACAGCAGAAAGCTGAAAAGCAGCCTGTCGTTCCATTCCGCCTTTCACTACACAAGGGGCAAAGGCTACTACGAAGAATTCAAGGAAGATGAGCCCTACAGCGATTACGGGCTCCCTCAAGCAGGATTACCCGGTCCGGAGATTATCACAAGCGACCTGGTTAGAAGGAAATGGATGTCCAATGATTTTTACGGCCTGATCTATAACGTCAGCCACAAGGGCGAAAGGATCAGTGCAGACTTAGGCGGTGGCACAAATCTATATTCAGGCGATCATTTCGGAAGGATAATCTGGATGAGATACGCGGGAATGACAGACAAAGATCATGAATGGTACTTCAATAACGGCAGAAAGTTTGAAAGCAGCTTCTACGGTAAGCTAACCTGGTCAATGGCCGAGGACATTTCATTATTTGGAGACCTGCAGTACAGGTACATTAATTACGACCTCAGCGGCAACGATGATGACCTTAAGAATATAGGCCAGGTTCACAGTTATAATTTCTTCAATCCTAAGGCAGGGGTTTTCATGAACCTAAGCTCAAACCAGGAAGCCTGGCTCTCCTTTTCAGTGGCAAACAGGGAGCCTACCCGTACCGATTTCAAGGAAGCATCGGGAGATGACGAAGCAACTCCAATGCCGGAGAGGCTTTTTGACACCGAGCTTGGCTATAACCTGACGAATCCCGGACATTCGCTCTCTGTCAACCTTTATGCAATGATATACAGTGATCAGCTCGTTCCTACGGGAGAACTCAGTAATGTCGGGTATCCTGTTATGACAAATGTAAAAGACAGCTACAGGCTGGGAGCGGAAGTAACAGCCGGGTTTATCGTATCAGAATTATTGTCGTTCGATATGACCCTGACTGTCAGCAGCAACAAAATAAAGGATTTTACAGAATACTACACAGACTATAATACAGGCGACTGGTCGGCTGAGTATAAAAGCAGGAAACTGGGCAGGGTGGATATAGCCTATTCCCCATCCCTGATTGCTTCAGGGAAAATGCATATTAAAGTGCTGCCATCTCTTGGAATTGATCTGACAGGCAAATACGTCGGGAAACAGTATTTCGACAACACAATGAACAGCGACAGAATGCTGGATCCTTATTTTGTCAGCAATATAATCGCCGGGTTCAGTCCCGGAATAAAAAGTTTAAAGGATATGTCGGTTCAACTCACTGTAAACAACATCTTTAATACCCATTACGAAAGCAATGCCTATGGCGGAAACTGGTTCGAGGACGGGGTGGAGAAAAGCTGGGCATATTATTTTCCACAGGCGGGGACTAACTTTATGTTAAAGATTGGATTGAAATTCTGAGATGGGATCATTCGATTGGACTGAATTAAACCGGATAGAGGTTTTCGGGGTGATTACCGGAATAATCTACGTATTCCTTGAGATAAGGCAGAATATCTGGTTATGGCCCGTCGGCATTGCCACTTCAGCCGTTTACGTATATGTCTTCTTCAGCAGCAAATTCTACGCAGACATGAGTCTTCAGGTCTACTATCTTGTTGTCAGTTTCGCCGGCTGGTACTGGTGGGTTAAAGGCACAGGATATAAGGCTCATGGTTCCGGAGAAAGTAAAGAGGATGAGGCAGGGGAGGCAGACAGAGACGGTGGGCTAAGGGTAACAAGACTGAAGCTGAGGACAGGGATTATCCTTTCAGCAGTCTTTGTTGTTCTGTATCTATTAATGTGGCTGTTGCTTTCGGGGCTTACCGATTCGCCGGTTCCAGGATGGGATTCCCTTATCACGTCCCTCTCGGTCATTGCCACATGGATGCTGGCCAGGAAAATATTTGAACACTGGTACCTTTGGGTTGTGGTTAACCTTGTATCCGTTATTATTTTTTCGACCAGAGAGCTCTATCCTACGGTTATTCTTTATCTTGTTTATCTCACCATGTCTTTTGCCGGACTAAGGACATGGCGAAAGTCGCTGAGCAGCTGAAAGGCTGACAGGTTAATTACACCCGCAGGATACCTCTCTAATAATCCTTTGCTGAAGGTTCATCGCCGTAATCCGGTCCAGCCTGTTTTTGTAACATTTGTTACATTTTGAAAACAGCTCAAGGTCCCATGTATCAGCAAATACACGGCCGGCCTGCTTTTCGATGCCGTATTCAAGAACATTTTCTAGGGAGCTTACCGAAGGAAGTCCGAACAGGCCTTTCTCCTGAAGCTTTTCCATTGATCCGTTTCCGCCCCTGACAGGTATTATGGTGCAGCATTCGCATCCTGCGTCGAAAGCAAAATCGATCGATCTCTTAGCCCAGAAAATTGCCTCGTCTTCCTCAAGAAAGGGAGGCCGGAGAAGTATAAAAGCTCTTGTAAAGATATCACTGTCAAGAAGGAATTCTGTCCTGTCAGTAAAATCCCCGAGAGTCATACGCTTATTAAGAAGGCTTAGTATTCGGGGATTGGCGCATTCCAGTCCCATTGCAACCTGAAGGTCGGCTCCGGTTTTGTCTCTGAAATCAGGGCATTCATCGTTGATGAAGAAAGGATGGCTCTCGACAATAACCGTTTCAAAACCTTTCACAATTGAAGCTATAGTATTACGCTCCTGCATGGGTACAGCTCTTTTGTCAAAGAAGCTTCCGCTGTTGTAAAGCTTGATATGCTTTACAGGGCCTGTATTGTTAAGAACCCATTCAAGCTGACCCGCCAGTGCTCCGACGGGAAGGGGTTCGTCGATAGTGTTTTTCCACAGGTCGCACATAAGACAATGGAAGGGGCACTCCCTGTTGGTAAGGAAAACGGTCAGAACATCTTCTGTTTCACCTGAGGATGTCCTCTCTTTCTCGACAAGCCATGCATACGGCCGGAAAGGATCCGGTTTGTTTTTCCGGCCGCGGCACGCCAGTATCCATTCGTCGTTTATATCGAAGCCTGCGATCTTATTCATAGCTGGCAAGAAACTCCTTCCGGTATGCAATTTCCTTTTCAGGGAAAAGGCTTTCAAATGCAGATTCTGCTGATACCCCATGCTGAAAGCGTCTTTTCGGAAAAACAGGCATTTCAAATCCTGTGATCGCTTTAATCCCTTCTGAAACGATTTCTCCCTTTAGCTCATACAGTTTTTTGTGGTTCCAGCCGGTGAGATCGATGAAAGGAATGCCCTCGGAAACCTCTATTACATTCGGAAGGGTATAGGGACTGAAAGTTTCAAATCCAAGGACGTCGCCTGTTGCGTAGGATCGCATTATTCCCCTGCTCAGTCCTCCGGAATATGTCAGGGAGTGCTTTATGGAGTCGACTCCCCAGCCTTCGTGGTAGAGCATAAGATTATTCAGGACACTTTTTATAGTAAGTTCCGGATTCTCTTCAATGGGATAATCCTTGAGGTTCTCATTCCCTCCCTCGCCGGCAATAATATATTTCCATCCGGGATAGCGGTTGCGGATTCCCTGCAAAAGAGCCAGATTCATTGTTGCCGACTCTATGTCGAGGGCTTTGTAGTCTTCGACCACTTTTACTGCTTTTTTCCAGTTAATGTCCTGATATTCAACCTCTATTACTTCGAGGAAAAGATCCAGATCAAGTTCCCGGAGGAATTTGCGCGACTGTACAAGATCTTCGCCTCCTCCTTCGATGCTTAGCGTAAAAGCCTTGAGCCTAGACGGGCTCTGTCGCAGTTCCAGCATGGCTTTGTAGGTGAGTAGGAAAACGGCGCCGCTGTCGATCCCGGCAGAGAAAGTGACACCTACAGGGCCGTCAGCAGCATGATTGCTGAGCCATTTTTTTATCTCATCATAGATAACGCCAATGTAGATCCTGCCTATACCGGCCGGGTCGAGCGAGGTCAATTTGTTCCTGTCCGGACTGAAAAAGCGGGTGTAGACGGGGTTGGGGTCGGGGCATCCAAGAAGTTCGATTTTTGTGATATAATGTGCTGGGATCATCCTTGTATAGGAGGGATGAAACTGATGATCGAGCTTCTCTCTTTTGAGGTAATTGTAAATCGTATCAATACGCTCCGCAATAACCAGTTCCGGCCCGCCTGGCCTCTTTGCAATAAAATAGCGCATCGGTCTTCCCAGTGAACGGGCCATTCTTATTGATTTTCCGTCGACGGAAACCAGGGAGAACTGGCCGTCAATCCTTCTCACTTTTTCAGCATCACCCGATCTGACACACTCAACAGCTTCCTCGTGGGTCATATTATAAATAACATTCTTTTCCGGATTTGTCAGGTCAGTGACGTTGGTTACATAATGGTTGCTCATACGGTTATTGATTTGTTTGAAATTTTTATGGTAAAATTCTGGTTGCTGGTTACTGGTTGCTGGTTAGTCAATTGCCTAAATAACGTTGACCTTTTTATTACTTATTTTACTTCTTTAACTATCCCGCTACCCTCCAGAATACTTATGTACCGGTCGGCGGCAATATTTTCGAATACTTCTTTCCTGCCGCCGGTCCAGTGGATTTCGAGTCTTTCGACTGTTTCAGCCTTTCCAAGACCGATATGGATACGTGGGTCGTTGTTTGAAAGGTAACTGGTAGCCCACTGGTTAATGTGGACCTGCCTTTTTCCTCCGGCTGTCACCACTACTTTAGCAGCGATGGCTGATGCAGGACCGTTCTTTCCCCTGAGCGATATGCCTATCCAGTGGTTTGAGTTTCCGCCATCGTTCATTAAAAGAGAAGCCTTCGCCGTTAGGTCGACATGGGAAATAATAATGTCACGATCGCCGTCATTATCATAATCCCATACTGCGAGACCTCTTCCCGATCTTAAGGTGTTGAAATAAGGTCCATAAATTTTACCCCTGTCTTTAAAATGACCTGTTCCGTCATTTTCAAGGAGTAGGGGGTATTGTAGTACAAGTTCCTCGGCTGTTCCGTTTGCAGATACTATGTCGAGGTCTCCGTCGTTGTCAAAGTCGATAAGGGCGGCTGCCCAGGCTCCTTTACCTGCAAGAGGTCCTGAAATGCCGCTGGTTTCCGAAATATCCTCGAAGAGCCCGTTCCCCCTGTTTCTGTAGAGGGCACCATATTCAAGATCAACGACAAGAATATCGATAAGACCGTCACCATCCACATCTCCTATTGATCCATGCATAGAACCGGAACCCTTTCCCTGTGTATTGGCAGCAACTCCTATCTCCACACCGACTTCCCTGTAAACTCCATCATCATTTCTGAACATGAAATTCAACTGATGGTCATTTGCCTGGAAGATATCAATGTCGCCGTCGTCGTCATAGTCAAAAACCGTTAGTCCCATGCATTTGGAGTCGGGATAGTAAAGGCCATTGGCTTCAGTGACATCCACGAACCTACCCGTAGAATCCTGCTCATAAAGTATTGATGCCTGTCCCCTGTATTCTGAAGGATGTGGCATGAGGTCAGGTGTTGCCGGGGTAAAGTATTTGGGATCGAAAGCCAGGAAATTGCCTACCATGGCGTCGAGTCTTCCGTCGAGGTTATGATCCCAGAATGAAACGCCTATGCTCCATTTCTCGAAACCGTTTAGCTTTTCCGGGCCTCTCAGACCCAGATCGGAGGTAATGTCGGAGAATGTTCCGTCGCCGTTGTTGCGGAAGAACCTGTTTGGACCATAGTTGAGAAGAAACAGATCCTCGTCCCCGTCATTATCATAATCGATGGCTCCGGCGGCCATACTCCATATCGTATCGTTTAGCCCTGCAAGTTCAGACACTTCAGTGAACCTGCCGTTACCCTCATTCCGGTAAAGCCTGTCGGGGGTCTGTCTGAAAACTTTTCCTCCTTCGTCCGAAACACCATAGATATAGGTGCCGTTCATCATAAAAAGGTCCATGAGGCCGTCGTTGTTGTAATCGAATACGGTTACTCCCGATCCGCTGCTTTCCAGAATATTCTCATAATGATAGTCTCCGAAAGTATAAATGAAGTCGATTCCGGATTTTCTTGTCACATCGGTAAACCTTACGCCAAGCTGTTTTGCCGACGACTGAAGGAAAAGAGCCGAAAGCGTAAGAAGCATTACCCAGGTAGCCCTCATAAGGCTGAACCTTGTGCCGGTGTAATTTCTGTCAGTATTTTTCATAGGCCCTCACAGCGTTGGCATATTCTTCAACAGTGACTACCCTGGTGTTGTATTCACGGTTGTATCTTTTCAGCTCAGGATCGTCGGGGTAAGTATCTTCGGGTGAGGGGGGATAACTTTTCATTCCATGGAAGGGCAGGGGCAGGACCGTGTTCCCGAAAGCTGTATTCATGTCGCCGTCTTTTACCCATCCTACGCTTCTTATAAGGAAGTCCCTTTTCCATCCATTTCTGAGCGGTGGCAGTGTTCCTGCATCAAATTCAACCGTTGTCTCGTCTCCCGCGTTGGTTATTACATATTTGTTATCAGATGCAGTAAGCAGGGGAAGCACATCACCAAATCTCGTGTAATTGCCGGTCAGGTCCCTCCACTTTGGGGTTTTATCAACCGATGAATAATCGAACCAGTGAGGCCCGTAACGTCCTCCTTTCCTGTAAAGCCTTGAGAATCCCCTGTAATGGAGGTCGCCTGAGACAGGCTGCATAACCGTCTCGACTGAAGCAAGTCCGGGATTATTATTGGCAAGGAATATTTCGTCCCAGTATATCTGCATGTTTGTCCTGATCCTGATACGTGTGTCTTCTGACAACAGTTTTCCTCCAAGATCAATTACAACAGTTTTGTCCTTGCCCTGGGGGAAGCCGGCATTGTCAACCACGGTCTGCCATTCACCTTTTTTGTTAATGACCTGTATAACGGGGGGAAGTGATTTAAGTGAATCAGACTGCGACATGGCAAAGTTAATGCTTGCGTCGGTCGGGAAGATCCACCCTGTAAGAAAGAGGTGAAGTCCTTCAGTATCTATATTTCGTCCGGGATCGATTATTATGTCGTGCAACTCGGTTATACCCTGGTACTTTCCCGTTGTAAACCATGAATAGAATACGTCATCCTTTTTATCAACAAAATGCAGAATGTCGTTTCCCTTCGAGTCGGTCGCAGATTCCGGGAAGATCTTTTTGCTGATCTTTATTATCTGTTTTCCGGGGAAAGGCGGAGGAGAGAACTGCTCCGGTACATAAATCTCCGTATTGTCAGGATGGTCGACAGCAACAAGTTCAAGCTGATCAATATAGATCGTCTCCCAAAGCTCGGATGTGACCTGTATTGAATATCTTCCTTTTTCAGCTTTCATAAACTCGCCAGGGATCTTCAGATAATCGTCCGAAGCATCTGCAAAAGCATAAGAGGTGTTTCCGGCCATAATTCCTGTGGGCATTCCAAGAGCGCTTCTCCAGAGAATATCTTTCACGAAAATATATTCTTCACCATTCCAGGTATAGAGGAAAGGACACGATCCCTTGAGTGTTTGTTCTTCGATAAGAGCCTGATCGGAACCGGGAAGGAAGATGTTCTGAGGAACGCCGTTAGTCCATCTTATCCTTATGATGTCAGCCCTGGGTTTGTTTCCCAGTCCGAAATGAATGAAGGGATCAGTAACAACCAGGACCTGATATTGATCCTCAGCCCTTATTTCTACTTTGGCTCCAATGCCGAAATGATTGTTCTTTGCGCTTCCAGCCTTCAGTCCAACTAGTTTCATCGTGATAAAGTGGTTGTTGTTGCCTCCGTCATTCCTGAGGAGGGTAACCCCGCCTTTAAGGCCTGAGATCATTGCATCGAGGTCGCCGTCATCATTATAATCGAAGAGAGTTATTTGGCGGGAAGCCTTTACTGTCTCCGGAAGAAGTTCCGAAACGTCCCTGAAGCCTCCGTTTCTGTCGTTGTAAAAAAGGAAAACTCCGCGGCCGTCAGCAGTGGCAGCTTCACCGGCAGCCATAATATCGAGGAAACCGTCGTTGTTGAAGTCGAGAGAAGCAAGATCGTGAATCTTTGCATTTTCAAGTGACGGGAACATTGAACCTGATGTCTCTTCCTTCCGGAAGGTCCCGTCGCGCTTGTTTATATAGAGGACCGGATTTCCCCCTGCCGATGAACACGTAAAAATATCCAGGAACCCGTCGTTGTTGTAATCACCTGTTGTTATTACAGAAGCATTGCTGTTTTCTTCCAGGCCGCTTCCGTTGACAATATTCTTATATACACCCTGACGCTGGTTTGAATAGTAGACAGGCCGGGAATTCAGGCCTGTGACAATAAAATCTATATCCTCATCGTCATCAAAATCGCCGAATACGGCGTCGGTGCTCTCTGTATTCTCTTCCGCTTGTTCCAATCCCTGGTTGCTGAGAGTGAATGTACCGTCGGCATTGTTTCTGAACATCAGGTTCCCTTTTGCAGTTATCTCGTACAGATCGAGATCTCCGTCATGGTCCATGTCAAAGAAAAGAGCCTTTCTTCCACCCTCGGGACTTCCGATTTTTGCTTTTGCAGTAACGTCCTCAAACCTGCCGACCCCGGCATTTCTGTAAAGGATGTCGCCCCCTTCCTTCATTATGAAAA
The DNA here is from genome assembly GCA_040772125.1 of Bacteroidales bacterium. GTDB lineage: Bacteria > Bacteroidota > Bacteroidia > Bacteroidales > VadinHA17 > LD21. Next base: position 582,870 of record JAXGYS010000003.1, read on the forward strand.
GGTCGGGAAAGCCATCGTTGTCAAAATCGGCAAATACGGCGCCATATTCAAACCCCGAGTGTTTTAGTCCTGATTCTCTGGTAATATCAGTGAATTTCCCCATTTCATTGCTGAAAAGGAAATGCCTGAATTCACCGGTTGCAGGATCGGTGCTTCCTGTGTAAAGATCCGTATCGCCGTCTCCGTCATAATCGCATGTTACTGCAAGAGCAGGCGAACCATTTGGGAAAGCTCCCGGAATAACACCAAGGCCCGCCGCCTCTGATGCATCTGTGAACTTTATAACGTCGAGGAGAGTCAGGTTTTCGTCGCTCCGCATCATACCCTGCCTGTCGAAGTTTATTACCGGGAATCCGATAAGCGAACCTCCCGGCCCCTTAAGATCCACTATTCCTGCCTGGTAGGGAGCTGAAACCTTCAGGTAGTTATGGAAAATGGTAAACTGAATAATTGCATTCTCCTTATCCTTTTTTCTCAGTAGTTCTATTGTACTGTCGTAATATTCAACAGCTTCCCTGGGAAAGCCGGGAAACTGCCATTTTATCGTTTCCATCTGTTCCAGTGCAGCATCGAAATCACCCTCATGGATCAGGATGTCTGTAAGGTTGAGTCGCGCGACCAGGTTGCCCGGAGCTTTTTCAACCAGCATGCGCGTGTATTCACGACGCTGCGTTTGTGCTTCTTCGCCCGGGATCGTCGAATAAACCTCAGATAGTTCATAGAGTGTCTTTACGTGATCCGGAGCAAATTCAAGAGCTTTTTTAAGTTCTTCCGTCGCCTTGTCCTTCTGGTTGTTCATCCTGTGCACTGTTGCCAGAATGAGTCTTATGTCGGCATCCCTGGGATCAATGTTTATGGCCTTGTTAAGCTGTTTTTCAGCATCATCGTATCGCGACATCCTAAGGTATGTCAGCCCCAGGTTTGCATACCCGAGTTTTTCCCCCGGAGCAAGTTCTATGAATTGAAGGAACTGTTCTTCGGCTTCCTCGAGCTTGAATTCTTCGAGATAAGCGAGACCAAGGGTCTTCACAGTCATCAGGTCAGCCTGCTTTTCAGCTTTTCTTTCGCCCGTATTCCTGCAGGCGTTGACGGCCATGATACCGATCAGGGCAATCAGAAACAGATACTTCTTTTCCATGCTGACAAAGTTAGAAAATAAAACTTCATTGAGGTTCCGCAGGAACTCCATTGATGATTTTAACAATTCCGAAACGGCCCCTCCGGTTCCCGTGTTCATCGAAACTTATTGTCCCGGTTATGCCTCCCTGACTGATTTCCCTGAGTGCTTTCTGAATCATCTCCCTGTTGTCTGACCGGGCTTTCCTGATTGCACTTATGAGGATGCTTGCAGCATCATAGGAGTAGACGGCTGCCATTCCCGGCATTCTCCCAAATCTCTTCACATATTCATTTCTGAATGATTTCCATTCCTCAATCTGCCAGTGAAAGGAAGTAACCTGGAGAACATCGTTGAAATACTGTATTTCGGCTGATGAAAGGAGGTTCTCATCAAGTGTCTGCAATGAACCATAAACAGGGATGCTTATCTTTTTCTGTTTCAGGAGCTTTATTATTCCTGCTGATGTCTCGGGGCTGCAGAAAAGCACCAGACATCCTGGCCTTGAGCGCAGTATCTCTTCCGTAAGTGACTCATAATTATTGACGCGACCACCGGCATCAAAAACTTCCGGGTCAGGATGTTTGCCGAGAACCACCTGTTTAAGGAAAAAGTCAGAAGCCATTTTCGAATCATATCTGCTCCTTTCTGTAATCACCACAACCCTTGCAATTTTCCTTTTATAATAGATATCTTCCGAGAGTGAAACCGCTTGTTGCTGGTCGGTCGGGATACAATTGAAAAACCATGGAACAAAAGCCTGCGTTAGGGTAGGATCTCCAGACCATGCAGAGACCATAGGGACGATCGACTTTGTGGCTGCCTGTTCGACAAGGTGGGCATTGCGTCCGTCATGTGAGCCCATAAGCGCCCAGACCTTTTCTTCGAAAATAAGACTGACAGCCTGCTTCGAGCCAGTTCCCCATGGTCCTTCCATCGACCTGACAACAAGTTGAAGAGGCCTTCCGTTAATTCCACCCTGCTCATTTGCCTTTTTTATTGCCACTGAAGCCCCGTTAACAGCTGCCATTGAAGAGCTGTCGGTTATCAGCAGACCGATTTTCACTGGCGGTTGTTTTTGCATTCCGGATGCTGTAAACGAGGCACCATGATGACCGGATGAAATCAGTGCCACCATCATCAGCAGAAGGCATAGTGTATTGGGGGATCTCATCAGGCCTTACCTGTTTCCCGTCATAAAACCGAGGACCGGGGCTCTGCTATATATCTGCCTATGGCAAGAGCTATCTTTCTGAGATCGCTCATCAGTTCGTCAAGTTCATCCGGATCGATCGACTGATGACCATCGCACAAAGCCTCTTCAGGTTTATAATGCACCTCCATTATAAGTCCGTCGGCACCGGCTGCTACTGCAGCCTTCGCCATCGCAGGCACCATCCACCGGTGACCTGTTCCGTGGCTCGGATCTACTATTACCGGCAGATGGCATAGGTTTTTAAGGACAGGTACTGCACTAAGGTCAAGTGTATTTCGTGTTGTTGTCTCAAATGTCCTTATTCCCCTTTCACACAGAACCACCTGGTCGTTGCCCTGGTTAAGTATATATTCGGCAGCCAGAAGGAATTCCTCGATGGTAGCCATCATACCCCGCTTGAGCAGAACAGGTTTCTTCTGCATACCCACTTCTTTAAGCAAGGGGTAGTTCTGCATATTTCTCGATCCCACCTGAAGCATGTCGGCATATTGCGCAACAAACTCAACCTGCCGGGTATCCATAACTTCAGTTACAAATGGCAGGCCGGTATTTTTTCTTGCTTCCTCAAGCATTCTTACCCCTTCTTCGCCAAGACCCTGAAATTTGTAGGGGGAAGTCCTTGGTTTGAAAGCGCCTCCTCTCAGCATCAAGCCTCCTGATCTTTTTACAACTTCCGCGGTTCCGAGAAGCTGCTCCCTGCTTTCCACCGCACAGGGACCTGCAATTATCACGATCCCCTCAGGACCAAAGCTGACCCCCCCTGCACTGACGGTCGAGGGAGCAATCTTTGATCTGCTGCTGACCTTTACCGGTACGGTGCAGCCGTCAATTACAGAAGGATCGTTATAGTGGTTCAGTTCCATTTCATGCTCCTTTCATTTAGTATCTACCAGCTTTTTTGTAGATCGTGTTATCTGTTTCAAACTTGGGTGCAGGTGAGAATTCAAACCTGCCGTTGCTGACTTTCGCCATGAAGATTGGTCTTATATTGTTAAAGGTCGCATCAAAAAAGACTTCGCCTGTAACGCCCTTCCAACCCTGGAAGGTTTTGAGGTCGGTCAGTATATCACGGATAAGCACCCGGTTCAGCCCTGCTTTGTTAATAGCCTCTACTAAAAGGTTTATTGCATCGTAGGCATGTGCTGCAAAGACATCGGGTTCCATTGAAAATCTCTTCAGATAGTCTGCCTGGAATTTTTTAAGCTTCGGATCATTGGATGAAGGATTGTACTGGCAGGTGGTTACTATACCCTCGGCATACTTCCCGGCAATCTCAAGAAATTCGGAATTCACCATTCTGTCCGAACCACAAATGGGCTGGGTCATCCCAAGCTCACGGATCTGTTTTACGATAAGTCCCGACTCCCTGGCATTTCCCCATATTAGGATAGCATCCGGTGATGTTTTTTTAATTCGTTCAAGCTGGGCTGTGAAATCAGACTCCATGTCGTTGAAGCGTTCCTCGATTACCGGGGGAAATCCGATCCGGGTTGCAGAACGGTTGAAATGAAGTGTTCCTACCCTTCCGTAGCGGTTGTTTGCTCTCATTATGGCAACACGTTTGTAACCCTGCCTGACGTGCATGTATTTCACAAGAGAATAGCTGCTCTGACGGTCGTCAGGTATGTTACGTATTACCCAAGGTATGTTGGTCTCTGTAAATGTCGGGTCAGGATCTCCAGAATTGATATTAGGTATTTCGAGCTTCAGTGTCGCCCTGATGGCGACATGAGAGTTAATATCATCGATAGTCCCTATCCATGCCCATACTCCTTCATCATCCATCTTTACCAATTCGTTGGCGGCGGCTCCCCAAAGACCAACATCATTATGGATCATCAGCCTGTAGGGGATTCCCCTGTAACCGCCTTTTTTATTGGCTTCTTCGATGGCAAGAACTGCACCCTGCATCATCTGTTCTCCCAGGGGTTGGATAATGGAACCTTCGAGCGGGCCTAAAAAACCAATCCTGACCTCCGTGAGGTCTGTCGGCGCCTTTTTTTCACGCCCGGCGCCGTAGAACCACGTAGGCTCAAGAAAATGATACTTGTAGGCTTTCTGATACCTGTCGAAAGCCACAAGGCTGTCAGGAATATTGCCATAATTCACAGGAGTGTTCTGAGCCATGGCGAGCGTTCCTGAAAACAACAGCACAAGTCCGGAACTGATTGCAGCAATAAAAAACCTTTTCATATTTTTATTTTTTTCATTTATCTATTTTACAAACAGCATATGTCTCTATTTCAATGAGAAGTGTTTCCCAGCAAAGCCTTGCCTGGATACCGGTGCTTGCAGGAAGGGGATTAAGATTCATCCAGCTGAAAAAGGATGTGCGGATCTTATTGAAATCCTCGTAGTCCCTTTCGATGTCCCTGAGATAGTTTGTTGTCCTGACTACGTCATGCCAGGTCATTCCCTCAGCGGAAAGAAGATTTGTTATATTCCTGTATGTCCTCCATGTCTGAGCCCTGAAATCCCCTATGTGTTCCGCTTTCCCTTCTTCGTTGACGCTGGCCGTTCCCGAGATGAGCAGTACTTTGTACCCTCCGAATTCCAGACGAAGTGCACGTGTGAAGGATGAAGGCCTGGAATAATCGTAGGCTTCGTTAATCACCTGGGGAGCATGAACAGCAAATTTCTCAACCGGCGGACGGTCGGAGTGTATTTCAGGGTAATTGTAATCATTGATAAAGTTGTTTTCAGAGAGTATTCCAAGTTTTGTCATTTCAACACGCTCACCCTCTGTAAGTTTTTTAAGATCAACAGGTAGTTTTTCTTTGTCCATTTCAGATATTTTAAGTTCAGTTAATAATTAACGGGTTAAAAGGTTTTCAGTTTATCAGTTCGCCACGACAGACCCCCTGGGATGTTGCAACCCACAATACCCCGTCTTCAGCATCGACGCCTATTATGAAATTATGGGATATGGAAGGGTTGAGAGGGACCTCCTTAACTATTTCAGGGCCTTTAAAAACAAGGGCTTTACCATTAACGCTCCCGTCATTTTTCTTGTAGGTGACCCATGTTTTCCCGTTAAAGCTGCTTAGTCCCTGATCACTGCAAACGAATACCACCGGACCTTCGGCCCTGAGGAAGTTTATGAAGTTGCTGGCCAGTCCGCTGTCGTGATCAAAATAACCGTTCCAGTTCTTGCCGTCGTAGCGGCTCATACCGAAATAGGTAGATACCCAGAGTATGCTGTCGCTGTATGATGTTGCAGTTGTTATGTCGTGAACAACTCCGTCATTTGGCTGAAGATCTATTTCCATGAATCCGTCGGGGTCGACGTAATCCCTGAAATGCTCCGTTTGCATGTTGTATTCGATCACTCCCCCGCCCCATGCTGCTATCCAGACCTTGCCGTCACCTGCCGAGAGCGCGTAAGTCCAGGGTTCATGCATCGGAGCATTCATTTCAGTAAAGATCTTCCATTCCTTTTTCTGAGTATCATAAATACCGGCTCCACCTCCCGTGGCTACCCAGATGTCCTTGCCATAGCAAAAAACGTTGTAAACAAGATCGTTGGGCATCCCGCTGTTGAACTGGTTGAATGTTTCAAATTTGCCTCCTGACCAGCGGTTCAGGCCACCCAGTGTTCCGATCCAGACATCGCCCGTAAGGGCGCTTACATCTATCGACACGATACCGTTATGGGCCAGACCGTCTTCCGTGGTGTATGTTCGCCAAAGGCCATTTTCGTAAACAGCCAGGCCATGGTGCGTCCCCACGAGAACCCTGTCGCCGTCGATCCTTACAGAATAGCATTTATCATCCGGGAGTCCGTCCTTCGTGGTAAAAGTCCTCCAGTTACCGTAAACAGGCATTGTATCAGCGTAGCTGCTTATAATATCATCCCTGTTCTCTCTTTCGACCGTTTCGAGAGTGGGATATTCCGAGAGATCGATCTCATTATTATGCAGGTCGCGGGCGACAGATGTTTTTTCACCCTTCAAGATCCGCGGCAAAATTATACCTGCAACAGCGATAATTACTAGGATAGAAATAATTACCAGATACTTGTTTTTAAGGAATTTCTTCATTTATTGATTATTTACGGATTTAACGCAGTTTTAATTTAGCCTTAAGTACCTTTTCCTCTTCCCTGTAATACTCAGGGTCGCCAAGGGATTTTAAATATTCGATCAGTTCGTTGAGCTCAATTTTTGTCAGGTCATTTACCCTTCCATGAGTGTCTTTGTGGGCATATACCGTCCAGATTTCTTCGAGCGAAAGAGCAAGCCCATGGTGAAGGTACGGAGGTGATGCATAGATGTTATTCAGATGAGGGGTGTCGAAAAGCATCGAATCATCACTTGCTATAAGCGAACCCACATCTTCAAAATTCCTGTTTGTGAAGTAGGGAGGAGGATGGCATGTTATGCAACGTTGTTTCTCCGGTATCTCATTACCATATTTGTCATGAGTCCGTTCATACAAGGCTTTGCCACGGAGTTGCATTGCATTGAGTTCTCCTGTCGGATTATAGACAAGATTCGGCGGATAGGGGATTCCTGTAACTATATATGCAACAAGTGCGTCAAGTTCGTCGGAGCTGAATGGTTCGTTCCTTGTGAGCACTGTGGAAAAACGCATACCGTCCTGTTTATAGATAGTGTGGTTCTTTCCGTTCCACTTGTAGGGAGCTGTTTCTCCTATGTCCCTTAATGATTGTGTGTTGGCAAGATTACGCCCCATGTCCTTCGAAGCCATATTATAAACAAGACCGTCTTCATGGGCATCGGGATGGCAGGTGTAACATGAATACTGGTTCTGGAAAGTACCCTTTGAGTTATTCAGCAAACGCCGGCCTTTTCTTGAAACAGTAATACGGCGGGGTCCACCCAGGTCAATCCATCCAGTTGTCTCAAGACTCTCCGTGTTTATTACTGCGATCCTGTCTTCGAGGTGCTCGGCGACATAAAGGTTTTTGCCATCTCCCGACAAAGCCATTCCCTTCGGGTTGGCCCCTGTTGGGATCCGCCCAATAACAAAATGGCTGCTTGTTCCCAGGTGATTTGAATAGTACTCAAGCTCTTCGGTGGAGTGCCGGTTTATAAATGACCTGAGGGAGTCGAGATCCAGAACGGAAATAACGTTGACGCCCGCGTGAGTGACAAATGCTCTCTCGCCGTCAGGAGTAATTGCAACATCAAATGGATCTGAGTAATAAGCATTTGGTTCATCAAGAAGCAGTTGAATTGTCCTTCCGTTTTCCTTCTGTTCAATTACCGCTATCCCGTTCGTCATGATAAAGCCTCTCTCAACCTGAATTGAAGGAACAAGGTTCTTGGGTCTTATCATCGGGATCAGGGCAAGGTCTCCTGAAGGTGTAAACTCAATGTTCTCGAGCATGTAGGCTGATTCCATGTCCATTCGTCCTGAAATGCGTTTGCCTGATTCTTCTATTACGGTCAGCTCACATACCACAGGCTCGCCATAAGGTGCCAGGAGTGCGCGCCTGCTTGTAACAAAGAGGCTGGTCTTTTCAGGATTCATACCTATTCCGGTCGGGTTGTTGCCTGCTGAGAGCCTTTTCCATTCCTTGCCTGTTTTGAGGTTAATAACTGAAACATCGTTGGCATATGAATTAACGATGTACAGGTATTTCTCATCGGAACTGAGAGCCAGACCTGCTGGTCCGTTCCCTGTTCTTATTTCATCAGTGACAGTGTGCGATTTAAGGTCAATTACCGACACCACGTCGGACCATTGATTGCTTACGTATGCAAACTCCCCTCTGCTGTCGAGGATAACACTGTGCGGACGTTCGCCTACCTTTATCCGGTGCTTTATTTTTTCACTCTCTGTGTCTGCGATCAGAAGCTCCCCGGATTCTTCTGCAACAATGTATAGTTCGTTGTTTACGGACGACACAGCAAGATTGAACGGAGAATAATAATCAGCATTGATAAGCTTTGGAATGAACCCGGTCTTCTGGGTGTAGAGATGGCATGAAAGGCAGTTAAGGGGATGGTCTTCAGCAGCGGTGATATAGTTGACGTGAGCCCTTGCCCAACGGTGAAATGGCGGGAAAACTATCAGAACAATAACAGCAATAATGCCAGTGGTTATAAGCAGTTTCTTGTAAATCTTTCTCATAGTTATTCTAGTTCAACACTTTTTTCATCGATGCTTGTAATATGAACAGGTATAATAGCCGGGTCTTTTCTTACAGCCAGAGGAATTCTGTTTTCCGGCACAAGTTCCGGATCCTCGTGACAACCTACGCAGCCACGCCTCTCGTTGGGGCGAAGCCAGATCCATGAACAGGTTTCGCCAACTACATTTCCGTTGTTATCAAGGGTCCTTATCCGGAAAGGTTTATCCGCAAGGACCTTAAGGTAAAATGACCCGTCTTCCTCTACATCCACAACACCGTAAGTCGAATCGACACCCAGCACCTCAATTCTGGAGGCCTTCAGCCCTCCATTACTGGTAAGGGAGGGCTGTAAACCACGGAAATTGATATTCTGACACATAATAAGTCCTGTCTTTACCCCCAGGTCGACTTCGCTCGGAAGGTTTTTCGGCCTCTGGTATTCTTCTGCTGCAATCACCTCAATAACATTGTATTCCGGATCATAATAAACCTGCCGGCCGAGTGACCTCTGACCGGGATCGAACTCAAAAAGTCCGTAGGGTTCACCGAAGCCAGTGCGGTACGACACAAGCAACTCTCCCGTTAGCAGGGGAAGTGCAAAAATAAAATCCCCATCCAAATCAGAGGTGAGGTTTATACGGGTATGAAGTGGCCTGTTGTAACTAATTGATATAATGTCGTTTTTTCCTGTGCCGACATTGTCTGCTTCGGCAAAGACTATTTTTCCCTCCTTTGTTTCACAGGCTCTGCTGATAACATTGTTCCCTTCGGGTATCCTGTACAGCATGTCACCCTTCGTTCCGTCGGGCCTCATCACTGCCATCATGGTTTTTCCCATATCAGGCTGGATTTCTGTGGCAATTGAAAGGACCCTCCCATCCTTTAAAACACAATTTGCAAAGTATGATACGGGGCTGAAGGTTGTCTGACGGAGGCTAGATCCGTCGAGGTTGCACATGTAAACACAATGGGCGTTAACGACAGTATCATTCAGGGTCCGTCTGCTGAAGACAATCCTTCCTCCGGGCAGATATGAAGGATCGGTGCAATCGTCGCTGCTACTTACGACCTTTCTGTATTTACCATTCCTTAAATTCATTTCCCATATCTGCCATGGCTCGCCTTCATTCTCCATGGCAGCAAAAAGCATTGAACGGCCGTCGTATGAAATATGAGGAAAGGCTGCAGAATGGAAATCTTCCGTAAGGACTTTCAGTGAACCCGGTTTCCCTGGTACAAGCTTGCTGATCCTTGCTCCGGACATGTATCGCCAGGATACCCCACTTAAATAATCCGGCGTCCCTAAAGCACCCGGAGCTTCTGTAAGGATCAGCAGAGACGGTCCAGGCTCATTCCTGCCGCACGACATGAGCATAAAAAGAGCGAGTCCGGCTGTAAGTATTTTCGAAATTGTTCTGGTCAGAATTATCATATAATGATTAAGGTTCAGGGTTCAATGATTTCAAGTATCTGGTTTGTGTCAAGGTTTTCAAGGATCTGTCTTTTACCCGAGGGCCATACTATTTCAATTTTGTCGACCTTCGAACTTTGTGCAAGCCCGAAATGCATTCTGGGATCATTTTGCGACAGATATCCCGTTGTGCTTTTTTTCTGGGCGGTCTGGGTCTTTCCTCCGGCGGTGACCTTAACCCTTGCACCTATACCATCCCTGTTGCTCGTTGAGCCTGTAAGTTTCAGGATTATCCAGTTATTAGTGTTTCCCTTGTTGTTCCTGAGAAAGACAGCCTTGTCGTTAAGATTAACGATAAAGATGTCGAGGTCGCCGTCGTTGTCATAGTCGCCCATACAGGCGCCGCGTCCGACAAACTCCTGGTGGAAGTACTCCCCCAGTTCCAGGGAAACATCCCGGAAGGTCCCGTCGCCTTCATTCTGGAAAAGCTGGTCTTCCTGTCCGTAAAGATGCTTGAGCGCCCCGTTGGTCTTGAATATATCCACATCAGTGTCGTTGTCATAATCAATGAAGGAAGAGGACCAGCCTACGAACTGAGCGGCCGCCATGGAGATATTTGACTGTATACCCCTGTCGGCGAATACTCCGTTTCCCAGGTTTTCATACAAGGCGCAATATGTATCGTCTGATACAAACATGTCGAGGAGACCGTCGAAGTTGTAATCGGCGTAGTCGACCGACATGCTGACGGTGGCTTCTCCCGCCTGGCTGAAAGCTGTTCCCGACATTATGCCCCTGTCTTCAAATCTCTTTCCCTCTACATTGTGCCACAGGTAATTATGGGTATGATCGTTGGCAACATAGATGTCGACCCATCCGTCAGCGTCATAATCGGCAGAACCAACACCCATAGCTCTTCCATCAATGTCGACAATGCCCATCCTGGCGGTAACATCCTCAAAAGTGCCGTCTCCGTTGTTGCGGTAGAGATAGTCGGGCTGGGCATCATATGCCATTGGGCCGGGAAATCCGTCGGGGGCGTAGTAATACTTGTAATCAGGATCGAATGTCAGGAAGTTACCGACATAAACGTCGAGAAAACCGTCATTATCAAAGTCAAGCCATGTTGCACCAATGCTGCATTCATCACCTCCCGCCACTCCGGCACGTTTTGTAATGTCGGTAAATGTCCCGTTGCCGTTGTTCCTGAGAAGAACATTGGGTCCGTAATTGCTAACGAAAAGGTCGGGGTAGCCGTCGTTGTTGATATCTGCCGCTGATGCTCCCATGGAGTACCATGGTCCGCCCACTCCTGCTTTCTTTGTTACATCCTGGAAGGTACCGTTGCCCATGTTACGATAAAGATGATTTCCCGGAAGAACGTCAGGCTTTTCTGTCTTGATCAGACCTTCAACCCAGGTTCCGCTGCAGGCGTAAATGTCAATGAAACCATCCTGGTCATAGTCAAGGAAAACTGCACCGCCTCCGTCCGATTCTATAATGTTGTTCAGTTCTTCTTCTCCTATCGAATGGGTAAAATCGAGTCCGGCAGCTCCTGCTATTTCCTGAAAGAAATCGTTGTTTGCTTCAGGAAGTTCAGTGCTTATTCCTCCTCTGGCAGATGATTTGTCTCCGGAGCCGCACCCCGCAAGGGTTAATCCAATAAAAAAAGCAAGGATTCCAAGTATCTTGATTTGCATGACAGGTTAAATGAAAGTAAGTAAAAAATATACTGATCTACATCACGGTTTAAGTTCTATTCGTTCAATTCTTTATCAGACTACCAATCCGGAGAGGACTACGGAAACGCCGGATTGTCCCTCCATGAATGCTAACAATAACACTACCCTGTATTTAACCTGTTAACCTAATAACTGAAGGAGTCAATATTAAGGAATTCCTTTTAAAAGAGAATTAAAATGCGGTTAAATTGTAATTAAACGCCCATGTTGCCATGAAATCGAATATTTACCGGACAAATAAAAATATTATGGAATGCCATTATTGTCAGGGGTGGTTCTGGCAGGGAATTGTTTAAAAAGAAATTAAAGGCATATAATATAAAAGGTGTTCAGTTCTGTGCGGGAAGAGTGATAGTGAATACTGAGCCTTTCCCTGGTTCCGACTGTAGTTTTACAGTACCGTTATGGTTGGTTATTATTTTGTGGACAAGCGAGAGCCCTATCCCGCTGCCTCTTACCGACATTGTATTGGATCCCCTGAAGAAAGGCTCGAACACTTTCTCAGACTCTTCCGGAGGGATCCCGATACCATTGTCTTCAAAAATGATCTCTATCCATTTCCCCCTGTTTCCAAACTTAACATCTACTGAATGATTGCCGGAATATTTGCAGGCGTTCTCCATCAGGTTCGTAACGGCAACCCTTAGCAGGCTTTCATCTCCCTTTACAACCATCTGCTCAGCATCGGTAAGCGAGCTGTCGAGTGAGATGTTAATATTATATCCCGGATTGAACTTTTTCAGATCCTCCCTTGCCTGCCACACAGTTTCATCGAGCCTGACGCTACTACTGAAACCCGATGGTCCCTCGGCGCTCGTCCGGGCTATGAGCAGAAGTCTGTTGGCGAGGTCAATAAGGTTTTTTATGTCTTCCATAACTGAAACTACTGCAGTCCTGTACTCTTCCGGTGACCGTTCCTTAAGCATCAGGACCTCGAGCTGTCCGTTGATGGATGTAAGGGGAGTCCTCAGTTCATGAGAGGCATTGGCAATGAAGTTCTTCTGCATTGAGAAGGAGGTCTCGAGCCTTTCGAGCATATTATTGAAAGTTCGTGCAAGTCTTCCTATTTCGTCTGCGCCGTTTCCTTCCGGAACTCTCAGGTTAAGGCTCGAAATTGATATTTCCTCAACTCTGCCTACCACATCAGACATGGGTTTAAGTGCCCTTCCGGAGAAAAACCATCCTGCTGCGGAGAAAATGAAGATGCTGGTTACAAATACAGCCAGAAGGATCATCCTAAGTTCCCTGAGCCTCTTATTTCCTTCTGCATCGATCGCTGCCGCAATAACAACAAAGGGGGTGCCGTTCACTTCAAAGAGGGTGCCCAGCACCTGGTACTGTTCCTGTGTATAGATTACTCTTCCTTCCGTTCTTATTTTGTTCAGTATGTCTCTGTTGATCTTAAGCTGGCCGTTACTGTCGGAATTATAGAGAGTATCATTGAAGCTGTTGAGGATAACAATTCTTTTGTTCTGAAGGTTTGCGGGATTATCGGCTTCTATTATTCTTGCCAGCTTCTCATCCGGTTCATAGGGATTCAGTATGAATTTGGCTGTACTGCGCGACTGGCTCCTGAGGCGGGAGTAAAAGTCCTCCCTGGTGAATCTGGCAGAGCTGAAGTATATCGCGAGTGATAAAAAAAGCATTATCAATCCTCCTATAAGAACATATTGCAATGTGAGTCTGGTCCTTATTTGCATGGTTTTAATCTGTCCGGGTATTAATTGAAAAATCTGGTTTCAGTGCGGATACAGGGAGATCCCTTCCGCTAATCACCGAAGATATAGCCGAAACCGACCTTTGTGTGTATAAGCTTTATTTCGTATCCCCTGTCAATCTTTTTCCTGAGAAAGTTAATATAGACATCCACAACATTTGTACTGAAGTCAAAGCTTGCATCCCATACCTTTTCAGCAATATCATTTCTTGAAAGAACCCTTCCCGGGTTTCTCATAAGATACTCGAGAAGAAGGAACTCCTTAGCCGTAAGTTCGATTGTCGTACCTGCCCTTCTTGCTTCCTTTTTGTCGATATCGAGTTCAAGGTCCTGATAAACAAGTTTATTAATTGTTTCGAAAGACTTGCCGGGATTTTTGGTAAGAACCTTCACTCTTGCCAGCATTTCCCTGAACTCGAAAGGCTTAACAAGATAATCATTGGCGCCTGCTTCAAAGCCTGCCAGCTTATCATCTGTGGTCCCAAGTGCGGTAAGCATGAGTACAGGAACAGCCGGATAAAGGTTCTTAAGGTTCTTGCAGAGGTCGAGGCCACCCAGACCCGGAATAATAATGTCGAGTATGAAGAGATCGTATTTATACTGCTTCGCCAGTTTTTCGGCCGTTAAACCATCGTATGCCACATCGGCCTCGTACAAATTCTCTTCCAGACCTTTTTTTATGAATGAGGCCACCTTGGGCTCATCTTCAACTATAAGAATTCTCATGGTTCCTAAAATTTACTAATATCAGTATCTGAATAACCAGACTGTTGCATATCAGTTGTTTTTCAGTCAGGTGCTTTCCGCCGGAAGGGACAGCAGGTTTACTAAATGCTTCCATTCCAATCAATTCAAAGATACAAATTATATATCCATATTTCACCCGTGATGAGGAGTCTAAAAAATTTCCGTAAAATATTTTAATCTTATTTTAATTTTTATATCTTTGTTTGATGCAGTTAAATTTTTGACTGCATTATTAGACCGAGAAAACTAACCTGTTTAACCAAAACAATCGACTATGCAAATTTCTACGAAATTACGGCATTTAGTGCTGTTTTTTTTCAGTATGGTCCTTTCTACAGGCTTTATCCTGGCTCAGGAAAGGACTGTTACCGGGATTGTCACAGCTGAAGGCGAAGGACCAATTCCGGGTGTAAACGTAACAGTTCAGGGTACAGTCATTGGTGCCATGACAGGTGTTGACGGAAGCTACTCGCTGCGTGTACCGGGACCGATTTCGGTTCTGGTGTTCTCATCGGTAGGCTACGTCACACAGGCTGTCACCGTTGGCTCACAGACCCAGATCAATGTTAACCTGGTTTCAGACGTTCAGGCACTACAGGAAGTGGTTGTTACCGGGTATACCCAGCAGAGAAGAAGGGACCTTACCGGTGCAATTGCGACCGTTGAACCTGCAAAACTGACCGCAGTACCAACAGGTAACGTCAGTAACTCATTACAGGGACGTACTGCAGGGCTGACCGTTGTCGGAAGCGGCGAACCCGGAGAAACATCAAAGGTAAGGATCAGAGGTTTTGCTTCCTTTGAGAACAACGACCCCCTTTATGTGGTTGACGGTGTTCCTACCCAGGACATTTCCTCGCTCAACCCCAACGACATTGCCGCTATATCTGTTCTGAAGGATGCCGGTGCAGCCTCAATCTACGGATCGAGGGCCTCTAACGGGGTTATCATCGTTTCTACCAAGAAGGGAGGCACTGGTACAAAAGTGAACTTCAGCATGTATACAGGCTATAAGGATCCTGGAAAAGGACCTGATAACCTTCTTAATGCTCAGGAATATGCAAATCTACAGTGGCTCGTGTATGACAACGACGGGACGGTTGAGACACACCCATTCTACGGACCTTCGACCAACGCCGCACCTACGATGCCTTTCTGGGCCGCTGATACCGACTGGTTTAAAGAGATTACTCGTAAGGCTTTTACGCAGAACTATGACCTTTCACTATCGGGAGGCTCTGAAAACTCCAAGTATTTTGCCGCTTTAGGTGTTCTTAATGATCAGGGAATCGTTATCTACACCGATGCTCAGAAATACACCGCAAGGTTTAACTCAGAGTACAGTTTCCTGAATGGAAGGATCAAGGTTGGAGAGAATGTTACTGCTGCCTATCGCACAGGCCATGGTGTTTCGAACCTCGATGAAGGAAGCCCGATACAGCAGGCTCTATACAGGATGCAGTCAATCATTCCAGTGAGGATCACCCAGGATATACCAGGAGGTGCAGTTCATGCCTTTAAGGTTGGCGAATGGGGCGGCACCGGTATTGCCGGAAGACTTGGCCAGGCCGGAAACCAGGTTGCATCCCTGACCAGGGGTAAAGATAATGATAACTGGAACTGGCACCTTATCGGAAGCGCTTTTGTGGATGTCAAAATTTTGCAGGGACTTAATTTCAGGTCTACAATAGGAGGAACATACGACAATGGTTACTGGTATAGCTATTCGTTCAAAACATATGAAAATGCTGAAAACAACCAGACAAACTCCTTCTCAGAAGGCGCCTATTACGGAAACGACTGGGTCTGGACAAACCAGCTGACTTTTGACAAGGCTTTCGGACAGCATAAAATTCTTGCTGTTGTCGGTTATGAGTCTGTTAAGTATGGTATAGGCAGAGGTGTTTCAGGAAACAGAGCCGGGTATTTCAGTGATGACGTTCTCTATCGTACACTTGATAACGGAGCAAGCGTCCTTGGTACAGGTTCATATCTGAATACACCGACAACACTGCTTTCGCAGTTCGCAAGAGCCGACTATTCATTGATGGACAGGTACCTGCTCAGCGCTACGGTCCGCCGCGACGGATCCTCGAGGTTCGGAGAAGACAACAGGTACGGTATATTCCCTTCATTCTCACTCGGATGGAGAATAAAGGATGAGGCATTCCTGAAAGATGTTGCATGGCTTTCGGAATTGAAACTCAGGGGTTCTTACGGTACAATGGGTAACCAGCTTGCTGTATCGCCCCAGAACCAGTTCTTCAACTATGGCGGCTGGCCCTCACTGTCGTTTTACGATGTGAATGGAACATTCAATTCATCAGTCCAGGGTTTCGCTCCGACACGTATCGGAAACCCTGATGCAAAGTGGGAGACCAACGAGACCATAGATGCAGGATTTGAAGCCGGATTTGCCGACAACAAGGTTATGCTCAAGGTCGACTGGTACATAAAGAAAACCAAGGAGCTCCTTTACAGGCTTGAACTGCCGGGAACCGCAGGGTCTGCAGATGCACCTTACGTAAACGTGGCAGCTATGTCGAACAGAGGTGTTGATGTCGAACTTAACTATAATAATAACTGGGGAGACTTCGGGTTCAACGGAGGCCTTGTTTTCACTACCTATAAGAATAATATAGACAAGATCGCAGAAGGAATCGATTTCTTTGATGCAGGCAACCAAACCAACACAGCCAACAGGATCAATGGTGTTCCTTCAAGAAACATGGTTGGTCATCCGATGTCATCTTTCTTTGGCTATCAGGTCGTTGGCCTGTTCCAGAATCAGGCCGAAGTTGATGCAGCAGCCGAGCAGACAGGAGCAGAACCCGGTTTCCTGCGCTTTGCCGACATCGACGGCGACGGTTCCATTACACCTGATGACAGAACCTTCATCGGTAACCCGAACCCGAAATTCACAGCTGGTCTGAACCTTGCATTCAACTACAAGAATTTCGACCTTACAGCTTTCCTTTACACCTCACAGGGCAACGATATTTTCAACTGGAACAAATGGTGGATCGACTTCTGGCCTTCATTCCAGGGACAGAAGAGCACCGACCTCCTCTATAACAGCTGGACACCCAGCAATACGGGAGCAACAGTGCCAAAAGCTTCAAACAAATCGAACTTCTCAACAAACACCGAGATCTGCGATTACTATATTGAGGACGGATCCTTTGTAAGACTTAAAAACCTCCAGCTGGGATATACAATACCTGAAAGCGTTCTGAACAAGGTAAACATCGGTTCAGTAAGGATTTATCTCCAGGGCGTAAACCTCTTTACCATTACCAAATATACAGGCCTCGATCCTGAACTTGGTGGATGGGATACAAGCTTTGGTCTTGATGCCGGTAACTACCCGCTTGTTAAGCAGTATCTTATAGGTTTAAATGTTAATTTTTAATCGCTAAAAATAATATAAGATGAAAAAGACATATTTTATAATCTTAATACTAGCGGTAGCCGGATTCATAGGATCATGCAAGCAGAATTTTCTTGAAGTAAAGCCCGCAGGAGCACTCGATCAGAACATTCTGGCTACTGAGAATGGCGTGGAAGCAATGCTTATCGGTTGCTACTCATGCCTTGACGGCCAGGGCGGTCCCGGAGGATGGGGCTCTGCAACTACCAACTGGGTTTACGGTTCAATAAGGGGCCTTGAAGCCAACAAAGGAACAGATGCAGGCGACCAGCCCTTCATAAACCCGCTTCAGACTTTCAGCGAAACGGCTACGAACGACTACCTTAATCAGAAGTGGAGAACAGTTTATGACGCTATTGCAAGATGCAACAACACGATCAGCGTTATTAATCTTGCTCTTGAAAACGGCGCAATAACACAGGAACAGGCTACAACCTATACACAGCAGGTAAGAGCCCTCCGCGGATGGTACCATTTCGATGCATGGAGAATGTGGAAAAAAATCCCTTATCTGGATGAAACCACAGACACCAAAACTGTTACAAATTCCGAAGATGTTACCGGCAGAGTCCTTGCTGACCTTGAGGAAGGAACAAAACTCCCGGTAAACATGGGCGCAATCGGCAAGTTCAACAAGACTGTCAGCCAGATACTTCTTGCCAAGGCAATGATGGAGATGGAAGGCGACTATTCCGGTGCACTGACGATACTCAAAGATGCCCAGGCAAACGGTAAAAAGCCGAACGGTGCTAACATAGGCCTCGCTCCGACATACGGAGAGATATTCGATATAGTTAACCGTAACGGTATCGAGGCTATCTATACTGTCCAGTATTCTGTCAACGACAACTCGGGTGGTACAAACGGAGGAAACGGTGAGGTTCTTAACTTCCCGTACAAGGGAGGATCATCACCGGGCGGTTGCTGCGGCTTCTTTAACCCGACTCAGGAATTTGTCAACTCTTTCAGAACTTCCGCCGGATTACCATTGCTTGACTTCAGCTATAACAATGATCCCGTTAAAAACGATCAGGGAGTGGCCGTTTCAGCTGCCTTCGTTCCTGATGCAGGACCACTGGATCCAAGACTTGACTGGTCGGTAGGAAGAAGGGGAATTCCTTACTGGGACTGGGGTAAGCATACCGGAGCCGACTGGATCCGTGACCAGACATATTCAGGTCCATACAGCCCGAAGAAACAGGTTTACAAGAAATCACAGGAAGGTCAGTATACAGAGGTAGGTAACTGGACATCAGGTTATACCGCCAACGGATACCGTATGATCCGCTACGCAGATCTCCTTCTCCTGATCGCTGAATGCGAAATAGAAGCAGGAAGCCTCGACAACGCAAGAAACCTTGTAAACCAGGTAAGGGCAAGAGCAGCCAATCCTGATGGTTTTGTAATGGATGGGACTGTTCCGGCTGCCAACTACGTTGTGAACCAGTATCCTGCTGCAGGAGCTCCTTTCGATTCAAAGGAAAACGCACGCGTTGCGCTCCGGATGGAAAGAAAGCTTGAGCTCGGCCAGGAAGGCCACAGGTTCTTTGACCTTAACAGATGGGGTATCACAGTAACAGAACTTAACAGGGCTCTCAACTATGAAAAGACCATGGACTGGGGTGATAACCTTTATGGTGGTGCTACTGTAGGAACAGAAGACGTAACATTCCCGATACCTCAGCGTCAGCTTGACCTGAGTAACGGAGCACTCGTACAGAACAGATAGGACTTTTCTGCAGATATAAAAAAGGACATGCCACGGCATGTCCTTTTTTTTATGGACATGCCGTAGTATGTCCTTATAGAGCAGACAGGATTTTTCTGGTGATATAAAATATGGACATGCCATGGCATGTCCATATTCCTTTTTATATTTACTGAATGAACAGACTTTCAGGAATACTAACGGCTCTTTTACTTTCGTCGTGCAGTGGTTCGCCTCGTTTCGAACTGATAGATTCAGATCGTTCCGGCATAGATTTCCAGAATACCATTGAGGAAAATGACACATTGAATATCCTGAATTTCGATTATCTGTATAATGGCGCCGGAATCGGGGCAGGGGATCTTAATAATGACGGACTCACCGATCTCGTTTTTGCAGGAAACCTTGTCACTTCAGGTATCTATCTTAATGAAGGTAATCTCAGATTCAGGGATATCACTTCCTCTTTCACCGGTCTTTCAAACGATCAGTGGTACAGTGGTGTCGCCATCGCAGATGTAAACAGCGACGGTTGGCCAGATGTCTTTCTTACTTCTACTTCAATGAGCAGCAAGAGGGTGAGGAAGAACAGGCTATGGATAAATAATGGTCCGGATGAAAAGGGAAATCTTTTTTTTACTGAAGAGAGTGAAAAATACGGTATTGCAGGTAATGATTATTCGGTGGCAGCGGCATTTCTTGATTTCGATCTTGACGGAAATATCGATCTCTACGTAATGAATAATGTCATCAACCAGGAAATCACTTCAGCTTACCGTCCAAAGATCACCGATGGAACATCCCCTAATAATGACAGGCTTTACCGCAATAACGGAGACGGAACTTTCAGCGATGTTTCCATAAAGGCCGGCATAGTCATTGAAGGATTCGGGACAGGCCTCGCTGTAAGCGACATCAACAAAGATGGCTGGCCAGACATTTTTGTATCAAACGACATGCTTTCGAACGACCTTCTTTATATTAACCAGGGCGACGGGACCTTTCACAATGAAGCGGCAAGGTACCTGTCGTATCAGTCGCGGGCATCAAAAGGAAATGATATTGCAGATGTGAACAACGACGGGCTCCCGGATATATTATCTCTGGACATGATGCCTGACGACTACCAGACACTGAAAAGAACTGTTAACGGCTTTAATTACCTGCATTATGCCGGCGACGAGGAGTTCGGATTCGAACATCAGTATATGAGAAACATGCTTCATCTGCACAACGGTTTCAATAATGACGGAATGATCCCTTTCAGTGAGATTGGTCAGTTTGCGGGAATATCCGCCACTGACTGGAGTTGGTCGCCTCTTTTTGCCGATCTCGACAATGACGGGGACAAGGACCTTTTTGTGACAAACGGTTTTCCCGGGGATATAAGGGACAAGGACTGGACAAAGATAAAGGCCTCGGCAGCCGGTTCCCTTACAACTGAACTGGCATTGTCTGAAATGGCGCCCCGGCTTAAGATCCCCAATGTTGTATTCGAGAATACCGGGAACCTCCGGTTTGTCAGGAAGGATGACTGGGTAAAGGAGGTTCCGTCATTTTCTTACGGTGCAGTTACCGCTGACCTCGATAACGACGGAGACCTCGATATTGTGGTTAACAATATTAATGACAAGGCCTTTATTCTGAAAAACAGAACAGTCGAGAGATCACCCGGAAATTCTTCCTTTATCAGAATAAAACTGAAAGGGAGCAAAGGTAACAGCATGGGCACAGGATCCAGGATTGAGATCTGGCATAACGGTAATTACCAGTATTCGGAAAACTACACAGCAAGAGGTTATGCCTCTTCAGCAGAGCCCGTTATTCACTTCGGTGTTGCTGACAGCAGGCTGATCGATTCCCTGAGAGTGACCTGGCCGGGAGGGGGAAAGGCATCTGTACTGGAAAATGTTGCTGTCAACACAACAATTGAGATCAGGGAACAGGATGCTGAAAATGTTGGAGATTACAGTCCGGGGAAAAGAAATCCCGGAACCGGATCCCTGCTAAGCCGCCTCGAAAATCTCATGGACTATACTCACGGTCAGGACGATTTTAACGATTTCGCGCTTAACCAGGCTATTATACCTCATAAGTTCTCCCAGATCGGTCCCTGTATGGCGAAAGGCGATATTGACGGCGACAGCCGGGAGGATATTATTGCAGGGTCGTCGAACAGGCAGCCTACAAAGGTATTCCTGAGAAAGGGAAATGGTTTTGAAGAAACTGTATTTAGAGGACTTACAACACGGAAACAATACAGTGAGTCTGATCTTGCTATACTTGATACCGACGGCGACGGGGACAATGATATTGTTGCCGTTGCAGGAGGATATGAGAACCCTGACGAATCAGAGTACAGACATATACTTTATGAAAACCGGGAGGGTATTTTTGTCAGCCATAATCTTCCTGTCCCCAGCTTCCCTGCATCAGTAGTGAGGCCCTGCGATTTTGATCATGACGGCGATCCCGACCTCTTTATCGGCTCAAGAGTTAAGAAGGGTATCTATCCATACGCTAATCATTCATGGGTTATAATAAACAAGGGGGGAACTTATTCTGCAGATCCTGACTTTCGCCTTAATCTGGGGATGGTAACAGATGCCTTATGGAGCGATTTTGACGGTGATGGCTGGGAAGACCTTGTTGTAGCCAGGGACTGGAACTCAGTTGTAATACTGAAGAACAACAATGGCCTTAGCCTTGAACCTTTGATCATACCCGGCCTTGAATCGAATCACGGGCTATGGTATTCGCTGGTATCTGCCGATCTGGATTTGGACGGCGATATGGATCTAATCGCCGGGAACCTCGGAGAAAATTACCGGTTCTCTCCAGATGATGATCATCCCCTCCAGCTTTATGCAATGGACCTTGAGCCTGACGGGACTCTTGATCCTGTGATAACGGCATTTTACCCTGTATCCGGGGGTGAAATGACGGAGTATCCAGTAAATTTTCTTGATGAGTTATGGTCTCAATCGCCTTACTTTGAAGCAATAATCAAGGACTACAACTCATTCAGCCGGATGAGCTTCAGTGAACTTATGAAGGAGAACCTGAGAAAGAGGCATGATTTTACTCTTTATGTCAATACCACATCCAGCTATATCCTCTGGAACGAAAATCCCGGAATAAGTTGGGAGAGACTTCCTGACAGGGTTCAGTATTCACCTCTTACAAGGATCCTTGCAAAGGATATTACAAACGACGGACTGCCTGATCTTATAATGGCAGGGAACGATCACACATGGGATCTGGCTTCGGGATATTTCGACGCAAGCAAAGGAATAGTGCTTGTTAACATGACGGGAAGAAAGGGAGAAAGTGATCAGTCGTTTGAGCTGATGGATCCAGGCAGGAGCGGATTTGTTCTGAACGGGATGGTTACATCACTTTTATGGCTCGAAGGGGATACATCGCTTATAGTGGCTGGAATAAACAGATCGGCACCGGCTGTATTTGAATATATTAAACCCTGAAGGAAATGGCATGGCGTTTGCCGCGTATCATAGAGCCAGATAACACCAGAGGAATCCGGTTTAAAAAAAAATGGTAATTTTATAAGCTATCCGGCACTACTAAAGACCAGAATCATGAATAAAGGAAGAGTTTTATTTCTGACAGGTGCTCTGTTAATGGTGCATTTCATCGCTGCAGAAGGACAGGTTGTTAAAGATGCTGACGGCAACATTTATCTGACAATCAATATCGGAAAGCAGACATGGATGGCGGAAAATCTTAAGACAACCAGATTTAATGACGGAGCTCCCATCCCGCTCGTCAGGGATGTGGATGCATGGAAATCACTTAAAAGCCCGGGCTATTGTTTCTATAATAATGAAGAAAAGAACAAGGATGTTTTCGGTGCGCTGTATAACTGGTACGCGGTAAATACCGGGAAGCTATGTCCCAAAGGATTTCATGTTGCATCTGATGATGAATGGCAGGTTATGATCGATTTTCTTGGGGATCCCATGACTGCAGGCGATAAACTGAAGGAGAAGGGAGTGGATCACTGGAAAAACTTTCTGAGCCAGGCTACCAACGACTATGATTTTACTGCTCTCCCGGGAGGAATGCGTTTTTTTACAGGTGACTTTCCGCTTTTCGGAGAAGCATATGCTATATGGTGGACATCAACAGACTACAGTGAGTGGCAGGCGGTTAACAGGGGACTTCACGACAGCAGCAGCCGTACTTTCAAGGCATCCGATAATAAAAGAAGCGGTTTCTCTGTAAGATGCATAAAAGATCAGAAATGATGTATATTAGTGGAGCTAAAAAATCCCTATGAGGTATTACATAACTGCGCTGCTATTTATTCTGATACAGGCTTGTTCCGGACCATCTAAATTCGAACTTCTACCCCCCGAATTTACAGGAATTGATTTCAGTAACGACGTTGCTGAGTCGGACAGCTTTAACGTTATGATCTATGAGTACATTTACAATGGCGCCGGTGTCGGGATTGGAGATCTGAACAACGACGGCATGCAGGATCTGGTTTTCGCCGGAAATCATGTCTCCACGAGAGTTTATCTGAACATGGGTAATTTCAGGTTCAGTGATATTACAGCCAATTTCGAGGGACTGACAAACGATCAGTGGTACAGCGGAGTTGTGATTGCAGATATAAACAGCGACCTTTTGCCCGATGTCTATATTACCTCGACAAAAGATACCATGCCAGGAAAATGCAGAAACAGGCTCTGGATAAACATGGGACTAAATGACAGAAATGAACCGTGGTTCCGTGAAATGGCAGACAGTTTCGGCATCGCCCATGAAGGTCAGTCGTCGCATGCGGCATTCTTTGATTACGACCTCGACGGTGACCTAGATCTCTATGTTATGAACAATACTGTCAATTCGCGAATGAATACAGCTTACCGCGAAAAAATGACTGACGGCAGCGCCATTAACAACGACAGGCTTTTCAGAAACAACGGGGACAATACTTTCACTGATGTCACCATTGAAGCGGGCATAGTATATGAGGGTTTTGGTCTGGGACTCGCCCTCGGGGACGTAAACAAGGACGGGTATCCCGACATATACATTTCAAATGACTTTATATCCAATGATCTGCTTTATATTAACCAGGGCGACGGCACTTTCAGGAACGAAATCAGGAAATTCATGTCGTATCAGACAAAATCGTCGATGGGCGATGATATGGCCGACGTGAACAACGACGGCTATCCTGATATGTTCACCCTCGACATGCTTCCGGAGTATTACTACAAAAAAAGACAGACAATATCGGGTTTCAGCTATATGTTTTATGAGCTTGACAGGAAATTCAACTTTGAGCACCAGTATCTTCGGAACATGCTTCACCTTCACAACGGCTTCATGAACGGGGAGATGCTTCCATACAGTGAAGTTGGTCAGATGTCTGGCAACATATTTGACACGGAATGGAGCTGGTCGCCGCTGTTCGCCGACTACGACAATGACGGGGACAAAGACCTGATAGTGGCAAACGGATACCCGAAAGACCTTACTGACAAAGACTGGACAAGATATAAAGTAGCCGTGTATGGTTCTCTAGCGGATGAAAAACATGTTATCGAACGGGCTCCCTCAATTAAGGTGAACAACATGGCATTCGAGAATAAGGATCTTCTGAGTTTTGAAAGAAGAAGAGACTGGCTGCCCGACCAGCCATCATATTCATACGGTGCCGCTTTTGTTGACCTGGACAATGACGGAGATCTTGATTACGTATCGAACAATCTTAATGATAAAGCATTTATTTTAAGAAACCGGAGTGTTGAAAAGTCAGCGGGCAAAACCAGGTACATCAGAATAAAACTGACAGGGAAATACGGAAATACAACAGCGCTTGGAGCCAAATCAGAAATATGGTGCGACGGGAAATACCAGTTCAACGAACATTTCCTTAGCAGGGGCTATGCTTCTTCGGTCGATCCTGTTGTCCATTTTGGCCTTGCGGAATGCGAAACTGTCGATTCAATAAGGATAACCTGGCCTTCTACCGGATATGTGACAATCCTCAGAAACATCAGTTCCTGCCAGACTATCGAGATAGATGAAATAACTTCTGTTCCTCCGGGAAAGTGGATACATGATAAAGGGAAAACCGGGCTTATGTTTGAAAAAGATGATAGTATCCTTAAATATTTACATGAGCAGAAAGATTTTCCGGACTTTATCCTGTATCAGAATATCATGCCTCACAAGTTTTCACAGATAGGCCCCTGTCTGGCAAGCGGCGACATCGACGGAGACGGACTCGAAGACATAATAGCAGGAGCTACCAATATTCATCCTGCAAGACTCTTTTTAAGGCGGGGGAACAATTTTGTGGAAGATTCGGCTGCCGTACTGACAGATAAAAGACAGGTGGTGGAGTCGGACCTTGTTGTAACCGATATTGATAATGATGGAGACAACGACATTATTGCAGTGGCAGGAGGCTATGAATCGAAGGATGACAGTGGTTACACCCATTATCTTTACCGCCGGATTAACGGGAAATATATCAGGGAAGAACTTCCCTTACCACAGTTTCCCGCTTCAGTATTAAAACCCTTTGATTTTGATCGCGATGGTGATCCTGATATTTTCATCGGCTCAAGAGTGAAAAGAGGCATGGTACCGCATTCGGGACCCTCTTGGCTCCTGATTAACGACAATGGGACCTTTTCGGCTGAGCGGACCATGGATTTTGATCTCGGTATGGTCACTGATGCAGTATGGAGCGATATTGACGGTGACGGTTGGGAGGATCTTATAATTGCAAGGGAATGGAATTCTCTGGCTGTACTGAGAAATGACAGAGGTAAGGGACTTGTCTTTCAGGAAACAAAAGGGTTCGGTGACAGACACGGTCTGTGGTATTCAATTATTGCAGGAGATTTTGACAACGACGGGGATGATGATTATATCGCAGGGAACCTTGGTGAAAACCACCGCTTTACTATTAGTGAAAAATATCCCATGAGACTTTACTCAATCGATGTAGACCTTGACGGGAATATCGACCCTATTACAACAGCCTACTGGAAGGATAAGAACGATGTTATGACTGAATACCCGGTGAATTATCTGGACGAACTTATTGGACAAAGCCAGTATTTTCAGAGGATGTTCAAAGATTATTCTTCTTTCAGCTTCACGAGTTTTAAGGATATGATAGGAGAGACCATAATGGAAC
Source organism: Bacteroidales bacterium (assembly GCA_040772125.1). GTDB lineage: Bacteria > Bacteroidota > Bacteroidia > Bacteroidales > VadinHA17 > LD21. The sequence goes on from JAXGYS010000003.1 coordinate 609,247, forward strand.
GTCTTCAGTTCACCCTTATGGTTAACACTACATCGAGCTATGTTATCTGGAACGACAATGGCAGAATGCGTTGGGAAAAACTGCCATGGCTGATGCAGACGGCGCCATTAAGGAAAATGATAGTAAGAGACCTGAACAAGGACGGTTTCCCTGATGTTATTGCAGGAGGCAATGATCATACATATGATATTTCCACAGGCTTTTACGACGCAATGAAAGGTGTGGTGCTTTTAAGCAACGGCAAAGAGCAGTTGTTCAAGGCACTTCCTCCCTCTCAAAGCGGGATTCTGCTTAATGGAATGGTTGAGTCTTTGCTGTGGATAGAGGGAGATACATCGCTGGTCATTGGAGGAATCAACCGTGATAAGGCGGTAGTATATAAATACCTTCCCGGAAATATTGGAGGTTCTCTTTCAGGAAACAAGTAAGCAGGCTGTAAAAAAGCCGGTAAATAAAGCAGGCATTTAATTTATGTTGATGGCAAGCCTTCCTGCAATCCTGTGATCCCCTTAAGTGGGTCTAAGGGATCCGATTACGGATTATTCCTCCCTTACAAGCTCTCCCATAGAGAATCTGAACTTAACAACCTCCCAGCACGACGGGCAGTTGAAGAGGGGAGTATCCCTTGAATGTTCAGGGACGTCGGCCGTGATAATGCCATTTTTAACAGAAATGATCTTCATGTCAGACTCAATTGTCCCTGCAAGAGTGAACTCATTCCCGGGAGAGCCAAGCAGGATAAGCTGCTGGGAAATGGTCTGGAACTGATCCCTGAAAACATAAAGTGTGATTATAGCGTCCATATTGCGGTCATCATCGATATGGCCTGGTGTAATGGCTGTCGGATCGATAATAAAGCGTGCGTATTTATCGCTGATTGCTATTATTCCAAACTCTGAAACTGCTTTCTGCGGGTCACTTAACTGAGTCTTGACATATGCTTCTGCTGCTGCAATGATTTTCTCCCTAATCTTTTTGTTGATAACACCTTGCTTTTCATTAATCTCTGATCCGCACGACAGCGATTGAATGATCAGGAATAGAATTAAGATGGGGATGTAAGGCTTCTTCATGTGAATTGATAATTATTCAAATGTAATTAAAAATGACATGCGGGAAAGCCGCTGTCGGGGATCGATGTGAATAATCTGGTTAAAGAAGGCCGGGTCAGTGGTTTCTGACATCTTTCTGACAAAGAAATGGGGGCGAAATAAACCTGGCTGTTCTAAAATTGGCAGCTGACTCCGGAAGTATAAAAAATTAAATTCTATCTTTACCCCTTCAGCTACAGACCACATTTACAAATCTTAAATGAAGAAGGGAAAATTTATTTATCTGGCGCTTTTATCCTCTGCAGTAGTGCTTCTTTGTTCTGCATGCAGCAGGGGTTTTAATGGGAACACTGTTAAAACCGGACGCCTGCCTTCAATAAGTCCCGATTACATAGCCGTCACGATACCTCCCAATATCGCACCCATGAACTTCCTTTTAGAAGAGGAAGGGAAGTCATTTCTTCTCAAGGCCATTTCAGGAGATTTTTCGGCCGGGATAAAGTCGGCTGACGGCGTTATTCAGTTTTCCCCTACGTTGTGGAAGAAACTTGTCGCAAACAGCGCCGGAGGAAAGATAGAGTTCCGTGTGTTTTCTACCGACGGAAAAGAAACAAGGGAGTTTGAGCCTTTCTCAATGAAGGTTGCCCCCGAGGCAATCGATCCATACCTGACATACAGGCTTATTCACCCGGGATACTACAGCTGGTCGGACATCAGGATAATGCAAAGGTCGCTCGAAAGTTTTTCTGAAGAACCAGTTTTTCAGAACCAGATAATGGATAAGAACTGCGCCAACTGTCATTCTTTCAATAATAACAGTTCCGACAGGTTTCTTCTTCATATTAGGGGCTCGAAGGGCGGGACGTATTTTGTCGACAACGGCGAGATTACAAGAACGGACCCAAAGATAGAGTCGATGCCGGGTGGAGCCACCTATCCGTCGTGGCATCCAGGAGGAAGATTTGTAGCCTTTTCTTCCAACCAGGTAAGGCAGAGCTTCTACTCGGTCCCCGAAAAGAACATAGAGGTTTTCGACCTTGTTTCATCCCTTATACTCTACGACAGGGAAAAGAATGAGGTGATAAATATTAATGATAACGATACTTCGGAGGTCCAGATGACTTTTCCTTCATGGTCGCCCGACGGAAATTACATCTACTACTGCAGGGCCACACAGAAAATTTCATTCGATTCCCCTGAAATGGATCAGATCTTCAATACTCATTATAACCTCGCAAGGAAACCCTTTGACCCGGAAACCAGAACATTCGGTGAAACAGAGATAGTGTTCGATGCCGCCTCCCGGGGTAAAAGTGTCTCATTTCCAAGGATATCGCCCGACGGTAGGTTTGTGGTTATTACCCTGGCCGACTATGGTACCTTTCCGGTTTGGCATCAGGAAGCCGATCTCTACATGATTGATCTTCAGAAAGGTTCTGTTGACAGTATGAGCGTTAACAGCAGCAGGACGGAGAGTTATCATACATGGTCGGAAAACGGACGATGGCTCGTCTTCAGCAGCAGAAGGCTTGACGGAAGAAGCGGAAGACCATATTTCGCGTACATACATCCCGATGGGAGGCAGGAAAAGGAGTTTGTTCTGCCCCAGCGCGATCCTTCCCACTACGACCGGATGCTTCAGTCTTTCAATATTCCTGAGTTCGTGAACGGGAAGATTAAGATTGGTCCCCGCGATCTTGCTGCCGCATCCCTGAAGGAACCTCTCAAAGCAAAGCCAGGAATGCCGGAAGATGCGAAACCATTTGCCAACGGGAGTCAGGAAAACCCACAGAACAAGGATAACCAACGATCAATTCATGAGTGATGAAGGAGAGGTCTGAGAAATTATTTCGAAACAGGGATGTCTGGTTTTCACTGACTGTTTTCTTTTTTATAGCCTTTGCATATTTCTGCTTTGTTGCCAATTATGTACTTTATTTCCAGGAAACGCAGGCGCTGTTCGTATTTTCCGGGGAATTTCTTAACCAGCGCCTGGTAAAGCCGGGAGGTCTTGTTGAATACGCAGGCAAGTTCCTGACACAGTTTTATGCATCGAAAGTGGCTGGATCGCTGGTTGCAGCTTTTTTCATTACCCTGCCTGCGCTTTCAGTATGTTATATAAACAAAAAACTTATTAAAGGGACTGCCGTGTCATTTCCGCTTATGTTCGTTGCGCCTGCCCTTCTAATGGTGATGCAGTCGAATTACTATCACCTTATGGAGTACAATATTGGCTTCAATGTGGTACTTCTTTTTTTCCTTTTCGCAGTCTCGTCGGGAAAGCTTTGGCGGAAGGTTGCTGTTTTGGCTCTTTTTCCTCTTTTATGGTACGTGTCCGGCGGATATTCGCTGATCTTCGCGGGAATGTATCTTGTTTATATCCTTTTAGCCAAAAGGGAAAAACACTCGCTTATCTTTGGCGGAATTCTTGTTGCCATCACCGGAGTTACGTACCTGGTCTTTTCAAGGCTTCTTTTCCTTGAACCTCCGGTCAACATCATCTTTTACCCTCTTCCTTTTCTTGAAAACACCGCCTATATAGCAGCTTTCGCGGTTCTGGTCCTGTTCCTTGTACTTTATCCGGTAATATTCCGGGCTTTGGCGGGTTTATCAGAAGGTAAAAAGAAAGCCTGGTATTTCATGGTTCCGGCAGGACTTATCGTTGCCGCGGCAATTGTGCTTTCGCTTATGGTTTACAATCCCCAGACAGCTAGGGTGGTGGAGCTTGAAAGACTTGTATTTGCCGGGAGATATGATGAGGCGATAGAATACCAGGAGAAGAAACCGGCACGGAACCTCATTGGTCAGTATTTCTACAACTATTCACTTGCTGAGACAGGTAAACTGTGCGACAGGCTGTTTGAGGGAAGCCAGGACTTCGGCTTTGGTTCTCTTATTCTCCCCTGGGGAGACGTACACCTGAGCAGGGGAGCTTATTTTTACTATGCTATCGGCCTTACAAATGAGGCTCACCGCTGGGCATATGAGGAGATGATCGTTTACGGATACAGACCGGAAAACATAAGGATGCTTGCAAAGACCTCGCTTCTGAACGGCGATTACCAGATGGCTCAGAAGTATGTCAACATACTGAAAAAGACGATATTCTACCGGAAGTGGGCATTGGAGCTGGAGAATATGATCAAAAATCCCGGACTTATCCAGACCCATCCGGAATTCGGGGAGAAGCTCAGGCTCATACCAACTAAAAACTTTTTTGTTCAGTTCAACGAGCCCCAGAACAACCTTCCTCTTATAATAGAATCACAGCCGGGAAACAAAACGGCTCTGGAGTACTACCTGGCGGGACTTCTTCTATCAAAGAATGTGGAGATCGCCGTTGACAGTATCCGTAAGCTCAGGTCGCTGGGCTATACCAGGATACCACGGTATCTCGAAGAGGCGGCACTGATCGTGTATAACAGTACCGGTATTGCACCTGATCTCGGAGGGCTTCCAATAAGCGCAGAATCAAGCGATCGCTTCAGCCGTTATTTCACGGCATATGTGGCAGCCAGACAGGACCAGACAAAACTTAAAGAAAGGATGGAGAAGGACTTCAGCGATACATTCTGGTTTTATTTCCATTTCAAATAGGGAATGGATTATCAGGATTAATTACAAGTGCATGAACTCACTACCTGATCCTTAGTGCATGAACTCACCCCCTGACCCCCTCTCTACTTCGTAAAGAGGGGGGAGGTGTTAGTGCATGTACTCACTACCTGATCCTTAGTGCATGAACTCACCCCCTGGCCCCCTCTCTACTTCATAAAGAGGGGATAAGTGATTATTCTTCGTTTATTGAATCCAGAAATGCAAGAATTCTAGCTTTTGTTGATTTAATGTCATTCAATTCTTCGTTCTTAAGTCGGAGAATGTTATAACCGAGATGTTTTAGCTCTGAATCCCTGAATAAATCGTATTCTCCATTATTATCGTGAATAGGACCGTCAAGTTCAATTATTGCTTTCTTTTCGTTACAGTAGAAATCAGCAATGAAGTAATTATACCTAAGAAGATTACCTCCGTAGAGGATAGGATGTTGTCTGAGGAATTTGAATCCATTCAATCGTCTGCCTCTTACCACTTCCCAAAGGAGCCGCTCAGAAATTGTCATATTTACTCTGAGCTCACGAGCATGGGTTCTTATCTTACCTATATCAAAGTTTTTCATAATTAACATATTTAAATTCCACTTTTTAAAGATACAAAAACAACAGTTTTATCGGAGATTCTTCCGTTCTTCCCCCCTCTTTGCGGAGCAGAGAGGGGGATAAAGGGGGTGAGTACATTAGGCTCAGCATGGATAAAACAACTGTTTAAGTGTGTCAGAAGTTGTTAAAAAAAGTTATATTTACACATATCACCAGCCTGATTAAACGATGAAAAAAGCTGCCCTTCTGATCCCTCTGCTTCTTTTATTCTTAGGTACAGCTTCTCTTTTTGCCCAGAACCCCAGAGTTGATGGATACAGGGGGATCTGGTTCAGCACAGGGCCCAGACAGGAATACGGATATAAGTTGTCAGGAGGAGTAGCCACTTTTGGTTCAAGGCACAGACCGATAGCAGTGTATTCAGAAAAGGCAAAAAAGACCTTTTTTGTTTACGGAGGGACTACAGCCCAGGATGAAAGGCATCTCCTTATTATGGCTTCCTATTTTGACCATCGTTCAGGAAAAGTTCCGAAACCGGTGATAGTATATGACAAGATGGGGGTGAAGGAGCCTTATGACAATTCATCTGTCACAATAGATGAAGATGGTCATATCTGGATCTTTGTAAGCGGATACGGAAGAACACGGCCGGGGCTTGTCTTTAAAAGCAATTCGCCATATTCCATTGATGGTTTTGAAATGATAACCAAAATGGAAATGGTTTCACCACAGCCATGGCATCTCGGTGAAAAAGGATTTGTCCTTCTCTACAGCAAGGCCGGGGAAGGGGTAGAACTGTTCTGTTCCTCGAGCACCAACGGAAGGGACTGGACTGACAACCGTAAACTAGCAACGATGGGAGGCCATCTTCAGATATCAGAGTCATTCGGGGGGAGGACAGCAACTGCCTTCAATTATTTCCCAGGGGGAGATATTGACCGTCAGACAAACCTGTACATCATGCTAAGCGACGATTCCGGGAAAACATGGAAAACCATTGAAGGAAAGAGCCTTCAAATTCCATTAAGCGAAGTGGAGAATGAAGCTCTGGTGAAGAATTTTGAAGAGGAGGGAAGTCTTGTTCATCTGAGCGACATTGATTTTGACAGGAACGGCGACCCGGTTGTTCTTATAATTGTTAGCAAAGGGTTTGTGCCGGGGCCGGCGAGCGGACCCAGGGAGTGGTTTGTTGTTCATCGGAAAGATAATGAATGGGCATTTTCAAAAGTGTGTGAATCAACGCATAATTTCGACAGGGGGGCTATTAATATTGCAGATAATGAATGGAGGATTATCGGACCTACCGAACCGGGACCTCAGAAATACGGTACCGGAGGGGAAATTGCCCTGTGGACAAGTAGTGACAATGGCTCTTCCTGGATGAAAAAGCTTGACGTTACGGTGAACAGCATAAATAACAATTCGTTTGTGCGGAGTCCTGATAATGTTAATAAAGTATTCTATGCTTTCTGGACCGACGGTAACAGTGATGAATTTTCGCGATCCTGTCTCTATTTCACAAACGAGAAATGCAGCAAAGTCTGGATGCTGCCATATGAAATGAAATATGAGCTACAGAAGCCATTAAGGATCAAATAGTCTCAATTTAACTTGTAAAGTTTTGCGGCATTGTCGCGGAGGATCATCCGGGCAATAATCCTTGCCTCCGGTTCACTGATATATCCTTCGGCAACCTTTTCTGACAGTACTTCGGATATAAGCTTCCTGGCTGTAATTAGTTCGCTGTAAACATTCTCTACCGACATGCAGTCGCCTCCGAATGCAATAAGCCTGCTCACCGGGACAGTTTCAAGCCATTCGCTGAGATATCTTTTACTATAGGAAGGAGAGACGGAATAGACCCAGTTCATGTCGATATACACATTCCTGTAGTTCTTTGCCAGGGCTGAAAGTGTTCCTCCGAAGGGATAGCTTCCGTGATAGAGGACAAATTCATTCTGCGGGTATTCGTTGAAAATGTTCGTAAGGAGGGATGGATCGGAATTGCCTATTATTTTCCCTTTTCCTGCCTGAAGGCCTGTATGGAACGCGACAGGGACATCATGTTTCTCAGCCAGTTTCATCAAATGGTGAAACAGGTAGTCCTGAAGCGGTTTTGCCTCGGTCATCGATATTTTATAATCTTCTTCACCGTTCACAAGGTTTCTGAAAATCTTTCTGGCTGCTTCCTGAGTACTTTTGTCATAAAACAGGGTTCTGTAGTATGCAGTGAACACCTTCACCGCAGTCATGCCGGTCTTTACTTCCTTTTCAAATGCAATGGTAAGCGATTTTACAAGATCATCCAGGGTATAGATGGGATCGAGCTGATTAATGGCGAGTGAATCAATGCCGTACTTTGACCTGAGCAGCAACCAGTCGTCAAATCTTTTGGCATATCTGAAATAGTCGTCCTTCCCGGGCATGTAGTTACCATCTTTAATGATATAGTCTATTTTACATGAATCTCTTAATATGATATCGAACCAGTCGGTTTCATATGCTTTCTTAATCTTTTCCGATAAAGGGCCCACTGTGGATTCGTTAAGTTCTTCGATCCCGTACAGGTTTCTTATGCTGTAAAGTATCATTCTGTTGAATGATGTGTTGAATGAATTCTTCCAGTAAGGTTCCATGATTTGCCATTTCCGGACAGGAGTCAGAGGCTCGTTGAAAATTACGTCGAAGAGGGTATCTGGCATTCCTGCAGATACCAGATCATCATAACCGTTCTGCATGAAAAGAAGGCTGAAATCGAGAAAAAAACTTTCCCTGAGCATTTCAGGTCCGATAAGATGTTCGTGCGTGTCGATGATCCTCAGCGAGTCGATATACTTTCGGATCCGGGTCTCAAATCCGGGAACGGGGGCAAAAGCTGATGACTGCTGGGCTGTGCAGGGATAGTATAGCGAAAGCGAAAGAAGAACGAGGATGGTTGTCTTATATCTCATTAAAGCAGGGATAGTCCGTTTTTTGGTTCGTAAAATTAGACTATAAATCATCCCGGTATATTCCGTCTTATATTTATTTAACGAAATTTAATATATGATAACAGGGGTGCTGAGATGTTTTTGGGGGTAGTTTGCTGGGTGCTTGGTGCTTGGTGCTGCCAGCAACCAGAAATCTGAGTTACTTAATCGTTTGTTATAGTTATATTAAAAAAAGCAGGGATGCAAAATTTGCACCCCTGCCGGTTCATAATGTTAATTTATGAACTTTAGGATTAATAGGATGAGTCCTGAGTGAGAACGCCTTTCTGAAGGTCCATCTGGCTCTGAGGAAGTGGCCAGTAGTCATCTTCAGTTGCATTGAATGTGGCTCCCTGCAGGAATGTCCTGAAGGTCACGTCATCAGCGAGGTAAGCGTTCAGTGTGGGAGCGAGGATACCCCAGCGTCTCAGGTCGAAGTACCTGTGGTTCTGGCATGCGAACTCAAGTCTTGTCTCTTCCTGGATTGCTTTAATAGCGTTGGTAGCATTATCAAAAGGATAGGCTCCTGCTACATCAGGATAAAGCTCAATACTGTAATTTGCTGCCGGTGCATTCCAGTCGACCACAGCATTTGCATCAACGATATCGCTGCTGCAGAAGCCCATAACGGGTGTGCTGTTTTTGGCGCGGTTACGGATCTCGTTAACGAGGTCGCGTGCCATGTCAAGATCACCGTCGGCTACAGCAACTTCGGCTCTCCAGAGAAGGATGCTTGCATAACGCATTGTCCTGAAGTTTTTGCCGTTATAGAATCCTGTTCCGTTGAGGTTAAGAGACTGCTCCGATTTTTTGTGCATGAATATCTTGGTCATGAACGGACCTCCGTTGTTCTGCTCACGAATCCAGTCATTTCCGGGGTGTATGCCCCAGCCAAGGAAGTCAACACCACGGCGTGCAAAGATGAAGTCAACGCGTGGATCAAGAGGAGCTGTTGTCGGGGTGAATGGTTCACCGCTTCCGACACCCATATCGGTAGCAAGATGTACGCGCTGGGCAGGATCAAGTACAGGCAGTCCGTCAGCGTCGACCTGGAAGGCGTCGAAAAGATTCCTTGAAGGCTGATAGAAGCCCCATCCGCCGCAGCTGGCCGGACCCTTCTGGTGGAAGTTACAGCCTGAGCCGTTAACGGATGAGCGTGCTGTAGCTGTTGTGCTGCATTGGAGCTCAAAGATCGACTCGGCATTGTTCTCATGGGTCATGTCGAAATTCCAGTCATATTCGGGAACAAGACTGAATTTACCGCTGGCGATGATGGCATCAAGAATCGGTTTTGCAAGGGTAAGCTCGTTCTGGTACATATGAGCCTGAGCCTTGAAAGCCATGGCTGCCCATTTATTTGCACGGCCTGCTTCGTTATTGTATTTTGCTTCCGGCAGGTTGTCGATTGCAAACTGAAGGTCTGCTTCAATCCCTTCCCATCCGGCATCTGTATTCGGAACCTCTTCAGGTTTTGTTTCACCCAGTTCAGCCTGGGTTTTGATATAAGGGATCTTTTCAAAGATCTTGTTTGCCTGGAAATGGAACCAAGCTCTCAGGAATTTGGCCTCAGCCTCAATTTGGGTTGCTCTGGCTGCTGCAATCGGAGTTGGTCCTGCCTGGGTCTGGGTAAGGAAGTCGAGGACAACGTTTGCCCTGGCAACACCATCATAACAGGCATTCCACCTGTTCTCAAGGTAGGGGTTGTTTGGGAGGGCTTCATACCTCTCGAGCAGGTTAAAGTTACTCTGGTCACCAGCTGAGGTACCTTTATAAGCGTCGTCAGAACATCCGCCCGAATAGGTCCAGTCGCTTGTCATGGCTGCGCCGAACATCGACTGGTTTCCATTCTGCATCCTTTCATAAACGCCGATGAGAAGCGCTTCAACACCTTCCGGAGTCTGTATAACAGTACCGGCAGCTACTCCCGGAGGCTCCTTTGTAAGGAATTCGTCACTGCAGGAATATATCATCAGCAAACTGCCGAAAAGTATTGCAATGGATAATAATTTCATCGTTCTTTTCATATTCATTTATGTTAATTATTCATAAAATAAAATCTTACAGACCGAAAGTAATTCCGAATATGAACTGCTTTCTTGTAGGCCATGCACCTGAATCGATTCCCATATTTATAGCTGAACTAGGTATTGCAATTTCCGGGTCTAGTCCAGAATATTTTGTTAAAGTAAACAAGTCAGAACCCTGGAAGTAAACCTGCAGAGAGTTGAATTTGTTCTTCAGAACTCTGTTGAGGTCATAACCTATCCTGAGGGTTTTCATACGAAGGAAGGAACCATCCTCAAGGAAAGCGGTTGAAGGCTCCTGATGCGGCGTATCATTCTGGTAAATAATAGGCATTGTGGCATCGGCATTGCTGCTGAGATAGGGGCTTCCCCATGATTCATAAAGCCTTCTCTTGCTCTTTCCTGATTCGAACTGGGTGTAATCGATGAACCTCGAAACATAGTTGACTACCTCATTACCAACTGAAGCGTAGAGGGTAGTCATAAGACTGATACCCTTGTAGCCAAGGTTGAGACTGAGACCCGCAGTGAAATCAGGATGAGGTGATCCGATGTATGTACGGTCGCCGGCATCGATATATCCGTTTCCGTCAACATCCCTGTACTTGAAGTGACCAGCTTTGTTGTAGGTACCAGTTGCACCGAATGCTTTCGGCCATGCGGCTGCTTCCTCGTCCGACTGGAAGATACCTTCAACAATGTATCCGAAGAACTCGGGGAATGCGTGGCCGGTCTGTGTTCTGGTGTAGTACTTCTCACGATAGCCTGAACCCTGGTAGAAGTCTGTGGCAACGTCGGTAAGCTTGGTAAGCTCATTCTTGTAATGTGAGATTACGAAATCGGCACTGTAGGTAAAGTCGCCATTCAGAGCACTGTTAGCATAACCGACCGTAAAATCGAAACCGGTATTCTTCATTTCTCCGATGTTGATCGAAGGCCTTGAGGCAGTTCCGAGAACGAGAGGCAGCTGCTTCGGATAGAGCATGTCTTTCGTTGTACGCTGCCATACGTCAAATGTAACAGTGAGATTCTTGATAAGAGTTGCATCGATACCGATGTTGGTGGTGGAAGTTGTCTCCCATTTTACATCGGCATTACCGAAGGTTGACTGACGGAAGCCTGTGCCGCTGAAAGAGCCATTATTACCGTTCATCCCATAACTAGCGTCTTGTTCATGATATGCGAACTGGGTATATGGATTGTAGTTACCCATGCGGTCGTTACCCACAACACCGTAACCAAGACGCAGTTTCAGGTCGTCGAGCCATGATTTTGTAGATGCCATGAATGATTCTTCCGAGATCCTCCAACCGATTGATGCAGCCGGGAAGACACCATACTTCGTGTTGCCGAACCTTGATGAACCGTCGCGCCTCAGAACTGCCTCAACCATGTACTTGTCGGCGAATGTGTAGTTGATACGGCCGAAAAGAGAGAAGAGACTGTACTGGGAATATTCATCAGAGTTGGCAATACTCCTGAGACCTGTGTTTAATGAAAGGTAGTTGACATCCTTGAAGGGATACTGAGCCCTGCTGGCATCCATCCTCCAGTAATCATCAGCATAAGCCTCTGAACCGGCAATTGCCTTGAAGTTATGCTGGCCTGTTACGAAACCATACTCAATAGTGTTGGTCCATGTCCAGTTAAGGCCGAACCTCGAGTTGATTGCGTAACCGTCGTATGTACCTCTTTCTGCAGCTGCTACTTCAACATAACTTATATCCCTGTCGCGTCTTCCGTACTGGTTTATACCGATAAGGGATTTGACTGAGAGGCCCTTCAGAATATTGAATTTAACGAAAGCGTTACCGCTGACGTCCATCCGCCTTGAATAGTCGTACTGATTCTTGTCAAGGAGGAACATCGGGTTCTGTGCATTACCCATACCTGAAGGCCTTGAGCCTGCATAGGTGGTCCCTGACTCGTCATAAACAGGAACAGAAGTCGGAAGCCTGTAGGTCCATGAGATGATCGAGGATTCGGAGTTGTCGCCCTGGTGTCCGTAGTCATCTGAGTAGATTATCCCGATGTTGGAACCCAGATCTACCCATTTTGCAGGTGAAGAAGTGATATTGGCGCGGAAACTGTACCTGTCATAACCGGTAAATTTGAAAATACCTTCATTCTGGGTATAGCCGAGAAGGAAAGCATAGGTTGTGTTCTCGCTTCCTCCTGCAATATCAAGAGTGTACTCCTTGAACGCTGCGTTTCTTGTTGTTTCCTTGTACCAGTCAGTTCCGGGGCTTATCCTTGTTATAAGATAGGTGTCGTCGCCGTCCTCAACTGCAAGCTTGTTGTCGTAAAGATCCATGTTCGTTCCGGGATCTCCTGCTGATGCCTTGGTCGGGAAGATGTAGTCGGGAATAACGGGTGAAGAACCGTTGCCAAACTGAACGTGGCTGTAGCCTGAAATTCCTGCGTTCTTTGCCTCAAGCCAAAGCATCTCTGCCCATTCCTGAGTGTTCAGAAGATCGTAGGCTTTGCCCGGGGCAGTCATACCCTGGCGCACGTTCACATTCATTGAGATCTTCTGATTTTTCTTTCCACCTTTGGTAGTGATAAGAACAACACCGTTTGCAGCCCTTGCACCGTAGATCGACTGTGCGGCCGCATCCTTCAGGATTGTAATAGTTTCAACGTCGTTGGGCGAGTATGAACCCCCGGGTACACCGTCAACTACATAGAGGGGGCTTGCATCGTTGATGGTCGTCATACCCCTGATCCTTATTGTTGATCCTTCGCCGGGTGTGTGCTGGTTGAGAATTGTTACCCCGGCGACTTTTCCCTGAAGACGTGTGATGGGGTTGGTGGCTGCACTCTCTGCGAGGTCGGCTGCATCAACCTGGGCAACTGATCCGGTAAGGGATTTCCTTGTCTGGGTTGAGTAACCTACAACAACGATCTCATCAAGTGCTGAAACAGCTTCTGTAAGAACAACATCAATTGTTGTCTGCGCTCCTACGGTCACCTCCCGAGTATTGTATCCAATAAACGAAAAGTTGAGAACTGAATTCGGGGATGCCACTGTAAGAGCATACCTTCCGTCAGCATCACTAATGGCACCGTTGATGGTACCTTTCTCGAGAATGTTCACACCTGGAAGGGCTGCTCCGGTCTGATCGGTAACCCGTCCTGTAACCCTCTTCTGTTGCATGTCGCCCGGATCCGGTACGCTGAAAGCATATGTCGGAACTGTGCCCAGCAACAGCAGCACAATCAGAAGCCTCACCGCAATCCTGGGTTTGACTGCCAGTAGTGAAACTGCATGCATGATTTTTTTCGTCATACTTTTTAAGTTAGTTAGATTAGAAAAATAAAAAATTAAGATTACTAAGTTTCTTGACTTAGAAAAATAAAAACACTGGAGATATAAACTCCCTTCTTAAACACACTTAAATGATTATTCGGAATTTTCCATAGGCATAAATAGGTTTTGGGTTAGTAGGGTAAACAAATTTATTCATTTGTTTTAATAATATGCAATTCCTGATTGTTTTTTTTAACTTTCATATATTGAATAGCATAGGCCTTTTTTAACTATGTTATATAACATATATTCCAAATCAGCAGTGTTTCGCAGGTTAAAATAGCCGGTTAGAATAAGGATTAAAGAATTTTAGAATTTGGGGTGTCGATATTCTGAATTATAAAGTAATTTTATAATTATTTTTTTCAGAATGAAGAGTTTAAGAGATCTGTCTGCAGGTTTTCCACATCCAGGGAAAAAGGTGCCCGGAACCGGAGTTAATGGTGTGGTTAAATGTTGCTGTATTATATTTCTTGTAATGATAAATGCATCCTGCAGCGATGATTTTCTTGACGTGAAACCGTCGGGAACACTTAGCGATTACACACTTGCAGATGAAAAAGGCATTGAGGCCCTCCTGATTGGCGCATACTCAATGCTAGACGGATTATCGGCGAATGCAGGAGGCTGGGAGTCAACGTCATCGAACTGGTTATACGGATCTGTAAGAGGAGTTGAAGCCAACAAGGGATCAGATGCAGGCGACTCAAATTATGATATTACACTGATCCAGAACTTTTCAGATACTAACTGGCCAGGTTATTCATCCTTTTATCTTAATAAAAAATGGATAGCGGTGTATGAGGCGGTTTCGAGATGCAACAGTGTGATAAGGGTGGTAAAGCAGGCTGAGGAAGATGGATCAATAACAGCCTCACAGGCAGGACTTTTCATGAAACAGGCCAGGACACTCAGGGGTTGGTATCATTTTGAGGCCTGGAGGATGTGGCAGAAAATCCCCTATGTTGATGAAAACACACCATTAAATAATGCAACAAACAAGGAAGATGTAAGCCAGAAGATAATTGACGATCTGGCTGAGGGTACCTCACTGCCTGATGATATGGGAGCAGTCGGCAGGTTTAACAGTACCGTTTCAGAGGTCCTGCTTGCCAAAGCCATAATGCAGATGAATCACGATTATGCAGGAGCCCTGGATCTTCTAAAAAGTGCTTCTGAAGGAACAAACCCGGCCGGAGAACCTGTAGGCCTTGCTGCCACTTACGGCGAAATTTTTAATATTGAGAACAGAAACTGTACTGAAGCCGTCTATACAGTTCAGACATCCGTGAATGACGGTTCCGGCGGCCTTAACGGAGGTTATGGAGAGGCGCTTAATTTCCCTTATTCCGGAAGTTCTCCGGCCGGCTGCTGCGGATTTTTTCAACCCGCCCAGGAATTTGTAAATTCTTTCAGGACATCAGGAGGATTGCCCCTTCCCGATTTCTCATACAACAGCGATCCGGTAAAAAATGACCAGGGGCTGAGCTCTTCGGATCCCTTTACCGAAGACCAGGGAACACTCGACCCGCGGCTTGACTGGAGTGTCGGAAGAAGGGGAATCCCTTACTGGGACTGGGGTGAACACACCGGTGACGACTGGATACGCGATCAGAATTATGCTGGTCCCTACAGCCCCAAAAAGCAGGTGTACCTTAAGTCGCAGGAAGGGATCTATACCGAAACAGGTTCCTGGACGTCAGGTTTTACCGCAAACGGGTACAGAATGATCCGTTATGCGGATGTACTTCTTCTACTGGCCGAATGCCAGATTGAAACCGGTGACCTCCCCGGAGCACTGGAAAATATCAACCTGGTCCGGGCAAGGGCAGCAAATCCCGAAGGCTTTGTAAAGGAAGCAGACGGGATTACCAACGCTGCAAACTACAGCATCACGACTTATACTTCCTTTCCTGACAAGGAATATGCACTGAATGCCCTTTACATGGAGAGGAAGCTGGAACTCGGGCAGGAGGGTCACAGATGGTTCGACCTGAACAGGTGGGGAATAACGGTTACAGAGCTTAACCGGGCCCTTGACTACGAAAAATCTATGCCCTGGGGTTATCATATGTATTATAATGCCATTGTGGGTCAGGAGGACACAACTTATCCCATACCCCAGCCCCAGATAGACCTGAGCAACGGCAGAGTGGTGCAGAACCGCTGACGGATTTCCGCCCGGCAAAGGGCAGCTCCGGAACCAAAAAATAGTTACTTTTAGCTCCTGAAAAGCTTTACTATCTATGAAAAAAGGTGGGGTGGTAGTCCTTGCGGACGGAAGCTTCCCGGCCCATGAGATTCCTCTGGGATATTTAAGGAACGCAGGTCATATTATCTGTTGCGACGGAAGCGCCAAGAGCCTTGTTGAGGCTGGTTTCGAACCTGAGGCTGTTGTGGGTGACCTCGATTCGCTAGACAGCAGCTTGCTTAACCGGTTCTCGGACAGGCTTGTAAGGGATGATGACCAGGAAACTAACGATCTTACAAAAGCAGTACGCTGGTGCCGGGAGAAAGGATTTGACGAGGTTGTTATACTTGGCGCTACGGGAAAGAGAGAAGACCACACTCTTGGAAATATTTCGCTTCTGGCGGAGTATGCATTATATATAAGGGTATCAATGGTTACAGATACCGGAGTGTTTATTCCACTTCGTTCTTCAATGAAATTAGATTCCTTCCCCGGTCAGCAGATCTCTGTTTTCAGTCTTGATCCTCTTACCGGGGTAACATCACACGGCCTCAGATATGAGATGGAAAGGCTGAAGCTTCACAATTGGTGGAGAGCTACCCTGAATGAGGCTTCAGGTGATTCGTTTGAGATCCTTTTCAATGGCGGACCTGTAATTGTATATCTGAAATTCCCCGACTAAGAGTTGTGTTAAGGTTGTGAATAAGGCAGTGGGCAGTAAGCTGGTAAAACAAGCAACCCGCCTCCGCTACCACCTTCACTGCGTTCCGGCGGTCGAAGAAAGCTATGGCGGGCAAGGCAAGCACCCAGCAACTCTGTCTTAATACAAACCAATGCTAATTCACCGGCCTGATTGCATCCTTGACAAGGTTGATCAGCTGAACCCTGCTTTTCACATTTGTCTTTATGTAAATCCTGTGAGTATGATCCTTTACGGTCTGAAGGCTGATAAACAGTTTTTCGGAGATCTCCTTATTACTCAGTCCGTTGCATATCTCACTTATAACATCGGATTCACGGGGCGATATCTCATACCTTCTGCAGAACTCGTCGAAAGGCAAAGAACCTGAAGGCTCTTCTGCAAATGAAGGAAGCAGAGTGCCGTAAGTAAAGTAAACAGGCAGGAAAATGTTGCCAAGAAAAAAAATAAAAATAAAGACAGCTCCCAGCCAGGGCTGGCCCGAATAGAAAACAAGGGGAACGCACTGCACTATCATAATCAGAAAGATGACAGGAGCGATTATCTTTCTGTCGTAGTCGTGTATCAGAGGGCCTTCCTTCCAGCGGAAATGGATAATATAGGCCGCAACGAAATAGTGGATGATATTCATTGCCACAAAGTATTCCTTGATAAGAAGCTTTGTGTCGAATGTGCCCCTTTCCGTAATGAAATACCCTGCGGCTGTAAGAACCATGAAGTTGACAACAAGGAAACCCAGAATGAACATGCCGTTTTTCCTCATTCCTGCCAGGCTCTGAGAAAACCTTATAAGCATCAGCCATGCAAAAACAAGGAAGGGGAGTCCAAGAAGAAGTGCCAGATCGGATATCCTTTCCAGAATCTCCGCGGAGGCGAATGACGATAGAATGGATTGTATTGCCGCCTGGCCCCACAGACCGTAAAAGCCGAATGCATAGATGAAGACCTGGAAATAGAGAAGGAAGGAGAACGCCTCCGACCTCGATCTGCTTCTGATCCTGGTGGTGAGAATGATCCCTGCGGCAGTGATTGCAACCGAAACTATAAAAGTCAGATAGAAGGCAAATTTAATCATGATCATAAAGATATTCAGTTTATCCGGGATAAGGGACAGGAGCCGGATGATAATTTTACCCTTCCTGCCCGAATCCCTACTAAAGTAGGTGTATCCATACCATAGTAGGAATTTTGCATAATCACTACTATAGTATTGAGTAGGGTAAAAAAAGGGTGTCTAATTTTGATATGTAAAACGAAAAGAACAATTTTTTAAAACATCAGCTATGGAAAATGTGAAAAATTACAAACTGGTTCCCACATTCGGGAATAGTTTCGGGACAGGCTTTCAGGTAATGCTTGATAATTTCCTGAGGTTACTTCTTGTCGTCTTTGTACTGGCTATACTGACAGCGCCCTTCAGCGGGTTTAACTATAAATTCGATGCGGGAGATTTTCCGAAAACTCCTTTTGAGTGGGGGCATATGTTCGGGAATGATCTTCAGGGTCTTTTTGCAGTAGGAGCACTGGGGATGCTTGGAATTTTTTTCGGACTGCTCGCCCTCGCCTACACGTTCCTGGCAGCACCTGTCGTATCATATGGGGGAGATATGATCTTTGTTCAGTCAGTAAGAGGCATAAAGCCTGATTTTGAACTTCTCATAAAAGGATTCTGGGAAAATTACCTCAACATAATCCTGGCACACCTTCTGGTCGTGGCGCTTATCGTCCTGGGATGTTTTGCCCTTCTGATTCCGGGAATTATCATCGCCTGCCGCCTGGTCTTTGTTTCATACATTGTAATGGACAAGAAACTTGATCCTATTGAAGCAGTGGAACTGAGCTGGAAACTGACAAGGGGGCATGGATGGAGGATATTCGCCATGGGTCTGGTTTCCTTCTTCATAATAATTTTTGGATTGATGATGTTCATAGTAGGGATCTTCCCTGCGATAATGTGGGTCTCAACTTCCTTTGCAACCCTTTACCAGTCGGTTCTTCTTCAACATGAAAAACCGGCTGTGGGTGAAGCGGTTGTGGTATAATTTACTCATTCACTGTAAGTTTCAGATTTTTCAAGAGCTGCAGGTAGCTGCAGCTCTTTTTATTTAGCTTATTATTAGGAGATATCGGGATTTTTTATAAATTTATTGACCCTTTCGGAAAAGGTACAAAAAGATAAAAAGGCCTTGAGGACAGGGGAAAAATTATTGTGTCAGATTAATCAGTATAGAATTTTCCAAACTAACTTTTATTTGTATGAAATCAATCGTGAGACTTATTGTTGCCGCGCTATTGTTATATGCACCCATTAACGTGCAGGGGCAGATAAAGGTTGACCTGAAAAAGAAACTGGAGAACAAGGTCAACCAGAGGCTTAACCAGAGAACTGATCAGGCTATTGACAAGGGCCTTGATGCTGTTGAAAATGATGTTAAGGGAGAACCGGACAAATCAAAAAAAGAAGGACAGGCTGCCGGAGGCCAGGAAAAGCCGGAGGCAAATGACATGGAATCCGCGTCAGCTAAGGATCAGGCAGCAGCAGGTACAAAAGAACAGGAACAGTTACAGTCATATTCAAAGTATGATTTTGTCCCGGGAGAAAAGGTTATCTTCTATGATGACTTCAGCCAGGATGCAGTCGGCGACTTTCCAGTACTGTGGAATACAAACGGATCGGCCGAAGTTGTCACAACAAATCTTTTCCCCGGAAAATGGATGAAGTTTGTGATGGACCAGTGTGTGTGGACAGACGAACTTCTCCAGCTTCCTGAGAATTACACGATAGAGTATGATATAATTCCCATTGGCGGTCTTGAGGGACCCGGAATGTCGGGGTGGCACATGAGGCTTATGCAGGCAAAAAACGTTAAGGCCTGGGACAGCGGCAGCGCCCCCGGAAACGGAGGATTTCAGTTCAGGGTAGAATATTTCGGACGGCCGAGTTATAACACCTGGTTCTATCCCGAGGAATGCAGGCCGGCACAGCTTAGCGGGTTTGTAGAGGACGAGAATTTTAAGGAGAAAATCAACCAGAAGTACCATATTGCATTATGGGTTCAGAAAACCAGGATAAGGGTTTATCAGGACCAAAACAAAATAATTGACCTGCCACGAGCTCTTCCTGCGGGATGTGTAAAACCTGACAGACTTCGTTTTGAGACCGGAGCAGCCATGATAAGCAATGTCCGCATAGCTGTCGGAGCCCCCGATACACGAAATAAACTCATCACTGAAGGTAGGCTGGTAACTTACGGTATCTATTTCGATGTTAATAAAGATGTCGTAAAACCCGAATCGTACGGGACACTTAAAGAGATCGCGGCCGTTCTCCAGGAAAATCCTGATGTCAGAGTAAAAATTATAGGGCATACCGATACCGACGGTGCCGATGCTTCAAACCTGGATCTTTCTAAACGTCGCGGCGCTGCAGTCAGGAATGAGCTGATAAAATCATTCGGGATAGACGGCTCGAGAATGGAGTCCGACGGCGCGGGCGAAACCCAGCCTGTTGCCCCAAACGACACGCCTGCAAACAAGGCTCTCAACAGAAGAGTGGAATTTGTAAAACTCTGAAGCGGTTTTTTTCATAACTTTAAGGCTCAATTTAAACATCAGCATTATGAGAACAAAGGTTACATTGATTTTTACAGCTGTCTTTTTACTTACAGCAGTTGCAAATGCCCAGGTTGGAAGCGTCCTGAGGAACAAGCTTAACAAGGCAATTAACAAGGAGGTACAGAACAAAGTCGATTCAGCGGCAGCAGAGAAAGAAGGAGAGGCTCCTTCAGAAGCAAGGCCGAGAGGCCTTGGAATGGGGGTACTGGGAGGTAAAACAGACATTAAGCATAATGATGAATATGACTTTACCGGAAGGATTCATATGATCATGGAAGTCTATGACAAAAAAGATGTATCACGTTCTGACTATTATACATACTATAATGCCAACTCCCTGAACGCGGGTATTGAGGTCAGGATTGTTGATCCTGATAACAGCAGCCAGGCTGTGCCCACTACCTTCATCTTTGACAATGAGAACAGATGCTTTATGATGCTTATGCAGGGAGATGGAGGGGGTACGGGAATTATCTCAACCATTCCCGATGATGAAACCCTTGCGGAACAGACCAAAAACCAGAAGGGGGCACAGGAGAAACCGGCAACCATCACGAAGACAGGAAATACAAAGATGATTGCCGGCTACAGGTGTGACGAATACAAGGTTGTGGAAGAGGGGGAAGACGGATATTCAAATGTATGGATGACAAAGGACGTTAAGATAAAGGCCGACAAGCGAAACTGGGGAAAGGCAGGTATGCCGACATACTACGGGCATCCCGAATTTGACGGGTCTATGATGCTTGCCCTTGAATCTTTCGACAAGACCGGAAAGATGGAAATGAAGATGGAGACAAAGGAGATTAACGACAGCTTCAGACACTCAGTCTCAACGGTTGGATATTCCTTTATCAAAATGAATTTCGGTCAGGCAGGGAAAAAATAAGACTTCGGTTCCGGAACATACTATTACTGCGCCGCAATACCGGTACAGCCGGTTTGCGGCGCAGTTTTTTAGGGATATTTTACGGAAGTGAAATGCAGGAATCTAGAGTTTCGTAAGCCTGGCAAAACGAAGGAGGAGTTTCTTCCTTCCGCCTTCGATGAAGTCGACAGTTGCAGTGTTATTCGGTGCTTCTCCCTCGATAATGATTATAACACCTTTGCCGAATCGTTCGTGATGGACCTCATCGCCTTCGCTGAGTGTTGAACTGCCGGATGCTGCACCGGCCGCATTCCTGTCCCTTACTGCGGTTTCCAGTTTTTTCAGTTTAACAGGAGTATTATAACGCCGGGGTTCTTCATTGAAGGAGTGATGTTTCTCTTCACGGTCCCTCGACGGGAAAGGCTTGCCTCCTGTTTGCGGAAACTCAAGGAACCTGTTATCCAGTTCCTTTAAGAACCTGCTTGGACCGCTTCTTTCGAGATTTCCCCATTTGTACCTGTTGAGAGCATAGCTGAGTGTGGCCATCTTTTCAGCACGTGTAACGGCAACATAGAAAAGACGCCTCTCTTCTTCAAGCTCTTTGGGATTGCCTGCCGAAAGGGGCGAAGGGAAAAGGGTATCCTCCATCCCTGCCACGTAAACATATTTGAACTCCAGTCCTTTGGCCGAATGCATGGTCATAAGCGTAACCTTGTCCCTGTCTTCTTCCTTCTCCGTATCCTGATCGGTAAGAAGGGCCACGTTGGCAAGATAGGCTTCGAGGTTTGAAGGTTCTCCATTGGTAAGGGCCGATTCAGTAAATATCTTGATCCCGTTCAGAAGTTCTTCCATGTTCTCGTATCGGCTTACTTCCTCGGGCGATTTTCCTTCTCTCAGCTCTTTCAGTATTCCTGACCCCATCGCTATATCCCTGGCTTTTGTGTATGCTTCTGCCTCTTCAGCACCCTGACGGAATAGGTTTATAAGGTCAGAATACACTGTTATTTTATTAACAGTACCCGCATTGAAATATCCTGAATATTCCTTTACCGAGGAGACTATCTGCCACGCCGCGACATTATTCTGCCTGGCAAGATCGAGAATCTTCTGAATGGTTGTGTCGCCGATGCCTCTTTTGGGATAGTTGATTGTACGTTTCAGGGCTTCCTCGTCCTCAGGATTGATAATCATTCTGAAATAGGAAAGGATGTCCTTTATTTCCTTGCGTTCGTAAAATGACAGCCCTCCGTAGATCTTGTAAGGGATGTTCTTTTTCCGGAGGGTCTCCTCGAATATCCTCGACTGGGCATTTGTCCTGTAAAGGATTGCAAAATCGGACCAGTTGAGCTGACGCGAGAACCTCTTGTCGAATATGTCGGAGGAAATGTTGAATCCTTCTTCTGTATCGGTCATCGCCTGCATGACCTGGATCTTTTCTCCCTCTTCGTTTTTCGAAAATACTTTTTTGGTTATCTGCCCCTGGTTGTTTGCTATGATAGAGTTTGCAGCATTAACGATAGTCTGCGTGGACCTGTAATTCTGTTCAAGCTTGAAAAGCCGGTAGCCATCGTAGTGATTCCTGAACTCTAATATGTTCTCGATCCTGGCTCCCCTGAAGGAATAGATGCTCTGAGCGTCATCTCCCACGACACAGAGGTTCTGGTGAAGCTCGGAAAGCTTTCTTATTATAAGGTACTGCGAATAATTAGTATCCTGGTACTCATCAACAAGGATGTACATGAACTTCTCCTGATATGCGGCGAGTATTGCCGGAAAGTCGCGGAAAAGGATGTTCGTATTGAGAAGAAGGTCATCAAAGTCCATGGCGTTAGCCCTGAAACACCTTGATGAGTAGGCCTTGTAAATCTCTGAAAGAAGGGGCATCCGGCATGCCTTGTCATAATCCTGAACCGACTGGTCGGCTGCATACATCCCGGCCGTTACAAGGTTGTTCTTAGCGGCCGAGATCCTTCCGGCAATGACGCCAGGCTTATAGATGTTGTCATCGAGGTTCATTTCCCGGATTATCGTCCTTATCAGGCTCCGGGAGTCGGACGAATCGTAGATGGTGAAATTCTGCCTGTAACCGAGGACCGTGCCTTCGATACGGAGGATCCTGGCAAAGATCGAGTGGAAGGTCCCCATCCATAGAAACCGTGCCACTTCCGTCCCGATTATGGAAGAGATCCTGTCCTTCATTTCACGTGCGGCTTTGTTGGTGAAGGTCAGGGCAAGTATCCTGTATGCAGGTATTCCTTTGTTAAGAAGGTGAACTATCCTGTATGTCAGAACCCTTGTCTTGCCAGAACCGGCTCCTGCGATAACAAGTGCAGGACCTTCGGTATTGATAACCGCCTCACGCTGGGCTTCGTTAAGTTCGCTTAAATAGTTGTCAGTCATCGATCATTCCCTGAACAGGATCGTTGACCTGTCCTTTAAGGGTGGGCCAAATTTAACAAAACGGGAGCCAATAAAACAGAAAAACCGCACCATGACATGGTATTTTTATCAACAGTTATCTTACATTCAGCATGCTAATCGGCGGATTTTATTAATATTGCCGGAGGTTATAACAAAGAAATGGAGTAACCGTTAATATTAAAACAGGAGGAAAGTTTGCATGAACCGGTCAGGACTTATATATGCAGGGATTCTTCCAAAAGAATAAATGCCTGTGCGCTTCTGGTTTTTTTTCACAGCACTTCTGATTCCGGCAGTATTGTCGGGTCAGCTTTCAGCACCCGGATCGAATGCCGTCAGGTATACACGGTATCCTTCATCTCCAGCGGTAAGGGACCCTGTTTTTGTTTTCTGCGGCAGTACGGGAAATACCACAGGCACACTTAACGCTGTTAGTCCCGGGGGAACAGGCCCCTTTACCTTCACATGGTACAGATGGAATCAGGCTTCGGCCGGATTTACCCAGCTGATCCTTACTGATGCAGGGGTTTCATCATCGACGGCAACGAATCTCGAAGAAGGAGGATACAGGGTCTTTATAAGCGGTCAGGGTTATAACACGACCCTTACAGGCTGGGTTTTTATCGATCGTCCCCGCTCAACTGCTGCGCTTCAGAACCGTACCTGCGATTATGTTGCCCTTACGGGGACAGCAGCCGTCGATACTTTCTTCTACAGCGATCCGTCAGGAGGAGCAGGGATAAGGCTGCCAAACGGAGTCAGGTTCAGATGGTCGTCGGAGCCTTCTTCTGCAATACCTTTCCCCGAAATTGACCTTACCCCACAGACCTTTGAGCCGCCTCTCGAGGATGTTACTTACAGGCTCACTGTGACCGACAGTATGGGATGCAGCACTGCAGCCTCATTCTTTTATGAATCGATCCACGTTAAAGCCGACTTCACCGTCGAACCAGCAAGCGGTGAGGCTCCCCTTGAAGTAACCTTTACCGACAGATCGGTAAGGGCTGATAAATACAAATGGGAGTTTGGCGACGATTCCGTTTCTGTTCTCAGTTCGCCTCCCCCGCATACATACTTTATCCCTGGCAGATACTCGGTGAAACTGACTGTGGAAAGTGCCCTGCACTGCGTTGATTCAATGAGATTCAGCAGCATTGAGGTAGAGGAATCATCCCTGGCCATTCCCAACGTTTTTACGCCAAACGACGACGGGATGAACGACAGATTCATGGTCGACAAAACCTCGCTCCGATTCATCAGCGTAAAGGTTTTCAGCAGAAACGGGATGAAGGTTTACGATTTTTACGGTGAGGGACAGTTACTGAAAGACTGGGAAGGCTGGGACGGAAATGTGGGGAATTCGTCAGCAAAGGCAGGCCCCGGAGTGTATTTCTATGTTATTAGGGCACTCGGCTGGGATGATGTTAAATACGACAGTAAGGAGTACAGGGGATTTGTTTACCTGTACAGGTGAGGCTGGTTGCTGGGTACTCGTTGCTTGTTGCTTGTTGCTTGTTGCTTGTTGCCTGGTGCCAACTGGTTTTCCTAATGCCCCACGCCTAACACCTAACGCCTAACGCCTCACACCTCACGCCTCACGCCTAACACCTTCATACACTGATCACCCTTCGTCTCGCTTCCACGCTCCATTTTCCTGTTACATGTCCGGCTTTGATCACATAGGCCAGATCGTGACGGTCGACAGTCGGGCAGATATGCCAGGGAATGCAGTAAACAACATCGCCAACTTTCATAAGCCCGGCTTCAGGAAGCCTGATAACCAGGTGTTCCTCGTTGTGGGCAACGAATTCATAGTTGTCAAATCCGCAAAGCTTTACTCTCGGGTGAGGCATCTCCGAAGCTACTGCCTTGTGGCCGAGATCAATGCAGATAAGGTCTTCAGCAGGCTTGCTGATCACACGCGACAGTAAAACTGCTGCACACAGGTATTTCATATCCTTGAAGGCTTTACCGTATCCGTCATCCCAGAGCAGAACGGTGCCCGGACTGGTTTCGACTCCCTCCCTTGCAGCATGAATGGGAAAGGTTGGTGAGCCTCCTGCCACAACTTTAATGTTGCCGTGATGGTAACGGCTGATCTCACTGATCATAAAAGTCACACCTGTATAGGCTTCATCGCATTTTTGCTTTCTGACTGTCAGATCATGATCATGGATATGGCCATCGTAGGCATGAAGACCTCCAGCCACGAGGCCTGGAAGTTCCGATATCAGCCTGAACAGATCAACAGCCTGTTTGCCGGGAGCGATCCCGGTCCGGTTCATTCCGATATTCAGATCGAGCCACACAGGGGTTTCGAGACCCAGACTTGCCGAACGTTCAGACAACTCCCTTATCACGGTATCGCAATCGGCAATGCAGGAAAAGGTTACTGAAGGGAATTTTCTTTTGAGTTCAAGAAGCCTGTCAATATTCGGTCCGACCGGCTGAACTGCAAGAAGTATGTCAGTTGCCCCGGCGGATGCTGTCATTTCCGCTTCGGCAATGGTTGCACATTTGAACTTTCTGATACCCTTGTCTGTCAGCATCCTGACGACAGAAGGTGTCTTGTGTGTTTTGACATGGGGCCTCAGCCGGGAAACATCACCGGCAACGGAGATCATTCGCGCGATGTTGGATTCTATGCGCTGCGGATATACCAGAAGTGCCGGGGAGCTTACCTCTTCAGCATTGGAGACCACATACCAGTGTTCCCCGTTTTCATTATCATTTTCCATTCTCAGTCCTTAAGTTCAAACATTGCCTCAATTTCAACGGCAATATTGTTAGGGAGGAACATTCCTACAGCGCTTCTTACTCCCACACCATTGTCGGAACCGAAGACGTCAGACATAAGTTCGCTGAATCCGTTGATGACAGTTGGATGGGCTCCGAAATCCGGAGTACTGTTAACCATTCCCAGGGTTTTTACCAGCCTTTTTATTTTTCCCAGGTCTCCGATGTTTGATTTTATGAGTGAAAGCATCGAAAGGCCAACCTGTCTGGCTGCAAGCTTCCCTTCCTCGAGTGAGAGATCATCTCCGACCCTCCCTTTTATTAGAGTTCCGTCGGATTTCAACGGACCCTGTCCGGATACATAAAGCATTTTGCCAATGATCAGTACCGGTTTGTAAACGCCCATGGCTTTTGGCGGAGAAGGCAGCTCAAGGCCAAGTTCTTCGATGATCGATTCAGGATTTTTTTCCATAGCTATGATGATTTTTTTAGTAGTTGCGGGTTTCTGATTTATCTGTTAATATCCGGATTTCTCCGGAAGTGGTTTTAATGGTTAAGTTCAGCTTTGAATATTGTGACTGCCTGCCCGGCAATATTAACCCGTTCACCATTGAGTGAGACTTTGAGAATGCCTCCCCTGGCTGATACCTGGTGCGACACAAACTCACTTTTCCCGGTTTTCTTATTCCAGAAAGGGACCAGGGCGCAGTGAGCTGAGCCTGTTACCGGATCCTCGTTGATCCCCAGAGCCGGGACAAAGCATCTCACGCAGAAGTCATAATCCGGGTCTGACGACGGCGCCGTAACAATAAGATCTCCGTATGGAGATTTCTTCATTGCGGCAAAGTCGGGTTCAAGACCGCGGACCTCTTCCTCGCCTGCCAGAAGTACAAAAGCCCACCCGTGGGCTGTACGGTGATACTCAAGAGGCTCTGCTCCAAGGTAAAGCCCGATGTCGGCCGGCACAGGATACCGAACAAGTCCGTAAGCAGGAAAATCGAGCACTATCCAGCCGCCATCCTTACTGACATTCAGGATCCCGGCCGCAGAATGGAACACAATTCCGCTCCCTTCAGGAGTAATTCCTGTTTCGAACATTATATGTGCCGAGGAAAGAGTTGCATGACCGCATAGAGGAACCTCAGATTCGGGAGTGAAATACCTTATTTTATATGCATCCTTCCCGGGAACAATAAATGCTGTCTCCGAAACATGAAGTTCCGCAGCAATTTTTTTCATCCAGTCTTCATTCACTTCTTTTTCAAGGATACAGACACCTGCAGGATTGCCCTTGAAGGGTTCGCTGGTAAAAGCATCGACCTGGTAGATAATTCTCCTGTTATTCATTTATAAGGTGTTGTTTGTTCGTTAAAGTCCGGCAGTCAATATTATTCTGCTTAATATCATCACGATATGGCTGTTATGTTACATGGACTTCCGTTTCCTGTAACTGCTGCCGTTCTCCATTTACCGGTAAATTTCGTGTTTTTACTGAATTTTACCGGAATTCAGCAAAGAAAACTTTCAAAACTAAAAAAGTTTTCTCATTTTTGTGCGTCAAATTTTCAATATGGATTACAGGCAGAGAATACTCGAAGAAGCCGCGGAGATGTTCAGGACTTATGGGATAAGAGCCGTAACGATGGACATGCTCGCGTCGCAGATGAGTATTTCCAAAAGAACTATTTACGAGGTTTTCAGTGACAAGGATGAATTGCTGGAGGGTGTTCTGAAATGGATGTCGGAAAAGCAGACAGAAGTTTTTTTCAGATATGTTAATGAATCGCAGAATATCATTGAAGCCATTTTCAGGATGATGGACCTTATGTTCGAGCATTTTCAGAAGATGTCGCCTGCGTTCCATCTGGATATGAAAAGGTATAGGAAAGATCCCGGCATTTACACCGACCTGATGAAGGAGCTTCCGTATTTTTCATACAATGAGGAGATCCTTAAAAGAGGTATCAGGGAGGGTGTTTTCAGGGAGGATATTGATGTTGAAGCTACCAGCCGGCTGATGGTAGAAGTTTTGAAAATGTCGAACGATAAGGACATTCTTCCTTACGACAGTTCGGAATGCATTTATTCTGTCAGAAATTTTTACATCAATTTCCTCAGGGGAATATCTACCCAAAAGGGTCTTGATCTGATAAACCTGTATGACAAAAAGAAAGAAAATTGAATTAAACGGATGAAATTCAAATTACTGAACATGAAACCCACATGATTGACTACAATCATAAACACGATAAGAATATAATTTTCAATCATGTGCGGTTCCATCATACCATTAAAATCAAAATTATATTATGATGAAAAATAAATTCATTATTAATCTGATTGCTATAATTGGTATCTCAACAGGTACTATATTTTCGCAGGAAGGCAGCGTCGTTATGAATCTTAGCCTGAAGGAGGCACAGGACTATGCTGTGGCAAACAACAAAATGGTCATTTCCGCCCGCTATGACGTTCAGGCATCAAAAGCAGCAATATGGGAGACCATTTCATCTGCTCTGCCGAGCATTGAAGGATCAGCCTCATTTACTGACAACCTGAAACTTATGACAACACTTCTGCCCGGAGAGTTCTTCGGTCAGCCAGGGGAGAAAATACCTGTGACATTCGGTTCCAAGTTCAACACTGGAGCGAGCGTTCAGGCATCGTTGCTGATCTTTAATGCTCCTCTTTATCTCGGTATGGCTACTACAAAACTTGCCAACAAGCTCAGCGAACAGAATCTTGTCAAGACTGAGCTTGATACCAGGGAATCAGTGAGTACTGCTTATTTCCTTATCCTGGTTACGGAAGAATCACTAAGGATACTTGATGAAAACATACTTAACCTGAATGAAACCCTTAGATCGACAAGGGCGATGTATGAGGTAGGTATGGCTGAGTCGACCGATGTTGATCAGATGGTTTCGAACATGACCATGACAGAAAACTCAAGGAGCTCGCTTTTAAGAAGCCTTGAACTTAATTACAATCTGCTCAGATTTCAGCTCGGTGTTGAACCAGATGCGCAGATCAGCCTAACCGAAACACTCGAATCCCTTACAGCAGGATTGAACGTGGAGGCTCTTCTTTCACGGGAGTTCGACCTTGAAAACAATCCTGAATATAAAATGATCGAGGGCCAGGAGATGATATCTGAACTTGCCCTGAAATCGCAGAAGGCATCAACATTGCCAACGCTTGCAGGTTTCTATAATATAGGTACTAACGGCATGGGCGATAAGATAGGCGATCAGAGATGGTTCGACAACTCAATGACAGGTCTGTCGCTTACTGTTCCGATATTTGCCAGCGGACAGAGGTATTCAAAGATCAAACAAGCCCAGATAAATCTTGATAAAGCAAGAAATACAAGGGAACTGGTCACAGAACAGCTTCTTATGCAGGAAAAGCAGCTAAGGTATGACCTTGTGAATGCCAACCTCCAGTATCTTGCCCAGAAGGACAATGTAGAAGTGTCGAAGAGAGTCTACGAAAGCACCGAGAATAAATTCAGACAGGGCATGGCCTCAAGCCTCGAGCTTACCCAGGCAAACATGCTTTACCTGCAGGCAGAGAACAACTATGTCTCGGCACTGATGAGCTTGTTGCAGACGAAGGTAGCCCTCGACAGACTTTTGAACAATATGTAAAAACGAAATAATTAAAGCAATAATGAAATACTTAAGAACAATTCAGGCAATATTGGTTGGCGGGCTGATTATTACGGCCTGTTCGCCCAACAAAGGAAATGATCAGGCTGCAGCCTCCGGCGTTGCTGAGGCAGCAGTAAGATCAGCAGTACCGGTGAGGGTGGAAACACTCGAAAGAACCAGGATATCGAGAACTGTGGATTACACAGCAACGGTTCTTCCATATGAGGAGGTCAATGTAGCACCTGCCGCTCCCGGCAGGATCGACAAGATATATGTTGAGACCGGAGACAGGGTAAACAAAGGAGATCAGCTTTTTCTGATGGACCGTTCGCAGCTTTACCAGCTGAAACTCCAGCTCGCCAGCCTGGCAAAGGACCTGTCGAGACTCGACACCCTTCTGGCAACAGGGAGTGTGAAACAGCAGCAGTACGACCAGATGAAGACACAATATGACGTGACAAAGACAAATGTTGATTTCATGGAGGAAAACACCCTTCTGATGGCACCTTTCAGCGGTATCATTACGGGCAGATACTTTGAGGACGGAGAGATCTACTCCGGAACTCCGACCACAGCCACGGGAAGATCGGCTGTTGTTACCCTGATGCAGGTAAATCCGCTGAAAGTCGAAGTTGCAGTATCAGAACAGTACTACCCGCTTATACGCAGGGGTATGAAGGCGGTAATTACCGCAGATGTCTACAGCGGAGAAGTCTTTACCGGAACTGTAAGCAGGAAAGCCCCGACGGTAAATTCTGCAACCAGAACCTTTATTGCCGAGATTGAATTACCCAACAGGAATGATCTTCTGAAACCGGGAATGTTTGTAAGGGTCTCGATGGATCTTGGAGAAGTTGAAACATTCGTTGTTCCTGCAGCTTCGGTTCTTATGCAGGAAGGAACAAACATCAGGTACGTCTTTATTGAGGATCAGGGTGTTGCGATAAGGACCGAAGTGACCATAGGCAAGAGGTTTGACGATATGCTGGAGATCATATCAGATAACCTGAGTGAAGGTGCAAGGCTTGTAACCGAGGGACAGTCGAGGCTTATCAGCGGTGACAAGCTTGAAATTATACAGTAAGTAATACAAACAGAAAAAAATGAGTATATACAGTTCATCCGTAAACAGACCGGTAACGACAATCCTCATATTTGTTGCAGTGATGGTTATCGGACTTTATTCACTGACACAGCTGCCGGTGGACCTTTATCCGGAGATAGAGCTTCCATTCGTTGGGGTGGTTACCACATATCCCGGAGCCAGTGCTTCGGATATTGAAACCAACGTGACCAGACCGGTGGAGGATGCCCTTAACTCGGTCAGCAATCTGAAGGAGATAACATCCACCTCGAGCGACGGGCTATCGGTGATATTCATGAATTTTGAATACGGGACAAACCTCGATGAGGCGACTAACGATATCAGGAGCAACCTTAGCTTTATTGAGAACTATCTTCCGGAGGATTCCGAAAAACCCACCGTGATGAAGTTCAACTCCAGCATGATGCCCATAATCTTCTATGCCATAACTGCACAGGAGAGTTACAGGGGTTTGGAAAAGATCCTCGATGAGAAGATAGTCAATCCCCTGAACAGGATTGAAGGCGTGGGTTCCGTAAGCCTGGCCGGTGTGCCCGGAAGAAAGGTCTATATTGACGTTGACCCAAGGAAAATGGAAGCTTATCATCTGACAATAGAACAGATAGGCGGGATACTGGCCGCGGAAAACCTTAATATGCCTGCCGGTTACATTGAAATGGGGCAGACAGATTATCCCTTAAGGATCCAGGGTGAATTTCCTGAGAGCGAGATAATTAAGGATATAGTGGTCAGCAGTTATAACGGCAACAACGTATACCTGAGAGATGTGGCAGTGGTTCGCGATACCATACGTGAGAGCAGGCTCGACACCCGGGTTAACGGACGTCAGGGAATGACAATGTTTGTACAGAAACAGTCGGGAGGCAATACCGTAAAAGTTACCAAGGAAATTGAGGAATCTCTGGAAACACTTGTGAAGGATCTCCCTGCCGATGTGAAGATCGAAAAAATGTTTGACAGTGCAACCTTTATCAAGGACTCAGTCAACAACCTTGCCGAGACACTTCTCTACGCAGGCCTCTTCGTGATACTTGTTGTTCTTTTCTTTCTGGGGAGATGGAGAGCCACACTTATAGTTATAGTTACAATACCCATATCGCTTGTGGTGGCGTTCATCTACCTCTTCGTAACAGGAGAATCGGTGAATATAATCTCGCTGACATCACTCTCGATAGCGATCGGGATGGTGGTGGACGACGCTATTGTTGTACTGGAGAATATCACTAAGCATGTAGAAAGGGGAAGCAGGCCCAGGGAAGCTGCTATTTACGCAACCAACGAAGTCTGGCTGGCTGTTATAGTTTCAACCCTGACAGTTGTGGCCGTTTTCTTCCCGCTAACATTTGTTACAGGTCTGACAGGAGTTCTCTTCAGGCAGCTTGGGATGCTTGTAACTATCACTATCCTGACATCCGTTATCGCGGCCATAACACTGACTCCTACAATGAGCGCTCTGATCCTTAAATGGTATCCGATAAGGCAGAAGGCTCCCTTCTGGACATATGACGGAAGTATAAGGAAATGGCTCGACACCTTCGACGGATTCTATGAAAAGACAATACGCTGGGTACTGCATCACAAGAGGTTCACGGTTCTGGCAGCAATTGCAGTGTTTGTCGGATCGATGCTTCTTTTCACGGTTATTGATACCGAATTCTTCCCCCAGGCGGACCAGTCGCAGATAACTATTACAGTCGAACTGCAGACAGGTACCAGGGTCGATGAGACCTTGAAGACAACCGACAAGATCGATAAGATCCTGCAGGCCAAGTATCCTGAAATAGAACTGCTTTCATCATCCACCGGAGTAGACGATCAAGGAGGTTTTACCTCAATGTTCGGTGCCGGTGGAACTCATGTGATAAGTTATACGTTAAGCCTTGTGGATCCTGATGAGAGGGAAAGAAGTGTTACAGATATTGCCGAGGAGATCAGATCAGACCTGGTCGGTTTTCCCGAAATAATAGACTTTTCTGTGAGTACTTCAGAAGATATGGGATCTTTCGGTGGAAATGCTGTTGCTGTTGAAATATACGGGTATAATATCTCCGAAACAAATATTGTTGCGGAGGAAATCGCATCAAAGATAAGGAAACTCAACGGGGCAAAGGATGTTACAATAAGCCGCGACAAATCAAAACCCGAACTGCAGATCATCCTCGATCAGAAGAAAATGATTGCCAGCGGTCTCAATACTGCTACCGTATCTGCTGCTGTAAGGAACCGGGTGGGTGGACTGACTGCAACACGGCTTCGTCAGTCGGGAGACGAGTATGATGTTGTGGTGCGTTTCGAGGAAGAGGCCAGACAGACACTTACCGATATTGAAAACATAGGGATTTCAAATCCTGCCGGTCAGATAATAAGGCTTGCCGAGATAGCGCAGATAAAGGAGTATTGGGCGCCGCCAAGCATTGAACGGAAACGCAGGGAAAGAATTGTATCGGTTGCATTCACGCCTTACAAGGTATCCCTTACAAAATTGCAGACCGACATACAGAAGATAATAGATGAGACTCTTGTCCCGTCGGGTGTGATGGTCCAGATCTCCGGGGCAATAGAAGACCAGATGGAGTCGTTCATGGACATAGCATTCCTGATAGTTGTGAGCCTTATCCTGGTATACCTTGTTATGGCTTCGCAGTTTGAATCGCTGAAGATGCCCGTAATCATCATGATGGCCATACCATTTGCCTTCTCGGGGGTTGCCATAGCGCTCTTCCTCACGAATACCACACTGAGTGTGATATCGGCAATCGGTGCAGTTATGCTTATTGGTATAGTCGTGAAGAACTCCATCGTTCTGGTCGACTTTATCAACCTGATGAGGGAAAGGGGACATGAACTCTATGAGGCCGTTGAATTCTCAGGCAGATCGAGGCTCAGGCCCGTGCTTATGACCTCTTCCACGACCATCCTCGGGATGCTTCCGCTGGCGCTGAGCTCAGGTTCCGGTTCGGAACTCTGGAAACCAATGGGCATCGCGGTAATCGGAGGACTTGTCTTCTCAACCCTTGTTACCCTTGTGGTTGTGCCTGTTATCTACGTCCTCTTTGCAAGGAGAGGTGAACGCAACAGGCATCTGGCTGTTTATTCAGAAATGGATTTTCTGAATGAAAAGAATGGGAACGGTCAATAATCCCTGGAAGATGAGAACAATGGACAATGCTTGTTTTATAATTGCTTCCTGCAGAGAGGCAGGAACATTGTACTGCGGTGTTGCCTGGTGCCTTAAGGGAAAAATCAAATAAACAAAAATCAAAGAAGATGAAAGCTGTAATGATAATATTTAATCAGGCTCACACCGAGAGGGTGGAGTATATGTTCGACAAGCTCGGCATCAGAGGATATTCCCTCTGGGAGAATGTCCAGGGCAGGGGCAGCAATACAGGAGTGCCCCATCTGGGCACTCATGCCTGGCCTGAAATAAACAAGATAGCGATGACAGTA
Source organism: Bacteroidales bacterium (assembly GCA_040772125.1). GTDB lineage: Bacteria > Bacteroidota > Bacteroidia > Bacteroidales > VadinHA17 > LD21. The sequence goes on from JAXGYS010000003.1 coordinate 643,498, forward strand.
ATCCCCGGCGAACTTGTCGAAGACATTCTCTCTGCTATCAGGAAAATTGACCAGATCAATGAAGAGGTCGGTATAAGGGCTTTTGTCTGGGACATAGAAAAAGCGGTCTGACCACGAGATCATCACCTAATTGTACCCCTTGACGGTCCGACCCATGCAGAATTAATTATTGCTGAAGGAATAAGCCTGTCTGATGTTATGGGGTAAAGCATTATAAAGGTTGCCCGGGAATACCGGGCAACCTTTTTTATATCACTTAATATAAAACAGGGGGGGTAGCTTCCGAAAAAACAAGAAAATATGTAAAGCACCCCCCTAAAGAACGGGGTATAGCAAGTAATCATAGAGATAAAATGAAAATTATTTACTAAAAACAGGGGGTGTGTTTAAAATATGTATATTTTTATGACAGAATTTTAATAAACGAAAGGATAGTTATGAAAATGCTGAAGTATTTGATTGCAGGAGGGATAATTTATTGTACAATCTGTTCACCCATACAGGTCCTGGCCCAGGAGGCACAGAAAGGGAGCTTTGACGTGTCTGCTGATCTTTACAGCAATTATGTCTGGAGGGGATCAAAACTCGGAACCGGACCTGCGTTTCAGCCTTCTGTGGAATTCTCAGGCGGTGGACTGGCAATCGGAGTCTGGGGTTCGGTCGATGCCGGAGGATATTCTGAAGCTGACCCTTACATCTCCTATTCGTTTCCGGGGGGACTGAGTCTTGGTGTGACTGATTACTATCTTCCTGACCTTCACTTTTCCGAAACATCAAAGGCAGAAGGAAGTCACGGGCTGGAACTTAATTTCAGTTTACCACTGGGAGCTTTCTCGGTGAGCGCGAACTACATAGTTAATGAAGCCGGAGGTGTAGGAACGTATGGAGGCGACAAATACTTCGAGATAGGATATGCATTCGACAGAATAAGTCTTTTTGCTGGTGCCGGCGACGGCTGGCATACAGAAGGAGGCGCTTTTAAAGTATGCAATGCCGGACTGGAGGTCTCGAAAGAGATTGAAGTTACTGAAAGGTTCTCAATCCCTGTAACAGGTCAGGTTGTTGTGAATCCCGACCGCAACAAGTTATTTGTCCTGGTTGGTATTTCATTCTGAACCTGCATCAGGTATCAAAAAAAACCCCGGCGGCCGGGGTTTTCTTTATTTTCTATTCTTCTTCCTCCTCTTCGGAGTATGCTTTTATTACTGCTTCCTGTACTTCGGAAGGTACCTGTGCGTATTCGGAGAACTTCATTGTGTACATTGCGCGTCCGCCCGTGATGGAACTTAATGCAGTTGAATACTTATTCATCTCTGCAAGCGGAACTCTGGCCTTGATTACCTCGAAGCGTTTTTCACTAGCCATCCCGAGAACCATTCCGCGGCGTCCCTGCAGGTCGCTGATCACGTCACCCATCCTGTCGGAAGGAACCATGATCTCAACGTCGTAAATTGGCTCAAGTATCTTTGCTCCTGCATTTTTAAAGGCCATCGAAAAAGCATTTCTACCGGCGAGCCTGAAAGAGATCTCATTAGAGTCGACCGGATGCATCTTTCCATCATATACATAAACGCGAATATCCCTGGCATACGAACCTGTAAGCGGACCAACTTCCATTTTTTCCATGATCCCCTTGAGAATGGCAGGCATGAAGCGGGCGTCAATTGATCCTCCAACGATACAGTTAACATAAATAAGTTTTCCTCCCCATTCAAGGTCGATCTCATCCTTTGCCCTGATTGAAAGCTTTAGTTCCTTGCCGGCAATTTTCATCATTGTAAGCTCGGATGATCCTTCAGTGTAGGGTTCGATTATCATATGCACCTCGCCGAACTGACCTGCTCCGCCTGATTGTTTTTTGTGCCTGTAGTCTGCCTGGGCAGCCTTGGTGATTGTCTCGCGGTAGGGGATCTTCGGAGGATTGAAACTGGTTGGTATTTTATAGATGTTGTCGAGGTGCCATTTCATGATGTTGAGATGGTATTCGCCCTGGCCATGGACCAGTATCTGCTTCAGCTCCTTGGAATATTCAATACTTATTGTGGGGTCTTCGAGGTGGATCTTGTTAAGGGCTTCACCAAGTTTCTCATCATCACTTTCGCTCTGGGCTTTGATAGCGGTACGGTATTTAGGTGCAGGGAATTTGATGCCTTCATATCTCCAGTCGTTTCCGGGAGCGTTAAGTGTATGGTCGGTCTTTGTATTCTTCAGTTTCACGAAGGCTCCGATGTCGCCGGGCCAGAGTTCGGGAACACGTGTCCTGTTCTTTCCTGCACAGACGTAAAGCTGAGACAGTCTCTCCTTTATTCCGTTATTGCTGTTTACAACGTCAAGGTTCTCGGTTATCTTTCCGGAATATACCCTGAAATAGTTTATCTCGCCGATATGTTCCTCGATCGAGGATTTGAAAATGTATACCGATGCAGGGCCTGCCGGATCAGGGTTTATCCTGGCACCCTTGCTGTTTACGGGAGCAGGCATATCAGTGACTGACGGAGCCTCGCTGACGATGAATTCCATTATACGGTCAACGCCGATGTTGTTCTTTGCTGAAGCACAGAATACGGGAAACATTCCTCTTGTAAGTATTCCCTTTGCAATTCCTTTTCTTATTTCCTCTTCGGTAAGGGTGTCGTTTGAGAAGAAGCTTTCCATGAGCGACTCGTCACTCTCTGCTGCTTTTTCAACGAGAGCAGCATGAAGTTCCTCTGCCTTTCCCATCAGGTCGGCTGGAATGTCGGAAAGTTTGGCAGTTCCTCCTTCTTTTGGATACTGATACATCTTCATCCTGAGGACGTCGATTATTGAATTGAAGCCGACTCCTTCGTTAACAGGGAACTGGATGAGAATAATATTGTTGTCGAGCCTGTCCTTCATCATTTCCACCGATTTCTCAAAATTGGCTTTTTCATGATCAAGGCCGTTGACTACCAGGATGAGCGGTTTGTGAACTTTTTCGGCATGGCGGAAGTGAATCTCCGTGCCGACTTCAACTCCGTTCTGAACGTTGATTGTCATTACGGTACAGTCGGTTGCGAACAGTGAGGATATTACTCCGCCACTGAAATCATCCAGTCCCGGAGTATCGAGAATGTTGATTTTCCTGTTCTGGTATTCAGTATAAAGTACAGTTGAAAATATTGAGTTACCGTTTTCCTGTTCGATCGGACGATAGTCGGAAACAGTGTTCTTCCCGTCAACAGTACCTCTTCTTTCGATTACTCCGCCATTGAAGAGCATTGCCTCGGCCAGGGTTGTCTTTCCTGATCCGGAGTTGCCGAGAAATGATACGCTCTTTATCTGGTCAGTCTGGTATGTTTTCATAATCTTCTGTATAGTTTATATTTAAATATTCGGCGATTTGAAGCGCACAAAAATAACAAATTTTTAAAAACTGTTCAGTAAAGGATATGTAATTACAAATTTTTTATTTCCTTTGCACCAGTTTTTTGAAACTCAGGAGTACCGGTTTTTCTTTCACCGTAAGTTTATAAAATGATTTTTCGCCGGGAAAGATCGGGAAGGAACCTGTTGATAACTTACATTTCTTCGTAAGATATTCTGTTTTGAAAGACACTGACGGCACTGTTTGTCATTGATTATCACTATGACTGGATGCATGACCGGGTGCCTGCTGAAAAAAATGTGAATGAGTTTGCTTGATATAGAAATAAAAACCATACCTTTGCGAACCGATTTTTTGAGTAAAATTTAATGTAAAATTCATACTATTTATGCCGACAATACAGCAATTAGTAAGGAAAGGCAGGAAAAAACTGATCGACAAAAGTAAAGCTCCTGCTTTGGATTCATGTCCTCAGAGAAGGGGTGTTTGTGTTCGTGTTTATACAACGACACCAAAGAAACCCAATTCGGCTATGAGGAAGGTGGCCAGGGTAAAGCTTACAAATCAGAAGGAAGTAAACGCTTATATTCCCGGAGAAGGTCATAACCTCCAGGAACACTCAATAGTCCTTATCAGAGGCGGCAGGGTGAAGGATCTTCCCGGAGTAAGGTATCACCTTGTCCGCGGAGCTCTAGATACCTCAGGAGTGGATGGCCGCACACAGAGAAGGTCGAAATATGGTGCAAAACGACCAAAGAAATAACACTTTAATAGGGTAAGATAATGAGAAAGGCAAAACCAAAGAAAAGGATAATGTTACCGGATCCCAAATATCACGATCCGTATGTAACAAGGTTTGTTAACAATCTTATGTATAGTGGTAAAAAGAATCTTGCTTTTAAAATTTTCTATGATTCACTCGACATAATCGGTGAGAAATTCAAGAATGAGGGTAAGTCGCCTCTTGAGATCTTCAAACAGGCTCTCGAGAACGTAACTCCCCAGGTTGAGGTAAAAGCACGCAGGGTTGGCGGTGCCACTTTTCAGGTGCCTATGGAAATCCGCAGCGACAGGAAAGTAAGCATAAGCATGAAGAATATGATATCCTTCGCCCGTAAAAGGACCGGTCATTCAATGGCTGAAAGGCTTGCCGCAGAACTGATGGCAGCATATAAACTTGAGGGGGGAGCTTACAAGAAGAAGGAGGACACACACAGGATGGCTGAAGCCAACAAGGCTTTCGCACACTTCAGATTTTAATCTGCCTGCTGACGTCAAAACTGAGGTTAAGGAATGGATAACAGCCTGAAATATACCAGAAACATCGGAATCATGGCCCACATTGATGCCGGAAAAACCACCACTACGGAGCGCATCCTGTTTTATACGGGGCGTACCCACAGGATGGGAGAGGTGCATGACGGGAATGCCCAGATGGACTGGATGATTCAGGAACAGGAGAGAGGGATAACTATCACCTCGGCAGCAACAACAACCTTCTGGAAATACCATGGAGAGGATTTCAAGATAAATATTATCGACACTCCCGGCCATGTTGATTTCACCGTGGAAGTGGAAAGATCGCTGAGAGTTCTCGACGGAGCTGTGGCTATTTTCTGTGCGGTAGGAGGTGTTGAGCCACAGTCGGAAACAGTTTGGCGCCAGGCAAATAAATATAACGTTCCCAGGCTGGCTTTTGTAAATAAAATGGACAGGGCCGGTGCAGACTTTTTAAGCGTACTTCATCAGATAAAAGATAAGCTGGGTGCAAATCCCGTGGCGATTCAGCTTCCGATAGGTTCGGAAGAGAATTTCAGGGGTGTGATCGACCTGATAAAGATGAAGGCTTACGTATGGTACAACACTGATACGCCTGCAAGCAGGCTTGAAATCGAGGACATTCCCGCCGACATGGCCGGAGAGGCAGAAGAATGGCGCGGAAGACTCGTTGAGTCGGTTGCAGATGTTGACGATACCCTTCTTGCCCGTTTTCTTGAGGATCATGATTCGATAACCGAAGAGGAGATAGTTACTGCCCTGAGAAAATCAACGGTTCAGGGTCTGGCTGTGCCGGTACTCTGTGGAGCTTCATTCAAGAACAAGGGAATACAGAATCTGCTTGATGCCGTTGTCTCATTTCTTCCTTCGCCGGTTGATATCGGTGCAGTGACCGGCATAGACCCAAGGAACGATAATGAGATCAGGAGGGAACCCGATCCGGATGAGCCTCTTGCTGCCCTTGCCTTCAAGATTGCAACTGATCCCTTTGTGGGAAGGCTTGTTTTCCTGAGGGTTTATTCGGGAGTACTGCGCTCGGGCGATACGGTCCTCAATACAAGGACAGGGAAGAGAGAAAGGATAAACCGCCTCTTCCAGATGCATGCCAACAAGCAGAATCCCAAGGAAATGATTAGCGCCGGAGATATCTGCGCAGGCGTCGGTTTCAAGGATCTTAAGACCGGAGATACTCTTTGTGCGATCAACAAGCCTATACTTCTCGAATCGATGGATTTTCCGGAGCCGGTTATCGGTATTGCCGTGGAACCCAAAACCCAGGCAGATGTTGATAAGCTGGCCATCGCACTTAACAAGCTTGCAGAGGAGGATCCTACATTCCAGGTAAGAACTGACCCCGACAGCGGCCAGACCATAATAAACGGAATGGGTGAACTTCACCTTGAGATTCTTATCGACAGGCTGAAGAGAGAGTTTAAAATAGAATGCAACCAGGGAGTTCCCCAGGTTGCCTACAAGGAAGCTATCACAACAAGTGTTGAATTCAGGGAGGTATTCAAGAAGCAGACGGGCGGCAGAGGCAAGTTCGCTGATATCTCTGCAAGGCTGATGCCTGCCGAGAACGGGATAAGAGGCCTTGAATTCGTTAACGAGATAAAGGGAGGAAATATTCCCAAGGAATTTATTCCTTCAATTGAAAAAGGATTCCGTGAGGCAATGGTAAACGGCCCTCTGGCCGGGTTCCCTCTGGAAAGCCTTAAAGTAGTACTGAAAGACGGTTCGTACCACCCGGTCGATTCCGATGCCCTTTCTTTTGAAATCGCTGCCAAGCAGGCTTTCAGGAAATATGCAATGAAATGCAATCCTGTTATCCTCGAGCCGATAATGTCTACTGAAGTTGTTACTCCGGAAGAATATGTCGGTGATGTTATTGGCGATTTCAACAGAAGAAGGGGAAGGGTGGAAGGAATGGAATCGAAAGCAGGTTCAAGGGTTGTTAAAGCAAAAGTACCTCTGGCAGAAAAATTTGGCTATGTTACAGTACTCAGAACCCTGACTTCCGGAAGAGCTACTTCAACAATGGAGTTCTCTCACTATGAGGAGGTGCCTGAAGAAATAGCAAACAGGATTGTAGAAATTACTAAAGGAAAAATTCTTTAAAGAAAATGAGTCAGAAAATTCGTATCAAACTGAAGTCTTACGATCATAATCTTGTGGATAAATCCGCTGAGAAGATTGTAAAAACAGTAAAATCAACAGGCGCAGTTGTAAGCGGACCTATTCCGCTCCCTACGCATAAAAAGATTTATACGGTTCTTCGTTCACCGTTTGTCAACAAAAAAGCAAGAGAGCAGTTCCAGCTTTCATCGTACAAGCGGCTTCTTGATATTTACAGCTCAACGCCCAAAACGATTGATGCTCTGATGAAACTTGAACTTCCAAGCGGGGTTGAGGTAGAAATAAAAGTGTGAAACCAGTAAATTCTTATAGAAATGCAGGGACTAATTGGAAAAAAAGTGGGGATGACCTCTGTCTTTGATGAAGACGGAAAGAATATCCCATGTACTGTACTGCAGGCCGGACCATGTGTTGTTACTCAGATAAAGACAAAGGAGAAGGACGGTTATTTTGCAGTGCAGTTAGGCTTCGACGAGAAAAAAGAAAAACATACCAGTAAGGCTGAACAAGGCCACTTTAAAAAGGCAAATACGACTCCAAAGCGAAAAGTTATTGAATTTACCGGTTTTGAAGAAGATCAGGTTAAAGTAGGCGAGGTTCTCACTGCCGGGCTTTTCAGCAGCGATAACTGGGTTGACGTCAGAGGTTGGTCGAAAGGAAAAGGATTCCAGGGTGTTGTGAAAAGGCATGGATTCGGAGGCGTTGGCGGACAGACCCATGGTCAGCACAACAGGGGTAGGGCACCGGGCTCACTCGGAGCATCATCTTTCCCTTCAAGAGTACTCCCCGGAATGAGAATGGCCGGACGCAAAGGAGGAGACAAAGTCATGTCGATGAGCATGAGAGTTATCAAACTCATGCCCGAAAATAATCTAATATTAGTTAAAGGATCAGTTCCCGGTCCGAAAGGTGGTTACGTAATAATAACAAAATAATGGAATTAACTATTCTTAATATCGATGGTAAGGAAACCGGAAGAAAAGTCAGTCTCGACGATTCAATCTTCGCGGTTAAACCGAACGACCACGCCATTTATCTTGATTCGAAACAGTATCTCGCCAATCAGAGGCAGGGTACCCACAAATCAAAACAGCGTGGTGAGGTGGCTGGAAGTACCAGGAAGATAAAAAGACAGAAAGGGACAGGTACAGCCCGCGCAGGCAGCATGAAAAACCCCCTCTTCCGCGGAGGCGGACGCATTTTCGGCCCGCAGCCCAGGTTTTACGGATTCAAGCTCAACAGGAAAATGAAACAGCTTGCCCGTAAATCGGCCCTGTCGTACAAGGCATCTTCGAATAATATTATTGTTCTGGAAGACTTCGCTTTTGAGGCTCCTAAAACAAAAGCTCTGATCAAAATGGGTAATAATCTGAATATTGCCAATAAAAAATCGCTTATTGTTTTACCGGAACAAAATAAAAACATATATTTGTCATCCCGAAATGTACAAGGGGTTGATGTTGTAACAGCCGGAGAATTAAGTACATACAAAATTATGAAGGCCTCAACTCTGGTACTTGTGGAGAGTGCAGTTGACGTTTTGCAGGCAACTTTTAAAAACCAGTAAAATTTAAGTGATGAATATTCTGCTTAAACCGATAGTAACGGAAAAGATGACAAGCCAGGGCGACAAGTTCAACCGCTACGGCTTTGTCGTTGCCAGAAATGCGAATAAATTGCAGATAAGGAAAGCTGTCGAGGAACTTTACGGCGTTACCGTCGAATCAGTAAATACAATGAGATACGGTGGCAAAGTGAAAACAAGAAACACCAAATCAGGCCTCCTGGTAGGAAAGACTGCCGCGATCAAGAAAGCAGTTGTAACCCTGGCAGAGGGAAATAAGATTGATTTCTATAGCAATATTTAATAATCAGTATGGCAGTCAGAAAATTAAAACCTGTAACGCCAGGTCAGAGAAACAAGATTATCAGCGCCTTTGATAATATCACAAAGGCTGTGCCGGAGAAATCCCTCCTTCGACCGCTCAGAAAATCAGGAGGAAGGAACGTTAACGGCAGAAGAACTATGAGGTACATCGGCGGCGGTCACAAACAGATGTACAGGGTCATCGATTTCCTGAGGGACAAGGATGGCATGAATGCAACGGTGAAGGCAATAGAGTACGATCCAAACAGATCGTCGAGAATTGCCCTCGTTGTTTATGAGGATGGTGAAAAGAGATATATCATTGCACCGGTCGGACTTCAGGTCGGACAGACAATAGTTTCCGGAAAGGATGCAAGCCCTGAAATAGGGAACACAATGTTTCTGAATGATATCCCCCTCGGAACAATAGTTCATAATATTGAACTGAAGCCCGGAAAAGGAGGATCACTGGCTCGCAGTGCAGGGACTTTTGCCCAGTTGTCGGCACGTGAAGGAAAATATGTGACCATTAAACTTCCTTCGGGGGAAACCAGAATGGTCCTTACATCGTGCCGTGCAACAATTGGTACCGTGTCGAACCCGGATCACAACCTTGAAAGATCTGGCAAGGCAGGCCGTTCACGCTGGCAGGGACGCCGTCCGAGAGTAAGAGGCGTTGTCATGAACCCCGTCGACCATCCCATGGGAGGAGGCGAAGGAAGAGCATCCGGAGGCCATCCGAGATCACGCAAAGGCGTTCCGGCAAAAGGCTTCAAGACACGCGACAAGAAGAAATACTCTGCAAAACACATTATTGAAAGAAGGAAAAAATAACTGATATATTATGAGTAGATCAATAAAAAAAGGCCCTTTCATTGATTATAAGCTGGAAAAAAGAGTCCTGGATATGAACAAGGGGCAGAAGAAATCAGTTCTCAAGACCTGGTCGAGGAGATCTGTAATCTCACCCGACTTTGTCGGACATACTATAGCAGTTCATAACGGTAATAAATTCATACCTGTTTACATTACTGAGAACATGGTCGGTCACAAACTTGGCGAATTTGCCCCGACACGTACCTTCAGAGGTCACTCCGGTAACAAGTAACATGTAATGTAAACCTGAAAAATATTTAGAGATGGGTGCAAGAAAAAGGAATTCGGCAGAAAAAAGAAAAGAAGCTGCCAGAAACAGCTACCAGGCGGTTTTGAGGAACTGTCCCACATCGCCCCGCAAGATGAGACTTGTGACTGGACTTATCAGCGGCATGGAAGTTAACAAAGCTCTTGATGTGCTTAAATACAGTAGCCAGGAAGCTTCACGCAGGGTCGAAAAGCTCCTCCTGTCGGCTATTGCAAACTGGCAGGCGAAAAACGAAGGCGTCAGAATAGAGGAGAGCAATCTCTTTGTAAAGAAGATCAGCGTCGACGGCGGCCGTGCTCTCAAAAGGCTCCAGACAGCCCCGCAGGGAAGAGCTTACAGGATCAGGAAAAGATCTAACCATGTGACTGTGGTTCTCGACAGTATGATTAAGGAAGTTGAAAAATCAACAAAATAAATTAGATGGGACAAAAAGTAAATCCGATAGGTAACCGATTAGGTATTATTAAAGGATGGGACTCAAACTGGTTTGGAGGAAAGGACTTCTCAGGAAAACTTGTTGAGGATACCAGAATAAGGGAATATCTTAATGCAAGGCTCGCCAAGGCCAGCATCTCAAAGATTGTCATTGAGAGAACCCTCAAGCTGATAACCGTAACAGTCAACACAGCCCGCCCGGGTATTATTATCGGCAAAGGCGGACAGGAGGTAGACAAGCTTAAGGAAGAACTCAAGAAGATTACCAAGAAAGAGGTTCAGATAAATATATTCGAGGTAAAGCGCCCTGAGCTTGATGCCAACATTGTTGCAAACAACATAGCCCGTCAGCTTGAAGGCAAGATTTCCTACCGCCGTGCCATCAAAATGTCGATAGCATCCACCATGAGGATGGGAGCAGAAGGTATAAAGGTTCTTATCTCGGGCCGTCTGGGCGGTGCCGAAATGGCCAGGAGTGAGACTTACAAGGAAGGAAGGATCCCTCTTCATACCCTGCGCGCGGATATAGACTATGCACTTGCTGAAGCTCATACCAAAGTCGGACTTCTTGGCATCAAGGTATGGATTTGCAACGGCGAGGTGTACGGAAAAAGAGATCTCAGTCCAAATATCGGAGCAAGAAATGCAAAGAGCAAGAGTCTCAAGCGCAAGCCCAAAAAGTAAACTTTAGAGAGTAAATAATTTTATAACATATTTTGAGCCATGTTACAACCGAAAAGGACCAAATTTAGGAGAGCCCAGAAAGGAAGAATGAAGGGAAATGCTCAAAGGGGAAACCAGCTGGCATTCGGGTCATTTGGTATTAAGGCACTTGAAGAGTGCTGGATCACCGGAAGGCAGATTGAAGCTGCCCGCCAGGCAGTAACCCGTCATATGAAACGTGAGGGACAGATTTGGATAAGGGTATTCCCCGACAAACCCATAACAAAGAAACCTGCAGAGGTTCGTATGGGTAAGGGAAAAGGAGCACCTGAAGGTTTTGTTGTTCCTGTGACACCGGGAAGAATCCTTATTGAAGCCGAGGGTGTTCCCTATGATGTGGCCAGAGAAGCTCTGAGGCTCGGAGCCCAGAAATTTCCGATAACAACAAAATTCATTGTAAGAACAGATTACGTACAGGAATAAAATCATTATACAAATGAAGACTTCAGAAATAAAGGAATTAAGCACTCCGGACCTTATTGAAAGAATAGATACTGAAAGAACAATGCTGGTCAGGATGAAGCTTAACCATGCGATAACACCCCTGGATAACCCTCAGAAGATCAAACAGGCCAAGCTTACTATTGCCCGTCTTCTTACAGAGCTGCGACACAGGGAATTAAATGAGAAATCTAATAGCTAGTTCAGCAATGGAAAGAAATACTAGAAAAGAACGTATAGGTATTGTTGTCAGCAACAAGATGGACAAATCTATCGTCGTGGCCATTAAGAGGAAGGTAAAACATCCGATTTACGGCAAGTTTGTAAACAGGACAAAGAAGCTTATGGCACATGACGAGGAAAACTCGTGCAACATAGGTGACACCGTAAGAATATCAGAGACCAGGCCTCTGAGCAAGAACAAAGCCTGGAGATTAGTTGAAATAATCGAAAGAGCCAAGTAGTCATGATACAGCAGGAAAGCAGGCTAACAGTAGCCGATAATTCAGGAGCAAAGGAGGTACTTTGTATCCGCGTCCTGGGAGGAAGCAAGAAAAGATACGCAACAATCGGCGACAAGATCGTCGTAAGTGTAAAAAGCGCTCTCCCCTCGGGCGATGCAAAAAAGGGTACGGTCAGCAAGGCTGTGGTCGTACGTACAAAGAAGGAGATACGCCGTCCCGACGGTTCGTATATAAGGTTTGATGATAACGCAGTGGTCCTTCTGAACAATCTTAACGAGGTCAGGGGAACACGCATCTTCGGGCCGGTTGCCAGGGAGCTCCGCGACGGTTACATGAAAATAGTATCACTTGCACCCGAGGTTCTGTAATTTTTAAAATCAAGGCAATGCAGAAGAAAATACATATAAGGAAAGGTGACACGGTTATAGTGATAACCGGTGAATCGAAAGGTCAGAAAGGACGCGTCCTTGAGGTTGACAGGGATAAGGAAAGAGCTATCGTTGAGGGTGTGAACACTGTTTCAAAGCATACAAAACCCAACGCAAAGTCTCCACAGGGAGGTATCATCAAGAAAGAGGCTCCGGTACACATTTCAAACCTTATGCTCGTTGATCCGGCATCTGGAAAGCCAACCCGCATCGGAAGAAGGCTCAATGACAAAGATAAATTAGTTCGTTATTCAAAAAAATCAGGAGAGGAGATCAAGTGATGTATACACCTGCATTAAAAACCAGATATAAACAAGAGATCGTTCCTGCATTAATGAAGGAATTTGGTTACAAAACCGTCATGCAGGTTCCCAGGCTGGAAAAGATTGTCCTTAATCAGGGAGTTGGCCAGGCTATTGCCGACAAAAAACTTCTCGAGTTCAGTGTGAAGGAGTTGTCAGACATAGCAGGACAAAAAGCTGTTCAGACTTATTCTTCGAAGGACATCTCAAACTTCAAGCTGAGAAAGAATATGCCTATCGGTGTAATGGTTACTCTCAGAAAAGACAGAATGTATGAATTCCTCGAGAGGCTTATTGCTGTTGCCCTTCCGAGGATCCGTGATTTCAAGGGGATCAGTTCAAAGCTCGACGGACGCGGAAATTACACTCTCGGAGTAACCGAACAGATAATATTTCCGGAGATAGACCTCGACAAGATAGCAAAGATTATGGGTCTCCAGATAACATTTGTTACCAGCGCAGATACCGATGAGGAGGCACTTTCTCTTCTGAAACAATTTGGATTACCCTTTAAAAATACTAAAAACTGAATATATGGCTAAGGAATCAATGATGGCCCGCGAAGTAAAACGCGCACGACTGGCCGAAAAATACTCTGCAAAAAGAGCCAGACTCAAAGCTGAGGGCGATTATGTCGGATTAAGCCGTCTCCCGCGTAACTCAAACCCGAACAGAGTCCGCAACCGCTGCAAGCTCACAGGCAGAACCAGGGGTTATATGAGACAGTTCGGTATAAGCAGGATCACCTTCAGGGAAATGGCTTCCTTCGGATTAATCCCCGGTGTAAAGAAGGCGAGCTGGTAAATGATTATGAATATTAACTATAAGAAAGAATAAAAGATGACTGATCCGATTGCAGATTTATTGACCAGAATCAGAAATGCCATTATGGCCGGTCATAAGGTTGTGGAAGCACCAGCATCCAATCTTAAGAAGGAGATTGCCAGGATTCTGTTTGAAAAAGGATATATCCTGAGCTACAAGGTTGTGGAAGGTGAAAACCCTCAGGGAGTTCTTAAGATCGCTCTTAAGTATAATCCCAAGAACAAAAGGCCCGCAATCAAGAAGATCGAAAGAATAAGCCGCCCTGGCCTCAGACAGTATGCAAGCGTGGATGAAATTCCCCGCGTACTTAACGGGCTTGGCATAGCAATTATATCAACTTCCAGGGGAGTGATGACCGACAAGGAAGCAAAAAAGGAAAATGTTGGTGGTGAAGTTTTATGTTTTGTTTACTAATTAGGAGGATAGTTTAATGTCACGAATAGGAAAATTACCTGTAAACCTGCCAAGTGGTGTCACTGTTACAGTCAGCGATACCAATGTGGTCAGTGTGAAAGGACCTTTGGGTGAGCTGAGCCAGAGCATCAGCAGAGACCTCGAGGTTGAAGTGGTGGACAACACTATCGTGCTGAAAAGACCTTCCGATTCGAAGAATCACAAATCTCTTCATGGTCTTTACAGGGCGCTTATCGCCAATATGGTGACTGGTGTGTCGCAGGGCTTCAAAAAAGAACTGGAACTGGTAGGCGTGGGTTACCGCGCCGAGGCAAAAGGCCAGCTTCTCGAGATGAGCCTTGGTTATTCCCACGATATCATTCTTCAGTTACCGGGCGAGGTGTCGGTTGCTACCAGAACCGAAAGAAGGAGTAATCCGATTATAACACTTACAAGTATCGATAAACATCTTATAGGGCACGTGGCTGCAAAGATCAGATCGCTTCGCCCGCCGGAACCCTACAAGGGAAAAGGTATCAAGTTTGTAGGAGAATCGGTCAGGAGAAAAGCTGGTAAGTCGGCAAGTGTTTAATCCGCGAAAAATCGTAAAATCATGGCTTTAACCAAATTGGAAAAAAGAACACGGATCAGGTTGAGAATCCGTAAGAAGATAAGCGGAACTGCTGAAAAACCACGTCTGGCAGTGTTCCGCAGCAACAAACAGATCTATGCCCAGCTTATCGATGACATAAATGGTGTTACCCTTCTGGCCGTAAGTTCAAGGGAGAAGGATGTAGCTTCAAAAACTGGGATAAAGAAAACAGAACAGGCCAAGCTTGTCGGCAAGTCGCTCGCCGAGAAATGCCTTGAAAAAGGAATCGGAAGCGTCGTTTTCGACAGGGGAGGCTACAAATATCATGGTAGAGTAAAATCATTGGCTGATGCTGCCCGCGAAGGCGGTTTAAAATTCTGATAATATGGGAAACGGTATAAGAAAAGTAAAAACCAGCGATCTCGAACTGAAAGACAGGCTCGTGAGCATCCAGAGAGTGACCAAGGTCACAAAGGGAGGACGTACCTTCAGCTTTTCGGCTATTGTCGTTGTCGGGAATGAAGATGGTATCGTGGGACACGGCCTAGGTAAAGCCAGTGAGGTTACCACTGCGATAGCAAAGGGAATTGAGGATGCAAAGAAAAACCTTATAAAGGTTCCTGTTATAAATGGTACAATACCGCATGAGCAGGTTGCCAAGTTTGGCGGTGCAAAAGTCTTCGTAAAACCGGCGACTCCGGGTACGGGTGTTAAGGCAGGAGGTGCTATGCGCGCCGTGCTTGAAAGTGTCGGAGTGAAAAACGTGCTTGCGAAATCAAAAGGTTCGTCAAACCCTCACAACCTGGTGAAGGCTACCTTTGCAGCACTGCTTGAAATGCGCGATGCCGTCTCGGTTGCAGAACACAGGGGTGTTACCCTTGAGAAAGTATTTAACGGATAAGAAAGAAAGCACAATGGCAAAAATTCGTATCACCCAGGTAAAAAGCAAAAACGGAAAACCCGAGAGGCAGAAAAGAACTCTTGAAGCACTCGGAATCCGCAAACTGAACCATAGTGTTGAACATGAAGCCACTCCGCAGATCCTTGGAATGGTTGAAAAAGTAAGGCACCTGGTAATAGTTGAAAATATTTAAGGTATAAACGATATTATATAGAAGTTATGGATTTGAGTAACTTAAAACCTGCAAAGGGATCAGTTAAGAAAAGCAAGCGTGTCGGACGCGGACAGGGGTCCGGTAAGGGTGGCACTTCGACCAGGGGGCACAAAGGCGCAAAATCGCGTTCAGGCTATTCGAAGAAAATAGGCTTTGAAGGAGGTCAGATGCCTCTCCAGAGACGCCTTCCGAAATTTGGTTTCAAGAACATCAACCGTAAGGAGTACAAGGCTATCAACCTTTCAACCCTGCAGAAACTGGCTGAGCAGAACAACCTCGACAGGATTGATGTCGGAACCCTTATTGAAGCAGGCCTCGTTTCAAAGAACGACCTTGTCAAGATTCTCGGTAAAGGAAGCATTGAGAGAAAGCTCGAGGTCCATGCACATTCATTCAGTAAATCTGCTGCAGAAGCAATAGTAGCCCGCGAGGGTATCGTAGTTAAACTCTAGCTTCATGAGATTCATCCAGACTATAAAGAATATATTCAAGATCGAGGATCTTCGCGCAAGGCTGATCTATACCGTCGCAATAATAGCGCTGTACAGATTTGGCAAATATGTTACCCTGCCCGGAATAGATCCTTCACAGCTTGAAAACCTGAGATCGCAGACCTCATCAGGGATAATGGGACTGCTCGATATGTTCTCCGGGGGAGCTTTTTCGCAGGCTTCAGTATTTGCACTGGGTATCATGCCCTACATTTCGGCATCAATCGTTGTTCAGCTTCTGGGTATAGTATTCCCCTATTTTCAGAAACTGCAAAAGGAAGGTGAGAGCGGAAGAAGAAAACTAAACCAGTATACCAGGTATCTTACCGTGGGTATCCTGCTTCTTCAGGCTCCGACATACCTTGTAAACCTTTCGGCACAGCTGCCGGGAACTGCATTCGTGCTTGCAAACGGCTTCTTCTTTAAGTTCTCTTCAGTGGTTATTCTTACAGCAGGGACCATGTTCGTAATGTGGCTCGGTGAAAGGATAACCGATAAAGGCATAGGCAACGGAATATCGCTTCTCATTATGATAGGTATCGTGGCCCGCCTGCCTGCAAACTTCGTTTTCGAGGCAGGAACAAGGATCAACGGAGCCGGCGGCCCGATCGCTCTTATCGTTGAGATTGTCATCCTGTTCGCCATAATACTTGCAACAATACTTCTTGTTCAGGGTACCAGGCGCGTTCCGGTACAGTACGCACGCCGCATTGTCGGCAACAAGCAGTACGGAGGTGTTCGCCAGTACATACCCCTGAAGGTTAATGCCGCAGGTGTTATGCCAATAATCTTTGCCCAGGCAATAATGATGCTTCCGATAATCATAGCAGGATACTCAAATTCGAGTTCCGGATTCGTTGTGGCATTCTCGAATATGTACGGATTCTGGTATAATTTCGTGACAGCTGTACTTATAATATTGTTCACATACTTCTACACGGCAATAACAATCAATCCGGTGCAGATGGCAGAGGACATGAAGAAGAACGGCGGGTTTATTCCGGGCATCAAGCCGGGAAGAAAAACTGTTGAGTTCTTCGATACAATAATGTCAAGGATCACCCTTCCGGGATCCATCTTCCTTGCCATTATTGCCATCCTTCCGGCAATAGCTGTTCAGGCACAGGTCACTCCGCAGTTCGCACAGTTCTATGGAGGAACTTCGCTGCTTATCCTTGTGGGAGTTGTTCTTGATACGCTTCAGCAGATTGAAAGTCATCTGCTTATGAGGCATTACGACGGACTGATGAAGTCGGGCCGTGTCAAGGGAAGATCAGGCGCTGTTACAGCAATTTGAATTGTTTAGCGTTCTTTGATGTTGTATTTGAAAACTGATGAAGAGATTGAGTTGCTGAGAGAAAGCAACATGCTGGTTTCGAGGACACTTGCGCTGGTAGCTTCTCTCATTAAACCAGGGGTAACCACCCTGTCTCTCGATGATGCGGCAGAAACCTTTATAAGGGACAACAGAGCAATGCCCGCTTTCAAGGGATACGGAGGATTTCCAGCAACTCTTTGCACATCAGTAAACGACGAGGTGGTTCATGGAATACCTTCCTCTTACGAGTTGAAGGAAGGAGATGTCGTCTCGGTCGACTGCGGAGTAATCCTGAACGGATGGTATGGCGACAGTGCATACACATTCGCGGTCGGTGAGATAGATGAAAACGTAAGACGTCTTCTCACATTCACCAGGGAATCGCTTGAAGACGGTGTAAAGGAAGCATGTTCAGGCAACAGGATCGGCGATATCTCCTGGGCTGTACAGCAGAAAGCTGAGAGCGGAGGTTTTTCAGTAGTCAGGGAACTGGTCGGACATGGACTTGGAAAGAGGCTTCACGAACCTCCTGAGGTTCCGAACTACGGACGCAGGGGGACCGGCCCCAAAATGGAGAAGGGCCTTGTGATATGCATCGAACCGATGATAAACCTCGGAAAAAAGGAAACAATGCAGATGAGAGACGGATGGACAATAAAGACCATCGACGGCAAACCATCTGCACACTATGAATATGCAGTGGCGATAGATAAAGGAAGGGCAGATGTACTTTCAACCTTTGAATTTATTGAAGAAGTTTTAAATAAAAAGTAATCGTATGTCGAAACAAACATCAATCGAACAAGACGGTACCATCATCGAGGCCCTATCAAATGCCATGTTCAGGGTTGAACTTGAAAACGGGCATGTGATAACAGCCCATATCTCGGGAAAGATGAGGATGCACTATATCAAAATCCTTCCCGGCGACAAGGTCAAGGTTGAGATGTCGCCCTACGACCTGACCAAAGGAAGAATAACATTCAGGTATAAATAAGAAATTATAAGATAATGAAAGTAAGAGCATCCGTTAAAAAGCGCAGCGCCGACTGTAAAATAGTCAGACGCAAGGGGCGCATTTATGTAATCAGCAAGAAAAACCCTAAATTCAAACAGAGACAGGGATAATTTTAATTAATTTTGCAACTCATTTAAGAAAAGTAATATTTTATGGCACGTATTGTTGGTGTTGATTTACCAAGAAACAAAAGAGGCGAAGTCGGCCTGACCTATATCTACGGAGTGGGAAGAAGCACGGCTCAGAAAGTTCTCGACGAAGCCGGTGTAGATCGTAACGCTAAAGTCCAGGAATGGACAGATGAGCAGATAAATTCCATCCGCCGGATACTGAACGACAACTACAAGCTTGAAGGCGAACTGCGTTCCGAGACACAACTGAACATTAAAAGGTTGATGGATATCGGTTGTTACCGCGGTGTCCGCCACCGTCTTGGTCTTCCGGTAAGAGGACAGAGTACCAAGAATAACGCCAGAACCCGTAAGGGAAGAAAGAAAACTGTTGCTAACAAGAAAAAAGCTACTAAATAATCAGAACATGGCAAAGAAAACCGGAGCATTGAAGAAAAGGATCGTTAAGGTTGAACCGACCGGTCAGGCTCATATACATTCATCATTCAATAATATTATTATCACTCTGACCAACAATTCAGGTCAGGTCATTTCATGGGCTTCAGCCGGAAAAATGGGCTTCAAGGGATCGAAAAAGAATACCCCCTATGCTGCCCAGATGGCATCGGAAGAGTGCAGCAAAGTTGCTTATGATCTTGGCCTGAGAAAAGTAAAGGTGTATGTAAAAGGACCGGGTGCCGGACGTGAATCAGCTATTAGATCGATCAGCAACAATGGAATAGAGGTTACTGAAATAGTCGATGTTACTCCGATGCCTCACAACGGATGCAGGGCACCAGGGAGAAGGAGAGTTTAAATTGTGACGGTAAAGATTTTTTGACTGATAAAATAAAAGAACAATGGCAAGATATATTGGCCCAAAATCAAGAATTGCAAGAAAATTCGGTGACCCTATCTACGGTCCCGACAAATACCTCGACAGGAAGAATTTCCCTCCGGGTCAGCACGGGGTGAACAAGAAAAGAAAAAAGACATCAGAATACGGCTTGCAGCTCAGGGAGAAGCAAAAGGCAAAGTATACCTACGGAATCCTCGAAAGACAGTTTCGCAATACCTTTGAGAAAGCTCAGAGGATAAAAGGTGTTACAGGTGAAGTCCTCCTGCAGCTTCTGGAAGCAAGGCTCGACAACGTCGTGTATCGCTTTGGAGTTGCTCCGACAAGGGCTTCAGCCCGCCAGCTTGTATCACACAGACATATTACGGTTAATGGTAAAGTGGTCAACATTCCTTCTTTCCAGCTAAAACCGGGTGATATAGTGGGCGTACGCGAAAAATCAAAATCGCTTGAGGTGATCGTTGATTCGCTGACAACAAGGAAATACTCCAAAATGCCGTGGCTTGAATGGGATGACACACAGATGGCAGGTAAGTACATGAATGTACCTGAACGTTCAGATATTCCTGAAGATATTAAGGAACAACTAATAGTTGAATTGTATTCAAAATAATCATATAAGATAAATCCTATGGCCATTTTATCATTCCAGAAGCCCGACAAAGTAATAATGCTGGAAGCAACCGACAGGTTCGGCAAATTTGAATTTCGTCCTCTGGAACCCGGTTACGGAATAACCGTTGGTAATGCCCTTAGAAGGATTCTGCTTTCTTCACTGGAAGGTTTTGCAATAACTACAGTGAAGATCGAAGGAATCGACCATGAATTTTCAACTATAACGGGCGTTATAGAAGACGTGACTGAGATAATACTCAATCTGAAACAGGTTCGTTTCAAAAGAACTGTTGAGGATGTCGAACATGAGAAAGTCGTTGTTAAGCTGGCTGGCCAGGAAGTCCTGAAAGCCGGAGCACTGAACAATGCCCTTAGCAGCTTCGAGGTTCTTAATCCTGAACTGGTTATCTTCAGAATGGAACCCGACGTCAAGCTTCAGATTGAGTTGACCATAACAAAGGGAAGAGGATACGTTCCTGCAGAAGAAAATCAGCCTGCCGACAGCGAATTCGGACTTATTGCAATCGACTCAATTTTCACACCTGTAAAAAACGTGAAGTATTCGGTTGAGAATTTCAGGGTTGAGCAGAAAACCGACTATGAAAAACTGATCCTCGAAATCGATACCGACGGTTCTATTCACCCGAAAGAAGCCCTTAAGGAAGCAGCCAAGATTCTGATCTACCATTTCATGCTCTTCTCAGATGAGAAAATAACCATCGATTCAGACGACAAGATGGCTAATGAAGAATTCGATGAGGAAGTACTGCATATGAGACAGCTTCTCAAGACAAAACTTGTAGACCTCGATCTTTCAGTGAGAGCTCTAAATTGTCTGAAGGCAGCGGAGGTGGAAACACTTGGTGATCTCGTTAAGTTCAATAAGAATGACCTCCTTAAATTCCGTAATTTCGGAAAGAAATCTCTCACGGAACTCGACGAACTGCTCGAATCAATGAGTCTGTCATTCGGAATGGATGTCATTAAATATAAGTTAGATAAAGATTAATAAACTGGTTAAGGATATAGAGAAATGCGACATCAAAGAGTAATTAACCACCTCGGAAGAACAAGCTCACACAGGAAATCGATGATTTCGAATATGGCTGTTTCACTGATCATGCATAAAAGGATCACTACCACAACTGCAAAGGCAAAAGTGCTTAAGACATTTGTGGAACCCCTTATAACAAAATCCAAAGAAGATTCAACCCACTCAAGAAGAGTTGTTTTCAGTTACCTGAAGGATAAAACTGCTGTTTCAGAGCTGTTCAGGGAAATTTCTCCCAGGATAGCCGACAGGCCGGGAGGCTATACCCGGATCCTCAAAACAGGAAACAGGATAGGAGATAATGCTGAGATGTGCATACTGGAGCTTGTCGACTTCAATGAGGCGATGAAAGGCGGGGATAGCGCCAAGCCGAAAGCAGCGAGAAGAAGAAGGACAGGAAAGAAAACAACTGACGAAGCTGCTGCAACTGCAAAATCTGCTGCTCCAAAGACGGCAAAGGGCAAAAAAACCACAGCAAAAGCTGAGGACACTACCGGAAATAAAAGTACAGAGGATTCAAATCCCGAAACAGGGGAGAAAGAATAAAGAAATTAATTATAATGAAAGGGATATAGTGAAACACCTGTATCCCTTTTTTTATATATCTTGCATTATTGTTTAATAAAAAAATAAATTCCAATGGGACAAATAGTTAGTGTACATGCACGTGAGATTCTTGATTCGCGCGGAAATCCTACGATTGAGGTTGATGTTCAGACCGCAAGCGGTTATCAGGGACGGGCTGCCGTACCATCAGGAGCATCGACAGGAGAAAATGAGGCTCTTGAACTCCGCGACGGTGACAAATCAAGATACCTTGGCAAAGGTGTTCTGAAAGCCGTTCACAATGTAAATAACGTTATTGCAGAAGAGATTATCGGTATGGATGTTACAGACCAGGCCGGTATCGATAAAAAGATGATCGACCTCGACGGAACGAAGACAAAAAGCAACCTCGGAGCCAATGCTATTCTGGGAGTCTCCCTTGCGGTGGCCAGGGCAGCTGCAGCATATCACGGACTGCCTCTCTTCAGATATATCGGAGGAGCTAACGCCGTTACACTCCCGGTTCCGATGATGAACATAATAAACGGAGGATCTCACTCCGATGCTCCGATTGCTTTCCAGGAATTCATGATCAGACCTGTCGGAGCCCCAAATTTCAGGGAAGGCCTGAGGATGGGCGCGGAGATCTTTCATTCGCTGAAGAAAGTACTTAAAGGACGCGGACTCAGCACGGCTGTTGGAGACGAGGGAGGCTTTGCACCTACGCTGGGTGGAACCGAAGATGCTCTCGAAACAATAATAAAGGCAATTGAAGAGGCCGGATACAAGCCAGATACAGATGTAAAGATTGCACTGGACTGTGCTGCTTCCGAATTTTATCAGGACGGAATCTACAACTATGCAAAGTTTGAAGGACCCAAGGGAGCAAGAAGAACTTCAAAGGAACAGGTCGACTACCTGGAACAGCTTGTAAGCAAGTACCCTATCGATTCTATTGAGGATGGTATGGCCGAGAGCGACTGGGACGGCTGGAAAATGCTTACCGACAGGATCGGGAAGAAGATCCAGATAGTAGGAGATGATGTGTTCGTTACCAACGTTGAATACCTTAAGAAAGGTATCGAACTTGGCTGTGCCAACTCTATCCTCATCAAGGTAAATCAGATCGGATCACTGACCGAAACTCTTAATGCCATCGAAATGGCTCACAGGGCAGGATATACCACGGTAACTTCACATCGCTCAGGCGAAACCGAGGATTCTACTATTGCCGATATAGCAGTAGCAACCAATTCCGGACAAATCAAAACCGGATCATGCAGCAGGACCGACAGGATCTGCAAATACAACCAGCTCCTCAGGATCGAGGAAATGCTTGGCGACCTGGCTGTGTACGGCTATAAGAAATAGACATCTTATTTATCATTAAGGGAGGCTGCCGGGAAACAGCCTCCCTTTGTTGTGTGCCCGGCATGGGCGATAACTCTAGGGTGAGAGTCCCAAACGCGCCCTGACAGTGGGAAGCGTTAGCCAAAGGCAAGGGTGCCCTCCGTGAGGAGGGATCTGAAGGAAGCCGGAGGCAAAGTCCTGGTCTGACGAACAGGAACTTCATAAAAGGCCTAAGGCTGGGGATAAGTTTGCAACACAAAACGAAGTCCAGTACTGTCCGGAGCAGCCAAGGTAAATGAAGCAGACATATGGGATAAAAGTTATCGTTCTTACCCGGGGAGATCTCACGGACATGCGGAAGCAGAGTAAGAAGCATGGTCGAAAGAAGGTTAACCGTGAGAAGTCAGCCGAGGCCATAGTACTGAGGGACGACACCCCTGAGGAAGGGCTGAACCTTAAGGAGTGAGAAGTAAATGAATGTTACCGCATGAAAGGGAGAGAGCAGAAAATCACCGGGAGACCGGAGACCTGCCCGCATGGAGATAGGACGGCATCCGAAGGACATGAGGGAGGGCAGACTTACATGAGGATAACTGAAAACAACCTCACCAGCAACAATCACCAATCAGGGAATGGATTTTTGGAACAAATCCTATCACCCTCGAACCTTAACTCTGCCTACAGACAAGTGAGGCG
Organism: Bacteroidales bacterium; assembly: GCA_040772125.1. Taxonomy (GTDB): domain Bacteria; phylum Bacteroidota; class Bacteroidia; order Bacteroidales; family VadinHA17; genus LD21. The sequence continues at coordinate 667,038 of JAXGYS010000003.1, forward strand.
TAACAAAGGGGCAGGGGGTGTTGACAGGATGGATGTCGGGTCATTGAAAGACTATCTTGTCAGGGGAAAGGAGGAGTTGATAACATCCATTGAAAGGGGCAAATACCGCCCCAATCCGGTCCGGAGGGTAGAGATACCCAAAGAGAACGGGAAGCGTCGGGGGTTGGGTATCCCTACTGTAGTAGACAGGGTTATCCAGCAGAGCATAGCGCAACAGCTCTCTCGGCTCTATGAGCCCGAGTTCTCCCCGTGGAGTTTTGGCTTCAGGCCAAAGCGAAGCGCACACCAGGCACTTGGTAAATGCCGGGATTACATCACTGAAGGCTATGTTTATGCGGTTGACATTGACCTCGAGAGGTTCTTTGACACAGTCAGCCATAGCAAACTGACAGAGGTACTGTCACACAAGGTTAAGGATGGGCGGGTTATCTCGCTAATCCATAAGTACCTCAATGCAGGAGTGATGAATGAAGGCAAATACGAAGAGACGCAGGAGGGCGTTCCACAGGGAGGGCCATTAAGTCCGGTTCTGAGCAACATACTGCTCAATGAGCTGGACAAGGAGCTCGAGAGACGGGGGCACAAGTTTGTACGCTACGCAGACGACATGGTCATTTTCTGCAGGAGCCGGCGGAGTGCCGAGCGCACTATGCAGAACATCATCCCCTTTATAGAGGGGAAGTTGTTCCTGAAAGTGAATCGGGACAAGAGTCAGGTTGCCCATGTCAGGGGGGTCAAGTTCCTTGGCTACTCCTTTTACGTTTTAAAGGGGGAGGGCAGGCTGCGGATACATCCCAAAAGCGTTGCAAAGATGAAAGCCCGTATCAAGGAGCTGACATCAAGGAGTAACGGTTGGGGTAATGACCGGAGAAAGGAAGCACTGAGCCAGTACATTAAAGGCTGGGTGCAATACTTCAAGCTGGCAGACATGAAGATGCTGCTGGTAAGTGTTGATAAGTGGTATCGCCGGAGGCTACGTATGGTCATTTGGAAACAATGGAAACGGATAAAGACCAAGTTGGCCAATCTCGTTAAGCTGGGCGTTAAGAAACAGAAGGCTTACGAGTGGGCATACACAAGGAAAGGTTCTTGGCACATTGCTGGTAGCTATATCCTCGACACAACTATTACCACAGAGCGTCTCCGCCTTGCTGGCTACGTTTTCTTATCGGATCACTTCAACAAGGTGAAAGTTGTACCTTAGGGAACCGCCGTATACGAGACCCGTACGTACGGTGGTGTGAGAGGTCGGAAAATGAAATAGGAGGAAACCTATTTCATTTTCCTCCTACTCGATTTTAATCCTGCCTGATGTTGTCATAGCATCACTGTGTAAGCATCTCCGGAGTTATTAACAATTGTTAATAACCTGTGTTTATATCCAGTGTACAATTATGAATCTCCCTCCGATTGTTTTCTGCTCTTCTTATATTATATTTGATCTATCAGGTGAGCGATAAAAGGTTGCTCAAATGATGTGGACCCGGAAAAGACCACTTAATTGAGGTACGATCCGGATCATTCAGACCTTCGGGACTGCACATCAGAAGAGCCGAAGTCCGGGATAATTGACTTAGGTTAACGATACCCGGCAGACCGCAGAAAACCGGAAACGTTCTTTCAGCGATTGAGTCACAGGACTAAGGGGAACAAAGAGCTTCGGCTCCGGAATACCCTGAACTGATCCAGCTCCTCCGGGAAATGAAATCAGAGTCTGAATGACACTTCGTCCCGGAATCCCGCTCAGGCGGGAGAAAGGACAGCCGTAAGGTTCTGCTGTAACAGGCAAAACCCGAAAGCCCAGGGTTGCAAATCAGGGTCTTGAATCAGGAAGTGCAGCCGACCAGAATAACAGTAGCCTGACGCCGTAAGCGGCTTCGGTTGCAAACGGTGAATGGGAACTAATCCGACAAGGAATAGTTCCCATTATTGTTTTATACCCCCCTTTTATTGAACACCCGGAAAGCAGGTCAGTTAATAAATCCGGATAATAGCCGGGAATGCCGCGTTTTAAATATCTTTACCATACTAATAAGAGAAAAATGCCCTACTCAGGACTGAAGGACTTTATAGAAAAACTTGAAAAAACCGGTGAACTGCAGAGGATAAGAACATTTGTCGATCCTATCCTTGAAATTGCTGAGCTTACCGACAGAATAACAAAAAACAATGGCAAAGCCCTTCTTTTTGAAAATACAGGAACGGAATTTCCCCTGCTGATAAATGCCTACGGCTCCGACAAGAGAATGGCACTGGCTCTCGGATATGACGACATAGCCTCTGCTACAGACGATATCGAAAAACTATTCAGCCTCCTTTCAAAACCGGCAGGAAACCTGATAGGGAAGCTTCAATCACTTCCACTTTTCCTGAAAATGGGCAATCTATTTCCATCACGCTCAGAGTCACGGGGTGATTGCCAGAAAGTAGTAATCCCTGAACCCGACCTTTCGGTACTCCCGATCCTCAAATGCTGGCCGCACGACGGAGGACGGTTCATAACCCTACCGATGGTCCATACAAAGCACCCCGAAACAGGAAGCACCAACACCGGGATGTACCGGATGCAGGTAATTGACAGGAGAAGCACTGGAATGCACTGGCAGAGACACAAAACCGGAGCTTCACATTTTGAGGCATGGAAGCTTACCGGCAGAAAGATGCCGGTAAGCGTCACTCTCGGAGGTGATCCGGTTTATGCATATTGCGCCACAGCACCTCTGCCCGAAAACATAAGTGAGTATATCCTTGCAGGCTTTCTCAGAAAAAAGAAAGTGAGACTTGTCAAATGCCTGACCAACGAAATCTACGTACCCGCAGATGCAGATATAGTCATTGAAGGATATGTTGATCCGGCTGAACCCTTTTTTATGGAAGGTCCGTTCGGCGACCATACCGGTTTCTATTCACTGGCTGATCTCTATCCGGTATTCCATGTTACGTGCATAACACATTCCTTAAATGCGGTTTATCCGGCTACGGTGGTAGGAATACCGCCCATGGAAGATGCATGGCTGGCCAAAGCCACGGAAAAGCTTTTTCTGACACCAATACGGCTGGCAATCCAGCCCGAAGTTACCGATTTCCACCTGCCCGAGGCTGGAGTTGCCCATAACCTGGCTATCGTAAAGATCGGGAAGACATACCCCGGTCAGGGTAAAAAGGTTATCAACTCCATGTTGGGTGCCGGACAGATGATGTTCACAAAATACCTTGTTGTTGTCAGCCACGATACAGACATTAGGGACTACAGGGCTGTTGCAAGGACAATCATGCTGAACACATCTCCGGTAAGGGATATTCTGTATCAGTATGGACCCCTGGATGTCCTTGACCATTCCTCCGACACATTTTCATATGGCGGCAAGGCAGCCATCGATGCTACATTAAAAATGCCAGAGGAAGTTTATCCCGGCAAGGAGGGAACTCCTATGGAAGCACATGTGACTGAACCGGCAGGATTATCCGATCATAAACTACCCTGCGTCAAAACTATTAATACTGACCTTTTTAAGGAAGGTATTCCGCTTATTGTCATCGGAGCCAATCCATCCGAAGATCCCGGATATGCCGGCATGATAACGGAATACCTGGGTGGTTTTGATTATAAGCATTTTACTTTAGCCGTCATTGTCGATCATACCGTTCAGGTTGATGACCTCTTTATGGTGGCCTGGCAGGCGCTGGGAAATTCTGATCCCGTTCGCGACAAATGGATACACTCAGGGAACCTACTTGTCATCGATGCAACGATAAAGTATTACAGAAAGGGTGGATTCCCCAGAAAATGGCCTAATGTTGTGTGTTCTGACTACCCTTCCATAGAAAGTATTGACAGGAAATGGGATTCCCTCGGACTTGGCGGCTTTATTCCTTCCCCGTCGCTGAAGGCAATGAAGCTTCTTAGAAATGGCCAGGATTATATCGATGAAACGATCTGAATGTGAAATGGTTCACAAAAGGCTCTTCATCTTTTCAATGAGATCGGCAGGTTTGTAGGGTTTGCTGATATACTCATCAATGCCTGCTGAAAGACATTTCTCCCGGTCGTCAATCATTGCATCCGCTGTTATTGCTATTATCGGGATCCTGACGCCCTTCGATTCCTGAAGGTTACGTATTTTTTCCGCTGTGATTATACCGTCCATTCCAGGCATTCGGATATCAAGCAGTACCATATCATAGTCGGCTGTCAGGACCTTCCCGACAGCCTCTGCTCCATTTGAAGCAATATCAATATTCTTAACAAGCGGCTTAAGCGTGAGCAGTGTTACTTTCTGATGGATGATATTGTCTTCTACGAATAATATATTGCAGTCCCTGAGGTCTTTGTGCTTTACTGCTTCATCAGTTTCCGGGCCTCCGGAATGATTTTCATTCACAGTTGTTCCAGAGCCTGCAGGAGGATTCTCAAAGGGCATTGTTATAATCAATACCATCATATTCTCTCCTGATTCCTGGCGGTAATCACCCCTGTTCATTGCAATGAGTCTTGAAGCCAGATGGCCTTCTGTTCCTGATTCATCAATAATAGCCCTGTTCTGATCAGTCTGTATTCTCAGGCTGATAATTTTTTCAGTATCTCCCTCCTTCTCTTTTCGTACGTTTACCGAAACCCTGACTGTATGATCTGTACCTGTCGATTCAATCGAACTGAAGATGTCGAGGAGGATCTGTTTCAGGATTACGGGATCGCCAACAGATTCAAAGCCGGAAAATTCCCTCTTTGAAAAAACAATGTCGAGGTTCGATTTCTTGTGGAGGTTAAAAAGATCTATCGTGTTCTGTGTTGTCGATAAAATGTTGTAAATGACCTTCTTTCTTCCGGAAAAACTTATGCTTCCTGCCGATGCTATTGTTAATTCATTAACAGTGGAAACCATGTTCCCGGTTGAAGCAATAAAAGTCTCCAGCAAGTCCTTCTGTTTCTTCTGCAAGCCGGATTCCATAAGAAGATCCGATATTATGACCAGATTGTTCAGCGGTTCCCTTATCCTGTGGGAGAATTCAGCTATCACTTCTTCCTTCTTTCCTGCTGTTGCAGCTGCGTCCCTGTATGATTCCCCGATTATCCTTATAAGCCCTGATGTCTTTCTTGCCACCAGGACAAGAAGTGCGGCTGCCGTTATTATCATAATGCCTGCTAAAAGCCTGACATTGAATGATATGAATATAACAGCGAAGATAAGGCAAACAAGGGCCGCTATTGTCAGGGTTTCAATCTTCTTCTTCCCCTCAGGGAATTCATTCCCGGAGTTCTTGTTGTAGTGATTCATATGAACAAAGCAGTGTGATTCAATGTTTAAGGAGAAAAAATGATGATAAGTTGTAAAATTAACCAAAATAGATGATAAATATACAGTACCCGAAATATTCAACCTTTAAAGTAAAAGGTTAAATTTGTTCCTGTGGTACAATTTTTGAGCCGGGAAATGCAAAGGACATAGCGTTATGAAAACATTATTCAGGATTTTACTTGTAATAGTTGTATTCGGTTCCGGTGGAATGTTTAGGCTGGTTTCTGCTCAGGAGGATGAGGGGATGGTAAAGTATACTCCTGATTTCAGATTCGTTGATGGTATTTACCTCGATTTTGAACAGGTGAAAATGAACCGGCCGATTCCCAAAGCCAAAATTCTTACCTCGACCGACTATAACGATAAGGATTTCTTCAAGAATCTCATGAGCGGCGATAAGATCTATTTTTACGACGGAATGGGAATAAGACAGGAGGTTGACAGAAGCGATATCTGGGGTTATTCCAGGAATGGGATCCTTTATATCCAGCTTCAGGGAAGATTCAGCAGGATTACCTTTGTTGGAAGTATAAGTCATTTTGTGGCCGACATCACATCCTACGACAACAGGTACAATAATCCGTATGGTTATTATGATCCCTACTATTACTCGCCCTATTACTCGCCTTATTATTCGCCTTACTATTCTCCGTATTACGGGAATTATTATTCCCCCTACGGATCTTACTATTCTCCTTACAGGCAGAATGTGGGGCGCAGTGAGGTGAGACAGTATCTTATTGATTTTGAAGAGGGGAAGATACTGGAGTACGATATAGAGAATACTGAGCTTCTTCTGATGAAGGATGCTGAGCTTTATGAAGAGTTTATGCGCCTGCCGAACAAGAAGAAAAGGGAGTTAATGTTTGTTTATATAAGGAAGTTTAACGAAAAAAATCCATTATTTGTACCTGTAAATCAGGTGTTACAATGAGAAAGACTTTAATTGCGCTTTTTTTATGCGTTTTTCCCTTTGTTATTAAGGGACAGGCTCCTTTTCCTTCAGGAAACGAAATAAAGCAGTTTACGGCATCCATAACATGTGCTGTTCTCGAGAGTGGCAACCCGGTATGGAACACCTACATATCGAGGGGAATGAAGGAGTTCTGGACGATAACCCCTTTTGAGATAATTGACTATTCTGAATTTGAAAAACGGAGAGACGATCCTGGATATTCTTTTGTAATCCTGACGGAGACAAGCTTTGAAAAGGATAAATCGGGAACCCGTTACAATTACATAAACCTTCTTCAGGGCAAGGATGTGGAAGAGCTTGGAGAGATGCCTGAGATTTGCGCTGTCCCTCTTTCGGTAGCTGAAGCTGATAATATGGAATATGGAAATATGATGGGACCTGTCCTTCTTTTCATGCAGCATCATGCAGGAAAGATATCCGAAGATCCTTCGCTTACCGGACGCAGATACCTCAGATATTACAACAGAAACACTCCTGAGGTTAAATCGCGTAAGATCCTTGTGAAACAGGAAGATCTGGCACCTTCTGTTAATGATCAGACCAAACTCAGGACGTCATACAAGTACACAATAGAAATAGTTGATGAAGAGGAGATTGTCAGGGCTGTAAAAGAAAGGAGGCCCTTTACCCTGATTCTTCACAAGGTGGGCCCCGAAGGAAATTCCGGCGGAGGGATTTGCTTTAAAATGCTTTTTGGGACCGACGACTCAGATATGTATTATTATAACGAGCACACAATCGACAGACTCAATCCCGGAGGACTGCTACCCGCAGATCTTAAGCGCCTGGAAAGGTTTTGAGATGCAGCAAAAGCGAAGGGCTCACGTCTTTATATAAAAAGAAAGCAATGAACGAGATCAGAGAATTATCGGAAACCGAAAGAAACTGGGCAATGTTTTGTCATCTTTCTGCTTTTGCAGGATTTGTTTTCCCTTTCGGAGGAATAATTGGTCCACTTATTTGCTGGTTATCGAGGAAAGATGATTCAGCCTGGATCGACATTAACGGTAAAAGGGCGCTTAACTTTCAGATTTCAATACTTTTGTACACCATTCTGGCAATTCCTCTCTGCTTTATTATTATTGGCTTCCCGATAATCGGATTTCTCTGGATCCTGAAGATAATATGCATAATTATTGCCAGTGTCAAGGCATCAAAGGGTGAGGATTACAGGTACCCGATTTCAATCCCTTTCATCCAGTAATATAATACAAGGGAAATTTTATGATCAGGCCGGAAATTTGTATATTTCTGATCTGATTCATAACATCTTCCCATGAAAAAGCATCAAGAGGAAAAAACTCCGCGGGTTGAGGTTTTTGAGAAAAAAGACCTCTATCACGACGTTAAGATTGATAAGCATAAAAAGATGCAGAGCAAGGAGTATGAAAAAAAACTCCGTAAGCTTGAAATAGAACTTGTCAAACTTCAGGAATGGGTTAAGGCAAATAAACTAAGGGTCGTTGCTGTTTTCGAAGGACGTGACGCAGCCGGGAAAGGCGGTGTCATAAAAACAATCGCCGGCTGTCTTAATCCAAGAATATGCAGGATAGTGGCTCTCGGGATCCCTACTGAGAAGGAAAAATCACAGTGGTATTTTCAGAGATATGTTTCAGAGCTTCCCTCCGGAGGAGAAATAGTGCTCTTCGACAGAAGCTGGTATAACAGGGCCGGCGTTGAAAAGGTAATGGGTTATTGCACAAATGAGGAGTATGAAGAATTCCTGAGATCTTGTCCGGAGTTCGAGAGAATGCTCATCCGTTCAGGGATCATCCTGATAAAATACTGGTTTTCAATAAGCGACGGCGAACAGGAAAACCGCTTTCAGGAGAGGATCAATGATCCGACAAAGAGGTGGAAGATAAGCCAGATGGACATCGAGTCGCGAGACAAGTGGGTCGAATATTCAATGGCCAAGGATAAGATGTTCTCATATACCGACACAAAGCAGTCGCCCTGGTTTGTCGTACCGGCCGACGACAAGAGAAGGGCGAGGCTTAACTGCATCGACCACCTTCTCTCGCTTATTCCCTATAATGACCTTACAAGGAAACCCTTCAAACTGCCTCCTCTCAAGATAGACGTAGCTTACGTTCGTCCGCCTATTACCGACCAGACTTTTGTTCCGGAGAAATACTGAGGCATTGTATTAATTTCCTAAAACTGGTCAGGGAAATATTGTTCCCCCTGTAGCTTGTTGGGTGAAGCCGGAACAGGCTGAAGTGATATTATTTACACAGCACGGGCGATCACTTGCAGGATAAGGCCTTCTCAATCAGCTCTTGTTTTCTCCTTTTATCTTCTTACTTTTGTCTTTTCAGTTATTGACCCGTTTCTCAGATAATACATAATGAAGCCCTCAATACCAAAAGGAACCCGCGATTTCTCGCCGGAGGAAATGATAAAGCGCGATTATATTTTTGATAATGTCAGGAATGTCTTCAGGCTTTACGGATATCAGCCGATAGAAACCCCGGCCATGGAAAATCTTTCTACACTGCTTGGTAAATACGGGGAAGAGGGAGACAAGCTGCTTTTCAGGATTCTTAATTCCGGCGACTTCCTCTCATCTGTTGCCGATGAGGATCTGGCCGGTCGCGAATCGTCAAAATTAGCTTCACTTATCTGCAAACGGGGTTTGAGATATGATCTGACGGTACCCTTCGCAAGATATGTTGTCCAGCATCGCGACGAGATAACATTTCCTTTCAGGCGGTATCAGATCCAGCCCGTGTGGAGAGCCGACAGGCCTCAAAAGGGAAGATACCGTGAATTTTTTCAGTGTGATGTTGATGTAATAGGCAGTAATTCGCTACTGAGCGAGTATGAGCTGATAAGGATAGTAGATGAGGTTTTCAGGCGGCTGAAAATAGGAGTGGTGATAAAGATAAATAACCGTAAGATATTATCAGGGATCGCCGAGATACTTGGTGAGTCAGCAAGGATAACGGATATCACTGTGGCAGTCGATAAACTCGACAAGATCGGCCTTGAAGGTGTGAACCGCGAGCTTGCCGAAAGGGGAGTAGCCTCCGCTGCAATAGAGAAACTTCAGCCTATCATTAAGCTTAGCGGCACTACAGAAGAAAAACTGGGGAAACTTGAAACAATTCTGGCAGGCTCCCCAACAGGGATTACAGGAGTTGATGAAATGCGGACCCTTTTCTCCTACCTCGGGGAGGCAGGGCTTGAAAATGTGGCGGAACTCGATCTGACACTCGCAAGGGGACTGAATTATTATACAGGTGCAATCATTGAGGTTAAGTCCAGGGATGTTGCCATCGGCAGTATCTGCGGAGGAGGTCGTTATGATAACCTCACTGGTGTTTTCGGACTGGAGGGTGTTTCGGGTGTCGGTGTATCATTCGGAGCCGACCGGATTTATGATGTTCTAACCCAGCTCGGCCTTTTTGAAGGAAGAAATGATTCCCTGACTAGGGTTCTCCTTCTTAACTTCGGTGAAAATGAGGTCCTTTACGCACTCAGGATAAGGGACATGCTTGTCAGGGCTGAAATATGCTCCGAAATTTATCCCGATGCGGTGAAGCTGAAGAAACAGATGGCATATGCCGGTTCAAGGAGGATCCCCTATATAGTAATGGCAGGTGAAGAGGAGATAAGAAGCAATGAGGTAACTGTGAAGAATATGGCAACCGGCGAACAGAAGAGGATCTCTCCGGATGAGCTGCCAGGTTTTCTGAAAGGTTAAGCGACTCATTTTAACGGATACAATCCGTGCCGGGATTTTTTTATTTTCGGATTGTCCGTTCTTCGCCCTTATGTCTGTTCATGGCATTAGATTATTGATAAATTTGCAATGGTAATTTAAGCGGGAACTCTGATGGCCTTACAGTGCGGAATAATAGGAATCACCAACACAGGTAAAACAACCATTTTTAACTGTATTTCAAATACAAAGGGCGAGACTAATGCATTTGCATTCAGTGCCACCAAATCAAATATTGGTTTAATTCAGGTTCCCGATCCAAGACTTAATGAACTTAGAAAGCATCAGGTTACAGAGAAGATCGTACACACAACTGTAGAAATAGTTGATATACCAGGCCTTGCAAGGGGCTCGAACAAAGGTGAAGGAGTGGGGAACAAATTCCTGGGAGACATAAGGAATACCGATGCGCTGATCCACGTTCTCAGGTGCTTCGACGATGAATCATTGCCGCATATCGACGGCTCGGTCGATCCGGTGAGGGACATGGAAAGTGTTGATTTTGAACTTCAGGTGAAAGACATGGAGTCGGTCGAAAAGAAACTGGAACGGCTCGACAAACTCGTAAGGGCAGGAGATAAGGATGCCAGACACGGAATAGAGGTTCTTAAACGTTACAGGGATCACATCGGCAACTTCAATAATGCAAGGACTCTGGAGGTAAAGGAGGAGGACAGGAAATTTGTTGATGATCTTTTTCTGCTGACCATGAAACCTGTCATGTATGTCTGTAATGTTGATGAGAAGTCGGCTTCTGCAGGCAACAGCTACGTCGAAAGGGTAAAAGAGGTCCTTGCAGGGGGGGATGCGGAAGTAATTGTCATTGCAGGTGCTGTTGAGGCTGAGATAGCTGAACTGGAAAGCCCTGACGACAGACTGGCTTTTCTTCAGGACGCCGGTCTTGAGGAACCTGGTGTCGATAAAATGGTAAGGGCTGCCTACAGACTTTTAAATCTGCAGACTTTCTTTACCGTCGGACCAAAGGAAATAAGGGCCTGGACCATCAGGAAAGGGATGACTGCCCCTCAGGCAGCAGGAGTAATCCACAGCGACCTTGAAAGGGGTTTTATCAGGGCGGAAGTGATGAAATACACTGATTTTATCAGATTCGGAACGGAGCATGCCTGCAAGGAAGCAGGCCGTTTCTTTATCGAAGGAAAATCGTATGTGGTAGAGGATGGTGATATACTTCATATAAGATTTAATGTCTGACAGGCTGCATGGCAAAGCGTAATGCAATATTGCCCGCCCTGTTTTTGTTTCTGTCACTTGTTTCCTTTTCCCAGAAAAATCCTGAAAATGACAGGCTACGCAGAATAATACTGACTGAAGGACAGGCGGAGGTCGTGATCGCCTATCCGGGTCGTACAGAGATTGATCAGCTTACCCGAAACGTATCAGTATATTCAGTCCATGACGGAAAGGTAAAGATTAGCCTGTCGCCTCTTACAGTCGACTGGTTCCTTGCCCGCAGATATGATTATTCTATTGTTGAAAGAGCCGCTCACAAAGGAATTATAACTGCTTCAGGTTTATCACAGGCAATGCAGTGGGAAACATATCCTTCCTATACACAGTATGATTCAATAATGAGGCACTTCCATACAGCCTGGCCTGGTCTGTGTGTCCTCGATACAATAGGAACAAGCATTAACGGCAGGCTTGTTCTGGCACTTAAGATATCGGACAACTGCGAAGAAAAGGAAGCTGAACCTTCTGTTTTCTATTCATCGACAATACATGGAAATGAAACAGGCGGATTCATTCTTATGCTCAGGCTGGCGGATTATCTTCTTGAAAATTACCTCTCTGACGACAGGATCAGGAATCTTGTCGACAACCTCGAGATCTGGATAAATCCTCTTGCCAACCCGGATGGCACTTACAGGAGCGGAAATGCAATCGTTGCTCCGCTGAGGTATAATTCCGCAGGTTACGATCTGAACAGAAATTTTCCTGACCCCCTTCTGACCAATACTGTAAGACAGAAGGAGACGGAGGATATGATGAATTTCCTTCAGAAGAACCGGTTTTCGCTATCTGCAAATTTTCACTCCGGGGAAGAGGTAATAAATTATCCGTGGGACAGGTGGCCTTACATGCATGCTGATTCATGGTGGTTTTATCAGATTGGACGCGCATGGGCCGATACAGCTCATAAGTACGCGAGAAAAGGCTATATGGATTTCATGGATAACGGTGTTACAAACGGCTATGACTGGTATCCGGTATATGGCGGTCGTCAGGATTATGTAACCTATGACCTGCGTGGGAGAGAGGTAACGGTGGAGCTTGATACAAATTTTATAACTCCTGCCGCTGATCTCGAAGATCTTTGGGAGTATAACTACAGGTCGATGCTCGGTTATCTCGAGAATGCCTTGTTCGGGATAAGGGGAATAATAACCGATGCAGTAACCGGTAAACCCCTGGCTGCTAAAATTACGATTGACAGCCACGATACCGGAGATTCTTTTGTTATGTCCGATTCAGTAACCGGGTTCTACGTCCGCTTTCTCGCCACCGGATCCTATGATCTTAGATTCGAAGCGGAGAATTACAATGACACTGTCCTTTATGACATCCTTGTCAGGAACCGCGAATCAACGGACCTGTCGGTTGAGTTAGTACCAGAAAAAGGCACCGATCCTCCAAAGGTCAAATCTCCTTTGTTTTATCCAAATCCTGCGGAAGAATTTGTAAACATGGTACTTCCTGATAATATGACAGGTAGTATCAGAATTTCAGTTTACAATTCTTCAGGGATAAAAGTTGCGGATTATAAGCAGGTTTCATCAGGTACTCTTCTTGAAGGGATATCTGTTTCACATCTTCCTCCCGGATTATATCATGTCCTTTTCAGGAATCAGGAATCAGGACTTAATGCCTCAGGCAGCTTCCTTGTGATAAGGGACTTCTGAAAGTGGCGGGCCTGATATTTGCTGTAAAATAATAAAACGTTATTTTTACGGCTTCTTGTAATAAGTGAGTGAAGGCCATATTTCTGGCTTTACCCTGATAAATGAAGGATATAATGAGCAGAAGGACTTTTTTGATATCGTTTTTGTTTTTTCTGATTACTATCAGCACCAATGGACAGGGAGCTTATCTGCCCCCAGACAAACCGGCTCTGATAGTAGGAATAGTGGTGGAACAGCTGAGATTCGACCAGATAGAGAGACTCAGGGACAAACTCTCGGAGAACGGGATAAAACGGCTGATAAATGAGGGAACTTTTTTCCGTAATGCTTCGTTTGACTATATGCTTACCCAGTCAGCTCCTGGTTTTTCAACGATTGCAAGCGGGACAGAACCGTCATATCATGGGATAACATCCGACAGCTGGTATGCTCCCCTTAAGGAGGAATTTATATACTGCACCAAAGATGTTTCTGTCAATCCGGTTGGCGGCAGTTATGAATCGGGCCTTCATTCACCGGTAAACCTTAATGCATCTACCTTTGCTGATGAACTGAAAATAGCGTCCGGGAAAAAGTCCCGTATATACTCAGTAGGCATGAAGGAATATGCAGCCATTCTTTCTGTCGGACATGCTGCTGATGGAGTATTCTGGTATGATAATACCACTGGTACATGGATGTCGTCAACATATTACATTAAGGAGCTGCCATCGTGGGTGAACGACTTCAATGCACTTATGCATTCCGAAACGTACCTTAATTCCCAATGGAATATCCTCAGGGATAAATCAGACTATTCCCTGTGTCTTCCTGATTCAAACAAATTTGAGAAAGGATTTGCCGGGGTGAATTATTTTCCATACGATATAAACAGGCTCAGCAGGGCATCGGGGAGAAATTCTCCCAGGAATTTCTCCTTCCTCAGGGAAACCCCTTTCAGTGATAATTTTACAACCGATTTTGCTGTCAGACTGATAGAAAAGGAAGCTCTCGGAAAAGATGAGGTCACTGATTTTCTTTCGGTATGCTACTCGGCAACCGATTACATCGGTCACAGATTCGGCCCGTCATCGGTTGAGTCGGCCGATGCAATCCTGAGACTTGACAGGAATATTGAGGCCCTGCTTAACTATCTGAACGATAAGATCGGCAAGAAGAACATATTGGTCTATTTCACCTCAACCCATGGTATTTCCGAGATACCTACCGTGATGCAGGATATGAGAATTCCTGCCGGTTATTTCATGCAGAACCAGGCACTGCAACTTCTCCGAAGCTACCTTAATGCTCTTTACGGAGAAGGCAACTGGGTAAAAGGATTTTCCGAGAGACAGATATTTCTGAACAGAACACTGATTGAAGATGCACGGATTCCGCTTGAGGACATTCAGAAAAAAACAGCGAGGTTCCTTATACAGTTTTCGGGTGTGGCATCGGCATATCCCTATTATGCTTTTGAGGCCAACGATTTCGGCAACGGACATTTGCGCAGGATAGTTAATAATTTCAGTCCGCAGCGTTCGGGGGATGTTATTGTGACACTGCACCCGGGCTGGGTTGAAAAAGAGGGAGACCAGCTTACCAATCACAATTCACCTTACGAGTATGATGCCCATGTTCCGCTCATCTGGTATGGCTGGACCGTGAATCGTTCAACTGTGATGCGAAAGGTTAACATGACCGATATTGCTGCAACATTATCGTCTCTCTGCAGGGTTCCTTATCCCAACGCCTGTACGGGAGAACCTATGCCTGAGCTTTTCAGATAAATATAAAGGAATCAGAGTCTGTCCCTGACAGAACAGGCTTCACTGAGAAGGCCGGGGTTATTCTCGCATCCGTTACCCAGTATTATCAGGTCGGCACCTGCTTTGAAGGCTGCTTCAATGTCCTTTGCGGTTCTCAGACCTCCTCCGACGGCAAGAGGAATACTTATGTTCTCCTTTACCGTTCTAATCAGCTCATATGGAACAGGATTGGCGGCCCCGCTTCCCGCCTCGAGGTAAATCATCCGGAATCCGAGCATCTCCCCGGCAAGTGCAGTTGCGACCACAAGCTCCGTTTTGTCTGAGGGAATAGCATCGGTCTGGCTTATATACTCAACCGAGGTCTTTATTCCTGATCCAACAAGGATGTATCCTACAGAAATCAGTTTTTCCCTTATGCTTCTGAGATATGGAGCTGCTATTACGTGATTCCCGATAAGGAGTTCCGGATTTCTTCCGGAGATCAGCGAGAGCAGAAGTATTGCATCGGCTTTGAGGCTTAACTGAAGAAGGTTTCCGGGAAAAAGAACAACAGGTATTGTACAAAGCTTTTTTATCGAATCTATCAGAGCATCTATGCTGTTAAAGGTCAGACTGCCTCCTGCAAGGACATAGTCTGCTTTACACCCGGAGGCTATATCCAGTATCCTCTTAAGCCCCTCCTCCGTGGTTTTGTCAGGGTCAAGCAGCAGTCCAACGCTTCTTTTCCCCGGAAAATTATCCTTTGTCATAGTTCTTTTTTGTCCACACTATTGCATAATTATCGTACCTGGTGTAAAAAAGGTCAAAGATATCGTTGATCTTGTCTGAAGTCACCTTCCCTTTAATTTGACCTGATTCCCTTACCTCAAAAGGTTCAATGGTAAGGTTCTTTTTAATGCTTATACCTTCCTTGTCGCAGATCTTGTATAATGCTTCTTTGGCACACCAGTGAACATACAGATGATAACGCCGGTCTTCCTGTTTCCTTGTGACTTTTTCATTCCTGTTAATAAACTTGAATGCAATCCTGTTAATATTGGTCCTCATGTATTCCAGGTCGATTCCCACCTTCTCATTGGAACTAAGAAGTATTGACGTAAGCTTATTTGAATGTGATATGCTGATGAACATTGATCCGTCCTTCAGGAATGGCTTGTTGTTCTTGTTGTAAACAATCCTTGCCTCTTTGCCGAGCAACTCGGCGAGTAATGCCCTTACACTCAGAAATTCCAGCTTTCTCGATGTGCTTGTGAATTCTTTGTATTTTTTTTTGTCGTCAGGGTCCAGTTCAACCATTCCGAGGAGGGTTTTAAGATCCTCCTCTATCTTCCAGACACCAAGAATTGTGAATTCGTTCAGATAATGTTTCGATATGCAACCCATTGGTTCTGTAAGATTGAATGAATTACTTCCATTTGAGCGTCTCGATAAGATGCACCACGTCGTCCCTGAAGAAATCAATTACCGGGGCAAGGGAATCAGCATTGGGTTCCGATTCAAAATACAGCGATCCCCTGAGGTAATGCCTTGTACTGTCTGTTACATAGAACTGGACAGCTGTTGCCGTATTCCCTTTAAGATCATACAGGATCCCGTAAACCTTTTCCCTGCTGTTGCTTATCAGCATTTCATTGATTGCATCCGCCTTGGTAATATGGTTCTTGACATTCATTGTGTAAGTCTGCTCTATCAGTTCAGCCAGATCTCCACTTACTTCCCTGTAGGTAAGGTAAACCCTTGCCTTATAAGCGGGAAACTCAATATTAAACCATCCCGGGTCCGATTTATTACTCTGGTCGCCGGAAATTTTGCCGTATAGGGGGTATTCAAATGAAAGAGGGACATTAATCCTTCTTAACGAATCGTTGAAAACGGTATATTCCTTTTCAGGAAGATCGATCCTGAAATAGCCTTTCGGCTTTGGTACTGCAACATCCCTGCAACCTGCAACGATGAGTATGGCAGTCGCAGAACAGAAGAGGTATAATTTAACTTTCAGGAGTAATTTCATTTTCATCCTTTAATTCAACGCGTATTTCCTTGATTCTTCTTTTATCGGCAGACTCTATCCTGAAGCTGAAATTGCCGTAAGTAATTACCTTGCCTTTTTGCGGGATCTCTCCGGTAAGCTCAAGAATTAGTCCGGCAAGTGTTTCTGATTCTCCCCTGACCTCCTCAAAAGGATCTTCCTCGGTTCCTAATATCTTGAAAAAATCATTCAGAAGTATCTTGCCTTCAAAAATATAGGTCTTATTGTCAATCCTCCGGTACATGGTTTCATCCTCATCGCTCTCGTCAGTTATTTCACCAACTATTTCCTCCAGTACATCCTCGAGTGTTATTATTCCTGATGTTCCCCCATACTCATCAATAACGACAGCCATATGTATTTTTCTGATCTGAAATTCTTTAAGAAGTTCATTTATTTTTTTTGTCTCGGGGACGAAATGCGGAGGGCGTGTAAGTGTCTGCCATTTGAAACCGTCGGGGCTGTTCGTGTAAGGCAGTATGTCCTTGGCGTAAAGAATGCCTTTTACTGAATCGAAAGAGCCGGAATATACGGGTATCCTTGAAAAGCCTGACTCTATTATTATTGACTTTACCTTGTTGAAACCAGACTTTATGTCGATAGCCGTTACGTCTATTCTCGGGCACATTATCTCACTTACGTTGATGTTCCCGAAATTGAGGATTCCCTTGAGTATTCTTTCGTCCTCATTGATATTATCGGATGCAAGTTCAAGGGCATCCGACAGGTCGCCGATGCTCAGGTTTGGATGCTTTGCGCCCTGCCGTTCTCTTACAAAGGATGTCGAGAAAAGAAGAAGAGAGGTAAGAGGTCTGAATATCTTTTCCAGAATAGTCATTGGTGATGCCATAAAAAGTGCCATCGATACCTGGTTTCTAGTTGCGAAAACTTTCGGAAGAATTTCTCCGAAAAAAAGCAAAAGGAAAGTTATTCCTACCAGCTCGATAAGAAAACCCAGCAGGGGATTAGAACTGAAATCGAACACCATTGAGCTCAGAAAAGCTGAAAGGAGCACTATTGCAATGTTAACAGTGTTATTGGCCACAAGTATTGTGCTCAGCAGCCTGTCGGGCGAATCATGAAGTTTAATAAGCCTTGATGCTTTTTTCGATTTATTGCTTCTCAACTTTTCAATTTCATCCGGATTCAGAGAAAAAAAAGAAACCTCAGAGCCCGACATAAGTCCTGAAATGATAAGCAGCAGGACCAACAATGCCAGTCCTGCCATTAGTTTGAAATCAGGTGCAGCGACTTCTGTACCTGTCAGAAGTGAAAATGATCTAATTAGTGCTTCCGGTTCCAATTCTGTCTTTTTTAGTGAATCCTGCTAGAAAGGCAGGTCATCTTCGCTGGCAGACTGGTATCCTGCCGGAGGCTCATTTATTTCCGGCCCGAAAGGATCGCGGTCGGCTGTCGTGTTTCTTTTAATATCGTTCTGTGGTGCTTCCGGGGCAGAACCCTGTTTCTTATCAAGAACCAGAAATGTATCAGCCAGTATTTCAGTTATATACTTGTTATTGCCATCCTTGTCGACATACGAACGTGTCTTTATTTTTCCGACAACATAAAGCTGTGATCCCTTCTTTACTGTTTTTTCTGCTACCTCGGCCATTGTTCTCCAGACAACAATATTATGCCATTCGGTAGTGGTAATGGTCTCTCCCTGCTGGTTTGTGTACGACTCACTTGTTGCCAGGGGAAAAGTCGCCTTGGCAACACCTTTGTCGAAATAACGTACAACCGGATCTTTACCAACATTTCCTACAAGTATAACCTTATTGATTGACATATAGTTATAATTTATAATATATTCTCCGGAACGGCTGTAAAGTTAATAAAAATTCAGCTTGGTGCAATCTGTCAGTATATTATTCCCAGATATTACATATATTCAATGCTTTGTATTTCCATTAAAAATAGTGATTCAGGCCGTTGACGAAATGTGTTTTATGATATCTTTGTTGCAAATGGTTCTCTATTTCATTGTATTTTAGGCAATAATATTATTTTTGCGGGAAAAATTATTCTTTAAGTGTTTCAATATAAACAAATAATATTTTTATATTTGCAGGACCGAAAAAACGAATATTCAAAATAATTTGTACAATTTTAAACTTCACGAAAATGACTAAAGCAGACATTGTTAATGAAATTGCCAAGAACACTGGTATTGAAAAGGTGACGGTCCAGAAAACTGTGGAAGCCTTAATGGACACTATAAAGCATTCAATGGTTAATGGTAACAACGTTTACCTCAGAGGTTTCGGAAGCTTTATAGTTAAGAAGAGAGCCAAAAAAACTGCAAGGAATATCTCAAAGAACACAACCATTATTATTCCAGCTCACAATATTCCTTCATTCAAACCAGCAAAATCCTTCATCAATAAAGTCAAATCACACGTTAAGAAATAATCCTATATGCCAAGCGGAAAAAAAAGAAAAAGACACAAGATGGCTACTCACAAGCGCAAGAAGCGCCTGAGGAAGAACAGACACAAGAAGAAGTAGAAGTATAAGGGTAGTCATCAATTGAAATACTAAACCTAAAGGTCCTACGATCTTTAGGTTTATTAGTATAATTATGAGGGGGATGTCATTTATTGACTCAGATTAATATAGGGAAGTGGTAAGCAAGGATCTGATTATTGATGCCGGCGTTTCTGAGGTTTCTCTGGCTCTACTGGAGGACAAGCAATTAACCGAGCTAAATAAGGAAAAGAGAACAGTAAGGTTCTCTGTTGGGGATATTTACCTGGGAAAGGTCAAAAAGATCATGCCCGGGCTAAATGCTGCTTTTGTCAATGTAGGTTATGAAAAAGACGCTTTCCTTCATTACCTCGATCTCGGTGCCCAGTTCAGATCGCAGCAGAAATACTACGCTTCAGCTATTCAGAGACAGGGAAGGGTAACCCCGCTTCACAAGTTAAAGACAGATGAAGATATAGACAAGGACGGCAAGATAACTGACGTGCTTTCATCGGGGCAAACAGTTATTGTTCAGATTACAAAAGAACCTATCTCAACAAAAGGGCCACGGCTCTCTTCTGAAATATCTCTTGCCGGAAGGAACCTTGTTCTGATACCCTTTTCCGATAAAGTCTCGATTTCTTCCAAGATTGAGAGCAACGAGGAGAAAAACCGCCTTAAGACACTTGTCCAAAGTATAAAGCCCAAAAACTACGGCGTCATAGTCAGAACTGTTGCTGAAGGGAAGAAGGTTGCCGCTCTCGATTCTGAGCTTAAGGAACTGGTTAAAAGATGGGAGTCTGCTTTTAACTCGGTCAGAAAGGATACCAGGACACCAAGGCTCTTCATAGGCGAGATGAACAGGGTCTCCACCATTCTGCGCGACATGCTCAATGTCACTTTTAACAATATCCACATAAATGATTCTGTCCTGGCAGAGGATGTCAGGAAATACATCAGGGAAATTGCCCCTGAAAAGGAAAGGATAGTAAAGGTCTACACCGGAACACTACCCATCTTTGATCATTTTGGAGTTAACAAGCAGATAAAGGCTCTTTTTGGAAAAACCGTCTCCTTTAAACACGGAGCCTACCTTATCATCGAACATACAGAAGCCCTTCACGTAATAGACGTTAACAGCGGTAACCGGTCGCGGTCGGGTAACGACCAGGAAGCGAATGCGTTGGAAGTCAATATGGAAGCTGCCACCGAAATAGCCCGCCAGCTGAGGCTCAGGGATATGGGAGGTATCATTGTGGTCGACTTCATCGATATGCAGACCTCAGAAAATAAGCAGAAGGTGTTCGAAAGGATGAAGGAGATAATGGCC
Organism: Bacteroidales bacterium; assembly: GCA_040772125.1. Taxonomy (GTDB): domain Bacteria; phylum Bacteroidota; class Bacteroidia; order Bacteroidales; family VadinHA17; genus LD21. The sequence goes on from JAXGYS010000003.1 coordinate 687,532, forward strand.
AACGACAGGACAAAGCACAACATCCTGCCTCTGACGAAATTCGGGCTCATGCAGATAACCCGCCAGAGGGTAAGGCCCGAAATGAGCATTGTAACGGACGAAAAATGCCCTGCCTGCCAGGGTTCAGGACAGATACGGCCTACAATACTTTTTACCGATGAACTCGAAAGGGCTTTGTCGTTTATCGTCGACAAGATCATGACCAGGAAACTGTTGCTCAATGTTCATCCGTTCGTGGCTTCATATCTTACGAAAGGAATATTCCCGGTTTTCAGAAAGTGGAATCTGAAATACAAAATAATGCTTAAAATTCAGGCAGTTACATCATACCACATGCTTGAATACCATTTCTACGACAGACAGGGCAACGAAATAGACCTTACTTAGGAGCCGCAAGGAGCTGAACAAGCCGCATACTTTTCTGTTAATCATATTGATTTATTATTTTTACAACAAAATTCAATCTGTTATGATCAGAAGAGTGACTTCATTCCTAGCCATCCTGGCTTTTCTATCCATTAGTGCTGCTGCACAGATCTACGACCCGGTATCATGGGAATTCTCCTATGAGAAAAAAGACGGAAACAACTACGAGCTTGTCTTCACGGCTTTGATCGAAAAGGGATCGCATATTTACTCAATGGATGTCCCGGAAGGCGGCCCGATACCAACAACCTTTACCTTTAGCATGCCTGAAGGGGTTCAGCCCGACGGTAATGCATACGAGGCTACCGAGCCTGAGGAATTATTTGATGAAGCATTTGGATTTAAGATCAAATCATTCAGCGACAAGGCAGAATTCAGACAGAAGATCGTCTCCGGGAAAGCTTCGTTTACCGTATCAGGTGTTGTAAATTATATGTCCTGCAACAATACCACATGCTCCCCGCCAAAGGATGTAGAGTTTACAATTGTCGTCGGAGATCCGGCAAGCAGCGCTGCAGCAGCAGCAACGGCTGAAACCGGGGATGAAGGGACATTACCGGCAGAAAAGCGCGGCCTCCTGAAGTTTTTCCTGATTTCACTTCTTGCCGGCTTTGCAGGGATACTCACTCCATGCGTCTTTCCGATGATACCCATGACAGTTGCCTTCTTCTCGCAAGGTTCTGAAAACCGTGCCCGGTCGGTCTTCAAGGCTCTTATTTTTGGTGTTTCAATAATGGCAATCTATACCTTGCTCGGGATACTTGTTTCACTTACAAGTGCAGGCGCGGGTTTCGCAAATACTTTGAGTACACACTGGATACCAAATCTCCTCTTCTTCACCCTTTTTGTCGTGTTTGCAACTTCCTTCTTCGGAGCATTTGAAATAGTTCTTCCCAACAGGTGGGTGTCAGGGGCAGATTCGAGGGTTGACAGGGGAGGACTTATTGCGTCATTTTTCATGGGCCTCACAACCGTCATTGTATCTTTTTCATGCACAGGACCAATAGTGGGAGCACTTCTCGTTGAAGCCGCCTCAGGTGATGTTCTCAGACCGACAATAGGGATGCTCGGTTTCGGGCTTGCCTTTGCACTTCCTTTTACTGTTTTTGCATTGTTCCCTTCTGTGATGAGCCGTATGCCGAAATCAGGAGGCTGGCTGAATTCAGTCAAGGTAGTGCTGGGATTTATTATGCTCGCATTCAGCCTCAAGTTCCTTATGACCATCGACAGTGTCTATTCCTTCCGGATCCTTTCCCGCGATGTTTATCTAGCGATCTGGATCACCATCTTTTCCCTGACAGGGCTTTATCTGATGGGGAAGATAAAGTTCAGGCACGACAGCGAACTTAAGCATGTGGGTACATTCAGGTTGTTTCTGATAATTGCGGTATTTTCATTTGTCATCTACCTTATTCCCGGAATGTTTGGCGCTCCCCTGAAAGGTTTGTCTGCCCTGCTGCCTTCTCCTGAGACATCTAAATTCAATCTTTCAAGGATATCTGAATCCGGTATCGTTGCCCCTGCACCTTCTTCTGCCGCAAGCGGGGCCAGCGAACAATGCTCGGTTCCCCTTTATGGTGATCTGTTCTCGATGCCTCATGGACTAAGCGGATATTATGAATATGAGCAGGGTCTTAAATGTGCCCGCGAACAGGGAAAACCGGTGCTGCTCGACTTCAAGGGACATGCCTGTGCCAACTGTAAGATCATGGAGGCAAAAGTGTGGTCTGATCCCACGATACTTGAAATGCTAAGAAATGAGTTTGTTATTGTCGCTCTCTATGCCGACGACAGGACAGTTCTTCCTGAAAGCAAATGGATCACCTCCTCAGTCGATGGAAAGATTAAGAAAACAATAGGTAAAATCAATGAGGATCTCGAAATCAGCAAGTTCAGGACAAATGCCCTTCCTCTGTATGTGATTACAGATCATGATGGAAATCCGCTCAACAAGCCGATGCCTACAAATCTTAATGTCGGTGAATACAGAGAATGGCTTGAGGAAGGACTGCTGAATTTCAGGGCAAAATACCCTCCAGCCAGCGAATTTCCTGGTATTATCCAGACCTCGTTTTAAGTCAGGAGATCATCTTCTGACCGGTTCAAAAGGTAAAGGCAGCAGTGGAAAGCCTGATGCGGCTGACGCAGATCTATTTAAGGTGGATGTTGCCGCGGGTGGCATCTATCATTAGTTCATTAATTCCTTGCCTGGTACCTGTCATGCCGTTTGTCAGATACTCTTTTCTTTCCGCATCGAGGGTTTTTCTTTCCGGCCTGAGCCTGTCGGCGACGACAACAAAAGCATTTGTATGTCTTATTTCAAATCCGAACGATTCGGAAGGGTCAAAATCGAGCGAGAGATCGCAGTTGGTCGTCACAAAGTTTTGATTCCCCATGTTCCTTATCCTCTCAGCTTCGAATTGGCCAAACCTGAGTGTTATATCTGCCTCTCCTTCCATGTCTTCCACGTAATATTCCGAAAAATACGAGGATCCTTTTATTCCCTGAAGGTTGTCAATATAGAATTTGTCACGTCTGGAATTTACATCCAGGTCTTTTACCTTTCCGAGATCGAAATCAGATGATGTGCTGCTTACCGAAAGATCTTCGCACACGGCGATCCTGAATTTTGAGAAGGAGGTAATGATCTTTCCTGATTTAAGCGATTCTATTTCTGCTTCACCAAAATCAAGGGAAAGGTCGGAGATCCTGTTCAGCGATGCAGCACTGAAATTGCCATTGGAAAGATTGACGGAGACATTGCCCGTGTTATTCCCCATTATTACGTCGCCAAACTGGTTCCTGATCTTTATGTCGGCACGAACAGGTAATTTTATCTCGTAGTCGATTTCCAGGCTGGAGTTGTAGTTAATTATATTGCCGGTAAATCCCTTGAATGTTTCCAGAAGTATCCTCGCTTCATTGTCGAAAAGAGTCTCAGCCACAACAGATGTCCCTTCTTCGTAGACATCGATATCAATGCCATCGAGCATTTTCTCCATTTTTGCGCGGTCGGGTGCTGTTGCTTCAACAGTGGCTGAAATCATTACAGAATCGCTGTCCCAGTTATCTATTCTGATATTTCCATACCTGTTGTTGACTTCGAGCCTAATTTCTCTTCCTGCCGGTAGTGTCCTTGAGTAGTTTCTTTTTCCTATGGATTCCTGTGCAGATGTTTCTGCAAGAAAACAAACAAGAAGGCCTGTTACTATAAATATCCTGCGATTCATAATAAATGCATTTAAAGAATTTACATAAAGACGTATTCAAACCGGCAATGTTACACCACAGCCTAAATTACTTTAGCCCTCATTTAACCATAATCAGGATAAGAATTGCTGTGTTTATCATGCATTGCTGCAAGGTGATAAAAATACTCATTATAATGCAGGCGATCTTTTATGTTAAGGATTTTCCTTTGATATTTCTAAAAAAAAGCTTAGATTTACACTCACTAAAACTGAAACAAAAGTAAGGACTTAATTCCTTAATACAGAAAAGAAAGCAAAACCAGGATATTTAAAGTGCCATACTTTAGAAAGAAGCTTTTACTGTCCAAAAGCAATTTTCCATTCTTTTCATGGCTGCCCCTGACTGAAACGTCGGGGGCTTTTTTCTTAGTTAAATAGTGTTAAATGCTATATATCAGGCTTTTTGATACCCCATTTTTTTTATATTGCAGACGAAAACATCCGAATGAATATGAAAAAAATTATCTGGTCTGCTTTTACAATACTGGTCCTTGCAGGTTGCGGCAATAATGTGAAGGAGGTAGCCAGGGTGGCTGACAATATTCACAGGAGGGTACTTACTGTAGATACGCATTGCGACACACCTATGGAGATGGTCGAAACGGGTTTCGACCTTGGTCAGCGCCATGACAGAGGCTGTGTTGATTTTCCGAGAATGATTGAGGGAGGGCTAGATGCCGAATTCTTTGCTGTTTTTACCAGTCAGGGTCCGAGGAATGATTCAGCTTACAATGAGATCTATGAATATTCTTTGAAGGTGCTGGAGAAAATACATGAGAATGTAGGGAAAAACTCATCGATGGCTTCAATAGCCTTAAGCCCCGACGATGCATACAGCCTTAAGAAGGCAGGAAAGATTGCGGCTTTTATCGGAGTTGAGAACGGTTATCCTATAGGGAAGGACCTTTCGAGGATAAAGGAGTTTTATAACAGGGGAGCGAGATACATAACCCTGGCCCATACGCGAAATAATGACATATGCGATTCATCAACCGATTCTGCAGGTCCTGAGCATAATGGTCTGTCTGCATTTGGTCGTGATGTGATAAGTGAGATGAACCGTACTGGGATGATTATTGATGTTTCCCATATTTCAGACAAAGCTTTCTGGGATGTTCTTAATTTGTCAAAAGCTCCTGTTATTGCATCCCATTCTTCATGCAGGGCTCTCTGCGAGAGTCCGCGAAATCTTTCCGATGATATGCTGCTGGCTTTGAGGGATAATATGGGAGTTATCCAGATCTGCATACTGAGCGACTATATAAAGACACCAGATCCCAATCCCGAACTGGATGCAAAAATTGCTGCGCTCAGGGAAAAATACGGAGATTATCAGAAACTTTCGGAAAAGGAGAAGGAGGCATACAGGGCGGAACGCTGGGATATAAGGGAAAGGTACAAAAAACTTGCAACGGTAAAAGATGTTGTCGATCATATTGATCACGTTGTCCAGGTAGCCGGGATTGATCATGTAGGAATCGGAACTGACTTCGACGGCGGGGGAGGGGTTGAAGGCTGCAAGAGTGTGGCAGATATGAAAAATATCACCATTGAGCTATTAAATCGCGGCTACTCAAAGGCCGAAATCGAAAAGATCTGGGGCGGCAATTTCATGAGAGTCTTCAGGCAGGTTCAGGAAATGAGAGAAAAAGAGCTGTAGCGGACTTTCCCTCCGTAATGCTTTTGCCAGTCAGATCAGGGATTTTTCACTTTTGAGAATCTCAGTGCCTTTACCATCCATTTTGGAAGAGGTTTGTATTTCCGCCTTTTTGTCAGGTCGAGATACCATCCCAGTTTTTTTATCACCGGCAGTTTGTGTGATTCGACGAATTCGATAAGAATGCCGTCAGGATCTTCAATATATGCAAAATGACCTGCTGCTTCTCCCATGTCGAAACTGCTTCCCTGACGGCTCTCCTTGCTGTCGACAACAAAAGGGAACCCTTTATCGCGGCAGAAATCCCTGAGATTGTCCATCCCCCACATGTCGTAACAGAGATGTATAAAACCCGGGTCGCCCCAGAAGCGGTCCTTGTATATTCTTTTCCCGGGTTTGCCGGCAGAGGATATAAGCTCAATCTCACTCTGCCCGAAAATGTCACTGAAAAATCCTGAAAATGGCAAGGATCTTCTGAGAAGCACTCTCCGGAACTCGTTGCTGCCTCCTGGCAGGCTCGCAAGGTCAGGGAAGGTTGCGGTGATGTCGTAAACAACCTTATCATATCCAAGGATACCGGAATAGACAGCCCTCGACCGGTCGATATCCGTTACTCCGATTGAAGCGCCATAGGCACCCCCGGTTACCTTGCCCTCTTTCATGAACCATTTGGAATCACTTACCATCTGGAATATATTACCGAAGGGATCTTTAATGAAGAAAGTCAGTTTGCCTTCAGGGTCCTCAACTGGAGTGCCGAGAATACTGCAATCGCTGGCCTTCAGGTGTGCGAAAGCCTCATCGATATTCCTTACCTTCATCTTGCAAAGCAGGATTCCGAGATCGCCCAATGCTATTTCCTCACTTATTGAAACGGGTTCCCTGCCTTTGTACTGCCAGATCTCAAAACCTCCTCCGCTCTGCAGGTTGAGCGCCAGTATGGCATGACGGCTCTGAGGCTTCCCTCCTGTATATGGAAGCATGAACCTGGCTTCAGTCTCATCATCAAATATTCGGCAGTCCATGCCAAATATCCTTATATACCATTCCCACGCTTCCCTGAGGTTTCTGACCCCGATGCCGATTTGCTGTATGCCCCCAAGCTGATATGAATCCATTGTATAATCAGTTAATATGTTATGTTGATTTTATCCTGTCGGCGATCCTGAAAAACAAGGGAGGGCATATCCGCCTGATAAACAATAATGCAAGCTCCCATTTTCCTACCAGGATCTCTCTTTTGTCCTTCCGGATACCATTTAAAATTATTTTTGCCGCCTTCGAAGGGAGTAATCCGCTGGCCTGACCGTCGTCCATCCGGCCGTGCTCCCTTCCTTCACCGTCAAGAGCATGAAATGAGATATTGGTTCTTACCCTGCCGGGAATAATAACTGAAGTTTTGATATTGTTATTCTTGTTTTCGAGGTAAAGTGTCTCAAAAAAACCATGCAGGGCTTGTTTTGAAGCAGAATAAGCCGACCTCAGCGGAAAACCGAAACGACCTGTTATACTGCTTGTTGCCAGTATATGTCCCGATTTTTTGCTCTGCATGTAGGGCAGTACCGCCTTTGTCAGGGCTATTGTACCGAAATAATTGATCTCGAATATCTTTCTGTCAAGCCACAAAGGTGTCTCCTCAATTCTTGCCCTCTGGCTTATTCCTCCTATGTTAAAAAGAAAATCTATTCCTCCTGCTTCTTCAACATGCGTTTCGGCAATCTCCTTTATGCCCTGACTGTCAGAAAGGTCGAATGGAACGCAGGTTACCCTTTCCTGATTGTCACCGCAGGCCTTTCTTACCCTCTGAAGACCTTCGGGATCGTTGGAGGAAATAATCAGTCTGGCGCCTCTTCCCGCTAGTTCATAGACAAGAGCTTCTCCAATTCCGGAAGATGCACCTGTTATCCAGGCTGTTTTACCACTGAAATGCCCCCTGCTACTCATCTTTTAAATCCGAAATCAGAGTCAACAGTTCATCATATTCCTTTCTCAGAAGCAGGTAATCGGGATTCTTCTCCCTGGAATATTTTCTCATCCTGAAGCCTCCTTTTATCCTTTGGAGCAACAGATTGTAATTCCAGGCATAAATCCCTGAGACAGGAATCAGAAGAAATACCAGTATCGCCAGCCACCAGGGAGAGAAAATCAAAAGAGAAATTATTAGGTACAGAGGGAGAAATATCATTGCAAGAACCAGGGATAATCCGTATTTAATGGAACTGTGGAACTGGGGATCCTTGATTTTCCTGATCTGAAGGCCGGGTACGCTTAGAAAGGTAAGTGTGAAGATATTCCCGAACAGCCACAGAGGAAAAGTGACGGCAAGCAGTGCAATACCTGATGTCAGCCATACCGGCGAATGTTTTTTCTTTCCCAGAAGCCGGTAACTGATGTTCAGCAGGTTAGTTTTTTCCTTGATACTGAGGCTCAGATCGCAGATCCTTTTATATTTTTCAGGATCAGAAAATTTCAGTTTGTTTAGTTTTTCAATAAGAGAACGGTCCCTGATTACCTTGGGATTCCTTATATCATCACTGTATCTTCCGTTCACAATGCTTCTGAGCTCATCTATTGCCTCATAGTCTTCTACCGACTCAATATGGACCATTACCCGTTTTATCTCACCTGAGAGTCTGCTTCTCAGTTCATTAAGGGCCCTCTCAGGAGCTTCCATGTAAAGCTGGTGGTACTCACTGACCTCTATGGGTTTCCCATATACAACCGTGAGTACCTGTCTGAACCTGGTATAGTTTGAAAATTCAATACCAACAGGTATTATTTTGATCTTAAGCTTGAATCCCGTTGCTTCATCAGCCTGAAAAGCTACTCTGCAGATTCCCTTTTTGAGCTGGCGAAGTCTCCTGAATCCGGCATGATCGCCTTCGGGCAGAATGACAAGCCCGTTTTTGTGCTTTATTACATCGATTGTTTTAAGGAATACTTCATCATTTGATTTCAGAGAGCTGAATCCGTCCCTTATCCTGTATACTGGCAGTATCTTCAGGAAATACAAAAGGGCTGCGATAAACTTCCGTTTGAAGATGTCGGCTCTTGCCAGGAATACAGGCTGTCCCTTGTGCGTAAAAAGCACCGCAAGAGCATCCATAAGAGCGTTCTGGTGATTGGGGGCAAATATGAGGTGGTGCTCGGGATTAATGTTTTCAACTCCGAGGACTATTACTTTCCGGTAAAAGATAATGTGGTGCCATAAGCCGGCCACCCGTTTCAGCAAAGCATAGCGAGCCGAATACTTTTCAATGTTTTCCTTGCCCATGATCAGGTTAACTGTAGAAATCTGCCCTCCTATTCAATAAAATACATTATAAGAGGTCACTGCAAGTTATAAAAAATGACATCCACTGCTAATGAAGCCTTTAATATTATCTTGTTTACATGGAATAATACGTCTTTTTACCACCTGTCAGGAATTGTCAAAATCTTCAATGAACCGGTCAAGATTTCGTCTTTCTTTTTTTGTTGGTCTTCCTGTCCCTTTTCCCCTGTAGCTTACGAAACCGGAATTTTTTATTTCTGCCTTGATCTTTTCATCTTCGGGAGTAAGATCCTCAACATAATTACTTACCAGTTTGGGAGATAACCGATTGGCTATCGGCTCAATAATGCGGTAAGTGTAAGTGACCGGAGGTTTTCTTACAATGATAATTTCATCGCGGGATATGATCCTTGAAGGTTTGACCTGGACGTTCCTTATTATTATTCTGCCCTTTGTGCATTCATCGGATGCGATGCTTCTTGTCTTATAGATCCTGACAGCCCAAAGAAACTTGTCGATCCGTACCTGTTTAGGTTCTGTCATGATCTGTATTCCTTAATTCCTCTCCCTTACTTTTTTCATCCCTTTGAGGACCGGCCTGTGAAGGAAGCCTGGCCTGCCTGTTGAAGGTTGTCATGGTAAGTTCTGTTCCGGCAAATGCAAATGACTTGATCATTTCCTTTACTATGGAGATCCTTTCGTCAAGGAATTTTCTCTCTTCCCTGGTCCATTTCCCAAGGACATAGTTAACCTGAGCCCCTTTGCTGAAACCGTTTCCTATCCCCACCCTGATCCTTGCATATTCCGATGTGCCGAGCACAGAACTGACATTGGCAAGTCCATTATGTCCTCCATCACTGCCTTTGGGTCTCATCCTGATGCTTCCAAGGGGAAGTGCGATGTCATCCACAACGATAAGAAGATTCCCTGCCGGGATCTTTTCCTTGTTCATCCAGTATCTTACGGCGTTACCGCTTAGATTCATGTATGTTGTGGGTTTGAGAAGGACAAGAGTCCTGCCTCTGTGCTTTATTTCACATAAGAAGCCGTACCGCCTGTCGGTAAACGGCGTCTCTGTCTCCGCAGCAAGGGCATCGAGGATAGTAAAACCAATATTGTGACGGGTATCTGCATACTCGTCACCTATATTCCCCAGGCCAACTATCAGATATTTCATTGTGCCTGAATATTATTGAAAAAGGACTTTTTTGCCTTTATTCTGATTTTGCCGGAGCAGCTTCACCAGCTTCGGCTTCAGTCTTTTCAGCTCCCTCTTCCTTTGTTACAACTCGTGATGTTGCAACAGTGAGAACGGTAGTGATCTTTGGATCAATAAGTTCAATCTTGTCGTATGACAGATCTCCTACTTTTACCGAGTGGTTGACCCTGACATTTGTTATGTCGACAGGAAGAGATTCGGGGATGTCGTTCGCAAAACCCTTTACCTTGAGGTGTCTTTTCTTGACTCTGAGTTTTCCTCCCGCCTTTACTCCGATGGAATCGCCTGAGATCTTAACAGGAAGGCTGATCACTATAGGCTTTTCATCATTGATCTGAAAGAAATCAACATGCTGGATCCTGTCGGTCACAGGATGGAATTGTATGTCCTGTATAACGATCCTGTACTCTTTCCCTTCAAGATCGAGGTTGACAATGTGTGCATCGGGGGTATAGACAAGATCCTTGAAGCTGTTTTCATGAGCGAAAAAATGTATGTTCTCATCCTTGCCGTAAATAACACATGGTACATTTCCTTCTTTCCTGATATTCTTTGAGTCTTTCTTTCCCAGAGCGGTTCTTGAGGATCCTTTGATTTCGAGTGTCTTCATTTGTTGTAAATTATTGTGCTACTCAGAGTTATTGTGACAGTAACTCCCCATTACACGTTTGACATTTTAAAATGGAGTGCAAATATATTACAAAGGAATCAGAATACAAAATTTGTGCTTATCGACTGATTGAAGTTGACAGCCTGGATTGTCCTTGCAAAAATCCCGGCGATTGAAAGCACTTTTATTTTGTCTGAATTGTTTGCAAAAGGGACCGAATCCGTAACAACCAGTTCGCTGATAGGCGACTGGTCTATTCTTTCAACAGCATTTCCTGAAAGGATGGGGTGTGTGGCGAATGCCCTTATGCTTCTTGCTCCCTTCTCCTTCATCTTCTGTGCAGCAAGAACGAGTGTCCCTCCTGTATCGATCATGTCATCGATAATGACCACATTACGGTCTTCCACTTCTCCAATGATAGACATTTCTTCGACGACATTGGGTTTTTTGCGAAGCTTGTAGCAGAGAACCATTTCCGACTGAAGATGTCTTGAATAGGCATTTGCCCTTTTTGATCCGCCCATGTCGGGAGCGGAAACGGTAAGGTTTTCGAGTTTCAGGTTTTCAATGTATGGTGCAAATATTGCCGAACCGAACAGGTGGTCGACGGGTACATCGAAGAAGCCCTGAATCTGATCAGCGTGAAGGTCCATGGTTATGACCCTGTCAACACCTGCGGTGCCCAGAAGGTCAGCCGACAGCTTTGATCCGATCGAAACACGGGGTCTGTCCTTCCTGTCCTGCCTTGCAAAACCAAAGTATGGAATAACGGCAATTACCTTGTATGCAGAAGCCCTTTTGGCAGCATCGATCATCAGAAGAAGTTCAAAGAAATTATCTGCCGGAGGATTTGTCGACTGGACAATAAATACCATATTACCTCTTACCGATTCGTCAAAGCATGGCTGAAATTCACCATCGCTGAATTCAGTCACTGAACTTTTTCCCAGTTCGATACCTAGTTCATCAGCTATTCTCTGGGCCAAATGCCGCGATGCCCGGCATGAGAAAATCTTCATTGGAGCCTTGCCATACATTGTAAGGAGGTTTTGCTTGTTTGCTATTTTTTCAGGTTACAAAAATAGAAATTATGCGGCAAATCAGCCTGGTTTTGATAAATTGTTTAAAGTTTCACCTATAAAATCAAGTATGTCTTCCCTCCCCCGCCTGTCAACGGCTGAGGTTGTAAAGGAAGGGGGAAGTGATTCCCATGTTCTCAGCATTTCCCTGTCGTAGCTGTCGATGGTTTTCTTAAGGACAGCTGAAGATATCTTATCGCTCTTGGTGAATATCCTTGCAAAAGGCACCTGGTTTATCCCCAGGAATTCCATAAACTCTATATCGGATTTCTGAGGATTATGCCTGGAATCAATCAGGACAAAGAGGCAAATCAGATTCTCCCTTCCAAGAATGTATTCTTCGGTCCTCTTTATCCATTTTTCCCTCATTGTAACCGGCACCCTGGCATAGCCGTACCCGGGAAGATCAACAAGAAACCAGCTGCCGTTGACCAGATAATGATTTATACTTCTGGTTTTTCCCGGGCTTCCGGAGGTTCTTGCAAGATGAGAATAGCCTGTCAGCATGTTTATCAGCGACGATTTTCCGACATTTGAACGGCCGATGAAGCCGAACTCGGGTTTCAGAGGATCAGGACATTCCTTCAGCGACGGACTGCTCTGAAGGTATGTTGCTGAATGGATTATCATGGGAATTGGAATTACTTCAGATCACTGTAAGGCAGTTCAATTCTTTTATATATCAGATTATTGTTTCCGAAAGCGGTACGGGTTGAGGCAATAATTCCGACATAACCCTGCTGGCCTGACCCCGTCTTTTTAAGGTCCAGAAGCGCCTTGCCGCTTACCGTTTTGATGCTTTCACAACGGGTAGTATCAAAAACTCCGTTTGTAAACTCACCCCTGTAGAATTTAACCTTGTCGGAGTTGTCTGACATTGCCAGGTTTATCCTTACCCTGCCTGAGGCGGTGTACATGTCGTCAATAGTATAGGTTATCTCAGGATAGCCTCCGATAAGACTTCCGTTGGCTGCGTATTCCTCAAGCAATGGCGTCCTGAAACCATTCAGATAGCCAAGCCTGGCCTTTACTTTTCCATTCCTGTAATACTGGATCTGGGTGCCGTCAACAGTATCGCGCTTATAAGGGGTTGATCTGAATACCTGCCCCTCCAGATAGTACCACCTTGATGAATCCTCGCGCAGTCCGTTTTCGTACCATAATGTCTGATAGAGCTGGCCTCCCGGGTAGTAGGTTTTCGTCTCACCATGCTTTATACCGTTACGGAAAGTTACTTCCTTCAGAAGTTTCGTTCCGCTGTAATATTGCTTTATTCCTGTATAACCCGTATCCGGAACGGTTGTCGTGTCAGCTTCAATTGCCTGATGTTTACCGGAAGAACCTCTGCCGCTGCATCCGGCTGCCGCCAGAAGGAGAATCGCAGGTATCAGAAAGCTTATTATGTGTTTATTCATGACATCGTATATTATGAAATTTTCACTGATCTGTTCTGTAGTTGTCGATATATATCTCAAGGATCCTGGCTTCAGGTTGCGGTATGAGCGTTACGTCAGTTATCAGGGCAGGAATGAGCACTGTTTCTCCTTTTGTCACTCTCTCGCTTTTCCCTTCCCATCTGATAATAAATGCTCCTTCAACGCAAAGGTAAATAACAAATGAATCGAACGTGTTATAATCCCTGGCCACGACTTCATTGAAATCTATCAGAGAAGCATTGAAGAACTCGCAGCTCACTATCTCAGTAGGTTCGTTTTTTCCGGGATTTTTTCTGATCCTGTAATTACCTGAAGATTTGAAGTCGATTGCATCAATTGCCAGGTCATTATGAAGTTCCCTGCTTTTGCCGTTACTGTCGAGCCTGCCCCAGTCGGAGATCCTGTAGGTTATATCGGAGGTCTGCTGGATCTCTGCAAGGACAATCCCTGAACCTATGGCATGCACAGTACCGGCAGGCGTAAAGAAAACGTCACCAGGTAATGCTGATTCTTCATTCAGGAGAGACGCAATATTATTTTCTTCAAGAGCTGAAAGAAATTCAGTCCGGTTGACAGGCTTTGAAAATCCGGCAAAGATTCTTGCCCCATTATTACTCTGCAGTATGTACCACATCTCCGTCTTTCCGTATGCTCCGTGTCTCTTTCTGGCCAGATCGTTGCCCGGATGTACCTGAACCGAAAGGTCATCGCGGGCTTCAATTAGCTTTATGAGAAGCGGGAATTCGTTCCCGAATTTTTCATAAATACCTTCTCCTGTCAGATCTCCCATATAGACCTCAATTACCTCTTCGATGTTATTGCCGGCAAGAAAACCGTTGCTTACAACCGAAAGATCCCCTGATACGGCCGAAATCTCCCAGCTTTCTCCGATATTTCCCAGCTTGCCGGGATTCTTCCCATAATCTTTCTCAAGCGAATTGCCTCCCCATATCTTTTCTTTCAGAATAGGATCAAATTTCAGCGGGTATAGCTCTGACATAGCTTTAATTTATTACTGCTGAAATGGCACCCGGACTTGCTGGTGACCTTTGCTCCGGGTATTTTCAGCACCGGTTGAATTTTGCAGCCTCATCTTTGAGGCCGTTACTGTATGTTCTTTAAACTTAATTGTTATTTTTGAAAAACAAGAAAGTACAAAAATAGCAATAAATGCTTATAGTAGGTATAGCAGGTGGCACCGGTTCGGGAAAGACAACAGTGGTCAAAAAGGTAGTTGAAAGGCTGGCGAATGAGAAAGTGATTGTTATTCCGCAGGATGCCTATTACAAGGATAATGGCAATATTCCACTTGAAGAAAGACAGAAAATCAACTTTGATCATCCCGATTCGCTTGAGTTTTCACTTCTGGCTGACCACCTTGTCAGGCTAAGGAGAGGAGAAAGTATCCAGATGCCTATCTATTCCTATCTTACATGCCTTCGGGCTAACGAGACCATAACCGTATTACCGGCAAGAGTAGCGATAGTTGAAGGTATACTCATTCTTGCAGATCCTGTTTTACGCGATCTTTTCGATATCAAGGTGTTCGTGGACGCAGATGCCGATGACCGCCTTGGAAGGGTTATTCAGAGGGATATTGTCGAGAGGGGCCGCTCGGTGATGATGGTCCTTGACCGCTACCACGATACTGTTAAACCCTCACACCTTCAGTTTATTGAACCCACAAAGAGATATGCAGACATAATAATTCCCGGAGGGGGCGAAAATCAGGTGGGTATTGAAGTACTTGTTTCAATAATCGAAAAACATCTTTAAGGAATGAGAATAATTCAGGGTGTCCGGCCGGAGGATATAATATTTATTGATATCGAAACAGTACCGTCCGAATCATCCTTTGATGTTCTTGAGCAGCACATTCAGCTTCTCTGGGATAAGAAATCAAAACAGTTCCGGCGCGAAGATGAGTCAGCGGGCGATGCTTATGAGCGAGCCGGCATCTATGCCGAATTCGGAAAGATAATATGCATTTCCGCCGGAATCATAACAGGGAAGGATCCCTTATCCTTTCGTCTCAAATCCTTCTATGGAGACGATGAGAAGCTTATACTTTCCGGTTTCTCTTCAATGCTTGCGAAATTCTCCCGGAACAGGGAAGCCCTCTTGTGCGCGCACAACGGAAAGGAGTTTGATTATCCCTATATTTCAAGAAGGATGATAATTAACAGCATCACTATCCCTGACCTTCTTGATACTGCAGGAAAAAAACCCTGGGAGATCAGGCTTATTGACACAATGGAGCTATGGAAATTCGGGGATTATAAAAGCTATACCTCTCTCGATCTCCTTACATCAGTCCTCAATATACAGTCACCCAAGGATGACATCGACGGCAGTATGGTCGCTGACCTCTATTACAGGGAAGGAGAACTGAAGAGGATAGTCAGATACTGTGAGAAGGACGTTCTCGCAGTTGCCCAGGTCCTTCTAAGGTTTCTGAACATGCCACAGATAAGCAGGGAAAATGTTGAAAGCGTAACTCTTTTATGATATTCAGCCCTCAATAAATCGGTGGAAACATTTCGCTACAGCTTCCGGGTTATCACTGTGAAGCCAGTGGCCCGCACCCGCGACTGTAATTAATTCTGCTCCCGGAAACAGCCTCATTATGCCTGGGAAATCACTTTCCCCTATAAACGACGACAACCCGCCTCTCAGAAAAAAAACCGGAAATCCTGTAATCGACGGTGCTTCAGTATCATCGTCAATTATCCCGTCCATGATCCTTTCGAGGTTATCAAGCAAAGCCTGCGGGTTCAGCTTCCATGAGAATGAATTATCATGCCTCCTTTTAAGGTTCTTCATTATAAGGTCTCTTGTTTTCTGCTGGTTCACGGCTGACTTCATCAGTGATTCAACTGCACTGCGTGAAGTCATTACCGAAAGATCAGCATTTAGCATGAAGTTCAGAATTCCAAGGTATTTTTCCCTGTCATCGTTATAGTTTTTTTTGTTCCTGAAGGGCGAAATATCAGCTACCAGCAGTCCATTGAGTCTTTCCGGAAACTCAAGAGCATAAAGCATTGCCGCTCTTCCTCCCATGCTGTGACCGGCAAGAAAGAACTTCTCCAGATCCAGGTCATCGGCAAGCTGTGCCAGATCGTCTTTCATCGATCCATAGTCGTGTACAGGTGAATGAGGAGATTGACCGTGGTTGCGCTGATCGGGAAGATAAACCGTAAAACTTTCCGCAAGGCTTCTGGCAACTGATATCCAGTTGTCTGAAGAACCAAACAATCCGTGAAGTATTATCAGAGGAGTTCCCGAGCCGTATTTCCTGAAAAACAACCTCATCCGGAAGTATCACTATAAAAGTTGCCTTTTGTACATCTGAATTGTGTTTTCAAGGCCGAGGTACAGAGCGTCAGAAATCAGGGCATGTCCGATTGATACCTCTGCGAGCCATGGAATGTTCTGGTGAAGGTAATGCAGATTGTCGAGGTTAAGGTCGTGGCCGGCGTTTACTCCCAGGCCAAGTTCTCGGGCTATCTCCGCGGCCCTTACAAAAGGTTCCGCGGCGGAATGTGCATCAGTGCTGAAAGCCGCTGCATAAGGCTCTGTGTAAAGCTCGATCCTGTCAGTTCCTGTTAAGGCCGCCTCCTCAATATTTGTTGTCCCGGTATCCACAAAGATGGAGGTCCTTATTCCTTCTTTCTTAAATGTAATCACAATATCGGTTAGAAAAAGCCTGTACCTCTCAACATCCCATCCTGCATTTGAAGTGATGGCATCGTGGGCATCCGGAACCAATGTTACCTGGTTCGGCCTTACCGCAAGGACCAGGTCCATGAAGCTGTCGGAGGGATACCCTTCAATATTGAATTCGGTTTTTATCACGGGCCTGATCTCAAGTACATCTTTATATCTGATATGGCGTTCATCCGGCCTTGGGTGAACAGTAATTCCTTCAGCCCCGAACAGCTCACAGTTTATGGCTGCCGTTTTGACATTCGGAATATTGCCCCCTCTGGCATTCCTTAGTGTGGCAATCTTGTTGATATTTACGCTTAGCTTTGTCATAATAAAAAAGATGATTGTCCGTATTGTAATGTGAAGCAAAAATACAACAACTGGCTTTTTTTTTCTTATTTTAGATGAAATTTAAATGCAGGAGGAATTTTATGGTTGCCAAAGACCTGATTTCAGATGTGATACCGGCTGTCAAGACCTCCGATTCGGGTCAGACAGCTCTCAACTGGATGGAAATATTCAGAATTTCACATTTGCCCATCGTAAACAATCAGGATTTTCTGGGGCTGATCTCCGATACTGACATCTACGATATGAATCAGCCAGAAGAACCTATTGGCAATCACGAGCTTACTCTTCTTAAACCCTATGTCACCACTGAACAGCACCTGTTTGAAGTGATAGGGCTTGCAGCAAGGCTTAAGCTGACTGTTGTGCCGGTTCTGGATGACAAGATGCACTACAAGGGAGTTATTACAGCAACAGACCTTGTGAGATACATTGCAGGAATATCATCAATGGATCAGCAGGGGGGAATAATAGTTGTAGAGGTCATTGAGCGCGATTATTCATTGTCGCAGATAGCACAGATTATTGAAAGCAATAATGTTAAGGTCCTGAGTCTGTATATAACATCGCCGCCCGATTCAACAAGGCTCGAAGTGACAATAAAGGTGAATACAAATGATATTGCATCTGTATTGCGCACATTCGAGCGATATAACTATGATGTCAAAACATGGGTTACGTCGGATGATTCTATGGATAGATTTTATTCAGAACGTTTTGATCTTCTGATGAAATACCTGAATATTTAAGCCATGCTGAGATCAGTAGCCATTTACAGCAAGGAGGCCAATCCCAGGACTGCAGAGGGGATTAACAGACTAATAAACGGATTCTGCAGCAGGGGAATAAGAATATACCTCTGCCGGAGGAGCATCACTATTCCCGGTTGCAGCTACACCTCGCTTATTGAAAGCTTTGATGAGATCAGCAGTCTTGAACAGTTGCCGGATCTTGTGCTGAGTGTCGGAGGCGACGGGACTTTTCTCGAAACGATGCTTAAGGTAAGGGATCTGGGTATCCCCATTGGCGGAGTGAATGCAGGGAGAATGGGTTTTCTCGCCAATATCTCGGAAGGGGAAATAGAGCATTCGGTTGACCTTCTCTGTGACGGAAAATACCTGATAATAGAAAGATCACTCCTGGAATTCAGGAAACCGGAAGGGATATTCGACAAGGAATCATCAACCGCCCTTAATGAGATTACAATACAAAAGGCCGATCCAAGCATGATAACTATCAACGTATATGTTGATGAAACCTATCTCAACACCTACTGGGCTGACGGCCTTATTGTCTCAACGGCAACCGGTTCAACGGCCTATAATCTCAGCGTTGGAGGTCCGATCCTTTCGCCTGATGACGAAAGCCTTATTATTTCTCCTATTTCTCCCCACAACCTGACAATCCGCCCGATTGTAATTTCGGGTGCAAGTACGCTCAGAATGACTGTTGAGGGGCGTTCAGGTGAATTCATTGCCACCTGCGATTTCAGGTCAAGAAGATTGCCTTTCAGGGAAGATATATGTATTGCCCGTTCGGACAGGAAGCTAAAAACATTTATGCCCGAAGGGATGGATTTCTTCAGTACACTCAGGAATAAACTGATGTGGGGTGCTGACAGGCGTAACTAATTAAGTTGGCCTAAAACACCTTGATTTATTTTAGATTATTATATTTGTATCTGCAATTTAACTCAAACTGAAATGAAACGAACAATTTTTGTCGTAGCAATATTATTTTTTGCAGTTCAGTTATCTGATGCCCAGTTATGGAAGTTAAAAACCTGGGAAGCTCAGTTTGGAATTGGACCTTCATTTACATTTCCTGACATCGGAGGTTATACTCATGGCGAAAACATACTCGGATTTAAAGACCTAAGCTACAGGCAGACCCGTTTCAATGTGAACGGAAGTGTCCGGTACAGGATTGGACGCACCGCTAATCTGAGGCTAAGCCTTGTTTACGCAAACCTGCATGCGACAGATGAAAGAGGATCGAACGAAGGCCGTGATTACGAGGCGGTAACAAATCTTTTTGAACCTTCACTTCTTTTCGAATACTATTTTATAAAGAATAAATACGAGAGCAGCTATCTGTTTCTAAAGGGGAAGAGTTTATGGGCGCTGCTTTCATCACTCGATTTTTACGCCTATGCAGGTCTGGGAGGTGCTGCCTATTCGGTGAATCCAAACGATGCTCTTGAGCAGAGAGGAATAAGCGAACCGGGAAGCACTGACTTTAATGGTTTTTCACTGGTGGTGCCGGGAGGACTTGGAGCAACACTGATTTACAGCCCAAACGTTAACTTTGGCGTAGAATTTGGCGGCAGGTGGGCCAATACTGACTATATCGACGGTTTTGACCCTGATATTCTGCCAAACAAGGTCAACGATAAGTACTATTTTCTTAACTTCACCGTTACTTATAAGTTGAAAACAGGTCCCAAGGGATGGCCTTCTTTCAGATGATAAAATGCCGGATCAGTTTGGATGAAAAAGATAACGGTTTTACTTCTTTTTATAAGCCTCTCATTATCAGTTCTCGGACAGAGAAATGCTGACTATGGCATATTCGGAGGCGTAGCTTCATATATCGGAGATATTAACACCAATAGATTGTTCTATTCACCCGGACCGGCAGGAGGCATCTTTTACAGATACAATTTCAATCCGCGCCAGGCTGTCAGGGCTAATCTGTTCGCCGGAGGCATTCAGGCCGCCGACAGGGACTTCAATAACGATTTCCAGCAGGCAAGAGATACATCGTTTTCAGGAAGCGTCATAGATTTCGGATTGCAGTTCGAATTTAATTTCCTGCCCTATTCCACCCAGATGAAGAAATGGAACTTTACTCCATATATCGCAGGCGGAGCCGGGCTTTCATTTATTAATAACAACTCCCCAACATACGTCCCCGTAATTCCATTTTCGCTCGGTTTCAAGATAAATATCCATAAAAACCTCGGACTTGAAGCTGAATATGGTTTTCGTAAAACTTTTTATGATAACTTTGACGGCTTGGAAGATAATGTTGATCCGGATCACAGAGCATGGCTTCACAACAACGACTGGTATTCCTTTGCAGGAGTTTCGCTGACATGGAAGATATTCAACAAAAAGTTGGGCTGCCCGGCTTACAGTGATCTGAATCAATCAAGAAGACGTTGACTTATGTCCCTAAAAGAACAGATTAACACTGAGAGGCTCCCTTCGCATGTGGCAATTATTATGGATGGTAACGGAAGATGGGCCAGGCAGAGAGGAATGGACAGGATATTCGGACATCATAAGGGCGTTGAAGCGTTAAGGGAGATCATTGAGGCAGCAGCAGAACTCAAGATCCTTTATCTTACACTTTATGCTTTTTCCACCGAAAACTGGGGAAGACCTGATGAGGAGGTATCTGCCCTGATGGGAATCATGGTTCAGTCGCTGAATAATGAGACCGGAACCCTCCTCAAAAATAATATCAGACTTACGGCAATAGGTGATACCAAAAGACTCGCCGAAGATGTAAGGGACCGGTTGATGGAAACGATAAACGTTACATCAAAAGGGAACGGACTGACCCTTATTGTGGCAATGAGCTACAGTTCGCGATGGGAGATCACTGAGGCTGCAAAAAAAATTTCAGAGGAAATTGCAGGGGGGATAATCAGACCGGAGGATATTAACGAATTCAACTTTGGGAACTATCTCGCTACGGCAGGGATTCCTGATCCCGAATTAATGATAAGGACCAGCGGCGAAATCCGTATCAGCAACTTTTTGCTCTGGCAGCTGGCTTACACTGAATTATACTTTACGGAAACACTTTGGCCCGATTTTAGTAAGGAAGAGTTTTACAAGGCAATTATTGACTTCCAGAAGAGGGAAAGAAGATTTGGGAAAACAAGTGAACAAATCATGGGAAATTAATGAAATGATGGTGATTAGAAGATTGAAAAAAGCTTTTCTGGCAGCAGCATTTATTATTGTTGGATTGAACCTGTTTTCACAGGAGGAGGTGAGAATCGCTGACTATTCGACCTCCGACGACTATACAATCGGAGGAGTGACAGTATCCGGGATCAGATTCCTTGATACAAACGCCCTGATAGGGATCTCGGGGCTCAGACGCGGACAGGTGATCGAAATTCCCGGCGAGGGGATAACAAATGCTGCAAGAAAACTGTGGCAGCAGGGTCTATTCTCTGATGTCAGGATAACAATTGTAAAAAGAGTGGCAGATACTGTATACCTCGATATAGCACTTCAGGAAAGGCCAAGAATTTCATCGGTAAGGTATAACGGCCTGAAAAGCACTGAAGTACAAGATCTTTCCGAAAAAATCAACATGCCTGTCGGTTCTCAGCTTACATCTTACCAGATCAACAATACAAGGAAAATAATAACCGATCATTTTGTCGAAAAGGGCTTCCTTAATACAACGGTTGAATTCGTTCAGAAAGACGACCCCGACATGCCAAACAATATAATCCTTACAGTTGATGTCGATAAGAAGGAAAAGGTTAAGATAGATGAGATTTCGTTCCTTGGAAATGACAATTTCACGACAACGCAGCTCCGGAGGAAGATGAAAAATACTAAGAAGAGGAACCTTAACTTCTTCAAAGCGTCAAAATTCGTCTCAGAAAAATATGATGAAGACAAGGATAAACTCTATACTTTCTATAACGATAACGGATACAAGGATTTCAGGATAACAGGCGACTCTCTTTATCCGGTGTCTGAAAACCGCGTAGGGCTGCTTGTAAAGGTTGACGAAGGGAAACAGTATTTTCTTCGTGACATTAACTGGGTGGGAAACAGTGTTTATCGTAAGGAAGACCTCGACAGATGGCTCAACGTTAAAAAAGGTTCTGTCTATAACCAGTCGAACATCTCCGACCGGATAAATGGTACATCAGGCGCCCAGGATGCAGTCAGCAGCGCCTATCAGGATAACGGTTACCTTTTTTCGCGCCTCACCCCGGTTGAAGCCAGAGTTGAGGACGATTCAATTGATCTCGAGATAAGGATTTACGAAGGCGAACAGGCTTACCTTAATAATATTATTGTTTCGGGAAACACACGGACAAATGAGCACATTGCACGTCGTGAACTATATACCCTTCCCGGTGATCTCTTCAGCAAGGATAAGATACTCAGGTCAATAAGGCAGCTTGGAGTTATAGGGCACTTTGACCCTGAAAAAATAGACCCCAATGTTGTTCCTGACCCCGCTAACGGAACTGTCGACCTACTCTACAAACTTGAGGAGAGAGCAAATGACCAGTTTGAGATCTCCGGAGGATGGGGAGCGGGTATGCTTATCGGAACAATAGGTCTGAGATTCAATAACTTTGCAATGCGTAACTTCTTAAAGCTGAGAGAGTGGAGGCCGTATCCTTCGGGCGACGGACAATCTCTTAGCATAAGGGCACAATCGAACGGAAGGTTATATCAGTCATACAACCTGTCTTTCAATGAACCATGGCTGGGAGGAAAGAAACCAAACTCTTTTTCCGTGTCCCTCTACAGATCACTTATGACGAACGGGAGGAAGAAGAAGGACAGTAATTTCCAGTCGATGGTAATCAACGGAGCGTCAATAGGTTTAGGGAAAAGACTCGAGTGGCCTGATGACTATTTCAGCCTTTATGGTGAACTTAATTATCAAAGCTATAATCTCGACAAATTTACCTACTATAACTTCCTCTTTTCTGACGGAGTGTCGAACATGCTTACATTCACAACCAGGCTCCAGAGGTTTTCAACAAGCCCTAACCTTATTTATCCCAGAAGCGGTTCAACGTTTACTCTTTCAGTTCAGGCAACCCCGCCCTATACCCTTATTTCAGGAAAGAACATGATCGGATTGCCTGATAAGGAAAAATACAATTGGATAGAGTTCCACAAATGGACCTTCAAAGCCGACTATTTCTATCCTATTTCAAACGATGACAAGTTCGTGCTTAATGCAAAATTCGCATTCGGGTACCTGGGATTTTACAACAAGGACATAGGTCCTTCGCCCTTCGAGAATTTCTATCTCGGGGGAAGCGGAATTACAGGCTACAGCCTCTATGGACGTGAGATAATTGCCCTGAGAGGTTATACCGACGGATCAGTTACTCCCACCGACCCGAGGACAGGAGCACCCACCGGTAATGTGTATTCAAAAATGACCTGCGAACTGAGGTATCCTGTATCCCTTAACCAGCAGGCAACAATTTATGTTCTTGCCTTCCTCGAAGCCGGTAAGGCATGGTCAAGGCTCGATCAGTATAATCCTTTCAAGATGAACAGAGCAGCGGGTATCGGTGTAAGGGCTAACCTTCCCATGTTCGGTCTGCTCGGTGTCGACTGGGGTTATGGATTTGATCCGGTTGATGATCCGGTCGCATTCCCGGATGCAAATAAAGGACAATTCAGTTTCACTATAGGTCAGCAGTTTTAATCAGTAAATAAAAAGAGTTATGAAAAGAACATGCATTTTGATAATGTTTGCTGTCCTGGGCACGGTTTATGCCTCAGCCCAGAAATATGCATTCGTTGATTCCGAATATATAAGGAAGAATATTCCGGCATTCACACAGGCACAGGAACAGATCGAAACACTCTCCAAACAATGGGAAAAAGAGGTGTCGGACGGCTATGATGTGGTTGAGCAGATGTACAAATCGTACCAGAACGATGTTGTCCTTCTTTCCCAGGAAATGAAAACACGACGGGAGGAGGCAATCATAAACAAGGAAAAAGAGATAAAGGAACTTCAGAACAAGTATTTCGGGGTAGAAGGTGAACTCTTCAAAAAGAGGGAGGAACTTGTTAAACCAATACAGGATGAGATTCTGAAAGCCATAAAGACAATTGCTGCTGAAGGGAGCTATGCCGCTATCTTCGATGCCGCATCAGGCGGTAATATCCTCTTCGCAAATCCAAAGTTTGATATAAGTGATCAGGTATTGGAAAAATTAGGTTATAAGAATTAATTAATTACTTTTGCAAAACATTTTAAAACATCAGAAATGAAAAGACTTACACTTATTATAGTTCTTATTGGTCTGGCTATTTTTGCAGGGCAGAATACCCTTGCACAGAATCTCAAATTCGGACATATAAACAGGACGGAACTCATTCAGGCCATGCCGGAATTTGACTCCGCCCGGGTTACTCTCGAAAAACTTAATACTGAATTGCAGAATGCAGGTGAGCTTCTGCAGGTTGAGCTCAACAACAAATATGAAGCCTACCTCAAGGAGGCACAGAACCTTACTGACCTTGTGCGTCAGACGAAGGAACAGGAGCTTAATGATTTCCAGAGAAGGCTTTCGGAATTCCAGACAAACGCCCAGAACCAACTTCAGCAGAAGCAGATTGAGCTGTTCACTCCGATTACCGATAAAGCCGACAAAGCCATAAGGGATGTCGGAAGGGAAGGCGGAATGATATATATATTTGACGTATCACAGGGAAGTCAGATCGCTTTTTTTGACGAGACAAAAAGCACAAACGTGATGCAGCTTGTCAAGTCAAAAATGGGTATGAAATAAATCAGAATTAGAAATGATATGACCATCCGCCGCCTGCCGGCAGATGGTCTTTTTTTTAATAGGTAAACAGAGTGAAAGACCATCCAATAGGGATTTTTGACTCCGGAGTCGGGGGACTTACGGTAGCCAGCGCAGTGAAACAGATACTTCCGGGCGAAAGCATCGTGTACTTTGGTGATACCGCACATCTTCCGTACGGTGATAAATCAGCTGAATCGATCCGTTATTATTCCGGCAGGATCACTGACTTCCTCCTGAAGCACGACGCAAAGATCATTCTTGTAGCGTGCAACTCGGCTTCCGCTTCGGCATTTGACGACCTCAGACAGGAATACGGAGAAAGGGTAATGCTAATCGATGTCATAGATCCGGTTGTCGATTATCTCGCATCGCGGGAATTCCGCAAGGTCGGGATTATCGGAACAAAACGCACCATCAGCTCCGGGACCTATGAACAGAAACTCAAGGATAAAGCCCCGGGTATGCAAGTTGTTTCAATGGCTACTCCCCTTCTGGTTCCAATGATAGAGGAAGGATTCATATTCGACGATATAAGTAACGCTATCATCAGAACCTACCTGTCTGATGGTTCACTTTCAGGCATTGATGCCCTTGTCCTGGGCTGTACTCATTACCCCATTATAAGAAACCAGATCAGCAAATTCTTCAATTTCAATATTGAGGTTGTGGATTCTGCAAGGATAGTTTCACTTGTCCTTCGGGAAAAGCTCGAGAAAAGCAACCTTGTTAATGACAGCGGGCACGTAAAGGATCAGTTTTTCGTTTCGGATTACACGAGCTATTTCGGGAAGATAGCAAAGATGTTTTTTGAGGGAGAGATAAACCTGAGAAAGGCGGACATCTGGAGCCGATCCCAAACATGACTAATATCATTTGGAAATATAAATAATAACTTGATTTTTCGGACTTTAATAAGTTAATTTTGTGCTTTGAAAGTATAAGTGCGACTTTGATTTGAAGTAATAATCTCATAAGGTTATCATGGGTAAAAGATCAAAAGTAATTGAGAGGGAAGAGGTCGTTATAAGGTTCTCCGGCGATTCCGGAGACGGCATGCAGCTGACCGGGTCTCTTTTTTCGGATACTGCAGCCTTGTACGGTAATGATCTGACAACATTTCCCGATTATCCGGCCGAGATAAGGGCACCGCAGGGTACTGTTGGCGGAGTTTCAGGATTCCAGGTTCATCTTGGTCATTCCGAGATTTTTACTCCCGGTGACTATGCCGACGTCCTGGTAGCTATGAATCCTGCAGCTATAAAGGCGAACATTAACTGGACCAAACCAGGAGGGACAATAATCTACGACAAGGACAATTTCACCGAGAAAAATATTGAAAAGGCTGGCTATACAGGTGATCCCATCAAAGAGGAAAGGCTTGAGCGTTTCAATGTGATTGCAGTCCCCATTTCTTCAATGGTGAAGGAAGCCCTGAAGGATTTCGGACTCGATCCCAAGTCGGTGCTGCGCACCAAGAATATGTTCGCCCTTGGAATGGTTTACTGGCTTTTTGACCGCAAGCTGAAATATACTTTACAGTATTTTGAGAAGAAATTTGCAAAAAAACCCGAGCTGATAAAGGCAAATACAATCGCCCTCAGAGCCGGGTACTATTATGCGGAAACAATTGAGGCCCTTGCCCCCGTCATAAAAATCAATCCTGCACCCATTGCGAAGGGAAAATACAGGAGCATCTCGGGGAACGTAGCGACAGCATGGGGGCTGATGGCTGCAGCCGAAAAAGCAGGCCTGAAACTCTTCCTCGGTTCATACCCCATAACCCCGGCTTCCGGAATTCTTGAAGAGCTGGCCCTTCATAAGAATCTGCATGTGAAAAGTTTTCAGGCTGAAGATGAAATAGCCGGTATCTGTTCCGCCCTTGGTGCAAGTTTTGCAGGCAACCTTGCCGCAACCTCTACTTCAGGTCCCGGACTGGCACTTAAATCAGAAGCGATAGGCCTGGCTGTTATGGCGGAACTTCCGCTGGTAATTGTTGATGTCCAGAGAGGAGGTCCTTCGACAGGACTTCCTACAAAAACTGAACAGTCCGACCTCCTGCAGGCTCTTTTCGGAAGAAACGGGGAGTGTCCTGTCGTCGTTCTTGCACCATCGACACCGTCCGACTGCTTCCGTCTTGCTTTTGAGGCGGCCAGGATTGCACTTGAGCATATGACTCCGGTTATACTCCTTACCGACGGATACCTTGCCAACGGAACCGAACCCTGGAGGATACCGCAGATGAAGGACCTCCCTTCGATAAATCCTCCATATGCCAAAGCTGACGAACAAACCTACCTGCCTTATTTCAGGGATTGCGAGAACTTTGTAAGATCGTGGGCAATTCCCGGAACTCCCGGACTGGAGCACAGAATTGGGGGACTGGAAAAAACAGTAAAAGGAACCGTTTCGTATATCCCGGAGAACCACGAACTCATGGTTCATAACAGGGACAGCAAGGTTGCCAGGGTCGTTACCAAAGTACCCGATATAAAGGTAAGCGGGGCCGATTCTGGAGACCTGCTCGTAGTGGGATGGGGAGGATCGTACGGGTATCGTGTTGTTGCTGTTCAGGAATTGCAGGCCGAAGGTTACAAAGTAAGTAATGTTACTTTCAATTATCTGAATCCCCTGCCGGAAAATGTCGCAGAGGTGTTCAGCAGATTCAAAAAAATAGTGGTGTGTGAGCTAAACCTTGGACAGTTTGCAAGTTACCTCCGCATGAAATTCCCGGAATTCAAATATGAGCAGATAAACAAGGTTCAGGGTCTGCCGTTCACGGTTAAGGAGATAAAGGATCAGTGTAAAGAAATTCTTGAAAGGTAAAGATATGACTGAATCAGAAACAAACCAGTTGACTCCGAAAGATTTCAAGAGCGACCAGGAGGTGCGCTGGTGCCCCGGATGTGGTGACCATGCGGTACTGAATGCTGTGCAGAAAGCACTTGCGGAGCTTGGCATACCCAGAGAAAAGTATGCCTTCATTTCAGGAATAGGCTGCTCTTCACGCTTCCCTTATTATATGAATACTTACGGATTTCATAGTATTCACGGAAGAGCCTCTGCAATTGCCAGCGGTGTTAAAATTGCCAACCCGGAACTCTCGGTATGGCAGATCACCGGCGACGGTGATGCCCTCGCAATAGGCGGCAATCACTTCATTCATGCTGTCAGGCGCAACATTGACATCAATATCCTGCTTTTCAATAACGAAATCTATGGCCTCACAAAGGGCCAGTATTCACCAACATCAGAAAGAGGGCTCGTTACCAAGACCTCACCTTTCGGAACCATAGAGGAACCTTTTTCAGTTGGCGAGCTTGTGATAGGCGCAAAGGGAAAATTCTTTGCCCGCACCATCGACTCAAACGTACCTCTCTCAACCCAGATCTATATCGATGCAGCCCTCCATAAAGGCACTTCGGTGGTTGAGATACTCCAGAACTGCGTCATCTTCAACGACGGAATCCATGAAAAGGTTACCGGAAGGGAAGTGCGTGACGACCGCACAATAATCCTCAGACATGGACAGCCAATGGTATTCGGAAAGAACGAAGACAAGGGACTGATACTCGATGGCCTGAAACTCAGGGTGGTTAACCTCGGTGAAAACGGATACACTATCGAAAACATCCTTGTTCACGATGCCATGGAACCCAATCCCGGAATTCACTACATGCTGGCGAACATGCGATATCCCGAATACCCTGTGGCTCTTGGGGTGATCAGGGCTGTGCCGGGAGAGACTTATGAAAACGAACTCTGCAGGCAGATCGAAACACTCCGCAAATCGTCCGATATTAAAAGTATGGATGACCTGATGAACAGCGGTTCGGTCTGGACCGTTGATTAATACTTTTTCCTGTACTTCAGCGTAATCCGTTTCACTGTTGCTGCCACGGGTAAGATAAAGGATTTTTAGTAATTTTAAATCCTGCTTTTTCCCCGATGGAATCTAAGAAACATATTACCCCCGAATTTCACCGCCTCCTTCATGAGCAGAGGGAAAGGCTGAAAGAGCTTGGCTGCATAAACCAGACAACTTATATCCTCAAGGAGAATAAGCCTGTTGAGGAAACACTCCAGCAGATTGTGCTGCTCCTTCCCGATGCATGGCAGTACCCGGAATACACCGTGGCAAGGATAACCTTTATGCAGAATGAGTTCGAATCACTCGACTTCCAGGAGACGAAATGGAAGATGACCCAGGAATTCAATACCATCGATGAGGAAAAGGGGACAATAGAAATCTTCTATACAAAAGAATTCAGGGAGGAATATGAAGGTCCTTTTCTCAAGGAGGAGAGGGATCTAATCGAAAACATAGCGAGCCTTATTACCGGTTATATTAACAGTTACAAAGCCCGCGACCTTTTCAGAAAACCATCACTCCCTTTAAGGGAAGAGGAGGATCCCAAAAGTGTCTCAAGCAAAAAACTGCTGCAGAGATTTCTCGACAGGCATAATGCAGAACGTGATGTCTTTCACGACCTGCAACCCTTCAAAGTAAAGGAGATACTTCTTGTGGCAAATCTTTACGACGCCTATTCCATCGAGGGCGAAGGAAGATTTGCTGACCATATTCTTGGAGAATATTACCATATGAGCCTTACCACAATACCAAGGGTTACAGGGGTTTCAAGCGATGAGGAAGCTTTTGTGAGGCTCAGGGCAAGGCATTACGACATGGTGATAATCATGATGGGAGTAGATAAGGAAAGTCCGGTGGAAATGTGCAGGAAAATAAAAGATAAATATCCCTACCTTCCTGCATACCTTCTGTTGAATAACCCTGCCGACATGGCATATCTGAAGAAACAGAAAGGACTTAAGGCTCCCTTTGACAACTATTTCGTCTGGACAGGGGAGTCGAAGGTTTTCTTTGCCATGGTTTCCCTCCTCGAGGACAGGGTTAATGTTGAAAACGACACACAGAAAGGCCTTACAGGGATTATTCTGCTGGTCGAGGATTCAGCAGACTATTACTCAAGCTACCTCCCCATGCTCTATAACCTGGTCATGGATCAGACTAAACACCTTATAGATGACGTCTCGACCGACGAGCTTTACAAGGTGCTCAAGCTCAGGGGAAGGCCAAAGATACTGCTGGCTCCCAACTGGGAAAGCGCCATAAATATCTTTGATAACTACAGGAATAATATCCTCTGTGTCATTTCTGACATGAGTTTTCCCCGTAACGGTGAAATGAACGAGCTCGCAGGCTATGAACTGATAAAGCATATAAAGGCACACCTTCCGAATCTGCCGACGGTCCTTCAGTCATCTGACCCGGATAACGCCAGGTATGCATTCACCCTCAAGTCTAATTTCATTAACAAGAACTCCGAGTCTCTTTTGCAGGATCTTAAATCCTTTATCAACTATTATCTCGGTTTCGGTCATTTCGTTTACCGGGACAACAACGGGCGCCAGATTGCTGTTGCAAGATCGATGAAAGAGTTTGAGGCTTACCTCGAAACTGTCCCTGAAGATTCCCTCGCCTACCACGCAATGAAAAACCACTTCAGCCACTGGCTCATGGCACGTGGCGAAGTGAAAATTGCAAAAATCATTAATCCTCTGAGAGTCTCCGATTTCGAAAGCCTTGCAGAACTGAGGGAGTTTCTACTTAAAATCATCAGAAAAAGACGACAGGAACTCAACAAGGGAAGGGTAATAAATTTTGAAGAATCAGCCACTATTGATGAAACGAACGTTGTCAGCATGTCGTCAGGTTCGCTTGGAGGCAAAGGACGCGGGCTCGCTTTCGTAAACACCCTGATATACAGCTTTGAACTTGGCCGTCTTATCCCGGGAATAAACATAAAGGCTCCTATAACGGTAATGATAGGAACAGATGAGTTCGACATGTTCATGGAACGAAATCATCTCTGGAATATAGTAAGGGAGGAAAGGGACTTCGGTGAGGTACAAAAAGCTTTCCTTAAGGGTACACTTAGCTATACCCTTGAAAAGAAGCTTCGAATTTTCCTTTCAAAGATCACAAATCCCCTTGCGGTAAGGTCATCCAGCCTCTATGAGGACTCAATGAGCCAGCCATTCTCAGGGATATTCGGCACCTGGCTCGTTCCGAACAACGATCCGGAAAGGGATGTAAGGCTCCGGCAGCTGTCCGATGCCGTCAAACTTGTCTTTTCTTCAATCTTCTCGGTTAACGCACGCTCATATTTTGAAGCAATAAGCTATAAGATTGAACTTGAGAAAATGGCTGTGGTTATACAGGAGGTTGTCGGAAACCGTTATGGCGACTTCTACTACCCGCATATCAGCGGTTCGGCCCAGTCGTATAACTTTTACCCTGTTGCCCACATGAAACCGGGTGACGGTTTTGTCGTGGCTGCGCTCGGCCTGGGTCAGTATGTGATGGACGGAAACCTTGCCTACCGGTTTTCACCGGCTTATCCGGCTCTGGAAATAATCTCACAGAAGGACCTTTACAAGAATTCTCAGGTGAAATTCTATGCTGTTGACCTGGCAAAAAAAGATCTTAACCTGATTGAGGGGGAAATTGCAGGCCTTAAGATGCTCGATATAAGTGTCGCTGAAAGTCACGGAACCCTGACTCATATAGCTTCAGTCCTTAACCGTGAAAATGACACCATTATTCCCGGACTTGAAGCCGCAGGACCAAGGGTGATTAATTTTGCCGACATCCTGAAATACAATTATATCCCTCTTGCACAGACGATAAAGACAATACTCGATGTGGTTTCCGAGGCCTGCGGCACTCCTGTCGAGATCGAATTCGCCGTGGATCTGAAAAAGGATGAGTCAGGTAATGCTTCGTTTTATCTGCTGCAGATCAAACCCCTCCATGGAGCCGGAGCAGGGTATAATATTGATCCCGAGACTGTCGATGAGAACGATGCGGTACTGATTACAAGCGAAAGTATGGGGAACGGAGTGATCAGCGACATTACCGATGTAGTATATATTGAACCTGAAGAATTTGATAAGAACCTTACAATTGAGATGGCGGCAGAAATATCATCAGTCAATGAAAAAATGGTAAGGGAAAACAGGAAGTATATTCTCATAGGACCGGGAAGATGGGGTACACGCGACAGGTTTCTAGGAATACCGGTCGCATGGCCCCAGATATCAAATGCAAAGGTTATTGTTGAGGTCTCTCTTCCGGATTTTCATGCCGACGCCTCGCTGGGCTCACATTTCTTTCATAACATAACCTCAATGAACATTGGTTATTTTTCGGTCCGTCAACTCACCGGAAAAGACGGGAAAAACCTTATCAAATGGGAAATGATACGATCACAGCAGGTTCTGAACAGCGGGAAGTTCTACAGGCACGTCAGGTTCGCTGACCCCCTTGTTGTGCGTATGGATGGAAAAAAGGGAATGGCAGTAATATCCGTTAATCCAAAACTGAACGACAAATGAGCATTATTGAAGGAATACACGATCTGCAGAAATACGATTTCACCGATACGTCCTTTGACCTTCTGATGCAGAAGAGAATTCACAGGGTGCTTATAATATGCAGTAATTATGATAATTACATGCTGGAGGAGGACGGAAGGATTGATGAACAGATCTTCAATGAATACGTCTCACTGAACCTGAGATACCCGCCTAATTTCGTCCAGACCGACAATGCTGAGGATGCTTTCAGGATCCTGAAGGAGAATAAAATTGATCTTGTCATTGCGATGCTAAGCCTCAGGGGAACAGATGTTTTTGCACTTGCGAAAATGATAAAGGCAAGATACGGGCATATACCGATTGTAGTCCTTACCTACTTTTCACGGGAGGTATCTCTTCGTCTGGAAGGAGAGGACCTGAGCGCAATCGATTATGTTTTCTGCTGGCTTGGGGATGCCTCGCTGATACTGGCAATAATAAAACTCCTTGAAGACAAGATGAATGCCGACTTCGATATCGAGAACATCGGTGTTCAGGCAATAATCCTTGTTGAGAATTCCATAAGATATATTTCATCATATCTTCCGAACCTTTACAGGATAGTGCTTCAGCAATCGATCGATTTCCAGAGAGAGGCCCTCAACGAGCATCAGCGTATGCTTAAGATGAGAGGAAGGCCGAAGATAATGCTTGCCACAAACTACAATGATGCACTCGACCTATACAAGAAGTATAAATACAATGTTCTCGGAGTAATATCGGACATAAGCTATAAAAAAGATAACGTTTCTGATGAAAACGCGGGGATAGCGCTCTGCCAGGCTGTGATGGCCGACGACGATAAAGTGCCTTTTCTGCTGCAGTCTTCGAGTCTCGTACACAGGAAGATGGCCGAAGAGCTGGGAGCGGGATTTATCCATAAATACTCAAAGAACCTGTCGCTTGAACTGAGGAATTTCATAATCCAGAACCTTGCTTTCGGTCCTTTTGTATTCAAGAATCCTGATACAATGGAGCCGATAGCTATAGCAACTGACCTTCAGAGTCTTCAGCAGAAGCTTCTTACAATACCGGATAAAACCCTTGAATATCACGCTACAAGAAATCATTTCTCGAAATGGCTCAATGCCAGGGCTCTGTTCCCTGTAGCACAAATGTTCAAGTATATACGGAAAGAAGATTTCGACACCATGGACGAGATGCGCCGCTTCCTGTATGTGGCCATATCCAGTTTCCGTCTTGGAAAGGGAAGGGGAATTATTGCGAAATTCGACAAGTCGAGTTACGACGAGTACCAGATCTTCTCGAGAATAGGAGATGCTTCAATAGGAGGAAAGGCCAGGGGTCTCGCTTTCATAAACAGGCTCATTAAGACGCATAAGCTGTACAACAGATTTCCCGGGGTTTTGATTACAATACCCCGGACCGTGGTCCTTAGTACCGACATCTTCGATGAATTCATGGACCATAATAACCTCTATTCGGTGGCACTTTCGGATGTCCCTGATGATGAGATTCTGAACCGCTTCCTCGCTGCTGAGCTCCCTGTAAGGGTTTATCAGGATTTTCAGGCCTTCCTTGCTGTTTCCCGGAACCATCCTATTGCCGTAAGATCTTCGAGTAAGCTTGAGGATTCACATTACCAGCCTTTTGCAGGTATTTATTCGACCTATATGATCCCAAGGCATCCTGATAACCGGAATATGGTCAAACTGATCTCAGATGCAATCAAGGAGGTTTACGCATCAGTATATTATAAAGGGAGTAAGGCTTATATGACCGCAACCGCCAACCTTATTGACGAGGAAAAAATGGGGATAATAATCCAGGAGGTTTGCGGCAGCCGGCACGGTGACATTTTCTATCCAACTCTGTCGGGTGTCGCCCAGTCGATAAACTATTATCCCATAGGATCGGAAAAAGCCGAAGACGGAATAGCCAATATCGCAGTAGGCCTGGGGAAACTTATCGTTGAAGGAGGACTGTCTCTGAGGTTTTCTCCCAGGCACTCAAAAAAGATACTCCAGTTGTCGTCGGTCGAAAATGCTCTTCGGGATACACAGAAGGAATTCAGGGCTCTTGACCTTAAGGTAGAGCATTTCGTCCCTTCCACAGACGATGGCGTTAACATACTGAGACTCGGAATAAATGAGATCAATAACGACGCTGCCATGAAGTATGCTGCGTCAACATACGATTATAACAACAATATTCTCCGTGACGGAATTAACTATCAGGGTAAAAGAGTAGTAACCTTCGCAAATATTCTCCAGCACAATCTTTTTCCCCTGGCGGAAATTCTGTGCACTCTCCTTGATCTGGGACAGAAGGAAATGAATAATCCGATCGAAATCGAGTTTGCAGCAAACCTTGAGACCCCTCCGGGTGTCCCTAAAGTTTTCAATTTTCTCCAGATAAGGCCTGTCGTACATTCCGAGGAAACCTCAGTGATCAATATCGGCAATATAAATCCTGCCGACACAATAATCTACTCTGAATCAGCTCTCGGGAACGGGGTATTCAAGGGCATACGCGACATTGTCTATGTGAAGCCTGAATCGTTCAATCCGGCCAGGAACAAGGAGATAGCCGGAGATATTGAACAGATAAACAGTAAGTTTATCGAAAGGGGAGAAGGTTATGTTCTTATCGGTCCGGGAAGATGGGGATCAACCGATCCGTGGCTTGGGATACCTGTCAGATGGCCGCAGATTTCGGCGGCAAGGATAATTATTGAATCGGGTCTCAGGAACTACAGGATCGACCCGAGCCAGGGAACCCATTTTTTTCAGAACCTTACTTCATTCAGAGTAGGTTACTTTACAATAAATCCGTTCATAAAGGAGGGATATTATGATGTAGAGTACCTGAACAGTGCTGACGTTGTCTGGGAGGATGAGCATCTGAGGCATATCAGATTTGATAACCCCCTTGAGATCATGGTCGACGGGAAAACCCACAGGGGAGTAATCCTTAAACCAGGAGCAGCGGTCAGGAATGGCTCATGAGATCAGAATGCCGCTGAATCAGTCAGCGTTTCCCTGCTTATTTTCTTTATCAGACCCTGTAGAACTTTTCCAGGGCCGACCTCGGTAAATGATGATGCACCGTCAGCTATCATGTTCCTTACTGTCTGTGTCCATCTTACCGGAGATGTAAGCTGGGCCACAAGATTTGTCTTTATCCTGTCAGGATCAGTCGATGGCATAGCGTTGACATTCTGATAAATACTGCATAAAGGCTTATGGAACCGGGTATTGAAGATTGCCTTTTCAAGCTCAATCCTGGCTGGTTCCATAAGGGGAGAATGAAATGCCCCTCCCACAGCTAACTGCACAGCCATTTTTGCTCCCCTGGCTTTCAGAATCTCTACTGCACCGGCAATACCTTCGATGGAACCTGAGATCACTATCTGGCCAGGACTGTTATAATTTGCCGGGACAACAACCCCGCTTATCCCCGAGCAGACTTCCTCCACTATCGGGTCGTCGAGACCAATGATTGCAG
Source organism: Bacteroidales bacterium (assembly GCA_040772125.1). Taxonomy (GTDB): domain Bacteria; phylum Bacteroidota; class Bacteroidia; order Bacteroidales; family VadinHA17; genus LD21. The sequence goes on from JAXGYS010000003.1 coordinate 723,003, forward strand.
CCATGGTTGAAGGAGCAGCCTCACAGGCTTTCTGCATTGCAGCTGCCCTTTCTGAGACAAGTTTAAGCCCGTCTTCAAAAGAAATGGCCTTGCAGGCTACCAGAGCTGAAAACTCCCCAAGCGAATGACCTGCTACCATCTCAGGTTTTATGGAATCTTCAAGTGCAGCCGCAAGAATGGTCGAGTGAAGAAAAATAGCAGGCTGGGTTACCTTTGTCTGTTTCAGGTCATCTTCAGTCCCCGTAAACATAAGTTCTGTTATACTGAATCCAAGAATCTTATCTGCTTTGTCGAACAAATCCCTTGCAACAGCTGATCTTTCGTAAAGATCCCTTCCCATTCCCGGAAACTGAGCCCCCTGGCCCGGAAAAACATATGCTCTCATATTATTCTAATGAAGTGTTGAACCTATAAGATGAACAAATTCCTCTCTGGTGTTCAGCTGATCAAGAAATACTCCGGTAAATGCTGATGTGGTAGTTACCGAATGCTGCTTCTGCACACCCCTTATCTGCATGCACATATGTTGTGCTTCAATTACCACGGCAACACCGAGCGGACTGAGACAATCCTGTAGGCAGTCACGGATCTGCACGGTAAGGCGCTCCTGGACCTGAAGCCGCCTGGCAAATGCTTCAACAACCCTGGCAATTTTACTGAGACCCGTAATGTAGCCGTTGGGAATATACGCAACATGAGCTTTCCCGAAAAAAGGTAGCATATGGTGTTCGCACATTGAGTAAAGTTCAATATCCTTGACGATAACCATCTGTTTGTATTCTTCCCTGAATTTTGCCGAATTAATGATTTCGCATGGATTCTGGCTATAGCCCATCATAAGGAAATTAAGAGCCTTTGCAACACGAACGGGAGTCTGCTTCAAGCCTTCACGGTCAGGATCTTCCCCGATCAGCTGAAGGATCCTGCGGTAGTATCCCGCCATCTCATTGACGTTTTCAGCGTTCCACGATTCAACCTTATTGTATCCGTTTGCGGATATTCCGCTACCGTTGTTAACGGTTTCAATTTTTTCAGCCATAGTATTCAATTGTGTTATTTTCTGTTTCCTGTATCTTAATGCTGTGGAGCTCTGCTCCGGCTTCTTCGATGGCAGGCTTCAGTTCGTCCCATATGGCAATTGCGAGATTCTCGGTGGTTGCAACCTTTCCCTTCATGAAGCCTACTTCGGTATTAATGTTCCTGTGGTCGAGCCTTTCAACGACCTTTTCCCTGATTATATCTTTCAGATCAGAAATATTCATGAAGAATCCCGTTTCCTCCGATGGTTCACCTTTTATGGTTACATACAGAACGTAATCGTGTCCGTGCCAGTTCGGATTTGAACATTTCCCGAAGACCTGAAAGTTTTTTTCATCAGACCATTCCTGTCTGAACATCCTGTGAGCAGCGCTAAATCTTTCTCTTCTAGTGATGTAGATCATTGTTCCGGATATTTTAATCTACAATATTAACCATTTAACCTGATCTTTTTAAATCTTAAAACAATATATTTATACCTGTGAAAATTATACATCAGGTTTTGGATACCAATTCTTTAAAATTGCTTTTTGTTGCAGCGACCGCGACGGAAGGCCGGGTCTATGAAAGCGTAACCCGGATGAGAACTTCTTCCGGAACCAACTCATTCAATACCTGTGAGCCGGAACTTCTGATTACAGGAATAGGAGCTGTTGCCACTGCCTGGGCGCTGACATCAAGACTCAGGTCGGGAAAAAGACCATCCATGGTTATTAATCTGGGTATTGCAGGAAGTTACAGGAATGATATAGGGATAGGAGAGGTTGTTATGCCGGTCACTGATTTATTTGCTGATTCCGGAATCGATACCCCCGGAGGTCTTATGACCCTCTCCGAGGCTGGTCTTCAAAATCCTGACCAGCATCCTTTCACAGGGGACAGGATCATTGCTGCGGGAAGTCATGTGACGGCAGCAGCTGAAAAATTCAGGTCCGTGAATGCAGTTACAGTAAACGCAGCAACAGGTTCAGAAGAAAGGATAAGGCTGATAACAGGGAAATTCAATCCTGATATCGAAACAATGGAAGGCGCTGCTTTTTTCTACGTCTGCAGGATGGAGAGAATACCATTCCTTGCCCTTAGGGCAGTATCAAACAGGGTTGAACCCAGGGACAGGAATAAATGGGATATCCCGCTTGCTCTTGCAAATCTTGAAGAAGGACTTCCTGAACTGATAAAACTATTGTGCTGATGAAACTTACTCTTGGTTTTTCACCCTGCCCCAATGATACCTTCATTTTCGATGCTATGGTGAACGGCAGGATAGATACTGAAGGACTGGAATTTGATTATCATCTGGCTGATGTTGAGGAGCTTAATAAAATGGCCTTCGAACCCAGGCTTGATATCACCAAGATCAGCTGTCATGCCTATGCCTACGCTTCTTCCTTCTATTTTATCCTTGATTCCGGAAGTGCTTTGGGCTATGGCAACGGACCCCTGCTTGTTGCCAGGAAGGAGACATCTGCAGAGTCGCTGGATAAAATGAGGATAGCAATCCCTGGTAAATATACCACCGCAAACCTTCTGTTAAGCATTGCCTGGCCTGAAGCCGTAAACAGGAAGGAGTACCTGTTCTCGGATATCCCTGATGCAATTCTTTCCGGAGAAGCGGATGCCGGACTAATTATCCATGAGACACGTTTCACATACCGGGACAGGGGACTCGTTAAAATAGCCGACATGGGCGATTTCTGGGAAAAACTGACCGGACTTCCCATTCCGCTTGGAATGATAGTCATCAGAAGGACCGTAAACGAGGCTGCCGCTCTTAAAGTAAACAGGATTCTTCGAAGGAGTATTGAATACGCCATGAAAGATCCCCTTGCTTCCAGCGGTTTTGTAGCTTCAAATGCACGGGAACATGATAAAAGAGTCCTCGACAACCATATAGGCCTTTTTGTGAACAGTTTCTCGGTTGAACTGGGTAGAAACGGCAGGAGTGCCATCTCCGAACTGTACAGGATAGCCTCGGAAAAGAAGGTCATTCCTCCTGCCAGTTATCAGATTTTCCTTACAAGGGATGATGGGAATAAGGCCGGGATTGACTAATTTTGATGTGCGGATATTTATCTGCCGAGTTTTCGTAATACTTAAATCTGAAGATCATGACATTTGAATTGCCTAAACTTCCCTATGAACGTGATGCTCTTGTTCCCTTTCTTAGTGAAGAGACACTTGAGTTTCATCATGGCAAACATCATCAGGCCTATGTGAACAATCTTAACGGACTAATTCCAGGTACCGCTTTTGAAAACGCCACTCTGGAAGCCATGATACTTAAGGCTGATGGCGGAATATTCAATAATGCTGCACAGGTATGGAACCATACTTTCTACTTTGAGGCAATGTCAAAAGACGGGGTAAGATCTCCCGGGGAGCCTCTGGCAGAAGCCATCCGGAAATCATTCGGATCGTTCGAATCGTTCAGGGAACAGTTTACAAAAGCTGCCTCAACGCTGTTCGGTTCAGGCTGGGCATGGCTTGTCGTGAAGGAAGACGGATCGCTTGCTATTGTGCAGGAATCGAACGCCGGCAACCCACTGAGGAATGGGTACAAGCCTTTGCTTACATGCGATGTGTGGGAGCATGCCTATTATATTGATTACCGCAACAGGCGCCCTGACTATATCAAATCTTTCTGGGAAGTGGTTGACTGGGGTGTCGTTTCGGCCAGATATCTCTGATATTGACGGGCTCTAGGAGTGCCCTCCCATAATTATCCTCATCATCCTCAGGTTCAGGATAAAAAACATAACTATCTGCTTCAGAATGCAGCGGCGCCAGAATTTTGTCGCTTTTGTGGTAATAGGCGGATAGGATTCTTTATTGAACCAGCTGATTTTATTTGTTCCTTTTCCAACCCACCTAATTAATGTAATTCACTAAAATTAGATTTTAGGAGAGACACCCTACCTATTTCAATTATGACAGCAAGAAATCCTGAAGTGTTAAAGATCGTTAAAAGAACAGATCAATATTTTTACAATGGATCTACTTAAGAAGGATGAATGTATTTTCACATGGGAATTGGCAGAATTTCGCCTGATTTGTTAATTATATCTTTTGAAAATGAAAAAAACTTTACTCTCAGTTACTGTGCTTTTATTGCTGGTAACCGGTGTTGCTGCACAGCGTTCAGACGTCGTTGACAGGATAATAGAGCTGGGCAGGACGGACAACCGCACCATGCATCATCTTGATGTGATATCAAACAGATTCGGAGGAAGACTTGTTGGCTCCGATGCATACGAAAATGCCGCACTGTGGTGTGCTTCGGAATTTCGTAAGTGGGGAATGGAAGTTATTATGGATGAAGCCGGCAGTGTACCGGTAGGATTTAACAGGGGACCATGGTTCGGCCGCCTGCTTGCAGAAAACGGAATGGTTCTTCACTTTGCTACCCCTTCGTATACTTCAGGTACAAAAGGACTGCAAAGAGGACATGTTCTTATCGAGCCGAAAAACCAGGCAGAGTTCAACAGTATGAAGGGAGCACTTAAGGGTGCCTGGGTCCTTATTGGCGGGAAAAATGACGGCTGGCCCATCGACTGGTCAACAAAAGCCGATTCGGCCAGGGCTGAAATAATTGCTTACAACGACTCCATAGGAGCAATAAATCGTGAGATAATGAGGGAGAACTATTCAAACCGGAACGCTCCCCCGAAAGAACTGATCCCGCTTAAGCAGGAACCTGCACTGTTCTACAGACAGATGTGCGAAGCAGGAATACTTGGAGTAATACAGTCATCTTCCGTTCCTATCAGGGCCCTTTATGACAGGAAGAACCTCGACAAAATAACTTTTGAGACTCTTCCGGAGGTGTGCGACATTAAACTCGACGAATCGCAGTTTGCAGTTATTGAGAAAATGGCAGCAGAGAGAAGATCATTCCTTCTCGAATTCGATATACGGAATCACTTCAAACCCGGACCAGTGAAATACCATAACGTTATCGGTGTCATAAAAGGAACGAGATATCCGGATGAATATGTTATGCTTGGCGGTCATCTCGACGCTTATGATGTTGCTACTGGTGGAGTCGACGATGGTTCTGGAGTGACGCCTGCATTGGAAGCAGCCCGGCTGATTATGGCCGCAGGCGGGAAACCCAAAAGGACAATTCTTGTGTGTCTCTGGGCAGCTGAGGAGTTTGGACTGCTCGGATCAAAACACTGGGTAGAGGCAAACAAGGATAAACTGCCGAAGATATCGAACTACTTCAATCGTGACGGAGGCCCTACAGTGGCAACGGGATTAAGCGTCCCGGATGCCATGTACGACGATTTCAGGAAGATCTGCGAACCTCTGAGCAGCATCAACCCCGACTTCCCATTCACCCTTACGAAGAACACCAATCCTCCCAGACCAAGGCCAACAACTGCAGGAGGATCTGATCATGCACATTTTGCAATTAACGGTGTGCCAACACTGTCCTTTGATACCCCGGATGTAAAAGGTTATAACTTCAGCTACCAGGAGATATGGCATACCGAAAACGATCTTTACACCAAAAGTATTCCCGAATATCAGGAGCACACGTCTGTAGTTCAGGCTGTTGTAGTCTATGGTCTGGCAAATCTTGATCACCTTCTGTCGAGAAAGGGTCTATACCTCGAGGAAAGCAGTAAATAAGCGGACAAATAAAACATTAGCAAAATGAATCTCAAAGAGCTGGTTTACAGGACACGTTCATATCGTAGATTTGACGAGTCTTTTCATGTTGACCGCCATTTGCTCGAACAGCTTGTCGATCTGGCCAGAATGTCGGCATCAGCAGCCAACAGGCAGCCCCTGAAGTATATGCTTTACAACACCCCTGACCGCTGCCAGGTCATCTTTCCCCACCTGGCATGGGCAGGTTACCTGAAAGACTGGGATGGTCCGACCCCGGGAGAGAGACCTTCGGCTTATATAATCATTCTTGGCGACAAATCAGTAACTGAATCATTCAGCGTTGACCATGGGATTGCAGCACAAAGCATTATGCTCGGGGCAACCGAAGCCGGGTTGGGCGGCTGCATGATCGCATCAATAAAAAAAGAAACTCTGAGAAATGACCTGGAAATTGCTGGGCAGTTCGAAATTCTTCTCGTCCTTGCACTCGGAAAACCAGCTGAAAAAGTGATTGTCGAACCTCTGCAGGGAGACGACGTGAAATACTGGCGCGACGAGAGTGGCGTTCACCATGTTCCTAAAAGGGCACTTGATGATCTGCTTGTAAAGTAGTAATTTTATAACTATAATGAAGACGGTCCGGTTTATATTAATCGTGGCCCTGATTGTGTGCTGTCAGAATGTTATGTGCCAGACCACTGCTGCAGGAGAAAGGCGTTTTGTTTTCAACGGAATTGTCAGAGATGCCGGAACACTTAATCCTTTGGCCGGCGCCCAGATAATCGTTAACAGGAAATTTGCAGCTGTAAGCGCTGACGACGGTACCTTTATGCTGGGAGTGAATACAGGAGATACAGTGGTTTTTACTATGCTTGGCTACAGACCCGAGACTTTTCATGCCAGGGATACGCTCCGGGGAAGCGAGTTCATGGCGGGTGTCTATCTGAACACCGACACCCTCTCAATCGGGGAAGTGATCATTCTACCCCGCCTGGCTTCGCTGAAGTCCGAAATGATGAAACCAACGGTATCGACCACCCCTGAGATGGAAAATGCCAGATACAATGTCGCTGTTTCCGCATACCAGGGTAAGATGGCTATTAACAGGCTCGGAGATCCTGCATCGAACTATGCAATGATACACAGGCAGAATCTTATTAATGCCTATGAAAAGGGAGGGATCCCTTCCGACAGAATTGCCGGGCTAAGTCCATTCTCACTGATCGGGATTGCCTATATCCTTATCAATGGATTTCCTGAAAAACCTGCTCCCATGCAGTCAACCCTTTCCAGACAGGAACTCGATCAGATCCACAAAAAGTATATGGAATCGCAGTATGTTAAAAAGGAATGACCATCACTGAATTACGGCCACAATAATTTGAGAACAGCACACATAACAGATTTCTGCCAGTTAAATATTCTGCGAATCAGAAAAAGGGGGTAGCCTATCCCTTGTAGAAAATGGCTTTAATAATATCGCTTGCCATTTTCGGGTTTTCCTTAAGCCTTCTTGTACAGTATCCGAACCATTTTACCCCGTAAGGAACATAAACCCTCATTACATGCCCTTCGTTTACAATGCTTTCGCGAAGGCCCGGAGTTACACCGTAAAGCATCTGGAATTCATACATATTACCAGGGACATTGTATTTTTTTATCAGTTTGCAGGCACCTTCTACAAGAGGCTTGTCATGCGTGGCAATTCCGACATACATCTTATTCTGGAAGATATATTCGAGATCCTCAAGGAAATGCATGTTGATTTCCTCATATTTCTTATAGGAAATTGCCTCGGGCTCAACGTAAATACCCTTGCATAATCTGAAATTCAGGGGAAAGGTTTCATCGTTGAGGTCGGAAAGGGCTTTAAGATCATCCAGAGTCCTCTTAAGATAGGCCTGAACAACCAGACCCACATTGGCAGGAAACTCTTTCCTGAGCCTGCGGAAAAGCTCGATCTCAAGGTCGGTGCAGGGAGAATCTTCCATATCGATCCTGATAAATCCCTTGTACGAAGCAGCTTTTTCAACAATTTCCCTGACATGCCTGTAGCACACTTCCTTGTCGATCAGAAGACCAAAACTTGTTGGCTTCAGTGAGAAATTGCCGTCGATGCCTTCCTTATTCGCTACATCAATCAGGTTCAGATACTCATTTTTGTTCTCTTCAGCTTCTTCGAGCGATTTTATGAATTCACCCAGAACATCGAGGGTAACCTTGATCTTTTTCCGGTTCAGTTCCTTTGACACCCTCATGGCATCATCAATGGTTTCGCCTGAAATATAGGATTTTGAGAAAAGCCAGATGAATTTTTTCGGAAAATAGGGGAGTACTGCTGCAATAAATTTATTAAACATTTTACCTTCTTTTTTAAATTATTTCAAGTAAACCTTTTTAAAAGGCAAATATATATATGCCAGAACGAAAGCAAATAAAAATTATTTAAAACCGTAATTAAATGACCTTTGTCACAAATCAGTTATGATTTACAGCATGGAATCCCTTCAAAAAATATTCAGAGGCCCTCTGATCGGGTGTTTGTTTAATCTTTCTGCTAAAAAAACAAGGTATCTTATATCAGTTTTTTACAATTACTGCGTTTATATAGCTGGAAGATAGAAATACTTTTCAGTTGTTTAGTCATATAAACCTAACAGGATCAGATTTGCTAAAAAAACTAATATATTCATTATTAATATCTTGTCTTCTGGTTTTTAAAGGTTACGGGCAGGATCCGACTTTTTCGCAATTCTATGCCAATCCACTTTATCTTGCTCCTTCATTTGCCGGTGCTACTGAAGAATACAGGTTTGCCCTGAATTACAGAAATCAGTGGCCGGCAGTACCGGGTGTCTTCCATACCTACAGCATATCTTTCGACAAGGCGCTTATTAACTTTAATTCCGGGATAGGAGTACTGGCAACATATGACGTAGCAGGCTCGGGCGACCTGTCGAACACAAACATAGGCCTTTTGTATTCATACGATTTCAGGATAAACGACGACTGGCATATAAGGCCGGGCGTAAACTTCAAATTTACTTATCTCAGCCTTAACATTAACAAGCTTGTCTTTGCAAGCCAGATGACCGGTAGCGGAAATGTCCCCTCGGTCTATCCGCCACCCTTCAGCAAAGTTGCGGATGTTGATTTTACAGCATCAGCCCTCGTTTACAACGACAGGATATGGGGAGGTTTTACACTTGACCACCTGCTTAACCCCAAACAATCTTTTTATGGCAACGAATCAACTCTACCCATAAAGTTCAATGCCTTTGGTGGTATTCAGATAATGCGTAAAACAAGGCTCAGACAAACATACCACGAGGTCCTGTCAGTAGCCCTGAATTTTCAGAAACAGGCTGACTTCTATCAGACTGACGTAGGTCTGTACTATTACCGCGATCCTCTTATCTTCGGACTGTGGTACAGGGGAATTCCTTTTGCTACCTCTCAGGCAGGTGACGCTGTGATATTCCTTGCAGGGATAAAGACACAGCAGCTGCATATAGGATACAGTTACGACTTCACAATATCAAATCTTATAGGATCAACTTCCGGAGCCCATGAAGTATCGCTTGTGTACGAATTCAACTCATTTTCTATCGGCCAGCGTACAAGGATAAGGGCAATACCATGTCCCGAGTTCTGACATGGCGAAATCCTTTGACAATCCCTTAAAATTAAAATTTAATGATGTGTCTTAATCATTAAAATAATTATCTTTGCCGCTGACCAAAACTAAATAACCATATTGTTCAAGATGAAGAAACTAACTGCCGCTCTGTTCGTTATATTATTTCTTGCTATTGCAGCTTTATTTGTCCTTCACTTTGCCGGAAGAGGAAAATCGGAAACGGGAACCACTGCCGGAAGTCAGGTAATTAACACTGGTGGAATTGCATACGTCAATATAGATACCGTTGTTTTTAAATTCAACATGTATGCCGACAGAAGGGCGGATCTTCTTGAAAAACAGAGAAATGCCGAAGCTGAACTGAATTCGAAGGGCAGCCAGTACGAGAGAGGAATAAAGGATTACCAGGACAAAGTAAACAAAGGGCTGGTTACAAGGGCAACCGCCGCCGAAATGGAGCAGGCTCTTTATCAGCAGCAGCAGGAACTCGTAAGTCTTCGCGATAAACTGCAGACCGATCTGCTTGAGGAAGATCAGGTTATGAACAGGCAGATTCTGGAATACATCACTTCATATCTCGAGGAAAACAAGGATAAATACAATTTTCAGTATATCTTCGGAAAGAGTTTTGGCAGTAACGTGCTCTACGGCAATTCGGAATTTGATATCACCCAGCAGGTTGTTGACGGACTGAATGCAAAATATCAGACCGAGAAAAAATAACCTGAAATGGGTTTTGCCTGTGATTATCTGAACGACAGGACACTTTTTCCCCAGCTAATAGAAGAGGCCCCAAGAGAAGAGACAGGAATAATTGTCATTGTTCCTTCATTCAACGAACCCGATATTCTCACAGTCCTTAATTCTCTTGAGTCATGCTCAGTCCCGCCATGCGGGGTTGAGGTTCTGATTATTGTCAACGCTCCTTCAGGAGCTGACACCGAACAGCTTAATAATAACAGGAAAACAGTTTCTTCGGCGGCCGCATGGAAGGAAAATCACCCTGATGCTTTTTTCCGGCTTTATGTAATTGATGTTACAGGAAAGGGACCTTCAGGATGGGGAGTAGGAATGGCCAGAAAGACAGGGATGGATGAAGCAGTTAGGCGCTTTGATGCCCTGGGGAATACGGAGGGAGTAATCCTGAGCCTTGATGCCGACTGCACTGTCGGGGGAAATTACTTTGCCGAAGTTTACGGCAGCCTGATGAAAGTAAGGGACAGATCGGGTTGTTCAATCTGTTTTGAGCATCCTTTGAGGGGTGATGATTTTCCTCCTGAAGTATACAGATCGGTGGTTTTATATGAGCTTCACCTGAGGTATTATTTCAGAGCCTTGTTGCGTACCGGATACCCACATGTACATCACACGGTCGGTTCGGCAATAGCTGTAAAAGCTGTTTCATATGTAAGATCGGGTGGGATGAACCGCCGTCAGGCCGGTGAGGACTTTTACTTTGTCCAGAAGCTTGTTCAGGCAGGGGGCTTCTTTAATCTCAATACAACAATTGTCTATCCTTCGCCAAGGGTGTCATACCGTGTGCCTTTCGGAACAGGTCCGGCTGTGGCAAAAATGCTTAATAAAAAAGATGACGATTTTCTTTCCTATAACCCTTCTGCTTTTGCTGAACTTGAATGGCTTTTCGGAAGAACCAGGGACCTTTACGGGCTTGATGACCGTGAACTGGGATCTTTCTACGACCGGCTTCCCGGAGGTTTAAAAAATTTTATAGGGCCTGAGGAATGGCTTTCAAAAATTAATGAGATAAGAAACAATACTTCTGCACCTGAATCCTTCCTGAAAAGATTCTATTCCTGGTTTAATATGTTCAAGGTAGTAAAGTACCTGAATTTCGTTCATAACGGGCAGCTCGACAAACGACCTGTCGTACGGTCAGCCTCGGAACTGGTCAGCAGCATGGGTGCTTCTTATGTCCCTGATGATCCAGAGGAGCTCCTTTTCTGCTACAGGATCATGGAGAGGTTCGCCTAGCGGGTCTTTCTCCTTACCTGCCTCTCCTCCTTCGGAGAAAGAATAATGTAAAGATCCTCATCAGGCCTCTTCATCCTGTACTGTTCCCTTGCGAATTTCTCGAGGTTCCTGTCGCTTGTCCTGAGTTCATGAAGTTTCTTCCTGTCTTCTTCAATGCGCGTGGTATAGTACTCCTTGTCGGCCTTCAGCTTTCTGAGGTCCTTCATCTCCTTATGCCTCGAGATAAGATTGTTTGAATCGAGGAAAACTATCCATATGATGAAGATGATAAGGGTCAGGAGATATTTGTTCCTGAGAAACGGGGGGACCCTATCGATATATTTGAACCTTATCATTTAAATACAAACCTACAACTTTTTTTTTAACCGCCGCTCATAAGATAATGCATCTGAACAATATCACCGTCACTGATATATGTCGTTTCATACTTTTCCGAGGGGATAAGGATGCCATTGATTTTTATTATTCTCAGTCTGAATGAATATTTCTTCATCCTGATCATTTCACCTACAGTCATTGATTGCAGGTCAAACTCCTCCGTCCTGTTGTTCAAGATGATCTTCATCCTTCCAGCTATTCATTTAAGATTCATCAGAAGCTCAACCACCATATTTGCCTGCATGCAGGCTACTATTCCCACCCTTGGTGCCAGCGGAGGCCTGTCTTCAGATACCTCCGAACTTTCATCCCCGCAAATATATAGTGTTTCGTCGATCCTGAGCGATCTCAGGCGGTTGTTTCCTCCCCAGCCAGCCATTCCGGAACCCAGAATGAGAGGAGTTTCAGGAAGTAATAACTGAATGGTTTCGGCAAACATTCGCTTCATCTCTGAATCGTCGAGTGCTTCTACTATCACATTGCATTCCTTGAAAATGCCTGCAGAGTTCTCCCTGTCAAGCCGTACATTATGTGTAATAACGTCAAGGCCGGGTCTTATCCTGAGAAGGTTATCCCTGATGGCTTCGGTTTTGGGCATCCCTGCCTGTTCGGGGAAATAGTACTGCCTTGAAAGGTTGCTCTCATCGACAATGTCAAAATCGGCTATTACAATAGAGCCAATGCCTGCCCTTGCAAGAACCGCAGCACAGTTTGAACCAAGGCCTCCTGCCCCTGCAATTCCAACCCTGAATTTTCCAAGATGCTGCCCGATGTCCTTATGTCGCATTTGTCAACAAATAAAGCCATTACCCATATGCAAATATATAGAGTTTGATAATACCCGTTCGATGAATTTATCAACCTTGCTGATGTTGATTATTATCATTCTGTACTTCTTATGTAAAGCTTATATTTGAGATTGAATGTTTAAATTTTTAAATTGTAACACTCAATCAGATCAATAACATGGATATAACTAAACTAAAATCCTCTCACCGGCTGGTTAAGAGATGGGAATATAACTGGACCCCACTGAATAAAGGCTATACCGACAAGATCCTGTATATTAATGTCGGATCAGGGGATATTCGCGATAAGGATGTTCCCCCTGTCATGAAAGAGAAGTTCATAGGCGGAAAAGGATACGGTCTGCGGCTTTTATGGGACGCCACAAAGCCGGACACACACTGGGATGATCCGGAAAACGAGATAATTATTTCATCTGGACCAATCGGGGGAATAACCCAGTATTCCGGAACAGGGAAGTCGCTGGTGGTTAGTATTTCACCTCAGACCGATTCAGTGATGGACAGCAATGTCGGGGGTTTCTTCGGACCCTTCCTGAAATTTTCAGGATTCGATGCCCTGGAGATTCAGGGTAAGGCTGAAAAGGATGTTATTGTTTTTATTGACGGGGTTAACCATTTCGTCGAGATTTTTGAAGCCCCCCTGGAATCGGTTGACAGCCACCTTCTTGCTGAGGAACTAACCGAAATGTTCGCGGATAATGACAGCGATAAAAAGAATATCGGGGTTGTTTCATCAGGTTCTGCGGCAGAAAATTCCCTTATCGGGATGCTTAACTTCAGCTTCTATGACCCGAAAAGGAAAAAAGTCAGACTCAAGCAGGCAGGTCGCGGAGGAATAGGTACAGTTTTCCGGAACAAGAAAATAAAAGCCCTGGTTTGCAAGATCCCGGGAGTGAAGGGTAACCTTAATAATGTGGTAGACCTTGAAGCGATAATGGAAAGAGGCCGGCGCTTTAACAGGGAAATGAGGGAACTCGATGACAAGCAATGTCAGATGAGACAGACGGGTACGGCCCATCTTATGGAGATAATGAATGATCACGACCTGCTTCCTGTACATAACTACAAGTTCGGCTCACATCCCGATGCCTATAAAATCGATTCGACGGTATGGAAGAAACACTTTACACAAAACATACCCGATGGCTGCTGGATAGGATGCAACATGTCGTGCAGCAAGGGAGTCGACGATTTTGAGATACAGACAGGCCCATACAAGGGCCGAAAGGTGATCGTAGACGGCCCGGAATATGAAAATGCCGCCGGACTCGGTGCAAACTGCGGAATATTCGATCCCAATTATGTTATCGAAGCAAATTTTTACTGCGATACCTACGGAATCTGCACAATAACCTGGAGCACCCTCTCAGCCTTTATTATGGAATGCTACGAAAACGGCATTCTTAACATTGAACGGACCGGTGGTCTCAGGCTTAACTTCGGCAACTCTGAAGCAGCTCTTGAGTTGCTGCACCAGCTCGCCAGAGGAGAAGGTTTCGGGAAGACTGCCGGCCTCGGAGTAAGAAAAATGAAAGAGCTATTCATTGAAAAAGGATGGGGAGACCCTGCATTCCTCAATGATATCGGAATGGAAAACAAGGGCCTTGAATATTCCCAGTACATGCCCAAGGAATCACTTGCACAACAGGGCGGATTTGCCCTGACAAACAAAGGCCCCCAGCACGATGAAGCATGGCTGATTTTTATGGATATGGTTAACAATCAGATACCTACCTTCGAGAACAAGGCTGAGGCCCTGCATTATTTCCCTATGTTCCGTACATGGTTCGGCCTCGTCGGACTGTGCAAACTTCCCTGGAATGACGTTGAACCGGAAAACAACGCCCAGACCGACGAACCGGCAAAAGTGCCTGAACATGTCGATAACTATGTTACCATATATAAAGCTGTTACCGGAAGGGAGTTTGACAAGCACAGACTCATAGAAGATTCCGAACGGGTTTATAACTTCCAGAGAATATTTAATATCCGGCGGGGGTTCGGTACAAGAAAATATGACAGGCAGCCTTACAGGGCAGCAGGCCCGGTAACGACTGAGGAATATGAATCGAGAGCAGAAAGATACGATAAACAGCTGAGGGAAAAGACCGGTGTTGATCCGGAAGGTAAATCCACGGCAGAAAAAATGAAAATACTACGCAAATACCGTGAAGATCAGTATGAGAGCCTTGTCGACGCCGTTTATAAACGAAGAGGCTGGAACAGCAACGGTGTACCAACACTCGGATTCCTGAAAAGGATTGGAATGGACCTCCCGGAGTTGGTAGAGGTTGTTAAGGATCTTCAGTAACTCTGATACAATCAGGCTTGATTGAGAAGAAATATAATACATTAATTTTGCGATATATATCAATCATATCATTGATATTGATCATCTTTTTCAGCTCCTGTAACGAAGGAAAAAGGAAGATAGAGGTGATAGTATTTCACGCAGGAAGCCTATCAGTGCCTTTAAAGAGGCTGGCTGAGAAATATGAGTCGGAAAATCCCGGAACAAGCATACTTCTCGAACCGGCAGGAAGCCTTGTTTGTGCAAGGAAGATAACTGAGCTGAAAAGGCCATGCGACATAATTGCATCGGCTGATTATTTCGTTATAGATCAGCTTATTATCCCCGACTATGCATTATGGAGCATTCGATTTGCGACAAATGAACTTGTGATAGCCTTTTCTGAAAGATCGGAAAAAGCGTCAGCTATCGACTCTGTGAACTGGACTCAGATACTCCTCTCTGATGACGTGACCTTTGCAAGAGCTGATCCCGATTCGGATCCCGGTGGTTACAGGACCGTAATGATGTTTATGCTTGGTGAGAAATATTACGGAATACCCGGACTTGCAGCTGACCTTTCAGCAAAGGATCTTAACTACATCAGGCCAAAGGAAGTAGACCTTATTGCAATTCTTGAATCGGCTTCAGTCGACTATATATTCATCTACAAATCAGTCGCTCTTCAGCATAACCTGAGATTCATCGAACTGCCTGACCACATAAACCTCGGGGATCCAGAAAAAAACAGCTTCTACAATTCCGTTTCTGTCGAGGTTGCAGGTTCTTCGCCTGACGACAGGATCAGAATTTCAGGTGATTACATAAACTACAGTCTCTCTGTTCTTTCTGAAGCGCCTGACAGGGAAGCCGCCGAGGATTTCGTTTCCTTTATACTTAGCAGCGAAGGAATGGAAATTCTGAGAGCTTCCGGACAGGACCCGATTTTGCCACTAATAACCGACCAGCCTGACCTGATACCCGATAAGCTGAAGATATTTCTTAACACAAGCTCACCTGCCGGCTATGATAAAGAATAACCTCTTCAGCTGGATACTTCTTATCCTCTCATCGCTTCTGCTTCTTTTCATTCTCGCTCCTCTTACGGGGATGCTTCTTCGGACGGGAGGCTCCGAACTCTTCGAAACGGTAAAGGACAAGGAGGTTCAGCAGAGCATCTGGCTTACATTATGGGTATCCTTTGCAGCAACTTTCTTCTTTGCCTTCCTTGCCATCCCCCTTGCCTGGATACTTGCCAGGAAGAATTTTCCTCTCAAGAACATTGTTCAGGGAATAATCGATCTTCCGGTTGTTCTTCCACATACAGCTGCCGGACTAGCAGTGCTGGGCTTTATCTCAAGAGACGGGTTCCTTGGAAAAGCTGCCGACCTGATTGGTTTGACACTGATAAACAATCCTGCAGGTATTGCTTTTGCAATGGCTTTTGTAAGTGTACCTTTCCTTATAAATTCAGCCCGCGACGGTTTTGCTTCCGTACCTGAAAGGCTCGAAAAGGCTGCACTGACACTTGGCGCGGGAAGGCCAAGGGTCTTCTTTACCATTTCGCTCCCCCTGGCCTGGAGGAGCATAATGACCGGATTTGTTATGATGTTTGCCCGTGGGATGAGCGAATTCGGAGCTGTTGTGATTGTTGCTTATCATCCAATGATAGCACCTGTCCTTATTTATGAAAGGTTCAGCTCATTCGGGCTTAAATATGCCAGGCCGGCGTCAGTCCTTTTCATCCTTGTTGCTCTTGCACTTTTCATTGTCCTCCGGCTGATATCACTGAATAAAAAGGAAACAGTAGTCTCAGAAGATGCTCAGTCTTAAGAATATAAACAAGCGCCTGGGAAGATTTGCCCTGCAGGGAATTAACCTTGACATTCCCGAGGGGGAATATTTCGTTCTTCTGGGGCGCTCAGGCTCCGGAAAGACGCAGCTTCTCGAACTTATAGCCGGACTGAGCACCCCCGATTCAGGAGAGATCTGGGTAAATGGAAGAAATGTAACTCACGACAGGATACAGGAAAGAAATACCGGGCTTCTCTTTCAGGATTACGCGGTGTTTCCGAACATGACTGTTTTCGGGAACATTGCATACCCCCTTCACTCAAAAAGGCTCAGCCGCGACCTTATTGACAGGCATGTTAATGCTATTGCCGGCGAAATGAATATTAAGGGGATACTCAACCGCTATCCGCAGAACCTCTCAGGAGGTGAGCTTCAGAGAGTGGCCCTTGCAAGAACCCTTGTAAACTCCCCGAGCCTTCTGCTTCTCGATGAACCGATGGCTTCAGTCGATGCGAGCCTTAAAGATGACATCCGGAGAAACCTCAGACAACTCAACCGGAAAGGTCTTACCATAATACATGTGACACACGATTACCGCGAAGCGATCAGCCTGGCAGGCAGGGTTGGCGTCATACATAACGGGCACATAATCCAGACCGGAACACCCGAAGCGGTTTTTTCAAAACCGGCAAACAAATTTGTTGCAAGATATGCAGGCATAAGGAATTTCTTCAGGGTCAGGTTCCGGCTCACAAACGAGGGGTGGAAAGCATTCTGCAATGGAACCATTGTCTTCAGCCTCTCGGGCGACAACTACCCTGATGAGGGCCTTCTTATTCTGAAAAGTGGTGACATCATACTGTCGGTTTCACGGCCGCAGAACTGCGATGAAAATTGCTTCAGGGGTACCGTAACAGAAATCATGCCCTGTGAATTCGGAATGGAACTGACGGTTGACGCAGGCGAGATTTTTTATGCCGACCTGCCGGCAAATGAATTCAGAAAACTGGATGTCGCAGAAGTATCTGAGGTTTGGATCACCTTCCCTGGTGAAGCCCCGGTAGCCCTTCCCGGTACAGGGTAAAAGGAAACAGAAAAAAATAGTTTTACCAGAAAATTATTTTCCGGAAGCAGATTTGAAAACAACAGAAAAAATGAAACAAATGATAGAATTTCAGGAAGCATATGATATCGTGACCAGCACGGAAATGCGCACCGGAACAGAAATGATACCCTGGACCAGTTCGCTCAACCGTATTCTCGCATCGGATGTTGTAAGCGATATGGACCTTCCTCCGTTTGACAAGGCAGCGGTTGACGGTTTTGCCTGCAGAAAGGAGGACCTTGACAATGAACTTGAGATTCTCGAGACAATACCTGCAGGGATCTGGCCGTCGAGGAAAATAGGAAGGAACCAGTGCTCGCGTATAATGACGGGAGCCCCGGTGCCTGAAGGAGCCGATTGTGTCCTGATGGTGGAGGATACTATCATCACACCCTCCGGAAAGGTGAGGCTGACTATCCCTTTCAGGAAGGAAAACATGGCTTTCAGGGGAGAAGATGCAGGAAAAGGCGATGTGCTTCTCGGTTCAGGAAGACTCATATCGCCGCAGGATATTGCTGTAATGGCTTCTGCCGGACAGGTGAATGTCGTGGTAAGCAAAAAGGTGAGAATAGGAGTGGCCAGTTCGGGAAGTGAACTGGTTGAACCGGAAAAGGTTCCCGCACCGTCGCAGATAAGGAACAGTAACTCAAGCCAGCTGATGGCTCAGATCGAAAGGACAGGTGCAGAGGGTAAATATTACGGGATTGCACCAGATGATGAGGAACAGACATTTGAGATAGTGGAAAGGGCTATTGCCGAGAATGACATCATGATTATAACGGGAGGGGTTTCGATGGGTGACTTTGACTTTGTTCCGTCAGTTCTTGATAGGGCAGGAGTTAAAATCCTGTTCAGCCGGGTGGCAGTTCAGCCAGGGAAACCCACCACTTTCGGCCTGCATCCTGATACAGCTGTTTTCGGACTTCCGGGAAATCCGGTATCTTCGTTCCTCCAGTTTGAACTTCTTGTCAGACCACTTGTATATAAGATGATGGGGCACGACTGGAAACCCCTGGAATTTAGCATGCCGATGAGAGAGAGATTTGAACGTAAATTTGCCGACCGTCTTGCCTTTATCCCTGTAAGGATAACTGGCGGTGGTGCCGTTATACCTGTAGAATATCATGGTTCGGCACATATCTCGGCGCTTCCCGGGGCTGATGGAATTATCGCGATGCCAGTCGGAAAAAATATTTTGGAGAGGGGGGAAATAGTAAGTGTTCGACCGATATAACAGAAAAATAGATTATCTCCGCATCTCGGTTACCGACAGATGTAATCTAAGATGCAGGTACTGCATGCCTGAAGAAGGTATAAAACTTCTTAGTCATTCAGATATCCTGACTTTCGATGAAATTACCGGATTTACCGAGACTGCTGTCGCAAACGGGATCACAAAAGTCAGAATAACCGGAGGAGAACCACTCGTAAGAAAGGGAATTGTTACCCTGGTTTCAATGATATCTTCCATAAAGGGGATAAATGACCTTTCCATGACGACAAATGGCATACTTCTTGAATGGTTTGCTGATGACCTGAAGAAGGCAGGACTGCAAAGGGTTAATATCAGCCTCGATACGGTTGATGCTGAAAAATACGCCTTTATAACACGCTGCGGAGTTCTTGATGATGTTTTGAAAGGGATAGACGCAGCTAAAAAAGCGGAACTGCTTCCGGTCAAGATCAACTGTGTGGTGAAAGATTCGCATGAAGAGCCGGATGCACTGGCAGTGGCTGAATTCTGCAATAAGAATGGGCTTCAGCTCAGATATATAAAGGAGATGGACCTGCTGAAAGGGACTTTTTCAACAGTAACAGGTGGGTCAGGAGGCAACTGCTCCTCATGCAACAGGCTAAGACTTACTTCAGACGGGAAGCTAAAACCATGCCTGTTCAATGATGCAGGGTTCGATATAAGGGAAATGGGATATGAAAAAGCCTTTAAGGCAGCAATAGAAATGAAACCCTCATCCGGGCAAAGAAACAGAATAAACGGTTTTTATAATATTGGAGGATAACTGTTATGGAAAAACTGACGCATATCGATGAAAAAGGAAAAGCAGAAATGGTTGATGTCGGCCCTAAGGAGATTCAGGAAAGGATAGTCAAAGCCTCGGGACATATCAGGCTTGGCTCTGAAACTCTCAGGCTTATAAATGACAACCTTCTGGAAAAGGGAGATGTCCTGACTGTTGCAAAGATTGCCGGAATAATTGGAGCAAAGCAGACCTCATCTATTATCCCGCTTACTCACAATATTTTTATCGAATGGGTGAATGTCGATCTTTATCCCGATGAAACAGGGATAGTTGCCGAGAGCGAAGTGAGATGCACCGGTAAAACGGGTGCAGAGATGGAAGCGCTGACTTCGGTAAGCATGGCTCTTCTTACGGTGTACGATATGTGCAAGGCAGTTGACAAACTGATGGTCATCGACAAAATAATGGTGACGGAAAAAACCAAAAAATGAGTATACCTGCCATATTCAGGGTGCTGATTGTTACTCTCAGCGACAGGGCTTCGCGTGGCGAGTACAGAGACCTGAGCGGTCCGCGCGCAGAAGAAAGACTCATCGGATTTTTTGAGTTGCAGAACTGGAAATACACCATTGAACGTAGGGTGATCCCTGATGAAACAGATACTCTCAGAGCCCTGATTGAGGAATCGGCAAGGAACTATGACCTTGTATTTACAACCGGCGGAACGGGAATTGGTCCGCGGGATATTACCGTCGACACTGTAAAACCTTTGCTCGACAAGGAGATACCGGGAATAATGGAGTATATAAGGGTGCGCTACGGAACCGAGAAGCCCAATGCTCTTCTCAGCAGGGGAGTGGCAGGCATTCGGGGGAATACACTCATTTTCACCCTTCCGGGATCATTAAAGGCTGTCGATGAATATCTTGACGAGATTGCAAGATCGCTGGCCCATGCCATATATATGCTGCATGGGGAGGACATACATGGTAAACACTAATCCGTAAGACGGTTCAGCGTGTTGATCGTCCTGACACCCACGATCCTGTCGTATCGCTCGCGGGGATTCCGGTAGTAAATCAGAACAGTGTAATCATTCTCCGTCTCGTAGTGGCTTCCCTCAAACCTGGTTGCTACTCCTTCACTGTTCCCATCCTTCATGAATACAAACTCGTAATTGTACCAGCCCTGCTTGAGCATCATAATACATTCGTAAGCCTTCGATTCAGGATTATATAACATCAGGTTGTTGTTGTTGAACTCCCAGTTGTTAAGAGCTCCGGAAACGTACATTTTCCCTCCCTTCAGAGGTTCAGACGAAGGAAGACTGAAGTAGACATACACATAGTCGGCATCAGTGGAGGGATTCCTTTCTTCCTGAACCGCCACATAAAACTTACCGTTGAAATCCTCATTGTAGAAATATGGTTTGTACTCCCTGTCTTCGGCAGGAGCGAGGTAAACATGGTAGTTACCCAAGAGATAGTCTATTTTCCTTACGTATTGCGACTGGTACCTTATGCTCTTTATATCAAAATACCTGAATTCATTTCCCCCCGCGAAAATATTCTTGTCAGTCAGAGAGCTGTATTTCAGTTCATTGTTGCTGAAGAACTCAGGCTTAAGGTTCTTTCTGGCATTGTCCCATCGACCGTTCTGCAAAATAAAGGCAAAAATGTCGCCATATGGATTGTCTATTCTTACCGGCGGCAGCTTCACGGTGAAATCTATCTGCTGGTGCGTGTTTGAGGTTGCAGCCATCCTCGACCTGTGAGCGGCAATGCTGATCCCCGCATTCTCCTCAGAAATAAGGAACCTTTGCGAAAGGACAGGATTGTCAGGTTCACCCATGGGAAAGACTACTATCACATAGTTGCCCGATAATTTTAATCGTGCTCTGTCATTAGGAAAACTTACCTGATAATGTACGTAATTTACTGTGGTGTTGAACGAAAGACTGTAATCTTCAACCGGATTTTCAGGGAAACCTTCTATAAAGTCGTTTGTGAAGATGTCAGATCTTTTCCAGTCCTTGTCGCAGTGAATGAATGTGTAATAATAATTCTCTATATCGTCGCCCAGAAGGTCGAAATTAAGTATAAGCTTTTCGTTGCTTCCCATCGAAAGAACGGGGTATGAAAGATTCCATCCTTCCCTGTAAAGCTGCACCGTTCTGATTTTATCGCTGAAAATGTGATTGGTAAGTACGGGAGTTCCGGCTTCCTGTGATAAAGCACTTCCGGAATTCAGGAAAACAGCAGTAAATAGAGATATGAGCATTCCGTTCCGTTTTGTGGCTAAGGTAAGCATAGTACAAATTTATTTCATCATTTTTAGCATTTTTCAAAAACTTTGCCAAGCTATTTATACATTTGCAGATACTGTTATTTTTTTAACAGAAATCTGAACCAGAAGAATTATTTAATTGATCCTTTTAATATGCCGAGAACTGTCAAACTAAAAAAAGGATATGATATCCGGTTGGAGGGAACTGCCGAAAAAAAACTTGCCGGAACTGTCAGTCCGGCTCTTTACGGAGTCAAACCGATCGATTTCCCGGGTCTTGTTCCAAAACTGGAAATCAGTCCCGGAGACGCCGTTGATGCCGGAACTACACTGTTTCACGACAAGGCGAGACCAGAGGTCAAATTCACCTCGCCGGTAAGCGGGAAAGTGGTCTCAGTTAACAGAGGAGAACGCAGGCAGATAATGGAGATTGTTATTGAAAGTGAAGGGAGCAGATTCTGCGAATTCGGTAAATCCGACCCTTTAGGTCTCACGGATATTAAGGTAAAAGAGAAGATACTTCAGTCGGGTCTCTGGCCGTCAATAAGGCAGAGGCCGTACCATGTGATAGCAAACCCAGGCGACAGCCCGAAATCAATTTTTATTTCAGGCTTCGATACTGCACCCCTGGCTCCTGACTATGACTTCATTGTTGAGAATTCGAGCGTTTCCTGGCTCCGGACAGGAGTAAAGGCTCTTTCAAGGCTTACCACAGGGAAAATCAATCTCTCCCTTAAAGCCGGAGTCGACGGAAACCAAATCCTTGAAACTCTTGACAACGTTGCCCTGACTTATTTCTCGGGTCCTCACCCTTCGGGAAATGTCGGGGTTCAGATCCATCATGTCGATCCTGTAAACAAGGGAGAAACTGTCTGGTACATTAATCTGCAGGATGTGATTGCCCTGGGGCGTTTGTTTGATGAAGGAATTTACAGGCCTGAAAGAGTAGTTGCCCTTACGGGTTCCGAGGTGATTGCTCCGCAATATTACAGAATGATATCCGGCGGATCCCTTATACCTCTTGTCGAAGGGAAAGTGAAAAAGGGAAAGCTGAGATACATAAGCGGGAACGTCCTGACAGGAAGAAAGACAGAACCAGATGGTTTTCTGGGATTCTATGATTCACAGGTTACAGTAATCCCTGAGGGTGACTACTCGGAGTTTTTCGGATGGGCAGCGCCCGGAGCGGGGAAATTAAGCTTCTCACGCACTTTTCTGTCATCACTTTTCCCAAAGAAGGTTTTCAAACCCGATACCAACCTTCATGGGGGTGAAAGGGCATTCGTGGTAACCGGACTTTATGAAAAGGTTGTGCCGATGGACATCTATCCCATGCATCTTTTCAAGGCTATTCTGGCCGAAGATATCGATATGATGGAAAACCTCGGAATTTACGAAGTTGCAGAAGAAGATTTTGCTCTTTGCGAGTTTGTATGCCCCTCAAAAATAGAAATACAGTCGATTGTAAGGAAGGGTCTTGACCTTATGAGAAATGAAATGAGTTAGTAACCTCTGATTATTCAATAAGAATGAATTTCCTAAGAGAAAAGCTTGACAAGCTGAAACCTCAATTTACCAAGGGTGGTAAGTTTGAGAAATTGCAGTCGGTGTTTGAAGGCTTCGAAACCTTCATGTTCGTCCCCGACAAAGTGACTTTCAAGGGCTCACATATCAGAGACTCTATCGACATGAAAAGGACCATGACGGTCGTTATCCTTGCCCTTGTTCCTGCGCTCCTTTTTGGCTGTTACAACACAGGCCTTCAGTATTTCAGATCGATTGGAACTGAGCCGGCCATACTTCAGGCAGGATGGTACGGTTTCCTGAGAATTCTTCCTCTTATTATTGTCAGTTATGTAGTGGGCCTTGGAATCGAATTCATTGCCGCCCAGATCAGGGGACATGAAATAAATGAGGGGTATCTGGTCACCGGACTCCTTATACCTCTTATTATGCCTATCGATGTTCCACTCTGGATGCTTGCCCTCGCAGTAGCATTCTCAGTTATACTTGGCAAGGAAATTTTCGGAGGTAGCGGCATGAACATCTTTAATCCGGCCCTGCTGGCCCGTGCCTTCCTTTTCTTCAGCTATCCGGGCTGGATGTCAGGCGATCTGGTTTGGACCGACGGACTCGTCGCGGGTAAAAACATTGTTGATGGTTTTTCGGGAGCGACTCCCCTCGCTCTATCAGCTGCCGGTGAAATATCAAAACTGCCTTCATTCATGGAAATGTTCATAGGAACAATCCCGGGATCCATTGGCGAAACATCTACAATTGCAATTCTGATAGGGGCCGTGGTTCTTATAGTTACAGGAATTGGAAGCTGGAAAATCATGTTGAGTGTTTTCGCCGGAGGACTTGCAACGGGACTGCTGCTGAATGCAATATCGGCCAATACCTATATGGAACTGCCTTTCTACTATCATTTTGTAATGGGCGGATTCGCCTTCGGCGCTGTCTTTATGGCAACTGATCCGGTCTCTGCCTCGCAAACCGAGAAAGGTAAATGGATATACGGATTCCTTATAGGTGTTTTCTCAGTGATACTGAGGGTCCTTAACCCGGCATACCCCGAAGGCGTTATGCTGGCAATCCTTCTTATGAACGTATTCGCTCCCCTGATAGATTATTATGTCGTTCAGTCTAATATAAGGAGAAGACGGAAAAGAGTTAAAGTTGCAATTAATACCAGCGCAAAATGAAACACTTCAGCAACAAATATATCTATACTTTTTCGGCAATTATGGTTGTACTGGTGGCAACCCTTCTGTCGCTTGCTGCAACTCTTCTTCAGCCTGCCCAGGCTAAGAACCTTGAAGTGGAAAAGAAGAGGAACATGCTTGAGTCGATTAATGTTGAAGCGACGCCTGCAAATGCCGAAGAATTGTACAGCAAGTACATAAATGAAAGTTATGTGCTTAATTCCCTGGGCGAACCCCTTGAAGGCGTGGATGCCTTTAATGTCGTGCTCAGAAATGAACAGAGAAAAAAACTTGAAGAGCAGGCCCTCCCTGTTTTCAGGGCAACAGCCGACGGGGGGGAGACAGTCATAATAATCCCTGTCGAAGGCAAGGGGCTCTGGGGACCCATATACGGTTATGTTTCCCTGAAATCGGATATGAACACGATCTATGGCGTTAATTTCGATCACAAAGGGGAGACCCCGGGCCTTGGAGCGGAAATAAACACTTCCGAATTTGAAGACCAGTTCATAGGGAAGAAATTGTTCGACGACAATGAATTCATTTCTGTCCAGGTTGTAAAGGGAGGAGCCCCCGAAGGAAATGTTCACAGTGTTGATGCTATTTCAGGAGGAACGATTACCAGCAAAGGGCTTGAGAAAATGATATTCGACTGTCTGATAAAATATAACGGTTACCTACTAAAAAACAGAATCTAAGATATGGACAACCAGGAAAAAGAGCCGATGTTCTCGGCCAAAAACTTGAAACTGCTGACCGGACCACTGGGTAAGAACAATCCAATTACAGTTCAGGTTCTCGGTATCTGCTCGGCATTGGCTGTTACAGTGAAACTAAAGCCGGCATTAGTTATGGCCCTGTCAGTAACCATTGTGATAGCCGTTTCGAACGTTGTAATTGCTGCCCTCAGAAAATCTATACCCGACAGGATAAGAATCATTGTACAGCTTGTGGTGATCGCTACTCTGGTAATCCTTGTCGATCAGATACTGAAAGCCTACCTCTTCGATGTCAGCAAGCAGCTTTCGGTTTTTGTCGGACTAATAATTACGAACTGCATCATTATGGGAAGGCTCGAGGCATTTGCCCTTGCAAACAAACCCTGGCCCTCATTTCTTGACGGGCTGGGAAACGGGGCAGGGTATGGAATTATTCTTATCATTGTGGCCTTCCTGAGAGAGTTTCTGGGATCCGGAACCATTTTCGGCTATCCCGTTCTTGAGAAGCTGGGATTGTACAAGACCGGTTATGAAAACAACGGAATGGTAATCCTTCCTCCAATGGCGCTGATTTTTGTCGGCCTGATAATCTGGTACCACAGGAGCCGCGATAAAAGCCTTGTTGAAAAACAATAATTAAGGGAAAAATGGAAAATCTTTTAAATATATTCATAAAGTCGATCTTTGTCGAGAACATGATCTTCGCCTTTTTCCTGGGCATGTGTTCGTATCTCGCCGTATCAAAAACAGTCAAGACATCCATGGGTCTGGGTATTGCAGTAATTTTCGTGCTCGTGATAACCGTACCTGTCAATTTCCTTATCGAGAAATACCTCCTGAAAAAAGGAGCATTGATCTGGCTTGGCTCCGGTTTTGCCGATGTTGACCTGAGCTTCCTTACTTTCATGGTTTTTATAGCTGTCATTGCTGCAATGGTACAGCTTGTTGAAATGATAGTAGAGAAGTTCAGCCCGGCCCTTTATAATTCACTCGGGATATTCCTGCCTTTGATAGCAGTGAACTGCGCCATACTCGGTGCATCCCTCTTCATGCAGGAAAGAGAATACGCAAACCTGGCCGAAGCCGCAGTTTTCGGCGCAGGTTCAGGAGTGGGCTGGCTTCTGGCAATAGTCGGAATAGCTGCAATACGCGAAAAAATGAAATACAGCAACGTGCCTGATCCTCTCAAAGGACTGGGAATTACATTTATTCTGACCGGATTGATGGCAATAGCTTTTATGGGATTTATGGGTATTCAACTCTAAGATAAATTTATTATGGTTCTTGCAGTTACCACGTTAGGCACTCTTTTGTACAGTATAATAGTCTTTCTTGTTATCATTTTGATCCTTGTGGCATTGCTCCTCTTTGCCAGGGACAAGCTTAGCCCGAAAGGCGATGTGAACCTTGAAATCAATAACGACCGGGTAATAACTGTTTCACCAGGATCAACCCTGTTGTCAACACTTTCGTCAAACGGGATCTTTCTGCCTTCGGCATGCGGAGGAGGAGGAACATGCGGAATGTGCAAATGCCAGATCCTCGAGGGTGGGGGGGCGATACTGCCGACAGAAACGGGTTTCTTCACAAGGAAGGAACAACATAACAACTGGCGCCTGGGATGTCAGGTCAAGGTGAGGGAAAACCTGAAGATCTCACTGCCCGAAGCAGTGCTTGGAATCAAAAAATGGGAGTGCGAAGTTGTTTCCAACCGTAACGTGGCAACCTTTATCAAAGAATTTGTGGTTAAACTTCCCGACGGTGAGGCTCTCGATTTTGAACCGGGAGGATATATTCAGATCGATGTTCCGAGGTATGAAGTGAGTTACAGGGACTTTGTTATTGACGATGAGTTCAAAGGCGACTGGGATAAGTACAACATGTGGGACCTCAGGGGGAAAAACTCTGACGAGACTTTCCGCGCTTATTCGATGGCAAACTATCCTGCCGAGAAAAACCTTATTAAACTTAATATAAGGATAGCCACCCCGCCATGGGATAATGCCAGGAAACAATTCAAAAATGTCCCTTCAGGAATCTGCTCGTCATACATATTCTCCATGAAAAAAGGTGACAAGGTGATGATATCTGGACCCTATGGCGAGTTCCATATTAAACATACCAAAAACGAAATGATCTATATCGGAGGAGGCGCGGGTATGGCGCCGCTCAGATCCCATATATTCCATCTCTTTCACACTCTGAAGACCGACAGAAAGGTGTCGTACTGGTACGGTGCGCGTTCGCTGCGGGAAATCTTCTATGAGGACGAATTCAGGGCTATTGAGAAGGAGTTTCCAAACTTCAGGTTCAACATAGCACTGTCGGAGCCGCTTCCGGAAGATAACTGGACTGGCATGACAGGTTTTATACACCAGGTGCTTCTCGATAACTACCTTGGCAAACACGAAACTCCCGAGGACATTGAATACTATTTCTGCGGCCCTCCGGTGATGAATAATGCTGTGGTGAAAATGCTTGATAACCTTGGTATCCCAAAAGAGAATATCGCCTTTGATGATTTCGGGGGCTGATAAAACAACCCTTTCTCCGGGTCAGGCAGAATAATCCAGGTTGAATTTATTTAAGATGAACAGAAAAACATTCGGAATCAAAGAGAAGAAAGCAGGGCTGATCCTTCTTTCTAATCTGTTTATGATCATGCTGTTGCTGGGTTCATGCAGCAGAACAATATCCTATGACAATTTTGCCGGATTTGCCCAGGGAACAACATACAGCATGGTGTTCGAGAATGACGGCAGTCTTAACCCTGAAGAGATCAGATCCGAAGTGGAAAAGATATTGCACGACTTTGACCTGTCACTTTCACTGTATGTCGATTCATCAATTCTGTCGAGGGTTAACAGAAACGAGGATGTCGTCGTTGACCCTTACTTTACCGAAGCTTATGAAAAGTCAGTAAAGATATCCGAAATTACCGGGGGAGCATTCGACATAACAGTTGGTCCTCTGGTAAAGGCATGGGGCTTCGGGCCTGATGAGCACAGAAATTTCACAGAGGAAAGACGCGATTCATTGCTCAGGCTCGTGGGAATGGATAAGGTCAGGCTTGAAAACGGCAGAGTGATTAAGAGCGACCCTGACATTTTTCTGGACTTTAACGCCATCGCACAGGGATACTCCGTTGATGTAATAGCCGCTTACTTCAACAGCAGGGGAATAAAAACCTATCTTGTTGAAATCGGCGGGGAAGTTAGAGTGAGAGGAGATAAGCAGGGAGTGCCCTGGAGGATTGGTATTGACCGGCCCGAGGAAAACAACAACATACCGGGAAGCGACCTGCAGGCCATAATTAATCTTAAGAACAAATCGCTCGCGACTTCGGGAAACTACAGGAAGTTTTATGTTGAGGATGGTATAAAGTATTCACATACCATCGATCCCCGGACAGGATATCCTGCCATGAACCAGCTCCTGAGTGCAACAATAATTGCTTCAGACTGTGCTACAGCCGACGGAATTGCAACGGCCTGCATGGTTTTCGGAATGGAAAAAACCCTTGAGTTCCTGAAGTTGCATAACGAATTCGAAGCATTTCTGATTTATTCCGATGAGGAAGGCAAATTCCGGACCTGGGCAACGGATGACCTTAAAAAATCTGTTTCAGAGCCGGGTTACTGAAATAGTGATAGCGGGTCACCTTTTTCAGCTAGTCGCCTCGCCAATTATAGCCTGACTGCTTAATCTGATACTGACTGCTGCTAATCTTCCTCACCGCCATGGATTACTCCGCACGCGGCACATCCATTATAGTTGCCGGCGGGTGTACATCCGATGTTGGTGCTCTTTGCACAGGTAATCCCCCTCTTCCGCATCTCCCTGTTATGACCGACATGAGTGTCGGGAAAACTTCCGTTGCGTTTCAGCAGTATCCTTATTCCAAGAAAGATTATGGCGGGAAGGATAAGCGCAATTGACAATATAAGTAACTTTAAAAACATAAAGATCTTTTGTTCAGTTAATTATCCGGGATGCACTTGTGTCCGGATTACGGCTGAAATCTTCTAAGCCCCGGATTTTTTATGCAATGTAAGGATAATTATCAATTATATATCGTAAATTAAACAACACCACGATTAGTTTGTTTACCTTCTGTCGGAATAAAACACATACTGAAATGGACCATAAAAACTATATTGAGCATTTAAAAATATCGAAGGAAGAAATTCTTGCGGATTTCAGGCTGGCTAACCTAAGCCGTAATCTGAGCGTCATCGGGCGCCGCGAGGTACTGACAGGAAAAGCCAAGTTCGGGATATTCGGCGACGGGAAGGAGATCATACAGCTTGCCCTTGCAAAGCAGTTCAGAGACGGCGACTGGAGATCGGGATATTACCGCGACCAGACATGGATGATGGCTATGGGACTTTACGACTCTGTCGAGTTCTTTCACCAGCTTTACGGAAATACCGACAGGGAAATCAATCCAGGAAGCGGGGGAAGGGTTTTCAATAATCATTTTTCTCTACCCAATATTAATCCCGACGGATCATGGCGCGACCTGACAAAACAGAAAAACTCCTCGTCCGATATATCCCCGACAGCCGGGCAGATGCCCCGTCTTCTCGGACTTGCCTATGCCTCAAAACTCTTCAGGGAGAACAGCGAACTTCATAAGTTTACCACACTTTCACTTAAGGGGAACGAAGTAGCCTTCGGCTCAATCGGCGATGCAAGTACCTCGGAGGGCCATTTCTGGGAGACAATAAATGCTGCCGGCGTATTACAGGTGCCAATGGCAGTCTCTGTTTACGACGATGGCTACGGTATATCTGTTCCCAAAAAATACCAGACAACAAAGGGAAGCATATCTGATATATTAAGAGGATTTGAGGACGAACCTGGTAAGCCGGGTTACAGGATCTTTAAAGGTAAGGGATGGGATTATCCAGGACTTGTGAAGCTCTATGAGGAGGCAATCGAGATCTGCAGACGTGACCATAAACCAGTGCTCTTACATATCGAGGAAGTTACCCAGCCCCTTGGTCACTCCACTTCAGGCTCGCACGAAAGATACAAGAGTGAAGACAGACTGAGGTGGGAAAATGAATACGATCCCATCCTGAAGATGAAGGAATGGATCATAAGCGAAGGGATTGCAGGCTCTGATGAGCTCGACAGGCTGGCTTCAGAAGCTGAAAATGAGGCAAAGGAATCACGTAAACGCGGTTGGGAAATGTTCCAGCATCCCATAAAGATAGAAAGGGACGCCCTGGTGAAGATAATAAACGAGCGCAGCTGCAAATGCGTAGAGGAGATAAAGGAGGCCGCCGTTGAAGATATTACTGAAGATCTTAAAAAGGTGGTATCCCCAATAAGAAAGGATAACTTCATGGCCGCAAGAAAGATTCTCCGGAATATATGCGGTACTTGTGTAAAAGCCGATAACCTGAAGGAAGATCTTCAGGGCTGGCTTAAACGTAATTACAGGGATGCATCTGAAAGCTACAATACCTTCCTTTACAACGAAATGCCTACTTCGGTGCTTAATGTCAGTCCTGTAGCACCGAGATATTCCGATAACGCCGAAGAGGTTCCCGGACGGCAGATCCTCCGCGACAATTACGAAAAGCTGTTCAGTAAATATCCGCTTCTTGTCACTTTCGGCGAAGATACCGGAAACATAGGAGGTGTAAACCAGTCGCTTGAGGGACTTCAGAAAAAATTCGGGGAACTGAGGATCACCGATACAGGCATAAGGGAAGCGACTATACTCGGGCAGGGTATTGGATTGGCCTTGAGAGGCATGCGGCCTATTGCCGAGATCCAGTACCTCGACTATCTTATGTATGCCATCCAGATCCTGAGCGACGACCTGGCAACCACCCATTACAGGACAGCAGGGAGGATGGTGGCCCCTCTGATAATAAGTACAAGGGGGCACAGGCTTGAAGGGATATGGCATTCCGGATCTCCGATGAGCATGCTTATAAATTCCGTCAGAGGAGTTTATGTGTGTTCACCAAGAGATATGACCAGGGCTGCGGGTTTTTACAATATCCTTCTTGAAGGAAATGATCCTGCAATAGTTATTGAACCTCTGAACGGATACAGGCTGAAAGAGAAAATGCCTGAAAACCTCGGGGAATTCAAAATTGAACTTGGAGTTCCGGAAATACTACGCCAGGGAACGGATCTTACCCTCGTAACTTACGGATCGACAGTCAGAATTGCAGCCGAAGCAGTTAAACAGCTTTCGATGCACGGCATCTCGGTTGAACTTATTGATGTGCAGACCCTTGTGCCTTTCGACAGAAAGGGGGTCATAGTTGAATCGCTCAAAAAAACCAGCAGGGTCCTTTTTGTCGACGAGGATGTCCCCGGCGGAACTACAGCATATATGATGCAGGAAGTGCTCGAAAAACAGGGAGGATGGAACTATCTCGATTCTCCTCCCAGGACTCTTACCGGAAAGGAACACAGGCCTGCTTATACGACCGACGGAGATTACTTCTCAAAACCAAACGCCGAAGATATCTTCGATGCTGTGTACAAGACAATGAAAGAGTCGCGCCCGGCTAAATACTGATTCCTTTTCTGAAAATTCAGGAGGTAGCTCCGATGATCTTAAGAAGCTCTGATGCAGCTGTTGCTGGTCCTGAAGTCTCGTAACCATGGATACCAAGTCGGGTGCGCATCTGACCTACAAAAACACCCGATCTGTAAAAGGCGTTGAAATACTTTTCGGCGATACTGTCGTGTGTTTCAACAAACTCCGGAGGGCCGAAAATATTCGCAAAATATGAATTTACCAGCCCTGTTGAGGTGGTTGTACCTTTGCTCATTACGGCGCCCTTCCTGAATACTGCAAGAGCCTCGACGGCTGAGGAGAATTTTTCGATCACAGGATGTGACGGATCTATCTCTTCATAATTATTGGCATAGAGGATGTAATCTATCCGGTGACCCTGAATAATTGTGGCAAAATTGGTAACCGGGATAACTATCCTGGCATTTACCTGACTTGGATTCATAATTATTGACCGGTCGAGATGTCCGTAGGCATAACCCGGCTGGAGATCGTCGAGACGCAGAAAAGCACCTATCTCCGTCCCGAAACCAATTGGACGGCCCCTTTCGTCAAGTTCTATCGATCCCATGTCGTCGGCAATGATCCTCATGTCCCTTATATGCTTCTCTCCAAGAACCCTGAAAGCTTCAAGTGTCTCCGACTTGCCTGCCCCGGTATCGCCTATCATTAGTATGGTGGCTTCCTTGCAGCCATGAAGCAGTATCCTTACCATTGCCCCGTGAAAGGGCATGTTGCCTTCCCTCATAATGATGGAGTTATGAAGAGTAAGGATCATTTTTTTCAGATATCCGAAATAACCGAACTCCAGGCGGTCGGGAATGGCTCCGACAAAAACCGAATTCGCTTCATCGTTGAAGAATACAGTTGGATAGGTAGATAACCCGTCAAGCCTGTTACCACCGACACCGTATATCAAAACCGCATCAGGCTGTTTTTCAAGCTCAGGATCTTCAGCAAGCTGAAAAAGGTTACACATCGAAAGCCCCAGCTCAAAGAAATTTACATGGAAATAAACCATTATGATAAGCTTCCCGACTTTGGCCGGGTAGCATAACCAGTCGTCGGAATTCAGTTCAGCAAGGTCAAGGGGATTCTGATCTATCTTTTTAAAGTCTCCTGTCCTTTTGTTCATAGGCTGCTGGATAACCAGAGGCGGATAGATGAGTATCTGACGGATAACAGGAACACAATTCAGCTTGTTGTACCTGCCGTCTTTCCACCTGATCTCCTTCGGGAGGGAGATGACAGCCATTTCGGCACCGGCTGGTATCTGACGGTAGACAGTGGGATGGCTTCCGGTAATGTTTTCCTGTATGTGCCTGTAAACCGTGCGGATAAGATGCGTCAGATGCTCTATTGTCTCGTTAAAGGTCCGGTACGGCCTCTTGTCAAGCCTGTCACCCTCCGAATCATTTATTATGAACCTGTCAAAATGCCGCCAGTAATCATACAGATACTCGACAAAGCTGTTGAGTTTGTGAGGATCCTTCAGAAAGACTGAGGAGTTAGCGAAAATATGAGGTACCACATTTCCTTCATATTTATAAAGACATGAGAGGGTTTTAATCAGATCACCCTTCATTTCCTCATCAGGATCGGCATTGCCGAATATCTCCATCAGGGGGCTGTCTTTTTCTTTAAGTCTTTTTATACAGTGGTCAATGACAGTCCTGAATTTCTCACTTGCAAGCAATTCTTCGGCAGTCTCACACATACGTTCACGTATGTTCAGCACCGCCTTGTTTCCAAGAATACGTAATGTACTTTTTTGCATTATATTATTAACCAAAACTCGGCAAAAATATTACATTATTTAATTTAAACCTTTTTTATGCTTAATTATTTTATATTTCATTTGGCATGATTTTTATATATAAATATTAGAAATGTTTGGATTTGGTTTTTTATTTTTACAATATGAAACCCGAAATGGACTTATTTGCAATACTGCCTCAGGACAAGATACCGGAAAAAGGTAAGATACTTATTTCTGAACCTTTTCTTCCGGATACGTTCTTTAACCGCAGTGTTGTCTTTCTTACCGATCACAACCCCAAGGGCTCGGTAGGGTTCATTCTGAATAAAAAGCTCGATCTTAAGATCAGTGATGCAGTATCAGGTTTTGAGGGCTGGGAGGAGAATCTGAGCATGGGAGGACCCGTTGCCCCCGACACTCTTCACTATATCCATAGCCTAGGTCACCTGGTACCCAAAAGTGTTCACGTCGAAGGTAATATTTTCTGGGGAGGAGATTTAGACTCCGTAAGGGACCTTATCAGATCAGGATCCGTCAGACCAGGGCAGATAAGATTCTTCCTGGGCTACTCGGGATGGTCGGCAGGACAGCTCGAACGCGAACTCAAAGAAAATTCATGGGTGATAACCCGCGTCAATTCCGAGACCATCATGAACAGCAGGGGAGTTGACAGCTGGAAAAAAGTTCTCAGGTCCTTCAAAAACAAATACCGTGTATGGGCCGATTTTCCTGAATCGCCCGATATGAATTGACAGCTGTGTCTCTTTTAGTGTAAAATCTTATAAATCATTTCTTTCAGAAGATCCCCGGGTTCGGTTCCTGTATCGCCGAATCCCTTTGATTTCATGTCATAGGTCCTCAGAAGACTGATGATATGAATGGTCCGCGAAGCATTGTATCTCGTTGCCCACAGCTCATAGTCCTTCACGAAAAATGGATTTATCTTGAGTGCCGCAGCCACGTTATTTTTCGATTTGTCGGTCAGGTAATGATATGTAAGCAGCTTGGTGAAAAGAGAAAAAAGAGATGCTATGGTAAGAGTTATGGGATTATCTTTCTGATTCTCACCGAAATAGTTGACTATCCTGTTGGCCTTTAGGATGTTCCTTTCTCCGACCGCTTTCTGAAGCTCAAAATTATTGAAGTCC
Organism: Bacteroidales bacterium; assembly: GCA_040772125.1. Classification (GTDB taxonomy): domain Bacteria; phylum Bacteroidota; class Bacteroidia; order Bacteroidales; family VadinHA17; genus LD21. Next base: position 757,812 of record JAXGYS010000003.1, read on the forward strand.
TTGCTTATCCCGATGTTCTTTTCAATAAGCTGACTTGTTATTAAAGGCTTGCCTGCCGGAAGTGTAATAAGAAGCTTGTCAAGCTCATTTGCAATCTTGTGAAGATCGGTTCCCAGGTATTCGCTGAGAAGGGCCGAAGCTCCCGGATCGATCTTTACTCCCTTTGCCATCAGATATCTTTCTGCCCATGGAGCAACCTGGTAGTCGCGAAGCCTCATCGATTCGAAGTAAACACCCTGGGCTTCGAGTGTCTTGTAAAGTTTTGTCCTTTTGTCTATTACCTTGTATCTGAAGTTGATTACAAGAATTGTCGAAAGGAGAGGCTTTTCCAGATACAATGCCAGATCTTCCGTTTTCTTAAGCGACTGAGCTTCCTTAACGATGACCACCTGATGGCTGGCCATCATGGGAAAGCGCTTCGCAGTATCAATAACGGCGCTTATGGTCGTGTCTTCACCATATAAAACAACCTGGTTGAATGCTTTTTCTTCCTCGGTCAGGACTTTTTCTGCAATATAATCGGTGATAAGATCAATATAATAAGGTTCATCGCCCGCCAGAAAATAAACAGGCCTGAAGATCCTCTTCCTGAGATCGGACATTATCTCATCATACGATGCCGGCATATTCAGAATCTTAGGTGTTTGACAGAGATGCCATTGTCTATTATCTCACGCAGGGCGTCAAGCCCTATCTCCAGGTGCATTTCGACAAATTTGCTGGTCACTACCTTATCGCTTTCTTCGGTCTTTATCCCAGTTGATATCATTGGCTGATCCGAAACAAGGAGAAGAGCACCGGTGGGGATCTCATTTGCAAATCCCACAGTAAAAATAGTAGCAGTCTCCATGTCTATGGCCATGGCCCTCGTCTTGACCAGGTATTTCTTGAATCTTTCGTCATATTCCCATACCCTGCGGTTGGTTGTATATACCGTACCAGTCCAGTACTCCTTGTTATGCCTTGTTATGGAGGCCGAAATTGCACTCTGTAGCATGAATGCCGGAAGTGCCGGGACTTCAAGAGGGAGGTAATCATTCGACGTTCCGTCGCTCCTTATCGCTGCAATCGGAAGAATCAGATCACCGAGCTTGTTCTTCCTCTTAAGACCCCCGCACTTACCCAGAAAGAGAACTGCAGAGGGGCTTACCGCACTCAGAAGATCCATTATCGTAGCTGCATTGGGACTTCCCATGCCAAAATTGATGATAGTGATGCCGTTTGCAGTGGCATTGGGCATATTCTTGTCCCTTCCTTCAACTTTCACATTATGCCAGCTGGCGAAAAGCTCAACATAGTAAAGGTAATTGGTAAGAAGGAAATAACTGCCGAATTCAGCAGTAGGCTTGCCCGTATACCTCGGAAGCCAGTTGTTAACTATATCCTCTTTGGTCCTCATATGCATAACTACACTGGTTTAATGATTTTCATTTTTAATATTACCCTGTCTTTAATTAACTTTGTGACCCCCTCAGTCTGAAAAGCATTGTACATTTACCGCCTGATGACGCGGGGGCTGCACCGGAGATTGCCGGACTAAATCAAACAGTATTCATTATCCGGGCTTAAAAATACAAAAGTAAGTTGAAACAGCTGAATCTTCCTGCATATTCCTTCAGGATAGATGGAAAAGAAGGATCAGAAAGGATATTCGATACCCTGAGAAGGAAATGGGTAAGACTCACTCCCGAAGAGTGGGTCCGGCAGAATTTTGTCAGATACCTTGTTAATGAGGGAGGCTACCCTCCCGGACTTATCGGTATTGAGATAAACTTCCAGCTCGGAAAAATGAAGAAGAGAGTCGACATCCTTGTTCATGACAGGAGAGGAAATCCTGTAATGATTATTGAATGCAAAGCGCCCGAAGTAAGGATCTCCGACTTCTATGAGAACAAAGTCTACGATCAGGTCGGAGAGTATAATTTCGGGTTCAGGGTTCCCTTCGCCCTTGTGACAAACGGTCTGATGCATTATGCTTTCAGGTTCAATACTGAGAAAAATATTTATGAGCACCTGCTGGAAATACCCCTTTATGAAGACCTTTTAAAATTGTTGTGATGATTGTTGTTACGTGTGCGCTTATAAGGAATGACGAGGAAAAGGTTCTTATGGTAAGGAGGGGGCCAGATTCGGACCATCCCTTTAAATGGGAATTCCCCGGAGGGAAGATTGCCGTCGGGGAATCTGACGAAGAGTGTATTATAAGAGAGATAAAAGAGGAACTTTCGATGGATATTGTTATCAGGGAAAGACTTCCTGCAACAGAATATGACTATGGCATAAAAAAGATAGGGCTGATCCCATTTGTTTGTGATACCCTTGATGATATCCCTCTTCTTTCGGAACACATAGAATATAAATGGACAAGCCGGGACGAACTGTTAAATGCAGATCTCTGTGAAGCCGATATGATCGTGGCCGGGAACTATCTCAAGGATTTCTATGCGGAGGTAGAAGCAAATCAGGAAGTTATAGTTAATGAAGAGTCGGAAGACCCGGCCGTATACAGTGAAAGTGAGCTTAAAACGCTGGTTGCAGCCACAATGGGAGCAAAGCAGGCTGAATGGATGGCTCTTTCTGCCGTTGAAAACAATGATATCCTGAAGCGGCTGATAGATTATTCCTATTCCGACGACAGGAAACTGGCATCCAAATCCTCATGGACCCTTTCCAAGCTTTATGATAGTAATCCTGAAGTGCTGAGCAACTACCTTCCCGGTATTGCAGAAAGAATAGATTCTGTTGGTAATGAGAGCGTTCAGCGTTCCTTCCTGCGAATATTATCGCTGAGCGATTTGCAAAGGCTCGGTGAAAGACTTCATGGTATTCTGGCTGACCATTGCTTCAGGATGATACGTTCAGGCTTTTCTGCGATAGCGGTAAAGGCATATTCGATGGAGATCATTTACAAGCTGGCTTTGTTTTATCCGGGTCTGGCAAATGAACTCTCTGCGGCTATAAGGATAATGGAGGAAGAGAAGCTCGCTTCCGGTATCCTTGCCAGGGGGAGGGCGATCCTCAGAAAGCTTGCCGCTTCATCTGAACATTCAGGATCCATTCCGACATAAGCTGCAGGACTTCAGGACTTATCGTCTCCTCAATCTCTCCGTATTCTGCCGGCAATCCTGTTGAGGAATGTTGAAAAAGGTGATTCAACCCCGGAAGTATTCTGACTGTTACCTTTTTGTTTCCACCGGATCTCAGGGCTTTTTCAATGGCTGAAGTGTTGATTCCGGCATTCACCTGCAGGTCTTTCTCTCCGTTAATGGCAAGAACAGGGCATTTTACCCTCTTCCAGTAATCTGCCGGATTGGTCTTTATGAAGTATCTCATCCAGTTGTATGAAGCAGGGTTCAGACCTGCTTTTAACTGATTAATTCCCTTTTCTGTTTCCTCCGGCGATGTCCCCTTTTCTTCAAGGATATTCCTGTATTCTTCAACTATCTTTCTCTCAGCTTCAATGTTATCGGTTTCGCTGACAAGGATCCTGAAGAGTTTTTCATTGATCCTGATGGCCTCTTCCGTTTCTTTTCTGCCGGCTCCGGAGGCAAGACTTATATCCAGATTCTGCCTGTGAAGAATTTCCTCTCCCGGTACACCTGTTCCGGCAAGAGAGATGATAAAAGCGATCTCAGGATTTTCGGAGGCAACAATAGGAGCGATGAATCCTCCTTCACTGTGTCCTGCAAGTCCTATAAAAGCAGTGTCGATCCTTCCTTCAGATTTCAGATATCGGAATGCTGCTGCGGCATCGGATGCAAAATCGGCTGATGTCGCATTAAGCGGAGTCCCCTTCGATCTCCCGGCTCCCCGGTCGTCGAACCTTAAAACAGCAATGCCGTTTCTGGTAAGATGATCGGCAATCACCAGAAAGGGCTTATGTCCAAGGATCTCTTCGTCCCTGTTCTGAGTCCCTGATCCTGTAATAAGGATAACAGCCGGATGAGGGCCTTCTCCTTCCGGCAAGGTAAGGGTGCCGGCAAGGTCAATGCCGGCGGCGTGGTTTGTGAACGTGACATCTTTGACTGTATATGGATAAGGAGGAAGGGGTTCCTGGGGCCTTTTAAGGGTGAACTGTTCCCTGAGCTTTGTAAGTGTCAGAGGCAATGATGTCCCTGCCTGTTTAAAGATCCCTTCAATCAAAGTGTCATTTTTTATCGTTCCGTTGTATTCAGCAAGTAATAATGGCGCTGCTATCCTTATTTCATTTTCATGTAAGCTGACCGGTCCGATTTTTATTCCCTTTGCTCCCTGGTCGGGACTGTCGAGCGTTGCCGTGAGTGAGTCATTCCCGGCTGCAGTGAGATTAAAGATGACCCTGAGGAAGATACCTCCGGCATTAAGCTTTCCCATCCAGGAACCTTCCAGCTCCCGTCCCGCGCTTCCCTGACCCGAGACCTGAAATGTGAGGAGAATTAATGCAAAAACCGTAAAACAAAAGTAATTCTTCATAACAATGAACTTTGGCGGTAAAAGTAATTGTTTTATCCTATTGATAGGTTGCATGATTAGTATAAAGAGCTCCCGGATATTACATATTACGCCCTTCCGGAAGGGAGGAAGTGAATCATAATGACACGACCATGATCAGAAAGAGCACAATATGGATTTCTTTTGTACTTTTGCAGGTCATTTATAATCACCGGGATGCAGAATGTTGATACATCGGGTCAGAAATGTCCCGCACCGCTCATAGCCACCAAGCGTGCCTTAAAGGAATGTGCCGCTGGAGAATCATTTCAGGTCATAACAGACAACCTTACTTCCTTTGAAAATGTGTGCCGTTATCTGACGGATAACAAAACAGAGTATACGTACCTGGTTTCGGATGGAAGATGGACGATTACTGTCAGAAAGGTTGAAGCGGAGGTAATTTCCTCTCCAACTGAAGACTACTGCATGACTGAGATACCTCATTTCCGGAAGGGTGATTATATCATAGCTTTTTCATCCGACACAATGGGCCAGGGGGATGAAGTACTTGGCAGAAAGCTGATGCTTAATTTTATCAAAGCTGTCAGAGATCTCGATGAGCTTCCCGGAAGAATGGTTTTCTACAACAGGGGGGTGATGCTTGGTATTGAAGGAACGGAAACTTCCGATAACTTGAATGTTATAAGCCAGATGGGAGTGAAGCTGCTCTTCTGCGCTACATGCATCGAGCATTACAGGCCCGGAAACATTACCGGAGCAGCCATCCTCAGCAACATGTTCGAAATAGCTCAGGCGATGGCTTCAGCTTCAAATGTCATAAAACCCTGATTAAGACATTTCAGATGAAAGTCGATCTTCTTGAAATGACAGAAAGCGGAGGATGTTCAGCGAAATTACCTCCGGCAAAGCTCGATGAGATACTGAGTTACCTTCCTCTTCCCGTCGATCCGGATATCCTTGTTGGTATAGATACTTATGACGATGCCGGCGTTTACAGGGTAAATGACGATCTTGCACTGGTATTCACCACCGACTTCTTCCCACCTGTCTGCAGCGATCCATACGAATTCGGACAGATAGCTGCGGCAAACTCAATAAGCGATATCTATGCGATGGGCGCAACTCCCATGATAGCCCTTAACATAATGATGTTTCCTTCAGCCAGGCTTCCGCTCGAAGCTTATACCTCCATACTCAGGGGAGGTGCAGATATTGCTGCCGAAGCCGGCCTGAGGATAATCGGCGGACATACAATCGAAGATTATCCCCCGAAGTACGGCATGGCGGTAATAGGGTATGTCAACCCGGGCAGGATAATTACCAACTCGGCTGCCGAACCCGGAGATCTGCTTATACTCACCAAACCCGTCGGATCAGGAGTGATCCTTGCCGCCCAGAGGATGAAAATGGCTGCGGAAGAAGATGTGGGTGAGGCAAAAAGGCTTATGAAGAGTCTTAATAGCACAGCTGCAGAAGTGATGAAGACCTATGGCGTACGGGCAGCTACTGATATAACAGGATTTGGCCTTGCAGGTCATGCCCTGAGGATGGCCAGGGCAGGAAATGTAACCCTGAGACTTAACCTTTCAGACCTTCCCCTCATAGGTGATACCTACAGGCTTGTTGATGACGGATGTATTCCGGGAGCTTCGTTCAGGAATCTTGACTTTGTTGAGAAAGATACGGTTTTTGCAGCGGATCTTGATTATAACCTAAAGATGATAGCGATGGATGCCCAGACTTCCGGTGGAATTCTTATGTGTGTCAGGCCCGGCTCTGCCCCGGGGGCTCTTGATGACCTTAAGGCGGCCGGAATGACAGAGTCGGCAATTATCGGTTCTGTAAGTGCCAGGGAGGAAAAACACCTGATACTTTCTGAATAGCCTGCTTAATCAAAGACTGCTTCAAAAGAAGCCTGCTCCCTGGCTGAAAAACACAAAGCGATCTGCTTTGCAGTGTTTCTTTCGGCTGAAAGGGGAGGAAGTTCGTCTTTCCCGAAAAAGCCGGCCTCAAGAGTCTCGGTGTTGCTGGAGAAAGCCTGCTCTATGAGTTCGCACTCAACGAATATCTTGTAAACAGTGTAGGGATATGGAAAATCAAAATGCCTGTCGGCCTGGTGAATCGCAATTATCCTTCTGGGTTTTACTTTTGCCCCTGCCTCTTCGAGGCACTCCCTTGCCGCCGACTCACTTACAGAAGTGGTTACATCAGCCCAGCCTCCCGGAAGCGACCAGGATCCGTCGGTTTTCTCCCTTACCATAAGTATTCTGTTATCCCTGAAAACGGCCGACCTTATATCGACTTTAGGGGTCTGGTAACCTGTGTCGGATGCGAAAAGGCCGGTTATCTTTTTTGTTCCGGCTTCAGTGTATTCATTCATTATTTCAACCGATATGTCCCTTATCTGCTGATAACGGTCCAGATCATAACTTGTCTGTCCGAAAGTAAGACCTGCCTGGGCAACCGACTGAAGCCTCATTGCCCAGTCAATCCACTTCTCTTTCATTTCTACTTATGTTGTTGAATGGCTAAAATTACCGATTTGTGCCGTATTTAAAAAGCCTGAATATGGTCTTGTATTTCATTTTTCGGATGACAGCAGGTATTCATTCCAAAATTGTAACAATTTCTTAACATGAAAATCTGATCAGGTTTTTCAGTGATTAGTAATTTTGCATCAGAGAATCAGTAATGCGTTTTGATGTATAGTATTGAAAAACATGTTCTTATTTCACAGACCCTAATAGTACCTAAAAACCCGGCAGGACCATCATGACTTACCTTTACATTCTGATCACTCTTGTTCTGATTTTTGATTTCATAAACGGGTTTCACGATTCGGCCAATTCAATCGCCACTGTAGTTTCAACTAAAGTACTCTCGCCATTTTCCGCTGTTGCTCTTGCAGCAACATTTAATTTCCTGGCCTTTCTCATTTTCCCTCTGAAAGTGGCAACGACCATAGGAAAAGGAGTTATAAACACCGAAATAGTAACACTGAATGTTATTACGGCAGCCGTACTTGCTGCTATAATCTGGAACCTTCTGACATGGTGGTGGGGCCTTCCGTCAAGCTCGTCGCATACACTTGTCGGCGGATTGGTCGGAGCTGCAGTTGCAGCAAGCGGATTCGGATCGGTTGTATATTCGGGAGTGGCGAAAATAGCTCTTTTTATTGTTGTAGCACCAGTCCTTGGAATGGTAATGTCGTACATTATCTCTGTGGCTGTTCTTCATATTGTTAAAAACAGATCGCCCTTTGGGGTGGATAAGCATTTCCGGCGTCTTCAGCTGGTCTCCGCCTCAGCATTCAGCCTCGGTCATGGAGGTAATGACGCCCAGAAATCCATGGGAATAATTTGGGTTGCCCTTATTGCAGCAGGGAAAGTAACCGAAGATTCCCCCATCGATCTCTGGATAGTGCTCTCGTGCCATGGAGCTATTGCATTGGGTACTCTCTTCGGTGGATGGAGGATCGTTAAAACAATGGGGCAGAAAATTACAAAACTCAAACCTTTTGAAGGATTCTGTGCCGAGACTGCAGGGGCAATAACCCTTTTTATGGCAACCCATTTCGGGATACCGGTCAGTACAACCCATACCATAACAGGATCAATCATTGGAGTAGGAGCAACAAAAAGAGCCTCCGCAGTTCAGTGGGGCGTTACTACAAAGATCTTCTGGGCATGGATACTGACGATCCCGGTTTCGGCCCTGATCGGTGCAGCCATTTTCTATGCCATAGAATTAATATTCTGATATTAAAGCCGTTCAGCATCGGCTTTGTTTTTAGTAACATATATGAAGGATTATCACGAACCGGGCGAACCTGTTCCCCTTGAGAGGGGATCAGTATCAGTGCCGGGAAAGGGATTGATCCGTAGATTCATTCGTCATTGCAGCGAGTTATTTATTCAAATCATATGAGCAGGAACAATCTTTTGAACGTATTCGTACCAAAATATCATTCGCTATTTCCCCGTTTCGACAGGTACGCCGAAAATCTGGCATCAGGCGGAAATAATCTGAAACTCCTTATTCAGACCAGGGATAAGGAAAAACAGTCGCAGATAATCAGCCGGATAAATGAAACAGAGAAGACAGGGGAAAAAATATCGCATGACACATACACCCTACTTAAGAGCCTGATAATTATTCCTTTTGACAGAGAGGATATCAATGACCTCTTGAACAAGGCAGGCCATTTCCTCAGCGAAATTAACCAGATAGCCAGGACGATGCAGTTTAACGGACAGGACCAGATATTTGTTTCATTTGTGGGTATGTCCGACCTGATTGCCCAGGCCGGTGAGGAGGCGAGCCGCTCAATAAAAAATCTCCGGGACGCAGCAGGGAACAGGCATAAGATTTCAGCTTCCTGCCGTAAACTGAATCAGCTGATCAAAGGTGCTGAAGAAATCTATTTTGAATCGATAATAGATGTTTTTTCGGGCGAGAATAACGTAAAGGAGCTTACAATGAGAAAAAATATCCTTGAATCTTTCAGAAAATGTATTTCAAGTATAAAGGAAATTAATGAAGCACTGAGAACCATAATAATAAAAGTCTCCTGACTTCTCTGCCCTTCCCGATTTTACTGTCCATTTAATGACGGGGAAGCGAAAAGAGGAATTCAGTACCTCCGCCAGCCCTGTTCCGAACACTGATGTCTCCCTTGTGAAGGATTATGGCATTTTTTACTATCGACAGTCCGAGCCCTGTTCCCCCGCTTTTTCTCGATCTTCCAGAATCAATCCTGTAGAAACGTTCAAAGATCCTGTTTATATGTTCCTGAGGAATTCCCACTCCGTCGTCCGAAAATGAAAAGTAATAGAACTTTTTGTCCTCATTGTATTTGACAATTCTTATCGTGGTGCCCTCTCCGGCATAGTTTATTGCATTCTCAACAAGGTTTTGAAAGACCGACAGAATAAGTGATTTATCGCCCCTGACAGTTACATCATCACCGATATCTGCCTCCACATTCATCTTTCTGTTCTCAATAGCCGATATGAAATTATCCTTTACCTCCCTTACTATCTTATGGATCTTTATTTTTACCGGCTTAAAAGAGGATCCTGCCTCTTCAATCCTGTTGAGAACCGAAATGTCGTTTATGAGGTCAGCAAGCCTGTCCGTCTGGCCAAGGGCTTTCTCCAGAAAATATTTCATCCTTGCAGGGTCAATGTTCGTATCATTCAACATTGTTTCGAGATAGCCCTTTATCGAAGATACCGGGGTTTTGAGCTCATGGGCTATGTTTGAGGTCATTTGCTGCTTGATGAGCTTATTCTTGCCGATTTTTGTGATATCCTCGAGGATAACCTCAAAACTTTTATCGAGAAATATTACACACTGAACTTTGAAAAATCTTCCGTCCTTCGACACCTGATACTCCATTCCCGGCAGTTCATTTGATACGATGTCAACCTCACTGTATTTGTCGACAAAATCACTCACCGCAGAGAATTCAGGTATTTCGAAGAAGTTGGCCGAGAAAATCTTCAGCTCACCTGAAATAAGATTCATAAGCTGGATGAAATGGTCATTTCTGAAAATGATCTGCCTTTCATTGGAAAATATAGCAACCCCTTCATTGAGCGCGTTCAGGTGATTGAAAAGCTTCTCCTTTTCGATTGCCAGCTCGTTCTTGGCCGACAAAAGATTGTTGTAAATGCTTAATATCTCCGATCCTATCTCCCCCAGTTCGTTATGCGGGAAATCAGAAATGAATGGTTTGTCGTCCCTCAGGCTTCTGGTGAAATCTTTGAGACTGGTAACCGATTCTCCGAAACGTTTTGTAACTACAAGAAGTATAATACCAATAAGTATAAAACAACCCAGCAGAACAAAAAGAAATGTTAGGTTGGCTTTCAGGAAGGTATTTACACCGATGTCGTGGACCAGGGCAGCCCTTATATGGTATCTGTCGTAAAGCTTTGAATAGTAATAGTAATTCTTTCCTGTAGTTGCCGACTTTCTTAATGCAGTGCCCTCTCCTGATTTTCTTGATTCTGCGATCTCAGGCCGGGAACCGTGATTACCCAGAAGGCTGTAATCTTTCACGTTGCTGTCGTACAGCACATTGCCTGAGGTGTCAATTACCGAGAGCCGGAGGTTAGGCTGGGGGAGAAGCTTTACAAGAGAATCCAGTTTCCCATATTCCCCCTGAGCGTTTATGAAGTTTATTTTAAGGTAATTGTCAGTTATTCTGGTTATGTTGAGTAGCTCGTCATTTAATGCGAGTATCCTGTACTCTTTCTCCCTCCTGTACTGGTAGGCCACGGTCAGAAGAGCAACAATTATAAATATTGTTGAGTAGAACAACAGAAGATTGTTCCTGAAACTGTTTCTGTTACCCGGCATAGTCAGTTTACAACTTCAAAATAATATCCGTATCCGGTCTTGTTCCTGAGATTCTGACCGTAATCCCCCAGCTTGGTCCGCAGCCTCGTAATATTCACATCGACAGTCCTGTCAGTGACAATAACATCCTGCCCCCAGACTGTCATCAGAATTTCTTCCCTGCTGAAAACCTTGCCCTGGTTTTCAAGGAGAAGCCTTAGTATCTCGAACTCCTTCTTTGTAAGTTCAACCTTTTCGTCATTGATAATCAGCCTCTTTCTAACCATGTCCATTTCTATGTTGCCGAATTTGATTGTCGACGGCAACCTAGCCCTGTCCGTCCTCGAACGCTTTAGAACAGCTTTAACCCTGGCTGTAAGTTCATTTATGGAAAATGGCTTGGCCATGTAATCATCAGCTCCAAGGCTGAAACCTGTAAGGATGTCGTTCTCCGTGTCCTTTGCCGTGAGGAAGATTATCGGGATATTAATTCCCATCTCCTTCCTCAGCTTGTCGGCAAGCCTGAACCCCGACATCGGACCCATCATTACATCCAGAAGGATGAGATCAAAGCCGGCGACAGGTCTTTTCAGAGCTTCCTCGGCCGAATGAGCGACTTCAGTTATATATCCTGCATTTCCGAGATTGTACTGAAGTATCTCACAGAGATCTTCTTCATCGTCGACAATCAATATCCTTTTGTTCTTTGTTTCCATGGGAATGGAAATTAATGTTCATGCCTTTTTCCTGATAAGGTATAAAGGTAATCAAATTGAATTTAACCCGGCCGGAAAAATGCCCGTCAAATCTGGTAGCAGCAGTTCAACGGGCATCGATAACCAATTATGCGTCAGGATACCAGTCTAAAACAATGCCTTACTCAGTTTTAGGTGGTAAGTTATTCCGGGCTCCAGTTTTGTGAAGAACTGGTCGGTAGGATTAAAAGATTTGAATACCGATTCTTTTTTGTCATTAAGCAGATTGTCAACCTTTAGCTCAAGTTGCATCTTTTTTTCTCTTCCCATCTTCCCTGATGCCGTTAGATTCAGGTTGTGGAAAGGCAGAGTGTATATGTCCGGTCTGTCAGCAATACCGACGTACTGAAGCGTTTTTCCCTGGACATTGTAAAAAAGGCCTGCTTCAAAACCTGACCAGAATGCTTTTTCACCGCCCGACCAGGTAATACCGCTGTTGATGATCCAGGGCGACTGACCTGCCATTTCACGGGTCCTGCTGATCGATTGTCCGGTACGTGAGTTCTCTATTCTTGAGTAATACTCAGTCAGGCTAAGCTCGATACCTGACCTGATGACAGATATATTGGATGAGAAATTGAATTTGTCAAGGGCTCCTGTCAGACTGCCAAGATTCTGGCGTACCTCCAGTTCTAAACCCAGTACCTGGCCGTCTCCCACATTTCTGGGTTGGAAGGTACCTGTCTGGGTGGCATATTGTACGATCTCGATAGGTTTATTGAAGTATTTGTAGAATCCGCTGATGGAGAACATCTGACCGTCCCTGCGGTATAACTCCCACCGGAGATCGATATTATGTATATCCGAGCTTTGAAGGTCCCCGTTCCAGTATTCCCTGCCTGCCACATCGTCGGCATCGCGGAACATGCCCCCCACGAATGTCCTGCCGCTGATGGGATCGGCAATTTCCGCAAATGAGAGTTCCTTGAACGAGGGCCTTGCAATGGTACGGGCATAGGATGCCCTCAGGTTCTGGCTTTCGCTGAGCCTGTATATCAGGTTGACCGACGGGAAGATCCCGAGGTCGTCGAGAACCTTGTCGTTATTGAGAACAATTGTCCCAAGCTGATTTTGTCCGGAGTATCTCTGGGTGAATTTTTCCACCCTGATACCGGCAATGATTCTCAGATTTCTCAAAAGGGTCAGCTCGGCAGAAACATATCCTGCACCGTTGCCCGAACTGGCTTTGAACCGATTCGGGTTAGAGGGGAGGAAACCGGCTTCATAGGTGGTTCCGCTTCCGAAATCTGTACCGTAAAGAGGCCAGATATTCTCAGGCCGGAAGAGTTCGTCGGGGTCGCCTGTCAGAGGCACGTTCCTTACGTTGAGCATGAATTTCTTAATTATGAAGTCGCGTTCCTTGTAGGTGTAAGCTCCTCCAAAACTAAGTTTTGCTGATTCTCCATTGAACCTGAATCCCTTTGTTGCATGTACAACGCCGGCGTAATTATTCTCCGAAAGTGTCCTCCATATTCTTTCCGGAAAACCTGATTCGGTATTAATCAGGTAGTTGCCGGGATTGCCTTCAACATAACGAACGAAACGGGCATCCGGATCTTCAATTTTTGAAATCGTTGGAGAGATCTTCCAGACCAGATCCCAATCACCGGTTCTGAATGAGTGCTTCCCGTCGAGAAGGATGTTCGTTAGCGAACGCTGGCTGTATTCGAGGTTGTGCTGGTAACCAGAAAAAACGCTTCCCTGATCGGATCCTTCATAATCAAAGATGCCGGCCTTCGATTCGCCGTTCTGAAGGTGAATGATATTTAAACGGAATTTTGAATGTGATGTTTTCAGGGCAAACCCGGCCAGTCCGCTGAGAAGCACACTGCTTACCCCGAAGTTGCCTTTCTGGAATTCCCTTACTTCCAGTTCGGTCACATCAGGATCACTTGCAAGACCGTAACGGCCATATTCTGCATCTTTATAGAATTCAGTACTGTTCTTGTATGAAAAACCCAGGTTATAACCAAGTGTAACCTTTTTCAAAGGTATCTGATTGCCAAACGAGGCTCCTGCACCATAGTCCATGAAGCTCTTCTGCCTGATGGCTGCCATATCCGGATTAAAACTATTCAGTACTTCACGGTATCTCAGGCCCTGCTCTCCTTCAGGATTGCCAATAACGGATGCAAAGAAGGGAAGGTTTTCTGTAGCGGGAATCGACCTTGTGCCGTCATCGAATCCCAGGAAATCGGTTTTTCCGCCTTTATAGGTCAGATAATCGTTCTTAAAATGATAATCGGGATTGTAACTTGTACCAATAAAGAAGTTGCCCTTTTTCTCATCAGGGAAATCCCTCAGGGCAATATCAATTATTCCGCCGGTAAAGTCGGCAGGGAGCTCCGCACTGAAAGATTTATGGACAATGATATTATCAATAAGATTGGTAGGGAAAATGTCCATCTGCATAGTGTTGCGGTCAGGATCAAGACCCGGAATGTCAACTCCGTTCAGGATAGTTTTTGTATAGCGGTCGCCAAGGCCTCTGACAAAAACATATCTTCCTCCTTCAACCGACACGCCCGGAACACGTTTCATCGAAGCTGCTGCGTCGGAATCCCCCATCTTTCTGAAATTGGCCGACGATATGCCGTCGACAAGATTGGGCGACTCCATCTTTATGGTCATTAAAGCACTCTCTGTGTTCCTCTTCATTTCCGCACTGATGGTTACTTCCGAAAGACCGAAGGTTGCAGATTTTAAAAGAAGGTTATCGAGAAGCGTGACATCTCCTGCAGTTACTTTTACTCCGTTTATGGAATGGGTTTCGTACGAAACAAATGAAAATCTTAAATTGTAAACTCCCGGTTCAATTGAGAGATTGAATTTGCCATCAAGGTCCGTAAGAATACCCCGGGTAGTATTTTCAACCAGAACGGTAACTCCCGTGAGAGCTTCTCCCGTTGCTTCATCAGAAACGGAACCCCTTATGATGCCATTCTGACCTGAAAGGCCTGCTGAGAACATTATCAGAAAGGCAAGCGCGGATAGAAATTTTGAATAACGCATAATTGATTATTTAAAATGATAATATCCGCAGGCCCGAAGACCCGCGGATTATTTAAGGTTAATTTTTAATATCCGTTGAGCGAACCGGAAACTGCAGTCCACGTCCAGCCCAGGAAAACATCGGGATTTGCGCCCACGGTGTTTGATCCTGCTGCTACGGCTGTAGTGAAAGCGTCGCTTCCGCCCTTAAAGAAATCTGCCAGATTTGTTCCTGCGGGCAGGGTTGCCTCCAGATCGGTGAAAGTGCATTCGAATTCTGTCGGAAGTTCATCAAAGTCCTGGTCTGCCTTCAGTCCGAAGAAATAAATTCCTTCCATGTCGACATTGGAATTAGGATCCAGATCGACAAGCCCCTGTGCATTACCTGCATAGCAGGTTCCATTCTTAAGGATGTGTTTTGCCACCATCGTCCCTTCCGGACCGTCAAGCTCAAGACACTCATCGCCCGGATTTATTATTATAAAGTTGTCAAGAGTTCCTCCCCACGACTGGTCAGTGTCAATAGCATCATCACCAGTGTTCAGAACAACGACATTCTTTACATTAACAGTGCCTCCAAACCATTCGATACCGTCATCCTGATTTGCAATTATTTCTATGTTTTCAATAACAGTACCTGAACCAACACCGCCAAGGGTAAGACCGTTAATTTCATTGCCCTCCCCGATATTGGCGCCGCCATGCCGTATCGAGACATACTTTATCACACCTGAATTGTCGTTTGGATCAGTACCTCCGTAAAGACCGTTCAGATCCGATGCCGGGATACCCTCGATCTGCATCGCTTCAGCTTCGGCTGATATGGGTGCCCTGCCCAGGATAAGGAGACCACCCCAGAGACCATTGATCGAAGGTGCGAGGTTTGGACTTGCGATTTCACCCGGAATTATATTGTCTGAGACCGAGGTGAAAATGATTGGCGAGTCTGCTGTTCCTTCTGCCCTGAGCTGAGCTCCCCTGGCAATCATTAGGGCGGTGGCGTTTGCCTCTGATCCTTCACGACCCTTGACAATAACCCCAGGCTGTATTGTGAGGGTAACTCCGGATACAACCGTTATGCGTCCTTCAAGAATGTATATTTTGCCGGCCTCCCACGTGGTGCTGGCTGTTATGTTCTGCGTTACAGAAACCACTGGAACACCTTCAATTGTAAGAACGGCCGTTGAAGTAACTGTCTGATTGTCAGAGTCAGTAAGGGTCAGTATAACTGATCCGGCCCCTGTGACCTTACCGGCTGTAAAGGTTACCACAATTGTGCCGGAAGATGCACCCTCAGTACCGTTTGTCTTTATCCGGGCATCACCGCCCGTTGCTGTTACTGATGCTGACTTAAACCCAGCCATTGCATCGAAACTGAAACTAAGGTCTACTGATTCGGTTATTTCAACAGATGTGCTTTGGGGCGTTGTTAATTCAGGCGGATCATTTTCCTTTTTGCAGCCTGCAAGAAGAATGGTAATTAAAGAAATAATTGTAAGATACTTTTTCATGACTTTTTTAAATTGGTTCTACTTTTTTCATTTCTATGACCACTGCAAAAGTATGGGGGAGTTAATTCAGCATGGTTAAGGAATGATTAAGGTTATGTTACAACAGACATGATTGTATAGCGCACGTTATCAGTAATATACGGTTTTACGTAACTTCTTTGTAATTTTTTAAGACCTTTCCGTGTGGGGCAGGGGAGTGGTCCCATAAGATCCCTTTGTGAGAAACCCCGGTTTTAACGGAAGTAATTTTTATGCAAGGATAATTTGCCAGCTGGCGGGAATTAAATTCTGTTCTTAAATACTGAACGGTTACTGAATGAAAAGTTCATTTCATCTTTCAGCGTTAAGTATTTCCATACGGTATTCGTGCAACAACCAGCAGAAAACATTAGAATATTTATTGTAACAGGTAATATATTTATTGTATTACAATAGATATTTACCCTGTTACAATATGAAATTTCATTGTATTGATTTCCTGCTTCAGTTTTATTTCCTGACTTGTGACGTCTCGTGAAATTAGTGCGGTATTATTTTATAACACACTGAATATTAGTATTGAAAAAATCTTAAAATTAGTTTTTACCGCACTAACGCATATTATTATCCTTAACCCAGTAACAGAAAGGTTAAGACAAAGTCAGTATACACGCTTCAACCCTCTTTCTTTCCCGGGGAGAAGCAGAGTGTGTTGATTGTTGAAAGAGGCCTGTCGACTTTAGAATAAGTTCAGAGAATTTTGTTGCCAATCATGTACTTAATGTATCTTTAAAAAGCAGTTATCTAATCTCATAACTTTCCCCTCCTTGCGAAGGAGGGGAAAGTTATGGTGCTATATATCTGCACATTAAACACCAATTTGAGATTTAAACGATTTAGTACATGATGAAATGTTTATGAATTAGGTGTCATTGGCTTGGATACAATCAGAGTATGTAATTTTTGAAGTCATCACTGGCAAGAATAAATGTTCTTGAATATTGAGTAACTATTCTCGATGGCTATAACCACCCCGGCCCGGAAGTAGATCCCGTCCGGTTCACTAAACAGTAGCCGGGCCACCCCTCCTTGCGAAGGAGGGGAAAGTTATGGTATTAAAATATCTGTATAATAAAGACCATATTAAGATTAAGATGATTTAAAACATGATGAAATGTTTATGAATTAGGTGTCATTGGCTTGGATACAATCAGAGTATGTAATTTTTGAAGTCATCACTGGCAAGAATAAATGTTCTTGAATATTGAGTAACTATTCTCGATGGCTATAACCACCCCGGCCCGGAAGTAGATCCCGTCCGGTTCACTAAACAGTAGCCGGGCCACCCCTCCTTGCGAAGGAGGGGAAAGTTATGGTGCTATATATCTGCACATTAAACACCAATTTGAGATTTAAACGATTTAGTACATGATGAAATGTTTATGAATTAGGTGTCATTGGCTTGGATACAATCAGAGTATGTAATTTTTGAAGTCATCACTGGCAAGAATAAATGTTCTTGAATATTGAGTAACTATTCTCGATGGCTATAACCACCCCGGCCCGGAAGTAGATCCCGTCCGGTTCACTAAACAGTAGCCGGGCCACCCCTCCTTGCGAAGGAGGGGAAAGTTATGGTGCTATATATCTGCACATTAAACACCAATTTGAGATTTAAACGATTTAGTACATGATGAAATGTTTATGAATTAGGTGTCATTGGCTTGGATACAATCAGAGTATGTAATTTTTGAAGTCATCACTGGCAAGAATAAATGTTCTTGAATATTGAGTAACTATTCTCGATGGCTATAACCACCCCGGCCCGGAAGTAGATCCCGTCCGGTTCACTAAACAGTAGCCGGGCCACCCCTCCTTGCGAAGGAGGGGAAAGTTATGGTGCTATATATCTGCACATTAAACACCAATTTGAGATTTAAACGATTTAGTACATGATGAAATGTTTATGAATTAGGTGTCATTGGCTTGGATACAATCAGAGTATGTAATTTTTGAAGTCATCACTGGCAAGAATAAATGTTCTTGAATATTGAGTAACTATTCTCGATGGCTATAACCACCCCGGCCCGGAAGTAGATCCCGTCCGGTTCACTAAACAGTAGCCGGGCCACCCCTCCTTGCGAAGGAGGGGAAAGTTATGGTGCTATATATCTGCACATTAAACACCAATTTGAGATTTAAACGATTTAGTACATGATGAAATGTTTATGAATTAGGTGTCATTGGCTTGGATACAATCAGAGTATGTAATTTTTGAAGTCATCACTGGCAAGAATAAATGTTCTTGAATATTGAGTAACTATTCTCGATGGCTATAACCACCCCGGCCCGGAAGTAGATCCCGCCCGGTTCACTAAACAGTAGCCGGGCCACCCCTCCTTGCGAAGGAGGGGAAAGTTATGGTATTAAAATATCTGTATAATAAAGACCATATTAAGATTAAGATTAAGATGATTTAAAACATGATGAAAGGTTTATGAATCGGCGATATTGAATTACATGAATACAAGTAATTCCGCCATTCCTGCCGTCATCACCTACTCGGTCAGGTTGGTATAAAATGAGTCTGAATACATAGCTGACGCACTAATTGTCACAAGTCAGGACAATAGATTTATACCCTATTACAATATGAAATTTCATTTTAATGATTTCCTGCTTCGGTTTTATTTATCACGATATGCATAGGTCTGGTTCGCGGAAGAGCAATAATCTGTAAGAAGGATTTCTTTGTCAGATCAGTTTTTTTATAACTTGCGCCTTTATTTGAATATTGATGATCAGAAAAATACTCCTTCAGGGAATGCTGCTTGTGTTGGGACAGGCAGTTATGAATGCACAGACTATTGTCAGTCCTAACTACTCTCTCAAGAGCCATGAGACATTGAGGATAATAAAGGTTGAGTTAAGGCCTGAAGCGGTCTTTTTTCACCTTAGCATTGAAAACCGCATTGAAGGGGGCACTTTCTGTGCCGACAGGAACATCTATCTTGTTTATCCCGACGGGAAAAAGAGCAGGCTTGTTTCCTCTTCGGGAATTCCTGTTTGTCCGGATACATACAAGTTCAGGTTTGTGGGGGAGAAGCTTGATTTTGTCCTTGCATTTCCGGCTCTGAGGGAAGGAACCAGGTGGGTTGATCTTGTTGAGGAGTGTGACGACAACTGTTTTTCATTTTTTGGAGTCTCTCTCGATACCGAACTTAATGAAAGGATTGACGCTGCATTCAGTCTTGCCGAGAATGAACAGGTCCCGCTTGCACTGGCAAGCTTCATAAGCATAGCGCAGGAAGTGGAAGGCAAGAATACGGGTACGGAAGGGTTGTTATATATAAATATTATCAGACTGGCCTCAGCAAGCGGCGATCACAGGAAAGCCGAAGAGTGGTTCAGGAAACTAAGGCTGTCGGGGATCCCCAGGCTAGCCACCTATATCAGATTCCTTAACGACCAGGGCATCAGATATTAAAAAAGAAGGCCGGACAAATTCAGTCCGGCCTTCTTCTCTTTAAAATCTTTCAGCAGCTTAGAAGTTCAGGTCGATACCTGCTGCGATGATCATTGTGTCCTTGTAGTATGTTTCCCTTGCCGGGATAACGGTATTGGTTGCCGAGAAGAGATGGTTTATGGTAGTCTCTCCGTCGAGGTAGTAAGTGTAAGCAAAACCAAGGTTAAGTGCAAGGTTGTCGAATAGTTTCACCTGTCCGCCGAGACCTCCGGTGTG
Organism: Bacteroidales bacterium; assembly: GCA_040772125.1. Lineage (GTDB taxonomy): Bacteria > Bacteroidota > Bacteroidia > Bacteroidales > VadinHA17 > LD21. The sequence continues at coordinate 777,569 of JAXGYS010000003.1, forward strand.
TGATGTCAGACTGTAGGTAAGGTCGCTCTGGTAATTATCGTTAACACCTGTCTTTGCTAACAGGTAGCCGCCGCTGACAAGAAGCCAGTCGTTTAATTTGTACTGCAGCCCTGCAGCTAACTCATAGTAGTTTTTGTCGATAATAATGTCATTATCAACGAATACTCCATTCAGTTTGCGTCCGTAGTTGGCACTCTTGTCGAAGTAGTAGTGTACGCCGGCTGCAATATTCAGTTTTTCTGTTGCACCGTAATCTACTCCCACTGAAAGCATGGCAGGCATGTCGTTCCTTAATTTTTCACCGTCGGGGAACATGGTTACCGGAACTCCCTCACTGGTATAACCGACTGTGAAGTCTTTGGTGGTACTGTTTTCAAGCTCCAGTTTTGTTGCAAGCTCGTATTTGATACCGATGTTAAGGTTTTCAGCCGGGGAGAGGTTTACACTGATGAAAGGAGTTATGCCTGATCCTGTCTGCTCAACTTCAGCCGACTGATCGCCCAGCAGAGAAGCAGTGGCTGTATATTTTGCGGCAGCACCTTTAAACACTGCGTCAGCTGTTGCGATTGTAACTGTGGTAGGGGATCCGAATCCGGCAAGAGCGCCTTCGAGAGCCATCCTCTGCTGGGTTGTGATTATAGAAGCGGCTTCAGCCTGTGCGAGGGTCAGAGAACCGGCTCCTCCTCCGACAAGGGCTGTTGTGCTCTGTGCTGCAGTTGTTGCCTGACCTGCAATTCCGTTCATAATGGCATCAGCCCTTGTCCAAACCGGAGCCTCGGCTGTTCCCATATTAAGTTCAATGCCCCTGAGGTAACCGTCGTAAGTGTTCTTGGCCATAACATACCTGACACCGGCGGCAACAGAGATGAAATCGTTTATCTTGTAAGATAAACCGCCCTGTAAGCCAAAATACACCGAAGTGCCTTCGAAATATGTATCAAGCCTGTAAGCCTTGGCGCCCTGAGATGCAAGTGAAGGTACCAGATCTGAAGGAGTCATTTCGAATGACGGCAAGCCCTTGTCGAATGTGGCACCTCCGCCACCACCGATAGGATTGAATCCCACTGAGAAAGCAAGCCTGTCGGTCTTGTAGGCGGCATAAACCCCGGGGAAAAGGGGAGCAGAAACCTTTCCTTTGTAAAGACTCTCATTAAGTCCGAAATTTCCGCCCGGACCTGTATAAAAGTTCTCAACCTCCTTATTCTGGCTGATTACCTGGTTTGAAATCGATATGTGAAATCCGTTTTCCAGTTTCATTAATCCGGCAGGATTAAAGTATACTGCATCAATATCAGTCGATGCATCCCGCGCCGGAAGACGAACCCATGAAGCACTCTGGTTCGTATTGGTGACCAGACCGCCGGCAAAAAGAGAGCCGGTAATCAACGCTGCGGAAAGAATTGTAAAAATTTTTCTCATAAGATTAATTTTAAGTTTAAAATAGAGAAATGATTTTCATCGTTTTGAGAAATTCATATTCTCCTGATTTTTAATACAATTAAACTCATGGCTCAAAGAACCAAGGAAGGGCAAATGTAGAAAAATATTTGAACTATCCAAATAAGTCTAAAATACTATATTGATATTAAGTTATTTGTAATGGATTTTGCAGGGTGTTCGAAAACCTGAAATAGTCCTGGAAGCTTTTCAGAAAAAGCCTTGTCATCTCCCTGATCAGAACCTGCCGGAGAACCTCAGACTGTAATTACGGGGCGGCTGGATATCGCCCGGGCGTCCCATGTATTCAGCGTTCAAAAGGTTTTTCACCGCAAGTGAAAGAGAGAATTTTTCACTCAACCTGTATGCCACGTTACTGTCGATGGCCGTATGCCCGTTGTTATGCTGCGACCAGTAATTACCAAAGCCCGGAAGTATAGGTGTTGTAATAAATACTTCGTCAATATTCAGGATCTTTGATTTCAGATAGAAGCTAAGTCCGAAGCTGAGCTTTTTCCATGACGACTCCAGTGAGATTATTGCAGAGTGCTTTCTCCTGTATTTCAGATAAGTATCCGTATCTTCTCCCGTGAACTCGTTTACCTCAACCGGATACATGTAGGTATAGCCTCCGGTCATAGCAGCCGAAAGGTTCCCGAACGAACGCATCAGCGATATTTCAGCCTCGACACCGTAAACCCTCGACTGACCGACGTTTGTTGCCCTGAATCCCAGACCTTCAGGATAGATCCCGAACATATACTCGATAAGATTTTTATTGTTAAGCATGAAGACAGAAAGATCGGCATGACCGGTGATATTACCGCTCAGGATTCCCTGTTTTACACCTGCTTCGGCGCTCCAGCCCGATTCCGAAAGAATATCAGGATTTGCAATTATGATAACCGAACCGATAGTAGTTGCCGCGAACTTCTCGGCCATTGAGGGAAAGCGGTAGCCCTGCCCGAACGAGGCACGAAGGAATGTCATGGGAGCAGCCTGCCAGTTAAGACCAGCCCTCACTATCGGAACAAGTTTTTCCTTTTCACCGTCGAGTGAATAATGCTCAAGCCGCACTCCGGCCACAGCTTTCAACTTGTCGAAGGGTCTCAGCTCAATCTGTGTGTAACCCGCAAGATTGACTCCGGAATGATCGTTGAAAAAATTGGAATTGACACTGCTGAATATTCCCGATATCCCTGAGGTTATATCGAGATTATCGAGCAAGCGGTACCATAACTGGTATTCGGAATAGAGGGAAACCGCATCACTGTTGTTTTGTTCGCTCTCCGGAAGCTTGTTGGTGCTTGACTGAAGCCGCATCCTTAAGTCATGCTGGAATTGTCCCGTTTTTTTCAGTGTCACAAACGGATCCAGCGTCAGGAATGTTCCCCTGTAATTGTTTGCGGTCGATGGCGACTGACGGAGAGCTCCCGTTTCGGCATTCTCCCACAGAACGAAGTCTTTCTTTAAATTATAGCCTGCGTTCAGGGCTACACCATAATTGAGACCTTCTATTTTGCTGCAGAAATGTTTGATCTTGAGATTAAATCTGGCTAGCTTCTCGTCGTTAAGCCTTCTGTAGCTTTCGTCAATGAAAACATTCCCACCAATTCCAATATCGGTTTTTCCGGCTTTCTGAAGATGTGAAAATGAAAGCGTCGAGAATACCCTTGGTGTGTCCCACCATTTCCAGTCGCTGTTTTTCGGACTGCCGTAAATGCCGGCCTCTGCAAAGTATTGTGTTACAGGGATATTTGTTGCATCGGCTGTCCTGAAGTTTATTATCCCGTTAAGCGCCGACGATCCGTACAGTACTGAAGAAGCCCCCTTTATAACTTCAATCTGGGCAAGATTCTCAAGGGGTATATACTGCCATTTTATATTCCCTGCATCGGCTGAAAGCATTGGCAGGCCGTCAATAAGGGCAAGAACCCTGCTTCCTGCTCCGTAACTGAATCCGCTTCCTCCTCTTACTGAAGCCTGGCCGTCGAGGACCTCGATACCGGAAGTTTTGTTTATTATTTCCTGGGGATCGGTAAGATGGTTGTCTGAAAGGAATGAGGTTTTTATTACATTCATCGAAACCGACAACTCCGCTACCCTCTTTTCAATTTTGTCAGCGCTTACCACTATCTGGTCTATCTCGCGCATCGTCATCTGCATGGCGATATCGAGGGTAATGCTGTCGCCGCTGTTTATCTGAAGGTCCCTGACAACAGGCTCATAACCAATAAAGCGGAAAAGTACTGAAAGTTTTCCGGGTGAGGCGCTGAAGCTATAATTGCCGTTTTCGTCACTGGATGTTCCGAGGTTCTTTCCATAGATGACATAAACACCGGCAAGAGGATCTCCCGAGTTCCTGTCAACGATCCTTCCTTTTACAAATCCTTTGTCCGCAGCACTGTATAATGCAGAACAAAGAAGAAGGAATATTCCCGTAAACAAGGATCGCATTATTTTGCCCTGAATGTCATTTCAATATTGATGAACGGACCGGTGAGGTTTGCCGGATCAGGCAGTGAACCCTGAAGCTTAAGAGAGCTTGCCGTAAGTTCGGTAATATTAAGTGTCACAGAGATTGCAAGGTCAGGAGAAGAGATTATTAGTTGTTCCTCTCCCTGTTCGAATCTCCAGGTCCCTGAATATGAACCGAAAGTCCCGGTCCCGTCGGTGTTGAAATTGGCCTCTCCGGCAAAATCCTCCAGAAGGCCGCCCGGACCGGTTGCATCAGTACCGTTGGCGAGAAGAGAAACAGGTACCCATGTGGTACCGGTGAGAAATTTGAAACGATCGGATTCGTCATCCTTGCATGATGAAACAGCCAGCAGTCCTGCCATCACAAATAACAAAACAAAGTTTTTCATAATCTTCTGTTTATTTGACAACACCTGTAACAACTGAGTTAACAAACCAGAATCAAAGGTATGAAAATTTCTTACAGCAAGGGGTATGCGCCGTATTTTGCCGCATACCCCTTGCTTTCTGTCCCTGCCCGGCAGCTTATCTTATTTCCTTTATCCTGATATTCCTGAACGACACTGTGTCGCCATGGTCCTGAAGAAGTATCCGTCCTTCGGAAGCTTCGCCGAAACCTTTTATATCCCTGAATTTGCTGCGAGCAACAAGATCTTTCCATTCCTTTGTCGATCTTTCGTATTCGACAGTTTTAAAACCGTTTAGCCAATGCTGGACTTTTGTCCCGTTTACAATGATGGTAGCCCTGTTCCACTGGTCGAAACCGTTGTCCCTGATGTTAACCGGAGCTATAAGGTCGTAAAGTCCCGCTAGAGTCCTGTTACCTTCAAAACCTGCCTTTGCATCAGGATGGTTCCTGTCGTCAAGTACCTGATATTCACATCCGATCGATGCATACTTTCCGTTTTCAGCTTCAGTATCCACAAAATACTTGATTCCGCTGTTCCCTCCCTTGCTGTACCTGAAATCGACAGAAAGCTCAAAATTCCCGAATTTTTCAGTCGTTACGATATCCCCGCCCTCGCCTTCGTTTTTCATAGCAGGATTAACCATAAGCGTTCCTTCATTTATCTCCCATCCACTTGCCGGGAAGCTGCCTGTCTTTGCACTTATCCATCCTTCAGGGCTCCGGCCGTCGAAAAGAAGCTTCCAGCCTTCGCTTATTTCACGTTCGGTAAGTGCATTCGAAAGGAAGCTTACCTGGGGGATTACAGGCGAGTAGGGGGTACGGTACTTCTCAATCTCACTGGTAATTATCCGGATATTTTTCCATTTTACTTCCAGTCCTGCCCTTGAAGTATCCTTACCTATTGAATGAACCTGCAGAGCAATGAAACCCGATGGTGTCATATCATCTATTAGGTCGGCGCAGGGTATTCCGTTTATCCATGTCCTGATCGAATTACCTATTGCTTCCACCCTGTAATGGTTCCATTCCCCCACTTTGAGAGCCTTCTGCCCCTCAGGATTCTTGTCGAGTGTGTAAAGCCATCCTCTCCGGGCTTCGTCATAAATGCCCCCCGACCAGGCTCTTGCTGAAGGGTCCATCTCGACCTGGTATCCGTGCACCCTCCCGTTCTGGTATTCAGGGAGGCTAAGGCTCCTTATCTGGACACCCGAGTTCATTTGCGGATCGAACCAGGTGTCAAATTCCAGAATGAAATCGCCGTATTTCTCCTTCGTGCACAGGAATGAGTTTGGTGAATCAGTCACGGTCGTTCCGGTTACAACACCATCTTCAATGACAAACGGGGCGGTTCCGTTAAGCTGCTCCCATCCAGAAAGATCTTTTTCGGCAAGGTTCTCCCATTGTCTGTCGGTCTTATTACAGGCAACAGTTGCAAAAATTACAAGCGCTGCGGCCAGCCAGGTCTTTTTCATAGTCTTCAGGATTTAAATGATTATAACAGTTTGCGATTTTTAAAGTATAATACTGTCTGCAACTGCCAGAGCTTTCGTTGCCGGAAGCGGTCAAAGCAGATCTTAAAAATAATCAAAAAGGATAAGCCCGGAAAAATATAATCCCTATTTTCAGGCATTTTATGCTGTCCCTTCTCAATGTTTTTTATTTTTGAGATATTAACTCCTATTCTATGAAAATCATTAATAAACGGTATTATACCTTAATCGCCTCCTTTCTTATCGCATTTGCAGGATTACCGGATATAACAGCTCAACCCACAGCAGGGCTCGACAACTGGTTCAACCGTGAGACAAATGCAGCTACCGGACAGCCTTATCATTATTTGTGGACCGATACCACTTGGAGCGGATACTCGCGATGGGGGGAGATATTTTCTTCAAAGGGCGCGAAGATCAAAACCATAGAAAAACCGTTAGCCTCAGTTCTTAAGGGTATTGACATTTACATAATTGTTGACCCTGATTCCACCACCGAGTCCAAAACACCCAATTACATAATGCCGGAGGATATCAAGGCAATAAGGAAATGGGTCAGAAGGGGAGGGGTACTTGCCGTTCTGGCAAATGATGCCCCCAACTGTGAGTTTACCCATCTGAACAGGCTGATGATAAATTTCGGAATGTTCTTTAACCATGTTACCCTTCATCCTGTTCCGGGTAACGATTTTGAACCGGGTGCCAGTACTGAATTTGAGGATCATCCTGTCTTCAGGGACGTTTCCAAAATCTATATAAAAGAAGTGTCGGACATAAGTCTTACAGGAAAGGCAAAACCGATCCTGACTGAAAACGGGAAGGTACTTATTGCAGAAACTGACTATGGTAAGGGCTATGTCTTCGCCATTGGCGACCCATGGATCTATAACGAATACATTGACCACGACAGGCTTCCGGCCGGTTTTGAGAACAGGAAGGCTGCTGAAAACCTGACCGGCTTTCTCCTCGGCAGAGCTGGATGGTGAAAGAAATGAAGACAGCTATATTTGCTTTTCTGTCAGCCACGAATTAAACAAAACGTAATACGTAACTTGCAATATTATCCCTATGAAGAATTTTACTTTATTAAAACTTGCAGTCTTTTTGCTGATCTCATTTTCCTGCGCCACGGAAGAGGGAAGCAGGCTCAGGGTTTCAACACCCGAATCAGTCGGGGTCTCTCCTGAACGGCTCAACCGTATCGACAGCATGCTTATCAATGCCATTGAAGAAGACCGGATTGCCGGTACTGTGGGACTTATCGCCCGCGACGGCAGAATAATCTATAACAGGGCGTTCGGAGTCAGCGACCTGGAGAACGGCATCCCCATGCAGACCGACGCCATTTTCCGGATAGCATCGCAAACCAAGGCTATTGCCAGTGTTGGACTTATGATGTTGTTTGAGGAGGGGAAATTCCTTCTCGACGATCCTGTCTCACTCTATATACCTGAATTTACCAATCCCCGCGTAATCGAAAAATACAATCCTGCCGATACTACATTCACAACCGTGCCTGCAAAGCGGGAAATTACCATCAGGGATCTGTTCACTCACACCTCAGGGATTGAATACGCGGTCATCGGCTCTCCGATGATGAAGGCTGTTTACTCAAAAGCTGGTATTATGGGTGGCTTTGGAAATGACAGGATAACCATCGGAGATGACATAAGGATACTCGGAAAACAGCCGCTTGTACACCATCCCGGTGAGAGATTCACCTATGGACTGAATGTGGATGTGATAGGTTACCTTATAGAGGTCCTCTCAGGACAGAAACTCGACGAATTCCTCAAAAGCAGGATTTTTGATCCTCTTGGAATGACTGACACCTGGTTCTATCTTCCTGAGGATAAACATCAGAGGCTTGTCAGGGTAAACACTGAAGATGAGAACCGGAAGGTGACCGGCATGGCACAGGACATAGTGAATTATCCCCTGCTGAAAGGAACATATTTCTCGGGAGGAGCAGGACTGAGCTCAACAACAAAGGATTATGCCACATTCCTTCAGATGCTTCTCAATAAGGGTGAGTACGATGGTAAAAGACTTCTTTCAAGCCGTACCGTCGAACTGATGACAACTAATCAGATCGGAGAGCTGAATGTCGGGAAAGACAAGTTTGGCCTTGGGTTCGAGATCACCACCGAAGACGGTCAGACAGTACTGGGAATATCTGAAGGATCGTTTGCATGGGGAGGTTATTACGGAACCACCTACTGGGCCGATCCGTCGGAAGGGCTTGTCTGTCTCCTTTTCATGCAGCAGTTCCCTCTGAGCCATGGGGAGATACAGAACAAGTTCAAAGCCATGGTCTATCAGGCTCTCGATGACTAGTACCTTTTAAGAAGATCAAGAAGCTTGCTGTCGAGCTTGTGGCCATGCCAGTCAGTGTATGCAATATCGTTACGCCTTGAATCGAGGATCCCGAAATCACCCCTGAAGTTCCAGAGAGCTATGCCGATACCATTGCTTTTAAGTATATCGAGAATATCTTCGAACCATGCCAGGAAAACGGGGTGAGGTGTCTTATTATAACATCCTCCTTCTCCGCAGTGAACCCCGACTCCCTTTTTGATAAGGTCGGTCCATGGTTTGTAAAACTCTTCAAGCTGTTCGCGGCCGAATTTTTTCCCGTCAATAATCCCCGGCCATACCGGAACAGGAGCATCCGAAGGGTTCTTCCATACCCACGAGGCCTGGAAGTGAGAAACATAGTGCGGATAGTATGCCCTGCAGCTCTGTGCTATGTTCAGATCGGCAAGTTCCGGAATTACATTGCTTCCCCCGCTGTTCCCGTCAGCCACAACAAGACGGCCGGGATACGGTTTCCATATTGCCTCAGAAGCTTCTTTGGCGATTTTGCGGTATATATCACCAGGGACAGGCCCTTTTCTGGCAAACTGATCGTTCATATCTTCAATGTAAGCAGGCTCGTTGAGAAGATCGAAACTTAATTTCTCCGCCGGGATGTCCTTGTATCTTTCAGCCCACATGGTCCAGTGACTGTAAAATGCTTCCTGGGCCTCCCTGTCTTTCCAGAGGTTGAAGGGTTCATGGAATCCGGCGTTAATGCAATACCCCGGGCCCCTGTGAAGGTTGAGGCTCACATGCAGGTTGTGCCTGTTGGCCATCAGTATCAGATTGTCAATTTCCTCCAGAACCTTCTCGTCAAAATTGCAGATCTCATCCTTCCTGATGTCCCTCGTCCTGTCGAACGACAGATACCTTGGATATGCCATAGGGATCCTTACAAAATCAAATCCCCAGTCTTCCATCCATTTCAGATCCTCCTCGGTTGTCCTGTTTGAGTCAGGATTCCTGGGCGGATTGGGAGAGAAGAGGTCAAGAAGATTGAAGCCCTTCCAGCGTGGAAGCCTGTTCTTTACCTCCTGCGGGGGAACCGGAAATACCTTTGTGCCTGCCAGGGCCATACCGGTGGCTGCAAGGGTGCTGTTTCTTAGAAACATCCTGCGGCCGATTTTATGTCCGTTCATTTTGTCTTGAATTGGTTTACTATACCTTGTTTCTTTAATGTGAACTGCTGTCTTAAGAATTATCTTTTACTCTTTATGGAATTCGCTGCCTTGGTTTCAGGGAGAAACTTCTTTACAGGGGTTATTGTTACCGGTCCTGATAGTCCGGATTCCACTGGTTCCCAATGCGATGCATCAAAGATACCGTTCTTGTTGTTCTCCTTCAGCCTCGCGGCCATATTAACATTGTAGAACTTTTTCCAGGGAATACCGTTCCTGTCCATCCAGGCTATTCTGTTTGCCATAAGGTTTGATACCTCTATTATAAGAGAATTATTCGCTTTTAATAGTTTTTTGCCGATGATAAAAGAGAATCCCGGACCGGGAAGGACAGCAACCTCGTTACCATTCAGAATAACACTGGCGCTGTGATTTACTTTTCCCAGATCAATGAGCCATGCATCTCCTTTTACGGAAGGCCTTTTAAAATTAACCATATACCGGGCAGTACCTGAGAAGTCCTGGTATTCATCGCCTTCAAAGCTTGTCCAGGAAACCGGTCCGTCATTTTCCACCGGGCGCGGAAGCGACGGGCCGCCTTCAGTAAATTCAACTTTCCAGGTGCCTTTTATAGCGACGGGTGCGGCGACTGGATCATAAAACTGATAGGGTAAGCCCTTTTGTCCGGTTTCGTAGGTCTGAACAATAAGCGATTCATCAGGATCTATCCTCAGGTAGATTTCCAATCCGCCGCCGGCTGAAAGCCGGGTCTGTCCGAGTCCCAGCCTGTCGTCCATGGGATTGAAAATGGCTGCTGACGTGCCGCCTGTCTGGAGGGATACCCAGCCATCAAAATGCTTATCGCTTTGATTGGTAATGAAATATACCGTTCCTTTGAGGTTCTGCCGTCTTGCAAAGGCAAGACCGTGATCGGCCATGGTTTCTCTCGGTATCCCTGCAAAAGTCAGAAGCTGTTCCAGATCGCTGCCGGTGAGAAGAGATCCATTCCCGTAGGCTGCTTTCATCACCTGCGGATTGTTTGTAGGTGCAAAACGGATCCCTGACTTGATAGTCTCAAAAAATACGGTTTTTTCTTCAACCTCTCCCCAGCCTGAAATATTCTCAGGAAGATTACCATAAAATATCACATTTACTCCTTCACCGGCGAGCCTCAGGATGTGGGAAAAGGTTTCGACGGGTATGTACTTGCATCCGGGCACTACCAGGGTACCGTATACGTTACCCTCGGTCTGCAGAAGCCTCTCCAGCGGTACGGTGTTTGTAAGCTGAAGGTCGGAGATATAGTCGAATCCGTAACCTTTCATTATCATTTCATCGGCGGCACTCCTGAAGGGTGTTCCATTGAAAGCCTGACTTATGCCGTCGATATGCCCGAGCATTCCATTTCCATAATCCGCATACCTGTCGAAAACCGGAAAGTAAAGAAGTATGTCGTTGTCGGCCATTCCCTGCTGAAGGAAGGACTGAACTCTTGTAACATATTTGTTGAGTCCGCTGAAATGCCGCCAGAGCGGATTCGACGGAGTCAGCTCCACTGCTGCATAGAAGAGGAATCCGGGCCAGGGTTCATCCTGAGGGGAGAAGCAGGTTCCATGGTAAAATACATGATTTATCCCCGCAAGAAAGAAGAGGTCGACGGCTTTTCGTATATCGCCGGGCGTTGACAGGAAATGTTCATTCAGCCATGTCGCAGCCTCGCAGGACGCATATTTTTTCCCTGCCACATTTGCTGCCGAGGAGGCAAATTTGAGCCTTGTAAGTTCGTTTCCTTCGGTTTCAGGTATGTCGGTTGCAGCATACAGATCAAGTATGTTACCAGGTGATCCGTGTGCCTGGTTCCTGGTTGTCTTGCCCTGACGGTGGGCCCATTCCGTCCAGTGTGAGGTGAATTTTCCGAGAATCAGATCCGATATTGTCTGACGGTAATCAGAGAGCACTCTTTCATTTTTTTCCGGATTATCTTTCTGAAAAAGTGCAGGAAGGTGATGCCTGAGGTCGTATCCTCTTCTCAGGATGAATTCGTTGAACATATCGTTTGTCCAGTCGGCCTGACCAGATGCGTCATCAACTTCATATGAATCATTGAAATATCCACGGAGAGTTGTGATGTCATAATCTTTGAAAACGGAGTCGAAATGCCTCAGGTAATTGTCTATGGCCAAACCCGAGAAATGATCGATCACATCTCCTTCACCGCCCGGGCCCGCACGTTCTGCCATCTTTCCGTGCCATCCCTGGAAGACACCGTAAACCGTCCAGCTGCCGTATCCGTGAGGTGCGGTCCAGCCAAGCTTCCCCTCAGGGGTGACAAATCCTGTCAGATCTGCCACGATACCGCTGTCAGAATAAGCCATCAGCGCCTTTAAGGGAATGGGCTTTTCAAACCTTATCTGGTCGAGGGCATACAGCTGAAGGTTTTCATTTCTGCTGACCGGATCCTTAAGCATTTTTATGTCGGGCCTCACCCCGACAGGGCGTAAAAGAGGCTGCTGAATATATTCCACCTTTTCTGCAAGCGAATCTCCGGCACTGACTTTCCATGTCTTCCAGCGGACATTTTTACAGGCATCAGCCGGATCGACCCAGGGGCCCCCGAAGGGCCAGCCCGAGGCATTGGCCAGGTCTATCCCGAGATCCAGCCGCCTGCCTTCCTCAAGGACATGGACAAACTTGTCCATCCATTCAGGCGACAGATAATCAATAAACTTATCCTCGTAGCCCTTAACGCCATAAATAACAGCTATTTCCAAACCTCCCAGACCCGCGTCGCGATACTCTTCCATTGCCGCAGTCAGACCGGGTTTTGTAACGATGCTTCCCGGCCACCACCAACGGGTCCACGGCTTGTTTTCCTTTGTTATCTCCGGCCAGACAGCCTGACCTGAAGCTCCTGAGAGCATCAGGAAAAGAAAGATTGAAGCAAAAGTTATTCTCATTATGTGAGATTATTACTACTGTATTGCTAAACAGACCATTAAGATCCTGATAGCTAATGTGAACATTTCTTTTTCCGGTATAACGCCATATTAAAGGAAGATCTTAAAAATCTTCCTGATCAGCTAAGGTCAGACCTTCAGAAAGATTTTCTTTTTGTATAGGATATAAAGGAACACCCATCCTATTGCTGTGATACCGATACCGTTTATGAAGGGGGTCCAGGTTTCGGGAAGGGCCTTTATGAATCCTCCGAAAAAGAAATTCGAGGCACTATTGAAATTAATGATCCTTCGGGCAAGGTAAATGGTTATCGGGTTCAATCCTATCACAACAAAGAAGAAAGCCCATTTCCTGAAGTTCCAGACATCGATTATCAGGTAGAAGACAGCAAAGAGAAGCATGCTCAGCCCTCCCACGTAACATACGAAAGAACTGCTCCAGAGGTTTTTGTTGATAGGGAAGACAAGGTTCCATAATTTACCAAGTATCATCATGACTATTGCAGCCCCGGTAAGGTACAGAACCTTCTTTATTTGTTTGTCGCGAAGGAAGTCCGACTTCATGAATTCGCCGGTGAACATACCCAGGAGGGCTGTTGATATTGCAGGGATAGTGCTGAAGAGCCCTTCAGGGTCGTGATTGCCCCTGTAAAGCCGTCCCGGCATGATCGTTCTGTCGATAAAGCTTGCAAGATTGCCTGTTTGGGAGAAAGGATCGGATGAGCCAAGGTCGTGAGCCGGGAAAATAAGAAGAAGGAGCCAGTAGCCGATGAGGAGCACCCAGAACCAGACGATGCGCCAGGACAGTTTAGTATTCATGAAAATAAGCGCCGCAAACATCCAGGCGAGACCAATTCTTCCGAGAACACTTCCGTACCGAAGTTCTCCGAGGTTGAACCTGATCCCGTTGTTATAAACAATTCCAAGAAGAACAAGTATCAGGCCCCTGTAAATAACATGCTTGTAAATTGAAGTCCTTGAATCGTTTGACGCCATTCGTTTTGCCAGTGAGAAAGGAAAGGATATTCCGGCGATGAAAAGGAACAGGGGGAATATCATATCATAGAACTGAAACCCATGCCATTCAACATGTTCAAGCTGTGTCGCCCACCATTTGAGAACCGGCCACCCGGTAAGGCTTGCCAGTCCGGTGAAGATTGCTTCACCGCCCATAATCCAGAACATGTCGAAGCCACGAAGTGCATCGAGAGAATAGAGCCGTCTGCTCTGCGGCTTTTTACCGTCTTCCATAGGAAATTATTTTCAAATTATTAAAAAACAAAATCTTCAGTCAAATATATAAAAATCACAAGTCACTTCTGTACCCCTCAAAAATCAATTATATTCGGAGTGTGATTATTTACTATTGAAAACCAAACCTGAACAGAAGAGATGCATAAAAGAAATTTACTGAGATTTGTTTTTACCGTTTTCGCAGCAGCAACAACGGTAAGCCTTTACACTCAGCCTTCAATGATCCACCTGGGACTGGGTTCAGGGCTTAAGAAGGGAAAATCAGCTCCGGTGACAGTTACCTGGACTTCTGAAAACAGCTCAGGAACACAAAATGTGGTTTTCGGACAAAAGCCTGAACCTTCAAAAACTGTTAAAGCCAGAGAGACCTCATATAGCGGCGGAGCTGTGTACAGCGCGGAACTTGACAGACTGAAGCCGGGGAAGAAATATTATTACAAATGCGGTTCGGATGCTGCAGGATGGAGCAGGGTTTATTCATTTTCCACGGAACCACGGAAAGGGAGCTTCACCGTGGCGGTAATAGGCGACACGCAGGATAACGCAAACAATGAAAACTTCGTGAGATCGGAGGCTGTCATAAACGCCGTCAGGCAACATAGGCCCTCGCTTACCCTTCACATGGGAGACGTTGTGAACGAAGGATCAATGACAACAAGCTGGGAGACTTTTTTGAATGTATCACAGGATCTTAATTCTGAATCGCCTTTGATGCCTGTTCTGGGTAATCATGATGTGAATAATAATAAGGGAGATCAATTTCAGAAGCCTTTTGAGGATTTTTATGATCTGTTCAGCCTTCCGGGAGATGAGGTCAATTATTCATTCACCTACGGTAAGGTTCGCTTTATCGGTATCTTTTCAGGATATGCACAGGGCGCTGAACCGCTCGGACTGGTTAAATACAAGCCCGGGTCGCCTGAATATGCCTGGCTCGACGATGAGCTTTCAAAAGCTGAAAATGACCGGGGAATAAACTGGATAATAGTCTGGATGCACTATCCGGTGAATTCCTTCGGCTGGAGCAACATAAAGGGCTGGAAAGAAAATATACTTCCGCTAATCGAAAAACACCGGGTCGACCTCTGCCTCGCGGGACACAGGCATGTTTATGAGCGCCATCTGCAAATGAAGAACGGTGTTGCAGCCAGGAAACATTCTGAAAAAGAATTATCGGCAAATGATGGAACTCTTTTCATAACAAACGGAACGGCGGGAGGGAATCCTACAGGTCCCGGGGGCAGGGAGATCCCCACAATTGCCTTTACCCCTGACAGGACGATGTACAGCTTTGCGATAATGGATATTGATCGGGGTGCGATTACTTACAGGGTTTTTGATGTGGATAATAATTTAATAGACCATTTTGTACTTGAAAGGTAGGGAGACTATTATCCGGCTATTCTGAAACCCGGATATTTATATGTTCATGAAAGTTATTTACAGGCGATGGCTTTAACGGGAGTCGTTCAGATACAGATTTGGTGGCTTTGCCGGAGTATCAGATTATTGCTTTAAGAGGAGCCTTTCTATTTCCTTCCAGTCATTAACCCGTACATGCCTTGTGTCCTTTACAAGGGTATTGTGAGGCTGGGTGAAAAGAAGCGTGATCCCCTCAAAACCATCGAGGTTCTTGAAGTGATCGTCTATCATGATGTCGGCTTTTATCAGGTTCTTGTCGCCGCAAAACACTATCTGCTTCCACGAGATGAAAGGAAAGTTCTCCTGTATCCACATCTGCTTGTCTGTCATGCACTCGGGAAACTCAGTTGCAAGCGATCCGACAATGATCTCAAATTTGTCATTAAGCCGGCCGAGGACCTTCCTGCTGTCTTTCATAACAGGAAGGTTACGGAAAAAACCGGGAGTGTTGACCCAGCGGCGCTGGTTTATGAAAGCCTCTGCTTCGAGCTTGCCTTCAATATCGGACAAAGTAAGCCTTTCTCCTGTCTCCTCTTCATGAAGTTTAAAAAAAACCGGATAGATATCCACAAGGACACCATCCATGTCTACAAGGATCCTTTTTTTCATCATTACTTTTCTCCGCATCACTGTTCCGGACAACAAATCATTGCATCCGCCGATCGGTGCTGGCAAGATAACCGGAGGTTAATCAGTTTCAGGCCATGAATGTAAAAAAAGGAAGCCTATTTTATTCTGATTAAGGTCTATTTATTTTACATTTACCTGAAATTACCTGAAGATCATCAAATAAAAACAATAGTATATTATGACAACACGCAGAGAGTTCATTCAGAAAACAGCCATGGGTGCCGCCGGGCTTACCCTGGGCGCGAAAAGCTATTCCCGGATACTCGGAGCAAACGACAGGGTAAGGGTCGGTATAGTCGGGTATTCAGACCGTTTCAGGGGATCTCTTTCTCCTTCTTTCCTGGGTCTCGCAAAGGAACTTAACTTTGAGTTCACTGCATTATCTGACATCTGGAGCAAAAGGAGGGAGGATGCGGATGCATTTTACAAAGCAAAGGGAATTAACCTGAGGCTTGCCCGCAACAATGAAGAATTGTACGACGGAAAAGACACAGATGCTGTTATAATCAGTACGGCTGATTTCCAGCATGCCCTCCATTGCGCCGAGGCCGTTGAGGCAGGCAGGGATGCCTATGTCGAAAAGCCTTTTGCCGAAACAATGGCCGATGCAAGGGTAGCCCTGAAGGCTGTCCAGAAAACCGGTAAGATAGTCCAGATAGGATCTCAGAGGCGAAGCGCTCCTAATTATATCGCCGCCAATGAATATATTAATTCAGGACGCTTCGGCAAGATAGTTATCGTGGAGATGACATGGAACGTCAATCAGCCGGGAAGATGGAGAAGACCATCCGTTGTTCCCCTTCTGAAGGAATCGGATACTGACTGGAAGAGATACCAGATGAACCGTCCTCCGGCAGATTTTGATCCAAGAAAATATCTTGAGTTCCGGCTTTTCTGGCCATATTCATCAGGAATACCGGGTCAGTGGATGGCCCACCAGATCGATACTGTACACTGGTTCACCGGTCTTGCCCATCCGCGCAGCGTGGCTGCAAACGGGGGAATTTATCTCTGGAAAGATGGCAGGACCAACTTCGATACCATGACGGCTGTTTTTGACTATGGCGATCCTGCAAAACCCGATTCAGGCTTCCAGGTGGTTTATTCCTCGAGATTCACAAACGGCGCCGGAGGCACCAAGGAGCTGTACTACTCAAACGGGGGTATGATGAACCTCGATACAAACAAGGTGACTCCTGAAGGCGGACTCCAGGCAAGGGATGCCGGAGCAATGAACATGAAGCCTAATCTTCTTGAACCCTTCGACCTGCCCTCAGTATCTGTCGAGACATCAGCCGATACGGGAGGGGATCCCATGACAACGGCTCATATGAGAAACTGGATGGAATGTGTCAGAAGCCGCAAAAAACCCAATGCTGATATAGTGGCAGGATATAACCACTCTATTGCCAATATAATGTGTACGGCATGCCTGCGCACTGGTGAAAAAGCAACATTCGATGAGGCAACGCAGGAAGTTATGGCAGGAGGTAAAGTGTTTCAGTATTAATTAAATCGTTATGAAAGTAAAAAGGAGAAAATCAAATGTCAGGAGCCTTCCGGCCATATTATTTACTGCCCTGGTCCTGATTTTTGCCACTACTGCCGGAATTTCCGCGCAGAAACCGGCAGAAAAGGGTGTAAGGTTTGAAAAGATTAACGAACAGAACAAGGTGGATATTTATATCAACGGTTCGCTTTTCACTTCCTACCGCTATCCTGCCGACTTTGAGAAGCCTTTCCTTTATCCTGTTAACGCTCCGAACGGTTCAGTCATTACAAGGGGATACCCGCTTGAACCAAGAAAGGGAGAAAGGATCGATCACCCTCACCAGGTTGGCTTGTGGTTCAATCACGGCAGTGTCAACGGACTTGATTTCTGGAACAATTCAATGGCAATTCCTGCCGACAAGAAGGATTCCTATGGCCATATCACGGTCCAGAAATTCGTTAGGGCTGACAACGGAAAGAAAGGGGTGCTGGAGGTGGTTTCCGAATGGAAGGATAATAAGGGTAACATCATTCTGCTCGAGAATACAACCTACATCTTTTCAGGTGACGCGGCATCGAGAACTATGGACCATATTTCAACCCTGACGGCTGTGAACGGTCCGGTGGCTATTCTCGACAACAAGGAAGGTCTATTTGCAATTAGGGTCGACCGCGCCTTTGAAATGCCGACAAATGAGTCACTGGTATTCACCGACGAAAAGGGTAATCCTACCACTGTCAAAGCTTCCGACAATACAGGTGTGACCGGGATGTATACATCGAGCCAGGGGCTGAAGGGTGATGCAGTCTGGGGAACAAGGAACAACTGGGTGTTACTGTCGGGGACAAAGGACAATACAGCCATCACCTTCGGAATATTCGACCACCCCGGCAACCCCGGTTACCCGGCTTACGCCCATGCAAGGGGATACGGCCTCTTTTCGGTCAACAACCTCGGACAGAATTCCTACGATCCAAAACAGGAAAAGGCGGAATGGAAACTTGCAAAGGGCGAATCGCTTACTCTTCGTCACAGGTTCTATGTGAAATCCGGTACGGTAATGACAGACAAGGAGGCGAACAAGGTATTTAAAAAGTTTTCGAAATTGTATTAACCCCCAACCCCCGGAAGGGTGACTTAAACCAGAAGACCATGAAAAAAATCAATTTGTCCGTTATAGGATCAGCCTTAGTGGCTGTTGTGTTATTCTTTTCATTTTCAGCGGCTGCATTCGCTGCTCCGCCCGAAAAGCAGATGTTCTATGAACTGAAAATTTATCGTCTTAAGGATCCGGCAAAGAATGCAGTGTTCGACAGATACCTTAAGGATGCCTATATCCCGGCAATGCACAGGGCTGGTATTCCCGCGGTAGGGGTATTCAAGCCGGTTGAGGCAGATACTGCCTATGGAAAAATGGTGTATGTTTTCGTTCCCTATAAAACCATGGAGCAGTTTGACAAGGTGCTGACGGCACTTGAAAAGGATCCTGTTTACAAGGAAGCTGGCAGGGAATTTCTTGATGCTCCATTCAACGATCCTCCCTTTGCCAGATACGAGAGCATACTGATGAAAGCCTTTGCCTTCATGCCTGAATACAGGCTGCCTTCGTTCTCAACGCCCAGATCGGAAAGGATCTATGAGCTGAGGACATACGGAAGCTGGACGGAAGAACTGGCAACAAAAAAGATCCATATGTTCAACGAGGGAGGTGAGATAGAGATTTTCGAAAAGATAGGATCGAATGCTGTTTTCTATGGTCAGGTGATCATAGGCAGCGAGAGGCCAAGGCTGTTGTATATGACCACCTACGAAAATATGCAGTCGCAGAAAGAACACTGGGCAGCATTCTCGAAACACCCCGACTGGCTCAGTTTAAGGGAGAAAAAGGAATACGCCAACACTGTCATCAAGGCTATACCATATCTTCTTCACCCCACAGATTATTCTGATTTTTAATAAATCACTTATAAAAATGGCGTGATCCTGTTCCGGATTTTCCCGGTTGTGGATCACGCCTTTTAATATTAGATCCGGCAGTGAGCTACATCGGCTCAATCAGGAAAATTAAGATCTGATAACGCCATGGTTACCTCTTCTTCGGTCATCTCATGATCGGGAAGGTTATTCTCGTAGTATTTCTCGTAAGCAGAAATATCGAAGTGACCATGACCACTCAGGTTGAACAGGATGGTTTTCGGCGAGCCTTCGATATCGGCCCTGCGTGCTTCATCGAGTGCTCCGGCGATTGCATATGATGATTCGGGTGCCGGAAGTATTCCCTCCGTTTTCGCGAAAAGAACCGCTCCTTCAAAGCACTCCCTCTGCATTTTTGCCCTTGCTTCCACGAGTCCGTCCTTCTTGAGCTGGCTTACCAGTACACCTGCACCATGATAGCGGAGGCCTCCTGCATGAATCTTGTCAGGAATGTAGTTATGACCAAGTGTGTACATGGGAAGAAGCGGAGTAAAACCTGCTGTATCGCCGAAATCGTACATGAACTTTCCCTTTGTCAGCTTAGGACAAGAGGATGGCTCAATTGCAAGAAGGCGTGTCTTTTTCCCGTTAACAAGATTCTCCCTCAGGAAGGGGAAGGTGATTCCGGAAAAGTTCGATCCTCCTCCGAAGCAACCTATGACAACATCGGGATAATCATCAGCCTTTGCCATCTGGGCAAGAGCTTCCTGTCCTATGATTGTCTGATGAAGAATCACATGATTCAGAACGCTTCCCAGTGAATACTTGGTGTACGGATCCTGAACGGCTATCTCCATAGCTTCGGAAATTGCAATCCCTAAGCTGCCCGGCGAATCGGGAAACATCTCAAGGACTTTTCGTCCTGCTTCGGTCATGTTGCTCGGAGAGGGAACGACTTTCGCGTTGTAGGAATTCATCATTATCTTCCGGCCCGGTTTCTGGTTGAAGCTCACCTTCACCATAAACACAAGCAGTTCGAGTCCGAAATGGTTGCAGGCATAGCTCATGGCACATCCCCACTGCCCTGCTCCGGTTTCGGTGGTGATCCTTTTGATACCCTCCTTTTTGTTGTAGTAA
The DNA here is from genome assembly GCA_040772125.1 of Bacteroidales bacterium. GTDB lineage: Bacteria > Bacteroidota > Bacteroidia > Bacteroidales > VadinHA17 > LD21. The sequence goes on from JAXGYS010000003.1 coordinate 797,665, forward strand.
GCCTGGGCTATCGCGGTGTTTGCCTTGTGCGAACCCGAATAATTGCCTCCCTCATATTTGTAATAGATCCTGCTTTTCGTACCTAGAGCCTTTTCAAGGTTATAAGCCCTGAACAGGGGAGAGGGCCGGTAGGTCCTGTACAGATCCAGTACCTCGTCGGGGATGTCGATGTACCTCTCGGTTGAGACTTCCTGTTTAATAAGCTCCATGGGAAAAACGGCCGCAAGTGCTTCTGGACCAATTGGCTCACGGGTACGCGGATCAAGCGGCGGCAGGGGTTTGTTTGGCATGTCGGCCGCTATGTTATACCATTGGCGGGGCATTTCTTTCTCGGTCAGCAGAATCTTCGAAATCTTTTTCATCGGTTAAAGTATTAAGTGGTTAATAAAAATTTTCAAATAAAAAAGGCACGCTGTGAACAGCATGCCTTTACGGGGTATATCCTTTGGATTATATAACGGCCTTATTCACAGCTTAAATATGTGAGCTGCGCCAGGACCAGATATATAATTCTGCAAAATTCATGGGACCAAAAATAAACAAAAATTTAATTCTGCAAGTAAAATGGAGAAAAAAATTATGATTTGTTATCTATTTCCGCTTTTGGCTTATTGATATTGTAAAGCAGACCAGTAAGTAAAAGTATTATTGTCCTGACTTGTGACAATTAGTGCGTCAGCTATGTATTCAGACTCATTTTATACCAACCTGACCGAGTAGGTGATGACGGCAGGAATGGCGGAATTACTTGTATTCATGTAATTCAATATCGCCGATTCATAAACCTTTCATCATGTTTTAAATCATCTTAATCTTAATCTTAATATGGTCTTTATTATACAGATATTTTAATACCATAACTTTCCCCTCCTTCGCAAGGAGGGGTGGCCCGGCTACTGTTTAGTGAACCGGACGGGATCTACTTCCGGGCCGGGGTGGTTATAGCTATAGAGTGTAGTTTCTCAATATCTAAATACACTTATACTCTCCTTTAAAAGCTTTTCTTATTTCTTTAAGTATGTATTCGGGATCCTGAAATAGCAGCCTGTTTTCAAATCGAAGAACAGTAAGGCCGAGACCCTCAAGAAACCTGTCCCTTATTTTATCTTTTGCAATCTGGATATAATCACCATGAGGTTCTCCATCAAGTTCAACGATAAGCTTTTCTGACGGACAATAAAAGTCAACAATATATTTTCCTATACTGTGCTGCCTTCTGAATTTTCTGCCATCAACGCTGGCTGATTTTAAATATGTCCATAAAACAGCTTCGGCAGAGGTAGAATTGTTCCTCAGGAATGACCTTACCAGCTTGAGGTATTTTCTGTTAAAGAACTTTTTGTTTGTCATCAGAGTAAAGTAAGATAACAACTGATCAACCACCCCGGCCCGGAATCGAATCCCGGCCCGTACAAAATCACTGCACGGGCCACCCCTCCTTGGAAAGGAGGGGAAAGTTATGAGATTAGATAACTGCTTTTTAAAGATACATTAAGTACATGATTGGCAATAAAATTCTCTGAACTTATTCTAAAGTCGACAGGCCTCTTTCAACAATCAACACACTCTGCTTCTGCCCGGGAAAGAAAGAGGGTTGAAGCGTGTATACTGACTTTGTCTTAACCTTTCTGTTACTGGGTTAAGGATAATAATATGCGTTAGTGCGGTAAAAACTAATTTTAAGATTTTTTCAATACTAATATTCAGTGTGTTATAAAATAATACCGCACTAATTTCACGAGACGTCACAAGTCAGGAAAAATTATGATTTGTTATCTGTTTCCGCTTTTGACTTATTGATATTGTAAAGCAGACCAGTAAATAAAAGTATTATTGTCTCAGGTAAATTTTTTATTGAGCAGGGTGATGTAACTTATTGTTTTACGATAAAAATTCGCATGGTTTTTACCTGCGATTCATATGATCATGCCGGGACAACTGTTTAAAATATAACCTCCGGTGCAACCGGCTGCCACGCCAACCCTCATTCGTGTATAACTGCTCCGGCCTTTACAAGATCGTCGAAGAAAGCGGGATATGATTTGCCAATGGCGTGCGAGTCCTTTATGTATATGGTGCCTTCAGCTCCCAGAGCTGCCACTGCAGCAGCCATCGCGATACGGTGATCTTCGTGGGAGGACACGTGAGCCCCTTTTACTCTGCCTCCCCCGACAGTCATGAAATCGCCACTGACACTTATCTTTATTCCCATCTTTCCAAATTCCTCGCATAGAGCACTTGCCCTGTCGCTCTCCTTATGCACAAGCCGTGAAGTGCCCTTTATCCTGGTTACTCCCTCACAGTATGCCGCCAGTGCTGCCAGCGGCGGAAAAAGATCCGGTGAGTCGGTGGCATCGAATTCAAAAGCTTTCATGGCCGACCGTGAAACTTCAATGTCATTCCCGCTTACCCTTACATCTGCTCCGGCCATCTGAAGCGCATCAATAATTGCCTTATCACTCTGAGAACTATTTACTGAAAGACCCTTCACCTTTATTCTGCCGTTGATTGCCCCGGCTACAAGCAGAAAGGCTCCTCCGCTCCAGTCGCTCTCAACCTCCCATTTACGCGGAATGTACTTCTGACGTCCGGGTATCCTGAAAATCTCAAAGTTTTCGTTTGATACCTCTATCCCGAAGTCCTTAAGCACCTCAAGTGTCATGCTGATATAGGGTTTGCTTTTAAGATTTCTGACCTTTACCACCGAATCCCTCTCTGCAACAGGGAGCGACATGAGCAAACCGGTAAGCAGCTGTGAGCTTATCGAGCCGTCTGTCTCACACTCACCCCCCCTTAAAGGGCCCCTGATTGTCAGAGGAAGCAGCCCTCCTGTAGTATGGCATTCTACTCCAAACTGTTTCAGGGCATCCTCTACCATTGTCATTGGCCTTTTTTTCAGCGAGCCGGCTCCGGTTACTGATATTTCGGCATCAAAAAGAGAGGCTATGGGGGAGAAAAGCCTGATTGCCAGTCCCGATTCGCCGCAGTTAAGTTTTGTTTCCCTGAGTTCCATTGAGCCTGTGATTCTCATTGAATCAGGTCCGGGTTCAACTCTCGCCCCCAGACTTACGGCAATGCTCATAGCGGCAAGTGAATCGTCGCAGTATGAGGGATTAACAATAAGACTTTCACCTTCTGCCAGAAGCGCAGCGGCAATTGCCCTCTGCGTCATGCTTTTTGAAGGCGGCGCTTTGATTTCACCCGTGATAAATGAGGGCTCAACGGATCTTTCCATGAAAAAGAGGTTTCTTAACTGGTTTCTTCAGGTGTTGCTATCCCGTTGTTCATGATCCTCATCTGATGGTTGATCGATTCCTGATGGATGGCTTTGAATATGGTGTCAATAAGCTCAGAGCTAAGTCCTCTCGACCTTCCGTTCACCATTACCTTCCTGATGATCTCATCCCAGCGGGTAGGCTGCAAGATAGTAATATTATTCTCTTTTTTGTATCTGCCAATCGTTTCTGCTACCTGCATCCTTCTTTCGAGAATCTCAACAAGCGAGTCGTCGAAGATGTCTATCTGCTGCCTCAGCTCGCCAAGAATATCAAGGAGCTTCGGATCTGAAGCCACAGGGTTCCTGAGAATGAGCCTGCTAAGAAGTTCCTTCAGGTCGTTTGGCGTCAGCTGCTGAGCTGAATCGCTCAATGCTCTTTCGGGATCGATATGCGACTCTATCATCAATCCGTCGAAATTGAGATCAAGGGCTTTCTGCGAGATCTCATACAGGTATTGCCGTGTTCCCGAAATGTGGCTGGGATCGCATATGATAGGCAGGTCGGGGATCCTTCTCCGCAATTCTATCGGAAGCTGCCAGTTGGGATGATTCCTGTAGACGCTTTTTTCATATGCCGAGAATCCCCGGTGAATGGCTCCCAGCCTTGTTATTCCGGCTTTCGCAATTCTTTCGATGGCTCCGATCCACAGCTCAAGGTCAGGATTGATGGGATTCTTAATGAGAACCATGACATCAACGCCGCTCAAAGCGTCGGAGATCTCCTGGACTGTGAAAGGATTAACAGAAGTTCTGGCTCCTATCCATAGCATGTCAATACCATATTTCAATGCTTCATAAACATGCTTTTCGTTTGCCACTTCTATTCCAACCATCAGGCCCGTTTCCTGCTTAACTGTCCTGAGCCATTTAAGGCCTTCAGATCCGACACCCTCAAAGGAGTTGGGGCGGGTACGGGGTTTCCATATCCCGGCCCTGAACACTGAAATGTCCTTAATCTGAGCTACTTCCCTGGCTGTCGCCATTACCTGCTCCTCGCTTTCAGCGCTGCAGGGACCTGCAATAAGGAAAGGTCTGCTTTTGTAGCCTTTCCACTCATTTGCCGGTAAAATCTTTGATTCGAGTACCATATCCGATATATTTTAATTCAGGATCTTTCTAATTTTGTTTGCCTCCTCCATAAGAGACTTAAGCCCATCTTTGTCATTTTCCTCGATCATCTTCCGGAACAGGTTCATTTTTTCAATGTAATTATCGAGGACTTCTATTATATACCTTGAGTTCTCAAGGAAGATTGGAGCCCAGGTGTCGGCGTTGCTCTTGGCCAGACGTACGGTGCTTTCAAAACCTCCGCCTGCAAGGGTCATTATGTTCTCTTCCTCAACTTCTTTGTCGAGAACACTCAGCGCAAGGGAAAAGGATGTTATGTGAGAAATGTGGGAAACATATGCAACGTGAATGTCATGTTCGCTTGAGTCCATGTACACTTTTCTCATGTTAAGGACGTCAAGCATCTTTATTACAAGGCCAAGTGCATCGGCGTCGCTCATTCCGGCATCACAGATAATGGCATTCTTGTAGTCGAATAGCTTTCCTATTGCAGCCAGAGGTCCGGAGAATTCGGTTCCGGCCATCGGATGCAAGGCAACATATCGGCCTCTTCCGGGGTGATCTTTTACAACCCTTGCTATTTTGCCCTTTGTCGACCCCATGTCAGTAACCACCTTTGAGGTCCCCTTTATCCTGTCAAGAATGCCCGGGAGCATTTGCCAGATGGTATCGACAGGGGTGCTTATTATTATAAGGTCACTCCTGTCAACTGCATTTTCGAGTGTGTCGGTTTCATCCACCAGTCCGCACAACTGCGCTATATTCCTGTGCTGGAGGTTTGATTCAACTCCGATTATACTGTCGGCAAAGCCACGCTTTCTGAGGTCAGTCATCAGTGATCCGCCTATAAGTCCTATTCCTACTACTGTGATTGTCATTTCTGAGATTTGTGATTTGAGATTTGTGATTCTGGATTTGTGATTGGTCTGATCAGTAAATATGAGCAGGCGGATTTAGTTTAATGTCTTTCATAATTTCAACTTTTCTATTCTTTGTCTTGCTTCTTCAAGTCTTTCCCCGGTGGCGCAAAGGGATATCCTGATATAACCTTCTCCCCTGCTTCCGAAAATGAATCCGGGGGTCAGAAAAACGTGGGCTTTCTGAAGGATGTTATCTACAAAAGGTTCTGCTCCCGGACTGCCGTCAGGCAGACGGCCCCACAGGAAAAGACCTGTCTGTTCAGCATTGAACCTGCAGCCAAGCAGGTCCATAATTGCTTCTGCCTTTACTCGCCTTTCCCTGTATGTCAGGTTGACTGTGTCGTACCATGATTCCGGATTCTGAAGTGCCTCAACTGCTGCAAGTTGCATTGGGAGGAACATTCCCGAATCCATGTTGCTCTTTACCTTCAGTATCGTTTTTATGTATTCACTGCAACCTGCAACCATGCCTATCCTCCAGCCCGCCATGTTGTGCGACTTGCTCAGGGAATTGAGTTCAAGGGCAGTATCCATTGCCCCCTTTACCGACAGGAGACTGTGGTATTCATTGTTGAGAATGAAACTGTATGGATTGTCATTTACCAGAAGAATGTTATGTTCCCGGGCAAAGGTGACAAGCCTGCTAAAAAGCCCGGGCGATCCCGGCGCCCCGGTCGGCATGTTCGGATAGTTGGTCCACATCAGTTTTACCCTTCGGAGATCTTCTTTTTCAAGCGCATCAAGGTCAGGCTGCCACCCTGACTTTTCATCAAGGGCATAGGTTCTGATTATACCACCCACCAGGCTGGTGACCGATGAATAGGTAGGGTAGCCCGGATCGGGGACAAGGACTTCATCACCCGGATTAACGAAGCCCATGCTGATATGCATTATCCCTTCCTTGCTTCCTATGAGGGGAAGGATTTCCGATACAGGATCGAGGTTCACTTTAAAATACTTCTGATACCAGGTGGCAAAAGCTTTCCTTAGCACCGGACTTCCGTTGTAGCTCTGATAACCGTGGACATTCGGTTTGAGGGCTTCCTCGGAAAGCCTTGCCACAGTGTTTTCGGAAGGCGGCTGATCGGGGCTTCCTATTCCCAGGTTTATGACATCGGCCCCTGAAGCCCTCATTTCGTCAATCTGCCTGAGTTTTGCCGAAAAATAATACTCACTGACGCTCTTGGTCCTTTCTGCCGGTTTAACTTTCATAAAGCATTTCTCCTTTCTTATAAATACCAAGTATCTCAAGATTGCTTGTACATTTTCTGAGAACTTCCTCAATATGGTCAATGTCGTGATCAGGCGGAAGCTCGAGGTCGAGATAGAACATATATTCCCATTCGCCGTTAAGCCTGGGAACGGATTGTATCTTGGAAAGGTTCACATTCATCGATGCCAGCTTTACCAGCACTTCCGCCAGTGAGCCCGGCTTGTGTCCGGTTGCAAAGCACACCGATACTTTGTTACCATTACGTGTTCCCTTATCCGGACTTCCGAGGAGAATAAAGCGGGTATAATTTTTCTTATAGGTCTCTATTCCGGGAGCAATGATCTCGAGTCCGTATATTTCGGCTGCACTTTTTGAAGCAATAGCCGCGATTTTCTTAAGATGGTGGTCCGCTATCATCTTTGCACTTCCGGCGGTATCGTCAGCTTCAACGAGGGTTATTTCGGGATGCTGGTTAAGGAATGCCATGCACTGTGCAAGGGCAATGGGGTGAGATCTGATCTGGCGGATGTCCCTTATAGTCTGCCCCGGGAGGGCCATCAGGTTCTGAACAACCCTCAGGTTATGCTCTCCAAGGATCCTGAGTCCCGATTCCCTTACCAGGTTGTAGTTGTAGAGTATACTTCCCGATCTGGCATTTTCGATGGCCATCATTGCAAGCCCTGCCTGTCCTTCGTTTACTGCATTCAGCGTCATGTCAAAGGTTGAACAGGGTACGATCTCAACTTCCTCACCGTTGAAATACTGCCTGGCGGCAACTTCGTGGAAACATCCCTTTTCTCCCTGGATAGCAATTTTCATATAAGTCTATATTAAAACAGGAAGGGTCCCTTTTGGGGACCCTTGCTTTCATTTATTATATCTATGTATACAAAAATCCCCTTATCTCTTTTTGTTATAAAAAAAGAAATAAAAATAAGCTGAGATATAACTGTATACAATATTCATTTTTTCGTTTTATTGGCTTACAAAATTAATACAGATTTTGAATTTGCAAGTAAAATATTAAGAAAATATTGAAAAAAGTTAAAAAGACGGAAGAGGAGAGTGGGAGAAAGAAGACGCAGGACGCAGGACCCAAGGCGCAGGGAAGAAAACAGATAACCAAATGACTTGGAAAAGAAGTGTACCGGGAACTGGTTTTCGACCCCCCTGCCAGGGGGGTTGGGGGGTTTAATAACAAGATCCGATACTCATTATTTGAGCTACGAGCCGCTCTCCCAACGCCTACCGCCTAACACCTCCCCTTATGCCTTTCTTTAAGAACTTCTTCAATATCTTCAAATGTAACATTCTTTGCCCTCAGAAGAATGAGAAGATGGTACAGGAGGTCTGCAGCTTCATTCTTAAAAAGATCAATGCTGTCATCCTTCGCTTCGATGACAAGTTCAATAGCTTCTTCTCCGACTTTCTGGGCCACTTTGTTTATTCCCTTACGAAACAGTTTGTTGGTATAGGAGTCACCGGCATTATCCCTTATCCTCTGACTTATGACATTCTCAAGTTCATGGATAAAGCCTTTTCCCGGCCTTTCGCCAAAACACGACCAGGACCCCGTATGGCACACAGGACCGGCAGGAAATACCTTTATAAGAAGAGCATCGTTGTCGCAATCTTCTGTTATTTCTTTAACAAACAGGAAGTTGCCAGAGGTTTCTCCCTTTGTCCAGAGCCTTTTTTTGCTGCGGCTGAAAAAAGTAACCCTTCCTTCTCCGATGGTCTTTTCAAGGGCTTCCCTATTCATATAACCAACCATCAGAACCTGAGAAGTATTGTCGTCCTGTATAACCGCCGGAACAAGGCCGGCTCCCTTGTCGAAGTCGATATTCATCCTTCAGTGATTGTTTTGTTTATGTGCCTTTAAAATTCTTACTCAGCTCAAGTGTAATTGTATGTTTATTGTCATCCTTTCAGGGCAATGCGGACTTTCTGCCCGGGGCAGGAATATTCATGGTCAGATCCGCACACTTATGTTATTCTCCCTGAGGTATTTCTTAAGATCGGGTATGGGGATCTCTCCATAGTGAAAGATGCTGGCAGCAAGGGCCGCACTGCATGAAGTTTCGGTAAAGACCTCCAGAAAGTGTTTCATGGTTCCGGCGCCGCCCGAAGCAATTACAGGAATATTGACTGAAAGGCTTATCTCACCGGTTATATCGAGCGAAAACCCCGATTTTGTTCCGTCGGCGTTCATCGATGTAAGAAGTATTTCGCCGGCTCCCAGCCTTTCCGCTTCCCGGGCCCAGCCGGATGCCTTTGCACCTGTTGGGGTTCTTCCACCGTCGAGGTATACCATCCAGTCTGATCCGTCGTATCTTGTGTCGATAGCTACGACAACGCACTGACTTCCGAATTCACCTGCAATCTTCTTTATAAGCTCCGGTGTCCTGAAAGCTGATGAGTTGATGCTTACCTTGTCCGCTCCTGCCTTGATAAGAAGGGCAACGTCTTCAAGGGTATTTATTCCCCCTCCGACAGTAAAAGGCAGGTTTATCTCGTCCGCAATCCTGCCTACAAGGCTGGCAAAGGTTTTTCTCTTTTCAATGGTTGCCGTGATATCGAGGAAAACAAGTTCGTCGGCCCTTTGCTCCACATATCTTTTTGCGAGTTCAACTGGATCGCCGGCATCGCGGATGTCAACAAAGTTTATCCCCTTTACTGTCCTGCCATCCTTTATGTCGAGGCAGGGTATTATTCTCTTTTTCAGCATAAGGTGCTAAGCTGTTTGAGATTCAACAATCCTTCATAGAGGGCCTTACCGATAATGGCCCCTTCACAGCCGGCATCCGAGAGCCTTTTGATCTGGCCGGTAGTGGTGATTCCCCCGCTTGCGATAAGGCTGATGCCGGGAACCGCAGCAATTATCTCCCTGTACAGATCCTCGGAAGGTCCCTGAAGCATCCCGTCTTTTTCAATATCTGTGCAGATGGCATATTTGATTCCCCTCAACCTGTAACCTGTGATGAACTGAATAATGTCGGACCCCGAATCCTCGGCCCAACCTTCCGTTGCTATCTTCCTGTCGAGGGAATCGGCTCCCAGGATGATCCTGTCGGGACCCCATTCATGGATCCAGGCGGTGACCCTCGGGGCATCTGTGACCGCAATACTTCCGCAAGTGACCTGTCTGGCACCGCTTCCGAAAGCTATCCTCAGATCCTCTTCAGACCTTATCCCTCCCCCGAAATCTACTTCAAGTCCTTCAAGCCCAGCAATTAGCTCAAGTATCTTTTTATTGACAATCCTTTTTTCCCTTGCACCGTCGAGATCGACCAGATGAATATACTTAATCCCATGGTCCAGTACCTGGCGCGCGATTTCGAGGGGATTCTCACTGTAAATCTTGCTTGTAGCGAAATTGCCTTTGGTCAGCCTTACGCATTTGCCGCCAATAATATCAAGTGCAATAATTATTCTCACAATTCAAGGAAATTTGAAAGTATTTTAACTCCTGTGTCTGCCGATTTCTCGGGATGGAACTGCAATGCAAAGTAATTATCTCGTTGCATGGCAGCACTGAAGGGTACAATATAATCACATGAGGCTGACGTGTATTCAGATATTTCGGCATAGTAGCTATGGACGTAATAAACATCTTCAGAAGCTTCGACACCCCTGAAAAGCTCTCCCCTGATACCGGAAAAACTGTTCCAGCCCATATGCGGCACCTTACCGGCAGGAGGGAACCTCTTTACTTCTGAATCAAAAATACCCAGACAGTCTGTCGCACCCTCCTCTGAATACCTGCACATCAGATGAAGTCCCAGGCAGATGCCGAGAACAGGTTGCCGGAGAGAAAGAATGAGCCTGTCGAGACCTTTCTCCCTCAGGTACCTCATGGCACTGGCTGCCTCGCCCACGCCGGGAATAATAATTTTGCCGGCTTTCAGTATCTCCTCCCTGCTGTCGGTAACAATACTCTCATAACCCAGCCTGCTTACAGCGTTTTTTACTGACTGAATATTTCCTGCATTGTATTTAAGAATGGCAATCATAACAATCCTTTCGTTGACGGCAGACTGTAATTTCCGGTCTTCCCCGCGGCCATTCCCAGAGCTTTGGCAAAGGCCTTGAAAACAGCTTCCACCCTGTGATGATCATTCTCGCCCTCAGCTTCTATGTTGAGGTTACATTTTGCATTGTCGGAAAATGATTTGAAAAAATGAAAGAACATCTCAACCGGTATATTTCCAGCCTCATCCCTGTTGAAACTGACGTTCCACACCAGCCACGGACGTCCCCCGAAATCTATGGCCACCCGGGCTAGCGAATCGTCCATCGGAAGAAGAAAGCCGTATCTCTCTATACCCCTTTTACTTCCCAGCGCCTTATTTACTGCTTCACCAAGGGCGATAGCTGTATCTTCTATAGTATGATGTAAGTCGACGCTGAGATCTCCTGCGGCATTTACAGTAAGGTCAACATTTCCGTGTCGCGGTATCTGATCAAGCATATGATCGAAAAAGGGAATTCCGGTGTTTATCTCTGCCTTGCCTGATCCATCAAGGTTGATCTCAAGTTCGATCTTTGTTTCGCCTGTAGAACGCGAGATCCTTGCGATCCTGGGGATGGACTTAAGATATCTGAAGATATCCATCCAGTTCAGGGTATTGAAATCGGCAGAAGGATGCCTGCTGCTGTTAAGATATATTGCCTTGCATCCTATGTTCTTTGCAAGCTCGAGATCGGTGACCCGGTCGCCTATCACATACGAGGAATCGAGGTCGACACCCTGTGAAAGATATCTGGTAAGCAATGCGGTTCCCGGTTTACGGGTGGGAGAGTTCTCCTGGGGCATCGTACGGTCGATGAAAACCTCAGCAAACCTCACACCTTCATTGCTGAGTATCTGGAGCATTTTGTTGTGAGATGGCCAGAAATGCTCTTCGGGGAAATATTCTGTTCCAAGACCATCCTGGTTGGAAACCATAACAAGTTCGTAGTCGGTCTCAGAGCTTATTCTTGAAAGAGCAGTTATGGCTCCGGGAAGGAACTGAAAATCTTCAAGTGTATCAGAGAATCCGTTCAATGGTTCAGCGAGAATGGTCGAATCCCTGTCGATAAACAGTACTTTCTTCATGAATTTATTTTTTTAAGGGCTGATATCAGCCTGTTATTCTCGGTAGGTGTTCCGGTAGTAATCCTGATACACCCATCAACTATTTTGTTCCTGTTCCTGACAATAATTCCGCTTTCGAGAAGCCTGGAATATACAAGGTCGGCGTCCCTGACCTTAACAAGAATGAAATTTGAGTCAGAAGGGAAGACTTTTTCAACAAACCCGGTCATCGCTAGAGTCTTCTCAAGCCTTTTCCTTTCTGCGACTATCCTTGCGATCCTCCTTTTTGCAGCATCAACATCCCTGAGAGACCTTATTGCGGCTTTCTGATTAATGTCGCTTATATTATAGGGCGGTTTCATTTTATTGAAATATTCAATGATCCCTGTCTGGGCAAAAGCCATTCCTACCCTTGCAGCTGCGAGACCCATCGCCTTGCTGAATGTTTGCATCACGATCAGGTTCTGCCGGACGGGAACGAGCGTTTTAAAGGAGGGCTGATCAGAAAAGTCTATGTATGCTTCGTCGATCACCACTATTCCCCTGAAATTTTCCACTATAGCGTGAACGGCCTCAGTATCCATCGAATTTCCTGTCGGATTGTTGGGAGAGCATATAAAGATAAGTTTAAGCGATTCGTCTTCCAGGAACGGAAGGGTCCTTTCCATGTCGATCCGGAAGTCATCAGTCAGAGGTACCCTTATCAGTTCCACATCATTTATGGAAGCTGATACCTCATACATTCCGTAGGTAGGGTGGAAGGTAAGGGCCCTGTCCTTTCCGGGATTGCAGAATATTCTGAAGCAAAGATCGATGATCTCGTCGCTTCCGTTGCCAAGAAAGATATTTTCTTCAGGGATAGCCTTTATCTCGCTTATCCTTGCCTTAAGTTCCTTCTGATAAGGGTCGGGATACCTGTTTAGCTTTCCGTATGGATTCTCATTTGCATCGAGGAATATCCCTTCTTTCCCCTTGAATTCATCACGAGCGCATGAGTAGGGGATAAGTCTGCGGACGTTTTCCCTTACAAGTCTGTCAATATCCGTCATTCTCCAGCGATTTTAACCTTACAGTTACTGCATTTTTATGTCCCATTAGGGATTCTTCCTCTGCCATTCGTTCGATAACAGGACCGAGTTTTCTTATCCCTTCTGCAGAAATTTCCTGGAATGTTATCTTCTTCATGAAGCTCCCGACAGAAAGACCTCCCATGCTACGGGCCCATCCTCCGGTAGGAAGCGTATGATTTGTTCCTGAGGCATAATCACCCGCGCTCTCGCAGCTGTATTTTCCGAGAAAAACCGATCCCGCATTGATGACTTCTGCTGCAAGAATATCCGGTTCAGAGGTCGAAATAATAAGGTGCTCGGGAGCATAAAGATTGCTGAATCTGATACATTCCTCAGGCGACTTTAAGAGGATGATGAGGCTGTTGGCGAGTGATTTTTCTGCTTTATCCCTTCTGGGCAGGACGGCAGCCTGCCGTTCTGCCTCAAGCTTTACTGCCTCAGGTAGTTCCGGTGCATCGGTGACCAGGATTACCTGGCTGTCGGCTCCGTGCTCGGCCTGGGAAAGAAGGTCGGCAGCCACGAAAGAGGGATCGGCGCTGCTGTCGGCAATGACCAGCACCTCGCTTGGTCCGGCGGGCATGTCTATTGCAGTGCCCTCGAGTTGCACAAGTTCCTTGGCCTTTGTAACGTACTGGTTGCCAGGACCGAAGATTTTATCGACCTTTGGTATGCTTTGCGTTCCGTAAGCCATGGCAGCTACTGCCTGCGCGCCTCCGATCCTGTATATGTCGGTTATCCCGCAGGAGTAAGCTGCATAAAGTATTACCGGATTAACATTGCCTGTTCTGTCGGGAGGAGTGCAAAGTATTACCTCCCTGCAGCCGGCTATAAGGGCAGGTATGGCAAGCATAAGGACAGTTGAAAACAAAGGGGCTGTTCCTCCGGGAATGTAGAGGCCCACCCTTCCGATAGGGACATTCTTTCTCCAGCATTTTACTCCTTCCGTTGTTTCGACAACCGCTTCGTCATGAATCTGGCTGCTGTGGAATTTTCTCAGATTTTCAGAGGCAGTTTTTATCGCTTCCTTCAGATCGTCCGGAACAAGCCCGGAGGCTTTTTCAAAAGAAGAGGAGGGGAGTTTTATGTTCCTGAAACAGGCGCCATCGTACTTTTCGGAGAGTCTTAAGAGAGCCTCATCGCCTTCCTCCCTTACCTGCCTGAGTATGTCCCTGACGATAACATCAAGATCCGTCTGGTCCATCTGCGGCCTCTTACACAGCTCATTCCATTCGTCTTCGCCGGGAAATATTACGTTTCTCATTGATTTGCACATTTATACCCTTGATTTTCTGCGGTGCCGCAATAAAGTGAACACGTGAAGGCAGAAAACTGTCAGGAGATTTTCACAACACCATTTTCTCGATGGGAATTACAAGGATTCCCTGTGCTCCCGCATGTTTGAGCTGATCTATCCTTTCCCAGAACTCATCCTCCTTGACCACAGAATGGATGCTGCACCATCCCTTTTCTTCAAGAGGCAGAATGGTTGGACTTTTCATACCCGGAAGTATTTTGCAGATATCCTGAAGTGACTCCAGGGGAGCATTGAGGAGAATGTATTTGTTCTCTCTCGCGTTTTTAACCGATCTTATCCTGAAAAGGAGCTTGTTGAGGATGTTCTTTTTTTGTTCGTCGAGATCCCTTCCTGCAATAATAACCGCCTGGCTTTTCATTATTGTCGTAACTTCATACAGGCCATTGGTCATCAGGGTGCTGCCTGAACTGACTATGTCGCAGACAGCATCAGCAAGCCCGATCCCGGGGGCAATCTCAACACTCCCGCTTATCTCCTCTATCTGGGCTGTAATGTTGTTCTTTCCAAGATAATCAGTAAGAAGACGCGGATAGCTTGTGGCTATCCTTTTCCCCATGAACCACTCCGGACCCGTAAATTCCGTCTCTTTTGGTATTGCCAGACTTAGCCTGCACTGGGCAAAACCAAGCTGCTCGAGGATCTCAACGTCCCTGTTCTTTTCAAAAACAATGTTCTCTCCAAGAATTCCGATATCGGCAACTTTTTGTTCAACGTACTGGGGAATGTCGTCATCCCTGAGGAAGAGAATGTCAACAGGGAAGTTTGCTGCACTTGTCTTTAGGACATCAGCTCCGTTCGAAAATTTTATTCCGCATTCTTCCAGAAGCCTGTGGGAGTTCTCACTCAGCCTGCCTTTTTTCTGGATCGCGATTTTAAGTCTGCTCATATAAGTTTTTTTTCTGTGTGACTTTTTTTAACAAAAAACCCGTCTGCTTTACTCAGACGGGTTTATGATATTTTATAAAACTACATATAACCATTATCTCGCCTGAGATCAGGAATGAAAATGGTGATGATGTAATTTAACTGTGTTCATTATTGTGATTTGAAATGCAAAGATAAGCTATTTTTAATAATTCATGCCGGTAAATAGAAAAAACTTAACAAAACTTATTGCTGATTCCGGAGTGGCGTAGCCGATCGCGGCAGGAACCATTTTACTTAAATCTTCCGGATCTACATGATCCTTCCGGCAACCAGGTCGCCCACTTCGGAAGTGGAATAACCCATCTTACCGGCGCCGAGGTCCTTAAGCTTATTGGCCGTCACATCCATGATCGCGTTCTCAACCGCCCTGGCAGCATTTTCCTCGCCAAGATGCTCAAGCATCATTCCGCCGCATGCAATTGCTGCGAGAGGATTAATGACATTCAGTCCGGTGTATTTAGGGGCTGAGCCTCCAATCGGTTCAAACATCGAAACTCCCTGAGGATTAATGTTCCCCCCTGCTGCTATTCCCATTCCGCCCTGGGTTATTGCACCGAGATCGGTGATAATATCCCCGAACATGTTGGTGGTAACGATAACATCGAACCATTCCGGATTTTTAACCATCCACATGCATGTGGCATCAACATGGTAGTATTCCCTTTTAATGTCAGGGTATTCTGCTGCGCCCATCTCATGGAAGGCTCTTTCCCAAAGGTCGAAGACATAAGTGAGGACATTTGTTTTTCCGCACAGTGCAAGAGTCTTTTTCCGGTTGCGCTTCCTTGTGTATTCAAAGGCATATTTAAGGCAGCGGTCAACCTGCATTCTCGAATAAACCATGTTCTGCATGGCTATCTCATCCGGAGTGCCTTTCATTGTAACTCCACCGCTTCCGGTATAAACGTCGCCTGAATTCTCCCTTATTACAACATAATCTATATGTTCGGGACCCTTGTCCTTAAGCGGCGTGGCAACCCCCGGATAAAGTTTCACGGGTCTCAGGTTTATGTACTGGTCAAGTTCAAACCTCAGTTTCAGGAGTATCCCTTTTTCAAGAATACCGGGTTTTACATCGGGATGCCCGATGGCTCCAAGAAATATGGAATCGAATTTCCGCAGTTGTTCCGTGGCCGATTCCGGAAGAACCTCTCCTGTTCTCAGGTAACGTTCTCCTCCGAAATCAAACTCCTCGAAATTCAGCTTGAATCCGAACTTTGAGGCAGCAGCTTCAAGTACCTTTCTTCCTTCTCTCACTACTTCAGGTCCGGTGCCGTCGCCCGGAATACTTGCAATATTGTATGTTTTACTCATAGGGTAATTGTTCAGTTTAATATTCATTATTATTTTTGACATTCATGGTATCGCTGATCCGGATCTCACTGTTCTCAACAATATTGAGCATTTTCTCTGTTGCCTTTATTGCCGATTCAGTCTGATCCGCATCGAGTCCCTTGGTTCTGAACTCCCTGTTTTTAAAATTCCATGATATTACGGTCTCAACCAGGGCATCTGTCTTTCCTCCGGGAGGAATCGACACTTCATAATCCGTAAGGACCGGAAGTTCTTTTCCCAGCCTGTCATATATCAGCCTGATGGCTTTCATGAATGCATCATACTGTCCGTCACCCGAAGAGGTCTCCTGATATAGGCTCCCGTCTATTTCTATCAGAACGCTAGCTGAAGGTTTCAGACCAAATGAAAGAGATAGTGAATAGTTCTTTATGAAGATTTTGTAATCAGCCCTGTCGTTACCAAGTACATCCGAGATTATAAATGGCAGATCTTCGGGTGTGACATTTTCCTTTTTGTCGCCGAGTTCGATGACACGCTGGGTAACCTTTGCCAGCGATTCGGGATTAAGATCGAGCCCGAATTCTTCAAGGTTCTTTTTGATCGTGGCTTTTCCCGATTGTTTGCCAAGGGCATATTTCCTTTTTCTTCCGAATCTTTCGGGAAGGAGGTTGTTATAATAGAGATTGTCTTTTGAATCACCGTCTGCGTGAACACCTGATGTCTGTGTGAATACGTTATCTCCTACAACTGGTTTGTTCACCGGGATCCTGATACCGCTGAATGTCTCAACTATCTTGCTTGCTTTTGTTATCTCAAATTCATTGACCCCGGTCTCTGCACCAATCTGATCATGCAGGACACCAATTACGCTCGACAGAGGAGCATTGCCAGCCCTTTCACCCAACCCGTTAATTGTTGTATGAACTCCTTTGATGCCTGCTTTAACTGCCGCAAATATATTCGCAACGGCAAGGTCATAATCGTTGTGGGGATGAAAATCGAAATTCAGTGAAGGATACCTTTCTACCATTTTTCTGCAGAAGGTATAGGTCTGATCAGGATTCAGGATACCAAGAGTGTCGGGAAGCATGAATCTGTCAATCCTGTCATCCTTCAGGTTATCAAGCATGTAGTATACATAATCTTCCGAGCTGATCATTCCGTTCGACCAGTCTTCGAGGTAAATATTAACCTGCATATCAAGCTCTCCAGCTTTTCTAATAATGCCCCTTATATCATTCACATGCTGTTCGGGTGTCTTGCGAAGTTGTTTCTCAAGATGCCTTAATGAGCCCTTGCAGAGAAGGTTGATAACTCTCCCACCCGCGTCGTGTATCCAGTTTATTGAAATATCCCCGTCTATAAATCCAAGAACTTCAACTTTATCCTGAAGGTCATTACGACGGGCCCACCTGGTGATCATTTTAAGAGCTTCAATCTCCCCGGAAGAGACACGTGCAGAGGCAACCTCGATCCGGTCGACTTTCACCTCCTTTAGCAAAAATGCAGCTATGTGGAGTTTTTCAACCGGAGAATATGAAATGCCCTGCATTTGTTCCCCATCCCTGAGGGTGGTATCCATAATTTCTATTCTCATCTCAATTCCTTTTTGCCCGATTCATATGATATTACGAGATCCTTAAGGGAAAGAAGGTAATCAATGTCATCAAGTCCCTTAATGAGACATTCCTTCTTGTATGGATTTATTTCAAATGTATGTGATTCGCCGTAAGGCAGGATCGTTATTGTCTGTTGTCCGACATCTATCCTGACTTTTGTCTGAGGTTCCCTGCTGACAAGATCAAGCAGTTTCAGCAGAAAGTTATCGGGCACCACAACAGGCAAAAGCCCGTTATTAAGTGCGTTGTTACGGAAGATGTCGGCAAAGAAGCTTGATACTACAGCCCTGAATCCGTAATCATATACTGCCCATACTGCATGTTCCCTGCTTGAACCGCTCCCAAAATTTTTCCCGGCAACAAGTATTTTACCGCTGAATGAAGGGTTGTTCAGAACAAAACCTTCAGTCTTATTTCCCTGTTTATCGTATCTCCAGTCGCGGAAAAGATTTTCGCCGAATCCTTCCCTTGATGTGGCGTTCAGAAATCTTGCAGGAATAATCTGATCAGTATCAACATTTTCAAGAGGAAGCGGTACGCATCCCGATTCAAGTATTGTAAGCTTTTCCTTTGCCATTTTTTTCTGCTTTTTAATCCATTAATTCACGCGGATCGGTTATTCTTCCCGTTACTGCGGCTGCTGCAGCGGTAAGCGGACTTGCAAGAAGTGTTCTTGCTCCCGGTCCCTGCCGTCCTTCAAAATTCCTGTTTGATGTTGATACGGCATATTTGCCTGCCGGTATCTTATCTTCGTTCATGGCAAGGCAGGAGGAACATCCCGGCTGTCTCAGCTCAAAGCCCGCGTTTCTGAGGACAATGTCGATTCCTTCAGCAACGGCCTGTTTCTCGACTGCTTTTGATCCGGGTACAATCAGGGCAGTTACTCCCGGTGCTTTCTGCCTGCCTTTTACAAGTGCTGCAAAAGCCCTGAGATCTTCTATTCTTCCGTTAGTGCAGCTGCCAAGAAATATGTAATCTATCTGATGTCCCAGAAGTTTCTGCCCGGGAACAAAACCCATGTACTGAAGGGATCTTAGAAAGGAAGAGCTTCCTTCTTTTCCGGAGTCTGCCGGCTGAGGTATCGTTCCGTCGATAGCCATACCCATTCCGGGATTGGTGCCGTAGGTGATCATCGGGCTTATAAGGCTTCCGTCATATTCAAGCTCCCTGTCGAAGACAGCACCCTCGTCACTTCTGAGGTCATTCCACTCCAAAGTGCCGTTAACCGGCTCAGGACTTTCCTGGGTTGAAGGAAGCCTGTTCAGATACTGAAGGGTTATTTCATCCGGAGCTATAAGTCCGCCCCGTGCTCCCATTTCGATACTCATGTTACACACCGTCATTCTTCCTTCCATACTCATGCTGCGTATTACAGATCCCGCATATTCAACAAAATATCCTGTTGCCCCGCTGGCTGAGATCTGAGAGATAATGTACATTATGACATCCTTGGGGGTGACACCTGAGGAAAGCGCTCCGTTAATGGTGATCCTCATCTTTTTGGGCTTCGGCTGAAGGATGCATTGTGTTGCCAGAACCATTTCAACCTCGCTCGTGCCTATCCCGAAGGCTATTGTGCCGAATGCACCATGTGTCGATGTGTGGCTGTCGCCGCAGACAATCGTCATGCCGGGTCTGGTATAGCCAAGTTCGGGTCCGATAACATGAACAATGCCGTTCATCTCGTGGTTGAGGCCGTAATAGTTTATACCGTATTCCCTGCAGTTGGATGCAAGGGTATCAACCTGTTTCGCCGACAGCTCATCCCTTATTGGCTTGTCCTGATTAACGGTTGGGATATTATGGTCGGCCGTGGCAAGCGTGTGTTCAGGTCTGAATACTGTTATTCCCCTGGCCCTAAGTCCGTTAAAGGCCTGGGGGCTTGTGACCTCATGTATGAAGTGCTGGTCGATGTAAAGAACATCGGGTCCGCCTTCAATCGATTTCACAACATGCGAATCCCAGATCTTGTCAAAGAGAGTAAGATTTTCCATCAACTGAATATTGGTGATCAATTACTTTATTTTGGAGAGGGCATCAATGAATGCTTCCACGGCAGCCGTAACTATATCGACATTTGCTGAAAACCCGTAGTAGATCTTGTCCTCGTGCTCCACCTGTATATGCACCTTCCCGATGTCGTCGCTTCCTTTGGTAATTGCCTGGATGAGAAACTCTTCGAGATGAACGGTTTTACTTATCAGATGTTTTACAGCGGTGAAGGCAGCATCAATAGGACCGTTGCCTGATGCAGTTGAAGTATGGACCTCCCCGTTGATCCTTACTCCCACAGTGGCTACCGGTATTGCAGACTTTCCGCATGTAACCTGAAGGAGCTCCAGTTTCAGGGACTTATCCCCCGAGAAAACCTCTCCGGATAGTATCCTGAGATCTTCGTCGTTTATCTCCTTCTTTTTATCTGCCAGAAGAAGAAAGCGATGATAGATATCGTCTAGCTCTTCCTTGCCGTAGGTGAAGCCAAGTGCTTCAAGACGGTGGCTTAGGGCAGCCCTTCCGCTGCGTGCGGTAAGGATAATTGAAGATTCCTTGATGCCTACTTCCTTTGGATCGATTATCTCATAGTTCTCCCTGTACTTCAGAACCCCGTCCTGGTGTATCCCCGATGAGTGGGCAAAAGCATTCCTGCCGACGATGGCCTTGTTTGCCTGGACAGGCATGGACATGAGGTTCGATACCAGCCTGCTGGTGCTGAAGATAAGCTTTGAGTTGATGTCTGTTTTCAGCTTAAGTGAATGGTGACTCTTTATTATCATGGCGATCTCTTCGAGTGAAGTGTTTCCAGCCCTCTCGCCGATCCCGTTCATGGTCACCTCAACCTGTCTGGCTCCGTTGATAAGTCCCATCATAGTGTTGGCTGTCGCCATTCCGAGGTCGTTATGACAGTGAGTGGAGATTATCGCCTTGTCGATATTGGGAACATTCTCCTTCAGATATCTGATCTTGGCTCCGTATTCTTCAGGAAGGCAGTATCCTGTTGTGTCAGGAATG
The DNA here is from genome assembly GCA_040772125.1 of Bacteroidales bacterium. Classification (GTDB taxonomy): domain Bacteria; phylum Bacteroidota; class Bacteroidia; order Bacteroidales; family VadinHA17; genus LD21. The sequence continues at coordinate 818,456 of JAXGYS010000003.1, forward strand.
TTCACCACTGTTGCACCCGCCTTTATGACAGCTTCAATGACCCTGGCAAGGTATTCATTTTCGCTCCTTCCGGCATCTTCAGCATAGAATTCGACGTCTTCAACGAATTTTTTCGCGTATTTGACTGCATCGACAGCTCTTTTTATTATCTCTTCGGGTGTCGTTTTTATCTTGTACTGAATGTGGAAAGGAGAGGTCCCGATACCTGTATGTATCCTTTTCTTTTTGGCATACTGAAGAGCATCAGCTGCTACTTCTATGTCTTTCTTTACAGCCCTTGTCAAAGCGCAGATTACCGGATAGGAGATTGCTTTTGAGATCTCAACCACCGATCTGAAATCACCGGGGCTTGAAATGGGGAAGCCGGCTTCTATTACATCAACGCCCAGGGCTTCCAGAGCCTGTGCCACCTGGATCTTCTCGACCGTGTTAAGCTGGCAGCCCGGCACCTGCTCTCCATCCCGGAGTGTCGTGTCGAAAATAATTACCTTTTCTTCCATTTGTAGTGTTTTATATGATTTTACTGTTTCTGTTTGTGATCCTGTCCCCCGCGACAGGAAACGCAATTGTCTTCAAAGTTCCCGGTGCAGGCAGGGCTGCAGATCCGGCCAGCTTTTCGTCATGCTTTTTATTTGTTGCCCGGCCGAAGTTTCCTGACTGCGGCGCCTGTTCTCCAGAGCTCTGAGTTTCCAAGCTCATTGAGCTCGGCATCAAGCTTCTGCTTGTAATCGGTCATCCCTGTCGAGTTAAGGACCCTGACGCATTCCTCTCCTGATTTAACCCTGTTGTAGAGCTCTTCGAAAACAGGGAAGGTAGCTTCCCTGAAGCGTGGACGCCAGTCGAGCGCACCACGCTGGGCTGTGGCACTACAGTTTGAGTACATCCAGTCCATACCCTTTTCGTCGACAAGCCTTATAAGGCTCTGGGTCAGTTCCTCGACTGTTTCATTGAAAGCCTCAGACGGTGAATGTCCATTTTTCCTGAGAACCTCATACTGTGCATCCATTATGCCGGCAAGGGCTCCCATAAGAACACCCCTTTCACCTGTAAGGTCAGAGTAAACCTCTTTTTCAAAGGTTGTCGGGAAAAGATATCCTGAGCCTATGGCAATACCGAGTGCAAGGATCCTTTCATTGGCTCTCCCGGTATAATCCTGGAATACGGAATAACTTGAGTTGATACCGGTGCCTGCAAGGAAATTCCTTCGTACACTTGTTCCTGAACCTTTGGGGGCGCAGAGTATTACATCGACATAATCGGGAGGAACAACTCCCGTGTGCTCCTTGTAGGTTATGGAAAAACCATGGGAAAAATACAGTGCGTCGCCTTCCTTCAGGCAAGGCTTAAGCCTGGGCCACAAGGTGCGCTGAGCAGCATCCGAAACAAGATACTGGATTATCGTTCCCTTCGTGGCAGCTTCCTCAATCGGGAAAAGCGTCTCTCCGGGAACAAAGCCGTCGGCAACAGCCTTGTCCCAGTCGGCTTTAAATTCCGGAGCCTGTCCGACAATGACATTAATGCCGTTATCCCTCATGTTCATTGCCTGAGCGGGGCCCTGAACACCGTATCCGATAACTACAACAACTTCATTTTTAAGTACTTCGCGGGCTGAAGAAAGTGGAAATTCTTCCCGTGTTACGACCTCCTCAAGAACTCCGCCAAAATCAATTTTTGCCATGATGTTTTAATTATTTGTAAATGAATAAGTTTAGTTAAAATGATCAATTCTTTCAGTGTTTCTCTGATTAGCCTCATCCATCTCCTCGAGATAAGTGTTGAGTTCCTTCACCTGCTTGGTTATAGCAACCCTTCCCGACCTTACGAACTGAAGAACTCCGCAGGGCTCGAGCTGCCTGAGCAATTCGCTGATCTCGTTTCTGTGACCTGTCTTTTCAATGACGATATACTCGGGAGTCACCGCAAGGATCCTTGCAAAATGACTGCGCACTATCCTGTCGATGGTACCCCCTGACATAATATCCTTTGTTTTTACCTTTATAAGGGCAAGTTCCTGGTATATTATCTCATCAGAGGTGTGAACAAATACCTTCAGGACATCAACAAGCTTCTGCATCTGGCGTGCAACCTTCTGAACCATTTCGGCAGTGGTCCTGACAACAAGGGTGAGCATCTGCACTCCCCTTACTGCCGACTCTGAAGCTGTTATGCTTTCAATGTTTATCTGCCTTCTTGTCAGAATGATGGTTATCTTGCTGAGGATTCCTATATGATCCTCGGTGAAAAGCGATATTGTATATTCCTGTTTCATTGCTAAATTATTTCTCTCAGTTTCTTATGCCCCAACCGGAGCTTTCATTATGTTTTTTGAAAAGCATGAATTTTAACTCTGTCATTTATAGGTCAGGGTAATTTCCGATACCGAAGCTCCCGGCTCGACCATGGGAAGAACATTGGCTTCCCTGTCGATCCTGATCTCCAGAATGTAGGGTCCATCGGTTTTCAGCATCTCAGCAATTGAATCCTTAAGTTCGTCCCTTTCCGAGACACATTTTGCATCTATTCCGTAACCTTTGGCAATGGTTATAAAATCAGGGTTTACCATCTCGGTTGATGCATACCTTTTTGAGAAGAACATGTCCTGCCATTGTCTCACCATCCCGAGAAAGCTGTTGTTAAGTACTATCAGTTTGACAGGGATTTTGTAATGAAGGATTGTTCCAAGTTCCTGGATGGTCATCTGAAAGCCGCCATCTCCGAGAAATGCCACAACCTGCTTTTCTGGCCTTCCTGTTTTTGCACCCACCGCTGCCGGCAGTCCGAATCCCATGGTGCCCATGCCACCTGATGTGATCAGGCTGTTCGGGTTTTTGAATTTGTAATACCTGGCTACTGACATCTGGTTCTGCCCGACATCGGTAACAATTATTGCATCCCCTCCGGTTATCTCAGAAACAAGCCTGATTACCTCACCCATTTTTATCTGGCCTTTCTCAGGCTTTGTCTCCGGCAGGATAACCTTTTCATTTTCAATTTTGTCGCAAATCCTGAATTCCCTTATCCATTTCTCATAGCTCTTCTTTTCAACAAGCGGCATGAGATGGTTAAGAACTTCCTTTGCGTCATTATGGATGTCGAGGTCGACCTGAACATTCTTGTTTATTTCAGCCTCATCGATCTCGATATGTATAATGCGCGCTTTCTTTGCATACTTCTTCAGGTTTCCCGTAACACGGTCGTCAAATCTCATTCCTATTGCTATTATAAGATCGGCCTCATTTGTCAGGAGATTAGGCCCGTAGTTGCCGTGCATACCGAGAAATCCCGCATAGAGTCTGTGATCGGTAGGAAAGGCCGATATCCCCAGTAAAGTGAGCGCTACCGGGATGCCCGTTTTCTCAGCGAACTTCCTCAGCTCCTCTTCAGCACCTGAAATAAGAATACCGTGCCCGGCAAGAATTAGCGGCTTTTCGGCATGGTTGATCATGATCGCAGCCGATTCGATGGCTTTAGTGTGAAGAGGGATATGGGGATTATAGCTTCTTATGTAGTTGCATTTCCTGTACCTGTAGTTAAGCTTTTCGAACTGGGAGTCTTTTGTTATGTCGATAAGCACAGGCCCGGGTCTTCCCGTTGTTGCAATATAGAAGGCTTTCGCTATGGTTTCGGGTATGTCCTGCGACTTTTTCACCTGTGCATTCCATTTGACGACAGGCATGGAAACACCAAGAATGTCGGTCTCCTGAAAAGCGTCAGTCCCGATCAGGTTCGAGACTACCTGTGCAGTGATAAACACGACCGGGACGGAGTCGAGGTAGGCATTTGCAATACCTGTTATCAGGTTCGTCGCGCCCGGACCTGATGTTGCAAAGCAGACACCCGGTTTGCCGGTCACCATTGCATAGGCCTGTGCGGCATGGGCAGCACCCTGCTCATGACGGGTAAGAAAATGCCTTATCCTGTCCTGATAGTCGAGAAGCTTGTCGTAGGTGGGCATTATTGCTCCGCCCGGATAGCCAAAAATTGTATCCACGCCTTCCTCGATAAGACATCGCAGGATCGCTTCGGCACCAGTGATAGTCTCGCCCCCGTTTATTTCCGAGTTTACCTGTAAGGTTTCGTCATCAGTCATCATATGATCACATTTTGCTTGTTTGATACTTTTTTTCTGTCTTACGCTGTCATTCTATTGTTTAGCTGTCTGCCTGCGGCTTTAATGTACTAAAGTTCCCCAGGTACTCCTGAGTCATGGTCAAATCATCCTCACTGCGCCTTTGTCGGCTGAGCTGACGAAGTGAGCATAGGCTCTCAGTGAAGGAGGTATTTCCCTGTGGCGGGAAAGCGGTTTAAAGGCCTTCTCTCCCTTCAGCTTTTCTTCATCCAGTCTCCTTTTCAGTTCTGTCGCATCAAGAAGTACGTTTATTTCTCTTGAGCTGATATCAACTGTTATTATGTCGCCGTCTCTCAGTACCGCAATCTCGCCTCCTGAGGCAGCTTCAGGTGATACGTGACCTACAGATAATCCGGAGGTTCCGCCTGAAAACCTTCCGTCGGTAATAAGGGCACATTTTCTGTCGAGCTGCTTCGATTTAAGATAGGAAGTAGGATAGAGCATCTCCTGCATTCCGGGTCCTCCTTTGGGTCCCTCATGCCTTATTACTACTGCATCACCTACCTTTACCCTTCCTCCCAGGATTCCTTCAACAGCTTCTTCCTGCGATTCGAAAACCACACAGGGGCCCCTGAAGGAGAAAAGAGACTGATCTATTCCTGCTGTTTTGACTATAGCCCCGCTTCTGGCAATATTCCCGTAAAGGACTGCAAGTCCGCCATCCCTGCTGTAGGCATTCCCGGCGCTCCTGATGCAGCCGCTGACCCTGTCGGTGTCTGTCTCCTCGTAGTAACTGCTCTGAGATCCCATCTCCAGGTTCCTTTTCAGTCCGGGAGCGCTTCTGTAGAAATTAAGAGCTTCATCACTTACGTTACTGCTGAGAATATCCCACGAATCTATAGCCTCACGCAGGGAGCCGTAATCTACCCGTCGTACCGAGCTGTCGATAAGACCGTTTCTTTCCAGTTCCCCCATTATCGACATTATTCCCCCGGCCCGGTTCACGTCCTGAATATGATAGCGGGAACTGGGTGATACTTTACAGATATTAGGGATCTTCCGCGACAGTCTGTCAATGTCCATCATGGTGAAATCAACAGCGGCCTCATTGGCAATAGCAAGGAGATGAAGGACCGTATTAGTAGAGCCTCCCATGGCAATATCGAGCGACATGGCATTCATAAAAGCCTGTTTCGATGCTATTGACCTGGGCAGAACACCGCTGTCTCCTTCGTAGTAATATTTACCTGTTATTTCCACAATAAGGTCAGCTGCTTTCTCAAAAAGCTTTAATCTGTTCGAATGGGTTGCCAGAACTGTTCCGTTACCAGGAAGTGCAAGTCCCAGAGCTTCGGCAAGGCAGTTCATTGAGTTGGCTGTGAACATTCCCGAGCACGACCCGCAGGTCGGACAGGCTGAATCCTCCATTTCACCAAGCTCGCTGTCACTTACAGTATCGTCGGCAGCTGCAACCATCGAATCGATGAGATCTATGTTCCTTTCACGGAATTTTCCTGCTTCCATTGGCCCTCCGGTTACAAAGACAGTGGGTATGTTAAGCCTCATGGATGCCATCATCATCCCGGGCGTTATCTTGTCGCAGTTGCTTATGCAGATCATGGCATCTGCCCTGTGGGCATTGCAGACGTATTCAACACTGTCGGCAATCAGTTCCCTCGACGGAAGGGAATAAAGCATTCCGCTGTGCCCCATAGCTATCCCGTCATCGATGGCTATTGTATTGAACTCAGCCGCGAAGAATCCTTTCGCTTCAATTGATTTTTTTAGCATCTGCCCGATACCGTGAAGATGAACATGACCGGGAACAAACTGAGAAAAGGAATTCACAACGGCAATCACGGGCCTTCCGAAATGTTCCTTAAGCATTCCGTTGGCACGCCAGAGGCTTCTTGCTCCTGCCATGTTCCTTCCGGACATCGTACCTGAACTTCTTAGCTGATTCTTCATTGCTTCCTGTTCATAAAAAAAAAGCTTTCCGGTCGATCCGGAAAGCTTTGTAGGTTTATTTTACTCCATATCACTCCCGGATCATCTGCCATCGGCAAGGATAAGAATGAGAGCAAGAATATGGATTAGACTTCTGGTCACTTTTGTGTTAAATTTGCCCGACAAAAGTATTTAATTTTTTAATAAATCAAATAAAAAACACTTTTTTTATTAAAATATTTAAAAAAAACCGTGAATTGCTACCAACCTGAGAAGTTTCCCCGGTTGTTCTGTACGTTTTATAAACAGCGTGAAATACAGGGCTCCATGCATTAAAGATTGGTACCCTGGTTAGTTTAAGCCGGGTTTCAGTTATTTGAACTGTTTCACGTACTCCAGGAATTTACGGGCGCTCTCATCGAGGTTTTCGACGGACCCGCCTCCTCTGAGGACCTCACACATCTCATATGCTATATATCCCTGGTAGCCGATTTCCCTGAGTGCATTTATGAAAGTCTTGTAATCAAGAAAACCTTCTCCCATCGGAACAGCCCTCATCTGCGATTCAAGGGGGCTGTAATTGGTATGATCCGGATCGTAGCTGAACCGGGGAAGTTCCATGTAATCAGCAGTGGTGGTATGTATAAGGTATGGTTTCATTTTATGGACAGCCTCTCTTAACTCCTCTGAGTTCAGTCCTTCCAGGACCGGAGACCAGCAGTCGAATGCGGCTTTTACATTCGGAAGGTTTATTTCATCGATCAGCCATTTCATTGATTCGTGATGAAGGGCAATATCGTGATGGTTCTGGATGGCAAGGGTTATCCCGTATTGTGCAGCTATCATGCCGGCTTCCCTTATTCCCTCTGCAACCATTGCATACTGACGGTCGTAAGGGATACCGGGGCGTTCGTATCCTGTGAATATCCTCACCATATCTGTTCCCAGATCTCTTGCAAGCCTCGCAAGCTCCCCGATGTATACTGCCTGTATCTCGGTATTAGGTATTCCCGCTTTGTCAACCCCTGCCGTAAAATCACAATATCCTGCAAGGCAAACAAGTTCAAGTCCCAGTTCATCAATCCTTTCCCTCAGTTTCCTGCGGGCCTCGGCATCGTAGTCAAGCACCGAAACATGAGGCCTTTTTGCAGCCAGCATTACACCGTCAAAACCAAGTTCCCTGGCCTTGAGGAGGAATTCATCGACAGTCAGGGTGGCCTGCCCGCGCCAGACTCCCATGTAACTAACCGAATGAAGGCAGGTTTTTACCTTGAAATCTGCCGGATTGCCTGTGGGCAGCTTCTGTCCGTAAATGCTGTGCATAAAGGGGATGAGAAAGAAAAGGATGATAGCTGACTTTTTCATGACTGGCTTATAAATTGGTTATGGATTAAATAAAAGTAAGAAAAATCTTCATATTTTCACCAGGATTTTAATAATCAACATCATCCTGAAAAAAATTATATTTTTGCATAGATGTTTCGTAATCATTAATTGATAAAACTAAGTCGATATAACACTAATCCAATGTAATATTAATCACTAAAACCTCCACGAATGAAAAAAAGAACCTTTATCTCAATTGTCATGATCATTGCAGTTGCCGGGATGACTGCAGGCCTTTTCCAGTCGTGCAAGCCAAAGCAGAAGAATATAGGTTTGCAGCTGTACTCACTGCGTGATTCAATAATGAGAGATGTTCCCGGAACAATCGAAAAAGTGGCCAAAATGGGTTACAAATTTGTTGAGCCGGCCGGATACCGCGATGGCAAGTTCTACAACATTGAACCAGCCGAGTTCAAAGCACTGTGCGATAAGAACGGCCTTCTTGTAATCAGCTCACATACCAGCCGCCCTCTTCCCGATTCAACCAACTACGAGGAGACAATGGCATGGTGGGATGCCTGTATCGATGCACATGTGGCTGCAGGTGCACAATTCATTGTTCAGCCTTCCATGGGCCGTCATGCATATGAGAGTATTGAAAACATAAAACAGTGGTGCGACTATTTCAATGAAGTGGGAGCCAAATGTAATGCAAAAGGAATCCGCTTTGGCTATCATAACCATTCACAGGAATTTACAACTGTATTCGGCGACACTATCCTTTACGACTTCATGCTCCAGAATACAGATCCTGCAAAAGTTACCTTCCAGCTCGACCTTTACTGGTGTGTTGAAGGCGGCAAAAACCCTGTCGACTATTTCAACAAATACCCCGGAAGGTTCGAACTATGGCATATAAAGGACAAAGAAGAAATCGGAGCCAGCGGAATGATGGATTTTGAATCTATATGGGCTGCACGCGACATTTCAGGAATGAAATACGGAATTGTTGAGGTTGAAAAATACAACTTCGACCAGTTTACAAGCTGCGAAAAGAGCCTTGAATTCCTCAACGCCGCCGAATATGTCGTAATGCCTCTCTGAAAAATAGAGTTCCGTCAGTCTCTTCTGAGGCTGCCATATAACTTTTAACCTTACCGGCTGCAACAACACAAGTTGCAGCCGGTTTTTTTTATAAAAGACAAAGCATGTTTTTAAAATCTTATTTTGTGATATGAGAAATTTCCGAAGACAATTTTTTCTATTTTTAATACATCAAAAAGTACTATCCAATGAGACAAAATCTGCTGATCTGCCTTCTTTGCCTGATAGCAATTTCAGGCTGCAGGAGCGGCTATTATTCTGAAAAGGATTTTTCTTCCCTGCCGAAAATCGATTCGCACATACATATAAACAGCAGTATGGGATACTTTGAAGAAGCTGCTGAAGAGAACAATTTCATCCTGATAACACTTGGCGTCGATCACGGTGATTCAGCCGGAATAGCGAGTCAGCACGAAAGCGCGAGACATTCGGCTGAAAAATACCCGGGAAGAGTGTTTTACGGCCCCACTTTTCTCTTTGATACCACAGACTGGGGAACTCCTGCCTGGAGCGAAAGAGTGATCTCTGAACTGGAAAAGGATCTGTCGCAGGGAGGAATAACGGTTAAGGTATGGAAGAACATCGGAATGACAGTAAGGGACAGAAGCGGGAGCTTTATAATGATCGACGACCCGGGTATCGATCCGGTGATCGATTATATCAAGGGCAGGGGGCTGCCTGTGACCGGCCACCTCGGCGAACCCCGCAACTGCTGGCTTCCGCTTGACCAGATGACGGTATCGAGCGACAGCGGATATTTTGCCAGGAATCCCCAATATCATATGTTCCTTCATCCCGAATACCCTTCTTACGAGGATCAGATTAATGCAAGGGACAACATGCTTGCAAAGAACCCCGACCTTACTTTTATCGGTTGCCACCTGGCAAGCCTCGAATGGAACGTTGACTCGCTGGCTGAACGGCTTGACAGATTTCCCAATATGGCTGTCGACATGTCGGCAAGGATCTGCCACCTGCAATATCAGTCGGCGCAGGATCGCAAAAGGGTAAGAGACTTCTGCATCAAATATCAGGACAGGCTTCTTTATGGTACCGATGTGGGCGACAGCGGCGGGGCAGATCCGGAAAGATTCAAAAAAAATATGCAGGAGACATGGCTCGACGACTGGAAATATTTCGCAACGGATGATGAAATGACCTCTGATAAATTCAGGGGTTCTTTTGCGGGACTTAAACTTCCTAAAAAAGTTGTGGATAAGATCTATTATGAAAATGCTGTTAAATGGTATAAACTTAAAATATAATGGTAGATAACAACAACTCGCGCAGGAGCTTCCTGAAGAAGGCTGCGCTCGGAACGCTTGCAGCTGTGAGTATCCCTGAGATAGTCTCAGCTGCAATGGCAAAAGAGAGAATAAAAAGAATCACTCTTCTGAAGGACCAGGTGATCCTTTTCCAGGGAGACTCAATAACAGATTCCGGAAGGAACAAGGAGGATGCAGGATTCAATACGGCGAGAAACCTGGGTACAGGCTACCCTGTTCTGGCCGGTGCAACAATGTTAAACAATTTTGCAGAACTTAACCTTAAGATTTACAACAAGGGGATCTCGGGAAATAAAGTCTTTCAGCTCGCTGAAAGATGGGAAAAGGACTGTCTCGATCTAAAGCCCGATGTGCTGAGCATTCTGATTGGGGTCAACGATCTGTGGCATAAACTCGACGGAAGGTATGACGGCACTCCGGAAATATACCGGCGCGATTTTATCGATCTTCTCGAAAGAACGAGAAAAGCCCTGCCGGGTATAAAGCTTATCATATGTGAGCCTTTTGCGGTTAAAGGAGTAAAGGCGGTCGACGAAAGATGGTATCCTGAGTTTTATGAATACCAGAGAGCTGCGCGTGACATCGCATCCGTGTACGGAGCAAGCTTCATTCCTTTCCAGAGCATTTATGATGAGGCACAGAAGAAAGCTCCGGGTTCCTACTGGACTGGCGACGGCGTCCATCCATCGCTTGCCGGAGCCCAGCTTATGGCACAGGCATGGCTCAAGGCAGTTGAAAAATAAATTAAGCAGCTATGAATAACATTGACCGTCGCGGTTTCATCCGCAGGAGCTTTACGGCAGGACTGGGTCTGGCAGCTTTTACGTCCCTTCGCGGGATGCCCGCTGCGGCAAAAAGCAGGATGAAATTCGGACTTGTAACATACCAGTGGGGGCGTGACTGGGATCTGCCAACCCTGATTGCCAACTGTGAAAAGACCGGTCTTCTTGGACTGGAACTGAGGACTGAACACGCACACGGGGTAGAGACAAGCCTGTCGGCTGCCCGGAGGACAGAGGTTAAAAAGATGTTTGAGGGAAGCCCAGTAAAATGCATCGGCTATGGTTCGAATTTCGAATACCACAGCCCTGATTCCGCACGACTCAGAACCAACATAGAACAGACAAAAGAGTATATAAAACTCTGCAGCGATATAGGAGCAACGGGTATAAAGGTGAAACCCAACGACCTTCCTGCCGGTGTGCCAAGGGAAAAAACCATTGAGCAGATAGGAAAATCGCTTAATGAGGTTGGAAGGTTCGCCCGCGACTATAACCAGCTTGTGAGGGTCGAGGTGCACGGAAACCTCACCCAGGAACTGCCAAACATGAAGGCAATCTTCGATCATGTTACAGAAAATAATGTGAAGATATGCTGGAACTGCAACGAACAGGATCTTCTTCCTCCCGGACTTGAAGCCAACTTCAATATGGTCAGGAAATGGTTCGGGGATACGGTCCATGTTCGCGAACTCAACACAGAGGATTATCCCTACAGGCAGCTGTTCCGTCTTTTTATGGATATAAAGTACGATGGATGGATTCTGCTTGAGGCAAGAACAGAACCTGTCGACAGGATTGCAGCAATGAAGGAACAGCTTGAAATATTTATGGAGATGACTGACCAATAAGTCCCGGGTTTACTGCAGGAGTTGGCGACTCCTGAATTATGGAACCTTTTTCCCGCGGACTGTAAATAATATGAATTGAACCAAATAGAAACCCTAAAACTGACTTAAATGACCAACAGAAGAGATTTTCTTAAAACAACCGCCCTTGGAGCAGCCGGTATTACAATCGGCGGAATGGGCTTGAGTCCTAAAGCCTATGCCTCCGTCAAAGGTGCCAACGACAGGATCAACCTTGCCGTTGTGGGCCTCAGGAGCCGCGGGAGGGATCACATTAACAGCTGGTGCGCCCTGAAAGACAACCGTAATGTAAGGATCAAGACCATATGTGATGCCGATGAGCAGTTCTTCGCACCTTCCGCCAAAATAATCCTTGAGCGGAACGGAGATACTGCCCAGACAACATGGGATATGCGAAAGATCTTTGAAGATAAGGATATCGACGGGGTCTCATTCGGCCTTCCTAACCACTGGCATGCCCTTAGCGCAATTTGGGCCTGTCAGGCAGGGAAACATGTATTTGCCGAGAAACCTGCCTGCCATAACCTGTGGGAAGGAAGAAAAATGGTGGAGGCAGCAGCAAAATATAATGTAAGGGTTCAGACCGGCTGCCAGAACCGTTCCATAAGCGGTGTGATTGAAGCTATAAAATTCCTGCACTCGGGAGGTATCGGTGATGTCTTTATGGCAAAGGGCCTTTGCTACAAGCCGCGCGATTCGTTCGGTATTGCTCCTGACGGAAATCCTCCGGAGTCGCTTCATTACGACATGTGGCTCGGACCGGCCCCATACCGGCCATACAACGAGAAAAGGGTTCATTATAACTGGCACTGGTTCTGGGATACCGGAAACGGGGATACAGGAAACCAGGGACCTCACCAGTTCGATATTGCACGCTGGGGTCTTAACAAGAACGAACATCCCGTAACAATCTATTCTATGGGAGGCGTATTCGGAATTGATCCGAAGGAGTGCGAACAGGAAACACCCAATACACAGACATCACTCTTCAGATACAGCGATGGGAAAATTCTTGAGTTTGAGACAAGGGGACGTTATACAAATGATGAATCAAGTCTGGGGATAAGGATAGGAAACCTTTTCTACGGTACAGAAGGTTATGTTGAAATTGACGGGGGGACATGGAAAGCATTCCGCCGCCGCGAGAAGGAACCCTTCGCCGGATCGCAGACGGCAGCAGAAAAACCTGCAGATCCCACATTCCTGGCTGCACCCGGCGGTACTGAACATTTTGCCAATTTCCTTGATGCCATACGGTCAGGGAAGGATGAAACACTGAACTGCCAGATAAAGGAAGGACATTATTCTTCAGCTCTTCCTATCCTTGCAAATATTTCCTATAAACTTGGTCGGCAGCTTGAGTTCGACGGTGCAAAAGAGAAGTTTACCGGTGACAAGGAGGCTGATGCAATGCTGACCAGGGATTACCGGAAACCTTATGTGGTTCCGGAAAAGGTATAACTGAAGCAAAGACCTTTTCGACAATATCCGGTTTATGGGAGATTTTATTCCCTTATCTATCCCTGCCCGCCTTCTGGCAGGCAGGGTAATGATTGTACTGCTGCTGCAGATTACCCTTTTCATCGATCCTGTTAGCGCACAGGATCAGACTGATGTTGTAAGGGGCAGGTGGCTTATGCTTCATGGCCCGTCAAATACCCTTTACGGCCATATTGCAGGCCAGGCGGTCGATATGCTTGAAAAACGTTCAGCAGAGGTCTCTGAAATACGTACCGTCGAAAAATGGAAGGAAAGACAGCTCCTTATAGAGAAGGTTCTCATGGAGATTACCGGCCCTTTCCCGGAAAAGACACCCCTGAATGCAAAAACGGTAAAAACAATAGACAAGGGCAGCTACAGGATAGAACATGTGATTTATGAATCTCAACCTGGTTTTTATGTTACCTCATCACTGTTCATACCACGGGGAACAAAAAAGAACAGGAATACTCCTGCAATAATTTACTGCAGCGGTCATTCGGAAGAAGGATACAGAAGCCCGGTGTATTTGCACGTTATCCTTAACCTTGTAAGCAAAGGCTTTATTGTTTTTGCTTTTGATCCTGTCGGACAAGGGGAAAGGCTTGAATATTTTGATCCTGAAACCGGAAAATCCAGGGCCGGAGGCCCCACCAGGGAACATTCCTATCCCGGCGCCCAGACGCTTATTTCTGGACGGTCGCAGGCTCTTTACATGATCTGGGACGGGATCAGGGCCGTTGATTACCTTTATGAGCGGAAAGAGGTCGATCCGGAGAGGATAGGAATAACAGGCCGGTCGGGAGGAGGCACCCAGTCAGCCTATATTTCTGCTTTTGACAACAGGATCCTTGCTGCTGCACCTGAAAACTATATTACCAACTATACAAGACTGCTTCAGAGCATAGGCCCTCAGGACGCGGAGCAAAACCTGAGCAATCTTATTGCAAAAGGCCTCGACCATCCAGATTTTCTGATAGTCAGGGCGCCTAAACCCGCCCTTATGATAACCACATCCGAAGATATGTTCAGCATCCAGGGTGCAATGGAAACCGAAAAGGAAGTGTCGGAAATATACAGGGCCCTGGGTCATCCCGGTAATTTCAGAAGGACCGAGGATGATGCCGGCCATGCATCGACAAAGAAAAACCGCGAAGCCATGTATGCTTTCTTCAGTAAGCATCTTAACCATCCTTGTGATACTTCCGACATCGTAACAACCCTTCCTGATCCGGATGAAATGAAGGTTACTCCTTCAGGTCAGGTTTCAACATCGCTGGCAAGTAAGACTGTTTTTCTTCTCAACAGGGAATTGGCTGTAAAAGAGCAGGTCAGAGCCGACAGCCTGAGAAAGGACCACCAGGCTTATACAAAGGAAGCTGTAAGTGCAGCCCGGATCCTTTCAGGATACCGGGAACCTGACAGACCGGAAGATCCGGTTCTTGCCGGAAGAATAATAAGGGAAGGATACACTGTGGAAAGGTTTTTCGTGAATGGAGAAGGCAGCTATGTTATCCCTTATCTTTTGTTCAGGCCCGGAAATGCGCGGAACAAATATATGATATATCTCCATCCCGGAGGCAAATCGGTAGAATCAGATCCGGGAGGGGAAATTGAGAAACTTGTGAAAAACGGATATGTCGTCCTGGCTCCCGACCTCCCGGGAACAGGCGAGATTAAGAGCGATGTTCTGAAAGGTGATGCTTACTTTGACGGGATATCTCATAATATCTGGTATGCCTCAATGCTCACAGGACGCAGTATTACAGGCATCCTGGCTGGCGATGTTGCCCGGCTGGCCGAACTGATCCGCACTGCGGACAGCAATGCAGACATTGGCGGTTTCGCAAGGGGAGAATTGTCGGCCATATTGCTGCATGCAGCCGCATTCACCAAATCATTTGAATCAGTTACCCTTATAGAACCCCTTTCATCATATACCTCAGTCGTAATGAACAGGTACTATGACCATAAATATATTCCTTCATCAGTGCCCGGAGCCCTTAAGGCTTATGACCTTCCCGATCTGGCTGCCTCCCTCGCCCCGGCATGGCTTACCATAACAGGAATAAAAGATGCGACAGGACATGATTCCGGCAGGGAGGAGATTTCCAGGGTCGAGAATATTATATTAAAAACCTATTCGCAGAAGGGAGTGCCGGAAAGGCTCCGGATAATATCAGATGGGATTCCCGGAGAAGAGATCTACAGAGATCCTGGCCGGCAACTAAAACAAATAATCATTAACGAATTAAATAGAAAAGAAGATGAATCAGATTAAACGACGTGATTTTATCAGAACCGCCTCAGCGGGAGTGGCTGGAATAGGAATAATGAACAGTCCTTTTGGATTCGTCAGCCAGAGCAAGGGACAGGCGGGCCGCAAGGTAGGAATAATTGGTCTCGACACCTCCCATGCCACTGCCTTTACAAAGGCACTGAACGACCCTGCTGCAGGTCCTGAATTCGGAGGATACAAGGTTACTGCTGCTTATCCCAAAGGCAGTGACGACATAAAATCGAGTTACGAAAGGATCCCTGGCTATACAGAGGAAGTAAAGAAACTGGGCGTGGAAATAGTCGGTTCAATAGACGATCTTATTTCACGTTGCGATGTGATTCTTCTCGAGACAAACGACGGGAAGATGCATCTAGGCCAGGCGCTTCAGGTGATGAAGGCCGGAAAGCTGATGTTCATAGATAAGCCGATAGCGGCTTCGCTGGCGGATGCAATAGCTATATTCAATGCGGCTTCATACTATAAACTGCCGCTGTTCTCAGCCTCATCCCTCAGATACGGATCTGGAATGGCAGAAATCAAAGGTGGTTCAATAGGCCGCATAATTGGTGCCGATACATACAGCCCCGCAACACTCGAAAAGTCCCATCCTGATCTTTTCTGGTACGGGGTTCATGGAGTCGAATCGCTGTTTACCCTTATGGGAACGGGTTGCAAAAGCGTTTCAGGTATTTTTACTGACGACACCGACCTTGTTACCGGATTATGGAACGATAACAGGATCGGAACCTTCAGGGGAATAAGGAAAGGCAAAAGCGACTACGGAGCCACAGCATTCGGAGAAAAAGCTGTGGTTCAAACTGGTAAGTACAATGGATATAATCCGCTTCTGGTCGAAGTGGTCAAATTCTTTCAGACCGGGATTCCTCCGGTTGCTCCGGAAGAGACCATTGAGATATTCGCTTTCATGACAGCAGCATCGGAAAGCAGGAAGCTGAACGGAGCAGAAGTTCTGATTCAAAGCGTTATCAAGGAGGCGGAACAGGAAGCTGCAGAAAAGATGAAAAATTACTCTTACTGATTGCCAGAATTTTGAAATCTTGTCGAGGTCGTAAGCTTAGGGTATTTTGTTACCCGGTAATAAAGGGTTACTGAGTATCTTTTACAGAAATGAAAAGCATAAAAAATCATATGAGGCATTCTGCCGGACTATCTGAATTACCGGCCTTTAAATTCTTGAGTAATAATATAAATATCTGAAGATGAAAAAAATACTGTCTCTGATTTTAACAGCCGTCCTTGTCCTGTTTTTTCAAGTCAGGTTAAACGGCCAGGAGCCCGTTTCCGCCGAAAGGGCAGAGGTGTCTTTTTCAGTTAATGAGCCGGAAAAGAAGGTTGACGTTATAATAGGAGGTGTTTCTGTTACCTCGCTTTGCTGGCCGGATAATGTTTACAAACCTGTACTTTATCCCATAGTTACTCTTTCGGAAACGGAGGTCACAAGAGGATTTCCCCTGCGGCCCAGGGCAGGCGAGAGGAATGACCATAGGCATCAGGTCGGATCATGGCTTAACTACGGCAATGTAAACGGATTTGATTTCTGGGGCAATGGTTCAACAGGGAAAAGAAGTGAGAACGGAGGCGTAATTGTTCTGACTGGCATCGTGAAAGCGGAAGGAGGTGAGGGCAGGGGAGTGCTCACAATAAAAGCGCTGTGGCAGGATCCTTCAGGGAATAATATTCTCGAGGAAACGACGGATTTTCATTTTATTGCAGGCGTGAATCATTGGATTGTTGACAGGATTACGACACTTGAGGCTCTGGAAAAAGATGTGAACATGAAGGATACCAAGGAAGGAATGTTTGCAACAAGGGTTGCACGTCAGCTTGAGCTTCCTTCAAAAGACAATGCACTGCTTCTGGGTGACAACGGACAGCCCGGTACGGAAAAAGCTATGGAGAACAGGGGTGTAACGGGCAACTACAGAAGCAGTAAAGGAATTACCGGAGAAGCAGTCTGGGGAAAAAGGGCAAGCTGGATGTGCCTCAGCGGAACGGTGAATGATGAAAAGGTTTCGGTGGTTATATGTGATCACCCTGGCAATCCTTCCTATCCTACTTACTGGCATGCACGCGGATACGGATTGTTCTCGGCAAACCCTCTCGGGGCGTTTGACTTTACAAACGGTAAGGAAACGGTTAATTTTTTAATACCAGCAGGAGGACTTGCTACATTCAGGTACCGGACTATTATTGCCTCGGGCTCCTGGCTTAACGATGATGAAATTGAAAGGCATGCCCGCGATTTTGCTGAACTTTACTGAATACCATGGAACGGAAGTCCGGAGGATTTTTTAGGGTTGAAAAATATTGGTTCTAATCGGCAAAGCCGGTTAAAAACCTTGATTCTTTTTTAATAAATAAATTATCTTTATAAGACACAATTAAAATACTGCGATCATGGCACAAAAGGTAACCCGACTCGATTTTCTCAAAACAGCCGGTCTGGCCGCAACCGGTGCGGTCATTACGGGCAGGGCTGCAGAAGCCCAGGCTCCTTCAGATGGACCTCTTATTACAACAAAGAGCGCTCCCAGAAAGGTTAATCTTGCCCTAATCGGAATAGCCTATCAGGGCGCGTCCGATGCAAGGCAGTTCATAAATTCCGGACTGGCAAATATTGTTGCGGTCTGTGATGTGGACCTCGATTCGAAGGGGGCCCAGGAAACAATAAAGCTGGTTCCCAAAGCCAAACAGTTCAGGGACTTCAGGGTCATGTTCGACAAGATGGCCGGAGACATAGATGCAGTTCAGGTTGCAATACCCGACTTTGCTCACTTCCCTGTCTGCATGGCTGCAATGCAGCTTGGAAAACACGTTTTTGTCGAAAAACCCATGACACGCACATTTCTTGAAGCCGAAATACTGGCGCAGATGGCTGAGAAGAATCCGAAACTGGTAACCCAGGTAGGAAACCAGGGCCATTCCGGGGAGAACTATTTCCAGTTCAAGGCCTGGAAGGAAGCCGGAATAATAAAAGATGTAACAGAGGTTACCGCATTTATGAACGGCAGCAGGAGATGGCATCCCTACGACCCGAACATATCCCGGTTCCCCGAAGCCCAGCCTCTGCCTGCAGGAATGACTGACAAAGACTGGGATACGTGGCTCACAACAGCAGCATATCACGATTTCAATGAGAAATACCACCCGGGCAACTGGCGGGGATGGTACGACTTCGGCCTCGGAGCCCTTGGCGACTGGGGCGCCCATATCCTTGACACCATTCACGAATTCCTCGATCTGGGCCTGCCTTACGAAATTGAACCGGTACACGTGAAAAACCTTAATGATTATTTCTTCCCCCTTGAATCAACAATTAAGTTCCGTTTCCCGAGCAGGGGAGATATGCCTCCGGTCGATATAACCTGGTACGACGGAGTGGAGAACCTGCCGCCGCTTCCTGAGGGTTACGATACTATAGAGGCTGCTGTTGATGCCACAATACCACCTCCCGGAGGAGTACCGCAGCAGGCAAAGCCACAGGGAGAAAGGCCAAGACGGCCGGGTGCAGGAAAGGTTATTTACAGCAAGGAACTGACCTTCAAGGGAGGAACCCATTCAGCTCCTCTGTTCATAATACCTGCAGCAAAGGCAAAGGAAATGGAATCAAGCCTCCCTAAATATCCGGAGAGCCCTTCCGACCATTATGTCAACTTCCTGAAAGCCTGCCAGGGTGAGGAGAAAACCCGCTCACCCTTCCAGACCTTCGCTCCGCTGGCACAGCTTTTCTCACTGGGGATAATAGCTATCCGCAGGAACAAAAAACTGATATTCAACAGGGATACAAAGGAAATAGTAAACGACAGCTTTGCAAATGCTATGCTGGCCGACAGACCTCCCCGCAAGGGCTGGGAAAGCTACTACATCGTCTGATTAGCTTTTTAAGATATCAAAAACTATTGCCGCCGGTACTTCCGGCGGCTTTTTTATTTAAAGGAGATAAATTATGCGTTAAAGGCAGGATTAAGCCACGGTATTATGTAAAAACGAACCATATGAATGCGGAAATATTCAATTCCGGGGGTGCGAAATGAATAAAAGTATCTTTGCTACTGTTCTCCCTTCGCCCTGCGTCCTGCGCCATGCGCCCTGCGTCGTTTGTCGTTCTAAGCTCCCCTGAGTTTCTTAAGTTCGTTGAAATGAGCCATTGACATTTTCTCCCTTGCCTCCCTGGAAGCTTTTCTGTAAGCTTCAAATTCTTTCTTTAGCTCCTCGATCTCCTTTTTAGTATTAAGGGTAACACTCCTGTTCCTTCTGAATGCAATGAATCCTGTTGCCAGAAGGGCGAATAGACCGGCAATGATAGCCCATAAAACTGCATTATAGGCTGTTTTGCTGATCTCCATCCCGAAAAAGGAGATGCTGTTCCTGTTCTTTGTCATTCCGGCAAGATCAACCTTTAAGGATGCTAACTCAGCAACGAGCGAGTCTCTGAGGTAGTTCTGCTTTTGCCTTTCCGTTACGAGCCCTTCAATCTCCCTTCTCGCTGCCTCAATCGAATCGCCGGTATTCCTTTTCAGTTTCTGGAACATGTCTTCCCTTATGGCTCTGTAATTGTCATATATCCTTGTTTTCTCCTGGACAAAATCCATCTGCTCCTTCACTGTTCCCTCGTTAAATACTTCCGGCAGGACTGTCTGGCTTTTCCCCGTAGCGGAGACCAGTGACAGGACAAGCACAATAAGGGCATTTCTTATGCCGCTATTACCAATTCTCCCCATAAAAGATCAGGTTATTGTTAATTTAACTCCCATGCCTCAGAATAACGCTTTTTAACTGGAATTATTATCAGTCAGATTAACCTGTATTGTGAAAGTTTTTTTATATTTACACTAAGCCTAACTAACTAATACTAACCTTAACCCAAGTGCCTATGCAAATATGTTATCTCCATGAGATGGACGCTGGTCCGTTTGTCACTAATTACTAATCAAATTCATTTCTAATCTTTAAACTTTTATCATGAAAGAAAGCTTTTTTCATGGGATGCTTTATTACAAGCATCCTGAAAAATTCTTAAGGGGTCTGAAAATCATGATCCTCGTCTTTTTGCTTGGAGCAACCAATGTCCTTGCCGGTGAGGGGCTCCAGCAGCTTACAATTTCCGGAACAGTGACCGACATTTCAACGGGTGATCCTATGCCCGGAGTTAACGTCATAGTAAAAGGGACTGTTCTTGGTGCACTTACCGGACCCGACGGTAAATATTCGCTGGCTGTGTCTGACCAGAACGTGGTCCTTGTTTTTTCATTTATCGGATATAAAACTACCGAAGTTGCTGCAGCAGGCCGCACAACGATCGATGTGGGCCTGGAATCGGCGACCACAGCGCTGGATGAAGTAATCGTAACCGGTTACGGAACTCAGAAGAAAAGTGACCTGACCGGATCGGTTGTTCGTGTTACAATGGATGATAAAACAGCATTGGCAAACATCAGCCTGTCGCAGGCAATGTCCGGAACCACTGCCGGTGTTAACGTAACCGGAACCGGCCTTGCAGGAAGTGATCCAAGTCTTTCAATCAGAGGGCAAACATCACTTTCGGCAAGCGATGCACCGCTGATCGTTCTTGATGGTGTCATTTATAACGGATCAATAACAAACATCAACGTTAGTGATATTGAATCGGTGGATATCCTTAAGGATGCCAGCGCAGCAGCCGTTTACGGATCAAGGTCAGCAAACGGGGTATTGCTTATTACCACAAAGAAAGGGAAATCTGAAAAACCACAGATCTCCTTCAACATGTACTATGGCTATCAGGATATGACAAATAATCCCATGAGGGTCATGAATGCAGAAGAGTATGCTATAAGGCTTACTGATTACTATTACCAGCAGGATCTTTATGCCTGGTACAAGACTAAGCCTACAAGTGCAGAGGGCAAGCCTGTCAGACCTGATATAAACAACAGGGAACTTGTTGCATCGCGTCTGAGAACACAGGAAGAAAGGGATAATTATCTTGCAGGAAATGAAATCGACTGGGTTGATGAAGTTCTTCAAATAGCTCCTATACAGAACTATAACCTAAGTATATCTGGTAAAAGCGAAAGGTCAAACTATTATGTTTCAGCATCATATACCAATGAAGAGGGAATTCAGCTGAATGATGACTTCAGCAGGATCACCTTTCACTCAAATATTGACAACGAAATAACCGACTGGCTGAATGTAGGCTTGAACGCATCGTATTCCTTAAGGGATTATTCGGGACTGGAAGCCAGTCTTGGTAATGCAAGGGCCTGCAGCCCCCTGGCGAACAATAAGATCGGCCTTCCAAATTACGACATGTATCTTACAGGGGAAGCTTATATGCCTTATCCTCTTAATAATCTTTATGTTGATCATGTTGATATGAGAAATGACCTGTTGCTGGTCGGAAATGCAAGGATTACAATCCCATGGGTAAAAGGCCTTACTTATGAATTCAATTATTCCAATAATTTTAGTAACAGGAAATATAACAGGTTTTATCCTAATACTGTTCCGGAAGGTTCCGGCAACAAGGGTCAGGCTATCAAGAACCCCTCAGAGGAAAGGAACTGGATCTATAATAATATCATTACTTACTTAAGGACATTCGGAAACCATCAGGTGAACGCAACCCTTCTTTATAGTCAGGAGGGACGAAATGCCGAAAGTTCGACAATCACTGCATCTGGATTTGACAACCCTGTTCTTGGATATGATAATCTGAGCCTGGGTACCACGGTAACGGTTGGATCAACGGCATGGAAGGAGAACAGCATTTCATACATGGGCCGTATCAACTATTCATTTATGAATCGTTATCTGTTAACCGCAACGATCAGGAGAGATGGTTTTTCAGGATTCGGGCCGAACAATAAATTTGCAAACTTCCCCTCTGTTTCTCTTGGATGGGTAGTTTCCGATGAACCGTTTATGAGCAATTTAAACGGATTATATTTAAAGCTCAGGACCTCTTACGGATTGAACGGAAACCAGGGAATCGGACGTTACTCAAGTTTTTCAAGAATGACAGCTGACTTCTATGTTTATGGACCAACAACAGCAATTGCAGTTTACCCGAGCAGTCTTGGAAATGCCAATCTGGGATGGGAGACAACAGCCTCATTCAATGTGGGTATCGATTTTGGCTTCCTCGACAGGAGAATAAACGGTTCTCTTGACCTTTACCAGGCCAAGACAACAGATGTTCTTGTAAGCCGCGCACTGCCACCAACCACGGGATATCCCAGCGTCTGGACAAATATTGGAGCCATTGATAATAAAGGGATTGAGCTTGAAATAAACTCGGTAAACCTTACAGGCCGCCTCGGATGGGAAACCAATTTTGTTTTTTCACTTAACAGGGACAAGATATCAAAGCTCTATGGAGATGAAAATGACAAGGATGTCGGCAACTCATGGTTTGTCGGAGAGCCAATAAGCGCAATATATGATTTTGAAATGATGGGAGGGGTCTGGACGGAAGCAGAACTCTATGCAGGTCAGACCTATAATAACTGGTATCCGGGCCATTACAAATATGTTGATCAGAATGGGGATGGAGTTATCGAACCGAACCTCGACAGGAAAGTTATAGGATACCGCACTCCCTCATATCGCTGGAGTCTGAATAACACGTTCACATACAAGAATTTCACTTTCTCCTTCTTTATTAATTCCGTGCAGGGAGGGAAAAAGTACTTCATGGAGAACAATGCTTCAGTTGTTAACGTGGATTTCCGTTCCGACAATGTCTTGAGGATAAATGCATCAGCAGTTCGTCCTTACTGGACTCCCGACAACGGTGTTAATAATGCAACCGGTGTTTATAATACTCCGGCCCAGGCAAGCGGGATATATGAAAGCAGGAGCTTTGTACGACTTCAGGATGTTTCTCTTGCATACACCTTTAGCAATCAGTTGTTGAATAAACTGAACCTGAATTCATGTCAGGTCTTTGTCTCCAGTAAAAATCCTTATGTCTGGACAGAATGGTCAGGCTGGGATCCTGAAACGGGAACCAGCAATTCTCCGCTCATGAGAAACATAACCGCAGGTTTCAGAGTTGCATTCTGATTTTACTTATTGAAATTAAAGAAGATAAAATGAAACCTATAAATTATAATAAGATGAAAGAATATTTAAATCTTTATAGCAAAAAGTTTTTACTGTATGCAGCTATTCTGATTTTGATACTGCCGGCATGCAGTGAGGATGTACTGGAAGAGAAACCTCTTGATTTTCTCGCCCCGGAGAATGCCTATAATACTCTTCCAGGGATCAAGCAGGGGATAACAGGTTTACACTTTTCGACACGGCAAAGATGGTTTTATGGTACCAATCAGCCTACAATAACTATAATGAGAGGCCTTGGTACTGACATAGCTTTCCACGGAGAAGATCCGAACAGCAACATGTTCCTGTGTAACTATGTAAACAATCTTACTTCTTCCAACACCGATTACAGGAATATCTGGGTATGGAATTATGAACTTATCCAGAGGGCTAACGTTCTTATTGAAGGGATCGATAATTCTGATCCTGCCATATGGACCAGCGAGGAACAGAAAAATGCCTATAAGGCAGAAGCGATGTTCTTCAGGGCCTTTGCATACAGGTTACTGGTGTCGTTCTATGGCGATGTGCCGCTGGTAACCGAAGTCATCAGGGCTCCTAAAACAGATTTTGTCCGTACCCCAAAAGCACAGGTCTACGCCCAGATGGAGCAGGATCTTATCTACGGAACAACCAACCTGCCTGCCCCGGGTTCGGAAGAAGCACCCGGAAGAATAACACAGGGAGCTGCATGGCACATGCTGAGCGAGTGCTACCTTAACCAGGGCAAAAACCAGCTGGCAGCCGATGCAGCAACACAGGTAATTGAAGGTTACAACTATGCACTCATGACAGAACGTTTTGGAGACAGGCAGAACGTTGTTTTCGGAACAGGCGATGTGTATTACGACCTTTTTGCATACGGAAACCAGAATCTGGGGAATAACACCGAGTCGATCTGGGTGATACAGGTAGAGCCACCGCCAACAACCGGAGGAGGATCCGTTGAAGGAAACAGGACATTCGGTCCTGCATACTTCCGACTTGGAAATACTCCCGATGGAAAAAAAGCTTTCAGGGGTGAGTTCGTCAACGGAGCCTATACGGGATATTCTGACACCCTGGGCCGTCCTGTAGCCTGGGTGCATCCTACAAATTACACAGCCTACGACATCTGGAGGAGTGACTGGAATAATGATATACGCAACGCCAAGCATAATATCAAAAGAGATTTCTACTATGATTCACCCGGATCAGCATATGATAAGCAAAAGATAAACCTTCTGGTTGACTACGCATCCCATTATGCTGCCGGAACACGCGATGCGATGAGGGATTCCTGCCAGTATATCTATCCATACTGGATGAAATTCGGGGATCCGTGCCATTATTTTACCGATCCTGCCAGATCGGGAGGCGGAAACCATCACAAAGATCTTTATGCAATACGTCTTGCAGAAACATTACTTCTGCGTGCAGAGGCATACTTGGGTCTGAACCAGCCTGAACTTGCAGCTGATGATATCAACTTAATCAGGACAAGAGCAAATGCCACCCCTGTTGACCCTGCAGATGTTGACCTGGATTATATCCTTGACGAAAGGGCACGTGAACTTTACGGGGAGGAGAACAGGTTTATAACCTTGCGCCGTATGGGGAAACTTGTTGAAAGAGTACGTGCCTTAAACAATAACCCTAAAAATCCGGGTTTGAATATCCAGGATTATCACGTGTTATTTCCAATCCCACAGTCACAGATTGACCTGAATATTGATGCCGATTTCCCGCAGAATCCGGGTTATCCGTCAAATTAATAATGTGGTGAGATTACTTAATAAAATCAGCGGACTGACCGGTCCGCTGATTTTTTTGTTAACGACTGTTGGCTTAAGCCTTCCGGGGACCAATGTCAAAGCCTCCCTATTGCTTTCAGCATTGCTGCAATGTTAGCTGGAGGAACCTCAGCCTGGATATTGTGAACTGTTGCAAAAACAAATCCCCCGCCCGGAGCCAGGGCGTCTATGTTCCTTTTGACATCGTCGGCAACGTCCGAAGCCGACCCGGAAGGAAGTATCTTCTGGGTATCCACTCCGCCTCCCCAGAAAACGATATCATTTCCGAAGTCCTTCTTCAGCTGGTAAGGCTCCATCCCTTCTGCATTTATATGGACAGGGTTGATAATATCTATACCCATCTCAATGAAGTCGGGTATAAGCGGCCTGACATTTCCGCAAGAATGGAACATTATCCTTGCATCAGGGGCCGCTTCCTCAATCGACTTTATTATCCTTGAAATATGAGGCTTGTACAGCTGCCTGAAATAATCAGGATCTATCAGCTGTGATTCCTGTGTCCCGTAATCGTCAGCCTCAGCAACAACATCGACCACATCGGCAAGTTCTTTCAGTGCTGTCTGCCAGAATAGGATCTTAAGATCGGCGATCTTCCCTATGAGCCGGTCTGAGAATCCGGGATAGAGAAAGGGGTCGACAAGTGCATTGCTTACTCCCCTGAACCTCTGCTGCATCTCAAATATTCCCGCACACAAACCTTTCAGCATAACAAGCTTCCCCTCTTCCCTGAAACGGACAGCTTTTTCTCGCAAACCGGATATTCTCTGCGGATCTGATGGATCGGGCCACTTATACCCGTCAATCACGGTAGTTTCAGGACTGACATTTTCCATGGGATGCCCGACAAGTGAAAACCAGTATCCGTTCTCCTTTGGAAAATGATGGGTGAAGCCCCATTCATCATTGTATTCCCATCTGTCGCCTGAGTCAGTCAGTTTGCCGTAAACATCCCAGTTGTGGCTTGTAAGAGGGAACAAACCGCGTGTGTCAACACTTAACAGATCCAGAACCTGTTCCGAAGGGACGACAATCTGCTGGATAACATCGGCCCATTCCGGTTCCTCAGTATCAAGACCAAGATGATCGCTGAGCTTATCATACGCTCCTCGGGTTATTCCTGTCCAAGTCGAACCTGCGAGGTCGAAAGGGATGGCGCCGGTCTCTCTGTGACTGAGAGCCTCCAGTATTGTTTCCCTGCCGTTCATGAAAGTCCTGCAAGAACTCCTCTGAAGTAACCTATCGACTCAGCAATCCCGGGAAGAGGATCATTCATATCTTTCCCGTACTCCAGGCTGCAGGTTCCGCTGTAATTATTTGCCCTTAGGGCTTTGAAGAAACCCGGAAAGTCAATGATACCCCTTCCTGCCTCCACACACCAGCCTGCCTTTTCTGCCTTGTCGCAATCCCATACATGGAAATCAAAGATCCTGTCCTTGTATTTCAGGTAAGCGGCTATAGGATCGAGGCCGAGACGCACCTCGTGTGCTATGTCGAAGCAGAAGCCTATCCTCGGATCGAGATCCTTTATTTCCTTCCATACCGAATCGGCGCTCGGATAAAGAGGCAGATCAGGTCCATGGTTATGTATTGCAAGACGGAAGTCGTACTCTTTTACTTTCTTTTCAACATAGGGAAGAAGCTCTACGTCCGGAACCGCAACCACCAGCCTGACACCTACCAGCTTTGCATAGGCAAAAGCCTGATCGACAGCTGATTCTGATTTCATATAGATAGGTCCGACCCCGTAAGGCTCAACGTCGAAACTTTTCATCTTCGCAAGCGTCTGGTCGATAACCTCTTTTGTGCTGTTCAGGGGAAGATGAAAGTCCTTTACCCCGAGAAGTTTCACACCTGTTCTTTTCATCATTGCCAGTGAATCGTCGAGGTTATGCTTTGCAAAAGTATAGCCGGCTACAGCGAGCCTGAAGGAATCAGGTTTTGCCGGTGCGGCTTCTGTTGTTTCCGTACGGCCATATGCCGGTATTCCCGCAGCCATGATTCCGGCTCCGGTAGTTCTGATGAAGCTTCGTCTTGAGAATTTCATTTTATGAATTTTATAGTTTATTCCTGAGAATATTTAAAATCATTATTGTACGGGGTAATATTTTTATTGTAATACAATAGATGTTTATTGTATTACGATAAAAATTCTAATGTTTTTTTCAGTTCAGAACCTGAAGTATTTTTCCCTGATCGGAACGTTAAGCATTGCTGAAGCTGCATTGTCTCCCTCAATTTCTTCCTTTTCCGGATTCCAGGTAAGGCGTGAGCCTGTCTTAATGGCAATGAGGCCGAGCTGGCACATGGATATTGTCCTGTGAGCCGTTTCAAGAGGCTCTAACGACTGCTTCCCGTTTCTTACCGCTGCCAGAAAGTCTTCCTTGTCCGTCAGCAGGTTACCGAATGAGATCTCTCCGGCAGCCGGTTCCCGACCGACAAGTTCCGGTGAGCTTGCTGAAAGCTTATCGGGATATTCAACTTCTATCCAGCCTTCAGTTCCCTCGAACCTCACATAAGGTTTTTCTATTCTGAAAAGGACTTCAACTCCGTCGGCATAGAGGTATTTAATATCGAAGCTGTTGAGGGTGTTCCATAATCCCCTGTCGAACTCACCTGTACCTTCTATGCTGACCGGACCCGTGTATTCGCTGTTGTGTCCCCATTGTACGATTCCCATAAGGTGGGCACCCCAGTTGCTAATCATGCCGTTGCAGTACGAATCGACCCTCATCCATCCCGGCCGTCCGTAGGCTTTAATTGCATGGACTCTTTTTTCGGTGTATGGGGTTTCCCAGGCAGGTCCGAGCCACATGTCATAATTAAGCTCTGGAGGTACAGGCATTGTAGGCTCGGCTTTAAGGGAATCGCCCGAAAGCTCTGCAGGAACAGCGACTTTGATACGAACAAGTTTACCTATGTGTCCGTTCCTGACAATTTCAATCGCACGGGCAAATTTCGGCAGGGGTCTGAATTCAGAGTCATTACGGGTTATTATCCCGTATTTCTTTATGGCTTTCACCAGCTGGCGGCCATGTTCTATGCAGGTTGAGACAGGTTTTTCAAGGGAGACATGTTTCCCTGCCCTTGCTGCTTCAATGGCCATAGGAACGTGCCAGTGATCGGGAGTGGCGATCATTACTGCATCGACATCCTTTCTGATCATAACTTCGCGAAAGTCATCGAAGGTTCCGCAGCCCTTGTATGAAGATCCCTTAGCGGCTGAATAGAAGTCGTCTACCTGCTTCTTTGCGTTGGCCAGACGCCATGAATCGACGTCGCAAACTGCAACAACTGCAGAGTTGTCTGACTTAAGGAACTGAGGAATGTTGGGATTAACAGTCTGCCTTCCCAGGCCTATGACAGCGACATTTATCCTGTCGGAGGGAGCCTTCCCCTTTGGAAAGGCCGATGAAAGTATCGTCGGTACAGCAAATACCCCGGTTGCTGCAATACCCGAATTCCTTATGAATTCTCTTCTCCTGATTACCATAGTGCTTCTTCCTGTTTAAGTATTATATTATAAATTCAGATGACTTTCTCTTAATTTATGCCTGAACTGGTCTGTTACAGGCACGGACCCGGAAAATTTCAGATAATTGTTTTATACTGTTTAAAGATAATCTAATATCTGAATCGGATGAACTGTTACCATGAAAAAACTGTTTCTGAAAATCACATCAGTTGCCGGAAAAAGCAACCATGAAATTACATCCCTGCATGATGGCTGAAATTTTATTTTCTGCTAATTCTTATTAACTTTAAATTCTATATGGAACCAGGTAAATAAATATTCAATCAAGCTGAAAATCATGAAAAACACAAACATCTCAAGACGCAGGTTTCTGGGAACAGCGGCCGCAGCAACATTGCTTACAGCAGTACCTTTCAATATCTCATATTCGGCAGCTCCAGGACGCAAGAAGCCAAATTCAAAGGTGGGAGGGGTTCAGCTGGGAGTCACTACATACAGTTATGGAAGCATGCCTCACAAGGTTGATGAAGTAATTGAATATCTTCTTTTCGCAGGAGTGAACAGCATCGAGTTGCGTAATGTTGCCGAGGAGGATCTTGGCATACCACAGATAGCACGGCCCAGGTCGATGACACAACTTACCGAAGAGCAGAGGGCGGAGATGAAAAAGGCTTCGGAAGCCATAAGGGAAGAGCAGAAGAAATGGAGATTGTCGCTGCCGATGGAGCGTTATGAAGAAATGAGGAAGAAATTCAACAAGGCCGGAATCGAGGTTTATATAGCGAAGTTTGCACCATCGGCATGGTCGGATGAGGAGATCGATTATGCCTACAGGGCAGCAAAGGTTCTGGGTTCAATCGGAATCACCGATGAAATGACTGACGCCAACTGTCAGCGGCTTGGCAAATTCGCCGAGAAGCACAACAGCCTCGCCATGTTCCATACTCACGGCCAGGTTGCCGACCCGGGATTCTCATTCGACAAATATCTTTCATATTCACCGGCAAACATGCTCAACCTTGATGCAGGCCACTATTACGGTGCGACCGGATTGCATCCCAATGATGTGATAATTAAGTACCACGACAGGATGAGAAGCATTCATATCAAGGATAAGACCGGTCCAAAACATGCCACGCCCAATGCAAACAAGCCTTTCGGAGAGGGAGAAACACCCATTGCCGATGTGCTTCTTCTTCTTAAAAAGGAAAAATGGCCCATCCGGGTTGATGTTGAGCTTGAATACAGGATCCCTGAGGGATCGGATGCTGCAAAGGAGGTTAAGAAATGCATAGATTACATGAGAAACATACTGGGGTGACCTACAGTCATATCCGGTTTATAAAAATATTAGTCCTGCTGTTTGCGCTTGTTATTCTGTCAATTACGGATTTATCGGCACAGAAATCCAGGAATATTACCATCTACGGAAAGGTTGTCGACGGCAACGACAAGCCGGTTGCAGGAGCCGCCATCTTCATCGACAACATAAAAACCGATGTTGTGACAGACAAGAACGGCAGTTACCGGATCAGGGTAAAGCCGGGAGCAGCTGAAATACTTGTTCTTTCCCTTTTCGGAGATGCTTCCGAAGAGAAGATCGGGGGAAGGAGCGAGATCAATTTTGTTCTCAGGGAGAGGACCGGAGAACAGCCGTCTGTCCAGAAGGTTCAGGAGGCTACGAAAGCCCTTAATATCAAGGATTCGGCTGTGCCAGTGTATCAGGATATCTATGATATGATCAGGGGAAGGGTTCCGGGTGTTGAGGTCTCAGGCAAATCAATAAAGATCCGCGGCACTCATTCTCTCAATGTGAGCACTGAACCTCTTTTTGTTGTTGATGGCGTAATTACTCAGGATATTGACGGCATAGCGCCTGAAACAGTCAGTTCCATTGAGGTTCTTAAAGGGCCCGATGCAACAGCCTACGGAACCAGGGGAGCCAATGGCGTTATTCTGATTAAGCGCCGGACAGGCAAGGAGTGATGAAAGAGAAAGATCCTTAAGGGCTTTAATTTCTTATTCGTCCTTAAGGATGTCAAATATTGAAACCCGGTCAGTTTCTTTACGGAACGGGCCGGGATTCTTCACATGTCAACCTCACTCCGGGCATAGACCGGATATTGTATTTGTTTTGTAAATAAATGATTATTAGTAATAAATGCAAGAAATGAATACCTTAAGAAAACCCAGCCTGCTGGCATCAGCACTTGCCATGATCCTGTTTTTTACTTTGGCATGCAGCAACAAATGGACTGAAGAGAGCAAGGGAAGCTATAATGTTGTCCATAATGAGGATGGGCAAACCCTTGGATATTCTCCTTCATCGGGAGTAAGCATACTGACTGTAAAGCGTCTGGCCTTCAAGGACCTTAACAGGAACGGGAAACTTGATCCCTATGAAGACTGGCGCCTGAGTGCGGATCAGCGTGCGGCCGACCTGGCATCGAAGATGTCGGTTGAACAGATAGCAGGGCTTATGCTTTACAGCAGTCACCAGTCGATACCTTCTGCAGGTGGCGGATTCGGGGGTGCAGCCACTTACGGAGGCAAGCCTTACGGTGAGAGCGGCGCACAGCCGGGGGACCTTTCGGATCAGCAGAAGAAATTCCTTACGGATGATAACCTGAGGCATGTTCTTATAACATCGGTAGAGACTCCGGAGGTGGCAGCTGCATGGAACAACAATGCTCAGGCTTTTGTTGAGGGAACAGGACTGGGGATTCCTGTGAACAACAGTTCGGATCCGCGGCATGGAAGCGATTCGTATGCTGAATACAACGCCGGCGCCGGAGGAAGGATCTCGATGTGGCCGGGTACTCTTGGAATAGCAGCCACCTTTGATCCTGAGCTGATGAAAAGGTTCGGGCAGGTGGCTTCCATCGAATACAGGGCTCTTGGTATTGCCACGGCATTGTCGCCGCAGATCGATCTGGCAACCGAGCCGCGCTGGTCGCGCTTTGACGGAACAATGGGCGAGGATCCCGATCTGGCAACGGATATGGCACGAGCCTATGTCGACGGCTTTCAGACATCGGAGGGTGAAGCACATATTTCAGGAGGATGGGGCTATCACAGCGTAAATGCCATGGTAAAGCACTGGCCCGGCGGCGGACCTGAAGAGGGGGGAAGGGATGGACATTACGGTTATGGCGCCTATGCTGTTTACCCGGGAAACAACCTTAAGGACCACCTGAAACCTTTTACCGAAGGAGCGTTCAGGCTTAACGGATCCACAGGGATGGCTTCGGCTGTAATGCCCTATTACACCATATCATTTAACCGTGATACCAGTTATGGAGAAAATGTGGGAAATGCCTACAGTAAATTCATTATCAACGATCTTCTCCGGAGAACCTACGGCTACGACGGAGTGGTCTGTACTGACTGGGGTGTGACCGGAGATGTTTCAGCTGTTGACCGTTTCGAGGGTAAAAGCTGGGGGGCGGAAACCCTTTCAGTTGCGGAACGTCATTACAGAATAATTATGGCCGGAGTCGATCAGTTCGGCGGAAACAACGACAAGGGACCGGTTCTTGAAGCATACTCGATGGGGGTGAAGGAAAACGGAGAGGAATTCATGCGTTCACGATTTGAGCAGTCGGCTGTCAGGCTTCTGAAGAATATCTTCAGGGTCGGTCTGTTCGAGAATCCTTATCTCGACACGCAAAACACCAGGAACACGGTCGGAAATCCTGAATTCATGAAGGAGGGATATGATGCACAGCTGAGATCTGTCATCATGCTGAAGAACAGATCAGGTTCTCTTCCCCTGAAGAAGCAGATGAAAGTATATATTCCAAAGCGCTATACTCCGGCAGGCAGCGACTGGTTCGGACGGGAAACACCAGAAAGGTGGACCGATCCTGTCAATCCGGCAACAGTCTCAAAGTATTTTGAGGTTGTTGAAAAACCCACTCTGGCTGATTTTGCACTTGTGAGCATTTCAAGTCCCGCAGGCGGAACAGGTTATGATCGCAGAGATGCCGAAAACAAAGGAAACGGTTATGTGCCGGTAAGCCTGCAGTTCTCAAAATACCGGGCTGATCACGCACGCGAAACAAGTATTGCAGGAGGAAGCCCTCTTGAGAGTTTCACCAACAGATCGTACTTGGGCAAAACCGTCGAAACACGGAACATGTACGACATGAAAATGGTAAACGAGACAAAAGCCGTTATGGGTAATAAACCTGTAATAGTTCTTGTCGATGTTTCAAATCCAATGGTATTCTCTGAGACAGAGAAGAACTCTGATGCCATACTGGTTCATTTTGGAGTACAGGATCAGGCATTGCTGGATATTATTACCGGCAGTTTTGAACCCTCAGGTCTGCTTCCTTTCCAGATGCCCTCCGATATGAAGACCGTTGAAGAGCAGTTTGAAGACGTTCCAAGGGATATGAAACCATACACCGACAGTGAAGGTAATACCTATGATTTCGGGTTTGGTCTAAACTGGAAGGGAGCAATAAATGACGGAAGAGTTGTGAAATACAGAAATAACTGAAAATCCTAATTTTGCGAATAAACGGAAATCATTCGTTCACGGATGAATTCCCCGGATTGGTCAAATTGAAGGTCGTCTGATACTGATATTAAGTTAATTTGGCCTTGATTGTTGTTTAACATGGGGGCTATAACAGATAATCATTTACCTGATTAAGTCAGGTAAACCCGACAAAGGTATTTGTCAGGGCAAAAACTGATTTCTGTACGATTTTTGATAGGGATTTAATACTGTTCATTGCTAAAGATGTAACTTAGATTTCTAAAACTGTACTGAAAAAACTAAACCTGAATTTAAATAAGCATCTGATGAAATATACAAGATTTTTTGTATCCATTGCTATACTTTTTCTTGCACTCAATACTGCCAAAGCGCAGGTTTGCATAACCCTGACTTCAGGTCCGCAAAGTCAGGTAGTTTGCAATGGCTCTCCTATTATTGATATTGTATATGATCTTGGATCCGGTGTAACCCTTGGAACTGTTACCGGACTCCCGAACGGGGTCGGGCATACGATCGTCGGAAACCGTGTAACTATAAGTGGTTCCCCCAATGTTACAGTGTTTGGTAATTTTGATTATGAGGTTACGACAAACGGAACATGCACGGGTCCTCCCAATGCAAAAGGTACCATCACCGTGAACTCTGTTCCGCCGGCGCCAACAGCAGCTCCGGTACAGACTTTCTGTGCAATTGATAATCCTGATGTGTCTGACCTTACGGCCGCAGGCACCGGTATCTTGTGGTACCAGACTGCAAGCGGAGGATCAGCGCTTGACCCTTCAACACTTCTTGTTTCAGGTCCTTATTATGCTTCACAGACCGTAAACGGATGTGAATCAACCAGCAGGGTGACTGTCTTTGCAGTCGTTAACAATCCCGCACCTCCTCTTGCGCCCTCCCCGCAGTCATTCTGTGCAGTCAATAATCCCATTGTGGGTCAGCTGGTTGTTTCGGGAAGCGGGATACAATGGTATATTGAATCCACAGGAGGAATGCCGCTTCCGTCATCTGCTTTCCTGACGACCAGAACTTATTATGCAAGCCAGACCATCGATGGATGTGAATCAACCACGAGAACCGCAGTTTCGGTTATTGTTGGCGATGCGCCTCCGCCTACAGGTTCTGCAACACAGACCTTCTGCACTGCCGACAATCCAACTGTGGCAAACCTTCAGGCTACAGGGACAAACATCCGCTGGTACCTTACAGCAACAGGAGGTACTTCACTGGCTTCTTCAACCCCCATTTCAACCGGGACTTATTATGCAAGCCAGACACCCGGCACCTGTGAATCATCAACTCGTCTGGCAGTTGCTGTTACTGTCGACAACCCTCCGGCTCCGACAGGAGCCTCGCCTCAATATTTCTGTCAGATTAACAATCCGACAGTTGCTTCATTAACAGCAACAGGCACGGGTATCAGGTGGTACCTTAATGCAAGCGGCGGAACTGCCCTGGCATCGACAACATTGTTATCAACGAGAACTTACTATGCCAGCCAGACTTACGGGAGCTGCGAATCAACAAACAGACTTGCAGTCTCAGTTGTTGTCAATAATCCTTCCGCTCCCACAGGCACATCGCCGCAAAGCTTCTGCGCTATCGATAATCCGACTGTGGCAAGCCTTGCAGCATCGGGTTCAGACCTGAGATGGTATACCGTTGCAAGCGGAGGTACACCCCTTCCGTCAGCCACACCGCTCAACAATGCCACATATTATGCAAGCCAGACCATAGGAGGGTGTGAGTCAGCTTCGAGGCTGGCAGTTGTGGTCAGTGTTGGAAACCCGGCTGCACCAACAGCAGTGTCGCCGCAGATATTCTGTGCAATAAATAATCCTACTGTTGCCAATCTGACTGCAACAGGCACATCAATAAGGTGGTACCTTACCTCAACAGGAGGCACAGCTCTGGCATCAACAACCCCTCTTGTAACAGGAACCTATTACGCAAGCCAGACAGTGGGCTCATGTGAATCAGCAACAAGACGGTCAGTTGCAGTAACAGTCAACGATCCGTCTGCACCAACGGGCCCGGCTTCACAGGACTTCTGCCTTATCAGCAATCCTACGGTTTCGAGTCTTACCGCCTCCGGAACCGGAATAAGATGGTATCTTACAGCCACAGGAGGAACAGCGCTGGCTCCCGCCACGCCACTTATAACAGGAACTTATTATGCCACGCAGACAGTGAGCGGATGTGAATCCGTAACACGCCTGATGGTCAGTGTGACGGTCAGTATACCTTCGGCACCAACAGGCGATGCCGTTCAGGTTTTCTGTTCGGGTTCCAATCCGACGGTCGCCAACCTCACTGCTGTGGGTCTCAACATTCTATGGTATCTTACCCCTACGGGGGGGACACCTCTCTCATCAACCACAGTCCTGGTAACAGGCAATTACTACGCAAGCCAGACGATAGGCACATGTGAATCAGCTTCACGCCTGGCTGTTGCCGTAACAGTAAACCAGACACCAGTTGCAAATGCAGGGACCGGTGGTGACGCATGTGGATTGAGTTTCAGTCTTAATGCAGTTACCCCGCTTGCAGGTACAGGTACCTGGTCGCAAACAACAGGTCCGGGTACCTCAGTCTTCGCACCTGGTCCGGGTACGCCGAATGCACTGGTTACAGTAACAGCCTATGGTACTTACACTTTTACCTGGACTGTGATAAACAACAACTGTGTAAATTCTGCCACCATTACAGTCAACTTCTATCAGCAGCCGCTTGCCAACGCGGGAACAGGAGGAGTGGAATGCGATCTTAATTTTGCCCTTAACGCGGTTCCCGGAATCGGAGTGGGAACATGGTCGCTTGTGACAGGCACAGGTACGGCATCTTTTGTTCCTACACCAAATGCACCTGATGCAACGGTTATCGTTTCGGATTACGGGACATATACCTTCAGATGGACAGAAGCAAACGGAACATGTACATCCAGTGCCGTAGTCACAGTTAACTTTTACGAGCAGCCTGTTGCGGATGCAGGACCCGGAGGTGATGCATGCGACCTCGATTATCAGCTGGCAGCGGTTCCAAGTGCCGGAGTGGGGTCGTGGTCGATGATCGACGGAACCGGCACTGCACTTTTTACACCGGACGCAAGTTCCCCGACAGCTCTTGTTACGGTTTCGGAATATGGTACCAAACAGTTCAGATGGATTGAAACAAACGGTATCTGTGCCGATACCGCAGTAATAACCGTTAACTTCAACCAGCAGCCTGTTGCCAATGCAGGAACGGGCGGAAACAACTGCGGCCTTGAGTTCAACCTGTCGGCTGTGCCCAGTTTCGGGGTCGGTACATGGACGATTGAAAGCGGACCCGGAACAGCCTCCTATACTCCGAACGCAAATTCGCCTACTGCAGAGATCAGAGTCAGCGTTTACGGAACCTACGTTTTGAGATGGACAGAGATGAACGGATCATGCTCGAGTAGTGCAACGGTATCAGTCACATTTATTTCCCAGCCATCAGCTGATGCAGGTAACGGCGGCAATGAATGCGGTCTGACATTCCTTCTGAATGCAGTTCCTGCACCATCAGGCAACGGTTTGTGGTCGAAGATCAGCGGGCCGGGAAATGTTACATTTACTCCCGACGCTTCAAGACATAACGCTACAGTATCAGTTACCCAGTTCGGTTCATACGATTTTGCCTGGACCCTTAACAACAGTGAGTGTACATCTTCAGATATCATTAGAGTTACCTTCCATGATCTTCCGCAGGTAAACGCCGGAGCTGATGCGGCAATCTGCGAAGGCCGGACGGCACAGCTCAATGCAACCGGCAGCGGAACATTCGCCTGGATCCCGGCAGCTTCTCTCAGTAATCCTGCTGTCTCCAATCCGGTAGCTTCTCCGGATGCTACAACAACTTATACCGTAACACTGACCGATCAGTATGGATGCCGGAACAGCGACGAGGTTAAGGTTGAAGTGCGTAGTCAGCCTGTTGCCGATGCAGGTGAAGATCAGGAGCTTGATTTTCTTTTCGAGGCTGATCTTGATGCAAATGAACCGGGAGAAAGTGAGACCGGAGCATGGACGATACTGACAGGCGAAGGAGATTTTTCAGATGTAAATGATCCGCAGGCACGGGTCACAGATCTTGGAATTGAAGCGAACAGCTTTATCTGGACAGTGACAAACGGAGTTTGTCCCGTGGCATCCGATACTGTCAATATAAACGTAAGAAGCCTTATAA
This sequence comes from Bacteroidales bacterium, assembly GCA_040772125.1. Classification (GTDB taxonomy): domain Bacteria; phylum Bacteroidota; class Bacteroidia; order Bacteroidales; family VadinHA17; genus LD21. The sequence goes on from JAXGYS010000003.1 coordinate 855,689, forward strand.
TACCAACACTTATCACTCCCAACCTGGATGGTAACAATGACTTCTTCGTGATCAAGGGCATAGAATCGCTCGGCGAAACTTCCCTAACTATTTTTAACAGGTGGGGCGCCAGGGTATTTGAGAACAAGAATTACGATAATCTTTGGAACGGAGTTGATGATAAGGAAAATCCTTTGCCGGAAGACACATATTTCTATATACTGAATCCTGAAAAAAGTAAAACCCTTAAAGGTTATGTGGTTATAAGACGATGAAATTAGATTAATGCAGCAAGTTACTAAGATATTGATTCTTCAGATTATTCTCATTCTGCCGGCCACCGGCCTCCTTGAAGCCCAGCCGTTATGGGTTGCAGGTACACCGGTCGTGAATTCAACCGGACCCGTGACCATTGATCTGGGTTACGGGCTTGACCGGACAGGTACAGTTTATATCCTTGTTTATAACTATGATAATACAAATGATCTGAGTTCAACCCTTGTCAGATACCTTGCACGTTTCGGACCTTCGGGAAATCTTGTTGAAACTGCAGAACTGGATGTGAAGAGAGCCGACGTAGGCCAGGTCCGCCGTGTTGTGCTTGAGGTAAGGGATCCTGACCAGATACATACGATCTTTATTGTTGCCGCTGACAGCAGGGGACGACTTCAGCAGACCCCGGTAAGGCTTACTGCAACTACTCTGCCCTGCCCTCCGGCAAACCCTGGTACGGGAGGCGATGAATGCGACCTTGATTTTGTTCTGAACGCGGTTCCATCTTTTGGATCGGGAACATGGACAAGAGTTTCCGGACCGGGTAATGCTACATTTTCACCCGATCCGCGGACTCCTGATGCGACGGTAAGGGTTACGGTTTATGGAACCTATGTTTTCAGATGGACCGAAACAATTGGAGATTGCAGGTCAAGCGGCGACATTACAGTGAATTTCTACCAGCGACCGGATGCTGATGCAGGCAGAGGAGGCACGGAATGTGATCTTGATTTCAACCTTAATGCTGTTACCATTTCTGATGATGTCAACGGCACATGGACCATGACGGAAGGTTCTGGTTCGGCCATATTTAGCCCTGATGCCAATTCTCCGTCTGCTGTTGTACGGGTAAGCGAGTATGGGAGGAAAGTTTTTACCTGGACCGTGACAAGTGGTCCGTGCACTGATGCCTCAGAAGTGACTGTTGACTTCTATCAGGCTCCTGAGCCTGACGCGGGCGAAGATGCAAGTAACTGCGGACTTGAGTATTATCTGAATGCTACTCCCAGTACTGGCACAGGAACCTGGTCGAGAGTGAGCGGACCGGGTAATGCTGTTTTCCGACCGGATGTTCATGACCCTTCCGCAATGGTTACAGTTACGGAATTCGGGACCTATGTTTTCAGGTGGACAGAGGTGAATGGTCCCTGCAGTGCAGGATCAACGGTTACCATCGGCTTTTTTGAACAGGTATCTGCCAATGCCGGCAATGGGGGAGATGAATGCGACAGGACATTTTCACTCAATGCAGTTCCTGGATCAGGTACCGGTACATGGTCGCTGGTTAGCGGCCCCGGAAGTGCGACTTTCAATCCTGGACCCAACGACCCTCAGGCAACTGTGTCCGTTTCGGACTGGGGTTCCTACGATTTTGCATGGACTGAAGTCAGCAGTAACTGCACCTCGGCCGATGTGATAAGGATTGTCTTTCATAGTCCGCCCGAAGTGTCGGCGGGACAGGACCTAATTACATGCAAGGGAACTCCTGTGACGCTCAATGCGACAGGGACGGGAACATTTTCATGGAGCCCGGCAGGATCACTCAGCAACCCGGCAATACCTAACCCACAGGCGTTGCCTGCAGCTACAACTGAATATACAGTTACACTAACTGATCCATGGGGTTGCAGGAACAGCGACCGTGTTACGGTTACTGTCCGCGAAATTCCCGACGCTGATGCAGGCCCCGACCAGGAACTCGAATACCAGTTCGAAACACTGCTGGAGGCCTCTGACCTTGATCCCGGAGAAACGGGAGAATGGAGGGTTATTTCAGGCACTGCCAGTTTTACTGACAGGACGAGTAATACCACTGAGGTAACTGAACTTTCAATCGGCGAAAACGTTCTTCTATGGAGTGTTTCCAATGGAGTATGCAACCTTTCGACGGATACTGTAGTTGTGAGGATCAAAGAACTGATCATTCCAACATTGATAACCCCAAACCTTGATGGGAATAATGATTATATGATAATCAACGGGATAGAGTCGATGGGCACAACAAACCTTACAGTATTCAACAGGTGGGGTGCTGTTGTTTATTCCTCCGCTGATTATAAAAATGACTGGGACGGGAAAGACAATAACGGAAATGATCTTCCCGAGGATACATACTTCTTCCTCCTGAGCCCCAAGAAAATTATGCCAATAAAAGGATATATTGTAATACGACGATAAAATGAAAAGGATAATCAGGTTGTTTGTACTCCTTATGATACCAGTAAGTCTGTCGGGTCAGCTGACTCCTTACTCAAACCAGTATATACTGAATCCGCTCACAATCAACCCTGCATTTGCTGGAAACAGGGGAGTGCTCAATATGGCAGCCTTCTACAGGAAACAGTGGGTAGGTATAAAAGGATCACCGGAGACCATGTCGCTGTCGGTCGATGTCCCCTTCAGTGATAACCGAATGGGTTTTGCCTTTAATCTGACAAATGACAGGGTAGGAGTAACGAAGGAGAACCAGTTCAATGCAAATTACGCCTACAGGATCGAAACGTCGAACGGAACTCTTTCGTTCGGACTGGGGGCAGGCCTTGTACTTACAAATACTGCCTGGTCCGACCTTGTTGTGCTTGACCCGGGAGATGAATATATGATGATTGATTCGAAGGTTTTTGTTGTTCCCTCTTTCAGCTTCGGAACATATTATACCGACCAGAAATTCTACGCCGGTTTTTCAATTCCACGCCTTGTAAGCTATAAATTCGACTTTGAAAAGAACAAGTATGTTCTCGATAATAATATGGCTGATTACTACTACCTTTTCAATACGGGATATCTCTTTGATCTGTCGTCCGACCTGAAGTTCCTTCCTTCTGTACTTGTTTCCTATTCACCAAAGGATAAGATTCTTTATGATATAAATGCTCATTTCAGGATAATGGACCGGTTCTGGACCGGGGCATCGTACAGGAGCGACCGGTCGCTTTCGGCCCTTTTCCAGTTTCAGATCAGCAATCAGCTGAAATGTGCCTACACTTATGATTTCGATTTTGCAAAGCTGAGGACCTTCAGTTCAGGATCGCATGAGCTTATGCTCAGATATGAGTTCCGATACCGGGTTGAAGCCATAAGTCCTTTGAATTTCTAAATTGCCGAAATGAAAATAAAAAAGATATTTCTTATAGTGTTCGCTCTGGCTGTGACTGTTGTTACATATGGCCAGACGCAGACCTATTCCATAAAGAGCGTTCCCTTCACCTCAAACAAGAGCGATGAGTTTTCTCCGGTCTATTATAAGAATGGAATTGTTTTCTGTTCAAACAGAAGCTGGAACCTGGTGAAGAATTATCAGACCTCAGAAAATAAGGGTCTTCTCAAGATTAATTTCGTTGACACACTGACATGGAAGCCAAAGCTCTTTTCAAGGAGCCTGAGCACAAGGTTCAACGACGGACCTGCTTCCTTTTCAAGAAAAGGTGATACCATCTACTTTTCAAGGAATCTCATGGTTGACGGAGCAGCCGACCAGGAGATCAGCCCAAGGAACAAGCTTGGAGTTTTTACAGCTGTGAAAGAAAATGATGACTGGGTTAAGGTTCTCGATCTAAGGTTTAATAATGAGTATTACAATATAACAACTCCCTATATTTCGCCCGACGGCAAAAGACTGTTTTTTGCATCAGATAATCCTGCAGGCCTCGGAGGAACCGATCTCTATTACTGCAACTGGAAGGGAGATTACTGGGATGAGCCGGTTAACCTGGGCCCGGGTGTCAATACTTCGGGTAATGAATCTTATCCCACCGTCGACAGGGAAGGGGGGTTGTTCTTTGCGTCTGACGGGCATCCCGGGCTGGGAGGGAAGGATGTTTTTTACACCAAGGAGGTAAAAGGGAAATGGATCACTCCTGTTCATCTTGATGCTCCTGTAAACTCTAAATATGATGATTTTGCCCTGGTTGCTGATTCAGTAATGGGACGAGGCTTTTTTTCTTCAAAGAGAGGAAGCTCGGTAGATATTTATTCGTTTAAAACAAATATCAGGCAGTTGTTTTACTGTGAAGATGAACGGGTCAACCAGTATTGTTTCAAATTCACTGATGAGAACAAGATCCCTGTCGACACACGTTATCTGAAACTTGTCTGGAGTTTCGGGGATGGAACAACAGCTGAAGGGCTTGGTGCTGAACACTGTTATGAGGGTCCGGGTGACTACAAGGTGCGTCTTGATGCTGTTGACAAGAAAAGCGGCAGGATTGTTTTTTCAAAAATGTCGTTCGATCTTGAACTCAGGGATATCGAACAACCAATAATCATTTCGCCTGAATCAGGGATTAAAGGCCAGCCCATCATAATGGATGCCATGTCGTCGAATTTCCCCGGATCGGAAATCCTGGACTATACATGGTATTTCGGAGACGGGGAAAGGGCAAGGGGCCAGAGGCTCACACATATTTACATGAGTGAAGGCGAATATGATGTAAAGCTGGGACTTACTGTTAGAAATCCTGAAACCGGAGTAATCCGCCAGGCATGTGCTGTTCAGCCTGTCTTTATTTTTGCCGACCAGGCCGCCAAAGCCGGTTTTGATTCGAGGATCAGAAAGCCTGTTCCTGTCGTTGATATCTTTGAATATGACCAGGCAAAGACTGCAAATCTCTTTTCAGCTGAGAAGAATATCAGCCAGGATGCTGTTTACAGGGTTGAAATTGCCAGATCGAAGGTTAAACTGACACCAGGGGATGAGATTTTCAGAAGACTACCTGTAAAATACTTTGTAAAGGAACAGTTTATTACTGAGGAAAAACTGTACAGCTATACTATTAATGAAGAAATGAGTCTTATGGCTGCATACCCGTGCTATAACGAAATTGCAGGGCTGGGGTATGAAAACGCAAGGATCGTGACACATCTGCTTACTGATCCTGCTTCTATCGAACTGAATAATATGAAAAGGGTTTTTGGTGTTTCTGCTGATCAGTTTTTCAGGCCTAACACATTTACTCTCAGTACTCAGGGAACACAGTTGCTGGATCTTTTTTTAGGATATATGTCCAAATATCCTTCACTTAAACTCGAAATATCCTGTCATACCGATAATCAGGGTCAGGCTGCACAAAATCAGTCACTGTCGCAAAAACGTGCTGAAGCGATGGTGAATTACCTGGCGATAAACGGAGTCAGTCGCAACAGGATAATCCCCAGGGGCTACGGAGGAACAAGGCCTGTTGCTCCCAATTATCAGGAAAGCGACAGAAAACTGAACAGAAGGATTGATTTCAGGATATTGGAATAGGGAATAAATGAGTAATGCCATCAAATAAATGACCTTTAATAAAAGTATTGTATATTTATCGCCGGGATATTATTAACGTGTGACATTATTGAAGTGGTGAAGATACATAGGAGGTCAGAATTCTACATAAGTGTGAGATTTAGGCAGATCCTGTCTATATTGGTGTTTGTTTTTTTTGGAAATTCCATAGCGTGGGGTCAGGCTGTTCACCCCGATCTTGGTCTTAATGGCACCATTACATGGCTCAGCGATACCCGGATAAGAGTTGAATACGACTGGACTGATGACGATCAGTTGAAGGACTGGATCCCGACCAACGGTTCGGAACTCGTTCGTGGAAACGGGACGCTGACGATAAGGGGAGGAGTTGCCTCAGTTCGCTCGATGATCTGGAAGCAGCTTGTAAAGTGCTCCAGGATCAGCGCAGAGGGAGCAAAGGCTATTAATTCCTCAAATGCACATCTGAATTTTATTACGAATGTGGCAGGATGGAATGGATACAACTTCAATCCTCCTGAAATGGCAGGTGTAATTTATATTGCCAGCGGAAACATATTTACAGAGAATTCAAGCACATACAATCTGCCTTCACCGAGGATAACCCTGGGTACCTCTTACAATATTGAGGTGAATGTTTCAGAGACTGCCATTACCACAAGAGCCTCTACCGATAATATCGTTTATTCACATAATCTTGGTTCCCCGCCTGATCCAGAAAGGCAGGTTGCAATCGGAGGCTGGGGGGGAGACACTGAATGGGGTAAGGTCACCCTTGAAGGGGAAGTAAATATTGCCAGGCAAACTCCTGCGGACATGATTGAAATAATAACAGCTGGAACGTCATTTACTCCGGTAATAGAGCTGGAAGGGAACGCAGTGGTCGAATGGATTTTTGATGATGGTACTACATCATCATCACCCAGACCAGTAAAAAATTACGGCAGCACATCTGTCCGCCATAATTTGCTGAGAGTTACACCATGGAGTTCTGTCATTGGCATCAATCTTGGCTATGACGCTGCCGACGGCGGTTACGGAGGCTTTGACATTATCGCCCGGCAGGATGTTGTCAGTATCGCTAATTTATCGCTTGTCCGTAACAGCCTGCAGTATATCTGCACAAATTACAGCCCCATTGCAGAGATCGATCTCACCGGTTTTTCTGCACTTGAATTTATCGAAATGCTTACATGCCAGAATCTGGCTGTGCTTAAGCTTGGAACTCATCCTAATCTGGAGAGGATATGTATAGAGGACGGCAATATTAAGGAATTAGATATCTCCGGCTGTCAGAACCTCGAGGATTTCAGGGCAGCTAACAATATGTTCCCGTCGATTAACTGGGGTTCTGTTGGAGCTGATTTATGGCATATCTGTGTGCGCAATAATCCCCAGTTTGAGGTGAATATTCCTGATATGTCCCAATTTCCGGTTCTGATGGAGCTTCTTGTATGGGATGCCAATCAGACCGGAATGTTTGAATGCCATAATCCCAATATGCAGATAATTGAAGTGCAGGATAATCATTACACGGGCGCGGACGTAAGCGGATGCAATATGCTAAGGACTTTTTCAATATCAGGAAGCAGGCTTACAACTCTCAACCTGGGCTCAGCCAGTGTAATGACTGATATCAGGCTGAAAGACTGCGGCCTTTCACAGTCTCTTACCGATTATGTTCTGCAGACTATCGATGGCGCCGGACGTTCAAACGGAGTTCTTGACCTCGGGGGCAATTCGGCTCCTTCGGCCTCAGGAATGGTTCACTATAACAATCTGAGGAACAGGGGATGGACTGTAACGATTACTGAACCGGGACCTAACATTCCTGTCACCTCGGTAACAATTGCCGGGGCTCAGGGAGTAACTTCCATTAATGTTCCGGATGGTACCCTTCAGCTGTCAGTTCAGGTTTTGCCTGAAAATGCAACCGAGCAGGGTATTACCTGGACCATAGCAGACGGGCTGGATGTTGCATCAGTAAACGCAGACGGTCTCGTTACAGCACTTGCCGACGGAACAGTTACCGTCAGGGGAACTGCGAATGACGGTTCGGGAGTTTTCGGGGAAATCACTGTGGTTGTTTCCAATCAGGAATCATCCTCATCAGACGGAGGGTATTCCCCGATTGGCAATATTATTGTAAACAGCAGTGAGCTGAGGATTTTACTAAATGATGATTACAATTCCTGGAGAGCTTCTCTGTATAATTTCAACGGCAGGCTGGTAAGTAACAAATATGTCGATGGTGATATTCTTACTTTTGACATTTCGGCACTTTCTCCGGGAATATATCTAATTGTGCTCGGCAAAAACGACCTTATTCTCACAGCCAGGTTCTACAAGCCATGAGTTAGGACGCCGGTTATAATTCCTGTTTAATTGGTTACCACAAGCTTCTGGGTGAATACCGTTATCTCGCCTGTGCCCATCTGAACAATGTAAATCCCGGGTTTGAAATTCACTGGTATCCGGAGTTCCCTGTTGAGAGGATCAATCTCATCAGTGAATATAAGTTTACCTGCCAGAGTGTGTATTCTGATAAAATCAGGATTGAAAGTGGGTTCATCAATTCTGATATTTACCATCTCGCGTGCCGGATTGGGATAAAGTTTGACTATATGCTCTTCATAATCTGCAGGATTCCTGTGCTTATAACCAAAGATGAGAAGCTCTGCAATATAGTTCCAGTCGTCGGTTGCATTTCCCAGGCCGACGATTTTGACATATCTGAACTCCTTGTCGGCTTTTGTTGCGGGGAAATCAAAGTTCTGCATATTGCCTGAGAATGCACATGATTTCGACTTGACAAGAATAGGTTCCCAGTTCTGTTTGTCGTTTGACCCATAGATGTCAAAAAGGAATTCTTTCCTTTGTCCAGGCTGAAATGCAATTGTGACGTGTTGAACGTTAAACGGGCCGGCAAGTCCGAGTATAATGCTCTGTTCTACACCTGCAGCCGACCACGCGGTGGTAATATTACCATCTATAATATTGTAAGACAGATCCGGTGTCTGGGGATTGTCGGTTTCAATTGATACTATTTTTGCAATATCAAGTCCAGGCTGGTAGGGTTCCACCTCAACGGGAATAGTTTTCGTCTGGGGTGATTTCCCGTCACTTACTGTGAGCGTAAAATTGTACGTCTCTTTTGATTCAACGATTGGAGCAAGAAATTCGATAACAGCTCCGCTGGTTGATGAAACAGGTATGTTTCCTGGTACTTTCCAGGTAAAGGTAAGGTTATCCTTGTTGGCATCATAGCTTCCGCTCGCGTTGATGGTTCCTACAAAACCCGAGCTGAAATTCTTGGCATAGTTGACGTTTATTACAGGAGCATTATTTGTTGCAACAGGGCTTACCCTGTTTGTTACTGCCTGTGAACTGAATGATGCCGCAAGGCCTCCTGCACTTGTCTGAAGGGCATTTGATGAAGGCCTGGTATATGCCAGAGTGACTGTGTTACCGTATACGACAGGAGAGGAAAGGGTCAGTCTTACCTGGGTTCCGGATACCGCAACAGAACTTACTGTTCTCGCTGATGAGTTTACAGTTACAGTAAACGCAGATGCAGAGGGTGTTGTGGCGGCAAGCGCCAGATCATAGTTCATAACGATAACCGATGGAGCACTGTTTTCAACGGAGGCTCCGGTGAAGACAGGTATTGCTGTGGGCGCACTTACCCGGTTTGTGACAGACCTGTTGGAAATTGATTCTGCTCTTCCTCCTGCGCTTGTCTGAAGGGGATTTGATGATGGCACTGTATAGGAAACAGTAACGGTATTACCGTAGGCTACAGGACTTGCAAGGGTAAGACGTACGCTTGTTCCGGAAACCGCAACTGCTGTAACATTTCGTGCCGAAGAATTAACCTGGACCGAAAAAGCTGATGTGGCTGGAACGATGTTTGCCAGGGACAGATTATATGTCATAACTATCACCGACGGGGCTGCATTTTCAACAGCAGAGCTTTGATATACCGGGACTGCAGCCGGGGCACTTATCCTGTTTGTCACCGATCGGTTTGAGATCGATTCTGCCCTTCCTCCCGCAGAAGTCTGAAGAGGATTGGATGACGGAACCGTATAGGAAACGGTGACAGTATTGCCGTACGCTACCGGGCTGGCCAGGGTAAGCCGGACACTGGTTCCGGAGACAGCAACAGATGTTACATTCCGTGCTGAAGAATTAACCTGGACCGAAAAGGCTGATATAGGAGGAACAATATTTGCAAGCGAAAGGTTATATGTCATTACTATGACAGAAGGAGCTGTGTTTTCGATGGCTGAGCTCTGGTATACCGGAACTGCAGGAGGAGCAGCCAGTCTGTTGGTTACCGACCTCGCTGAAAATGAAGCCACTCTTCCTCCTGAAGATGTCTGAAGAGGATTGGATGACGGAGCATTGTATGCGACCGTGATCGTATTACCATAGGCAACCGCACTCGAAAGGGTGAGCCTTACAGAAGTTCCTGAGACGGCAACTGATGATACGGTTCGTGCAGATGAATTCACCTGGACTGAAAAAGCAGAAGCAGAAGGAACAATGTTTGCGAGGGAAAGATTAAAGGTAAGGTCAATTCTTGATGGAGTGGCATTTTCCACAACGGCACTGCTTAAGACAGGTGATGGCGGAACATAGGCTTCAAGGTCAGATTCATACGCTCCCATGTCAGGCGCCGATCCGCCATAGGGAAATCCAACATCCACACCAGCGTTTATCAGGTCTGATCCGGATGCAAGCTTCATGAAATCAAGCACAGGTAAACTGCCATCAGACTGACGGGGTCCTGAGGCTCCGGAATAGCTCACGCTCCGGAAATCTGAATCCGAAACCGTCACTTTGCCGTTCCATGTATTATTGCTGCAGATATTGTTTGAAAGACCTGCATAGGGAGCCATACCGTTTTTATAGGAAATATTGTTTCTGAAAGTACAGGCCAGATTATCGCCTGTATTGAAGCCGAAACCATTCTGCCTGTTACTGTAACTAACACAATTAAAAAAGTTTTCAATAGCACGGGGAGGTGAGGTAAACCCTGAACCTTTGTTGGCAAAAGACAGGCATCTTACAAATGTCCTCTGTACCCCGGATTCTCTTGCCTTTGTTTCATACGATTTGAACCCGTCTCCATTTCCATCATAGCGTCCATTGTCGAATGCCCAGCAGTCTGTATAGGTAAAATACCCGTTAGCTCCATACATGTCGAAGCCATCGTCGGAGTTGCCCCACGATCTGCAGCCTTTGAGAGTGACATGAGTTCCTGATGCATAAACCCCGGGGCTGAGATACATTGTCAGGGTCCATCCGTTCGAAAATCCACCTCTGTCAGAGAAATCAATATTATCGTAGGCATCACAGTTGAGAAAATCGATGTAATCGCAAAAGCCGGTAGTTGAAAAACCGTTTCCACTTCCGTGGACGACACATCTTTCAAAATTCATATATTTCGAATTCTGAATCGAAACCGCAGTAGCTGTAGGGCATCCTGCATATTGTCCGTACTCTTTTACGTTCCTTACTGTTAATCCCTTAATGGTATAATAGGAGCATTCGTCAAGTGAGATACCTCTCCTTGTGGCGTTAGCAGTCATCGGTGAACAATCGAGTATCGGAACCTCGTTCTGATAAGCCTGAATAACTATTCTGTTTGACGATGTCCCGTTCTTTTTCGATGCAAAGACACCGGTTACCACGCTACCTCTGGAGATTCCTGAGGTATAATATACGCCACCCCTTATATTGACAACATCTCCGGCAACGGCTACATCAAAGGCTTTTTGCCAGGTGCGCCATGGAGATGATAATGTTCCGGGATTGCTGTCGCTGCCGTTGGGAGCTACATAATATGTTGCTCCTGAAAGTTGTAAACTTAGGCTGAGAAACGATATAACAATAATAGCTCTCAGTAAAAGAGTAATTCTTACGATCATCTATTTTTTTTGACTAACACAATAAATGAAACAGCAAAACCCCGCATTTATTTTATTAACAGCATATTTTTTTTATTCCTCTTCCCTTTTGCTCCAGAAGGAAAAGACCCGCTTTGAAATATTCAAATTGTAATAAGATATTTAATCAGGGACATAAAAAATCAATGCATGCGCAAATATTGCACATTTTTTTTAATTACAAACTGTTGCAGGAAAGTAAATTGAAAAAAAGTTAATTTTTTGCAGGTTTTATTCCTTTGAAAGAACTGAACCCGGGTGTTATATCCATGGGAGTACCAGTGAGAGGTACATCCTGATAAGAACGGATGCCGGCGTTCTGACACTCTGTCCTGCTGCAGCCGTAAATTCATAAGCCCCCAGATCTGGTGCGTTTCCGGAATAAGGCAGTCCGGTATCCGTGCCTTTATCTATCAGCCCGGAATCTTCCCTGAGTTTTAGAAACATAAGATCAGGAAGAGTGCCGTCAGCCTTTCTTCTGCCTGATACTCCTGTTGTATCAAGACTGACAAAATCAGATCTGACAGCCTTTAAACCTTTGTTCCATGAGTTGTTATCATTGATAAAATCAGGCAAGCCGGCATATTGTGATCTTTTGTTGTCAAAAGAGACATTGTTTCTGAATATGCATGGCAGGTTACTTCCGGTGTTGTAACCAAATCCGTTCTCATCGTTACTGTAGCTGACACAATTCACCAGACTCTCTATTGCCTGTGGAGGCGACTTAAAACCTGATCCTTTATTTTTGAATGCGATGCACCTTATATATTTACGCTGGATACCTGATTCTTTCTCCCCTTTCTGGTATGACTTAAAACCGTCCCCGTTGCCGTTGTACCGGCCATTGTCAAATGCCCAGCAATCAGAGTATTCGAAATATCCATTTGCTCCATACATGTCATATCCGTCATCCGAATTGCCCCATGACCTGCACCCTTTGAGAGTGACATGGGTTCCTGACGCATACACTCCCGGACTTAAATACATTGTCAGGGTCCATCCGTTTGCATAACCTCCGTTATCTGAAAAATCTATATTATTATAAGCGTCGCAATTTACAAAGCTTATCTGATCACAGAATCCGCTCGTACCGAAGCCGTTCCCGCAATCATGAACAGTGCACCTCTCAAAATGGATATGGCTGCATCCTGCCATGGAGATACTTTCGGCGAGAGGGCACCCGGGAAACTGCCCGTATTCCCTTACATTTCTTACTGTAAGTCCTCTCAGAACAAAATGTGAACAATTGCTTAGGTGAATTCCCCTCCTTCGTACATTGGCTGTCATCGGAGATCCGTCAAGAACGGGTGTTTCACCGGAGTATGCCTGTATGGTAACCGGTTTTTCTGCTGAACCGCTTTTGCTGCTTACACTGACACCGATGCATTGCCCTCCCCTCAGAATGCCCGCAGTGTAATATATTCCTCCTCTTATAAATATGGTATCGCCGGCAACAGCAGCATCAAAACCTTTCTGCCACGTGAGCCAGGGTTGGGTAATACTTCCGGGATTATCATCATTCCCATTGGTTGCCACGAAATAAACCCTGGCCTGAAGGTTTTGTACCATGACAATTAAAATAAAGAAGAGAATTTTCTTCATAGCAAAAGAATAAGAATGACTTCAGGTCTTAAATATATAAATCTAACTCATCCGATTAATTTTTATTCTGTTAATTTACATTCTGGCCCTTAAATAAAGGGGTTTTATTCCTTGGCGGCACCTCAAAAAAAAAGAGTATCAAAAATTTCTTCCATGTACAGGTTTTTTACAATATTTTATTCTAATTGGTGTTAATAGATCAGTACTATTATAAATTGAAGTCTCCTGATATTTTTTAATAAATAGAAAGGTGAGTTTAATTTTTTTTTAAGCTCGTCGGCCGCTATGAATGTGACTGACGGGGCTTTGCATTAGACTGAAAGCAGAAAAGTGTTCAATAATAACGTAATGCAGCTGTGTGCTGCCTGTTAATCTAAATATATGGCTGGCAGAAAGATCCCGGTTTATACGGCTTTTATGAATGGTCTTGCAAAAGGACATGAACGATCTGTAAAAGCAAAGAAGAACATTATCCTGTCGGGTGTTATCAAAGGTATCAGCATTGCCATCAGTCTTGTGCTGGTCCCCCTTACCATTCACTATGTTAATCCGACCAAATATGGTATCTGGCTGACGCTGAGTTCAATTATCGGATGGTTCAGCTTTTTTGACATAGGACTTGGGAATGGCATGAGGAATAAATTTGCCGAGGCCATGGCAAAGGGAGAGCATGAACAGGCAAAGGTTTACGTGAGCACTACATATGCAATACTGAGCATTATTATCGGAATAGTACTCGGGATCTTTTTTGTTGTAAACCAGTTTGTCGACTGGACAAAAATTCTGAACACTCCTGCTGACATGGCAAGGGAATTAAGCCTTCTGGCAACCATTGTGTTCACCTTTTTTTCCATCCGGTTTGTTCTGAATCTCGTAACAACGATTATGACCGCCAATCAGGAACCTGCAAAGGCTTCATTCTTCAACCTCCTGGGCAGCTTTCTCAGTCTTGCAGTAATTTTCGTTCTTACAAAAACCACGCAGGGCAACCTGGTTTACCTGGGTCTGGCTCTTGGTTTTACACCAATAGTGGTATTAACTGCTTCAACACTCTGGTATTATAAGCACGACTACAGGCTTTACGCCCCATCTTTCAGGTATGTGAGATTTAAATATGCCAGAAACCTGATGACACTAGGCATTAAATTCTTCATCATTCAGGTTGCCTCAATTGTGATTTACCAGACCAGCAACATAATTATAGCCCAGCTTTTCGGACCAGAACAGGTCACCCCCTATAACATAGCCTACAAATACTTCAGTGTTGTTCCCATGGGTTTCGGAATTATAATTACCCCTTTCTGGAGTGCATTTACGGAATCGTGGGTAAAAAAGGACATTACATGGATAAGGAACACCATGAGAAAACTGATACTTATCTGGGGCATTTTCTCGGCTGGTGCGTTGATAATGCTTGTTTTCTCAGGTTTCGTTTACAGAATGTGGGTCGGAAAGGAAATAATCGTACCGGTGAGTGTATCAATAGTTATGTTCGCCTATGTTGTATTAAATGCATGGTGCGGGATATACTCTCATTTCCTTAACGGTGTTGGTAAAATTAAACTCCAGTTGTACAGCGGGATATTCGGAGCTGTTATTAATATACCACTGGCTATTTACCTGGGAAAGCAGCTGGGTATCTATGGTGTCCTGCTTTCGACGACAATACTTGCAGTGATAAGCGCTATATGGTCACCGATTCAGTATAATAAGCTGATTAACAACAAGGCCGAAGGGATCTGGAACAAATAGCAGCATGAACATCCTGATATTAAACAGCAATAATCCCCTTGCAACTTCAGGGATAGTCAGTTATGACCTTTTCACCGGATTAAAGGGAAGAGGACACAGGGTAAGACTGCTGGTAAATTCCTACAGCAATGATTATCCTCCTGATATAATCAGCCTAGAAACTCCTTTCTCAGTTAGGAGAAATAAGTTTATAAAGAGGATTAAAAAGAGATTATTTCCCTCGAAAGGAGTAAGGACAAATCCTGATTATCATTTTCATAATCTGGCAGAAGCAAAGTCGGTTTACAGAACAGCGAAGATCCTCCGGAAGGCAGGAATGAACCCCGATGCTGTTATTGTGATGTTTGCAGGCGATTTTGTGAATACAAAAAACATATTTGAACTTTACCGAAATACAAATGCCCGGGTTTTCTGGTTAATGTATGATATGGCACCGTTTACAGGGGGCTGTCATTACGCGTGGGATTGCAATGGTTACAGGGAGAGATGCGGAAGGTGTCCGGGGCTGTATTCGGATGATCCTGAAGACATTAGTAACAAGAACCTGCTTTTCAAAAAGAAGTACATTGGAAAGACCGGAATTGAGGTTATCGCAGCTTCAGAATGGCAGTTCAGACAGGCAAGGTCGAGTTATCTTTTCAGTGACAAATTAATACATAAGATTCTTTTATCGGTTGATCCTGAATTATTTGCAATGGCCGATAAAAATGAAGCCAGAATCAGGATGGGAATTCCCGAAGGCAGGAAAATAATTTTTTTCGGTTCTGTATATATGTCGCACCGCCGGAAGGGTATGCAATATCTGCTTGAAAGTTTGAAAATACTTAAGGAGAAAGTTGCGGGATCACTTCTTGACGAAAAAATCCTGCTTCTCATTGCCGGACGCGAAATGGAGGAAATAGAAAGTATTCTTGCTTTTCCCTTTCATTTTCTCGGGTTCGTGAATAATACAACCGGTATTGCTACTGCATTTCAGGCAGCAGATCTGTTTCTTTGCCCTTCGATTGAGGATTCCGGCCCTTCGATGATAAACCAGTCGCTCATGTGCGGAACTCCCGTTGTCTCGTTCGAAATGGGAGTCTCACCTGATCTTGTAAAATCTGGGCAGACTGGTTATCTTGCACGCTTAAAAGACAGCAGTGATATGGCACAGGGTCTTTATGATGTTCTTTCAGCCGATGACAGGACTTATGAAAGGATGGCAAAAAACTGCCGTCAGCTTGCCATAGACCTTTGTTCTCCGGAGAAACAACTGGATAGTATTGAAAAGCTCTTGCAGACTAATTGAAAATGATTTAATGGACGATCGTTATAAAATTCTGGAATGGGATTCTGATTTTTTCGGTTACAAAGTAGCCTCAATCAGGCAGGAATCGATCAGCGATGCCGGTTTTGATACAGTTCTCGTGGCTCTGCGAAAGGAAAATGTGAAACTCGTGTACTGTTTCCTCAAACCCGGGGAAGATGATCTTGCTAAACTGATAATCGGGAATTCAGGTTTTCTCGCTGATACAAAGATCACTTATTTTAAACCCGTTATATTTGATAAAGATTTTTCATTCAGTGAATCTGTTGTATCATATAAAAAGACCCACTGCTCTCCCAAACTGAAGGAACTCGCACTTCAGAGCGGCATTTATTCACGTTTCAGGATTGATCCCAATTTCAGGAACAATGAATTTGAGAAGCTGTACACAGAGTGGGTGGAAAAGTCGGTCAGAAGGGAGATCTCCGATGAAGTTCTGGTTTTTACTGAAAATGACGACGAGAAGGGGTTTGTGACTATTTCCCTTAAGAACGGAACAGGCACAATCGGGCTTATCGCTGTAGATGAAAAAACCAGAGGCCGGTCAATAGGAAAAATACTGATGAATTCGGCACTCAGGTTTATGTCAGAGAATAATGCAGGCATTGCTGAAGTGGCTACTCAGAAAGCAAATGAAGGCGCATGCAGATTTTATGATGCCCTGGGATTTGAGATTAAAAATATTGTTAATGTGTATCATTTATGGATAAGCTGAGAATACCTTTCAATAAACCTTACCTTACCGGGAAGGAGATGCATTACATGTACCAGGCAATTTACTCAGGTAAAATATCTGGTAACGGAATGTTTACCCAAAAATGCCACGGTTATTTTGAGCAGAGGTTTGGTTTTAAGAAGGTGTTACTTACAACCTCCTGTACCGATGCTCTTGAGATGTGTGCGATTCTAGCAGATATCAAACCTGGCGACGAGGTTATAATGCCTTCATATACTTTCGTCTCGACAGCCCTGGCTTTTGTAAGGCAGGGTGCAAAAATTGCTTTTGCCGACAGCAGATCTGACAACCCGAATATTGATGCTGATCATATTGAAGGCCTGATAAATGAAAGGACCAGAGCTATTGTTCCCGTTCATTACGCAGGAATATCGGCAGACATGGACAAAATAATAGCTTTGGCCGACAAATACAGGCTGCTTGTAATTGAAGATGCCGCCCAGGGAATAGACTCCTTCTACAGGGGTAAGCCTTTGGGTACCATAGGACATCTGGCAGCCTTTTCCTTTCACGAGACAAAAAATATCAACGCCGGAGAAGGCGGAATGCTGGCAATTAATGATGAAAGATTTATAAAGAGGGCAGAGATAATCTGGGAAAAAGGCACCAACAGAAGCGAGTTCTTCCGCGGGGAGGTCAATAAATACGGCTGGGTGGATACCGGTTCATCCTTTCTTCCTTCTGAGATCATTGCAGCATATCTCTATGCGCAACTTGAGAATCTGGATGATATACAGAAAAGAAGAAAGAAAATATGGGAGACATATTACGAAGGACTTTCCGGATGGAGCAAAGAGAACGGAATCATGCTTCCCTTTATCCCGGATTACGCTACGAACAACGGACATATGTTCTATATGGTGTTTAACGATATCTCCGAAAGAACACGGATGATCGACCAGCTGAAAAAGAACAGCATACATTCCGTTTTCCATTATCTTAGCCTTCACAAGAGCCAGTTCTACAACGACAAGTACGAAGGCAGTGAACTCCCGAACACCGACCACTATACCGACTGCCTTCTGAGACTGCCGCTGTTCTTTGAGCTGACAGACGAAGACCTTGAGAAAATAATTGAAACAGTGAAGAGCGTTAATCTGAATTCATGAATAAAGTTATTCAGTACTTCTTTTTGATCCTGATCCCTCTTTACCCTTTCTGGGCATCGATCATATATACCCTGACAAAGAGGAATGCCGACATCTTTACCTTTGCGGCATTTTTGCCTGTAGTAGCTTACCTGTTGATGACCCAGAAGATCAGGATACCCAAATATCTCATCTTTCTGGCTCTTTTTGCTTTGTATCATTTCGTATCGGTATATGTAAATGACCTGATCCCTCCTCAGATGAACCCGGTTTTCTTTCTGTTTGCAGATGAGAACATGCTGGCCTGCCTGGCCTTTTTTGCAGTGGAAAATACCCTGTTTGACGATAAGTTCATTACAAAGATGAACAGGATGGTTCTGTTACTGGTGGCAGCAACACTAACTGTGAGCTTAATTCAGATAAGATTCAATACTTTTTTTATAAGTCCGGAAATAAGGGATAACCCGTTAAATTACATTTACTTCCAACAGCATCGAAATTTTTCGGTCTTCAGCTGGATAAACATCAATTCACTGGGATTAACATTCCCTATACTGATCTCGCTTCTGCTTGCCGCTCCCGGTATGTCGAAAGGTTCATTTCCCCTTGTACTACTGAGCGGTATGGTTGTATCCTTTCTGTCTAAAGCCAGGTACATAATGATCTCAGTGATCATCGCCATATCCCAGATGTTTTTTGTAAAGAAACTTGAGCTTAGCAAAAAGATCTACATTCTGCTTATAATTGTTGCAATGGGAGGAGCCCTCGTTGTTCTTGGAAATGTTTATGAACTCAATCTGAATCAGGTTATCAGCGACAGGATTCTGGAAAGAAGGACCGGAATGGGATCTGCCAGAGCAAGGATTGCATCGCTGGAAGTGTTCCTGCAGGTATTTCCCGATCACCCATGGTTCGGTGTGGGACCTCAGACAGGACAGAATGTGCTTCAGCTTCTGAGGGGAGTGGCAAGATCGATCCATGTCGGTTATCTTTCATATTTATACTTCTACGGAATATTTGGAGCTTCACTGGTATTTATTTCCATTTTTTATCTGATCAGAGACTCCTGGAGGGTTGGTAAAAAGATGAATTTCTGGGGTAGTTTTTATGGTTTTATGACCTTATGCTTTGCGAACGTCACTTTTGTGTATTTTAATTTCAGTGAAATAGGCATTATCCTCGCGGTAATTTATCTGAAATACTATAAGGACAAAATGGAGGAAGAAGCCGGTGAAGAGGCCATTCCTGCTAAAATTACGGCAGATGAATAGGCTGGCGATCGGTTTCCATTGATAAAATTTCCTTTTACCAGAGAAAGAAATTTAATATCCCCAGCCGTAATACTTGCCGGTTACGTCATATTTAATCCATTACCTTGTCAGTAACTTAAAAACTTAAGATTTGAGAAATACTTTACCCGGTTTCTGATCAGATGTTCTTTAATAATTATCATTGTCATGTCAAAAAGCATTTACGTATGTTCAAGACTGGAGCATCTAAACTCGGTAAAGTACAGGCTGGAAGATATTTGTAGCAGGCTGGCCCCGGAAAATATCAGGTCTGCCAGACCAGAAGTCGTGGTCAATGGCGATATTGCTTTCGGAATAATTACTCCTGCAAAAAATTTAGTCGTAAAAGGGAAGAGCCTTCTTCTGGGCGCTCTGTTTGAAGAAACAGAGCAGTGGGATATCCCCGGAAGCAGTTTCCCTGACGGAACCTTCGCACTTTTCAGGGAAAATGAAGGATTTGTTGAAATTGTTACGGACCCTGCGGGTTCGAGAACAATATGGTACTATTTTGACGAGGATCAGTTTATCGCCTCGACATCACAGCGTGCCATTATAATGTTCCTGAAATCCTTCAGTTTTGATGAAAGAGTCATTCCGTGGATGCTGTCAACGGGGACCCTCGGACCGTTTTCATGGGATAAGAGGTTAAAACGTGTTCACACAGATTCATCGGTATTGCTCGACAAGCGAAAGTGGAACTTATCTGTAAAATCAAATCCCATCGAGTTCAGTCCGGTAAAGAGAACTGATGCTGAGTATGAAGAACTACTGAAAGAAAAGCTCAGGGAGGTTACGGGAAGACTGAAACCCGATTATTCAAGATGGGTGGTACCATTATCAGGAGGATATGACAGCAGGGCTATTATTTGTCTTCTTCTTGAATCATGCAATGGAACCAACAGGCCTTTAACCATTACCTGGGGCACAAGGGCTGCGTTAAACGTAAAAGGTAATGATGCCGGCGTAGCGGCCGGACTGGCAAAAGTTCTGAATGTTGAAAACAGGTATTTCGTTTATGAAGAATCCGATGCTTCAATTGAAGAAATTTTCGGAAGGTTTATTTCTTCAGGAGAGGGCAGGATAGATGATCTTTCCGATTATATGGACGGATTTGCAACATGGAAGTTGATATCAGAGGCTGGGATTGAAGGTATAATAAGAGGAGATGAATCATTCGGGTGGACCCCTGTTACTTCTGAACAATCGGTGAGGCTTAATGTTGAATGCGGTTTGTGTACTGACTATTCTAATCTGAAAGACTACGAAAAACTGGCAATTCCTCATCAGGAAGTGCCAGATTACCTGAGAAGAAAAGAAAAGGAAACGCTTAGCAGCTGGCGCGACAGGATATTCCTTGAATATATGCAGCCAGTTGTTCAGTCAGCCCTGACCGACCTTAAACTTGCCTATGTGGAACAGTTAAATCCGCTGCTGTCGGGAAAGATGTTGAAAATAGTCAGGCAGATGCCTGATCAGCTGAGAGACGGAAGGGCGTTGTTCAAGAGGGTCGTAAGATCAATAAGTCCGGATTTTGAGTTTGCAACAAGTCCTTCAAGCCTGTCGAGGAGCAAGATACTGAAACAGGAAAAAGTCACCGGGATGCTGAAGAGGGAGCTTTCAGGAACTGAAGTTAAGAACCTTTTTTCGAAAGAATTCCTGCAACACGTAAATCAGGATATAAAGGAAGTAAGTCAGAGAGAATCCCAGGAGAAGATGGCTTCCAGTAATATTTCAGTGAAAAAACTGGTTCCGTCCTTCTTTAAACAAGCTGTAAGAACTACATTTGCGTTGCCTCGTTTAGATGGCAATCTCCTGGCATTCCGGGTGATGATGGTTAACAGGATGAATCTGCTTCTTTGCAGCGATTGCAGGTAGAATGATTAGAATTTTAGAAAATTTGGTTCAGGAATAATGTCTTTTATAATTTTCGGCGATGCTTTTACTTTCCCGGATGGAAAAGCAGCTACAAACCGGGCACTTACTTACGCAAAGGGATTTACGGAAAACGGGATTCAGGCTCATGTGATCTGTTTCAGGAACGAATTTCTGAAACAGCCTGACGGAAAGGTGAGCGGAGTATATTATTATCACCCTTATGCCCGTGAAAAAAGGAGCCGGTCATTCCTGCTTCGCCGCTGGTTTACAATTCGCAAATATGTGAGGGCGTTCATTCTGGTACGGAGAATAAACAGGGATGATAAAGTGATAGCGGTGCATATATATTCTTACCGCTTTCTGACTCACATGGCAGCATACATAAGTGCGAAATCCACCGGAGCCAGAGTACTTATCGAACGCAGCGAACATCCTCTGAAGGATATCAGGAGTAAGTTTCACCTCGCAACGACAGGAAAACTTAAAATATATCTTGAGACAATCCTTTCCGACGGGGTATTGTGTATTTCAGACTACCTTATAAATTTTTACCGGAACCTGGGTTTCAGAAATAAGAAAATACTTCTGGTTCCCAGTACTGTGGATACTCA
Organism: Bacteroidales bacterium; assembly: GCA_040772125.1. Lineage (GTDB taxonomy): Bacteria > Bacteroidota > Bacteroidia > Bacteroidales > VadinHA17 > LD21. The sequence goes on from JAXGYS010000003.1 coordinate 877,396, forward strand.
CAGATTCAACATCAACCCTCCATCGCCCGTCAGTTACGATTATATCTGCTATTGCGGAAGCCTCACCCTTGAGAAGGATGGAGTCAATATTCTGATTGAGAGTTTCTGGAGAATTGCATCACATTATCAGGCATTGAAACTTCTGCTCATTGGCAAGGGGGATACAGTGGAGGAGGAGGAAGCTGTAAAGGACCTGGTCAGGAAACTTGGCGCTGAAAACAGAGTTGTATTTACCGGCCAGATGTCGCGAACAGAAGTCCCGGAATACCTGTGCAATGCCAGGATTCTTGCCCTGGCCCGGCCGAACAGTAAGATTGCCGATGCAGGTTTCCCCTCCAAACTGACGGAATATCTTTCCACAGGTCGTCCGGTGGTGGTGACAAAGGTCGGCGAGATACCTGTGTATCTTAAAGATAACGAGACAGCTTTTCTCTGTGAACCTGACAGTGTTGATGCTTTTGCTGAAAGACTTGATTATGTTCTGAAGAATTATGAACATGCTCTGGCTATCGGGATAAAGGGAAGAGAACTGACCTCTACAGTCTTTAACTACAGTTACCAGACCAGGAGAATTTCAGAATTTATCAGCAGCCTGCGGTGAATACCGTCGGATCAATAAACAACCATATTATGAAGTTTTTAGTAACGATTGATACAGAAGGGGATAACCAATGGGACCATGGACGCAAGCTTGGGGTTGAAAACATAAAATTCGTGCCCCGATTTCAGGCCCTGTGTGAGAAATACAACATCAGGCCCACTTATCTTGTAACCTCTGAGGTATGTGAAGATCCCTATGCAAGGGAGATCTTTACAGGATACATTAAAAAGGAAACTGCTGAAGTGGGTGCTCACCTTCATTCCTGGACAACTCCGCCTTTTCTGGACAGGGAGGGTTACAGATACAACGACAGTAACCATACCTTTGCCTCGGAACTTCCACCTGAACTTCTCAGAGAGAAACTAAATACGTTGACATTACAGATTGAGGAGGCTTTCGGGAAGAGACCGACTTCATTCCGTTCAGGACGCTATGGTTTTAATGATACCGTAGCCAGGGTACTGGCAGAAAATTCTTACATAGTCGACAGTTCAGTCACTCCTTTTACGAACTGGGTTCTTACCAAAGGAGCACCCGACGGAAAGGGCGGACCAGATTTTTCGGATAAACCGGTTGCCCCGTATATGTATAATTTTGATGGGCCAGCACTGGTGGAAATACCTGTAACCGTTATTCCGACAACCTTCCCGTTTAACAGGAATCATAAACTTGCCGGATTGTATTTTGGAAACCTGCATAAAAGCATTCTTTTAAGAGGATTGAGGAAATTGTTCTATCCGGGACAGCCTCTGTGGCTCAGACCATTTGAATGGTCTTCCCTTGCAATGTTCGAGGAGGTCATTGATGAAGCTTTCAGAATAAATCTCGAATATGTGGTGATGATGTTTCATTCGAGCGAACTGATGCCGGGTTGTTCCAAATACCGCAAGGATGAGGAGTCGGTAGAGAAACTTTATGAACTGTTGGAAGGATTTTATAAATATCTGAAAGGGAAAAACATCACTTCAGCAACTTTAACTGAGGCTGCAAAAGAAATAAATCTATGAAAGTATGTTTTTGGGGCAATATTGCCCATACTTTGAAAGGGGAAACAGATGGCGGTGGGGAACTGCAGATTGGACTACTTGCAAAAGCTCTTGTAAAAGGCGGAAATGAAGTTGTGATAATCGATTACAACACGCGAGAGGATTTTGTTACCGAGGATGGAATAAAGGTAATTCAGATAAACGACTGGGAAAAAGGTATTCCGATATTAAGGTATGTTACTAACAGGATCCCGATGCTGTACAGAACGCTAAGGGATCAGAGAGCTGATGTATATTATTGCCGGATAAGGGAATTCAGACACATAATTGCCTATTGGGCAGCCAGGAAAGTCAAGGCTAAATTCATTCTTGGTATGGCCTCCGACCTTGATGTAATGAGTTTCAGAACGCGAATAAAGAATTATTACGTGCCTCAGTTCAGATCGAGCAATTTCTTCTGGTGGCTTTCAAGCGGGATAATCAACGAGTTCGTTTTTCCGTGGCTCCTTAGAAAATCAGATGCTGTTTTCGTTCAGCACGAAGGCCAGAAAAAGATATTGAATCAAAAAGGAATCAGATCAATTCTGTTCTCAAACCTGATAGATCTCTCCCAAATACCTGAGAAATCTAACGGAAAACCTGCTGATTACGTTTATGTTGGTTCCCTCGACCGGCGAAAAGGCTTTGGTGATTTCTTCAATGTGATTGAAAAAGCGCCGGGACTTTCCTTCAAGGTTGTTGGGCAGCCGCGTGATAAACCTGCTGAGGAATATTTTGAGAAACTCAGATCGTACCCCAATGTGAAACTTCTGGGTAAGCTGCCTCATGCCGATACAATAGCAGAAATAGCCACATCAAAAGCATTGGTGAGCACTTCCCCCATGGAGGGTTTCCCGAATATTTTTATTGAAGCCTGGGCTTGCGGTATCCCTGTCTATTCTCTATACGTCGATCCGGGCGGCATAATTGCCAGGGAATGCCTTGGTAAGGTTGCAAACGGGGATATTGACCTCCTGATAAGCATGATGGCAAAGAACAACGTTGAGGATGGATTCTCATCCAAAGCCAGATCATTTGTGTTCAGAAATTTCGGCCTCAGCGGCGAAAAAATTGACTGGATAAGCTCTCTGTTTAAAAGTATTGTCAGCGAGAATGGCAAGAAAAAGGAATGAAGTAAAAACACATCGCCTTTAATTGAACTGAAAGATAAAGAGTATTGAGGTAAAGGAATCACTGGAAAGAATTTAGTCCCGTATATCCGGATATTTGATAATAATGCCGGGCAGAAGAAGCAGAAAATCCCGTAAATCAATGCGGTAATTTCCGGGAAGACATAAATGAAGATACTATTTTTCATAGAGACGCTCCGGAGCGGAGGCAAGGAACGCAGATTGCTGGAACTGGTCCGTTACCTGAAGGAGAACACAAACCATGAGATGGTCGTGGTTCTTACAGAAGAGAAAATTCAGTACCAGTATGCTGATAAACTGGACGTTGCAATTAAGATTTTAAAACGGGGCATTAAAAAAGATCCCATTCTCCTCTATAGATTTTACCGGCTTTGCAGGTCGGAAAAACCAGACATTATTCACACCTGGGGAAGCATGCTGGCATTCTATGCTTTGCCTGCTGTTGTTCTCAGAAAGATCCCCCACATAAACAGCCATATCACAAATGCACCCCTGAGAAGAAAAACATCCGGTTTTCATTATTTTATAACCAATCTTGGATTCAGATTCTCAGATGTGATACTCGCAAATTCGTACGCGGGTTTAAAAAGCTATGGCCTTTCGGGTGACAAATGCAGGGTAATCTACAACGGAATAAGGCTCGATAGGTTTGCAAACCTCCCCGGGAAAGAGATTATAAGAAGCAAATACGGAATAAACACGGCCTTTGCCGTTATAATGGTGGCATCATATGCAAAGAATAAAAAATATGACTTGCTGACCGATGTGGCCAGGATCGTCAATGCTGACAGGGATGACATTACCTTCATCGGGCTTGGCGATACGGAAGACGACAGACCGGAATACGAACGGATAAAAGCCAGGGCATCGGGTATAAGAAATTATATTCTTCTCCCAAAGTCGAATGAAGTGGAATCGATAGTAAATGCATGCGATATCGGGGTTCTCTTTACTTACAGCGAAGGGATCTCCAATGCGATAATTGAATATATGGCCTGCGGAAAGCCTGTCATAGCCAGCAGGGAAGGCGGAACAAGCGAAATCATTACCAATGGAGAGAATGGCTTTCTTCTTTCAGGCGAAACTCCTGAAGAGATTTCCCTCATGCTGACCGGCCTTATCGACAATAAGGAAAAGAGAATGGAAACAGGATCCAGGGCAAGGAAGCAGATTGAGGATAAATTTTCAATTGACTCAATGGGAAATGAATTCTGCAAACTATACTCTTCGGTAGCGGAGAAAATAAAAAGATAGCAGTGAGTTCCGCGTCAATTATCTCCTGAAGAAAAAAAAGCTGTGAAAAAGCCGGATATATGTCATAATCCTTAAGAATTACGTTATACAGTAGTGGACGCCAAATAAAATTAAAATTCTATGAAAGTTGTTATAGTCGGAACCGGATATGTAGGTCTGGTAACAGGAACCTGTTTCTCCGAAGTGGGAGTTAATATTACATGTGTTGATGTCGATGAAAAGAAGATTGAGGTTCTGAAGTCGGGTAAGACACCAATTTTTGAACCGGGGCTCGAAGATCTGATACAGAAAAACCTCGAATCGGGAAGGCTCTCCTTTACCACCAGTCTGGATAATTGTCTCGAAGGAAGCGATGCCGTCTTTATTGCTGTGGGGACTCCTCCCGACGAGGACGGAAGTGCTGATCTGAGCCATGTTCTTGCAGTCGCCAGGGAAATAGGCCGCAAGATGAGCCATTATCTCCTGGTGGTCAATAAGAGTACAGTGCCTGTGGGCACAGCCAGACTGGTTGAAAAGACAATTGCAGGCGAACTGGAAAAAAGGGGCCAGACAATCAGTTTCGACGTTGCCTCAAATCCCGAGTTTCTTAAAGAGGGATCGGCTGTAAATGATTTTATGATGCCCGACAGGGTAATTGTCGGTACCTCTTCGGATAAGGCAAAGGAGATACTTGAAAGACTGTACCGCCCGTTCATGATGAGCAACTACAGAATAATATTCATGGATGTTGTTTCGGCTGAACTTACAAAATATGCTGCAAATGCAATGCTCGCAACAAGGATCAGCTTTATGAACGAGATTGCGAACCTTTGCGATGCAGTTGGCGCTGATGTGAACATGGTCAGAAAAGGAATCGGTTCGGATACAAGAATAGGAAACAAATTCCTCTATCCCGGAGTTGGTTACGGAGGATCGTGTTTTCCGAAGGATGTCAAGGCACTGATTCATACCGGAAAGGATTTCAGTAAAAAGCTCAGGCTTCTTGAAGCGGTTGAGGAAGTTAATAATCTTCAGAAGAAAGTTCTGTTCGATAAACTCATGAAGTATTTCAACGGCAGCATCGAAGGTAAAAAGATTGCTATGTGGGGGTTGTCGTTTAAACCCGAAACCGACGATGTCCGCGAAGCTCCTTCCCTCGTACTGATTGACCTTATAAAAAATGCAGGTGGAACAATAGCAGCTTTCGATCCGGCTGCAATGGACGAATGCCGCAGAAAAAACATAGATATCCTTTACGCGAAGGATATGTATGAAGCATGTATCGACGCCGATGCACTGATGCTTGTTACCGAATGGAAAGTTTTCAGAATTCCGTCATGGCCGACCCTCAAGAAAATTATGAAGGAAGCTGTGATATTTGACGGAAGAAATATTTACAACAGGAAGGAAACTGAAGAGAGCGGATTCAAATACTTCGGCATCTAAACCAATAGTCGTATTCGCTTAAGAATCTGATTATTAATTAATCATGTGACATATGTTATGCGTAATGATAATATTTATCAACCATCATATTGATATAAATGAGAGTACTTCAGCTTACAAATAACTATCCGACACCTAAGTTTCCTATTTTCGGGATATTCGGAAAGGAACAGATCGATTCACTGAATGAACTCGGGGTAAGTAACGATGTACTATTCATGAACAGCAGGGAAGGTGGCAAGCTTGCCTACCTTACTGGTTATTTCAGACTTATCGGAAAACTGCTGGGGAACAAATATGACCTTATTCACTGCCATCACAGCTATAGCGCTATTATTCTTGTCTGCACCGGAGCAGCATTCTTTAAGAAATGCATTGTTTCGTACCAGAATGATCCGGAGCATGAAGGCGGGAAATTACTTTTCAGGATTCTGCACGGGATCTTCAACGGGGTCATCCTTAAAAATAAGGCTCCCGAGATAAGATATCCCAGGACATATTATCTTCCCAACGGGGTCAATACAGATTTCTTTAAGCCTTATGAAAAATCGTACAGCAAGGAAAAGCTTGGACTGGACAAAAACAGGAGGTACATAGTTTTCATGGATTCCTATAACCAGCGTACACAGAAAAGGATTGACAGGTTCAGGGAAACAATGAAGATACTGAAAGAGAGGTATCTGTTTAATGATATTGAGCCTCTGATTCTTACCAATACCGAAAGAAGCCTTATGCCGTTCTGTCTCTGTGCTTCGGAACTCCATCTTCTCACGTCTGATTTTGAAGGTTCACCGAATTCGGTAAAGGAGTGCCTCGCCTGCAATGTGCCGGTTGTATCGACTCCTGTAGGTAATGTTGCCGAGCTTATCGGCGATGTCAGGGGATGTTATATATCAGAAACATTCAATCCGGAAGAACTTGCTGAACTAACGAGCAGGGTTTTGAACAACAGCAGCCATTCGTCAAGGGAGGTAATAGGAGCCAAAGGCCTGGACATTAAGACTGTAGGACAGAAACTGCTTTCAATATACCGTAACCTGATAAATGAAACGAAATGAATGAAAGGCAATACAGAGTAAAATTTGCAATCCGTCTGTTCCTGGCCTTCTTTATCAGACGGCTCAGATACTACCGCTTCAGATTCAGCGGTTACGACATCGACAAAACCACTATTATTGAGAGGGGTGTAAATCTCGGGCGGGTCTATCCCGAAGCCATTCATATAGGTAAGAACTCCACAATATCCTCAAGAGTATCCATTCTGAGCCATGAACACAACAAGAGGGTAAACGGATTGCCCCTGAAAAGGGAGGTGTTCATTGGTGAGAGGTGTTCAATAGGAACAGGGTCAATTATTGTAGGAGGAGTAAGGATAGGCGATGAAGTAATCGTTGGTGCAGGCTCGGTGGTTGTAAAGGATGTCCCTTCAAATTGCATAGTTGCAGGAAATCCCGCCAGGGTAATCAGAACAGGCATAAAGCTTAACGATAAGAGGGAAGCATTGAACTGGTCGCCGGAGAAGGGATGGTTTTAGATGAAGAACTTAGTCATAATACTGACAGTTTTAATACTGTGTACGGCTTTGTTTATTGTCTTTTATAAGACAATCCGGACGCTGTATGCAGATAATCTGGAACTCAGACTCGATCCTCTCGGAGAGGATCTTATGAACGGAGAATTTCATCAGAGCATTCTTGCAATAGGAAGTTCAAGCATACAGCACTGGCCCTTTGAGGAAATCGGACTTGGAAATGATATCTGCTGCAATGCGGGGATAGGGGGACAGACCTCGAGACAGGTTCTTTTAAGGTTAGAAAGGCTGCTTTTGGTCCACAAACCGGATTACCTTATTCTACAGGCTGGAATGAACGACATAAAATCACTCGGGGTCCTGAAAAACCGGGAAGATATTGTTAAGGACTATCTGGATAATATAAGTAAGATTTTTGCACTGTGCGACAGTAATAACATAGTACCGCTTTACGTTACAAATTTTCCTACAGGAAAAGCCGGAATTTTCAGGTCGTTTTTCTGGGACAGGGAGATGGACAGGCTGGTGAGTCAGACGAATGACATTCTTAAGGAAGTCTGCAGCAAAAAGGGCTATTATGTTCTGGACGCTTATGAGCTTCTTTCAGCTCCCGGAAGTATGAAGAGGAAAACGGAGTATTCTGCCGATTTCATGCATCTGAATGAAAGGGGTTACGAGGTACTGAACAATAAACTGAAGATCGATCTACAAAAAATCATTAAATAAAAGAAATGAAAAAGAAGATTTATATTGCAGGATGCGGTGGTATGCTTGGAGAAGCTTTTTACAGGCAGTTCAGTGATGATTACATCATCAAATGCACCGACAAGGACGTTAATGAACCCTGGCTAAGCTTTCTGGATTTCAGGGACTTTGATGCTTACAAAAAGGATGTGATTGATTTTAATCCCGACTATCTATTTCACCTGGGAGCTTACACCGATCTGGAGTTCTGCGAGCTGAATGCCGATGAAACCTACAATACCAACACACTTGCGGTGGAGAATGCCGTGTTCATTGCAAATGAACTTGATATTCCTGTGCTTTACATAAGCACGGCTGGTATCTTCGACGGCAAAAAAGAGCTGTACGACGACTGGGATCAGCCAAATCCGCTTGGTGTGTATGCGCGTTCGAAATACATGGGCGAGAGGTATGTGGTTGAAAATGCAAGGAGATTTCTTGTTTGCAGGGCCGGATGGATGATGGGCGCAGGACCATCGAAGGATAAAAAATTCATTCAGAAACTGATGAAGCAGATAAAAGAGGGGAAAAAGGAACTTTTCATTGTTGATGATAAGGACGGAACTCCGACTTTTACCCACGATTTTGCAAGGAACGTCAAAGCGCTTATTCAGAAGGAATACTGGGGTCTCTACAACATGGTTTGCGGTGGACAGACAAGCCGTGTGGAGGTTGCCCGCGAGCTTGTTGACCTGCTCGGATTAACTGATGAGATCAGGATAACAACCGTAAGCTCCGATTTTTTCAAGGATGTATATTTCGCCCAGAGACCTCCATGTGAAAGACTGATAAACAGAAAACTCAACATAAGGAATCTCAATCTGATGCGCGACTGGAAAATCGCTCTTAAGGAGTACATAGAAACTTATTATAAAGGTTACCTCGGTTAATGGAGAAGCTGAAGATAGCGGCATTCGGAGGATTCAGATCTATCCCGCCCAAGGAGGGAGGGGCAGGCTCGGACAAGTTCGCCCTGGAACTCTATCCCAGGATCGTGAAAAAAGGTCATGAGCTGACAGCATATTGCCGCATCTATCCTGGTGAAACGAATATTCCAAGGTATTCTGAATATGAAGGGATAAAGATCATTAATTTTCATACTGTCAGCAGGGCTGGTTTTGATACCCTTGTTCATTCCTTCAAGGCTACTTTCGATATTATTTTCAGGAACCGTGCCAAAGTGGTGCATCTTCACAGCGGAGCCAACAGCATCTGGGCCCTCATACTCCGCATATTCGGCAAAAGAGTGTATGTCAGTCAGTTTGCAATGGACTGGAAAAGAGATAAATGGCCATGGTATGGCAAGTTGTTTTATAAATTTTCAAACTATATCACAGCATATTTTCCGAACAAGGTGATCTTTGACAATATTTACACGCGCCAGTACTTTGAATCGAAGTTCAAAAGAAAATATGAGTTCATTCCTTATGGCTCGGAGGTAAAGGAACCTGTCAGGTCAGGTGCCATACTGGAGAAACTGGGCCTCAGAAAGGATGAATATTTCCTTTTTGTAGGAAGATTCATCCCCGATAAGGGAGTACACCTTCTCATAAGGGCTTTCGAAAAGATAAAAACTGATAAAAAGCTTGTACTGATAGGAGGCTCCCCAAATCCAGGTGATTATGAAAAGGAAATACGCAACACAAGCGACAGCCGGATCATTTTTGCCGGATATATTTACGGAGACGACACGAATATCCTGATGAAGAACGCATATGTCTATATTCAGCCCTCCCTGATCGAGGGTCTGTCTCCCGTGATCCTTACCGTAATGGGGCTGGGAACACCTCTTCTTTGTTCTGATATTGCTGAGAACACATATATTACAGATAAAAATGCAACTCATTTTGAATCAGGCAATGCTGAAGATCTTGCTGATAAGATTATCTTTACGCTGAGCAACAGTATCAAAATTAAGGAGCAGGCAGAGGCAGGAAGGCAGGACATCCTGAAAAGGTTCAACTGGAATTCTATAACAGATCAATATATAAATTTGTTCTTAAATTAAATATTATGATAAAAGCTGGAATTATAGGACTTGGCAAAATGGGCTTATCCCATGCTGCAATTGTTGCACCTCACCCCGACGTTGACATGGTTGCAGTATGCGATACTTCCTCACTGGTGCTTGATGCTTTCAAAAAATTCAGCAAGGTTAATACGTATACCGACTACGTTAAGATGATAGATTCTGAAAACCTCGATTGTGTGGTTGTTGCCACACCGACGCGTTTTCATTACCCGATTGTAAAATACGCCCTGGAGAAAGGAATACATACGTTCTGTGAAAAGCCCTTCAGTCTGACGCTGAAAGAAGGGGAGGAGATGACCTCTGCAGCAAAAAGCAGGCAGCTGGTTAACCAGGTCGGGTATCACAATCAGTTCATCGGAACATTCAGGGAACTTAAAAGGCTTCTCAAGACCGGGATTCTTGGTGAGTTGTTTCACTTCACAGGGGAAGCATACGGCCCTGTTGTTGTAAAGGAAAAAGGAGGAACGTGGCGTTCTGATCCGGCAGAAGGGGGAGGCTGCCTCTTCGATTATGCATCTCATGTTATCAACCTTGTTCAGGAAGTGATGGGAAAACCTGTTAAAGCCCGGGGCACAATGCTCAAGAAAATCTACTCAAAGGAAGTGGAGGATGCGGTCTTTTCAATGTTAACACTTGAGTCGGGACTTACAGGTGTCCTTCAGGTAAACTGGAGTGATGAAACGTACAGGAAAATGTCGACCTCTCTTACCATCCAGGGTAAGAAAGGAAAGATAATCTGCGATGCCACTGAAATCAAGATCTACCTGAAGGAAAGAAATGAAAAGGAAAATCTCGACAAAGGCTGGACTATAAAGTATATTACGGAATTTGCCATACCGGTTAACTTCTACCTCAGGGGTGAGGAATACAGTGCACAGATCGACAATTTTATCGGTTGCATCCTTAACAAGAAGCAGTCTGAGATAAACACCTTTGAACAGGCATTGTATACCGACAAGGTCATTGAATTATTAATTGAGGATTCCAAAAAAAATTAAAGCTATGATGGATAAAGTTTTATTCGGTGATAATCAGTTTTTTGCAGTAAACCATCTTTCTGATGAGAAATCCCGGGAGCAGGCCATCCGTTTTAAGGATGATTCAACAATAATAAGGGTGCTTGATCAGGCAAGAGAAACAGGGATCAATACATTCATGTGCACGACTCACGACAGGATAGCGAATATTTGTGATCATATGAGGGCAAATCCGGAGAAATACAAAGATTTCAAGATTTTCCCCTGCATGCCATATGCACATAAATATGCCAATGCCGTAACAGATCTGGGCATTATCGGAACAATAAAACAGTATGTGCCCGGCAATATCTTCAGCACCTTCACAAAAGGGGGAGTTGCTTTTCTGACAAAGGATTTTATCGGACTTATGCAGCTTCTTGTGGATGCAGAGATGAAAATGTTCAAGGGGATCAGTACCCCGGTCATTTTTCTGCAGAACGTTGTTGTGGATATGATACTTGGCCTTAAGATGCTTGATGTTTTCAGGGAGTATGATGACTATATCCGCAAAAAGTACAATTCTGAGCCTGGCTATATTACCATGAACATGCCTGCACTGCTTGATGCACTTAACTCGGTTGGTATTGAGAATCCCGTCATTTGCAGCTCGATTAACAAGATCGGCTTCAGAATGTCGGGAGGGAAGGCTGTTTATGAAAAATACCTCAATGAAAGAACTTTCAGGCCGATAGCAATGCAGGTTCTTGCAGCGGGAGCGCTGAAACCAAGGGAAGCTATTGAGTACCTTGCACAGTTCCCGAAAATTGAATCGGTTCTTTTTGGAGCATCCTCAAAAGGTCATATACAGGAGACAAAAGAACTGATTGAAAAGGCAATGAACTGAAGCTGGTTATGGGTAACGGGTTTCCGGACAAGAAGAAATAAAAGTATAAATAACTTGAATCAGGAAGAGCCGGATTTAACCGGGAAAAGGGGATATTACCCGGAATCAGACAGTAAGGCTTCGAACGGATGATAATGCAATAAAAAAATAAAATATATAAATCAGTTTTAATGATGTTGATAAAAAGAATTCTGAACAGTCTCTATAAAAAAATCCTTGAGAGATCTGGTTCGGACAAAAGGATTAGTTACCTCAGGAAACATGGCATGAAGATAGGGGAGAACTGCCATTTTGAGACACTTGAGTTTTCAACTGAACCCTATCTTATAGAGATCGGCGATCATGTGGGCATTGCACTGGGCACAGTTTTCATTACCCACGACGGAGGGGTCTGGTGTTTCAGGAAGGAACTCATAAACGGCGACATATTTGGAAGAATAAAAGTTGGTAACAACGTATTCATCGGGACCAATTGTACTATCCTTCCGAATACGATAATAGGCGATAACTGCATTGTAGGGGCAGGAAGCGTGCTCAGGGGCAAGTTCCCTGACAACTCGGTGATTATTGGAAATCCTGCAAAGGTTGTGACCAATATGAATATGCAGAAGTTCCTTTACAAGCAGAATCCTGGATTCTTAACCACTAATAATCTGACTGACCGGCAGAAAAAACAGATAGTGAAGAAACACTTCGGGCTGGAATGACTCCAGCCCGTTTTTTTTTAAAGTTTGCCTTTTATCTTTTTTCCGGTGGCGCTGATAACCAGCTGTTCCTTGATCTCAAAAACCTTAGGGATCTTATGCATTGCAAGATGCCGTGAGCACTGCTGTTTGATTTTTTCAAGAATGCCATTATCCCTGCTCTGGGAATTTATCACAACCGTAGCCTTAATAGCTTCTCCAAGAAGCTCATCTTCAATCCCCTCAATGGTGCAGTCAACCACCTCAGGAACTTCAAGTATTACTGCTTCAATTTCCTTGGGACTGATCCTCTTTCCCCCAACCTTGATAATCTCTTTCTTTCTGGCTGTCAGGTAAATGTAATCCTCCTCGTCAACTGTTCCAAGATCACCGGTATAAAGCCATCCGTTTCTGATGGCTTTATTTGTACCTTCCTCATCAGCAAAATACCCAAGCATTATATTGTCCCCGCGGGCAATCACTTCACCAACTTCTCCCGGTCTGATTTTTTCACCTTCCTCGTTTACTACTTTCAGTTCAACACCCGGGATACCTTTCCCCATTGATCCTTTTTTCTTTTCATATAATTCAGGAGGCAGATATGAGAGCCTTGCTGTCGCTTCAGTCTGACCGTACATAACAATGAACTTTACATCCGGTAAACTTGCCCTGAACTCGTCAATGAAGATCGTTGCGAGTTTGCCCCCTGCCTGCGTTACATATCTGAGGGCCGGGTAATGCGTGGTTTTGAAAGCATCCGATTTTCTCAGAAGGATCTGGAAATGGCTCGGAACACCCGCAAAGCCTGTGCAATTATGTTGTACAAGGTCCTTTATTATGCCTCCGATGAAAATAAATGAATTATTGAATACAATTGAACCACCCACCCTGAGATGGGTATGGAGAAGGGATAATCCATAGCAATAGTAGAATGGAAGGACAACAAGCATTCTGTCATCTTCACGCAGTTTCAGATATGTTATTATTGATTCGGTATTGGCAATAAGGTTTCTGTGAGAGACCATTACTCCTTTTGGTTCTCCTGTAGAACCCGAAGTAAAAATAATCTCGGCACACCTGTCTTCATCAAAGGCATCAGGGCCCTGCCACCGCGGGGCAGAAGCTTCTATTTCTTCAACAGATCCCGGGACAATGCAGATTTCAGGGTCAAGGCCAAGCTTGTCGCGGGTATCTCCCGATGCAAATATGAGTGCAGGTGTGGTAAGCCCTGAAATATATTTCAGATTCTCCTTCTCTATGTTGGTATCCAGCGGGATACATGTATTTCCCGATTTGATGACAGCCAGATAGGCTTTAAGGAAAAACACATTGTTTACCGAAAGAACAAGAACATGCTTGTTCTCCCCGATTCTCTGGTTCAGGTATGCTGCCAGCTTAACGGATGAATCATAAAGTTCCCGGTATGAAATGGTCTCTTTACCTACCAGGAAAGGTTTTTCCAGTTCTTTTGTCTTCTCAAAGAAATAATCAAAAGCGTTCATTTAATATCAGTTAAATTGATTTTCCAGTTTCTTATTCTTAATCAGGAGTTGCTATGATCTTCAGCGTTTGACCATAAACCTCTGTGATAATGTAGTTTCCCCTGTCGCGATACTAAGGATATACAACCCTTCCTTCAGATCACCGGTGGCTAATTTAACGGGCATACCATAATCTGCTCCATTTGCCACTGTACTCATTATGAGCTGACCATTTGGGTTTGTTATCGAAATTTTCAGATTTCCATAACTTCCGTCGGGCAGGGAAATATTTAAAAGATCGCTGCAGGGGTTTGGGTATAAGGTAAGCCCGGTTATTTTTCCACTCTTAACTTCCTGTTTCTCTGCTGACCGGTCACTGACCAGGATTGTACCACAATCACCTACTGTATAAAATACATTTTCGTTAATAAAGGTTCCATTGAGCTTCTGCCTCGTTATGGAACTTTCTTTTTTCCAGGTATTTTCTGAGTAAATGAGGACAGTTCCTTCATAACCGGCGGCAATACCTTTATCGTCTTTGAAATAAACGGATGTAAGCGAAGGAAAATTATAACCGGTGTTTATTTTATTCCATGAAATACCATCAAAATGCAGGAGGGCGCCCGGACTGGCTGCCGCATATCCGTCATTTTCCTTCACAAACGATATGGAAAAAACCGATGAATATGATCCCAGGGTGCTCTCTGTCATTTCACCTTTTGCATCTGTGATTTTCATCACAGGAACTCCTACACCTTCATGACTTCCTGCAATCCAGGAATTTCCGTTAATTGAAGCGACGGAGAAAAGATCACCCCGTGCCTTTTTCCCCGCCCTGGCCCACGTGCCATGGCTGTAGGTAAGTATTGTTCCGTTTTTACCAGCGGCAATCCCATTATCAGTGTCAGCGAAACTTACGGAACGGAGATCTGATTTTGCCGGACTTTCACAAAGCTCCCATTCTGAACCATTGTATTTCAAAATGGTTCCTTTTGAACCAACAGCCCACCCGTTATACTGGCTGGTAAAGAATACCGAATAAAGGTTTTCGCCGGTCGGTGATTTAACACTTTTCCACGTGTTTTCTGTCTTCTGGAGGATCGTACCCCCATCTCCGACAATCCAGCCTGTGTTTGACGAAGTGAAATAAATGGAATTAAGGTTAAGGGTTGTACCGCTGTTAATTACTTTCCATTGAGCATTTAGAGTCGATATGCCTGAAAAAAGCAGAAGGATCGCTATTATAATACTATTCTTTCTCATACAATTTTTCATCTAAATCTATTTCGGTGCGGTAACAGTATTGCTGCCGCTTACCCTTGGCAGATCAATAAGCCTGAATGATATCTGTCCGTTCTGATCATAAAACATATAGCACTTTGTAGCCATATCGTTGGTTCCACTATACCTTATCTCGACATTGCTGGTATTCTCGATGACGTTTGTAATTCTGATATTGCTTTTTGCCCTTATGTATTGCAGGGCATAGTCAGTAGAGCAATAAAGAGGACTGTATTCCGAGATGCCGGAGGTTATGCGCCTTATTATCTCTCTCCATTCTGACTGTGTGATTTCTTCAAGAAAATATTCATGAGTGAAAAGAGAGGCAAGAACCATGCTGTTGAACGACCTCCTGAGATGTCTGATACCTCTTGCCGAAGTATTTGTAATATCATTGTCAGGAAACCATTCGTAGCTTCCGTCATCCCGTATCTCAGCAAGACAGTTGAAGAATCTGTAACCGCTCAATGTTACGTATCCTCCGTAATACACCGGCCTTGTACCCTGGGCATAACCGTTACGGTTTATTCTGTAAGGTGCACAATTGATCCATGGTGTAGGGGGAGTGGAATTATAAAAGTTATCAGGAAGCATGTGGGTACCAATAAATTCAACACCCATTGCGCTAAGTTCGCCGAGTGCCTGTGAACTTATCTCATAAAAATGAGGGACTACATAGCTTGAAATTCTAAGTCCATGCTGATTATAGAAATTTCTTGCGTTACGCACGTTTGCTGCAGCATCGAAACTTGAAAGATTGTTGTGATTAAAGTAGATAAAGTCAAATCCGTTTATAGCATGAGGCGAAGATGTTGCCAGGTTATTGTCAGTCAGTCTTTTCAGGGTGGGAATGTTTGTCGGACGGATATTAGTGTAGTAGGTGCCGCACCACGGAATTATCCCAAATTCATTGCAGATCTCAACCCAGACAAAATTTTCTGTTACACCACCCGTGTTTCCCTCTACATCATCAACCCTCATCGTTACCATGGGAGGAAGACCCTGCATGATGAATGGCTTTCGTGCTGCCCATACCATTCCTCTCCATAAAAGATCATCCATTCCGTAAACGGGTCCAAGATAGCTTTCGAACATCCAGTCATAACCTGTCCATTTCACAATTCTCCCTGAGCCGTAGTCTGATACCTGAAGCAAGGGGATCGTCTGACCGCCTGAACTCATCGTAACAAGGTTGGAACCCCCGATCAGGTTACTGTTCTGACTGAGCGACCAGGAGCGCAGCATCGTTATTACATTGTTTGTTGAATTGAAGCTGTCGTTGGCATGGTATCTTGTTATAAAATGGGAGGTATTGGAAATATTTATGATGTTTGTATTTACCGAACGCGAGGATATCAGACTGTTGAAAGAGCTCTGGAAGTCGAACAGGCGGGGATCGAAGCTGACAAGTCCGGTTCCGTTACTGACAGCCGTTTCGATCAGTGACAGGGGGTATGAACCTGAATAAACATTCCTGTGCCCGAAGATTATGAGTGCATAATTCTCCAGCGCCGGCAGCGCGGTGGAATTAACATTGCAGATGTCGTACGGAATTCCAAAATTATCGAGGTAAGGAACCAGATAGGTGGTGAAATTGGAGTAATATGATGAGGATGAGTTTACTATTGCCAGGGCTTTATTGCTCCTGGGTTCATCATCAGATGATACATTGATGGTTATTCCTGAACCTGTCGATTGAACTGAGCATCCGTGGGAATCAACTACCCCGGTCAATACATAGGTATATCTTCCTTCGGAAAGTGTCCCGGTTGAGATCTCAGTACCTCCCGAATAGTTTTGAAGAGGTGTCTGCTCCGATCCGTTGCGGGTATAATATACAGTGTAAGGAGGAGTTCCTCCTGAGAAGCTTATATAGAAAGTGGTTGAACTGTTCTCCGGAATAGTCTTGCTGTCGTGAAGCTGGGCGGAGCTGAACTGAGGGTATATGCTGATCCTGACGGAGTTGCCATAAGATGTGCATCCTGCAGTTACAGCCCTACGGTACCAACGCGATGACGTAAGCGCAGGGGGAGTGTAATTAGCTGAATTTGAGTTGTTAATATTAGTCCAGGAACTATTGTCAGCTGAACTTTGCCACTGGAAGGTGAAACTGCCGGTTCCTCCCGAAGGGGCTGTTAACTGAACGATGGGAGAGGGGACCGTGTTGTAGCAGATGGTTTGATCATTTCCTGTTGTTCCGGGTAGTAGCCGCTCCAGAACGGATATATGAACCGTATTTGAAAATCCTGAACAGGGTCCGCTTTCAACCAGAAGCCTGTACCAGATTTCTGATGAAAGGGCCGGAGGATCAAAGAAAGGGGAAGCTGCTCCGTTAATATCATTCCAGGCAGTTCCATCAGCTGATCGTTGCCACTGATATACATAGGAGCCTGTGCCTCCGGATGGGGTTTCTGTCAGGACAATACGGTCAGGCTCTGACTCGTAGCAAACTGACTGGTCATTGCCGATTGTTCCCGGATCAAGGGCCGGGTAAACGTTTATTCCAACAGGCTGGGTATATTCTGATGCACAGTTGCCACTTGTCACACGAAGCCTGAACCAGGTCGTCTGTGTAAGTGCTGCAGGAGACAAGGACTGATTGACGGCGCCGGGGATATCTGTCCATGATACCCTGTCGGTTGAACTCTGCCACTGGTATGAATACGCATCACCCCCGCCAGTCGGAAAGGTTATCAGGCCAAGGGTTGAAGGAGTTGAATTGTGGCACAGCGACTGGCTGGCTCCTATCGTACCTGGGGTGAGATTCTCAATAACAGAGATTTTTACCGGATTTGTCGCTACAGGTTTGAACCGGCCGCTTGAGACCCTGCGTCTGAACCAGGTAGTGGTCTTTAATGAAGGAGGAGAATAATCCGGATTAACGGCTTCATTGATATCATTCCAGGTCTCATTATTTTCCGACATCTGCCACTGGTACCTGTAATTACCTGCTCCACCGCCAGGCGCCATATCCTGTCTGAGTGGTTCCGGAAGCCTGTCATAGCATATCGTTTGTTCAGGACTGATTGAACCGGGTGTGAGAGCGGAGGAAACTGCAACTCTCAGCGAGTTATTGGTATACCAGTTTGAAAGATCGACTGGCGTATTCATTTCGCTGTTTCTTTCCGTGGTGTTGAGTTTGGTTGTTATTAAATCGTTTTTTTCACTCCGTTTCGGATCACCATCTTTTGTAAGCGAAAGGATGTATGTTGAGGATGGCTCAAGCTCTACAGGCGAGGGGAATTCAAATTCTGTCCAGCCGGTAACTCCATTTTGTGAAGCCCACAGGAAAGGGCCTGCAACCGAATGATTCTTTAATCCTTCATTTATCCAGAGCTGAACCTTGTAAACGCCTGTGTCAGCTGCCGAACGGTACATTCCTGCCCTGAAAAGAAAACCCGGCTGTTCAGCTTTGATTGAAACGCCCCATTTGAAATGAGTATAATGATCATAAACAAGGGGAACCTCGCTGTTCAGAAATGAAGTGCCTGAAGGAGCCTGGCCATTGCCGGTCATATTACAGAAGAACAGCAAAATAAATATTGTCAACTTATTCATACAAACCAGTTTCCATTTTATCAGAGTGTAAATCTAACACAATTAACTATCAGGCATATAGTAAATTATGTTAATTTGGACCAACACTGTTTTTTTTTTGACCAACAATGTTTCTGATGCGGACAAGTGATTCTGAATGATGTTTTGCCTGAAAAGGATTTACATGAGAATGGCCGGGGTTAATCTTTCAACTAGTTATTCACAACTACCTAATTTTTCTATTTTTAAGATTAATATTACAAATAAAAAACGCTATGGAGTTTTCAAATAAATGCCTTATGATCACCGGAGGCACCGGATCTTTTGGAAATGCAGTTCTCAGAAGGTTCCTGGACACTGATATTTCTGAAATAAGGATTTTCAGCAGGGATGAGAAAAAACAGGACGACATGCGTCAGTTCTATGCGAATCCAAAGATTAAATATTTTCTTGGCGATGTCCGGAACCGGAACAGTATTGACCAGGCGATACAGGGTGTTGACTATGTTTTTCATGCTGCCGCCCTGAAACAGGTTCCGTCATGCGAATTCTTTCCTACCGAAGCCGTAAGGACCAATGTCCTTGGATGTGAAAACGTTCTGAATTCTGCTCAGCAGCATAATGTTAAAAAAGTTGTTGTACTGAGCACCGATAAGGCAGTGTATCCGATTAATGCCATGGGCATGTCTAAAGCCCTGAGCGAAAAAGTAATGGTGGCAAAATCGAGGACCCTGAACGGAACTGGAATTGTATTCTGCGGAACCCGGTACGGGAATGTAATGGCATCGCGGGGTTCTGTTATCCCCTTGTTCATCAACCAGATCAAGAACAATCTTGATATGACCATCACTGATCCCTCGATGACCAGGTTCATGATGACGCTTGAAGATGCTGTTGAACTTGTATTGTTTGCCTTTCACAATGGTCACAACGGTGACATTTTTGTTCAAAAATCTCCGGCCTCTACTATAGGCGATCTTGCCCAGGCACTTAAGGAGTTGTATAAATCAAAGAGTGAGATAAGGATAATAGGAACAAGGCATGGAGAGAAACTCTTTGAGACACTGGTGAACAGGGAGGAGATGGTTAAAGCTGTTGATGAAGGGAACTATTACAGGATTCCTGCCGATACAAGGGACCTTAATTATAATAAATACTTCACCGAAGGCGAATCAAAGGTAAACGTCAGCGAAGAGTACAATTCACACAATACTCAGAGACTGAATGTGGAGGAGACAAAGCAGCTCCTGCTGAGGTTGCGGATCGTCAGGGAAGATGTTCTCAATGAGAAACGCGACAGAATATATGAACCATAGCCTTCAGACTATGGTTCATATATTGAGTTCAAAATGAAGATTATCCGGTAATACAATACAGCTAAAGGAGATAATCTCTCACAGGAGCCATTCTGAGGTATTCCGTAGTTTTTCTTTTCCTTTCAAAGTTCCGGTAAAGGGCTTCGACCCTTTCCGGTGTTTCACCCATTACTGCACCAACCTCCTCAGGAGAGTAGCCGTTCTCGAAGCCGTACCAGTAAATATCCATCATTCTGAACGGAAGCTGGTAGAAAAATTCTTCCTGGGTCTGAGTAGCAGAATAGGTATCAGTTGTTGGTGTTCTGTCAATAATGCCTTGAGGTACACCAAGATGTTCAGCAATCTGGTAAACCTGTGTTTTATAAAGATTTCCAATTGGCATTACGTCGGCTCCGCCGTCGCCGTATTTTACAAAAAAGCCCTGTTCCTGTTCATGCTTGTTTGGAGTCCCTATCACGGCATAATGAAGAGCCTCGGCATGATAGTACAGTATTGACATCCTTGATCTTTGCTTGAAATTGGAGGCAGCTACAATCTGGAGGTATTCAGGAGCGTGAAGGATCTTGTCCTTCTGGTTTCCATCACTATCGATAACTGTCAGAGTAAATAACGGAGGAAGGTTGTTGTAAAGACCGCTCTGCCTTACTCCGATTTTCATTTTCCAGGTTTTTGGGTCATATTCCGGAAAAACTCTTTTTACCGCTTCATCACGTCTTTCGTAACACCTGAATCCCGTCAGGGCATCAGTGATCACCTCTTTAACGGTGCGGATCCCGAACCTGGCGGCAAGTTCCAGAGCCAGTTCCTCACTGTCGGGACTGGAGTCTTTTTCCGGCATTATAATTCCCAGGACTTTTTCAGCACCAAAGGCTTTAACTGAGAGGGCAAGGCACACGGAAGAGTCAATGCCTCCGCTGATTCCGACAACAGCCCCGTTGCGTTTAAAGTTTACTAAAATATCCTGACGAAGCTTCTGGGCTATATCATCCACTACCTGGTTAAGATTTTCGAGCAGAATTATCTCTTTTGAAAAAGGTTTCCTGGTTTTCATGTATAAATAAATTTGATTTTATAGGTCACATGCTTGCCCCGCATCAGGCGGGGGAATCCACATGTATTAATTTTTATTATGGTTTGTGTTTTGAAACATATATGTTTCACAGATTATTATTTGTGTCTTCAATTACTCCAAGGTTACTGAGTTTTGTGGAAAGCAAATCCGCATTGTCTCTTTCAATGAACATCTTATGAAGCAGATGCGTCGATATTACCGAGGCAAACACCATATCTTCAACTTCGGAAGCATTGCCTGTCTTTTCTATTTTTTGTCTCAGAGCCGATACCGAAGAATAATCGAAGATCCCTGCTTTGTAAAAATATTCCGGTGAAAGCATCTCATCTATATAATCCGGCGGCTTTTCAAGGAAGAATGTACTCCTGACAGGAGCCCTGTAGGCTTGCTTTGATCTTCTGAGGATTGAATCGGGTATCTTGTTTGCCATTAACTTCTTGAGGAAGAATTTCTCGTTCAGCCCGTTAAGCTTATAGCTGTCGGGAAGCTTGTTGCAGAACTCGATTACGCGATAGTCGAGAAATGGATATCGGCCCTCGACAGAATTGGCCATTGCCATCCGGTCGCCCTGCGATGAAAGAAGGTAGCCCGACATAAAGATCGTTGTTTCCAGCCACTGCGATTTTTCAAGGTAGTTCCATGAGCTGAAATTCGCAGGAAGACGCTTCTCGAGATGTTCCATGGGCGAGTATCCGTTAAGCTCAGTCCTCAATCCTTCGGAAAAATGCTTTTTGATATGATTCGAGTTATTCCACCTTAACAGATGGGAGTAAAAAGGATTGTTTATATCTTCCAGTTTAAACCCGTAAAACATTTTGAGTATAGCCGGGTTTGCCTGCTTCATCTGAGGAAGGTAGGGATATAGCTTTGTCAGAAGAAGTGGTCGTATGGCCGAATCAGGCTGACTGGCCCAGAACCGTCTTATCTTTGCTTCCTTGAAAATATCATAGCCGGCGAGCATTTCATCTGCCCCTTCGCCCGTTATAACAACTTTTATATTGTTATCCCTGACCAGTCTGGAAAGAAGAAACATCGGTGCAGGGGCAGTTCTGGTTACCGGTGTCTCGGTATGCCAGACAACCTTCGGGAAGCTTGCCGAAATATCCTCCGATGTGCAAGTAATGGATTTATGACGTGTATTGAGATATTTTACCGCTTCATTCTGGTAAGAGGTCTCGTCGAAATCCTTCTCCTTAAATCCGATGGAAAATGTATTCAGTACTCCGGGCTCTATTTCCTTTATATAAGCCACTGTTGAACTTGAATCGATTCCTCCGCTCAGGTAAGCAGCTACCTCTACGTCTGCCCTAAGTCTTATTCTGACCGCATCGCAGAACAATTCATGAAACTCCTCCAGCGCTTTATTGATTGATTTGCTCCTGAGGTCATCGCTGTAATGAAGTTCCCAGTATCTGGCAGTCTTAATCCCATCACGGTTGTAAGTTAAGTAATGACCGGGCGACAGCTCATAAATATCCCTGAAGGCTGTAAGCGGGGTTATTGTAGTCCAGAATGTGTAAATCTGGGCCAGGTTGCCGTGTGAGAATTCAGGTTTAATATGTTCCCGAACAAAAAGGGACTTTATCTCGGAGGCAAATGAAAAGCCTTCGGCAGAATGGTGGTAAAATACTGGTCTTATTCCTATTCTGTCGCGTGCGATGAAAAGCTCTTCTTTTACTTTATCCCAAATTGCGAAGGCGAACTGCCCGTTAAGCATCGAAAGAGCATCTTTACCGTAGAGTGCATACAACTGCACCAGGACCTCGGTGTCGGAATGGGTTTTGAGTTTATAGCCCTTGCTGATCAGGCCTTCACGAAGTTCTTTGTAATTAAAGATCTCCCCGTTAAAAACAATCCAGTATCTTCCGGAAAGATCCGAAAGAGGCTGCTGGCCTGTAGAAAGGTCGATAATGCTCAGACGGACATTACCCAGTCCTGCATATCTCGACAGGTAAATGCCGCTTTCATCCGGACCACGATAACTTATGGCACAGAGCATTGACTCAACCACAGGCTTGCTTACCGGCTTTCCCCTGTAGTCTACTATGCCTGCGATTCCGCACATCCCTAATTGCTGTTTTTACGGATTATGAAATCTGTTATTGCATTGATCGATTCAAAGTTCTCTTCAACAAGGTCGGCATCTGTTGTCTTGATGCCAAAATTTTCCTCCAGGTATGTTATCAGTACAACAAATCCCATTGAATCGAAATAACCTTCCTTGAATATAAGGGAATCGTCCTTTATTTTATCCTTTTCAACAAAAGTGGCCTGTTTGATATACTCCTTAACTTTTTCCTTTATTGCTGCTGCGTCGTTACTCATAGTTTTAATTGCAAAATTTGGTTATAATACTTTATTTTTATCTGCGTCGCTGTTCTTTCTCAGTTCTTGATATAGTAATTGCTGTAATGCCTGTACGAACTCTTGTGAAGGCTGAGGTCATTATAAACGATATCGTAGTTGCTGATCTTATTCGATTT
The DNA here is from genome assembly GCA_040772125.1 of Bacteroidales bacterium. Taxonomy (GTDB): domain Bacteria; phylum Bacteroidota; class Bacteroidia; order Bacteroidales; family VadinHA17; genus LD21. The sequence continues at coordinate 900,875 of JAXGYS010000003.1, forward strand.
CAGATTGCTGAGGACGTTTGCGAAAATGTCCTTTCTGGTGTAATTGTTCCTTATGACCATAAGGACCTTTGATGAATACTTCATCATCAGAATGGCATCAGCAACGATACCCACAGGTGTTGTATCAATTACAATATAGTCGTACTTCGTTTTCAGGTAGTTGATCAGGTTATCAAGGACACCTGATTCCATAAGCTCCGACGGGTTCGGAATGATCGGGCCCGCAGAAATGAAGTCGAGGTTGGAAATGGAAGTCGCTCTTATGATCTCTTCCGGAGCAGCCTTTTTCATCATGAAGTTTGTAAGACCCATCGCATTGTTCTCCTTGAGCTTGATGTGGAGTGTTGGTCGTCGCAGGTCGCAGTCGAGAAGAATGGTTTTATACCCGACAGCGGCAATTGATGAAGCAAGATTGACCGATACAAAACTTTTTCCGTCCTGAGGCTGTGATGAGGTAATGAGAATAACCTTCGATTTCTCGTGATCGGATTTCAGGAAAAGGCTGCTTCGCAGATTCCTGAAAGATTCTGATATGGCTGATTTCGGGTGTTCGGCAACAACCGTTTCGCTTTTCAGATTGTTGCTGTATATAACGCTCATAACAGAGCGGTGCAGCATGTACTCAGCATCGTTGATGCTTCTTATCTTGTCGTCGAAGAAGTCCCTGATAACAAGGTACATGGTTGGAATCAGCAAACCGAAGAAAAGAGCCAGGAAATAATTTATAAGCTTCTTCGGAGAAGTGATTTTTGAAGTGATGCTCCTTGCCGGCTCAATTATCTCATAATCCGGGTAGTTTGATGCGAGTGATATGGCAGCCTCTGATCTCTTCTGGAGAAGGAAGGTGTAAATTGCATCGTTGAGGTTGAACTTCCTTTGCATGCTGACCATGTTCATTTCCGTTCTCGGCAGCCTGGATATTTCTCTCGACAGTTTATCCTGCCTGTAATCCAGCTCGTTGAGCGAAAGAGTAAGCGTATTCAGGTTGTTGGTGAAATTTTCGAGGATCGTTTGTTTTTGCGCTGCAATCCTCGCATCTATCTGGCTGATAAAAATATTCTTCTGAGGATTGCTTCCTGCAAGGTAGGACGATCTCTGCATGTTCAGATCGTTAAGAGTGGTGATAAGCTGGTTGATTATCGGATCTGAGACATTCATGGCTGTCGGAAGAACCAGCCCTGATCCATCCTCATTTGCCTTGAAATAGTTAATGACATAGTTATAGTACCTTTCCTGTACCTGAAGGTTAGCTCTTTCTGTCTCAATCTGGGTAAGCTGCTCGAAAGTCTGCTGGCCCTGGAAGCTTAGATCCATAACCTGGTTTGCTGACCTGTAGTTCCTCAATGCCGACTCTGACTGTACGAGCGAATCTGAAATCTCAGAGATCTGAGAGTCAATGAACCTGACAGTGCTTCGTGCGACGGTGTTCTTCTTATCGAGGTTCTGCTCAAGGAAAGAGTTGAGGTAGCGGTTAAGGAATGTAATTGTTTTGTCGAGGTTCTTCTCCGAAAACTTAATATTAATAATGGAAGCAAGGGGAGAAGCTTTTTCCACTTCTAGTCTCTCGAGATAATTTCTTGCAAGGAAATCGAGATGATTTAAAACGAAATAATACTTATAGGTTACCTTGGGGTTGACAGTCAGGTTGTTCTTGTTATAGGATACAGAAAACCTGAACAGCCTGTTGTTTATTGTTTCATTAAACTTACAGATCGAGTCAAATTCCACGATATTGTCCTGACTGATTGTCTGGTTGTCGACATAATTGTAGAAAGGGACTTTCTTTTCTGAAATGGTCAGCCTGAATGAATTGTCATCCAGGGGAGTGATATAGAACTTCGCATTGATAGGCTGGTTGTGCGATTTGTCTATGCTCACTGTAAAAGGAACTGATCCGAAAAGTTCATTGCTTTGCGTTAAAATCTGTTTATGCTCCCTGAAATAGCTTACTTCAAGGTTCATTTCCCTGACGGTAGCGTAAATAAGTGAAAATGACTTCAGGTTGGTCATGTCATTTTCAATGTTGTTCATGGCCTCGAATGACTGCAGATTGCTGAAAAGTTCGTTTGAACTGAGAATTGATGATGTTTTGTTCTCTACGGGGCTCAGCGAGGCAGAGACTTTGTAAGTTCTCTTTGCGAAGTGATTATAAAAAACAGCTAAGGCAAAACACAAAACTACCAAAGCAATATATAGATACTTCAGCGATGCAACCTTTAAAATGAAGTATTTGAAAGGAGCTATTGAGGAATCAGGTTCAATTGTCTTTAACATCTTTTTTCAGGTTTTTCTAAAGTTCCAGACCGGCAAATAACAGAACTGCAAGAAGGGTTGTGACTGTTGACAGCAAAGTCGTGTAAGTAATGTTTGAATAGCTTGATGATATTGATTTCAAGGGTTCAACAACGATAACGTCGTTGGGAAGAACGTAATAGAAGTCTTTGCTGGCTATTTTTGAGTCGGACAGATTTAATTTGTGATGCATTATCCTTTCACCTTCCTGCCTTATAAGAATAATGTTCTTCCTGTTTCCGTAACGGGTTAATCCTCCGCCAAGTGCAAGTGCTTCGTATATATTTATCTTGTCCTGTGAAAATGAATATTCCCCCTGTCGCTGCACCTCACCAAGGATCGAGATCGTGTTGTCGATGAACTTGACAGTGATGGTTGTGTTCGGAACATACTCATTCAGAGCTGTCTGGATTTTTGTGGCTGCATCTTCAAGCGAAAGGGAGGCAACACTGATTTTTCCAACAAAGGGAAAGTCGATGCTTCCTGTTTCATCTACAAGGTACCCGATAAGGCTTGTAGAGGCATCTGAATACCTGACTTCCTCCGGAAAATTGAAAATATCTCTTGTCTGGGGGTCTGTACTCAGGATTCTTATATAAAGCCTGTCGAATGGTGAAATGGTTTTCCTGGTTTTTGGATTTACGACCGGTTTTTCAAGCTGATCTATGTCGTTGAAATAGCTTAGGTGCTTGACAGGCACGCAAGAACTTATGAAAATCATCATAAGCAGCGCCGGCACTGTGATTCGGTACGGAATTCTTTCTTTTTTCATATTATGGTTAATAAATTTATCAGACGCCTGTTCTTTGAAAAACAGTCTTTATGGTTTTGAGCAAAATTATAAAATCTAATCGAAGCGACCAATTGTCAATATATGCCAGATCCATCTCCATCCATTTTTCAAACCTCACACTGTTCCTGTCGGGTATTATCTGCCAGAAGCACGATAAGCCGGGCTTTACAGACAGTCTCCGCAGCTGCCATCTCTTATACTGCTCTGTTTCACTTTTCAGGGGCGGCCGCGGCCCTATCAGCGACATCTCTCCCTTAAGAACATTTATCAGCTGAGGTAGTTCATCCAGACCGGTCCTTCTGAGTATTTTTCCAATACCTGTGATCCGGGGATCGTCCTTGATCTTAAACACTGGCCCGTCCATCTCGTTTTGTTCTTCAAGCTCTCCTCTGATCCTGTCGGCATCAGCAACCATGGTCCTGAACTTGTACAGGTCGAACTGCCTTCCCCTCAGACCTACCCTTGCCTGCCTGTAAATAACCGGACCCCTTGAAGTGATCTTTATACCGAGAGCTATCAGAATCATCAGTGGTGATAAGAGAAGAATAAGTATTACCGACACGCTTATATCCATGAATTTCTTTGTAGCAAGGGCCGCAGGTTTGTATGGAATATTAATGAATGTAAGGAACTTTTCACTTCCGATAACCGATGTGAAGGCATTTGTCAGGTTTATCTGAACACCCTGATACTTTAGCCTGAAAACCACTCCAAGCTCCTCGCATGACCTTATGGTTTTTCTTACCTCCGATGGATTTGCTTCCTTCTTAATATATATGACCTCATCAATGGTATCAACCTCCATCAGATCATTGATAACCATCTTGGTTTTTTCAGGAAGGATCTTGTAGATCTTCCCGTATTTCTCAATTATTTTATCAGAACTCGTAAAAATAAATGTAATTCTGTAACCCCAGTCGATGTTCTGTCTGATGTCTTCAATAAAGGGAATGGCAGATTCATCAGCAATGAGTACAATATTCACATAGTTGAACCCTTTCGCTCTGTATATCTTAAATACCTTATATTCAATGGTTCTGGCGAGGAATAGGAAGAGGAAGCCCAGAAAGGCAAACTGAACCAGGAAAAGCCTTGAGAGATATCCCAGTTTGAAAACAAAGTAGAAAACAAGCAGTACAGCGCTTACTGCAATAGCCGACTGAATATATTCAAAAAGAAGTGTCCGGTATCTTTTTGTTCTTGGGATTTCAGTTGCATTTATAATGTATAGAGTGAAAAGCCATATTGGAAGGATAGCTAGAAATATATAGGTGACGTCCCTGCGCTCGAAGAAGAAAAGGGTGCCTTCCGAGTAATAATTCAGCATAAACGCTATCTGGTAGGCAACCACAATGGAAAAAATGTCTATCGCCCCAAGGATGATATTAATAAGATTCCATCTCTCGAGAAATGGAATGATCTTATCACGCATCAAAGTATTGAATGCATCCATAACCTATAAACTGACAAAGTTGAAGTTTATTTTGGGAAACCTCCGTTCAGACAATGATAATTTGTTTTTTTATCATATTCGCTTCATAATGATGATGTTTCCGGATTTCAATCTGCATTTTTTGCAGTATTCTGAGCCCAGAAATAGGTTATCCCGTTAATGTCGGTTATATCATTGACTTTAAATTTATGGTCTTCAAGCAATTTTGTAACTCCTTTTTTGGACAGAACCCTTTCTGGTTTGGAATCGAAGATGTTCATTACTCCGTTCATCAACCTGGCCGGATTTTGAAACTGTATTCCGTTTGCCGTATTTCCGCTGTTTTTAAAACAACCTACAAAGGAAGCTTTTGGTGGAAGTATTCTGCAAAGAGTATTGAGGAAACTTTCAAGATGCCTTACATGGTTCAGCTTCTTCAGGTTAATAAGTGTCTTTATTCCCCTCAGATCGTTATGGTCATAATAATAGTGGTGGTTCGAGGAAATGACCATAATGTTTGGTTCTTTGGCCAGACCTATCCAGGTCAGGTACTGAAAGAAATCGTCTCCTCCTTCCGAAAGAAGACTTTCAATAGCAGGATCCTTACCCTTCAGACCCGATAAAAAGTCACGGTGGTCCGGTCTCTTTCCGGCAAGAGTGTTACCTGTGCCTCCCATAACTGAAATCTGTTCCATTTTATTCTGACATTAGTTTGATGTAAAAGTACTGATAACAAATCCTGCTGTCAAGTAGCACGGGCCCAACTGATGGGCATTTTAAGCTGTTTACAGAATGGTCTTATGGACAGTTTGGGTGCAGTGGTCAACCCTGAATTCATTTTCGTCTAAAAAATAGGGGTGTACGTCAAAGCAAGCGGCGTATTTATAAAGATTTCCTGCATTTTGCCGTGATGAAAGTCTGACTGGCGATATAATATGTTGATATACAGCTAGTAAGAGCTTGGATTAATTGTCCCGGCGATTAAAAAACAGCAAAGCTGCTTTTTGACCAAAAGCATTAATTTTATGATTAAAATAATGGATTTCAGGCTGTTTTCTTTTTGTTTTCGGCGCAGAAATAAGTTATGTTGCTTATTTCTGTCATGTCAACGATACCGAACTGATGGGTTTCCAGAAGACGGATGACATCTTTTCTCGACATAAAGCGGTCGGATCTGGTATCGAAAAGATTTACCAGCCTGCTCAGTATTCTGAACGACAAATAAAAAGGCATTGCAATTCCGCGCCTGATCTTGTTGTCAGTGAAACAACCGATGAACTTTGCCTTTTCCGGCAGCACCCTTAATACATTATTAAGGAAGGTGTCGATATGATTGATCTGGTTAAGCTTTTTAAGGTTTATAATGGTCCTGACACCCTTAAGGTCGTTGAAATCGTAGTAATAGTGATGTACGGATGAAAGGATCATCAGATTGGAATCTTTTGCAAGACCAAGCCAGTTTATGTAGTGATAAAAGTTCTCGCCTCCTTCGGCAAGAAGACTTTCAAAAACCGGATTGTTCTGACTCTCGTCCATTATTCTGTATTAATTCCCTGAGATGACCGGTTGATCCTCGTCGTAACTTATCTTTACACAGATACCTTCCCGATGCTCAGATCCGTTCATATCAGACGTTAAAATTAGCAATATTCCCACTTGTGGTCAAGCAGCCTTACTCCCGCGACGAGGAATAATGCTTGTTATGATGATCGTGTACAGATGCCAATCAGCTAATCGTCATCAAATTATGGCTGTTTGTCAATTAAATTAACACATTAGTCAAAATATCAACAAAATTTACAGGCTGTTTTACAGGATCAGGGTCAACGGACCTGGTCTATCTTATTATTGTATTGATAATTAGTGTTATAATCAGAAATTATTCATGAATTTATCGATAAAGCAAATAAAATGCCAATTTGACCAAGGTGCTTACTTCTTTGATTAAATGCAGGATCCGTGAGTGTTCAGGACGGCAGTAAATGACTTTAAGGGGCGTTTTTCCGGCTGGTCATCAGTTTAATTCCGTCTGGACGGCACATTCCAGCCTGGAAACGAATTGACTGATTTGATTAATGCAGTTCCTGCGCAATCAAATAGGCCCTTCTGTAGCTCTGGCTGACCTTGTCCACCGTGTTTCTGAACCGAAACTATTGCGAAGGTGCAAGGCCGGAGCAGGATTAGCGATTTGGAATCTTCGAAAAAGCGAAGCCCTCCTTCGCCAGAGCTACGGAGGGCAAACCTCGCCTTCGCAGGTTTCAGTGGACTGTGTCCAACGAAGTTCCCTTCGGTGAGCGAGAGTGGAGCTGGCGGGAGTACCTTCGGTGATCCCTAAGCTCCAGTCCTGCAAATACAAAACAACCACCATGCTGCGCATGGTTTTTTTGTTTTTACTTCTGCCTTTTGCAAGCAAGCTTGCAACGGTATCCATAAAAACAAAAACCCCCTGACGGGGGTGGTTGTTTTGTGCTTGATCGTGGAGCTGGCGGGAGTCGAACCCGCGTCCAGACATGGAGACCATATGCTTTCTACATGCTTAGTCGTGCTTGGTTTTCGTGACACTTCAGCTGCAAAACGACCTAAAATGCCCTTAGCCCCTGTTTGTTTCGCCTTCAGAGCGGGACGATCATCAGGCTAGCCCCGGATTGCGTGCGCCTCCGTATCGGGTTGGATCAGGGCTTGACCGCCCGGGAGACGTCCCGTCCCGGCACCTGTGCCGGGATGAAGCTTAAACTACTTTATTCGCTTAAGCAGCGAGAGCGTAATTAGATTCGCCAGTTATTGTTTTGTAACACTGTTCAAGGAACGCGTCACCACATCCTGCATGCTTACATACCACCCCTCATGCTGTCAAAACCAGGTCAGCCCCGATGGTATCGCTGCAAAATTACTAAAATAATTCCCAGACTGACTTATATCACACAAAATTCCTGCCATGTTGAATATTTTTGGTAGTTTTCCTAAAATCCCTGCTTATGGAAACCCGCATCAAAATAGGAATACTCAGAGAGACAAAAAATCCTCCCGACAGAAGAGTCCCGCTTACTCCCCCGCAGATAATAACACTCCAGGAACTGTTCCCCTATACTGAATTCTACGTTCAGCCAAGCGATTACAGGTGCTATTCGAACGAAGAATATGAATACCTGAACATCCCCCTCAGGGAAGACCTCCGCGATTGTGATATTCTCATGGGCGTGAAAGAGGTCGACAAACGGACCATTATCCCTGAAAAAACTTACCTTTTCTTTGCTCATGTGGCTAAAAAACAGCCTCATAACAGGGATATGTTCAGGGATTTTGCAGCAATGGGTACAACACTTGTTGATTATGAGTACCTTACAACAGAAAATGGGGCAAGGATAGTTGCCTTCGGACGTTGGGCCGGGATCGTTGGAGCTTACAATGCACTCAGGGCAAGGGGAATACGCACAAACAGGTTCAGACTGAAACCTGCATACCAGTGCCGTGACCTCGATGAGATGTGGGCTGGGCTGAAGCTTATAGAACTAAAACCCGGACTTAAGATCCTGGTCACAGGAAAAGGCCGTGTGGCAGGAGGCGCTATTGAGACCCTAAGCGTTTGTGATATAGTGCAGGTAAGCCCGGATGAGTTCCTTAAACGCGAATTCGATGTGCCGGTCGTGTGTCAGATAGGCCCTGAAGACTATATGAGACACAGAAACGGAGAAAATTTCAGGTTTGAACACTTTATAACTCATCCTGAAGAATATGAATCAGCGTTCCTTCCTTACACAGCGGTAACCGACATCCTTATCACCGGACACTTCTGGGACCCTCGTTCCCCCGTATTCTTTTCAAAGGAGGATATGAAAAAAAGTGATTTTCGAATTACAGTCGTTGCAGATATCAGCTGCGACATCAACGGTCCGGTACCGTCAACCCTAAGAGCCACTACCATTTCGGATCCTTTTTATGGATATAATCCTCAGCAGGGTATCGAAGAACCACCCTTTACACGGCCAACAAATATAACAGTGATGTCAATTGACAACCTCCCCGGTGAACTGCCCAGAGATGCCTCACTCGATTTTGGACGACAGCTTATGACAGAAACTCTTCAGGACCTGTTTTCAAAACCTGACTCGGACATTATACGCAGGGCAACAATACTAAAAAAAGGCAAACTCACCCCTGAATTTGCTTACCTTGAAGATTATCTTAATTTTGATGTCTGAAATCACAAACATTAAAATTTTATTATTCCTTAATTGATTTTATCCATGAAAAAGAGCTTGATGCTTTTTATGCTCTTTTGGCCGCTCATTTTATCCGGTCAGCTGGACAATGCTCCGGTGACGGGTGTAAGCGACAAAAGACCCGATATTTATGGTTTCCGGAATGCTACTCTGGTAGTTGATTATCAGACGGTGATAGAAGGTGCAGACATGCTGGTGGCAGAAGGAAGGATTGTCAGGATAGGAAAAGGAGTCGGGTTTCCGGAAGGCACTATCGTATATGACCTTTCCGGAAAAACCGTGTACCCGTCGTTCATAGATATCTATGCGGGTAACTACGGAATAAAAACCGAATCCCAGACCCAGAGCGGGGGAATGATGAGCCAATATGCCCTTATGCCTCAGTATGCAAGACAGGCAGCTCTTTCACAAAGGCCGGCTCCCAGGATTGCCGAATACTGGAACGATGGTATCAATTCTTCCTACAGCGTTTCGTCCGAGTTCATACCCGATTCAAGGAGGTCGGGCGAGTTCCGGCAGGCAGGTTTCGGAGCCGTTGTAACTTTCAAGGCTGACGGCCTGGCGAGAGGGACATCAGCTCTTGTAACAACTGGCGACGGCAAGGCCAATAACCTGATCCTGAAAAACAATGCTTCTGCCAATTACTCATTTTCGAGGGGACGATCCTCTGACTTCTACCCTTCGTCACAGTTCGGGATAATTGCCCTGCTAAGGCAGCTGAACTATGATGCCCAATGGTACTCCCAGCTTCCCCCGGGCTACTTCCACGACGACGGAATGGAAGCCTATAACGAAAACCTGTTCCTTCCCCAGATTTTCGAGGTAGCCGACAAACTTGAGATTATGAGGGCTGATAAACTGGGAAAAGAATTTAATATACGATATATTATTAAAGGTTCGGGAGACGAATATCAGGCCCTTGAAGATATAAAGAAAACAGGCTGTACCCTGATAATTCCCGTAAAATATCCTGCAGCACCTGATGTAAGGGATCCCTTCGATTCGGAATCCATATCATACAGGACACTGAAGCATTATAAAATGGCTCCTGCAAATCTGGCATACGTGTCAAAGGAAGGCATCCCGTTCGCTATTACATCATCAGGACTGGAACGACTCAGCGATTTCCTTGCAGGGCTAAGAAAAGCAGTAAAAAACGGACTGCCGGAGAGTGAAGCTTTAAAGGCTCTTACGGCAACGCCTGCCGCTCTTATTGGTGCTTCCGACCTTATCGGGGCCCTGCGCGAGAAAATGGTTGCAAACTTCCTGATAACCTCGGGTAATATTTTCAGCGACAACTGTATAATCCATGAGAACTGGGTGCAGGGACAGCCATATCGCTTCTCCGACCTGAGAACGGCCGATCTGAGAGGCACTTATTCCATTATTGCCGATACTTCCCGTTTCATTATGCAACTGTCGGGTGCTCCTGACAAACCCTCCGTTAAAATATCATTTGATTCCACCGAGATAAGAAGGCCGGTTTTTTCACAGGAAAGAGATCTTGTATCTCTCTCCTTTGAAACCCGGGGTATAACATACAGGCTGAGCGGATCGATAAACGGCAGGAACCTTGAAGGACGCGGACGGACCAATGACGGGAGATGGGTGACCTGGAAAGCAATGTTCACATCTCCCCCTAAGGAATCCGGATCCTTACCTTCCCCGAAAACAGACGGATCCGTTGAAGGAAAGATAATCCGCCCTTTTGCTGCTTATGGAAGAATGGAGCTGCCTGAACAGGAAACAATATTATTTCGCAATGCAACCGTCTGGACAAATGAGAAAGAGGGTAAACTGCCCGGAACTGATGTTCTTGTGAAGGCAGGTAAGATTTCAGCAGTGGGCAGGAACCTGAATCCACAGGGGGCAAGGGTTATTGATGCAACAGGAATGCATCTTACTCCAGGGATAATAGACGAGCATTCCCATATAGCTATGGAGGGAACGAATGAATCGGGACAGGCCATATCATCGGAAGTAAGGGTTGAAGATGTTATCGATCCTGAAGATCCCTCAATCTACCGGCAGCTTGCCGGTGGAGTGACTGCTGCTCATATTCTTCACGGATCGGCAAATCCCATAGGAGGACAGTCGGTACTGATCAAACACCGATGGGGCCGCTCTGCCGAAGAACTGAAGATTGAGAATCAGGCAGGCTTCCTTAAACATGCCCTCGGAGAAAACGTTAAAAGAAGTGCAGGCCGTTATCCCAACACCAGAATGGGTGTAGACCAGATAATACGCGACGCATATCAGAGAGCTGAAGATTATAACCGGAAGTGGAAGGAATGGAACAGTCTGAAGCCGCAGGAAAAAGCCGGCAAGGTTCCTCCGAGAAGAGACCTTGAACTTGATGCCATTGTTGATGTACTTGAGAAGCGAAGCTATATAGAATGTCATACTTATGTGCAGTCGGAAGGAACAATGATAATGGAACTGGCAAAAGACTTCGGACTGAGAGTCAACTCCCTCATCCATTTCAATGAAGGTTACAAGGTGGCCGATCAGATCAGGGAAAACAACGCAGGCGCTTCCGTCTTCTCCGACTGGTGGGACTATAAATATGAGGTCTATGAGGGGATCACCTATAATGCCGCTGTGCTTCTCGGGCAGGGAGTTCTTACCTGCCTTCATTCCGATGACGATGAGATGGGAAGAAGGCTTAACCAGGAAGCTGCAAAAACAGTTAAATACGGTGGGGTCGATGAGATTGAAGCGCTTAAGCTTGTAACTCTTAATCCTGCAAAACTTCTTCATCTCGAACACCGGATGGGAAGCATAAAACCCGGGAAGGATGCCGACCTTGTCCTGTGGACAGATCATCCCCTCTCGGTATATTCAAGAGCCAGCAAAACCATGGTGGATGGAATTATTTACTATGACGAGGAGTCTGACGCGGTTATGAAGGAAGAGATTGAGCTCGAAAAGGACAGGATCATTTCTGATATCCTGAAGGAAAGCTCACAGAATGAATCAAACAGAACACCCAATATTTCAAGACGATGAAAGGCAGAGTATTTTTATCGATAGCTGCATCGGCTCTCATTCTGAGTGCCGCTGCACAGAGCCCTGTGGTGGCTCCGCCGCAGACAAAACAGATAATACTTAAAGGCGGGACGATCCATACCGGAACGGGCCTGGTTATAGACAACGGAATTGTTGCATTTTCAGATGGGAAAATAACCTTTGCAGGTAAAACCTCAGATTTCAGAGGCGATACCAGCGGAAGCGAGATCATTGATGTAACAGGCAAGCAGGTGTACCCCGGACTTATTTATCCGAATACAAGCCTTGGGCTGATAGAGATCAGCGGGGTTGAGGTTACTGTCGATAACCGCGAGACCGGAGATCTGAATCCCAATGTTAGATCAATTGTTGCCTATAATACCGACTCACACGTTATTCCTGTTGTGAGGTCGAACGGAATTCTTATTGCACAGGTGGTGCCCTCAGGAACACTTCTTCCCGGAACCTCAAGCATCGTTCAGCTTGACGCATGGAACTGGAAGGACGCAATCTACAGGGCCGACGACGGAATAATCCTTGGCTGGCCCGGTAAAACCCAGTCACGCAGGGGTGGGTACGATTATCCGGGAGCCATGAGAACGGAGGATGAAAATGCCTATGAAAAGAATGTTGAACAGCTTGAAAAAATCTTTGCCGACGCCCGGGCTTATCTGGAAAAGGAAAATCCCGTTGACAGGAATCTGAGGCTGGAAGCATTGCGCGGCCTTTTCGACGGGACTAAACGTTTATATATCAATGCTCCGGATTCCAGAGGGATCATAGCTGCAGTTTCATTTGCTAAAAGACACGGGGTTAAAAATATGGTCCTTACCAATGCCGACGAATCAGCCTGGGCTGTGAAAGATTTTTTGAAGGAGAATAATATTCCGGTAATTCTTGAACATATTCATTCCCTTCCAAAATATGAGGACAGTGATATACGTTTACCATTTAAGCTGGCGTCAATGTTCATGAAAGAGGGAATTACTGTCGGAATAAGCTACCAGAACCAGGCTTACGGCTATAATCTTCCGTTTGTGGCAGGACAAACCGTTGCCTATGGTCTGACGAAGGAGGAAGCCTTGCAGACTGTAACCCTCAACAATGCCAGAATCCTGGGGATTGACGATCTTACAGGATCACTTGAGGCCGGCAAGGATGCGAATATCGTAGTATCGTCAGGAGACATACTTGATATGATGACAAACAATATTGAATATGCTTTTATCAGCGGCAGAAATATAGATCTTGACAACAAGCACAAACAACTTTACAGAAGATTTCAGGAAAAATATTCAGAGGGAGCAGAAAGTAAATAAAACGTTTTAATATTTTTACATCTAATTTTCTGATAGATGAAGATAACCTTCCTGGGTCCTGCGTATCCTTACAGAGGTGGACTTGCTGCATTCAATGAACGGCTGGCTCGACAGCTTGTATCAGAGTGCAAGGATGTAGATATACGTACATTTACATTGCAATATCCGCGTTTCCTCTTTCCCGGCAAGACGCAGTACACAGAGGGGCCTGCCCCGGAAGGCATAAGGATTATCCGTGAACTGAATGCGGTAAATCCCTTCAACTGGATAAGAAAAGGGCTTAAACTAAGGAAGGAAAGACCGGATATCCTTCTTGTGAGGTACTGGATTCCATTCCTGGCTCCTGCTCTGGGAACTGTTTCAAGGATAGCAAGATCAAACAGGTATACTGCAATTGTGGCAGTAATCGATAATGTTGTTCCTCATGAAAAGCGGCCGGGAGATTCTTTTCTTACGAATTTCTTCATGAAGAGCATCGATGGGGCTGTTGTTTTGTCGGATGCAGTACAGAACGAAGTGGAGGAATTCAGGAATGACATTCCCGTTGCAGTGGCGCCTCATCCGGTATTTGACATATATGGAAAGAAACTGACGAGGAACGAAGCCCTTTCACATCTTAAACTGGATCCGGAGTACAATTACCTTCTGTTCTTCGGTTTTATAAGGAGTTATAAAGGCCTTGACCTGCTTTTGCAGGCATTTGCTGACAAGAGGCTGAGAGAGAAAAAAATAAAGCTTATTGTTGCCGGTGAGTTTTACGAGGACGACAAACCGTACAGGAAAATCGTTAAGGATTCGGGTATTGATGAAGATGTCGTTTTCATCGACCGTTTTATTAACGATACCGAAGTGTCTGCCTTTTTCAGCGCTGCCGACCTGGTCGTCCAGCCTTACAGATCCGCAACCCAAAGCGGAGTAACACAGATCGCATATCATTTCGACAAGCCCATGATCGTTACCGACGTGGGAGGGCTTAAAGAAACCGTTCCGCACGGAAGATGCGGTTATGTTGTCATGCCTGACCCGGGCGATATTGCATCAGCAATAGCCGATTTCTTCGAGAATCAGAGAAAAGCCGACTTTTCTGAAAATGTCAGAAAGGAAAAGGAAAGATTTTCCTGGAACAAAGTTACAGAATCGATAACTGAGGTATTTTATAAGATAATGCTCAAGCAGCTTATAAAGGCTCTATGACAGGCTTTACTGCTCTGGTAACGGTTTCCTGATCAATTTATGTTGACCCTGTCCTTTATAAGGTAATTATTCCTTTCGGTTGAGTTACGGTTTATCAGTTCTCCAAGGAATCCAGTCAGAAAGAATAATGTTCCTATTATCATTGCCGTAAGGGCTATATAGAAGTAGGGACTGTCTGTTACCAGGGGTGCCCGCAGATTATGGCTCACAAAGACAAGTTTTCTGATACCCAGATAAAGGGCCATTATAAAGCCTATGAGAAACATCAGGGTTCCAAGCGATCCGAACAGGTGCATGGGGCTCTTCCCGAAACGGGTTATGAAACCTATGGTAAGCAGATCGAGGTAACCTTTCAGAAACCTGTCGAGTCCGTATTTTGAAGTTCCGTACTTACGCGGACTGTGCTGAACCACCTTTTCACCTATCCTTCCGAAACCGGCCTTCTTTGCCAGAATGGGGATGTACCTGTGCATTTCCCCATAGACTTCTATGCTCTTGACGACTTCATTGCTGTAGGCTTTCAGTCCGCAGTTGAAATCGTTAAGTTTAATTCCGGATGCGATACGTGCGGTACCGTTGTAGAATTTGCTTGTGAATCTTTTAACAAAAGGATCATAGCGCTTCTTCTTCCAGCCGGAGACAAGATCATAACCCTCCTCATTGATCATCTTCACCAGCCCGGGAATCTCGTCGGGGCTGTCCTGCAGATCTGAATCCATGGTAATAACAACATCGCCTGAGGCCTCCATGAATCCCGAATGAAGGGCCGCTGCCTTTCCATAGTTCCTTCTGAACCTCAGTCCCCTGATGGAACGGTTTTCTGAGGATAAGTCCCTGATTATCTTCCACGACGAATCGGTACTTCCGTCGTCAATGAAAATTATCTCATACTCCAGTCTGTTATCGGAACATGTTTTTTCAATCCACCGGGCAAGTTCCCCGATTGATTCTTCTTCATTGAAAACAGGAATGACTACCGAAACATCCATCAGCATGGTTTATTTGAGATCCTGAAGTTCCCCGGAGTCAATAAGTGGATTGCCTTCTTTCTTGACAAATATTGCAACTATAAGAGACATTATCAGGCCTGTGAACATATTTGATATAAGGCTGGAAGGAGCGATGATCTCAGGCTTAACAAATTTCTTCTGGAAGTTCATGGCAGCATCCATAGCTTCCTGGGGAAGGCCTCTTTTGGCAATCAGTTCCTCCGAAAAAGCCAGCTGCTTGTCAATCAGACCAGGATCGATCACTGCATAAAGCAGATAGGCAAAAATCGCCTGTATAATCGCATAATAAAGGAAGATGACAACTCCTGCACCTACAGCCTGGCCATAGGTGATATAGCCTCCTAGATAATTGTCGCGGTATGATTTTATAAGGAAAAACAATGCAACAATCAGTATAACCAGGAAAATGTAACCCTGCACCTGGTTAAACGTCAGATCAAGAAAGTAAATAACAAGGGTGTATATTATTCCCAATAGACCAAGAATAAGGCCGTTTGTGAGATTGGCCTTCCAAACGTTGACGTTCTGTTCCATTACTTTTAGTTTAGGATTTAGTTGTTGCAAACAAAGATAATTGAAAATTGAAATGGGAAAGGCTAATGTCGGGTAATAATAAATTTTGCACAAGGGATAAAAATATGTATTTTTGCAGCGGGTAAGTCTTATACGACCAGCTCCTGCTGAACTCCCCCAGGATCGGAAGGTAGCAAGGGTAGGCGGTTGTAGCGGTGCGATATAAGTAGCTTACCCTTTTTTTATTCCATGTGGCGGCCCCGGAAAACTATTTGTAAAACCGGGAGCATGAGGGAGGCAGAAAAGAATAACTGTCTGCCCCGGCTTAATGGTTTGATCTATGTTCTTTTCACACTTCTTTATATATTTACCCAAAATTACATTGCTATGCTTCTCCGCATTTATTCAGAAAATCCAAACCACGACCGTATCAGAAAAGTGGTTGAAGTGCTGGAAGCAGGAGAGATAATAATATATCCCACCGATACCGTCTATGCAATGGGATGTGATATCAAAGCTCACAGATCCATCGAGAAAATAGCGAACCTGAAGGGGCTTAATCCCCAGAATCCTGATATGTCGCTGATCTTCCACGACATGAGCATGCTCTCTGAATATACCCTTATAAGGGATAATTCATTATTCAAACTCCTCAAAAGAAACCTGCCTGGTCCCTTTACATTTATTGTTCAGGCTAACAGCCAGATACCAAGGCTTTTTAAAAATAAAAAAAAGACGGTTGGCATAAGGATACCTGACAACACAATAGTTCTTGAGATAGTCAGGGAACTTGGACGGCCGATAATGACAACATCGATCCACGATCCTGATGAAGTTATAGAATACACCACTGATCCTGAGCTTATTTATGAAAAGTACCGCGACTTCGCGGAAATTGTTATCAATGGCGGCTATGGCAGAAATGAAGCTTCCACAATTGTCGACTGTACAGGTGATGAGGTACAGGTGATAAGACAGGGGCTCGGAATTCTTGAATGGTAGCAAGTAAGACAAAAGAGCATTCAGCGCTTGTGGAAGGAGCTTGTAAAAATAATTATTACAGCCAGAAGTTCAAGTCGTCCGGCGACCATAAGAGCGCTCAGTATCCATTTGCCGGTGGCAGGAAGGGCTGAATAGTTTTCAAAAGGAGCAAATGTGCCCAGTGACGGCCCGATGTTTGCAAGCATCGAAGCCGAGGTGCTGAAAGCAGTAATCAGATCAAAGTCAAGAAGCGACAGCAAAAGACTTCCCGTGCATACCATTATGAGATAGATAATCGCAAATACGAGGAGATTGGTTATTATCCCGGAAGGAACCTTTTTCTGGTCGATGTGGATCGGAAGATATGCATGAGGGTGAATAAGTCTTCTCAGTTCATTCCTGCTGTTATGCCACAGGATCATAAAACGGACGATCTTTATACCCCCACCGGCTGAACCAGACATGGCTCCGATGAACATAAGAAACAGTATTCCGGCTACTGCCAGATCACCCCACTCAGCAAAATTGTCGGTGTAAAATCCGGTTGTAGAAATCAGTGAGATCACATGAAAGAAGCCGTCAGATAAAGCCTTTAAGAAAGGTTTTCCCGGAATCAGAAAAAGGATCAGCACGAAAATGATTGAAAAAGTCGTGGTAAGTAAAGCATAGAACCTGAATTCCTTGTTATGCAATATTTTTGAGTAATTCTTTTTGAGGGCAAAATAGAAAAGTGACATATTGGTCCCTGCCACGAACATGAATATTGCAACAACAGCCTTGATAAAAGGAGAAGAGAAAGCTGCCATGCCCTGGTTTCTGGTTGAGAAACCTCCTGTTGAAAGTGTCGACATTGAGTGGCAGACAGCATCGAAGAGCGGCATTTTCCCGGCGAGAAGAAGGATGACCTCTGCAAGGGTGAGGGAAGCGTAAATAAGCAGCAGCCTTTTACTGGCCTCGACTATTTTCGGATGTACCTTATCGGTTATATGTCCTGAGAAATCGGAGGAGGGCAGCTGGATAGTCAATGTGTTAGTGACCGGTATCAGGTATGATGAAAGCATTATGACAGCTATTCCTCCCATCCATTGAGTAAGGCTTCTCCAGAAAAGGATCCCTTTGGGAAGCAATTCAGGGTATTGGAATATTGATGCTCCGGTGGTTGTGAAACCCGAGATGGATTCGAAAAATGCATCTGTGAAGTTCCCCGTCGATGACGTCAGAAGATAGGGCAGTGAACCGAAGAGACCGAAGAAAATCCAGATGAATGTCATAATGATATAACCTTCGCGGGTACCGTGAGGCTTGTCATTTTTTCGCAGTGGCGTAAAGACAAGTGCGCCCGTTACAAGAGTGATTATGGCAGAATACAGAAAAGAAATAGCAGCTTCCTCCCTGTAAATCCACGACAGGGCACCCGCTGCAAGCATAAAAAGACCTTCGAGGATAAGGATCTGACTAAGAACCCTGGCAATTATCCTGAAATTGATCATGAGAGATCAGGTGAAGAATTTCGAAACTTTATCGTAGGCAGACGGAAGTGTAAATACCACAATCTTGTCATTTGCTTTTATCATTGTATCCCCTGTGGCAATGAAAGGCACTCCATCCCTTGTCCCGCCTCCTACTATGGCATCTTTGGGAAAATCGAGGCTTCTGAGAGTCCCTTTGGTAATTTTCGCATTTTCAGGGACACTGAACTCAATAACTTCAGCTTCGGTTCCTGTCATATACTTAACCTGGGTCACGTTGGGATTCGTAGTGTGACGGAAGATCCGGCTGGCCGCGGAGATCTTTTTGTTGATAATGGTGTCAATACCAATATTTTCCGCCAGGTTAATATATTCCATGTTCTCCACTTCCGCTATAGTCCTTTTCACACCCAGCTTCTTTGCAAGAAGGCAGGACAGAATGTTCGTTTCAGAATTTCCGGTAACGGCAACAAAAGCATCCATCTTCCCGATCCCTTCCTGTTCAAGCATATCGACATCGCGGCAGTCTCCATTTATTATAAGGGTATTCTCAAGAATTTCCGAAAGCGATTCGCAGCGGACCGGATCGCTGTCGATAAGCTTTACCTGACAGGTCTTCTGCATGTAAAGGGCTACATGCTTTCCGATCCTGCTTCCTCCAAGAATCATGATGCTCTTGGCTTCAAAATTTTCCTTTCCCGAGGTTATCATCATATCTTCGATCCCCTCGCTTGTTGAGATCACGAAAACAAGATCTCCGACTTGAAAATGCTCACTACCCCTTGGAATGATTGTAGTGTCGCTCCTCTTAATGGCAACGGCCCTGTAATTATCGGTGTTCTGGGTAAGACTTATTTCTTCGAGCGTTTTGTTGATTATGGGAGCATGTTCGTCAAGTTTCTGAACATACATTGCCAGCCGGCCCCCGCAGAATTCCATGAATTCGGTTGTGCCTGTTTCATGAAGAAGGCTAAGGACTTCACGTGCTGCGATCAGTTCAGGATAGATAAGCGAATCGATCCCGAGCGACTTGAAAAACTCAAGAGTGGAATGTTCCAGATAGTCAAGGTTGTCAATTCTGGCAATAGTCTTAACAGCCCCAAGTCTTTTGGCAAGAATGGAGGATGTGATATTGGTATCTTCCCAGTGGGTTACGGCAATAAAAAGATCAGTCTTTTTCTGCAGTATTTCCTTAAGAATGTGGATTGATGTTGCCGATCCTGTATATGTCAGGACATCAATCGATGAATATATGGGCTTCAGGCGTCCTTCCTCGGTGTCGATAAGGATTATCTCGTGATTTCCATTCGACAGCATTTTTGCCAGATGCGTTCCTACTTCACCCGCTCCGGCTATAATTATTCTCATATGGTCCCCTTAAAAACAAAGCAAAGTAATACATTAATTATCAAATAAGGAAATCTTTATCTGAGCCTCATCCTGAAAGCGCCCGAATCCCTGACCGAATATATTCTGCATGATTCAGCAAGACCGGGAGGTATCCTGTAACGATATGAGACCTCCTGGCCTGTCACGAGAATCAACGATCTGCCGGCAACTGAGATGTCTTTCTGCACAGAAGGATAAGGACCCTTCAGCACAACAAAGTCAGGATCGACAGACCTCAGACCGCCTGAGGTCAGCGACCCTGAGATCAGGATCTTTCCGCTGCCCCATCCTGCAGCTCTGGCCTCTTTGCCGTTGAGGATAAGTTCGGGCTTAAGGCCTTTGGTGCTGCAATGCCGGATTACCTCGGCAGGAATAAGGCTGGTGTCGCAAATCAGGTGCAGCCTTCTCCCGTTTCTTATTCCGACGGCGCTTGTATTATAAGTGTTGTAGACGATCAGCTCGTCAGACATCCTGTTTGAAATATGTCTGAATGTACCGGCCGAAACGTACAGAAGCAGCGCACAGAGAGGCACTGCAACCGGAATCTGTCTTCGGTTGAAGAAAAACAGGAAGGCAGAGAAAATAAAGATGAAGAGAAGCAAAGACTCCGCAGATGGCATACCGATATTGTCTATAGAGGCCATGGGAAGACTGGCTGCCAGCATAGTGAGGGTCTCTGTCAGTCCGGTAAGAAATCCCAGCAGCGAGGCGAGAGGGGAGGAGATGAACGGCAGCGGGTAGGTGAGGGGAACAAGGCATCCGATAATTACGATGATGGATGAAAGGGGGACGATGATTATGTTCGTTATCAGAAACCATACGGGGAACCTGTTGAAGAGAGAAATTGTCAGGGGAAGAGTCCCGGCCTGTGCAGCACCTGTTACGCAGGCCGACTGCCATATAAGGTCGGAAATCCGTCGTTTGAAGAGAATCGTTTTATAAAGATCCCTGTAAAAGCAGATTATGAATATCACGGCTGAATAAGACAGGAGGAATCCGGCATCGAAGATCACTGATGGGCGATGGAGCATCAGCACAAATGCCGAAGCCAGTACAGAATTGATACTGTTCACATTTCTTTTCATAAGTCCGCCGGTGTTGATGAAAGTGAACATCAGTGTTGCCCTCAGTACCGACGGGGTTAGGCCGGTGACAAAAGCAAATGACCACAGGAGGGTCAATGTGATTATTACCCGCAGTATTTCGAGCCGGCCTTTTAAAAAGAAGAACATGCAGGTGATGAACCAGCTCAGTATCACTGCATGCAGACCCGAAACAGCCATGATATGCATTACACCTGCCTCGATGAAGATATCTTCCTGTTCAGGATCGAGAAGGTTCTTCTGTCCGAGTGTCATGGCTGCAACAAGTGCGAGCCGGTCACCTGATATTCCTCGTTCCCTGTACATGTTAATTATCCTTTCCCGAATGATAAGAGCCTGGTGAACTGGTTTGCGGTGGAGAGGAGCGGAATGGGACAGGATATCAGCGGTTGATGAGAAGCAGGAGTATTTCACGGAATGGTTCTCCATGTAGAAACAGTAGTCAAATTCACAGGGATTTCCCCGGTTCATTATTGGTTCGGGAGTAAGGACTATCTTTATGAAATCGCCGGGAAGAAGCGATTCAATGAGAGGGTCTTTACTAAAGTAGACCAGAACTGATCCGTTTACAGGTATTTCCTTCCCCTCGCTCTCAACGGAGTATAGCCTTATTATTGTTTTCAGGCTTTTGGGTTTCTCCTGCGGAAACTCCGAAACCGATGCGGTATATATTGCGGGAGAAGATTCTAGTGAAGACAGGGCCATTTTTTCTTCTTTGTAAAGAAGATGACCGGCAAACAAGAACAGAAGGGAAATTGCAATGCCATAGACACTGTTGGTGAATCTTTTTCTCAAGAGGCAAACCGGTACAAGCAGGATCGAAATTGTAACAAATGTTACAATCAGGAACAAATGATCAGGATTTGCATAGCGGCCTGATATTATTCCGGCGCAGAACGGGATGACGATCCGCAGGAATGGTATTTCCTTTATAAGCACTGTCTGCAGCGATGAGACAGTATAAAGGTAGGAAAAGAATTGGAAAGACACAAGACACAAGACGCACGACGCAGGGAAGAAGGCTGAAATCAGAGAGGTTGAAGAGGTTGAAGAGGAGAGTGGGGGAAAGGGAGAAAGGGAGAAAGGGAGAAAAAAGACACAAGACGCACTTGTCCACCGAAGCTTCAGCGAAGGTGGAGGACGCAAGGAAAGCCGGAAGGGGAGATAGGGGGAGTGGGAGAGTGGGTTAAAGAAGACACAAGACGCAGGACGCAAGATGCAAGGTAAGCCTCTGAGGATCCCCTCCTTGGAGGGGCTGGGGTGGGTAAAAAAGACTCAGGACGCACTTGTCCACCGAAGCTTCAGCGAAGGTGGAGGACGCACGACACAGGGAGAGCTGTTTCTATTCCTTCAGTTTCTGTGTTGCAAGAATGGTTTTGTAGTCGGCTTCGAATTTGCCCTTGCTGATGGCGTTGAGTTTCCCTTTCAGGAGTCGTCTGCGGAGCGGGCTGACCTTGTCGGTGAAAAGTACACCGTCGAGATGGTCGTATTCATGTTGTATTACCCTCGCGATATAGCCTTCAAAGACCTCATCGTGGAACTCCCATTTCTCGTCATACCAGGTCATCCGGATCCTTGCTTCGCGGTTTACCTCCTCTCTCAGATTAGGGATGCTGAGGCATCCTTCGGTCATAAGTTCAAAGTCGCCGGTTTTTTCAGTTATTCTTGCGTTTATGAAAGCCTTTTTGAAGCCTGCAAACTGAGGTTCATCTTCCGCAAGAGGTTCTCCGTCGACAACAAAAAGCCTTATGGATTTTCCGATCTGCGGTGCAGCCAGGCCTATTCCTTCCGACCTGTAGAGAGTTTCGAACATGTCGGCAATGAGCTGATCGAGTCCGGGATAATCCCTGTCGATATCTTCAGCAACCTTTCTGAGGACCGGATGTCCGTATATTACTATCGGGTATACCATGAATTTCGCAAATGTAGTAAAAATCTGTTTAGCTGTCCGCTGTCCGCTGTCAGCTGTCAGCTATCAGCTTTTAGCTCTGATTCCGGAAAGATGACCTGCACGACTGCACCAACACGACTTCTTTATCTTCCTTCTTCCGTCTTTCTTCTGTCCAGGAACGACTGCAGTATAATAGCGGCGCTAATCTTGTCGACCATTGTCTTATCACGGCGGTCCATCTTTTTGACGCCCCCATCAATCATTGTCTGTAAAGCCATTGAAGAGGTAAATCTCTCATCGGCTCTGGTGACAGGTATTCCGGGAAAAAGTTTCTCAAGTCTTTTAATGAACGGATCGATGAATTTAACAGTTTCGCTGGCCTGGTTGTTCATTTTCACCGGGTATCCGATAACAAAGCCCTCTATTGTCTCAGTTTCGGAATACTTCTTTATATAACTCTCAAAATCGCATGTCCTTACGGTTTCCATCGGAGAGGCAAAGATCTTCAGCGGGTCGGTTACTGCCAGTCCGATTCTTTTTGTTCCGTAGTCGATGCCTATAATTCTACCCATATCGATTTATGATGACAAAAGTACTAAAAATTAATCAGGTATTTTTATGGACAGTTCTGTCAGCTGCCGGTTCAAAAAATAAAGAAGTCCTGCGTACCGGATATGATTTATTGCACTTCAGATGTTCATGGAAGACCGGTATTTCATCAACACGATGATTTTTAGATTTGTTACAAAATTATTTCACAGGATTGAAACTTATGTGACTGTCTTTGTAATGAAATCAAAGCAATATGATTGATTTTGTTTACAGAACGTGCTATAAGTCAGATTTTCTAAAATATTGTAATAGTTAGTTGTTTGTAGCGGATCTTTGCTAAACACACATTAAGGCCAAAACGTGATAAAAAAGGGATTCTTTCGGAAAGCGGACAAATTTACGTTTAATCTGCATCAATCAGTTAAAGAACAAATTGAACGAAATTATGTTGTATCCAAATAAAAACATAAAGCATACATAATCAATATTATATAGTTTATATTTTTTTATTAACAGTTAGTACGAATTATCAACTTAACTACTACCCATTCTTAGGACCACTATTGGTCTTTTCTTAATGTATTAAAATCATTCTTATGATGATGTAAATACGTGTTAATTAACCGGAAATAACTCGTAGAGTTATTCTGGTTATTAACACATTTTCTTTTTTGCTACTTTTTTCTTTTGTTGATAACTTCATTCTCTTTTAATATTTTATGCTGCCTTTTTGTAGAGCTCTGCCGGGATTTTCCTTCCGATACCCTGGTGATGCAACTCGTAATTGTAATAGCTGATATACTCCTTTAATCCCTGGTATAGTTCCAGACCATCATTAGCCGGATGCAAGTAAACGTGATCATATTTCAAAGATCTCCAGAACCTCTCTATGAAGATATTGTCAATGGCTCTGCCTTTGCCATCCATACTTATAGTGATGCCCTCTTTTGTCAAATGCTCAATCCAGTCTTCACAGGTGAACTGACTGCCCTGGTCAGAGTTTATGATCTCAGGTTTGCCATGTTCTTCAATAGCCTGTTTCAGCACCGATAATGAAGCTTCAGCATCAAGAGTATTGGATATCCCCCAGCCAACGATATAGCGGCTGTGGATGTCTATTATGGCCGTTAAATAAAGAAAACCGTTCTTCATGGGTATATAGGTTATGTCGATGGCCCACACCTGATTTGGCCGGGCTATCTTCAACCCCTTCAACAAGTAAGGGCGAATATATTTTATAAGCCCCAGTTTGCTCAGGTTCCTTTTTGGATATATCGCCATCAAACCCATCAGCCGAAGCAGCCTGCGAACTCGTTTATGATTAGCTACAATTCCCAGACTCAACAGCAGGTCCTGAATGCGTAAAACTCCCTGCGTCGGATGCTTCAAATAATGCTCATCCATGATCCGCATGATCTCGAGATTATCTTTCTTCTCGCCCTGGGGTTTATAATACAAACCACTTCTTTGAACCGATAAAAGTTCACATTGCCGCCGGATGCTCAGAACATGCTCACTGTCAACAATATTTAATCGCTCTCTCACAGTCCGATTTTCCTTAAATTTTTTTTTAGAAAATCATTCTCTATTTCCAGCTGGCCGGTCTTGGCATAGAGTTTTTCTACATCAACTTCTTTTTCCGTTTCTTTTGATTGCTGGTCGAATACATGAGAAGAGTTCTGTAAAAACTCCCTCTTCCATTTACTGATTATGTTAGGATGTACTTCAAAATGTTTTGATAACTCAGCAAGTGACTCACGCTCTTTGAGCGCCTCAATTGCAACTTTTGCCTTAAAGGCTCCGGTAAATTTCCGTCTTGTTTTTTTCATAACGCACTGGTAAATTTAATTGTTAATTTTCAACTTAACCAGTGGTCCGAATTCCGGGGAGTATTATAAACAGGCTATTTATTGCGGAGTTTAGTGTAATAAAACAATGCGTTTGTCAATAATAATGACGCTTCGTCAAAACTATGGTAATTCTGATGTGCCCCGACATATAAATTATTGATTATTTAGTTAAGTTTATTCAGTTATTCAGTGAAAAACTAACCTGACAAGCCTGGAAATTTTACATAATCAACAAAACATCAGCATATTTTAAGAAATTATTTCTGAGGATCATTTGATACTGCGCTTTTTGCCGCAGCTTATTGTATTGCAGGTTTACTTATGATACGAAAAACAGAGAAAGCAGGATTTAACTGAAAAAATTCATGAAGCATCTTTATTCACTAAGTCTGAATCTCAACATCATCGATAGTTTATTCCTTGGAAGGAAGTCAATAATTATAAAATAAATATAAACAATGAAAAAGTATTTATGTTTCACATGGCTGAAAACCGTTTTAAACGACAGTATGAAGAAGATCAAAGTCTTGAAGGTTTTGCCTGCTTTGATATTCATTATGACATTTTCAGGTCTGGCAGGGCAACAGCCGGAAAGGTTGAAAGATGCACTTATTGTTCTTGATGAAGAAGAAGGTTCCAATTTGGGAAGCCTTGTAAAGGATGTCTATCCAACAATTATTTTACAAAATGGCAATCACGTGATAGCCGGAAAAGAAACACCAAGTCAGGATATTCTTAAAGCATATTGTAGTGCTTCATCGGTGAATATGCTTTACCAAGATAATCCCCAATTCGAAAAGGTGGAACTCATTAAACTAACAATAAATTCGTCTGAAGAGACTTGGGTGGATATAGATCTTTCACAGCTTAACAATTTCCCTCTGTTAAAGTATGTATATCTGCGTTTCACCTATGATGCATGTAATGGTCTTTCCGATAGTTGTTTGGAGAATATTGTGCGAGAAATGGTTACCGGCACAAATAATCGTATTAAAGTAGTGTATGAGCTTTCAATCCTTGAATAATCAAAAAAACCAAAATAACAATGGCTATACTTAATTCATATAGAAAGACATATCTAGCAGGTCTGACCATAATAGGTTTATTGATGCTGGCATCTGTGCCACAGACTGTCAAGTCTCAGACAATTAAATCTTTCACGCAGCGCACATCGGTTTATTCACCCACACAAACCATTTATAGTATCAAGGGCGATTTCACAATGATAGGGAACACCAATCTCACCTTGGTAGACTATGAAGACGAAACATCCAATGCTAACGATATGGAATATGTGGATGTGGATAGTGATGTAACTACTGTCAACTCATCTAGGGCAACACTCCAGTTTTCCGAAGAAAATGGTGCCAAACCAGCTTGTTCCAATATTATCTATGCAGGTCTTTACTGGACAGGCAGGGCTCATGGAGGTTCAAGCCCTATGTCGTGGACTGTTGATGGGATTGAACTGAGTAAGACACAGGTAAAACTAAGGCATGAACTTGATAATGATTATCAGATAGTTACTGCTAATGTGAATGATATATATTATCCTAGTGGTACTCAAACCGGGAACAATATGTATTCAGCTTATGCTGAAGTTACTGATTATGTAAGAGAGTATGGGATAGGCGGATATACAGTTGCGAATATTGCAACAAATGAAGGTTATGTTGATGGTACTGGTTTATATGGAGGCTGGGGCATGATAGTAGTCTACGAGAACTCTGCCATGAACTGGCGAGATGTGACTATTTTCGACGGTCATGCTTATGTAAGAGATGAATATCCTAATAATACTACAACGATGACCTACTATGAATTGCCTGTTTCAGGTTTTCAGACAGCATTAACTGGTCCGATTGTGATGAAATATGGTCTGATCGCCGGTGAAGGTGACAGATATCTTTATGATTATTCTATTGATAATTTTAGTGTGCGGGACCATACAGATGCCAACTGGATTCCTTTAAGCCATACTAATAATTCAACTACCAACTATTTTAATAGTTCAGTTTATACGGGGGGAAATCCCAGGTTTCCAGTATTATTAAACAATACAGGTTTGGATTTGGTAATGCACACTATTCCAAATGCTAACAATACAGTAATTAAAAACAACCAGACATCTACAAAGTTCAGGTACGGAACTAATAATGATACCTATATTATTTTTTGTATTGCCATGTCGGTCGATGCCTACAGACCTGAAATAGAAGGCCTGAATACAGTTGTTAAAGTTAACGGAAATCCTTATACATATATTGAACCGGTTTCACCACCGGTATTCCCGAATGATATCATCGAATACACTGTTGATATCGCGAATCTGGGGTCTGAATCGATCAATAACGGACGGTTGGTAATACCAATACCTTATACAGTAGAATTTGAGAGTGTTTCATTCACTAATGATCATTTGGTTGGTTATGGCACACCTGAATTTGATGCATCTGAAGGCGCCAACGGTTCCATAGTTTGGGACCTGGGTACTTTGCCAATTCCACCTGATGCAGGAACAAAACTTGCGACACTCACATTCATGCTTAAAGTAACGAATGATTGCAGGATTCTGGCGTTATCGCTCGGCTGTAAGTTCGAGGTAACAGTTGACGGCACCATAAGTGGTGTCGGAGCAGTCTCCGGGGTTCCGGTAGCATCCTCGCTTATACAAGGTTATGAAATTGCAGGTGAATGCCAGGATGTAGCTATTGGCGACCCGATTGTAATTCCTGTTGATGCCGTAGCATACTTCAATGCTAATTGTCAGGGAACACCTCCTGTCCCTGAGTTTTATTATTGTAATACGGGAGCAACTATTCCTGTAACGGATGTTCTGGGTAATTTTCCTCCCGGAACAAGGTACTATGATGAAACATGGACCACAGAATATACAATTACCAATCCTTTTCCGGCAACTCCCGGGACAACAACTTACAAAGCTGTTCCTCCGGGTGTGGCAGCTGATCCTTTACCAGGAGAATGTTCGTACACGTTTAAGATTATTGTGACAGTACTGAACACATCGCCTACACCGATAAATCCGACATATTGTATGGGAGATGTTGCAGTTCCTTTAACAGCAACAAAGACAAATCCCGATTATACTTTATATTATTTTACAAGTGCAACAGGAGGAAGTGCCCAAACAAGTATCACCCCGTTAACCGATGTGACATCCACGTACTATGTAGCGGAAGGATTATCAGGCGATTGCATAGGTCCTAGGGTGCCAATCACCGTAACAGTTGCAAACTGTTCGATTACCCTGGAAAAGAGTGGAACCTGGGTAGATGGTGATGAAGACGATTATCCTCAGGCGGGCGAGGTAGTCAATTATACTTTTTCTGTAACCAATAACAGTCCTGTTACTTTAGTCAATGTTACCGTAACCGACCCTAAAGTAGATGTTGCCGGAGGACCTGTAACGCTAACACCGGGTGAAACCAACTCAACGACTTTTACCGGTACGTATACACTGACCCAGGCCGACATTGATGCAGGTCAAATTGACAATACAGCCTCTGTCAGCGGAGTAACTCCCTCTGGTAGTATATTAACAGATAGTGATGACGAGAGTGTTGCTTTAGACCAGGATGCTGCAATGACGGTAGAGAAGAGTTCTACTACCACATCAGTTACTGCAGCCGGACAGGTTATCACATACTCTTACCTTGTAACCAATACAGGCAATGTGACACTGACTGGCATCAGTCTTGTTGATGACAATGTAGATGCCCAGCCTGCGTGTATAGCAACTACCTTAGTTCCTGGCGCCACTACGACCTGTACGGCACAGTATACCGTACTTCAGTCTGACATTAACGCAGGGGGCAACATTAGTAATAATGTAACAGCGAGTTCTAATGAGTCAGGAGATGCGACGGACGATCTTGACATACCGATTGCGCAGGATGCTGCAATGACGGTAGAGAAGAGTTCTACTACCACATCAGTTACTGCAGCCGGACAGGTTATCACATACTCTTACCTTGTAACCAATACAGGCAATGTGACACTGACTGGCATCAGTCTTGTTGATGACAATGTAGATGCCCAGCCTGCGTGTATAGCAACTACCTTAGTTCCTGGCGCCACTACGACCTGTACGGCACAGTATACCGTACTTCAGTCTGACATTAACGCAGGGGGCAACATTAGTAATAATGTAACAGCGAGTTCTAATGAGTCAGGAGATGCGACGGACGATCTTGACATACCGATTGCGCAGGATGCTGCAATGACGGTAGAGAAGAGTTCTACTACCACATCAGTTACTGCAGCCGGACAGGTTATCACATACTCTTACCTTGTAACCAATACAGGCAATGTGACACTGACTGGCATCAGTCTTGTTGATGACAATGTAGATGCCCAGCCTGCGTGTATAGCAACTACCTTAGTTCCTGGCGCCACTACGACCTGTACGGCACAGTATACCGTACTTCAGTCTGACATTAACGCAGGGGGCAACATTAGTAATAATGTAACAGCGAGTTCTAATGAGTCAGGAGATGCGACGGACGATCTTGACATACCGATTGCGCAGGATGCTGCAATGACGGTAGAGAAGAGTTCTACTACCACATCAGTTACTGCAGCCGGACAGGTTATCACATACTCTTACCTTGTAACCAATACAGGCAATGTGACACTGACTGGCATCAGTCTTGTTGATGACAATGTAGATGCCCAGCCTGCGTGTATAGCAACTACCTTAGTTCCTGGCGCCACTACGACCTGTACGGCACAGTATACCGTACTTCAGTCTGACATTAACGCAGGGGGCAACATTAGTAATAATGTAACAGCGAGTTCTAATGAGTCAGGAGATGCGACGGACGATCTTGACATACCGATTGCGCAGGATGCTGCAATGACGGTAGAGAAGAGTTCTACTACCACATCAGTTACTGCAGCCGGACAGGTTATCACATACTCTTACCTTGTAACCAATACAGGCAATGTGACACTGACTGGCATCAGTCTTGTTGATGACAATGTAGATGCCCAGCCTGCGTGTATAGCAACTACCTTAGTTCCTGGCGCCACTACGACCTGTACGGCACAGTATACCGTACTTCAGTCTGACATTAACGCAGGGGGCAACATTAGTAATAATGTAACAGCGAGTTCTAATGAGTCAGGAGATGCGACGGACGATCTTGACATACCGATTGCGCAGGATGCTGCAATGACGGTAGAGAAGAGTTCTACTACCACATCAGTTACTGCAGCCGGACAGGTTATCACATACTCTTACCTTGTAACCAATACAGGCAATGTGACACTGACTGGCATCAGTCTTGTTGATGACAATGTAGATGCCCAGCCTGCGTGTATAGCAACTACCTTAGTTCCTGGCGCCACTACGACCTGTACGGCACAGTATACCGTACTTCAGTCTGACATTAACGCAGGGGGCAACATTAGTAATAATGTAACAGCGAGTTCTAATGAGTCAGGAGATGCGACGGACGATCTTGACATACCGATTGCGCAGGATGCTGCAATGACGGTAGAGAAGAGTTCTACTACCACATCAGTTACTGCAGCCGGACAGGTTATCACATACTCTTACCTTGTAACCAATACAGGCAATGTGACACTGACTGGCATCAGTCTTGTTGATGACAATGTAGATGCCCAGCCTGCGTGTATAGCAACTACCTTAGTTCCTGGCGCCACTACGACCTGTACGGCACAGTATACCGTACTTCAGTCTGACATTAACGCAGGGGGCAACATTAGTAATAATGTAACAGCGAGTTCTAATGAGTCAGGAGATGCGACGGACGATCTTGACATACCGATTGCGCAGGATGCTGCAATGACGGTAGAGAAGAGTTCTACTACCACATCAGTTACTGCAGCCGGACAGGTTATCACATACTCTTACCTTGTAACCAATACAGGCAATGTGACACTGACTGGCATCAGTCTTGTTGATGACAATGTAGATGCCCAGCCTGCGTGTATAGCAACTACCTTAGTTCCTGGCGCCACTACGACCTGTACGGCACAGTATACCGTACTTCAGTCTGACATTAACGCAGGGGGCAACATTAGTAATAATGTAACAGCGAGTTCTAATGAGTCAGGAGATGCGACGGACGATCTTGACATACCGATTGCGCAGGATGCTGCAATGACGGTAGAGAAGAGTTCTACTACCACATCAGTTACTGCAGCCGGACAGGTTATCACATACTCTTACCTTGTAACCAATACAGGCAATGTGACACTGACTGGCATCAGTCTTGTTGATGACAATGTAGATGCCCAGCCTGCGTGTATAGCAACTACCTTAGTTCCTGGCGCCACTACGACCTGTACGGCACAGTATACCGTACTTCAGTCTGACATTAACGCAGGGGGCAACATTAGTAATAATGTAACAGCGAGTTCTAATGAGTCAGGAGATGCGACGGACGATCTTGACATACCGATTGCGCAGGATGCTGCAATGACGGTAGAGAAGAGTTCTACTACCACATCAGTTACTGCAGCCGGACAGGTTATCACATACTCTTACCTTGTAACCAATACAGGCAATGTGACACTGACTGGCATCAGTCTTGTTGATGACAATGTAGATGCCCAGCCTGCGTGTATAGCAACTACCTTAGTTCCTGGCGCCACTACGACCTGTACGGCACAGTATACCGTACTTCAGTCTGACATTAACGCAGGGGGCAACATTAGTAATAATGTAACAGCGAGTTCTAATGAGTCAGGAGATGCGACGGACGATCTTGACATACCGATTGCGCAGGATGCTGCAATGACGGTAGAGAAGAGTTCTACTACCACATCAGTTACTGCAGCCGGACAGGTTATCACATACTCTTACCTTGTAACCAATACAGGCAATGTGACACTGACTGGCATCAGTCTTGTTGATGACAATGTAGATGCCCAGCCTGCGTGTATAGCAACTACCTTAGTTCCTGGCGCCACTACGACCTGTACGGCACAGTATACCGTACTTCAGTCTGACATTAACGCAGGGGGCAACATTAGTAATAATGTAACAGCGAGTTCTAATGAGTCAGGAGATGCGACGGACGATCTTGACATACCGATTGCGCAGGATGCTGCAATGACGGTAGAGAAGAGTTCTACTACCACATCAGTTACTGCAGCCGGACAGGTTATCACATACTCTTACCTTGTAACCAATACAGGCAATGTGACACTGACTGGCATCAGTCTTGTTGATGACAATGTAGATGCCCAGCCTGCGTGTATAGCAACTACCTTAGTTCCTGGCGCCACTACGACCTGTACGGCACAGTATACCGTACTTCAGTCTGACATTAACGCAGGGGGCAACATTAGTAATAATGTAACAGCGAGTTCTAATGAGTCAGGAGATGCGACGGACGATCTTGACATACCGATTGCGCAGGATGCTGCAATGACGGTAGAGAAGAGTTCTACTACCACATCAGTTACTGCAGCCGGACAGGTTATCACATACTCTTACCTTGTAACCAATACAGGCAATGTGACACTGACTGGCATCAGTCTTGTTGATGACAATGTAGATGCCCAGCCTGCGTGTATAGCAACTACCTTAGTTCCTGGCGCCACTACGACCTGTACGGCACAGTATACCGTACTTCAGTCTGACATTAACGCAGGGGGCAACATTAGTAATAATGTAACAGCGAGTTCTAATGAGTCAGGAGATGCGACGGACGATCTTGACATACCGATTGCGCAGGATGCTGCAATGACGGTAGAGAAGAGTTCTACTACCACATCAGTTACTGCAGCCGGACAGGTTATCACATACTCTTACCTTGTAACCAATACAGGCAATGTGACACTGACTGGCATCAGTCTTGTTGATGACAATGTAGATGCCCAGCCTGCGTGTATAGCAACTACCTTAGTTCCTGGCGCCACTACGACCTGTACGGCACAGTATACCGTACTTCAGTCTGACATTAACGCAGGGGGCAACATTAGTAATAATGTAACAGCGAGTTCTAATGAGTCAGGAGATGCGACGGACGATCTTGACATACCGATTGCGCAGGATGCTGCAATGACGGTAGAGAAGAGTTCTACTACCACATCAGTTACTGCAGCCGGACAGGTTATCACATACTCTTACCTTGTAACCAATACAGGCAATGTGACACTGACTGGCATCAGTCTTGTTGATGACAATGTAGATGCCCAGCCTGCGTGTATAGCAACTACCTTAGTTCCTGGCGCCACTACGACCTGTACGGCACAGTATACCGTACTTCAGTCTGACATTAACGCAGGGGGCAACATTAGTAATAATGTAACAGCGAGTTCTAATGAGTCAGGAGATGCGACGGACGATCTTGACATACCGATTGCGCAGGATGCTGCAATGACGGTAGAGAAGAGTTCTACTACCACATCAGTTACTGCAGCCGGACAGGTTATCACATACTCTTACCTTGTAACCAATACAGGCAATGTGACACTGACTGGCATCAGTCTTGTTGATGACAATGTAGATGCCCAGCCTGCGTGTATAGCAACTACCTTAGTTCCTGGCGCCACTACGACCTGTACGGCACAGTATACCGTACTTCAGTCTGACATTAACGCAGGGGGCAACATTAGTAATAATGTAACAGCGAGTTCTAATGAGTCAGGAGATGCGACGGACGATCTTGACATACCGATTGCGCAGGATGCTGCAATGACGGTAGAGAAGAGTTCTACTACCACATCAGTTACTGCAGCCGGACAGGTTATCACATACTCTTACCTTGTAACCAATACAGGCAATGTAACACTGACTGGCATCAGTCTTGTTGATGACAATGTAGATGCCCAGCCTGCGTGTATAGCAACTACCTTAGTTCCTGGCGCCACTACGACCTGTACGGCACAGTATACCGTACTTCAGTCTGACATTAACGCAGGGGGCAACATTAGTAATAATGTAACAGCGAGTTCTAATGAGTCAGGAGATGCGACGGACGATCTTGACATACCGATTGCGCAGGATGCAATGATGACAATAACTAAGGATATCACCTCAGGCAGCACATACGCTGCAGTAGGGGATGTAGTCAGTTACAGCTACACGATCACCAACAGTGGCAACGTCATGTTAGCCGGACCGTTTACGGTAGTAGACGACGTTATAGGCACGTTGACAGACTGTGCTGCAGGACCGTTGGCTCCGGGAGAGAGTGTAACCTGTACAGCAACGTACACCATCGTTCAGGCGGATCTTGACAGGGGCTATGTTACCAACTATGCATATGCTACAGACGGGACAACCACTTCAGAGCCGGATGAAGAAACTGCAACTATCAACAACCTGCCTCCGTCAATAACCTGTCCCACAATGCCGGCAATTATCCCCTGCTCACAGGAGGTCAGCGGCCTTGCTGCAATAATCAGCGATCCTAACAATAACATAGAATCACTGACATGGACAATGGCAGGCGCTACAGAGGCTTCTTCACCTGCTAAAGGTATCAATAACCTCGATACCTATACCTTCCAGTGGGGTACCACAACAGTAACCTACACTGTTACTGATGCCCAGGGATTGACAGAATCATGTAGCTTCACAGTGACAATAGAAGCGGATGGGGAATTTACAATGCCGCCAAACACAAGTGAGATTGTCAATTGTCCGGGTGATATAAAAGAACCGGAACCACCTGAGGTGAGAGATGGCTGCGGCAATTTGATAATACCTGTTGCCGGAAAGACACCAGTAGCACCGGTTTGCGAAGGAGAAATGGTTTATAGATGGATGTACACCGATAAAGATGGAAACAGCTATACCTGGACACATACGGTAACAATTATATATAAGCCATTTGGTCCGATTACAGCCACATTCTCGACCGTAGCATGTGTTAAGGATATCTGGGACGGCATAATACC
Source organism: Bacteroidales bacterium (assembly GCA_040772125.1). Taxonomy (GTDB): domain Bacteria; phylum Bacteroidota; class Bacteroidia; order Bacteroidales; family VadinHA17; genus LD21. The sequence continues at coordinate 935,792 of JAXGYS010000003.1, forward strand.
TCCGCTTCCAGTTGTTACAGATAACTGCGGAAATGTCCTTACACCGACAGGCCCGGTAAAAAGCAGTCTGCCAGAATGTGAAGGCACCAAGACCTGGACATGGACATATACCGACTGCGTGGGCAACAAGCAGGAGTATGTTCACACTGTTATTGTTGAAATGCCTCCTCTTGCACCGATAACTCCGACTTATGGCACTGTTCAATGTGTCGACCATATCTGGGACGGTATTGTTCCAAGACTTCCGATTGTCACTGACGGGTGCGGCAACGTACTGGTTCCGACCGGTCCGGTCAAGTCGAGTCTGCCCAAGTGCTCAGGAAAGAAAACCTGGACCTGGACCTACACAGATTGTACCGGACAGTCACAGCAATACGTGCATACAGTTGAAGTCATATTGCCTCCTTTCAAGGAAATTAAGCCCACATCTGCGACATTTGAATGTGCAAAGGATATTAAAATGCCCGTTATGCCAAATGTTACAGATTATTGCGGTAATGTTCTATCTCCAGTTGGACCCGTGATAACAATGCTTGATGACTGTCAGGGATCGCGGAAATATACCTGGACATATTCAGACTGTTCAGGCAATACGCGCGACTACGTCCACACGGTAACGCTTAAGTCTCTTAAGCCATTAGCCCCAATAACACCTACATTTTTTGCTGTGCCTTGTGTAAAATACATCGGAGACTATTTGGTACCTCCACTTCCAGTTGTTACAGACGCGTGCGGCAATGTACTTATACCAACCGGACCAGTGAAATCCGCGCTTCCTGTTTGCGAGGGAAGAAAGACCTGGACATGGACATACACCGACTGTGCAGGAAATTCTCAGAAATATGTTCATACTGTAACCGTGGAGATGGAGCCGTTTGAGGAAATAACTCCTACCTCAGCCGTCTTTGCATGTAAGGACGACATTGTTCTTCCTGAGCTTCCTGTGGTAAAGGATAACTGTGGTAATATCCTTACTCCAACAGGCCCGGTTAGCATTCCTGTCGAAGGATGTTCGGGATCTCAGAAATTTGTCTGGACTTATAAGGATTGCGAAGGAAACTCAAGGGATTATGTACACACAGTGATCATTAAACCACCTGTTTTTGATGAAATTGCTCCTACTTTTGAAACGGTTTCCTGTCCTGATAGGATAATTCAGCCTACTCCTCCTGTAGTAAAGGATTACTGCGGTAATATTCTTGTACCAACAGGTCCGGTCAGGTCAGCTTTACCACAATGCGAAGGTTCCAAAACCTTCACCTGGACATATACTGACTGTGCAGGTAACAAACGCGATTATGTGCACACCGTAACTGTTGATTACAAACCTTTCCCGGCAATTCCTTCAACATCAGCCACGGTTGACGCTGCTATGGATATTGTAATGCCGGTTCTTCCTGTAGTAAAGGATAATTGCGGCAATACGATTGTTCCAATAGGACCTTCGATAAGTCCGATGCCATCATGCGAAGGTGTTGTCATCTACACATGGACATATGCCGACTGCTCCGGGTATTCTCAGGATTATGTACATGTAGTTACCATTAAAGGATGTGTTACTCTCAATCATTGTACTTATACCCAGGGATTCTATGGAAATCAGAATGGTAAGAATTGTTTCTTCAACGGCGTGACTTACATCAGTACAGATGCTCTGTCGATGATGAAGGCAGCATTCGGTGACATGCCATTTGTGATGTTTGGAACAGAGACTAATGGTAAATACTTCAAACTGATGAAGGAAAGTCTTTCAGACGATTTGACACCCAGTGGGATCTTCCAGATGTTGCCGGGCGGAGGTACTCCTGCTCCACTTATAGGTTCTGCCACTTCACTCGATGAAATGTCGAGATGGGGCAATGTCCCGAGATCGGTACAGGCCGGATCATTAGGCAAGATAAAGAACAATCTCCTCAGCCAGACAATCACTTTGTTCTTCAATCTTGGAAATAACATGGAATTAGGTGAGATTCGTCTCAGAGGTCCTTATATGATCACTGAAAAGAGCATAGAGTGCGGTTCACTCATATCTGTGCCCAATTCAGGATTATATACTGAGATACCTCAGAGTGTCCTTGACTACTTTACAGCAAACAACCTCGATGGAACGATAAATGACCTTTATGACCTGGCAAATCTTGTTTTGGGAGGTGAAACAATCATTCCAGCTGTATTCCCAGGGGATATTACTGCAGCTGTTGATGCTATAAATACAGGATTTGATGAGTGCAGGATACTGGTCAGGTTTGCGTCAACTAAGCCCGATGTTCCTAAAGCCACCTCAGAGACCTATGAGATTGGAAAGAGTAATAATGAAGGACTATCGGCGGATTTGACAGAAGTCGCCCTGACAGTTTATCCGAATCCTTTCCGGACAACTGTTAAGTTCCAGCTAGACATGATAGCTGATTCAAGGGTGAAGGTTGAGATTTACAGTATGAACGGACAGTTGTTGAAGATAATCTTCAACGAGGCCCTTAAACAGGGTGATGTAAGAACGACCGAGTTTGACGCTGCTATGTATGCACACTCAGCATTCCTTTATAAGGTTGTTACTGACCATACAATAAAGAGTGGTACAGTAATGAAGATCAGATAACCTGGTCCGGTTTAAGACAAGAAGGGCTGTCGGTAACGATAGCCTTTCCTTTTTATCTGTGTTCCGTGACATTCTCATGCCTGAGTTCACCAAGTTTACTAAACTCACTTCCAGGAAATCATTCTGAGGGCACGGAACACATGACAAGGTACAGCCTCAGAAAGGCTGCAGGCCGTGAACATAGTAAGCCCCGGACAAAAAAAAGCCATCCTTTCAGATGGCCTTTTCTTTATCATAGTACGAATTATGACTTGGCTTCGGTTTCCGGTTCAAAAACCATCGCCGCCAGCCTCTGATAGCTCTTGTACCTCCATTTTGCATTCTCCTCGGCTGCCTTGAAAAGGATCTCAGCCTGATCGGGGAATGTCTTGATCAGCGATGTATAACGTACCTCCGACTGCAGGAACTCCTGGAACTTGCTCCAGTCAGGCTCTTTTGAATCGAGGGTGAAAGGATTCTTCCCTTCCTGTTCAAGAAGGGGATTGTAGCGATAGAGATGCCAGTATCCGGCTTCCACTGCAAACTTCTGCTGAGCCTGGGTCTTGCCCATACCATTCCTGAGACCGTGATTAATACATGGTGAGTATGCAATGATGAGCGAAGGACCCGGATAAGCTTCAGCTTCCTTCAGAGCTTTCAGATACTGTGCGTTGCTTGAACCCATGGCAACCTGAGCCACATAAACATAACCATAGCTCATCGCCATCTGTCCAAGATCCTTCTTACGGATCTTCTTGCCCGATGCTGCAAATTTTGCAACTGCTCCGGCAGGTGTCGATTTAGATGCCTGTCCTCCCGTATTTGAATATACCTCAGTGTCGAGCACAATTACATTCACGTCTTCGCCCGAGGCAAGAACATGGTCAAGACCTCCGTAACCGATGTCGTAAGCCCATCCGTCACCTCCGATGATCCAGTGGGATTTCTTTATCAGATATTGCCTCAGGCTGAGTATTTCTTCAGTTATATCAGTCTTATCCTTGCTGCAGGCATCAATCACTTTGGCAGAGGCAGTCCTGGAGGCTTCTGCATTGTTCTTATCCCTCATCCATTCTTCGAAAGCGGCTTTGGTTTCTTCCTTTACCGATCCGGCTGCGATTGCATCCTGCATTTTCAGGGTGATCCTTTCACGCATCTTGCTTGTTCCCAGAGAAAGCCCGAATCCGAATTCGGCGTTGTCCTCGAACAGTGAGTTTGCCCATGCCGGGCCGCGTCCCATTTTGTTATGGGTATAAGGCATCGACGGTGCCGATCCGCTGTATATCGAAGAACATCCGGTTGCGTTGCTTGCAATCATACGGTCGCCAAAGAGCTGCGTGATGGCCTTGAGATATGGTGTTTCACCGCAGCCTGCACATGCGCCCGAAAATTCGAACAGTGGCTGTGAGAACTGACTGTTCTTGACATTCACGAACTTGTCAACCACATAATCCTTGTAACCCACCTTGTCGTGAAGGTAGTTCCAGCGGGTGGTTTCTTCCATCTGACTTTCAAGAGGCTTCATGATAAGGGCCTTGTTCTTCGAAGGACAAACATCGGCGCAGTTGCCGCATCCTGTGCAGTCGAGAACGCTGACCTGAATCTTGAACCTGTAGGCTTTGAGTGCGCCGGGAATACCCTGAATTGTTTTTGTATCCTTCGGAGCATTTGCAAGTTCTTCTTCAGTAAGAAGAAAGGGCCTAATAGCTGCATGAGGACAAACATATGAACACTGGTTGCACTGAATGCACTCGTCAGGCTGCCATTCAGGAACGTTAACCGCAATACCGCGTTTTTCATAGGCACTGGTGCCCGACGGGAATGTTCCGTCTTCCCTTCCAACGAAGGCACTGACAGGAAGATCATCTCCCTTAAGCGCATTGATGGGCTCCATCACTTCACGGATAAACTCGGGAATATCCCTCGTGTCCTTTTGTTTTTTAACCTCGATTTTTGCCCATGTGGCCGGTATTTCAACCTTTGTGACGGCGCTGCCCCTGTCGACAGCTGCATTGTTCATATTAACTACATCTTCTCCTTTCCTTCCATAGCTCTTGTAGATGAATTTCTTCATCTCGTCTTCAGCTTTTTCGTAAGGAATTACATTTGCCACCTTGAAGAAAGCTGCCTGCATAATGGTGTTGGTCCTCGTTCCAAGTCCCAGCTCCTCTGCAATGTCAGTAGCGTTGATAATGTAGAAGTTGATGTCGTTGTCGGCAAGGTATTTCTTCATGTGATCAGGAAGCCGTTCCCTGGTCTCCTCTGCATTCCATATAGAGTTCAGCAGGAAGGTTCCGCCTTTCTTCAGACCTTTCAGCATGTCATATTTGTCGAGATACGAAGGTACATGACAGGCAACAAAATCTGGTGTGTTTACATAATAGGGTGAGCGGATGGGGGAGTCGCCGAAACGAAGGTGCGAAATTGTGATCCCACCCGATTTCTTGGAGTCGTATGCGAAATAAGCCTGGCAATATTTGTCGGTAGTTTCACCTATGATCTTGATGGAGTTTTTGTTGGCTCCAACCGTTCCGTCGGATCCCAGACCATAAAACTTGGCTGAATATGTCCCTGCGGGAGAAACATTGATTTCAGGGAGAACAGGAAGTGATGTAAAGGTTACATCATCAACAATACCAACCGTGAACTGATTCTTAGGTTCCTTCAGTTTCATGTTCTCGAATACAGAAAGGATCTGGCTTGGAGTGGTGTCTTTTGAACTCAGTCCGTAGCGGCCTCCGATTATAGAAGGCTTTTTATCCTTGGTATAGAAAAGGTCTACTATGTCAAGATACAGGGGATCCCCGGGTGCTCCGGGTTCTTTTGCCCTGTCGAGGACTGTTATCTTCTTAACAGACTTCGGGAATACATCGAAGAAATACTTCGGAGAGAAGGGGCGGTAGAGATGTACAGTAACAAGACCTACTTTTTCTCCTTTTGCCCTCAGATGGTCGATTACTTCCTTGGTGGTTTCGGTAACTGAACCCATGGCGACAATAATATTCTCAGCATCAGGATCACCGTAATAGGTGAAAGGCTTGTACTGTCTTCCGGTGAGCTTGTTTATTTCAGTCATGTATGAATTGACGATGTCGGCAACAGGCTCGTAAAAACTGTTTATAGCTTCCTTGGCCTGGAAGAAGATATCGGGATTCTGTGCAGTTCCCCTCATTACCGGATGCTCGGGATTGAGTGAATTGTTCCTGAATCTTGAAACAGCTTCCCAGTCGACGAGCTTCTTCATGTCTTCCATGTCGGTTGCTTCAATCTTCTGAATTTCATGGGATGAACGGAAGCCATCGAAGAAATGAACGAAGGGAATTCTTGATTTTATTGCAGTCAGGTGGGCGACTCCGGCAAGGTCCATTATCTCCTGGACGCTGCCGCTTGCAAGGAATGCGAAACCTGTCTGCCTGGTGGCGTAAATGTCGCTGTGATCACCGAATATAGAGAGAGAATGTGCTGCAATGGTCCTGGCACTCACATGCAGTACTCCCGGAAGGAGCTCAGCTGCGATCTTGTACATGTTAGGGATCATCAGGAGAAGACCCTGTGAGGCAGTGAAGGTGGAGGCAAGCGCTCCGGTCTGCAGTGCGCCGTGCAAGGCACCGGCAGCTCCGCCTTCCGACTGCATCTCGACAACCCTGACTGTCTCACCGAATATGTTCTTCAACCCGTTGGCAGCCCATTCATCAATATACTCAGCCATTGTCGATGAAGGTGTAATAGGATATATGCAAGCAACTTCGCTAAACATATATGCAACATGCGATGCAGCCTGATTGCCATCGCATGTTATGAATTTTTTCTTTCCCATGTTAAAATGAATAATATGATTGATTAAAGATAATTTTCAAAAGAAAGTGCAAATTTACACAAATTATCTGTCCGTTAACTACCGTTCATCGAAATCAGGAATTCTTCATTCGATTTGGTCTGCATAAGCCTGTCGCGAAGGAATTCCATCGCTTCCACGGCATTCATGTCGGTCAGATAGTTACGGAGAACCCATATCTTCTGAAGGATATTTTTGTTGAGAAGAAGATCTTCGCGCCTTGTACTCGATGCTGGTATGTCGATCGACGGGAAGATCCTCCTGTTCGACAGCTTGCGGTCGAGCTGAAGTTCCATATTACCGGTTCCCTTGAATTCCTCGAAGATCACATCATCCATCTTTGAACCTGTTTCTGTAAGAGCAGTGGCTATGATTGTCAGTGAGCCTCCGTTCTCAATATTACGCGCTGCACCGAAAAACCTCTTTGGTTTGTGAAGAGCATTTGAATCGACCCCTCCAGAAAGAACTTTGCCGGAAGCAGGGGCAGTAGTGTTGAAAGCTCTTGCAAGCCTGGTTATCGAGTCGAGAAGTATTACAACATCATGACCGCATTCAACCATTCTCTTGGCTTTCTCAAGAACGATATTTGCAATTCTGCAATGCCGCTCGGCGGGTTCGTCAAAGGTCGAGGCTATAACTTCAGCCTTGACATTTCTTGCCATGTCCGTAACTTCCTCCGGCCTTTCGTCAATAAGAAGTATCATCAGATATACCTCGGGATGATACTTTGCTATTGCGTTGGCTATCTCCTGCAGAAGGATGGTCTTACCTGTCTTGGGCTGGGCAACTATCAAGCCCCTCTGTCCTTTCCCTATGGGGGCAAACATATCAATGACCCTTACCGAAAGTGAACCTTCCCCGGGTGAGCAGAGAGTGAATTTTTCATTTGGAAAAAGAGGAGTGAGAAAGTCAAAAGGCACCCTGTCCCTTATAAAATCGGGGCTCCTGCCGTTTATCTCATCAACCTTGATAAGAGGGAAGTATTTTTCTCCCTCTTTAGGCGGTCTTATCGATCCTTTAATTGTGTCGCCGGTTTTAAGGCCGAAAAGCTTTATCTGTGATTGTGAAACGTAAATATCATCCGGTGAATTGAGGTAGTTGTAGTCGGGAGATCTCAGGAATCCGTAACCGTCGGGCATTATCTCAAGAACCCCGGTATTGTATATGATACCTTCAAATTCATATGGCTTTTCTTTTCGCTCTTCTTTCACAGCCTGAACCTCAGCTACCGGTTCTTTTACCGGAGCTTCTGTAATAATTTCTCCTGCGGGTATTTCAGTTACAGGCCTGCTCTCTGTAAAAAGTGGTTCCTCTTCGTTAAGAGGCAGTTCGAGAGTACTGTCGATGACAACTTCAGGTTTTTTACCTTCAACAGGTGAAGCTGCAATATCAGGTTTTCTGTGAAACTTGTCTCTTCTGTCAAAATTCTTCTGGTCGTTTCTCCATCTGGGCTGCCTCGTTTCTTCCCTTGGCTGCCTCGTTTCTTCCCTTGGCAGTCTGATTTCTTCCCTGTCCTTCTCTGAACTTTTGAAAAGATCGGGTTTTTCCTCCTGTTTTGGCACAGGAGGGTTTTGTTCCCTTCGCTCCTGGAAGGGGGCCTCGGGCTTTTTAAGATCTTCGGGCGATACCGTTATAACAGATTCAACAGGGCGCCTGGAGACCGGCTTGCTTGTTCTTGGCCTTTTACCCCTTCTCTGCCCGGGATCGCGTCTCTGATTAACCTGTTCGTTCTGCGGAGAATTACTCCGGTTATCCGGTGGATTCGCCTTCCTTTTTTCAGTGGCCTCAATAGCCTGCTGATCCAGTATTTTATAAATCAGATCCTGCTTTTTAAGAGATTCTGTCCTTTTGATTTTAAGTTCTTTAGCTATTTCCCGCAACTCGGGAAGAAGCTTGTTGCTTAACTCAAGAATGTCGTACATAATGTAAAATGAGAATAAAGAGAAATTTAAAAAATTGTTATTGGATAACCAGACTAAGAATTGAAGCTGAGCCGGCAGGATTATGCAGCAATTTATCTACATATCTTAAAAACTGGAGCAATATTAATAAAATAATTAATAAGTTATTTAAATTTTGAAAAAAAAGCTTGAGGTAATCTGGAATCTAAATAAATCTGATATCGACCAGCACTCAATATCTTTCGCAAGATAAGATAAAACTCATATCCGGCAAAATATTTTAAAGTATTATAGCATTTTTTAAGACTTAATGTTTAATCAGCAAATATTTTTATTAAAATTGTACCAATTGCCTAATACATAAACCAACCCTCCCTGACTGTCAATGCGTCAGCTAAAGATAACAAAGCAGGTAACCAACCGGGATACCCCGTCTCTTGACAAATATTTGCAGGAGATAGGTCGCGTTGAGCTTATCACACCTGAAGAGGAGGTCATCCTGGCGCGCAGGATAAGGACAGGTGATTCAGAAGCGCTTGCAAAACTTGTAAAGGCGAACCTGAGGTTTGTCGTTTCTGTCGCCAAACAGTACCAGAACCAGGGAATGGGACTTCCTGACCTTATAAATGAAGGCAACCTGGGACTGATGAAAGCAGCTCAGCGTTTTGATGAAACGAGGGGATTTAAATTCATTTCCTATGCCGTGTGGTGGATCCGGCAGGCAATATTGCAGTCGCTGGCTGAACAGGCAAGGATAGTAAGGCTGCCTGTCAACAAGATAGGTTCAATCAACAGGATTAACAGGGCTTTTGCCAGGCTTGAGCAGGAATATGAAAGGGAACCATCATCACAGGAAATAGCCGAACTTCTCGACATGCTCCCGGAAGACGTGAAGGATTCGCTTAAGACAAACGGAAGAACAGTAAGCATGGATGCTCCTATAAGCCCGGAGGAGGAAAATAACATGTATGATGTTATGCAGAATCCTGATACTCCAAGTCCCGACAGAAACCTGATCAATGAATCGCTTGCATACGAAATAGAACGCGCCCTGAGCTCTCTTGCTCCCCGCGAGGCAAAAGTTCTGAAACTCTACTTCGGACTCGGAATGAAGCATCCTTTTACCCTTGAGGAAATCGGTGAACAACTAAACCTTACACGCGAAAGGGTTCGGCAGATAAAGGAGAAAGCAATTAAAAGGATACAGTTCACCACCCGCTGCAAAATCCTTAAATCCTACCTGGGATAAGGATTTGTTCCTATCTTTGCCAAAAGCCTGTATTATGAACCATCTTGTCTCTCCGTCATTGCTTGCCGCTGATTTCCTTAACCTGGGAAAGGACGTTGCTCTTGTAAACCACAGTGAAGCCGACTGGATCCACCTCGATATTATGGATGGTGTTTTTGTACCAAATATCTCATTCGGACTCCCGGTTGTTGAACATGTTGGTAAGATCGCGCAAAAACCTCTCGATGTCCATCTGATGATTGTTGACCCCGACCGTTATCTTCAGAGATTCAGGGACGCCGGGGCCGGGATCCTTACAGTACAGTATGAGGCCTGCACTCATCTTCAACGGACTGTTACGGAGATAAGAAATCTTGGAATGAAGGCAGGAGTTGCCGTTAATCCCCATACACCCGTATCACTGCTTGTAAATACCATTCCATTTGTAGATATGATACTTATAATGACCGTCAATCCGGGATTTGGAGGACAGTCATTTATTCATGATTCATTCAATAAGATAAGGGAGCTCCGGCGCATGATAGATGAAAAGGACCTAAAGGTCCTTATCGAAGTCGACGGGGGAGTGGATACATCCAATGCCGCAACCCTTGTCCAGGCGGGAGTCGATGTCCTTGTTGCCGGTAATGCAGTGTTCAGTTCATCCGATCCGGCAGGGACAATAAGCAGGCTTAAAAACCTGTCCTGATTTCGGAAACAACTCCATTTCCTGGAGTCATATTCAAAGCTATGTTCTTCAACGGGTTAGAAGCTGTTATGTCGAGGTAATTTTCTTTTGCCGGTTTAATGGGAATTACGATACCGGGATTCTTCACCAGGGTTTATTGCCTTCAGCTTCAGTAATAAAAGATATCATCTCCTGAACCTTATCCGGATGGAACCATTTTATCTCACTATCCCTGCTCCACCATGTCAGCTGGCGTTTTGCATAATGCCTGCTGTTCCTTTTTATTAGCTCAATAGTTTTTTCACGGGTTGTCAGGCCATCAAAGAAATCGAAAAACTCCGAGTAACCCACGCATTTCAGAGCGCTCAGCTCCCTCAGGCTGCGGAGACTCCAGGCCTCTTCCTCGAGACCCTGAACCAGCATTTCATCGACTCTTGAGTTGATCCTTGAGTAAAGTTCAGCCCTGCTTCTGTTGAGCCCTAATTTAATTATCCTGAAATTTCTTTCTGCCGGTTTGTTTGCAAGGAACCCCGAGTAGGGGAGACCTGTCGTTCCGTAGACTTCCAGAGCACGGATGATCCTTTTATGGTTGCGGAGATCAACCCTGGAATATGAAACCGGGTCGACTGTCTTCAGCTCTTTTCTCAGACTTTCAATTCCTTCCGCCTTATATTTTTCATTGTATCTTTTCCTTACAGCAGGATCTGTATCGGGGATGTCGTCGATACCCCTGCACACGGCGTCTATATACAGACCCGATCCTCCGGTCATTATTGCCATATCGCCGGCCTTGAAAAGGGTTGGGAGTAAAGAGATTACAGCCCTCTCAAAAAGACTTGCACTGAAATACTCCTTTACGGAGATAAATCTTACAAAGTGATGCCTGACCCTGGCGAGCTGCTCATCTGAAGGCACTGCAGTGCCTGTTTTCATTTCCCTGTAAAACTGCCTCGAATCAGCCGAGATGATATCCGTGCCAAAATGATCAGCCAGTTCGATGCCAACATCAGTTTTGCCGACACCAGTCGGTCCAAGTATAACAATAAGGGATTTATTCGCTTTGAGCCGGTCGGCAGGACGATCACTCATCCTCCTCGCTCAGCAGTTCCGGGTTGTCAAATTCCGGAAGGTTTTCATCGTCTTCACCAAGGAAAAGATCATCCACTTCCGGTTCATCTTCATCCTCGTCATCGTCTGAAACCACTATATTATTATAAAGCTTTCGCGAACTGCTTCCAAAAACAACCTGTTTGGGGGGTATGCCTTTTGAATTTGTGCAGACAGGATATTCGCGGTCATCAACTTCTTTTGACTCGCCGGTGTATTCGACGAAGAGGGCCCTGTCGTTGAAAAAATCGAAAACGTAAAGCAGCTTCTGGTTTTTTCTGAAGATTATTTCTTCAAGAACTGCTGTCTCCATAGTCGATGAACCTGTCCCCATGTCAAAAAGAGTGAACTCTTCTTCCTTTTCCCAGTTGTCCGTTGCGAGGTAAAAAGAAGCCATCTGCGATTTGTCATACTCCAGCTCCTCCTGAAGGATGTTATGAAAATCAAGCAAAGTCTGTGAATCCAGGAACTCAAATTCCCTTACAAACGATTCATCCTCATCCGATAAAACAACAAACTTATAGACCATATCACTTTCAATTCGACGGGTGCAATATAATATATTTTCTTATAAATTGCTCCTGATCAGTTTTTTTTTAGAAGAAATTCTATTGTGTCAATACCATCAGCATAATCCCATAGCTCAGGGCTCTGAGCTTTCCCGAAAGGTATATGTTTTCTGCTGATTATGCATTGTATTTTGTCAGACTTGCCTGTGATTTCCGTTAAGGGTACATTCTCTCCGGCATACCTCTGGTAATGCAAAACAGCTACCGGGGAAGCAGTCTGGCTGCTTTCTCTCAGAAGAAGGAATCCGTTATCGGTGAAGTCTTCCCTGTTCACCATATAAATTGCCTTGTTGTAATCGTAATTGTTGGCATACTTGTTATGACTGATCACATCCGAGTAGCTGTTCCACTTCGACGACAGCTCCCCGATGCTGTATTTTTCCGGGACATACAGCATGGATACACTGCGGCAGCCGAGACCGAAATACGTGAAAATGTCAGCACCCAGCAATGATAACTCCTCATTGGTTTCTGTCCCGTCGAGTATTGCCACCCCGTTCCTGTTTTTCCTGATCAGGTGAGGGTATTTCCCGAAATAATACTCAAAATATCTTGAACTGTTATCACTGCCTGTTGCAATGACCCTGTCAAAACCCCTGAGCAGGCCATCGGTGAAGCTTATTCTTTCTCTGAAGCCCGGATTAAGAATGCAAAGAATATCACCAAGAAAGACAATCAGGTCAGGATCTTTCGAACTGGTTTTTGCCAGAACTCTGTTACCGCTTATAAGAACTGACATGAAATCGTGGAATCCGACCAGAGGAACATTCCCGGCCATTACGATTCCAACAGTGCAGGGAAGGTCATTGCCTTCGAGCTCATGATATCTGCCTGTCCAGGCCGTGAGGTTCTTCATAGTCAGCTGGCTGGCCAGAGTCTTTACTGAATGCCTGACATTATCCGGAGTAAACCACGGATTAACGTACTGCTGTCTATCGATAAGCTCATTAAGTGCAGTTGAATATCGCGTCTCCCTTCCATCGAGAGAATCCATCAGTATGCTGCCAAGTCCCGAAAAAGCTTCTGTTCTTTCTTTAAGTGTCATTTGTTCCCTGCTGAATGATGCAAATTTATCTATTTCCATTAAAGAAGCCAGCTGTTAATTAATTAACAGTAGAGAATCAGGATGTCTTTTCAGATAAAAAGCTAATTTTCAGTTGTTTTACATTGAAAGAAAGCAGATTATGTCCTTAAAACCGGAGTGGTTTGTTTTATGTGGCTTTACTTAGGCTCCATTCATCTACAGGCTATCCCTGACATATGCAAAAAAAAACTGATCTCTGAAATCAAAGATCAGTTTCATTAATTTGTTATAACACGGTTATCTCAATGCAAAGTTTATGGGCACAGCATACCACACAGCAACATTTTTCCCGTCCTTGACTCCCGGTTTTTCAAAATCCGGAAGTTCACCAACTACTCTTAAGGCTTCCCTGTCGAGATCAGGATCAACCCCTTTAAGGATCCTTATTCTTTCGACTCTGCCGTCCGCTTCAACGGCGAACCGCACTATTACTCTCCCCTGGATACCGTTTTTGGCAGCTGCCTCCGGATAATTAGTGTTCTCGGCAATGAACTTAAGCAGCGCCATCTCACCTCCCTCAAATTCCGGCATCTGATCTACAACTTCAAAGGTATTTGCGTCGTCAGCGTCAGATACGGGAGGGGGCGGAGGGGGAGGAGGCGGGGCAATCATTTCTGCTTCCTGATCGGATTTACCATTCTGGCTGCATGATGAGATTAGTATCATCATTGCTGCTATTACAGGCAAAACCATGAGTAATTTCAGGTTTGCCAGTGCTCTGGAACGTTTTTTTGTCATCATGATCATTCGTTTTTTGATAAGTGAAGGATTTGAAAAACTATTTGTTATTGTGAATATCCTGGAACTGAAGATCTGGTTAAGAAGAAGCTGCTGATACTTTTTCAGACTGGTACCCGTGCTTATGCATTCCTCATCGGCCTGATATTCATGAATAGCTTTCAATGACCTGCTGAACATGTAAATGGCAGGATTGAACCATTGTAAAACCTTGATAAACTCTATAAAAAGAATATCTACAGAATGATAATGTGCAAGATGGTTCTCCTCGTGCTTTATTATATCTTCAGCCTCCTCTGTTGTGAGCCTTTCATTTATAAATATGTGTCCGAAAGCTGAAAATCCTGCAGTGTTAAGCCCTTTGAACCTGATTATCCGGCTTCCGCTCCTCCTGTGTCTGTTTATAAGCCAGATCAATTCGGCAAGGTCAGTAATGAACTTCAGTCCGAAAACAGCCAGGCCTGACAGGTAAACAAACATAGACCAGTCATGGCTCTCGGCCGGGGTTCTTCCACCAGCCGGTATCCCGGAAACATCATCACGGTAGAAAATGAATATTTCAGTAAGCATCGCATGAAACTCTGATATTAAAGGTTCGCTGAGCCTGATGGTGAAGAAGGGCAGGATCAGTGATGAAACAGCAGCAATAAGTATATATTTCCTGTTCCTGGAATAAAGGGTGTCATTACTAAGGAACACCCTGTAGACGAAGTAAAAAGCCCCAACATAAAGCGAAGCTTTTATCATATGGATGACTATGGCGTTCATCTCTTCCCTCCGTTTTGCTTTTTCATCTCACTTTCCATTATCCTCATTATTTCACCCATCTCCTTTACAGATATGCTTTTCTCCCTTGCAAAAAAGCTTACCATCTTTTCAAATGAGTTTGAGAAGTAATCCTTTACGAATGTGTTCAGATGCATTTTTGAATATTCGCTCTTGGAAACCAGGGGAAAATACTCATGTGTCCTTCCGTAGGCTTTGTGGTCGACAAATCCCTTGTCCTGGAGGATCCTGACGATGGTGCTTACAGTGTTATATGCAGGCTTCGGCTCGTCAAAGTGTTCCAGAATATCCTTTACAAAGCCTTTCTTTATATTCCAGAGCACCTGCATTACCTGTTCCTCGGCACGTGTTAGTTCTCTCATGATCCTTTTCTTTTTTGTAAGTTAATTGTTGTCGTACCAAATATACAACGAAAATATTAGTTATGCAACTAAATTGTTAATTTTTCTATGGAAAAGATGCCTGAATAGAAAAATGCAGGTAACGGGACGATATCAGGATTGAAAGGATTTTATGGGAATTGAATCAGGGGTATTATTATGATAACTGCGGGCCACGATTGAATAAAATAGATTACTTTTATGGTCTTCAAACGGAAAGGATCTAATATAAACAGCGGGAGAATGAAGGTAAGTGTATTCAGGGAGAATCTCAGGATCTCATTTAAGGCAATCCTGTCGAACAGGGTAAGGGCATTTCTGACAATCTGCATTATCGCATTCGGCATCATGGCTCTTGTCGGAATACTTACAGCCATCGACGCAATAAAAACGTCGCTTACTTCGCAGTTTACAATGATGGGAGCCAACTCATTCACAATATCGTCGAGGGGAATGAATATCCAGATGGGCAATGACAGGCACAGGATAAGGAATCATTCGCGTATCACTTTTCATGAAGCTATGAAATTCAGGGAGCTCTTTGCTGAACCGGCGTGGGTTTCGGTTGCCTTCAATGCTACAGGGATGTCAACTGTAAAATATGGTAACGAGGAAACAAATCCCAACGTGAGGCTTCTTGGTATTGACGAGAATTATCTTGCGGTTTCGGGGTATGAAATTGAGAGAGGCCGAAACTTCAGCGCCGACGAAATCGGAATGAACAGGAGGCTTGTGCTTCTGGGATCTGATGTGGCGGCCGATCTTTTCGGAACAGCCACTGATCCGGTGGGAAGGGATGTTACAGTTGCCGGACTTAAGCTTCAGGTCGCCGGAGTACTTAAAAGCAAGGGGGCTACGGCAATGTCGGATGATAAACTCTGTCTTATGCCTATAACAACGGCGCGTCAGTATTTCTCACGGCCTAATATGAACTTCACCATAACCATTATGCCCATTAATCCTGTGAATCTTGACGTAATGGCAGGTCAGGCTGAGAGCGTTTTCAGGATTGTGAGGAACCTCGACCCCAGGGATGAGTCAGATTTCAATGTTGTGAAGAGCGACACGATTCTGAACATGCTTCTTAAGAATATAAGGTATGTTACCCTCGCAGCGACGCTTATCGGAATTGTAACCCTTTTTGGCGCTGCTGTCGGATTGATGAATATAATGCTTGTTTCGGTTACCGAGAGGACCAGGGAAATAGGGGTGAGGAAAGCTGTTGGAGCCAAGCCATCGGTTATAAAATACCAGTTCCTTTATGAGTCAATAATGATAGGCCAGATGGGGGGTATTTTTGGAATAATTCTTGGTGTTCTGATAGGAAATGGTGTTTCGACAATGCTCAGATCAAGTTTTGTCGTTCCATGGGTATGGGTATTCATAGGAATAGTGGTTTGCTTTATTGTTGGTGTTGTGTCGGGCTATGCCCCTGCCGTAAAAGCTGCCAACATCGATCCGATCGAAGCCCTCAGGTACGAATAGATAATTGAAAAAAAAAGGGACCCCGCCGGGTCCCTTTTTTTTTATGTGAGCGTAATTATTTAACCGTATTCATATGTGCCACAAGGTCGAGAAGTTTTGAAGAATATCCCCATTCATTATCGTACCATGCAACAACCTTTACGAAATTGTCATTGAGTGCAATACCTGCCTTTGCATCGAAGATGGATGTACGGGGGTCGCCATTGAAATCGCTTGATACGACTTCGTCTTCAGTATAACCGAGAATTCCTTTCAGAGGTCCTTCTGAAGCTGTTTTCATAGCTTTCTTGATTTCCTCGTATGTTGTTGCTTTTTCAAGGCGGCAGGTGAGGTCAACGACTGAAACGTTAAGGGTAGGAACCCTGAAAGCCATACCGGTAAGTTTACCCTTTAGCTCGGGAATGACTTTCGTTACAGCTTTGGCAGCTCCGGTTGATGAGGGAATAATATTTCCTGCAGCTGCACGTCCGCCTCTCCAGTCCTTATTTGACGGTCCGTCAACAGTCTTCTGAGTGGCTGTAGTGGCATGAACAGTTGTCATCAGGCCTTCAACGATCCCGAAATTATCGTGGAGGACTTTTGTAACAGGAGCGAGGCAGTTGGTGGTACATGAAGCATTCGATACGAACTGCATGTCAGCAGTATATTTGTTATGGTTAACACCCATGACAAACATCGGGGTGTCGTCTTTTGAAGGAGCTGACATTACAACATGTTTTGCCCCTGCCTTGATATGTCCTGCAGCTGTTTCTTTGGTCAGGAAGAATCCCGTGCATTCAAGAACATACTCAGCACCTACTTCATCCCATTTCAGATTTGCAGGATCCTTCTCAGCCGAAACACGTATGCTCTTGCCGTTAACAACAAGCCTGCCGTCCTTAACATCCACTGTGCCGTCGAATCTGCCGTGCATCGTGTCGTACTTGAGCATGTAAGCTATGTAATTAACTTCAAGAAGGTCGTTTATTCCGACAATCTCAATATCGGTCCTCTTGAGGGCAGCCCTGAAAGCCAAACGGCCGATTCTGCCAAAACCATTGATTCCAACTTTAATCGCTGACATAATTATCTTATTATATTGGTTAATAATTTGAAAGCCCAAAGATACTATTTTTTTAAAAAAAACAGCAGGCTTAATAAACAGGAGTGGCTCTTTTTCTCCTGAAAAGATAGGATATCTTATTGGTCTCGGGATTAAGAGGATCGATTACAACCCCGAATCTGTAACTGACAAAAAGTGAAACGAAAACAGCTTTGTTGTCAGTTGTGGCCATAATGGGTATCTTTTTCGTGTAAGCGCTTACTGTGGCTCCCACTTCAACCGCATGAATTATCTTTTCTTCCTTGCTGTACTCAAAATTGAGCCCTGCCTTGCCATATATTCCCGGAAGAAGCCTGGTCTCATTCAACCCTTTTGTGAATGACGACCTGCCGTAAATATCATAGGGTGGATGCTGGTTCACATCCAGTTTCTCCTCAACAATTCTAAATTCGTACTGTGATACCGGATAGAGGATCTTGTAGTAAATAGGCTTATAAACCGCCAGTGTCGGGCCTGCCGAAAAGAAGTATCGTACGGCTACACCCCCAAGATCAGCTTTCTTGAATACTTCCCTCTGTAAACCATAACTTCCCCTGAAATAAAAAGCAGAATTGATCTTGCCGTAAATGAAACTTCCGGGAGTCTGAAACAGGGGGTTTTGCGACCTGTACTCCCTGGGGTGTTTAAGATAGCCTCCTTCAATTTCAAAATACTGCTTGTTCAGGAAGTTGATCCTTCTGGCATCACGGTAACTTATCCCGAACCCGTCGGAATTAAGCGCGAGGCCGAAGGATCTTTCATTTCTGAAAAATATTTTCTGCTGCTCATCAAGCTCCCCCTGGGAGAAAAGGAGTAATGAACAGCCGGCAAAGATTATTAAAGTTATAAGCAGCTTTCTCATTAAATTTTGCTAACTTATAAAGAAGGGTGAAATCCCGACGGTTTCAGCCGTTGCTTTCAGTCTGGGCAGTGCCGGTCTTTGAATAGGCAGGACAGGCTTTTTCGTTGCACGAGCTTATGCAGATCGCGGTTATAAAACAGACAGCCAGGATTACAGCAATCTTTTTCATAAAAACAATGTTTTTAAGTATCACAAAAGTAAAACAATCATTTAAAAAACAATCTTCGTGCCAGAATATTATTTATTCCGGAAAATTGTACCAGGCTAATAAATTGCCGGGATACTCTATACTAAACTTTTTTTTTGCATTTTTGTTGTTTAAACCAGTTCATTCATACTAAAAATGAAACGTAATCTCTTAATCTTATTGATAATTTCAGCTATGAGCGCTAATTCTTTTTCCCAGGAGAAACTTTACTTCAATGATCTTAACAGCCAGGAGTCGCATGTCATAAATGAAAAAGGTACGGAGGCCCCGTTCAAGGGGAAATATACCGATCATACCGGCAATGGCACTTATCTTTGCAAAAAATGCGGAAACGCCCTCTATTATTCTTCTTCAAAATTCAAATCCGATTGCGGATGGCCCAGCTTCGATGATGAAATAAAAGGTGCTGTTAAAAGATTTCCTGATCCCGACGGTCTCAGAACCGAGATAGAATGTGCTTCGTGCGGGGCACACCTGGGTCATGTTTTTACAGGTGAGCGTTTTACACAGAAGAACATCAGACACTGCGTTAACTCCGTTTCCCTCGACTTTGTACCTGCCCTGCTGGAATCAGGGAGATACGGAACGGCAATTTTTGCAGGAGGCTGCTTCTGGGGGGTAGAGTATTTCATGCAGAAGTCTCCCGGCGTAATGACTGTAACATCCGGTTTTATAGGCGGACACGTTAAAAATCCATCATATAAGGAGGTATGTACAGGCAGGACCGGACACGCGGAAGCCGTAAAGATCGTCTATGATCCTCAGAAGACCTCATATGAAAAACTCCTCAGACTGTTCATGGAGATTCACGATCCTACCCAGATAGGAGGGCAGGGACCCGACCTGGGGGAACAATACCGGTCCGGGATATTCTACCTTAATGAGGAACAGAAGAGGATCACTGAAAAGATCATCGGGATACTGAAGGAAAAGGGAATCAAGGTGGTGACGGAGATAACCAGGGCAACAGAATTCTATGATGCTGAGGATTACCATCAGGATTATTACTTCAGGAACGGCAAGGTACCTTATTGCCATGCCTATACAAAAAGGTTCTGAACCCTTGCAGAAAGATTTGAATAACTAATGTGAAATGGAAACTAATATCATCACTCTTTCGTCAGCTTATGCTCCCGCGGCTCTGAAACAAGCCATGTCAGGCAATGTCAAAGTCCTGATGGTTTCTGTACTTGTCCTGATTGTTGTAATTGCAGGGTATCTGCTTCTCAGGAGACGAAGGTAGCATACAGCCCTGAGCAGAGACGAAACAGTGCATCCTCATTACGCCTGAAATATTGATCAATTTCTTAATATCAGGCAACCGCGGATGCACTGTTTGTTTGTAAAATGTAAGGTTTGCACTGTCTCTTTATCTCACAGGCTCACCCAGACATTACCCATTTTATTCGATTGAACAACCGAGTGTATGAATTTCATCCCTCTCACCCCGTCGTGAACTGTCGGAAATTCTCCGGCTGTGAAAGCCTCTCCCCGTATCGATTTTGCAGTTCCCTTGTAAATGTTTGCCAGTGCCTCATATATCCCCTCAGGATGTCCTGAAGGCATTGTATGACTACTTTCGGCAAGTTTATCATTGTAACTGTGTGCAGGCTTGAAGATCCTGGTAGGTTCTGTGTCGCTCAGCATGTACAGGTAGTTTGGATTTTCCTGTCCCCACTTGAGGCTTGCCTTCGACCCGTAAACCGCAATTGTAAGGCAGTTTTCCTCTCCTCCGCAAACCTGGCTCGACCTTATAACTCCTTTCAGGTTCTTCCCGAATCGCAGAAGGACGGTCCCGTCGAGATCAAGTTTAATGTCGTCCTTAACCGGACTGAGATCTGAAAGAACTTCTTTTATCTCGAGTCCGGTAGTGTATTCGATCAGGTTGAAGGCATGTACCCCGATATCGCCCATGCAGCTGCTGACTCCGGCATGTTTTGGATCAAGCCTCCACACTCCGGTGATCCTGCTGTCGGTTCCATGTATTATTGAGTTGATCCATCCCTGGTAATACTGTGCATCGATGCGCTGAATCGTTCCAAGGGCTCCTCCGGCAATGAGATCCCTCATCTGGCGGACCATAGGGTAACCGGTATAGGTATGTGTCAGTGCGAAGGTACGCCTGTGCATTTCAACAAGCTTTTCCAGGTCGACAGCTTCTTCAACTGTCATTGTCATGGGTTTTTCGCATACCACGTGGAATCCGTTTTCAAGAAGGCTCTTTGCAAATCGATAGTGAAGGGCGTTCGGTGTCACAACCGATACTACCTCCATACGCTGGCCGGCCGGCATCTTTAGTTCTGAAGCGATCATGGCATCCACACTTTCGTAACAACGACTCAGATCGATGCCTTCCTTTTCTGCAAACTCCCTGCTTTTCCCATAATCTGCGTCAAATACACCGCCCACGAGTTCAAACCCATTGCAGATGCGCGATGCCCGGCGGTGAGCATCCCCGATGAATGCTCCAATACCGCCTCCTATCATTCCCATTCTGATTTTCTTCATATAATTTCGTTTTGGTTGAATATAGATATTTTTGGTTTTTTACTTTTTTCAGTGAAGAAATTTAGCTTGAAGCCTGCTCTTCACGCTGTTAAACCTGTTGAATCAATAGGTACAAGATTAAATTCCCGGCAGATCATTTGTCGAATGCCGAGTCGAATGCGATCTCAGATGGCGCAAAATCCACTGCCCTTACAAATTCGCAGGCTTCCCTTGCTCCGTGTTCCCTGTCCATCCCGCTGTCTTCCCATTCCACTGACAGAGGCCCTTTGTAACCAATTCTGTTAAGAGCCCTTATAATGTCCTCAAAGTTGATATTGCCCCTGCCCGGGCTCCTGAAATCCCAGTAACGACCTCTGGCCCCAAATTCAGTATGCCCGCCGAATACACCAGCTTCTGTGGGGACATCCGACCACCATGCATCCTTCATGTGAACATGGTAGATCCTTTCGCCGAAGGTGTAGATGAACCTGACATAGTCAACGCCCTGGTATCCGAAGTGCGAGGGGTCGTAATTGAAACCAAATGCCGGGTGATTTCCGAGAGCCCTTAGAGCTCTTTCTGCCGATGCGATGTCAAAAGCGATCTCCGTAGGATGAACCTCGAGAGCAAATCTTATCCCAAGTTTATGGTATGCATCCAGAACAGGCTTCCATCTGTCTGCAAACTCGCGGAATCCATCATCTATCATTTTCGGAGGGACGGGAGGAAAAGAATAACAGAGATGCCAGACAGGGCTCCCGGTAAATCCGTTTACAACCGATACACCTAGCCTTCTGGCTGCCTCGCCTGTCCTGATCATTTCCTCAGCCGCCCGCTGCCTTACTCCTTCAGGATCTCCGTCACCCCATACATGTTCGGGTACAACCGATTTGTGCCTTTCATCAATCCTGTCCGAGACAGCCTGCCCGACAAGGTGATTTGAAATTGAAAATACCTTCAGGTCGTATTTTTCAAGCAGGTCCCTTCTCGATCTGCAATAGTCCGGGTTAGCTTTCGAAACCTCAAAATGGTCACCCCAGCAGGCAAGCTCAAGACCGTCGTATCCGAACGATTTGGCTTTCCGGCATACTTCCTCAAATGGTAGATCGGCCCACTGGCCTGTGAATAATGTTACTGGTCTGCTCATCTCAATAAATATTTGTGTTTGTTTCCTGTTTTGTATTATATCTTGTTGTCTGGTTGCTGTTATCACACCACATCAGGCTCACCATTGACTATCCGTCCGAAAGAAAGCTTTGCTAATATAAGAAAATCCTTCCCATCAGTTTTAACGTTTCCGGCAGAATTTCTTTCCTTTGTGAATATTCTTAAAAGATAAGCATGGACAATATAAGGGATCTGCTTCTTAACAGGAGGACTATCAGGAAATACCTTCAGGAGCCGGTAAATGATGAACTTCTGACCGGACTTCTTGAATCGGCATGCCGTACATCGACAACCGGCAATATGCAGGTTTATAGTATTATAGTAACAAGAGATGATAAACTGAAGAAGGAACTTCTTCCCCTGCACTTCAACCAGCCTATGGTAACAGAGGCGCCTGTGGTTCTTACTTTCTGTGCCGATTTCAACAGGTTCAGCAGGTGGTGCAGGCTAAGAAATGCCGGGCCTGGCTACGATAATTTCCTCTCATTCATGACAGCTGCCATTGATGCCCTGATTGCAGCGCAAACCCTTTGTATAGCAGCTGAGGCAAACGGACTGGGTATCTGCTACCTTGGAACCACCACATACATGGCACACAAGATAATTGATGTGCTCAAACTCCCAAAGGGTGTCGTGCCTGTTACAACAATAACACTGGGCTGGCCCGCCGAAATACCGGAACAGCCTGACAGACTGCCTCTCGATGCTGTTGTCCACCATGATGTGTACATGGATTACAGCGATGCCTGTATTGAAGAGTTCTATAAAGACAAGGAGGCGAGACCAGATTCTGCAAAGTTTATCAGGGAGAATAACAAAACCACACTTGCCCAGGTGTTTACCGACGTTAGATACAGGAAGGATGATAATGTCGCCTTCTCCGGGATACTGCTACAGGTCCTTAAAGACCAGGGATTTATGAATCAGTAAAAAAAGGGGAAGGAAGAAGGCTGTAGGCAGGAAAAATGGCCTTCCGTCTTCCGCCATTGATTGGACGACTAAAATGTAATCTCCAGCCTCTTGGCAATTTCTTCCAGATCCTTAACGACTGCGGGAACAAGAGATATTCCGTTCTTCCTTGTCTTTTCCTCAGCTTCACGCTCCGGATCACCGGGGATCAGCACTTTTTCCTGCCCAGGGGAAGGTTTTGAAGCCCTGAATGTCTCTATCCACTGATCCATTCTATTTAAAAACTCATCAGCAGGCTGGAATGCATCAATCCTCATGGCCCCGAAAAAATGGCCGGTTCCTTCGCCGGTCTTCTTTTCCAGTACGGGAAGGTATGCGACGCTGGGAGGCACAAAAGGTCCGAAATTGGCTCCGCTGAGAACGGCTGAGAATATATCTACAAGAGCCGAAAGGCAGTATCCCTTGTGACTGCCATGCAACCTGTCACCACCGAGAGTAAGCATTGATCCTCCCGACTTAAGTATTGATGGATCATCTGAAGGCTGCCCGTCTTCGTCCTGGACAAACCCGAACGCTACCTTTTCTCCCTTCTTCTCTGCCACTGCGAGTTTACCCCTGGCAATGGGGGTGGTTGCAAAATCGGCTACCAGAGGAGGCTGATCCCTGGCCGGTATTGCCACTGCAATCGGATTCGTTCCCATCATACGGCTTATCGAAAAGGTGGGCGCAACCAGTGGATTGGCATTCGTAAGACAAATCCCTATCATATTCTCCTCAAGAGCCATCATCGCGTAATAGCCCGCAATGCCGAAATGATTTGAGTTTCGCGTTGCCACCCATCCCGTTCCTGCTGTTTTTGCTTTTTCAATTGCAATCTGCATCGATTTTCTGGCTGCAACCATTCCCACTGCATTATCACCATCCACCACTGCCGTGCCCGGTGATTCATAAACTACCCTAACAGCCGGACTGACGTTAATCCTGCCAGATTTCCACATCTCATAATAATCCTTAAGCCTCAGCATCCCGTGAGATGCGTGGCCTCTCAGCTCTGCTGCAAGAAAGACTTCTGCAATAACGTCCGCGTCTTTGCTGCTGCATCCCATTTTCATGAAAGCATTTTTCGTGAAGTCAAGTAAATGTTTGTAGGTGAACATTTTATTTTATTTGTCGGTTTTTTATTTCAATCATTTACCTTACACCTGGTTGTGTTGGCCCAGTTAATGTTTCTAATGTCAGGATTTTCTGATTAAGTTATTCACCCCTGCCTGTTGTGTCGGTGTTATCACGAGATCATTAATACAGACATGTCCGGGAAGATTGGCACAGAAATAAATGACTTCCGCGATATCTTCAGCGGTAAGCGGATCGACTCCCCTGTAAACCGAATCTGCCTTTTCCCTGTCGCCCTTGAACCGGACGATGGAAAACTCGGTATCAGCCATTCCGGGAGCAATGTTCGTAACCCTGATGTTATGCTTCAAAAGGTCTATTCTCATAGCCTTCGACAATGCATCAACAGCATGTTTTGATGCACAGTAAACATTCCCGTTTTCATATACATCCTTTCCGGCTATGGAGGATATGTTGAAAATATGGCCCTTCCCCCTGGCAGTCATGAGCGGGGCAACAGCGCGCGTTACATAGAGCAGGCCTTTTACATTTGTATCTATCATCCTGTCCCAGTCGTCAGTATCTCCGTCATCGATATGGGATAATCCGACAGCCAGACCGGCGTTGTTTACAAGAATATCAATGTTCTTCCAGGAGGGAGGAAGATTCTTGATTGCTTCAATAGTCTCAGTATTGCTTCTGACATCAAAATTCAGGGAAAGAGCTTTAACGCCATGGGAGGATACTTCTTTTTCAAGCTCGTCAAGCCTTTCTTTCCTTCGTCCGGTGATAATGATGTTGTATCCCCCGGATGCGAATTTCATTGCTATCGCCTTTCCGAAACCAGCCGTGGCGCCTGTTATCATTATTATTTTTTCCATTTTTCTTTATTTGAAGACAAAATTAAAAAACTCCGGGTTAACCTCAAATATAATAAGAACAGCAGAGACGGATGCCGTTTTCGGGCCTATCCATATGAAAAAAGCCACCCGGGAAATCGCACCTGCCCCCGGATGGCCTTTTATTTTTACTTGCAATTTCTAAGGCTCTGCCTTTAATGATTATTTAACGAAATCTGATTTCAGAAGGAATTCAGCGCTCTGCCTTATACCTTCCAGCGATGTCTGAAGCTGTTCAGCAATGGCTTTGGGATCTCGCTGTCCGAATCCCTGGGATGGCTGGCCTCCACCCTGGCGTGCCTGGCCACCCTGTCCGGGAGCATTCCCGCGAGGAGGACCACCTGCCTGTCCCTGACCTGCCTGTGGACCGGGCTGGGCGTTAGCTCCTCCCTGCGACATCCTCTGTTTCATCATCTCCATCATAGCCATCGACTGCGCCTTCTGTTCAGGAGTCATCTTTGCTTCCATTTCAACGAACCAGTCCTCATAGCCGTTCAGATAAAACTGTTCAAAGATTGCCTTGAAGTCAATTGTTCCGCTTTCTCCTATAACATAGTCATCCTTGATGTGAAGAACTTTGAAGCGGTCAGGGTATTTCTGAAGATAGGCAACAGGATCTTTCCCTCCGACCGTGATCCAGTATACATCCATCTGAAAGAATACTTTAGCAGGATCAGTGTTATTGATAAGAAAATCCTCAAAAGTCTGGTCTGTTGTTGCCACAGTGGCAAATTCGAAACTGTGATTGTGATAACCGAATTTGATTCCCCTCTTGTTTGCCTCTTCTCCGATTCTGTTCATGAGGTCGCATTCAGCTTTCAAAGCTTCTACGGTTGGTGACCACATGTTCATTGGAAAAACGACATACCTGCAACCCATCGATTTATGATCATCGAAAAGCTTGCCCCAGGCTGCCACTGTTCCTTCCACATCCTTGACATCAAATTTTGCCCTTGCATGGCTCGAGATGATTTCAAGTCCGTACTTCTTTGCAACAGCTGCGTAATCGGCCGGCTTGTATCCTGCAATAGTCCCGCTGCCTGCATTGTAGTTGGATATCTCTACAGTTTTATATCCTGCATCTGCAAGTGCTCCGAACGAACCTTCAATGTCTGACTCAAGCCCTTTAACGGAATAGGTCGCGATACCAAGCCTCTTTTTGGAACTTTCGAGAGCGGAAAGGGACAATGACGCTGCGAAAAGAAGAAGCACCATCCCAGTGAAATAGATAGAAAATTTTTTCATTTAAGTGATTTTTAAAGACTAACGATTATTTTTTTTTCGCCATTCGGTCATTGTCTTCAATGGCTGCGGCATGCAAATGTAATATTTTAAATGTATAAGAGTACTGATCTGTATGCTCTGACAAATATTTTATCTTTGCCTCATATCTCCGCAGGATGAGTAATCAATCAGGAAATATCAGCAAGGACAGGCATGTTATTAGCGGAATGTTCGATTCTGTTGCAAGGCGCTATGACTTCCTCAATCATTTTCTTTCCTTCGGGACAGACCGCAGGTGGAGGAGA
The DNA here is from genome assembly GCA_040772125.1 of Bacteroidales bacterium. Classification (GTDB taxonomy): domain Bacteria; phylum Bacteroidota; class Bacteroidia; order Bacteroidales; family VadinHA17; genus LD21. The sequence goes on from JAXGYS010000003.1 coordinate 962,426, forward strand.
AGGGCTGTAAAAAAAATCTTCGAAAGGTATACCCGTCCTTCAATACTTGATGTTGCCACAGGGACAGCAGATTTGGCTATTGAAGCTGCAAGGTATGGTCCCGGTAAGATATCGGGAATAGATATTTCCCCTAAAATGCTTGAAATAGGACGTAAGAAAATCTCTGAAAAAAACCTGGGGGAGATTATCGAACTCCTTGAATGCGATTCGGAGAACATCTGTTTTCCAGACAACTCATTTGATGTTGCTATGGTAGCTTTCGGAGTAAGAAATTTTTCGGATACCCTGAAAGGCCTTTCCGAAATGAGAAGGGTACTGACACCCGGCGGAATGGTTGTTATCCTGGAGTTCTCCAAACCCGTTGGATTAATTTTTAAACATCTTTATAACATATATTTTGCACTTTTGCTTCCCTTTGCCGGAGGCCTGATTTCGAGAGACCGTAAGGCATATAGATATCTTAATCAGTCCGTTATGGAGTTTGCTGACAATGAAAAATTTATGCAGATCATGAAAGGGGCAGGTTTTTCTGAAATAAAACAGGAAAGACTTTCAGCAGGTATCGTTACAATTTACAGCGGTGTTAAAAATGCGATACAATAATTGCTTTTCGATGGAGTTTTTATAGAAAGATACCGGCAAACGGAATTTTTTAAGAAAAGAATTATCGACCGTAAATGTTTTACACATTATCTGCTTATTTGAGAAGGAAATAAATTTACACAGGAGAATTATTTGAAATTCAGACTTCTTCATATTGTTCTGGCAGGCCTGATGCTTCTGCTGAATATTGGCTTGTACGGCCAGAAGCAGAAACCGAAGAATGATTCGTGGTATGATGATAAACCTCTTCATTTCGGTTTCAGCCTTGGTATGAACCTGATGGATTTTAACATCACTCCTTCCCAGGAATACCTGAATGCAGACGGGTATTATCCTGAGGTGAGCATTCTTAATCCTGGTATCAATATACAGATTGTCACCAACTACAGGCCGGCAAAATATTTCGACCTGAGATTCCTCCCGGGAGTTTCGTTCGGACAGCGTAACATAAGGTATTATAATGATGAGACAGGTGAGATCCTTAATGAGAATCAGAGGGTCGAATCTTCCTTTCTTGAGTTCCCATTTCTTGTAAAATACAAGGGTGACAGGCTGAATAATGTCAGGCCCTATATTATCGGAGGTCTTAATTACAGGTATGATCTTGCCGGGAAGAAAGAGTATGATGACGAGAAACCAGTTTTTGTTAGACTCAGACGATCTGATCTCTATTACGAGGTAGGCACCGGACTTGATTTCTATCTTCCCTATTTCAAACTGTCGGTCGAGCTTAAAATGTCGAATGGTCTGCGGGACATAATCGTGCATGACGGAGGAGCACCCGGGAATCAGCAGTTCGCGAATGCGATTGAAAAGATGCGTTCCCAGTTATGGATAATCGCTTTCCATTTTGAGTAAGAATGCCTTTACTGATTAATTTTAACCTCGACCCCGAAGAAGCTTCCGATGAGCTGACGGTCCGTCGTGTCGCAGCAAGATACTGCCGTATTGATCCCCGGGAAATCAAGGTGCTGAGAATTTGCAGGCGTTCAGTGGATGCACGCAGGAAAGACATAAGGATAAACCTCGAAGTCGAAATCTTTCGCGGTGATGAACCGGTGGACGGGGAGATATCACCATTCTTGCAGACAGATGTTTCCTTAAAGCCTGAAGTTCTGATAGTTGGAGGAGGGCCTGCCGGCCTTTTTGCTGCCCTTAGGCTTATTGAACTTGGACTGAAGCCTGTTGTTATCGAACGGGGAAAGGAAGTTAAAGCACGGAAAAGAGACATTGCTCTTATAAGCAGGGAGCACAAGGTTAATCCCGACAGCAATTATTGCTTCGGAGAGGGAGGAGCCGGTACTTTTTCGGACGGGAAACTCTACACAAGATCAAAGAAAAGGGGTAACAACAGAAGAGTTCTCGAACTGCTGTGCCTTCATGGTGCTGATGAAAGCATTCTTTACGAAGCCCACCCGCATCTTGGCACTGACAAACTGCCAGGGATAATTACGAGTATAAGGAATTCGATTACAGGTTCAGGAGGGGTTTTTCTGTTCGAAAGCCGGGTAACCGATCTTATAATGAACAGGCGTTCGGTAAGGGGACTTGTAATTAATGGCAAAGAAAATTTTAACAGCCCTTATGTTATTCTTGCCACAGGTCATTCTGCAAGAGATATTTACTCGGTATTATCGCATCATGAAATAGAGTTGCAGGCAAAATCCTTTGCAATGGGGGTGAGGGTGGAGCATCCCCAGGAACTGATCGACATGATCCAGTATCATGGAAAACCCAGAGGGCGCTTTCTTCCTGCGGCTTCCTATAACCTCGTCAGACAGGTTGAAGGAAGGGGGGTGTACTCTTTCTGTATGTGCCCGGGAGGCTTTATTGTACCGGCGGCAACATCACAGGATGAAATAGTAGTCAACGGGATGTCTCCTTCATCAAGGAATTCGCGGTGGGCTAACTCGGGAATAGTAACGGAAGTGAACGCGGCTGAACTTAAAGTTCACAGTCAATATGGGGAATTTGCAGGACTTGAATTCCAGAAGGAAGTTGAACGGCATGCCTGGGAAAACGGAGGAATGACGCAGAGAGCTCCTGCCCAGAGGCTCACGGATTTCATCCGTGGAAAAGAATCTTCCTCTTTGCCTGATGTCTCCTATTTTCCGGGGGTCACGCCCTCATCAATTGACAGGTGGTTCCCTGCTGATCTAGCTGTCAGGCTGCAGGAAGGATTCAGGCAATTCGGGATGATGATGAAAGGATTTCTTACCGAAGAAGCTGTTGTAGTCGCGGTTGAATCAAGGACTTCTTCTCCCCTCAGGATACCGCGCAATGCGGAGACAATGGAACATATAGCTGTCCGGGGGTTGTTTCCGTGCGGGGAGGGATCAGGCTACGCCGGAGGTATAGTATCTTCCGCAGTCGATGGAATGAAAGCTGCCGAGGCTGTTGCGGAAAAGTTAAAGGGTTGAACCCCGGAAATTACTTCAATTCCCTGTAATAATATTCTGATCAACTCCTTCGCCGTGCAAATTCCGAAAATACAACCGAAGCTGCCATGCTGACGTTCAGTGATTCGGAACCGTATTCAGCATGACCTGATCTCGGGATCATGATCCTGTGAGTTACAAAAGGCATTAATCCGGCCGAAATGCCTCTCGATTCATTACCCAGAAGGATCACCCCTCTGTCTCCGAGCGGATGGGAGTAGACAGGATCACCTTCGAGAACTGTTCCGTATACCGGAGCCCCCTTGCTGCGGGCAAAGGAAAGAAAATCTGCAAGATCAGCATAATGTACGCTGACATTCAGGATCGCCCCCATAGTTGCCTGTATCACTTTCGGATTATAAAGATCGACACAGTTCTCCGAACAGACAATGTTCTTTATTCCAAACCATGATGCGGACCGGATAATAGTACCCAGGTTTCCCGGATCCTGGACAAAATCAAGTACGGCGCAGAGTTCATCTGATATAAAACCAGGTAGTTCCTTATTTTCGGGGAAGGGAACAACAGCCAGAGCGTTATGGGGAGTCTTCAGCGTGCTGATCTTCTTCAGTTCATCATATGAGCAGGCTTCAATCTCTCCGATAAGCGACCTTTCCCCCTGTTTAAGAGAGGTAATGAATTCCGGCTTTGCAGCAAGAAATGAAATCCTTGTCCCTGACCGGAGGAATTCCCTGACCATCTTGTCGCCTTCGATAACAAACTGACGGGCTTCATCACGCTCCTTTTTTTTCTGCAGCCCGGCAAGATACTTAATCCTGTTTTTACTGAGCATCCTTTTTCCCTGGTTATCAGGACGGCGGACAAAACCCCGTCGTCTTTATTAATTGATACTGGTTCGACTTGATTTTTATTATTGATATATTTGCTTCTCGCAAGCAGGTACAAATTTTGAAAAAAAGCTTCTTAAATAAAAATAGTAATTCTCCGGGAGTTCTGGCTTTTATTCTTCCATTAATTCTTTTTTTATACTCCTGCAACCCGACAAAATATGTTCCCCAGGGAAAAACTCTTCTGAATAGTAATCATGTTTCAGTTAACAGGAGCGATGTAAATGCTTCTGATCTGGAACCATTCATTAAGCAAAAACCGAATAAAAAGATCTTTGGTTCACGCTTTCATCTGGGACTCTATAATCTCTCTGACATAAACAAACTGAAATGGCCGCACGGATGGCTGAGAAACATAGGTGAAGAACCTGTGATATATGATAGTCTTGAAACTGAAAAAAGCAGGCAACAGCTGGAATCATACGTAAGTACCAAAGGTTTTTTCGACGGGAGGGTTTCAGATTCGGTAAGAACCGTAAAAAGGAAATCCGATGTCTTCTACAGTGTTAACCTCAAGTCACCCTATGTTGTTAGAAACCTTTATTACGATATTCCTGATACCACAATTCAGAAACTTTTCTATTTTGATTCGATCAATTGTCTGATCCAGAGAGGCAAACCCTACGATGTTGATGTGCTTCAGGCCGAGAGGACCAGGATAGAACGTTTTATACGGAATCATGGTTTCTATGGATTTTCAGCTGATCACGTCTCTTTCAGGATCGACAGCACAGTCGGCAGCAGGCAGGTAAATATCTACTATGATATCAGGGATGCCGTTAAAATTGACAACTACAACCGGATGATGAACGAGCCGCATTCGCTCTACCAGGTAAAAGACATTTACATATATCCCGATTTTGTGCCGAAAAATGTTATCGAAGGCGGAGACAGCTATCTAAGCAATCTGGATACAGTAAGCTACCGGGGATATTATTTTATATCGGACTCGGAAAAGTCGAGACTGAAATATGACCTTATCCTTCAATCGCTTTATATCAAACCCGGCACCTTATATAATATCACCAACACCGAGCAGACACAGAACCACCTGATGTCACTGAAAGTATACCGCCTGGTCAACATATTCTTTACCGATGCAGAATCACCCGGTGAATACGGGAACCAGGGAATGTTTCTTGATTGTCATATCCAGCTTACACTACTGAGTCAGCAGTCGTTCAATGTTGAGATAGAGGGGACAAACACGGCCGGAGATCTGGGAGGAGCCCTTAATTTTATTTACCAGAACAAGAACCTCCTGCGTGGCGCAGAACAGTTCAATATCAAGCTTAAAGGAGCTTTTGAAGCGATGACACAGAAAAATACAAAGCTTCGAAGCACTCAGGAATACGGATTTGAGACCAGCATGCGCCTGCCAAGATTCCTTGTCCCTTTTCTGAAAAGCGAGGAATTCGTTAAGAACTATAATCCCACAACTACAATTGTGGCTGCGTATAACTACCAGAATATGCCGTTCTATACAAGGACAATTGCGAATGCAACTTTCGGTTACAGCTGGTCGGGCCATAAATACAGATCGCACATTGTGAACCCTGCGCAGCTCAACCTGGTCAAGCTTCTTAAGATCGACACCGCCTTCAGGCAGAAAATAGAATCATCCTCATATCTGGCTTACAGTTATCGTGATGTCATGATCCTTGGGGGAAACTACTCCTTTATTTTTAACAATCAGCAGATACAACGCTCGAGGGACTACTGGTTCCTGAGGGTGAACGCTGAGATAGCGGGCAATATGCTGTCGCTCGGGAGCAGTCTGGCAGGTGCGGAAAAGACCGACGGAATCTACATGATATTTGGCCAGCCTTTTGCCCAGTACCTCAGGACTGACCTGGATCTCAGATATAACGTAGTTCTGAACGATGTCAGCTCGGTTGTTTACAGGGGATTTGTCGGACTTGGAATACCATACGGTAACTCGAAAGCCCTACCTTTTGAAAAGCAGTACTTCGGAGGAGGAGCGAACGGAATAAGAGCATGGCAGGTGAGATCGCTCGGCCCCGGCTCGTATGTCCCTGAGGAAGACGAATTCATAAATCAGACTGCAGATATAAAACTGGAGGCAAACGTTGAATACAGATTCAAACTCTTCTGGATCCTCGAAGGTGCATTGTTTCTGGATGCGGGAAATATATGGACTTTTAATGAGGACACATCCCGGCCGGGTGGCAGGTTCAGGTTCGACAGCTTTCTGAATGAGATTGCCGTTGGAACGGGCACAGGCCTGAGGTTTGATTTCAGTTTTGTGACAGCCCGTGTGGATATGGGTGTTAAGCTGCGCGATCCTTCCATTGAAGGCAAGCCGGAATGGATCATTTCCAGCCGGCCCTACAGTTTCAGCAACGACTTTACATTTGTCCTTGGTATAGGTTACCCATTCTGAGACCTTCCTGTTTGCTGAGCGGAACAAACCATTCCTTAATTCCGGTTTATCTGACTTTTATTTAGTATCTTGCATGTTGTCTCACTGCATATGACCTGATGCAAATGCTGAAGGATATCCTGAAAGAATGGTTCGGCTATTCACGACGGGAAAGGAGGTCTTCTTCCATCCTGCTTGCTGTTATCGTAGCTGTTTTTATTCTGCGATACCTGGCCCCTTCCGGAAAAAATGAACTCAGGGATATTCCTGTTGACATGCGGCTTACCGGGCAGGGTCCTAAAGTGGACAGTTTACGGCGTAATGGCAATCCGAAGGCAGGTCTGCAAAGAGCATCCCCGGAGAATGGGAGGAAACTGCTGGACATCAATTCCTGCGATTCCTCATCGCTTGTTGAGCTTCCTGGTATCGGTCCTGTCCTGTCGGTAAGGATAATAAAATACAGGAACCTTATCGGAGGTTATCTTTCACCCGACCAGCTCAGGGAAGTTTACGGACTCTCTGATGAGACTTTTGCCAGGATAAGATCCGGTCTTTATGCCGATACTTCCAGGATAAGAAAGATCAGGATAAATGAAGCCGGGTACGGCGAGCTTGCAAGGCATCCTTATTTTCAGAAAGGAGAAGCGGGTGCAGTGATCCGTTACAGGGAGGAAAAAGGAAGGATCGGAAGTTTATCGGAATTGGCTGTTAACAGGATTCTTTCTTCTGAAACACTGACCAGAATAGGCAGATATCTTGATTTCGGAGAAAATGACCCTACCGTCGGACTGTCTGCAGCAGACCAGTGATGGTTCAAGTAAAGTCATTGAAAAGCCTTGCGGGAAAGGAGAATATACAATACCGGATTTTGTTGTTAGGACAGGAAATTTGTCTGGACAGCATTTTTTTCTGAATGCTCGCAGGTTTGACAGCCTCTGGCACAGGCCCTGTCAGGCTGGAAGTAATGTTTTTAATTTATAATTAACATCAGTTTTTTTTGAAACCAGATAAAAAAGCTGTATATTTAATAAATCGCTCTGTCACGAATTATGCGTGTAATACAATTATAAATCATTAAATTAAGTTGATATGTTAAAATTATTGCCTTAAAAGTTTTGAAAAGATTTTTTCTCTACCTAAATTTGCGCCTCGTTTTAAAACAGAAATTTTTATTATGATCATTGTACCATTAAAAGAAGGCGAAAATATTGAAAGAGCTCTGAAAAAGTTCAAAAGGAAATTTGAAAAGACCGGCGTAATCCGCGAATTACGTTCACGTCAGGCCTATGTTAAGCCTTCAGTACGACGCAGGGAAGAAATTAAGAAGGCTAAGTACGTTCAGAAGATGCAGACAAGCGAGGAATAATCCTCAGGCTGTATCACTTTTAAATATTTAATTAAGGAGGTTCCTTTATGGATCATAAGGAATCATTCTTAAAGTATCTGCAGGCAGAAAAGCGTTACTCGCCTCTAACTGCACGATCTTATTTGAACGATCTCGATCAGTTTTATAATCATCTGGGCCAGGATGGGTTTGCATGCGATCCTGCCTTTGTGACTTCTCATGATGTGAGGTCATGGATCGTATCCCTTATGGAGAAGGGTCTCACAGCAAAAAGCATTCACCGTAAGATTTCCTCGCTGCGTGTTTTCTACCGGTATCTAAGAAAAGAAGGAATAACGGGGTCAGATCCCCTTGAAAAGGTGGTATTGCCCAAAATAAGAAAGAAACTGCCGGTTTTTGTGGAGGAAGACATAATCGACAGGCTCCTTGATGAATATGATTTCGGAAATGACTTTGCCGGATTAAGGAACAGTCTGATAATAGAAATGCTTTATCTGACCGGCATCAGGAGGGCAGAGCTTACCGGACTGAGGGATGCAGATGTCGATATGAGTTCCGGGTCACTAAAAGTTACCGGAAAAAGAAACAAGCAGCGAATAATTCCGCTCCTTAATCCGTTTACATTAAAAATCGAAAGATATCTTAAGGCAAGGGACGAGATGTTTCCGGGAAAAGGGCAGGAGTGGTTTTTTGTAAGCAACAGGGGAAACAAGTTGTATGACAAATATGTTTATAATGTGGTGAGGAAATATCTTTCGATGGTTACCACTATGGAGAAGAAAAGCCCGCACGTCCTCAGGCATTCATTTGCAACGCACATGCTGAATCATGGAGCAGACCTCAATTCCATCAAGGAGTTGCTGGGTCACGCCAACCTTTCAGCCACTCAGATATACACTCACAATTCATTTGAAAAGCTTATTAAAATATACAGACAGGCTCATCCAAGAGCTTAATTATTAATCATTTAAACAGGAGGTGCTACTATGAACGTTCAGATTCACTCAGTAAGGTTTGATGCTGACAAGAAGTTGCTTGACTTTGTGCATCAGAAACTGGATAAACTCACTCTTTTAGGGGAGGGAATAGTAAATGCTGAAGTGTACCTGAGGCTTGACAAGGATCAGGAGCGTAAGAATAAGATCAGCGAAATCAAGCTTGATCTGAGGGGTGGACCTTTATTTGCAAGAAAGCAGAGCAAAACATTTGAAGAGGCAACCGACCTGGCTATTGATGCCCTTAAAAAGCAGATTACCAAATATAACCAAAAGAAAAGGGGAGACTGATCCCTGATGGTTTAAAAATAATTTGAATTATTTTGATAAATGAAATTTTAATTCATACATTTGCAGACCGATTTTTGAGGGTATATTTTGACCTTCCGGGACGTTCTTTAAATTGCCGATGTAGCTCAGTTGGCCAGAGCAGCTGATTTGTAATCTGCAGGTCGGGGGTTCGAATCCCTTCATCGGCTCTTGAGAGAGTTGCATTTGTATATCTTAGGAGAACAACTCTGTTTAATGGGGAGATACCAAAGCGGTCAACTGGGGCAGACTGTAAATCTGCTGGCAAATGCCTTCGTAGGTTCGAATCCTGCTCTCCCCACTCTAACAGATCAGGATATGAAACCTGGAAATTCCTTTCCACAGAATACGGTCCTCTTTGGATGATATTAAGCGGGAGTAGCTCAGTTGGTAGAGCATTAGCCTTCCAAGCTAAGGGTCGCGGATTCGAGCTCCGTCTCCCGCTCACTTTTTTGATGCCAGAGTAGCTCAGGGGTAGAGCACTTCCTTGGTAAGGAAGGGGTCAGGGGTTCAATTCCCCTCTCCGGCTCAACGAGAATATGATGTTAAAACTGATATAAATAAACTTAAATTTTAATAAGCTTGAAGTTATGGCAAAAGAAAAATTTGACAGGTCGAAACCACATGTGAACATTGGTACAATTGGTCATATTGACCATGGTAAGACCACTCTGACAGCAGCGATCACCATGGTCCTTGCCAAGAAAGGTCTTTCTGAAGTCAGGGATTTTGACTCGATTGATAATGCACCCGAGGAAAAGGAAAGGGGTATTACAATCAATACCGCGCATGTTGAATACCAGACAGCAACCCGCCACTATGCACACGTAGACTGCCCCGGACACGCTGACTATATCAAGAACATGGTTACAGGTGCGGCGCAGATGGACGGCGCTATTCTTGTTGTTGCTGCAACCGACGGTCCAATGCCACAGACACGCGAGCACATCCTTCTTGCACGTCAGGTAAACGTTCCCCAGGTGCTTGTTTTCATGAACAAAGTCGACATGGTTGACGATGAGGAACTCCTTGACCTGGTTGAAATGGAAGTGCGCGACCTGCTGAATTTCTACAAGTTTGACGGAGACAATGCCCCCGTAATCCGCGGTTCTGCCCTTGGAGCAATGCACGGAGAAGCAAAATGGGAAGATAAAGTTATGGAACTGATGGATGCAGTCGATTCATTTATTCCAGTTCCTCTCCGCGACAACCAGAAGCCGTTCCTCATGCCGGTTGAAGACGTATTTTCGATCACCGGACGCGGTACTGTTGCAACTGGCCGTATCGAGACAGGAGTGGTTCTCACAGGAGATGAACTCGAAATAGTAGGTCTCGGTTCTGAAAAACGCAAAACCGTTTGTACCGGTGTTGAAATGTTCCGTAAGATCCTCGACAGGGGTGAAGCTGGCGACAATGTTGGACTCCTTCTCAGAGGCGTTGACAAGAAAGAAATCAAGAGGGGTCATGTACTTGCAAAACCGGGTACTATTACACCTCATACCAAGTTTAAGACAGAGATTTATGTTCTGAAGAAAGAAGAAGGCGGACGCCATACTCCGTTCCATAACAAATACCGCCCGCAGTTCTATATCAGGACTCTTGATATTACAGGCGAGATTACACTTCCTGAAGGACGTGAAATGGTTATGCCTGGCGATAACGTTACAATAACGGTTGATCTTATTTATCCTGTCGCCATCAATGTTGGTCTTCGCTTCGCTATCCGTGAAGGCGGAAGAACAGTTGGTGCCGGTGCTGTAACTGAAATTCTTGAATAATAAGGTTTTGGATATATTATACGTTCCGGAACAATCGTTCCGGAACCGTATAGAAAACACGGGTGTAGCTCAGTTGGTAGAGCACTGGTCTCCAAAACCAGGTGTCGGGAGTTCGAGTCTCTCCTCCCGTGCATATAAATTTTAAAAAATGAGCATAAAAGGATACTTCAAAGAATCATACACCGAGCTCATTCACAAGGTAACGTGGCCGACATGGGGCGAACTCCAGAACAGCGGAGTTCTCGTTCTTGTCTCAACTCTGATTATTGCCCTTATCGTTGCTCTTATGGACCTGACTTTCGGTGAGATTATGGAATTCATTTACAGTTTGTTATATTAAACAGAAGATCTATTCCGATGAGCGAGAATATAAAGAAGTGGTATGTACTTCGTGCTATTGGAGGGAAGGAAAAGAAGGTTAAGGAATATATAGACAATGAAGTGGCCCGCCTGAAACTTGAGGAATACGTCTCCCAGGTTCTTATCCCGACAGAAAAAGTCTACCAGATAAGGTCAGGAAAAAAAATCAGCAAGGAAAGAACCTTTTTCCCAGGGTATGTTCTTGTTGAAGCAGCACTGGTCGGCGAAATACCTCATCTTCTTAGAAATGTTCCAAATGTAATCGGATTCCTCGGATCACAGGACGGAGAACCCGTACCTCTCAGAAAATCTGAAATAAACAGGATTCTTGGAAAAGTCGATGAACTGAATGCAAGCGATGAAGAACTTAATGTACCGTTTTTCGTCGGCGAGTCGGTTAAAGTTATCGACGGACCATTCAACAGCTTCACAGGCATTATCGAGGAGGTAAATGAAGAAAAGAAAAAGCTTAAGGTCATGGTTAAGATCTTCGGACGTAAAACACCGCTTGAGCTCAGTTTTATGCAGGTAGAAAAAGAAAATTAACAGAAGATATTGACGGTTATAATATTCATAATGCTTCCTGAATAACTGTCAAACTCTCGCAATAAACACGCAAATTTTAAATTATGGCAAAAGAAGTTGCTGGACTTATTAAGTTACAGATTCGTGGCGGGGCAGCAAATCCATCACCCCCTGTAGGACCTGCACTTGGTTCTAAAGGTGTGAATATTATGGAGTTCTGCAAGCAATTTAATGCGAGGACCCAGGACAAGGCGGGGAAAGTGATACCGGTTGTTATTACAGTATATGTTGACAAATCATTTGATTTCGTTACCAAAACACCTCCGGTAGCCGTTCAGCTTCTCGAGGTTGCAAAATCCAAGAAGGGCTCCAAGGAACCCAACAGGGAAAAGGTTGCAACCATAACCTGGGACCAGGTCAGAACAATTGCTTCAGACAAAATGGAAGACTTGAATTGCTTTACAATAGAGTCGGCCATTAAAATGGTAGCTGGTACCGCAAGAAGTATGGGAATAACCGTAAAGGGCGATCCCGGTAAATAATTAATTCGAAGAAGAAATGACTAAACTTACCAAAAACCAGAAGCTTGCCGCCGAGAAACTCGACAGGAACAGGCTTTATACGTTGACTGAAGCATCCTCACTGGTTAAAGAAATAACCACAACAAAATTCGATGCTTCCGTCGACCTGGATGTAAGGTTAGGTATCGACCCGAGAAAATCCAACCAGATGGTCCGCGGCGTGGTCTCACTTCCTCATGGAACAGGAAAACAGACCCGGGTACTCGTGCTCTGCTCTCCCGACAAGGAGGCTGAAGCACAGGAGTCAGGAGCCGACTATGTGGGACTTGATGATTATATCGAAAAAATCAAGGGAGGCTGGACCGATGTCGATGTCATTATAACCATGCCATCCGTAATGGGTAAAGTCGGTCAGTTAGGTCGAATACTCGGTCCGAGAGGACTGATGCCGAACCCCAAAAGTGGAACTGTCACTATGGAAATTGGTAAGGCTGTTAAAGAAGTGAAGCAGGGTAAAATTGATTTCAAGGTCGATAAGAACGGAATCATTCATACCTCAATAGGAAAAGTCTCTTTCGAGCCACAACAGATCGTCGAGAATGCCAGGGAGTTTATCCATATGGTAAACAAACTGAAACCCGCCGCTGCAAAAGGAACATACATCCGCAGCCTGTTCATCTCTAGCACGATGAGCCCGGGTATTAAGGTCGATCCGAAGGGTCTTGATGATTAATTTGTTTAGTAAAAACTCGAAAAAGTATGAGACGGGAAGAAAAAAATGCTATCATAGACAGCCTCGCTGAGAAACTAAAGGAGTACAGCCACTTTTATCTGACTGATACCGCTCAGTTGAACGCAGCTGACACAAGTGCCCTGAGAAGGAAATGTTTTGAAAATAACATCAAACTTATCGTTGTTAAAAACACTCTCCTGAAAAGAGCACTCGAAATGTCTGAAGGTGACTTTGAAGAACTATATCCAATCCTCAAAGGCACTACGTCCATCATGTTCACCAACACCGGAAACGCTCCGGCTAAACTTATAAAAGAGTTCAGAAGAGAACATGATAAGCCTGTACTTAAAGGTGCATACGTCCAGGAATCAGTATTTGTAGGAGAAAATATGCTCGACGCACTTATCTCTGTCAAAACTAGGGAAGAACTGATAGGAGATATTATCCTCCTGCTTCAGTCACCGGCCAGGAATGTTGTATCTGCTTTGCAATCAGGTGGAAATAAAATTCACGGTGTTCTTGAAACACTATCAAAAAAGGAAGAATAACAAAAGTATAATCATTTAAAAATTCAATAAAAATGGCAGATCTTAAGAAATTTGCAGAAGAACTGGTTAACCTGACTGTTAAAGAGGTAAACGAACTGGCAAAAATACTTAAAGAAGAGTATGGCATCGAACCTGCTGCAACAGCTGTTGCAGTCGCAGGTCCTGCTGCTGCTGGCGAAGCCCCCAAGGAAGCCGAGAAAACATCATTCGACGTTATACTGAAATCAGCAGGCGGACAGAAGCTGCAGATCGTTAAACTTGTTAAGGATATTACCGGCCTCGGACTCAAGGAAGCAAAGGCAGTCGTTGACGCCGCTCCCGGTCCTGTCAAGGAAGGCGTATCCAAAGATGAAGCAGAAGCTATTAAAGGTCAATTGGAAGAAGCAGGAGCTGAAGTTGAACTTAAATAAGTTATACCTGATTTCTGGGTTCTAGGTTTAGTCCCGATTATTCGGGACTAAGCCTTTTCGTTCTTTTAATTATAAGTTCACTTAATCTTTTATAAATGTCCTCAAAAAATACTGAAAGAATTAGTTTTGCTTCCAGGAAGATTCAGATCGATTACCCCGATTTTCTGGAAGTTCAGTTGAAATCCTTCGGAGAGTTTTTCCAGCTGGGGACAACTCCCGAAAACAGAAAAAGAGAAGGACTCTTTAAAGTCTTTACCGAGAACTTTCCGATAACAGATACAAGAAACAACTTCGTACTTGAGTTCCTTGACTATTACATAGACCCGCCACGCTACACAATTGAAGAGTGTATCGAGAGAGGCCTTACATTCAGTGTCCCGCTGAAAGCAAAACTCAAACTCTATTGTACTGACCCTGAACATGAGGATTTTGATACTGTGATACAGGATGTGTACCTGGGAACAGTTCCGTACATGACCGAAAGAGGAACATTCGTCATAAACGGTGCTGAAAGGGTAGTGGTATCACAGCTGCACAGATCGCCAGGCGTCTTCTTCGGACAAAGCATTCACGCCAACGGCACAAAACTTTACTCGGCCAGGATAATCCCGTTCAAGGGATCGTGGATCGAGTTCGCAACAGACATCAACAACGTGATGTATGCCTATATCGACAGGAAAAAGAAACTGCCGGTAACTACACTTCTCAGAGCAATCGGATTCGAAAGCGACAAGGAAATCCTTGAGATCTTCAACCTCGCTGAAGAACATAAGGTCTCAAAAACAAATGTGAAGAAACTGGTCGGACGAAAACTTGCAGCAAGGGTTCTCAAAACCTGGGTGGAGGATTTCGTTGACGAGGATACGGGAGAAGTGGTATCAATTGAAAGAAATGAGGTGATACTCGACAGGGAAACAGTCATTGAAGCTGACCAGGTTGATATGATTGTCGACTCAGGAACAAAGGCTATCCTCCTTCATAAGGAAGATGCAACCCTGTCGGATTTTGCCATCATATATAATACACTGCAGAAAGACCCCTGCAACTCGGAAAAGGAAGCTGTTCTGTATATCTACCGCCAGCTGCGTAACGCAGAACCTCCCGACGAGGCAACGGCAAGGGATGTCATCGACAAGCTTTTCTTCTCTGACAAGCGCTATGACCTCGGCGAAGTGGGACGTTACAGGATCAACAAGAAACTCGGCCTCGAAACCGAAATGGACGTTAAGATCCTGACAAAGGAAGATATCATTAAGATTATCGCCTACCTTATCGAACTCATTAATTCAAAGACTGAGGTTGACGACATCGACCACCTGAGCAACAGAAGGGTGCGTACAGTCGGAGAACAGCTTTATGCACAGTTCGGAGTGGGCCTTGCCCGTATGGCACGCACAATCCGCGAACGAATGAATGTGAGGGATAACGAGGTTTTCACCCCTGTTGACCTTATCAACTCAAAAACACTTTCATCAGTAATTAACTCATTCTTCGGAACTAACCAGCTGTCGCAGTTCATGGACCAGACCAACCCTCTGGCTGAAATGACACACAAGCGCCGCATGTCGGCCCTCGGCCCCGGCGGTTTGTCGCGCGAGAGAGCAGGTTTCGAGGTCAGGGACGTGCATTATACACACTACGGACGCCTTTGCCCCATCGAAACACCCGAAGGACCAAACATCGGGCTTATTTCCTCGCTTTGCGTTTATGCAAAGATCAACGACCTTGGCTTCATCGAGACACCTTACCTTAAAGTAAATGAAGAAAAGGTCGACCTCAGCTTAGAAGGTATTGTCTGGCTTAGCGCCGAGGAAGAGGAATACAAGATGATTGCCCAGGCCAACGCCCCTCTTACAAAGGACGGCCACTTTGAAAACTCAAGGGCAAAATGCCGCTACGAGGCTGACTATCCTTTTGAGGAAGTAGGTAAAGTAGATCTCATGGACGTCGCTCCAAACCAGATAGCCTCCATAGCAGCATCACTGATACCCTTCCTCGAGCACAACGATGCAAACCGTGCTCTTATGGGGTCAAACATGATGCGCCAGGCTGTTCCTCTCATTAACCCTGAAGCCCCTATTGTGGGAACAGGCCTTGAAGGACAGGTAATAAGGGACAGCCGCATTCTGTATGTGGCAGAAGGAGACGGTGTTGTCGAATTCGTCGATTCCAACGAAATAGTTATTCGCTATACCCGTTCGGATGAGGAGAAATTCGTAAGCTTCGATGATGATATAAAGAGATATACTCTTCCGAAATACAAGAAAACAAACCAGAACACCTGCATTAACCTTATTCCGGTTGTCAAGAAAGGAGAAAAGGTTTCTAAAGGACAGGTCCTTACGGAAGGATACGGAACAAAGAACGGTGAACTTGCTCTCGGACGAAACCTCAAGGTCGCATTTATGCCCTGGAAAGGCTATAATTTTGAGGACGCTATTGTAATATCCGAAAGGGTTGTCCAGGAAGATATGTTCACATCGGTTCATATCGATGAGTATCTGCTCGAGGTACGCGACACAAAACGCGGTCTTGAAGAGCTTACTTCCGATATACCAAACGTAAGCGAGGAAGCCACCAAGAACCTCGACGAAAATGGTCTGATAAGAATAGGAGCCCATATTATGCCGGGCGACATTCTGATCGGGAAGATTACTCCCAAGGGTGAATCCGATCCCTCTCCCGAAGAAAAACTTCTTCGTGCGATTTTCGGCGACAAGGCCGGCGACGTTAAGGATGCATCCCTTAAGGCAGGCCCTTCCCTCGAAGGTGTTGTGATCGATAAAAAACTGTTTACCAGGGCTATAAAGGACCGTAAGGCAAAAGCAGTTGAAAAACCGCTTCTCGACAAGATCGAAGGCGACTTCATTCGCAGCACGGATGAGCTTAAAGCACGACTGGTCGATAAACTCTTTATCCTTGTGAATGGCAAAACATCGCAGGGTGTAAAAGACTATCTCAATGTCGACATAATCCCGAAAGGAAGCAAATTCACTCTGAAACAGCTTCAGGAAATTGATTTTCTTAATATCAACCCCAACAAGTGGACCACTGACAAGAAGAAAAACGACAGCATAAAACAGCTGCTTCATAACTACATTATCAAATACAAGGAGATCGACGGCATCTTCAAGAGGAAGAAATACAACATTACAATCGGCGATGAGCTGCCAGCCGGTATTGTCCGCCTCGCAAAAGTCTATATCGCCAAGAAACGCAAGATCAAGGTTGGAGATAAAATGGCAGGACGCCATGGAAACAAGGGTATCGTTGCCAAGATAGTCCGCCAGGAAGACATGCCTTTCCTGGAAGACGGAACACCGGTTGATATTGTCCTTAATCCTCTGGGAGTGCCTTCAAGGATGAACCTCGGACAGATCTACGAGACTGTCCTGGGATGGGCAGGTCAGAAACTTGGACTTAAGTTCTCGACTCCTATCTTCGACGGTGCGACAATTGATCAGATTACCGAATATACCGAGAAAGCCCGCCTGCCAAAATATGGGAAAACATACCTTTATGACGGTGGTACCGGCGAACGCTTTGACCAGCCTGCAACAGTCGGTGTTATCTATATGCTCAAGCTTGGACATATGGTTGACGACAAGATGCACGCACGTTCCATCGGACCTTACTCACTTATCACCCAGCAGCCGCTCGGAGGTAAGGCGCAGTTCGGAGGCCAGCGTTTCGGTGAAATGGAAGTCTGGGCCCTTGAAGCATTCGGCGCAGCCCACATCCTTCAGGAGATCCTTACCATCAAATCAGATGATGTTATCGGAAGGGCAAAAGCCTATGAATCGATCGTTAAGGGAGAACCAATGCCTCAGCCGGGAATACCCGAGTCGCTGAACGTGCTCCTGCATGAACTGAGAGGCCTGGGATTAAGCGTTATCCTCGATTAATCCCCGCCTATTTCTTGACTTATTTTTTGAATAAAAAAAATTCTGTATATGTCATTCAGAAGAGATAACAAAACAAAAACAAGTTACTCAAAAATATCAATCGGACTGGCTTCACCAGAAGAGATCCTCGACCGCTCGAGCGGAGAGGTCCTGAAACCCGAGACAATCAATTACAGGACCTATAAACCGGAACGGGATGGCCTGTTCTGTGAAAGGATCTTCGGACCGGTAAAGGACTATGAATGCCACTGCGGGAAATACAAAAGGATCAGATACAAGGGTATAGTCTGCGACAGGTGCGGCGTTGAAGTGACGGAGAAGAAAGTCCGCCGCGAGAGAATGGGACATATATCACTCGTAGTTCCCATAGCTCACATATGGTATTTCCGTTCCCTTCCCAATAAAATAGGGTATCTTCTGGGACTTCCCACAAAGAAACTCGATTCCATTATCTACTACGAACGCTATGTGGTGATTAATCCCGGAATCAAAGCCGCCGACGGAGTGAAATATCTCGATTTTCTTACCGAAGAAGAATACCTCGAAATAACCGAGTCGCTTCCCAAGGAAAATCAGTATCTTGAAGACAACCACCCCGACAAGTTCGTTGCCGACATGGGAGCAGAGGCGCTTTACAAGCTTCTTACCCGTATCGATCTTGATGAACTTTCGTATTCGCTCAGGCACAGGGCAAACTCGGAAACCTCACAGCAGAGGAAAAATGAAGCCCTCAAGAGGCTACAGGTTGTGGAAGCCTTCAGAGATTCAAAGAATGTGAACAAACCGGAATGGATGATCATCAAAGTCGTTCCGGTCATTCCGCCAGAGCTGAGACCACTTGTACCTCTTGATGGAGGACGTTTTGCAACAAGCGACCTTAACGATCTGTACCGCAGGGTCATTATCAGGAATAACAGGCTTAAGCGCCTTATCGAGATTAAAGCTCCCGAGGTGATTCTCAGAAATGAAAAGAGAATGCTTCAGGAAGCAGTTGACTCACTTTTCGATAACTCCAGAAAGGCCAATGCAGTAAAAACCGATGCCAACCGTCCTCTCAAATCGCTGAGCGACAGTCTTAAGGGTAAGCAGGGACGCTTCCGCCAGAACCTCCTCGGGAAAAGGGTTGACTATTCAGCTCGTTCCGTAATCGTAGTGGGGCCGGAACTCGACCTTCACGAATGCGGACTTCCGAAAGATATGGCAGCAGAGCTTTACAAGCCTTTTATAATAAGAAAACTTATTGAACGCGGTATCGTAAAAACAGTTAAATCGGCCAAGAAAATAGTAGACAGAAAGGATCCGGTGGTATGGGACATACTTGAGAATGTTCTTAAAGGCCATCCCGTGCTTCTTAACCGCGCTCCTACTCTTCACAGGCTCGGTATTCAGGCCTTCCAGCCCAAGCTTATTGAAGGAAAAGCCATACAGCTTCATCCCCTCGTCTGTACAGCTTTCAACGCTGACTTCGACGGCGACCAGATGGCCGTTCACCTTCCCCTGGGAAATGCCGCAATACTTGAGGCCCAGATGCTTATGCTGGCTTCACACAACATACTTAACCCCGCCAACGGGGCACCTATTACCGTACCTTCGCAGGACATGGTTCTTGGTCTGTACTATATTACAAAAGGAAGAAAGAGTACTGCTGAGGCAAAAGTAAGGGGAGAGGGTATTGTTTTCTACTCCCCCGAAGAGGTGACAATAGCATACAACGAAGGAAAAGTTGACCTTCACGCATTTATAAAGGTTAGGGTTAACGACAGGGTAGAAGGCGAAATGGTGAACCATCTTGTTGAGACAACTGTAGGGCGGGTTATATTCAATCAGTACGTGCCTGAAGAGGTTGGTTATATCAATGAGATACTTACAAAGAAATCTCTTCGTGATATTATCGGCAGGGTCCTGAAACTGGCCGGTACTGCGAAAACTTCAGCCTTCCTCGACGCAATAAAGAATCTCGGATTCCAGTCAGCTTTCAAGGGAGGATTGTCGTTCAACCTTGATGATGTTATCATACCTGAGGAAAAGGCGAAATTTGTTGCGGAAGGTTATGAACAGGTTGAGGAAGTGCTCAATAACTACAGCATGGGCTTTATAACCAACAATGAAAGATATAACCAGATTATCGATATCTGGACACATGTAAACGCTAGGCTTACCCAGTCGCTGATGAAACAGCTCTCAGGCGACAAGCAGGGCTTCAACTCAGTGTATATGATGCTCGACTCGGGCGCAAGGGGCTCAAAGGAACAGATCCGTCAGCTCTCGGGAATGAGGGGTCTTATGGCAAAACCTCAGAAATCGGGTTCAACGGGGTCGGAGATTATCGAAAACCCGATTCTTTCCAACTTCAAGGAAGGTCTTTCGGTTCTCGAATACTTCATATCGACACACGGTGCACGAAAGGGTCTCGCTGATACAGCTCTCAAAACGGCTGATGCAGGTTACCTTACCCGCCGTCTCGTCGACGTTTCACAGGATGTCATCATTAACGAGGAAGACTGCGGTACCCTCAGAGGACTGGTTGCAACTGCCATCAAAAAGAACGAGGAAGTTGTTGAATCACTCTATGAAAGGATACTTGGCCGTACAACCGTTCATGATGTTTTCCACCCGCTGACGGGAGAACTCATTATCGAGGCAGGAAAAGAACTTAACGAGGATATAGCCCGGAAAATCGAAGATTCACCGATTGAACAGGTTGAGATACGCTCGGTTCTCACCTGTGAGTCGAAGAAAGGAGTATGCGCAAAATGCTACGGCCGTAACCTGGCCACAGGAAGAATGGTACAGCAGGGCGAGGCAGTTGGAGTTATTGCAGCACAGAGTATCGGAGAACCCGGAACACAGCTTACACTCCGTACATTCCACGTCGGTGGTACTGCTTCGAACATAACCACCGAATCGCGCCTCGTCGCCCGTTACAGTGGTATCGCGGAAATAGAAGAACTCAGATCAGTACCGAAAAAAGATCTTGAAAAAGGAGAAATTGATATCGTAATCGGCCGTCTGGCTGAAATGAGAATTATTGACAAAAAGACGGGTATTGCTCTGACAACCCATACAATTCCTTACGGATCAAGGCTCTATATCAAACCAGGTCAGGAAGTTGAAAAAGGAAAGCTCATCTGCGAATGGGATCCTTTCAACGCCGTTATAATATCTGAGATAGCCGGGAAAGTTGCCTTTGACTATCTTATCGAAGGTGTTACTTTCCGTGAAGAATCGGATGAACAGACCGGATTCAAGGAGAAAGTCATTATTGAAAGCAGGGATAAGACAAAGAACCCTGCAATAAGGATTCTTGGTCCCAAAGGAGAGGAACTGAGGGTTTACAACCTTCCCGTCGGATCACATCTTGTCAGCGATGCAAACAAAATGGTGGAAGCAGGAGAGGTCCTGGCTAAAATACCAAGGGCTGTTGGAAAATCAGGCGACATCACGGGAGGTCTTCCAAGGGTAACCGAACTGTTTGAGGCACGTAATCCTTCCAATCCGGCGATAGTTTCAGAAATTGATGGAGAAGTCACTTTCGGCAAAATAAAGAGAGGAAACAGAGAAATCTCGATAAAGTCAAAAACCGACGAGGTTAAGAAATATCTTGTTCCCCTTTCAAAACAGATCCTTGTCCAGGAAAACGATTATGTCAAGGCCGGAGTTCCTCTTTCCGATGGTGCCATAACGCCTTCAGACATCCTTGCTATCAAGGGCCCGACAAAGGTTCAGGAATATATCGTTAACGAGATACAGGAGGTTTACAGACTCCAGGGTGTGAAGATTAACGATAAGCATTTCGAAATTATCGTTCGTCAGATGATGAGAAAGGTTGAAATAGTCGATCCGGGCGATACCAAGTTCCTTGAGCGGCAGGTAGTAGATAAACTCGAGTTCATGGACGAGAATGACTGGATCTACGGCAAGAAGTACATTGTTGATGCCGGCGATTCGCAGACTCTGAGACCAGGAATGATCGTCACTGCACGCAAACTCAGGGATGAGAACTCCATGCTGAAGAGGCGCGACATGAAAACTGTTGATGCAAGGGATGCTGTCCCTGCAACCTCCAACCAGGTGCTTCAGGGTATAACAAGGGCCGCACTTCAGACAAACAGCTTCTTCTCTGCTGCATCCTTCCAGGAAACAACAAAGGTTCTGAACGAGGCTGCAATTCTTGGAAAGATCGACAGGCTTGAGGGACTGAAGGAAAACGTTATTGTTGGCCACCTTATCCCTGCAGGTACTGGCCAGAGGCAATATAACGGGATCATCGTGGGCTCGCTCGAAGAATATGAGAGCCTTACTGATCTTCAGGTAGAAGCCGGCCATGTGTCAGATCGGTGAACTTAAAAATTTAACGAAATGTCAGAGCCAAAAAACCCGAATCAGATCAGCATAGAACTGAATGAGGAAGTAGCCCAGGGGACATATTCCAACCTGGCTGTCATAACCCACTCATCCTCCGAATTCGTGATCGATTTTGTGAGGATAATGCCCGGGATACCCAAAGCACAGGTTAAGTCGAGGATAATCCTTACTCCCGAACATGCAAAGAGGCTGGTGGCAGCTCTTCAGGACAATATTTCCAAATATGAGGCGGTTCATGGCAAGATAAAGGAGGTCAAGAGTTCCACTCCGGTCCTTCCACTGACATTCGGAGGGCCGACAGCACAGGCTTAGCCGGGCGGACATATATTATTCCGTGAAGGAATACAAAATATCTTTTATAGGGGCAGGTAAAGTAGCGGGCACCATGTGCCGCTACTTTCATTTGTCGGGCTTCAGGATATGCAGGATCGTATCACGAAGCGAGGCTGCAGGCCCTGCACTGGCCGCATCCTGTGGTGCAAAATGGTCATCCGTCTGCAAATTCACCGATTCCGAAGACATTATTATCACAGCGGTCTCCGACGATTCACTGGCGGAAGTACTTGACTCTGTTATTTGTTCAGACAGGACTCTTGTTGCCCATACTGCCGGGAGCTATGGCCTTGATATTTTCCCGGCCCGGATAAGACACAGAGGAGTGTTTTATCCTCTCCAGACTTTCTCTGCCAACAGGCAGATAAACTTTGAAAACCTTCCTTTCTTCCTTGAGGCATCCGGCAAGCGATCGCTATCCCTGATGACTGACCTGGCACGTTCGGCAGGAGGGAGGGTTTTTAATATGGGAACAGAGGAAAGAAAAATGATCCATCTGGCAGCAGTCTTTGTGTGCAACTTTACAAATCATATGCTGACTCTGGGAAAAGATATTGCATGCAATGCCGGAGTGACTTTCGATGTTCTGGAACCACTTGTAAACGAGACAGTCACAAAAGCTTTTGAACTTGGTCCGGAAAATTCACAGACCGGCCCCGCTTACCGATTTGACAAAGGCACTATAAAAAGACACATTGATTTACTATCTTTCTCGCCGGAAATGCAGAATATTTACAGACAATTGACACGATCGATTATCAACCATTATAAAAGAGAAGGAAATGACCAATTTTAAGGAGGATCTGGCGAAAGTAGAAGCATTTGTCTTTGATATTGACGGAGTCCTTTCGTTACAGACAATCAGCCTTAACTCATTCGGTGTGCCCGGGAGAACTGTTAACCTTCGCGACGGGTATGCCGTACAGCTTGCTGTCAAGAAAGGATACCGGGTTGCTGTGATATCCGGAAGCAATGCAAAGGATTATCAGAAGAGGCTCAGACAACTTGGAGTAAAAGACGTCTATCTAAACAGCCGGTTGAAAATTGAACATTTTAATGCTTTCCTCAATAAATATAACCTCGACAGAAAGAATGTCCTTTACATGGGCGATGATATTCCCGACCGTGAGGTGATGCAGTCTGCAGGAATACCTGTATGTCCTGCCGACGCCGACAGCGAGATAAGGGAAGTCTCATTGTATATCTCCGATAAAAAGGGAGGAGAGGGATGCGTAAGGGATGTGATTGAGCAGGTCCTCAGACTGCATAATAAATGGATGGACCAGGAAGGACTGACATGGTAAGAACTATCGGATTCCTTAAATTAATCAGATGGCAGAATCTGGTCATTGTAATTCTTACAATGATGCTAATGCGGTATGCAGTTATTGAACCAATAATCAGCAGGATATTTGTTGAATTGATACAGGTGCCGGGAGCTGAGGTTCCTTTGACGCTCAAGTTTCCCTGGTACGACTTTATTATCCTCGTATTCTCTACTGTAGCAATAACTGCTGCAGGTTATGTGATAAACGATTATTTTGACATTAAGACCGACCTGATCAATAAGGGAGAGGTTATTGTGGGTACAAAGATCCCAAGGCGGAGGGCAATGCTCTGGCATAACATACTTAACGCAGCAGGTGTGGCCGGCGGCTTTTATGTTTCATGGAAAGCAGGCTATTTCTGGCTGGGAATATTCTTTTTGATAGTATCCGGCCTCTTATACTTCTATTCGGCAAGCTACAAACGACAGTTTCTTGTCGGAAACCTGGTGGTCGCTTTGCTGACAGCAATTGTGCCGATGCTTGTTGCTGTTTTCGAATGGCCCTTCCTGTACAGGTATTATACCCAATACAGCGTAACACCGCCTGAGCTGAACCTAGTTTTTTACTGGGTCGGCGGATTTGCCCTGTTTGCATTTATTACTACACTTGCACGAGAGATAATCAAGGATATAGAAGACTTTGAAGGAGATAAAGCATATGGAAGAAATACTCTGCCGGTTGTTGCGGGAATAATTACATCCAGAATAGTTTCAGTCGTCCTGCTCCTGGCCACTGTTGTTCTGCTGTACCTTGTCTGGTACTTCTTCATCAACGACAGGATAACGTTGATTTATCTGACATTGACGGTCGTATTTCCGATTCTTTACATAATGTACCTCCTTATTGCAACCAGGACAAGGAAGCAACTGCATCTTGCAAGCAGTATTATGAAAATTGTTATGATATCAGGGATTCTTTATTCGGTTGTGGTAAAGCTTATCCTGGATAAGAATCTTGTCTGAAATGCCGGTCAGCTCCCTTAACAAATACCGTATAATACTGGCTTCCGGGTCGCCCAGAAGACAGGAACTCCTTAAAGGCCTTGGCCTTAAGTTTGTGACGGAAGTAAGCGACTGGAAGGAGGATTATCCGTCCGGACTTAAAGGTGCCGAAATTGCTGTGTACCTCGCCCGGAAAAAAGCTGATCATTTCAGGTATAGACTTGGAAAAGACGAGATTGTGATAACTGCCGATACAATAGTCTGGTGTGATGATGAACTGCTCGACAAGCCATCAGGCGAGGATGATGCAAAGCGTATACTGCGGAAGATTTCAGATAACACTCATGAGGTAATAACAGGGGTATGCCTTTTGTCGCAAGAAAAAGAATCTTGTTTTTCTTCTTCAACCCTAGTTACATTTACTGCCCTTACCGATGAGGAAATAGATTATTATACAGACAATTTCAAACCATACGACAAGGCGGGTGCGTATGGGATCCAGGAATGGATCGGAATTGCCGCCTGCAGCCGGATCGAAGGTTCTTATTTTAACGTTATGGGTCTTCCATCAGAGCAGCTTTATCATGAATTGTTGAAATTTGCAGGATAACACTGCGACATTATTCCGGGATATGCAGTCCGGAAAGAATCCAGGAACTTTTTTGTCCTGTTAATTGTAATTGCAACAAAAAGTATTGTGAAATTTTAAAGATATTTTTATGAGAAGGGCTATTTTAAATTTAATCCTCTTTCTAACAGTAATCCCGGTTTTTTCAACCGCTCCCGACGAGGGTATCTGGATACCTCTTCTGATCGAAAAATACAATATCCGGATAATGAAAGATAAAGGGTTCAGACTCTCGGCCGAGGATATTTACAGTGTGAACCGGGCTTGCATGAAGGATGCCGTTGTCAGTTTTAACGGCGGGTGTACTGCCGAACTGATTTCAGGCGAAGGTCTTCTTATAACAAATCATCATTGCGGCTACGGCCAGATCCAGGAACACTCAAGTCTTGAACATGATTACCTTACCGATGGATTCTGGGCAATGTCGAGGCAGGAAGAACTGCCAAACCCCGGTGTTACAGTGACATTGCTTAAATGGATGGAAGATGTTACAGAAAAGGTTCTTGCAGGTGTGATTGACGATATGGAGCCGGCCTCCAGGGAAAGAATAATCTCCTCGAATATAGCGGCAATAACTGCAGAAGCAGAAGGTTCATCAGGTTACAGGGCAGTTGTAAGACCATTCTTTATGGGGAACCAGTATTTCCTTTTCGTAAACGAGACCTTCAGGGATGTAAGGCTTGTGGGAGCGCCACCCTCGGCAATCGGAAAATTCGGTGGTGACACCGACAACTGGGTATGGCCCCGTCATACCGGTGATTTTTCCCTGTTCAGGGTATATGCAGGAAAGGATAACAAACCGGCTGAGTATTCAAAGGATAATGTGCCTTATAAGCCGGCATACTATTTCCCGATATCCCTGAGAGGAGTGAAAGAGGACGATTTTACAATGGTCTTCGGTTACCCTGGTTCCACATCACAATATGTTCCTTCATATCATATTGATATGGTAAAGAACCTTGTAAACCCTAAAATGATCGCCGTCAGAACACAAAAAATAGATATAATTGACGCTGCAATGAATTCAGATCCGCTCATCAGGATCCAGTACTCAGCCAAGAAGGCAGGAATCTCAAATTCGTGGAAGAAATGGATTGGTGAATTGCAGGGGCTTGAGAGGATGAACACCATCGGCCTGAAGCAGCAGTTTGAAGCAGGGTTTACACAATGGGTAAACTCGGATGATGTCAGGAGAAAAGCCTATGGAGACATCCTTCTGTCATATAAGAGGGTGTATGACTCCCTTGGCATCTATACGGTGGTTAACAATTTTGCCAATGAGGTATATAACGGGGTTGAAGCTTTAAGCCTTGCCCGGAATCTTGGAGTACTTGCTTCTGCGATCCGTGAAAGATCGCCTGACGATGTTATTGAAAAGGCCAGGGAACGATTACTGGATTATTCAGAGCAGTTTTATAAGGATTTCGACAAACATACTGACCAGAAGCTCTTTGCTGCCCTGATGAAATCCTACGGCGAATCTCTTGACGAGAAATGGCTGTCGCCGGCTTACAGGGATTTCAGGGAATCGTGTAAAGGCGATTTTGAATCAGTTGCAGGAGAATTGTACGATAACTCGGTTTTCTCAGATAAAACCAGATTCACTGAATTTGTTGCAAAATTCGGAAATAAATCCCTGAAGAAGCTTGACAGGGATATCTTCTACATACTTGCCCGGGATGCCGCGTCATTCGTAACCGTAAATGTAAGGCCGGAACTGACAAGACTTAACAGGGAACTGCAGGATCTTAACAGGCGATACATGAAGGCTCAGATGGAATATGACAGTAACAGGGTTTTCTATCCCGATGCTAACTCCACCCTCAGGATTGCCTTCGGTACGGTTCAGGGATACTATGCAAAAGATGGCGTTTATTATAAGCATATTTCAACGCTTAAGGGAATAATAGAAAAGGACAATCCGGAGATATACGACTATGATGTCCCCGACAGGCTGAAGGAACTATATGAGAAACGCGACTACGGACCTTATGCCCAGGATGGCGAGATCCCTGTCTGCTTTATTGCCAACAATCATACTACAGGAGGGAATTCAGGCAGCCCTGTAATTAATTCGGAAGGCTTTCTTATCGGGATTAACTTCGACAGAGCCTGGGAGGGTGTTGCAAGTGATATGGCCTTTAATCCTGAACAAAGCCGCAACATAAGCCTCGACATTCGCTTTGCCCTTTTCATTATTGATAAGTTTGCAGGAGCCGGTTACCTTCTTGAAGAGATGACCTTAATTGAATAAAAAATCCGGAGAATTCCTTCTCCGGATACCGGTTTTTCCTTTCATGCTTCATCTCACCACAGGGCGATTCACGTGATGCATTATACCCGGCTGGGTATTTTCAGTATGCCCTGATGGTTTTTAATTTTTCGGCAAACTGCTGGTAAACAGCCTGCTGTGCTGCTATCTGCTCCCTTACCTTAAGCTGCATCTTTTCGTTCTCCGGAATAGCCTTCGTGGCTTTGTCAATATCGTCATTAGCTCTCTGTATCTTCTTCTCTGACGATTCTATCGAACTAAGGGATTTCTTCTTCCTTTTGTCAAGCTCTTTTACCTGCTTTTCAAGTTCCGTTCTTGCAGCACCTGCTTCCATGGTGGAGAGAAGGGTATCCTGCCCCTGAAGAGAAGTATTAACTGTCGCAAGTTCGCTGTTCATGAGGGTAATATTTTCATTTTCACTCTGGATTGTGGATCTGCCGCTCTCAATCGATTTCTCCATCCTTGATTTTTCATTTTCGAGCGAGGAAAGTTCTTTTTCGAGATCTTTCAGCTTCTTTTCCTCTGCGTCGGCCTGTTCCTTGGCAAATTCAATGTACTGGGTCTTCGAAAAATCCTTCATAAAATCAAGCGCTTTCGTGTACTCCGGTACTCCTGCAGATCCGGTTGCATATTCATCTTTTTTTGTTTCAAATGAAGCGCTGAGCACGAGTTGCGATTCCTGCCTGTCGAGCTTGCTGTAAACATTTATCGGATTTGAAGAGATGCTTTTGATCTTTGCACCGAAAATCGACATCTCACTGTTTTCAGTTACAACCTTCGATCTTGTACCGCTCTCCAACTCCCTTATCCAGGCTTTCAGAGTCTTGTCATAATCTGCTTCGGGTATGGTGACCGAGATGGAGGGCAGCACACTTTTGCCGATCTGAAGTGAATCTTCCGAAAGGGTAATGGGTTGCTGTGCTTTAATTCCGAAAAATGGAATCAAAACAAATAAAAGAAGAGTAACTTTTGCTTTCATCATTAATTAATTTATAATCAAAATTAGATAGATAACTCTAAATATACAAATATTTGGATTAAACTAGTCTATCCTTCCATAATACTGTCAAACAAAAATAATACCAATCTTAATATGCTTTATATCAATTAATTGAATGGACTTATGAACTTATTCTTATTTTAAATTTCAAAAGAGTACAAAAACAGGAAGAATTATGGTAAATAATCCTCTTTTAAATATGCTCAGTGAAAAAAAGCGACAAATTTTATTAACTTTCAAGTGAAAATTTAAAGTAATGGTCAGGATAACCGCCGATGACAAGATTCCTTTTCTGAAAGGGGTTCTCGAACCTCATGCTCAGGTCTCGTATTTGCCTGGAAGTCAGATTGACCGAAACACTGCCCTTAATTCAGATGCCCTGCTCATCAGAACAAGAACAAAGTGCAACAGCGGACTTCTGCAGGATACTCCCGTAAGGTTCATTGGAACAGCTACTATAGGTTACGATCATATCGACACTGAATTCTGTGAGTCGCATAACATAAAATGGCGTAATGCACCGGGTTGCAATTCGTCATCGGTTCAGCAATACATAGTATCGGCTCTGATGCATATTTCCGGAGAGAATGGATTCAGCCTGAAGGGTAAGACTCTCGGGATAGTCGGAGTAGGCAACGTTGGATCAAAGGTCGCAAAAGCAGCGCGCGTATTGGGAATGAAAGTCCTTCTCAACGATCCTCCCCGTGAAAGGAGGGAAGGAAGCGAAGGCTTTACCGGGCTGGATCAGATACTCAGAGAATCGGATATTATTACTCTTCACGTTCCTCTTACCAGGGAGGGAGAAGACAAAACGTGGCATATGCTCGACAGGGAAACATTCCGTACAATGAGAAAGGGTGTGTGGCTTATAAATTCTTCCCGTGGCGAGGTGATTGCCGGCGATGTTCTGAAGGATGCCCTCAGTGAGGAATTACTCGCCGGTGCAGTAATCGATGTATGGGAAAAAGAACCGGAGATCGATACTTCACTGATGCATATGACCTTTATTGCAACACCTCACATAGCCGGGTATTCTGCTGATGGCAAGGCAAACGGAACCTCAATGGTGGTCCGGCATCTGAGTAATTTGTTCGGATTTCCACTCACTGACTGGTATCCGGGTGAGATCCCTTCGGTTGCAGAACCGGTTTTTACTATCGACTGTGAAGGAAAAAGCGCTGAAGATGTTGCAAGAAGGGCAGTTCTCCATACCTACAACATCGTTGAAGATGACATCAGGCTCAGATTCGATCCTTCACGCTTCGAAAAAGAGAGAGAAACTTATCCTGTAAGACGCGAGTTTCCATTCTATACTATTCAGCTGAAGGACGGAACCCCTGAAATAGAAGCCCTTCTGCGCGACCTGGGATTCACCCTGGCATGATCCGGGACCGCAGGACTAAACCCATTCCTCAGAAAGAACGTTACCCGAAAGGCTTATAACCATCTGCTTAACCGGTACTTTCCTCGATGCTGATGCCTGTGCCCTTCTGACCATCTGGAGAAGACCACCGCAGCACGGAACTTCCATCATCATCACAGTTATTGTGTTAACCCTTGCGATATCGATCATAGCGGTCAGCTTTTCAATGTAGGAATCGACACCGTGATCAAGTTTGGGACAGGCTATTGCAAGCGATCTTCCCTTAAGATGCCGGCTGTGGAAATTACCCATCGAAAAGGCCACGCAGTCGGCAGCAAGAAGAAGATCCGATCCCCTGAGATATGAAGCCCCCGGATTAAGAAGATGCATCTGAACAGGCCACTGCCTTAGTTCAGAGGGCTGATCGGTGATTTCTCCCCGGCTTTCCGGAGAATCTCTGCCGATCACCATCGCCTTCGTGCCCGGACAACCGCCTTCTTTGCCATGGAAATGCTGATGGGCTTCCGCAGACCTGACAGGCTCACTGGTTCCGTTATGAACAAGCGCCCTGACTTCCTGAAGATCAAAACCGAGCTCTGATTCACGCTCCCTGAGATATGATAAAGCTTCCTGTAAATAGCCTGTTTCCCCGTGATCCTTAAGATGACTAAGATGTGCAACGATGGTGTTCTTTCCCTTCGGGATCATCTGTTCCATTACTTTCCTCTCGTCATAGGGCTCGGCTTCACGGGTCTCTATTGAAATAGCTCCTTCAGGACAATATCCTATGCATGCGCCGAGACCATCGCACATAAGTTCACTAACAAGCCTTACCTTGCCGTCGATGATCTGAAGAGCCCCTTCGTGACAGTTGGGAACGCAAAGACCACAACCTGTACAAAGCTCTTCGTCTATTTTAAGTATGTCTCTTTTCATTTCGTTTTATATTTTTCTATACAAAGATTAAAAGACTGCATATTAAAAAATGTAACATTTGTTACATTTACATTATTTATCGGAAAATCATGGATTATAACTTATTATCAAAGGCAGCAATTTTCAGGGGATTTAATCCCGATGAGGTAGCTGCTGTTCTTTCTTCTGTCCCTTTCAGGGTCAGGAAATACAAGGCGGGTTCGGTGATAGCTCATTCGGGCGAAACCGTAAATTCATTTCTGATGGTTCTTGAAGGAGTGGCAAAAGGCGAGATGACTGATTTCTCGGGAAGGGTTATTAAAATAGAGGATATCCCTGCATCAGCAGCCCTTGCAGCGGCATTTCTGTTTGGAGCAAGAAATGTCTTCCCTGTGAATGTTGTTGCAGCTTCCGATCTGAGACTGTTCATCATCGACAAACCTGATTTTTTGCGCTTCCTGAAGAGCCACGAGAAGATCCTGGTTAACTTCCTTGATATTATTTCAAACAGGTCACAGTTTCTGTCCGACAAAATAAAATTCCTGAATTTCAAGACTATAAAGGGAAAACTGGCCCAGTATATCCTTCAGTTAGCCGGTCCGTCGAGGCAGGAAATAACACTTGGCATAACACAGACTACACTGGCAGAATATTTTGGAGTAGCCCGTCCCTCGATTGCCAGGGTCATGGGTGAACTCGAAGATGAAGGTATAATTGTTACCAGGGGGAAGAACCTCAAAATACTCGACCGTCTGAAGCTTACCGCCCTGACTCTGGAGTAGTAAATCACTTCTGGTGAGGCAGGACTATGGTAAAGCAGGTTCCTTCTCCTTCCCTGCTTTCAACAGTTATTGTTCCGTTATTGAGCCTTACAAGTTCCTGACAGAGTTTCAGACCAATGCCGGTTCCCTTTTCATTTTCAGTTCCTGGCGTGCTTTCGATCTCCCCTGTGGAAAAAAGCGTCTTCTGTTTTGCCGGAGGGATACCGATCCCGTTATCGCAAACCTTCAATACAATTCCCTCTCCCGATAATGACTTGTCTTTGAGCAAGATGCTGATCCTGCCGCCCCTCTCGGTGTATTTTACCGCATTCGACAACAAGTTCCTTATTATTATATCCATAAGGTCTTTGTCAAACCACGCTTTGGAATTGCCTATTTGTGTAAAATTGACTGATATGTCTTTCTTGTCGGCTGTCTCCTTGAAAATACTCAGGTTAGTAAGAACTATATCTGAAAGATCATGTATTCCCGGAGCGTATTTAATCTTGTCTTCCTGGCCCCTTCCCCAGACCAGCATGTTCTCGAGAAGATTAATTACCTGCTGCGAGTACTGGATGCTTGCCTCCGCAAAGGAGTCGTATTTATCCCTGTATTCTTCATCCTTCAGTAGGTGGAGCATGTACAGGATGTTAACCACCGGGCTTCTCAGGTCATGGGCGATCACGGAGAAAATTTTGTTCTTTAGCTGTATGGTGTCTGAGAGCTTCTTGTTCTGAACCGCTATTTTCATATTCTGTGCCTCAATCTCCTCCCTCCGGGCATTTATCTCCTGCGTCCTCTCATTCACTATAATCTCAAGGTTCCTGTTGATGTATTCAAGCTCCTTCTGAAGATTCTCCTTTTCAGTATAGGCTTTGACCCACTTATAAAGAAGCATGACGGCCTGGACGAAAACAAAGAAAACGAGAATGTAAGTCAGGATATAGCCTGACGGAATGGTTGCCCTGCCCAGAGAAACCCTTACATCGTGGATGGCAGCATATGATAACAGAAATATATTGGCGAAATAAATAAAGTCGATCTTGTTCTTCTTCAGCATCCCTCTTATGCTTCCGGCCAGTGAATAAATGATAAGGATAAGCAGCAGGGGATAGATCACGAAAGTCATGTGGCTGAATACCCTCACAGGAAGGAATAGTGTAAGAACAAGTGCAACACTCAGAACCGCCGTTATCCCCCATGTCAATATCCTGAGTGAGCGCGAAGGATAAAGATTATTCGTAAACCAGAACCATCCTGCAAGTATCACATACAGACCCAGGTATTCAAACCTTACCGTCCAGTCCCAGCCTATATCGGTAAATGACTGGATGATGAAATTCGATGTGAAGAGGGGCCTCAGTGCAAGTCCTGTCGACGCTACGCTGAAGAAGAGCATCAGGTTGTCCCTGATGTAAATTATGTAAAAGAAGAAGAAAAGTATTGAGAATCCCAGAAGGAAGCCAAGTGTAGCCCAGTCGTAAGCCCAAGACAATGATACTTTTCGCTGCATTTCATTAAAGGTCCCTGCATGCATGGGCATCCAGAAGCCCCCGCGCCTGTGATGGAAATTCGCCACATTAATTATGATCTCGATAGAGTCGCGGTCGGGATTGAACCTGAAGAACTTCCTTTCATACAAGGGAACGGTTTCAGCTTCGGTTTTTCCGGGCTTGCCGTTACCCCCCATATAGATCCCGTTCAGAAAAATATCATACGATGAATCAAAAACAGGGATCTCGAAAGCCAGAGAGTTTCTGTATCCTTCCGGCAGCAGCAACAGAAGCCTGTAAGTGGCAAAACCCATTCCTGTCGTTTCGACAGAATCCTCAGGATAATCGGTCCAGTAGGAGGGGACCCTTCCGTAAAAGAGGGGTCCCGCTTTTCCTTCGATCCTGAAATCATCAGGGCTCAGCATCCTGTTCCAGTAAAACTCCCATTCTCCCTGAAGCCTGACAACAAACTTCTCAGAGGCTGTTTTCCTCAGATCGATAACACCTTTTTCGGCAACAGGTTCCCCATAGCCGGGAAATGAAACCGAAAATGAGAAGAGGAATATCAGGAAAAAGGATGCCTTAATTCTCATTTCAGTCCCCTGTTCTCAAGAAGAGCTTCTATTCCGGGTTCCTTACCCCTGAAGGATATATACATTTCAAGAGGATCGCGTGAGCCTCCCCGTGAAAGGATTTCTTTTTCGAACTTTTCAGCAACCTCTCTGTTGAAGATATCGCCCGTTTCCTTAAATGCCTGAAAAGCATCGGCATCAAGCATTTCGCTCCAGTAATAGCTGTAATATCCGGCAGCATACCCGCTGCTCCAGATGTGATTGAAATAGGTTGACCTGTATCTTGGTTTTATCTCGGGGATAAGTCCGTATTTGTCAAGCACGCTCTTTTCATAGGACCTGATGTCAGGCTCGGAAGCTTCGCTTATTGTATGATACTCCATGTCGAGAATAGCTGCCGCAAGGAATTCTACAGTAGTAAAACCGATATTGAACTTCCCTGCCCTGTCGAGTTTTTCAATAAGCTCGGCAGGGATGGTCTCACCGGTCTCGTAGTGTTTCGCATATACGTTCAGCACCTCAGGTTCAAGTACCCAGTGTTCCATAATCTGTGAAGGCAGTTCAACGAAATCACGCGGCACGGATGTACCCGAAACTCCCGGGTATGTTGAATTTGAAAGCAGCTGATGAAGTGCATGTCCAAACTCGTGGAAAAGTGTGCTGGCTTCATCGGGGGTAAGAAGAGAAGGTTTTCCCTCTGAGGGCGGTGTTGAGTTGGTTACCATAGTCACTACCGGGGTTATCATATTTCCGTCCCTGTCGCGGCTCTGGCCCCTGTATGCTCCGCACCACGCTCCCCCGCGCTTCGATGCCCTCGGATAGTTATCGATCATAAGTACTCCTATGTGCTTGTCATCGCGAGTAACTTCAAAGGTCACAACATCGGGATGATACTTTGGTATGTCATTTCTTTGTGTGAAGTTTAAATTGTAAAGGCGATTGGCTACATAGAACATTCCCTCAATCACGTTCTCAGTCCTGAAATATGGTCTGATCGCCTCGTCGTCAAGAGCATATTTTTCCTTTTTGATCTTTTCGGTATAATACCACCAGTCCCACGGCTCAAGCCTGAATCTGCCCCCTTCCCTGTTGATAATCTCCTGCTGGGCGGCAGCTTCTGCTTTTGCAACTGGCAGGGCAGCCTTCCAGATCTGTTCCAGGAAATCAAAAACTCTTTCCGGGGTCTTTGCCATGTTCCTCTCAAGTGCAAAATCAGCATAGGTATCGTAGCCAAGAAGTTTTGACCTTTCAACCCTCAGCCTGGCAATTTTGGAGATAATAGCTTTGTTGTCAAATTCATTGTCGTTGTCTCCTTTCATGAAATAGGCGGTGAAAAGCTGCTTCCTGAGATCGCGGTTTTCAGAATACTTGAGAAAGGGCTCCATTATCGGATACTGAATGGTGAAAACCCACTTCCCTGCCATCCCGAGTTTCTCTGCAGCATTGGCAGCCTGGGCAATTACACCTTCAGGAAGCCCTGCAATATCCTCTTTCTTATCAATCACAAGTTTGAAATTATTGGTCTCGGCAAGCAGATTCTGCCCGAATCGTACCGAAAGAGTCGAAAGCTCCTCATTGATGGTTCTCAGCTTATCCTTGTCCTCTGCTGACAGAAGAGCCCCGCTGCGGACAAATCCCTTGTAGGTGTCGTCAAGAACCTTCTTCTCCTCTTCGCTGAGGCCGAACTTTTCCATGTTGTCGTAGACCGACTTAACCTTCTGAAAAAGAGTGTCGTTAAGGCTAATGTCATCCCTGTGCTTTGATGACAGTGGGGCCATTTCAAGACTAATGGCCTGGAGCGAATCATTTGTATTGGCTGAATTCAGGGATCCGAAGATCCTGCTTACCTTGGTGAGGAGTTCGCCGCTGTATTCAAGTTCTTTTATGACATTGTCAAAAGTGGGCTCAGCGGTATTGGTTATGATTTTTCTTACGGTCTCCTTCTGATCTTCAAAAGCTTTCAGATAGGCAGGTTTGAAATCAGCAGCCTTTATAAGGTCAAAGGGCGGAACTCCAAACGGAGTATCGAATTCGTTGAGGAGCGGATTATCGCTCTTTGCCGTTTCTTTCTGCCGGCATGAAGCAACAAGAAGAAGAATGGCGACCATCAGTAATGCGGTTTTTTTCATCATATTATAATTTTGATTTTAATGGAATGATGCCTGCCTGTCGGCAGACAGGGAACCACACATGATTGAAAATAATATTTCTATGTGTTTGTGATTTTGATCAATCATATGGGTTTCATCAGTATCTAACTTTAATAATAATTTACTGCAACATTGTTTCCTGCTATTATAAAGGCAATCCCTGAACCTGGATGCTGCCATGCAACCTTAACGTATTCTGCAATTGACAGGAATACATTTCCGGGACACTGAAAACCAATTCTTTGAACAGGCAATATGCAAAGATTATAAAATCCTTTTTATTAAAGCTTAAATAAGCATTTTTTATTGATTTTCTTTTCCAGGAGCCATTAACTTTGGCCAGCAATGATGCTTTTTATCTCTTTATCGGGTGTGAATACCTTAATGATGCTGTCGCAAATCTGAAGGGTTAAATGACTTTTTTGCCAAATAATCAGGGACCTGCACAATTGAAAGACGATTTTTATGTTATCTTGGAAGAATTACTGAGACACACAAGATACTGATCATTAGAGGTAAAAAAAAAGGAAAGATAGTTGGGAGTTATCTTTCCTTCATTAACCTAAACCTGATCGTAGAATTTGGCCGAACGGCCTGTAAAGAACGTTTTCAATATATAGACGCCCTGGAAAGGATTTTGTTGCATGGATTTATGTTAATCTTATGTTAATTTTTTAAAACATTTTCCTTAACATATTAATGTACTCTGAGTTTTATTAGTTACTTTCGTCCGGTAATTACTTATGTTACAGAATCTCAGATATCGTTTCATGATGCAGCGCCTCGGGCGGCGTCTTTATCACTGCCTTATGTTCTATTCGCTGTGATCTTTTTCCCGCTCACCGGAGCGGGAAATCTTCTGTTTTCTTAAACCCTCTTTTTTTCATCAGTATGTTCATTATATGAATGGATTGATTTTCAATATCAGACGGTATTCGATAAACGATGGTCCGGGGATCAGGGTAGCATTTTTCCTGAAAGGCTGCCCCCTGTCGTGCTGGTGGTGCCATAATCCAGAAGGAATTTCGCCCCTGCAGGAGTCAGTTGTGCTGACAAGAAGGCTTGGGGAAAGGGAGTTCCGTTCTGAGGAGCCGGCAGGTAAATACTATTCTGCCGACGATCTCATCAGTATTGCTGAAAAAGACAGGGTGTTCATACAGGAATCTGGAGGTGGTGTAACCTTTACAGGAGGAGAACCATTGCTGCAGCCGGAATTTCTTCTTGAAAGCCTGAAATCTTTCAGAATTGCGGGTTTTCATACCGCGGTCGATACATCGGGATATGCACCTGCAGAATGCATCATGGAAATACTGCCCTTTACCGACCTTTTCCTTTTCGACATAAAACATCCGCGGGAAAATGATCATTTAAGATTTACCGGTGTAACGAATACCGGTATTACCGATAATCTTGCAATGATACTGAGGAATCGAAAGGACGTGTGGATAAGAATACCGGTAATACCCGGTATAAATGATGATATGGCCGTACTTGAGGAAATGCGGGAAATGATCCTGAGACTCAGATGCGAAAACCTCAGAAGGATAAGCCTCCTTCCTTTTCACAGAATCGGACGGTCGAAATACAGAACCTTCG
Source organism: Bacteroidales bacterium (assembly GCA_040772125.1). Taxonomy (GTDB): domain Bacteria; phylum Bacteroidota; class Bacteroidia; order Bacteroidales; family VadinHA17; genus LD21. Next base: position 999,844 of record JAXGYS010000003.1, read on the forward strand.
GTCTCGAGTACAAAATGGATGATACGGCAGTACCCTCACCTGAAAGAATGAGGGAACTGGCGGAATTCTTTGCCGGAACAGGGATTTATGTAAGAACAGGAGCGTGAGATAATATGTTGAAATAGATGAGCTTGTCGTGGTAAAAAAACATCTGAAATGAATGGCAGTTAAATGAAGACGAAAAGGGATATTTTGGCGACAAAAGTCATAAGGTAGTCGTTGTAATCAGGGATAGAGCCATCCGGATTAAACCGGTTTGCAAAAGAATGGTGAAAAAGAAAATACATATTAAAATGATATTATCAGAAAGAGTAAAGAAACTTCGTTCAGAGAGCCTGAATGCGCCTGAGACAATTTCAGCGGAACGGGCAAGGCTCATTACAAGTTTTTACAGAAGTGGCGATGCACGGGAATTGTCAGCTCCTGTAAAAAGAGCCATGGCTTTCGAATACCTGCTCAGGAACAAAGAGCTCTGCATAAACGAAGGTGAACTGATAGTGGGAGAGAGAGGGCCCGCTCCAAAAGCTACTCCCACTTATCCCGAGATATGCCTTCATTCGCTGAAGGACCTAGAGATTCTGAACTCCAGACCGAAAGTCTCATTCAGGGTTGATGAAGAAGTCAGAAGGATATATGAGGACGAGATTATCCCCTTCTGGAAGGGCAGGAGCAACCGCGACAGGGTAATGTCCTTCATGACTGAAGAATGGCTCACAGCATACAATGCAGGTGTGTTTACAGAGTTTCAGGAACAGAGAGCTCCGGGGCATACTGTGCTCGGATACAAAATGTTCAGAAAGGGATTTCTTCAGCTGAAGGATGAGATAAAGGAGAGTCTTTCACATCTGGATTATTTCAGCGACATGGAGGCTTTCGACAAGGCTGAGGAACTGAAGGCAATGCAAATAGCCTGCGATGCGATAATTATGTATGCTGAACGGCATGCAGAAAGACTGACCCTTTTGGCTTCAGAGGAAACTGATCCAGTCCGCAGGCAGGAACTCCGCGACATGGCTGCAATCTGCAGAAAGGTTCCGGCAAATCCTCCCGAAACGGTCCATGAGATGCTTCAGCACTACTGGTTCATTCACCTGGGCGTCATAACTGAACTTAATCCATGGGATTCATTCAATCCGGGAAGGCTCGATCAGCATCTGTGGCCTGTCTACAGAAGGGAGAAGGAACTGGGAACCCTGTCTGATGAGAAGCTTTTTGACCTTCTGGGATGCTTCTGGGTGAAATTCAACAATCATCCCTCTCCTCCCAAAATGGGTGTCACGGCAAGTGAAAGCAATACCTATACCGACTTCTGTCTTATTAATCTCGGAGGTGTCAGGGAGGATGGCTCGGATGCGGTAAATGATATGTCGTACATACTCCTCGATGTGATCAGGGAGATGAGGATTCTTCAGCCAAGTTCCATGGTCCAGATAAGCAGGAAGAGTCCCGACAGATTCATTCATAAGGCTCTTGACATTATCCGCACCGGATTCGGACAGCCCTCATGCTTCAATACCGAAGCCATAATCCAGGAACTTCTGCGCCAGGGGAAGAGCATTGCCGATGCACGGAACGGAGGAGCCTCGGGATGCGTTGAGACAGGAGCTTTCGGTACCGAAGCCTATTGGCTGACAGGTTATTTCAACCTTGTGAAAATTCTCGAGCTGACCCTTAACAACGGTTTCGACCGGCGTACGGGGAAACAGGTCGGATTGCAGACAGGTTCACCGGCCGTTTTCAGGACCTTTGATGATCTCATCGGGGCATTCAGAAGGCAGGTGAATTACTTCGCAGATATAAAGATCAGAGGCAATAATGTGATCAGCAGGATTTTTGAAAAGTGGCTGCCTGTACCCTTCCTTTCGCTTCTGGTGGAGGATTGCATAAAGAACGGAAAGGATTACAACTGCGGAGGAACTCGCTACAATACAACTTATATTCAGGGAGTAGGCCTTGGAAGCATCACTGACATGCTCACATCGATACGCTATAATATCTACGACAAAGGCAGATACAGCTGGAATGAGATACTGGCTGCAATAGAAGCAGACTTTGAGGGATATGATGAGTTAAGATATGATCTTGTTTACAACACTCCCAAATACGGAAATGATGATGACTATGCCGATCAGCAGGCCGTTACGGTATTTGAGATATACTACGATGCTGTAAACGGCCGTCCGGCTTCACGTGGCGGTGTTCACAGGATAAATTTGCTTCCAACGACCTCTCATGTCTATTTCGGCAGCGTCACAGGTGCAGGTGCTGACGGACGAAAGGCTTTCACTCCACTCTCGGAAGGCATTTCTCCTTTCCAGGGGGCCGACAGCCAGGGACCGACAGCTGTTATAAGATCGGCATCAAGGATCGATCATCTTCGTACAGGAGGCACTCTGTTGAACCAGAAATTCTCGCCTCAGTTTTTTGAAGATGAAGACAGTTACAGGAACCTTACGGCTCTGATAAGGGGTTATTTCAGCCTCGATGGTCACCATATACAGTTCAACGTAGTTAATGCCGAAACACTGCGTGAAGCCCAGAAACATCCTGAACTGCACCGCGATCTGATCGTCAGGGTGGCAGGATACAGCGATTACTTCAATGACCTGGGTGAGGATCTCCAGAATGAAATTATCCGGAGGACAGAACACGGTGAAATGTGAGGTTATTCCTTAATCCTGCGGCACAAAGGCTTCGCCTGTTCCGGACAGGTTAATTTGAATGTCCCGTACCGCGGAGAGGTTCCATCAATGATAGGATGAAAGCCAATCGATTCAATCATTCGTACCGCGGAGCGGTTCCATAAGGTCATATTGTGTTGAAAAAAAATCCCCTCCATCAGCCCTTTGACCGATGGAGGGGACAATAATGCAGTTATCGTATAAAAAACTATTTCTTCTTATCCTTCACCTCATTGAACATCGCTGTTGCCGTGGCAACGATTCCTCCGACATCGGCTAGATTTGAAGGAAGGATTATGGTATTGTTCTGTTTTGCAAGATTTGCAAAGCCCGCCAGGTACTGTTCCGCTACCCTGAGGTTAACAGCATTAAGCCCGTTTTCCTCGGATATTGCCGTCGCAATGGCTCTCAGTCCGTTAGCTGTAGCAGTAGCTACCTGCTCAATCTCAGAGGCACGTCCTGCCGCTTCATTGATCCTCTTCTGCTTTTCACCTTCCGACCTGAGAATGAATTCCTGCTTGTCACCATCTGCAACGTTTATCTTTGCCTGCCTGGTCCCTTCCGATTCAGCAATGATGGCTCTTTTTTCCCTTTCAGCCCTCATCTGCTTTTCCATGGCATCCTTTATACTCTGAGGCGGAAAGATGTTCTTTACCTCGTAGCGTGTTACCTTTACGCCCCATGGTTCACTGGCTTTGTCGACGGCATCAACAATTGTTGCATTAATCGATTCCCTCTCCTCGAATGTACGGTCAAGCTCAAGCTTCCCGATGACACTTCTCATCGTGGTCTGGGCTATCTGGATGGATGCGAACCTGTAATTGTCGATACCATACGCTGCTTTCTGAGGATCGAGTACCTGCAGGTACAGAATTCCGTCAACCTCAACTGCAATGTTGTCGCGTGTAATACAGATCTGGGATGCAACATCTATTGCCTGCTCCTTCAGTGTAAGCCTGTATCTTATCTTGTCAACAAAGGGTATAAGAATCTGGAAACCGGCTGTAAATGTTGCCCTGTATTTTCCAAGCCGCTCAACGATGACGGCGGTTCGCTGCGGAATAACCTTAACCATCGATGAGATAAGTATAAAGGCCAGTAAGATTATTCCGATAAGGATAAATGTGGTGCTCGAGGCAGAAGCTGCAAATGTTGTTAAAACAGTCATGTTTATTGATTTATTGGTTCTACAAATAATTTGAAACTATCTTTACTCTTGATAATGACTCTCTGTCCTTCAGAAATAACCGATGTTGATTCAGCTTTCCATGTAGTTCCCTTGAATTCAACCCTGCCATTCTTTCCGGGCGCCAGGTCAGTAAGTGCAACAGCCTCCCTGCCCGTAAATTCATCCTCAACTTTCTCCGAGAGTTTTTCATTGCTGTAAAAGAATTTTTTCTGAATCATCTTGCGGAGGAGAAGAAGTGAAAGAACCGAGGTAACGGCAAAAACTATTGCCTGCAAATTGATACCCGGATTGGCAACCAGGCACAGTAGAGCCGTTATCCAGGCTCCCACTCCGAAGAAGAAGATCACAAAGCCCGGAAGTACCAGTTCAAGCAGGAAAAGCAGCAGACCAATAATAAACCATATCAGTTCAGGTCTGGAAAAAATGGATGTGCTCATGTTTGATTTTTAAATTTAATGTTAAGGTTCAGTTTATGTTTTGGATCTAAATTAGATGCAATCGCCTCCTGATTCTTTTGAGATATATGTTGAGTAAAGATACAATAAAATCAATTACTTCTTATGAGCAGTACCTTATAATGAATCTTCCCCGGATAATCGAAATCCGGACTTTTCTTAGAGGGATATTCATATTTTTTTCGTATATTATACCCTGCCGGAAAAATCATTCAGAGTTCTTTACAATTTTGAGTTTTACAGACATGAGCCTGAGCACGGTTCATTACTGACAATAAATAAAAAATCCGTCGGTAATTAATAACTGAAAGGAGAAATGCAACATGGAAAAGTTCTTCGATTATTTTGATGAGCGGTACCGTAAATCGGTATTGAGCGGCCCGGCATCTGATGACGGACCCGTGATAACCATCTCAAGGCTTACAGGCTGCGATGCCAGAGAGATCGCTTCCGACGTGGTCGACAAAATGAACCTGAAAAAAGGATCAATGAACTGGAAATGGGTCGACAAGGATATCATATATTCTATTGCCAGGGAGCTGAATATCGACACGCAGAGGATAGAGAACTACTATCAGGGATTTAAACTTACAGATCTGTCGGAGATGATTATGGCATTCTCCGGAGGTTTTGTAAGTGACCTGAGGGTTAAGAAGGCCATAAAGGATGTAGTGCTTTCCATATGCAAGGAAGGCAATGTTGTGATAGTTGGAAGAGGCGGTGTTTCAATAGCCCAGGGTATAAAGGATGCTCTTCACGTAAGACTGGTTGCCCCTCACGGATGGAGGACCGAAAACGTAATGAGAAAAAAGGAAATGGACCAGCAGACAGCCATGAAATACATTAAGGATACTGACGAAAAAAGAAATGACCTGATCCAAACCTTTCTGGATAAGAAAACAAAGGATCTCGACAGTCTCTTCGATGTAACGCTGAGCAGGGAGGCATTCAGCGTTCACGATACGGCAGACCTTATCGTTTCATTGTATGAAAAGAAAGTGGCGGCACGAATGGCCGAAAGACAGAGGATGAAAACCGTCTTCTAGAATTCGCTTAATTCCCCTATGTGTTTAATATGTACACTGAGCCTTTTATCAAGGCTCTTTTTATATGCATCCCAGTCAGTTACAGGCCGGCGAGCCACACCCGTATCAATCGCCGCTTTTGCCACGCATGATGCTATGCACGAAATAAGTCTGGGATCAAGTGGTTTTGGAATTATATAGTCCTTTCCAAATGAGAGGCTTTCTATGTTGTAGGCTCTCAGAACTTCTTCTGGGACAGGCTCCTTCGCAAGGCAAGCAAGAGCACGTGAGGCGGCAAGCTTCATCTCCTCATTAATCGAGGTAGCCCTTACATCGAGAGCTCCTCTGAAAATGAAAGGAAATCCAAGTACATTGTTTATCTGATTAGGATAGTCGGAACGGCCCGTTGCAAAAATAAGGTCATCCCTTGTAGCCATAGCGTCCTCGTATGTAATTTCCGGATCGGGATTAGCCATTGCAAAAACAACCGGTTTATCAGCCATCGAAGCGAGCATCTCTTTCGTAAGAACGTTGGCGGCCGATAAGCCAAGGAAAATGTCCGCACCACTAACAGCCTCGGCAAGGGTGGAAATATCCCTGTCGGTCACGAACTCCTCCTTGTATTTGTTGAGATCCTTCCTTTTGCTGTTTACAACACCCCTGCTGTCGGTCATAACAATATTCTCCTTCCTTATTCCAAGCGCCACATAGAGTCTTGAACATGAAATAGCGGCAGCTCCTGCCCCGCATACAACAAGTTTTACATCTTCAATGGCCTTCCCGGTAATCTCAAGGGCGTTAATCAGACCTGCTCCGGATATAATAGCAGTGCCATGCTGGTCATCATGAAAGACAGGGATGTCGAGCATGCTCCTCAGCCTTGCTTCTACTTCAAAACACTCAGGAGCCTTGATATCTTCCAGATTGATCCCCCCGAAAGTCGGAGCGAGTCTCGCTATTGTCTCAACAAGCTTGTCAGTGTCTTTCTCATCGATTTCAATATCAAAAACATCAATGTCGGCAAATACCTTGAAAAGAAGGCCCTTGCCCTCCATCACCGGCTTTCCCGCCAGAGCCCCGATGTCGCCCAGTCCGAGAACGGCGGTCCCGTTGGAGATAACCCCGACAAGATTTCCCTTTGCAGTGTAACTGTAAGCATCTTCGGGCGTTTTTTCAATTTCCTTGCAGGGGTAGGCTACCCCCGGTGTGTAGGCAAGACTCAGATCATATTGGGTGCAATACGGTTTTGTAGGTATCACCTCTACCTTTCCATGACGGCCTCTGCTGTGATATATAAGGGCATCCTCCCTGGTTACTTTTGGCATGGGTTGTTAATTTATTAACGCTAATTTACTATTATTTTACCGGATATTGTGTGCAGAACCTGACTTAAAAATCGCTGCCATTGCGATAATTCCATGCCTTAATCCGGTAAAAAGGAAAAGTATGATACAGGCAGGCCGGATGTCCCCGGAAAGTATCAGGCCTGATCTTTCTTTTATCGTCAGACGGACCTGCGGGCATTTTTCTTTTTACAATTATTTTTTGCATTACCGACAAAATTCAATACTTTCAGCATCGGTTTTTAAAGACATTATCAAATTATTTTCACTTTATCATGAAGAAGAATATCGCAATAGGTGCAGATATCGGGGGAAGCCATATTAGCTGTGCAGCTGTCAATCTCGATTCACTTGAAATAATAAATGGATCACGTACTGAGATGGCAGTCAACAACAAGGCAGAAGCATCGGAAATAATTGGAGTATGGAGCAGGGCATTAATGGATTCTATTGCCACAATCCCTTCTGATTCCCTTAAGGGTGTAGGCTTCGGGATGCCTGGCCCCTTTGATTATGTGAAAGGAATAAGCTACATAAAGGGTGTTGCCAAATATGAAAAATTATACGGTTGCAATGTGGCCGAATCAATAGCTGAACGCCTCGGCTTCGAAAACGGATTCCCCGTACGTTTTATGAACGATGTCTCGGTATTTGCTGTCGGAGAAGCCCTAGTTGGAAAAGCCGCCGGGAAGGAAAGATCGATGTCGGTAACCCTTGGCACAGGATTTGGATCAGCCTTCATTGCCGGAACCATACCTGTGGTCGACGGACCTGAAGTTCCAAAACTCGGTTGCGTTTATCATCTTCCTTACGGGGATAATATTGCTGATGACTATTTCTCGACCAGATGGTTTACAGGTCAGTTTAAGAAGATCAGCGGCAGGGAGATAAGCGGAGTAAGGGAACTGGCCGGACTGGCACAGTCTGATGAAAACGTAATGGATCTCTTCCGTAACTTCGGGATAGACCTTGGCATCTTTCTGGCTCCCTGGCTTAACAGGTTCAGAGCCGAGATAGTGGTTGTGGGAGGCAATATTTCACATGCCTATAACTTGTTCGGAGATCATTTTGAGAAGAGTCTCAGGGACAATGACTGCACCTGCAGGGTAGCACTTTCTGAACTAAAGGAAGATGCTGCCTTTATCGGTGCTGCATATCTACTCGATGATAAATTCTGGATTGATATTCAGCATGCATTGCCTCTGATGTAATTCATAATTGCAGTTGATCCTGCAAAGCCTTGATTCCTTATTATTTAATTCATATTGATCTCCGGTTCTTGACTTAAAAAGAGCCTGGAATCATTTTTAGAGATTATTCAGGATAAGAATTTTAAACCTGTAAATATGCCTTTCAAACAGGTATTCTTCTGTTTGTAATTTCATTATAAAATTGCAAATTGCAGATTATTGTTTTCCGCTTAAACCGGATCCGTATATTTTACTCCTCACTGTTAAACAAAGGGGAATACAGCACTATAACGAAACGAATCTTTTTTTGAAACCCGTATGGTTGATCTCAGACGCAAACACGCAAAGATTAAAAATTATACAATCAGGCTCGCGGGCCAGACATAGTTAACCATGATGTACGGTTTAATGTTTGCCGGAAGGCAGGTATCAGACCATTAATAATAAATTATTTACTGATGAAAAAAGAAAAACTGGGCAGGCGCGATTTTCTCATTAAGGGATCTGCTGCTGCACTTGCTTTTACAATTGTTCCTCGTCATGTCCTTGGTGGTCAGGGCTATACTGCTCCGAGTAACCAGCTGACAAAGGGTATTATCGGCGTCGGCGGTATGGGACGCGGCCATTTTGAGTATGAAGGAACCAGGTTACTGGCAGTATGCGATGTGGATAAGAATCACCTTGACCAGGCCGTTGCCCTGGCGGGAGGAAAAATATCCGGATATCATGATTTCAGGGAACTTCTCGCCCGCCAGGATATCGACGTGGTTCATATTGCAACACCTCCCCACTGGCATGGAATAATGTCGAAGATGGCTGCCGAATCGGGCCATGATGTATGGTGTGAGAAACCGATGACACGCACAATAGGGGAAGGGATAAAAGTTGTAGAGGCTATTCAGAAAACCGGACGGATGTTCAGACTTAACACATGGTTCAGGTTCAAGGATCAGTTCTATGGTCTCGGCACAACGGTGAAACCGTTAAAGAAACTCGTCGACAGCGGAGTTCTCGGATGGCCTCTAAAGGTAACTGTAAGCGGTATAACAGGTTACGACTGGAAATTCTACTGGAGCGGCCTTCATAACCTCAAACCCGAACCGGTTCCTGCTGAACTCGACTATGAATTGTGGCTCGGACCTGCTCCATATAAACCTTATAACCCCGAAAGGGTTCATTCAAAATTCAGGGGATACTGGGATTATGACGGAGGAGGACTTGGCGATATGGGTCAGCACTACATCGATCCTGTCCAGTATATGCTCGGCAAGGATGATACCGGACCCGTTTCAGTCGAGATTGACGCCCCTCAGCAGCATTATGATGCTGTAGGTTCGTGGAGAAGAATAACCTATACCTACGCAGACGGATGCCAGATAATCCTCGACGGTGAAAACCGCGACACGGACGCAGCCTATATTGAAGGCCCCGGAGGAAAGGTTTATAAGGGATTCCGATCCACAATAAAGGACCTCCGGAGTTTCATAAACTCTCTTCCGGATCCTGAACCTCAGATAACGACATTTTCCGAATCGGTCCTGACAAGAAAAAGATTCGCACTGAACGAATCCAACGGCCACAGGTCATGTTCAATAGTCAACCTTGGCATCATAGCACTGCGTCTGGGAAGAAATCTTAAATATGATCCGGTAAATCAAAGGTTTATTGATGATGACGGGGCTAACAGGCTGATTGACCAGCCGATGAGGGGACCATGGAGGATCTGATCCCGGTAATATATGAGAAAAGGAATGTCGGATTTGCCATGAAAGAATGGTATACTTCATTCCAGGTCAACAATAACAAAAGAAAATATGTCTTTACCTGCCTGAAAAAATGCAGGCACAGAACCAGAAAATAAAAACAATCTACAAATGAAAATCAGTAAAATATCAGTTCTCTTAATGTCTCTCCTTCTTGCTGCAGGAAGTGCATTTTCCCAGGACAAAAGGACCATGGAGACCAGGGTAGCCGACCTTCTTGCACAGCTGCCTGCGAACGACCTGAAATATACAGATAAGCTGATGGGCGACATACTGGCCCTGGGAGAAGAAGGATTAAATCTGGTATGCAGCCAGATAATTCCTGCCGGGACCGGAGACGATACCAGGGCACGATTCGCGGTTGAGAGCCTTTCCCGTTTTCTTTCGCAGAAGGGCAGGGAAACAGAAAAGAGTCTGTGGGAAAAAATATGCATTGGATTTGCCACCGGGCAGAAAGACAACGGAGTAAGGGACTTTTTTATGAAGCAGTTGCAGATAATCGGAGGGGAGGCAACTGTTGAGGCCCTGAAGACTTATCTGGCCGACAGGGAAATGTGCAGTCCTGCTCTTGCTGCAATTTTGTCGGCAGGGGGAAAGAAAGCGGAGACAGCCCTTGCAGAATCGCTAAGTAACAGGGAGCTTCCCTGCCCCGCGGCAGTAATGAACGCGCTTGCCGTTATGAAGTCTCAACTGGCTGTCAATGATTATATTGTCTGGGCTCAGGATGTCGATGTCAACACAAAGGGTGCAGCCCTTAACGCCCTTGCTCATAGTGCAAGCCCTCTTGCCTATCCTGTCCTCGCCAAAGCCGCGAAGGACGTGTTGTACCGTTGGGATGTCGCTGGAGCTTCGTCGGCATTTTTGAACTATGCCGAAAATATCGGACGCATCGGTGATCTCAAAACAATGGACAGGATCACTAAGCTTTTTATGGCAAAATGCAAGGATAAGCTAACCGTCCAGAATAAGTCGCAGGCTTTGAAAACCTATGTCAGCTTTCACGGGACTGACGCGGCAAAAGTTCTGTTAAAGGCAGCTGAAAATGACGACAGGACATACAGAAACGCTGCCTACCAGGCCTCAATGGCGATTCCCGGAAATGCAATGGTTCCGCAGTGGATAGCTTATTTCCCCAAAGCAAGGGCTGAAGCAAAACCCGAGATAATTAATATGCTCGGCATTACAGCCGATCCTGCTGCACTGCCTATTATCACCGCCTCATTGTCCGATCCCGGCCAGAAGGTCAGAGCGGAGGCTGCGGCAGCTCTCGCTGCTGTTAAAGGAGCTGAAGCTGCCCCGGCATTGATTGAATATCTTGGAAATTCAACTGACCCTGCTGATCTCGATGCTGCCAAGGCAGCCTTGATGTCAGTATCGGGAAACCCCGAGATCGCTTTGCTCAAACCACTTCTTAAAAATGGATCCCCTTCAGCAGTCAGAAGCGCAGTTGAACTTATTGCATGGAACATGGACAGTGGAAATTTCAGTGAAGTACTGCCGCTGACAGCTTCATCTGATGAAGGAGTAAAAGATGCAGCATTCAGGGCCCTTCCTGCCCTTGCAGGGAACGGTGACCAGGATGACCTTATCAGACTGCTTGAATCAGCATCTGATAAAGATAACATTGCAAACCTTCAGGATGCTCTGGCGAACGCTGCCCTGCTAACGTCTGATCCTGAAAAAAGATCAGGAACAATTCTGAAAGCCCTGCAAGAGAGCAGCTCAAAGGAAAAATTAATACCTGTTCTGGCAAAAACAGGAGGAAGAGAGGCTCTTAACACTGTACTGAAGGAGTTCGAAAACGGCGGACCGGCCATGAGGGATGTGTGCTTTGCCGCCCTCAGCTCCTGGCTCGATCACACGGCTTCCTCAGCGCTTTATCAGATTTGTGCGTCAGGCAACAAGACATATGAGGATCCTGCCTTCAGGGGATATGTCAGGCAGATACGTACGGCTCCATTGACTGACGAGCAGAAGCTTCTGCTTTACAGGAAGATAATGCCCTACGCTCTGAGCGCCGGACGAAAGAACCAGATAATTTCTGAAATCGGAAGACTCAAGACCTACCAGTCGCTATTCTTTGTTGCAAATTACCTCGACGATCCGGAAACATCAGCTGAAGCCGCCTCGGCCGCAATGAAGATTGCTCTGCCATCATCGGACTCCAGAACCGGAATGTACGGCATCCTTGTACGCGAAATACTTGAAAAATCAGCTCCGAAGCTCAGCGGCCCGGAAAGTGAGTACAACAGGGAAATGGTGAACAAATACCTTGCAGGGATGAATGCCGGCGAAGGATTCAGGCCGATGTTCAATGGCAGGGATCTTTCAGGCTGGCAGGGACTTGTCGAGAACCCCGTGGCAAGGGCAAGGATGAGGAGAGTTGACCTTGAAAGAAAACAGGCAGAGGCAAACGTTCTCGTACCTGCCAACTGGAGCGTGAAGGACGGTTGCATAGTCTTCAACGGAAAAGGCAATAACCTCTGCTCAGTTACCGAATATGGAGATTTCGAGCTTCTTGTCGACTGGAAAATTACCAAAGACGGCGACAGCGGCATTTATCTCAGGGGAACACCACAGGTGCAGATCTGGGATACATCAAGAACTGATGTCGGAGCCCAGGTAGGCTCGGGTGGTCTTTACAATAACCAGGTAAATCCCTCAAAACCGCTTAAGGTCGCTGATAATCCAGTAGGAGACTGGAATACTTTCAGGATAATGATGACAGGGGAGAAGGTTTCGGTATGGCTGAACGGGGAGCTCGTGGTAGATAATGTTACAATGGAAAACTACTGGGACCGTAAAATACCGATCTTCCCGAAAGGACCTGTCGAGCTTCAGGCTCATGGAACTGACCTTGCCTTCAGGGATATTTACATAAGGGAGATAAGCGACAGGGAGTATAACCTTACCCCTGAGGAAAAAACCGAAGGCTTCGTCGCTCTTTTTAACGGAAGGAACCTCGATAACTGGGTCGGCAACAAGCAATCGTACGTCGTGGAAGACGGAATGATAGTGATCAGGCCTGAGAACACCAGCGGAGGGAACCTGTACACCGAAAAGGAATATTCCGATTTCACCTTCAGATTTGAATTCCTCCTTACTCCTGCAGCTAACAACGGACTGGGTATAAGAACCCCGCTCGAAGGAGACGCCGCGTATGTCGGAATGGAACTACAGATCCTCGACAATACCGCGGATGTCTATGCAAAACTCCAGCCATATCAATACCATGGATCAGTATACGGTGTTATTCCTGCCAAAAGAGGCTATCTCAAACCCCTCGGCGAATGGAACACCCAGGAAGTTGATGTCCGGGGAACCAGGATTAAGATTACACTCAACGGGACCGTTATTGTTGACGGTGACATTGCGGAAGCAAGGGATAAGGGTACTATGGACCATCTTGATCACCCGGGTCTGAAGAACACAACCGGACATATTGGCTTTCTGGGTCACGGTTCAGTTGTTCAGTTCCGGAATATACGGATAAAGGACCTCAGCCCGGCCAAATAGTGCCGGAGGGTACCGCTTCTGCCGGGAGCCAGCAGTGTTGACAGACGATTTCTGGAAATGGGAGAAACACGGATTCCCGTAAGGATAGTATTTTAAGCTTTATTACATATGAAATTTAGAACCTTAGCCCTTCTTCTGATTTTTGCCGGAATGATTTCCTGCACAAATAATGAACCTCCCCGGCCATTCGGACCTCTTCCTTCCGAAAGACAGCTTGCCTGGCACGAACTGGAGTATTACATGTTCGTCCATTTTACTGTTAATACTTTCACAGATAAGGAATGGGGATACGGCGACGAAGATCCTGCGATATTCAATCCTTCCGGGCTCGATTGCCGGCAGTGGGCGAAGGTGGCAAGGGACGCAGGAATGAAAGGTATAATTATCACTGCAAAGCATCATGACGGATTCTGCCTCTGGCCCTCTGAATTCACCAGCCACTCGGTTAAATCATCGCCGTGGAAGGATGGAAACGGAGATGTCCTTAAAGAACTTAGGCAGGCTTGTGATGAGTACGGTCTGAAGATGGGTGTCTACCTTTCTCCGTGGGACAGGAACTCTGCTGTGTACGGAACACCTGATTACCTTGTGTACTACAGGGCCCAGCTGAAAGAACTCCTTACAGGCTACGGTGATATTTTCGAAGTCTGGTTCGACGGCGCAAACGGCGGAGACGGATATTACGGAGGTGCAAGGGAGACCCGCCGGATAGACAACAGAACATACTATGACTGGACCAACACACACACGATTGTAAGGGAACTGCAGCCTGATGCCGTAATGTTCAGCGACGCCGGTCCGGATGTCCGTTGGGTTGGAAATGAAAGGGGAATGGGAAGCCTTACCAACTGGTGCCTCCTAAAAAAAGATGAAATGTATCCGGGAGGCGATTTCGCAAAAATTCTCGGCGAGGGACACGAAGATGGCAATTACTGGGTACCCGCCGAGGTTGATGTTTCTATACGCAGGGGATGGTTTTACCACGAATCGCAGGACTCACTGGTGCGAAGCCCTGAAAACCTGCTGGAACTCTATTATTCCTCGGTCGGAAGGAACAGCAACCTTCTCCTGAATGTGCCGCCCGACAGAAGAGGGCTGCTCCATGAAAAAGATGTTGAATCGCTTCTTAAATTCAGGGAACTCAGAGAGAAAGAATTTACCATTGAACTTGCCAAAGGCAAGAATGCAACTTCCGACATCCGCAGGAGCAGAAAATTCGGGGCCAGGAACGTTACAGACGGCGATCCGTCAACATTCTGGTCAGCGCCCGACAATGTTACGACAGGAAGTATAACCATAGATCTTGGCAGTGAGACTGAAGTCAACAGGATCGTAATCCAGGAAAATATCCGCCTGGGCCAGCGCGTTCAGGAATTCACAGTTGAGGCCCTTGAGGGGGACGAATGGATCAAAATCATCGACGGAACAACAATAGGTTACAAGATAATCCGCAGATTCCCTGCTGTTACGATATCGAAGATCAGAGTGTCCTTTACAAGGGCCTTAGCCTGTCCGGTAATTTCTGAAATCGGCTTGTACCGGGCACCCGGAGAATGAGGGATGAGAGCTGCCTGACAAGAGCAAAAAAACTCATCCAGACAAGGATTCAGGAGCTGGCTGCGTCTTTTCTCCTTTTCTATTCTTTTACAGGAACACCAATAGTCTGCGAAAGAATTATTGCCTGATTGGACCTTAGACCCATTTCGGGTGCAAGCTTATCCCTGGGCACAAGGCCTCTTATGACGCATCCCAGGTCAAGCGAAGCACAGCAGAGGTAGACATTCTGAGCAATGAATCCTGTGTTTGCATAGGACGAGAGCAGTTCGGCCTCTTTTATCTCTTCCCCTTCCTTCTTGTTCATTTTGCCCATGTCGGCAACATAAACAAGGTTTACCGGAGCAGTAGCAACGAAATCCTGTGTTCCGCAGACCGCTCTGATGTCGCGGTTATGGATCTGTTTAAGACCATGTGCTTCTGCATCATAAAGATAGAGGCCTGATGCCATAACGACATACACGTCTATTTCCTGAACATTTCTCGAAGATGGTGCTGTCCGTTTCTTGTCTGCCGCCCTGTTGTATCCCCAGGCAGCCCAGAGAATATCGGATAATTGCCTGGCCGAAAGGGCTTCGGTTGTGAAGGTCCTGGTTGTCTGTCTTTCGTTTAGCGCCTGCATCAGAGGCTTTCCTCCCGTCTTGTCGGGAGCAGGAAGTGCAATGTCCTGGGCACCCGAAAAAAAGAACAGGGAATTTACCATAAGGAAACTGATTAAAAAGGCTGTTTTCATATTTCTTCGGATTAGTCTTTTTTGAACATCCTTGCTATCTTGAGAGCATTAGAGATTCTTGTTGTGAGACCTGCCCAGTCTTTTTTCTGGATTAGCTCCTTTATTATCAGGTTTGAACCTATCCCGACACACGTTGCACCCGACTCAAACCACTGCCTGAGATTATCCACCGTGGGTTCGACGCCTCCTGTCGGCATAAGGTTCGACCAGGGGCATGGACCTTTGAGAGCCTTGATGAAATCGGGACCGCCGACAGACAATCCGGGAAATATCTTAATGAATTCGGCGCCGAGCTCTTCGGCATTGTTGACCTCTGACACTGACCCGCAACCAGGGATCCAGAGTATCTTTCTGCGATTACAAACCTTTGCCATTTCAGGATTAAAAACAGGGGAGACAATAAAATTGGCTCCAAGCTGAATGTAAAGTGAAGCCGTCCCCTGATCGACAACCGAACCGACTCCCATAATAAGATCAGGCATCTCCTTCTCTGCCCATTTGTTAAGATCGCTGAAAAGCTCATGGGCAAAATCGCCACGGTTCGTAAATTCAAAGATCCTTATTCCTCCTTCATAACACGCTTTTATAACATTGCGGCATACAACCGGGTCCTTGTGATAAAAGATCGGAATGATGCCTGCATCAAGCATTTTTACAATAACATCAATTCTGGTAAATCTGGCCATTTTTTTCAGTATTTCTACAAATGTATCCAAAAATCACAAATCACAAATCACAAATCACAAATCACAAATCACCAATATGCATTCTTTCAATAAATCTTTATCTTAGCCGGTAACATTCGTAGTATGGCCCTGAACTATATCTGGATTGCTTTCTTCCTTATCGGATTTCTGGTTGCGCTGTTTCAGCTGATCTTCGCCGGAAACACCGAAATCTTCAATGAGATAATGAACTCCACCTTTTCGAGCGCGAAAACCGGATTTGAGATCTCCCTCGGACTTACGGGAGCTCTGACGCTCTGGATGGGCCTGATGAAAGTAGGAGAGAAGGGAGGTGTTGTCGCGATGCTCGGAAAACTCTTCGGCCCTTTCTTTGAGCGGCTTTTTCCGGAACTGCCCAAAGGACATCCCGCTTACGGTTCAATGATACTGAATTTCTCAGCCAACATGCTGGGCCTCGACAACGCCGCAACGCCGATAGGCCTGAAAGCCATGAAGGAATTGCAGGAGTCAAACCAAAAAAAGGATACGGCATCGAATGCACAGATAATGTTCCTGGTTCTTAATGCTTCGGGCCTGACAATAATACCGGTAAGCATTATGGTGTACCGTACACAGCTGGGTGCTGCCAATCCTGCAGACATCTTCATCCCTATCCTTATTGCAACATATGTCGCAACACTTGTCGCTCTTATAAGTGTTGCCATAGTCCAGAAAATAAACCTTTTCGACAGGATCATCTTTGCTTACCTGGGCGGACTTACAGCGATAATAGCAGGGATCATTATTTATTTCACATCCCTTCCCAAGGATCAGATTGCAGGAATATCAACCTTTTTGGCCAACTTTATTCTTTTGTCGATAATAGTTGTTTTCATAGTTCTTGCGCTTATCAGGAAAGTCAATGTTTATGACGCATTTATTGAAGGGGCGAAGGAAGGCTTCAATACTGCCGTAAAGATCATTCCTTTTCTTGTTGCCATCCTGGTTGCCATTGGTGTTTTCAGGGCTTCGGGAGCAATGGATTTCATAGTTTCGGGATTTGATGTGTTCTTTGCCTGGCTGGGCTTTGATACACGTTTTACAGGCGCACTGCCGGTTGCCTTTATGAAGCCTCTGAGCGGCTCCGGTGCAAGAGGCCTTATGATCGACGCTATGACAACCTACGGCGCTGATTCCTTCCTTGGGAGACTTTCATGCACGTTGCAGGGAGCGACTGACACCACGTTCTACATTATTGCCGTGTATTTTGGATCGGTGGGAGTGAAAAACACCAGGCATGCTGTAGGATGCAGCCTTATTGCCGATCTTGCCGGGGCAATAGCTGCCATTATTGTGGCATATCTTTTTTTCGGATAGGAAGGGGTGTAAGGAGTTAGATTACAGAATGATCCGCCCTGCTAAAGTTCCTACCGGTTCATTGAAAAAAGATGCAAGGAAATATCTGACTCTGCAAAGGCAAAAAGCAGGCACTTCGTCTTCGTGCTTTTTCTTTCAGGTACTATTTATTAATATTATGAAACATTTAACACTGCTTGGTCTGGTTTTTACGGTTTTGGCAGCCTGCACTCAAAATCCGGCAAATAATAAAGAAGCATTGACAAATTCTGCACAATTCATTGATACCACGGAAATGACAAACAATTTTTATGACAATACGGAAACCTATTCCCTCCCTGTTAAGGAACTAACAGTTGAAGGAGAAGTCTCAAATCCCGGCAGTGTAGATCTTTCCTCTCTTCCCAGGCGCTCAGTTATTGTTAAGGAGACACTTCTCGACGACACGGGATCCGACAGGTTCGTCGGCGCTTACAGATACGACGGCTGTTCTCTTTTCGACATACTGGAGAAGAGGATCCCTGTGAAGGTAAATTCTGAAGAATTCAATCCGATAATCGACCTTTTTGTTGAAGTCGAAAACGATAAAGGTGAAAAAGTGGTCTTCAGCTGGGGCGAGATCTATTATCCGAACAATCTGCACAGGATAATTATTGCCGATGCTGTAGCGAGAATAGTGCCATCAAAAACCAACGACCTATGGCCTCTGCCGGCTGAAAGCAAAATAGTCGCCGGCAATGATCTTATCACTGAAAGAAATATCTCTTCACCGGTCAGGATTTCAGTCCGTTCCTATCCCCGTTCCTTTAATGTCGTAAAAGGGCTTTCACCGATGTATTCGGGCAAGATCGACCTTTACAGCAACGGCTTACCTGTTGGGTCTCTCAGCAACTTCTCTTCAGGGATGGAGCTGGTAACATACAACACGATTTTCTACGGAAGGGGACGAGGTATTCACAGCACCCAGCCTTTTACCGGACTCCTTCTCAGGGATGTTCTGGCAGCAAGCTATCCCCGCTCGCGCGAAAACCTGAAGGCCGGAATGATGTGTATTTCGGCAGAGGACGGATATCGCTGTACTTTATCCTATTCCGAACTATTTAACCGCAATGACCAGCAGGAGTTTCTCCTTATTCAAACAGCTCCCGGGGAGGACGGAGGCCTTTTCAGGATCTTCCCGGCAGCCGATTTCTTTTCTGACAGGGCAATAAAATCAGTCCGGGAGATTCATCTCGGATATTAGTATTAAGGAGGATACTGACATGAGTGCAGTTGTTATATCAATTGTTGTAGTTGTCTCAATATTTCTTATTATAGTCCTGACAACCAGGCTCAGGCTCCATGCCTTTGCTGCTCTTTTTATAGTCTCCCTTCTGCTGGCTTTTACCACCCTGCCGGCTGGTGAGGTGATTAAAACAATAAAAGACGGTTTTGGCAGCACCATGGGATCAATAGGATTTCTGATAATCCTGGGTGCCATAATCGGAATAACACTCGACAAAACAGGAGGTACAAGGAGCATCGCGGCTTTTATACTCTCAAAAACAGGAGATAAAAGGAGCCCGGCAGCTCTCGGTATTACAGGATTCATTACCGGTTTCCCTATCTTCTGCGATTCCGGTTTCATCATACTGAGTGGTCTGGCAAAATCGTTCAGCAGAAGGTCAAACATTGCGATGCCTTTTATGGCAACAGTTCTGGCAACCTCCCTTTATTCCGTCCATTGCCTTATTCCGCCTCATCCAGGAGCCCTTGCCGCGGCAGGAATGATTGAAGCAAACGTGGGGTATCTTATTCTCGCCGGAATAATTTTCGCTGTGCCGGGAGCCCTGGCAGCTTATTTCTGGAGTCTTTACATTTCAGGGCGCAATGATTATAAAGCTGCCGGGGAGGGCGATCCCGAACCAGACCTTTCACGCAAGGAACTTCCGCCGGTGTTTCTGTCGTTCCTTCCTGTTGCTGTTCCAATACTTCTGATCGCATTGAAGTCTGTTGCAGGTCTTGCCGACAAATCGGGTGAAAGCATAATGTCAAAAATATTCTTTGTTCCGGGTGAGCCTGTCATAGCTCTCTTTATCGGAGTGCTCTTTTCACTGATTCTCGTTAGGGATAAGTCGATGGCCGGACTTAATTCCCTTGTTACCGAATCTGTCATTAAAGCTGGTCCTATTCTTATCATTACAGCCGCGGGAGGCATGTTCGGAATGGTGATAAGAGCCACGGGAGTGGGTGAAACTCTTGGATCACTTCTCTCGGAAACAGGATTGGGGCTCTTTGTTCCCTTCCTGATAGCAGTCGCCCTTAAAACAGCTCAGGGATCTTCCACAGTGGCAATAATAACAGCTGCTTCATTTGTTGCACCTATGCTGCCCGTTCTCGGACTCGATTCGGAATGGGGCCGGCTGTTTGCAATGCTGGCCATGGGCGCGGGATCGATGATGGTATCTCATGCCAACGACTCATATTTCTGGGTGGTGACTAATTTTGCAGAACTGAAGGTCGACGATACCCTTAAGGTCTATACAAGCTCAACGGTTGTGATGAGTGTTACTGTCTTTATCTGCGTCTGGCTATGCTCCTTGCTTGTTCTTTAGCAGGCAGAAAACAGCATCCCTGCATAAATTAAGGGATAATGATATAGTGGGAAAAGGGGTATTTATTTTGATAAGGAACGTTTGAGTTAAAATTTGCTTCTGGAAAAGGATTCCAGGTAACAGGGTTTAAAAATATTAAAGATGAAATTTTATACCTGATGGTATAAATATCTTAACGACAATGTAAAAAATAAATAATGTAAAAATGCAGAACAGGCAGGCAGCTGAGAAGATATTCATGGCAGGCGTCAGAAGCGTCCTGCCTGAAAAGCTGATTACACGAATACTGAGACTCGAAGGACAGGTGTTAAAAGCAGGCGACTATGAGATCCCGCTCGAAGGCATAAGGGATATCTACGTCATCGGAGCCGGAAAAGCCAGCGCCGCTATGGGCCACTATGTTGAAGCTGTCCTTGGCGCCAGGATAAGCGGCGGGCATATTGTTGTAAAATATGACCATTCCTGCAAACTTAAAAGGATAGAGGTATCAGAGGCAGGCCATCCCGTTCCTGATGAAAATGGATTCAGGGCGGCAGTGAGAATAAGAGAAATAGCTGAAAAGGCAGACGAAAATGACCTCGTGATATGTCTCCTTTCCGGAGGGGGATCCTCCCTGATGGCTGATATACCCGAAGGACTGCTTCCGGAGGAGCTTTACATAATAAATAATCTTCTGATCCGCTCAGGAGCTTCCATAAATGAAATCAACTGCGTCAGGAAACACATTTCGGGCCTGAAGGGCGGACAGCTGGCAAGAATTGTCTGGCCGGCCAGACTTCTTACCCTTATAATTTCAGATGTGATCGGCGATCCTCCGGAGGTCATCGCATCTGGTCCGACAGTGCCGGATCCTTCAACATTCCAGGATGCTCTCAGGGTTATTGAGGATTTTGACCTGAAACCGGACCTTACTGCCGGGCTGATTAAGTATCTGAGCGATGGAGCAGAAGGGCTTCATCCTGAAACGCCAAAACCCGGAGATCCGGTTTTTGAAGGAACTGTTAACATCCTTGCCGGGACGAACATTACAGCCCTTCAGGCGGCTTCGGCCGAAGCAGGAAGGCTTGGATACCGACCTTTCATAATCGACAATGCCCTGGCAGGAGACGTTGAAATTGTCAGCGAATCGCTGATCGCTGCTGCGCTTTCGTTCAGGGATAATAATGATATCGAAAAGCCTGTCTGTCTTCTTTATGGAGGGGAAACAACGATAAAGGTAACCGGAAGAGGAGTGGGCGGAAGGAACCAGCATCTTGCTCTGTCAACCGCGATGAGACTTATGAATGTTCCCGGAATTACTGTCCTTGCTGCCGGAACAGACGGCACAGACGGATCATCCGATGCGGCAGGAGCTGTGGTCGATTCTTTGACAGTGCCCGATTCTCTGGAAATGAATCTTGATCCTGAGAGCTTTCTGTCGGGCTTTGATTCATACAATTTTTTCAGGCTTGCAGGAGGCCAGATAGTGACAGGACCTACGTATACCAATGTCATGGATCTTGTTGTGATTCTCATCGATTGATGTTTCCCATTTTTGTTATATTTGTCAGGCACCCTGCCTTTTTTACAAAATGATAATCCAGATCCGATCCAATGAAAGCTCTTGTTCTTGAGGAATACAATAAACTTGTTTATAAGGATGTACCTGATCCTGAACCTGGACCTGATGAAGTGCTTGTCAGGGTAAAAGCCTGCGGAATCTGCGGATCAGATGTCCATGGCCTCGACGGAAGTACCGGAAGAAGGATTCCGCCTATTGTTATGGGACACGAAGCCTCGGGAATAATCGAATCGACCGGAAGGGATGTTACCGGATGGAAAGCCGGCGACAGGGTTACTTTCGATTCAACGGTTTATCCGCTTAACGACTGGTATACCCTTGAAGGACGCTACAATCTGAGCGACAACAGGCAGGTTCTGGGTGTATCCCCCGGAGAATACAGACGAAACGGGGCTTTTGCCGAAAAGGTGGCTGTCCCCGGACATATTCTTTACCGGATACCCGATACGGTCAGTTTCGAGGAAGCGGCCATGACCGAAGCGGCAGCCGTCGCTTTGCATGCCATAAACCTGGGAGGTATTAAAACGGGAGAAAGCTGCATTGTTTCGGGAACAGGAATGATAGGGATATTTGCCGTAAAGCTTCTCGTTATTTCAGGAGCAGGAAAGATAATAGCACTCGATACCGATGCTCAGAAGCTGAAAGGAGCCATGGAATGCGGTGCCGGCTATGTTTTCGATCCTTCTGCAAAGGATCTCTCATCTTTAATTGCATCCCTTACCTCATCAAGAGGAGCTGATATCTCCTTTGAAGCTGCAGGGACAGGAGAATCGGTGAATACGCTGATTGACCTTACCCGGAAAGGAGGCACGGTAGTTCTCATTGGAAATACTTCGAGAACTGTTGAATTTCCGCTTCAGAAGGTGGTTACCCGCGAACTAAGGATCCAGGGAAGTTGTGCCATCAGGGGTGAATATGATGCTGTCCTTTCGCTTCTGGAAAGCCGTAAACTGGTTGTAAGAGACCAGATATCAGCAATTGCCCCGCTTTCGGAGGGTGCTGAATGGTTTGCACGGCTTTACAGAAAAGAGTGGAAGCCGGGAAAAGTAATCCTTGTACCCTGATACAATTACTTTAATGAAAAAGGATAAGTATAGTATTTCGATTGCTGGATGCGGAAAGGTTGCCCATCTTCATGCAAAGGCAATAATGAACATTCCCGGGGCCCGGCTTTCAGGAGTCTGGAGCAGGAGCAGAGAAAGCGCTGACCGTTTTGCATCTCAGTACAATACAAAGGCCTGGTCCGGAATTAAGGAAATGGTTTACGAAAACCAGACAGACCTTGTTATAGTATGTACTCCGCATCCCTTCCACCGTCAGCCCGCAACAGAGGCAGCTTCTGCAGGCGCAAATGTACTGGTCGAGAAACCTCTTGCAGCTGACCTCCGCGACTGCGATGCCATTATTGAGGCATGCAGGGAGAATGACGTTAAGCTTGGTGTTATAAGCCAGAGAAGATGGTATTCCCCTGTCCTCAGGGTTAGAAATGCAATCGATGAAGGGAAGATAGGAAATCCTGCCCTTGCATCGGTTACAATGCTGGGCTGGCGCGACAAAGCCTATTACGAGGCAGATGAGTGGCGGGGAAAATGGGACCTTGAAGGCGGAGGAGTACTGGTCAACCAGTCCCCCCACCAGCTCGACCTCATGCTCTGGTTTATGGGAGATGTTGAGGAAGTGTACGGCCTGTGGCGAAATATAAACCATCCCTACATAGAGGTTGAGGATACAGCTCTTGCAATTGTGAAGTTCAGAAGCGGGGCATTAGGGAATATAATTGTAAGCAATTCACAGAAGCCTGGTATTTATGGCAAGGTCCATATTCATGGCGATAACGGCGCCTCAGTCGGCGTTCAGACCGATGGTGGTGCAATGTTCATTGCCGGTATGACGGGAGTTGCCGAACCTCCTGTCAATGATTTATGGACAGTTCCCGGCGAGGAGAGGTTGCTTGGGCTTTGGGTCGCTGAAGACACTGAGATCTTTAACAGCTGCGATCCGACAGTATACTATATGCAGTGCCAGATCGAAGACTACATCAAAGCTCTTGAGAACAATACCGATCCTCTTGTAACGGGCGAAGCCGGAAGGAAGACAGTGGAACTATTTACGGCAATATACCGCTCAACACGTGATAATCTGCCGGTAAAATTTCCCCTGCAGCCGGAAACGGGTTTCGATGGAAGAGGAAAAAACATCCCATGAACAGAATATCGAGATAAATTCAGAATTTACTCACTGTTTTGAAATATTAATACTTTTATAATATGTCCGCCACCTACATAATCCTGATTGTGATCGTCGGCGTTGCGCTCCTGCTGATGATGGTACTGAAATTCAAACTAAATGCTTTTCTGGCTCTTCTGATAACATCTATTGTTGTCGGTGTTATGGCAGGTATGCCTCTTCAGAAAATTTCAGCCAGCATTCAGGAAGGCATGGGAAGCACCCTCGGATTTGTTGCAACGGTGGTAGGTCTCGGTGCAATATTCGGTCAGCTCCTCGAGAGCTCAGGAGGGGCAAAGTCGCTTGCGGACTATCTCCTTAAGAAATTTGGAACCAACAAGGCTTCCTGGGCTCTGACATTATCTGGTTTTATAATCGGAATTCCAATTTTTCTGGATGTGGGATTTATAATTCTGATTCCCATAGTCTACGCACTTACAAGGGATACGGGAAAGTCGGTTCTTTACTATGCAATTCCATTACTTGCTGGTCTTGCTGTCACCCATACCATGGTTCCTCCAACACCCGGACCCACTGCAGTTGGTGAGATACTCGGGGTTGATCTGGGCTGGGTAATCCTTATGGGACTGCTCACAGGCATTCCGACAGCGATCATTGCCGGACCTGTCTTTGGCCGCTTCATTGCAGGAAAGATCTATGTCCCTGCTCCTCCCGCGATAAATGATACAATCGATGATAAAACTGCAGATGACAAGAAGCTGCCGTCTTTCGGTGTTATCGCAGCCATTGTGATGGCACCGCTGACACTGATCCTGATGAGCACATTTATCAAGCTTGGCGTCGACAAGGGAGCACTCGGCGGCTCGCTGCTGACCGACATCCTTATTTTTATCGGTCACCCCTTCACAGCACTGATAATAGCAACCCTTATGTCTGTCTTATTGTGCCTTCGCCACAATATGCCGAAGCAGAAAATACTTGAACTAAGCACAAAAGCACTCGGACCAGCCGGTATTATAATACTGGTGACAGGAGCTGGAGGAGTATTGAAACAGATACTGGTCGACAGCGGCATAGGAAAGATGCTCGCAGAATCCCTGGCCGGCTCCTCAATGCCGGTAATGGTACTGGCATGGATAATCGCAGCTCTTGTAAGGATAACACAGGGATCGGCTACAGTTGCAATGATAACCTCAGCCGGAATAATTTCACCTCTTCTCTCTACATTATCTTACTCCCAGCCTCAGACTGCACTTATTGTTATCGCAATAGCAGCCGGAGCCACTATATTATCGCATGTGAACGACAGCGGATTCTGGATAGTTAGCAAGTACCTCGGGATGAATGAAAAGCAGACACTTCAGTCGTGGACGGTAATGGAGACAATCATTGCAGTGAGCGGACTGGCCATTGCACTGACTCTGTCATTGTTTTTTAACTGACCTTAAGTTTTAAATCGCTATCTTTATCCCTGTTCTTATTTTTCTTACATCAAATTCATATTATGAAGCTTAAGTTTTGCGGTGCTGCCAGGGAGGTCACGGGCAGCAAAATTCTCCTTACTACTGATCAGAACAAACGTATCCTTTTCGATTGCGGCATGTTTCAGGGGAAAGGCCTTGAAACAGACGCCATGAACAGGGAACTCGGATTCGACCCTCAGATGATCGACCATATCATCCTTACACATGCGCATATTGACCACTCAGGACTTATTCCCTACATATACAAACTGGGTTTCAGAGGTTCGATAATCTGCACCGGTGCAACGCGCGACCTGTGCTCAATAATGCTTGCTGATACTGCCTATATTCAGGAAAACGATACCAGGACATTCAACAAGAAAAGGGCGAAAAAAGGTCTTCCGATTGTGACACCTCTTTTTACCCAGGAAGATGCACGCGACTGCATGTCCCTTTTTATCGGTGTTCCGCACAACATGAAATTCATGATCAATGACAATATAAGAGTGAAGTTCACAAATACCGGTCATATGCTCGGAAGCGGCGTTGCAAACCTTTTTATTGGCGAGAACGGAAAAACCACCCGGATCGCCTATACTGGTGATATTGGCCGGCCTTCAAGCAGGATACTTCCGCCTCCGGGCCCCTTTCCGCAGGCTGACATCCTGATCACGGAGTCAACATACGGCAACAGACAGCATAAAGATGTTACTTCCGCTGATGATGAACTTCTCGAAACGGTAATTGATACATGTGTTAATAAGGGAGGGAAACTTATTATACCGTCATTCAGCGTTGGACGAACACAGGAACTGGTTTATTCCTTCAATAACTTCTTTAACGCGGGCCGGCTGCCAAGGGTTGAAATATTCGTTGACAGCCCCCTTTCCGTCAACGCCACAACAATATTCCGGATGCATCCCGAAAACTTCAATAAGGAAGTACTAAGGGTGATGGAAAATGACCCGGATCCTTTCGGATTCAACAGTCTGACCTATATAACGCGTCAGGAAGATTCAAAAAAGCTGAACGATTATAAAAAACCCTGTATTATAATATCTGCTTCGGGCATGATGGAAGCGGGAAGGATAAAACATCATCTCGCAAATAATATATCAGATCCGAAGAACACCATACTTGTAGTGGGTTATTGTGCCCCGACAACCCTTGGAGCAAGAATAGCAGGAGGCGACAAGGAAGTGTCAATATTCGGGAACGTTCACAAAGTTAATGCCGAAGTGAAGGTAATAGATTCATTCAGCGGCCATGGCGACTATAACGAGATGATAGATTTTCTCAGCTGCCAGAACAAGAAAGAGCTTCAGCAGATCTTCCTCGTCCATGGAGACTATGAATCGCAGATAAGTTATTCGGGGAAGCTTCAGGATGCAGGATTTGACAACATCAGGATTCCGTCAATGATGCAGGAGTTTACCATATGATGGGGAATAAAACAGGCCTGATTGCTCCGGAAGGTTTTTAAATACTATAATTTCTGTGACGGAATCTGAATTTATCTGAGCCAGGTGCGGAGCTCCTTTCTGACACTTTTCCAGCCGGGATAAACTTCAGAAAGAAGCCTGTAGTAATCTCTGCTGTGATTGTGATGTTTCAGATGGCATAACTCATGAATTATTACATATTCGCTGAAAACATCATCAAGCCTTATCAGATCGTAGCTTACTGCGATATTTCCTTTTGAGGAACAGCTTCCCCATCTTTTCTTCATCTTCCTGACATTGAAACCTGATGGATTGAATCCCCTTGAACGGTGCTTTTCAAGTACCCCGGCGAACATCGCAGTCAGTTTTGGCTTGGCAATGGTAGCAAACCATTTTTCAAGCATTGTTCTGACAAGCTCCGGATCAGCATTGCCGTTTACGCCTGCCTCAATGATGCTGCTGCCTGAAAAACGGACATAACTGGTTGGGGACTGAATAATCCTGAGGATATGAGTCCTTCCGAAAAGCATTATTTCATCCCCGTCGGAGTAGCCATCCTTGTTATCAATCCTCCTGAGGGAAAGGAATCCTTCGAGGGTTTTGTTTATCCATTCCGACTTGCCCCTGACTATCCTTTCAATTGTTCCTGCAGAAGTTCTGTAGGGAGCCCCTACAATAACTCCTTTGTCTGGACTTATTGTTATGCTTATTGTTCTTCTCCTCGAAAACCTTATCCTGTAAGGGATCTCTTTCCTTTCACTCATTATTTCTCATCAGGCATTATTGTACTGAACAGGCCCTTTCTTGTCAGCGTTTTTCCAGCGATGAAAGGTAATAGACCAGGCATGCAGTTCCGTC
This sequence comes from Bacteroidales bacterium, assembly GCA_040772125.1. Lineage (GTDB taxonomy): Bacteria > Bacteroidota > Bacteroidia > Bacteroidales > VadinHA17 > LD21. The sequence continues at coordinate 1,027,419 of JAXGYS010000003.1, forward strand.
CATAGTACATTCATTGGTTGAATAGTCTGCGAAATCATCATGATACACTGCCATTCCCGTCTGGAATGTTGAATACTCGTCATCCTCAGAAAGATACAGGTATTTAAGATTGTTGAATATTGAAGGATATACCGGGCCGTCGATAAGTCCTCCCGGCACCTGAAGTCCCCTCACAACATAGGATGAATGGGTATCAACAGGATAGTCGCCATTCTCCGGAAGACCGACTATCATGCTGGTCCCCCATGGATTGCATCCGAAAAGCCAGTCGCGGTGAGCAGCTTCAAGCTCTGAAAATGTCGGATCACCGCTTATCCTCTGGTACAGGTCAGCCTGAGTGAGCGTGGCAGCAACAAGATTGTTAGAGCACCAGATGAATGGGACTCCGACAAGGAAGGGGTTATTTTCACCGCGTTCCCTGATTTTTGAAAGTCCTTCCTTCATGAAGCCCAGAAACTCTTCACCCAGCTCATTGTCTTTACTTTCCGATGCTATGCCGGGATGTCCCATATTAATAAAGGGATACCACTGGTAATGTCGCGCCGTATCAGCTCCCATCCAGGGTGTTACCAACTCTTTCCTCCCGAATTCCGAAGCATGGCTGAGGTATTCTTTCTTTCCGGTGACCCTGAATAATTCAATGGCGGCAAGCTCCATATCATCAACCCAGTTATCTTCTTCATAAAAATAGGGAGCTGTTCCGGGCGCTGTCTGGCAGGCACCGGGATTCTCAAGACCGTAGCTGAATGCTTCGGCAGCTTTCTGAAGAAGGAGCGAAGAGAACTCGGGATCGGTGGTCCTGAAAACTTCCGAGCCCCTGGCAAATGCCGAGGCATATTTACCGGCAGTTGAGGCAATGCCTGTTGCCCTGTTTTTATACCTGAATAATCCCTGTACTTCCCCTGTGCACCTGTAAACCGGACGTTCACGGCCTTTCCCGTAACTGGCAGTGTCCTCGTCAGGAAACCTGAATCCGATGTGATCGCGGTCATCTGCTATCTGATTGTACATAACTCCGGGGGAAGGATTCATCTTCAGAAGCCAGTCAAGTCCCCACCTGCTTTCGTTTATGACATCCGGAATCCCGTCACGGCCAGGCAAACCGTCCCGGAGGAAATTATCCCCGAATGAAGCCGGATTCTGTGAGTAAGCAAAGAGCATCTGGTATGTGGCATTGGCCGATGTTGCAACATACTGAAGATAATCCGCCGCATCATGCCATCCGCCAGTAACATCGATATGCATCGAATCGTCACTGCCTCCGTAAATGACATAACCGTCGTGAGTGTGGCATGAGTCGTTCCGGAAAGGATTGAACCCGCATCTCTGCTGGCGCATGTAAGTGAGAAGAAAATCAGCCCTGCCTTCATACACGTCGTCGGATATCCTGAATGCCGGGGAAGATACGTTTCCGGCCTCAATCCTGTAGGTACCCTGTCTGCCGAAGTCTGTAAACGTCAGACGGTAACAGCTTTTAAACTGATCCAGCCCCGGGGTTCTTACCGGCTCCTGGTTATCCAGAACAACCTCACCTGTTTCATTATCCAGAATCCTGAACGACTTCAGGTCTGTATCCTTTAGCCCCAGAAAAACTGCAGTCTTGATATCCCCGGGCCTGTATCCCAGCTGGTTTATCCTGATCCATTCCGATTCCGGCCTTCCGCACGAAAAGACCAGGAGGCTTGCTGCCAATGTTATAAATAAATGTTTCTTCATGGATAAGCGGTTATTGATGCAATTTAATTAATCCGGATGATGATTGAGTTGCTCAGGAAAAATAAAATGATCCCGCATGTGCATCATGGATTTTTATGTCAGTCACTGTTTTATGTTTAACAATCGTAAAAAATGTTAAATAGTATTTAAAATCCGGCAATTGAGGAATAAATGTATTATTCTTGCGGTCTGTAATATGAAAAACAGTAAGTTTTGATTCATATTATAGTTGAGATTTGAAGATTGTACCCCGGTTTATCTTACAGTCTTTCGTGGTTTTAAAGGTTAGGCAGTTAAAGCTGGAAGATTGGAGAGGACGCCTGTCCGGTTAATCAGGTTAGTTAAAGGTTAGTTACGTTAACGTGAAAGATAGAACCGGGTCGATCATAAAACGGGCAGTAATATCCGATACTGCCCGTTTCTTTTTATCTAAGGTTCCTTCTTCAGCGTTATTACCGTGATCTCAGGAGGCATTCCTATCCTGAATGGCATTCCCATAACACCCAGCCCCCTGGTGACAACAAGGTACTGATCCCCTTCGCGGTACAAACCTCCCCATCTCGGATAAAAGTACCTGGCGGGACTCCATTTTATTTTTTCTGTCATTATTCCTATCTGCATGCCGTGAGTATGTCCGGATAGAGTGATATCAACATCGGTCTTACCGGCTATTTCAAGATCCCATTGATTTGGATCATGAGCGAGCAGTATCTTAAGGTCGGCTCCGTAGATGCTTTCCAAAGCTTTTTCAAGGTCTCCGTGGATAATATCGGGAAAAGATCCCTTTGTGTTCACGCCGGCCAGGGCTATCCCTGCTTCACCGATCTTCAGCATTGTAAATTCATCATTCAGGACCCTGTATCCTGAAGCCTCTATGAACCTCTTTATCAGCCGGGAGTTGATTTCCATGTCGGCTTCGGTGAAGAAAGGATTATAAGTTCCGAAATCGTGATTTCCCATTATGGCATATTTGCCGTATCTCGCTGATGACTTGGCAAGTATAGTGTCGAACCTTCCTGCTTCACGCCAGCCCACGTTTACAAAATCCCCGGTATTCACAAGAATGTCCGGCTCCAGTTCATTGATCCGTTTCATAAGATCGTCGAGCAACTCCTGCCTGTGGTAAAAGGATGTAAGGTGAAGGTCGGAAATATGCACGATCCTGAGACCGTCAAGATCTCTGCTGAGGTCCCTGATAACTATTTCATGATATTCTGTTCTGAAATTATAACGACCGTAAAATGTTCCTGCGGTGATGATTAACATCATAACAGCCGCGAGTGAAATACCCGTGTTGGTGAATACCCTGTTATGGGTGCCCTGACCGCGGTTCTTTATTCTTCCGGCATAGTGGGAGATGATCATTATTACCCTTGGTATAACCAGTCCGGCTGCCATGCCTCTGAAGTTCATCAGCACCCACATGTTCACCTGTTCGTCATATGCGCCTCTGAACGACATTATCCTGAACCACAGAACCCACAGCCAGATGCTCAGAACTGAATTTACCGTGATGAAGAAATAATAGCGCATCCACGACCTGTCGTAATAGTGCTGCCTGATGACGGCGAGCGTCAGCACTTCTATCAGAAGTAATAGCAGAGTTATGCCCATTAACAGAGGTTCTTGCCGGACAAATGTACTTAATATTATTCTTACGGCGATAATGCTTAAATTTGCACGATTCTTAAAGATATAAAATGACCGAAGTATTATTTTACGAACCCGGCCATCGCCCCGATGCACAACTTACCTATTCCGTGATCTCCGCAAGGTACGGGGACAAATGGGTGTTAGTACGTCATCACAAAAGAAAAACGTGGGAGATACCGGGGGGACATATAGAAAAAGATGAAACCGCTGATGAGGCAGCAAGAAGGGAGCTAATGGAGGAAACCGGGGCTCTCGATTTCAGTATCGAATGTATTTCAACCTACTCTGTAAGAAAAAACGGTGAGACAGGTTTCGGACGACTTTATCTGGCTGATATTTCAAGGATAGGACCTGTCCCCGATACTTCGGAGATAGCCGAAATCCGACTTTCTGAAACACTCCCTGCAGAACTCACTCACCCTGATATCCAGCCGCTTCTCTTTCAAAGGGTTCTGAAACACCTGGGCAACAGCAGGAAATAGACATGGAAGATCCGGATAGATTTTAGAAGGAGGTTTGAACAGAGGTCCTGTTATGACTAAATATATTCGAAACTCACCTTCTTGAGCCACTTCTCTTCAAGCAGTCTTGCAATACGCTTTACGACTGTTCTTCTTATCTCAAGATCAACAGGAAGGTTGGGATCCTGATGGGCAATGTTGATCCTGGTCCCTATGACGAAATGTATCTCGTCGCTTTCCATTATAAGTCTGACTATCTTGTCTGCAGGACCCTTCCCAAGCTTAACGCTGTTATTGTATCTTTTAAGTATCTCATTTACTTTCTGGAGGGTGAGAATTCCTTCGGTGACAAGGTCGATCCCTTCGATAAAGCTTTCGGGCGGCAGTTCCGGATCTTCAAAGATCAGCTCGTCGATAACAGCCCTTTTAAGCTCCCTCGCCACTATGTCGGCTGTTGTGCCTCCGCTGAGAATGACCTTGCCGTCATAATCCCTCACTTTCGCAGCCAGGTCGGCATCCTTATCCTTTTCGTAAGGCGGTCCGGTACAGATGAGAAGTTTGCGTGGTTCCCGGAAATAGATTGTTGCACAGCTTATGTCATCTTTTGCCTTGTAACTGTCGTTCTTGTGGGCTATTGTGACGATCTTTCCTGAAAGCGTTATTGCCGACATTGACTTTTCGCTTTGTACAAGGGTCGAAGCATAGGTAGCAATGTCGTCGCGGCCCCAGCCGAAAGGATAGGCATCGGATCCCATTCCGCTCTGGGCCGCCCCGTCGGAGCAGAAAATAATCCTGTCCTCTTTCTCAGGCATGAACGTACAGGTCCTTAATACTTTTCCTGCGTTTTTCCCTTTGTCAAGAGTTACCGTCTTCCATGAGGGATCGAAGGGAACGGTCCCCCTGAGTATGATCGCAGGCGGATTGTCATATTCCAGGATGTTTGTCTTGCCGCTGCTTTCTATGTCCACGATGGTGAATGTAGAATAACTTATCTTTCTTTCGCTGCAAACAGGAAGGGTATTCATTATTATTTCGGCAATGCGCTCTACCTCCTTGTGTTCCCTTGTAAAGTTAAGGGCCATGGTCGCCGTCAGGGTAGCCAGGACGTTTGCCTTGACCCCGTGGCCCATACCGTCTGACAATACAGCAACGACCCTGTCTTCCTCCTTTATGTACCTGTAGAGGAACACATCGCCGCAAATCCTCTCACCGTCATGATTCCTTTGCTGGCTGTTTACTTCTATATAGAAATCCTTCGACACCTTATATCTTAACGGATCTTTCCCGGTCCCAGTGATCGTTTTCTGTATGATTCAATTATTGAATTGAGCATCTGTTCTGTTTCAGAAGCTCCTTCTCCAAGGAGAAAACCTATCTTCTGAACCATTTCCAGATTCTTGTCTATAACATCGCTTACCCTGTTGATCACCTCTTCTCCCTGCACTTCGGGAGAATAAAGGTCGCGAATAATTGCACCGCACATTTTGTTCTTTTTTATAGGGAATATCGAAATGTTCAGCATACTGTCCTCATAATGGATGTCCTTGCTTACAACAGGTTCGTCTTCTTTCAGGACATAGGTGAACATGTTGTATACATTGAAAGGCATAAGCGTTTTCAGATCTGCTCCGACAAGACCCGGTATAATGTCCGAAATTGCCTTTGCATCTTCCCCGAGGATATTTATGAAACTGAGGTTCGAGTGCAGTACCCTAAGGTTATTATCCACTATTACAACTCCCGTAGGCAGTTTCTCCAGCATGTTGTTCAGCATGTCGGAAGCGCTCTGGGCAACATCCTTCTCTCTCATTGCCAGCTCTTCCGATTCCTTGAGGGCTCTTTTTGTTTCAGCCAGTTTCCTGTTCGTCTGCCTTAGAGTCTCGATATATTCCTGTTTGTTCCTGAGGTTATAGGTGTGGCACATCTCAGGAACGGCAAGCCCCTTGGCCACCGTTGATGCAAAATGACGGCACGACTGATAGCCGCAGGCGCCGCAGTCAAGTTCCTCGTTGGGATTTTCCTTTCCGATGATCTTCATGACCTCCTTTATTGCTTCCTCAGGAGGTTCGGGTATCCTCTGGTCATTTGGATTGAAGCTTCTTGAAAAGTCAAGAGCCGACCATTTGCGGATATCATCTTCCCACTTCTTCTTGTCAAGCACATTGACCCTTTTTTCGGCGTAGAGTCTTACCAGCGCCCTTCTTTTGAACCTCTCTTTGTGTGTTTCCATACCCGGACCGAGAAGGCAGCCATGACAGAAAAACATGTTGAAATGGTGACGGATGGTGTCGATGTACTTTTTAAAGTCATTTATGCCTTCAGTAACATCCTCTTCACCTGCGGCCGTTATCACCCCGCTCACAGCAATATCGCGCTTTATTCCTCCGGCCTGGAGTATCCCTGCAGGCAGCGGGTAAAGAGCCCCCCAGTGTCCGTGAGGCGGATCAAAATCCGACATTTTTACAATCCTTTCCTGTATATCGAACTCATTGAAAAGCTGCCTTAACTCTATGAATGTAAGAACCTCGTCAACAAGCTTACCTTCACTGTAGAGCAAAGCTTCATCCTTGCTGTCGATGCACGGACCGATGAAGACCGTTGCAACTTCTTCCCCGTGAAGCTCTTTGACAACCTTTGCTGTGGCGATCATAGGAGAAACAAGCGGAGCAAGGTTGGGGACCAGTTCGGGATGAAATTTCTCGATTAGCTTTACTATTGCCGGGCAGTTTGCAGTAATGTAGTACTTACCCCCGGCTTTGTTGAACAGATCGGCATAGGAAGCAGCAATAAGGTCGACTCCGAATGAATTCTCATGTACGTAATCAAATCCGAGAGCCCTCAACATGCTTACGAACTTCCTGTAATCAGTTATATCGTCAAATTCGGATGCAATGCTCGGAGCAACAAGAGCAGCTGTTTTTCTGCCGGAAGCAAGGAGCCTCTTCACATTTTCCCTTGAGTCGCGGTATTCAACAGCGCCCGGAGTGCAGGCGATGAAACACAGACCGCAACCGATGCATCTTTCCGGAATGATGGTGGGATGTTCCTTCTGGGCCCTTACCTCAATGGCATTGACCGGACAGACCCGCACGCATGAATAAGAATTCCTGCATTTCTGGTCGTTTATATAAAAAATAGGCTTTCTTTCACTCATACCGGCTGATGGATTTATCGCTATATGATATTTCCGAATTCCTTTTCAAGAATGGCTTCAATTTTTGAAAGAGTGACTCCTTCAATGATCCTGTCGTTTATTTTAAGATTGGGCCCGTTGTTGCAAAGGTTCATGCATCTTGCACCCTTGAAGATTATCCTGTCTTCCAGATGGTTTTTCTTCAGATAATCCCTTATAAAGGCAACAACATCACGGTTCCCCCGCGAAAAACAGGAACTTCCGAGACATATTTGCATTTCAATCCTTTGTGCCATCTGTTATCCCTTGATTAAGGCAACCCGGATCAAAAGTAATAATTTTTCAGCGTATTCCGCAAATACAGGAATCCATGTAATGCGTGGCCTCTCATCATACTGGCCATCTGTTACGGAGCAATAGCATTCTCAGGCAGCAGCCCGGCTGAATTCCATACTTCATACCGGCACCTTTACCTCCGCCGGTTCCTATTCAGGTAAACGTATTGAGGGTGAATTGGCCTGCCACTTATCCTTTCTGATCCAGGGTGAATTTCGATTCACTGAAGAGTCGTTCAAGGTCATCCCTTATGTCAGTTGGATTGGTAAGCGGCATTGAGCCGTTGTATGTTTCGTATTCGAGGAGCGATGACTTTTTCATGTTCTCTATTACCGGCAGCTTGGTCCGGTTGGTCGTTTCAATATGCTTTCCGTTGCTGTCGATTATGATCAGCTTGGGAAGGAACACTCCGCTTCTGCCAATAAACTCGTCCATGATCCTTACTCCTTCCTCAAATTCACTCCTTTTAGTTCTTCCGAGTGCTTCATAATTGTGAATTTCCCTTCCGTCCCAGGTAACAACAGTTGCATAGCTTTCTGATATCTTGCTGTCAATCTGCGTTTCAACGTTAAGTGTGTCATGTCCCGAAGGCATGAGAAGGACTTTTCCGCCTCCTCCTTCGATATTTGCCGCATATCGGGGTACTGTAACGCCTGATATCCAGCCCTGAAGATGCTTCATGTAGATTTTTCCTATCTGGATGGGGGTTATGAAATGAACAATACCCTTCTCCTTGTGGCATTGCAGCAGGTAGTAGGGGTGAACACCTATCCAGAACATCCTCCTGAATGTTTCAGCAAGTGTGCGGTAATAATCGTTGACGTGATTAAGCAATACGGTCTGGTTCCTAATTGTAAAACCATGGTCGCGGATTTTTTTCACGGCAGCTGCAAGGTCAGGAGTGATCTCATGATAATGATTTATATGGGTCATGAAATAAACATACTTCTCGGGACCGTCATTGTATTTGTTCGAGGCTTCCTTAATCAATTCCAGCAGTTCTGAAGTGATCCCCATAGGCATTACCACCGGTACCCTTGTGGCAATCCTTATAACCCGGAGATGAGGTATCCGGCTGAGCTCTTCAAGGATGTACCGAAGCCGGTTTTTGCTTATCAGAAGAGCATCCCCGCCGGTAACAAGCACTTCGTTGATGTTCCTGTTGTATCCGATATAGAAAAGCCCCTTGTCTATCTCCGTGTGGTTTACATCTACCGAACCATCGAGCGACTTGGCCCTCTGGCAGTGAACGCAGTAAGAGGCACAGCTTGTATTCTCGGCAACAAAGAGTGCTATTCTGTTCGGATATCGCTGGTAAGCTGCTCCAAAACTACGGCTGCTCTCCGACATGGCACCTTCGAGTCCTGTGTCGGGGAAAAGCAGATTGGCAGGTGTGGGAACACTCTGCCAGAAAATGGGATCAAGCCTTTTCTGGTTCTTCTCCCCCGGAAGCATTGCCGGATGAAATGGATCTTGCTCCATCAGAGAGGCGTAATAGGGTGTAATACGCATCGGCTCCTTTCCCTGCGCCCTAAGAGCCACAAGCGTACGGTTTATTTCACTTTCCTGAAAAGGACTCAGCCTGATCACCTTCTTCAGCTTTTCCACATCCCTTATGGAGTTCTTTCTCTGCCAGAGTGGATTATACCATTCCTCCTCGCTTACATCCTTCCACATTTCAATCGTTCTGTAATCTCTCGGCTGGTAAAGAAAATTATGGCCATTCTTCATATTATATGTTTTAGTTATTAATATTCAGGTTCTTAACTGCTGTCCGGTGAACAACCTGTATTGACTTTCAGGTCCGGAAACCTTCTGAGTGTTCACTGTCCTGAAACAAGCCGTGAACAGGATTGCTCTGATGATATTCAGGGGCGGTTTTCTTTCATATCAGGCCTCTGACTTTCTGACTTATCCCTTTTAGATTTGTCAATATAAAAAAAATATTTCAATTGAAAAAACTTAGAGTTCAAATACAGGCCTTACAGGAGGTATCTCGCCGGGTATTATTGTGAGTTTGTTTTAGTACCCCTGGTGTCCTTGTATGTGTACAAAGGGACAGGACGGTAAGGCGTTAAGGCGTTAGAATGGGAGAATGGGGGAGTGGGGGAGTCAGTGGGAGAATGGAGGAGTGGGGGAATTGGAGACAACCTTCCTTTTAAGTCCTCTACAGGGCTTCATCTGATTGGACATATGTACCAGGTAAGGCTGGGAAAATCGTTACGAAAATTTTCGAACAAAATATTGCGAAAATATTCGTATGATTTTAAATATTACATACCCCACTCCTTCCAAAAGAGCTTTATCTTTCTGAGCGAGACTTATATATGAAATAGTTTGCATTATTAATGAACAAAAAAGAATAATATTGTGCGTTTATGATGAAAAAGATGTATCTTAGCCGAAATGACGGTAATTAAGATGACAGCTGATCAGATTAAGAAAGTAATAATCCCGCAGAACCAGCAATTTACAAAGTATGAGGATACTGTTCCGCGGGCGATTCTTCAGGAAATAGGAAGCCTTGCCGCAACACCTCATATACTGATAATTACCGGTATTCGACGTGCTGGTAAGTCCACACTTCTGAAACAGATTAACGAAAAGCTCTATTCATCGAAACAAACTTATCTGAACTTTGAGGATGAAAGACTTTTATCATTCATCTCGGACGACTTCAGTGCAGTTCATGAAGCATTTCTTGAGCTTTCAGGTAAGGTTGATGTGTTTTTTTTTGATGAGATACAGAATGTTGAGAAGTGGGAGGCAGCCATAAGAAGATTTCACGGAGAAGGGATCAAAGTAATTATAACTGGTTCAAATGCGTCATTGCTTAACAGTGAACTCGGCACCAAGCTTACCGGCAGACATCTTGATATTGTATTATATCCATTCTCATTCAGGGAATACCTCATTTTCAGAAAGACAGATTTTTCAGATAATGATATTTATATACCGGAAAGAACGGCTCTTCTTAGGAAAGAATTCAATGTTTTTTTCAAAAAAGGAGGTATTCCGGAATTCCTCAGGTATGAAAGGGAGGAGATTATTCGGCAGATTTATGAGGACATACTGATCAAGGATATTATTGTAAGATACCGGATTGGTGATGAAAGAAGTTTCAGGGAACTTGCAAGACTGCTTATCAGCAACACAGGTAAACCATTCTCTTATAATAAACTCAGGATAAATCTTGGTTTTGGAAGTGTCAATACGGTGAAAAATTACATTTCCTTTATGGAAAATTCATATCTGCTTTTCCTGGTAGAAAAATACAGTCCTTCTCTAAAGAAGCAGATAATAAATAACAAGAAGGTATACTGCATTGACAATGCATTCCTTAATCTGGTATCATTTGAGTCTTCCGAAAATCTGGGAAGAAAACTTGAGAACCTTGTCTATGTTGAGCTTCGCAGGAGGGATTTAACTGTTCACTACCACTGCGAGAAATATGAATGCGATTTTATTATCAGTTTAAAGAATAAGGTAATCCAGGTCATCCAGGTTTGCTATCAGCTTGATTATGAGAATAACGAAAGAGAGGTACGGGGTTTAACAGAAGCTGCATCACTTCATAATCTGAAAGAAGGTCTGATCCTGACAATGGATCAGGAAGAGGTAAAAAGAGAGAACGGTATCGAGATCACCATTCTCCCGGTATGGAAATGGCTGGTACAATAGTCGTCCGTCGATCCAGCACTTCATACCACATGACGCAACTCCTTGCTGCTCACGCCGTCTGTCCGGTTTAACCACTTACCCTTTCCGGGAGCCGGAACCGGGCATTACGAAAAGCCTGATCAGGGTTTGTGAACGGATCCCCTCCGCCGGCAAATCGTATTAGATGTTAGCCCACCCTGAAGATACATAGAGGGATAGTTCCAATCGCCGATGAGGAGCCCGTAGTGCAGAGTATCCCGGAGGACCTGAAAGAATCGTTCAAGAAAGGGAAGATGTCTACTTCTGGCAATATCTGTCCACTTCTGTCAACTTTTTCCCGGCTTTTTCTTGCAATCATATCAAAACAATTGTTGAACTTTATATGAAAGAATGTCTGATCTGTGGATTTAAAGAGATTTAAATTACGAATGGCTCAAAATATTAGAATCAATGGATTCGATCAACAAAAATGCTGAAAGAGAAGGGCAGGAAGTTTTTCCATGTGCTCTGAGCCCTGAGCTCTGTGCCACTTCCTGCCCGGACCTTTCCTTAACAGAAAGGGTTTTGCCTATGCGAAGATAGAGATTTTCCGCGACTCCGGTTGCGGTCCTGTGAAATGATAAATCAGGGGGATTAAAAACTGATTCATAAATTTAAAATTGAAGATTATGAAGACGCTTAATAAATTAAAGATCAATCCGGAAAGAATAATTGAAAGTGAGGAATTAATTACTCTAAGAGGAGGTTATGGAAGTTATGTGAAATGTATTATGCCAGGAGGTGAAATTTGTCACCCTGGAGGAATAAATTCATGCTCTGATACTGAATGGTATTGTAATTTTCTTTGTATAGGATGGGAATCTGCAATTTGCGTAGGCTGGTGATTTTAAAAGGGAGTCATTGACTCCCTTTAATAAATTTATGCCTGAACATCAATAAAATTTATCTTGAAACGCGACAATATTAATATGAGCCCCGCTTGATCGCAACAACAAAAAAGAATTAAAATCATTGACACAATAGTATTCCTGTCTGCCAAAAGACAGGCAAACGACTTTAATAATTAGATTTATTTACACATGAAAACATGTTATGGATTCTTCATAATGTGCCTTATTTTTTCAAGTTGTATTAATTCAAAAGATATTGCTGAAAATCAGCTGGCAAAATTTGATTTAAAAGCAAGTCCGCAAACTGTAAATGTTAGGCTTTCAGAACTGGGATTCAGGGATATTGAATATATTCCTCTTGAAACAACCGATCAAAGCGTAATCCAGGGGATCTATAAAATCATTCCTGCGGGAGAATTTTACCTTTTATATGTATATGACAGGATACTGAGTTTCTGTTCAGATGGATCATTTAACGTTCAGATTGGCAAAAGTGGAAGAGGTCCTGATGAATTCCTGGTAATTCATGATCTGGACTTTGATGACAGAAAACAGCAGATTTATATTGTTGATGGTTGGAACGGGAAGTTTTATGTTTTTTCAGAAAGGGGAGATTTGATTAGAATGTTCTCAAGTCCAATTCATGGCCCTTTGGAATTTAAAATTTCTGGAAGCAGGATCTTATGTTATGTTCGCAATGACAGTGGAAATACTTTGAATAGTTACTATTTGATTGATACAATTGGAGGTTTAGTAAAGAAATTTCCTAACAGATTCACCTTTGACGGAAACATAGGCACTTTTGCCTATTTAAACGAAAACTTGTTCTACAGGTTTAAAAGACAGCTCTTTAAAAAAGAAATATATTCTGATACTGTATATTCTTTTGATGGGTTGAATTTTCGACCTCATTTAATCTTTGATGTTGGACAAAGATTGCTAACTCCGGCGGCACATTCAGAATTCAACGGCGAATATCTTTCTGAAAATTATATAACTCCCAGGAATTTGTTTGAATTTGGGGATTATGTCTATTATGAATATTTATATGAGAATAAATTTGAACCAACTGATTTGGTTTACGGTTTTATTGGATCCAAAGAGAAGGATTTCCATGCTTTCATTAATTCAGGGCAAGGTATTTATAATGATCTTGACGGTGGTCCAGACATCTGGCCAAAAACAACCAGGGATGACAACACAATCCTAACTTGGATCGATGCAATTTATCTTAAAAAGCATGTTGCCTCTGAGGCTTTCAGGAAATCAAAACCTCTTTACCCCGAAAAGAAGCAGGAACTTGAAAAGCTTGCAAACAGCCTGAAGGAAACGGATAATCCGGTTCTTGTACTGGTCAGGCATAATAAATAAAGCAGATGGGCGTAACGGCGTAACGGCGTAAAGGTGTGAAGAAGATGAAGGGGAGAATGGGAGAAAAAGGTCATGGGTGAGATGATTAAGGGACTTAGAGACGTATAGGAGGAAAATCTGTAATTAAGAGGCCAGGGGGAGGTGAACTGCACAACGTTCAGGTGAGTCGTAAGTCAGGGATTGCTGACCATCTTTGATAATTATTCAGGCATTTATTTCAAGGCAGGCAGTCTCATGGTATTCAGGGTCGGAAAGAAATGAGAGTATCAGTTCGTGATTTCTTCTGAGTACTTTTTCAATGTTTTTTGTACTGGAATTGCTAAGTCTGAGCCATATAACTTTTGGTGATGATCCTTTGATTATTCCCAAATCATAAAAGTCAGCGTCAAAAGTAACTATACAAAAGCTGTTCTCTTTTGCAAAGGACCAGATCTGAGAGTCTTTAGCATTTTCAAGGCCAACTTCCCTGACTTGTTTAGAACCAGGGAAAATATCCTGTAAATTTTTTACGATTCTGAATGAAATATTTTGATCAAATAGTAACACTATCAGATGATTTGAAGCTTGCGTTCCCTGTCAGCAGCAAACATAAGGCAGGCTTTAATGTCATCCCTGTTAAGTTCAGGATAATCATTAAGGATATCTTCAAAAGTCATTCCGGATCCCAGCCAGCCGAGGATATCGAAGACAGAGATTCTTGTATTCCTGATGCAGGGTTTTCCAAATCTTTTTTCCGGACTGATTTTAATAATTTTATTGTACGATTTCATGCAATAAAGATAGGTAATTTTCTAATATCCGAAGCTATTACATTGTGCATTAGCCCGGAGAGTTGAGCAGGGCTCAGGGGCAGCAGGCAGTTGGCCGGAAGAGCGGTGAAGTTGAATATTCTGGATACCTCACGCCGCTATTTCAGGCGACAGGCGATGGTAACTTCATGAAGGTCTGAAGGCAATAAGGCGTAACGGCGCGAAGCTCCATAGGAGCGGCATGTTTGTAGAAACAGGCCATATCATTATTTTTTGAGCTCCGTAGGTGCGGGATGTTTTTAGGTAATCCTCAACCTTCATGAACCGTCATTCCGGGTTCCGTCTGATCCGGATACAAAGCAGCCAAAAGGGCACCGTCATTCCGAGACCCAAGCGCCCGGGGTGCAAAATATGCCAGATGACCACCGTAATTGCGATTCCCGGGGACCGGGGCGAAGGAATCCCGTCACACTGAACTAATGCCCCTCTAAAAGCGGCCCGTTACTCAACCATTTCCGCCGTTTACCTGAAATAAGCGCTCAAAAAAAAGGCTGGTGTCCACTTCTGTCCACTTCTGGCAGATTCTGGTAGATTCTGTCAGCTTCTGTCCACTTTTTCCCGGCTTTTTCTTGCAATCATATCAAAACAATTGTTGAACTTTATATGAAAGAATGTCTGATCTGTGGATTTAAAGAGATTTAAATTACGAATGGCTCAATATATTAGAATCAATGGATACGATCAACAAAAATGCTGAAAGAGAAGGGCAGCCTGGAAGCAGGGAGCAGGGGGCTTGGGGCAGGAAGCACAGAGCTCAGAGCACAGAGTGTCTTATCCTGAAATAGGTTGACACCTAAAGCAGATAAGACAAATGAAAAAGATTAATTATGAGCAAAGAGTAGTGAAGAAGTACAGTTCTGCCTTTAAGCTAAAAGTGGTTAAAGAAATAGAAAGTGGAAAACTTTCTATTCCCCGGGCCAGAGAAATTTACGATATTGGTGGATCGCATACAGTAGAAAGGTGGATACAAAACCTTGGTAAAAACCACTTGTTAAGCAAAGTAGTCAGGATTGAAATGAAAGATGAGATAGATAAAGTAAAAGAGCTGAAGGAAAGGGTCAGACGTTTAGAAAAGCTACTTGCCAATAAAGAGCTTGATAATCTTATGAATGAGGCTTTTCTTGAACTTCTGGCCGAGGACCAGGGGATAAATCTTGAAGAGTATAAAAAAAAAGTAGACAGAGAGCGGTTAAAAAAGCGACTCTGACAAGATTTAAAATAGATCCGGTTCCTTCGATTAAAGATCTTTGCGGTTATTTTGGGATAAGCAGGCAATCGTTTTACAAATGGCTTCAATATGAGGCGAAAAAGCGATTAGAAGGTCATATAATAACAAGTTGGGTAAAAGACCACAGAAAGGTTCAGAAAAATGAAGGATGTTACAAATTATGGCTAAAGCACAAAGTGGAGTTTGGGGTTAAGATGTCTTTGGGCCGGGACAAGTTCTTTGGTTTAATGAGGGAAGAAGGTTTATTGATCAGACGGAAGCGTAAGTATGTAAGAACGACCAATTCTGAGCATGGCTTTAGAGTATACAGCAATAAAATCAAGGATCTCAGAATAATCAGGCCTAACCAGGTCTGGGTATGTGACATAACATATATCGCGACGTCGGAAGGATTTATGTATCTGGCATTGATAACTGATCTATACTCCAGAAAAATCGTTGGATACGATATCAGTGACAGTCTGGAATCTGAGGGATGCAGAAGAGCTCTCAAAAGAGCGTTATCGCTGGTAAAAAATCCAAAGGGGATTATACACCATTCCGATCGTGGGATCCAGTACTGCTGCAAGGAATATGTAAGGCTTCTGAACAAACACAGGATGGAAATAAGTATGGCTGCAAAAGGTGATTGCTATGAGAATGCCGTTGCAGAAAGAGTAAATGGTATTTTAAAACAGGAGTATGATCTGGGGATAAGGTTTATTAACAAAGAAATCGCTGTCAAAGCCACAAGGGAAGCCATAAACCTTTATAATACAATAAGATTACACAGATCAATAAACTTTAACACCCCAAATGAAATGTATGCAGCATAATCATGTTGAAATATTGATAACTTCTTAAAGGTAAATCTTCAAAGGAAAGAAGTTATCAACATTACAACATGAAATTAGCATCAGAATTAAGAATGAAAAAAGAGTATTAATAATGTCAACTTTTTTCAGGACGAGACAGAGAAAAGCTTCCTGCCCTTCTCTTTCAGATTGTTTTAATCATTCACATTTGTTTTAATTTATATTTCTTTGTTACTCTTTATTGTATGGCAATGCCCTTATTGGTACATGGTGCATGGTTCCTGGTACCCAGTTTTATTCACCGTAGCTACAGCGAAGGCTCATAACTTCCAACATGGATTTTATCATTTTAATATCCTGTTCAGTGGCTTAATAAGCCGGAATATCAATCTGCTGTTGTCAGTAATTATATCTGCCGTTCCTGTCATCTCATTTATAAAGTGAAGACTAATGTTATACGTGGATGTTAAACCGTTGATCAGTACAATCTCTGCTATATATGCCTCACCAGCCGGGACAAGCGAAAGTGTGCTGATTTTTCCTTTTAATACACCAAATTCCATGTAAGGGAATCCTGACAGCTTAATGTTGACTTCCTGTCCAACTTTTACTCTTCCGAGAGCAGAACCAGGTATGCTTGCCCTTACAATTATCCTGCTCTTATCCTCAGGTATAACCGTGGCAAGTACCTCTCCTGATTTGATGACCTGATTCTCATTCCAGAAAGATGTAAAAGTAATTTTACCTCTGACCGGACTTTCAATAAGATACTTTTCCTTCCACTGCTCTATTGCCAGATTCAACATCAGGAAGGCATCATCCAGATCGAGGTTATACTGATGAAGTTCCTTATTGAGCTGCATATGCAGATCGAGACGTGTTTCCCGGAGTCTTAAAGTCGATGTCTCGTTATTCTTTGTTGACGCCTTAAGTGAACTGTGTGAAGACTTTTTTTGTATCAATGCCTGTTTCGATCTTTCAAACTCACTAAGAGTAACTGAATGCAAATTGCCGATGTAAAGCAATGAGTCCCGTTCAAAACTCTTTGTTGTAAGAATGAGATCTTCCTCGGATAACCTCATTTGAATTAAGAGTTCATCTGTGTATTCTTCCTGTTTTTTAATCTGCTCTTCTAGAAGTCTTAGTTTTGTCGGAAGATATGCACGGATCAGATATTCCTTGTACTGCTGGAAAAGTGTAATAAATCGGGAACAGCTACCCTGAATCTCTCCAAGTTCAAGGCTTACCGGTGGAGTATATCTGTTTATTTCTTTTCGCCAATCCGGATTATTCCTGAGAGTATCTAAAAAGGCTGCCAGTATCATTATATCTTCAAAACGTGCTGTATTTTCTATTAAAGCAACAGGTTGCTTTTTTTCGACATCCTCCTCGTTATTTACAATCAGACTTTCAATCTTTCCTCCCGATTTTGCTATAAGTGATGCCGGGGAATTATAGGTTGTCAGAGTAACAGGCGCCGAAACAATATTAGGATAATTTATGAACCAGCTCACTCCAAGTATTGCAATTACAATAGTAAAAAAGAGAAAGAGTCCCCATTTTAGGATACTTCCCGGGATTTCGGACATTACTTCCTGCAGTTCAGGACTTCTTATTTCGTGTTTGTTGATTTCAGGCATGATTGCTAGAATTCCATATGAAAGAGTTGCAGGCAGCATGGGGCAGGGGGCGGAGGGCTGGGGGCTAAAAATCTCATTGTTTGATTAATGCTCTACAGAAATTAGTAATTCTTTTACTCAGAGAAATAAGCTCCAGGTAAATCTGATCTTTTTCTTCAATGGGGATTATCTTCCGTTTTAAGAAAATATGAAGGATGTTAGCACATTCAAATACTGATCTTCGTGCAATATTCAGAAAGCTCGCAAATTCTTTGTCCGAGAAGGAACCTGAACCTTCAGCGATGTTATTTGAAATACTCATGGAGGCTGAACGAAGCTGTTCTGCAAATCTGAAGTATCTCTTGTCTTCAGCTTTATCTGAATAATCAAAAAGCCTGTCAGAAATTTCTATGGCATCCTTCCAGATGTCCATATTTTCAAACCTGAAATAATCCATAATTGAACAGTTTTAGTTATTTTGTATGGTCATTTTTTTGCTCCCTGCTCCCTGCTCCCTGCTCCCTGCTCCCTGCTCCCTGCCCTCAGCTCCCTAACTCGAGCTGATCCTTCACCAGATTGTAATATGCCTTCTTCTTTTCCACAAGCTCTTTATGTGTTCCTTTTTCAGCTATTTCTCCTTTTGCTAGGACTACTATCTGATCAGCATTCTTTACTGTACTTAACCGGTGAGCAACAATCACCACTGTTTTTCCTTTGAAGAAAGTGCCGAGGTTATCCATTATTGTTTTTTCATTTGTCGCATCCAGGGCGTTTGTGGCTTCATCGAAAAAAATAAAGTCAGGATCTTTGTAAACAGCCCTGGCAATAAGTAATCTTTGCTTCTGTCCTGTGCTTAGTCCCTGGCCGTCATTCCCGATCCTTGTATTGTAACCAAGCGGCAGGCTGTTTATGTATTCCTTAATATTTGCTGTTACTACAGCCCTATCAATCTTTTCTTTTTCTGGTGTATCATCAATAAGACCTATATTGCCCGCTATGGAATCTGCGAATATGTAGCCTTCCTGCATTACAACACCGCATCTCTTTCTCCATTCTGCCTGGCTGAACCTTCTAAGGGAAGTACCGTTGAGTGATATCTCTCCTTTTACAGGCTCATAGAATCCTAACATCAGTTTTATCAGAGTGGTTTTACCGCTGCCACTAATTCCTACTATTGCAGTTATTTTCTTTGCCGGAATAGTCAGTGAGACATTGTTAAGCACCTTCTCGGAATGAGGTCCTTCGTACTGAAAAAGAAGATTTTTTATCTCAATATCCTTATCAACCGGAATATCTTTTATTTTGTCATCTTCAGGTTTCTCCTCATCCTCCTTGTTATGGATCTCGCCTAATCGTTCAAGACTTATCCTTGCATCCTGGGCTGCCTGGGTAAAACCTATGAACTGCTGGATCGGAGCATTGAGCTGTCCGATTATATATTGTATTGCCATCATCATACCAAGGGTCATCTGTCCTTCTATTACAGCTTTAGCTGAAAGGAAGGAGATAAAAATATCTTTGGTCTGGTTTATCAGAACGGCTCCGAGCTGCTGGTTCTGATTAAGCATCATGCTTTTCAGGCTCACCTTGAAAAGTTTTATCTGTATCCGCTCCCATTCCCAACGTTTTTGTTTTTCGCAGGCATTAAGCTTTATCTCCTGCATGCCGGTCACAAGCTGGACAATATTGCTCTGATTGGCTGCGCTCTGCTGGAAACGCTTATAATCTAGTTCTCTTCTACGCTTAAGGAAAAGCACCACCCAGCCGATGTACATCGCGCTTCCCAGCATGAAGATGCCAAGGATACCGAGGTTATATGTTGCCATTATTATGGTGTACATAACAAGGGTAATAACTGCAAAAATGATACTTATAAGTGAGTCAGTCAGAAATGTCCTGATCCGATTATGATCTCCTATTCTTTGCATGATATCGCCTACAAGCTTGACATCAAAGAACGAGATCGGGAGTTTCATAAGCTTTATAAGGAAGTCGGAAATAAGCGATATGCTTACCCTGCTTGTAACATGAAGGCTTATCCAGTTGCGCAGAAGCCCGTTTGCAGTCTGGCTAAGGGTCAGAATAAGCTGGGCAACCAGGACCATGACCACAAATGAAATATTACTGTTTCCGATACCGGTATCTACGAGTGACTGGGTGAGAAAAGGGAAGATAAGGCTTATTATGCTGGCAGTGAGCATGCCCAGCATAAGTTGCAGGATGTACTTCGAATAAGGGCGTATATAACCAAGCAGGTACAGGAAGCTCAGCTTTTGTTTTTCCTCATCCTCCTGTTTATAGAATTCCGGAGTTGGCTCGAGTAATAAAGCAGTTCCCTCATCCACACCATCGCTTTTTGTACTGAACCAGCATTTACAAAACTCCTGTTCGGTGTATTTAAGAAGACCGGCGGCGGGATCTGCAACATAAACAACATTTTTTGAGTCTTTTTGCCTTGTGCGATTTTGCTCAGGGCTCAGGGCGCAGGGCTCAGAGGAAGAAGGCTCAGGGCGCAGTGCGCTGGGCTCAGAGGGCTTTGAAATCTGCTCAAGGCTTTGGGGTTTTGCTCTGCGCTCTGTGCTCTGAGCTCTTTGCTCTGTGCTCTGCGCTCTGCGCTTCTTGATTTTATACACCACCACGAAGTGTCTCTGATTCCAGTGCACTATGCACGGCAACGGTACTTCATCGCGGAGCTGTTCCCAGGTGAGACGGTAGCCGCGTGTTCGGAAACCGATGCTTTCGGCGGCATCGCTGATGCCAAGCATAGAGACGCCGGATTTTGTTATGAATGATCTGGAACGGAGATACTGTAGACTATATGATCTCCCATAATGCTTGGCAATCATTTGAAGGCAGGTGGGTCCGCAATCCATGGAGTCGAGCTGCTTGAAATATGGGAATGCAGGCATATTGCTACTTTTTCAAACTTACAAGTACGAGAATGGGATTATCCGTCTCCTTAAGATTATTTGCCAGCATTTCAAGTTCTTTTTTCTTTTTAGGGTAAAGTGGCCTGGAATTCTTAAATTCCTCCGAGGCAACATGAGCTATAAGTTTTTGGGCTTCTACCCATGCTATCATGGTGTTATCATTGCTAACTGCAATTGGCCATATACCTGGGCCTCCATCCAGGTCATTCATGATGCCTTCCTCGGGATTAATAAAAACTCTAAAATCTCTCCTTTTTGAACCTATAAATCCATATAAATCGAATCCAACAGTAAATTCATAGTAAATAAATTCTCCAAATTCAAATAATGAACGTGGAGTTATGTACTTCATATGGATTTCATCAGGATTGAGTTCTGATCTCAATTTTCTAGAAATGCTCCCATTTCCTACAGATAAAATAATATGTGGCTTGAAGGATAAGTCTTTCCATAAAAAAATAGTATCAGAATAAACCTCCTTTTTTAATATATTTCCATTGAATCTGTAAAAAATGTTTTCATGTTCGAAAAAGTACGTGCCCGGTTGTGTTAAACTCCAGGGATATTTGTTGGGGAATTTTTTAATAATATTCCCATTGGTATCGATTAGATTAAAGCTATTTAAAATTTTGCCCTGAGTGTTTAAACTATAACCTAGAATTCCTGATTCGGTAATAATAAAAGATGTAATGTCTTCAGGGCTTTTAAACGTTCTTAAAAATATTCCGGACCTTGTATATACATTAAATTTTCTTTGCCATGCGGAAACCAGATAAATATATTGACTTTCTTTTTCAATATCCACATCATGGGCTAGTAAAAATTCCTCCGGACCTCTACCTTCTATACCAATTTTAGCTAAGAATGACCCATCTTTTTTGAATGTTAATAACCTATTAAGATGTTGTAGTAAGAAAAAATCATCTCCAACTCTAATTTTATTAATTCTTGAAACAAGGCTTTGATTATTAGTCTCTAATGGAATATATTTAATATCATAAAATCCAATATCAGATAGTTTAATGGTTGTTATTTTTAGATCATTTTCTAAATTGAAAGTAATTATTTTATTCCCCTTTTTAAGGTCAATATCCTTACATCCAATCAAAGCAAAATAGGCTAATGTTATTAAAAATAGGTGTTTCATTTTTGTTGCAGGTTTTTCCGACAATCTAAAGAGTATTCAACAGCATGTTTAATGACATTGCTGTTATACAGAAGCTATTATTTTGTTAAATGTTAAAACTAAGCGGTTGCCAAAAGGTGGCAACCGCTAATAATATTAGCCAACACAGACGGCACCTGACCAACCAGGACAGAACATATTGCAATACCATTTCACAGTTTCGTCATCACAGCCATCGATTGGTCCACTACAATATGGGCCAGTTGCGCCACAATTAACGTATCCTCCATAACCACCTCTTAAAGTCACAAGTTCCTCATTTTTCATCACCTTTTCAGGATTAATCTGCAATTTATTAAGTTTTTTCATCATGTAAGATTACTACTGATGCGTTAATAAATCATTGATACTAAATAAATTACTTTGTTCTTTGACATTTTGGTTGATTTGTAATTCTGTAAGTAGTTCTTTTACAGGCGTTTTGTCGAATACGGATATGCCTAATATCTGCATTATTTCATAGATTGACAAGGTACTTCTAAGAGCATATTTTACCTGAGCGACTATGAGATAGGTACAGATAGCGATCCAAACGTGGACTTTTACTGCATTTTCTGAATGACCCCAAAGCGTTTTTATGGTAAGGTTCTGCTTTATCCATTTAAAAAACACTTCGATTTGCCAGCGATTACGATATAATCTGGCAATTTCAAGTGACGAGACTTCAAAGTTGTTGGTAATAAAAGTAAGTAACAGATCTTTTTCGTCATCGTAATATTCTACCATTCGAAGAGCATCCGGATATAGTTGCTTAGACTTTGGACCTTTCAGCTTTATGGTTCTATCACTTCTGAGCCCGGTAGTCTCATCAAGATTGAAGTTGTTCTCAAGTACCCTGTAGTCCATAGTCACCTTTGCCCTTGTTACAAAGAATGCATCTGCTTTATTCATTCTATACAGCGCAGCAAAATCGATGTAAGCTTTGTCCATCAGATATATGGCGTCAGGTTGAGGTACAATTTCATCAAGTACATTACTGTCATGATACTTGCCATCTGTGATAAAAATAAACGTTGGAATACTACCTCTTAAATCAAGCGTTGTATGAATCTTGATTGCCCCTCTGGAGTATTTACCTTCGGCCCAGGAAAACAGCTTAAGACTTAATGAGACTGTTGTTGAGTCAAGTGCAAAAACATCATTGTCAATGTCGATATTAGGAATAGGGCTGTCAGAGTACATAGGCCTCACTGTTTTTATCAGGTACTCACCGAAGTCGGCAAAAATCCTCCAATCCCGATTTTCATTGGCTCTGGATAGTGTGGATTGATTGACATTTTGCTTTATACCAAGATGGTAGAGTTTATTTTTGTGTGCTTTCAGACATAAACAAATATCTCTTAATGAGTTCCTTGAGGTTAATTGGCCAAAGAATAGTTGAATAAACTGATTCCAACAGTTTAAATCTCTAACTCGATGGTCTCCTTTGTAACGAGAGACACACTTTTCAAACTCATACTTATTGACAAACTGTAGTATCTGAGCAAAGACATACTTACCTGAATTCATAATTTTGCACTTAAAAGGTGCAAAACTACAGGTCAAATCAAATCATAAAATCAAAGAACGCTTATATTAATTTTATTATCAGTGTTTTATATATATTTTTAAAAAGTTAACGCATCACTACTAATGTAAGATTTAAAATGTTAATAATATTTTTCTTTCCTGTCTTACGGATATCATATCATGGCTTGGCTGCCTATCCGGTTAAAACATTATCTTTGCCAATACACCTCCTTTCTGTTAAAGAAAGGTCCGGGCAGGAAGTGGCACAGAGCTCAGGGCTCAGAGTACAGTGAAAAACTTCCTGCCCTTCTCTTTCAAGTTTATTAAAAATGTATTCATTAAAACTATAGAATTAAGTTATTGTTAATTAATTAATAACATCTGCTTTAATACTTGTTTCCTCCTTTCCATTAAAAACCTCCCTGAAATACCTTAAATCATCTATTTCATACTTAGCCGGGAGTTTATACCCATTTATGGGCAAAGTCGGTGTGCCCATGACATTATATTCTCAGAAGTATACTTTGTTTCCAGGAACGGACCTGCAGGTCCGGTTTTTGACTTGAATGGTCTGCATGATTTCACGAACTATTTCTTTAGCCTTACCAGTACCAGAACCGGATTATCCGTCTCTTTAAGACTGTTTGCCAGATTTTCAAGTTCATTTTTCTTCTCTGGGTATTTTGGAGTTGAATTTTTAAATTCATTACTTAAAATATGCGACTTTATCCAAAAAGGGTACATTAATCCAACTAAGTATTCCCTGTTATATTTTCTAATATAATTCTTAGGCAAGAACCTTGTTCCTCCATCAAAGTCATTTAAGATACCTCCACTACCATCAAATTCCCAGTTTGCCAGATATGTTTTTCTTGTTTCTTTATCGATAAGTACAAACTCATTCAGTTTTCTATATGAATAACGAATGGCCCAAAAACGGTCAGTTTCAAATATTTGGTGGATTAATAAAAACTGAGTTATCTCATCTGGTAAAATAATTCTTGATTTTGGGAATCTATGTTCTCCTTGTCTTATAATAAATGATGCCTGTTCACTTAAGTCTGGTGAAATTGAAAAAATTGTATCACTAAAATATCCATTCCAATACGAAATCTTATCCTGGAAAGAATAAGCTCCACTACTACCTCCAATACTACTTGTAAACTCTGGAGTCTTTCTCTTTTCTTTTTTAATTAAATTGCCTAATGAATCAACAATTACCCATTTGTATTTTACATTCTTATTCTGAATTTTATATAGTGCAAACAGATTAGAATTGTAAATATCAATTGCTTCAATCATATCTCCATATTCCTCTAATGAGAATCTTCTCAGGAAATTTCCATTCTTGGAATAAGCTCTAATTATATCACCACTATCAAGAATATAAACTATTTCGGTCTTTTCGTCAACAGTAAATGAATAATTGAATGTATATTCACCAGGCCCTCTCCCTTTATTCCCTATTTTCCTATACATATTCCCTTCAATATTAAATGATAATATCCCTATATCCTTTTCCGATATATATATATTGTCTTTTATAAATTCAATATTATCATATATTAATCCCAACTGAAAACTGTTATTTAGAGGGAAATAGCTAATGCTATCTGCTATTTTTGACAATGTGAGTTCTGATTGTATAAGATTTCTTGGATCAAACTCAACAAGAGTCTTATTTTGAGACTTACACGATATAATCACCAAAAAAACAAGAAAGTATTTAAAGTACATTGCATTTAAATTTAGTAAGTTTGATAAGAGGCTAATATTTATATGGTATTAGCCTCTTATCTCTAATTATTAAAATTAAAATAATCTCTCTCAGAATCTCTAAAGTGGTTTTGAGTTTTAGCTAACTGCTGTTTTATAATCAATTAGCAAAGCCAATCCTGTTGACAACCCAACGCAGAACAAGCGGATGCACATGCCGCTTGAGATGTAGCTATCATATATCCATCATGTACACAACTGTGACAGAAACAACAATTTCCTTCATATCCTCCTCTTAGGGTTATCAATTCTTCATTTTTCATCAACTTTTCAGAATTGATCTGCAATTTTTGAAGTTTTTTCATTACGATAAAATTAGAATGTTAATAGACTAATAATGTTTGTTTTAATTCGGATTCCATATTATGGTCTGGCTGCCAATCAGATTAAAACCTTATCTTTGCCAATACACCTCCTTTCTGTTAAGGAAAGGTCCGGGCAGGAAGTGGCACAGAGCTCAGGGCTCAGAGCACAGGGAAAAACTTCCTGCCCTTCTCTTTCAAATTTATTAAAAATGAATCCATTAATACTAAAGAATTTACTTATTGTTATTTAATTAACAGCACTTACTTTTATACTTACTTCCTCCTTCCCGTTAAAAATCTCCCTGAAATACCTTAGATCATCAATCTCATATTGAGCCGGGAGTATGTAACCGTTAATGAAAAAAGTCGGTGTGCCCATGACATTACACTCCTTAAAAAGTCTCCCGTTTTCTTTATTAATTTCAGCTGAAATATCATCAACTTCAGGAATACATAGGCCTTCTGTAATCTTTGTCCTGGAATAAGGATCCGCATTGAACCACTGCTCCAGCAGTTTTAATGATTCCAATTCTTTACCCTGCCTGTTATTGTTATAAAGGGTAGTGAGTATTTTGTTGTCGGATGTTACAAGAAGAAGATTTATTAGTATATCTTCATTTTCATTGAGCATGTTCCGGATCTTCTCAAAAGCTCTTGCACAATGTGAACAGTGCAGACTGAGAAATGCCGTTATCCTGATCGAAGCATCCCTGTTACCGAAAATCAGACCGCTCTCCGATAAAGGAATTTCATAGTGAGGCTGATTCATCAGAAGTATCCTCAGTATGTCAGGATTCTTTTTAAACCCGAGATACTTATAATAATGCATTTCCCCGGAGGTATGCTCCCTGCGGAATAATATATACAGGGTATAGACTATTGTTATTACAAGGAAAGTAAGTACAAGCCTTGTAACAGAATCAAAAGCAAAGGTCAGTCGCGATAACTGAGGCAGCAATAAAATGAATTCAGTAATCAGTATAAGCTGAACTCCTAGACACATTGGACACCATTTCTTCAGAACAAACCCCTGGTAATAAATCGAGAAGAGTGGATACGGTACTGAGAGGGCGGCAAGTATTGCCATTAAAGAAAGTCCTTCTCCTTCAGGGGACTGCAGAAGAAAGAGAAAACTGCCTGTAAAGTATACGAATCCGACATCTGCCCAACCGAACCACCCGAATACTTTTGATGCTTTATCATTAAGAACCGTATTGCAGTTGGTTGCTTTGTTCAGATGACAAAGCTTGTCCGTAATCGAAAGATGAACTTCAAATTCGTGCAGGATCAGCAGAACAGAAAGTACAATGCCTGCAATTTTCGTAAAAACCAGTGGCAGGATGACCTTATCATAAATATTCTCTCCCAGGTTAAAATTATTGTAAAATAAAGAAATGAAAAATATCAAAATGGCAAATAAAGTCAGAGGCAAAATTGATTTATTTATCAGTTCGTTCTTTATTTTGACCATGTAATCCTTTTCGCCCGATCTTTCATCCGGGTTAAGTAATATTACAGCGCCTGAACAGCTCTCAAGAAACTCCTTCCTGCCTGTTTTTCTTTTTTCATTGTATGATGTATAATATGTAACCTGCTCCTTCCCCGTCTCTGTTACAAATCCTATCATGCCACCGCCTCTGCTGAAATGAACGATATACGGCGCTTGAAGATCCTCCAGTTCATTTACTTCGTACCTGAGAGGATAGTTTTCAATTTTCCATTCATTGAGGGTATCGCAGATACTCTTAAAAGATGGGTAATCAGGATGTGATTTAAGCGCTTCCTTTACGGTACCTTTTACGACATGTAATCCATAATGTTTTACGGCACGTTGAATGATGCCGACAGTATTATCTTCCCTGGCCCGTTTCATATTCTTCTTCTGGTTTTTTGTA
Source organism: Bacteroidales bacterium (assembly GCA_040772125.1). Taxonomy (GTDB): domain Bacteria; phylum Bacteroidota; class Bacteroidia; order Bacteroidales; family VadinHA17; genus LD21. The sequence continues at coordinate 1,054,690 of JAXGYS010000003.1, forward strand.
TTTTATTAAGGAATAAAAAAGCTTATGCATTGCTTCTGCCATCCCTGCTGCAGTGAACCTTTTCACATAGGTTTCGTATGATTTCGTGGCAAGCCTGGTCCTTCTTTCCTTGTCTGCAGCCAGGGAAAGAATCGAATCTGTCATCTCTTCAATACTGAAGGTAATATCTCCTTCACTGCTGATATGAGGATTAATGAAAATACACTCCTCGTCTGAAAGTAATTCATCCAGGCCGTTTATCCTTGTCATGATAAGCGGTATCTTGTTAGCCATCATTTCAAGTACAGAATAAGGACAATGGTCATAAATTGAAGGTGATATCCCGATGTAAGCTATCTTGTAGAATTCTGTTACTGTTTCCCTGGGTAAAAATCCTGTATATGTTACCTTCCCAAAACAGGTTTGTATCTTTTTCTGACAATCCTGAATGCTGCCCTGCCCGAGCATAACAAGTCTGAGGTTGTTATTTTTTCTGAAAGCTCGTTCGAAAGCTTCCATAAGATAATTAATTCCTTTGCATGGATCGATCCGGCCGGAAAAAAGCAGAATTATCTCATTTTCTCCAAATCCAAACCTCCTTTTAATTCCGGCTTTCTCCTCTTCTGTAACCTGGTTATTATTTATTTGATTAAGACCGTTTTTAATTACAGTTATTTTTTTAGGGCTGATGCCATATTCATTGACCAGGAAATCTTTCATATACCGGGTTACGGATACTATATGGTCGGATTGCCTGTACATTTCCCTTTCCCGCGATAACGTAAACTCGATATTGTCAGCTGGTTTATCAAGGTTCAGACCGGCAATTTTCATTATCTTCCCTTCGAAGATCTGCTGAAACTGGGCAAAATGGACAACACTCAGTACCGGAAAACCAAAACACTCTTTAATTTTCAATAAAATCGGAAGATCATCATTGTAATTGAATTGAAAAATGACCTGTTCATTCGGGGGAATTATTTTAAATAAAAGCTTACTGACAGCAGATGCATATTTATTTTCAAATGCGCTGTTTTGTTTAATAGGGATTAACGGCTGGGGTATTTTGATTTCCACACACCTGTCTGTTGTTTTAAGTATTGAAATCTCTTTGATATCTGAAGATTTATATGAAACAAGTACTATTTTTATATTTGGGTAACTTAACAGAGCCTCTGTCAGCTCATGCAAGTATGTTCCGATGCCATATTGCATTCCGCGAGCATTTGATCGGAAAATAAAGAGGGTAATGCTGTTTAAACAACCATCAGCCTTCATTTCTGCAAGTTTTTATTAATTCTCTTCTGTTCCTGATTTCCGTTTCTTTGTCAGCATACCAGCTTGTCCTGCCCCTTGGATGCCATAAATGGAATAATGGTCCTTTCGCAAAATGAACAGTCTGATGCAAAATCTCCATCCTCTTAACTCTCTCAAAGTCTTCAGGACCCCAGCCCAGAAAGTTCTCGTTTTCACCGCCGGCCTCAAAGTATTTATTCCGGTCAGTCAGAAAAGCCCCACCCGTGGAACAATATCCGTACATTAAGGGTAAACAGGGAGCAAGCTTTAACAGGATCTCTGCATTTGGAATACTCCTGAAAAGATCGCTCAGGGAATTATCACATATATAAACTCTTCCATCATATGGTATGCTAATAATTGCTTCTTCCTTTCGCAGGACCATGACGGATTCAAGTACCTGATCAGGATGAGCAATGACATCAGCATCCCATACAACAATAAATCTGGTAGATGCTGTTTCAATAAGCCTGTTTATGTATTTTGTCTTATGAAAAAAAACATTTTTGTCATCAATAAATTCATAAAGCAAATTCCCGGTTTGGAAATCAGGATAATATTTCTTTGATTCATCGCCCTCCACCATAATAACTGTTGTATCGAAATGTCTTAAAATAAAGCTTATTGAGGTGTCTGCATTTTCTCTCCTTTTTTCGGAATCAATACGCAGGGGCATAAGGAATGTGAAGTCGGTTAAATCTATCTTGCAGTCTTGCTTTCTCTCCTTCACCTCATTTCGAAGGGTAAAACTTACTTTTTTGCAGTCAATAGATGATTCCTCTTTAATGGTATGTTCCGAAGAAATTACCATATCTTCAGTTATTAACTATTCAATTATCATTGGTCTCATTCAAAGAGCACCGTACTTCTTGCCCTGTGTGTTCCACCTTCACTGATTCCATCGCTAAAGCTTCTGCTTTCATAGAAAGCTTCGGTGGACAATTAAGCACTGCTCTCCTTGCTTCTTCTTCCCATGTTTGCCCCCAAGACACTTGCCTTCAGATTCCTTCCTTGAGCCTCACCAGAATAAGAACAGGGTTATCGGTTTCTTTAAGGCTCGCAGCCAATTTTTCAAGCTCTTTTTTCTTTTCGGGGTATTTTGGGATTAAGTTCTTAAAATCATCACTTGCTATCCGAGCTTTAATCTGTTGTGGATATTGTAAGCCAATCAAGTATTCTTTATTATTTTCTGTGTAGTACGCTTTTGGTAAAAACCTTGCTCCTCCATCAAGGTCGTTTATCATACCTCCGGTTAAAAAAAGTGCATCACCACTATAATCACCATCCAGTGTAATTAGGAAGTAGTCGTTATTCGACTTATCAATTAAAATCAGATAAGGCTTTTTGTAAGCAAATACCAATACAAGAAAACGTTTTGTTTCCAGAAACCATTTAGGATGTAAATATTTATTATAATTCTCGAATGTGTAAATTTTTGACCTTGGCATTCTATGTTCACCTGGGCTAATAATGAAGGATACCTTGTTTGTAAGATCAGGTAAAAAGGAAAACACTGTATCAGTAAAGGGATTACAATAAGATAAATATTCATCACATTTAAAAGTAAGCCATGGATCACCCCATTCACAAGAAAATGATGGAATCGAACTTGTCTTTCTTTTAATCAGATTACCCAAAGTGTCAAGGATTATCCATTCATATTTAAAACCCGACCATTGTATTTTGTAAAACACGAACAGTTTGGAATTGAATACCTCAAATGAATCCAGATTATCTCCAAATTCATTTAAATTAATGGTTCTAAGAAAATTTCCAGATTTAGAAAATACCTTAATTATATTCTGATCCAAATTGTAAATTGTTTCTTTTACAATATCGACCTTGACGTCATAGGAATAAACGTATTCACCTGGACCTCTTCCAAAACTTCCTATTTTCCTTATAAATTTTCCGCTTCTGCTAAAGGAAAGAATTCCATTTTCTTTTGTTGAAAAGTATATTGAGTTTCCTGTGAGTATAATGTTTTTATAAAATGGACCCAGTGAGATACTGTTATCAAATGGTATATATATAACATTATCAGCTATTTCTGATAATATTATTTCATTCTCATTGAGTTCTCTTGGATCAAATCTTGTGATACCACTGTTTTCTGGTTTACAAGATATTGCTACAATTGTAATAAATGCCAGATATTTTATTCTCATAAACCATATAGTTATTTGTTACAATATTCAATGTTTGATCGCCAACTAAAACTGGATTATGAACAGGAACAATTAAAATTGGAACCGTTAATTCAGGTCAATTAAATTAAAAAGGGAAATAAGAGACTGATATACAGGTCTTCAGCCTCCTGTACTTTGTGGTCAGGCTTTGTTTTCTAATCGAAGGTACCAGGGATAATTAATTGACCTTCTATTATTTATAATTAACATTGCCAAACTCCATGCTGACCAGGCAATTCTGCGCAACTACTTTCGCATAAAGATGGTGTTGGTGCAATCATATAATATCCATTTGTGCACCGACAGCAGTTACTATAATCACCACCTCTTAAAATAAGTAACTCCTCATTTTTCATCAATCTGTCAGGATTGATCTGCAATTTACCAAGCTTTTTCATTTCTTATAAAAATTAAAGTTAATACTTTCAAATCATAACAACCAGGTTGGCAGCCTGCATTATTTATGGTTATCATTGCCTTAATACCTCCTTTTCTGTTTTAGGAAGATCCGGTTTACAGTTGTGGAGAGCAGGGGGAGGGGTACCTGAAGTCTGCAAATGTCTCAGAGTCCAGAGTTCAGAGTTGTCAGGTTCTTGTTCTGTGCCCTGTGCCCTGAGCAATCCTAACGCCAGTCCTGCAAAGCCAGTAAGACCCAAACCTTGCCCGTTTATGTTTTCAAGTCGCTTATTCCAGTTATTTTCATTATCAATAAATGAAAATATCTCTTCGAATTGAAAAATCGTTCCTGCTCCATCCAATATATAGGGACCATAAACCAACTTCTGCCATGCGTTTTTGATGAAATCTATAACATCTGTTTCATACGGCTGGTCCTTATGAATTTTTTCATTATCTATTTTTTCAACCGTACTTTTAAGATGATCCCTTACAGCGTTATCCTTCACCGTTTCTATTAATTTTTTAACAAGACTGAGCAGAAGTGCCTGCCCGGCATTATCATGTGTCTTAAGAATTTCCTTTTCTATATATTCCGGAACAGTTTTGAAGATTCTTTCGACTTTAACCGGGAAAATATTAAGTTTCTGGATCTCCAGAAGAAACCATAGAATTGAATTGAAGGAATTGATTGTCAATGATTCAATATTGAATCTGGAATATGATTTCTGCTCCAGAAGTCTCTCACATTCATCTGCAAGAAAAATCAAATGATATTTCTTAATCAGTGTATTCAGGTCGTTATCATCAATTTCATGACCCAGTATTCTTGCAATATGATAGAAACCATAACCAAAAAGGTCATCACCTGTGTTAATCAGGACAGGGCTATTGATTCTGTGTCTGTAGATAGCGCTATCTATCTCTTCCAGCGCTTCATTAGTGTCGGCCTGAACGAAACCATTCTTAACAAGGTATTCAATTCCCCAGCCTATCCCTGTTAGCCCGTTCTCAAAATTTACGGGAGTCGAAGTGTTTATTTCATCATATATCTCATCAACGAGCTCGCCGGCATAATCTTCATATATCTTATTCTTTGAGTATCGTGAATAATGATAAAAGAATATTGCTATGCCCATTTTGCCGTTCAGTAGCCCCGGATTATCAAGAAAGCTGGCATTCAGGAGAAGCACATTGGCAATTCGTTGTAACCGATCCCCGATCATTGTATTCAAAGATAAATCCACGTCAGTCCCGTTAATTTAAATCTCTTTAAAACCACAGATCAGACATTCTTTCACATAAAGTTCAACAATTGATTTGATATGATTGCAAGAAAAAGCCGGGAAAAAGTTGACAGAAGTTGCCAGATATTGCCAGAAGCTGCCAAAAGTTGACAGAAGTAGACACCCTCCTTTTTTTGAACGCTTATTTCAGGTGTTTCGGTCTGTCAAACGCTCTATAAATAATTTTAAGATGATAAGGATCAATCAATCCGTTGGGAATATCAAGTCCGGCCTTTTTGATCCATCGGTTAAGTGTTCGTAAAGAAATTCCATATTCATCAGCTACTACATTTCTGTACTTGGGTTCCAGAATAAGATCATCAATTTTGGGATTATTGTTCATTGCCATAAAATTTAAAAGACCTTCACCCAACCGCTTTTCAGACTCTCACTAATTCCAACTGTTAAAAATAGTAAAAAAAGTTTACCCCCCCCAAAAAAAAATGAAAAATATTCCAAAAGTTGCCGGAACATCAGACAAAAACCTGAAATACATTCTTAACGGATGGATCACCAGAGGAATAAAAGAAGCAAGGGGCAGGGAGCAGGGGGCGCAGGGCACAGAGCTCAGGGTGTCTTATCCTGAAATAGGTTGACACCTAAAGCAGATAAGACAAATGAAAAAGATTAATTATGAGCAAAGAGTAGTGAAGAAGTACAGTTCTGCCTTTAAGCTAAAAGTGGTTAAAGAAATAGAAAGTGGAAAACTTTCTATTCCCCGGGCCAGAGAAATTTACGATATTGGTGGATCGCATACAGTAGAAAGGTGGATACAAAACCTTGGTAAAAACCACTTGTTAAGCAAAGTAGTCAGGATTGAAATGAAAGATGAGATAGATAAAGTAAAAGAGCTGAAGGAAAGGGTCAGACGTTTAGAAAAGCTACTTGCCAATAAAGAGCTTGATAATCTTATGAATGAGGCTTTTCTTGAACTTCTGGCCGAGGACCAGGGGATAAATCTTGAAGAGTATAAAAAAAAAGTAGACAGAGAGCGGTTAAAAAAGCGACTCTGACAAGATTTAAAATAGATCCGGTTCCTTCGATTAAAGATCTTTGCGGTTATTTTGGGATAAGCAGGCAATCGTTTTACAAATGGCTTCAATATGAGGCGAAAAAGCGATTAGAAGGTCATATAATAACAAGTTGGGTAAAAGACCACAGAAAGGTTCAGAAAAATGAAGGATGTTACAAATTATGGCTAAAGCACAAAGTGGAGTTTGGGGTTAAGATGTCTTTGGGCCGGGACAAGTTCTTTGGTTTAATGAGGGAAGAAGGTTTATTGATCAGACGGAAGCGTAAGTATGTAAGAACGACCAATTCTGAGCATGGCTTTAGAGTATACAGCAATAAAATCAAGGATCTCAGAATAATCAGGCCTAACCAGGTCTGGGTATGTGACATAACATATATCGCGACGTCGGAAGGATTTATGTATCTGGCATTGATAACTGATCTATACTCCAGAAAAATCGTTGGATACGATATCAGTGACAGTCTGGAATCTGAGGGATGCAGAAGAGCTCTCAAAAGAGCGTTATCGCTGGTAAAAAATCCAAAGGGGATTATACACCATTCCGATCGTGGGATCCAGTACTGCTGCAAGGAATATGTAAGGCTTCTGAACAAACACAGGATGGAAATAAGTATGGCTGCAAAAGGTGATTGCTATGAGAATGCCGTTGCAGAAAGAGTAAATGGTATTTTAAAACAGGAGTATGATCTGGGGATAAGGTTTATTAACAAAGAAATCGCTGTCAAAGCCACAAGGGAAGCCATAAACCTTTATAATACAATAAGATTACACAGATCAATAAACTTTAACACCCCAAATGAAATGTATGCAGCATAATCATGTTGAAATATTGATAACTTCTTAAAGGTAAATCTTCAAAGGAAAGAAGTTATCAACATTACAACATGAAATTAGCATCAGAATTAAGAATGAAAAAAGAGTATTAATAATGTCAACTTTTTTCAGGACGAGACAGGGCACAGGGGAAGAAAGCGGTGGGCGGGGAGCAGGGGGCGTAGGGCAAGATGCAGGGCAGGGAGCAGGGAGGGAAATTTCAGATCTTCTGATTAAAAATTGTATCAGGGTTCCTCCAGGATATTGCCTGTCTGCCGTCACTGTAGCTGTATGTTTCATCACCGCCGTAAATAACTGTTCCGGATTGTAATCCGGTTAATCTTTGCCAGTATTTAATTCCTTTAAAGAATTCATCTGTTACAGTTTTTCCGGATTTAATTTCAACAGGAACAAAACTATCTTTTTTATCAATTATGATCACTACTGTCCGGTTAAGCAAAAAATTGATTTGTTCATGAAAAAACATCCAACGTCCAGAATTGTAAAACGCAGATTTTATGAGATATGGAATTCTTCATTTTCGCTTCAGTGTTGTATCTGTGAGATTTTCATTTCAAATCGAAAAATGCTCAATGAGCTATATCTGCCACATTAACAGCCATATATGGGGATTCGTGTATTTTTAACCGGACACTACTGAATTATGATGTCTATTTCATGCCCCACGTTATCTCTCCAGAAAAAAATATCCTCATTGACTGATCTGTTTAAGACGTGCTTCTTAAATTCCGACACAATCAGATTTTCAAAGATATTCCCGTATAAGGGATGCAGATTCAACTGGCCGGCATTTGAAATACCCAGGAGAGAGCATACAAGTCCTGTATCGTAAAAGTAAAGCTTGGGCATTTTTATTATACGCTTGTTGAAATTCCTGTGAAAAGGATAGAGCCGGAAGACTATGAAGGAATTTTCCAGAACTGATATCCAGGCTCCTGCAGTCTTGTTGTCAACTCCCGCATCCAGGGCAAGGCTGCTCAGATTCAGCAACTGACCGGACCTTCCGGCGCACAGCCTTAGAAATCTGTCAAACGTATTAAGATCCGATATATTCTTTAACTGCCTGACATCTCTCTCCACATATGTCCTGATATAATTCGGATACCAAAGATCAGGGTCTATCCTCTGATCATATACCGGCGGGTATGATCCGCTTATTATCCTCTCTGCAGGGTCAACATCATTGCCGGGCGGCAATTCGGCCAGAGTAAACGGAAGAAGGTAGAGGTATGCAATTCTACCGGCAAGACTTTGAGAAATTGTCTCCTGGAGAAGAAAATTATTCGAACCTGTAAGTATGAATCGTCCTTTCAGACTGCTGTCATCAAGCACCTGCTGAAGATATGAAAAGATCTCAGGCGCTCTTTGAGCTTCATCGATTACTGCCCCGGAACCATACTGAAATAAGAATCCTCTCGGATCATCAAGTGCAAATCGCCTGCTGTCGGGATTCTCAAGGTTAACATATGGTTTGTTGTCAAAAACATGCCTTGTCAGTGTCGTTTTTCCCGATTGTCTTGGCCCGATAACGGCTACTGCCTTAAATTGTTCCGCCAGCTGTATAAGTTCTGGTTCTATTTCACGTCTGATCATAATGCAAATATACAGATTTGGAATTGAATTCCAAATCTGTAAAGTATATATTATCGGAAGCAGGTAATTGAAATCCGCTCAGGCTTTGCAAGCCGTAGCTTTAGCGAAGGCTTGGCACAGAGCACAGGGGAAGAAGCGGGGAGCAGGGGGCAGGGAGCAGGGAGCAGGCAGATTCTTACTGAATAAAGTCGCCTGAAGTGCAGTATTTTCTTGATGCGGTATAGGCTCCTTATAGGAAAGTCTGCAAAGAGTCGGGCTCATCCCAATTTAAAACATTCAAATAGATGACGTCATCCCTAATCGGGTTCCTCCCGATTAGGGATCTTAGTCCCAAACCAGCAATTAGTCAAAAAAACGATCCTGCCCGATGCACAGGGCCTCTTAGCGGCATTTGTTAAGGGGGACAGGATTCCTTCGCCCCGGGGCACCGGGATTCGCAATGACCGATGTCATCTGGGTAATTTTGCGGCCCGGGTGACCGAGACTCGGAATGACTGTGCCCTTGTGGCTGATTTGTATACAGATCAGACGTGACCCTGAGTAACGGTTCATGAAGATTTCAGATTGCTCAAAAACACGTCTCAGGTCTTTTAGTCTCCCATTCTCCGTTTCTCCGTTTCTCCGTTTCTCCGTTTCTCCCTTTCTCCCTTTCATCTTCTTCATGCCCATCTGCATCATTTCTTAAGCCTTACCAGCACCAGAACCGGATTATCTGTCTCCTTCAGCTTGTTTGCCAGTTTTTCAAGCTCTTTTTTCTTTTCGGGGTGAAGAGGTTTTGATTTCTTAAAAGCTTCAGAGGCAACATGCTTTTTAAGTTGAAATGCTTCAATCCAGGCAACCAAAGTGTTGTTATCTCTTACTGTCTGAGGCATTATACTGGGGCCTCCGTCCAAGTCATTAATCAAACCTTTTTCAGGATCGAAAAGTATTCTGAAATTATTCACTTTTGAAGCGATTAATGAGAAGCCTTCATTTTCATCATCTGGTTGATAATAAAACTCATAATAAATATAATCTCCCCATTCAAATAATTTATGAGGTGTAAGAAAATTATGAATTATATAGGCTACCGGGGAGTTTGTTCTGGCTTCCGGTGTAATACGTAGCTTTCCCACATCAATTATAATATGCGGTTCAAAGGCTTTTTTCCGATAAACGAATACAGTATCGCTGTACATTCCCTTTTTATAAAGCTGATTGTTAAATCTGTAAAAGAGATTTTCATGTAAATAGCCGACGGTGCGATTCGTTTTATCCTGCCATTTATAAGTATTTGGATAATTCATTAATACCTTACCTAAGGTATCGATCAGTATAAAACTGTTAGTTGTTCTGGCCATATTATTATCATTGTAACATAATATTACATCATTTGTAATTCTAAAGTCAATGGCAATCTTAAGCGGAGACTTAAAACTTCTCATAAGCTTACCATCCCTATTATAAACTAAAAATTTTTGCAACCAGCCATCAACAAGATAAATTGATTCGTCTTTAGGATTTATGTCTATAGCATGGGCTACTGTAATTTCATCCGGCCCTCTGCCCTCCTTACTAATTTTTGTAACAAATTGACCATTGTATCTGAACATGTTAATATTTGCATAACTATGGGTCAGAAAGAATGATTTGCCGAAAACTATTTCTTTTATTTCAGGTAATACGTTTTGTTTCGTTGTTTCCAGAGGAATGTACTGAATATCTGTTGCTCCTAAATCAGATAACCTGATAGCCTCTTTTTCAGGTAATTTCCTTAAATCAACTTTTAAAGACTGACATTCTGCCGTTACGGACAAAATCAGGCTTTCCATTAATAGCATTACAAATAGTACTAAGATTCTTATTAAAGTCTGCATAAATATGGTCTTACATAATTGATAATAAACCTTGTATTGTTTCTGGTATTAATAGCATTATCAGAAAATATTAAGTTTCATACTTTAAAAGGAGGCTAAATCTGTTTAACCTTAGCCTCCTTTTTTACTTGGTTAATTTTAATTTGTAAAGCCCTTTACTGTTGGCATCTTTTTAAATTTATAACTATTTGATTAAATAATACACTGCCACACACCCCAACCACCCCATTGTGTATGGCAATCAGAATTACACGAACTTGGCGTTGACTGGATATAACGAACTCCATCTCCAACAATATGACATTCACAACATTCACTGCCATAACCTCCCCTTAAGGTTACCAATTCTTCAGGATTCATAAATTTTTCAGGATTGATTTGAAGTATATTTAACTTTTTCATTTTATATATTTTTATTTTTTAGTAAACAATTAGTGTTTGTTTTAATGCGGATTTCATATATTGGCCTGGCTACCAATCCGGTTAAAACTTTATCTTTGCCAGTACACCTCCTTTCCGTTAAAGGGCCGACCGTTTAGAAATTGCCCGGTGGGCAATTTTAGGGAGGAGCCGGCCTGCAGCGAAAGGTCCGGGCCACTAGCACAGGGCAAGGGGAGCAGCGGTCTTGGAAATCCGCTCAGGGCTCAGGGCGCAGAGTTTCCTGGGTTTTGCCCTGAGCTCTGTGCCCTGTGCTCTGTGCTTCTTGCCCCAAGCTCCCTGCTCCCTGCTTCCAGGCTGCCCTTCTCTTTCAGCATTTTTGTTGATCGTATCCATTGATTCTAATATATTGAGCCATTCGTAATTTAACTCTCTTTAAATCCACAGATCAGACATTCTTTCATATAAAGTTCAACAATTGTTTTGATATGATTGCAAGAAAAAGCCGGGAAAAAGTGGACAGAAGCTGACAGAATCTACCAGAATCTGCCAGAAGTGGACAGAAGTGGACACCAGCCTTTTTTTTGAGCGCTTATTTCAGGTAAACGGCGGAAATGGTTGAGTAACGGGCTAATTTTTTGTCGGCATTAGTTTCGGGGGACGGGATTCCTTCGCCCCGGGCCACCGGGAATCGCAATGACCGTGGTCATCTGGGTAATTTTGCGGCCCGGGTGCCCGGGTCTCGGAATGACTGTACCCTTTTGGCTAATTTGTATCCGGATCAGACGGGACCCGGAATGACGGTTCATGAAGATTGCGGATTGCCCAAAAACATCCCGCATTTTCAAACGTCAGGGATACAAGATTACTATTACCGGATTTGAGGTTTCGGTGAGGCTAATTATTACATTGGCTAATTGATCAGATTGTTTTGCGCTTTTTACCTGCTCATTATATGATTTAATAAGATCATATGCATCCACAACATCGGCCAGCAGACTATCATTTAATATCGACATCGGCCAAAATGATGCTCCTCCGTCAATATCATTGGTAAAACTATTTTCTGTCAATCTGTGAAATGTCAGTGTCGTTTTATCAAAAAAACAGTTTGATATGGAATAAGGAATAGCGCTCCAGGTTTGTATATACAATGAACTTTCGGATTCCAGTACACTGCTTATCCAAATCTTCCCCTTTAATCCGGGAACCTCATCAATGGTCGGATCAGGGGGAAATTTGACTTCATCATAATGAAATATAACATGAGGTGTTTTAGTACCGTTATGGTAACAATACAATGTATCAATCCCGAATTCCATAAAATGAATTTTACCGCTAAAGATGTATAATGGAGTAAAAATAATGGTAATTCCTCCATTTGATCTTTTTAAAGTATTGGGTAAAGCCTTAAGGGTTTTCCCATACCTGTCAATAATATACCAGCTATAAGGGGGCTTTTCACTTGCCTGAGGAAAGTTATATGAATGAAGAATAAGGTCATTGTTTTCGGTCAGCAGCATCTGTTGGCTCGGGAAGGTTAAATTAAACTCCCGGATGAATTGTCCTTTAAAATCATAGACATGTATCTTTCTGTCAGAAAGCAAATATATTTCCCTGTTTTTCACGTCATTAGCAAAAGCCAATATTCTGTTATATTCCCCTGGGCCCCTGCCTTGAGATCCGACCTGATTAATAAATTTCCCCTTCCTGTCGAAAAGCAATAACCTATTATTATCACTTACAAATAAAAATGAGTCTGTAAGTGAAACCTTTGAAATCGAATGCAGCAGACAAGCTGAATCAGTTTCAAGCGGAACATACTCCAACTTGCTTCCAATGGCGCTTAAGGGTATAATACTAAGTTTATCGAAGTCTTTTCCCGCATCTACATTATAAAGCAAGGTGGGGTTTTCTTGTTTCACATATCTGCAAGTGCTGAGCAAGAATATAAAACCCAACATTACTAAACAGGGAATTCTCATTATCTGCTTTGTAGCCATCTGCAATTAATGCAAATATAAAATATCTCATTTAAGATTTGAAATGAGGCTGCTTATTAACCTAAACAGCCTCTCTGGTACCTTGAGCCTGAATGCTTATACTCTCTTTTGTTAATTAATACAATAACCGGCTGTTGTTCCAAATGCATAATAACATTCAGGTCCACAATCCCGTGTAGCAGACGGCAGGTAACCTCCAGGAATACATAAGCAGGTACATCCTTCACCATCATATCCACCGTTCAGTTTCTTAAGTTCATCATTTGAAATGATTCTTTCTTTTTTGATTTGAAGTATATTAAGCTTTTTCATAAAATTAAGTGTTAAATTATTAACTATCAGTTTATTTGTTTCAGCTGCGGATTTCATATGATGGCATGGCTGCCGATCCGGTTAAAACTTTATCTTTGCCACTACACCTCCTTTCTGTTAAAGGGCCGACCGTTTAGAAATTGCCCGGTGGGCAATTTTAGGGAGGAGCCGGCCTGCAGCGAAAGGTCCGGGCCACTAGCGCAGGGCAAGGAGCGAAGGGCGCAGAGCTCAGAGTTTCCTGGTTTTTGCTCTGTCTCGTCCTGAAAAAAGTTGACATTATTAATACTCTTTTTTCATTCTTAATTCTGATGCTAATTTCATGTTGTAATGTTGATAACTTCTTTCCTTTGAAGATTTACCTTTAAGAAGTTATCAATATTTCAACATGATTATGCTGCATACATTTCATTTGGGGTGTTAAAGTTTATTGATCTGTGTAATCTTATTGTATTATAAAGGTTTATGGCTTCCCTTGTGGCTTTGACAGCGATTTCTTTGTTAATAAACCTTATCCCCAGATCATACTCCTGTTTTAAAATACCATTTACTCTTTCTGCAACGGCATTCTCATAGCAATCACCTTTTGCAGCCATACTTATTTCCATCCTGTGTTTGTTCAGAAGCCTTACATATTCCTTGCAGCAGTACTGGATCCCACGATCGGAATGGTGTATAATCCCCTTTGGATTTTTTACCAGCGATAACGCTCTTTTGAGAGCTCTTCTGCATCCCTCAGATTCCAGACTGTCACTGATATCGTATCCAACGATTTTTCTGGAGTATAGATCAGTTATCAATGCCAGATACATAAATCCTTCCGACGTCGCGATATATGTTATGTCACATACCCAGACCTGGTTAGGCCTGATTATTCTGAGATCCTTGATTTTATTGCTGTATACTCTAAAGCCATGCTCAGAATTGGTCGTTCTTACATACTTACGCTTCCGTCTGATCAATAAACCTTCTTCCCTCATTAAACCAAAGAACTTGTCCCGGCCCAAAGACATCTTAACCCCAAACTCCACTTTGTGCTTTAGCCATAATTTGTAACATCCTTCATTTTTCTGAACCTTTCTGTGGTCTTTTACCCAACTTGTTATTATATGACCTTCTAATCGCTTTTTCGCCTCATATTGAAGCCATTTGTAAAACGATTGCCTGCTTATCCCAAAATAACCGCAAAGATCTTTAATCGAAGGAACCGGATCTATTTTAAATCTTGTCAGAGTCGCTTTTTTAACCGCTCTCTGTCTACTTTTTTTTTATACTCTTCAAGATTTATCCCCTGGTCCTCGGCCAGAAGTTCAAGAAAAGCCTCATTCATAAGATTATCAAGCTCTTTATTGGCAAGTAGCTTTTCTAAACGTCTGACCCTTTCCTTCAGCTCTTTTACTTTATCTATCTCATCTTTCATTTCAATCCTGACTACTTTGCTTAACAAGTGGTTTTTACCAAGGTTTTGTATCCACCTTTCTACTGTATGCGATCCACCAATATCGTAAATTTCTCTGGCCCGGGGAATAGAAAGTTTTCCACTTTCTATTTCTTTAACCACTTTTAGCTTAAAGGCAGAACTGTACTTCTTCACTACTCTTTGCTCATAATTAATCTTTTTCATTTGTCTTATCTGCTTTAGGTGTCAACCTATTTCAGGATAAGACACTCTGTGCTCTGAGCTCTGAGCTCTGCGCCGCTTCCTGCCCGGACCTTTCCATAACAGAAAGGAGGTGTACTGGCAAAGTTAATGTTTTGACCGGATTGGCAGCCAGACCGTGATATGAAATCCGTAATCAAAAAAAGGAGTATTAACAATTAAAACATAAAAAGATGAAAAGGCTTAATAAGCTACAGATCAATTCTGAAAAGTTAATAAAAAACGACGAACTCATAACTTTGAGAGGAGGAGATTATGGCGGTGGTCCATGCACTTGTTTGTGTTATAATTATTCTATAAGTCCACCCATCTGGCTTGGATATTTGGTGTCATCAACTGGGAATTGTGGTAGTGATTGTCGATATGCATTTGGTGGTTTTCCTGTATCTGGAACCTGTCAAAATTAATATTTTGAGGAGGTACAGTGATGATACTTCTAAGTAGGTAAATTTAAGGGCTGATCTTTTATAGATCAGCCTTCTTGAGTTTAGTTATGAAAATGGATAAATGTTTATTTAATTTGCAAATAAATTGCCGAGCGGACTTCATCCCTGTCTTGATTTATGGTTCTTCTGTCTTCTAGAAAGCCCGAATTGCGAATTCAATTCAAATCATTCCTCTTCTGAATAAATGCTACAATCTCGGAATATTAAAGATCTTAGATAACTTTTTTGATTTTTTTGAACACCAATGATAGTTTACTAAATCAAAACAAATGAAGTTTTATGAAGCTACTTGCGAGTATATACCTTATTTTATTTGTTACATCCTGTAACAATACAGAAGATAACTTATATCTTATTGACCCAAGAAAATTCGGAGAGGATAAAATTTATTTGTCTGAAATTGCAGAAGACATAAAATATATTCCTCTTGACAATACCATCTCATTCACTAATTTCAAATATCTTTTAACCTCTGATGCTATTTATGTTTCTGCTAAAGATATTGGTATTTTAAAGTTTAATCTGGAAGGTAGTCTAATAAAAAAAATAGGTGCTAGAGGAAAAGGCCCAGGAGAATTTTGGTACGGGATGGCTTTTGCTGTTGATGATGTAAATGAAAACGTTTATGTATTAGATCCTGGAAAGATTATAGTTTATTCACCGAGTGGGACTTTTGTAAGAGACATAATAATTAAAGAATATGGAGGTGGATTTGGTTTTATAGACCTTATTGTATTTAATTCTTTGTTATTCCTTCCTGATTACCTTCCAACAGGAGACTCAGAGTATTGCTGGGTACTACTCGATACCTTAGGTCATCCGGTTTCTAAGAAAAAGAACTCTATTCCCCGTTTTCAATCTGGTATTGAGACAGAAGGTTGTATTTATAAATTTGGAGACAAGGTGTTTTATTACAATTACTTTAATGACACTATATTTTCTATTTCATCCAATCTATCTTATTCGGGGCAATACTTGTTTGCACAGGGCGATCACCGGTGGCCTAGAGAAAGGATAGTAGTAACACCGCAATCATTAAATACCCAGTTTAATAGACTCTTTCGGCCAGTAAGAATGTTTGAAACAAATAAATACATTTTCCTTGAATATTCATATCTTGAGAAATGGGCTATAGCAATAATTGACAAAAAATCAAAGAAATCATTTTTATCCTTCAGATATGAAAAAACTTCAAATGGATTTGTCGTTCCTCGAGCATGCCTACTAAATGACCTTGATGGAGGTATATCAATGGGATCAATAAATTATCACAACGACGACAATAATGAATTTATAACAGCTTTGTTAGATCCATTTCAACTCAAATCATATGTTGCCACCGATTCTTTTAAAAAATCTAACCCAAAAAACCCTGAAAAGAAAAAGGAACTTGAGAAACTAGCACATAATCTTAAGGAGACGGATAATCCCATTCTAGTACTTGTAAGTTTGAAAAAGTAGCAAATATGCCTGCATTCCCATATTTTAAGCGGCTGGATTCGATGGATTGCGGCCCGTCCTGTCTTTGCCTGATTGCCAGTTATAATGGGAAATCATATACGTTACAATCTCTCCGTTCCAAAACATTCATAACAAAATCGGGTGTCTCCATGCTCGCCGTCAGTAATGCCGCTGAAAGCATAGGCTTCCGTAAACGCGGTTACCGGCTAACCTGGGAACAGCTCCGCGATGAAGTGCCACTTCCATGTATTGTGCACTGGAACCAGAGACATTTCGTGGTGGTGTATTAAATTAAGAAACGAAGGGCAGAGGGCAGAGGGCAAGAAAAAGAAGTCATGCAGGTCGTACAGGACCTGCACAACTTGCAAGACAGATCCATAATATATGTCGCTGATCCTGTTCCCGGCCTCCTCCGCTATATCAAAGACGAATTTTTGAGATGCTGGTTCAGCACTAAAAGCGATGGTTTTGATGTGGGAACTGATTATTCCGGCCAATGTGTACAACGATTCCGGCGTAAAGTGTACAATCCAAAAAGGGATTAGTTTGTAACGTAAGCATCCGGTCTGGTGCATATTGGCATAGGTTAAGCCAACGACTATCTTGAGGCTGTTAGTTTTCAGTGCAACTTTCCTGGAGTTCTTTGAAAATCTTTATAAAATCAGATGGGTGTTTAACTTTTTCCAACGATCTCCAATAATCATTGGATCTCAGTTGGAGCTTTCCGGAGTTCCCGGGCAGCCTTCCAGTTATGAGGCAGGAGCTCTGCCAGATCAAGGCTGTAATCGTTATTGTAATAAGGGATCCTTGTCAGCACGTCTGTCAGCCACTCCCTGGGATTAACTTCCGTTGCAGCACAGCATCCGAGAAGTGAGTACATTATTGCAGCATTCTCTGCAGCATCATGATTGCCACAGAACATATAATTTTTTCTTCCGATCGCTAAGGGGCGAATAGTATTCTCAACGAGGTTATTATCTATCCGGTACCGGCCATCAAGGTGATACCTGGACAAGCGGTGGAAGAGCAGATAGGTATAGGATAACGCTTTACTCATTCTCCCTCCCTCTAATGCTTTGGGCATATAGTTTAAAATCCACTTTTCAAAAGCACACATTATTGGATAAGCAAGCCTTGACCGAAGCTCTGCACGTGCTTCATAATCCAGATCCTGATCATCTGCCATGCTTTCCACTCCATAGATCAGCCCGATTTGTTCCAGGGCATACTCAGCTCCGGCTTTGTCCTCTTTCAGGGCCTCATTAAATTTTCGCCTGGCATGTGCCCAGCAACCAAGAAGCAATACCCCTTTCTTGTTCTCGTAGATGGAATAAACATCATAACCGTCTGTCTGTACTGCGCCTTTGTAATTATGGAGAAGTTCTATTACCACTTTTTGTGCACGTGAACCTTTGTCATAATGAAAAAACACCAGATTCTTCATTACAGACCGAACCACCCACAGATAAGCCTTCACTGCCCGGTGTTTTTCACTGTTGATTACCGGGACTGTACTCTCGTCGATCTGTATATAGTCAGATTGAAGCACCATCTCCCTTAACCTGTAATACAATGCTCTGAGCAGATCACTGCATCCGGAGAACCAGTCATTTATTGTGGATGCCGGTATTCTTACTCCTTCAAGCTTAAACATTGATATCTGCCTGTGGAAAGGAAGATGATACATGTACTTGCCCATTAGAAGTTCAGCCAGCAGACTGGCCCCGGCATTGCTCCTGGGCAGCGGTAACAGAGGAAGAGGGGCGATCTTTACAACTTTATTCAGGCTCTCATCTGTACCCGTTTCCTGCTGCAGCTGTAAATCTTTTTTCAATGCATATTTCGGGCGGATGATACGCCGGACAAACACCTCACCGGGCTTATTTTCCAGCTGCTCTGTTATCTCTTCGCCGATACGTATCCAGTTATCGTCTATTCCTTCAGGTTCGATGACTTCTACCTCACGGCGAAGATCCTCCGGAAGAGGTAAACGTAAAGGCTGCTTTTTGTCATTTTCCGGATTTTTGCGCTTGTAAGTGATTATTTCACGGGATGCCTCGCTGATTACTGCTTCTTCTTCCGGTAGTATCTCCAACCCATCAAAATCTATCTTTCGCTGTGCCGGGTCAGCAGGTATATACTTTTCACTTGATGATTTCCAGAACTTCCGCCTGAACCATGCCAGCTGGTCGGTCAACTTCTTGATTAAACGGTCTTTCTCCTCTACAACTTCTTTATAATGTGCAATCTCCTTTTCAGCTTTGGCAAGTGCCCCTTTATCAAGCTGGCGTAATTTGGAAAGCTCCTGATAAAGCTCATCACGCTCAAGAAGAAGGTCCTCCAGTAATGTATCTTTATCGTAAGCATTCGGCCTGGTACATATTGACAGAGGCCTGACCATGGGCTATATTGCCGTGGTTAGGTTTCAATACAACTTTTCTGGAGTTCTTTGATATTCTGTAAAAAGTAGATGGAGTGTTCAACTTTTTCCAACAATATCCAATAATTATTGGATCTCCAATGGAGTTTTTTGGAGCACCCGGCCGGCTTTCCAGTTATGAGGCAGTAGATCTGCCAGGTCAAGGCTGTAGTCTTTGTTGTAGTAAGGGATCCGGGTCAACACATCTGTCAGCCATTCCCGGGGGTTTACATCCAGGGCAGCACAGCAGCCGAGCAGGGAGTACATTATGGCAGCATTCTCCGCCGCATCATGATTGCCACAGAACATGTAGTTTTTTCTCCCCAGAGCCAGAGGGCGGATACTGTTCTCCACAAGGTTACTATCCATCTGGTAGCGTCCGTCAAGATGATATCGGGATAATCTGTGGAACAATGAGTATGTATAAGTTAATGCTTTGCTCATTCTTCCCCCTGTTAATGCCTTGGGCATATAGCTGACGATCCATTTCTCAAAACCAAGGAGGATGGGATAAGCAAGTCTTGAGCGAAGCTCTGCTCTCTGCTGGTAATCGAGTCCCTGGTCGTCAGCCATCGACTCCACACCGTAGAGCAGGCTGATTTGTTCCAGGGCATACTCGGCTCCGGTTTTGTCTTCATTAAGGGCTTCAGTAAATTTTCGTCTCGCATGTGCCCAGCAAGCCAGAAGCAACACACCCTTCTTATTCTCGTAGATAGAATAAGCCTCGTAACCGTCTGTCTGTACTGCACCCTTGTAATCGCGTAGGAGTTCTATAACAACCCTTTGAGCTCTTGATCCCTTGTCATAATGAAAGAATACCAGGTTCTTCATCACCGATCTCACCACCCACAGGTAGGCCTTAACAGCCCGGTGCTTTTCATTATTGATAACCGGCACGGTGCTTTCATCGACCTGGATATAGTCACTCTCAAGCACTATCTCCCTTAACCTGTAATACAGCGCCCTGAGAAGATCCCCGCAACCGACGAACCAGTCGTTGACAGTTGATGCTGGTATTCTTATACCCTCAAGCTTAAACATTGCAAGTTGCCGGTGGAATGGAAGATGATACATGTACTTGCTCATGATCAGCTCGGCAAGCAGACTTGCCCCGGCATTGCTCCTGGGCAGTGGTAACAGCGGAAGGGGTGCGATCTTAACGGCTTTCTCCTGACCCTCTTCTCCACTAACCTCATGGACAGCCAGCAGATCCTTCTTCAGAGCATATTTCGGGCGTATGATCCTTCGGACATAAAGCTCTCCGGGTTTATGTTCCAGCTGCTCGGTAACCTCCTCGCCTATGCGCACCCAGTTCTCATCAATGCCCTCCGGCTCGATGATCTCCTCCTCACGACGCAGATGCTCCGGAAGGGGCATACGTACCGGCTGCTTCTTCTCTCTTTCTGCCCTGGTACGCTTATAGGTGATTATTTCATTGGCAGAAGCCTTGATGACAGTCTCTTCTTCGGGCAGTATGTCAAGTCCTTCAAAGTCAAGCTTACGCTGGGCTGGATCAGACGGGATGTACTTTTCACTCGATGACTTCCAGTACTTACGCCTTAGCCATGCAAGCTGATCAATTAATTGCTTGATCTTTTCTTCAAACTTCTTTACCTTCTCATCTAACTGGCTGATCTTGCGATCCTTTTCCCTGATTAATGCCTCGTAGCGTTCCAGCGTACCTCCATCTGCTTGTCTTAGCTTGGACAGCTCCTGATAAAGCTCGTCACGCTCCCGAAGGAGGGTCTCGATAAATGCGCTTTGATCAGGTGTATTTGACACAGTCCGTCTTCCTGTTTTCCGCATTTTTTTGGGACACCCATGTAAATCATTGTAAATCAATATATGATTGTTATTTTTGGGTGTCCCGAAAAAACAAGATATGTTTGTCCGCACCAAGCTGAATAACTCCGGAAGTACTAGTGTTCAGATCATTAGCAAGGCCAGAGGGCGATATAAAGTGGTCAAAAGCCTTGGTTCCGCCACCACACGGCAGGAAATAGATCGTTTAGTTCAAAGGGCCCAGCAGGAGATAGATCATCTCTCCAAGCCGCCGGATCTCTTCCCCTCTGAGACCGATCAGATGATAAGGAGCGTCTTATCTACCCTCAGTAACTCGAACATACAAACAGTTGGCCCTGAGATAATCTTCGGGAAGATCTATGATCATATCGGTTTTAATAAGATAGGAGAAGAGCTCTTTCGTCATCTGGTTATCTCACGCATTGCCTTCCCACTGAGCAAGCTGAAGACCATCGATTACCTCTCCCGGTACCAGGGAGTAAGCCTAGAGATTGATAGTGTATACCGTTTTCTGGATAAGCTCAACAGTCGGTTGAAGGATCAGGTAGAGCAAATAGCTTTTGCTCATACACTAAGAGTTCTTGAGGGGAAGATCAGTGTGGTGTTTTACGATATGACCACGCTCTATTTTGAAGCCTCCGACGAGGATGATCTTCGCAAGACCGGCTTCTCCAAGGATGGCAAGCATCAGCAGCCCCAGATCTTCATTGGTCTTTTGGTAGGCATGGGCGGCTATGCCATCGGGTATGATATCTACGAGGGCAATACTTATGAAGGTCATACACTTATTCCATTTCTTGAGAAGATAAGCCGTAAGTTCAGTCTGGATAAGCCAGTTGTTGTGGCAGATGCCGGATTGCTTTCCAATGAAAACATGATGGCATTGAAAGAAAATGGGTATGAGTACATTCTTGGCGCCCGGTTGAAGAGTGAGCCGGAGAGGATTAAAAAGAAGATATTGCAGACCACCTTTACCGATGGATCAACGATTAGCATAGCAAGATCTGAAGATACAAGGCTCATAGTTAATTACTCATCTGTCAGGGCGACAAAGGATGAATACAACCGAAGGCGTGGTCTGATGCGACTTGAGAAGCAAATAAAGTCAGGCAGACTTACAAAATCACACATCAACAAAAGGGGTTACAATAAATACTTGCGGCTAACGGGAGAGATAACCATTGATATTGACTACGAGAAGTACAATTATGATCACGTCTGGGACGGACTGAAAGGTTATATCACCAATAGCAGTATAAGCAACCAGGAGGTCATGCAGAATTACAAAAACCTATGGTTTGTGGAAAAGGCCTTCCGGATGTCAAAGACTGATTTACGAATAAGGCCAATTTACCATAGACTGCGTGACAGAATAGAGGCTCATATCTGCATTGCCTTCACAGCTTACTGCATATACAAAGACCTGGAAAGAGCATTGTACCGGGCTAAATCAACACTGTCACTGAAAAAAGCAGCAGAAGTCACACATAACATGTACCAGATAACTTATACCCTCCCTGCATCCAAACACACAGAAAGTCACTTGCTTAAGATGGATCAGGAGCAGCAGGAACTATACGATATTATCCAAAATAATTTTTAGGGTGTCCCATTGCGGAAAACAGGAGCTCGTCACGCTCCCGAAGGAGGGTCTCGATAAATGCGCTTTGATCAGGTGTATTTGACACAGTCCGTCTTGCTTTAAGTCTGAGCCAAAGATAACTCAGATAAAGCAATGTGATACTCAGTTAAAATACTTTTAATTAACTGAATGACTGATAGTTATTAACAATACGGCGGGTTCTCAACCGTCCCGGCCTGACACTCTCTACCATGGACATTAAATCCTTCCAGTCGATGTTAATCGAGGCGGTTGTCTCATCAAAAACCGGCAGCTTAAATCGGCCTGATTCAAGTCGCTTGTGATAGATGACCAGACCTGCGTATTCCATGTGAAGGATCTTCATAACGTTCTGATGACGGTTCATGAAGATAAAGACCCCTCCGTCTCGAACATTCTGGTTCATCAGAGAGTTAACCACACCACTCAGGGTGTAAAAACTTTTACGCATATCTACCGGTAGTGGATACAGGTAATACCTCAGTGAGCTGTGAAGATGGAACACGGGCCTCAGTCTAACAGGGACACAAGTGACCGAAGGCCGGCCAGATCCAGGGTTTGTTTTATCCGTAGGGTGGCGCCGTTGGGGTAAGTAATCTCCAGCGAGGTGTTGTCCATACCGGTAGCAGGTTGCCGAATGGAGGCCGGGTATTCAGCTGATCCCGGAGCTCGTACCAGCAGTGGTATAAAGCGTCCGTCTGGTCCCTCTTTACGGAGCTTCTTCCGCCAGTAAAAGAATGTAGATGGTGCTATGCCTTCGTTGGAACAAAAACTTTTGACGCTTAATCCCGACTCCTTCTGCCGCTCCAAAAGAACGGCCATCTTTGAACTGCTTAACATTGATTTTTTGCCTGGGAAGGTAATCGGATCCTTCCGTTAGCAAAATATGTGGCAGACCGGATGCTTACTCTTTATCAGCTTTATTCTCCACAGTTCTCTTTCCGTTTTTGTCTTGTCAAAGATAACAAAACGAAACGTGTCAACAAACTGATGTAATGTTAATAACTAACTGAATAACAGTTTTTTATTAACAATTTTATACGGTTTTAAACTTCTCATTTTTACACTTTGAACCATAGTCATCAGATCCTGCCAGTTTATGTCTATCGAGGTGGTATTTTCATCAAAAGCCGGCAGCTTAAACCGGCCTGATTCTAATCTCTTATGATAGATTACAAGCCCGGCATATTCCATATGCAGGATTTTCATCACATTCTGGTGGCGGTTCATGAAGATAAATACCCCTCCGTCGCGAACATTCTGATTCATCAGCGAGTTGACAACACCACTCAGGGTGTAAAAACTTTTGCGCATATCTACCGGAAGTGGATACAGGTAATACCGCAGTGAAGCGTGAAGATGGAACATAAACTCAGTCTAACAGGGATACAAGGGAACGCAGCCCTGCCAGATCCAGGGTTTGTCTTATTCTTAGGGTTGTTCCGTTTGGATAGGCGATTTCCAGAGGTGTATTTTCCATGTCAGGCACAGGTTGATGAACTGAGGCCGGGCAGGAGGCTGATCCCGCAGCCCTGACAAGTAGTGGTATAAACCGCCCGCTGCCGGTATCCTTACGGAGCTTCTTCTGCCAGTAATAGAATGTAGATGGTGCTATACCTTCGTTAGAACAAAAGCTTTTGACGCTTAATCCAGACTCCTTCTTCCGTTCCAGAAGAACTGTCATCTTTGAACTGTTTAACATCGTTTTTTTGCGATGAAAGTTAATCCACCCCCGGAGTCAACAAAATATGCCCTTCCCCGGATGCTTACTTTGTAACATCCAAAGTAGCTTATTTTTTCTTTTTTAGCGACTCTCCTTTTAAGACTATTCGATGTGCATTTAATGCCAATCTGTTCATAATTGCATCTGCGATGGTTGATTCGTAAGCATCCGGTAAAATACATATTGTAGTTGGCTTTTTGGCTGTTTAGTTTTGTTTTAAAATTAAAAGCCATGACGCTGGAAGAGTATACACAACTGGAACAGGATTTTTCTTCATCGGGGACAGACATAAAGACCTTTCTAGGTTCAAGGGGTGTCAGCATTCATAAATATTACTACTGGAAACGTAAGTCCAGAGACCTTCAAGAATCCACATCACAATCAGAAGGACAGTTCCTGCCAATCGATGTTCTCTGCGGAGGATCTATGAGAGCGCGGAACCGGGGTAAAAATTTTAAACAGCCATTTATAACCCATGGTGAAATTGAAATAGAGCTTCGTACACCCGCTGGAGCCGAACTTCGTATCAGGGGGATCATGGACTCGTTAATGGTAAGTACCATCATCGCTTCATCGGGAGGCCGTCGCAATGTTTAGTCTCAATGACAGTATGCGTTACCTGCTCTACAGTGAGCCAACTGACATGCGGAAGAGTTTTCATACTTTAAGTGGTCTTGTGACAAACAATATGAGACTTAATGTACTCGATGGAGATGTCTTTATTTTCATTAACAAGTCCCGCAACCGTATCAAGCTTCTTCATATGGAACCTGGTGGGCTTGTCATCTACTCAAAACTTCTGGAAGAGGGTCGTTTTCGTCTTCCTTCAAAGACTCCCGGCCAGGGATCCCTCAGGATAGAATGGCTGGACCTGGTGATGATGGTTGATGGAGTTATGGAGGATCCCTCAACAAGATTAAGGAGGTTAAAAAGGGTTAAATTTTAACATAAAATGTTGTAAATCATTTGGTTATCTGAATAATGTTATTATCTTTGTATCAGATAATTACAATGTTTTATGGCATCCGGATACACCAGGCAAGATGTTGAAAAAATGGCAGAAGAGATAGAGTCTCTTCGCAACCAGCTATCTGCCAGGGAGGATGTAATATCCAGACTCACACAGGAGATTGAGAACTTACGCAAACTGTTATTTGGAAAGAAAAGCGAGCGGTTTATCTCACCGGACCCGGATGCCCGGCAGCTGGATATCTTTGGTGAACAACTTAGTGACAGTGAGATAGAGCAACTGGGGAAAGCTGCTGCGCAGGAACAGGAGCTCATAACCAACACAATAGCAGTAAAAAGGTCTCGTACTCCCCGTAAGGATATCTCCATTGATAACCTGCGTGTTGAGGAGACTATTATTGACCCTGAGGGGATAAATTTTGATGAGTATGTTTGCATCGGATCTGAAGTGACTGACAAACTAGCCTACAAACCTGCTGAGTTTTATATAAAGAGGACCACTCGCAGGAAATTTGCTCTTAAGAACCAGACTCAGGAGCTCGGCCATCAGGAGAAAGAGAAGCCAACAGTAGTAATAGCGCCTCTTCCCCAGAGCCCCATACACAAATGTATGGCAGATACGACACTCCTGACAGAAATAATCATCCAAAAATACCTTTATCACATACCTTTTCACCGACAGATAGCCAGGTTTACAGATCTTGGGGTAAGGATAAGCTCTTCCACGGTGGGAGACTGGTTCTCCCAGAGCTGCGAGTTGCTCAAACCACTCTATGACCATCTTCGGCGACGGGTCTTGTCTACCGATTACATCCAGGTTGACGAGAGCACCATACCTGTGATAGACAATGAGAAGAAGCGGGCAGTTAAGGGTTACCTGTGGGTTGTGCGTAGTGTGGACAATGGCGAGGTCTTCTTCCACTATGACAGGGGTTCCCGCTCCGAGAAAACGGCTATGGTGCTGCTGCATGATTTTAAGGGAGCGATACAGAGTGACGGTTATCAGGTTTACAAGCGCTTCGAGACCCTTGACGGGAAACTGATGCTTGGTTGCTGGGCACATGCCAGGCGAAAGTTCGATGAAGCTCTTGGGGAGAATGAGAAACTGGCAACGGAGGCTATGTTACAGATACAATCTCTCTATGCCTTAGAGAGGGAGGCTGATGAGATGGAAGCTACACCTGATCAGAGAAAAGAGTTACGACGCACAAAGGCATATCCGATACTGGTGACCTTTGAGAAGTGGCTTTACGATAACTACAATGCTTTGCTTCCTCAGAGCAGAATGGCAAAGGCAATATCATACACATACAGTATTTTCCCTAAACTCTCAAGATACCACCTTGATGGAAGATACAGAATAGATAACAACCTTGTTGAAAACGCAATCCGTCCCCTGGCTATCGGAAGAAAGAACTATCTTTTCTGTGGTAACAATGATGCAGCAATAAGAGCTGCTGTAATGTACTCATTGTTGGGATCCTGCAAAGCTGCAGGAGTAAACCCTGCAGAATGGCTTGAGGATATACTTTCAAAGATGTACTCCTATAGCAATGGTAAGGGCAACATGGAGGATCTGCTTCCGCTCAACTGGAAGAGGAATCAAACTTGTGTTATGTTGTGAAATTATAGTGCAACTGGTGTCATATGTGTCCGAATTGGGATCAAATCAATCAAAATTGACACAACTTTAATCGGAATCGATCAAAAGTGTACCAAATTGGTACAAATGCACCCAAATAAAATCAAACTTTAATCAAACCGACCAAGAATGGTGGCTCACTTTAGTCAGAAATAATCAATAAACTAGATGTGATTTATCGGATGCTTACGTTGATTCTCCGATGTACTCATGTCATTTATTAATCGGAAACTGCGAGGCAATTATTACCGACTTTTTACCATATCTGTCCTCTAACTGAAAGTCCGGTCAGAGGTAATATAACTTTTACATCTTTCTGGAATGAAAATCAGGTTATCAAATCAGGAGAGATACTTGCCACGGTTATACCTGAGGATAAGAGCAGGATAATTGTAGGGGCAAGCATACCTGGTTCTGGTCTCGGAAGAGTAAAAGTTGGACAGGAAGTCAACATTAAGCTGTCAGGATTTCCTTATATGGAATTCGGAGTATTAAAAGGAAATATCAGCACGCTTTCGCTTGTACCGGCTGGTGAGGCATATATAGCAGAGATTGATCTGATCAACGGTTTAACAACCACGTATAACATTAGTCTTCACTTTATAAATGAGATGACAGGAACGGCAGATATAATTACTGACAACAGCAGATTGATATTCCGGCTTATTAAGCCACTGAACAGGATATTAAAATGATAAGATCCATGTTGGAAGTTATGAGCCTTTGCTGTAGCTACGATGAATAAAACTGGGTATTAGGAACTGCACCATGTACCAATAAGGGCATTGCCATACAATAAAGAGTAACAAAGAAATATGAATTAACACAAATGTGAATGATTAAAACAATCTGAAAGAGAAGGGCAGGAAGCTTTTCTCTGTGCCCTGAGCTCTGAGCTCTGCGCCGCTTCCTGCCCGGACCTTTCCATAACAGAAAGGAGGTGTACTGGCAAAGTTAATGTTTTGACCGGATTGGCAGCCAGACCGTGATATGAAATCCGTAATCAAAAAAAGGAGTATTAACAATTAAAACATAAAAAGATGAAAAGGCTTAATAAGCTACAGATCAATTCTGAAAAGTTAATAAAAAACGACGAACTCATAACTTTGAGAGGAGGAGATTATGGCGGTGGTCCATGCACCTGTCTTTGTTACAACATATTCGTAAGCCCGCCTATTTATTACGGTTATTTACTTTCAGAAGATGGTGATTGTCCAAAGGACTGTAGGGATGCTTTTGGTGGCTGGTTAACGACCGGATCCTGTAATAATTAAATTATTTAAGGTTTAATCGGTTTAGATTCAAGACTGACAAATAATTAAGGCTGACTTATGAAGTAAGTCAGCCTTATTAAATGTGAAATTAAATTTTAGCCGAAAAACAAACGTATTATCCAACAACTCAAAAGTCGAATTTAAGATTTTAAATATTTACAAAACTCCATGATGTTTAGTAGACAAGAATTATTTTTGCTTCTTTCCCTTTTACCGCTACTCTTTCAAGCCTTACGGATTTTCTTTGACCAGTGGTTATGAATAATGGAATTGAAAAAATGCGAAATCCATAAAACTTAAATTTAATCAAATACAATGAAGTCAATTAATTTTCTGTGTTTAATTCTCTTTATCTCATCATGTAATGGAACAGGACATAATCTTTACCATATTGATCCTCGAAGTTTTAACGACAATAGAATAACTCTATCTGAAATTGCAGATGACATTAAGTATATTCAGCTTGATAATATTATTCCAATTGGAATAACATATGCCTTTAAAATGACCGAAGAGTATATATATTTATCCATCAAGGATGTTGGAATAGTACAGTATGAACATAATGGTAAATTTGTTCGAAAAGTCGGCAGTAGGGGAAAAGGCCCTGGAGAATATAGGTATGGAATGAATTTTACAGTTGATGAATTATCTGGAAATGTTTTTGTTTTAGACCCCGGAATAGTTAAGATTTACTCTCCCAGTGGCATTTTTCTTAAGGATATTTCACTAAAGGAGTATGATGGTAGTCTTGGTTTTCGTGATATTGAAATTTATAATTCATTATTACTACTGATGCGTTAATAAATTATTGATACTAAATAAATTACCTTGTTCTTTGACATTTTGATTGATTTGTAATTCTGTAAGTAGTTCTTTTACAGGTGTTTTATCAAAAACAGATATGCCTAAAATCTGCATTATCTCATAGATTGACAGAGTACTTTTAAGAGCATATTTTACCTGAGCGACGATAAGATATGTACAGATAGCGATCCAAACGTGGACTTTTACCGCATTTTCTGAATGACCCCAAAGCGTTTTTATGATAAGGTTCTGCTTTATCCATTTAAAGAACACTTCGATTTGCCAGCGATTGCGATATAATCTGGCAATTTCAAGTGCCGAGACCTCAAAGTTATTTGTTACGAAGGTAAGTAACATATCTTTTTCATCATCGTAATATTCTACCATACGAAGATTCTCCGGATATAGTTGCTTAGACTTTGGTCCTTTCAGTTTTATGGTTCTATCACCTCTGAGCCCGGTAGTTTCATCCAGATTGAAGTTGTTTTCAAGCACCCGGTAATCCATTGTCACCTTTGCCCTCGTCACAAAGAATGCATCTGCTCTATTCATTCTATACAGCGAAGCAAAATCGATGTAAGCTTTGTCCATCAGATATATGGCATCGGGTTGAGGAACAATCTCATCAAGGATATTACTGTCATGATACTTGCCGTCCGTGATAAAA
Organism: Bacteroidales bacterium; assembly: GCA_040772125.1. GTDB lineage: Bacteria > Bacteroidota > Bacteroidia > Bacteroidales > VadinHA17 > LD21. Next base: position 1,084,334 of record JAXGYS010000003.1, read on the forward strand.
ATAAATGTTGGAATACTGCCTCTTAAGCTCAGCATTGTATGGATCTTGATCGCACCTCTGGAGTATTTGCCCTCGGCCCAGGTAAAGAGTTTAAGACTTAATGAGACTGTTGTTGAGTCAAGTGCAAAAACATCTTTATCAATGTCGACATTAGGAATCGGGCTGTCAGAGTACATCGGCCTGACTGTTTTTATCAGGTACTCACCGAAGTCAGCAAAAATTCTCCAATCCCGATTTTCATTGGCTCTGGATAGTGTGGATTGATTGACATTTTGCTTTATACCAAGATGGTAGAGTTTATTTTTGTGTGCTTTCAGACATAAACAAATATCTCTTAATGAGTTCCTTGAGGTTAATTGGCCAAAGAATAGTTGAATAAACTGATTCCAACAGTTTAAATCTCTAACTCGATGGTCTCCTTTGTAACGAGAGACACACTTTTCAAACTCATACTTATTGACAAACTGTAGTATCTGAGCAAAGACATACTTACCTGAATTCATAATTTTGCACTTAAAAGGTGCAAAACTACAGGTCAAATCAAATCATAAAATCAAAGAACGCTTATATTAATTTTATTATCAGTGTTTTATATATATTTTTAAAAAGTTAACGCATCACTACTAATTCATTATTGTTTTTCCCTGACTATCTATCAACAGGACACTCTAAATATTGCTGGGTCTTCCTCGATACACTAGGGCATTTTGTTTCTATGAAGAAGAATTCCGTCCCTCCCTTTAAGCCAGGTATTGAGATGGTGGGTGGTACATATAAATTTGAAAATAACCTTTTTTATTATAATTATTACAATGACACGATTTTTTCAATTTCACCTGACTTAAGTAATTCAGCAGCATATTTGTTCGCACAGGGAAACCACCGATGGACCGATGGAAAGATAGAAGGACTTGATCCAAGATCAACATCGTTTATATCCCAAGTATATAGATTATTCCGTGTCGGAAGAATGTTTGAAACAGATAAGTTCATTGTGGTTGTTTTTGCTTATCAGGAAAGATTTGCTATTTGCCTGATTGATAAAAAGACAAAAAAAACATTTCTCGCAAACAAATATGAGGAAACAACAGGGAGCAATACAAAGTATAAACCTTACATAATAAACGATTTGGATGGCGGCATGCCTTTAACTGAAGACTTGACATACTATGCAGTGAATGAAAAAGAATATATTACAACATTAATAAATCCAATTAATTTAAAAGTTCATGTTTCAGGTAATGAATTCAAAAACAAAGTTAATATCTACCCCGAAAAGAAGAAAGACCTTGAAAAACTTGCAAACAGCCTGAAAGAAACAGATAATCCGGTTCTAGTACTTGTAAGTCTGAAAAAGTAGCAGTTATGCCTGAGTTTCCAGTTCTCAAGCAACTTGATTTCATGGATTGCGGACCCACCTGCCTGCAGATGGTAGCTAAACATTATGGGAAATCATATACATTGCAAAATCTCCGTTCAAAGTCTTATATATCAAAATCAGGCGTTTCCATGCTTGGCATCAGCGATGCAGCCGAAAGCATCGGATTCCGAACCCGCGGCTACCGGCTTACCTGGGAACAGCTCCGCGATGAAGTTCCGCTGCCATGTATAGTGCATTGGAATCAAAGACACTTTGTGGTGGTATATAAAATAAAGAAGCACAGAGCGCAGAGCTCAGAGCACAGGGGAAGACTCATAGAGCACAGAGCAAGGGGCATAGAGCAGGAATCGCCAAGCTTTGAGCCCTGCTCCCTGCTCCCTGCGCAAAGAGACCTGCAGGACCTGCAAGACCTTTTATGGGGGAAAACATAGTTAGCTTCTGAGAATTTAATGCTATGGGGACCCCGACTTTTTTCATTAATGGTTACAAACTCCCGGCCCAGTATGAAATTGATGATTTAAGGTATTTCAGGGAGATTTTCAAAAAAGAGGAGGGAGTCAGTATAAAAGCAGATGCTGTTAATTAAATAACAATAAGTAAATTCTTTAGTATTAATGAATTCATTTTTAATAAATTTGAAAGAGAAGGGCAGCTTAAAAGCAGGGAGCAGGGAGCTTGGGGCTGGGAGCGGAACAACCCAAATTACGATATTGCCCTACGCCCTTCGCCCCTTGCCCTGCGCTAATGGCCCGGACCTTTCCTTAACAGAAAGGAGGTATGCCTATGCGAAATAACATTTTTCTGTAACTCTGGCAACGGCCCCAGATGCTACTTCTTCGGTCAGGGTCTTAGACCTGACGCTTCTTCATTGGTCAGTGTAATTGACCTGTGAAAGGATAAATCAGGGGAATATTTCTTAATTCGGATTTATTCCGGGCGATCATATGAAAGCCACACAGTGTGGAGAACAAATTGGCTCAAATAATTAATAATTAAAACTTTATTGCAATGAAAAAACTTAATAAATTGCAGATCAATCCTGAAAAACTAATGAACAATGAAGAATTATTAGCTTTAAAGGGCGGCTATGATGCTTGCACCTGTTTATGTTGGAGGGGAACCACAATATTAGGGTATCTTGTTTCAGGAACAGGTGATTGTCCAAGTGACTGTGCATATGCCTTTGGCGAAGGAGCTACCGGATCTTGTCAGTGCTAAGTTTTGTAAGCTTTTATAAATAATAACACTGTTATCCGATTAATAATTTAGATTCTTGATTTGGTTTCATAAGTAGCTGATTATCAAGTATCATATTTTACATTTTAAAACTGACCCCCTGCATATTCAATGATAATTGTAACCCTGGAGGGATCGATTTGCTTTTAAAACTTCTTTTTGTACTCCGCAGCAGCTCATTTACATCCAGATTGCTTATCAGATGTATCCGGACCAACGAGGCTACAACCGAGAAGGCTTTCTTCGCCTGTGCGATCTTCTGGGTCACAGTTAATAAGAGTTGGGCTATTAGTGTGCACCAGACCTGTGTATAGATGGCATTTTCATTCTCTCCGTAGAAGTAATGTAACTGGAAGTTTTGTTTCATTTTCTTGAACAGGATCTCAATACCCCATCTTTTCTTGTAGAGGAATGCGACATCTTCAGCTGATATATCAAAATTATTCGTAAGAAAATCGTAGTAGCGGTTCTGTTCATCCTGATAACTGACCTTTCTGAGTGTCATTTTGAGTTTGGTCTTAAGATCTTTTGTGCCGTCTTCTCTCTCGGGATGATATTCCATTTCAATAATTTCATCCCGTAAAACCTTTGCCTTACCCTTCTTACGATAATGTTCCCTTTTAACCTCTATAATCGTATAAACAGCATTCTTTTTCATCCGGGTGACAAAATATACCTTTTGTGTGGTCCAAAGAGCAAACTGATGGTAATAGTTATAGGCCTTATCAAAGACTATCATGCTGTCAGATATTAGTTCGAGGCTCTTTAAAAACTTCTGATCATTGACCTTTGCTGCTGTCATTTTGATAAACCGTCCAACCGATTGAACTGCATCAATAAGCATATGGACTTTCATTCCGCCTTTCTTCTTTCCGTCTCCCTTGGGATTACGGCCAACACCCTTTAAAATATCACTGAATAACCGTATGGTCGTGGAATCGATTATAAGAACCTCCTTAAAAGTCAGTCCAAAAGTCCGGCTGTCCGACAAAAAACTATGATAATGTTTTACCAGTGTAAAATATAACTCTTCAAAAAACTTGTGATTCCTGTTACGCAGTCCGTCACATGCAGTACTCTTAGCAGGTGCCTGATCCATTCCAAGATGATTAAGCTTGCCGCCCATGGCACGAAGCCCTTCGCATACTTCGGTCATCGAATCGCACCGGCTTAATATACCGAACAGCATAGTGAAAAGGTGTGTGCGGGTTTTGAATGATTTGTAGTAGTAATCACTTTCGTGTTTGCGGATTAACCCATTTATGTCAACTTTATCTACCAAATTCATTATCTGTCTGAAGATCGGCTGTCCGACTAATTTTATTTCCGTAATTTTACCCATGTTGTATTTAGTTTGTGGTAAAACCAAATTACAACATTGGGGGAAACCTTAGGGGAGTACCCCTCTTATTTATTTTTTAATCGGACACTACTGAAATAATAATATTATTATTTAGAATAAGCCAATAGCCATTAAGGAAGATCAGTTTTAGCTAGAAGAGGCTGATTTGAATTTACAAACAGCCTCTTTATAATTATAATGCTGGAAAGATCTTAATTGGTATCTGTGACCGATGACGACTTATTGATTTTAATTAGTTTTGACAGCATGCTCAACACGAAAAAGAAAATCTGCATATGTTGTTTTAAGGGAAAATAATCAATGGTTTAATATTATGTCGGTTTTACAGAAATCAAGATGTATTGATTGTTTTTGATTATATAGTTTTCAGTTTTAAATATGTGTTAATAAAGATGAAATGAAACAGGCTTATCTTTTATTGCTGTGTTTGATCGCTTATTCATGTAGTTCAACTGACAGTAATTTATATGAAATTAACCCTGAAGAGTTTACCGTAAACAAAATCACTTTATCAGATATAGCTGACGACATAAAATACATTCCTCTGGATAATAGTACTGCCATCGGTCTTATCTATACTTATAAAATAACAGAAAGCTCTATCTACTTGTCAGTAAAAGATATTGGCATATTGGAATTTGATCATGAAGGAAAGTTGCTTAGGAAAATAGGTAGCCATGGCAGAGGGCCGGGTGAATACTATTATTATATGCATTTTGATTTTGATCCCAATGCTAAGTCAGTATATGTTTTAGAAAACAATATAATAAAAGTTTATACTGGTAACGGTCAGTTTCAAAGAAATATTACTTTGAAAGAATATGGTGGACGGATTTTTGATGACATCAATTTCTTTAATGGTAAATTGCTCATTACGGAAAATATTTATATGGGCCAGGCAAAATATTCCTGGTTGATTCTGGATACTGTGGGGATGCTAATAAAAAGCAAGCATAATCCGATACCTATTTTTAACAGTAATCTACCTTCGGCAGGAGGAACCTATAAATTTGATGGTAAAATCGTCTGTTGGGAACTGTATAATGATACAGTATATTCAATACTGCCTGATTTAAGCTATGGGATATCATTTATATTTAGTCCGGGTGAATACCGCTGGCCTAAATCAACGGTTCAAATTTCCCAATCAAACTCTTTTGTATCTTTTTTAAATAACCATATGCAAATACTACGAATGTTTGAAACGAATAATTTCCTGGTACTTGTATATAGTTTAAGAGGGAATTGGATTGCAGTGATTGATAAATTAAAATCTAAAACATTTCTATGCGGTGTAGAATCTTTTGGAGGCACCTTAGGTTCAAAACAGGTTGGCGGTATTTTAAATGATCTTGATGGCGGCACACTGTTTCAACCCGAAAATTATTTTGTTGAAGACAGCCAGGAGTATATGGTTGGATTACAATATCCATATCAGATAAAAGTACATGTGGCAAGCACTGATTTTAAAAATTTAATCCCGGAATACCCCGAAAAGAAAAAGGAGCTTGAGAAACTGGCAAACAGCCTGAAAGAGACGGATAATCCGGTTCTGGTGCTGGTAAGGCTTAAGAAATGATGCAGATGGGCATGAAGAAGATGAAAGGGAGAAAGGGAGAAACGGAGAAACGGAGAAACGGAGAAACGGAGAATGGGAGACTAAAAGACCTGAGACGTGTTTTTGAGCAATCTGAAATCTTCATGAACCGTTACTCAGGGTCACGTCTGATCTGTATACAAATCAGCCACAAGGGCACAGTCATTCCGAGTCTCGGTCACCCGGGCCGCAAAATTACCCAGATGACATCGGTCATTGCGAATCCCGGTGCCCCGGGGCGAAGGAATCCTGTCCCCCTTAACAAATGCCGCTAAGAGGCCCTGTGCATCGGGCAGGATCGTTTTTTTGACTAATTGCTGGTTTGGGACTAAGATCCCTAATCGGGAGGAACCCGATTAGGGATGACGTCATCTATTTGAATGTTTTAAATTGGGATGAGCCCGACTCTTTGCAGACTTTCCTATAAGGAGCCTATACCGCATCAAGAAAATACTGCACTTCAGGCGACTTTATTCAGTAAGATTCTGCCTGCTCCCTGCCCCCTGCTCCCTGCTCCTTCCCCTGTGCTCTGCGCCAAGCCTTCGCTAAAGCTACGGCTTGCAAAGCCTGAACGGTTTTCAATTACCTGTTCCCGATAATAGATACATTACATATTTGGAATTCAATTCCAAAACTGTACATTTGCATTATGATCAGACGTGAAATAGAACCAGAACTTATACAGCTGGCGGAACAATTTAAGGCAGTAGCCGTTATCGGGCCAAGACAATCGGGAAAAACTACGCTGACACGGCATATATTTGACAATAAACCTTATGTTAACCTTGAGAATCCCGACAGCAGGCGATTTGCACTTGATGATCCGAGAGGATTCTTATTTCAGTATGGTTCCGGGGCAGTAATCGATGAAGTGCAAAGAGCACCTGAAATCTTTTCATATCTTCAGCAGTTGCTTGATGACAGCAGTCTGAAAGGACGATTCATACTTACAGGTTCGAATAATTTTCTTCTCCAGGAGACAATTTCTCAAAGTCTTGCCGGTAGAATTGCATACCTCTACCTTCTTCCGTTTACTCTGGCCGAATTGCCGCCCGGCAATGATGTTGACCCTGCAGAGAGGATAATAAGCGGATCATACCCGCCGGTATATGATCAGAGGATAGACCCTGATCTTTGGTATCCGAATTATATCAGGACATATGTGGAGAGAGATGTCAGGCAGTTAAAGAATATATCGGATCTTAATACGTTTGACAGATTTCTAAGGCTGTGCGCCGGAAGGTCCGGTCAGTTGCTGAATCTGAGCAGCCTTGCCCTGGATGCGGGAGTTGACAACAAGACTGCAGGAGCCTGGATATCAGTTCTGGAAAATTCCTTCATAGTCTTCCGGCTCTATCCTTTTCACAGGAATTTCAACAAGCGTATAATAAAAATGCCCAAGCTTTACTTTTACGATACAGGACTTGTATGCTCTCTCCTGGGTATTTCAAATGCCGGCCAGTTGAATCTGCATCCCTTATACGGGAATATCTTTGAAAATCTGATTGTGTCGGAATTTAAGAAGCACGTCTTAAACAGATCAGTCAATGAGGATATTTTTTTCTGGAGAGATAACGTGGGGCATGAAATAGACATCATAATTGATAAAAAAGATAGTTTTGTTCCTGTTGAAATTAAATCCGGAAAAACTGTGACAGATGAATTCTTTAAAGGGATTAAATACTGGCAAAGACTAACCGGATTACAATCCGGAACAGTTATTTACGGTGGTGATGAAACATACAGCTACAGTGACGGCAGACAGGCAATATCCTGGAGGAACACTGATACACTTTTTAATCAGAAGATCTGAAATTTCCCTCCCTGCTCCCTGCCCTGCATCTTGCCCTACGCCCCCTGCTCCCCGCCCACCGCTTTCTTCCCCTGTGCCCTGTGCCCTGCGCCCTGCGCCCTGAGCTCTGCGCCCTGAGCTCTGTGCCCTGCGCCCCCTGCTCCCTGCCCCTTGCTTCTTTTATTCCTCTGGTGATCCATCCGTTAAGAATGTATTTCAGGTTTTTGTCTGATGTTCCGCCAACTTTTGGAATATTTTTCTCTTTTTTGGGGGGGGTAAACTTTTTTTACTATTTTTAACAGTTGGAATTAGTGAGAGTCTGAAAAGCGGTTGGGTGGTAAGCATCCGGTCTGCCACATATTTTGCTAACGGAAGGATCCGATTACCTTCCCAGGCAAAAAATCAATGTTAAGCAGTTCAAAGATGGCCGTTCTTTTGGAGCGGCAGAAGGAGTCGGGATTAAGCGTCAAAAGTTTTTGTTCCAACGAAGGCATAGCACCATCTACATTCTTTTACTGGCGGAAGAAGCTCCGTAAAGAGGGACCAGACGGACGCTTTATACCACTGCTGGTACGAGCTCCGGGATCAGCTGAATACCCGGCCTCCATTCGGCAACCTGCTACCGGTATGGACAACACCTCGCTGGAGATTACTTACCCCAACGGCGCCACCCTACGGATAAAACAAACCCTGGATCTGGCCGGCCTTCGGTCACTTGTGTCCCTGTTAGACTGAGGCCCGTGTTCCATCTTCACAGCTCACTGAGGTATTACCTGTATCCACTACCGGTAGATATGCGTAAAAGTTTTTACACCCTGAGTGGTGTGGTTAACTCTCTGATGAACCAGAATGTTCGAGACGGAGGGGTCTTTATCTTCATGAACCGTCATCAGAACGTTATGAAGATCCTTCACATGGAATACGCAGGTCTGGTCATCTATCACAAGCGACTTGAATCAGGCCGATTTAAGCTGCCGGTTTTTGATGAGACAACCGCCTCGATTAACATCGACTGGAAGGATTTAATGTCCATGGTAGAGAGTGTCAGGCCGGGACGGTTGAGAACCCGCCGTATTGTTAATAACTATCAGTCATTCAGTTAATTAAAAGTATTTTAACTGAGTATCACATTGCTTTATCTGAGTTATCTTTGGCTCAGACTTAAAGCAAGACGGACTGTGTCAAATACACCTGATCAAAGCGCATTTATCGAGACCCTCCTTCGGGAGCGTGACGAGCTTTATCAGGAGCTGTCCAAGCTAAGACAAGCAGATGGAGGTACGCTGGAACGCTACGAGGCATTAATCAGGGAAAAGGATCGCAAGATCAGCCAGTTAGATGAGAAGGTAAAGAAGTTTGAAGAAAAGATCAAGCAATTAATTGATCAGCTTGCATGGCTAAGGCGTAAGTACTGGAAGTCATCGAGTGAAAAGTACATCCCGTCTGATCCAGCCCAGCGTAAGCTTGACTTTGAAGGACTTGACATACTGCCCGAAGAAGAGACTGTCATCAAGGCTTCTGCCAATGAAATAATCACCTATAAGCGTACCAGGGCAGAAAGAGAGAAGAAGCAGCCGGTACGTATGCCCCTTCCGGAGCATCTGCGTCGTGAGGAGGAGATCATCGAGCCGGAGGGCATTGATGAGAACTGGGTGCGCATAGGCGAGGAGGTTACCGAGCAGCTGGAACATAAACCCGGAGAGCTTTATGTCCGAAGGATCATACGCCCGAAATATGCTCTGAAGAAGGATCTGCTGGCTGTCCATGAGGTTAGTGGAGAAGAGGGTCAGGAGAAAGCCGTTAAGATCGCACCCCTTCCGCTGTTACCACTGCCCAGGAGCAATGCCGGGGCAAGTCTGCTTGCCGAGCTGATCATGAGCAAGTACATGTATCATCTTCCATTCCACCGGCAACTTGCAATGTTTAAGCTTGAGGGTATAAGAATACCAGCATCAACTGTCAACGACTGGTTCGTCGGTTGCGGGGATCTTCTCAGGGCGCTGTATTACAGGTTAAGGGAGATAGTGCTTGAGAGTGACTATATCCAGGTCGATGAAAGCACCGTGCCGGTTATCAATAATGAAAAGCACCGGGCTGTTAAGGCCTACCTGTGGGTGGTGAGATCGGTGATGAAGAACCTGGTATTCTTTCATTATGACAAGGGATCAAGAGCTCAAAGGGTTGTTATAGAACTCCTACGCGATTACAAGGGTGCAGTACAGACAGACGGTTACGAGGCTTATTCTATCTACGAGAATAAGAAGGGTGTGTTGCTTCTGGCTTGCTGGGCACATGCGAGACGAAAATTTACTGAAGCCCTTAATGAAGACAAAACCGGAGCCGAGTATGCCCTGGAACAAATCAGCCTGCTCTACGGTGTGGAGTCGATGGCTGACGACCAGGGACTCGATTACCAGCAGAGAGCAGAGCTTCGCTCAAGACTTGCTTATCCCATCCTCCTTGGTTTTGAGAAATGGATCGTCAGCTATATGCCCAAGGCATTAACAGGGGGAAGAATGAGCAAAGCATTAACTTATACATACTCATTGTTCCACAGATTATCCCGATATCATCTTGACGGACGCTACCAGATGGATAGTAACCTTGTGGAGAACAGTATCCGCCCTCTGGCTCTGGGGAGAAAAAACTACATGTTCTGTGGCAATCATGATGCGGCGGAGAATGCTGCCATAATGTACTCCCTGCTCGGCTGCTGTGCTGCCCTGGATGTAAACCCCCGGGAATGGCTGACAGATGTGTTGACCCGGATCCCTTACTACAACAAAGACTACAGCCTTGACCTGGCAGATCTACTGCCTCATAACTGGAAAGCCGGCCGGGTGCTCCAAAAAACTCCATTGGAGATCCAATAATTATTGGATATTGTTGGAAAAAGTTGAACACTCCATCTACTTTTTACAGAATATCAAAGAACTCCAGAAAAGTTGTATTGAAACCTAACCACGGCAATATAGCCCATGGTCAGGCCTCTGTCAATATGTACCAGGCCGAATGCTTACGTTGGGTGAAGGTCTTTTAAATTTTATGGCAATGAACAATAATCCCAAAATTGATGATCTTATTCTGGAACCCAAGTACAGAAATGTAGTAGCTGATGAATATGGAATTTCTTTACGAACACTTAACCGATGGATCAAAAAGGCCGGACTTGATATTCCCAACGGATTGATTGATCCTTATCATCTTAAAATTATTTATAGAGCGTTTGACATACCGAAACACCTGAAATAAGCGTTCAAAAAAAGGAGGGTGTCTACTTCTGTCAACTTTTGGCAGCTTCTGGCAATATCTGGCAACTTCTGTCAACTTTTTCCCGGCTTTTTCTTGCAATCATATCAAATCAATTGTTGAACTTTATGTGAAAGAATGTCTGATCTGTGGTTTTAAAGAGATTTAAATTAGGGTTTGCTGAAAAAGTATGATTATTTTGTCATCATGTTGATAATCAATGTAGTAAGTTAATAACTTTAGCTTCATAAATTAGCAAAAATGCAAGGAAGAACATAAATTGCCTTCATAAAGCTTGCATTATGGTACGGTATACTTCAGAGAAACAGTTATCAATCGAAGAATTCAAGACTCCCTTTCGGGCAAATCTATCAGCAGATAACCGGTGGGTGAAACTGGCCCGGGTTGTACCCTGGGATAAGTTCGCCAGTGTATATATGTCGCTTATGAGCAGTGATTCAGGCCGTCCCGCTGTTTCTCCGCGCACAGTACTTGGGGCATTGATTATCAAACATCTGGAGAAACTGGATGACAGAGGAGTTATACAGGCCATCCAGGAGAACCTGTATATGCAGTATTTTGTAGGGTTGGAGGAGTTCAAGGTCGATCCGGTATTTGATCCCTCACTGTTTGTTGAGATAAGAAAAAGAGTTGGGCACAAGCAATTTGACACTCTGAGCGCAGACTTAATCCGGACTGCCAAAGGACATAAGGATCAACAACATAATAAGAAGAAAAAGAAGGAAGGCTCGGATGAACCGTCAAACAATGGGAAGCTCCAGGCAGATGCCACGGTAGCAGACCAATACATCACGTACCCGACCGATAACGGGATACTGAACGAGAGCAGGAAGAAGTGTGAGGGACTAATCGACAAGTTATACGATCAATCCGGAAGCAAGGGCGTCAAGCCCAGGACCTACAGACGTACCATGGATAAGGCCTGGCTTGATTACTCGAAGAAAAAGAAGAAAACTGAATCCGCTCACCGCAAGATGACACGTAAGCTGTTAGAGAGTGTAAGACGTGATATAAATCACATAAACAGCATGTTGGACAAAGTCGAGACAAGAGAGGAGCGGTTCCCGTTTACCCACCGTGAGCAACGTCTTCTTTGGATTATACAAACCGCCTACCTGCAGCAGAAACAAATGTACGATACCAATACACATAGTTCCCCCGATCGTATCGTCAGTATCTATCAGCCTCATGTTCGTCCTATTCCAAGAGGAAAGACTGGTTCACAGATAGAGTTTGGGTCCAAACTTGGGGTTAGCCTTGATGATGGTTTTGCCCGGATAAATACCTTTAGCTGGGACGCTTATCACGAAGCCGGCGACCTGATTGGGCAGGTAGAGGAATACCTTACATTGCACGGCCATTACCCTGAACTGGTGCAGGTTGATAAGATCTATGCCACCCAGGAGAACAGAAGATGGTTGAAAGAAAGAGGAATCAGGATCACGGCCCCGCCATTGGGTCGAAAGCCGGCAAAGGAAAAGCAGAGCTACTATAAGAAGAGGAAGGCAAGAAAGGAAGCCGCTGAACGTAATCATATAGAAGGTAAGTTCGGACAGGGTAAGAACGGATACGCATTGAATCAAATACGAGCCAGACTCAAAGAAACTTCAGAGAGTTGGGTCGCATGTATCTTCTTTGTGATGAACCTCATACATTTTGAGGCTAATCATTTTTTTGGCTCATTTTTCAGGTGGATTACTGCCTTGACTGACGGATCCTTATTTGATATGGCCCCTGGGGGTCATCTATTTTCTATCAGGATCAGCAACCAGAGCAGGAATCTCAGGGCGTTTAATTGCTCAACCTGATTTTTTCAGCAAACCCTAAATTAACGGGACTGACGTGGATTTATCTTTGAATACAATGATCGGGGATCGGTTGCAACGAATTGCCAATGTGCTTCTCCTGAATGCCAGCTTTCTTGACAATCCAGGATTACTGAATGGAAAAATGGGAATTGCAATTTTCTTTTATCATTATTCACGATACTCAAAGAATAAGATATATGAAGATTATGCCGGCGAGCTCGTTGATGAGATATATGATGAAATAAACACTTCGACTCCCGTAAATTTTGAGAACGGGCTAACAGGGATAGGCTGGGGAATTGAATACCTTGTAAAGAAAGGTTTCGTTCAGGCCGACACTGATGAAGCGCTGGAAGAGATAGATTGCGCTATCTACAGACACAGAATCAATAGCCCTGTCCTGATTAACACAGGTGATGACCTTTTTGGTTATGGTTTCTATCATATTGCAAGAATACTGGGTCATGAAATTGATGATAACGACCTGAATACACTGATTAAGAAATATCATTTGATTTTTCTTGCAGATGAATGTGAGAGACTTCTGGAGCAGAAATCATATTCCAGATTCAATATTGAATCATTGACAATCAATTCCTTCAATTCAATTCTATGGTTTCTTCTGGAGATCCAGAAACTTAATATTTTCCCGGTTAAAGTCGAAAGAATCTTCAAAACTGTTCCGGAATATATAGAAAAGGAAATTCTTAAGACACATGATAATGCCGGGCAGGCACTTCTGCTCAGTCTTGTTAAAAATTTAATAGAAACGGTGAAGGATAACGCTGTAAGGGATCATCTTAAAAGTACGGTTGAAAAAATAGATAATGAAAAAATTCATAAGGACCCGCCGTATGAAACGGATGTTTCAGATTTCATAAAAAACACCTGGCAGCATATTGTTTATGAATCATATTATTCTGATAGCTTTTATTCTGAATTATTTCAAAAAGCACTTGTTAGGTTAATCGAAGATGAAGAAAACTGGAATGGCAGGTTGAATGAACTGACCAAAGACAACCTTGGATTAACTGGACTTGCCGGACTAGGATTGGGGCTATTAAAATTGATGGATAATAGGCAGCACGTACAAATCCAAGGGTTAAGAGAACAGAGCGCATGACTTAAGTTTTAATTCTCTTCCTGATTAGAAATGATATACTTATGAAATAAATAAAAATTATAAAATTGAGAGGATGGGCAGGAGATTTGTCCTGAGGGTTGAATTGTTTACGCATGGATAACGCCTCCTGACCGGATATCCTTCACATAGGAGAGGAGGTGTACTGGCAAAGATAAAACTTAACCTTGCAGGAAGCCAGGCCTGAAATGAATTTTTGTATCAAATACTTAGCAAAGGTTATTAATCATGTAAATCTTTTAAAGATGAAAACACTTGGTAAATTGAACATTAATCCTGATAAATTAATAAGAAATGAAGAATTATTAACCTTAAAAGGAGGATATGATGGCTATTGCTGTTGGTGCGTCGGCCCGGATTACTGGGGCCATTTGGCAGAACAAACTGATGATAATTGCAGAATAGGTTGTGCATTAATAAACAGTATACATGATTGGAAATGCTGAATATGAAGGAAGAACAAGATTCAATACCTTGTTTTATTTTAGTACTTAATGATGTACCTATTTTTTAACCGACCCAATGAGGTGGGAATTAGAATCCCACCTTATTTTAATCCCAGGAAAAGCCATATTGTTGTGAAAGCAATGACATTTTCCCTCCTTATCATGATGGTATTTTCCTGTGTACAACCGGAAAATAGTCTCTTTAAATTTGATCCTACTTTAATAGAAGAAAACAATATAAAACTGAGTGATTTTGCGGATGATCTTTTCTATATACACTTTGCGGATAGTTTTCCTCTAGGTTTAGTTTATGATAATGTTAAATTTACGAAAGAGTCAATTTTTATATCTGTTAAAGATATTGGGATCATAGAATATACCCGAGATGGCAATTTTCGAAAAAATATCGGAAAGATAGGAAGGGGGCCTGGGGAATATACTTTTTATGTATACTTTGCCATTGATGATGAAGGAGGATTCATCTATGTGCTTGATCGAAAAAACATTATAAAAGTGTACTCAAAATCAGGCCGCTTTTTAAGGAATATTGACCTGGAGAAATATGGAAGTGCAATCGATGCTTTTGATACTTATAATTCCAATGTATTTGTTTCATTTTCTATTGAAGGCGACAATCCGAAATATAAGTGGATTATAATTGACTCTTTAGGTAACATTGCTAGAAAGAAAGTAAACAAGATTCCTGCTTTTTCGAGTAGCATAGGAGGATTTGGTGGAGTGTATAAAACAAATGATGCAATCTTCTATTGGAATCTTTTTTCCGACACTATTTTTTCAGTACATGATGATTTTAATGAATATCCTGCTTTTATTATTAGTCCAGGTGAGCACCGTTTGCCAAAGTCGAAGAATTATTCGATGGATCAGTATTTCAAATTCATGAAAATTGAAAGAATACTGGAAACAAAAAGATTACTATACATAAAATTTTTCTTTTCTATCGAAAAGAATTGCTTTGCGGTTTTAGACAAAGAAACAAACAAAACCTTTTTAATCTATTTACAGCCAGAAAATGAAGGACCTTTAATTAGTTATACTGGAGGAATACCAAATGATCTGGATAATGGAGTTGCCTTTATACCGAAGAATTATTTTGTACAAGATGGGGAGGAGTTTCTCATTGGAATAATAAATCCATCCTTAATTAAAACCATAGTAGCAAATAATGAATTTAGAAACTCATTTCCCAAGTTACCTGAGAAGAAAAAAACCCTTGAAAAATTGGCTAACAACCTGAATGAGACCGATAATCCCGTACTAATGATAGTAAAATTGAAAAAGTAATATTGAGATTGCATTTTTTTACAAAAAAGATAACAGTTAATTATCCCTAAGCATTGGGCATGGATAAGTTTACAAATATTTTACAGTTAATGAAGTATTAAGATGTGTGATTTTTCAAATCAAAGCCCGATTTCTGAATTAAAACCTGACTGCAAGACAGCACGACCGCACGACCGCAAGACAGATTTAACCGACTTCACATTCCTCATGCCCCTTCGTATTGATTCTGAAAAAAGGAGAGAAAATGCAGACACCTCAATAAGCTTTATTTTAAGACATTTCGATACAACAGTTATTGTTGTGGAGGGCGATGAATCAAAGAAATTTTATCCTGATTTTCAAACCGGGGATTTGCTTTATGAATTTATTGATGACAAAAGTGTTTTTTTTCATAAGACAAAATACATAAACAGGCTTATTGAATCAGCATCTACCAGATTTATCGCAGTATGGGATGCTGATGTAATAGCTCACCCTGATCAGATACTGGAATCTGTCATGGTACTGCGAAAGGGAGAAGCAATTATTAGCATACCATATGATGGAAGAGTTTATATATGTGATAATTCACTAAGCGGTCTTTTCAGGAGTATTCCAAATGCAGAGATCCTGTTAAAGCTTGCTCCCTGTTTACCCTTAATGTATGGATATTATTCCACAGGAGGGGCTTTTCTGGCGGACAGGGAAAAGTACCTTGATACCGGAGGTGAGAATGAGAGCATTAGGGGCTGGGGACCGGAGGACTTTGAAAGAATCAAGCGGATGGAAATTCTAAATCAGAAAATTCATTTTTCGGATGGTCCTTTATTCCATTTATGGCATCCAAGGGGCAGGACAAGCTGGTATGCTGACAAAGAAACGGAAATCAGGAACAGAAGAGAATTAATAAAAACTTGCAGAAATGAAGGCTGATGATTGTTTAAACAACATTACCCTCTTTATCTTCCGATCAAATGCCCGCGGAATGCAATATGGCATCGGGACATACTTGCATGAGCTGACAGAGGCTCTGTTAGGTTACCCAAATATAAAAATAGTACTTGTTTCATATAAATCTTCAGATGTCAAAGAGATTTCAATACTTAAAACAACAGACAGGTGTGTGGAAATCAAAATACCCCAGCCGTTAATCCCTATTAAACAAAACAACGCATTTGAAAATAAATATGCATCTGCTGTCAGTAAGCTTTTATTTAAAATAATTCCCCCGGCTGAACAGGTCATTTTTCAATTCAATTACATTGATGATCTTCCGATTTTATTGAAAATTAAAGAGTGTTTTGGTTTTCCGGTACTGAGTGTTGTCCATTTTGCACAGTTTCAGCAGATCTTCGAAGGGAAGATATTGAAAATTGCCGGCCTGAACCTTGATAAACCGGCTGACAATATCGAGTTTACGTTATCGCGGGAAAGGGAAATGTACAGGCAATCCGACCATATAGTATCCGTAACCCGGTATATGAAAGATTTCCTGGTCAATGAATATGGCATCAGCCCTGAAAAAATAACTGTAATCAAAAACGGTCTTAATCAAAAAAATAATGATCAGGTTTCAAAAGAGGAAAAAGCCGGAATCAAAAGGAGGTATGGATTTGGAGAACATGAGATAATTCTGATTTTTTCCGGCAGGATAGATACTTGCAAAGGTATTAATTACCTTATGGAAGCTTTCGAGCAAGCCTGCAGAAAAAATAACAGTCTCAGACTAGTTATGCTCGGGCAGGGCAGCATTCAGGACTGTCAGAAAAGGATACAATCCTGTTTTGGGAAAGTGACATATACAGGATTTTTACCCGGGGAAACAGTAACAGAATTCTACAAGATAGCCGACATCGGGATATCACCTTCAGTATATGACCACTGTCCATATTCGGTGCTTGAAATGATGGCTAACAGGATACCGCTTATCATGACAAGGATAAACGGCCTGGACGAATTACTATCAGACGAAGAGTGTATTTTCATTAATCCTGTTATCAGCAGTGAAGGAGATATTACTTTCAGTATTGAAGAGATGACTGAGTCCATTCTTTCCCTGGCTGCAGACAAGGAGAGAAGGACCAGGCTTGCCGCGAAATCATACAGATCTTATGAGATAAGGTTCACTGCAGCAGGGATGGCAGAAGCAATGCATAAGCTTTTTTATTCCTTAATAAAACACAATAAACCTGTAGTAGAATATGAAACGGGCCAGGGAAGATAATACGGTCGGGATCATTCAGCGGGCCGTAAAACATTATGGATTGCATGTCATAAAAGGCACCGTAAAGGAAGCGCTTAAATCACATCCTGATTACCCATCTTTTAAGAGTATCTGCGATACCCTCAATGAATGGAAAATTGAAAACTATCCTCTCAGGTACGAAGTAAATGAACTGGAGGACCTTCAATCCCCTTACATAGTTCATTTTGACCGGGGCGGCGGCATAATAGGATTTGTAACGGATACCGGGAAGGATCAGGTTACATATTATACATCATACAATGAAAAAAGAAAATCCGGAAGGAAGGAGTTCATTGAGAGTTGTTCCGGCGCTGTTATATTGCTTAACCCGGATGAAAGATCAGGCGAAAAGGAATATCCTGCCAAAATCAGAAACGAACTGATAAATAAATCAATACTCCCCCTGGCTTTGACTGCTGCTTTGATTTTTATAATTTATTTGTTTTACAATAATTTTGCTTTGGGCGGGAGTACTTACAGCAAGGTTATCCTTCCCCTGGTTTTTACAAAGATTGCCGGCATTGTACTTTCTGTCCTGCTGATCCTGCACGAATTTGAAGTTCATCTATCTATTACGGACAAGCTTTGTCATCTCAGCAAAGCAACAAACTGCAATACGGTTCTTCATGATAAAGCATCAAAAGTATTCGGATGGTTCGGCTGGGCCGATGTCGGATTCATATACTTTACAGGCAGTTTTCTCTTTCTTCTGCAGTCTCCCCCGGGAGAAGGACTTTCTTTAATGGCAATACTTGCCGCCCTTTCAATACCTTATCCCATCTACTCGATTTATTACCAGGGTTTTGTTTTGAAGAAGTGGTGTCCCATGTGCCTTGGGGTTCAGCTTATACTGGTTACAGAATTCGTTTTATTATTGCCACAGTTATCACGTCTGACCTTTTCTTTTGATTCTTTAACAAAGCTACTTCTTAGCTTACTTGTAATTGCAATAGTCTACACGCTGTTTATATTATTCCGCAGGGAGAAAATGTCCGGAGAAATGCATTACTATAAATATCTCGGGTTTAAAAAGAATCCGGACATACTTAGAGTTCTTCTGATGAATCAGCCTCACCATGAAATTCCTTTACCGGAGGGCAGCCTGATTTTCGGTAACAGGAATGCTTCGATCAGGATAGCAGCATTTCTCAGTCTGCACTGTTCACATTGTGCAAGGGCTTTTGAAATGATCCGGAACATGCTCAATGAAAATGAAGATATACTAATAAATCTTCTTCTTGTAACATCTGACAACAAAATGCTCACTACTCTTTATAACAATAACATGCAGGGGAAAGAAGCGGAATCATTAGAACTACTGGAGCAATGGTTTAATGCTGATCCCTATTCCAGGACAAAGATCACAGAAGGCCTTTGTATCCCTGAAGACAGTGATCTTTCCAGGGAAGTAAATGAAGAGAGCACGAGGCTTTTCAAAGAATGCAATGTAATGGGGACCCCGACTTTTTTCATTAATGGTTACAAACTCCCGGCCCAGTATGAAATTGATGATTTAAGGTACTTCAGGGAGATTTTTAAGGAAAAGGAGGAAGTCAGTATTAAAGCAGATGCTGTTAATTAGTTAACAATAGATCAATCTATTAGAATTTATGAACTCATTTATTATAAATCTGAAAGAGAAGGGCAGGAAGTTTTTCCCTGTGCTCTGAGCCCTAAGCTCTGTGCCACTTCCTGCCCGGACCTTTCCTTAACAGAAAGGGTTTTGCCTATGCGAAGATAAAGATTTTCCGCAAACAACAGTTGCGGCCCTGTGAAATGATAAATCAGGGGAATTGAAAACTGATTCTTAAATAAATAATTGATCATAATGAAGAGAATTAAAAGAATAAAAATCAATTCTGGAATATTATTGAATAATAAAGAATTGATCCAACTGAGAGGCGGGTATGATTATGATCCACCTTGTGGATATCATTGTACGTCAGATACTCAATGTTATTTTCCATGTCAGTATTGCAGTGATGTTCCAGGATATCCGGATAGTAAAGTGTGTACAAGTCCTTGATTATTCGGTTTCTTAACGATTATGCTGCAGTTTAAAAACTGCAGCATAATACTTATTTTTTGGTCAATTTTAATATAAACAGAAAGACAACAGAGGTTTCATGAATAAAGAGTTAAAAACAATTTTCCTGGCAGTCGGATTATGCCTTTTATTTATTTCTTGTAAAGAAATCCACCCCAAATTAGTAAAGAAATTCCCAATTGAAATTCTAATTAATCCTGACGGCAGTCGGACTGACTCTATTAGGCTATCTGAGTTTGCCGGGAAGATTGAATATATACCCTTGCAAACGAATGATAGTATCTTACTTGACTATGTCTATAACTTCAAAGTAACCAACGATTTCATTTTTGTCGAAAACGGGCTCGACTTGCTACGATTTGACACAGGCGGAAGATTCATTAATAAAGTCTACAATACGGGGAGAGGTCCCGGAGAGACTTTACCTGTTTGCTCGGCAATTGATGAAGAGCATGAACGGGTATTTGTTTTTGACAGGGACAAGACAATAAAAGTATATAGTTTTAACGGGGATTATATAACTGAATTTAAAAAACCGGTTAACCCGGTTGAATCTCTTCCACCCTGGAAGATTGAATATTTTGAAAATCATCTTTTTGTTTCTATGCCTCAAAGGCCAGGAGTTAAGTTTATTTATTCATTATTCAATTTAGGTACAGATTCGATAATTCCTCTGTATAGAAACGAATATCCATACACCAGGGAACAGCTGTCAAAAAGGCCTTCCATAATACCGGATGATTATTGCTACCAGGTCTTAGATACTTCACTGATTTTTAAGGAAAAGTTCTGTGATACAGTATTTATCCTAAACCGGAATTTTGATGTCAGTCCAAGGTTTATAATTAATCTTGGGGAACGGAAACTGAAATGGGAAACCTGGAGAGATAATGGAATGTTCAATATCGGTGCAGGACCGCCAGAGGGATTCTGGGTTCATTCAGTTGCCGAATCGAAAAGCTACTTGTTTCTAACTTTAAGTTCCTTCAAACGGCCTAAGATATTTGCATTATTTAATAAAGAATCTGGCAAGATTGAATTATCGACTATCGCTGACTTTGATTCGCGCGGGAACCAGGTCTTTCTTAAAAATGATCTTGATTTTCTTGCAGACTTTCCGGTTTTCAGTAAATCTGAAGGTCATATTTTCTATTCAGGCGAATGTCTCTATTCGGTACTTGAAGCTAAATACTTTAGTGAAACGTACAGTAAGGCTACTGAAGAAAGAAAAAATTCCTCAGAATATTTACGTAACATGAAACCGGTTTTTGGTTCTGTTAATGAATTCAGTAATCCTGTCATAATGAGAGTTTATCTTAAACAGAATACAAAAGCCGGGTTATTTGAAAAGATGGGAAATAAGTAGATTAATGTTAAAAAACCGCCACAAACGGAAGTTACAAACTACAATTATGGTAATACATATACTCATTCATATTAATGCTGAAAGAGAAGGGCAGCCTAAAAGCAGGGAGCAGGGAGCAGGGGGCTTGGGGCAGGAAGCACAGAGCTCAGAGCACAGAGTGTCTTATCCTGAAATAGGTTGACACCTAAAGCAGATAAGACAAATGAAAAAGATTAATTATGAGCAAAGAGTAGTGAAGAAGTACAGTTCTGCCTTTAAGCTAAAAGTGGTTAAAGAAATAGAAAGTGGAAAACTTTCTATTCCCCGGGCCAGAGAAATTTACGATATTGGTGGATCGCATACAGTAGAAAGGTGGATACAAAACCTTGGTAAAAACCACTTGTTAAGCAAAGTAGTCAGGATTGAAATGAAAGATGAGATAGATAAAGTAAAAGAGCTGAAGGAAAGGGTCAGACGTTTAGAAAAGCTACTTGCCAATAAAGAGCTTGATAATCTTATGAATGAGGCTTTTCTTGAACTTCTGGCCGAGGACCAGGGGATAAATCTTGAAGAGTATAAAAAAAAAGTAGACAGAGAGCGGTTAAAAAAGCGACTCTGACAAGATTTAAAATAGATCCGGTTCCTTCGATTAAAGATCTTTGCGGTTATTTTGGGATAAGCAGGCAATCGTTTTACAAATGGCTTCAATATGAGGCGAAAAAGCGATTAGAAGGTCATATAATAACAAGTTGGGTAAAAGACCACAGAAAGGTTCAGAAAAATGAAGGATGTTACAAATTATGGCTAAAGCACAAAGTGGAGTTTGGGGTTAAGATGTCTTTGGGCCGGGACAAGTTCTTTGGTTTAATGAGGGAAGAAGGTTTATTGATCAGACGGAAGCGTAAGTATGTAAGAACGACCAATTCTGAGCATGGCTTTAGAGTATACAGCAATAAAATCAAGGATCTCAGAATAATCAGGCCTAACCAGGTCTGGGTATGTGACATAACATATATCGCGACGTCGGAAGGATTTATGTATCTGGCATTGATAACTGATCTATACTCCAGAAAAATCGTTGGATACGATATCAGTGACAGTCTGGAATCTGAGGGATGCAGAAGAGCTCTCAAAAGAGCGTTATCGCTGGTAAAAAATCCAAAGGGGATTATACACCATTCCGATCGTGGGATCCAGTACTGCTGCAAGGAATATGTAAGGCTTCTGAACAAACACAGGATGGAAATAAGTATGGCTGCAAAAGGTGATTGCTATGAGAATGCCGTTGCAGAAAGAGTAAATGGTATTTTAAAACAGGAGTATGATCTGGGGATAAGGTTTATTAACAAAGAAATCGCTGTCAAAGCCACAAGGGAAGCCATAAACCTTTATAATACAATAAGATTACACAGATCAATAAACTTTAACACCCCAAATGAAATGTATGCAGCATAATCATGTTGAAATATTGATAACTTCTTAAAGGTAAATCTTCAAAGGAAAGAAGTTATCAACATTACAACATGAAATTAGCATCAGAATTAAGAATGAAAAAAGAGTATTAATAATGTCAACTTTTTTCAGGACGAGACAACAACCCAAATTACGATCTTGCCCTGTGCCCTTCGCCCCTTGCCCTGCGCTAGTATCCCGGACCTTTCTTTTACAGAAAGGATTTTGCCTATGCGAAGATAAAGATTTTCCGCAACTACAGTTGCGGCCCTGTGAAATGATATATCAGGAAAATATAATATTCTATTCTTTAAATGCTTGCAATATGAAAAGGCTATTAAAATTAGAAATTAATTCAGAAAGAATAATTAGCAAAAAAGAACAGTTAATTATTCGGGGAGGGTATGATGGAGGATCTTGTGGCGTTGATTGTTATCACCACTCAGAACGTTGTTACGATGGTTGCACAACATGTAATTGTAATATACCTGGTTCCCCGGGAGACTGTTTTTGTACAAGTCCCTAATTAGTTAGATGTAATTTAGACAGCTGCGGTGTAATCCATCGCAGCTATTTTAAAACTTAACATAATTATCTTAACGAAAGAGATTGGTGAATTTTGACATTCACAACTTTAAGGAATTTATTAAAGAGAAACTACAAAGAAATCTTTAGGGAAGATGAAACAATTTTCTTGTCTTACATTTATTATTTTATTAAATTTCCTTCCATCCTGCAACAATAAGGAACAACATAACATTAATGAAATTAGTATTCCTAGGGAAATCGATTTGGACGTAAATAGGGCTTCGCCTGATTCTTTAGATCTGTCGGAAATAGCTGAAAAAGTTGAATATATTCCTTTAGAGACAACAGGTAGTATTTTAATAGATCAAATATGGGATTTTGTAGTAACAAAGGATTTTATATTCATTCTTGATAACTGGAAAATCCTGAAGTTCACAAAAGATGGTAAATATGTTAAAGAGTTATTTAAGGTAGGAAATGGACCTGGGGAAGCATTTTGCTTATGTTTTGCTGTAGATGAAGGGAAAGAATATGTATATGTTTGTGATAGGAAAAAATATGACATAAAAATCTATGATTTTGATGGGACATTTATTTCGACCATTAAAACACCAATAGGGCCCCCTGAGCACATGACATATTCAATTGGGTACTTTAATAACTCCCTTTTTATAACTTCTGTTCAAAAGTTCAAAGTGAAATATCTTTATTCATGCTTTGATCTGACCAATGATTCAATTAAAGTCTTATATAAAAATTACAAAATTTACGATAAAGCAAAGGAAGCCAAATACATGGCAGTTATAATGCCTTCGGATCATTCGTATCAGATTAATCCTTCCAGTATTCTTTTTAAAGAAAGATATTGTGATACTATTTTCTGTGCAAATACCAATTTTGAAATCAAAGCTAAATACATAATAGACCTAAAAGATCATAAGCTCACATGGGAGCAATGGAGGGATAATGGTTTGTACAATTTTGCTGGCGGACCACTTGAAGGTTATTATGTTCAATCATTTGTCGAAACAGATTTGTTTTTATTTATTTCGCTGAAATCATTCAGAAACCCTGCATTGTTCACCATGTTTAATAAGGTGAATGGATCACTAAAAACTTTTTCATCAAACCAAATTGAAACAGATGATACTCCGGTTTTTATTAGAAATAATCTTGATAAGATTATCCCTTTCCCAGTAATGGACGTCGATGGATTCTTTCATTATTTCAACAATTCTTTATATTCATTCATAGAAAGCAAAGATTTTGTTCAAAAACGCTACGTAACTTTGTTTCTGTAAAATTGATATAGAGGTGCAATAGAAAAAAGAAAGTCACGGTTGATAATAGTTTAAGAGTACTAATCAAAAAACTTACAACCATGACTTTCGAAGAACGTGAGCAAATTACGAAGAAAAATTCAGATGACCTGCTTTCGCAGTTGATAGATTATCAGGGAGAGAACCTGATAAGTGAGATATTAAGACTTGGCATACAAAGCCTGATGGAGCTGGAGCGAGATGAACATATTGGTGTAGGCAGCTATGAGCGCGGAGATGAGCGCCAGAGCTACAGGAACGGCTATAAATCCAGGACTCTGTATACGCGTGTTGGTCCGCTGGTTCTGCAGGTACCTCAGACCCGTGACGGAGCATTCTATCCTTCGATTCTGGAGCGTTATCAACGCAGTGAAAAGGCGTTGGTTCTTGCCCTGGCCGAAGCATATTTGCAGGG
The DNA here is from genome assembly GCA_040772125.1 of Bacteroidales bacterium. Taxonomy (GTDB): domain Bacteria; phylum Bacteroidota; class Bacteroidia; order Bacteroidales; family VadinHA17; genus LD21. The sequence goes on from JAXGYS010000003.1 coordinate 1,109,003, forward strand.
TGTATCGACAAGGAAGATGAAGGCAGTAACTGAGAGCTTGATGGGTAAAGAGTTTTCATCTGCATCAATCAGCCGGTTTGCATCCACTCTTGATGATGAGCTGGACTGCTGGAGAGAAAGATCTTTCACCAAAGAGTATCCTTACATTGTGGTAGATGCCCGATATGAGAGCTGCCGTGTAGATGGCAAGATCATTGATATAGCCTGTCTTGTAGCCCTGGGGATCGATTCTGAAGGTTATCGTCATGTATTAGGGATTGATACTTCATGGTCGGAGAGCAATGACTCCTGGGATCGGTTTATTGGTGGATTAAAGGACCGGGGTTTACAAGGGGTAAGGCTTTTTACCAGCGATGATCACCCGGGGATCCATAATGCGATAAAGAAACATTATCCCGGAGCTGTCTGGCAGCGTTGTCAGCGTCATTTTACGGTCAATGTGATGGATCGTGCTCCCAAAAGCAGGCATGATGACCTTTATGCCAGGCTAAAGGAGGCATGGGACTGTCGGGAGTATGATGAGGCCAAAACAGTTCTGGACAAGCTCTCAGATGATTACCGCCAGAAGTACCCTGATCTGGCAAATTTTGTATCGGAACACGGATGGGAGACTCTTGGGGTGTACTACGCATGCCCGGTGGAACACCATAAACGGCTCCGGACGTCAAACATGATCGAAAGGGTGAACCAGGAGCTTAAAAGAAGAAGCAGGGTGGTGAGGATATTCCCGAACCCGCTCAGTTGCAGACGGCTCTTTACAGCGTTGCTCAAGGAATGGCACGAGGACTGGGTCAGTGGAAGGGTATACCTCAATATGGATTTATTAAAAGAATTTGAACTGAACAAACGGCTTCACCAGCAGGAGCGCGCTCCTGCTGGTGAACCAAACACTATGACACAGAAAATAATAACCGTGGCTTCATAATTTTACAGAAAAAAAGTTGCACAACTTTCAAAAATATAGAGACACATCAGAAAAACTGAAGAGATCTTCTAAGTACTTGATAAAAATGTCAAATATTTTAAATAATGTCGATGAGTTTAGTAATCCTGTTCTTATGAAGGTAGACTTAAAATAACTTATCACTACCACGAAAAAATAAAGCATAATTAAAAGGGTCCATTTTCAGGTATATCATCTATGGGTTCTGGTCTTTTGATGAGTCGTATTATCACAATATTATTGAAAAGGAACATGATACAATTACTGGAGCAATGGTTTAACGCTGATCCCTATTCCAGGACAAAGATCACAGAAGGCCTTTGTATCCCTGAAGACAGTGATCTTTCCAGGGAAGTAAATGAAGAGACCACGAGGCTTTTCAAGGACTATAATGTAATGGGCACACCGACTTTTTTCATAAATGGGTACAAACTTCCAACTCAGTATGAGATTGATGATCTAAGGTATTTCAGGGAGATATTCAAAAAAGAGGAGGAAGTCAGTATAAAAGCGGATGTTATTGGTTAATTAACAATAGATCAATCTATTAGAATTCATGAACTCATTTATTATAAATCTGAAAGAGAAGGGCAGGGGTTTTTCCCTGAGCTCTGCCTCGCCCACCGGAACCTTAGTGAAGGTGGGAGCTCTGCGCCCTGAGCCAACAGCCCCTGCCCGGACCTTTCTTTAACAGAAAGGGTTTTGCCTATGCGAAGATAAAGATTTTCCGCGACTACAGTTGCGGCCCTGTGAAATGATAAATCAGGGGAATTGGGAACTATTTGTTAAACTAAAAATTAAAGAATATGAAACAGCTTAATAAATTGCAAATCAATCCTGAAAGGATAATGAAAAGTGATGAACTGATTACCTTAAAAGGTGGATATGGTTGGGTGAAGTGCTATAGTGATTGGGGGGTTGAGTGTGGATCAGCAGAGGTTGATAGTTGCTCGGATGCCGAAGCAGCATGTAGAAGAGAGTGTGGGTCCTCCTATATGTACCCCATATGCATTAATTGGCCATAAATTTCCAGACAACAAGAATGGAGCATCATGCTCCATTCTTGTTGTGTGCCCGGCATGGGCGATAACTCTAGGGTGAGAGTCCCAAACGCGCCCTGACAGTGGGAAGCGTTAGCCAAAGGCAAGGGTGCCCTCCGTGAGGAGGGATCTGAAGGAAGCCGGAGGCAAAGTCCTGGTCTGACGAACAGGAACTTCATAGAAGGCCTAAGGCTGGGGATAAGTTTGCAACACAAAACGAAGTCCAGTACTGTCCGGAGCAGCCAAGGTAAATGAAGCAGACATATGGGATAAAAGTTATCGTTCTTACCCGGGGAGATCTCACGGACATGCGGAAGCAGAGTAAGAAGCATGGTCGAAAGAAGGTTAACCGTGAGAAGTCAGCCGAGGCCATAGTACTGAGGGACGACACCCCTGAGGAAGGGCTGAACCTTAAGGAGTGAGAAGTAAATGAATGTTACCGCATGAAAGGGAGAGAGCAGAAAATCACCGGGAGACCGGAGACCTGCCCGCATGGAGATAGGACGGCATCCGAAGGACATGAGGGAGGGCAGACTTACATGAGGATAACTGAAAACAACCTCACCAGCAACAATCACCAATCAGGGAATGGATTTTTGGAACAAATCCTATCACCCTCGAACCTTAACTCTGCCTACAGACAAGTGAGGCGTAACAAAGGGGCAGGGGGTGTTGACAGGATGGATGTCGGGTCATTGAAAGACTATCTTGTCAGGGGAAAGGAGGAGTTGATAACATCCATTGAAAGGGGCAAATACCGCCCCAATCCGGTCCGGAGGGTAGAGATACCCAAAGAGAACGGGAAGCGTCGGGGGTTGGGTATCCCTACTGTAGTAGACAGGGTTATCCAGCAGAGCATAGCGCAACAGCTCTCTCGGCTCTATGAGCCCGAGTTCTCCCCGTGGAGTTTTGGCTTCAGGCCAAAGCGAAGCGCACACCAGGCACTTGGTAAATGCCGGGATTACATCACTGAAGGCTATGTTTATGCGGTTGACATTGACCTCGAGAGGTTCTTTGACACAGTCAGCCATAGCAAACTGACAGAGGTACTGTCACACAAGGTTAAGGATGGGCGGGTTATCTCGCTAATCCATAAGTACCTCAATGCAGGAGTGATGAATGAAGGCAAATACGAAGAGACGCAGGAGGGCGTTCCACAGGGAGGGCCATTAAGTCCGGTTCTGAGCAACATACTGCTCAATGAGCTGGACAAGGAGCTCGAGAGACGGGGGCACAAGTTTGTACGCTACGCAGACGACATGGTCATTTTCTGCAGGAGCCGGCGGAGTGCCGAGCGCACTATGCAGAACATCATCCCCTTTATAGAGGGGAAGTTGTTCCTGAAAGTGAATCGGGACAAGAGTCAGGTTGCCCATGTCAGGGGGGTCAAGTTCCTTGGCTACTCCTTTTACGTTTTAAAGGGGGAGGGCAGGCTGCGGATACATCCCAAAAGCGTTGCAAAGATGAAAGCCCGTATCAAGGAGCTGACATCAAGGAGTAACGGTTGGGGTAATGACCGGAGAAAGGAAGCACTGAGCCAGTACATTAAAGGCTGGGTGCAATACTTCAAGCTGGCAGACATGAAGATGCTGCTGGTAAGTGTTGATAAGTGGTATCGCCGGAGGCTACGTATGGTCATTTGGAAACAATGGAAACGGATAAAGACCAAGTTGGCCAATCTCGTTAAGCTGGGCGTTAAGAAACAGAAGGCTTACGAGTGGGCATACACAAGGAAAGGTTCTTGGCACATTGCTGGTAGCTATATCCTCGACACAACTATTACCACAGAGCGTCTCCGCCTTGCTGGCTACGTTTTCTTATCGGATCACTTCAACAAGGTGAAAGTTGTACCTTAGGGAACCGCCGTATACGAGACCCGTACGTACGGTGGTGTGAGAGGTCGGAAAATGAAATAGGAGGAAACCTATTTCATTTTCCTCCTACTCGATTATTACAAATGCGAATTAAGGGTTGAAAACGAATAAGTTATTAACAATATAAATATCTGAATGTCAATAAAATACGTGTAATAAATTTGGTTAAAACCTTGGGAATCAATATATTATGACATAACTCTTAAATATGTCAGATTTATGATCCCCAAGGTAAAAGAACTTAAATTAATCTTTATCTATTTGTATATCTGTGATATATATGACTCAAGATTAAGAAGTGCCTGCGAGCGTTTCAGTAATAACAGCAATCCTGATTTTACTGACCAGGAAGTTATGACAATTTATCTCTATGCAATGAACGTCGAACAGCGATTAAAGATAAAGCAAATACACGAATATGCAAGCGACCATCTTCGCTCCTGGTTTCCATTGCTGCCCACCTATGAAGCTTTTAATATGAGAATAAACCGACTGTGTGAGGCATTCAGGAATTTAGCCGATGTGCTGCTGTCGGGATATTGTCCGCAGGATTGTGATCTGAATACAAGTCTGATGGATTCCCTGCCGATAATTACCTGCTCCGGTAAACGCAAGCCATCTGTGGCAAAAGAGATCACAGACAAAGGATACTGTTCAACAAAGAGCATGTACTATTATGGATTAAAACTACACGCACTGGCTTTTCACCGTCCGGATCATTTACCTTTCCCTGAAAGCATAGTAATTACTGCGGCTTCTGAAAATGATTTGAATGTTCATAAACAAAACTGGAGTGGCATTTCCAACCGTAGTTTTTATGGTGACAAGATTTATCGTGATACTGAACTGCTGAAGGAAATGGCACGTTTCAGCAATTCTCAAATATTAACGCCGGTTAAAGGTATTAAGAACCAGTCTGAGGCATTGAACCAATGGGGTAAAGCGGCAAATGATCTATACTCAAGAGCAGTCTCGAAAGTAAGACAACCAATAGAATCGCTGTTTAACTGGATCATTGAAAAAACAGATATTCAAAGAGCGTCAAAGGTGCGTTCTACTAAAGGCCTCCTTGTTCATGTCTTCGGTAAAATCGCAGCAGCTTTTATCTTTTTAATTTTTAACTCTTAATTCGCATTACAAAGGAATTTACACTTAAAACGATTTTTTTAAATTTTAATAAAATCAGATGAGCTATAAACCAAAGATCCTGATTATAATATTATTAATCAGTTACGTTTATGTTGTTGATGGACAGGATGGGATTAAAACTTTTAATTTAACTAAATTGTCCGCACCATCAGCTGTAAGACTTTCCGATTTAGGTTTTGCAGAAGTAAACTATATCCCATTGGAAACCAAAGAGCAATGTTTGATCTCTGATATAAATCTGACATCTTATAAGAATCACAATATTAACAAAATAATACCAGGGGATGGTTATTACATCATCAAAAATGGAGGCAAAGTCCTTAAGTTTAGAGAAAATGGGACATTTGCAGCAAATATTGGAAAGGTTGGAAGAGGTCCTGGTGAAATAGATCAAATTGAAGATCTGGATATTGATAAAGAAAATCAGAATGTTTATATGGTTTCAGGGTGGCAGAGGAAATTCTATGTTTATTCGCCATATGGTGAATATATTAGGACATTTAATGTTCCTTCTTATGTTCGTGAGTTCAGATTTTTTGAGGACAATCTTTTATGTTTCTGTGGAAATAACAGAGGCAGCAATAGTAACAGTTTTATATTGATAGATAAATCAGGGCATCTTTTGAAGAGTTTTCCCAACAGATACCAATTTAAATCAGAAAGCACATATGGTTTTAACCACGAAAATCTCTTTTATGTATTTAATGAAAAACTATTTATCAAAGAATTATGTTCAGAATCAGTGTATTCATTCGAGAATTCAGGTTTCAAACCTCATTTGGTTATTGATGTTGGTAAAAAGCAGGTTACTCCGAAAGTACGTTCCGAATGTGATATGTTCGAAATATTTGCTAATTATATCCAACCCAGGGATTTATTGGAATTTGGAAATTTTGTATACTATGCATACGTTGATAAGTATGTTCAGGGAGACGTTAGAATTTATGGTTTTATTGGTTCCCAAAAGGATAATTATCAGGCACTATTTAATTTAGGGGAGGGTATTACTAATGATCTTGATGGAGGACCGAATGTTTTACCGTTAACGACAAAGGATGATAATACCATAGTATCATTGATCGATGCCATTGATCTTAAAAATCATGTTGCCTCTGAAGCTTTTAAGAAATCAAAACCCCTTTACCCCGAAAAGAAAAAAGAGCTTGAAAAGCTTGCAAACAGTCTGAAAGAAACAGATAATCCGGTTTTGGTACTGGTAAGGCTTAAGAAATAATGCAGATGGGCGTAACGGCGTAACGGCATAAGGGCTTTAATGCATGAAGAAGATGAGAGGGAGAAAGGGAGAAACGGAGAATAGGTGAGACCAGGAGACTTATTTTTGGGCAATCCACAATCTTCACAAACCGTCATTCCGGGTTCCGTCTGATCCGGATACAAAGTAGCCAAAAGGTTAAAGTCATTCCGAGACCCGGGCGCCCGGGTTGCAAAATTGCCCACATAACATCGGTCATTGCGAATCCCGGTGGCCCGGGGCGAAGGAATCCCGTCCCCCCAGACAGATTGCCGCTAAGGGGCCCTGTACATCGGGCAGGATCGTTTTTTTGACTATTTGCTGGTTTGGGACTAAGATCCCCAATCGGGAAGAACCCGATCGGGGATGACGTCATCTATTTGAATGTTTTGAATTGGGATGGGCCCGACTCTTTGCAGGCTTTCCTATAAGGAGCCTTAATCGCATTAAGTAAATACTGCACTTCACGCGACTTTATTCAGGAAGAATGTGCCTGGTGTTATTGCCTAAGATTCAACGGAATTTAAGATTTCTATTACTTTTTCCTTTAATCCGGGCAGATTAACAATTAAGATATCACAGGTGTTATTTTTTGTCCCTTTTAATCGTGTGTTTGATTTTTACCAGAGCAAAATTCAATTCAATAGTTGTTTCTGTTCCGCTTAATCCAAGTTCATCATCAAGTATTTCTGCGATTAGTTCTCCGTTTCGATGAAGCAACGACTGTTTCTCATTCTCTGTTTTTGAGATTGAAAGTTGCTTTACATTCCTTCCAAACTCTCTTATCCTGGCAAATGTCTCAATAATTTCAATTGTGGTTTGTGTTGCGACCGGACCTTTCAAAATTGTCGCAAGCATATATAAACCTTTTTCGGTAAAAGCTTTAGGAAGTTTTGTCTTCCCTCCTTTGATTGAAGTCGAAAATTTCGTCTTCAATTGCAACCATTCAGTTTCGGGAACATCAATGATGTATCCAACCGGAAATTTATCAGGGTTGTTTTTGACAGCTTCATTAATACGTTTCGTTTCAACATTGTACAATAAAGCTACGTCAGAATCGATCATTACCAATTGATTTTCGATGGTAAGAATTTTTTCTTCTATCTGCTTAATTATATTCATTTTGGTCAATTATTTATTTGAATAGCTGTTTGGCCTTATATTTTCTCCTGATTAACCCTTCAACAAAACTATCCTTAACCCTTTACGAAGATTGTCTTATCTGACTTCCCTGGTAATAGGTTTCAAAATGAAGCAATTTTAGTGAATCACTTTGAATTTTGACTGCCAGCGAATAGGCAAGTCTGTAGATCTTAAGGTCCTTATAACTACTCATGATTATTCCCTAAGCACGTATTTTAAAAAGCGACGACAATCAAATGTAAGAAAAAATTCTGACAAGAGGATACTCTTTCTTATAGAACAAATATTGCGGTGTGTGTGGTATGGAATAAAGGTGTGAAGGCGTGAATTCGTGAAGCTCCGTTGGAGCGGCATGTTTATAGAAATGAGCCGTCATTCCGGGTCACGCCTGATCTGTATACAAATTAGCCATAAGGGTAAAGTCATTCCGAGTCCCGGGCACTCGGGTTGCAAAATGCGGTAGATGACCACCGTCATGTCGAATCCCGGGGGTATGGGGCGAAGAAATCTTGCCCCCGAAACAAATGCCGACAAAAAATTAGCCCGTTACTCAACCATTTCCGTCGTTTACCTGAAATAAGCGCTGAAAAAGAAGGCTGGTGTCCACTTCTGTCCACTTCTGGCAGATTCTGGTAGATTCTGTCAACTTCTGTCCACTTTTTCCTGGCTTTTTCTTGCAACTATGTCAATCTTATTGCTGAAATTTATGGTCTGAAGCTGTCATTTGTCAAAATTGCCCGGTGGTGAAATTATTTATGCTACGGCTTCCTGACCTTCATTAACAAATGAGGGAAGCGCTCTGGCAAAGATAATATAACAACCTGATTAACCGGAAGATCTAAAATTGAATCAGTTTTAAATGAATAAATTAGGTAATAACATTTAAACTTACGATTATGAAAAAGTTAGGTAAACTGAAAGTCAATCCTGAGAAAATAATGAAAAAAAATGAACTATTGGTTCTTCGGGGTGGAGATGGTGATTGTCACTGTATGTGCTGGAGTAGGGATCCAATTCCTCAACCAATGGGGCTGATGGCTTCCTGGAACCAAACAGATTGTACTGATAATTGTGGAGTGATGGGATGGTCAGGGACATGGAATTGTATGTATTAATTAAGGATGATTTTTCCCAGGCTTAATTGGGAGGCTTACCTTCCATCCTGATGGTCTCATATATTCCATAAAAAATCTAAACTATGAACTATTTCTTTATGGTTATTATTCTCTTTCTTGCTTTTTCTTGCAGATCTCCCCGGGACAAGCTTTATAAATTTGATCCCACTATTCTGGTCGAAAATAAGGTTACGCTCAAACAGATTGCAGATGATATCATTTATATTCCATTAGATGATAGTATTAAAATCAGATTTATTAACCAAGTCAAAATGACAAATAAGTCAATTTTAGTATCCACAGATGAAAATGTGTTAAAATTCAATCATTACGGGGAAATGATCAGAAAAATAGGCAATAAAGGAGTGGGGCCCGGGGAGTACACATACTGTGCAAAATTTGCCGTTGATGATGTATGCGAGACAGTTTATATAAAGGACAGAGGTACAACGATTAAAGTATATTCAAAGGATGGTTTATATATCAGGGACATTTACTTAAAAGATCAGGCAAGCGGAATCGATGCTATAGAGTTTTATAATTCCGGATTATTTTTAGCTCATTATCTTCAATTTGGTGATTCACATTATAATTGGACAATTATTGATACTCTGGGAACAGTGAGAGAAAGGAAAGAAAGAACAATGCCGGAATTCTCAAGTAATTGGTTAGAAGGTAGTTTTACTTATAAATACGACAATAAGTTATTCTTTTGGAATCCCTATAATGATACAGTTTTTTCTATTTCTAAAGATTTGAGTTATAAACCGTCGTTTCTGTTTGGACAAGGTGATTTTAGATTGCCGAAATCAAATTTTGATCCATCAGAGGTAATAACTCATTTTATGCTAATTAGATCCTTATTTGAAACAAACCGTTTTGTCGTGTTAAGGTACAGCTATAATAGAAAGGGAAGCATAACCTTGATTGAAAAAAAAAGTAAGAAATCATTCTTAACATTTGTTGAAAATTTTGAGTCCGGAGGTATAACTAATGATCTTGATGGTGGGATTGATTTTCAGCCAGTAAGCTATTTAGCTGAAAATGAACAGGAATATGTGATTGGTTTTTTCGATCCATATAAACTAAAGATTCATGTTGCCTCAGAAACCTTTGAAAAGTCTGTTCCAACTTATCCCGAAAAGAAAAGAGAACTTGAAAAGCTTGCGAACAGCCTGAAGGAAACGGATAATCCGGTTCTTGTACTGGTCAGGCTTAAGAAATGATGGAGATGGGGCGTGAAGGCGTGACGGCGTTAAGGCGTCAAGGAGTGTAGGTCTGCAACAAACGGATCCGTTCAAGGCGCAGACAAAGCTCTGCAGGAGCTTGGGTCAGTCACCGGAAGCCACGGCAGGGGCTTAATGTGAAGTGTGCCGGGCATGTAGTAAGTCTTAAGGGTGAGGAGAGAGTTTCACCTCCAAGTCCCAAAAGAGCCGTAATGACCGGAATCTTATAGCCGAAAGCAAGGGTGTCCCGGGCGACCGGGAATCTGAAGGAAGCCGTAGGCGAACTGATGTTGTGACGCACAGAAACCGGATATAAGGCCTGTCTCTCTGGGTAACTGACCTTTGGATCAGGTAGCCCGATAGTCATTCGGAGAGAGAGGGGGGTAAATCCGGCACGACAACAGGAAAGATTTGCTACTTACCCCGGGAGGCCTTTACGAGTTCCGGGCAACCGGATAGGAAAGCGGGTAACTGCCGGACGAAAGGCGTAAAGGAGTCAGCAGCGGGCATATTACCGGTAAATAATCGCCGGGAAGGCCCAAATCTATTAACGAAGGAAAGCTTTGAAGATGCGTAAAAGCAAAATGCGACAGAAAAACGAAGTGAGCCATCAGCTGAAATTATTTGACTGGCGAGCGGGAGAACTAACAGTGGGAGAGTCCGGCGGCACCGGCATGCGACCACTGAATAGAGACGAATTGCTTTCGGTATTGGAGAGACAGCGGACCTTAACAGAAAACCTATTAGAGAGGATTGCAGATTATGGAAACTTGATGAGAGCGTACAAACAGGTAAAGGAGAATGGAGGCAGCAGCGGCACAGACGGTATGGATACGGATGAGCTGCGGGACTGGCTTGGGAAGAATATAAATACGTTACGGATGTCCCTGCTCAATGAGCAATACAAAGTGGAACCGGTACGTAAGGCAGAGATCCCGAAACCCGGAGGAGGGAAAAGGATGCTCGGCATTCCCACAGTCAGGGACCGGCTAATCCAGCAAGCCATACATCAGGAGCTAAACCCTTATTATGATCCTTTATTTAGTGAGCACAGCTACGGGTTCAGACCGGGACGGAATGCACAGCAGGCGATACTTCGTGCATCGGAATACATTAAAGAAGGCAAGGAGTGGGTTGTGGACATAGACCTTGAGAAGTTCTTCGACAGGATCAACCATGACCGATTAATGCAAAGACTCAGTAAAGGGATAGGAGACAAAAAGCTCCTTCGACTGATCAGAGCATACCTTCAGGCCGGAATGATGGAGGACGGGCTGATAGAGCAGCGAATAGCCGGAACGCCACAGGGAGGTCCCTTGTCACCACTGCTATCCAACATCGTTTTGGATGAATTGGATAAGGAGTTGGAGAAGAGGGGTCACAGCTTTTGCCGGTACGCTGATGACTGCAATATTTATGTCAGAAGCCGAAAAGCAGGAGAGCGGGTAATGAGTTCAATGGTAGACTTCATAGAACAGAAGTTGAAACTGAAAGTCAACCGCGAAAAGAGTGGAGTAAGGCACTGTTCAGATGTTAAGTTCCTGGGGTACACTATAATGCCGGAAGGCGGGATAAGGGTTGCAGACAAATCCATAGAACGTCTGAAGGATAAGATACGTGAAATAACCCGTAGGAATCGGGGAATCAGATTTGATCAGGTCATAACGGAAGTTAATACCATCATCATTGGATGGACTAATTATTACAGGCTGTCTAATACATGGTTATCAAATTTTAACAACCTTGACTGCTGGATCAGGAGGAAGCTGAGATGTTATCGCTTAAAACAATGCGGAAGGCGGTACTCGGTCTACAAATTCCTTCGCAATCTTGATATACCCGTTAATACGAGCTGGAATGCGGTTATGTACTCTCAAGGCTGGTGGGAGCTATCTAATAAGCTTGCCGCCAGACAGTCGATGAACATAGACTGGTTTGCCCACCAAGGGTTGCAATCCTTGTTTCTGAGGTTTAAAGCTTAAATGTTAATGGAAACCGCCGTGGTACGATTAAGTATGCCCGGTGGTGTGGGGGGACAGCGGCGTAAGCCGCTTCCTACCCGATTAACCTCCGGTGCAACCGGAGGTAAGCAGCCACCCCCACGCCGTACAGCTCTGAAAGAGCTGGATATGAGGCTTATGCTCCCATTCACTAAAAATATCGTTATTAACTTGACTTTAATTTTTGAATCTAAGTACATGACAAAAATTTACAGCATTCGTTAAGTTTATCTAAATCGTTGATAAAAAGCAATTTGGCAATATGATTAAGACCATATTTGAACAAACTTTTCGCTCGTCTTCCATGTTTTAAAATTTTAATTGGCTTCAATTTATCAAGATATATTCCTGCCTTATAAGCCCAGGCAAAAGCAATTAAGACCAATGACAACAGTTTGCTTACCCTTTCAATATCCGTCAGATGTGTATCCTCTATATTAAAGCCACTGGATTTCAATGCCTTAAATGCAGATTCGAGCTGCCATCTTTCTTTATAAAGAGCCTGTGCCTTATCTGGTTTATTGAAAGATACTATGATCTGAAGCTCAGGTTTGTTTTCTCTGTTAATAATTCTGGAGGCAGACAGATAACAGAGTTCTCCATTGACCCGGACAATCTTACGGCAAAAGGTCCATTCATTTACCCTGAGACGGTCAAAAAACGAGGAAGCTTTGACCTTGTGACCGTTGCGAGGTATCTCAACCCAGAAGTTCTCACGTATTCGAATATGATACTCGATGTTTAGTTTGTTAAGATACTCAAGCCATTTGTCACCTATAAACTCTCTGTCAGCCAGCAGGCATTCAATACTTTTAACCCCGAACAGGCTGATAAAGCGGTCCATTAAATCTATTCGTTCCTGCATTGAAGAGTTTCCGAACTTCGGCATAATCAGGAACAGTATTGGGAATGCAACTCCCTTGTATACAATTCCAAGAGTAAGAATGTTAATATCCTTTGTTCCAAACTTCCAGTTTGTCCTGTCCAGAGCCAGCCTAAAGGGAGGCTTATGGGGTAGCAAGGCAAATATAAATCTGGCAACCAGGTCTGAATCAAGTGAATATTCCGCTACAAATCTCTGTATCCTCCGCAAAGAGGACTCAGCTTTAACACTGGAGTCAAATCCACAGGCCAGTTTTTCAAAGCAAACTGTTTGGACTTTGCATAATGCACTGATAAATAAGCCAAAGAACTTAATGCGTGCAAGGTTCATTTTGTCCCCGAAGAACTCTTTCAACGTATCTGATAATATTGTAACTTTGCTTTCAACCTTGGTAGTCATTGTTATTTTAGTGTTGGTGGTTCAATACTAAATAACTGAATATCAAGGTTTTAAACTAATATTTTAACCCATACTTATTAACAAAAACGACATAACATATTAACAATCAATTAGTTGATATTTTTTGTCATGTACTAAGTTTTTGAATAATAGAAATTTGATAGAGTGAGTTGAGTCCTGCTGTTTGATCAGCTTATATGGGGAGTTGAAAACTGTTTATTAGATTAAAAAATTGAAGATTATGAAACCCACATGGATCAAATACACAAACACGTATGTATATAATTTTCAACCATGTGGGTTCCCTGTCTGCCGACAGGCAGGCATCAGACCTTTAAAATCAAAATTTTATACTGATGAAAAAGCTATTTATTCAATTTCTTCTTTTTTTTGTAACTGGTCATTGTTATTTATTTTGCCAGTCAGTACCTGTTCTGAATCTTGATTCAGCAATTGGACACGCAGAAAATATTAAGCTGAGTGATTTTGCTGTATCCATAACATATGTTCCTCTGTTCACGTCATATGACTGTCTCATAGATGAAGCCCCTGAGATTTATGTTACAAAAGAATATATAGTAGCAATAACTAAATACAGTTGTCATGTTTTTAACCGGGAAAATGGAGCTTTTATAAGGGAGATAAGACATTATGGTCGTGGGCCTGGAGAATATCAATCGACAAGTGGATTTTTTAATGCCGGGATTCCTGCATATTTTTTTACAGGTTGGAACGGGGAGCTCGTTAAATACACACTGGATGGCATTTTCAGAGGAAGAGTCAGGATTCCCGGTTATAAGGATACTTTTGATTCACCGGTAATTCCAATGAATTATTCTTTCTTAAATGATTCAATTATTGCTTGTGACTTTTTAATTGCAACCGGTATCGAACCCCAATCATTAATGATATTCGATGAAAAGGAACAGGTATTCATGCTTGTTCAAAATAGTAACCAACTTACTACTAAACAGAAATTTACTCTCAGGACTGACGAAACAGGTTTCTATCATTTTAACAACGACCTATTCTTTCAAAACAGGTATAATGATACTGTTTTTAAGATTTCCTTTGATAAAATAACTCCACATTTCGTTCTGAATCGAGGTAAATACAGACCTTTATTTGAGTCAAAATGGTGGTCATACGAAAAGCAACTGCAATCAAATTATATTTCTCAACCTTTGTATTTAGAAAGCAAACGATTTATATCGTTCAATTTTTATTTTAGTAAAAAGAGATATTTCTGCCTTTATGATAAAGTTACAAGGAGACTTAAAGTCACTGATAATAGTTTTGGGATAAAGAATGATATAGATGGATTCATGGATATTACATTTAACTATATGAATTCAGATGGAGAATTAATTGGTCTGATCCAAGCCAATGATTTGGTGAGTTGGATAGAAAAGAATCCTGAAAAACTCAAAATACTTCCCCCCGCGTTACAGAATTTGAGAAATATTAAAATGGAAGATAACCCTGTTGTTGTTATAGCAAAATACAAGGAATGAGAGTTATTTTAGTCAAAATTTAATCCTTTTTAAAGTAAGCCGCCAACCGCATACCGCGTTCCGTTTCCTCTTTCCAGTCCTTTCTACCGAAAAAAATAGTTTCAAACCTTTGTTTTATTCTGATTAATACATAAATTTAAAGTCGTGTAACTAATCAGTTTCTGTAAAATTGGGTGTTATTAACAATTCTTCCCGTTTGAATCAACATTTTTCGTCTTTGTGCTACTCCGTTTTGCAAAAATGAACACATATGAACAATTATTATTTTAGTGTTTGATAAATAAGCGATTACGTTCTTTGATATATTGGATTTCAGGATTAGTTTCGTAGTGAAGACTATGGAAAAATCCGATAAAATCATTGACGATCTTCAGCGCATCATTTTGATGCTCTCTCGGGAGAACACTCAGATGAAAGCACGTATCGAGGTACTTGAGAGAGAGCTGTCGCGGTACAAAACCAAAAAGGACAGCAGTAACAGCTCTTTGCCACCTTCGAAAGATGATAACAGACCACTGCGTACCAGCAGTCTCAGGGAGAAAGGCGGTCGTAAAGCAGGAGGACAGCCCGGGCATGATGGCAACACTCTTAAGATGACGGATAATCCGGATGAGATTGTTGAACATCGTGCATGTTTTTGTCCTGAATGCGGGAAAGACGTGAGCAGTCAGCCTTTTGAGTATTTTGGAAAGAGACAGGTCATTGATATCCCCGTGATTAAACAGATAGTTACCGAACACCGGGTTTACAGGTGTACCTGCACTTGCGGAAAGGTTGTCGAGAGTGATTTTCCTGTCGATGTTGACAGTCCTGTTAAATATGGTAAAGGCATTGAGTCTCTCATTGGTTATCTTAGCGTAAGGCAGTACCTTCCCTTCAAAAGGCTTCAGGAAATGCTCAGTGACATATTTGCTGTTCAGATAAGTGAAGGGGGACTTCATTGTTTGTTGAAACGTCTTGCATCCAAAGGCGTTGATGCTTACGAAATGATACGGCAGAATGTATTGAGCAGCGGAGTTATTGGCACAGACGAAACGGGAGTGAAAGTCAACGGGAAAAAACATTGGTTCTGGACATGGCAAAACGACCGGGCCACCTACATTGCTGCTTCTGACAACCGGGGCACAAATACAATCAATGAAAACATGAGCGGAATCTCCGGGGAAGCTGTCCTTGTTCATGATTGCTGGAAGGCTCACTTTCAAACCCCGGTAGGCAGTCATCAGCTTTGCACGGCTCATCTGGAACGTGAGACCAAATACCTTGAGGAGCGTTACAAAGAGGACTGGCCGGTCAGATTTCGGACCATGCTCAAAAAAGCACATGAGCTTAAAAAACAACTTACGCCTCCGCTCTATTATTATCCGAACCAACTTCGAGCTGACCTGGAAAATGAGCTGGAGGGTCTCTTGCATGAATCTTTGGACCCAAGGCACAAAGAGATGATATCTTTTCAGAAGAGAATTACAAAATACCGTGATCATGTCTTCACCTTTCTTTATCATCCTGATGTACCTGCAAATAATAATGCTTCGGAAAGAGCCATACGCAATGTCAAGGTCAAACAAAAAATATCCGGACAGTTCAAAATACTGAGTGCTGCTGAAAACTTCGCCATCCTGAGATCCATAATCGATACTGCCATAAAAAATAAACAAAATGTGGTTGGAGCATTAAGTGTCATCGCTGCCTATAAAAGGAACTGATTCATTCTATTCTTATTAACTTTAGGCACTCCAAACTCTAGGCACTGTGATTAGTTACAAAGTCGTTAATGTCCTTTTTAACCTAAGTTGTTCAAAATGAAAATCCGGCTTCTCCAGTTTCTGATTTTAACAGTGAGCCTGGCTGTCAATTGCAAATACAATAGCAGATCCATAACCGGAGTTCCAATCCTTAAAACATGACCGGTGATACTTAAATTCATATTATGAAAACTGGATTATTACCATGAAATACAGAAAACGAATCACAGGAAAATACAGCTATTTATGTCTCGTTTTTCTTCTGCTTATCAATACTTTAAATTCTCATTGTCAGAATGGCCTCACCCTTGCTGAAGCCATGACAATTGCTGAATCCAATTCCCCTTCAACAAAAAAAGCGAAGCTTGACCTAATCCGCAGCAGGGAAAACCTTAACGCGCAGAATGCAGCGCTGAAATCGAATTTTTCATTGTCGTTGATGCCGGTCAGCTATAGTCAGAACAGAACCTTCAATGACCTGATTTCCCAATGGAATTCAACCAAAACAACAGAAAGTTATGGAGTATTCGCGATCACCCAGCCAATATTGCTGACAGATGCAAGGTTGTCGCTTTTCAACAGGTTCGGTTATACTGATTCTTATTCCGAATATTCTGAAATAACCACTAAGGGATTCAGCAACAACCTTTCTCTTAGTCTCGATCAACCTTTGTTCACCTATAACAGGACGAAGCTCATTATGAAGGAACTGCGCCTTGCCCTTGAAAACTCTCAGCTCGGCTATGCCATTCAGCTTCTTGCACTTGAAAAAGAGGTGGCCCAGGCTTTTTACAACGTCTGGCAGCAGCAGAAGAGCCTCGAGGTTGCTGAACAGGCTTATAATAACATGCAGCAGGGCTATGATGTGTCCCGGAAAAAAGTTGATGCCGGACTATCTCCGCGTGAAGAGTTGTTTCAGGCAGAGCTTAACCTGGCGACTGCCAGGTCGGATTTTGAAAACAAACAGGTCCAGCTCGAAAACGGCAAGGATGAGTTTAAGATACTGATCGGCATAAATCTTTATGATGATATAGTTGTCATCCCCGATGTGACAGCGGATACAATTCCGGTTGACATTAGTTTTGCAATTGACCAGGGACTGGCAAACAGAATGGAACTCAGACAGCGGGCTATAGCCGTTGAAAACTCACAGTTTGATCTGATACAGACCAAAGCCCTTAACGAGTTTAAAGGAAACCTGGGCTTATCGGTGGGTATCTTCGGGGACAACGAAAAAGTATCTGATGTATATTCAAATCCAACCGATAACGAGAGCGTTTCATTGTCACTTACTATACCTTTATGGGACTGGGGTGAAAGGAAGTCCAGGATCAAGGCTTCACAGGCTTCAATAGAGTCCGCACAGGTTAGCCTTGAGGAAGAGAAAAGCAATATTATCCTTAGTATACGTAAAGTCTGGCGGAATCTTATCAACCTGCAGAACCAGATTGAATTAGCCCGTAAAAATGTTTCGAATGCACAGATTACATACGACTTAAATCTTGAAAAATATAAGAACGGAGACCTTACTGGCATGGATCTCAATATTTACCAGAACCAGTTGTCTGAAAAACAGTTATTATATAACAGCTCCCTGATATCTTATAAACTTGAATTACTGAATCTTAAAATACAGACTCTATATGACTTTGAGAACAGGAAACAAGTTGCGGTTTTGGATAAGACAGAACAGTGAAGCACAACACGCTGATGATTATCTGAACCTGATTCTGTCAGTTGCTTTATTCTTTCATTTCAAAGAATGTTTATTAATTTTAAGAAGTCTTTAATACAAACCATTGTAAAAGTTCCAGTAAGGATGAAAGTTAAATTCCGGATCACTGTATTTCTGGTCATTTCACTATTGTTTTCCTGCAAACCCAGGACTGCAGAAAACCTTGAGGAGATGGCACGACGTTCTTCACATCCTGAAGCAGTTCTTGTTAAGACGGTCAGGCTTGAACAATCAACATTTTACCACGAGCTTGTAAGCAACGGGAAAGTGTTTTCTTCTGAAAAAGCTGTAGTTCCATTCAAGGTCAACGGAATAATCAGGGAACTTGCCATAAGGAACGGCAAAAAGGTTAACGCGGGGGAACTGCTTGCCGTAATAGAAGATTTTGAGTTCAAATCTCAGTTTACTGCAGCCAGACAGAATCTTGAAAAGGCATTACTCAACTTTAAGAAGGATTTGCTGACTTACTACCTGACAGATGATACTTCAAAACTCACTTCGCAGGAGATCAGGTATGCCCGCACACGCTCCGGCCTCGACGATGCTGTTACCGCCCTCCGGCTTGCGGAATACAACTTCAACAATACCAGGATACATTCCCCCATAAGCGGCGTGGTGGCCAATCTTGAGGCTCTTCAATGGAATCCCAGCCAGAATTATCTTAACCTGTGCACGATAATCAACGACAAGAAGATGGAGGTGGAATTCCCGGTCATCGAATCGGAATATGGTTTTATAAACCAGGGGATGCCTGTGGGCATAATGCCGTTCATCAACGACAGCACTGTCATTTCCGGCACGATCACCCAGATCAATCCCCAGGTAGATGAGACGGGAATGATAAAGATAAAAGCAGGACTGCGGAATAACGGCCATCTCATCGACGGGATGAATGTGAATGTCGTCATCCGGAAGCCTGTTCCCGGCCGGCTGGTTGTCCCCAAGGAAGCCCTCGTGATACGCCAGGGGAGAGATGTGATCTTTGTGCGGCAGGATTCGCTTGCGATATGGAAATATGTTACTATCGAATTCGAGAACAGTACCAGCGTATCAGTCAGTGAGGGCCTTGAACCGGGCGATCTGGTCATTGTAAGCGGAAATGTTAATCTCGCCCACGAAACAATAGTGAAGGAGGAATGAACACTGAAGCTCATCACAGCTCTTTTCTCTCCACATTCACGGTCAACATTCTGTTTGTAATGCTGATCATTGTCGGTGCGGCAATGATCCCTTTGCTCTCCCTCCAGCTGAACCCGACGAGATACCTTCCGTCGCTCACAATCTCATGGACATGGCCCGAAGCCCCTGTACGGGTTGTCGAGCAGGAGGTCACCACCGTGCTCGAGGGCATGATAACAACAGTCACGGGAGTTAAGAAAGTGTCTTCCTATACTTTCAATAACGGCGGAAATATAACGGTTGAATTCGACAGAAATGTTGATCTGAGGGCAAAACGCTTCGAGGTTGCTTCCCTGTTGAGGCAATCGCGCGACAGGCTTCCCGAAAGGGTCTCATACCCCGAAATAGCCATGAACATGCCTTCAAATCTCTCGGGATCCCTCATTCTTGGCTTCCAGCTTAACGGGAACGCCAGCCCGTCGTACATTTACACTGTTGCCGATGAAGTGATCAAACCTGCACTTTCAGTTGTGGAAGGTGTTTACAGCGTTAATGTCTATGGCGCCACTCCCCGTGAATGGGAGATAGTATATGATCAGCAGAAACTTGCGTCAATGGGGATAAGTCCCTCTTCAATAAGCGCCGCGATCAACAACTACCTTCTTGAGATGGAACTGGGGGGAGCTAAGGAACTGAATAGTACCGGGCCCGCCAGAATGAACTATATTACACTGCTTGGCAGCACGAACCGGGAATTCAGATGGGAGGATATCGCTGTGGCAAAGTCGTCGGGCAGGATAATTCACCTGAACGACGTTGCCTCTGTGAGGATGAAGGACAGGCGGCCGCAGAGTTATTACAGGATCAACGGGCTGAATACAATTAACATCAATGTAAATGCAGGGAGGAATGTAAATAATATCAGGGTGGCTGGTGAAGTAAAGGCTGTAATTGAAAACCTGAAAAAGGAACTTCCCGCCGGTTACAGCTTAAGAACATCGATCGACAATACCACTTACCTCAGGGAGGAGATCTCGAAGAACATCTTCAGGGCCGTGCTTTCGGTCATTCTTCTTCTGCTTTTCGTCCTTGCGATAAGTCGTGAACTGAAATATCTCCTGATAATTGCAATAAGCCTGGTGGCCAACATCCTGATAGCCTTTATTTTCTATTATATCTTCCGCCTCGAGATCCATCTGTATTCACTGGCAGGCATAACAGTGTCCTTCGGGATTATCATAAACAACACGATCGTTATGACCGACCACATAAGGTTCCGGAAGAACCGGAAAGTGGGCATATCCCTTCTTGCAGCAACACTGACCACCATAGGCGCGCTTGTAGTTATTTTCTTTCTCGATGAAGCATCAAGGATCTCACTTTCCGATTTTGCCGGGGTGGTAATAATCAACCTTTCCGTTTCGCTTGCCGTAGCGCTGTTTTTCATCCCCTCCCTTCTTGAAAAGATCAGGCTGGCCCCGAAATTCAATGCCCTGGTGATAAAAAGAAAAAGAAGGGTCGCCCGTCTGTCCGAAAAATACCTGGGTATCATAGGTTTCATTTTGAAAAGGAGGACCATCCTGATCATTGCTGCCATACTCCTGTTCGGTCTTCCGGTGTTTTATCTTCCCGATTCACTTCCGCTTACAGTTTCGGGGCAGCAAAACAAACAGGAACCTGACAGGTTTCAAAGAATATACAACAAAACGCTGGGGAATAAAAAGTATGTACAGGATATTAAACCTGTTGTAAATAAAGTACTGGGCGGAACATTCAGGCTTTTCAACGAGAAGGTAAAAAACAGCAGGTTTTACTGGTACGGAGGCTCCGATGAAGTTCAGCGGACAAGGCTCTCAGTCAGTATAGGCCTGAGCGAGGAGGGACTTACCATTGAGGATATGAACACTACCTGCATGGGACTCGAGAACATGCTTGCGGCGTATTCCGAAATTGACATGTTCACCACAAGCATTTCGGATGAGAATGAGGCAAGTGTCTCGATCACCTTCAAACCTGAACACGATTTCACTATTTTTCCATATATCCTCAAGATCAGGATAGAAGATTACATGAACGGTATAGGAAGCTATCATGCCACGGTTGCCGGGGTGGGGAAGGCATTCTCCAACCAGGTCTACAGCGATTATATCCGGACGACTTACAGGGTTGTAATGAAAGGATACAATTATGATGAGCTGTACTCTTATTGCGAGGGACTTAGGGAGCGGCTTGTTGAAAGCGGAAAGGGAAGGATAAAGGAGGTTTACCTGCTTGGTGAGAATTACAGCGGATATGTCATCAGGGGCAACAGCCGCAAGGTTTACAGGAACCGGCTCGAAATGGACAAATTTCATCTTGCAGGCAGCGGCTCCGATGTTGCTTCGGCCTACAGTGAGGCCAGGAATTACTCAAGAAGCACAACATCTTCATTCCCGGCATATATCGGAGGGATAACAGCGCCGGTAGTTATAAAATCCCTTCAGTCGGAGAGTTTTGATTACTGGAGCCTCGGCAATGAACCCGTCAGGACCTCATCGGGAGGCATCGTAAAGCTGAAGGACTTTTCACAGGTGACCAGGGAAATATCGGATAATACAATCAGGCGGGAGGACCAGCAGTATTTGATTACTGTGGGGTACGATTTTATTGGTAATTATGAGCTGGGACAACTGATACTCGAACGGAATATTGATGAGACAAATTCCATGCTTCCCCTTGGCTATACGGCCCAGAGCGATTCCTACAGGTATTCGTGGGAACAGCAGAAAGCCAACTATCTTCTGATCTTCCTTGTGATCCTGATAATCTATTTTATTTGTGCAATTTTGCTCGAGTCATTCAGCCAGCCCTTTGTGGTGATCAGCCTTATTCCCTTTTCATTCATAGGTGTTTTCCTGGCATTCCATATCTTTAATATCCCGGCCGACGAAGGTGTGTTTGCTGCTCTTATACTTCTTTGCGGGATTGTTGTCAATGCAACTCTTTATATCCTCAACGATTTCAACAGCATAAGAAGGAACAGGCCGGCCCTTCCCGAAAGAGTAGCATATCTGAAGGCATTTAACGGCAAGATAATCCCGATAATACTTACTAAGCTCTCGACAATAGTAGGCCTGATACCCTTTCTGCTGACCGGTAAGGATGAGAGGTTCTGGTTTGCACTGGCAGCAGGGACTATTTCGGGGCTGGTGTTTAGTTTTGTGGGGCTGGTCGTATTCCAGCCGATGATGCTGAAGAAGCAATTGGCACAGGGCTCAGAGCACAGGGCTCAGGGCACAGGGCTCAGGGCGAAGAGCACAGGGCACAGAGCAAAGAAGAAGCTTAGAGAATGAAGACATTAACTAACTTGTTATAAGCTATGGAAGATTTTAGGTTTGAACAACTTGATATCTGGAAAGATTCAATTGAAGTATCTGATGAACTCTTTGATTATGCAGATGAAGCAGATAAGAAGAAATACTTCAAATTTGCTGAACAGCTTCGTTCGGCTGGCATGAGTATTTCGAATAATATTGCAGAAGGCTCGGGTTCTTTTTCCGTCAAGGAGTTCTCAAGTTTTCTGAATATTGCAAGACGCTCTCTATTTGAATGTGTGAATATCCTGTACATATTCGAACGCAGAAAAATCATTACTTCTACGGGAAAAAATTCCATGCGAGTAAAGCTTTTATTGCTCAGCAAGAAAATAACAGCCTTTAGAAAATCTATCCAATGAACATTCTTTACTCTGTGCCCTGTGCCCTGAGCCCTCTGCATTTATCTAATGCATTCAAAATTTACCTTAGAATCTGATAAATGGTCAAATTCCTCATCTCCCGCCCCGTTGCAGTCGTAATGACCTTCCTGGCATTACTGCTTCTCGGCATTGTTGCATCAAACCGTTTGCCGGTTTCGCTGATGCCCGACATAGATATCCCTGAAATCACGGTTGCAGTTTCGCGTCCGGATGTGAGCGCCAGGGAGCTTGAGAACAGTGTAGTGTCGGTTCTGCGGCGAAACCTCATGCAGGTACAGGGTATCGACAAGATCGAATCCGAATCGCGTAACGGTAGCGCCCTTATTAGGCTTTCGTTCAAATTCGGGAACGACATCAACCTAGCCTTTATGGAGGTAAACGAAAAAGTCGACGGAGCGATGAACTATCTGCCCGACGATCTTGAGAGACCCAGGATAATAAAAGCGAGCGCCACTGACATCCCGGTGTTCATGCTCAATATCACTCTGGCCGACAGCATGGCCGGTGATGAAAAATTCATCGAGCTGAGCGAATTTGCCGAGACCGTAATAAAAAAGAGGATCGAGCAGCTTCCCGAAGTAGGAATGGCTGATATAACCGGACAGATAAAAAGGGAGATATATATAAGTCCCGACAGGGAAAGGATGAACAGCCTGGGCCTGACCGACGATGATATAACCAACGCGGTAAGGATAAACAATATAAATATCGGCAATATCCTGGTAAAGGACGGGAAATACCTGTATAACCTCGAGTTCAGCTCTTATCTGAGTGATCTGAACGATGTGAGGGATATTTTTATAAGGACCGGGTCGAGAATAATTCAGATGAAGGATATAGCCGCTGTCGGCGTAAGGGAGGAACAGCCGCGGGGTATTTACTATTCGGATGGGAAAAGAGCAATTGCCCTGGCGATCATTAAGGAATCGACATCAAAAATGGCTTCCCTTGAATCGAAGATGGCAGAGCTTCTGGATGTCTTCAGGGCGGATTATCCTCAGATGGAATTTGAGATTTCACAGGACCAGACAAGACTTCTTGACTATTCTATCTCGAATCTCTGGCAAAGCCTTCTAGCAGGGGGTCTGCTGGCTTTCATGCTTATGTTTCTCTTTCTCAAGGACGGGAAGTCGCCGCTTATTATCGGTTTCAGCATACCGGCAACCCTGGTGATCAGCCTGCTGTTTTTTTATCTGACGGGGTTATCAATAAATATCATCTCACTGGCCGGACTGATACTCGGGATAGGGATGATGATCGACAACTCGATAGTTATAATCGAGAACATAACACAATGGATCGACAGAGGTCTTTCACTGACTGAAGCCTGTGTCAGGGGAACCAACGAGGTCATCACGCCACTTATATCATCGGTTCTCGTGACCTGCGCGGTTTTCATCCCCCTGATATTTCTGAGCGGCATTTCCGGAGCCCTGTTCTATGACCAGGCCATTGCCATTGTGATAGGCCAGGGAGTATCGCTTCTGGTTGGGATCACCCTTCTTCCGACTGTTTACTACCTGTTTTACAGAAACGGGAAGGAAGGGTGGCTTACAAGGCTTGTGAAGAAGATAAGCCTGAAGAGGATTGAGGAGAAATACGAAGGCGGAATGAATTTCTTTTTCAGGTACAGGAGGGCGACCATGATAACATTTGGGCTGATAATCCTTTTGATGGCCTGGCTGTTCATTACGCTCGAAAAAGAAAGATTTCCGCATATAGGACAGGATGAACTGGTAGTGTCGGTTGACTGGAACGAGAATATCGGTCTTGAGGAGAACCTGCGCAGGATAAGGCAGATGACGGAATCGCCGGGAGCGCTTGTTTTGCAGAGCAATTCCTTCATCGGGGAGCAGCAGTTCCTGTTCAACCGCGATTATGACCTGTCGTACACCCAGGCAAAGGTATATATAAAGGCAAGGGATTACAGGGTGCAGAAGGAGCTTGGGGAAGACTTCAACAGGTTTCTGGGGCAGAGATGGCCTGGAGCGGCAGTGAGCATAGCTGCCCAGCAGAATATTTTTGAGAAGATCTTCTCAGCCTCTGAAGTTCCTCTTGTAGTTGAAGTAAGCCTGATGAAGGAAAAGGAAGTGCCGCCCGTTGAAGTGATGACTGGCATTGTAGCCCGGATGCAGGAACAGTGGCCGGGCGCGGGGATATCGAATCCGCCCCTTGAAGACAAGATATTGCTCCGGATTGATCCCGACAGGCTGCTGCTGTATGATGTGGAGCCGATGACACTGTACAACACCCTTAAAGCAGCGCTGAACAGGTATAACATCGGTCAGCTTAGGGCATCGTATGAGATCCTTCCGATAGTGCTGTCGGGTAAGGAAAAGCAGGTAAGCGACATAATCTCTACAGAAGATGTTTTGAATAAAACCGGAAAGCCTGTTCCTGTAAGGGAACTGGTAAGGATACAGAGGGTTCACGATTACAAGACCATCAGGGGAGGGATGAATGGGGAGTATGTGCCTGTATATATGAATGTTGAGGCCAACAGACCTACGGACATAACCCGCAGGATACGGAGTATTGCAGGATCGGATCAGAATCTGAATGTTAGCTTCAGCGGATCGCTGATAACTGGTCAGAAGCTGTTCCAGGAACTTGCGATCATACTGTTGGTGGCCCTTTTACTTCTTTATTTCATCCTGGCTGCCCAGTTTGAATCACTTGTGCAGCCGTTTATCGTATTGCTTGAGATTCCCATTGATATAGCCGGGGCCCTGTTACTGGTCCTGATCTGGGGCGGGACCATAAATATTATAACTATGATAGGGCTTATAGTAATGTCGGGGGTTATAATCAACGACTCGATCCTGAAGGTGGATACGATAAACAATCTCAGGGCTGAAGGACTGGGGCTGAAGGAGGCAATATACCAGGGAGGATCGCGAAGGCTTAAGCCTATCATCATGGTGGCGATGGCATCTATTTTCTCTACCGCGCCGATACTTTTCAGTCAGGGAATGGGTTCAGAGCTTCAGAGACCTATGGCTCTGGCGCTTATTGGAGGCATGTCGCTGGGTACGGTTGTGAGTCTTTTCTTTATACCGCTGGCATACTGGTATATATACCAAGAGCACAGGCCTCCTGAACCATAGTTCTTGTGTTGACTTGGCAGGGGGAACAGGATGAGACAATTCTACGGATCGTGCAGATTATCCCGGGAAGCAGTAAATTGCTTTCTGCTGTCTTTAAGGAATCCGGTATGGTCCCCGGCACTGGAATGAAAGATACGGTCCTTATACAGGTTTTGTACAAGAATCCTGCAGTTCTCATTATTAATAATACCGTAATGCTTCTTTTAATTGATCTTTATTGTTAATTAAATAACAATGTTTATTTTGTAACAATAAAATTTTCTATATTTGAGAAAATTGAAAGATTATTAAGGATGGCAGAAGATCTTGATACCATACTTAAAAAATACAAGCAGGGACGACGTGAAGACCTGATCCCGCTTCTCCAGGAGATACAGACCGAAAATGGCTATCTGTCAGAGGAAGCTATAGTTAAAGTAGGGAGCCACCTGGGTCTCAGTACTACAAAGATCTTCGGTCTGGCAACCTTCTACGACCAGTTCCGTTTCGTCCCGGAAGGAAAGATCCATATTAGGATCTGCAACGGTACTTCCTGTTTTATGAGCGGTTCCCAGGCCGTGATAAACAAATTCAGGGAAGAGCTTAAAATTGAACCCGGACAGACAACACGAAACGGTAACTTCAGTTTCGAGGTAGTTACCTGCATGGGAGGCTGCCATCATGGCCCCGTGATAATGATAAACGGTGATTACACGACTCATGTGCGCTCTGAACAGGTGCCTGAGCTTATAAGGAGACTGAAATATATTATTGAGAGCGACTAGATGGAAGATCTGAAGACATTCCTTATAAACAAGGTCCTGCTGATTGAATCCGACACTCTTCCTGCAGAGACTGAAAGGGTACTGCAGCAGGTCCGCCGCGACAGAACGGACGTGCCCGTCATACATGTTTCATCTAATACAAGCAGCATAATTGCAGGCGCAGGAAGGACCTATAATGCCCTTAAAGCCTACGTGGATGAGAACCAGCAGGGAACGCTTATCGTCAGAGTCGGCTGCACCGGCCCCGCGAATTACGAACCCGTGGTATGTATCCAACTCCCCGGAAAAAATAAGCTTTTCTTCAGGAATATTACCGAAGAAAAGGTCGAACCTCTTCTGAACGGTGTGTTCCATAACGATATAAGCGAAGAAGACCTTCTTGGTCAGTCGGGATCAAAGGGTTTTGAACTGTGGCCCGGAATTAATTTTGTGAATGAACTGCCCTTCTTCGCACATCAGAAAAGAATAGTCCTTGGCAATTGCGGTTGCTACGATCCCGAAAGCATCGAGGAATACATTGCAAGGGGAGGATACCGCACTTTCATCAAGACCATCAGACACTATACCTATGAGGAAGTGTGCGATATAATCGAGAGAAGCGGACTAAGGGGGAGAAGCGGCGGAGGATACCTCACAGGCCTTAAATGGAAACAGGCTCTCAATACTTCATCAAATGCAAGGTACCTTATCTGCAATGCGAAAGAGAGTGATCCTGGCTCATTCAGCGACAGGACAGTTCTTGAGAGCGATCCTCACAGGCTTATAGAAGGAATGGCCATTGCAGCCTATGCAATCGGAGCTTCAAATGCCATCCTTTATCTCAAATCAGGTTCATTGTATGCCCGCGAAAGGGTACAGAGAGCTATCGACAGGGCAAGGGACTATGGAATCGTCGGACACAATATTTACTCGAGCGGATACAATCTTGAGATCTCTATTAAAACTGAACCCGGAGCTTTTGTCTGCGGAGAGGAAACAGCCCTTATTAACAGTCTCGAGGGAAAAAGGGGAATGCCCCAGCTTAAACCGCCCTATCCGACAACTTCAGGACTTTCGGGAAAACCCACTGTGATAAATAACGTCGAAACCCTGATGAATGTGCCCCTGATTATGCAGAACGGACCGGAATGGTTCAGGAGCATCGGCACCGAAAAAAGCCCCGGAACAAAGATCTTCTCCATAACGGGCCGCGGCAGGATGTCGGGAGTGGTCGAAGTGGAAATGGGAACCACGCTGAAGACGATCCTCGACGAAATTGTGGATGGGATAAAGGACGGAAAGGAATTCAAGGCTATCCAGCTTGGAGGTGCGCAGGGAATGTTTATTACCGGCGAAGACCTCGAAACCGGGGTCGATTTTGATGACCTGCGCCAGAAAGGACTGGGAATGGGATCAGGAGGTTTTGTAGTCATCGACGAAACAACCTGCATGGTGGATCTGGTGAGATATTATATGCAATTCATCCGGAACGAGAGCTGCGGTAAATGCATCCCCTGCCGCGAGGGTACGGGAAGAATGCTCGAAATACTTGAGAGTGTAATAAAGAAACCTGCGAACGAGGAATCAGGAACAACCCTCGAACGCTTCAAGGGAGTGATGCAGCTCGAGACCATTTCAACTGTGATGAAGGATGCATCACTCTGCGGCCTGGGACAAACAGCCCCCAATCCCTTTGTGAGCGCTATGAAAAATTTCAGGGAAGAGTTCGAGGAACATATCTTCGACAGGAAATGCAGAGCCAACCTGTGCCGCGGATTAAGGACATTTACAATAAATGTGGAGAAATGCACAGGCTGCACGGTTTGCGCCGGGAAATGCCCTGTCAACGCAATTTACGGAACCCGCCTTCAGCCCTTTTTCATTGTTGAGGATAAGTGCATAGGATGCGGAATATGTTATGATGTATGCAAGTTTTCAGCGGTGGTTGTGAAGTAGGAAGACGCCTGCCTGACTGAATGCGTCAGCAGGCAGGCAGGGATGACCGATGACTAAGCAGCAACCAGCAACCAGCACCAAGCAACCAGCACCAAGCACCAAGTACCAAGCAACCAGCACCAAGCAACCAGAAAAATGCTTTTCACGATACAGGTAAATAATAAAAAGATCAAGGCCGAAAAGGGAGAAACCATCCTCTCGGCTCTTAACAGGAACGGTATAATCATACCCACTCTGTGCCGGATGAAGGATTTTACCCCTACCGGCGCCTGCAGGATGTGTGTCGTTGAGGTCGAGGGAAGGGAAAGGCTTGTAACAGCCTGTTCCCAGCCGGTGGAGGAATGGATGAAGATAAAAACACATTCGCCAAGAGTAATAACAGCCCGTAAAGCAATCGTCGAACTTCTGCTTTCCAACCATCCCGACGACTGCCTCTATTGCGACAGAAACCTGAACTGTGAACTTCAGAGACTCGCTGAGGAACTGAATATTAGAGAAAGAAGGATAAAGGGAAGGAAAATAAGACCGCGCCTCGACCAGTCAAGTCCTGCAATCGTAAGGGAACTTGCAAAATGCATTCTCTGCGGAAGATGCGTAAGGGTGTGTGAGGAAATAATTACAGCGACTTCGCTCGACTTCATTAACCGCGGAAGCCAGACTCATATTGGAGCGGCAATGGACAGGGATTTCAACTTCTCAAGCTGCATCCAGTGCGGACAGTGCGTCCTGGTATGCCCTACCGGAGCTCTTCATGAAAAACACAATATCACTGAAGTACAGGAATACCTCAACCGTCACGAGGTGATAAAAGCCATACAGTATTCACCCGTTGCCGCAGCAGGTATAGCTGAAGAACTGGGTATAAAATATACAAGGGATTTCGACAGGAACCTGAACGCCATACTGCGTAAGATAGGTTTCGACCGGGTATTCACAACGGGGACGGGAACGGATATTTGCATTGCCGAACTTGCCGGACAGCTTGAGGAGAAACTTGAAAAAGGATCTGAGTTGCCTCTCTACATAACTGCCTGCCCTGCCTGGGTAAAGTATACCGAGCAATTCAACCCTCAGCTCATTCCCTTCCTCTCTAAGGTGAAATCGCCTCAGCAGATTGCCGGAATACTTATAAAAACTATTGTCGCAGACCAGCTCAATGTGAAGCCCGAACAGATCTTTTCCGTATCGGTTACCCCCTGCATGGCAATGAAATACGAAGCCCGGCGCGATGGTATGATGCGAAAGGGTATAAGCGACGTCGATTCGGTTATGACAGTAAGGGAACTTGCAAGGCTTATCCGCCTTAACGGGATCGATATCAACAATGTTGAAAAGGAACCGGCCGATGAACCGCTTAACGGAAGAAGCTCTTCGGCAATCCTGGCTGAAGTGTCGGGAGGTCTGACCGAAGGAGTGCTCCGTCAGATCAGCTACAAAAAAGATGGCAGGGAAATTGACAAACAAATTGTTAAAAAGCTGAGATCGTCGGGTATATTCAGGGAATGCAGTGTAACCTTGGGAGATAAGGAGATAAGGGTCGCAGTTGTCGACGGGCTTACGGGGCTCGAAAAACTGAGATCTGCACAGGCAGCAGGAACAGCCTTCGACCTTGTAGAGGTTATGACCTGCCCCGGAGGATGCATCCATGGTGCCGGAATGCCCTTCATCTCATCAAGGGAGGATCTGAAAAACAGGGCAAAGCTTGTCTATCAGGCCGATGAGACTGAAGCGATAACCATCCCAGGAAAATCGCCCTGCCTGATCAATCTTTACGAGAAGCTTCTTAAGGAAAATGCCGAATTGACAGAGAAGAGTATTTTTTACACCCACTTTGAGAAAAAGAATGTTTTGTTATAGTGATGATATAGTTTTTGAGGATGCCGGCCTGCCCGCAGCTTTACCAGCTGCAGGCCGGAGCGGCATCTCAGGTTTACTTTTTTAATATACAGTTGTCATGCTCGTTTATACCATAAAGGAACTTTGCCGGACTTGCTACACCTGCGTGAGGGAGTGTCCGGCCAAAGCTATACGGATAGTGGGAGGGCAGGCGGAAGTTATCGATGAGAGATGCATCGCATGCGGAAACTGTACAAAGGTTTGCAGCCAGGGTGCCAAGGTCTTCCTTAATACTACTGACAGGGTACTTAAACTTCTTGATGAGAAGAAGCCTTCAGCTGCAATGATCGCACCAAGTTTCCCGGCTGAGTTTCAGGAAACAGAAGATCACAGGGTACTGGTGGGGATGATAAGAGCCCTGGGATTTACGTATGTCCACGAGGTATCGTTCGGAGCTGACCTTGTTGCAGAGAAATACAGGGAACTGGTGGAGGAAAGCAGTCAGTATTATATCACATCCGACTGCCCTTCGATAGTGAATTATATTAAGCATTATCACCCCGGACTTGTCGACAACCTGGCTCCTGTGGTATCACCGATGGTAGCAATGGGCAGGGTTATCCGTGCAAGATACGGGAATGACATGAACATAGTGTTTATCGGTCCCTGCGTAGCCAAAAAAGCTGAGAGCTCCGAAATTGATGAGGCAATAACCTTTACGGAACTCAGGGAGCTTTTCGACCTGCAAAGGATAACACCCGATTCAGCCGTTCCGTCAGACTTCGATGTTCCGCATGGAGGCAGGGGGGCCATTTTCCCTGTAACAAGAGGACTCCTCCAGACTGCAAATATTAATGATGACGCAATAACAGGAAATATCATTGCAGCTGAGGGAAGACGCGATTTCCAGAACGCACTTAAAGAGTTCGAGGCAGGACTTATAAAGAATCAGCATATGGAACTCCTTTGCTGTGAAGGATGCATTATGGGCCCGGGCCTGTCAAAGAACGGAAAACAGTATAACCGCAGGGCAATGGTTAGTTCCTATGCAAATACGAAGATGCAAAGCCTCGATTCCGCAACCTGGAAAAAGGATTATGAAGAGTATGTAAAGCTCGATTTTTCTGTGAAGCACCGGCCGGCTGAAGACCGGCGTGAAATTTCAGAAGAGACCGGAATTGCCGAAGTTCTTGCTTCAATGGGAAAATTTACCAGGAAAGATGAACTCGATTGCGGCGCGTGCGGCTATGAAACATGTGTTGAACATGCAATCGCAATAAAGAAAGGCCTTGCTGAAGTTGAAATGTGCCTTCCGTACACAATAGAAAAACTGCATAAATCAGTAAAGGACCTCGCCCTGTCAAATGAGAAACTCTCGACGATGCAACAGGCTCTCAAACAGTCGGAAAAGCTCGCCCACATGGGTCAGCTTTCGGCCGGGATCGCACATGAGCTGAATAACCCCCTGGGAGTCGTTATAATGTACAGTAACATACTACTGGAAGAAGCACCCCCGGAAGATCCGGTGAGGGATGACCTTTCACTCATTGTTGAACAGGCAGGGCGCTGTAAGAAAATAGTGGGGGGACTTCTCAATTTCGCACGGAAGAACCAGGTTAACCATCAGATAATTAACATAAGGGAACTGGCGGAACATAGCGTTGAGGGTGTCGTCAGACCGGAGAATGTTTCGATCTCCATAACCGACAATTCGACTAATCCACAGGCTATGCTCGATATAGAGCAGATGACACAGGTTATCACCAACCTGATAAAAAATGCAATTGATGCAATGCCCGGAGGAGGCGCGATAGATATACTTCTCGAAGATACACTCGGAGATGTCTCTATTACGATTAAAGATACCGGGACAGGGATCAGGGATGAGGATAAAAGCAAGATATTCGAACCTTTCTTTACCACCAAAGGCATAGGACAGGGTACCGGACTAGGACTGGCCACAGCATACGGAATAGTGAAAATGCACAAAGGCCAGATAAGCGTGGAATCAAACACCGATCCTTCAAGAGGCCCGACCGGCACAAGCTTTAAAATAATGCTTCCCAGAGGAAAGGAATGAATGAAATGAATTTCTGTCAGAGCAAGAGGAAAGTTAAAATAAGTTGTTATTGGTTGAAAGCCCTCAGAACTGATGAAAAATATCCATAATAGCAAGGAAGGAAAATGAAAAATGAAAAGTAAAAATGTCAGCAGAATTAATAATATTGTAACGGTATGAGGAAGAGCGATTATACAATACTGGTTGCAGATGATGATCCGGATTACCTTTTCCAGACTATCTCCAATCTTGGAAGGGCAGGATATAAAACCGTTGCTGCAGAAAGCCAGGCCGAGGCTGAAGCTGTTATCTCAAAGTTCAGACCCAGCCTGGCAATATTCGATCTTATGATGGAAAACGACGACAGCGGCTTTATCCTTTGCTATAAAATAAAGAGAAAATATCCCGACGTTCCGGTTATACTTGCAACAGCTGTTGCTCACGAGACAGGGATATCATTCAGCCTCGACTCCGAATCCGAGAAAACATGGATAAGAGCCGATATTTACCTTGAAAAAGGGATCAGAGCCGAACAGCTCGACCAGGAGATTATGAAACTTTTGAAAATTTGAGATGGCAGTTCTAAAGGTACTTGTAGTAGATGATGAACCCGGTATCAGATCTGGTGTGACACGTATCCTGAAGAGCTTTCAGGTTAACTATCCGTTTATGGATGAGGATTACAGCTATGAGGTTCTCGAAGCAGCAACAGGCGAAGAAGGTATTGCCATAACCGAAAGGGAGAAACCCGACATAATACTTCTCGACAACAAGTTGCCGGGTATGCAGGGAATAGAAGTACTTGAGTATATAAGGAATAAGAACCTCGATATAGTGGTCGCAATGATAACTTCCTACGCCTCCCTCGACGTAGCTGTCAAAGCACATAAATTCGGCGCGACCGATTTTATCCCAAAACCCTTTACTCCCCAGGAACTCAAATCAAGCATCGAGAATATTACCAAGCAGCAGTACCTCAAGAGGATAACCCACAGGATGAACGAGGAGGGCAGAAAGATCAGATACCAGTTCCTGTCGGTGCTTTCGCATGAACTGAAAGCCCCGCTTAACGCTGTTGAAGGTTATCTCAGGATGATGCAGGAGAAGCAGGCGGGAGACAAGATCGAAGACTACGCGATTCCTGTTGAACGATCGCTGCAGAGGGTACAGGGAATGAGGAACCTGATTATGGACCTGCTCGACTTCACAAAAATCCGTCTCGAGCGGAAAGAGGAAAAGATCGAGGAGGTACACCTGTCATCAATAGCATCAAATGCCATTGTGACGGTCCAGCCTTACGCGATACAGATGGAGGTGAGCGTCCTCCAGATAATTAAATCCGACGCCGTCATAATGGCCGATCCCACCGACATGGAGATAATATTCAATAACCTTGTTTCAAATTCCGTGAAGTACAATAAACCGGGAGGGAAGGCTGAGATCATAATCGATGAGGATGAAAACAACGTGATAGTGTCGTTCACCGACACGGGAATAGGAATTAAAGAGGCCGACAGGGAGAATCTTTTCTCGGAATTTGTGAGAATAAAGAATGAAAAAACTAGAAATATAGCAGGAAGCGGTCTCGGCCTTTCGATAGTGAAAAAAGTAGTTGAACTGTATAACGGTTCAATAACTGTCGACAGCGCACCGGAAATAGGCACTACCTTTACAGTACGCCTTCCAAAGAAAGTAAACTAACTTCATGAAAAGACAATGGCTTCATTACCAGGAAAAACAGTAGAAAGGCTGAGCGAGTACAGAAGAACGCTTCTGGCATGCCTGGCCGAAAAAAGGAACTTTATCTTCTCTCACGACCTCGCCGCCAGACTTCATATTACAGCCGTGCAGGTGAGACGCGACCTTATGCTGATAGGTTATTCAAGCGTTCAGAGGAAAGGATATGACGTAAGGGAGCTCGTCGAAACCATCAGCAGGATAATAGACTCCGACGAGGGAATGAATGTTGCAATAATAGGGATTGGCAATCTAGGAAGAGCACTGGCAGGCTATTTCAAGGGCAAAAGGTCAAAGCTCAACCTGGTGGCTTCCTTTGATAACGATCCGCAGAAGATAAACAGAGTCATAAGCGGAGTGAAATGCTTTCCTTATTCCGAGATGGAAGATACTATCCGTGAACTTAACATCCGGATTGCAATTCTGACTGTCCCGGCCGATTTCGCAAGGGATATAGCAGAGGAAGCTGTAAGGTTCGGCATCAGGGGAATCCTTAACTTCACAACCGTGCCACTGAATGTCCCTTCGGAAGTGTTTCTCGAAGAATATGACATGATAACTTCCATAGAAAAGGTTGCATATTTTGTGAAAGAGAATCAGTTATAGATATTCGATGGTTGCAGAATGAAGATTTACAATAGTTTTGAGGAGGCTGCAGGGATAAATAATCCTGTTGTAACAACAGGCTCTTTCGACGGGGTTCATATAGGACACAAGACAATCCTGAACAGGCTGAAAAACCTGGCTGAAAAAAATAACGGCGAATCCGTGCTCATCACTTTCCACCCCCACCCAAGGAAAGTGCTGTATCCTGATACAGCAGGAAAAGATCTTCGACTGATAACATCGCAGGAAGAAAAACTCTATCTGCTCAGGAAAGCCGGACTCGATAATGTTATTATTGTGGAGTTTACAAAAGAATTTTCCCGGACGACAAGCGAGGAATTCATAAGCAGGTACATCCACGGAATCCTTAAGGCAAAGGTAGTTGTTGCCGGATTCAACCATCATTTCGGCTTTAACAAGGAAGGCGACTATAAACAGCTGTGGACAATGCGGGGAAAGTATAGTTTCGAGGCTGAAGAGATACCTGAACAGGAAGTAATGCACGAAACAGTAAGCTCGACAAAGATACGTCAGGCAATAAGGGAAGGTTTCATTCAAAAAGCCAATGCTTACCTCGATCATTACTACATCGTGATGGGAACACCGGAACGGCACAGCTACCGTAATAATTTTTACGAGGTGAACCTTGCCTGGGTCCCTATGTCGGAAGAGTGCAAGCTTCTCCCTGTTCCGGGTGTTTATGCCGTTACCTACAGGAGCGAAAGCACTGAGTCGAGGGGAATGGTCATGATTAACACCTCACCGAAGGGAGAACAGGAAGTACTGCTTAATATTATCGACGGTGACCCCGTCAGGTACGGTTCCGAATCAGTTATCTTTTTCCATAAGAAAATAAGGGGCCCCATAAATCTCGAGAACCAACCTGATGCAGCCCGGTGGCTCAAGGCTGCAAGGAATGAGGTTTCGGAGCTGATATTCTGAACCAGTCATACCAGGACAGAGCTTTAAGCCCGGTCCTTCATTTCTCTTACTTCTCCTGACTTGTGACGTCTCGCTAAATTAGTGCGGTATTATTTTATAACACACTGAACATGAGTAGGGAAAAAATCTTAAAATTGGTTTTTACCGCACTAACGCATATTTTTGTTAAGTTTCCCCTCCTTTCCAAGGAGGGGTGGCCCGTGCAGTGATTTTGTACGGGACGGAATTCGATTCCGGGCCGGGTGGTTTATCAGTTCTTATCTTACTTTACTCTGATGAAAAACAAAAAACTCATTAACAACCTGATATCTGAGTTTCATAATTTTCCCCTCCTTTCCAAGGAGGGGTGGCCCGTACAGTGGTTTTATACGGGACGGAATTCGATTCCGGGCCGGGGTGGTTGATCAGTTTTGAACGTACTTTACTCTGATGAAGAACAAAAAACTCTTTAACAGAAAATACCTCAAGCCGGTAAGGTCATTCCTGAGGAACAATTCTACCTCTGCCGAAGCTGTCTTATGGACATATTTAAAATCAGCCAGCGTTGATGGCAGAAAATTCAGAAGGCAGCACAGTATAGGAGAATACATTGCTGACTTTTATTGTCCGTCAGAAAAGCTTATCGTTGAACTTGATGGAGAACCTCATGGTGATAATATCCAGATTGAAAAAGACAAAATAAGGGACAGGTTTCTTGAGGATCTCGGTCTTACTGTACTTCGATTTGAAAACAGGTTGGTATTTCAGGACCCCGAATACATACTAAAAGAAATAAGAAAGGCATTTAAAGGAGAGGATAAGTGTATTTAGATATTGAGAAACTACACTCCATAGCTATAACCACCCCGGCCCGGAAGTAGATCCCGTCCGGTTCACTAAACAGTAGCCGGGCCACCCCTCCTTGCGAAGGAGGGGAAAGTTATGGTATTATATATCTGCATATTAAGCGAAATATTTAGATGAGACGATTTATAATATGATGAAATGTTTATGAATCGGCGATATTGGCTTACAGGAATACAATCTGTTCAGCCATTCTTGCCGTCATCACTGACTCGGTCAGGTTCGTATAAAATGAGTCTGAATACATAGCTGACGCACTAATTGTCACAAGTCAGGAACCAACCTGACGCTGCCCGGTGGCTCAAGGCTGCAAGGAATGAGGTATCGGAGCTGATATTCTGAACCAGTCAGACGGGTACAGGGCTTTAATCCCTGTACCTTATTTCGCTGTTTTGTTATTTCGTTATTTTGTTATTTCGATATTTCGTTATTTCTCAAAGACTTTCACCTACATCCGCCCTGAATTTTGCAGCCAGCTTCTGCGGCCAGTCCGACAGAGGTTCAAGACGTCCTATGAAGAACCTGAGTAGCTCCGGCTCCTGGGTGAACCTGAGTCCGCCAACAAGTTTCCTGTTCTGATAAAGCCAGTTAAGCCTGTCGATCACATATTCAATCTGGGAAAGGGTGAAGACTCTTCTCGGTACAGCAAGCCTCATAAGCTCGAGATCGGCAAGGATATCCTTTCCGTTTTCATCCCTGTTATTGCTAATGGTGCCTCTTTCCATTCCCCTTACACCCGAAACAATGTAAAACGCTGTAATGAGGGCTCCGGCAGGATATTCTTCCTGGGGAAGATGATCGAGAAACTGTCCGGCGTCAATATGACAGCCTAGCGCTCCACCGGGAAGAATAACCGGAATGCCCAGCCTGTCAAGCTCTCCTGCCATATAGTTTATGAATGACGGTGAATGACTTACAACATTCTCATCAACAGTCTCCTTTAATCCTTCTGCCATAGACTCAATTTCGCGGATCGGAATACCTCCATAGGTGAGAAAGCCTTCGTAAACCGGAAGAAGGAACTTCAGCCTGTCGAAGACCTCAGGATTGTTTGTGCATATCGCACCTCCCCTCGATGAACTTACCTTTCGACCTGAGAAATATATTATGTCGCAGAGCGAGGACATCTCCAGCAGGATCTCGCTCAGCGATTTGCCGGCATAAGCTTTCTCCCTGATTTTTATGAAGTAAGCATTCTCTCCCACGAGACTTGCATCCATAACTATCTGAATGCCATACTTGTCAGCAGTCTTTCTGACATCCCTGAGATTCTGAAGCGAAAAAGGCTGACCGCCAAGCAGATTGGTTGAAGCCTCCATCCTGATGAAGGGAATATTCTCTGCTCCTTCTTTTTGTATGGCTTCCTCAAGCCTGCCGATATCCATGTTTCCCTTGAACGGATGTGAACTTCTTACCTTCATAGCCTCTGAGGTGTAAAGCTCAAGGACCTTTCCACCGTTCAGCTGAATGTGGGCAAGAGTGGTCGTGAAATGGTAGTTGGTGGGAATAACCGATCCTTCCTTTACATACGACTTGCTGAGGATGTTCTCTGCAGCCCTTCCCTGATGGACCGGCAGTACAAATTTCTTTCCGAAGATACTGAGAACGCTCTCTTCAAACCTTGTGAAACTCTGTGAACCGGCATAGGCTTCATCAGCTATGAACATCTTCGATACCTGGGCATCGCTCTGTGCATTCGTTCCGCTGTCGGTAAGCATGTCCAGAAATATGTCCCTTGTGTTCAGAAGAAAGGAATTGAATCCTGCTTCTTCAATCGCTTCGAGCCGCCTTTCGACAGGAACCAGATTCAGTGACTGGACAATCTTAACCTTATGCATCTCGAGTGGTATCTGCTTGCCGCTGAAGAATTTAACTGCGCCGTTTGTGAGTGTGTTTTCCATATCATTAATGTTTGTAATTAAAACTAGAAAAGGCTTACCTTTTTCTGGTAAGCCTCTGTATGTTATTGTGTTATCTGCACTATACTGTCTCGGGACTTACCAGGGTAAGCCTGCAATAATAATAATAACGGTAATTATAGTTTGACGGTTTGATTTTATTAAGCATGTAGCAAACCTAACTTAATTTTATTCAAAAAACAATATGCCGGATATAGAAATATTAAATAAAACCTGATTTACCTTATTATTTGTCCGAAGAACACCGCATTCAGAAATATCCTGCTTGTCCCGTACCAGATTGCCCTGAAGTTGGTGTTGTCGTACAGCGAGACTACCCTTCCGGAATGAACGCTGGCAAAAGGTGAGTTCTTTATCCTTTCAATATTGTTAGGAGTGCAGTATCCGCTCAAAAGCGGATCGCTGGTATATACTGCCGGATTGCTGTAAATATCCTGATCCATGACTGCAACACTGGTGGTCGATTTGAAGACGGGAAGAAGCGGTCTTGTATATCCGAAACATAGCGGATGTGTAAGGTCGAGCCTTACCTGAAAGATCGAT
The DNA here is from genome assembly GCA_040772125.1 of Bacteroidales bacterium. Taxonomy (GTDB): domain Bacteria; phylum Bacteroidota; class Bacteroidia; order Bacteroidales; family VadinHA17; genus LD21. The sequence goes on from JAXGYS010000003.1 coordinate 1,148,167, forward strand.
CCTGGGATCTGCCTGGCCTGACGGTCGTTGGCCCGGTTCGTGTAAATGCCTTCTTTTCTTTTGTCGGCAGTCTCGGGAACAAATTCAATTTCTGCAAGTTTGTTCCTTGCCAGCCAGTTATTGCCTGTCTCATAGCCAATTATTGTATTCCCCCGGCGGTTCCATGCCCTGAGATTTTCAACACCAGCCTGGCCAATGTCGGGAGAGCCTGTTATTATTATAACATTATAACGGTTCAGGTCGGTGGCCGAAAACCTCGATGCAGGAATAAGGGTAACAGGGATACCGAACCTGGCATCAAGCAGATGCCATATCTCACCGGCATCTCCGCTGTTCGATCCTGCGTCTGCCAGCATTGCCACCGAGGGCCTTTCGAGAACCATGATCCTGCTGCTGCCAAGGTCGATCCCTTTATGTGTCATTCCGGTTGCGGCTCCGTAAACCCTGATCCCGGTTTCGGATGCAGTATTTTCGAGGATGGCCCTGAGATCCTTTCCTCCAAACGGCTGTTCTTGCGATGCAATAACAATTGTTCCGGCCGCAAACTCTTTTCTCAATACGCCGTCATCGTAAAGGAAGGGCTCGGTTGTCACCCTTGTCTTAATCCCCTTGCTTTGCAGCGAATAAAGAGCTTTTGGAGAGAAGTATTCGTTCCACTCAATAAGCCATGCATAGGAATTCTCGCTTCCTTCGACCTTTCCTTCGGCTGCCGGAGCTGACATCACTTCCTGACCGGCAAGTCCGTCGAACTCCTTTACGAGCGAAATGGGAGCATAGCTGATATTGAACGACATAGGCAATACCCAGGTGGAAACATCATAGAAAAGACTGTCGGTGAAATCCTTAACTGGCTCAAAAAGGCTTCTTATGAATCTGTAGCTTGTCTGCCTCAGGGGTACAATATAACTTACTCCTGCACCGTAGCTAACACCCTCTTTTGCAATTGCCCTCGTGGTCCTGTATACTTTTATCCTGTGCTGCAGGAGAACACTGATGAATTCTGACAATCTTCCCTGGTCACCGGGTTCGGTAAATATGTAGGCCTTAACGGGATGTCTTGCGGCTTCATCAAGGGCATCACTGTAGAATTTTCTCTGGCTCTCAAGAAATTTTTCCCTCATCCTGAGTCCTGCCTCAAGTGTTGAAAGGGAAACGGTTACCTGGTTCCTTATTGCAAAAGGGAACGACAGCAGTCCTCCCGGAGTCTCCCTCAGGTGCCCTTTTACCCCGGCCTGCTCAAAGAGTATTCCCACCGATCCGAATATGTCGGGATAGGATGATCCCTTGCCGACATAGAAATCATCAAAACTCTCCTCGGTGAAATACAGGCTTTGGATCTTATTAAGATATTTTTCGTGATATTTTCCTATTTCAGCCGTCAGAACTGCTATTTCAGGGGGTGTCAGAGGGTTGTTGCGGCTTTGGACGCCGGGCTGGAAAAAGAAGGATTCGCCTGCACCCATTTCATGATGGTCAGTGTTTATGTTCGGTTTCCATTTGTGAAACGCATTCACCCTTCCCTGCGATTCGGGATGCTGAAGCATCAGGTAGTCGCGGTTGAGGTCGAACCAGTAGTGGTTTGTTCTTCCTCCCGGCCAGCTCTCGCTGAACTCCCACGATGCCGGATCGGGATTGTTGTTCAGGCTTCTCGCTGAGTTCACCCATGTGGAATGGCGCTGCATCCCGTCGGGATTGAGAGAAGGGTCGATTAGGATTATTGTGTGGTTAAGGATACTGTCGATTTTCGCACTCCTTCCTGCAGTAAGATACCAGGCAACAATTGCAGATGCGTTCTGAGCACTCGATTCATTACCATGGACACCATAACCCAGCTTCACGAAAAGAGGCATACTCCCTATATCGGCCTTTCCTGAAACTTCCGGGTCACAGAGAGAAACATGCTCCTGGCGGAGGCGCTCAAGGTTCCTTATGTTTTCAGGAGAACTTACAATAAGATGACCCAAAGGCCTTTTTTCGTGACTCCTTCCATATTCCTCCCAGACGGCTCTTTCAGAAACTCTTGCGAGTTCGAGCATGTAAAAATAAAGTTTATCGTGGGTAAGGTGCCATTCACCGGGAGAGTGACCAAAGAACTTCTCCGGGGCCGGAATGGCAGGATCGTAATTAACATCCGGCGGCAGGAAGTATTCAAGTCCTTCCTGAGCTGCAGCATAAACCGAGAATGCCAGGAAAACAAGCGGTAATAGTGTCTTTTTCATACGATGAACCAGTCTTAATTGATCAGTGCCAGAAAGATGTTTTTGTAAATACTTTGTAAATAATGGAATTAAAGTGTAAAATACATATTGTAACACAATAAAAAGTTATTGTAATACAATAAAAATATATCGTGTTACAATAAATATTCTAATGAAAATTGCATTTTTTATACCTGTTTCTATAATTACATGCCCACAGCGCCGGCACCCATGCAAAAATAACCATATTGGTCAATTATGATATCGCCGGGATTAACATGACCGCTATTTTGTTTTATAGTATTTATTTTTATTATATTGCTTGCATAACATATATGCGGCAAATGTTTGTAATTTGTTATATTTCAGAAATCTATCTGTTTGCAGTCGCTCACAACGTGGGTTTTCTGAAGAGGTTTGCAGGTCTCTGATCAACAGAGAATCTTAAAAGTTCGGTTCAACTATACAAACCTAAGCCTGAAAGCAGACTATGATAAATGACAAACTGATAAATCCTTCCGGCATAGTAGTTGTCGGAGGATCGGAGGATCTGTTAAAGCCCGGAGGCAAAATCCTAAAGAACATAATCGACGGTGCATATACCGGCGACCTTTTTGTCGTAAATCCAAAACAGGATACGGTCCAGGGAGTGAAATCCTACAGGGATATCAGGGATATCCCTCCTGTAGACCTTGCCATTCTTGCGATACCTTCGAAGTATTGCCTTGAGGTGGTTGAAGTTCTTACCCGTGAGAAGAATACCCTGGCCTTTATAATTATTTCAGCCGGCTTCAGCGAGTCGGGAGAGGAAGGACGCGTGCTGGAAAAGGAAATTGCCGGCATAATCGAAAGGGCAGGAGGCTGTCTTATCGGTCCTAACTGCATAGGTGTGGTCACCGGAAGCTATCATGGGGTGTTCACCACTCCTGTGCCTAGGCTTAGCGAAAGAGGATGCGATTTCGTGTCAGGATCAGGAGCCACGGCGCTTTTTATTATTGAGTCGGCCCTTCCGAAAGGACTTTGCTTTTCAAGCGTTTTTTCGGTAGGGAACAGTGCTCAGACAGGAGTGGAGGAGGTTCTTGAATACTGGGACCTGAATTATGTTCCCGGCATCAGTTCACCGATAAAGCTGATTTATGTAGAATCAATAGCGAATCCTGATAAACTGCTTCACCATGCCTCCTCGCTGATAAGAAAAGGATGCAGGATTGCTGCAATAAAAGCGGGAACTACGGAAGCAGGAAGCCGCGCTGCTTCTTCCCACACCGGAGCTATGGCATCGTCCGATTCGGCAGTTGAAGCTCTTTTCCGCAAGGCAGGCATCGTGAGATGCACAGGCAGGGAGGAGCTTACCACAGTTGCTTCGGTATTCATGCACAAGCCTCTCAACGGAAGGAATATAGCAATTGTAACCCATGCAGGGGGACCTGCTGTTATGCTTACCGATGCTCTTTCGGCAGGAGGGATGAACATCCCGAAGCTTGAAACAGCCGACCAGGAAGCAATACTTGCCATGATGAACCCGGGCGCCTCAGCAGTGAACCCGATAGACATGATAGCCACTGCTACCGTCGACCAGCTCGATAACGTTATCGAATACGCCGACAAAAAACTTCCTTATATCGACGGGATGAGCGTTATTTTCGGGAACAACGGGCTTACCGACATGACCGAGGTTTATGAACTTCTGCACTCGAAAATAAATGGATGCAACAAACCTCTTTATCCCATCCTTCCGTCAATCTCAAGTTCATTCCGCGAACTTGAGAACTTCATGAACAAGGGGAACGTAAACTTCCCAGATGAGGTTGTACTGGGACGGGCACTGACAAGGATATCAAACACTCCAAGACCTGCCGAAGAAAGCATATACCTCGAAAAAGTCGATGTCCCGCTTATCAGAAAGATAATAGAAGATGCTCCGGAGGGATACCTCGAACCTGAGCTCATTCAGAGACTTCTTTCAGCAGCAAGCATACCCCTTGTTAGGGAAGGGGTTGCAACAACATTTGAAGAAATCAGCAGCTTTGCCGAGGAGACAGGATACCCTGTTGCTCTGAAGGTGGTGGGTCCTGTCCATAAATCGGATGTTGGAGGCGTGACACTCAATATAAAGTCAAAGAAACACCTCGAGGCCGAATTCAACAGGATGAGGGAGATCCCGGGTGTAACTGCCGTGATGGTGCAGGAAATGCTTTCGGGAACCGAACTCTTCATCGGTGCGAAATATGAACCAAGGTTCGGACATATAATATTATGCGGATTGGGAGGGATCTTCGTTGAGGTACTCGGAGATGTTTCTTCAGGACTTGCCCCTCTTACCTTTAATGAAGCTTATTCGATGATAAAAAGCCTGAGAGCATACCGGATTATAAAGGGTACAAGGGGTAAAACCGGAATTAATGAGGACAGGTTCGCCGAGATAATAGTAAGGTTGTCAAGCCTTCTGAGGTTTGCCACCGAAATAAAGGAGATGGATCTTAATCCTTTGATAGGCAGTCATAAAGGTATTACTGCCGTTGATGCAAGGATAAGGATCGCAAAGTAAAATTCGGCATATTGAAAGTAAATTACGGATAATATTTTATAAGTTGCCGGCGGAAACCGGCCGAAAGCTCGCAACTCTTTTAACAGGCTGGTTGAATTCACTTTTTTATTAACCGGAAAGAACGATAAACGACAAACGAAAAACGATAAACGAAAATCGATAAACGATAAACGATAAACTTTCTGTAATGATAATACCACAGCTTTCAGTATTTCTTGAAAACAAGTCGGGGAGGCTTACCGAGGTCCTTGAGGTCCTGGGAAAGGAAGAAACAAAGATAACAGCGCTCAGTGTTGCCGACACCTCGGAATTCGGTATCCTCAGGCTCATTCTTCCCGAACCTGAAAAGGCAAGAAAGCTCCTGAGGGAGAACCATTTCACTGTGAACCTCTCGGAGGTAATCTCGGTGATAGCCCCGAACGAGGCAAGGTACTACGCAAAGGTTCTGAAGGTCCTTTCTGACCTTGAGATCAGCGTTGAGTATACTTACGCGTTTTCAAAGGGCTCGAAATCAATAATAATCCTCAGATGCAGCAACAACGACCAGGCTATAAAAGCCCTGAAGGATCATGAACTGGATCTTCTCAATGCCAGTGAACTTTACCGTATTTAGACTGAACAGAAACTTACAGCGATAGAATCATTCAATAAATAAAAAACTCCTCAGGTAAGGAAGAAGGAGAATTAACGGACAGGAAATATAATATGGAAATCTGGAACAGGCATTTTGAGTGCATGGATCGTGAAGGACTGAAGAAAGTCCAGAGTGAGCGTCTCATTGAAACTGTGGAGAGAGTGTACTTTAATGTGCCATACTACCGTCACAAGATGCAGGAAAAGGGGCTCGGCCCCGAAAGTATCCGGTCGATTGACGACCTGGGAAGGCTGCCTTTTACTACAAAGCAGGATCTGAGGGACAATTACCCCTTTGGTCTTTTCGCGGTACCGATGAGTGAGATAGTAAGGATACATGCTTCTTCGGGAACAACCGGAAAATCGACCGTTGTGGGATATACAAGAAATGATATTTCAACATGGTCGGAAGTGATGGCCCGTACTCTTACAGCCGCCGGTGCCAACAGGAACGACTTCATACAGATTGCATACGGTTACGGGCTCTTTACGGGAGGCCTTGGCCTTCATTACGGGGGTGAGAAGATTGGGGCTTCGGTAATACCCATCTCAGGGGGCAACACCATACGCCAGATAGAACTCATGCGCGATTTTGGGAGCACCGTTCTCGCATGTACTCCATCCTATGCCCTTTATCTCGCCGAAGCTCTGAGCGAGAGCGGAATCGACCGCAACAGCCTGAACCTGAGGGTAGGGGTTTTCGGTGCTGAACCATGGACAGAGAACATGAGAAGAGAGATAGAGGAGAAGCTCAGAATAAAGGCAATTGATATTTACGGCCTGAGCGAGGTTATCGGCCCCGGCGTGGCAAGCGAGTGTGAGTGTCAGGAAGGCCTTCATATAAATGAAGATCATTTCTATCCCGAAATAATCGATCCTGAGACCCTTGAAGTTCTTCCAGAAGGAGCAACAGGAGAACTTGTTTTCACAACCCTTACAAAGGAGGGTCTGCCACTGGTAAGGTACCGTACCCGCGACCTTACAAAAGTGACCCGCGAGAAATGCCGGTGCGGCAGGACATTGGTAAGAATGAACAAATGCCTCGGACGAAGCGATGATATGCTGATTATCCGCGGAGTCAACCTCTTCCCCTCTCAGGTGGAGAGCGTCCTTCTCGAGATGAGCGGAATAAAACCGCATTACCAGCTTATCGTCGACAGGATAAATAACCTAGATACGCTCGAACTGAAGGTGGAAGTCGACGAGGAATTCTTCCTCGACAAGATCAGCCAGCTTGAATCGCTCAGAAAAAAACTCCAGGATAATCTTGAAAGTTCACTCGGACTGAACGTTAAGGTATCACTGGTCGAACCCAAGATGATCGAAAGGAGCGAGGGCAAATCGAAACGGGTCATAGACAGGAGAAAATATTAAAGATAAGTCATGAGTAGTATCCCAATTGAAGACAGTATCATAGAGTCGGTATTAGAGGCCACCGGGATTAAAAATCCGGGCACGGCTTCGATCCGTGAGATTGTTTCGCTGGTAAACCGTATTGAACAAAAGACAGGCATCTCTTTCGTAAGGATGGAAATGGGGGTCCCCGGGCTTCCTGCCCCCGAAACAGGAATAGCTGCGGAGATCAAAGCCCTGAAGAGCGGGGTGGCATCCATGTATCCCGACATCGCCGGCCTGAAAGCACTGAAGACGGAGGCTTCGAGATTCATCAAGCTGTTTATGAATGCCGATGTGAGCCCGGCCGGATGTGTTCCCACAGTGGGTTCGATGATGGGTTCACTGATATGTTTCCTCGTTGCTAACAGAAACGACCGTACAAAGGAAGGTTCTCTTTTCATCGATCCGGGATTTCCCGTCCAGAAGCAGCAGGTCAAGATGCTGGGTCACGATTATTTCTCTTTCGACATCTATAATCACAGGGGAAAGAAGCTTAGGGCAAAGCTTGAATCATTCCTCGAGACAGGGAAAGTATCGTCCCTCATTTATTCCAATCCGAACAATCCGACATGGATATGTCTGAATGATGAGGAACTCTCGATAATTGGTGAACTCTGCCGGAAATATGATGTTATTGTAATAGAAGATCTTGCATATTTCGGAATGGATTTCAGAAAGGACTACGGTATCCCCGGGCAACCGCCCTATCAGCCAACGATAGCCAATTATACCGATGATTATGTACTTCTTATCTCAAGTTCAAAAATATTCAGCTATGCCGGGCAGAGAATAGCCATCATGGCGATCTCCGACCATCTCTTCAATCGCTCATATCCCGACCTTCTCAGATATTATTCATCCGACAAGTTCGGGCATTCGGCAATTTTCGGAGCTCTGTACGGAATCTCTGCCGGTGTCTCCCATTCGGTTCAATACGGGCTGGCAGCTCTTCTGAAAGCGGTAAACGACGGAGAATACCGTTACAGGGACGATGTAATGGAGTATGGTGAGAAAGCCTTTCTCATGAAGAAAATGTTTACTGAGAACGGTTTTATAATCACCTATCCTTACGACCTTGATGAACCCATTGCCGACGGATTCTACTTTACGGTTTCATACCCGGGGATGAGTGCTTCTGAACTTATTGAAAAACTGCTTAATTACGGAATAAGTGCGATAACTCTCGACACTACCGGCAGTGAGAGGAATGACGGACTAAGAGCCTGCGTTTCGCAGGTCCCGAGATCGCTGTTCGGAGATATGGAATACAGACTTAAATGTTTTAATAAAAGATACGGAAATTAAAGGATGTGCCTTTTAAATGAAGGAGCTGGTCCTTCGGCTCTTTGTTTTTTGAGTCAGGGAATATAGAAAAAGGATAATTTTGACTACGAATTTAATCAATACAATATGGCAAAGATCAAAGGTAGTATCGTAGTGGATGTTGACAGGTGCAAGGGATGTGAAATCTGTATGGTGTCATGTCCCACCGGAACAATTGCTATGGCCAAGGAAGTGAATATCAAAGGATACAACTATGCCTATCCGGCCAATCCTGAACTCTGCATAGGATGCGCTAACTGCGCTGTTGTTTGTCCGGATGGAGTAATAACCGTTTATAAAATGAAAATTTGACCCTGAAATGGAAAGAGAACTCAGACTGATGAAGGGGAATGAAGCTGTTGCTGAAGCAGCAATCAGGGCAGGAGCCGATGGCTATTTCGGCTATCCCATTACCCCTCAGAGCGAAATAATTGAATATCTGATGGAGGCCAATCCTTACGAACGAACAGGGATGGTTGTCCTTCAGGCAGAAAGTGAACTGGCCGCCATCAACATGGTTTACGGAGGAGCGGGCTGCGGCAAGAAGGTCATGACATCATCGTCCTCACCGGGCATAAGCCTGAAGCAGGAGGGAATAACCTACATTGCAGGAGCTGAACTCCCGTGCCTGATTGTTAACGTGGTCAGGGGAGGCCCGGGCCTGGGAACAATCCAGCCGTCGCAGTCGGATTATTTTCAGGCAGTGAAGGGAGGAGGCCACGGAGATTACCATCTGATTGTTCTCGCACCATCTTCGGTGCAGGAGATGGCCGATTTTGTCGAACTGGGTTTTGACCTGGCTTTCAAATACAGGAACCCGGTGATGATTCTTTCCGACGGGGCAATAGGACAGATGATGGAGAAGGTGTGGCTCAACCCGCAGAAGGAAAGATCGAAGACCGTCCCGGAATGGGCGACAACAGGAAAACCTCCGACACGGGAGAGGAACGTTATTACCTCGCTTGAACTCGATCCACACCGGCAGGAGATATTTAACAGGAAACTGGTGGAGAAATACAAGGAAATAAAGGCAATGGAGGTTCGTTACGAGGAGTTTCTATGCGACGATGCCGAATACCTTCTTGTTGCTTACGGAACATCCGCCAGGGTATGCCAGAAATCAGTGGAACTTGCAAGGAGTCAGGGAATAAAGGCCGGCCTTTTAAGGCCCATAACCCTTTTCCCCTTTCCTTCTGAAAGGATTAATACTCTTGCACAAAAGACGAAAATGATACTTACCGTTGAGATGAGCGCCGGACAGATGGTTGAGGATGTTATGCTGGCGGTTAACGGAAAGGCGCCTGTGCATTTTTACGGGAGAATGGGAGGGATGCTTCCTACTCCGGATGAAGTGGTTGATTATCTTAATAAACTAATAAGCGGCAGCTGAGATATGAAAGAGGTGACTGGAATTAAGGAAATTATCAGGCCGGAAAATCTGGCTTACAGAAAATCGGCTATACTGACGGATGAGATTATGCATTATTGCCCGGGCTGCGGACACAGCACTACTCACAGAATTCTTGCAGAAGTAATAGAAGAGGAGGGACTTCAGCAAGACGCTATCGGAATCTCACCGGTAGGCTGTTCTGTGTTTCTGTATCATTATCTCGACATCGACTGGCAGGAGGCTGCTCACGGACGCGCACCGGCTCTCGCTACAGCTGTCAAGAGGCTCCTTCCCGATAAATTTGTTTTTACATACCAGGGCGATGGTGACCTCGCTGCCATAGGAACTGCTGAAACAATTCACTCCTGCAACAGAGGCGAGAACATCCTTATCATTTTTATTAACAATGGCATCTACGGAATGACCGGAGGCCAAATGGCTCCCACGACGCTTCCCGGAATGAGATCATCAACCTCACCCACGGGAAGGGATGTAAGGACGATGGGCAATCCTTTGAAGATGACTGATATTGTGGCAACATTGCCCGGAACATATTACGTTACACGCCAGAGCGTGCATTCACCGGCAAACGCAAGGAAGGCAAAGAGGGCTCTTAAAAAAGCCGTGGCATACCAGAAACTGAACAGGGGCACCTGCTTTGTTGAGATTGTTTCGAATTGTCCTTCAGGATGGAAAATGACACCAACCCAGGCCAATAAATGGATGGAAGAGAACATGTTCCCCTATTACCCCCTTGGCGACCTGAAAACCCCCTCTGAAGAACCGGAGCAAAAACCAAAAACTGACAAAAATGACTGAAGAAATAATAATAGCCGGTTTCGGCGGACAGGGTGTCCTGTCGATGGGCAAGATAATGGCCTATTCAGGAGTAATGCAGGATATGGAAGTAAGCTGGATGCCGTCGTACGGACCAGAAATGAGGGGAGGTACTGCAAATGTGATAGTGATACTTAGCAGCGAAAGGATAAGTTCACCAATCATAAAGCATTTTGACACGGGAATAATATTGAACCAGCAGTCGCTCGACAAGTTTGAGGATACTATTAAACCCGGAGGGATTCTGATTTACGACGGAAACGGAATAACCCGCCATCCGGTGAGAAAGGACATTTCAATATACAGGATTGACGCAACCGAAGAGGCTTCAAAGATGAACAGCCCAAGAACATTCAACATGATAGTCCTTGGAGGATTTCTTAAGATAAAACCTGTCCTGAGTACTGCAAATGTAATCGAGGGATTGAGAAAGTCCCTTCCCGAGAGATATCATAAGCTTATAACCGAAAACGAAAAAGCCCTTGCCCGGGGAGGCGAGATAGTCCGTGAGATACAGAAATTGTAGATCCGGTACCGGCCGGGAAGGAGTCTTCAATAATTTCAGAAAAGGAAACATGCTTCAGGCTTTTGCCGGGAGTCAGCGGCCTTCGTAAAAGTGCATCTCCTGAATGTAGTTCCATACCGCGGGATGCAGATAGTACGACATGTTCCTGCCACGTTTAATACCACCCCTGATAAAGGTTCCTGAAATGTCCATCAGAGGCGCTTTCACCCATTTGATGACAGCTTTGGAAAGGATTTCATCAAGGATCGGATTTTCCTTCCTTGCCGTATCAGGCCTGGGATAAACATACAGTGGAAAGCGGCTTACCAGCTCGGCAGCATTTTTCCATTTGTGCAGTGTATAGAGGTTGTCTTCGCCCATTACAAGAACAAAACTGTTACGTGGATGCCGTTCCGTGAGAAGAGCCATCGTATCGATAGTATAGGAGGGTAGAGGACGGCCGAATTCGATGTCGGATGACCTAAGGTCGTCGTTTCCCTTTATTGCCAGATCGACAAGATAAAGACGCTGCCTGTCGGGAAGCAGGGTGTCCTTCTTTTTAAGGGGATTCTGCGGGCTTACCACGAACCATACCTGGTCGAGATCGGTGAATTCCTTCATGTAGCCTGCAATCGCGATATGCCCGATGTGGATTGGATTGAATGAGCCGAAGAATAGTCCTGTTTTTGACATACAAAAGATATCAGATCTTTAAAAAACCTCTTACAATTTCATATGTTTCCTTCTGCGCGCTTTCGAGATTGTCATTAATGACAATATGATCAAACCTGTCGGCAAGAAGCATTTCCTCATGTGCTTTTCTTACCCTCATCATTATCTTTTCAGGCTCATCCGTTCCCCTTCCCCTTAGTCTTTTCAGAAGCTCGGAAGTTGATGGCGGCATAATGAAAATAGCCAGGGCCTTGTTCCTGTACATATCCTTGAGGTTGATACCTCCCTTCACATCAACATCAAAAAGAACATGTCTGTTGCGCTTCCAGATCCTCTCTATCTCACTTTTCGGTGTTCCGTACAACTGACCGCTGTAAACCTCCTCCCACTCAGCAAATTCATCGCCTGCTATCATCTGCCTGAATTTATCAGTTGAGATGAAATAATACTCAGTGCCGTCTTTCTCCTTTCCCCTTGGATCTCTCGTAGTTGCCGAAATGGAAAACTCCAGGCCAAGGTTCTTCGACAGGAGATGGTTTACAATGGTTGTCTTTCCTGCTCCCGAGGGGGCTGATATTATTACAAGTTTCCCTTCCATCATTTCTGAAGCTGACTTCTGTCACGACCTGAGTCCATTGCCTGAAAGCGCTGAATTGCCCCTGCCCGGTGCAATTGAACCGGCTGATGAGGCACAGGTCAGAGAATATTGTTTGTTTGTTCCTTTATTTTCTCAAGTTCGTCCTTCATCATCACTACCAGTTTCTGGATGGTAGCATCGTTGGCTTTCGAACCAATTGTGTTTATCTCCCTTCCGATCTCCTGCGCAATGAAACCCAGTATCTTTCCGTTCGGAGACGGGCTTCCCATGGTTTCGGTAAAATATTCACAATGCTTGCGGAGACGCACCTTTTCTTCGTTAATGTCGTATTTCTCGAGATAGAAGATCAGCTCCTGCTCAAAGCGGTTCTTGTCGAGGTTCTCAGTGTTAGTATTATCCCGCAGAATATTGAGGAGCTTTTCCCTTACCTTTTCTATCCGGCCTGGTTCGCACATTTCAATTGTCTTAAGCGAATCGAGTATTCCCGATATACTTTTTCTGAGATCGGCCTCAATTGATTTTCCCTCTTCTATCCTGTAAATATCAAGAACGGCTATCGATTCGATTATCTGAGTCCTGACAAGTTCCCATTCGGTTTCAGAAAGTTCGGGTTTCTCTGTCTTAAGGGCATCGGGCAGCTTCATTATTACCGGCAGGATCTGATTATCGAGATTCAGGTTAAGCTCGTCGGCTATCTCCCTGAACTGGTTGAAATAATTTCTGACTATTGTTTTGTTAATGACAGGAATGCCTTCATCCTCAAGTAGGTCGAAATAGACTGACAGGTCGATCTTTCCCCTGTCGAGTCTCTGACTAATGATATTCCTTATCTCCGGCTCTTTTTCCTTGTAAAGCCACGGCAGCTTTGTACTGAGGTCAAGCTGTTTAGAATTAAGGGATTTCATTTCAATGGTGATCTTCTTCTGAGGTGTCTCGGCAATAGCTTTGCCATAGCCTGTCATCGATTTTATCATTGGGCGCTTGTTAGGTTAATCAGGATCATCCGGCTTTTCTGATATCCTGTGCACAACTCCATACTGCAAAACCAGGAGGAGTCTTGGGCATATGAATGCGATTCCGGTTTCCGTTCTCCTGCAGACAAAAATAATACTAATGTGCCAATTTAGCATTATTGCTTTCAAATAAGACCTTCTGCCCTGATTTTCTTAAAAAATGTTAAAGCGCTGAGTATGCTTTATTTGTAAATTACAGATTTAAAATATATTGCAGGTTTATAAGCGGGAAATGTTATCTTTGCAGCTTCAGTTTTAATGTTAATGCATATTTCTTCAGGGGATTTTAACGTTATTAAATATTGTTTACCTGCAGGCCCCGGGCCCTGCACGATTTTTAACCAGTATGCTTATGAGAGGAAGATTACTGCTCATTGTTCTGTTATTATTTTCGATACCTCTTGCTGACACCTTTACCCAGACACCATCTGTTGAAACTCCTGGTGAAGCATCAATCACTGAAAGTGTTAATATATTAACACAAATTCCTTTTGATACACTGAAGCCACCGACAATAAAAATGTCGTGCGGACAGGCAATACAATTCCTTCAGGGAAATTTTGAAAAGAGAATCAGCGAGCCTCTGAGCGAACCTTTGCGTTATGCTATAAAACATCTTGTTTCAGAAGCTGAGAATCCGCCTTTCGATTCAACAAGAACCTTTCTTGGGAATTTTATCCGTGATACAGTCCGTGTGACAAGGGTTGAACCTGTGAAAGTTGCGGATGCTCAGCCGCTTCCAGGACCTGACAGCCTTCAGGTGACTGATAGTCTGGCAGGAAATGCACTGAGGGATTCACTGATATACAGGTACCTGACAGTAAGGAATGATTCTGTAAAGGCTGCGGTAAAGGTCCTTCTCGACTACCTCGAGGTTCGCGATTCCAGTCTGATAAGTTTCAGGGGAGCTGAGGGTAACACGTCATCGCTGTGGTTTAATTCATCGCGGGGAAGAATGGTCAGATTCTGGCTAAAGAACGACCTTAGTGATTCCGTAACCGTATGGATAGGAAATCCGGCGCGGGATACGATAGGGCTTTATCTCGAACATGGCGTTACATTCAGAAGGCCGCCCAGACAGGGAAATATCGGGAGGGCGAGCATAAATATTGAACCACAGGACAATACAAACCTTGTAAATATAGGAAGGATACTTACAAAGTCGCAATACTGGAGAAACCGGACTGAAACCTCTTTCTCACTGAACCAGGGAATGCTCACGAACTGGGTCAAGGGGGGTGAAAGCAATATTTCAACTGCTCTCGACATAACGTGGTATGCCGATTATAACAATAAGCCGAAGCTTACATCTTCAAATAACTATATACGTCTGAAATACGGACTGATTAAATCGGGGGATGAAAAGATAAAAAAGAACATTGACCTTCTTGAAACCAACTCCAAGCTTAATCATAAGGCCTTCGGCAAATTCGACTTCAGTGCCATAATGCTTTTCAAGACACAGATATCAAACGGGTACAATTATCCGAATTATACCGACCCTGTCTCAAAATTCTTTAACCCTGCCATTCTCACCCTTGGTATGGGTCTCGACTACAAGCCAAACAAGACAACCTCATTCAACCTTTCGCCGCTGTCGTACAAGGCAACATTTGTACCCGACACTGCAGAAATAGATCAGACAAAATACGGAATAGCCGAAGACCGCAGGTCGAAGCATGAACCGGGAGCAAGCTTCATGTTCACAAGCGAATTCAAGCCATTCAAAACATTGTCGGTTACAAACAGGCTCCAGTTGTTTACGAACTATGTGAACAACCCGCTCAATGTTGATGTCGACTGGGAGATGATACTGAAGGCCAGCCTGAACTGGTTTACGGAGCTGAGACTGAATACCCACCTGATATTTGACGACGATACAAAGACAGTGGTCCTGGACAAGGATAAAAACCCCGTACTCGACACGAACGGGGCGGAAAAGAAGACGGCAAGGATTCAGTTCAAGGAGCTTATGGGGCTCTCATTCGTTTTCAGGTTTTAAGCAGCTTCCCGTAGATCCTGAATCGCTTCACTACTTTTCCGGCGAGACGTTCACACTCACCTCTCATCCTCGTATTGTTCTCAAGAATGAGGTGGCTGTCGATCAGTTCCATATTATTCTTTCGTGCTGAATTCAGAAGGTTTATTGCAAGAAGCACATCTATACCCTGACCTCTGAATTCCTTCTTTATGCCCCCAAGCATGAGCATCATTTTTTTCGACTTCTTCATCTCCCTGAGAATTATAAAGAGCCCGAAAGGAAAAAGCTTCCCCCTGGCAGCAATTATCCCGGGAGTGAGATCGGGGAGGGCTATTACGAATCCCGCATATTCATTTCCTGCTTTCACGACTTTCACGAATTCCGGATCGAGGATAGGAAGGTAGCGGTTGGCAAACTCAATCTTTTCGGGATCGTTCAGGGGGACAAATCCGTATATCTCGCTGAAGGTCTGGTTCATAAGCTCGAGAATCGGGATTATGTACGGTTTTATTTCTTTCCTTGAACTGAACTCAATTATTTTATGATCTCCGTTTCTCGTGTATTTTTCATAGGCTTTTGTGTACAGTGCAGGTACCGGATCGGGCATCGGAATGTTATAATTGACAAGATCAACCTCCTTTGAGTAACCAAGGCCCTCCATCATTGCGGGGAGATATGGAGAGTTAGTGGCTGCGGTAAAGAGATAGGGATACTCGAATCCTTCGATCTGGAATCCCTGAGGATCCTTGTCTGAGAATCCCAGCGGACCCACGATCTTTTCCATTCCCTTTGAAATGACCCATTCCTCAACCCTGGCCAGAAGAGCTGCAGCTATCTCAGGGTCATTGTAGCATTCCATAAAGCAGAACCTTCCGTTCTTCTCATTCCTTATCTCATTGTATCTTTTGTTTACAAGACCCATTATCCTCCCGGCAGGTTTGTTGTCCTTAAGCGCCATAAAGAAAACTGCATCGGCATACTGGTACGAACGGTTCTTCTTCTTATTGAAAAGAAGCCATTCATCATTGTAAATGGGAGGTAGCCAGCCGGGGTCGTTAAGGTGAACTTTCGAAGGAAGATATATGAACTCACGGAGTTCTCTCCGGGTGAGAACCTCTTTTACAATTATCTTGGACATCGGGGGTCAGTTTTCTGGTACAAATAAACAAAAAAAATCTTAATAAAGGAGCAACGCTTTATAAAAGAATAAGGTCAAGGATAACAAACAATCCGTAAAGCACGCTTGCGATTCCGTTGGCAGTCTGAAACGCCAGGGTTACCCTGCTCAGATCGTCCGGCCTGACAAGTGTGTGCTGGTAAATGATCATGGCCGTGAAAAGCATAGCTCCCGTCCAGTATAGATAATCTCCACTTCCTGCAATCCCTGCTGCTGCAACAAGAATTACCGTAAGAACATGGACGGCAAGCGAAACAACCAGAGCATTCCGCCTTCCTGCGGCCGAGGGGAGTGAGTGCAGGGAATTCTTGCGGTCGAATTCATCATCCTGCAGGGCATATATGATGTCAAAACCGCTTACCCATGTCAGGACGATGAAGGAATAGATAAGAGGCAGAGGATGGAATTGTCCCGTAACCGAAATGTAAGCTCCGATGGGAGCAAGGCTAAGGCCGAGTCCAAGGATAAAATGACACAGGAACGTGAATCTCTTTGTAAGGCTGTAACCCAGTATGACCAGAAGGGCTACCGGTGAAAGGAAAAGAGTAAGCCGGTTTATAAAACCAGTTGTTGTTACAAAAAGAATGGAATTGATAATAACAAAAGCTGCAGCTTGTTTTACCCCGATTTTTCCGGAAGGGATCTCTCTCTTTTCCGTTCTCGGATTCCTTGCATCGATCTTTCTGTCGGCCAGTCGGTTAAAGCTCATCGCTGCATTACGGGCAAAGATCATGCAAAGGATGACCAGAACAAGCAGCTTCAGGCTGCTTTCATTCTCTGTTCTTGTAACTGCCAGGGTGAATCCTATCAGAGCAAAAGGCATTGCAAAGACAGTATGACTGAATTTCACCAGGGAGAAATAATTGCCGGCTTTTTTGATCAGATCATTCATGTGAAGTTCCGGAGTCAGGAGATACGGGAAAAGCTCTGTTCATTTCTTTGCCGTTACAGGTATCGGGAAGCATCAGCAAATATTACTTTTTACCTGATCTTTGCACCCAGCTCTCTTTCGAATGCCGTAACCAGATTGTTCATGACTTTCTCTATATTCTTATCAGTCATAGTTTTAAATTCATCCCTGAGTATGAAGCTTACAGCGTATGATTTCTTGTCGTGACCGAGACTCTCGTGATCATAAACATCGAAGAGGCCCACATCATAAAGAAGATTCTTTTCAGTTCTGAAGGCAATATCCCTTATCTGACCGAATCTGACACCCTTGTCGAGAAGCATTGCGAGATCACGTCTTACCGAAGGATATTTCGGAAGCTCCCTGAAGGAGATAGAATTGTTTTTTATAAGCTTTAGTACGAGATCCCAGTCGAAGTGACTGTAATAAACATCCTGTTTAATGTCAAAGCGGTTCAGGTATTTGCCGGAGATTTTTCCTGCCTCTGCAATAACCCTGTTACCTGCGCTGTATGTTACTGATTCGGCGAACCAGCTTTTCTGGCTTTCTCCCGGAACGAGACCGTTGCTGCTCATTCCAAGCCTTGCAAGGATCATTTCAGTCGCTGATTTGATATGGAAGAAGTCGGTGGGATTGTTCTTATAATTCCAGTTTTCCTTACCTGATCTCCCAGTGATGAAAAGATCGAGAAAGTAACGTTCATTGTAATCAGAAACAAGCGGAGGATTGTTACCCGTTTTCTTTCTGAAATAGCAGTTGCCAAACTCATAGAGTTTCAGGTCGTACGACTGCCTGTTTATATTCCATGCCACGGAACTAAGCCCTCCGAAAAGAAGAGTCTGCCTCATTGCATTAAGATCAGAGCTGAGGGGATTCACCAGCATTACCAGACTAGAAGGATCAAAGTCATCGTTCTGTTGGTACCAGTAAGATGGGTTAAGAGAGTTGCACATGATTTCCGAGAATCCGTTCGACGACAGTAGATCGGAGACAGTGTTGACGACGTTCTCCTTATCGGGCCTGTCATAGTAGGAAAGGGTGGAATTCACATGTTCGCTGGTCTCGACATTGTTGTAACCGTAAATCCTAAGTATCTCTTCTATTACATCTGCTTCAAGCTTAACATCAACCCTGTATGCAGGAATTTCAAGAAGAAGTTTTCCGGCGTCTTCACTGATTACAGAAATGTCGAGAAGGTCGAGTATCCTGAGCACCGTTTCCCTTTCGATGTTCTTGCCGATCAGCCTGTTGATGTTATGGTAGCTGACTTCGACCCTTGCATTCACTATCTTTTCCGGATAGACATCCTTTATTTCCGAAGTTATCGTTCCGCCGGCAATTTCCTTTATCAGCATGGCAGCCCTTTTAAGTGCCCATACAGTAATATTCGGATCGGTCCCTCTTTCAAACCTGAACGATGCATCCGTCTGGAGTGCATGACGTTTGGAGGTCTTGCGTATTGAAACCGGATTGAAGTATGCGCTTTCAAGGAAGATATTCCTCGTATCGTAAGTAACTCCGGATTTTTGTCCTCCGAAAACACCTGCAATGCACATTCCTTCTTCGGCATTGCATATCATAAGGTCGCGGGATGAAAGGCTCCTTTCAGCCTCGTCAAGGGTAATGAATAAGGTGCCCTCCGGGAGGTTTCTGATAATGACCTTATTACCTGTGATCCGGTCGGCATCGAAAGAATGGAGTGGTTGCCCTATTTCGTGCTGTACATAGTTTGTAATGTCGACCACATTGTTTATCGGATTGAGGCCTATTGCCCTGAGCTTGTTCCTTAGCCATTCGGGCGATTCTGCGATTTTTACATTGCTTATGGTCACTCCGCTGTACCTCGGGCAATCTTTTGTGTTCATGATGATCACTTCAGGATCAAGGGTGTTGCTGTCAGTCCTGAAATTTTCTACTGAAGGTCGCACAGCACGGTAATCACTGCCCGTGTTAAGGCTCAGCCAGGCTGCAAGATCCCTGGCTACACCGAAATGGGAACCGCTGTCGATCCTGTTTGGTGTTAGTCCTATTTCATACACTGTGTCGCGTACAATGCCGAAATAATCTGCTGCAGGAGTACCCGGAACGGCGCTGTTGTCAAGAACAATAATACCCTGGTGGTCTGTCCCGATACCCAGCTCGTCTTCAGCGCAAATCATTCCTTCGGAGATCTCTCCCCTTATTTTGGTCTTTTTCAGTTCAAAGGCTGTGTCGCCCTTGTACAGAGTCGTTCCGGCAGGAGCAACTGCAACCTTCTGGCCGGCAGCCACATTGGGAGCGCCGCAAACAATATTCAGGGGCTCCCCGCTTCCTGTACTGACGGTTGTTACCGATAGTTTATCGGCATCCGGATGTTTTTTGCACGTGAGGACTTCACCAATAACGACACCTTTCATTCCTCCCTTTACTGATTCCCATTCCTCCATCCCTTCGACTTCAAGTCCGAGGGAAGTGAGTATTTCTGAAAGCCTGGAAGGATCCAGGTCAATTGACAGATAGTCCTTTAGCCAATTATACGAGATCTTCATTACAGCAGTGAAAATAAAATATCAAGAGTGCAAAAGTAAACAATTTATCTCAGCGAAAAGGTATTTCTCTATCTTTGTAACTCAAACCTTAATATATGACTCTCGAAAACAACGAAAGGCTGATACTTCTTACAAATGACGATGGATTGTACGCTGCAGGACTCAGGACTCTGCTTGAGGTGATGGAGGAATTCGGAAAGGTTGTGATGGTTTCGACCCTCGAAAGTATGTCGGGGATGTCGCAGGCCCTGACTGTAAAAAGCCCGCTGAGGGTCAAGCTTCTTGAGGAGACCGACAGGAGAAGGGTATATGCATGTAACGGAACCCCTACCGACAGCGTAAAGCTTGCCGTTAACCAGCTTCTGGAGAGGACACCCGACTGGGTTGTTTCGGGTATCAACCATGGTGCAAACGCTTCGGTAAGTGTCCTTTATTCGGGTACCATGGCCGCTGCTCTTGAAGGATGCCTTTACGGCGTGGACTCGGTAGGCTTCTCGCTCAATGATTTTTCGCGCGATGCCGATTTTTCCGTGTGCAGGAAATATATTAGGCAGGTGATGCTGAAACTGGCTGAAGAACCTCTGCCCAAGGGGATCTGCCTTAACGTGAACATACCTTCACTTCCCGAAAGCCAGATAAAGGGTTTGATGGTCTGCAGGCAGTCAAAAGGCAACTGGCGTGAGGAATTCGAGAAGAGAAAAGACCCAATGGGCAAAACATATTACTGGCTTACAGGGATGTTCCAGAACCTTGAACCCGAATCGGTTGATACCGACGAATGGGCTCTTGCCAACGGTTATGTGTCGGTGGTCCCGGTAACGGTCGACATGACGGCCCACTGGTATCTCGGAAGCCTGAAAGACCGCTTCTCCAGATGACAATACTGAGTAAATATGATAAACTGGCTGCCGGAGTGCTCTCAGGATTTCTTCTGCCGTTTCTGATAGCAGCAGCCGTGTATCTTTTCTCATCAGGAGGCGGAAGCCTTGCAGATTATTTCTCAAAGCTGGTAAAGGCTGATATTGTAACCCATATAATTTCACTTTGCGTCTTTCCCAATATCTTCCTTTTTCTGATCTTTAACCGCCTCGATATGCTCAGGGCCACAAGGGGGGTGCTCGGGATAACAATATTCTGGGCAGTGATCGTGTTTGCAGTAAAATTCCTTTCATGAAATATTTCATTATAGCCGGCGAACAGTCAGGCGATCTTCACGGATCAAATCTGGTCAGGGAACTATTCAGATCTGATCCCCGGGCTGAAATCGAATGCTGGGGAGGCGATCTGATGGAATCGGCTGGAGCCATGCTAAGGGTTCACTACAGGGAAACAGCATTCATGGGATTCATGGAGGTGGCAAAAAACCTTGGCAGGATAAGAAAGAACTTCGACAGGTGCAAACAGCAGATAAGCGAATTCAAACCCGATGCAGTGATACTTGTCGACTACCCGGGTTTTAACTTCCGAATGGCCAGGTTCGCAAAGGAGTCGGGATATAAGGTGCTTTATTATATTTCGCCTAAGATATGGGCATGGAAGGAAGGACGCGTGGAACTCGTCAGAAAGTACGTCGACAGAATGTACATTATCTTTCCTTTTGAGGTCGGATTTTACAGGAAACATAACATAGAGGTCGAATACAGGGGAAACCCTTTGCTCGACGAAACGGAAAAGAAGATCGCACGGCTTCCCGGTAAAGACGAACTGAGGACGGCTTTGGGACTGGGCGAAAAACCGGTAATAGCCATGCTCGCCGGAAGCAGGAAAAGCGAAGTAAAACAGGTACTTCCACAGATGCTCAGGGCTGTTGGCAATTTTCCTGATTACCAGTTTGTTCTCGCTGGAGTGAAAAACCTTCCCGACGAACTTTATCTCCGCCTTACAGCCGGAACGGGAGTCAGGGTCCTTAAGGACAGAACCTATGAGATACTGTCAGTGTCAGAAGCTGCCCTTGTTACATCGGGTACGGCAACCCTCGAGACTGCGCTTTTCAATGTCCCTCAGGTAGTCTGCTACAGGGGCGACACGATTTCAATGCTTATCGCATGGATGGTAATAAAGGTCAGGTATATTTCGCTCGTGAACCTTATCGCTGGTTCTGAAGTTGTAAGGGAGCTTATACAGTATTCACTCAACAGGAAGAATATTGTAAAAGAACTCGGGGCAATCCTCCCGGGAGGCGAAAAAAGGAAGAAGATGCTTGATGACTATGCGCTTGTGAGGGAGATCCTCGGTCCGGAAGGAGCATCAGAAAGAGCGGCATCCGATATGGTAAGATTTTTGAATGCCTGAGAAGATCAGGGCTTAAATGCAGGCCGGATGGGTTACCTTCCGGCCCGAAAAGATAATAATGACCAGGAAGCTTATAATATTCATATATTTTCTGACGGCAGGGCTGATTCAGACACCCGGGCAGGTAAGGATAAGGATCTTTGCCGACCAGCATGCCTCCTCTGCCGTTTTCAGTGTCGCTACCGGTAAATATGAAATCGATGTTTATGACGGAAAACCCGTTTCCCTGTTTTCGGGCGATCCGGTAATCCTGGCTTTTTATAAGGATAAGATTGCAGTAAAGATACGCGACTCACGGAGTTTTTTATGTGATTCACTTACTGTTAAGGGATTAACAGGCAACGATCTGTTCTATTTCAGGGTGAACGGAGCAGGACAGATCAGAAAGGCGTACAGCGGTGACCTTCATTGCCATCCCGACCTGGGAATACTTGTTTTTATCAATTTGAGTGATATTGAAAAATATATTGCAGGCGTTGTAAGAACAGAAGGCGGGACGGGAAGGAACATAGAATACCTCAAGACTCAGGCGGTCCTTGCCAGGACCTTCCTTTACAGACATATGGAAAGACATATCATCGACAGGTATCACTTGTGCGACAACACCCATTGTCAGGCTTTTAACGGTATAACGTCAGATCCGCTGACAACAAGGGCAGCCCTCGAAACAAAAGGGATGGTAGCTATCCATACCGACAGCACCCTCATAATATCAGCGTTCCATTCAAACTGCGGGGGAGAGACATCGACATCCGACTACGTATGGCTGTCGGGCCACGACCATATTCAGAAAGTCATTGACCCATATTGCACCTCATCTCCAAATGCAACATGGAGAAAAACCATTCCTCTTTCAGAATGGACCGGGTACCTGAGAAAGTCGGGTTACAATCCCGGACAGGGAGGACCGGTGTCATACAGCTTCCCACAGCTTACCAGGCAGAGTGATTACAAAATCGGGTCCTTCTCACTTTCATTCAACCGCATCCGCAATGACCTCAATCTCAAATCAGCTTTTTTTTCTGTACAGCAGGATGGGAACCAGATCGTTCTGAGAGGGAGGGGATACGGACATGGTGTTGGCTTATGCCAGGAGGGAGCAATGGTAATGGCTTCACGCGGGTTTAAATTCACTGAGATAATTAGATTCTATTACCCCGATGCTTCTGTTGCCGATATCAGATATGCAAAAATTGTTAAAAACGATTTCTGATGAGGCTGGCTTTCTTATTGCGTTTAAGTATTTTTGCTTTCATTAAAACTCTGCTATGCTGGCAATATTCCGTAAGGAGGTAAGAGGTTTTTTCAGCAGCCTGACAGGCTATATAGTGATTGTTGTTTTTCTCCTCATAAACTCCCTGTTCATGTGGGTGTTCCCGGGAGAATGGAACGTCCTCGACAGCGGTTATGCTGGCCTCGACACCATATTCTTTCTCTCGCCCTGGATTTTTCTTTTCCTCGTCCCCGCCGTTACCATGAAAATGATAGCCGAGGAAAGACGTCTTGGCACGCTTGAGCTTCTTTATACAAAACCGGTATCTGAAAGAGGTATCGTTTACGGAAAGTATCTGGCATCGGTTGCTCTGGTCATAATGGCCCTTCTGCCAGGAATCTTCTATTATATATCGGTTTACATTCTCGGAGAAGTGCCCGGCAACATAGACAAGGGCGGAACCATGGGTGCATTCATCGGCCTGTTCTTCCTTGCTGCCGTTTACGCTTCAGCCGGGCTTTTTGCTTCATCACTTACCGACAATCAGGTCGTCGCTTTCATTATTGCGGTCCTTCTGTCATTCTTCCTCTTCATGGGATTTGATTCCTTCGCCTATCTGCCGGGTCTGAAAAAGGTTGACGAATTCGTTATCAGCCTTGGCATAAACGAGCATTACAAATCCATCAGCAGGGGGGTGATCGACATAAGGGATATAATTTATTTCATTGCTGTTGTCCTGATATTTAACGAAGCAACTAGGCTGGTTTTATTGTCACGGAAATGGAGAAAAAGCAGCTGAACCATGAGTGAAATGAAAACCAAAGGAGACATTAGGACGAGAAGCTGGCTGCAGTTTTTCCGGACAGTTGCGGTTATAATTATCGCAGCTTACCTGGGCTCATTTCTGCGACTGAGAATTGATCTTACGGAAGACAAAAGATACACCCTGTCAGAACCAACCCGGAAGGTTCTGTCGCAGGTAAAAGACGATATTTATGTTCAGGTCTATCTCGAGGGAGAGATGCCGATTCCTTTCAAGCGGTTAAGGCGCTCGGTGAAGGAGATGCTTGATGAGTTCAGGATCGGATCAGGACGCAGGATCGATTATGATTTTATCAATCCTTCATCGGGAAACCGGGCTGACCAGAGAGATGCATTTTACCAGTCTCTTGTCATGAAAGGTCTTAATCCGGTTAATATACAGGCAGGTGACGAGGAGGGAGGGTCGAGTCAGAAGATTATTTTCCCCGGAATGATTGTCAACTATAACGGGATAGAGGTTCCGGTAAATTTTTTGAAGAATAATCCTGCCCTGAGTGCAGAGGAAAACCTGCTTCATTCCACTGAAGGCCTTGAGTATGAAATGATTCAGCCAATAGCAACCCTGAGTGCCGACAGCATTTTCAAGGTGGCCTTCCTTGAGGGACATGATGAGATACCCGAGATAGAGGTCGCCGATCTGACTTATAACCTTGCCAGGTTCTTCACTGTCGACAGGGGCGTGATGGGAGGAACTCCGGGAATACTCGACGCTTACTCTGCAGTGGTGATAGCCGGACCTGAAAAGGAGTTCAGCGAGAACGACAAGTTTGTCCTCGACCAGTATATAATGAACGGTGGAAAGGTTCTGTGGCTGGCAGAGGAGGTTTACGTAAACGAAGACAGTCTCGTCTACGGGGAGACAGCTGCTCTTTACCGTCCTCTTAACATAGCAGATCAGCTCTTCCGATACGGAGCAAGGATAAATCCATCAGTTGTACAGGATCTGGAGTGTGCTTTTGTGCGTCTTATAGTATCGACAGGAGGTGCAAGGCAGCAGCCGGTTTCACTTCCCTGGATCTATCATCCGGTGATGATGCCCGATCCGGGGCACCCTGTGACAAGGAACATTAACAGGGTCAGGGGCCAGTTCGTTAATTATATTGACACGGTAGGACTCGACGGAGACATTAAAAAGAGGATACTTCTTGCCACATCCCCTTACTCGAGGGTGCTGAATCCTCCTTTTATGCTCAGTCTCCGGGAGGCAGAAATGACTCCCGACGAACGGCTGTTTACAAAGGGGCAGCTTCCTGTTGCCGTTCTGCTCGAAGGAGTTTTCCCCTCAGCCTTCAGGAACAGGTTAACTGGCAACCTCGTGAAGGAAGGAAATATGAAAGTAAGAACTGAAAGCGTCGAAACGAAAATGATCGTGATCGCCGATGGCGACATTATCCGCAATGAGGTCCGCATGTCGGGAACCTCCGAGACCCCGTTGACCCTGGGCCAGGACAGATATACCGGTGAAATGTACGGCAACAGGGATTTTCTTATAAATTGTCTGAATTATCTTGTTGACGATAACGGACTTATGGAACTCCGGTCGAGAGAGCTGAAATTGAGGCTTCTTAACCGTCAGACCATCAGGGAGGAAAGAACAAAGTGGCAGATAATTAACATTGCAGGACCTCTGATTCTTGTTGTCGCAGCAGGACTTATCTACAACTGGCTTAGAAAAAGAAAGTACGGAAAATACTGATGAAAGGAACAAAAACCATACGGTATTCAGTAATAATTATTCCTCTCCTTTTGCTTCTTCTGTTTCTGCTCAGGGAACGTTCCCCTTTCGGAAAAAGTAACACGTCCTTTGCTGCAAAACCTGAAAGAGAGATCACCCGTATCGAGTTCAGCGACGGAAAGTCGTTGCTTACCCTTGAACAAAAGGAAGGCATCTGGCTCGTCAATAACAGGTTTGAAGCACGTAAAAGCAGTATTATGTTCATTAACCGGATACTTACCGAAATGGAAATTAAATCACCGGTCTCTGATGAGTTGTTTGAAACTGTGGCAGGAAGCTCAGGAACTGAACCCGTAAGGGTGAAGGTGAGCGAGAGAGGAAAAACAATCAGTTCGTTCCTTGTTTATAAAACGGCTTCAAATCCTTATGGCAACATTATGAAGATTAAGGAGAATTCGAAACCCTACATAGTACACGTACCGGGGAGCGAGATTGAAATAGGATCAGCCTTCACAATGAACGAGCTTTACTGGCAGCCTTATACAGTCTATAATCTGATGCCTTCTGAAATAGTTACTGTAGCTCTTCAAAACCACAGAGATCCTTCATCTTCATTCCGAATCGAAAAGAGCGGGAACCTGTTCAGGCTTTTTGGTGATTCCGGAGAACTGACAGGGTGGGATACCTCCAGGATAACAAGGTATCTTTCATATTTTGTCCATGTTCCGTTTGAGTCGTGGGCTTCCGGTCTTTCTGATGCCGAAAAGAGAGAAATAGCTGAAGAGGAACCTGTCTATTCAATAACAATATCTACAGAAGGGAAGGAAACAAACACTCTCAGGTTATGGGAGAGGACCACAGGGGAAAATGAAGTCAGGAAAACCGACACCGACAGGATATTGGGAAAAAAGGATGGGGCAGGGGACATTTTTGTTCTCAGGTTCACAGATATTGATCCGTTGCTGAAGAAACTGTCCTATTTCTTCGGAAACTGATATTTTATTTGAGGGTTTGCGTTTTTTTTGTAATATTGATTGCCGGGAATCATGAGCGGTATTAAGCTGGTTTATAAGCGGAATAAGAACAGGGGGGTTATTATATGCTGCTTATTAGTTGTTTAAAAGTTCTTTCCCGACTTTTCCTGAATTGAAGAATACTTCACTAATATTGGGGAAAGAACTTGCAGAATAGCACCTTATGCCGTAAATGGCAGATAAAACATAAGAAACTCCCGGCGGCGGGCGGCCGGATTGCAACTTTGAGAATAAATTAAAACCACAATAATATGAAATTTGTAGTATCCAGTACCGAGCTGCTTGGTCATTTACAGGCAATTAGCAGGGTGATAAGTTCGAAGAACACCCTTCCCATCCTTGATAATTTTCTTTTTAATCTGTCAGGCAACGATCTGGAAATAACGGCTTCAGATCTTGAGTCAACGCTTATCACCAGGATGAAGCTTGAGAATACCAGCGGCGATGGCATTATTGCCCTGCCGGCAAGGATACTTCTCGATACCCTGAAGGAATTCTCGGCTCAGCCGCTTACCTTCGACATCAATCCTGAGACAATGGCTGTTGTGATAACCTCCGAAAATGGCAAATTCAATATTATGGGCCAGAACGGAGTAGACTTTCCGGCCCTGCCCGCGATAAGAAAGGAGAAGAAATTCAGCTTCGTGATAAATGCCGATGTGATGCTTGCAGGTATTAACAGAACACTTTTTGCCACAGCCGATGATGAGCTCAGGCCTGTTATGGGCGGAATTTTCGTTGAGGCTTCAACAGATAAAATAACCTTTGTGGCTTCCGATGCCCATAAACTTGTAAGGTACCAGAGGAGCGACGCACATGCCGACGACAACGCCTCCTTTATCCTTCCAAAAAAGCCTGCTTCACTTCTGAAGAGTATTCTTCCAAGGGAAGAAGGTCCGGTAACGGTGGAATTCGACGACAAAAATGCCTTTTTCATCCTTAACGATTACAAGGTTGTCTGCCGTCTGGTCGAAGGAAACTATCCGAATTACAACTCGGTCATTCCGAAAAATAATCCAAGGAAGATCACTATCGACAGAGTCGAATTTTATAATACCCTCAAAAGGGTGTCTGTCTTCTCAAACCAGGCAAGCAATCTTGTGAAGCTTCAGCTCAAGGGAAACCAGGTGATGGTTTCAGCCCAGGACATCGACTTCTCGATCTCGGCTTATGAGAAGATAAAGTGCCAGTATACGGGCGATGACATTGAAATAGGCTTCAAATCGGTGTTCCTTCTTGAAATACTTGCCAACATCGCATCGCAGGATGTAATGATAGAACTTGCCGATCCTACCCGTGCAGGATTGTTTCTGCCGGCGGAGACTGAGAACGAGGCGGAAGACCTGCTCATGCTTCTTATGCCAATGATGATAAACGCCTGAGAATTGGAACTTAATCTCCGCCGTCCAATAGCTTTTCTTGATCTCGAAACAACAGGGATAAACGTTTCGGGCGACAGGATAGTCGAAATATCGGTGCTTAAGCTGACTCCTCCTGACAAACAGGAATGGTTCAGCACAAGGGTTAATCCCGAAATGCCAATACCGCCCAGGTCAACGGCAATACACGGGATCACCGATGAAGATGTTGCCGGTGCCCCGACATTCAGGGAAATAGCCAAAAACCTTGCCGCATTCCTCGAAGGCGCCGACCTCGCAGGCTATAATGCCATCAAATTCGATATTCCGCTTCTTGCCGAGGAATTTCTAAGGGTAAACATCGATTTCAGTTTCCGTAAGAGGAGATACGTTGATCCTCAGGTGATCTTTCATAAAAAGGAACAGAGGACCCTTGCGGCAGCCTATCAGTTCTACTGCAAAAAGGAGCTTGAGGACGCACACAGCTCAAAGGCCGACACACAGGCGACCTACGAGGTTCTTAAGGCCCAGCTCGACAGATACACTGATCTGGAAAATGATATAGAGAAACTTGCAGATTTCAGTTCATTCAACAATATTGCCGACTTCGCAGGAAGGATAATATTCGACGAAAACGGTGTCGAGACATTCAATTTCGGAAAATATAAAGGCAGGGCTGTTGAAAAGGTATTCGCCGAAGACCCCTCATACTACTCATGGATGAT
This sequence comes from Bacteroidales bacterium, assembly GCA_040772125.1. Classification (GTDB taxonomy): domain Bacteria; phylum Bacteroidota; class Bacteroidia; order Bacteroidales; family VadinHA17; genus LD21. Next base: position 1,176,994 of record JAXGYS010000003.1, read on the forward strand.
GAATGGCGACTTCCCTCTTTACACCAAGAAGATCATCACGGAGATAAAACTTCGTTCTTTCGGCAAATGACCTTCCTTATATGAAAATAATCTGCATAGGACTTAATTACAGGAGGCATGCCATGGAAATGGGAAGACCTTTCCCTGAAGAACCCGTGGTGTTTATGAAACCTGATTCGGCCTTGCTTAAAAACAACAAGCCTTTCTTCCTTCCCGATTTTTCAGCCGATATGCACTATGAAGCGGAAGTTGTTGTTAAGATCTCAAAACTTGGAAAAAGCATCGAACCAAGGTTCGCTCACAGATATTACGACGAAATAACCGCCGGTATCGACCTAACGGCCCGCGACCTGCAGACAAAGCTTTCAAAAGCAAGACTCCCCTGGGAAATATCAAAATGTTTTGACGGAGCCGCTCCGGTCGGGAAATTTGTTCCCGTTGCATCGGTTCCAGATATGGGGAAACTCGATTTCCGGCTCGAGATAAACGGCAGGATAGTTCAGCAAAGCAATACCTCCGATATGATATTCAGTATCGATGAGATAATATCCTACGTATCCCGTTTTTTTACCCTCAAAACAGGAGATCTTATCTTTACCGGTACACCATCAGGTGTCGGCCCGGTCAGGAAAGGAGATCATCTTGTGGCATTTATCGGTGAGATGCCTCTTCTCGACTTCATGATAAGATAAAACCCGGGAAATCACTTACCTGCCGGGTAACTCCTGGTCTTTCTACTGCTTTAGTTAAACCAGTAGGAAAGCTTTACAACGAGTCCGCGGTTTTTTACCTGGAAATTGTCGTGAAGAGTGTTCCCGTTGTACTTACCAAACATGTCAGGAGCGAAACTGTTCTGGGTATATACAATGAAAAGATCGGATACAGGTGCAAACCTCCACTGGAACCTAAGGTTTACGTTCATATTGTCGATCTGGTTGTTGTACTGGATAAAACTTGTAAAAAACAGCTTGTCGGTAAAGGTGAAGTCAAAGCGCGGACCAATCAGCATCAGCTTCGCACTGTTATACGGAGCGGGAAGGTCGATATCGTAATATGTTGTTGTAAGGGCCAGGCTTCCGTAAGGCTGAACCCTGTAATTGATTTCTCCGCTGAGGGTAAGCCTGTTCCCGTTGAAATAGCCTCCGTATCTTCCTGTAAGGACAAAATTGAACATCTTACGGTTGTCGGATGAATAAGTAGCGCCCACCTCTGTCCAGTCGAAATCATCGCCGGCCGGAAGCTTCAGGCCGCCTGTGTTTGTAGGATCGAAGGGAGAGAGAAGCTCAATGAATGTTTCCCTTACATCGATCGACATAGAACTCTTGTTCAGCCATTCTATGTTATAAAGCAATTGTGTTTCCCTGTCTGTCAGTGACATGAGTGACAAGGATGAATAGGGGTTAAAATACGTATCGAGCTTTAGTGCCGGGCCATGGCTGATAATGGTCTTACTCTCCGGAAAGAATTTGTACTGAAAACCGCCGTTAAGCTGATAGTATCCCTTCCTTCTTATGTACCCGGCCTCGGCATTATATCCCGAACCGGTAAAAGCCTGATTCAGTGAGGCAGTGAGATACTGCGTTGACCGGGTTATGTTTAAAGCTGACGCTGAGTTTCTTATAGCAAGATCGCCTGAGAAATTCTGATGGTAATAAGCTTTACCAGTCCATCTGTTGTCGGGACTTGCCAGGTTATATTCAAGCCCTGCTATCCGGTTGATCCTGAAATCCCTCATACCCCAGGGAATACTCTCTGTATCACCTGTGAGCTGACGGTTGATGAAGAAAGCAGATATGTTCGACCTGCTGAAAACCTGACGCTGAAGGGCAGTAACCATGTAATTTGCCGCATATATATCTTCCTCTTTATCGGTCTGAATGTCCATAATGCCAATCCTCCACCTCTTACCCAGATTACCGCTTAGCCGGGCACCTGCAATTACAGGATTCTCAAGTCCTATTCTTCTTGAAAAGAAAGGACGAACATTGTCGGTTCCAAGACTTGCAAAGAGATCGCTGTTCTCAAGGAAAAACTGTCTCTTTTCAGGGAAGAAGAGCTCATAGCGATCGAGATTTGTCTGCTGCCTGTCTACTTCTACCTGCGAATAGTCGGGGTTAACAGTGAGGTCGAGGTTAAGCGATGATGAAAGTATCATTTTTGCATCGATACCTGCATTCCATTTCCAGTCGGTGCCTGTTTCCTCTGAATAATCCTTTGTAACCCTGCCCGTTGCATACGGAATGAGGGAAAATCTCAGCCCGGCCTTGTCCATCGGCTTATCCCATACCAGGGTTCCGGTGAAAGGCAGTGAACAATGCGGAAACTGCCGTGGCATGGGTGCCCATGCCGATTTTTCATTTAATTTGAGATCCTGTCTTCCGAAATTGACACCCCATTCGGTATCTCCCTCAGAATAGCGAACACTACGGAAAGGAATACTAAATTCTGTAACCCACCTGTCGTCATAATTCTTTACTGCCGACCTCCATTTAATGTCCCAGCTGTAAAGGACTTTGGTCCCCTCATACTGTAGACCTTCAGTCTGGGCTCCTGCCGCGGAAATTCCAAAGGCAAATCCGTTTGTCTGATCATTATAGGTGTCAAAGAAAATCATGAAGTTGTCATTCTTCATGAAAGTGTAGTCCCTTCTCAGCGATTCTACAGGCCTTTTTCCGGGTGTGGGATCATAGCAGATAACACCAACGTATATGTTGGATTTGTCGTAGGTAAGCTTGACCTCTGTCTTCGCAGTGGCAAAACCCGTATCGACGGGCGTTACCCTTTGGAAAGGTCCGGTGGCTTCAGCCTGAGTCCATACCTCTTCATCGAGTATGCCATCGATGTGAACTGCTTTGTCGGTATGCCTGATGCTTATCCTGTATTTGTTGCGGTTAACCGCAACATCCTGACCATTCGAGGCAGGCCAGGTTGAAAATAGTAAGACGGAGATCAGTAATATCGGGTATTTGTACATTACTAAAATTTTTGGTGAAGATAGGGAATTGGATTCTTAAATTATTAACCTATTTTTATGCAGAGCGACTAATTGGTCCTAATGAGTTTGTTTTAATAAATTTTAACTTTCATGGTAATTCATGTTTCTGACGATCCGGAACTAACGGGAAGAAAAGCTTCCGGGATGGTTGCAGAATGCCTTTCAGAGATCATAAGCACTGCCGGAGAAGCAAGGATGGTCGTATCGACAGGCAGTTCCCAGTTTGAGATGTTTCAGTCGCTCGTTAAAGAGGATGTCGACTGGTCGAAGGTAGAGGTTTTCCACCTTGACGAGTATATCGGACTGCCGGTATCGCATCCGGCGAGCTTCAGGAAATACCTTTATGAGAGGTTCATAAACCTTGTTCCCGTAAAAAAGTTCCATGGGGTCGATGTCGAAGGGTATATAGCTGACAGGATCAAATACCTTACAACGGAGATAAGGAAAAAACCGGTCGACCTGGGACTTATTGGCATTGGAGTGAACGGTCACATTGCCTTTAATGATCCTCCTGCTGACTTTGAAACCCGTAATGCCTATATTGTTGTTGAGCTTGACGAAGTCTGCAGGATGCAGCAGGTTGATGAGGGATGGTTCGGTATGATTGATGAAGTGCCGCAAAAAGCAGTGTCGATGAGTGTCTGGCAGATAATGCAGTGTAAAAGAATTATATCCGTGGTTCCGCATCAGGTAAAGGCTGATGCCGTATTCAGAACCCTGACCAGCAGTCTGAGCCCATCGATTCCGGCAACAATGCTGAAAACACATCCCGACTGGAACCTTTTCCTTGACAGGCATTCAGCATCAGATCTCTTTAAATTCTGATAAGAGAATATGATGTCAGTCACCGGTCCTCATTATAATTCAGGGGGCAGAACTTTTACTGGTTTTAAATCTTCGGGCTTTTTCCAAACCTAAATATCAAGGTATTATGAAATATGATGCGGACATTAAGGCAATACATTACTCGACCGGAGAACCGGTGCGGGTCAGGATAGCCGAGGGCCTTATTTACAGTATAGAAAGCCTGAAGAAAGCTTCGGACACAGGGGGAAAGTATATTGCTCCCGGACTGATTGATAATCAGGTTAACGGATTTAAGGGTGTTGATTTCTCGTGGCCTTCTCTTAGTCCTGACATGATGGTAAGGGCTGTAAAGGCACTTAACGGCGAAGGCATTACTTCATTTTTCCCTACAGTAATTACCAACAGCCACGAAAATCTTCTGAAGATATTCAGTAATCTGCGCGAATCGCTTGAAGAAGATGAGGTGAAATCCTCAGTGCCGGGATTTCATCTTGAAGGGCCATATATTTCTCCCGAAGAGGGCTTTTACGGCTGCCACCATCCGGGCTTTATCCGTAAACCCTCTTGGGATGAGTTTTCCATGTATCAGGAAAAGGCAGGCGGTCATATCAGGCAGGTTACCTTAAGCCCGGAGGTAGATGGTTCAATTGAGTTCATAAGGAAGTGCACGCTCAATAATGTGGTGGTGGCAATCGGACACACCAATGCGAGCGCCAATGATATCAGGATGGCAGTTGATGCAGGAGCGAGAGTTTCGACACATCTGGGCAACGGATGCGCGAATATGATCCATCGCCATAACAATCCAATATGGCCCCAGCTGGCAAATGACCATCTTACTCCTTCAGTTATTGCCGACGGCCATCATCTTCTTCCGGAGGAAATAACAGTCTTTCGTAAGGTTAAGGGAGCGAACAGGATAATACTTACATCCGATGTGACACATCTTTCAGGTCTGGAACCGGGTAAATACACTTTCTTCGGCAGTGAAGTTGTTATGACAGGGGACGGACTGATCAGGAATCCTGTTCTGGACTGCCTTGCAGGAGCGTCGCTCCCCCTCAGGACGGGAGTGGAGAATATGATGAAATTTACCGGGTGTCCGCCCGATGAGGCTTTGAACATGGCATCAACGAACGTTGCCGGTCTTTACGGCCTTACAGACAGAGGCGTGCTTGAAACCGGAAAGAGGGCCGACCTTATCATCTTTGACATGAACGTGAAGGATATAAGCCTCCGTCAGGTATGGGTAATGGGGAAAAAGGTTCTGGACCGGAATTGACAATCCTTTTGGAAATAATAATCATAAGACTGAATAGAGAAATAACAAATACTTTATGGCGACAATCGACTACATTGTACTTATAGGGTACTTTATTTTAATTACACTTTTCGGGATCTGGATCTCCCGCAAGATAAGAACCAGCGACAGCTATTTCAGGGGCGACAGAAAATTTAAATGGTACATTATGATCGGGCAGGCTTTCGGTGTCGGGACTCATGCTGAAATGCCCGTTGCCCAGACAGGTGCGACGTTCAGTAACGGATTCGCGACAATCTGGTACCAATGGAAGAATATGCTTATTACTCCTTTCTACTGGCTTATCGCACCTTTCTACAGACGAAGCGAACGGACAACCGTTGGAGAGATAATAGAAGACAGGTACGGCAGAAAAATGGGACTGGTTTATTCGGTTTTTGCCATTACTTTTTTTGTTTTCAGCATGGGGGTGATGTTACAGGGCGCTGCAAAAGTAATTTCGGTTGCATCTGGTAACTTGTTCTCTCCAAATATGATAGTTTTTTTCATGACAATAGCTTTCATTATTTACAGTTTCGTTGGAGGACTCATTGCTGCTGCATATACCGATTTTATCCAGTCATTCCTGATAATTACCCTGTCGGTGCTTCTGATCCCGCTTGGACTGGCTGAAGTCGGCGGCTTCCATTCCATGAAGGCAGCCCTGCCGGATCATTTCTTCGACCTGTTCAACAGTGCAAGCGGGATTGACGGCTTCACGATAGCCATGCTTGCAGTAAACGGCATAGTGGGCATAACAGCACAGCCTCATATGGTGTCGATGTGCGCAACAGGAAACACAGAACGCGCCGGAAGAATAGGGCAGACATTCGGTTCGCTGGTGAAACGCCTTATAACAATAGGATGGGCCCTTACAGGACTTGTCGTTGCTGCTCTTGTTTTAAAAATGGGAGTTGAGCTTCCTGATCCTGAAATGGCATTCGGATATGCATGCAGCGTACTGCTTGTTCCCGGACTTGTGGGTCTGATGCTGGCTGCCATACTGGCTGCAAATATGTCGTCCTGCTCCAATTTCATGGTCAATACGGGAGCTCTTTTTACCCAGAACATCTACAGAAAATATATCAATCCGGAAGCCTCCGACAGAAGCCTTCTGTGGATGGGCAGATATTCGGGACTCGGACTCTCAATTATGGCAGTGATATTCGCCCTCGGCGTAAAGAATGTATTGCACGGATTCCTTTTTGTTGAGACTCTTGCCGCTTTTATGGGAATTATCTTTCTGGGAGGCATAATCTGGAAAAGGGCTAACCGCTTCGGAGCAGCTGCGGCGGTAGTAACTTCCGTATCGGTATATTATGTTGTTAATTATTTAACAGCCGGTGAGTTGATGCTCGTCTACAAGTGGCTGCCTGCACCTTTTGGAATAGCAATGCTGTCAGGTTTCTTCATCTTTTGGCTCATAAGCATGCTTACCAGACCAGAGGATCAGGAAAGAACGGATGCGTTTTTCGATAATATGAGAAGAAAATCAGATGCAGGTGAAACCGGTCCTGACGGGAAGAAACCACTGGGAGAGATCTCAGGCGATGATCTCCTTCTTCTTGATATTCCCGGTTACGTAAAGAAGGAAAGAAGGGTGAATTTCTTCCGAAGGTACAGGGAAGACCTGGTTGGATTCTTGCTGAGCTGGCTTGTTGTAGGATTCCTGATAATTCTTGCATGGGGAATAATGCAGATATGAACTATGACCGGGAGAAAATCCGGCGGGCATGAATACTCTTTGACAGATAACATATTCGTGAAACAGGATTTCCTAAACTGCTGAAAGCAGTAACTTTAATCTTTTTTAAGAAGCCTGCTTTCTCTTTAATTTGAAGTTTCATGGCTTTTAAGTTATCTTTATGCGAAATTAAATCCTCATAAGATGGGAAATTTTGGAGCTACTGAGATAATACTTATAATTCTTGTTGTTGTCCTTCTTTTTGGCGGACGTAAGATACCTGAACTGATGAAGGGTATAGGACAGGGAATGAAAGAATTCAAGAAAGCCTCAAAGGTTGAAGATGAGACTTCCGGAATAGAGGAAGACAAGAAAAAGGAATCGAAGGAGGAGTAGTTTATTACGATTCCTTTCCTGAATTTATCAATCCTGAAACCTGTCGGCCGGAAGATACTCAGGAGCTTTTCTGTGTTTTGTCGCCTGCTCATAGCTGTAGGCGATTTCCAGCAGCAGCGGTTCACTCCAGGCACGGCCGGCAAAAGTAATACCAACAGGCAGATTGTCGATAAATCCCATTGGAACTGTAATTGCGGGGTATCCTGATATAGCGGAAAGCGAAGAACTACCGCCCACAAAATGATCACCCAGGATAAGGTCAGTTTTCCATGCCGGAGAACCTGTCGGGGAAATCAGAGCATCAAGTTTTTCAGAATCCATCATTTTGTCTATCCCGTTTTCACGGGTAGCCCTGAGCATGGCGGAAAGGGATTTCAGATACTCAGGCGAGGTAAGATCCCCCTTTTTGTCGGCTTCCTCAAGGATCTTCTGGTCGAAGAACCTTAGCTCTATTGTGTCCTTTTTGTTGAACTCAATAAGCTGTGTGAGATTCCTGACCGGGGCATTCTCACCCAGCCCTTCAAAATATTTGTTCAGACCGTCCTTGAATTCATAAAGGAGGACCTCAAATGATGCGTCATTATATTCAGATCCTGAGGGAGCACTTACTTCAACAATCTCTGCTCCCATGCTTTTCATGTCCCTTATAGCCCTGAGCATCAGTGTGTCGACCCTGTCGGAAAAGCCTCCGGAGTTAGCCACGACTCCGATCCTTTTTCCCCTTAGGCCGTCTTTCCTTAAATAACTGGTATAATCATCGGGATATTTTCCATACGAAGCGAGTGTCTTTGAATCGGCAGAGTCGATACCCGTAAGAGCTCCCAGGCATATTGCCACATCTTCAACCGTTCTTCCCATGGGGCCCGGAGTGTCCTGTGTAAAGGAAATCGGAATTATGCCCCTCCTGCTGATAAGCCCAACGGTGGGTTTAAGACCGACAATCCCGTTATTGTTTGAAGGACAAACTATTGATCCGTTGGTTTCGGTGCCGATTGCGACAACGCATAGATTCGCGGATACTGCGACACCCGACCCTGAGCTTGAACCGCATGGATTCCGGTCGAGAACATATGGATTCTTTGTCTGCCCGCCAACACCGCTCCACCCGCTTGTTGACGACATCCCCCTGAAATTTGCCCATTCGCTGAGATTGGCTTTGCCTATGATCACAGCTCCCGCTTTTCGCAGCTTCTCTGCTACAGGGCTGTCAGCTGCGGGAAAGGAGTTCCTTAATACTGTTGCTCCCGCTGTATTAGGCATTTTATCGTGAGTATCAATGTTATCCTTGATTATTACCGGGATGCCAAAGAGCGGTCCCCTGACCTTTCCTTCAGATCTTTCCCCGTCGAGTTCTGCTGCTATCTGAAGTGCATCCGGATTGACAATTATGACCGAGTTGAGTGAAGGTCCGTTTTTGTCTATTGAATTTATCCTTTCCAGGTATCCTGCAACTACCTGCTGAACTGTAAACCTTTCATCAGCATAGCCCTGCTGAAGCTCCCTGATGCTTATTTCTTCCAGCCATGAATTGTCGTCGCCGGCAGTTCCCGCCTCGGATTTATCTCTTACCCTGCATGACACTACAGCCATTAGTGCGAAAAAGATCATGCATATTCTGAGTAGTCTTTTGTCCATATTTCTGAAGCTTAAATTAAAGATATCAGCTGCAATTTAGTATAAATATAAATAACTATTAAGACCAGGATCATTGATATGAAAGGTAATCCGGACGGATTACAGATTCAATTAATTACATATATTTGTTAATTATAGACCAGCTAATGCCTTTGGGAAACATCTATCTTCAGCTTCCTGTTTCGACGGCTGACCTGTCAGAATGTGTCCTTGCAACAGTTACTTCTGCGTCCGGGTCAACACCCGGAAAACCCGGAATTTCAGCGCTTTTCAGACGTTCAGGACTTCTGGCTGGAACGGTGGGTGGCGGCATCCTGGAAGCAAGGGTACAGGAGATGGCTCTGGAGGCCCTGAATAAGCAAATGCCTTTGTACGGGATCTTTACCCTCGACAGTTCCTCCACAGGGGGAGAAGATGCTCTTTGCGGAGGGAATGCAGAAATACTCGTCGATCCTGACCTTGTCCGTAATAAAAGTGTATATGATGCCATTAAACGGTCGCTGGAAGAAAAAAAGGCAGGTATCCTTGTTACAACCATCAGATCCGGAAATTCAGGAAAATTAGAGGTTGAAAGGTACTGGTTTGTTCCCGGCGCCGACAACAGTATGCCCGCTGAAATCCTTGAATCGATAGGCCCCCTTGCTGATGAAATGATGTCGGGACCCGGTTTCAGGAGAATTAAAATAAGGAGTGAATCGGAAAGTCTTTCAGCAGAGGTCTTTGCAGAATCGGTGATCCCAAGGCCGAAACTGATAATTGCAGGAGCCGGCCATATCGGTAAGGCATTGTCTCGGTTCGGATCCCTCCTCGATTTCGAAGTAACTGTTATTGACGACCGGAGCGATTTTGCAAGTAAGGATAATCTGCCTTATGCCGACAGTGTTATTAACGCCGATATCGGATCAACTCTGGAGAAGACCGGAATAGACGGTGAAACCTACATTGTAATCGTAACAAGGGGGCACAGGGATGACGGAAATGCCCTGAGAGCCTGCATCGGATCGGAAGCAGCCTATGTGGGGATGATAGGAAGCCGGACAAAAATTGCCACTATGAAGCATGACTTCATCGGCAACGGTATTGCAACAGAAGAACAGTGGGGCAGGATATATGCCCCGGTTGGAATTGACATAAATTCACAAACGGTGCAGGAGATCGCTGTAAGTATAGCTGCCCAGCTGATCATGATAAGGAACAGCAGGGGAAAGAATGCTTCTTCCACTGCCGGAATACACAGGTGACCGGAATATTAAAGGAAAACATTAATTTAAGGCACCGGGAGAGAAAAAAGAATTGAATTAAGGTCGGCAGGGATAATTATTGTCGGTTTATGAGTAAGATATGTGCCATAATACTGGCTGCAGGAGAGTCGAAACGGATGAAGGTACCAAAGATGCTCCTTGATTTTAACGGTGAAACCATGATCGAAAAGGTGATATGGAACGTTAAACAGTCAGAGGTGTCTCATATTCTGGTGGTACTCGGGGCATACAGGGATGAGCTGTCACTTATTACGGAACGTCTTGAGGTTGCGGTTTGTTACAATGACATATACAAATCGGGAATGCTGTCATCAGTTCAGTGCGGCTTCAGAAACCTTCCGGAAACCTGGGATGCCGTCATGGTTTTCCCGGGCGATCAGCCCTTTATTGAACCCGGGGTGATAAATGAACTTATTAAAGCCTTTTCTGAAACAAAAAAAGGAATAGTTATTCCGGTGTACGGGAAAAAAAGAGGGCACCCGATACTCATTGGAGCGGAATACAGAAACTCTGTTGCTGACCTCCCTGAAGAAGAGGGTCTGAGATCACTTGCTCAAAAAAATCCCGGCGATGTTCTTGAAGTTGAAACGGGATCACCGGGTATTCTGAAAGATTTTGATACTTATGAGGATTATATAAATGGTATTAATAACCCCCGATATGGAACAGAAAATCAGTTTTAAATTAAATGGTAAGACGACTGTGATAACCACTGACCCGAACCAGACCCTGCTCTGGGTACTGCGTAACCAGCTCGGACTCACCGGCACAAAATATGGCTGCGGAACAGGTTTCTGCGGATCATGCACCGTGCTTGTAAACAAGGAGGCAACCCGTTCATGCATGCTTCCGGTTACTGATGTTGAAGGCAAAGAAGTCATTACAATCGAAGGCCTTGGAAAGGGAAGCAGGCTTCATCCCCTTCAGCAGGCTTTTATAGACAATGATGCCCTTCAATGTGGTTTCTGTACTCCCGGAATGATTATGACCGCGGCGGCAATGCTTCTGAAGAACCCATCCGTTTCCCGGGAAGATATTGTAAAGGGGCTCGATGAAAACCTTTGCAGATGCGGGGCTCATCCAAGAATAATAGATGCAGTTGAAACAGCAGCAAAACAAATGAAAGGAGGAAAGTAGCCATGAGAAAGAACGAAATAACTGATGCAGGTACCGGAAAAGAAAAATCATCCGGAATGAAAAGAAGGAGCTTTGTAAAAATACTTGGAGGAGGAATCTTTGTTTTCTTCCAGCCCTGGGACCTGTCAGGCATAAAAGATGCTGCTCTTCCTCAGGCCCGCAGCCTTACAAAAGATTACAACGCATTTCTGCATATCGCACCCGACGGAACTGTAAGCTGCATAACGGGAAAAGTGGAGTTGGGCCAGGGAATAATAACTTCCCTTGCACAGGTGATGGCAGATGACCTTAATGTCCCCATGGAAAAGGTCAAAATGGTAATGGGCGACACTGATCTGTGCCCCTATGATGCCGGAACCTGGGGTTCGCTGACTATCCGTCAGTTCGGCCCTGCCATGCGGGCTGCGACAGCAGAGGCAAAGGGAGTGTTACTTGATCTGGCTTCGGCTCAGCTCGGAGTTCCCGCTTCACGGCTTGAGGTAAAGGATGGAATAGTGTATGACCAGCAAAGTCCAGGCAAAAAAGTAAGTTACGGTCAGCTCGCCAAAGGAAGGAAACTTGAAAAATACCTCGACGTAAAACCTTCACCGGAAGATTATAAATTGTTCTCTGTTATAGGTAAACCGTTAAAAAGAACTGACTCAAGACTTAAGGTGACGGGAGAAGCAAAATATACCGGCGACCTGACACTCCCTGGAATGGTATATGCAAGGATACTGAGGCCTCCTTCACATTTTGCGAAGCTTCGTTCTGTCGATTTTTCAGGAGCTGAGGCAGTTGAAGGTACTCAGGTGCTGCGCGACGGAGACTTTATTGCAGTTATAAACGTAAACAAGGAAAAAGCTGACGAGGCGGTTGTCAAAATTAATGCTGAGTATGACTTTTCAGAGCCTAATGTCAATGACGAGACCTGCTACGACCGGATGACAGGTGCCGATTCAGGAGTAAATGTTATGAGTTCCGGCGGAGATCTGGAGGCCGGAAGGAAACTGTCGGATAAACTGTTTGAATCGGAATTCAGGGATCCCTATGTTGCTCATGCACCAATCGAAACACATACGGCACTTGCAAGGATGGAAAGGGATAAGCTTACCGTATGGGCTTCAACACAGACTCCTTTCGGACTTCAGGATGCACTGGCCTCCGAGCTTAAAATGCCGCTCGAAAAGGTTAGAGTGATAGCTCCTTTCGTAGGAGGAGGGTTTGGAGGCAAGATCGCCTTCCAGCAGGGCGTTGAAGCAGCCAGACTGACAATACTGGCGAAAAAGCCTGTAATGCTGGTATGGACCAGAGAAGAGGAATTCTTCTATGACACGTTCCATCCTGCAGGCGTGTACAGGATAAAGTCGGGTATTGACAATTCAGGAATGATAAAATACTGGGATTACAAGGTTTTCTACGGAGGCACCAGAGGATCAGAGGTTATTTATGATGTTCCAAACTTCAGAAGGTCAAGTTATTCCCAGAAAAAAGGAGCTGCACCCATACATCCGGTCCTGACCGGGGCATGGCGTGCGCCTAACGCCAATTCGAACGCATTTGCCAGGGAATCGCAGATCGACATAATGGCAGCAGCAGCAGGAATCGATCCGCTCGAGTTCAGGCTGAAAAACCTCAAGGATGAAAAAATGATTGGTTGCCTTAAAGCACTTGCAGAAAAGGCGGGATATGTACCGGCAAAAGGACCGAGCGGAAGGGGTTTTGGAATTTCCTGTGGAACCGATGCAGGGACCTGGGTGGCAATGCTGGCCGAAGTCAATGTTGACAAGAACACCGGTCAGATTAAAGTTGTAAAGGTTACATGTTCCCAGGATATGGGAATGTGCGTAAATCCGCACGGAACGGTGATGCAGATTGAAGGTTGTGTGATGATGGGTCTCGGCTATACCCTTACTGAGGAGACACTTTTTGAGGGAGGTAATGTTAAGACAAGAGGATTCGATGCCTATGAGATACCCCGGTTTTCGTGGATGCCAAAAATTGAAACGGTTATAATCGACAAGATGGATCAGCCTCCTCAGGGCGGAGGGGAACCGGCGATAATACTTGTCGGAGCTTCTGTGGCCAACGCTGTCTTTGACGCAACAGGAGCCAGATTGTACAGAATGCCAATGACGCCGGCAAGAGTGCTCGAAGCACTTAAAATGGTCTAGGCCGGAGGGAACTCCTTAACTGATCCCGGTAAAGGCTTTGCTTAATGTATCATTACCGGAGCCGGGATCAGTACAGGAAAAGGAACAACAGGGGCAGAATAATGCCGGTAGCGGTAAGAATTGCACCCCTGCGGGTGATCCCATTTCTTCCCTTTACGAGAAACAGACCGGTAATGGTAACAAAAATAAGAGCAACGCAGAAAATGTCGCTGAAGTATTTCCACCATCTTCCGGGATTGTAATGAAGAAAGTTTATCTGGTAGAATAACGGCCTCTTGCTGATCTTTTCAACCGTTGCCTTACCCGTTTCGGCATTTACCCTCACCGATCCGCCATCAATGAATATAGTCAGTATGTTGCCTTTAGGGTAGTAATAGGTTTTATAATTATACGATCCGGGTATGTCTTCAAGTATTGCCTGGGCAGTTTCTTTAGTCAGAGTCTCTCTGGATATTCTTATATCGGTGTCGTAATTGTTTACTTCGATGATATAATTCGGGTTCCAGTCATTTTTATGATTCAGGGCAATCCCGGAAAGTGCGTATATAATAGTCATTCCGGCTATGAGATAGCCCACATCCCTGTGCGTTATTCTGTTGAATCTGGATATGTTCATTTATTCGGATTGGAGTATGTTTTTAATTTATACCTTTTTATTCCGGGTGAAGAAGCAGATAAAATAAAAGGTGCCTGTTTGTCAGGGCACCTTTCAGATAAATTGTTCCGGATGATTATTTGACAACCTGATGTTTGTTGTAAACCATCATCAGATCAGAAAGAACAGGTTGCATAGCCATCGCCTTCTCAGTCTCACAGGTATCTGCCCCGGCTTCTCCCATATGCTCAGCCGCATGCAGGCCTGAGCTTTCTGCTGATCCGCTTGCTGCGGGCCTTGTAAGCTTACCTTCAACAACTATCTCACTTCCGAGAAGCTCCATTGGAAACTTGGGCATTTCCTCGCCCGCCTGAATATATAGTCTTATGTCGGGATCCTCTCCTGTTATGAAGAGCTTCTTTCCGCTGTGCGTGCAGACGTGCACCACTTTACCTTCAACACTGATGTTCTTGCCAACATATTCAGCAGGATCGGCAACCAGTGAAGTAAACTCAACCTTTACGGAGCCTTCCTGGCCGGTGCCTGCCGATGCTGCCTCCTTTTTACCTGAATTGCCGCAGGAAGAGATCACAGACACGATAATTATAAGAAAAAAGAACTTTTTTATCATGACACGATGTATTTATTGGTTTTCAACTGCGCAATATAGTAAAATTGAGAATTATGGCAATACCGCCAGACCGGGTTTTGACAAATGACTTATCAAAGCTCCCAACCCTGCCTGTATTCGCGGGTAAGGAATTTATTTGCATCAGCAACATTGGTTATCTTCATGCCTGATGTGTCATATTCAACCCTTGCACCTGCGCGCAGGGCAACGGCACCAAGATTGATGGTTTCAGTCACCGGACCTGCAAGAAGGAAACTCCCCGGGGTCTGGGTATTGTTTCTGAATGCGTTAATCCATATCTCGTCTCCCCTGTAACCTTCATCCTTGTTTTCTTCTTCCGGCTTGAGATATTCCATTTTGCTTTCGGGTATTAGTACCGGATTTTCGCCTCTGAAGCCTGCCAGTATCTTCCCTTTGTCGCCTACGAACATCATGCCTTCACGTGGAAGGGCTTTACCGGTATACCTAAGCTCATCCGGGAGGAAGGGTTTCATTCCGCCATCATACCAGTACAGTTCAAACGGAGGCAGGTCGTTCTGAGCCTCGAACTGAAAACGTATCATACATGACAGAGGGAATGCTGCATCATTCTTTACTCCAACGGCAACATTATCTCTGAGAGTGCATGTCGTTGTTGCATAGGCCTCTGCGCTGATGGCAGGTTTTTCGATCCCCAGGTTAAGAAAGAGAGGGAAGAGGCTGTAGTGGCCCATGTCGGCAATGCTTCCTCCGCCAAAATCGTACCATCCGCGGAATACCGCGTGTGTGAAGTGAGGATGATAAGGACGGTCAGGAACAGGTCCGAGCCAGAGTGACCAGTCGAAACCTTTCGGTACCTGTGGACGGTCGGCAGGTATTTCCTGCCACTGCGGCCATACAGGCCTGTTTGACCAGTTGTGTATCTCCTTAAGCGTTCCGATGAACCCTGCCCTGATCCAGCCTTTGGCCAGGTCATAACCCGGACGGCGGCTCCATGCAAGAAGATGAGTGCTTAGTCCTGTCTTTTTGGCTGTCTCGATTGTAAGCCTGCCCTCATACATCCTGTTCGCAATCGGCTTGTGAGTGACCACATGTTTGCCTTTTTTCATTGAAGCAATGGCAACTGTAGCGTGAAGGTGATCAGGCGTCATTATTTTAATGGCATCTATTCCCGTCTCTTTTTCAAGAAGTTCGCGGAAATCGATATATGAAGCACAGCCCTTGTAACCGGTAAGTTCTTTTGATTTTGCATAATACTTGTTGACGAATTCCTGGCCGATGTCCCGGCCCCCGGGGATCCCCTTAAGCTTTTCGCCCCAGGAATTATCCTGTAAAGCCCTTCTTATCAGGTTCCTGACGTCGTTAAGCGACCAGTCGACGTAATCGGTTGTAAATTTGTTGGGGTCACAAACAGCGACTATCTGAAGAGCACTGTTGGCAATCAGGCCGGTCATCTCCCTGAGACCCTGTGTCCCGCATCCGATGTAGCCAAGGGTAAGCTTATCGTTTGGAGCAATATAACCCGGTCCGCCAAGGACCTGACGGGGAACAATGGTAAATGCAAGCGAGGCAGCTGCTGCTGAACCAAGGAACTCACGACGGTTTAGTTTTTTTGATTCTGACATGGCAAAGGATAATTTGATTTAGACAATAATGTTACACAACTGAAAATCAGCCTGAGGCTGATCAAATTTAAGAAAATGACATTAACAAATTATCCGGTCTGTAATGATTTTTTATTCAACCTGAATTTTATCCAGTCGATCTGGAATATTTTGACTTCAGGAGATGTCTAATCTACCAAACCAATAAATCTCTCTCATTATGAAAAAACAGATTACCATGCAGATTATGTCATTTGCTGTTCTGGTGGCGTTTCTTTGTATGCCGGTTTCCGCCAGTGCACAGGGTTCAAAAGCCGACTTCTCCGGTAAATGGGCTTTAAATGCTGAAAAAAGCGACCTGGGGCAGTCACCTCAGGGCGGAGGCCGGATGGGTGGTTTCGGAGGAGGTGACTTCACCGCAACCCAGGCTGCAGGAGTCCTTACAGTTGAAAGTACAAGGCCCGGACAGGATGGTCAGACAGTGACGATGACCAGCAAGTACAACCTCGACGGCAAGGAAAGTGTTAACTCAACAGGGCGTGGTGAAAGCCGTTCAACAGCTGCATGGTCAGCCGATGGAAAATCTCTTACCATAGTTACAACAAGAAAAATGGAACGCGACGGTCAGTCGATGGAGTTTAAGACAAACGAAGTCTGGACACTTACCGGCCCTTCAGCGCTCAGCATAGTACGTACAATGACCACTCCGAACGGCGAAATGAAAACCACGATGGTTTACGACAAGAAATAAGCGCTGGTTTTTTATACCTTGTTATCTGACGAGGCTTTATCAGAAGTCCGTTATAAAACCCCTTTCGGGAGGAAAGGGGTTTTTACCTTTTAATAATCACCGATTCTGTTGCGCGGGGTTTAAGTGGGAAATGACTGTTGGCAAATGCTGTTTATTATTCAGACAAAATCATCGGTACACCGCGTTTGTTTCTTCCTTCCCTGATGCTTTCGCAACTATGAATGTTTTAAGCTCTTCACCCACGAGCCTGAAGTCCTCAGCATTCTCGGGTTGGATTAAGTATACAGGCTGATTTGGCTTCAATCCCTGCTCAATAATAATATTCTTGTCGTTCGATTCGCCCGTAACAACAATCTGACGGGTTCTGTTCTTTGTATAAACGTAGGGAATCCTGTCAGTTCCTGCATGTACACATTCGATGGGAACATGCAATACATCATCAAAAGTGTTGATGATGACTTTGTTGCTGGTTGTCATCGATGGTCTGAGAGACTGATCTGAACCGTCAAGCTTTATCATGACTTCAAAGACTTTTGTGTCCGAATTTTCAAGTTGTTCACCTATATTAGCCACAGTGTACACCTTTCCCTTATAAAGCTTGTCGGGGAATGCATCAACCCTGACTTCAACATCAAGCCCGGGTTTAACCTTTCTTATTTCTATTTCACTCACATAGATTTTCGAAAGGAGTGAGGAAAGATCAGGAAGTGTGGCAACCGTACGGTCAAAAGCATTGATCGACGATCCTGCTTTTATTTTGTTACCCCTTCTGTCTCTCTTATAGAGAACCATACCCGGAGAGGGAGCTGTGATCGTGAATCCGGCAAGAACCTCCTGCAGGCTTTCTACACGCCTGGAAATACGGTTATACCACATTGTCTGTGTGGCAATGTCCCTTTTGGCCCTGGCCACCCTCAGCTCATACCCCAGAATTTTCTGTTCCAGAAGCCTCTTCTGCCTGTCAAGATTGATCTCAGCCTGCCTTATTGTTGCAGGAGGTTCAAACTTTGAATTACGGAGTGTTATTTCAGCTTCTTCAACAACATGCCTCTGATTCCTTATTCCATCACGCAGGGATGTGAGAGTAACTGCTGTATCGAGTTTTCTCATTTCAAGGTTGCTTCTGTAGGTATTCAGCCTTTCCAGTTCATCCTTGAGGGTGTTGTCGTATTGTGTCCTGTCGAGAGTTGCAATGTAGTCTCCTTCCTTTACTTCGGTTCCCTCCGGAACTATATCGGTTATTCTCAGGTCAGATGCCCTGAAATCACGTCCCCTCGATACTTCCGGACCTTTTATGTCGACCGAATTCTCTGCAATGATTTCTCCGGCAGTTGAGATCGTAATTTCAAAACTTCCTCTGACGGCTTCAGTAAACAAGGCATTGCTGTCATTTTTTGATGCAAGTTTGTTGAAAACAAACAATGCTATCATCGTCGTAACAGCAACTGCCAGAGTTATGATTATTGTCCTTTTCATCCGGTTCTACCTATGTTAATAGTTACACTAAAATAAGCAGGTACGAAAATATTAATTTTAATAATGTCATTCTGTTGATTTAAACATATTTAACATATTTAACAATATTTTTATTACTTCTTTGATATGCTTCCTTAATAGTAACATTTATTAACTGAAAAATGTTTGTGAACAGATACTGACCATTCTGCATTTCCCGGAAAAAAAGACCGGAAAGCATGCTCTCCGGTCCATGAATTGTATGTATTCCTTATGTCTGAGTGAATCTGACCTCCTGCTGTTTATAGACAAGTCTGTCAGATGACACCTGACTATTGCTTGCGGAACAGACCTCCGAGTATAGATCCCAGAACGCCTTTACTCCTTGTACCCTGGCCTGCTCCTCCCTTGAGGATAAAACCTGCAACGTCGTCTATTATGCTTCCGTCGCCATCAGCATCGAGAAGACTGCCTATTCCTCCGATACCTCCGCTTGTGTCGCGTCTTTTTGAAAGCGCGCCAAGAATTATTGGTGCAAGAGCCGGGATCATCTTCATGATCTTTGACGCATCGATATTAAGAGATTTTCCCAGTGCCTGGGCAGCCTGAACACCTCCCGAGGCTCCAAGAAGGCCTCCCAGGTTGGCGTCGGCCGACGGATCATGTGCTTTTGCGCTAATCAGATACTGAAGGTTATTCAGTACTGAAGAGTCTCCGTATTTGTTAAGGATGTGATCAACCCTTGCATCGCCACCCCTTTCATCCTTCTGCCTCTTTAACCCGCTTAGAATAAGGGGAGCAAGTTGCGGGATGAGCTTTTGAACAGTCCCCTGATCAAGACCATATGTCGCCGACATGTTCTTTGTAACTTCAGTGCCATAGGTTTTCATAAATTCGTCAACAAAATTTGCCATTTCTTTATTTTTTTGTGATTAAGAAAGCAGGATCAATTTTTGACCCAGTAATTCGAAAGTTAGATAAGAATAAATAAATATCAAAATATTTAGAATAGTAATTAGGTTATTTCCCGGGTTTAAAAGAGGAGAAATTGCATGATCAGCAGCATAAGTTCAATCTTTATATATGTTAAAAAAGCATAATTGAAAATCCGATTTCAAGGGCAGTTTTAAAATCAGGATTTTTTTGATTTAATTAGGTCCTGCAAACTGATCGTCGAATGAGAATCTTCTTTTTCCTATCCTTCCTGGTTTTGGCTTCCGGGATTCTAAATGGCGAGACAGGTCTTGAAGTATCTGCCTCTGATACTCTGACAGCAAGAAGCCTGGATGAGGTCGTAATCACTGCAAACAGGTTCAACAGTCTGGGGGTAAATACACCCGAGGCAGTCAGGGTCCTTAACGGAACCCCGGTTCATGAAAACCAGCTCAGAACGGCACCTGAAGCTCTTTCTCTTACTCCGGGCGTATTTGTCCAGAAAACGAATCACGGAGGAGGATCTCCTATCATCAGAGGCCTTACAGGCAACCAGACTCTTCTTCTTATGGACGGAATAAGGATTAGCAACTCCACCATGCGCTATGGACCGAACCAGTATTTCAACACTATCGATGTCTTCAGCATCGACAGGATGGAAGTCCTTAGGGGAAGCGGATCAGTCCAATACGGATCTGATGCGCTGGGAGGGACGATCCAGGCTTTCAGCCATGAGCTGAATCTGTCAGAAAAACCTTTATGGGGAGGACGACTTTTGTCGAGATTCGGCACATCGGGAATGGAGCAGACTTTGCATTCAGCGGTGAAATACAGCGGCAGGAACGCAGCCTTCAGAGCCGGAACTGCCTGGCGCAATTTCGGCGATGTGATGGGAGGCGACACCACCGGAAGGCAGGATCCCTCGGGATATAAGGAATTTGATTATGATATAAAGGGGAAACTGCAGCTATCTCCCAGGACTTCTGTTACGGTTCTGTTTCAGAGCGTCCATCAGACCGATGTTCCGGTCTATCATAAGATTGCGCTGGAGAACTACGCAGTGAATAAAACGGATCCTCAATTAAGGAAACTTGCCTACCTGAGGTTGAATCAGCAGATTGATGAGGGAATAATTAAATCGGCGGTGTTTACTGCATCATTCCAGAAAACCGAAGAAGGACGGGTGAGCTGGAAAAACGGAGCAGATATCTTGAGGTTTGAAAACGATAAGGTAAAGACATTCGGATTTTCGGCTGAAGCACTGTTGTCTGAAGGCGATCGATGGTCGGCCAGTGCTGGTTTTGACCTGTATAACGACTATGTCAGCAGCAACCGCATCGACAGAGTATTTACTACGGGATCTGACACCCCGAAGAGGGGGCTTTACCCCGACGGGTCCACTATGACCAGCCTTGCCTTATTTACTGTCCATTCATACGATCTGGACAAATGGAACTTTACAGCCGGTGCACGGTTTAATTCATTTATAATCAATGTGCCGGATGAAGAACTTGGAGATGTAAAGCTTACCCCTTCTGCGCTTGTGGGCAATATTGCGGCAATGAGAAAACTTGACTCAAAGTCAAACCTTTTTGTCTCCCTCAATACCGGATTCAGGGCACCCAATATAGACGACCTCGGAACACTTGGAATAGTGGATTTCAGATATGAGACTCCTGATTATGACCTTAAACCGGAAAGCTCACTGCAGTACCAGATCGGATATAAATTTCTGAGTAAAAATATCAAAGGCGACCTTTTCCTGTATCAGAATGAACTTTATAATCTTATCACCCGCAAAAGGGTGGGGGACCAGATGATTGAAGGATATCCCCTCTACCGGAAGGAGAACAGTGAAAGAGCTTTCGTCAGGGGAGTGGAAACAGCATGGGATTTTGTGCTTAACAGATCGATCACCCTGTACAGTTCCCTAACCTGTACTTATGGACAGAACAAGACAAAGGATGAGCCGATGAGAAGAATACCACCTCTTTTCGGACGACTTGCCCTTGACTACCGGAACTCCGGCTGGCTCCTGAATGCGGAAATTCTTTCAGCATCAGGCCAGGAAAGACTGGCACAGGGCGATATCGACGATAACCGTATACCCGAAGGAGGTACTCCCGGCTGGACAGTGGTAAATATTAATGCCGGTTATACCTGGAGATTCCTCTCTGTTGACCTGAGCCTGAAAAATCTCTTTAACGTCGATTACAGATATCACGGTTCGGGAATTAATGGCTACGGCAGGTCACTTTTCCTTACAGCCGGACTAAATTTCTAAGCTGCAAAGAGCCTGAAGAAGATTTTAATGTACATTTATACATTAAAACAATTTCAGACTATGACAAGCGAGATAAAGTTGCAGGATCTGGTTCCTGAAAAATTCATTGGTGAAAAGGTAAATGAAATAAAATCGGCCGTTGGCGATGGTATTGCCATAAACGCACTTTCAGGTGGCGTTGACTCGTCGGTTGTTACAATGCTTGGCCACAGGGCCCTGGGTAACAGGCTCAGGAGCGTCTTCATTCAGAACGGATTGATGCGCGATGGAGAAGCCGAAAGAGTCGAATGCCTTTTTAAGGAACTGGGTGTTAAAATAGAGGTAATTGATGCAAGAAAGGAGTTTCTTGATGCCCTTGCAGGAATAACCGATCCCGAAAAAAAGAGGGAGGCAATCACCCAGACATTCTATAAAAAGGTTTTCGGGCGAATAGTAAGGGAAAGTGATGCACACTTTCTTCTTCAGGGGACAATTCTGACGGATATTGACGAAACGGTTGCAGGAATTAAAAGACAGCATAATGTTTTTGCCCAGCTTGGAATAGATCCTCATAAAGCCTTTGGATACAAGATTCTGGAGCCTTTGATCCAGCTGAGAAAGGATGGCGTGAGAAGCATTGGCAAGGCTCTTGGCCTGCCTGAGGAATTGTTCGCCAGGATACCATTTCCTGGTCCTGCCCTTGCTGCCCGGATAATCGGAGAAGTGACTGAAGAGAAACTCAGCGTGGTTAGAAAAGCCACTTCCGTCGTTGAGAGGATCCTCGCAGGAAGGGGAGCTTTCCAGTTCATGGCCATTCTTCATGAGGACAGGGTTACAGGAATGCGCGACGGGAAACGCGATTTCGGACGTCAGATTGAAGTTAGATGCTGGGACAGCGTTGATGCCAGAACAGCAACACCAACCCGCCTTTCGTTTGACATCCTTGAGTACCTTGCATCCGAGCTGGTTGAGAAAGTTCCCGGCGTGGTAAGCGTCACGTATAACATTGCTACAAAACCCCCCTCAACCATTGAGGCTGTTTAAAGTCCCGGCAGCAGGTCCATCCCGGGAGCGCCATAATGGTTGTCCGCTTCCCCGGTACCGGGGAGAAGGGTTTTCCGGTTAACGGGGATCAGATGAAGAAGAGAAAGAGAAAAATACCGAAGGCTTTGATTCCGGCATCCCTGGCATTCATAGTTTTCATCCTTGCCTTTGCCTGCAATGGAAAATCCGGAAACCTCAGAAACAGGAAGGAACTTCTCAATTACAAAAATTCGGAAGCATCGCTGGTACTATCGGAAGAAGGACAGCTCCTGGGAAAATTCTACAGCGAGAACAGAACCAACATCACCCTTGATCAGCTACCCCGTTTTCTCATCGAGGCACTTATTTCAACTGAAGATGTAAGGTTTTACCAGCATAGGGGATATGATGCAAGGAGCTTCCTAAGGGTTTTGGTAAAATCGATTCTTCTTAATGACCGCAGTTCCGGAGGCGGGAGTACCATTACGCAGCAGCTGGCAAAGAACATGTTCGGCAGGAGGGAAAAAGGCATCTTTCATACGGTGGGCAATAAAATAAATGAAGTGTAACTAATCAGTTTCTGTAAAATTGGGTGTTATTAACAATTCTTCCCGTTTGAATCAACATTTTTCGTCTTTGTGCTACTCCGTTTTGCAAAAATGAACACATATGAACAATTATTATTTTAGTGTTTGATAAATAAGCGATTACGTTCTTTGATATATTGGATTTCAGGATTAGTTTCGTAGTGAAGACTATGGAAAAATCCGATAAAATCATTGACGATCTTCAGCGCATCATTTTGATGCTCTCTCGGGAGAACACTCAGATGAAAGCACGTATCGAGGTACTTGAGAGAGAGCTGTCGCGGTACAAAACCAAAAAGGACAGCAGTAACAGCTCTTTGCCACCTTCGAAAGATGATAACAGACCACTGCGTACCAGCAGTCTCAGGGAGAAAGGCGGTCGTAAAGCAGGAGGACAGCCCGGGCATGATGGCAACACTCTTAAGATGACGGATAATCCGGATGAGATTGTTGAACATCGTGCATGTTTTTGTCCTGAATGCGGGAAAGACGTGAGCAGTCAGCCTTTTGAGTATTTTGGAAAGAGACAGGTCATTGATATCCCCGTGATTAAACAGATAGTTACCGAACACCGGGTTTACAGGTGTACCTGCACTTGCGGAAAGGTTGTCGAGAGTGATTTTCCTGTCGATGTTGACAGTCCTGTTAAATATGGTAAAGGCATTGAGTCTCTCATTGGTTATCTTAGCGTAAGGCAGTACCTTCCCTTCAAAAGGCTTCAGGAAATGCTCAGTGACATATTTGCTGTTCAGATAAGTGAAGGGGGACTTCATTGTTTGTTGAAACGTCTTGCATCCAAAGGCGTTGATGCTTACGAAATGATACGGCAGAATGTATTGAGCAGCGGAGTTATTGGCACAGACGAAACGGGAGTGAAAGTCAACGGGAAAAAACATTGGTTCTGGACATGGCAAAACGACCGGGCCACCTACATTGCTGCTTCTGACAACCGGGGCACAAATACAATCAATGAAAACATGAGCGGAATCTCCGGGGAAGCTGTCCTTGTTCATGATTGCTGGAAGGCTCACTTTCAAACCCCGGTAGGCAGTCATCAGCTTTGCACGGCTCATCTGGAACGTGAGACCAAATACCTTGAGGAGCGTTACAAAGAGGACTGGCCGGTCAGATTTCGGACCATGCTCAAAAAAGCACATGAGCTTAAAAAACAACTTACGCCTCCGCTCTATTATTATCCGAACCAACTTCGAGCTGACCTGGAAAATGAGCTGGAGGGTCTCTTGCATGAATCTTTGGACCCAAGGCACAAAGAGATGATATCTTTTCAGAAGAGAATTACAAAATACCGTGATCATGTCTTCACCTTTCTTTATCATCCTGATGTACCTGCAAATAATAATGCTTCGGAAAGAGCCATACGCAATGTCAAGGTCAAACAAAAAATATCCGGACAGTTCAAAATACTGAGTGCTGCTGAAAACTTCGCCATCCTGAGATCCATAATCGATACTGCCATAAAAAATAAACAAAATGTGGTTGGAGCATTAAGTGTCATCGCTGCCTATAAAAGGAACTGATTCATTCTATTCTTATTAACTTTAGGCACTCCAAACTCTAGGCACTGTGATTAGTTACAATGAAGTTATTATGGCCCGGCGTATTGAAAAAACGTTCACTAAGGACGAGATTCTTATTCTCTATCTTAATACGGTCTCATTTGGGGAGAATGTCTTCGGAGTGGAAGCTGCCTCCCAGCGATTCTTCAATAAAAGCGTTTCAGGCCTGAAAGCTGAGGAAGCAGCCGTGCTTGTAGGCATGCTTAAAGCCAATACATGGTACAACCCGAGACTGAACCCCGGTAATGCCCTGTCAAGGAGAAACACTGTCTTCAGTCAGATGGAAAAGTATAACTATCTGAGCAGTGCCCTTGCAGATTCTCTTTCAGGATTGCCTCTCAGGATCGACTATAACCGCTCTGCTACCGTGGCATCGGCCGATTATTTTATGGTTCAGGTGCGGGATGAAACAGAAGATATCATGGAGGAGATAAAAGCTGAAACGGGAAAGGAGTGGGATCCTGAAAGTGACGGACTGGTTATTTCCACTACAATGAACCTGTCGCTTCAGAAATATGCAGCAGCTTCTTTCCGGGATCATATGCCAAAAATGCAGGACAGGCTTAATGAACAGTACAGGACCAGAACAGGTTCCGAAGCTCTGAGGCAGATTCTGGACCGGGAGATATCAAGGCTCAGGCTTCAGGAAAGGGCCGGCCGGATGAAGGTTCAGGAGCTTTTTGACTGGAACGGTACAAGGATCGATTCAATAAACGTTTCGGACAGCCTGAGGCATTCCCTCACTCTACTTCATGCAGGAATGCTGGCAATGGACCCGTCGACGGGTGCCGTTAAGGCATGGATAGGGGGAATAGATTTCAAGACCCAGCCATATGATCAGATCCTTGCCAGAAAACAACTTGCCTCAGTCTTCAAGCCTGTCCTTTATGCTGCAGCACTGGAAGATGGATGGGAACCCTGCCAGTATCTCGATAATGATTCTGTAACACTATCCGATTTCGACGACTGGAGCCCGGAAAACTATGACCATTCCTATGGTGGAAAATATTCACTGGCCGGCGCTCTCGCCCAGTCGATGAATATCCCTACTTTCAGCCTTTTCCTTGCACTGGGCTTTGAAAAGGTCGATCTCATGTGGCAAAGGATGGGATTTACATTTCCACTAGTGAACACCCCTTCTCTGGCCCTGGGAACAGCTGAAGCAAATATCAGGGAGGTCGCTGTAGCCTATTCGGCTTTTGCCAACGGGGGATACCTTGCTGATCCCTTTTGTGTTACCTCAGTCAAGGCGCCCGACGGAACTGTATTGTGGGAGAGGGATATAAAGGTTGCCATGCAGTCTGGCAGGACTCCTGTAATTTCAGAACGGACCGTCGTTCTTATGAATGCGATGCTTCAGAAAGCTATAGCCGAAGGAACCGGGGCCCCGTTAAGAACACAATATGGTGTCACCTTCCCTGTTGCAGGAAAAACAGGAACATCACAGGATTATTCTGATGCCTGGTTCGCTGCTTATAATCCCGGACTTGTTATAGTGGCAAGGGCCGGAGCCTCCTCGCGGGCAATACATTTCAACAGCGGTTCGTATGGCTCGGGAAGTGCACTCGCTCTCCCTCTTGTTGCACTTACTCTGAGGAGGGTCCAGAACGATCCTGTCCTGAGAGAGAAATTCGCCGGGGAGTTTGCCCCTCTTCCGACAGAACTTGCTGATGCGCTCGACTGTCCGGACTTCAGGGAAAAGAACTTTTTTGACAGTATAATTGATATCTTTGACGGTGACGAAAAGGAGTATTATAAAACCAGGGAAAAGGTTGACAGGGGTTTGAAAAATGTTCTGAGAAAAATTCTAAGAAAAAGACGTTATGAAAGATAAAAGTAAAATTAAAGTATTATCTGTCTGGGGATTTCTGATGCTGATCCCTGTTTTTGCCTTCCCGCAGGAAATGAACTGGACCCATTTCAGGGGCACCAATCTTAACGGGATATCAACTGCTTCAGGGATTCCGGCTGAATGGAATGAAAGCGTAATTAAATGGAAAACCAGTATTCATGGAAACGGCCATTCGTCGCCTGTGGTTTACAATGACCAGGTCTGGATAACAACAGCCACCTCCGATGGCAGCGAGCTGTATGCAGTCTGCGTCGACCTGCAGACAGGAAAGATAATTCATGACCTGAAAGTATTTGATGTTACTGACCAGATCGGAAAACATGGCATCAATACCTATGCCAGCCCTACACCATGTATTGAAAGCGGTTTTGTATATGTGCATTTCGGGAGCCTTGGTACAGCATGCCTGAGGACAACTGACGGATCTGTTGTCTGGAAACGTACCGATTTGAAATGCAATCATGTACAGGGCCCGGGTTCTTCTCCTATCCTTTATAAGAATCTTTTGATCCTGCATTATGAAGGTACCGATGTCAGATATATTGTCGCCCTCAACAAGGCTACAGGAAAAGAGGTCTGGAGAGCCAACAGGCCTGAGGAACCGTACAAGGCACTCGCAAACATCGGGAAAAAAGCTTATGTGACCCCTCTTGTAATGAACGTAAAGGGAAAAGATCTCCTGATATCAAACGGATCGGCAGTTTGCTGCGCATACGATCCTCTTACCGGAAAAGAGGTCTGGAGAGTAATCGGAGGTGCTGAATCGACTGTCCCCATGCCTTTTGCATGGAACGGCAAAGTGTTTTTCTATACAGGTTCTGTTAATAACCCCGGGGGAGGAACATATACGGAAATGTTTGCCGTCGATCCGGACGGAAAAGGGGATATAACTTCCACCAATATCCTGTGGAAAAAGAGGGATGACCAGACACACACTCAAATGCTGACTCCTGCGGCAATGGACGGCCTAATTTATACTGTAACCACCAGGAATTTCATGATGTGCATAGATGCCGGATCCGGAAAGGAACTATGGTCTGTGAGGCTAAGATCTGATCATAATGCATCACCGGTGATAGCTGATGGGATTGTATGGTTCTTTTCAGTTAAGGGAGAGGTGACTTCAGTAAGGGCAGGACGCAAACCCGATTTTGTTTCCAGGAACCAGATGGATTCTGGAATTTGGGCAACACCGGCTTTCATTGGAAAATCAGTAATACTGAGAACCGAAAAGTATCTCTGCAGGATAGAAAAGTGAATTGTATTTAATCCATAAACTTCTCGCAAAGGTGGAATGGTTTAATGAGCTGCTTTGGTATGATACTGTAGCCCACACAATAATCCTTTACAGTATTGTCATAGCATCAGGAGTACTGCTGGGGAAGCTGAAAATCAAAGGTATTTCCCTGGGCATTACCTTTGTTCTGTTCGCCGGTATCTTTATGGGACATCTGGGTTTTTCCGCCAATCAAAAGGTGGTTGAGTTTGTAAGGGATTTTGGTCTGATCCTTTTTGTTTTCTCTGTTGGCCTGCAGGTTGGTCCGGGCTTTTTCTCATCCTTCAGAAGAGGCGGAGTTACAATGAATCTTATGGCAGTCTCTGTCGTACTGCTGGGTGCGCTGACAACACTGATCATCCATATTCTTTCAGGAGTTTCCTTGCCGGTAATGACAGGGATCATGTCGGGAGCCGTCACGAACACACCCGGATTGGGTGCGGCACAGAATGCACTTGAGCAGTTAGCCGCGGGAACCGGTGGAGGAGAGGTCCCGGATATCGGATTAGGTTATGCAGTTGCATACCCCTTTGGCGTTCTAGGGATAATTCTCACAATGATCCTCATACGGAAAACGATGGGAATTGACACGAAACAGGAACTGGAAAGGATTCATAATGAACTACATCCAGCTGATTCCATGCCGCGGAAACTGAATATCATTGTGACAAATCCCTTGTTTTTCAGCAAGACTGTATCCGATATTTCAAAGGTCCTTGGCGAAGGGGTTGTGATATCGAGGGTTCTGCACAGAGGGAATCTGTTAACCCCAACTTCAGCAACAGTCATTCATGAGAACGATATCTTACTTGTTGTAACCAGCAGGGGCGTGGCTGATGAAGTGGTGCAGAAAACGGGCTCCCTGAGTGAGATGGATCTGTCAACGAGATCGGGTGATCTGATTTCCAGGCGGCTTCTCGTTACCAACAGGCAGGTTAGCGGCAAAAGCCTTGGCTCGCTGAAGCTGAGAACAAGGTTCAATATAAACATTACAAGGATATACAGATCTGGCATTGAATTCATTCCTGATCCCTCTATAGAATTGCAGATGGGCGACAGGCTGACCGTTGTGGGAGATGAAAAATCAATTGCCAGGGTAACCGCTGAGATAGGAAATTCCATGAAACGACTGGAAGAACCTGATATTGTTCCGATTTTTGTAGGCATCCTCCTGGGAGTGATACTCGGAAGTATACCTGTAAATATTCCGGGACTGGCTCAGCCGCTGAAACTCGGTATGGCAGGTGGGCCGCTGATTATCGCTATACTGTTGAGCAGGTATGGTCACAAATTCTCCCTTGTTTCATATACCACTGCAAGCGCAAATCTTATGCTCCGTGAAATAGGAATAGTGCTCTTCCTTGCAAGCGTCGGACTGAAATCGGGTGAGAATTTCATTCCGGCGCTTATTTCAGGCGACGGACTAAAGTGGATGGGATACGGAGCTATAATAACACTTGTCCCTCTTCTTACAGTTGGCTATGCGGCAAAACTTGCCTTTAAGCGGAATTACTTCGAAGTTTGCGGACTTCTTTCAGGGAGTATGACCGATCCTCCTGCCCTGGCATTTGCCAATAGCATGGCTCAGTCGGAGGCCCCTTCGGTTGCCTATGCCACTGTCTATCCTCTTGTGATGTTCCTGAGAATATTTGTTGCACAGGCCCTTATACTTCTGTTCGCCTGAAATCCGATATTCCAGGCAGGAACAGATTCCTATATCTGATAGCTATTCAGCCCTCGTCATTACAAATGAACCCTCCGAATCGCTGCCGTTCATGGTGTTTGCAAAGCTTATTGTCAGAATCTTTCCGTCTTCGGCAACCTTCCATGTTTCTTTTGAGACAAAATCGGCGGGACCGCTTCCGCCATAGGTCGACATCGATGAAACCAGTTTCAGCATGCCCTCATCCTCCGACCAGATGGCCGTTGTTTTCCTTGGCATATCATAAACCGTAATATCGTGTTCCTTACCGTCGAGAGTCAGGTTCTCAGTAAATGGATATGTTTGTCCGTCACCAATATCATAGTAACGTTCCGTGAAGATGGAATCACCGCTTATCTTCACATCTATCCTTACAAGAAAGGGATTATTGGAAACTACCGACGACTTTGAAACATCTGCCTTCCACTTCCCGTTGAGGTTCATTTTCTGCGCTGTAGCATCGATTACGGCAGAGGAAAGGATAAAAGCCATTAATACAAAAAGGCTGGTCTTTTTCATGAGTATGAATTTTATGAGGTAAAAAAATCAGATTCCGCTTAATTCAGCATTGGAAATCATAAGTGACGGTATCTGCACCGACCCGTTGCCCGTGAAGTCGTTGCCCACTTCAGAAAGCCCGAACCAGAAATCATTCATGTTTCCTGTTATGTTCATTTCATTAACTGGGTGAATAACTTTTCCATCCTCGATGTAGAATCCTTCGATGCCATATGAGAAGTCACCTGTCGATCCGTTGCAGTTGCCTCCGATGAAGCCTGTAATAAAAACACCTTTCTTTATTGATTTTACCATTTCGCTGCCACCCCTAGTTCCCGGAGCCATGACAATATTTGAAGAACTTCCTGAAGTGGGATTCATTCCAAGCTTTTTGCCATAATAATTGTCAATGTAGTAGTTCCTGAGTACTCCCTTTTCAATTATGGGCCTTTTAACGGCGGCAAGACCTTCATCGTCATATAGCCGCGAACCGGCGAGCGATTTGATAAATGGATCGTCGGTGATGGTCATCAGCGGTGAAGCAACTGGCTTGCCTTCCTTGCCGATCAGAAACGACTGCTTGTTGTAAAGGTTCGACCCGGTAAGGGAATCATAAACCGGACTTAATAAATTGGCTGCTACCCTGTTTTCAATAACAACGTCGTATTTCCCGGAAAGGATTTTCTTCGGATTGATCTTTCCGAGAGCCCTTTCCAGTGCTTTTTCACCAATTCCATTCTTTACCAATCGCTTGAAAAACAAGTCGCTTTCATACCAGTAGGCATTCGGGCGTCCGGTTTCGCTCTGAACAGATACTTCTGCATAAAGGGAAAGTCCGGTTCTCCTGGAATCACCTCTGAATCCGTTGCTGGTAACCATGACGCTTTCCGAGATGTTGTCGGAATAGCTTCCGCTTACTGAAAGTATTCTGTTGTCTTTTCCGAAAGCTTCATTTACAACCTTGTCAGCCAGGCCTATTTTGGTGCTGATTTCCAGGGCATCTACTTCATCGTCAAATATTTCGAGATTGCTTCCATCCCCCTTGTACAGGAGTGAGGGATCAGGTAGTGATCTGAATTCGTCCTCGGCCAGAAACCGGGTGGCTGCAATTGCTTCTTCTATAAAATGGAAAAGGTCCTCCTTTTTCAGCCTGTTGGTGGAATGGGATGAGTACTTCTTCTCTGTGTAAATATCTATTGACAGGCCATTGCGATTTGATTCCTGAAGACTGTCTGTTTTCTGATCTCTTATTTCAATGCTGGTGCTCCTGTTATCGTAGATGGTAACTGAAACCTGTTCTGCTCCGCTTTTCAGAGCGTGTTCAACTGCAACATCTGCCAGGGCGTATTTTTCTTTTGTATTCATAATCTCAAATTTTCCTGTTAAAAAACTTCTTAACCCACCGTCAGCTTCCTGATTTTTACTGTTGGCATTCCCATAGTTACCGGAGCCGACTGACCGTTCTTGCCGCAGGTCCCGCCTCCGTTGTCAATCGCCATATCATCGGCTACCATCACGATATCGGCAAGCGCCTGTGGTCCGTTTCCGATAACATTGATGTCCTTGATCGGTGTAGTGAGTTTTCCGTTTTCTATCATGTAACCGAATTTCACAAAGAAAGTAAAGTCGCCCTGACCTATATTGACTTCTCCGTTGCTGAAATAATCAACGTATATACCGCTTTTGACACTTGCTATTATTTCCTCTTTCCTGTGAGGTCCGTTCTCCATATAGGTGCTCCTCATCCTTGGCATGGGAATGTGCCTGAAGCTCTGCCTTCTGCCGTTTCCTGTCGGTTTTACCTTGTAATACCCGGCGCTTATCCTGTCGTGAAGGTAACTTGTAAGTGTGCCGTCTTTGACCAGGATAGTTTTCTCCGTGGGGATCCCTTCGTCGTCGAAGTTTAAAGAGCCCCTGTTGCCGGGAATGGTACCGTCGTCAACGATTGTAACAAAATCTTCTGCGATCTTTTTTCCCATCCTGTCGGAGAATATCGACTGGTTTTTTCTGTTGAAGTCAGCTTCAAAGGCATGTCCCATAGCTTCGTGAAGAAGTATCCCCGACTGCCCGGCTCCCATAACAACTTCCATTTCTCCTGTTTTTGGCCTGGAGGCGCTGAAGAGTTTTGCTGTCCGGGCTACCACTTCAGCCGACATCTCATCTACAAGCTCGTTTGTCAGGAATTCCGATCCCATTCTCGAGGAACGGGTTACATAGAAGTTCTCGATCCTTCCGTTTTCTTCCATTATGCAAATCCCGGCAATAACTACCATAGGACGGTAGTCCCAGGTTAACAGACCCTCCGAATTGTAGTAGAGAATGTAGGAAGAGGTGTCCATCAGGTAGACATTTGCTTTCGAAACCCTAAGGTCTGCCTCGAAGATCTTGTCATTCATCCGCTGCATGTAAGGGATCTTATCCTTTATTGAGGTATCCTCCCAGGATGTTTTTACTGAATAATATCCGGGAGCCATATATTCAGAGATCTTCACTGAATTTACTGCCGGGCTTGAGTCTGCAATACTGGCTGCAGTCCTTGCTGCTCTCACCATGGCCTCGGCTGAAAGGTCCTCGGAATAGGCATACCCCGTCTGGTCGCCCTTCACGGCCCTTATCCCGACACCGTAGGCAACATTCGAATAGGCGCTGTTAACCTTGCCATCTTCAAGGGCGCTTGTGTTATTAATGGTATGCTCAAAGTAAAGGTCGGCATAATCTGCTCCTTTATCCATTGCTGCGGCGATCACCTTTTGCAGAACATCGGTGGTTACTTCAAAATGACCAAGATAACTTCCGGCATTATCCGAAAGCCTTACTCCTGTACACGAATTTAGGATTGGTGGAATGATCATGGTGCCTGCTGCTGTGATACCGCTGATTTTAATAAACTCGCGGCGGTTATAATTCATAATTTTAAGATTAAGTTGTTAAATCAAATTTCAGAAAAATCAGGATCATATTCATATATCGTTAAAGACGGAATGCATATCCCTTTGTTGCAGTCTGAAGGATGATTTTTTATGATAACCCGTAATATTTTATAATTGTTCAAATGGTCCCGGCTTTCTGTCCATTGCCTTTGAAGATTTCAGACATAAAGGCAGACCGGTACGAATTTAAGAAAAATTGCTCTTAATTTTTATATAATAGTATTGCTTCAAATCCTCCGATGAATAATGAACAATGACAACATCATCTTGAAAATAATTCGCCGGAGGTAAAAGCATTGATAATTAATAAGCTTTAAAAAGTTTATCAAAAACGGGAAATTCATTTGAATAATTCTATTTCATATCCGTTAAGGCAAGATTCCGCCAAACTTCTTACTTTTGCTTTTTTACAAGATAATTTCCATGAAAAGAATCCTCATCCCTGCTCTTGTTTTTGCTTTTATGCCGGGCATATTTCCTGCTGATGCACAGTACCTTGCACCTGAAACAAGACAATTTACACGCCAGGACAGCCTAAGGGGCTCCATAACACCGGAAAGGGAATGGTGGGATCTGACCTATTATCATCTGGATATACAGGTTAACCCGTCCGACAGTTCAATAAATGGCCGCAATACGGTTACTTACCGGGTGAAAAGAAGCGCGGAAACGATGCAGATCGACCTTCAGCCCCCTCTTGAGATTAAGAAGGCAACCCAGAACGGAAGAGACCTTGAATTCAGCAGGGAAGGTAATGTATTCTGGATCAGAATGGCAGGAACCCAGGAACCAGGGAGTATCTGTTCAGTGGAGCTTACTTACGGGGGAAAGCCTAAGGTCTCGAACCGTCCTCCCTGGGAAGGCGGCATAACATGGAGGACCGACAGCAAGGGACTTCCTTTTATTGCCTCTTCGTGCCAGGGCGACGGGGCAAGTCTCTGGTGGCCATGCAAGGACCACATGTACGACGAACCCGACAGCATGCTTATTAGCGTCACGGTGCCATCGGGCCTAATGAATGTTTCAAACGGGCGGCTCCGAAGCACTGTCAGGAACAGAAATAATACTACGAAGTATAACTGGTTCGTAGCCAACCCCATCAATAATTATGGAGTAAACATAAATATTGCCGATTATGCTCATTTTTCCGAAGTGTACAATGGTGAAAAGGGCAGGCTCGACTGCGATTATTACGTTCTCAGGGAGAATCTCGAAAAGGCGAAGGTCCATTTCAAACAGGCTCCGATGATGCTTGCAGCCTTCGAATACTGGTTCGGACCCTATCCCTTTTATGAAGACGGATACAAACTGGTGGAAGTTCCCTATCTCGGTATGGAGCACCAGAGCTCGGT
Organism: Bacteroidales bacterium; assembly: GCA_040772125.1. Taxonomy (GTDB): domain Bacteria; phylum Bacteroidota; class Bacteroidia; order Bacteroidales; family VadinHA17; genus LD21. The sequence continues at coordinate 1,211,371 of JAXGYS010000003.1, forward strand.
AACCTATGGTAACGGATACCAGAACGGATACAGGGGAGTGGATCAGAGCGGTTCAGGATGGGGTGATAAATTTGACTTCATTATTATCCATGAATCGGGACATGAATGGTTCGCAAACAGCATAACATACGAGGATATTGCAGATATGTGGGTCCATGAAAGCTTTATCAATTACTCCGAAAGCCTATATGTCGAATATTTCTACGGAAAGGAGGCGGGAAACGAATATGCAGTGGGTACGCGAAGGAACATAAGGAACGACAGGCCCGTTACCGGAGTCTATAACGTTAACAACAGCGGATCGGGCGATATGTATTCAAAGGGAGGAAACATGCTCCATACAATCCGTCAGATAATCGACGACGATGAAAAATTTAGAAGTATCCTGCGGGGACTAAACAGCGAATTTTATCATCAGGTAGTTAAAGGATACCAGATCGAGGATTATATATCGGAAAAGACAGGTATTAACCTGAAACCTGTGTTTGACCAGTACCTCAGGGATATCAGAATCCCCGTTTTCGAATATTTCATCAGCGATGGGAAACTTAATTACAGATGGAACAACTGTGTGCCCGGTTTCAATATGCCCCTTAGGATCTATGTGTCGGGAGAAAGAATGGACATTACCCCGTCAACAAAATTCTCATCGGTGAAGCTGAAAACGGAAAAGGCGGAAGTTGCTGTTGATAACAACTACTATGTTGCTGTGCTTAAGATGACAGAAAAGTAAGACTGCTGATAAAGCGAAGTCCGCAGCCCTGAAGGCTGTGTTTGTGAAAGGATGCGGTAAAGCAATAAAAAAATGAGGGTGAAAATGAAAAGATCTTTTCTTGTCTTTTTTGCAGTATTGCCTTTATCATTCACATTGTCAGGACAATACGAAGCCAGGCTCAGCGATGAGCTGTTTGTTTCAAGACTTTCAGACACGGTGTTTGTCGTAACACATTATTTCCCGTGGGAATCAAATTCCCTGATTGTCAGGGCATCCCAAAGTGAAGTTGTTCTGATTGATACTCCGTACGACGTTTCAGCGACAGAATTAATGCTTGACTGGATATACAGTACAATGAAGCCGGATAAGGTCACTGCAATTAATACAGGTTTTCATATCGATAATCTGGGAGGAAATCAGTACCTGAAGGAGAAAGGTATAAACATTTATGGCTCTGACAGGACCTGCAGCCTGATTGACGAAAGAGGAAGCCACACCCAGCAACAGATAATCTCATGGCTGAAACCTGAACAGAAAAGAATAAGGGATGTTTATGAAAAATTAGTATTTGTAAAACCAGACAAGATCTTCAGGTTAGATGATGGAATTTTTCTTGAGATCGGTGACCTTACATTTGATGTCTTTTTTCCCGGAGAAAGTCATTCGCCCGATAATGTCGTTGTTTATATCAAAGAGTGCCGTCTTCTTTTCGGTGGCTGCATGGTAAAAGCCTTGTCGAGCGCGGACCTTGGGTTCACAGGCGATGCCAATATAAATAAATGGCCTGTATCGCTTAAGATCGTTCAGGAAAAATACAACTCTGCCCGGATTGTGATACCCCATCACGGACTATGGGGAGATATGAGCCTTGTTCAGCATACCATCAATCTGTTAACGGATTAATTATTCATGCCTTTGCCTCAGGTTTTTTGAGTAAATTAGGCTTGATATTAAATCCAAATCAATGAAAAGGATCTTCATCTCCGTATTTCTGTTTTCTTTTTTTCTCAATATTTCAGCCCAGAAAGTTAAGTTTCCGGAAAATATCTATGATTTTCTTGAGAATCCTTCCGTTTTTGAGCTGAACCAGGAAGAGGGACACACTCCCATCGTGCCCTTAAACTCTGTTGCGCAGGCTTTATCAGGAGATTCCGGAGAAAGCACTTACTGCCTTTCCCTGAACGGTATCTGGAGGTTCCATTATTCCGACACTCCCGATGGTATGGTACCAGGCTTCCACTCCGATGGTTTTAACGATTCCGGCTGGGATACAATAAGGGTTCCGTCGAACTGGGAAATGAAAGGTTTCGGCGATCCTCTCTTCCGGAATGTTACAACTCCCTTCAGACCCGATCCTCCCAGGATTCCAAAGGAATATAATCCAACAGGTTTATACAGACGTTCATTCGATATCCCTGATTCATGGAAAGGACGGGAACTATTCCTTCGGATGGAAAAAGTTGCATCTGCTTCCTTTGTATGGATAAACGGGAAGGAGATCGGGTACAATGAAGGTGGTCAGGAACCCGCTGAATATAATATTACCGCTTATGTTAATACGGGCATTAATACAATTTCTGTAGCTGTCTTCAAGTACTCCGACGGGTATTATCTCGAAAACCAGGATTACTGGCGTCTTGCCGGGATCTTCGGCGATGTTGGGATAATTGCAGCGCCGTCACTCCACATCGCTGACTGGCATGCAGTAACGGACCTTGATGAAAACTACAGGAACTCGGATCTGACCATTTCACTGAAGATAAGGAATTACTCCGGTAAAACACGGAAAGGAGTATCGCTGAGAGCTTCCCTGTACGACAGCAACAAGCGGATTGTTAAGAAAATAACAGCAGACCCCTTTATGGTGAGGGGAAATTCTGCCACGGAGATCAACCTCAAAGCCTTAATAGAAGATCCTGGAAAGTGGTCGGCTGAGAAACCAGATCTGTACACTCTTGTTTTCGAACTTCTCGACGAGTCAGGAAGATCAGGCGAGCTTATCTCGGGAAGGATCGGTTTTAAAGAGACCGAAATAAAGGACCAGGTCTTTCTTCTTAACGGTAAGCCTGTAAAACTTAACGGCACAAACAGTCATATGCAGCATCCCATAACGGGACATGCAATGGATGAGGAGACAATACGAAAGGATCTTAGCCTTTTTAAACAGTTTAACATCAACTGCGTAAGAACATCTCACTACCCGCCTGTAACAAGGTATCTCGACCTGGCAGATGAGTATGGCATCTACGTTGTTGACGAGACCGGTGATGAAGCTCATGCAACTGAATACCTGTCGGAAAACAGCGACTGGGAAGCGATGTACCGCGAGCGTGCCAGGAAAATGGTACTCCGCGACAGAAACCACCCCTCCGTTCTGTTCTGGAGCGCCGGGAACGAAAGCGGTGAAGGTGAAAACATATGCGCTGTGATTAACGAGGGCCGCAGATATGACAGTACACGTTTCTGGATGTATGGTGGTAATGCCTTCAGCCACAGGTGCGAGGAAATAATAGGGCCAAGGTATCCACAGTTGCGCGACCTTATTTCAAATGTATATAACGTTCCGGCTTCTGAAGACCCTCGGCCGTCATTTCTCGATGAGTACCTCGCTGTAACGGGAAACGGGGGAGGAGCTCTCGACGATTACTGGGATCTTTTTTACAGGTATCCGAGAAGCATGGGAGGAGCAATCTGGGATTTTGTAAGCACGGGAATAACCGAAAGGGCAAGATTCCTTAAGGATAATTCCGGTAATGATATTCAGGTAAATGTGATGGGCCGTGCAACACTCGTTCCCGGCAGGGACGGAAAGGGAATTGACCTGAATGGCCATGACCAGTGGGTAGAGGTTTACAGGGATGATACCCTGGAAATAGAGGGTGACAGACTAACCCTCACACTCTGGATATTTCCCCGTGAACTGAACAGTCCTGACGGGACCCTAATTACAAAAGGCAACTGGCAGTTCGGAATACACCAGGTAAAAGGTGACTCACTCGAATTCTATATAACCACAAGGGCAAGGCAGACAGTGAGGATGGCCCTGCCGGAAAACTGGCTGAATAACTGGCACCACGTTACTGCCAGTTACGACGGATCTTCAATATTTCTTACAATCGATGGTAACGAGAGCATACACAGATATGTGACCGGAAAGATAAGAAACACACCCTTCCCTGTAAATATTGGCAGAAATGCCGAGACCCACGGACAGGAAACATATGTATATATATGCGATGCCATAATTGATCAGGTTGGTGTATTTTCGAAGAGCATATCTTCTTCGTTGCTCAGTAATCCTACTGAAGGGATAAAGAAGCAGGCAAGGCTTTGGCTCGACTTTGAGGAAGAGACTCCGGGAGATGAGTATTTCAGTTATGGGATAGGAGCCAGGACGTACGGATCGATATGGCCCGACAGAAGACCTCAGCCCGAGATGTGGCAGATAAAGAAGTCGGGACAACCTGTAAGAATTGAACTTGTTCCTGGTCGCGAAGGAATGGTGTCAGTGACCAACAGATATCTCTTTACAAATCTTGATGAACTTGATGCCCGCTGGAGCCTCCAGGCCGATGGTGAAACAGTTCAGGAGGGAAGGATGGATATTTCACTTGATCCCGGAAAGACAGGTAACTTCAGGGTACCGTTTTCCAGACCTGAATCTTTAGACGGTAAAGAGTATTTTCTTACAGTAAGCTTCCATCAGAAGAATGCTTCACAATGGGCCGGAGCCGGATTTGAGACAGCATGGGAACAAATGAAACTTCCTTGTGAGGCGGCGCAAAAAGCTGTTCCTCAGTCTGAAAAACAGGCTCCTCCTGAGGTTCATCAAGAGGGCAGTAAGCTGATTATAAGCGGAAAAGGATTTATCTACCGCTTCGACATGAACGACGGACAGCTTGAATCCTTTCAGACAGGAGGAAGGGAAATAGTACGCAAAGGCCCGGTTCTTAACGTATGGAGAGCGCCTCTGGCAAATGAAACGGACCAGTGGACCTTCTGGTCGTCTAACATAAAACACAGAACCGATGGTTATGGAAGAACGGCAGCAACTGAATGGTATTCGGCCGGTATTGACAGACTGCAAAGGATGAAAACCGACTTTGCCTGGGAACGTCTGGGCGATACATGCATTATCGTGAAAACGGGAGATATTCATAATACAGGCAACGGAAGGGGATCTTTTATAACAAGATCGCAGTACTTGATCGACGGGAAAGGAATACTGAAATACACTAATACCGTAATACCCAACGGACAAATGCCTTCGTGGCTTCCGAGAGCCGGCCAGCAGTGGATCCTCGACACTTCTCTTTTCAATGTTGAATGGTATGGAAGAGGACCACAGGAGAATTATCCCGACAGGAAGAGCGGCTACAGGATAGGCAGATACAGATCGACGGTAAAGGAAATGTACGAGCCTTACCTCATCCCGCAGGATTATGGCCTTAGAACAGATACCCGTATGGTACGGCTTACCGCCTCTGACGGTACGGGAATCGAGATAACAGGAAACGGATTATTCAACTTCAGCGCCCATCCCTTTTCAGCCGATAACCTGACAAAAGCTCTCTATACCTATCAGCTGCATCCCTTCGACGGAATTACATTCAACCTCGATTATGCCACAAGCGGGGTAGGCTGTACGGCTGCGGGAGTTTTTCCGGAATACCAGGTAATGCCTGTCAGGTTTGATTTCGGGATCACCATGAGACCTCTTAATCCCTGATTGTTGTATGTAGTGACCAGATCTGCAAAACCCGGGACGGATTTGTTTTCGTCAGTACCTCAATCTTTGTATGAGATTAACTTTTAGTACATATTCTTGTTCTCATAAAAATCCGGGTCTTTTATGCAATTTTCTGAAGAATATTCATTATCTTATTGCTTCGATCAGATGTGAACTGTTCCTGTTCTAACTTCTTTAAAATGAGAAAAATACTTTTCCTGACAGTCCTTTCTCTTGTGGGGTCCCATATTATTTATTCGCAGCATACCGAAGGGTTAACGTCAGCCCGGATGTCCTCCCTGAATATGCTCAAAACGGAGACATTTAATGATCTGACAAATAATATACTGCCTTTCTGGACTGCGAATATGATTGATACGACCCGCGGCGGATTCTTCGGCAGGATTGACGGCCTTAACCAGGTCTATCCCGATGCTGACAAAGGAGGAATACTCAATGCAAGGATCCTGTGGACTTACTCAGCGGCATTTACAATAACAGGCGACAGCTCCCATCTTCTCATTGCAAGGAGGGCAAGGGATTATATAGTCAATCATTTTTTAGACAGGGAGAACGGAGGCGCCTATATGAGCGTCAGGGCTGACGGGTCGCCCGGCGACACAAGAAAACAGGTTTATACAAATGCCTTTTTTATCTACGCCCTGTCAGAGTACTCAGACGCTTCGGGAGACATTGAATCGCTTGATGAAGCTCTTTCTCTTTTTCATGTTCTTGAGCAATACGCAACTGACAGGGAATATAACGGATATTATGAGCTCTTCAGTCAGAAATGGGAACGCCTGAGGGAGCGAATGATAGGCGAGACTTCTGAGAAGGATGAGAAAACAATGAACACTCACCTTCATCTTCTCGAAGCCTATGCGAACCTTTACCGCCTTTCGGGCGACAGGTTAGTGGGAGAAAGGCTGAGGAACCTTATAGGGATCTTTCTTGAGAAGATAATTGACAAAAATACTTCCCACCTGATATGCTTCATGGACAGAAACTGGAACAGCACGTCAACAATCCATTCATACGGACATGATATAGAGAGTTCGTGGCTCCTTTATGAGGCAGCTGTAATTCTGGGCGATAAGGAACTGATAGCCAGAGCTGAAAAGGCTTCACTGAAAATTGCCGGTGCAGCCGCTGAGGGATACCAGCCCGACGGCAGCATGCTGACAGAAAAGGATTTTGCAACAGGTCATATAAGTGCCCGGCGTTCATGGTGGGAACAGGCCGAGACTGTCGTGGGATATCTTAATGCTTTTGAGCTTTCAGGAGATGAGGACTATCTCATGAAATCGATGAAAAGCTGGGAATACATAAAAAACAATTTCATCGACAAAGAGAAAGGAGGATGGTTCAGCTATATCTCCGATAAGGGGGTGCCCTCGGGCGACAAGGGCGGATACTGGATATGCCCATATCATAACGGAAGGATGTGTATAGAAGTAACCAAAAGGATTAAGGGTACCGGGAAGTGATTTCGGATCGCCGGAAGTCACTGTGGTGAACCTGCCTGAGAATTTTATTTCTGCTCTGTCTGATATTACTTATACTAACTATGTACACTTACACTCTTGGAGGGAAGAACGGTAAAAAATACGTTCTTCACGAAAGCACGGACATGGTTGCTGTGCGACTCATAAAGAAAGCAGATAACCATAAGGCTGTTATTTCTGAGAAAAGCAGGGAACTTCTTAAGGACTTCGAGCTTGTGGAAGAGTTTCCCGAGGCAGGTATTTCTGTTTTTCAGGCACGTGAATCGGTAAAGGACCCAAGGGCTCTTCGCGACAGGACAAAATCCGAGCTCAGAAAGGAGCCGGATTTGAGATTTGCAGGAAAAGTGCTGATCGACGCCGAAAGCAGAACCCTTGTCCTTTATACATGCAATCTTTTCATAAAGTTCAAGGATGAACTGGATAGCGCACGATGCGAAAAAATACTTGAGGATAACGGCCTGATTGTAAAAAAGAAGCCTGATTATGCCCCGAATACTTATTTCGCAAAAGCTCCCGATGATATTGGCGTCAGGATATTCAGCCTTTCGGAAAGCCTGCTTTCAAGGGAAGAGGTCGAGTTTTGCCATCCTGAACTAATAAGGAAAAGGAGTTTCAGGAAAATTCATCCCCGTCAGTGGCATCTGAAGGAGACTGAAATAAGAAACGTAAGGATAAATGCCGGAGTAAAGGCTGACCTTGCCCATAAGCTGTCAAAGGGCTTGGGTGTCACAATTGCCATCATTGATGATGGCATCGATATAGCTCACCCTGAGTTCAGGGAAGAGGGAAAGGTGGTTTATCCGAGGAATGTGGTAATGGGAAATGATAATCCTCTTCCGGCATACCCCTATGACAATCATGGCACAGCATGTGCCGGAGTAGCGGCTGCTTCAGGAATAAAAGCTTCGGGCGTTGCTCCGAAGGCATTCCTGATGCCGGTGCGGCTGAGTTCGAACCTGGGCTCAATGGCAGAGGCCGATGCATTCAAATGGGCTGCCGATCACGGCGCCGACATAATATCATGCAGCTGGGGGCCCGCCGATGGCAACTGGAGCGATCCTGGCGATCCGGTTCATTTTTCTCAGGTCGGTCTTCCCGACAGTACACGACTGGCCATCGATTATGCAATATCAGCGGGCAGGGCAGGGAAGGGTTGTATTATAACCTTTGCGGCAGGGAATGGAAACGAAGACTGCGGTTACGACGGTTATGCGAGCTATGAAAAGGTAATTGCAGTTTCAGCATGCAACGATACGGGAAGCAGGTGCGTTTACAGCGACTATGGAAAAAACGTATGGTGTGCTTTCCCGAGCAGTGATTTCGGCTATGCTCCCTTCGGTCATCCTTCCCCTCTTACAGAAGGGATTTACACTACTGACCGCCTTGGCTCCGGAGGATATAATCCTGACGGCGACTATACCGGGAATTTCGGCGGGACTTCCGCCTCCTGCCCGGGAGTTGCAGGAACGGCAGCACTAATTCTTGAAGCGAATCCTGAACTGTCGTGGAAACAGGTGAAAGATATTCTCAGGGATACTGCCGAAAGGATCGATATTCAAAACGGAAATTATGATGCTTCAGGACACAGCATCTATTACGGATTCGGCAGGGTAAACGCTGAAAAAGCGGTTAAAAGGGCTGTTGAACTACGATCATCCCTGAAAGACACAAGAAAGAGAAAAAAATCCGAACCGGCCAGATCCTGATGATATTAATTGCAAACAATAGTTTTAATTAAAACCTTAGCCATGCCCCGCGAAATAATAACCTTAAAGAATATAAACGATTTCCAGAATCTTTCCGGCAAAATACCAGCCGGGCAAAGAATTCCTGCAGCTGCCGATAGCTACTTCGACAGGCTATTCAAGTATATCCCTGCAGAACTCGTTGCCGGTTATATTTTTGTAACCGGTGTTGTTAAACAATTAACAGAGCAGAAGGAGATGATCCTGCTGCAGTGGACCCTCTTTGCGGTATTCTGCCTTCTTACCCCGCTTTACCTCTGGAAAGTACAGAAAGTTACTAAAATCAGTCAGCTGGCAATTTCATTGTTTTCATTCACCGTGTGGGTTTTTGCCCTTGGCGGACCGTTCTCCACGACACTCTGGTATAACCCTCTTTACGGTTATATCCTGCTTCCGGTATTTACTATCGTTATCGCCATCTGGGAAGCAGAATAGACAGCTGTTTCTGTTCTGATTTTCCGGCTCCGGAAGGAAAATCTGACGTTTTTCCTTCTGATCATCGAAAGGATTTTAACCAAAAAAGCCGGAAATCCAATAATTACATCCAAAAAATCAAACCGTTGGTCAAAACAGGTTTTTAATCCGTTTCTTGAATATCTGATATCTATAAGAAGGTGAAATACAGTATTCTAAGCTCTTGAAACCTGTTTTAAACCACCTTGTGGATTGTTTTTTATGTAAATATGGTCTCTGTTTTGACGAACGGCAGTTTTATCCCCTTTAACCTTCCATTTTAGTTCCGTGATCAGCCGCCTGAGGCTGATTAATGGTTTTATAAAAGCTCGCATTATCCCATGTAATGGACTTGTGCGTATTGACATCGGGCTTTCTGCATGTTATTTTTACACTACACACAAACCAAAAAACCAACAATAATGAAAACACTTTATGAAATTTCGTCAGAGGAGACCGGCACAGTAATAATAAGGCGTAGAAAGATCGCCAAGGCACTGCGCAGATGGTTAAGGGAAAAAGAGGTAGCATACAATCACAGATTCTTTGTTGCCTGATCCCTTCGAAATCCGGATAAGATGTCAAACTATATAATTAAAATGAAAATGAAAATCAAAAACTTGTATTTAGTTAGTATCATGCTTCTGGCGATGATCGCCGGATGCTCGAAGCCTGATGATGATTCTGAACTTCTCATGAAGAACAGCAATACCATCGATGCCATGGCCATGGAGGCCAAGGATATATCTTTATCTTTCAATTCGGATGTTAAAGGTATTGAAGATACATGCAATTCAAAAACCTACGCGTTGATCGCGGGACAGACCATCAATGTCGGAACAGTGGTTGTTTCAAACGATGATGAGTTCCTTTATGTCACCTATAACACAACCGGCGACTGGGATCTTCGCGAGTTGCACCTGTTTGTTCTCCATTCAGAACCTGATGAAAGACTGACTCCCGGTGATGCTCCCTATAAGGTTGAAAGCCTTCCTGCAGGTACAAAATCGTACACCTTTACTATTCCATTCGGAGATGAACTGGAGTGCGGTACCAGTATCTGGTTACAGGCTCATGCCGCAGTCGACGGAGAGACAGCCTATGGAGGTACGGTGGAAGACCCGAGACAAGGTGCATGGTATGGTAACATCTCCTATTATATCGAATGCTGTGAGGAAGATGATTGCGATCTTTCAGCATCTTCTGTCGTAACCGATGTCAAATGTTTCGGTGCAGCTACCGGAATGATCGATGTGACAGTTACCGGTGGAACAGCTCCATTTACTTTTATCTGGAGCAACGGAGCTGTAACTGAAGACCTCGAAAATATCCAGGCCGGAGAATATTCGGTCACTATTTATGATGCCCACCAGTGTCACTTCACACTTGATGACATCCTTGTTCTTCAGCCTGCTTCAGGTGTCAGCGCTAATAGAGTTGTTACCCATATCTCCGAATATGGCGCCAACGACGGAGCTATTGATGTAACTGCATCAGGAGGAACATCCCCTTATACTTTCCTGTGGAATACCGGAGCTGTTACCGAGGATCTTAGTAACCTTGGACCGGGCACTTACAGTGTTGTAATCACTGATGCAAATGGTTGCAATACAGCACTCAGGGAGATACTCGTTCAGGAACCTGATGAGGAAAAACCAAAGCCTGTGGTTGCATTTGCCCGTAAAACATACGCGCCTATGGTACACTGCTTCCTCACCGATCCACTGCTTGCACAGTATGAATTTGAACAGTGGGGATGGACTAACGGAGCCATGTTCCCTGAAGAAACATTCCTGAGCACATATGAACTCTGGATAAATGTTGACGGCTGTGATGTTTCGGGAGCAACAAAGGTGGGAGAAATAAAGCTGCATTACTTCAATGGAACAGCAACAGCTACCTTCACAATGATGAATGGTTACAGGATGGATGAATCAAGGCTCTACATAGGTAACGAAATTCTGCCAAAGGTCGGCGGTAACTTCACTGTTGACCCTGCAAACTACCCCTATGTTCACACTGACCTCGGATCAGCCCTGACCGACAGCTACACAGTAAACGGCCTCAGCGGAAACATTTACATAATTGGTTATGTAGTGCTTGACACTGAAGAGAATAATATCCCAAGATAATCTAATTGTTGGTGTGGTTTCAAAGTGTTTTCACTCTTTGAATCAAAAGGATCCCGGGTCAAAAGCCCGGGATTTTCTTACATATTATAAGCTAATCCGATATTCCACTTAAAGCCGGGATCCGGATCAATATTACTGCTAATGACCTTCGTGGCCTGCAGGAAAAGGTTGAAAGGAAGTCTGACAACCGAAGCCGATACTTTCGGGGAAATAAACAATCCGTCATTGTTGCCGTCATAGTTGATATAAAACAACTGGGCTCCGGCTGAAAGAATGATGGTCTCACCGGCTCTGATATTATTTATATCCCCGGACAGGTTGAAAAAGTGACCCTTTATTGTGCCTTTCTCCTGTCCTCTGTCGTTCCAGTACATAAGTGTAAGTGAGGTTTTTTCCGAAACCCTGCAGAATGCGGCTATTTCAAATGCAAAATAGCGGTCTGCCTGAAGGATCGTCCTGTCCTCAAATTTGTTTTTTGTGAAGAAGGTGCTGAAATTTATACCCGTCCTGAGTTCCAGGTTCTCATTTCTTATTATTTTGTAATGGAGCCAGTTATCAATGAACCATGGTCTCATATCGAATCCGTAGGCAAGAACAGGATCATAACTGAACCTGTTCTTTTTTAGCGAGACAGAGGCAATGATGGCCGGATCGCCGAGCGAAAATGCCGGTATCGAAGCTATGCCGTTGCTGTTGACGCTGATACTGGCTTCAGCCTTCAGCCGCTTAAGAGTGCTGTCAGCATTTTCCTGCGAAAAGCAGACGGTAATGGAAAAAACAAACAATAAGGTAAAGGCTCCTCTCATATCACGGGAGTTTAGTTATTTTGATAATTCTTATGAAGAGTGTCTCTTTAAATTCCCGGACTAAATGGTAAGGAGGTATTCAGCACTTGGCCTGAAATGGACCTCATCCATTTCGACGAAAATATTCTTTACTCCTCCGGTTTCAACAGCCGAAAAGAACTCTTTCCAGTCGACAATACCCTGCCCCACGGAAACGGAATCCTTTTTCTCCGCCGACCAGTCGGCAAGATGAGCCGAGATGAACCTTCCGGGGTATTTCCTGAAATAATCAGCTGCCTTGTATCCGATGCTTATAACGGCAACCTGGAACTGCATCTTAACAAGTTCAGGGTCAAAACGTTCAAGAAGAAGCTCATAGATAAGCCTGTTGTCAAGCATTGCAAATTCACCGTGATGATTGTGAAAGCCTATCTGCATTCCTTTGTCCTTTGCCTTCCTTCCCATCATGTTAAGCTCATCGGCAGCCTTTTTCCAGTCGTCGGCCGTTGCTTCCCGGGGCAGCCCGAAACTCGACAGTATCATCTGTTTCTGACCCGACTCAAGAGCAAACTCTATCCTTTCGCCAAGATTTTCCCGGAGTTCCTTCATCCCGTAATGGGTGCTGGTAAATTCCAGGCCGGCATCGTTTATGATCTGTTTCATTTCTCTGGCCCCCAGCTTCATAAGCGGCCCGAACCCCGATGATTCGTAACCCGGAGGTGAACACATCTCGACGCTCTGATAACCTATGCCGGCCATTTTTTTCAATGTGCCGGGAAAATCCTTTATGAGAGCTTCGCGTATAGTCCATACCTGGAATCCGATTGGCATTTTCAACATCCCGGTCGAAGCAAAAGGTGCCAGGTCATGCGGAAAGCGCGATCCTATAATCACAGAACCCATACCGGCGGCACCGAGACCCATGAATTCTCTTCTTGAAAATTTTTTCATATGCATTGTTTTAATTTACATGAATCCTGAAAGGTCAGATCAGAACAGCTTTCTCAGAAGCCACAACAAAAATGACAAAACAGCGCTGACGAGCAGCATGGTAGTTATCGGAAAATAGAACCTGACATTCTCCTTCTCAACCCTTATGTCACCAGGCAGACGTCCGAGCCATCCCATTTTGTCACCGGCAAAATATACGATAACTCCGGCTGCAATAAGAACGATGCCTGCGATTATCAGAAATTTGCCCGTTTGCTGCACTTCTGTCAATGTTTGCAAACAAATTTATCAGATATTTTTATTTCAGGGCATTCTTTTTATATAACTTTCTATCTTGCATTTCATAATAAAAACCGTTCAGATATGAAAAAACTCCTCCTTCCGGTACTTGCTGTTTTAATTGCAGCTGCCGGGCCGGCACAGACCCGGAATGACTCACCCGGTTCGGTAACCATAAAAAAATGCAGCGATTTCACCGTAACCGGTGACGGAAGCTCAGATGCATGGGGCACTACGGAATGGATAATGCTTAATCCACACGAACAGGGAGTGAAAGGTTATGAGACAAAGGTTAAGGTTCTGTACTCTGAAAAGGGTCTCTATTTCCTTTACTATTGCCAGGATGAGAAGCTGACGAATACCATGCACGACGACAACATGAACCTATGGGAAGAAGATGTCGTTGAACTTTTCCTGTGGACCTCGGAAGACTTTCCGGTCTATTTTGAGTATGAGATTTCCCCGACCGATTTTGAACTTCCCATCATGGTTCCAAATTACAAAGGCCGCTTCCTTGGATGGCTGCCATGGAACTATGCAGGAGACAGAAGGATTATTCATGCTACAGCAGTGACAGGCGGTCCCAAAGTGGGAGGGGCTCTTGTAACAGGCTGGACGGCAGAATTTTTTATACCGTACAAGCTGCTGAATCCACTTCCCCAGGTTCCACCGGTTTCAGGAACAAAGTGGAGAGCCAATATGTACAGGATCGATTACGACAACGAGCCCATCCACTTCAGCTGGCAAAGGACCCAAAGGACCTTTCACGAGTACACAAGTTTCGGCACCTTTATTTTTGAATAGAGAATCTGAAGTTTAAGGTGCTTATATACAATATATTGATGCATATTTTTCTGTTTGTAATATAAAAGCATCAGTTGTTTATTTATAATATGCCGGTAATATTTTAAAAAAAATAGAATATACCAATGGAGTTTTATGATCTGATAAGAACACGGGAAAGTATACGTAATTATGATCCTGAGAAGAAAGTGCCGGCAGAGGTGCTTGAAAGAATACTGAATGCGGGACGCCTTGCCCTTTCGGCGGTTAATTACCAGCCATGGAAATTCAAAGTTATTTCTTCTCCCGCGATGCTGGAGAAGGTCCGGGCATGCTATTCCCGTTCCTGGTTTCATGAGGCACCTGATATCCTCGTTGTTACAGGATTCAGGGATAAAGCGTGGAAAAGAAGTTTCGACGGATACAATTCAATTGAGACAGATCTGGCTATTGCCATGACCCACCTGATCATGGCAGCCGAAAATGAGGGTGTTGCAACATGCTGGATAGCACATTTTGACCCGGCCTTACTAAGGAAAACACTTGAACTGACAGATAACGAAGAAGTGTTTTCAACGACTCCCCTGGGCTATCCGAAGGAAGACTTCAGAAAACTAATGAAGAAAAACAGGAAAGACCTGGACGAAATTGTTGAGTTTCTCTGACTTGTTCTTCAACACCAGTCACCGCTCCCGGATCCCTTGCCGCAAGCATTTTCAGGAAGCCATTCTGTGAGGTTTTGGACAGATTTGCATTTTAAATTGATAAAGGGCTCTTATTACTTGATGAAGAGCACTCTTTCTCTGCAAAAGAAGAACTAATTTTAAAATGTAAATATGACACGATATTAATTACATTAATGGATGCCAGTAAAGATATATTTATAGAGAAGACTTCTAAGACGCCGGAGGTCGATTTCAATTTTACATCAGGGGAACTGGTACTTACGGGGGTCTCCATACCGGAGAATGCAGCTAAATTCTATGAACCGCTTATAGCATGGACAGCAGAATATATCAAGTCTCCCCGCCATACCACGAACTTCAGGTTGAATCTTGAATACTATAATTCCGCTTCCTCCCTGTGGCTCGCAAAAATGGTGAAGCTGCTCGGAACAATTGATCAGGATGGTTATATACTCTTTATTCACGTTTATTTCAGCTCCGACGATTACGACGATATGGAAATGGACGAGATAAAGGATTTCATCGGATCGCTTGTGGAAAATATTGGAAACACTACGATCAGCATCGGAGTGAAAGCACACGGGACTGTGGATAACGGAAAAGTAATAAAGGAATCGACTATTCTCTTTTAGTTTTTCCCGATCAGGCCAATTGAAGTCATTAAATCACATGACGGGAATCAACTCTTTCTTCTTATGATAATCATGTCATAATGATATCCTGATATCTGAAATCCTGTTGAACAAAATCCTGACTTTTTTGTATATTTGGTGTCCGGAGGGCCGCTTGCAATAAATGTCAAGTCCGTTGCAGCTTCGGGGGTTTTTTCCATATTAAACATTTTTCAGGAAGATGAAAACTATAGGCACAGCAGCTTTATCAGCCTTATTGCTACTGTCAGGTTTATGGGAGACAAAGGCTCAGGAAACCGCAGCAGCCACAGCGGATATTCCTCTTTCGAGAGCGGAAGACAGAATATATACAACGAATCTTGCAAGATATACCCAGGATGTAAATCATAGCGACAGGTTGGACAGGAACCTGCTTATGTACACGGCAGCAAACGGCTACTACAGGGCCGCAAAGATTCTTCTGCGCAGGGGTGCAGATCCGAACCTGCAGGGTCTCGACGGAGCAACAGCTCTGATGTATGCCTCCTATAACGGTCACCTGCGTTTGGCAAAGCTTCTGCTCGAAAGCGGAGCAGAGATCGACATGCAGGCTGTCGATGGCCTGAATCCCCTTATGGTCGCATCCCAGAACGGTCATTATGAAGTTGTGGAACTTCTCCTGACAAGCGGAGCAAATTTCAATATGAAGGCTTTTGACGGATATACTTCACTTATGCTAGCAGCACAGAATGGCTTTACGGAGATTGTCACCATGCTTCTGGTTTATGGCGCGGAGGTTAACAACCAGGATCTTCATAACAGAGCAACTGCTCTCATCCAGGCTTCGCTCTCCGGATTTACTGATATAGGAATACTTCTCCTGGCTAAAGGAGCAGATCCGGACCTTCAGGACAGGGGAGGGGCTACAGCGCTTATGACGGCTTCGCTCGGAGGTCATGAGGAATTTGTAAGACTCCTTCTCGAAAACGGAGCAGACATTAACCTCAGAGGATCGGATGGTTCAAATGCTCTCTTCCTGGCATCCCTTAACGGTCATGCCGGAATTGTGAGGATTCTTCTGGAAAATGGAGCCTTGCCGGACAACAGTGAACTTGATGGAACAAGTGCCCTGATAATAACAGCCCGTGATGAAATTGCAGATACCATAATGAAAAGGATCTACGCCGGTCTTAATCCAGGTCAGTCCTTTTCGGGTCAGGTAACTGCCCTTATCTCAGCTTCCGACAGCGGAAACCTTGAAGCAGTAGGAGTCAGAAAGGGAAAGGAACTGACATCCGACTTTCTTGCAAATGCTGAAAAAACAACGGCATTCATCCGTGCATCGAGAAGCGGCCATATCGCAATACTGAAATTCATGCATAAAAAGGGGGAGAGACCTGATCCCCGTAGAACGGAAAAGTTCACGGATCTGATGGTGGCTTCAATGAACGGTCACTCGGATGTTGTCAGACTGCTTCTCGAAAAAGGAGCTAATCCCGATCTTACAGATAAAGAGGGAAAAAAAGCCGCGGATTACGCTCTTAATCCTGATATAAGAAGCATGCTCGAGAATAACGAGAACAGGCAGATAAACCGAAGGTAAAAAATCGGGTAAGCCCGTTTATAATTATCATCGCCTTTATTGCTAAATTTAATCCGTAACTTTATCTGGAATCAACAATAAGGGATCTTGAAGAATAAACCTTTGCTCAGCTACATATCTGCAAAAGGATTCTGCACATATTTCTTATCGGTGATTTTATTTGCCGCTTCCCATAGCCTTCTGTACGGGCAAAACTACCCATTCCGTGAATACAGCGTCGCCGACGGTTTGCCACAAAGCCAGGCAAGGGAAATTTATCAGGACAGCAGGGGTTTCCTGTGGATCGTTACCCGCAGCGGAATTTCACGCTTCGACGGGATCGAGTTCAGGAATTATTTCAGACACGACGGCCTTCCAAGCAATATTATCTCAAAGATTATTGAAGACGACAGTGGCTATGTATATGCACTTTCGGAGCACGGACTGGCAGGCTATAACGGATACGGTTTTGACTTCTACCCCTTTGAGGCAAAAATGACAGGGGAGCGTACATTGTTTGCCGAATATATCAACGATACAATATTGATAATTACAAAGGACCATGTAACTAAAAAATGCAGGATATTCAACTTTAAGGACGGCAATTACACTCTTAATTCGGAGATCTCAGAATTCAACGATACTATTGGGATTAAAATCATTTTTTATGACAGGTCGGGAAAAGATTTTATCCTTATAGATGAGTCGGATCGTCTTTACCGTCACACCGGAGAGAAGTTAATACATTGCCCGGGTCCTCAGGTAAGGGCCATTTTTTTACGACAGGGATAAAATAGTCGTTAAAGGTCCCGATGGTAATTATATCCTCGAAGGCGATAATTTTACGCCTCTTACTGCCGGAACCGGTAACGGCCGGATTGAGGTCATCAGGGTAAAAACCGGAGATGGAGATATCCTTAGGCATTTTTCTGAAGGCAGTGTTACTGAGATAAAACCACCTGATTACTCAATGTTACTTCTCGACAATGAGTCGAACCTTTGGCTGGGTACGGAGGTGAATCTCCACAGGCTGATCACCACAGCATTTTACAGCTATGATCAGCAGGATGGGCTTCCATCAGATACATGGGCTATTGCCGAAGACGTAAATGGTACAATGTGGTTCGGTTCTCTGACGGGAGATCTGTTTCAGCTCGACAGAGGCAGAT
Organism: Bacteroidales bacterium; assembly: GCA_040772125.1. GTDB lineage: Bacteria > Bacteroidota > Bacteroidia > Bacteroidales > VadinHA17 > LD21. The sequence continues at coordinate 1,229,496 of JAXGYS010000003.1, forward strand.
TTATAAAACGTGATGATTACAGAACGCTTTTCCCCGGCGATCCGGCTTTCTATAAGGGAAGCATAAGAGCATCGGATGGCAAAGTCTATTTTTCCCTTAACACAGGAGTCCTGGTATGGGACGGAAAGTCTTTTTCCAGACTGCCGGGTATCCCTGAGATTGCGCAGGTGTGCATTTTGTATGAAGATCCCTCAGACCTTACGATATTTGCCGGAACCGGGAACGGCCTCTATCACTTCATCGGCGGGAAAACCATAGCTTATCCGGCCTCTGAAAACGGATTCAGCGTTATCGAGGGAATACTCAGGGATGATGAAGGTAAGTTATGGCTGACCGGTGAAAAGGGAATATTCACCTTCGACGGAAGGACCTTTACCCCTTTCAGGGATACACTTGTTGCTGATGGAAATAACTATACCATGGTGAAGGATTCCAGGGGAGGCATATGGTTCACATCGGAGGAAGGCCTTTTCTTCAGGGAAAAAAGCGCTCCAGGACTAAGGCACGGATTGCCTGAGAATATAAATACCGCAGCCAATTCAATAATACTGATGGACGAGGATCATATCCTGACAGGAAGGATGACGGATATCTGCATCATCGACCTTAAGGCATTCTACAACGGAGATCCCTCTTATTTCAGGATATACGACAGGGATTATGGATTCTTAGGAAGTGAATGTCTCGATAACGGACTGGTCAGGGACCGGGAAGGTAAATACTGGATGCTGACTGCCGGAAAAGTAATCGTCTTTGATCCCCGGAAACTCAGGATAAACAGTAAAGGCCCCGAAGTTTATATAACGGATGTTGAATATGAAACTGACAGCACAGGCTGGCATTCGCTTAAAATACCCTCTCTCTTCTACAGCCGGGAGGGAGTGGTAAGGATCGGACCTGAATATAACAATCTGAAAATAAAGTTCACAGGAATCTCCTTTGCGAATCCCGAAAAGGTCATGTACCAGCACCGTCTCGAAGGATCTAAGAACCTCTGGTCGGCAAAGGACTTTGGCCGTGAAGTGATCTACAGGAACCTTAAACCGGGGCATTATAATTTCCAGGTCAAAGCCTTCAACGCAGATGGATTTGAATCGGAAGAGACATATTCATTGAAATTTACCATCCTCCCTTCTTTCTGGGAAACATGGGCTTTCAGGATTACAGGTGCCGTTCTTTCTATAATTATTGTTTCATTTCTGACTTTATTGTTTACAAAAAACAGAATAAAGAAGAAAAGTGAGGAGATGAACCTTAGAAGCCAGCTCTCCAGGCTTCAGATGAATTCGGTGATAAATCAGTTTGACCCGCACTTTACATTTAACGTCATATCATCGGTTGGCTCCCTGATAATGAAGGGAGAAAAAGATACAGCATACAATTATATCCTGAAGTTATCAGGCCTTCTGAGATCAATGCACTCCGACGGGTCAATTATGCTCAGACAGGTCTCCGATGAGATCGATTTCGTGAGAAAGTACCTTGAACTTCAGGAACTGAGGTTTAAAGACAGGCTTAAATGGAAGATAGAGGTGGATGAGAACGCAGACCTCCGGCGGCTGATTCCGAAAATGACGATACAGATTTTTGCTGAAAATTCAGTCCGGCATGGGATTGAGAGCAGGATTGAAGGAGGCCGGATTGAAATATTCGCCGGAAGAGATAACGGCAACATAGTTCTGAAGATCAGGGATAACGGGATTGGCCGGAAAGCATCCCGGTTAAACTACACAGGAAGAACCGGTTCAGGGATAAAAACGATAAGCAGAATATTTGAGTTCACGAACCGGATCAACAGGGAAAAGGCAAAAATAGATATCACTGACCTTTATGAGAAAAACGGAAATGCTATCGGAACAGAAGTCCTTATCACAATACCCGATGAATATTCTTTTGAACCGGATGCAGGATGATTTCTGCCAGACTAAATCAATAAATGTAAGATGAAATTACTACCCGAGGCTGTTATAATTGAAGATGAACCCGAATCACTTAACCTTCTGGTGAAGCTTATTGGAGACTCCGGACTTCTCAAGGTTGCCGGAATGACAACAGATCCTTCGGCTGCAGAGGATCTGATCTGCAGCATGAAACCTGACCTGGTGTTTCTTGATATCAGAATGCCTGGGAAGGATGGATTTCAGATTATCGATGACCTCAGGAGAAGAAATGAAAAGCTGCCATATTTCGTCTTTACCACAGCCTTCGACGAGTTTGCAATAAAAGCTTTCGAATATGCCGCTTTTGATTACCTTCTGAAACCAATAGAACCGGACCGTCTGGCAGGAACCATAAGACGTTTTATGGAAAGGTCAGTATCAGGCGAGAAGCAGAATAATGAACTTCTGTTCGACTCTTTCAAGAAACTGATTTTCAAAAATGCCTCTGGTATAGTAGTGATCGATCCTGCTGAGGTAATCCATGTGAAGGCAGACGGAAATTATTCCATATTTGTACTGACGGACGAAAAGATCGAAACTGTGACCTCTTTACTGCATAAGGTTGAAAGCCAGCTTCCTCCGGAAAAGTTTTTCAGGGTAAGCAGGTCAGCTATAATAAACCTCGATTATCTGAAAAGAATCAATACCAGGCAGCAATACTGCCTCCTGAGAAAAGACAGGGCAGAATACAGGATTGACATCTCGCACGACAGGATAAAAGAACTTATCGAATTGATGCGTACGCGATAAAATTCATTATTCTGACAGCAGATCCTTCCGGTTTGCCTTCATTGGGAACATGTCCAAAGATATTTTTTCTGCCTCTTATACAACTTATTCAATCATTCATACAATACCGGAGCATTCTCATACAAACATGAGCCGTATTCTGATTAGTTGATATTATTTATGTTATGTTTAAATACTAAGATATTTTAATTCTGTTATCGATCAATTGGTCTTAAGGTTAGGTATAGAATAGGTGTAAAAAAAATTATTCATTCCGAAGACAATATTCCCCATTTATCCCCAACGCTTCGGAATATTACCCCCTGCAAAGCAATTTGCAGGGGTTTTCTATTTTTCCGAAGGCCTTTTAAAGTTAATAGTCAGGAGTTTACTTGATTTTGACGTCTGAATTTTGTACCTTTATAACATTCTGAGCAGGAATTAAGCTAAGGCTCTTCCGGAGTTCAGGAATCGAAGAGGCAGGTGTGTTTTCGGTTTTATTAAAGTATTCATAAGGAAAATTAAGAACCGGTATCATGTCACAGAAGATCTTCAATGAACCATCAAAAGGAAATACGGTCGCTTTCTGGATAACCATAAGTATCGGGATAGCCCTGTTTGCTTGCATGGTCCTTCTCTTTATCAACTATACCAGGATGACATTTTAAACCCGGGTTGGTTCGATGAGCTATGGCAGGGACTTTTCCGTGGAGCCTGGCAGTGGCGGTTTTGTGTGTATTTTCATAGCCACTTTGGTTAAAAACACCGTTAATTAAGTATATTGGTCCTCCGGTTAATAAAGATGATTTATGATCAGGACATTGCTGTTTGTAGGGGCCGGCGGCGCCCTGGGGTCAGTCGCGAGGTTTCTTATATCAAGGTTTTTTCAGAATAACCTGCTTTCGGCTTTCCCCTACGGAACCTTTATTGTGAATATTTCAGGCTGTCTGCTTATTGGACTGATCTATGGTCTTTCCGACAGAACCACTCTTCTGAACCCCGGATGGAAGATGTTCCTTACAGCAGGTTTCTGCGGCGGCTTCACAACATTTTCAACTTTTGCCAACGAAAACCTGGCTTTCCTGCGCGACGGAGATTTCTTCCATTTTCTTATTTACGTTTCAGCGAGTGTTATACTCGGGATAGCTGCAACTTTTCTGGGAGTGATAATCACAAAACTGCTCTGAAATATGAAACCCGGCGATAAGGCAAAAAGACTTAGGATCTACATCAGTTCCACCGACAAACTTGAACACACACCTCTTTATGAGTCAATAGTTTACGCTGCCAAAAAATATGGAATAGCCGGTACCACCGTGCTCAGGGGAATAATGGGCTACGGTGCCAGCAGCGAAGTCTACAGCAATAAGCTCTGGGAAATAAGTGAGAAGGTCCCCCTAGTGGTAGAAATAATAGACGAAGCAGGGAAGATCGACGGTTTCCTCGAGGTTATCCGGCCGTTCTTCGATAAGGCAGGTAAGGGCCATATCATCACAGTTGACGAGACAGAGATCTCGCTCGTAAGGGCAGGTAACCCGGCAAAAAAGAAATAATCCGGGCGTTAGCACCTGTAATTGTTTTCCGGGCTGGGCTTTCGTGTCAGAACTTTATCCGCTTCAAACGCAGCCTTTGGAGAATGATCGTCTTTCAATTATATGAGCCTTTCTATCTTCCCGTACAATTGAAGCAGACTATTCTCTCTGTTATAAGGTACGCATGGGATATCCTTTTTCCCGTTTCCAAAATCATTAATTATATATTGTTACAGGTAAAATATTTATTGTGCCAGGTAAAGTATTTATTGTGAGACAATAAATATTCCATGATTTTATAAATGATTTTAACCCTGAAATAGCTTTTTCCGGTTCAGCAGGCTTAAACTACGATCCGTAAACCTTATTCTTCCGTTCGGCATTTATTATTTTTTCTGCGACCCTTTATGGTTTTCCTTTGAAATGGATTTAATTTTTAAACCATAAAGTCAGATGCCATGAGAAAGAAAATGCAAAACCTTATTACAGCAGCAGTCCTGTTAACAGTATCCGTCATACCATTGAATTTATTCAGCCAGGTTGAAGAGTCTTTTGCCAAAAAGTATTTCAACTCGCTTCCCGCAATAAAAACAGATAACTTCCAGCGAAAATACCGGATGACGACAATTCATATCAATCGCGACCTTCATGGGGCTTTCCAGAACAAAACAAGGGTAACGGGAGACTATACAAGAGGCTTTGCCGACGGGCACATGACATGGAACAATGTTTTTATAGCTCATTCTGACAGCCTTGAGAAACCATTTTCTGAAGGAACAAGGCAGGATTACATCGAGAACTTCAGCTACAAGCCTTCAGACAACATGCTCTCGGCTGAGACATTCAAGAGCTTCCCCGCCCATCCCGATAATATTTTTGCCAGGAACCTTATCTGGGACATGATGACATTCGAGACCTTTGCGTGGATGTACTGGGATTCGCTTGAACTGAACGTACCTTATGTAATCAGGGATACGGGCGGCGAATTTGAAATGGCAGAGATAGGAACGTACAATCATAATGTGATAAGTATCTGCTGGAAAGGAATCACGGCAATTGATGGTGAGCTCTGCGCTGTAATCGATTTCACCGCCATCGACAATCTGATCACGCTTGAAATGGATTTTATGAAATCCAAGGGAACGGAGCAGTACTGGGGAACAACCTGGGTGTCACTTAAAACAAGGAACATCGAAAAGGCAGTTATGTACGGAGGCGTAATGCTCGACTGCGAGATCAGGGGTCTTCCACAGAACTATCTTGCCAAGACCGTAAGGGAGTTATATGTGGAACCCATAAAATGATGTGAGGAGGCTTTTTATTATGGATATCTCTTAAATTTGTTTATTATGAAAAAGCTTACAATTAACAGTTTCATTGACCAGAGCAAGCCGTTCTCACATATAATGTACATATTGATATCAGTATTAACGGTCGCAGGTGTTGCTCTTAAGAACCCCAACGCCATGGGGGCAACTGAAATAATATTCTTTTTCCTGGCCGGGTTGACACAGCTTGAGATCTTTATCTTCGCCGCAAGAAAAATTTTCTCCGGAAATTATGAAAGTCCGGTTTCAGGACCTGATTTTATGAAAGCAATGCTGATCCGCTTCGTTGTCTTTGTTTCCCTTTGCTTTGTGGCTGCACTTGTTGTGTTCCTGATATACTGGATCATTCTGGGCAGCATCCGGGGACAGGGAGTTTCCGAAGTGATAGAGTGGTTTTTTGAGGAAGAGTTTGCAGGATGGTTTAAGGCAACTCTCGGGGGACTGACCTTCGGTGCAATTATTTTCATTTTGATACAATGGCAGGATGCCCTCAAAAGGGAACAAAAGCTGAGGGAGGAAAATCTTATTTTTCAGAATGAGACTCTCAGGAGTCAGGTAAATCCGCATTTTCTTTTCAACAGCCTTAATACAGTTTCGTCGCTTATACAGACTGATCCTGCCCGTGCTGATCAGTTTATTGCTAACCTGGCTTCGGTTTACAGGTATATTCTTGAAAACGGAAAGAAGGACAGGGTCACCATCCAGTCGGAAATGGATCTTATGAACAGGTACTTCGATCTTCACAGGGTAAGGGATGAGGAGAAGGTGGAGCTTAATATCGATTATACCGGAGCCGACAGCTATCTTATCCTGCCGGTTTCTCTCCAGATACTTATCGAGAATGCCATTAAGCACAACTCCGCGACAAGGGACAAGCCACTGGTTATTTCAGTTTTCTTTGAGGATGAATACATTGTAGTCCGGAACAGCCTCCGGAGGAAGGCAAGTCAGCCCAAATCGACAGGGACCGGACTTAAGAACCTTGCAGAAAGGGTGAAGCTCATCTCCGGAAGGGAGCTTATTATTGAGGAAACAGATGAATTCTTTACAGTAAAAATGCCTTTGCTCAAATGAAGATTTTAATTGTCGAAGATGAAATGCCGGCAGCAGTACGGCTGTCGAAGATGCTGAAAAAGATCGACCGGAGTATAAGCATTACCGGGGTTGCCGAAACCGTCGAAGAAGCGATCAACCGGCTGCAGGTAAAACCTGATCCCGATCTTATCCTTATGGACATTCAGCTTGGAGATGGTCTTTGCTTCGAGATTTTCGAGACAATCGACCTTGAGGTGCCGGTAATCTTCACCACGGCTTATGATGAATACACCCTGAAAGCTTTTAAGGTCAACAGCATTGACTATCTCCTGAAACCGGTCGATGAAAAGCTCCTCACAGCTGCCCTTGATAAATTCCGGAAGCTTCATTTTGACAGGAAGGATCCTTTCAGGAGGGATTTCCACGATCTGATAAGCGAATTCAGGAACCGCTACAAATCGAGGTTCCTTATCAGGATAGTCGACAAATACCGTTCTGTCGTGACAGGCGAGATAAGCCATTTTTATATAAGCGAGAAGAGCGTTTTCCTGTCTGATACCGCCGGCCGGGATTACGGTATTGATTATTCGCTCGATCAGCTTGAGGACATGCTTGATCCTTCCAGATTCTTCAGGATAAACCGCGAATGCATTGTAAACATCGATTCGGTGACGCTTATGTACAGCTATTCTTCAAGCAGGCTTCAGCTGACCATTAAGGGCCGCGAGCCAGACGATATTTTCGTTGTCAGCCGCGAGAGGGTAGCGGATTTCAAGAAATGGGCTGACAGATAGGAGGGGGGATGCCTGCCGGTATGATAAATTTCTTTAATCCTCGGTATTATGGACCCGGAACATTGTTATTTTGTTTTCTGTGAAATTCATCCTGCCTCCAGTTCATTGGATTGTTCCGGATATAATTGCGTATCCGTTCAAATGATCCGTTGTCACGTATAATAACGTCGTAATAAAGGGATTGCCACCGGAATCCGGGATCATTGATGTGGGCGTATTTTGTCACCCCTGTTTTGTATCCCCTGACAATGGATGCCAGATTTTTTGATTGCGGACCGAATTTATTTTTCGGTAAACCGGATCGTTGACAGGTAATGGGGGATGTGTCGGTGGTACGTAGAGGCGCAATATTTTGCGCCTGTAGAGGCGCAATATTTTGCGCCTCTACGTTATGTTGTTGTTTATCAATTGTAATAATACCATGAACATGATTTGGCATAATAACAAAATCGGATAATATGACAAATGGGAAATGTTCTGGAATTTCTATCCATAATTTATGGGCAACGGAACCCAATCGGGACAGGTTCATTTTTCCCGATTCGACACGACCGAACCAGCAAACGCGGTTATGTGTACAGATGGTAACAAAATATGATGCGTTCCATCCATAATCCCATTTCTGCAGCCGTGTTGAAGTTATCCTGTAAAGGTTCCTGAATTTTTCCATGGATTGTTAAAATTGCAATTCTACACCCCGTGTCTGGCAAAACCCCTATCTATTGCAATATGTCAGTTTATATGCATCAGAATACAAAGATGTTCAGCCAGAAAGTTTGTTGCCAGTCTCCGGGTAATTGCAGGGAAAAAACATTTGACTTTCCTTTTCACACATAGTAAATTTACTAAAATGTACCGGAATGAAGTCAGGTCCTGGCCATAAAAATAATTCGATTACCGGTCTCCTCTTCCGGAGAAGATGTTTTTACAACAAACTGACAGGAAAAGCATTAAAGGCCGCAGGTACAGGATTTGGATTCTTTATACTTTTATTGATTTTTCCGGCGTTTATGTGTGGCTGCAAAAAAACCGATCCTCCTTCTGAAACGGAAACTTTTAACTTCACCGGACTTACCGGGAAACTCGCTTTCCCCAGGAGTAATGGAAAAATAGTCATCCTCGACGGAGATAACAAGACCTCAAAATACCTTTTGACAAAAGATCAGGAGAGCCTCTGGTCCGGTTCATCCGTATCACTGTCACCTGACGGTAAAACCATCGCCTATTCAGCCTGTGCAAACGACGGTTATCAGATCTATAAGATGTCAGTAGAGGGGGATGAATATATTAAGCTAACTGAGAGTCTTTCCGGATTCGTGGAACATTATCTGTGTCCAGTCTGGAGTTCTGATGGTCAGAGAATCTATTATGTGGAGAATGGTCTGATTATACTTGGTGTCGTTTTCAGCATAAAACCTGATGGAACTGATCGTCAGCAGCTAACTGATTTTTCAGTTTACAGAAGTGTTTCTGTATCAAAGGATCAGAGTTTTATTGTGTTTGCAGGAATGACAGGTATGACAGAAAACACTCAGGGAATAGCTCAGTATTTTTTTCAGGACGGTACGATCAAAGAAATTGTTGCCTGTGATAATACCCTAAGAGCATATAGTCCGGACATCTCGCCGGACGGCAATAAAATTGCATATGTTTTACGGCATGGTCCGGATGAGATGGGAGATCCGCCCTACTACTATAGAATTATGATAATAAATATCGATGGGTCAGGAGAGGCTTTGGTTAGGGAATTGCCATTCAAAAGATATGTCATTGATACTTATGTAATATGGTCTCCCGACGGGACGAAACTCGCGTACAACTTTGGAGGAGAATCTGAAGATAAGTCTGAATCACATATTTATGTGGTTAACTTTGACGGGACAGATCCTATACGTGTTACTGATATACCCGATTATGATGGAGCTCCTTCATGGATAGAATAGCCGCTGAAAAGAAGCTCGCACCAATGATTTCAGGGGAATATTTTAATGTACGGAAATCATTTGAATTTGTATGGATTGCAAACAAGTCCGGTGATCCCTGCGGGGGTTGCTTCAAAGCCATCAGAGCAACGCCCCTTCGGGTCGTTTTTTTTGTTTTATGCAAATCCCTCGCTCATGTATCCATGGCTCGGGCTTTACATAAAACAAAAATCCCGGCAGCCTGATGGCTGCCGGGATTGCTCTGATGGCTTTGGCGGAGAAAGAGGGATTCGAACCCCCGGTCCACCGATAGGCGGACAACGGTTTTCAAGACCGCCGCATTCGACCGCTCTGCCATTTCTCCATAAAATAATGAACTTTTAGCCGCATCAGGCTGTGGAGTTTATCACGCACTGCGTGACAAAAGCTCCGCCGCAAAGATAATATTTTTTTGATTTCTTCGAATTTTCAGAAAAAATAGACTAAATATATGAATATCAGTATACTAAACTATTTATGAACAGGATTTGAACAGCCGGAAAATGACAAAATGACGTAAATACCCATTTAATGGTGGTTTGCGAAATATTACCGCATTTATTGAAGCTTTACCCGACAGCCTCCGAAAGTGCTTAAACCTCCATCATTCCGGCAAAATAGAAAAAATTATTTGCACATGATAAAAAAGGGAATATATTTGTACCCAATTAGAACCTTTGGTCTAACCTTTAAATCTTTCACTATGACAAAAAAAGAACTTATCAATGCAATTGCTACCGAAACCGGTCTTTCAATAAAGGATTCTGGCAAAGCTCTGAATGCTTTCGTTGGCGCCTTCGGTAAAGCAATGAAAAAAGGTCAGAGAATTCAACTTCCCAGCATGGGTACTTTCACGGTAACAAAAAGAAGCGCAAGAGTGGTTCGTAATCCCCGTACAGGCGCAAAACTGAACGTCCCTGCAAAAAAGGTTGTTAAATTCAAAGCAGCTCCCGCACTTAACAAGGGTCTTTAATCCTTTTAAAATGAGATTGCCGGGGGGTGTTTATCAGACACCCCCTTTTTTTGTCCATTTTACCAGCTTAATTAATTATTGCGGAATAATACCCTGCCTTAAAACATGTTGTGAAAATCTTTAACAGAATTGAAATTCGTCATTCTTTTTTAGAAAATTATTCTTAGTACATGACAAAAAATATCAACTAATTGATTGTTAATATGTTATGTCGTTTTTGTTATTAAATACAGGTTGAAATATTAGTATAAAACCTTGATATTCAGTTATTTAGTATTGAACCACCAACACTAAAATAACAATGACTACCAAGGTTGAAAACAAAGTTACAATATTATCAGATACGTTAAAAGAGTTCTTCGGAAACAAAATGAACCTTGCTCGTATTAAGTTCTTTGGCTTATTTATCAGTGCATTATGCAAAGTCCAAACAGTTTGCTTCGAAAAACTGGCCTGTGGATTTGACTCCAGTGTTAAAGCTGAGTCCTCTTTACGCAGGATACAGAGATTTGTAGCGGAGTACTCACTTGATTCAGACCTGGTCGCCAGGTTTATATTTGCGCTTCTTCCACATGAACCACCATACAGGCTGGTTCTGGACAGAACAAACTGGAAGTTCGGCACGAAAAACATCAACATCCTTACACTTGCCATTGTATATAAGGGAGTTGCCTTTCCTGTTCTTTTCCATATTATGCCAAAGTTCGGGAACTCTTCAATGCAGGAACGAATAGATCTGATGGATCGTTTTATCAGGCTGTTTGGATCATCAAGTATTGAATGCCTTCTGGCCGACAGGGAGTTTGTTGGGGACAAATGGCTTGAATATCTTAACAGACTAAACATTGAATATCATATTCGCATTCGTGAAAACTTCTGGGTTGAGATACCTCGCAACGGACACATGGTAAAGGCTTTCTGGTTGTTCGGCAGTCTTAGAATCAATGAATGTGGTTTTTATCGTAAGATTGCCCGGGTCAATGGAGAACTCTGTTATCTTTCTGCATCCAGAATAATAAACCGGGAAAACAAACCGGAACTTCAGATAATAGTATCTTACAACAAACCGGATAAGGCACAGGCTCTCTATAAGGAAAGATGGCAGATTGAATCTGCCTTTAAGGCATTGAAATCCAGTGGCTTTAATATAGAGGACACTCATCTGACGGATATTGATCGTGTGTGTAAATTATTGTCTCTGGTTTTAATTGCTTTTGCATGGGTTTATAAGGCAGGAATATATCTCGATACCCTGAAGCCAATTAAAATCAAGAAACACGGCAGAAGAGCAAAGAGCCTGTTCAAATATGGACTGAATTACATTGCCAACTTGCTTTTTAGCAACGATATAGATAAATTTAACCAATGTTGTAAATTTTTGTCATGTACTTAGAAAATTATTACTATTTTTGGTTTGGAATGTCGGCATAAAATAAGATGCTATGAATTGTATAATAGTCGATGATGATAAACTGAGCTGCAAGCTTCTGGAAGGCTATGTCAATAAATATACTTCACTGAACCTGATAGGGATCTACAACGATCCTGTAACAGCCAGGAACGAGATTGCAAGACATAAAGACATCGACCTTATACTGCTCGACGTAAAAATGCCCGAAATGGACGGCTTCGACCTTATCGGAAGCCTCGACCATCCCCCAAACGTCATAATTGTCTCGGGCGAAAGTGAATTTGCCCTGAAAGCCTTCGACTTCAACGTGATAGATTTCCTCCTTAAACCGGTAACATATTCCAGGTTCTGTAAAGCTATCGACAAAACCCTCAGGTATTATGCCCCTAAAGAAATAAGCACCTCGGGAGATGAGGAGATATTTATCAAGAAAGGATCATCGCTTGTGAAACTGAAGCTGAGAGATATTGTCTTTGTTGAAGCCCTTGAAAACTACGTTACGCTTAATACCAATACCGACAAGTTCACCATTCATTTTACAATGAAAGCCATCGAAAGCCAGCTCCCTTCAGGTGTATTCATAAGGGTGCACAGATCGTTTATAATTAACAAAAGCATGATCCAGGCCATAAAGGAAAACTCGCTCGATATACTGGTTGGGCATACAGTTAAGAATATCCCCGTCGGAAAGTCATTCAGGGATTCGCTTCTTAACGATATTAATGTGATGGCAAGGTAATCCTTAACCTTCTGATGTTAACAGAACGGCAGCTTTTTCTCAGTTACCTCGGACAAACTTCTTCCACACCAATGATGCTCGAAATAGTCAGGGCAGAAGGTGTTTACATGTATGGCCCCGGGGGTCAGAGATATCTCGACCTTATCTCCGGCGTGTCCGTGAGCAACACTGGCCACTGCCACCCGGAAGTTGTGGAAGCAGTGAGCCGGCAGGCTGCATCATACATGCATCTTATGGTGTACGGTGAAGTGATCCAGTCACCTCAGGTGCGTTATGCCGAATACCTCGCCGGATTCCTGCCTGAAAACCTCCGCTGCACCTACTTCGTTAATTCGGGAAGCGAGGCTGTTGAAGGTGCAATAAAACTTTCGCGCCGCTATACCGGAAGAAGCAAAATAGTATCGTTCCGGAATGCATACCACGGAAGCACAACAGGAGCCCTGAGCGTGCAGGGCAGCGAAAGCTTCAGAGGTCCATTCAGACCACTGCTGCCCGATACATGGCAGGCCGCCTTCAACGACTCTGACTCTCTCGGAATAATTGACAGCAGAACAGCATGCGTGATCATTGAACCGATCCAGGGAGAGGCTGGTATTATTTTCCCCCGGAACGGATTCCTTGAGGCTGTAAGAGAGAAATGCATACAGAATGGAGCTCTCCTGGTCTTCGATGAGATACAGACCGGCTTCGGCCGAACCGGTCATATGTTTGCAATCGACCGCTTCGGTGTAGTCCCTGATATATTGCTTCTTGCGAAAGCACTTGGCGGAGGAATGCCTCTCGGAGCCTTTATCTCGTCGAAAGATATTATGTCATCACTCGCCTCAGATCCGCCTCTCGGCCATATAACAACTTTCGGTGGTCACCCGGTATGCTGCGCAGCCGGACTTGCATCAATGCAGATACTTACCGGAGAGGGGCTTGTGAAAAAATGCGGCCCGAAATCGGATATCTTCAGAAGTTTACTGTCACATAATATTATAACTGAGATCAGAGGCGAAGGTCTTTTCCTTGCAGTGCGTCTGTCCGATCCGCAATATATCGGATATGTGATCAGGAAAGCCCCGGATTATGGCCTGATTCTTGATTATTTCCTGTTCTGCGGTGATGCTTTCAGAATAGCGCCGCCGCTTATAATAAGCGAAGAGGAGATAAGATTAGCTGCCGAGCAGCTGATGAAGCTCCTTGACGACGCTGAGAAAAATGTAAAGCTGAAATGAGAATATTTTTTATCACGGCTCTCTTGGTTCTGACGGGAACCCGTTTTCCCCTGATGGGAGTACCTGCTGAAAAAGAAACTGAAGCCGTTCTTCAGCGTCTTTTCGGAAAACTTGCCGCCAGCCGGCAGGATCAGGACAAAAAAGCCATTAACGACTCAATAGTTCTTATTATCGACAATTACGCAGCCTCCGACACTGTGATGGAACATTCTTTCAGCCGGATCAGAAACCTTGGACAGATAACATCCCGTAACTCAAAACTTAAGATCATCACCTGGAATCTCCTTCTAGAAAATGAGAAAAGCCGGTATTTTTGTTATTTTGTTAACAATAGCGGCAAAGGAAACATTGTATACAAACTTGTCGGGACCTACAGGGAAGAGCCTGTAAAAACGGATATAGAATATTCCGGAAAAGACTGGTACGGAGCTCTGTACTACGACCTGAGGCCCGCAGGTAAGAAGGACGACAGCTATTGGATACTGCTTGGAATTGATCTTGGAAACCCCTCGGTGACAAGGAAGATAATCGATGCGGTGAGCTTTAATGCTGATGGATCGGTGACCTTTGGCAGAAAGATCTTTTTGTCAGGAAAGGAATCCAGGTTCCGGGAAGTCCTGGAGTATAATCCGGAAGCAGTGGTCTCACTGAGGTTCTTTTCTGATAAAACGATAGTCTTTGACCATCTGGTCCCCGTCTCGCCTTCACTGAAAGGTATGAAGGAACACTACGCACCCGATTTCTCATACGATGCCTACACTCTTGAAAGGGGTGGAGTGTGGCGCTTTGTTTCCGATTTTGACGCAAGAAACAGCAAGGAATAATATCTGATCCGGTTTTTCCGTACGGAGGTATTTATGAAATATTACCTGGACTGACACTGACACTCTCAGCAGAGAACATGTCATTTGCCGGAACTTATGCCTTTGCGGGTGACTATTTGTCAGTGTCAGCCTGCCGGCATATCTTTTGAAAGGGAAACGGCGTTATATTGTCAAACTGTAAAATTAACCGATATGCAAACAGGGAAAATTGGAGTAACTACCGAGAACATCTTTCCGATAATCAAAAAGTTCCTTTACTCAGACCACGAGATCTTCCTCAGGGAAATAATTTCAAATGCGGTGGATGCCACCCGGAAAATACAGGCAATGGCATCAGCAGGCGACTTCAAGGGTGAACTGGGCGATCTCACTATCAGGGTCTCAGTCGACAGCAAGAAGAAGACAATAACAGTGAGCGACTCAGGAGTGGGAATGACGGCGGGCGAGATAGACAAATACCTGAATCAGATAGCTTTTTCGAGCGCCAATGACTTCCTTGAGAAATACAAGGATCAGATGAACACGATGATCGGCCATTTCGGCCTGGGTTTTTACTCAGCCTTTATGGTATCGGACAGGGTTGAAGTTATCTCAAGATCGTGGGACGACACGGAGCAAGCTGTAAAATGGACCTGCGACGGAAGTCCTGAGTACCAGATAGGAGAAAGCGAGAGAGGAAGCAGGGGTACTGACGTGATCCTTCATATCGACAAGGAATCAAAGGAATTCCTTGAAGAAAACAGAGTAGAGGAGCTGTTAAGAAAGTACTGCAAATTCCTTCCCGTCGAGATAGCTTTTGGAAAGGTCAAAGAGTGGAAGGATGGTAAATATGTTGATACTGAAAAGGATAAGATCATAAACAACACAAAGCCGGCCTGGACGCAAAAACCTTCTGAGCTCAAGGATGAGGATTATCTGAAATTTTACAGGGAGCTGTACCCCGTTGGCGATGAACCCCTTTTCAACATACACCTTAATGTTGATTATCCTTTCAAGCTTACCGGTATACTTTACTTCCCAAAAATCAAGAGCAATATCGAGATACAGAAAAACAAGATACAGCTTTACTGCAACCAGGTATTCGTTACCGACTCGGTAGAAGGAATTGTGCCTGAATTCCTTACTTTGCTGCATGGAGTAATCGATTCGCCGGACATTCCCCTGAACGTCTCGAGGAGCTACCTGCAGAGCGATTCAAATGTCAAAAAAATATCATCCCATATAACTAAGAAGGTAGCCGACAGACTGAATGAGATATTCCGGAATAACCGCGAAGAGTTTGAGAAGAAATGGGACAACCTCAAACTTTTTATTGAATACGGCATGATAACCGAGGAGAAATTCTACGAAAAGGCCTCGAAATTTGCCCTCCTCAAAAATACCGACGACAAGTTCTTTACATTCGAGGAGTATGAAAAACTGATCCGGGAAAACCAGACCGACAAGAATAAAACGCTTGTTTACCTTTATTCAACCAATAAGACCGACCAGTTTGCATATATCGAGAAAGCCAGGAACAAGGGTTACGATGTACTTAATCTTGACGGACAGCTTGATATTCATCTTATAAACCACCTCGAAACAAAATTCAAGGATTCGAGATTCGTACGTGTGGATTCGGATGTCATTGAAAAACTTATTCCAAGGGAAGAAGCCAGGGAATCGAAACTTACTCCTGCCCAGCAGGAAGACATGAGAAGTGTATTCAATATAAGACTTGTTTCGAAAGAAATCTATAACGTTACGCCGGAAGCGCTTGATGAGAATGATTCTCCGGTGATAATCACCCAGTCGGAATTCATGCGCAGGATGAAGGAAATGTCGGCTCTCGGAGGAGGAATGAATTTCTACGGGGAACTGCCCGACAGCTACAACCTTGTAGTAAACCTTAATCATCCTCTGGTAGTAAGAATTGCGGAAGATGTCAATACCGAGCTTGGGACAAAACTTCAGGAAAATAATTCTGAAAGAGAGAGGGTTAAGGAGCAGGTCGAATTCATGGAAAAGGACCAGGCCAAAAAGAAAGCCGAAGAAATCAGCCAGGTAGAAAAAGACGACCTGGAGAAGCTCAGAAAAGAGCTCGAGACAATAGAGACGGCGAGAAAAGAGCTTCTTGAAGGGTTTGGTACAGGGAACAAGGTAGTAAAGCAGCTTATCGACCTTGCCCTTCTGTCTAATAACATGCTCAGGGGAGAGGATCTCAGTACCTTCGTCAAAAGGAGCGTGGAACTGCTCTGATTCATGGAATCCTTAGAGGCTGATCAGGTTCTGAAAGGCCCGTATATATAATGAGTATAAAATGCAGGCCTGTTCTGGAATTATTTACAGGGCAGGCCTTTTTAGCCGCGGTTGCCAGACCTGCTGTAAGGCAATAAAAAGATACTGCATTTAAATGACGATCAGCCCCGGAGAGGCCGGTCAGAACATCCTTGCTACTTCAGCTTTGATGAAGTCGATAGCCACACGGGTTGGCTCTTTTTCGAGTTCCATGACACGCGCAAGAAGCTGACGGCTGAGCTCAATTGAAGGGTCGCTGTCCTTCATTTTTTCTGCCTCGGAATTGATAAGCCTGATAACCGACGACCGGGCATTCCTGACAACTTCCCATGCCTGAGGGCTCATGTAGATCTGCTGCGAAAGATTGTGCTCAAATTCACTTCTTATAGCAGAAAGAAGGGCCGATTGAAGCTGACCGGCGTTCATTCCTGAGGTGCTTACCCTCAGCAGAAGCGACTCGAGCGAGATCCTTTCCAGGAAAAGAACGATCCTTTCGTACGCCTGCAGCTTTATCGGAGTGACGCTCCGTGTTCCCTGCATAACGATTTCCTGACGCCGGCGGTCCTGATCATTCCTTATCATATTTCTCAATAAAATCCAGGCTGTAAAAAAGACTGCTAGAGCCGGAAGGGTTATCTTCAGAATATCTGCCAGTAGTTCCATATCTTAAAACTTTTAACTGCAAATTAAGGTTTTTTCCGTCACGTTGATGTGCCGCAGATGATACGAAATATAACAAGAGACTATTCAGTGTTTATAAATGATTGTATTTTAATTTTTTATGCTTGCAACAACAATTTCTTGCTGACAGGTATTATTGTTTTTTCTAATTCAATTTTCCTTTATACTTTTATTCCGGCCGAAAAATATTCATAAATAAAACAATCCTTTATGGAATACCTTTCCGACAGAATAAAAGCCTTATCAGTATCTCAGACACTGGCGATGGCTCAGAAAAGCAGGGAACTGAAAGCCAAAGGTCTCGACATTATAAGCCTCAGTCTCGGCGAACCTGATTTTGACACTCCGGACTATATCAAGGAGGCTGCAAAGAAAGCCATCGATGATAACTATTCGAAATACCCTCCGGTTCCGGGTTATAATGACCTGAGGGATGCGATATCCAGGAAATTCATGAACGAGAACGGCATAAAGTATTCAGCCGATCAGATAATAGTCTCTGCCGGTGGCAAGCATTCCCTGATAAATGTCATTCTGTCGGTAATAAATCCAGGTGATGAGGTGATCATTCTTGCTCCTTACTGGGTAAGTTACTATGATCAGATAATTCTTGCAGGAGGGAAGCCCGTTGTGGTCGAGGCTCTCCTTGATAACGATTTCAAGGTCAGACCAGAACAGCTTGAAGAAGTTATCACTCCGTCAACAAGGCTTCTGATATTCAATTCGCCTTCAAACCCGACCGGGATGGTTTATACGCGCGATGAGATGGAAAGCATTGCAAGGGTTATTGAGAAACACGAGGGCCTTTTTGTCATGTCGGATGAGATCTACGAACATATTATTTTCGAAGGCGAACATGTAAGCATGGCTTCGTTCCCTTTTATTTACGACAGGGTGATCACTGTAAACGGTGTTTCAAAAGGCTATGCGATGACAGGGTGGAGGATAGGCTATATAGGCGCTCCGCTCTGGATAGCGAAGGCATGTAACAAGCTTCAGGGACAGTTCACATCAGGGGTTTGTTCAATTGCACAGAGAGCTGCCCTTGCTGCAATCGAAGGTGACGATGGTTCAAGAAAGCTTATGAAGGAAGCCTTTCTGAGGCGCCGCGATCTTATCTGCAGCCTTCTTGGCGAAATACCGGGAATAAAGCTCAGGATACCGCAGGGAGCTTTCTATGTGATGCCCGATATTTCATTTTATCTGGGAAAATCGGATGGAGGCAAAAACATAGGTAATTCCGACGATCTGGCTATGTACCTTCTTGAGAAGGCACAGGTTGCCGTTGTCGGAGGCGATGCCTTCGGGGCTCCCAACTGCATCCGTATTTCCTACGCAAATTCAGATCATCTTCTTGTTGAAGCAGTTAAAAGGATAAAATCAGCTCTTACACTGCTTGACGGCAAATGATAAAGGAGCTGGCCGGCTTAGGTGCCTGAGAAGGTGCTTTCAGGGCGAATATCTGTTGAATGATACCGTCTCTTCTTTTGACTTGCGTTTTTTTTCCCTGTAAGAGCTAAGCGAATAACCCAGCGTTATTATAAGCTCCACCCTTTTGGAAGAAGGAATACCAAGGATGTCTTTAACCCTGTCCTCGTCAAACCATCCCAGAATGCATGTTCCCAATCCCTCGGCGACTGCCTGCAGACAAATGTTCTCTGCAGCAATGCCAATATCGATGAGAGAGTAATCCCTTCTTTTAATCGTGCCGCCAATCTTTGAACTTAGATTCGGATTCTCTCTGACGATCACGATCTGTACAGGAGCCTGCGGTACAAACGTATTCATCCCCAGAAGCCTGGCAGCGGCAGCTTCTGACAGTTGCTGAAGTATGTCAGGGTCGTCTGCAACAATGAATTTCCAGGGCTGGGCGTTGCAGGCAGAAGGCGCCATTCTGCCTGCATCAATTATTCGCTCCAGTTTTTCCCTTTCGACAGGTTGTTCGCTGTACTTCCTGTCGCTCTGTCTCCTCAGGATAAGTTCGAGTAACTCTTTTCCCCCGATCATAGAAATCAGTAGTTTTCAGCCTTTATCTCGAAATAACTTTCAGGATGAAGGCAGGCGGGGCAGTTTTTAAGGGGTTTGGTTCCGAAATGTATGTAACCGCATTTGCGGCAGTACCAGAAAACTTTATCCTCGCGTTCAAAAACCTTGTTCTTCATTACATTCTCAAGAAGCTTCCTGTATCTTTCCTCATGGTTCTTCTCGGCTGAGGCTATTGCCTTGAATGCGGTGGAGATATTCTTGAATCCCTCTTCCTCTGCTGTCCTTGCAAATTCGGGGTAAAGCATGTTCCACTCTTCATGCTCGCCTTCCGCTGCCGCTTCAAGGTTCTCTTTTGTTGATGCTGTTTTCCCAGCAGGATATGCAGCCGTGATCTCAACCATGCCTCCCTCGAGGAAATTAAAGAACCTCTTTGCGTGCTGCTGCTCCTGAAGAGCCGTTTCGAGAAATATAGCCGCTATCTGTTCATATCCCTCCTCTTTGGCAACCTTGGCTGCAAATTCATACCTGTTTTTTGCCTGCGACTCGCCTGCAAATGCTTTCAGAAGATTCTGCTCTGTTTTTGTTCCTTTCAGACTTTTTTCCATATCCTGTTTTTTAGTTGTTTTTATACAATCTTAATCTCATCCGGTATAGGTTTCAATTATAGCAAAAATACCTATCTTTATTTTGCAATTTTTACTTTTTCTAATTTTATTAACCTTAACAAAACAGGAAAAATGGGAATACTACTGATTCTTCTGGGATTGGTTGTCCTCGTCGCAATGTGGGCAATCTCTCTTTATAACAGGCTTGTGAAACTAAGGAATGGCAGGGAGCAGGCTTTTGCTGATGTGGATGTGCAGCTCAGGCAGAGACACGATCTCATTCCTCAGCTTGTTGAAGCCGTAAAAGGTTACATGGTTCATGAAAGGAGCGTTCTTACCGAGATAACCGAAGCCCGTGCAAGTGCAATGAAGGCTGGTACAATTAATGAAAAAATAGCTGCTGAAGGAAGACTTACTTCGGCACTTGAAGGATTAAGGGTTTCAGTTGAAGCCTATCCTGATCTGAAAGCAAGCCAGAATTTCATGGATCTTCAGAATGAGATTTCTGATGTTGAAAACAAGATAGCGGCTGCCCGCAGGTTCTTTAACTCTGCAACAAAGGAACTCAATGTTGCCACAGAGGTATTCCCTTCAAATATCATTGCCACACTATTCAACTTCAAGCGTGAGCCCATGTTCGATCTGGGTGAGAAAAGGACGACCATAGAGGAGCCGCCTCAGATTAAGTTCCAGTAGAATGGAGTATTTCGGACTACAGAGCCAGATAAGAAAGAATAACCTGAACTCAGTGCTGCTTCTGCTGATGTTCCCTCTGACATTTTATGGTCTTACCTGGCTTTTTCTTGTCTTTACATCGAGAGGCACCGAAAGCAGCGGCATGGGCCTGATGGATGTTAACCGAACGTTCCTTTCCACAATACCATGGATAACGGTTGGCGTCGGACTATGGTTTCTCATAGCATGGTTCTCGCATACCACGATAATTAATGCAGCAACAAATTCAAAACCCCTCGAAAGAAAAGATAACAAAAGGGTTTACAATCTTGTAGAAAACCTGTGCATTGCCTCAGGAATGGTAATGCCAAAGATCAACGTCATTGAAGACGATTCGCTCAATGCATTCGCAAGCGGGATAAACAGCAAGACATATACCGTTGCCCTGTCGAGGGGAATAATTGACAAATTGAATGATGATGAACTTGAGGCTGTTATTGCCCATGAGCTGACCCATATAAAAAACCGTGATGTAAGGCTTCTGATAATCTCGATAATATTTGTAGGCATTTTCGCCTTTATAACCGAAATGCTTTTCAGATCGCTAAGGTACGGTAGGATCGGCAGGGGCAAGAAAGAAGGCCCTGCTATACTTATTGCTCTTCTGCTTGCTCTTGTGGGATATCTGCTTGCCACGCTTTTCCGTTTTGCGCTCTCGCGAAAACGAGAGTTCCTGGCCGACGCCGGTTCAGCCGAGCTTACACGTAGGCCTCTTTCACTCGCCTCAGCACTGCGGAAAATATCAATAGATCCTACTATTGAAGCGGTAAAAAGGAAAGATATAGCACAGATGTTTATTGATAATCCCCAGGAGCCCGAAGAAAAAAATTCTTTTTCTTTTGCTAACCTTTTTGCAACTCATCCCCCGGTGGCGAAGAGGATTCAGCTTCTGGAACAGTACTGACATTTTTTTTACCCTTCCTGATGAATTTTGACTCCTCGCCCGTGAGGAGTCTTTTTATATTCTTCCTGTGTGTCACAAGAAGGGCAACAGCTACAATAAATGAGAATATCTTAAGTATCACCGAAGGGGTGCCGAAGAATATCAGAAGAAGCAGAGGAAAAGCCAGCCCTGCACTCATTGAGGCCACTGAAACATAACCGCTGATCAGAAGTATCAACAGGAATACACCAAGACAAGCAAGAGTCACAGGTGCATGTATTCCGAGCATCACTCCCGCAATTGTAGCTACACCCTTTCCTCCCCGGAAACCTGCAAAAACAGGGAAGATATGGCCAGTAACTGCTGCAATGCCGGCAGCAATCTGGATGTCTGTTAGCAAGGCCGATCCTTCTCCGGCAAGGCTGAAAAAGACCGGAAGCATTGCGGCCAGCCATCCCTTGAACATATCGAGAACAAGCACCGGAACCCCTGTCTTCCATCCGAACACCCTTATTACGTTTGTGGCTCCAGCGTTTCGGCTTCCGTGCTCCCGCACATCA
Organism: Bacteroidales bacterium; assembly: GCA_040772125.1. Lineage (GTDB taxonomy): Bacteria > Bacteroidota > Bacteroidia > Bacteroidales > VadinHA17 > LD21. The sequence continues at coordinate 1,251,709 of JAXGYS010000003.1, forward strand.
ATCCCGTGAAAAATTTTTCCCGCCCAGACAGCGGTGGCCAGCGATCCCAGAATGTAGGCTCCTGCAAGTGCAAGTATTAAACTGAATAGATCCATCTATGCTTGTTGATCATATCTTTGGTCCGAATTCGGCAAGTTTTGCCGTTTCTTCGTTGGAAGAGAATTTACTGAAATTATTGATGAACTTGAAAGCGAGGTCGGTGGCGGCAAGATGCCACTTTAACCGAGATTCCCATGCCTGTGAGGGATCAAGGAGTGAGCTTCTGACACCTCTGACCTTTTCCGGAATGCTGAGATTAAACACCGGGAGGTTCACAAAGTCATTTTCCTTAATAGAATCATCCAGGATAGAGTTAATGATGACCCTTGTGGCAGGTAGGTCGATTCTGGTTCCTGTTCCGTATGGACCACCCGTCCATCCGGTGTTTACAAGCCATGCGTCGGCTCCGTGCTGCTTCATTTTACTGGTCAGCTCGTTAGCGTAAATAATCGGATCGAGCATCAGAAAAGCAGCGCCGAAGCATGCCGAAAAAGAAGGAACAGGCTCGATTATTCCTCTCTCAGTGCCAGCTACCTTCGCCGTATAACCGCTCAGGAAATAATACCTTGTCTGTTCTTCCGTAAGATGGCTTACAGGAGGCAAAACCCCGAAGGTGTCGGCAGTGAGGAAAATTACTTTCCTTGCATGACCAGCCTTCGATACCGGTTTAACTATGTTATTTATATGGTAAATGGGATATGAGACCCTTGTGTTTTCCGTTTTCGAATCATCATTGAAATCTATTGTTCCGTCAGCGTTGACGACAAGATTCTCAAGGAGAGCATCGCGCCGTATGGCATCGTAAATGTCTGGTTCATTTTTCCTGCTGAGTTTTATACACTTGGCATAACAACCCCCTTCAAAGTTAAAGATCCCGTCGTCGTCCCAGCCGTGTTCGTCATCTCCTATCAGGGCACGGTCGTGGTCGGTGGAAAGCGTTGTTTTTCCTGTTCCCGACAATCCGAAAAAAATTGCAACATCGTTGTTCTTGCCCATATTGGCCGAACAATGCATGGAGGCTATTCCTTTCAGGGGCAGATAATAGTTCATGACCGAGAAAATCCCTTTCTTCATCTCTCCTCCGTACCATGTGCCGCCAATAACCGACATGCCAGCCGTTAGGTTGAAAAGAACGAAGTTCTCTGAGTTAAGCCCCTGTTTTTTCCAGTCGGGATTTGTTGCCTTTGAGGCATTGAGAACAACAAACTGTGGTTCAAATTCATCCAGCTCCTTCTCGTCAGGCCTGATGAACATATTCTTGACAAAATGGGCCTGCCATGCCACCTCCAGGATAAAACGCACAGCCAGCCTCGAGTTTTTATTGGCCCCGCAGAAGCAATCCACAACAAAAAGCCTTTTCCCGGAAAGCTGCCGGGCAGCAATGTTCCTGCAGTGCTCCCATATTTCCAGTGAGATCGGCTTGTTGTCGGATATCTTTGCTTTTTCAGATTTCCACCATACGGTGCCGCGTGTTGTGTCGTCAAGGACAACGTATTTATCAGCCGGAGAGCGGCCTGTAAAGACCCCTGTGTCAACAGAAACGGCTCCCGACCTTGTAATGATGCCCTTTTCGTAACCTTCCAGTCCTGGCTTTGTCTCTTCAGCAAACAGAATGTTGTACGAAGGATTATAAATGATCTCCTCTACGGTTTCTATACCGTATTTCTTCAGATCGTCAATAGTAACCATAATGGGTTAGTTTGAAAAGGTAATGAGTCTTCAAATGTATCAATTATGTTTATAATTTCTTATTAAACACAGGGGAAAATCCCCCATGAGGGTCTTAAAGATGGTCTGGTTAACCATATTAATGTTTTGGGCAGGTATGAAAAGAAAAGGGCACCCCTTGCGGTGCCCTTTATTAACTGATATGCTTGAAATTAAAGCAGATATACTACTTACCGTATTTAATTGAAGCCTGTGCTGCTGCCAGACGGGCAATCGGAACCCTGAAAGGTGAGCAGCTCACGTAGGTAAGACCTGTTTTAAAACAGAATTCAACTGATGCGGGATCACCTCCCTGCTCGCCGCAGATTCCGACTTTAAGATCGGGCCTTGTAGCGCGTCCCTTCTCAACCGACATCTGAATAAGCTGACCGACGCCATCCTGGTCAATCGTCTGGAAAGGATCGGATGCAAGCATCTTCTTGTCGAGATAATCATGAAGGAATCCTCCGATATCATCGCGGCTGAATCCGAATGTCATCTGCGTAAGGTCGTTTGTACCGAAAGAGAAGAATTCAGCTGTTTTTGCCATACGGTCGGAGAGGAGTGTCGCACGGGGGATCTCAATCATCGTGCCGTATTTGTAATCAATTTTCTTAAGTCCTGATTTTTTGCAGACTTCCTCATAAACGGCATCTACCACTTTCTTGGTTACTTCAAGCTCTGAAACGTCGCAGGTAACAGGAACCATCAGTTCGGGTTTTGGATGTTTCTTCTGCTTGAGAAGCTCCGCTGTTGCTTCGAACATTGCGCGAACCTGCATCTCGGTTATCTCGGGATATGTAATACCGAGACGAACACCGCGGTGGCCCATCATAGGGTTGCTCTCGTGGAGTGCCTCACCGCGTTTTGCAACGTCAGATTTCTTAATGCCAAGAGCTTTGGCAAGTTCTGCCTGCTTGTCGGAGCTCTGAGGAACAAATTCATGAAGGGGAGGATCAAGAAGCCTGAAAGTAACAGGCATTCCGTCCATGGCTTCCAGGGTAGCCTGCATGTCCTTCTTGATATACTTGTAGAGCTCATTGAGTGCTTTCCTGCGCTCGGCTTCATTGGCGCTGAGGATCATTTTGCGGAGAAGGAAAAGAGGCTGTTCCGAATTCTTTCCGTAGAACATGTGCTCTGTACGGAAGAGTCCAATACCTTCAGCACCAAAGTCGCGGGCAATCTTTGCATCTTCGGCCGTATCGGCATTGGTGCGGACACCCATCGTGCGGAATTTGTCAACAAGCTTCATATAGCTTTTGAAACGAGGATTCTCAGATGCATCCATCAGGGAAATTGCGCCCAGGTATACATTACCTTTTGTTCCGTTAAGTGTGATCACATCACCTTCCTTGAGAACAATGTCGGTACCTGTTACCTTTGCCTTCTTTCCTGCAGTATCGACGTGAAGACCACCTGCACCCACGATACAGCATTTACCCCAGCCGCGTGCAACAAGCGCTGCATGCGATGTCATTCCGCCGCGTGCTGTCAGGATACCCTCGGCAGCTCTCATTCCTTCAACGTCTTCAGGATTGGTTTCTTCACGGAGAAGGATAACCTTGTTTCCTTTACGGTGCCATGCAACAGCGTCTTCAGCAGTGAAAACAATTTTTCCAACTGCTGCGCCAGGACCGGCCGGAAGACCTCTGACAACAGGCTTTACCTTCTTCTCTGCTGCGGGATCGCAGATCGGATGCAGAAGTTCGTCAAGCTGAGTAGGATCGACACGCATGACGGCTGTTTTTTCGTCAATAAGTTTTTCATGAAGCATGTCCATTGCCATATTCAGGGCAGCAGTTCCTGTCCTTTTTCCGGCACGGCACTGAAGCATATAAAGAGTTCCTTCCTGGATGGTGAATTCAATATCAAGCATGTCATGGAACGACTTCTCAAGGATGTTGCGGATATCGCACAGTTCCTTGTAAGTTCCCGGCATTGCTTCCTCCATGCTGTGGAGATGCTTGTTCTGATCGTTCTTTGTCTCATTGTTAAGAGGGCTCGGTGTGCGGATACCGGCAACCACGTCTTCTCCCTGTGCATTGACAAGCCATTCGCCATAGAAGAGGTTATCTCCTGTTGCGGGGTTACGGGTGAAAGCAACTCCTGTTGCCGAACTGTCTCCCATATTTCCGAATACCATTGCCTGTACGTTCACCGCTGTACCCCAGTCATCGGGAATTCCTTCAATCCTGCGGTATGAAACAGCTTTCTTACCGTTCCAGCTCTTGAATACTGCCTTGATACTTCCTTCAAGCTGCTCCCTTGCATCGTCCGGGAAAGGCTTGCCAAGAACCTGCTTAACTTTCTTCTTGAATTTTTCAGCCAGGTCCTTGAGTTCATCTGCACTGATTTCAGTGTCAGATTTGTATCCTTTTGAGTGCTTGAACTGATCAAGCATTTCATCAAGCTGCTTGCGGATTCCTTTTCCTTCGCCAAGGTCAATGCCCTCAGCTTTCTCCATTACCACGTCGGCATACATCATTATAAGACGACGGTATGAATCCCATACAAAGCGCGGATTGTTGGTTTTCTTCAGGAAACCGGGTATTGTTGCGGTGCAAAGACCAATGTTGAGAACCGTGTCCATCATTCCGGGCATTGATTTACGTGCACCCGAACGGCAGGAAACAAGAAGGGCATTTTCAGGATCACCATACTTCATTCCCATTCTTTCCTCGGTAACCTTCATTGCATCCCATACCTCAGGCATGAGGTCCTTGGGAAGTGTGCAATCGTTTGCGTAATATTCATTACAGGCATCAGTTGTGATGGTAAAACCGGCAGGAACAGGAAGTCCGAGGAGGCACATCTCGGCAAGGTTGGCACCTTTGCCTCCGAGAAGATTCTTCATGTCTGCTTTTCCTTCTGCAGTCTTGTTGCCAAAGGAATAAACTCTTTTAACTTTTGACATACTTCTATTAATTTGTGATTGACTTATTGTGATTGACTAAATTTGTTTTAACCAGTTGATTTCTGAAAATAAGGTGCAAAGTTAATATTAAAAATCGAATTTCAGAATAGTGTCGGTATTTCATGCCCTAGGGTGAAACATAATAAGGGTGTCACGCAGGTAAGACCTGTCGATATGGGTGTAGATCTCCGTCGTTGTTATCGATTCATGACCCAGCATCTCCTGTACCGCCCTCAGATCGGCTCCCGCTTCAACCATATGAGTTGCAAAGGAATGCCTGAATGTATGAGGACTTATTTTCTTCTTTATGCCTGCCTTTCCGGCAAGATCCCTTACAATGGTAAAGATCATGGCTCTGGTCAGTTTTTTTCCCCTCCTGTTAAGGAACACAATGTTTTGGTCAATGATTACAGGCAGCCTGTTGCGGTCGGTCCTGTAAAGATCTATCTCCTTCAGGGCTCTCCTTCCTATTGGGACAAGCCTCTGCTTGCCGCCTTTGCCGGTTATGACAACATATCCTGCAGAAGCATTTACGTCGGTCAGCTTGAGTCCGACAAGTTCGGAAACCCTCAGTCCGCAACCGTAAAGGGTCTCAATGATGGCCTTGTTCCTGTGTCCATCGGGCCGGCTGAGGTCAATCACTCCGATAATATTATCGATTTCTTCAACCGTAAGTACCTGTGGAAGTTTAAGCCCCAGCCTTGGAGAATCAAGAAGTGAAGAGGGATTGTCCTTTATTTCACCATCGATGAGAAGGAAACGGAAAAATGCCCTGATTGATGAAAGCAATCTTGCCTGGGTCCGTGCATTCAGATTTGATGATCCGAAAGAACCAATAAATTCCCTCAGCCGGGAACCTGTAACAGCTGAAGGATCTGTCTCATTTTCCTGCTCCATGAAGAAATCCTCAACCTTTTTCATGTCGCTCAGATACCCTTCAATACTGTTTTCCGACAGTGATTTCTCGAGCCGGAGATAATTCTCAAAATTGCGGAATGCTATTTCCCAGGTTAGAGCCATTCAGATGCTTTATGGAAATATGCAAAATTATAATTTCAGATAAAGATAACACCGGGACTCTTGCATAATATGATTCCAAAGGTCCTTTCAGCACTTATTTTAACTATTTTTACAATCTGACAATAATTATCAAGGGATGAAAATACAGATCATTAACGGGCCCAATCTGAATCTTTTAGGCATCAGGGAACCGGGAAAATACGGGAGTGTCCCTTTCGATGACTGCCTCTCCGTACTCAGACTGAGATACCCTGGTGTGGAGTTTGAATATTTTCAGTCGAATACAGAAGGCGAGATCATCGACAAGATACAACAGACAGGATTTTCTGTCGACGGCATTGTTCTTAATCCCGGAGGATACACTCATACATCAGTCTCGATAGCTGATGCCGTGGCAGCTGTTAAATCGCCCGTTATAGAGGTCCATGTAACAAATGTCGCAGCCCGCGAAGAATTCAGACACAACAGCCTGGTCGGCAGATTTTGCAGGGGAAGCATCCTGGGTCTGGGGCTCGATGGTTACAGGCTTGCTGTTGAAGCTATTATGGAAATTAACAGGAAGGAGATAATATGATAATCCGGAAAAGAACAAAAATAGTCGCCACAATATCCGATAAGAAATGCGAGCCGGAATTCCTTGACGGGCTTTTCAGGGAGGGGATGGACGTCGTAAGGATAAATTCGGCTCATCTGAATATCGACGGAGCACTCAGAATAATTAATAATGTGAGGCAGGTTTCAGACCGGATTGCAATACTGATCGATACGAAGGGGCCCGAGATAAGAACAACAATTTGCCATTCGCAGATAGAGCTGAAAAAGGGTTCTACAATCCTTGTCAAGGGTGATCCGGAAGGCATTACCACTGAAAATGAGATATGTGTATCATATCTTTACTTTGTGCGCGACGTACCCGTGGGATCTGACATACTTATTGACGACGGGGAGATTGAACTTAAAGCTGTAAGGACGACAGGCGAAGCTCTTGAATGTCTCGTTGTCAATGATTGTATTCTTGGATCAAGGAAAAGTGTCAACCTTCCGGGGATAAAGATCTGCCTTCCCTCGATCACAAAAAAAGACAGGGAATTCATAAAAATGGCAGCAGAAAACGGAGTGGACTTCATAGCGCATTCATTTGTGAGATCAAAACAGGATGTAATGGATGTCCAGTCGGTTCTTGATGAATATGGCAGTTCGGTAAAAATTATAGCAAAAATTGAAAACGAAGAGGGCGTCGACAATATTGATGAGATACTTGAACATGTATACGGAATAATGGTTGCAAGGGGAGATCTTGCGATAGAGATTCCGTATGAAAAGATCCCTGTGGTTCAGAAGATGATAATATCAAAATGTATCAACAGGAGAAAGCCGGTAATTGTGGCGACGCAGATGCTTCATTCGATGATTGAAAATCCAAGACCGACGAGGGCCGAGGTCAGCGACATTGCAAGTGCCATATATTCACAAACCGACGCTGTCATGCTGAGTGGAGAGACAGCAAGCGGCAAGTATCCTCTTGAAGCTGTAAGAACAATGACAAGGGTTGCCCTTGAAGTTGAGAAGAACAAGGAGAAATTCCTTGAGATACCTTCATATCCGGTAACGGGAGAGATCTCTGCATACCTGGCAAAGGTGGCTGTGAAAACCGCGGTAAGAATATCTGCTGTTGCCATAATTGCCGATACCAGGGAAGGCAAGACCATAAAGGATATGGCTGCCTACAGGGGCTACAACCTCATACTTGCCCAGTGTTATCTTACAAGTACAATGAGGCAGCTTGCACTATCGTATGGGGTCTATGCCAGATGGCAGGAGAAAAAGAGCTCGGTGGATGATTTTCTGAAGATCGCACTTACGGATCTTACCGGCAAGAAGGTCCTGACTGAGGAAGAGGTGGTTGTCGTCCTTGCCGGTAATTTCTCTGGCGGATCAGGTTTTTCCTTTATAGAGGTGGGCAGTGTCGGATACCTGAGAGACAGGGTTGATATTGTTGACTGATAAGATTATTATGGTCTGATTTTTGAAGCTGTTTATTGTCATAAAGCCAGATTTCTGATGCTTCTTAGCTTGCTGTTTTCTATATTATTTGCAGTACACCCAGTTCATGTTTCTCTTTTAAGTCTCGATCACTCAAAAGAGAATAATACTTTCAGGATGTTTGTAAAGATATATTTCGACGACTTCCTCCTGGATGCCGGTATTTCAGAGGAAAAAGGCGGGGTGCCGGATTTCTCAGGGGCGAACAATTGCGCTTACGAAGTTGTTGAAAAGTACATTAATGAAAAAATCAGGATATTTGTGAACAATAACATAGTTCAGTCTAAACTCGATAATTTGGACCTTTCGGATAATGAGCTCCGGGTGAATCTTACGGCAAGAACAGGGAAGGAAATCAGGAGTGTTACCGTCAGAAATCTTATAATGACCTCACTTTACAGCGATCAGGCCAATATGGTTATAGTTAAAGTGGATGATTTCGAGGAAGGAGCAAGGCTTACTCCTGAGGAAACAGAGAAGACATTTGAAATTAAACATTAAGAGGAGATTATAACAGGTGAAAAACATCATTCTAAAAAGACTATACCTTGCAACCATACTTCTTTCCTTTTTTTTCATTGCAGGGGCTACTCATAACAGGGCGGGTGAAATAACCTATGTCCAGCTGTCGGACCTTACCTATGAGGTGACGGTAACCACTTACACTTACACTCTGAGCTATGCTGACCGCCCGGAACTCGAAATCTCATGGGGAGATAATTCCTTCTCAGTAGCAAAGAGGGAGAGCATACTTTTTCTTCCGAACTACTACAAAAGGAATGTTTACAGGACCACTCACACCTTTCCCGGTCCAGGGGCATACAGGATTGTTGTACAGGATCCGAACCGGAATGCTGATGTAAAGAATATCCCCAATTCTGTTAACGTGGTTTTTTCCATTTCAACGATCCTTATCGTTAATCCATCCATAGGACGAAACAGCACTCCCGTTCTTCTCAACCCTCCTTATGACAAGGCCGCCAGGGGATATGTCTTTATTCATAATCCCGGAGCTTTTGACCCTGACGGCGACAGTCTTTCCTATGCCATGACAGTCTGTACCCGTGAAGACGGGAAACCAATAGAAAACTATATTTTGCCTCCTGCTTCTAATTTCATTATGGTCGATCCCATTAGCGGAGACCTGATCTGGAATGCACCTGTCGATACCGGAGCCTATAACGTTGCAATGGAGATACAGGAGTGGCGGTATGGCAAGAAAATCGGGGTTGTGGTCAGGGATATTCAGATAAATGTATATGATACAAGAAATAAACCTCCTGTCAACGGCCCACTGAGCGATCTCTGCGTCGAAGCAGGAGAAACGGTAAGCTATACGGTCACCGCTACGGATCCCGATAATGATTTGCTGAGCCTTCTTTCAACCTCAGGGATCTATACTCTTGAGGAATGCAGGGCTCAGTTCGTCAAGATCGATTCAGGCCCCGGCTTTGCAAGAGCCCGGCTACAGTGGACTCCATGCCATGAAGCCGTAAGGAACCAGCCCTATGATGTACTTATAAAATCGGATGATAACAGCGGGGAATTAAAACTCTCCGATATTGACAATATGAGGATAAAAGTACTGGGACCTTCCCCGGTCCTTTTAAATGCCTCCCCTGAGGGTAAGTTCATGAGACTGACATGGAATGACTATGGCACTCCCTTCATTTCAGGATTCAGTATTTACAGGAAGGAAGGTGCATCATCCTTCGTTGCAGATTCATGTACATCAGGCCTGCCATCTTCATCGGGATTCGTAAAGGTAGGTTATGTGCCCGGTAGTTCCACGGTTACTTTCCTCGACACCGATAACGGGCAGGGTCTTCAGTTTTCCAGGGAATATTCATACCGCATTGTGGCCGTTTACCCCAACGGAACCGAAAGCAAGGCATCTAATGAAATAACTTCCTCGCTTGTGTCAGGAGTTCCGGTTATAACAAATGTGAGCGTAAGGACAACTTCAGCTACAAACGGATCTGTTATCCTCAGATGGCTAAGACCCGACAGGCTGGATACCATTCCTGCCGCGGGTCCCTACGAATATATCATATACCGTGCTGTGGGTATAACAGGAACAGAATATTCACAGATAAGATCGATAACCACATCAACGCTTAATGAAACAAGTTTTCTTGATACACTAATCAATACACAGGCGGGAGGTTACATTTATAAGATAGAACTCTATAATAACGCCCCGGGTAACAGGTTCCTTATTGGCGAGCCCAGCTTTGCTTCATCGCTGTTCCTTAACGCTAATCCGGGCGACAGGAAGGTCAGATTCACAATCAGCAGGAATGTTCCATGGGTCAACACCCGGTATGACTTCTTCAGACTTAACCGGAATACAATGCAATATGATTCAATCGGAACGACCAACACTCTTGAGTTCAATGATGCAGGTCTGGTAAATGGAGAAGAGTATTGTTACAGGATACGTTCGACGGGGGGCTATACCTCGCAGGGTCTTCCCAGGGATCTTATTAATTTTTCGCAGGTGACCTGTGTCAATGCTGTGGACAATGAACCACCCTGTGTTCCTGAAATAACAGTGACAAGCCAGTGCGACAGCCTTAGCAATACAATAAGATGGACCTTTGCCGACAGTGAATGCCTCGGGGATGTGGCAGGATACAACATTTATTACAAACTCTATACGGAGGGTGAATCGCTTGCTCTTCTTACTACGATAAATGATAAAAATACCTTTGTCTACAAGCATTTCCCTGGCGATATTGTCTCGGGATGTTACGCAGTTACTTCTTTTGATGTTCTGGGAAATGAGAGTGAAAGATCGCTTGAAATCTGTGTGGACTCATGTAAGTTTTATGAGATACCCAATGTATTCACACCGAACGGGGATGACATCAATGACCGGTTAATTGCAAAAACCACAGGACTTGTTGAAAAAGTCGACTTCAGGTTATTCAACAGGTATGGTGTTCTTATTTTTGAAACGGACGATCCCAGACTTAACTGGGATGGCACCTACAAGGGCAATATAGTTTCGCCCGGAGTCTATTTCTATCAGTGTGATGTTTTTGAAATGAGAATATCGGGCCTTGAGCAGTACCATCTGTCAGGTTTTGTGCATGTTATAACTGAAAAGGATGCTACAGTAAAGAAGCCGGAGTTTTAAACGTTTTTTTAGATTAAAGAGATGAAGAAAATATTCATATTGTGCCTTGCATCTTTTCTCGGCCTGACCATAACTGGTCAGACTCCCGGCGACTACCTGATGAAAGCCAGGGCCCTCTTGGATGCCGGAAAATACAATGAAGCTGCCGGGATACTTACTCCTGTTGCCGACAATATGGGAATGAGTTCCCTATTTCTTGCACGGGCCGAAGCTCATCTGGCCGGAGGCAATCTGTCACCTGCAATAAACGATTTCAATTCAGCCAGCAGGATAGATCCGTCGAGCGGCGAATATGGCCTGGCAAGAATTTACAGTCTCAGGGGTGATGCTGCAACGGCTGTTTATCACCTGGAAGCAAGCATGAAGTCTGATCATAAGAGGAGTGAAAAAGAGATAATGCTGGATCCTTCATTTGCCTCAATAGAAAATAGTCAGGAATGGCGGCAGTTCTGGAGAAAGGACTGGTATTCAGCTCTTGAGAAGGGCATTGCCGAAATAAGCTACAGTATATCCACAGGAAATACCGGGGAGGCAAGACAGATACTTTCTGGTCTGTCAGGTACTTACAGGGGAAATGAAATGGTCTCCTATGCTGAAGCATTAATAAATGTTGCTGAGAATAAAAATGCCGAAGCGGTAAGGGTTTTGACAGCCATCGAAAATGAATTCCCGGGAAGGGAAGAGTATTACCGGCTCCTGGCAAAAGCCCAGGAAGCTTCCGGTAATTATGCCGGAGCTTCACAGTCGTATTCAAAACTGATCGACATGAATACAGGGGATCCTGAGTTGTATATGCTTCGGGCAGGCAGTTATCGCCGGACAGGGGAGACCCGGAAGGCGATCGAAGATGTCGAAGCATACCTGTCACTTTACCCGGGCAGCAGGAAAGCCCTCAGTTTAGCCGGCAGGACAGAAGCCGCAGCAGGGGATAACCTTAAAGCTCTTGCCTATTTTTCTGAAAATGTCAGGCTGCACCCCAACGATGCAGAATGTTATGTTGACAGGGCAAATTCATACCTAGCTGCAAAATCGTGGGAGTGGGCTATTAATGACTACAGTATGTCGCTTGATCTGCAGCCTGGAAATCCCGACGTCTGGCTTAACAAAGGCATTGCGCTTCTGAATTCCGGAAGAAGGGAGGATGCATGCCACGATTTCAGGGTTTCGTTCAATCTCGGAAACCGGAAGGCAACAGAATATCTTGGTAAATACTGTATCAGGTAACAGCTATACTATCTTATATTCTTCAGTATCTTGTCAAAAAGATCCCTCGGCTTAAAGGGCTTCAGGACATAGTCGTTGATGCTCAGATTCTCAATCTTATCGTGGTTTTCTGACATTATTGCCGCTGTAAGGGCAACAACCGGTATGTCTTTTATCCTGGGATCATCCGAATTCCTTATTACCCTGGTTGCCTCGACTCCATCCATAACAGGCATATGAAGATCCATGAGAATAAGATCGAAGTCATCCTTTTCCAGTATGTCAAGAGCTATCCTTCCGTTTTCTGCATGCGTTACCTTTACTCCCCATCCGACAAGGAATTTGTTGGCGACAAAGAAGTTGATCTTGTTGTCTTCGGCCACCAGTATCCTCTTTCCTTCAAGCCCGTTATATGATTCATTGATTTCGCTCCTTTCAACGCTTTCGCCTGTTTCCTGTATCCCGAAGGAGAGTGCGAAGCTGAATGCCGATCCTTTTCCGGGTTCGCTTTCAACTTTGATAATGCCGCCCTGCAACTCGACAAGCTTTTTACAAATTGCCAGACCCAGTCCAGTACCTCCGTATTGCCTTGTCGTGTCGGGCGATGCCTGGGTGAAGCTTTCAAATATATATCCATGCTTTTCTGCAGGAATGCCTATGCCCGAATCGGCAACTGTAAATTCGATCCTTGCTTCATGATCCTTGCGCTGCATCTCCTTTACAATTATGTTTATACTTCCTCTCTGAGTAAACTTGAGCGCGTTCGAAAGAAGGTTTGACAAGATCTGGTTCAGCCTTATGGGATCGCCAATTACTGAGTCGGGAAGATCTCCTTTTCTTATTATTTCAAACTCGAGGTTTTTGGATTTGGTCCGGTAGGAATATGTTCTTTGGATATCCCTGAGGAAGTCATTCAGACTGAACGGCGTTTTTTCAAACTCGATTTTCCCCGACTCCATTTTATTGAAATCGAGAACATCATTGACCAGCGTAAGAAGATGATTACCCGAGAAACGTAGTGTTTTTATGTAATCCATCTGATCCTCCCTTGGATTTCCCTGCAGGAGAAGATTTGTTATTCCTATGACCTCGTTTAGCGGTGTGCGTATTTCGTGACTCATGGTCGACATGAACTGCTGTTTAGAACGCGCTGCTTCTTCTGCCCTGTGACTGGCAGTAATCACATTGTCGATCATTATCCTTCTCTGGATTGCTATAGCAATCTGATTGGCAATAAATTCAAGTACATTTACATCATCCTGGGTGAATTTATCCTCGTCGTGGTAATCCTGGAAGGCCATGACCCCGATAATCTCCTTGTCGGCTTTTAGCGGAACGCCCATCCAAACCTTGCATGGTGCTCCTACCAGTGTTATGTCGCCTGAATTCTCGAGACACCTCAGATCATTTACCTTAAGGAGTATTGATTTCTTCAGGTTTATTGCCCATTTGGTGATTGTTTTCCGGGCAGGCACCTTTTCGAACTGATCCTTCTCATCGGAGAAGAAGGGCATAGAAAGAGTATCATTCTTATTGTCATAAAGCGCGATGAAGAAATTGCTGGTATCCCAGATCTTGCTGAGTTCGTGTACAATGGTCGGGTAGATGTCCTTTATATCAACCTGGTTGAGAGCCGCGGTTGAAATATTGTAGAGAATCTCCTGGATGGTCTGGTTCTTCTTTTCTGTTGAAACGTCGCGGTAAATGCCCAGCGAAGCGACTATTTCACCATCAATAAGGACATTGGTCGCTATAAGCGACACATTGATCCTTTTTCCATCCTTGTCGCACCTGACTGTCTGCCTTGTTATCTTATGTTTTTCTGCAGCAATTATATTGTGATTCACCGAGTCTTCACTTAGTTCTTCAGGAAGGATCAGCATGTCAATCTCCCGGTTCAGGGCTTCCTCGCTTGTATATCCGAAAAGATCGGTGAATTCCCTGTTGATCATTATTATCTTCCCTTCCCTGTCAATAATGGCAATTGCCTCGGGTATGGAGTCGATCAGGTGTTCAAGGAAAGCCTTTTCCCTGCTCACCTTTACCCCGCCTGAATTATTTTTTCCATCAGAATTCAGGCCGGCCTTTGTTTTAAGCTCCGAATTTTCATTTTTCAGCCTGAAATTCTCTCTGAGAAGTTCTTCATATGTTTCTTTGAAATCTGTCATATTGCTTAAAGTCGTCGAAAATCAATTTTGGTCAGTTCCAGGTTTTCCTTAACTAACGTGAAATTTAGCCGATTCCATATGTCAGTTGCTTATTTCGCTGTGTTTTTTTCTGTGTAGAATCTGCAGAAGTCCCTCAGTCCGCATTCATTGCATAGCGGATTCCTGGCTTTGCATATGTACCTGCCATGCAGGATAAGCCAGTGATGTGCTTTATGCATTAGCTCTTCCGGAATGTTCATGGAAAGCTGTTTTTCAGCGCTCAGAGGTGTACGGGCATTCCTGATAAGCCCTAACCTTGAGGATACCCTGAATACATGAGTGTCGACAGCCATCACCGGTTTGTTGAAGACAACCGATGCAACAACATTTGCGGTTTTTCTTCCCACACCGGGAAGCTTTTGCAGTTCAGCCGGGTCGGACGGGACTGTTCCCGTGAAATCGCTGATAAGCATCTTTGCCATCTCCGAAAGGTGTTTTGCCTTGTTGTTTGGATAGGAACATGATTTAATATACTCGAATATGTCAGCCGGGTCAGCTGCTGCCATAGCCTTTGCATCAGGATACCTCCCCAGAAGGGCAGGGGTGATCATATTTACTCTTTTATCGGTGCACTGGGCTGAAAGTATAACAGCCACGATAAGACTGAAGGGATCCGTATAGCTCAGTTCGGTTTCAGCCACAGGCATGTTTGCATTGAAATATTCAATTGTTTTTCTGTATCTTTCTTTAAGTGTCATAACAAAATCAGATTTTCTGCCGAAGAAAGTTAACACTTTTTATCTTTGCAATAACAGCAAGGTTCTTTCTGCTTACCGGGCCGTTAAGATGATTTCCCATATTGGATTGATGAAACTAACTTAATACGGAGGAAAAAGAAGAAATGGAAAAGATAGTTTTAAAGACAGGCAGCTCTTTTTCAGAAATTTACATTGGAGCCAGGTGGGAGTCTGTAAATGAAATACTTCCCGGCACCGGAGTTGTGATCATTACCGATACCAACATTAACCGGATTTATGGTGACCGCTTTCCTGACTTTCCTGTTTTCCCTGTTAAAGCCGGAGAAGCAAGCAAGACTCTTGAGACAGTGGAATCGCTTGCCGAACGTTTGATTGAATCGGGGATAGACCGGTCGGGATTCATCCTGGGAATAGGAGGAGGAGTGGTCTGCGATATTGCTGGTTTTCTGGCCTCTATATACATGAGAGGAGTTAAGAGCGCATTCATTTCCACATCACTGCTGTCGCAGGTCGATGCCAGCACCGGAGGAAAAAACGGTGTGAATCTCAGGGGTACGAAAAATATTCTTGGATCCTTCCAGCAGCCGGAATTCGTTATATGTGACCAGTCAATGCTCCAGACTTTACCGGAAGAAGAGTATTTTTCAGGCCTTGCCGAACTTATTAAAACAGCACTGATAGGCAATGAGAATCTGTTTGAAATGATAGAGCGAAAAAGTGATGCAATCAAAAGCAGGGACACAGACCTTATGTCAGTGCTTGTATCATTGGCAGTAAGATTCAAGGCGTCAGTGGTTGAAGAGGACGAAAAGGAATCCGGATTAAGAAGAATACTGAATTTTGGCCACACCTACGGCCACGCAATCGAGATGTACAAGTCGTTCAGGCATGGTTATGCTGTAGCATCAGGTATGGAACTTGCAGCTGCTTTCTCGATGACGAAGGGATATCTTGATGAGAGAGAATACGGAAGAATATCTTCGGTACTCAAATACTTCAGGCTTCTTAGAAAACATGAAATACCCTCAGAGGAACTTGAGTTGCTGCTTCTCAGGGATAAAAAGAAAAGCGGAGATGATATTTATTTTGTCTTCCTCCAGGGTATTGGAAAAGCGGTTACTGAAAAAGTCCCCGTTCGGGAAGTAGTTGATTTTTACAGCCAGTATATGTATGGTAACCAAAAATAACTGATACAGATGAATTCTTTCGGCGTTGTTTTCAGGGTTTCGATTTTCGGCGAGTCGCACGGAAATTCGATAGGCATTGTAATTGACGGCTGCCCCCCGGGTCTCAAACTTGATGCAGATGATTTCATGGATGACCTGGCACGGAGACAGAGCGGCAGCAAGGGAACAACAGCACGAAGAGAGCCCGACAAACCCGAGATACTTAGCGGTGTCTTCAGTGGACGGACAACCGGTTCTCCTGTTACCATCATGACAAGAAACAGTGACAGGATATCCTCTGATTACGACGTTTTCAGAGAGGTATACCGTCCGGGCCATGCTGATTATACGGCTGCTGTAAAATATTCGGGTTTTTCAGACATGCGGGGAAGCGGTCACTTTTCTGGAAGGATCACATGGGGACTCGTGGCTGCAGGGGTTCTTGCAAAAAAGATACTTAAACCGGCTGAAATTAATGCACGTATTATTTCTGCGGGAGGGATGACTGATATCGATAAAGCTATCGAAGAGGCTATTAAAGAAAACGATACCATAGGCGGAATAATTGAATGCAGGGTCAGAAATCCTCAGAAAGCTATTGGAGAGCCATTTTTCAACTCTGTTGAGTCGATGATAAGTCATATTGTTTTCTCAATACCTGCCATAAAAGGAATTGAATTCGGATCAGGTTTCGCTGCTCCGGGAATGAAAGGGTCGGTTCATAATGACCCTTTTACCGGCACGGACGGGACAACGATGACAAATAATGCCGGCGGTATCAACGGAGGTATTACAAATGGGAATGAGATTGTTTTCAGGGTCGCGGTAAAGCCCACATCATCAACTGGTGTTGAACAGCAGACACTTGATTTTGCAAGCGGAAAAATGACAGGGCTGAGCGTCAGGGGAAGACATGATACCTGTATCGCCCTGAGAATGCCTGTTATAGTTGAAGCTGCAGCCTCAATAGCTCTTGCCGACCTTTCACTTACCGACAGGGGGATACACGGATCACGAGCATCCTGACCGTACTTTGGGTAACCTTAAAACGATCGTCGAGCCTCTCTCCGATAATCCAGACTATTTTTCCCTCAGATTCCAGTACAGAAGTCTTTTCTTTCATTATCACGGAAAATTTTCTGTCGGTAAAATAATCACTCAGCTTTTTACGGTTCTGCATCCCGAGCGGATGGAAATAATCGCCTTCTTTCCATTTCCTTATTATAATCGGGAATGTAATTTTATCAATATCAATACAGGCAAAATCACGGGAACGGGGGATTTCTGCACCCGGTCCTGCATCAACGATTTCAGCTGAAATTATCCCTGGTACCTTTCTCAGTTCATCAGTATTTCTGATCTGAATCCTTTCCGGAGGATCCCCGTCTTCAAGGGATGAGACAATGATTACATCGCGGTCTCTCAAAATCCGGTGGGTTCTTGTGAATATCTGTTTCCCGGATGTGCTGTCGAGAATCCTCAGAATGCCTGCTGATGTTTCATCCGTTATCCCATAGGGGCCGAAAAGTTCAAAGATCATGGTCTTGCCTCCCTTTATGTCTTTCAGACGGGCAATACTGAAAATGATGTTTCCGTCTCTGACATCAGAAATTTCTGATCTCAGCTTATCAGTGTAATCCTGAAGGATCCCGTCAAGTACGGCCAGTTTACCTGCAAGACTGCTGATTGTTGTGTCTGCCGAAGGATTTATTTCCCTCAGCACCGGCATTACAAGATGCCTGATCTTGTTCCTGGAGTATTTTGTGAGTGAATTTGAACTGTCTTCCCTGTATTCAATTCCTCGATCGCTGCAATATCCAGCTATCTTTTCGCGGGTTGCAAACAGAAGTGGTCTTATTATCCTTCCCGAGACCGGTTTCATTGCTGAAAGCCCCGTAAGTCCTGTTCCCCTTGTAAGGTTGATCAGAAGGGTTTCCACATTATCGTTAAGATTGTGAGCCGTAGCAATAAGATCATAATTATTTTCTTTTCTGATCTGCTCGAACCAGTCAAACCTGAGCTCTCTTGCAGCCATCTGCACAGAGATGCCTTTCTCCGAGGCATATTCCCTGGTGTTAAACCTGATCCTGAAGAAAGGTACTTTGTTCCTGGAACCGAATTCTTGTACCAGCTCCTCATCCCCGTCCGATTCCTCTCCCCTGAGTGAGAAATTGCAGTGGGCAACAGCTACATCCTGACCTCTCCTGAGAAAAAGATGGGCCATTACCATTGAATCCATCCCGCCGCTTACAGCCATTAATATCCTGCTCCCGGATTTGAAGAGAGAATTATTCTCAGCATAATCAACAAACTCATCATAAAAGGACTTCAGCATGGTTGCTTAATTATATGGAAGCAGTGAGGGCGGACCTGGTTCAAAGTTTTTTTGTTCAAGAAGGTGTTCCCCTGAGATCCTTACCAGGTCAGTCCTGGAAAAGTCGGGAGCGGTGGGGAAAAATCCAATACGGATCTGAAAGGTGTTGAGGATAAGGTTGTCATTCCTGATTCTCAGGCCGAGGCCTATTACTGAAACAAATTCTCCCTTCATTACCGGTTCATTCAGACCGAAGAGGACACCTGCATCGGCAAACCCGAAAATAGCGAATCTGAAACCATAGAAATTTACCGGGCTAAAAATGACTGATTCAACTCCTGCCATCATTCTCTGGGCATTTGACGTTGAATCGTTTCTGAATAGAGACAAACCATTTCTGCTTATGAAAAATAGCTTTTCGTCAGAATACCGGTCAAAACCTCTGGTATATTCTGCTGTAATAAAAGTTCTGATCCTCGAGGCGCCTATATTGAGCAGCCTTGTGTAATAATTGGCATTGACGGAGAAGACACCCTGTTCTGTCTTATGCCCATTCAGAAATGATCCTGCACCAGCTGTAAATCTCAGGTACCCCAGACTGCCTATTGAATGGCCAACAGAGGCTGATCCGGCAACATATGTCCTGTCTTTGAACTCTCCGAATTCTCTTCCTCCGGTAATTACGACAGAGCCTCCGAAAGGTATATCTTCAGTTCTTCCGTAACTGTATATGAGATTGGCTTTATAATACTTCTGAGTGGAGAAGGAGACAGACCCAAGCAATATCTTGTATTTCTGGTAGTTATAAAACGAGTCTGGTTGGATGAATGGATTATCGAAAACATTGTTGTTGGTATATCTGATTCCGAGAATAAGTCTTGTTGCCGATTCCCGGTTGATGATAAAGGATCTTTGAAACCAGTAGTTCTGGAGTGTGTATTTTACCGGTGCCGGTAATGCTATTACACCATAATCTTCGGTTATTGACATTCTTCTTATTGATATTCCCATTGCATACCTGGTATCGGTACTGACAAAACCGCGGCTAAGGCTGAAGCCGTAGGATTTTCTTCCCAGTCCGTCGGTGAAGTGCAGGTTGAGATTTGAGAATGTTTTCAATATATTGTTTATCTGATAGTTGGCTCCGAAGCCCGGGGAGCTTGCATATCTGGCATCCCAGGGCACTTCTATGCCGAACTCATGCCCCATTCCAAAGATGTTGTTGTCGAAAAGGGCCACCGAACCCTTTTCGATTCCCTTGAGAGAGATACGTCCTCCCAGAGAATATATGTCTTTTGTGACAACCATGACATCGGCTTCCTCATCGGATACCTGGGTTACAATGATCCTGGCATCATCTATCCCGGGAAGATTCCTCAGAAGACGTTCATTATCTCCCAGGGTAAGAGGTGAAAGAGTGTCGCCTTTGTGGAACAGCAGGTACCTCCTTATTATAAACTCATTGGTGCTGAAGTGAGTCTTATTGAGAATATTTTCGATCTTATTGGGATTGTACATTTCAGGATCATAGATATTCGTACCAAAAACATTAAGCCTCCTGATTTCTATGTTTCTGATCTTTAATCCCCTGTAGATTCTGAAGCTTTCTTCATCCGATACCTGGACAGTCTCCACGAGACTATGGCTTTGAGGGCGGATTACAATGTCGTACAATCTTTGTGTTATGATCCTTCTTGATGCCATGGTCCTGAGAGTGTCAAGGAAGCTTTTTGTTCTTTCCCTGTCCATGTCGGACAGCTGTATCAGGTTTTCTGGATTGGTGAGCCGTGAACCTTCAGGAAAGAAACTTATGAAACCGGTTTCCACCTGGTTTATTTTCAAGGGCCGTTTCAGGACTGAGTCTGCCGGGGGAGACTCCTGGGAATAACAGAAAGAAAACAGGAAAATAAATACCGGGAAAGAGATCAACCTTCTGTGGAGCGGACTTCCGGCACTGTTATGAATTTCATGTTTCATTTGAGTTTTTAAGCAACACGTCATCTGAATTAAACTGGAATCCAAGACGTTTACCGGTAATTATTCTTGAGTGCTGAATTTTGGCTTCAGCCTGTCCGACTGTGGCGATTTTAACTGTGTCGTATGGCGGCACCAGAAGATCAAATTCCAGTGAATACTGTATTGCAGTGGAAATAATAGTCTGTAGTGCTGCCCTGCTTATTGCTTCGTTGCCGTAGTTGGAGAAAAGCATTCCCATCTGCCGTTTCCCTTCAACAAGATACTGATTCTCGTGATTGATGAAGATCCTGGCAATCAGATATCCGAGGTCATCCAGTCTGGAATACTTGAATGAATCGAAAAGAAAGTTGTAAATGTTTATTATCCCGGAATATGCATTTAGCTTGTTTTTCTGGATATAGGGAGTCTTCCATGCCGGGTGTTCCCTGTCGAACTGGAAAATATTTGAATGCATGCTGAAAAGAAGAATGTCGCCTGCTACCTTGAGCTGTGCATCGAAATTGCTTCTGTCGGTGTATTCCAGCTTTATCCTCGGATCTGTATTTCCCAGGTTTGAGTTGACATCCCTTGAGAGGTTCTTGAGAATATCCTTGATGACTCCAAACCATTCAAGGGTGTTGTCATATACCTTTTCCTTGAGAGTCGACTTCTGCCTTAGTGTTGTAATTATCGAATTCTTCTTGTCTTCGAGTTCCGACATGGCTGGATTTGTTTGGTTTTGTACTCCCCTAAATTAACAATTATTTTATAATATACTTAATGGTTCAGTATGATCTGGCGAACAGGACTCTTCTGGGAGAAGGTTTTCCCGAATATATGCATTTCCCTTCTTCAGAGGGAGTGTCGAACGGGATGCATCTTATGGTGGCTTTCGTCTCTTCCTTTATTTTCTCCTCGGTAGCAGTGGTACCGTCCCAGTGTGCCATTACGAAGCCTCCCCTGTTCTCGATAATATCGACAAATTCATCCCAGCTGTCAGTATGGAATGTGTTGTCTGCCCTGAACTGAAGGGCTTTCCTGAAAATGTTTTCCTGAATGGCTTCAAGCAGAACCGGTATGTGGTTGTCCAGATCGTTTATTTTTATTGTTTCTTTTTCAAGCGTGTCCCTCCTGGCAACCTCTATTGTGTCGTTCTCAAGGTCGCGCGGACCCATAGCAAGCCTGACAGGAACTCCCTTTAGTTCATAATCGGCAAATTTCCATCCGGGCTTGTTATTATCCCTGTCGTCATATTTCACCGAAATACCTGCTTTTTCAAGCCTTGCCTTTATAGATTTTACCTTTTCTGTAATTCTCTCCAGCTGTTCATCGGTTTTGTAGATCGGGATTATTACAACCTGGACAGGTGCAAGCCTCGGAGGAAGGACAAGACCATGGTTATCTG
The DNA here is from genome assembly GCA_040772125.1 of Bacteroidales bacterium. Classification (GTDB taxonomy): domain Bacteria; phylum Bacteroidota; class Bacteroidia; order Bacteroidales; family VadinHA17; genus LD21. The sequence continues at coordinate 1,273,523 of JAXGYS010000003.1, forward strand.
AATGAGCCATTATCAGGGCTCCGACCATTCTTGTTGAAAGGCCCCAGGAAGTGGCCCATACATAATCAAGCTTTCCTGTTTTATCGGTGAACTGAACATCAAAAGCCCTGGCAAAGTTCTGCCCGAGGAAATGACTGGTTCCTGCCTGAAGTGCTTTGCCGTCCTGCATAAGAGCCTCTATTGTATAGGTGTCTATTGCACCTGCAAAGCGTTCATTCTCACTCTTTGACCCCTTGATAACCGGTAATGCCATATAGTTTTCTGCAAAATCGGCATATACATTTATCATTCTTTCTGTTTCTTCAATGGCTTCCTCGCTGGTTGAGTGAGCAGTATGACCTTCCTGCCACAGGAATTCGGCTGTCCTCAAAAACAACCTTGTCCTCATTTCCCACCTGACTACATTAGCCCACTGATTAATCAGGATCGGAAGGTCGCGATAGGACTGGATCCAGTTTTTGTACGAATTCCAGATGATGGTTTCCGATGTGGGCCTAATTACCAGCTCTTCTTCCAGTTTTGCTGCAGGATCTACAACAATACCCCTTCCGGTTTCATCGTTTTTAAGCCTGTAGTGGGTCACAACCGCGCATTCCTTTGCAAATCCCTGAACATGTGCAGCCTCACGGCTGAAGAACGATTTTGGAATGAAAAGAGGAAAATAGGCATTTACATGACCTGTTGCCTTGAACATCCTGTCGAGTTGAGCCTGGATCTTCTCCCAAATTGCATAGCCATAGGGCTTGATAACCATGCACCCTCTAACCGCTGAATTCTCAGCCAGATCAGCCTTGATTACCAGGTCGTTATACCACTGAGCATAATTATCATCCCTGTTTGTAAGAAACTTTGCCATCTTCTGGTACAATATTTGTTTTGAATAAATTGTTTTAAAACCGGTCGTAAAAATAGCTAAATCCTGATATTAATAAAACTCATTTAGTGTAAGCCGGCTTAAAATAAAATTGGTACTTTTACAAAAAGGATTAAATTTGCTGGAAACCAAAAACCTGATAAGCAAAAAGATAAATTGGAATGTTTGGTATAGAATTTGATATTCTGTATTTAGGATTGAAAAACTGAAATAAACCACAAAGAAATGAAAGCATCGTATTACATATTCGGAATTGCACTCTTCACTCTGGCCAGTTGTTCTTCAGGCCTCTATGTGGGAACTGAATATGATGATCTCTATTACCAGAGTACGGATCAACCGGTAACAAGAGTTGCTGCACAGGCCAACCGGCATATGGCTGAGAGTGACCTGAGGTCTGAAGCATATTATGACAATATATATGCAAGCGATACCCTGGTATCAAGAGAATACTCGGATGCTGTTGATTATGACGATGCCAGGGTATACGATAATTATTACGGATATTACGACAATTATTCTTATGCCGGCAGACTTAACAGGTTCTACGGAAACTATTTCAACCCATACTGGAGAGATCCCTTTTATTACAGCTGGTATCCCTCATTCAGGTTTAATTACTACTACGGAGGGTTCCCGTACTACGATCCCTTCTATTACGATTATTACAATCCTTATTCATATTACGATCCATTCTATTACGGAAGCTATTACGGTGGATATTACGGAAGATACTACTACGGCGGCTTGTACGGTTATTCTCCTTATCACTACGGTTCCTGGTATCCTTACACTTACAGATACAGGGACACCTACAGTGCTGACTATGGACGTAGAGAGCGCCCCAGCACTCTTTCAACAAGATGGACGGGAGGAGCTTCTTCTTCAGCCAGCGGATTGCCTTCCGCTACAGCAGGATCACGCAGGACAACAGACCCTTCGGCAGGAACAGCTGCAGGGGCAGCCTCAGGAACAGTACCCTCGAGACGCACTGCTGTTCAGCGGGGATCGCGTGAGACAGTTACATCTGTCGGCAAGGAAGGAACACAGCAGCCGGTCAGCAAGGGAACCCAGAATGTTACCGGAACCCAGCCCAGAAGAACTCCTGCTGCAACCATGCCTGAGTACAATTCTGTTGACAGAAGCTACACCCCCAGGTACAATGATCCCAGAATGAGCACCAGACCCTCATACAATAATACAAGGACGAATACCAACCAGGGTATTGAAAGGAGAACGAACAGCGGAGTCAGTACAACAAGACCTTCGGTAATACAGCGCCTTCCCCAGAATTCCGGAACAGGAAGAAGCAGCTCTCCCTCTTATTCAGTGCCTTCACAGAACAGATCCGGTTCAGGCAGCAGCTACTCGGTACCGTCTTCGCGCAGAAGCTCGGGAACCGGCTATTCGTCGGGATCTTTCAGCGGAGGAAGCAGATCATCCATCGGAAGCGGCTCATCAGGATCATATTCAGGCGGCGGCTCATATTCATCAGGATCGTCATCTTCCAGGAGCAGTGGTTCCTCATCAGGTTCTTCTTCGGGAAGCAGAAGACCATAAGTAAAACTTAAATATAATCTGGCTAAGTACCATTCTGTTTACAGGAGTGCAGCCATTCTCATAAACAAAATTTTATAATCTGATGAAAAAAATTGCGATAACAACAGCAGCATTGATCCTGACATTGCAGGGACTTTTTGCCCAGAATGTCGATGATGCTTTAAGATATTCCCAGATCTTCTACACTGGTACGGCAAGATTCATGTCGATGGGAGGAGCTTTTACAGCTTTGGGAGGCGATCTGTCGGCCCTGAGCCAGAACCCCGGAGGACTGGGCATATTCAGAACCTCGGAAATATCGGTTTCACCCCAGCTCTTTCACAATAGTACTGAGGCAAACTTCAAGGGACTCAATAAGGATTATCTGTATAACTTTGGCCTGGGACAGGCTGGTATTGTCAGTAACCTCATTTCATCAGGGGGTACAAGCGGATTGATAAACCTGAATGTCGGCTATTCATTCAACAAGACAAATAACCTGCACTCCACGATAAGAATCCAGGGCGTAAGCACTGATAATTCAATGGCTGATTACTGGGCCGATGCCAGTAACGGAATTTATTACGGCGATCTGTCCGGAGCCGCGGGCCTTGCTTATGACGCATGGGTTATCGATACAATAACAGGGTCGGGCGCAACAGCTTACGGAACAGTATTTTCATTTTACGGCGACAATCCCGGATCAGATTACGGTCAGAACATCAGACGCCTGATCACAAATGAAGGATATACAGGTGAACATGCGATCTCCATAGGGGGAAACTATTCAAATAAGATCTTCTTCGGAGCAACACTCGGGATAAACACCATCCGTTATACCGGGCATTACGAGCATCTCGAAAAAGCAGATTACTACCTTGACTCGGGATTCAGCGATTTTACCTATACCGAGCATTTTGAAAATACCGGTACTGGAGTTTCTGTCAAGATAGGCGCCATTATAAAACCTGTTGAAGAACTCAGGATAGGAGTGGCCTTCCATTCACCTGTGTTTTACAAGATTGATGAATATTTCTACGATAATATCAGCGCCAATTATACCGACAACAGTCGCTATGAATTCGCCAACGATCCGCTCAGATATAATTATGCCCTTACAACTCCCTTCAGAGCACTGTTAGGGATGGCCTATCAGTTCGAAAAACTGGGTATGCTGAGTGTTGATTATGAATTTGTCGATTACAGCACTGCTAAATTTTCCGAAACAGGAGACAATTACGACTACAGTGAGAAGAACCTTGAGATAAAAAACACCCTTAAGCCGGCGCATAATTTAAGAGTAGGAGGTGAGGCACGCCTGGATAAATTTTACCTCAGAGGAGGATACGGGTATTACGGAAAGGTTTTTGCAGAGAATGAACTGAACGAGAACCTCACTTACCGGACTTTGTCTGCAGGTGCTGGCTACAGGGAGCAAAATCTGAACATTGACTTTGGTTTCACAAACCTTAAGAATGACCAGAATTATATACTGTACAATACCGCATCGTCTTCAGCAATGGCAGGTCTGACAAGCAACAGGAACATTTTTACTGTAACCCTTGGTTACAAGTTCGGATTTTAATACTTTGATTTGACTTACATCTATTGATCAAAAGCCGGATCAAAGTCCTTTCCTGGCAAAAGGACTTTCTTCCGGCTTGTATTATTTACCTTTAAAGAAATGAACGGGCGTCCGGCCCTGTATTGAAAATAAGGTCGATAATACTCAGACCCGGCACGAAGTTATCCTGGTTAAAAACCTGTATGTAAGGCTTTTGTTCAACGCCGGGCTCCTTTCCTGGAGATATTGAGTACCTGTAATCATTCTCCGGTCCACCGGGTGTTTTGAAAGAGGATGTTGACCGGAATGATCTTTCGATATCAAGTATCTCGAGGCATTTTACAATAAGATCCTCATTCAGGTCGACAAGGAAACGGTATTCTTTGTCAATAATGCTGAATAATTCCTCCGAATAGAATTGAAAAAAAGGAGACCTTCCGTAGCATGAGGCGATGGCCCGTATGTGAACCTTCTGCCATCGTTTCGTATAATCGATGTTAACATCCTTGACGGGAGCTTTTGTTTTACCTCCTTTTGTGACAGGGATACTCAAAACAATAATCCCTCTCGGACCCAGTATCCTGCATCTGTTCCTGTATGTCTGCCTGTTGTAATTCTCGTTGTACTCAACCACAAATGATCCTGAATTCAGTATCCGGGAGAAATATTCAGCAGGAGGTAGATAGGCTGTGGAAAGGAGTATCTGATCTCCGTTCATATGCAGCATTTCACTTCATCTGATTAATCATGCTTGCCGAAAAAGCTGCTCCGAATCCGTTGTCGATGTTTACTACGGTGACTCCGGCAGCGCAGCTTGTCAGCATCGCAAGAAGGGCAGAGATGCCTCCGAAACTTGCTCCGTACCCTACGCTAGTGGGTACCGCAATTACGGGTTTGTCAACTAGACCCCCCACAACACTTGCAAGAGCTCCCTCCATGCCGGCAATAACAATAATAACCCTGCATTTCCTTATTTCCGGAAGCTTTTCTACAAGTCGATGAATACCGGCTACTCCGGCATCATATATCCTGGTCACTTCGTTTCCCAGCAACTCTGCGGTAATGGCCGCTTCCTCTGCAACTGGCATGTCCGATGTGCCTGCTGTTATCACTGCAATGCCGGATTTCATGACAGGCTTTTCTTTCTGAACGCTTATAATACGCGCCACAGGATAATAAACTGCAGAAGGTAGGGATTCCCTTACCGAATTGTACATCTCACCGTCGGCCCGGGTCCCGATAACATTGTTTTCTTTTTCTGCCATCAGAGTGAAAATTCCGGCTACCTGTTCCTTTGTTTTACCTGCACAGTATACTATTTCAGGATAACCTGTTCGGAGTTGGCGGTGATGGTCGATCTTGGCGTAGCCCAGATCAGTAAAAGGGAAATCCCTCAGTTTTTCAATAGCCAGGTCAATACTTATTTTTCCGCTCGTCAGCTCTTTCAGCAGGGTTTCTAATTCACTCCGGGTCATTGTGCTTCTTTTTTCCATTTAAACTACCAGATCTGTATCCTTCCAGATCCAAAGATACATATCTGAATCCTGTATTTTTAAGGTAGTTGATGATCTCTTTCCTTTCATCCGGCTGAATTATCTTTTCGAAATAACCGGGAAGGCATTCTATCCTGGCAATGTCGCCATGCAATCTTACCCGCGTTCCCGGATATCCCCTCTCAAAAAGATATCTTTCTGCCTTTTCAATCATGCAAAGCATACTCTCCTGAACTCTCGTTTCATAAGGGATCCTTGTAAGAAGACAGGCCATTGCCGGTTTATCCCATATAGAAAGTCCATCCTGCCTTAGTAACTCCCTTATTTCCTTTTTTGTAAGACCGGCTTCCTGCAACGGGCTCCTTATTTCCAGTTCACGCAAGGCCCTAATCCCCGGACGGTAATCCCTGGAGTCATCAGCATTCGTCCCTTCAATTACATTAAGAAACCCATTCTCCGAAGCGTAGCGCTTTACCTCAGTAAAAAGGATCTTCTTGCATAAATAACACCTTGATTCCGGGTTATCTCTTAATGTCTCAGGGAAAACCAGGTCAATTATTCGATGCCTTATTCCATAGGCCTCAGCAAAAGCGGATGCTTCTTCTATTTCTGCCACAGGTATGTACGGTGTCCGTATCGTTACTCCGATGACATTGACTTTTTTCAGCCCGTGTGCCCTGTAAAGCAGGAAGGAACTGTCGACACCTCCTGAGAAAGCAACCACAAAAGAACGGAGTTCTTTCAAAATATTGTCAAGTATGTCTCCTTTTGCTTCTGGCATTATTTGTTCTTTTTTCCGCTGATAACCGATGCGATGCGGCCGTAAACTTCCTTTACCGGCAAGCCTTTCCCGGAAGCGATTCGCTTGCAGTCTTCATATTCGGGTTTGGCTGAAACCTCAAGTCCTTTATAAAAGGAGCGTTTTACTTTTACAGCACCGTATTCCGTGTCGATTGTGCTGAATTCACGCTCAAGGGTGTCCTTGGTAAATTCAAATGTCCTTAATCCCAGTGTTGTGGATTCGGTAAAAAGGATCTCTTTAAGATTGTCTTCATTACCCGGTTCACAGATTACACTTAGAACGACACCGGGTCTGCCTTTCTTCATAATTACCTGAGTAAGATATACCTCTGAAGCTCCTGCATTAAACAGTTGTTCGCTGATGTGGTCGTAAAATTCCGGATTCATGTCATCAATGTTTGATTCGATCAGAAGTGCCCTGTGCCCTGTTTTTACAGTAACATCAGTCTCTCCCAGCGCAACCCTTAATATGTTGGGGACACCGGGATTTTCCTTATGACCTATACCGTATCCGGTCGTTCCGATTTTGATGGCATCCGGCGTACCGTAACCTGTTGCCAGGGCAGACAGGATTGCGGCACCTGTCGGAGTTGTTGCTTCAAAACCTACTCCCCCTGTTCTGACAGGCATACCTTTTATTATTTCAATTGTTGCCGGAGCAGGAACAGGGAGTCTCCCGTGGTCGCAGTCCACAAATCCGCTTCCGAGTTCTATTTCCGATACAAATACTTCATCGACACCAAGAGCTTCATAACAAATAGCTGCTCCAACAATATCAATTATGGAATCGATGGCACCAACCTCATGAAAATGAACTTTGTCAACAGTTGTACCATGAACTTTGGCCTCAGCCTCTGCTATTTTCATGAATATCCTCATGCTGAGGTTTTTTACTGAATCCCTTAATGATGAGTATTTAATTATCTTTTCTATATCGGAAAGATGCCTGTGATGATGAGAATGAATTGTCTGCTTTACTGTTACTTTTGTCCCTGTAATGCCATGCCTTTGAGCCTTTTCAATCAACAGTTCCCAGCCCTCAAGATTAAGCTTTTCAAGTTCTGTCTTCAGAAAGGAAGCGTCGACACCGAGGTCGATCATCGCTCCCAGGTTCATATCTCCGCTAATTCCTGAGAAGCAATCGTAATAGAGTACTTTCATTTTTTTTTGCATTTAAAATTATAAACAATAAAAACAGAACTAAGTTTAAAAACCTCCAGCTGTATAAATCCCCCGCTAATATACAATTTACATTCTTTGTGCTATAATTAAAAAAAAGTCGTATTTTTCGGTACTTTTCGGTAAAGGTTTACCGAAAAACATACCCATCAAATGATGAAAAGGAGGGAATTTTTCAAATCTTCAATTGGAGCAGGCATTGCTGCAGGGGCTGCTCTTAGTATGGGAGGCTACAGGAACCTATGGGCTTCAGCGCCGGGAAATGCAAGATATGATATGGTTGCAGTAATGGGAGGCACTCCCGATGCGATGTTTGATCTGGGAATCCAGGAACTTGGAGGGATGAATGCCTTTGTAAGCAAAGGGCAAAAGGTTCTTGTCAAGCCTAACATAGGCTGGGATGTGGTTCCCGAACTTGCAGCAAATACAAATCCCCTTCTGGTTAAAAGAATTATAGAGCATTGTTTCAGGGCCGGTGCAAAAGAAGTATATGTCTTCGATCATACCTGCGATAACTGGATTAATGCCTATAAGAACTCAGGGATAGAAAGAGCTGCAAAATCAGCAGGGGCAAAGGTCGTTCCTGCCAATACCGAAAATTATTATCAGGAAGTCTTAATACCCGGTGGGGTAAAACTGAAAAAGGCAAAAGTCCATGAAATACTTCTGGAGGCAGATGTTTTCATTAATGTTCCCATACTTAAAGACCATAACTCCACCAGGATGACCGCCTGTCTGAAGAATACGATGGGTGTTGTCTGGGACAGGGGATTCTGGCACGCAAATGATCTTCACCAGTGTATAGCCGATTATGCCTTGTTTGAGAGAAAGCCCGAACTTAATGTTATTGATTGCTATAATGTAATGGTCAGGAATGGTCCGCAGGGAGTCTCAAAGGAAGATGTGGTTCAGATGAAATCTCAGATACTGACTTCCGACTGGGTCACCGGAGACACAGCCGCAGCAAGGATGCTCGGCGTTGATCCGCAGAGAATTGATTATCTGCCGATTGCAAATAAAATGGGACTGGGGAACATGAATCTTGATGCCCTGAATATTAAGAGGATTAAAATGTAGGCCATAATGAGCTCTTCGTTTCTGCGAAAATTCAGGGTAGTATTTTCGGCACTTGTCTTCGTGTCATTTTTCTTTGTTTTTGTCGATTTTAAATCGCTCATCCCTGAAAAGTATGTAAGTTACCTGCTTTTTCTTCAGTTTGTACCCTCCGCGATAAGTTATGTCAATACCTGGTCTCTCGCAGCAACCGGATTTATTATTGTTATTTTCTTAACACTGATTACAGGGAGGACCTACTGTTCCTTTTTATGCCCACTTGGAATAGGTCAGGATATCAACAGCAGAATAGGGGGTAAACTGAAGAAAAAGTTCAGGAGGTTCGGCTTCAGAAAACCTCACTCGGTAATAAGATATTCATTGCTGGTACTGACACTCGGATCGGCTGTTTTTTATGGAATATACCTGGTGACCCTTCTGGATCCTTACAGTATTTTCGGGCGCTTCATGACATTCTTTGCCAAACCGGTCGTTCTTGTAATAAATAATCTCTTCTCAGGTTTACTGGGTAAATTTGATATCTATACCCTGCACCATGTTGAAATAAAGGGATTTGATCTGATTACTTATGCCCTTCCACTGATCTTTGCCCTTTTTGTCGGACTGTTCTCATTGACAAAAGGCAGGCTTTATTGTAATATGGTTTGTCCGGTGGGAACCTTTCTGGGACTGATCTCCAAAGTGTCGCTGTTCCGCATCAGGATTGATGAAGGAAGCTGTAAACGCTGCGGAAGGTGTGCAATCGCATGTAAATCATCATGTATCGACTTTCTGGGCCAGGACATTGATGTCAGCAGGTGTGTCGACTGTTTCAACTGCATAACTTCCTGTCCCGAGAACGCAATTTCATATTCTCTTGTCGGAACATCCCGAAGTGAGAAGGGGGCAGATCAAAGCAAGAGGAAATTCATTGCAGGCTCTGTTCTTTTTCTGGCAGGGATTACTCAATCTGCTAATTCACAGGAGAAGAATGTTCCGGTTCCTAAGAAAGCCTCCACCGTAAGGGAACCTCGAACTTATCATGTCTGCCCTCCAGGCGCGGGGTCGCTCAGCGATTTCATGAAGAATTGCACCGCCTGTTCGCTCTGCATCAGCGCCTGCCCCAATCAGGTGATCATACCGGCAGTCAGGCAATTCGGTATCGCCGGATTCATGATGCCGGTAATGGATTATCACAAGAGCTTCTGCACCTACAACTGTACAATCTGTACCGAGGTCTGTCCAACGAATGCCCTTAAGCCCCTCCTGCTTGAAGCCAAGAAGCTGACGCAAATCGGGAAGGTAAATTTCATTAAGGATAATTGTATTGTCAAAACAGAGAAGACAGCATGCGGTGCCTGCTCTGAAGCGTGCCCCACAAAGGCAGTGTTTATGATTCCCTACGAAGGCAACCTGCTTATTCCCGAAACGAATCAGGAAATCTGCATCGGATGCGGACATTGCGAATTTGCCTGCCCAGTAACTCCATATAAGGCGATTTTTGTGGATGGAAATCCTGTTCATCAGGCAGCGAAGAAACCGGAAGTATCTGAACCGGAAATAACAACACCCGTCGATTTCCCCTTCTGAGAAACTAATTAGTCAAAAAAAAGCTAAACATGATTTTTATCTGTATAGGGTAATTATTAGCTATTAATTTTGCTAACGTTTCCATCAATCCTAATTACATTTCAATGAAACCATCACATATTGAACATATTGGTATAGCAGTTGAGAATCTTGAGAAATCTATCGCATTGTATGAAAAGGTTTTCGGACTCAAATGCTATAATATAGAAGAAGTTGCTGATCAGAAAGTGAGGACAGCGTTTTTTATGGTGGGGCAGACCAAGATTGAACTTCTTGAGCCTGTTGATCAGGAAAGTCCTATCGCCAGGTTCATAGGGAAAAGAGGGGAAGGTATACACCATATTGCTTTTGCCGTAAGTGATCTGGCCGGGCATCTGGAACATGCCGGCAGGGAAGGAGTAAGGCTTATCGATACCGAACCGCGTCAGGGAGCAGAGGGGCTGAACATTGCCTTCCTTCATCCAAAATCAACAGGAGGAGTCCTTATCGAACTATGCGAACATCCTGCGAAATAATCCAATAATCCATTTTACATGAACAACCGGGAAAAGGTAAAGGAACTCATTGACCTGCGTGAAAAAGCCCGCCAGGGAGGAGGGGAAAAACGCATTGAGGATCAGCATGCCAAGGGAAAGCATACTGCAAGGGAAAGGCTGAACATTCTTCTCGATGAAGGCAGCTTCGAAGAGTACGATATGTTCGTTACCCACAGAACAGAGGATTTTGGCCTCGGCAACAAGAAATTTCTTTCGGACGGAGTCGTTACTGGCCATGGAACCATAGACGGAAGGGTTGTCTATGTTTTTTCCCAGGATTTTACTGTTTTCGGAGGCTCTCTTTCTGAAACATTTGCCCAGAAGATATGCAAAATAATGGATCAGGCCATGAAGACGGGAGCTCCCATTATCGGAATAAACGATAGCGGCGGTGCCCGAATACAGGAAGGAGTGCGAAGCCTGGCCGGTTATGCCGAGATTTTTGAGCGGAACATACTCTCATCGGGAGTGATACCTCAGATATCCGCGGTTTTCGGACCATGCGCAGGGGGCGCAGTGTACTCTCCTGCCCTGACCGACTTCATAATTATGAGTGAGAAAAGCAGCTACATGTTCGTAACCGGACCAAAAGTAACAAAGTCGGTTACAGGGGAGGATATTTCTACAGAAAACCTTGGAGGGGCACAGATCCACGGAGTAAAATCAGGGGTTGCTCATTTTGTGGTCGACGAGGAAACCGAAGGCCTTCTCCTGATAAGGAAACTTCTGAGCTATCTCCCGCAGAATAATCTTGAGGATCCCCCGATGACTGAATGTACCGACCCCATTGAAAGGCTGGAAGATGAACTGAATTCGATAATTCCTGAAAATCCGAATCAGCCTTACGATATAAAGGATGTCATCTATAAGGTAGTAGATCACTGCGAATTTCTTGAGGTTCACGCCGGTTATGCCCGCAATATAGTTGTCGGCTTTGCAAAGATGGGCGGTATGCCTGTCGGAATTGTCGCCAACCAGCCGAGTTTTCTTGCCGGAGTGCTGGATATTGATGCGTCGCGTAAAGCAGCAAGGTTTGTAAGATTTTGCGACGCATTCAACATACCGATTGTGACCCTTGTGGATGTTCCGGGCTTTCTTCCCGGAAGCGGACAGGAATATGGAGGAATAATAATCCATGGCGCCAAACTGATGTTTGCTTATGGCGAAGCTACAGTACCCAAAATAACAGTTACTCTCAGAAAATCCTATGGTGGCGCTCACTGTGTTATGTCGTCAAAACAACTGAGAGGAGATATCAACTACGCATGGCCTTCAGCAGAGATAGCTGTTATGGGACCTTCAGGAGCAATAGAGATACTCGAGGGAAGGACCATAAGCGAAATAAGCGATCCCGAAAAGAAAGCAAAGTATGTCGCAGAAAAGGAGGCGGAATACAGGAATAAATTCGCAAACCCTTACGAGGCTGCACGCTATGGGTACATTGACGATGTCATTGAACCACGCAACACACGTTTCAGGATCATCAGAGCTTTAAGGACCTTTGCAACAAAAAAGGATCCGGGTCCGATGAAAAAACATGCAAATATACCTTTATAGCAGATGGAGCCTTTGAGTATATCTTCAGTAGTTATTGATCTCTCTGCAATAGACAACACGGCCGCAACGATTGTTTTTACAGGGATCTCGATCGTTTTCCTTTCCCTGGCACTTATCTATCTCCTGTTTCGTTACCTTTTGCCCCTGATAATGAAATTGTTAACAACACATAAACTTAAGAAAAGGGGAATACAGGATATACCCAGGGGGATAAATGATATTCCGGGCGATGTAACTGCTGCCATTGCCATGGCAATCGTCTTAAACAATGAGGAGATGCACGATGAGGAAAGCAGAAAGATCACCATTACCAGGGTTTCAAGAATCTACTCTCCCTGGAGCTCAAAATTATACAGCATGAGAAATTTAAGATAGACCATGAAGAATTATAAATTCGTAATAAACGGGAATAATTACGAGGTTGAAATACTTTCCCTGGAAGGTGATCATGCCAGGATAGAAGTCAACGGAACTGCATATTCGGTCGATATTCTCAGGGAAAAACCTCAGGTGAAAACCCCAGTGATCGTAAGATCCCCTGTAAAGGAGCCTCCAAAACATATCGAAAAGAAGGAAGGAGGGCCCAGAACAGCAGTGAAAACACCTCTTCCGGGAATTATACTAAACATCTTCGTAAAAGCTGGTGATAACGTAACAAAGAACCAGAAGCTTTTCAGCCTCGAGGCCATGAAGATGGAAAATGAAATAAAAGCTGAACAGGACGGGACAATTGTTTCTGTAAAGGCAGAGATAGGTCAATCGGTGCTTCAGGAGGAAGTAATTATGGAAATGGACTGATAATGGAGAAAAAAAGACTCATTGTTGTTTTTTGTGCCGTGGCCATTCTTTCTGTTGCCTGGTCACTGTTTGTCAAACCTGAAAAGGAGAGACTTGCTGAAAATGTATCATGGCAGGCTTCTGCTGAATCAGGAACGGGTTTTAGCGGAAATATTGAACAGTATGAACCTGAATCTTTAAGCGGTCTCAGGCAGTTCTGGAACTATACCGGCTTCAGAAATGCCACAGGCGGCCATCTGATAATGATAGTTATCGGATTGTTTTTCATTTATCTGGCAATCAGGTACGATTATGAGCCTCTGCTTCTTGTTCCAATAGGTGCGGGAATACTTATCGGCAATATTCCGTTCTTTCAGGATGGAGGGATGAACCTCCAGGTTGGAATCTATCAGGAAGGAAGTGTTTTAAATTATCTTTATTTCGGTGTCGTGAAGGGTATCTACCCTCCGCTAATATTTCTGGGACTGGGTGCAATGACAGATTTCTCTTCATTGATTTCCAGCCCCAGGCTTATGCTGCTTGGAGCAGCAGCCCAGATAGGGATCTTCATTACTTTTATCGGTGCCCTTGCTCTGGGATTCTATCCTCAGGAAGCAGGTGCCATTGGAATAATTGGCGGAGCCGACGGACCAACAGCCATATTCCTTTCATCGAGGCTTGCAAATGGAATAAACATCCTTCCGGACGGAACAACTGTAAAGAACCTCATCGGCCCAATAGCAATAGCAGCTTATTCATACATGGCACTGGTTCCGGTAATACAACCACCGGTAATGAGACTGCTTACAACGAAAAAAGAAAGACGGATCAGGATGAAGCCCCCAAGAGCTGTTTCAAAAGTTGAAAAAATAGTCTTTCCCATTGCAGGGCTTCTTGTAACTCTTTTCATAGCACCAAGCGCCCTTCCTCTTCTTGGAATGCTTTTCTTCGGAAACCTCCTTCGTGAATCAGGTGTTACAAAACGACTTGCCGATACCGCAAGGAATGCACTTATTGATATTGTAACTATTCTTATAGGATTAACAGTGGGAGCTTCGACACAGGCTGATGTTTTTCTTACGCGAAGTTCAATAATGATATTTGCCCTCGGCGCTTTCTCATTTATTATAGCAACAGCAGGTGGAGTTCTCTTTGCCAAATTCATGAATCTCTTTCTGAAGGAAGAGAACAAGGTTAATCCTCTGGTTGGAGCAGCAGGGGTTTCGGCTGTTCCCGACAGTGCAAGGGTTGTTCATGTGGAAGGACTGAAAGCCGATCCGTCAAATTATCTGCTTATGCATGCCATGACTCCTAATGTATCCGGTGTGATTGGATCAGCTGTGGCTGCTGGTATTCTTCTGGGTTTCCTCGGCTGATGCGGAAAAATCACTTTGCCAGGTTTTTTAAGACGTAATTATTGAGTATTTTTAGATTTGTGTTGTTTAATCAACTTTGTGAAAATGAGCAATAACACAGCAATTGTTGGAAATTCGGGTCCAAAGACCAGATCTGACTGTCAGATAAGTATTGAGATTTGCAAAAGCGGAGGCTTGCAGACAGAACTGGTTTCAAGGGTCGGAGTGCTTTACGGTGAATCGATAAGGGAGCAGTGTAAAACGCAACTGGAGTATTTCGGGATAAAGAATGCCATTCTGAAAATCAATGATTCGGGGGCACTGCCTTTCGTCATTGCGGCCAGGCTGGAAGCTGCGATTAAGAAACTTGTTCAGTCGGACCTTGAATTTCTGCCCGGGATGAATGAAGAAAATAATTATCCCTCGCGGAGAGACCGTTTCAGGTTTGCACGCCTGTATGTCCCCGGAAATACACCGAGCATGATGATCAATGCCGGTCTTCACTCCGCCGATGGAATTATTCTGGATCTTGAAGATTCGGTTGCTCCTGAGAAAAAGGACGAAGCGCTTCTCCTGGTAAGAAATGCCCTGAGGCAGATCAATTTTTACGGTGCGGAAAAGATGGTGCGAATAAACCAGGGAGAGAGAGGTCTGAATGACCTTGAGACTGTAATCCCTCAGAACGTTCACCTCATCCTTATACCTAAATGTGAAAGTGTTTCTTCCGTAATCAGGGTTGATGAAAAGATAAAAGAAATAAATGCGCGATGCGGAATTGACAGCCAGGTATTCCTGATGCCAATTATCGAGACCGCTCTTGGTGTGGAAACGGCTTTCGAAATAGCCCGGTCATCAGCTTCCGTTGTTGCCCTGGCAATAGGCCTTGAAGACCTAACTGCGGATATGGGGGTTGTCAGGACAAAGGAAGGCAGGGAGACATTTTATGCCAGAACGCGTGTTATCAACGCTGCCAGGGCTGCTGGAATCCAACCGATCGATTCGGTTTTTTCCGATGTTGGGGATATGGAGGCTCTCCGGCAAACCATAAAGGAATCCAGGGCTCTTGGCTTTGAGGGAATGGGTTGTATTCACCCCCGGCAGGTTCCTGTTGTGAGAAACGGCTTTGCTCCCGAAGCTGAAGAGATAGAAAAATCAATGAAGATAGTCCTTGCCTATGAGGAGGCAAGGTCAAAGGGAGCAGGCGTTGTGGCCCTTGGAACAAAAATGATAGATGCACCTGTTGTCAGGAGAGCTCTCCGGACAATTGAACTATCCGTAAAGCTTGGACTTCTGGCTGAGAACTGGATGGATTTGCAAATGGATAACAAGAAACAGACCGATTAAAATTGCTATTATGACAGTTCATACTGTAAAAAACAGTGCAGGCAGATCAGTACCTTCCGAGATTAACGGGAAACCTGCGATTCCCTTCAGAGGTGTGGGAAAACATAAACCCGCCGGGAGCAAATATAGTCCTCCGATACCCTCATGCTCTGACTACCCCGGCGATGGCAACAAGGTCGTGGCAACAATTGAGGAGGCTCTACTGCGTTGTGGCATCCGCGACGGAATGACCATATCAACCCATCATCACCTTCGCGACGGGGACCTTATCAGCAACAGGATCTTTGAGATAGCCTCAGTGATGGGCGTCAGGGATCTTGTCTGGTTTCCTTCAGCTTCCTTTCCTTGTAATGAACCGGTGATAAAGTATCTCGAGGATGGAACGATAAACAGGATCGAAGGCAGTATGAACGGCCCCCTGGGTCGCTTTGTATCTGAAGGAAGGATGAAAGGCACGGCAGTGCTTCGTTCTCACGGCGGAAGAGTACAGGCTATTCAGGATGGAGAGGTAAGGATCGATATTGCAGTCCTTGTTGCTCCGTCAGCAGATTCTTTCGGTAACGCCAGAGGTACAGGAGGCCAGTCAGCCTGCGGAGTTCTGGGATATGCGAAGGCAGATGCCCTGTATGCAGACAAGGTTATCGTTGTAACTGATAATCTTGTAGACCTGCCATGCCTCCCGATGGAGATTGAAGGGAATTATGTCGATTATGTTGTGGTTGTTGACAAAATAGGGATCCCCGAAAAAATAGTGTCGGGAACAACGCAGATAACCAAAAGCCCTGACAGGCTCCTTATAGCGGAGCTTACAGCGGCATTTCTTGAAAAATCGGGAATCCTGAGAGACGGTGTCGCCCTTCAGGCAGGAGCAGGGGGGACCTCACTGGCAATTGCCGTATTCATCCATGAGATAATGAAAAACAAAGGATGGAAATCCAGATTAGGCTTTGGAGGAAGTACCAAATACATGGTCAATATGCTCGAGCAGGGACAGATGGGTTACATCCTCGACGCCCAGGTCTTTGACCTTGATGCGGTTGCTTCGCTTGAAAGGAATCCCGCGCACATACCTTATTCAGTTTTCAATGCTTACAATTATCACTCAAAGGGTAACCTGACAAGCATGATGGATATAATGATCCTTGGAGCTACCGAGGTTGACCTGAATTTCAACGGCAATGTCGTAACACACTCCGACGGTTATCTTCTTCACGGGATAGGGGGCTGGCAGAACTGCCTTCACGCCAGAAACGTAATTCTTCCGCTTCCACTCTTCCGCGACCGGATACCGGTCATCGTGGATGAAGTAACCACCCTGTGCGGACCTGGCGAGATGATAGATGTAATAATCACTGAAAGGGGGATAGCGATCAATCCGCTCAGGCAGGATCTTATTGACAGCATTAAAAACAGCGGACTTCCATTAAAAACCATACGGGAACTGAAGGATGAGGCTGAGAGAATATGCGGAAAACCTTCGAAACCTGTTTTTGATGAAAAAATAGTTGCAGCCGTAAAATGGGTCGATGGTACTGTTATTGACGTTGTAAGAAAGATAAGGATTTAATTATCATTGTAATGGAAAAATATAAGTGTTCAGTGTGCGGTTTTATTTATAATCCTGAGGAGGGAGATCCTTCCTCGGGAATTGAACCCGGGATCGAGTTCAGCGAGCTTCCCGGGAATTATCTCTGTCCGGTTTGCGGAGCGGGCAAGGACGAATTCTTTGAATGCGATTGAATTACCTGGCTCAGGCATCAGGATGCCGGCATATTGATGATTACATCCCTTAACAGGTCCCAGAACATTCTTACTGTTTCTATCTCAATCTTCTCGGTGGGAGTATGAGCACCTCTTATGGTTGGCCCGAAGGAGACCATATCAATGCCCCTGAACTTCTCATAGAACAATCCGCATTCCAGACCGGCATGAATAGCTTTAACAAGCGGTTCCCTGCCGAAAAGACGCTTGTACGACTTTGACGTTACCGATAGAATCTCCGATCTCGGATTGGGTTTCCAACCGGGATAACCATCGGAATGTTCAACAGAAGCACCTGCAAGCCTGAGACATGCTTCGACCATCATGGCAGCTTCCTTTTTCAGCGATTCGACAGAACTTCTTTGTGTTGAAACGATAGTGATTTTTTTGTTTCCGGTAAACTTCACCGAAGCCAGATTCGTCGAGGTCTCTACAAGCCCTTCCATCTCCCTTGACCATCCAAGAACTCCGTGAGGGCAGCAGGTCAGGAGATTAATGAGCTTATCGCGTGTTGAGGGATCTATCGCACTCCCTTCAGGATCAGTACCTTTAATTGAAATCTTAAGCTCATTTTCTGTGTCCCCAATCTCATCATTAATGGTCTTTTCAAAATCATTTATCCACTCAATTATCGCCTGTTTATCCTGTTTTTCTGTTCCAATAACAGAAAATGCCTCACGTGGTATTGCGTTACGGAGATTACCTCCGTCGAAGTTGAATAGTGAGATACTGAAACGGCCGTTAAGGTTTCTTAATATTCTGGCCATTATCTTCACAGCGTTGCCGTAGCCTTTATGTATCTCGTCACCAGAATGTCCTCCCCTTAGGCCCGTAACTGAAATCATCAGCCCCTCAATTATTTTATCATGCTTTTCAGTATCATACTCCAGTTCCCCTATTGTATCAATACCTCCGGCGCATCCGATAAAGATTATACCTTCATCTTCGGAATCGAGGTTCAGAAGAGTCCTGCCTTCAAAAAAGTCCGGACTAAGGTTCAGGGCACCTGTCATCCCCGATTCTTCATCAACCGTAAACAGACACTCTATCCTGCCTGATATGAAATCAGGATCAGCAAGGATCGCCAGCTGGCATGCAATTCCAATTCCGTCATCCGCACCCAGTGTTGTTCCCCTGGCCGTTACCCATCCGTCTTCTATATGGGGTATTATCGGATCTTTTTTCCAATCGTGGGGAAACCCGGCATTTTTCTCACCAACCATATCCATATGACTCTGCAGGACTACAGTCTTAATGTGAGAGAAACCAGGGGATGCAGGCTTTATTATCAGGATGTTGCCTGTACTGTCTTCTTTTGCTTCAAGATTATGATCTTCAGCGAATTTGAGGAGATATTTTCTGATCTTTTCTTCGCTCTTGCTAAGCCTTGGGATCATACATATTTCTTCGAAATATCTCCACACTGTTTGCGGCTCTAAACCTGATAGTCTGTTCATTTCTTATAAATAGTTCACTATTAGTCAACTAAGATAGTCATAAATTAGGCTTGGAATGCCAATTCTGTTAAATATCATAGTAATTGGATTAACAATTTCATATATTTACATTATTAGCCTATAATTTTCTGATTTAATTTTTTAATTATATGGACCGACGTACTATTGTTATATTGCCGGGTGACGGTATTGGAAACATTGTTATGGATCAGGCATTGAGAGTGCTTGATGCTGCAGGCTTTGATGCTTCTTATGTCTTTGGAGATATCGGTTGGGAGTTCTGGCGTTCTGAAGGAAATCCTCTTCCTCAGAGAACTCTTGATCTGATAAGGGAACACCGGATAGCACTTTTTGGCGCGATAACCTCTAAACCAAATGAGGAAGCGAAAGCGGAGCTTGATCCAGGTCTTCAGGGTAAGGGTTTTGTTTACTCCAGTCCCATTGTTGGATTAAGGCAGAAATTCAACCTCGATATATGTGTCAGACCATGCCGTTCCTATAGGGGCAACCCTCTCAATTTTATCCGCAGAGGGAAGGAAGGAAGCATTGAGGAGCCTTATATCGATGCCGTGATCTTCAGGCAAAATACAGAATGTCTGTATTCGGGAGTGGAATGGACCAATCCGCCCGAAAAGGTATATGATGCCCTGATGACTCATCCAAAATTCAGGGAGAATTTTTCTTCAGTTCCTGGTGAGGAGCTTTCGGTTTCGGTAAGGATATTCACGAAAAAGGCAACAGCGAGAATACTGAAAGCCGCTTTTGATTACGCACGCGACAATGGTTACAAATCCGTAACCGTTTGTGAGAAGCCGAACGTCGTCAGGGAAACTTCGGGGATGATGTGGAAACTGGCAAAAGAAATACAGAAGGATCTTTACCCCGGCATAAAGCTGGTTAATACCAATATAGATGCCCAGATGATGTGGCTGACCAAAAATCCGGAGGATTACGGAGTCATTGTAGCCGGAAACATGTTTGGAGATATCGTATCGGATGGATTTGCCGGTCTGATAGGCGGACTTGGCTTTGCTTGCAGTGCTCAGTTTTCATCTGACGGAATTGCGGTGTTTGAACCGACACATGGCTCAGCACCCAAATATGCCGGTTACAGTATACCGATCGTCAATCCCATAGCAATGATTGAATCTTCATGCATGATGCTCGATTATATCGGAAAAAAGGAAATTTCCGAAAGGATAAGAAAGTCGGTTGCTGAGGTAATCCTCGAAGGAAAGGTGAGAACATATGATATGATGAAACTTCCGGGCAGCACTGATGTTACCGGACAGGGAGCTGCGTCAACAATTGAAATTACCGATGCAATAATCTCGAAAATCAGAAAATAAATTTGCGGATGAACGAAAGTGTATTAAAGCTATGGCCCGAACTTGAGTGGATCAGGGATCAAGAGCTTAAGGAAAAAACTGCAAAGACCTGGGAACTGGCGCTTAACAGGAGTGTCCTTAAGCCCTCAGACCTGGAAAGGATACCTTTCACGCTTCTTTGCGGCCCAGGTCTTAAGGTGAACTTCATGGACCATAAGAGGTGTGTTGTCCACATAGCACGGGCAAGCGGGGAGAAGATGAACGAGTTTTTCCGGGATGATCTTCCAGTAAACTTGGATGTGCTTATTTCCGGGGCAATTCTTGCTGATGTTGGGAAATTGCTTGAATATGAGCTGGATGCATCCGGAAATCCGGTTCAGGGGAAATATGGCCAATATCTCCGCCATCCATTCTCGGGGGTTTCACTTGCTGAAGAATGCGGTGTTCCTCCTGAAGTATGCCATATAATCGCTGCTCATGCCCATGAGGGAGACCTGGTAAAAAGATCAACGGAAGCGTATATAGTCCATCATGCTGATTTTATGACCTTTCTCCCTTTCAAGAGCAGGCTCTAGCCAAGCTTCATCTTCTCAACTTCTTCGAGGTTCCTTTCGTTGCTTACGTCCTTGGCATCGGGAGTGTAGAGATAATCAATCAGGTCCTTGTATTTATCCATAATCTTACCTCTCACTATCTTCAATGATGAATTCATAAGTCCGTTTTCTTCGTTAAAGCCTTCATCAAGGATGCCGATTGCCACGGGAAGCCATCTCTGTGGAAACATGTGGCCAAATTTACCATTGGTCCTGTATTCGTTGACCTCATTTTCCAGCAGGGTGGTAACCGCTCTTTTCCCTTCGTCAGAATCGGCTGTAAGATTCTTTTCTTCTAGGTAGCCTTTCAGTGCATGCTGGTTGGGAACGACAATGGCAACAGTGTATGGTTTCTGATTATTATAAAGCATACACTGATCGATATATTTCGATTGTTCCGAAATAGCTTCCTCTATTCCCTCCGGGCTGAACTTTTCCCCGTCATCAGCAATAAGGAGACTTTTGAAACGGCCAAGTACATAAAGAAAACCGTCTTCGCTCATATAACCCATATCGCCTGTGTAAAGCCATCCGTCCTTTATAGTCTCACGGGTCGCCGATTCGTTTTTCCAGTAGCCGTACATAACGTTACCTCCTTTAATAACGATCTCCCCTTTCTGGCCTACAGGAAGCTCATTCCCGTCGTCGTCGCATATCTTGAGGTCCATGTTGTTCACAAGTACACCCGATGATCCCAGTTTATGCTTTCCTGCCGAGTTGGAGGAAATAACAGGAGAAGCCTCGCTAAGTCCGTAGCCCTGATACATTGGAACACCCAGTGCGTAGTAGAATCTCTGAAGTTCGATATCCAGAAGGGCGCCGCCTCCGATGAAATAATCAAGCTCTCCACCGAAGACTTCACGGATCTTGCTGAAAAGTATCTTGTCATAAAGTTTAAGAAGCGGTTTCTTTAGTTTCTGCAAACCCCTTCCCTTATTCCATCCTTCCTTGTTATATGAATATGAGATTTTCAGTGCATGATTGAAGAGAAATTCAGTCATTCTTCCTTTTTCCCTTATTCCCTTTTCAATGTTCTTCCTGAAGTTTTTGGCTATTGCAGGAACGCTCATAAGAAGGTTTGGTTTGATCTCCTTAAGGCATGCCGGGAGGTTACGAAGGGTTTCCATGGGGGTTTTGCCTGTTTTTACCGAAGCAATGCTGGCTCCCCGGCCCATAAAAGCGTAAATGCCGCAGGTATGTCCGAAGGAGTGGTCCCAGGGAAGAATAAGAAGTGTTTTGTAAAACGGGGGAATATCCATCAGACTGTATGCCTGATATACATTTGTTACATAGTTGCCGTGTGTTAGAATAATACCTTTCGGATCTGCAGTAGTCCCCGATGTATAACAGATATTTGCGAAATCGGATGGTTTGACTGAGGCACTTATCTCATTGAATTTGTCCCTGTTGCCGGGTTTTTCAAGCCATTCTCTTCCGGTTTTTCTGACTTCATTGAAATGTATCTCTTTGCCGGAGTATTCCTCCTGGGTATCAAAATGTACAATCTTTTCAACGGTTTTGCAGTTGTCAAGAACAAGCTTAAGCTTCTGTGCCTGGATGGATGATGTCAGAACCATTTTAGACTCGGAATGATTGATCCTGAACTGTATCTCGGGGGGAGTCAGTTTAACAGACAGAGGGACATTGATAGCACCCGCATAAAGAATTCCAAGTTCACCAACCACCCAGCTGTTACGACCTTCTGAAATCAGGCTGAGTCTGTCGCCTTTCCTGATACCAAGGCAGATAAGTCCTGCAGCAAATTCATATACCTGCTTTCTTATTTCATCATAGGTTGTCCCTTCATATTTATCCTGGGTTTTTTCCCACATATAGACATTACTGCCAAATTGATCAGCGCTTTCTTCAAAAAATTGTATCAGTGATTTCATCAGCCAGTGTATTTATTGTTATAGACTTGTTTTGTGACTTTTTCCGCGACCTGAATCGAATGGACTAATATACAAAATATGAATACTCAAAGCATCTCCCCCTCACTAACGCCTTGCAGACCCTGCTACCTTTTCTCCGGAAATACTTCCGGAATGATCTTCTATCTGAATATTGTGGAATTCCTGTCGGGCCCGACCGACACCAGTGTGATCGGAACTCCGGTCTGTCCTTCAATAAACCCTATGTATCTTTTAAGGTTTTCCGGCAAAGCATCATAATCGCTTATTTTAGAGATATCTTCCTCCCAGCCATCAAGCTCGGCGTAAACAGGTTCTATGGCCGCATTATTGTCGAAAGGTACCTCTTTCACCTCTTTCCCCAGGTATTTATATGCAGTGCAAACCATGATTTTACTGAAACCCGAAAGAATATCTGACTTCATCATGAAGAGCTGTGTAACCCCGTTTATCATAATTGCATATCTGAGTCCAGGGAGATCGAGCCAGCCGCATCTTCTTGGCCTGCCTGTGGTAGCACCGAATTCACATCCTTTTTTCCTTAAAAGTTCTCCTGTGTCATCGAAAAGTTCCGTGGGAAACGGGCCGCTTCCAACTCTTGTGCAATAGGCTTTGAAAATACCGAACACATCTCCTACTAACCTGGGAGAGATACCCAGCCCTGTGCATGCCCCGGCGCTTATTGTGCTAGACGATGTTACAAAAGGATATGATCCGAAGTCAACATCAAGCATGGTACCCTGAGCTCCTTCTGCAAGTATCTTTCTGCCGCTGGCTGCCTGTTCATTGAGCAGATATTCCACGTTTTCTATCCTGAATCTTTTCAAAAGATCAACTCCTTCAAACCAGCCTTCTTCATAAGCGCTTATGTCAGGATTGAAATCGTAGCTCCTGAGTATCTCAAGATGAGCTGATTTATGTATTTCGTAAATATCCCGGAAAGAAGGATTCAGAATATCACCTATCCTGAGTCCGTTTCTGCTGGCTTTATCGGTATATGCCGGCCCGATTCCCTTGAGGGTAGAGCCGATCTTTAAACTTCCCTTGCGGTTTTCAAATGCAGCGTCAAGAATCCTGTGCGTAGGGAGGATAAGATGAGCCCTGGCGGAAATCACAAGCCGCCTGGTAAGTTCTTCAACCGGATGCCCCAGATTCAGTATCTCCTCCCTGAAAACTGCCGGATCAAGAACGAGTCCGCTGCCTATAACGTTAAGCTTGTCGGGATGAAAAATCCCTGATGGAATAAGATGAAGGATATGCTTCTTGTTATTGAATTCCAGTGAGTGACCTGCATTGGGACCACCCTGAAACCTGGCAATAACATCATAACCGGGGCTCAATGCATCCACAACTTTCCCTTTACCTTCGTCACCCCACTGAAGGCCTAGCAATACATCAATCTTCATTTCAGTTTTAGGATTATAAAACAGATTCCAATTTACAAAATAATCCGGCTGTATTTCACGTTGATAATATATTGTTGAAAAATGAAATGGGGAATCAGGCTCAGGGAGAGAAAATCCATTCGGGCATTGACCGATTCAGTTAATTATCATAGCTTTAATACATACAGCAATGAAAAGATGTTTTGCATTTATTGTTTTGGCAGCTCTCTGCCTTAGCTCTTTTGCCCAGGACGAAAACTATGTTGCTCCCGAAAAAAACGTCCTGAAAGTAAACACTCTCGCATTGATTATCGGAACAGGCTCCGTATTCTATGAGAGGGAGATAAGTGATCTTCTGGCTGGACAGATGGGTGTTGGTTATCTCAACTACGGAGTTGATGAAACAAGATTCAAAGGTTTGACACTTACTCCCGAACTTAAATTCTATATCCGGAATAATGCCATCGACGGGTTCTACATGGCTCCTTATCTACGCTATTTCAAATATGGTTATGAGTCTGAGGAGGATTCAGATGAAGGCAGCTTTTCTGCTTTTGGCGGGGGAGTGGCCTTCGGCCGTCAGTGGATAATGAAGAAGGGATTTGTAATGGACCTGTTTTTCGGAGGACATTATACTGACGGGAGCATCAATATCATTTCCGGTGAAGAGCCGGAGGACATCACAAAATTTGAGGGATTCAAGACAAGAGTGGGATTTTCAATAGGATTTGCTTTCTGATAAAAGGAATATCCGGTTACTGAAGGAGCTGATTTCAGCTCCTTCTTTTATTTCTTACCCCCTGGTTCCTTCCTGAGATTACCGTAAATATACAGGGAATGATACTGAGGGTCAAAGTTGTGAAGTCCGCTTGCTGTTTTAATAATGTCCTGTATCCTTGGATCGCAGAACTCGATTACCCGCCCGGTCTCAAGGTCAATAAGATGATCATGCTGCCCGCACTGGAACGCCCTCTCAAACTGGGCAATATTCTTGCCGAACTGATGCTTCGTTACTAGATTGCAGTCAAGCAGCAATTCGATGGTATTGTACAAAGTAGCCCGGCTGACCCTGTAATTCTTGTTTTTCATGAAAATGTAAAGCGATTCAATATCGAAGTGACCGCTTCTGGAGTAAATTTCATCAAGGATCGCATACCTTTCGGGCGTTTTCCGGTGATCCTTCTTTTCCAGATACTCCGTGAATATTTGTTTTACCGTCGACCTGGTATTATCGTTAATCATATCTGGTCTTAATAAAAATAATAACAAAAATAGTCTTTTTCAGTAAAAGAAAATGGATTAACCTGCTAAACTTCCTCGGTGAAGTCTTCGACCCGTTTTATTGTGTCGATACCCCTTACATTTGATATCTTGAGAATCAGATTGTTAAGATCCTGCGTATGATGGACATAAAGATCAATGGTACCCTCAAAGATACCATCCTTAACGCTTATGTTGATATTTGTCATATTAACCTTAAGCTCTGAAGAGATAATGTTGGTAATGTCATTTACCATTCCAATCCTGTCGACCCCGGTCATGCTGATCCTTGCAACGAATGAAACGAGCTTGTGGATCGCCCATCTTACGGCAATAATCCGGTTTCCTTCATTTGACATTATCCTGATGGCAACAGGGCATTTGGGTTTGTGAATCACGATTGCACCTTCAGGCGAGCGATAGCCAATCACTTCATCTCCCGGAATTGGATTGCAGCATCTTGCTATTTCGTACGACTGTCCGGCATTTTCAACGTTTTCCCTGAGCAGGAAAGGGGAGGATGTGTCTATGCGTTCTTCCATAACCTCCTCGTCCTTCTTTTCCTTTTTCGATCCAAGAAGCTTTAACTCCCAGTATTTTATAACGTTTTTTGCCGGGCTTTTTTTTATGATCTTTTTCAGATTGTCGAGGTTTATTGTACCCAGTTCAATTCCCGAATACAGCTCATCTTTATTCGGAACATCATATGACAGCATCAGTTTTCTTACAATTTCCGAATTGGGGGTCACGCCCAGCTCTGCAAGCTTTGCCTCCAGTATCTCCATTCCTTTCTGTATCCTGCTGCTCGATTCTGACCGCAGGGCGCTTTTTATGGCTTCTTTTGCCTTGGAAGTGCGGACAAATGAAAGCCACTCCTTTTCAGGCTTTGCAATGTCGGAGGTTATTATCTCAACCTGGTCACCGCTCATAAGTATTGCACTTA
The DNA here is from genome assembly GCA_040772125.1 of Bacteroidales bacterium. Classification (GTDB taxonomy): domain Bacteria; phylum Bacteroidota; class Bacteroidia; order Bacteroidales; family VadinHA17; genus LD21. The sequence goes on from JAXGYS010000003.1 coordinate 1,299,822, forward strand.
TCGGATTGAGCCTGTAGTTTATTTTTGCACCGATGGCCCTGTTCCCTATCTCTGTATGGATATCATAAGCGAAGTCAAGAACAGAAGCTCCTTTTGGCAGGCTGACCAGTTTTCCTTTCGGAGTAAAAACCATTATCTCTGAAGAGAAGAGATTCATTTTAAACTCATCCAGAAATTCAATAGGATCCTCAAGGGGATTCTCAAGCATCATCCTGATCTGTTTGATCCACTTGTCGAGCTCTGTTTCAGGTGAGTTGTCTCCCTTATACTTGTAATGTGCAGCATAACCTCTTTCAGCTATCTCATCCATTCTCCTGCTGCGTATCTGAACCTCTACCCAGTGCCCCTCCGGTCCCATCACGGTTACATGAAGTGCTTCGTAACCATTTGGTTTTGGCCTGCTTACCCAGTCTCTGAGCCTGTCCGGCTTCGGAAGATATGAGTCAGTTATTACAGAGTATATGTTCCAGCAGGTTGTTTTTTCGGGAATTCCCGGAAGGGGCTCAAAAACTATCCTTACAGCGAGAACATCATATACCTCCTCAAAGGGCACGTTCTTCGACTGCATCTTCTTCCATATCGAGAAGATCGACTTCGGACGTCCGCTAATGTCGAACTTCAGTCCTGATTCCTGAAGCTTATTGACTATAGGAAGGCTGAACTTGTTTATAAGGGCATAGTATTTCTTTTCCCCAACCTTTAGTTTTGATGCTATCTCATCGTACAAAACAGGCTGACGGTATTTGAAACTCAGGTCCTCAAGTTCGCTTTTTATTGCATAAAGACCCAGACGGTTGGCAAGAGGAGCGTAGAGAAAAATAGTCTCGCCGGCAACCTTCATCTTCTTATTCTCCGGCATCGAGTCAAGTGTCCTCATGTTGTGAAGACGGTCGGCAATCTTTATCAGAATAACCCTGAGATCATCGGAAATTGTCAGAAGCATCCTCCTGAAATTCTCGGCCTGCATCGATGATGTTGCACCCTTGTTGTAGGTCGCTGATATCTTTGTGAGACCATCAATAAGCGAAGCGATCTTTGGTCCGAATTCACGGTTAACCTGTTCGAGCGAATAACCTGTATCCTCAACAACGTCATGTAGAAGAGCCGTGGCAATTGACCTCGGTCCAAGCCCGATCTCCTGATTAACAATTTTTGCAACACAGATAGGATGAATTACATAGGGCTCACCCGATTTCCTTCGCATATTCCAGTGAGCCTCATTTGCAACCTTGAAAGCCTTTTCTATAAGTTCCCTGTCGCCGGGCTTATTGCATCGTATCAAATTGCTGACAAGAGAATCATATTCAGTCTGAATACGCTTAATATCTTCCTCATCAAAAAGATCCTTTCCCGTCATATATAATCTTCACTCTCTTTCTTTGAACTACAAAGATAGCTTTATTAGGTTAATTTCTTCCCATGAATACCTCAGCCAGCTCAGAAATCATGTATTCAGTTTTTTACCACAGTTACCGTACCTGTCCTTGATATACTTGTGCCTGAAGGAGTCGTCATCCGGATGAACCAGATATAAACGCCTTCGTTTACGGGCCGGCCGTTGTCCGTACCATCCCACGATTCCATATATTCATCCGTTTCAAAGATGGCTTTCCCCTGACGGTTGCTTATAACCAGGCGGTATGCGGTAGGTGCAAAGGTTATCACAGGCCTGAACAGATCGTTTTTCATGTCTCCGTCGGGCGTGAATATATTGGGAATTACAAAATTCTCTTCCATTTCCACGCAGCTAATGTTTGATTCTGAGACTCCGTTAATGCCGTATGGATTGCCTGTTTCAGAAGCACCTACATAGAAACAGAGACTGCCGGCTGACTGGGCAAACATAATTTCTTCTGTTCCAATGGAAAAGGTTGTGTCAGATGCATCAAGAACTGCTTTTTCAGTAAAGCCAGACCCTGAATCCATATAGATGCGGTACGACGAAACCGTTCCTGCCCATTCCCTGTATTTATTCCACCTCAGGGTGATCTCATTACCATTATTCTGGGCGGAAAGAAGGATGTTTGAGGCTATGTTCGATCTGGCAAACGAAACCCCGCAACTGTTCAATGCTGAAAGCCTGTATGAATATAGTTTCTTTTGATCAGCCGTGTTGTCGTTATAGGTTACAAACCCGGCTTTGGTCCTGATCTGTGCTATCTGTTGAAAATTGCCAGATAAACCGCTTCTTCTTTCAAGGGCAAACAGATCGGAGGCTGATCCCTGATCAATAGTAAATGAAAGCAGAATTGCCCCATCGGTCGTTACTGTAGCATAATCAGCATTTATCCAGCCAGGAGGAATCTCAAGTTCAGCTCTTTTGCAGGTGATCGTTGAAGATGACTCAGTCTCGTCATCCATGATGGCATTTATTCTGAAACAATATTCTGTTGCAGGGGTGATATCCTTTATTTTGAAGGATGTCGTCTCAGGACCGGCAGTATGCATCTCACTGAAGACACCACCGTTAAGTGAGGTCAGGATTTTGTATTCCAGTACATTTGCAGGAAAGGGAGGATAATAGGCATTCCAAATGATTTCAATCTCCCTCCTGCAGGTATCCAGGACCGATTCAACATAAACAGTGCTAAGGATGTTTGACAATCTGCTTCCACAGTGCGGACGCCTGAAAGAGGCTACCCTGTACTGGAAACTCTTGTATTGAATTCTTGTATCGGTATAACTTGTCGCAGTTGGGTTCCAGACAGTGTCAATAGGATAAAACTCTATGTTGCCGTTCCTCTCCTCATATAAGTAAATAATATATGCATCAATATTTTCTGAAATACTCAGATCCCAGTCAAGGATCACAGCCGATCTTTCTGCATCAACCGTTACCCGCCTGAGTTCCGGAGGCTCAGGTATTTCACAATTCTCCTGTGCAAAAATTCCGGCGGAAAGAGTCAGTAATATGAGTGATATAAGTAGTCTGCCAGTACTATTCATTTTAGCCTGCTTTTATTTCATACATGTCTTCTGGCTTGCAATATGTGTTTGCAAGCCTTGTTATTTCTCCGGGGGTCACAGATTTTATTGTTTCTGCCATCCTGTGGTAATAATCAAAACTCAGACCGAAATCCAGTACTGACCTGAAACTATCAGCTATTGAAAAGGGACCGTCGAACATTCTCAATATTTCACCCATCATGTATTTTCTTACCACCTCCATCTCTTCCTCAGCAGGTGGAGTATCCTGAAGACGTTTCAGCTCGCTGAAAATCTCCCCGGCGGCCTTTTCGGCATTCTGCCTTCCAACATCGGTCGAAATTACCATAAATCCTGAAAGATCAAATGACGAAACCGATGAATGTACCCCGTATGTATAACCCTTTTCCTCTCGGAGATTCTTCATCAACCTCGATCCGAAGTATCCGCCAAGCAATGTATTGAGGAATTTCAGCCCCGGATAATCGGGATGACGCTTGTTGATCGTTCTGCAACCGATTCTGTATGATGACTGAACAGAACCCCTTTTTGCGATTCTGATCTTTTTATCCGGGCTTTCTGATAAAACATTCCCTGTATCCTCCCTGTAGGTATATTCTGAACTCAATCTTCCGTAAAAGTCCTCAAGTAATCCGGTAATATTTACGTTGATTTTTCCTGATACTATTATAGTCATATCTTCCGGTGAATAATGCATCGAATGAAAATCCTTAAGAAGCTGGCAGTTCATGTTGCTGAAATCTGCTTCGGTTACTTTACGGCCGTAGGGGTGCCTTTTGCCGAAAATAGCTTCAAAGAAGTTATCCATTGCCAGGTTTTGTGTCTTTCCGCGGGATATCCTGAACCAGTTAAGGCGCTTTTTCATCATCAGATCGAGCTCATTTCCGGGGAAGACGGGTTTGAAAAGGATCTCGCCTGCAAGTTCCAGGGCCTTGACGGCATGTTTGTTAAGGAAGTAAAGTGTCAGACCTGCTATATCCTTTTCAGAATATAGGTTCATGAATATTCCGTAATAGTCGAGAGTGCTGCTTAGCTCCCTGGCATTGTGATTCAGGGTTCCTTCTGCAAGCATCATATTGGTTGTTGTCGCAAGGAGAGGAAGGTATTCCGTGATCATACCTGCTCTGAAGATGAAATCGGTGCGCATTACTTCTTCCGTACCTGCATCGATCAGATAAACACCAGCGCCATTGCTCAACCTCATTAGTTGAGGTTCGGCGGGTATTGATGCATTGAATGGCTCGACCTGTGGCTGAACCCTGAGTAATATACCCATGTTATTTTTTACCGCTTGATTTATAATAAAGGGTGGTGCAGTTCCCGGAATCAAGGTATTTCCTTGCAGCCTCTGATGCCATCCGTCCGGTTACGGCTCTGTATCTTTCCACTTCGGTGTTTATAAGGCCGGGATCACCAAGAAGTTCGTTTACAGATAAATTGAGAGCTTTGTTCATAATATTTGTATTTGAAAGTACGGTAGCCGATTCAAACTTATTCTTTACTTTTTCCATCTCAACCTCGGCCGGTTCTTTATCCTTGAGATTGTCAATTACCTCATTCAATGCACTTTCAGCTTCCTTCAGATCTGTTCCACTTATGATCTTGCCCGTCATAATGATTAGCCCCGGCTCAATATCTGCCGTAATATAGGCATTTATTTCACTGAACATTCTGAGCTCTCTCACCAGTCTGTTATACAGTCTTCCTGAGTCTCCGCCGGCAAGAAGGTCGGTCAGCAGGTCAATGGTATAGTAATCACTGTCTCCACGGCGTCCCACATGCCATGCCTTGTACAGGGCGTCGGCCGGGACATCTCTCTCAACGCAGGTATCTCTGGCCTCATTCTGCGAAGGCTCCTGCGGAAGATTTCTCGCTAACTGAATTTCGCCGTTTACAGGACCAAACCATTTCTCTGCAAGGTAAAATGCTTTGTCAGGGCTTATGTTTCCTGCAAGAGCCAGAACAGCCCTGCGTGGTGAATAAAAAGTCCTGAAAAAGTTTAATGCATCCTCCATTGTGACACCGGCAACATGCGAAATATCCATCCCTATCGTAGGCCAGCGGTATGGGTGTACCTTATATGCAAGAGCTCTTAACAGATGCATTGAATCACCGTATGGCTGGTTCAGATACCTTTGCTTGAATTCTTCAATGACAACATTCTTCTGAACATCAAGCTTTTCCTGCGTAAAGGCAGGTTGAAGCATCCTGTCCGACTCCAGCCAGAAAGCAGTCTCAATGTTGCCAGCCGGGATGGTAAGATAATAATCGGTAATATCGTTATTTGTAAATGCATTGTTCTCTCCTCCCGCAAGCTGTAGGGGAAGATCATATTCCGGAATGTTGGCAGATCCGCAGAACATTAGATGCTCGAACAGATGCGCCATCCCTGTTTTTGACGGATCTTCGTCCTTCGATCCGGTGTCGTAAAGCAGGTTCATGGCTACCAGAGGCGTGGAATTGTCGTTATGGACAATTACCCTCATTCCGTTGTCGAGTGTAAATCTGCTGAAACTGATCATTAGGGAGCGAATGTTAAAAAGACAAACTTAGCTAAAAATAAGGGAAGCTTTGTTATTGTTTTTATATTTGCAGCACTATGCCGGTCAAGAGCTTCTTTAAGAGAATTTTTGGCAAATATTTAACTGATGCAGATCAGACCAGAACGGTCTACATCCTGAGTTTTGCAGTAGGCCTCCTGAGCGCTTTGGCAGCAGCCATTTTAAAAAATACAATACATTATACAAACAAGATCCTGACAGAAGGAATAACTCCTGAATCCGGAAACTATTTTTATCTGGCATACCCCTTCTTTGGAATGCTTGTTACGCTGCTTTTCGTAAGATATCTGGTCAGGGATAATATCGGACACGGAGTAAGCAGGGTGCTTTATTCTATTTCGAGAAGGAAAAGCCGTATCCGTCCTCATAATACCTGGACTTCTATTGTTGCGACAACGCTTACAATAGGCTTCGGAGGGTCGGTCGGAGCTGAGGCACCGATCGTACTTACTGGCTCATCAATAGGATCGGCTGTGGGAAATTATTTCAAACTGAACTACAGGAACGTGACCCTTCTCATCGGTTGCGGTGCCGCAGGAGCCATCGCCGGTATTTTCAAGGCACCAATTGCAGGGATAATATTCACTCTGGAGGTCCTTCTGCTCGATCTTACCCTTTCGTCCATAGTTCCTTTGCTTATCTCGGGTGTTACAGCAGCAACTGTTGCATATTTCCTTATGGGAGACGGTGTCCTTCTTTCATTTAATATAACTGAATCGTTTTATATCAGGAATATACCCTGGTATGTCATTCTGGGTATTGTCTCAGGATTCGTATCTGTTTTCTTTTCCAAGATGACACTTTTCCTCGAAGGGAAATATGAAAAGATAAAGAATGTTTATATACGTCTCGCAGCAGGCGGAACCGTTCTGGGAATCCTTATCTATTTTTTCCCTGCCTTTTATGGAGAGGGATATGAAACCATTATGTCGCTTCTTCAGGGTGACTCGGCCGTCGTTTTCAGTGATTCTCCGATCAGCAGAATGTCGGAGAGTTATTTGATCTTCCTGATTTTCTTCATAGGCCTTGTCTTTCTTAAAGTTGCAGCCAGCAGTTCAACGAATGGAGCAGGAGGAGTAGGTGGTATTTTCGCCCCGACACTCTTTATCGGAGGCGTTACTGGTTTTGTGGTCGCAAGCATTCTTGGAAGGTTTGCAGGAATTGAAATTCCTGATAACCGTTTCGTTCTGGTAGGGATGGCCGGAACAATGGCCGGGGTCATGCATGCTCCCCTGACAGCTATATTCCTTATTGCAGAAATAACAGGCGGATACGCCCTGCTAATACCTCTTATTATAACTTCCACGATAGCATACATTACAACCAGGGCTTTTGAACGCCATTCCATCTACCACGTACAGCTTGCAGAAAGAGGAGACCTGATTACCCACGATAAGGACAAAGCCGTGCTTACAATGATGGACTGGAAAAAAGAGATTGAAAGGGATCTTGTAAAAGTCAGGAAGAATGATACCTTAGGAGATCTTGTTAAGGCTATTTCAGTTTCAAGGAGAAATGTATTTCCTGTTGTTGATGAATATAATATCCTTCAGGGAGTAGTATTACTGGATGATGTAAGGGAAATAATGTTTAAAAGCGAACTTTACGATAGCGTTACGGTGAGGAACCTGATGGTAATTCCTCCTTCATACCTTGATGTAAGCGAAAGCATTGAGACAGTGATGAGCACATTCGAAAAGACAGGCGCATGGAACCTTCCGGTTCTTGACAAGGGGTTCTATGTTGGATTCCTTTCGAAATCAAGAATATATGCTACGTACCGTGAATTACTTGTTCAATTCTCGGAAGAATAGACCTTAAGTTATTATCATTTAAACATTATATTTGCCTTCAGTGCCCTCGACTGAAATGATCGTTATATTTTTTCAGGGCTTTTTTCCGGTTTACGATCCGGATAACAAACTAACACAGTTAAAGATGAAAGATACATTGGTTTTCGATCTCATTGAAAAAGAACGTCAGCGTCAGATCAATGGAATAGAGCTTATTGCCTCTGAGAATTTTGTCAGCGACCAGGTCCTTCAGGCGATGGGCTCCGTTATGACAAACAAATATGCTGAAGGTTACCCGGGCAACCGTTACTATGGAGGATGCGAAATAGTAGACCAGACCGAGCAAATAGCTATCGACAGGCTTAAACAGCTTTTTGGGGCGGAGTATGCAAATGTTCAGCCTCATTCCGGGGCTCAGGCAAATATGGCCGTATTCCTCGCAGTGATGAAGCCGGGAGACACTTTCCTCGGCCTAAACCTTGCTCATGGAGGCCATCTTTCACACGGATCACCGGTTAATTCATCTGGTATTCTTTACCGTCCTGTGGCATACAACGTTAAGGAGGATACAGGCCTGGTCGACTATGATATGATGGAGGAAATGGCCATCAGGGAGAAGCCAAAGATGATCATCGGAGGAGCCTCGGCCTATTCACGGGAATGGGATTACGAGCGAATGAGAAAGATTGCTGATTCGGTGGGTGCAATGCTGATGGTTGATATGGCACATCCTGCAGGACTTATTGCTGCAGGACTGCTGATGAACCCTCTTAAGTATGCTCACTTCGTAACCTCAACAACGCACAAAACACTGAGGGGACCTCGTGGAGGAGTGATACTCATGGGCAAGGATTTTGTAAATCCATGGGGTATAACAACTCCTAAGGGAGAGGTAAGAATGATGTCATCACTTATTAACAGCGCTGTATTTCCGGGAGTGCAGGGAGGACCCCTGGAACATGTTATAGCCTCCAAGGCTGTTTCTTTCAGTGAAGCCCTTACTCCTGAATTCAGAACTTATCAGCAACAGGTTAAGAAAAACGCTGCTGTAATGGCTGCGGCATTTATTGAGAGAGGATACAAGGTAATATCAGACGGAACCGATAACCATCTGATGCTGATCGACCTCAGAACGAAATTCCCGGATATATCAGGAAAAAAGGTAGAGAATACCCTTGTCCTTTCGCATATTACGGTAAATAAGAACATGGTTCCTTTTGACAGCCGCTCCCCCTTCCTTACATCAGGCTTAAGAATCGGAACACCTGCAATAACGACAAGGGGCCTTAAGGAAGAACATATGGGAACAATCGTCGAACTTATCGACGAGGTTATTTCTAATATTGACAATGAGATAGTTATAAAAAGGGTAGGGGATAAGGTAATAAAAATGATGAAGTCATTTCCCCTGTTCTCTATGTGATACATATCCAGTGTCCCTGAATTATAGACAGGAATTTACTTCTGTCTGAATTTTCAGTCCTGTTGCAGGACCGGAAAGATATGATATCCCTTTTGAAACTGAATAAACAAGATTATTCAGGAGACAGAGTTCTGTTCTGACAGTCGAACACCTGTTTCCAGACTACCTGAGAATAAAATTATAGGTTATTGTTCCCTTCTGGATAACAGGAGCATCGGATTTCGGATCAAACCTGGCTTTAAGGGCTGCTTCCTTGGCCACCCTCAGGAGATTCTCATTAAGAGTAGTAGATCCTTTTATTCCTGGTACTGCCTGAGTAACCTTTCCTGACCTGTCGACGCTGACCTCCACTACTACCTTGCCTTCTTCCTGGATTACATAATTTGGTTCAGGAAGAGACTGAAATCTACGGCCGTCAAGATCATAGGATATTCCCTGGGTGCCGAGCCCGCTTCCGTCACCCCTTGTTTTGGAGTCCACCGATCCGGTGGGTACGCCCTGATTACCTGTTCCCCCTGCGTCTCCCTCGCTCTTTGAAGTGGTCCCCGCATTTTTTGAACCGGCAAGGGCATCCCTTGTCCTGTTCATAATGTCGGCCTGGCGTTTCTGCTCTGCTTCAATCCTTTTTCTTTCTGCTTCTTCTGCTTCTCTTCTCTTCCTTTCAGCTTCCTGCTGCTCTCTGAGTTTTCTTTCGGCTTCAAGCCTTTCAAGTCTTCTCTTTTCTGCTTCCGGATCAACCTTCTTAACTTGGGGAGCTTCCTCGTTATTCTGCGTAAGAAGAGCCTCCTCATCAGTTACTTCGGGGGAAGATACAGGCGGTGGTGGACTGGTTTCCTGACTTGGAGGAGGGGGCGATGGTTCTATCATTCCAAGACCTGTCTCGTCCAGACCGAAATTTACAAGTATACCCTCCTCGGGCTCAGGAGGCTTCGGAGGAGCGAACGCAACAAATATAAGCACCGCAAATACTACAACATGCAGTATTGATGTGCCTATTATCCCTTTCCTTCTTTCGGTAGGGATCTTTCGCAGGTCGTTATTTGGGCGAGGTTGCAATTATCAATTTGTAATTATTTGCCTGGGCAATATTCAGAACCTGGACCACAGTCTCGAAAGGTACATTTTTATCAGCATGAAGCGAAATATATGTTTCAGGATTTGCTCCAAGCTTCTGTTTCAGGACGGCTTCCAGATCCTGTAATGTAACAGGCTGCTGTTCAACATAGTATTTCTGGTCAGCGGTTATGGATACCGTTGTCTGGGGTTTGGCTGATGTCTGCGTGCTTCCCTTGGGAAGAAGCAGCTTGAGTGCTGTCGGATGTACAAGTGTTGAGGTCAGCATGAAAAAAATCAGCAGGTTGAATACCACATCCGTCATCCCTGTTGAGCTGAAGCTTATGCTGATCCTGTTGCGCTGCGATAAGGCCATTATCTTCCTCCTTTTACGGGTTCATTAAGTATGTCCATGAACTCGGTCAGAGTTGCCTCCAGATTGAAGACAACTTTTTCTGTTCTGACTACAAGTGTGTTGTATGCAAAGTATCCAAGAATGCCGACAATGAGACCTGCCACAGTTGTAATAAGCGCAGTGTAGATCCCTCCCGACATCATGGAAATATCAATGTTGTTCCCTGCCTGCTCCATCCTGTAAAACGACTGGACCATCCCGATAACGGTTCCAAGGAATCCAAGCATGGGTTCGGCTCCGGCAATTGTGGCCAGCGTGGGAAATCCCTTTTCGAGCTTTGAGATTTCCAGCTTACCGGCATTCTCAATAGCAGTACTTATATCCTGAAGAGGACGGCCAAGCCTGCTTATCCCCTTTTCTATCATCCTTGCCGATGGACTGTCGGTCGACCTGCATAGAGCCTGAGCAGCTTCTACCTTGCCATCGTGAATGTAATCCTTGATCCTGTTCATAAAGTTGGTGTCCTCTTTAGATGCCCTCTTTATCACATAAAACCTTTCGATGAAGATGTATGCGGCCACCAGCGACAAAAGTACGATAGGAATCATAATCCATCCTCCCTTGATCGCAAAATCAAGAAGTGTGAGTTTTGAAGCAGATGTCGCCTGGGCCGTTTCAGGCAGTTCCTGCATGAAGAATTGTAGAAATCCCATATTTCCTTCCTTTATTAATTAATTAATTATTATACAAACATTTAACTATGCCCTCGCTCTGGTTTCAACGGCGAAGATATTAAAAAACGGAAAAATGGTATGTTCTATTATTATGTGTTAATAACATTATCCCCTTAGTTATTAACTCTTCTTCTTCCGAACTGACTTATTCTTCAATGCTTACTTCCTCTTCTTTCCTGAAATCCGACTTTTCCTTTTTTCGGAAAAGATCAGAAAACTTGTCAAAATCCTGCTTGAAGAAGATGCCAAGACCCTGAGTGTATGGCACCCCACGTCCCGTATATGGACTGTTGTACCTGTTGAAGGCCTTGAACCTGATTTTTTCGGTTATCTTGTATTCTATATCAAAATCGCCGCTGAGAGGTGTTCCTTCGGAATTGTTCTCTCCCCTGACATCAAAATTACCGTTAATGGTAACCCTGTCGTTCAGAAGCTGTGTCGAAAGAGCCACCTGAAGCTCCTGTGAATTAATGTTTTTGGTTCCGGGAGAATAATGAAATCCTACATCAAAGTCGTTGCTTATCTGCGAAAGCCAGTTGCTGAGCTGATTGGAAAGCATTTCCGTAGTGGTTACTGCCATCGCAGAGGTGCCGGCCGTCGACGTATTGATAGGAGCCTGATATGACGGATCGTTGGGATTGGAATAAAAACTGTTCATGACAAGAAGGTAAAGGAACTGCTTGCTGAGTTCTTCCTCAGATGTTATGGCATTTCTGAGGTAGGTCCTGGTTTCTTCGTCGGCATTCGGAAGAAAAATATTGAAACCAACTACAGGGTTAAAAAGCCTGCCTGAGAGAATGAGCTGAGGCTCCACAGGAATCCTTGCAGTATATTTTTCATCCTGAAGAACAGGATATAAAATAGGATAAAGAGACGTTCTCAGGTTTCTGTACTTCGCAGTAAGTTCTATCTCGGCGTTTTCAACATCACCGTTGAACGTTATTCTTCCGCCGTTTTCAACGTCAAATCTTTTGTTAAGGAGATTCTGCAGGGTGAACAGGTAGTCTCCCTCTTCTATCAGGTAATCCCCGTAAATTCTGAACTCCCCTTTCCGGTTTAGGCTGATGTTAAGTGTCCCGGCTCCGCGTCCTCTTATAACATCCCCAGCCTTGGGATCGATGAGCATCTGAACTTCTGCGTCGGGTGTAACATCCAGATCGATGCTAAGCTCCATTGACGAACCCGAAGAGGAAGCAGCCTGCACCTTTCTGAGATCCTTGCTTTTCAATGAATCAGAGTTGATAAAGCTAACGAAGGAGTATTCGGATACCGACATCGCTGAATTAAGGGGAATGAAGAACCTTGTTCCCTTCGAGGTTCTTGCTGAGATATCGAATGAGAGGGTATTCTGACTGCTCTTTATGGTTGTTATCCCTGTTGCAAATACAGTCCCGTAGAAGGTCTCATTATCCTTTTCCTGCGTGTTAAGCACAAGGCAGGCGCTCTTGTCCATGTTGATGCTCAGGTCAACCCTGAAATCCTTGAAATTCCTGTGAAAAACTGATCCGGTAAGAAGGGCATTGTTGCCGCGTTCATCCGTCAGCCTGACATTCCTGAATTTTATACCTTCCCTGTCGAATCTTATCGAATCGTGAAGGATGAATCCGGCCTGAAGATAATCGATCTTCATAGAGATGTCTTCAGCCATCAGAGATCCCCTGAGCATCATTTCACCAGGCCTTTTTGTTATACGGAGCTTGCCCGAGGTTGTCCCCTTTATGTCCGATGCAAAAATATCGAGGAAGGGATTCAGTCCCGAAACCGGAAGGTTTTTGGCCAGAACATCGAGGCCGAGGAATTTTTTCGCAGGATCAAAAGTGCCTGTAATTTCAAGATTCTTCTTTCCCCCGGTATTGTTTTCCACCCTTATGTCGGCAACTTTGCTTTCAGGATTCCATGCCGACAGAACAAAAACATTACCGAAATCCTCACCCAGGATCGAGAAATCATTTATGCTTAAATTACTCTGCACTAGTGGATTTTCCAAAGCACTGGAGATAACGATATTACCATTCACTATTCCTGATGGATCCAGGGTATAGTCTGGGTTTTCATTGTTGTTTTTCTTCTTTCCGATCCTGCTTGCAGGAGAAATGTCAATGCCCCTGAACTCGATCTTTACCGTGTCAGACTGGTTTCCTGAAACAGTGCCGTCGATGGCATAAAGACTTTTCAGGCCCGTAACGGCAAACCTGTCGATGTGAGTCATGCCCGAATCAACCGTTATTGAGGAGTGCCTTATCTTCCACCTGTTTCCATTACTGTATACGTCGGATGAGTCTATTTCAATTCTAAGTACTGAAGCATCTGATCCTTCCCTCTTTCGTGTAAATTCACCCCCGGCCGTAAATGTTCCCCTGTTAAGGATCTTATCCTTGTTGTCCCATCCAAGCCTGAACATGAAATTGTCAGGCCTTGTGTACATCGAGGCTCCGAAATCCCTTAGCTGAGCCATCCCGAGAAGCGAAACGGAAGAACTTTTTATGTCGGCATTGAATTTATCGGAGATATAGGCTGCTGTTACGTTCAGATCATTGAAAATGTTGTTCCGGTAGTCCACTTTCTTAAGATCCGCATCAATCCTGATGACAGTATCGCCGCGGAACTCACCACTGATGATGCTCTTGTCGGAAAGCAAAAGCTTTGTCCTGAAGAAATTATTTATTTTATCACTGTTTCTGAAATTGAGAGTGAAGGAGAAATCATTCCGTGAGGCAAAGTTTTTGTCCTCTGGGGGAATGAACTTCGATGGCATTAGTCTGGCCATGGCTTTCTTGATTACATCTCTAATTTCTCCAAACTCATAATAGCCTCTGAGATCGGCATTCACAAAGTCGGTTCTGAGTGAAATTGCCGGCCTGCTTTCTTCGTTGAAGGCCTTCAGGGAAAAATCATAAAGCTCAAGAGTCGCCCCGTGTTTGACAAGAGTCGAATTAAGAAGCTTGATCTCACCAAAGAGATTGTCGATATTATTCCCTCTGAAATTTGCAGTCAGAAGGGCCGCAAGACGGGATGTTGAATCAGATTTATCGAAATTGAGCTTGTAAAGGTTTGATTTTCCGAGATTTAGTGTAAAATCAAACTCAGGAAGTTCATTTCTGAAGTCGAACATCCCGAGAAGATCCATCCTGATGTTATCGTCAGAAATCCTGACGCTTCCGTCCCATGTTTTCTCCGTGAAAATGCCCGACAGATCAACATTGCGGTAAATATAACTGTTGATCTCCACACTGTCGATTTTCCCTGATACATTACCCGAGATCCTTTCAAGCGATGAAGCATAACCATCGATATTGGTTTCCATGCTCATCCTGCCCAGAAGTTCATTTTTCCCTGTGAGCTGCCCGAGATCTATACTGCTTCCCCTTACAAGTCCTTTAATTCTGAAATTGTTTCTCTGTTCAGGCCGGAGTGATATGTCAGTACTGATGCTTCCAATGTCACTTCCAAGCTTCCCGTAAGTAACGAAGTCGTTAGTGAAACCCGTAAAACTTCCGGTATAGGTTATACTGCCAAGGGTGTACAGGATATCAGGGATCTTGAGTATTGACCGGTCAGGCTTTCTTATCTTCTCAATGTCTTCTGCTCTGGTAAGCAGACTGTTAACACTGATATGAATAAAGGTGTCCTTTATTTTCGGGAGACCCGAAAAGTCGAAATCACATTCAAGACTGGTATGGTCCCTGAAAAAGAGCCTTATGTTCCTGCCGTTAAGCTCTGACAGCGGTCCGTTAATCCTGCCTGATAGTTCAACCATTTCGCTGGTTCCGTTAAGGGACGGAATGAAGAATTTCAGGTCTGCACTGCTGATGACAGAATTCTGAAGCATGATGTCAAGTCTGACATCTTCGGCAAAATTACGCTGCGTATCGGCGGTATCGTAATCAAGAATGATCCTGTCAGCATTTATTATCGAACTGTCGAGATAAAGAAAAAGGTTCCTGAATATCTTGTCCTGACTGGCTATAATGACATCGCTGTTCATGCTTCTTACCCTGAAGCCCCCGGATTCAGTAAAGCTGAGGTCCTGGATACCGAAAGCCACCGAGTCGCCGGAAATGGTGAAATCATTGACTTTGCCATTTATCTGATCAACTTTCAGATTATTAAAGTCTATGGGCTTGTTGTTTTTTTTATGCTGCATGTTTATAAGCCTGAACGACCCGTCCTTGAGAGTGATCTGATTTATTGCTATGGTGGTTCCGCCTTCACCTTTTTTACCATTTTCAGGACTCAGAAATCCAAGGTACCAGTTCAGGTTCAGCAAACCGGTTGTGTCTGTTATCAATCCGAAAACCGTTCCGTTTAATTCAATATTACCCAGCCTGACTGCCTTTCTTCCCGGGTTGATGCCGGTTATTCCGGCTGTAATGCCTGCGGAATAAAGCAGCGTATCCTGATGCTGATCCTTAACAAGCACATCTTTGAGCACCAGTCTGTTGAAGAAGGTATACTCAACACGTCCAACGCTTATCCCCGATCTTATCTGCTCCGAAAAGTGGCCCGTTATCCTGTTTACAATGAAAGTCTGTACTTCCGGGATCCTCACAAGGAGGGAGAAAAAAGTGGGCACGAGGAGAATTATCCCCACCAGGATCATCAGATACTTAAAAGATTTTTTAATAGTTTTGAGCATCCGGAAGCGCCTTAATATTATTGTTCAAAATAACCTAAAATATCCGGAATTTAAAAGCCCAGATGAGCGTCACAATTCTTGCCATAGAATCATCGTGCGATGATACTTCTGCCGCCGTAATAAGAGATGGATACCTCCTTTCAAACCTGATTGCCGGACAATCCATTCACATGGAATACGGCGGAGTTGTCCCCGAGCTAGCTTCCAGAGCACATCAGGCAAATATTGTGCCGGTAACTGACACGGCCCTTAAAAAAGCAGGAGTCAGGGCTGATGAAATCGATGCAGTGGCTTTTACCCGCGGCCCGGGACTGCTCGGATCATTGCTTGTGGGTACCTCATTCGCAAAGGGATTTGCACTTTCAAGGGAAATCCCTTTGATAGAGGTAAACCATCTTCAGGCTCATGTCCTTGCACATTTCATCCTCGATAAAGGAGGGAATAACCGTGTCCCTGAGTTCCCGTTTCTTTGCCTTCTTGTTTCGGGCGGACACACACGGATAATATCAATGCAGAATCATTCTGAAATGACAGTTCTGGGAAACACTATCGATGACGCTGCAGGAGAAGCTTTCGATAAGTGCGGAAAGGTTATGGATTTCCCGTATCCTGCCGGACCTTTGATTGATAAGCTTGCTGCAACAGGTAACCGGCATGCCTTCAGGTTCGCCAGACCCAGGATAAAGGGCCTTGACTTCAGCTTCAGCGGATTGAAAACCAGTTTTCTGTATTTCCTGAGAGATGCATTGGCAGAGCAGCCCGATTTCATTGAGATGAATAAGGCCGATCTGTGTGCTTCGCTTCAACATACCATCGTAAGCATTCTTGTCGACAAGCTCGTTAAGGCATCCAAACAGACCGGTATTACAGAGATAGGTATCGCAGGAGGAGTTTCTGCCAACTCCGGACTCAGGGAAGCTCTGAGAAAAGAAGGATTAAGGAGGGGATGGAATATTTATATCCCGCATGTCAGCTATACAACCGATAATGCTGCTATGATAGGAATTGCAGGGTATTTCAAGTACCTCAGGGGTGAATTTGCTGATCAGGATATTATACCTCTGGCCAGATACTGAACTATAGTTAAACACTAATATGGAAAGCAGAGACTTAAAATTTCTGGTGCTGGGTGCCGGTGCCATAGGAGGTATAACGGCTGCCCTGATGAAAGGTAAAGGCTACGATGTAACTTTATTGTGCCGCAGCCCTGAACAGGCCTCTCTCATCTCAGGATCCGGACTGAAGATAAGCGGAGTCTGTGGTGAGTTTACCAGGAAGATCGAAGCCTACTCCTCCGCTTCGGAAATACCCGGAAAGAAGGATGTTATCCTTCATGCCACCAAGGCTACCGATATGGTCGATGCACTCAGAACAGTACTTCCCCTGCTCAGTACAGACGGAATTATCGTATCTCTGCAGAACGGAATATGCGAAGATGAGCTTGAAGCTGCAGCTGAAGGCCGCAGGGTAATTGGCTGTGTGACCGGATGGGGAGCAACAATGGAAACAGGAAACTCTTTGACGATGACATCCACGGGTGATTTTATCCTTGGATACCCCGATGGGAAAATGGATGAGCAGCTCCTGCTGGTGGCGGATGCCCTTTCCTCTGTTGTGCCGGTAAAAACTACAGCCAACATTATGGGACACCTGTATTCAAAACTGATAATTAACTCCTGCATAACGTCGCTTGGCGCTGTGTGCGGACTCTTTCTGGGTGAGATGCTCCGTTCTGTAAAGATCCGGAGGATATTCATTGAAATAATCAGGGAAGCTGTAATGGTAGCCGAAAATATGGGCCTGGAGATGGAGGTCTTCGGAGGAAGACTTGATTTCAGAAAGTTCATTGAAGGAAATGGAGCTCTTGCATCACTGAAGAGACATCTGATGATAAGGATGATCGGATTCAAATACAGGAAGCTAAAATCATCAAGCCTCCAGTCGCTTGAAAGAGGAAGACCGACTGAAATAGATTACCTGAACGGTTACATTGTAAGAAACGGCATGAAATATAATGTAAATGTTCACGTTAATTCAGCAATAACAGGAATTATTCACGAGATTGAACAGGGAAAAAGAAAGATCAACCCGGAAAATTTCAATGATCCTGTTTTTGACAGTTTCAGCAGTTAGAAAATTTTGATGGAGCAACCTTGATTTCTGAATATGCTTAATGATCTGAACATACCGGAATCCGGAAAATCACCGGGTGTCACCCTCGCCCGGTCAGGTACAATAAGGATCAGGGGCCGCTCAATACTCGAGAACAGCCTTGATTTCTTCCTTCCTCTTTTCGGATGGGCTGATGAATACATTTCTGATCCGCCTGCCTCAACAACTGTCGAAGTAACACTTGAATACTTCAACAGTGCTAGCGCAAAGCTTCTTATTAACCTTCTTCACAAACTGTCGCTCGTCAGGCTGAAGAACAATAAATTCATAATAAACTGGTACTACGAGGATGGTGATGAGGATATCCTTGAACGCGGCGAATATTTCTCATCGGTACTGAAGGTACCATTCAATTTCATAAAAATCAGCAATTGATAAAAAGCCCTGTCCGGATCTGTTGAGCAGACAAGGTATTAATTGGCAGAGGGATCGGCAACCCGTCCCATGAATATTATTGAATTGGTAGTTGTCTCCCTGATTATGTAAATAAAAGGATGATCCATGTTAAAGACCATTGTCACCGGCATGGAAGTTGTCCCTACCTCAACGACAGTCGCTGCAGCAGCTTCCGTTCCCTCTTCATTGGTTTCGATGAATGACTGGTGGGTTACTTCGTTAATAAGCAGATCGTACTGCTCCGATATATCTGAGAAGTCAGCAGCGTCAGTAAAAGCAATTCCCATACCCATGTCGGTCAGTATCTCCTTAAGGGTAAGCCTGAACCCGTATTTGAATCTGGGAAAATAAACCTGAAGCTCATTAACTGTCATGGCATTAATCCAGGAAGAGAAACTGGAACCGTTAAGCCTGGACATTATCTCCTGCAATCCGTCGGCTTCGTCAGGAAGTATTACATCCATCACAAAATTGCCCTGACCGTACGGGAATTCAGCCACTTTAAAACCGTCACCCTGAAAAACCCTGAAATCTTCCTTCTGTTTCATTATGGGAACATTTACTGCCCCTCCTCCGGATCTGTAAAAAGGCATGTCGGAGGTTGCATTTTTATCAAACTGCATCCTCCACTGGCCCTTGAAATATATAGCGTTGATAAGAAGCATAACAGTATTGTCCGGAAGGGACTGTACCATTTCCTTTATCAGCCCGTTAGTCTTATCTTCAATCCAGTCATTAATTTTATCCGGAGCCGAGGGGTCCTCAATGTCGAACGATTCCGACTCTGCTTTGTAATATTCGCTAAGGATATCAATAAATGATTGTTTGACATCAAAATCATCCTCGGTCCAGACTGAATTTCCTATTTCCATAATGACTTTCCTGTCAACCTTCATAAGATCTTCTGTAAGATCCCTGTATGATCTGTTAAGGTCGTCAGGTGAAAGGTTTGAAAGGCGCAGGGCCTCAAGTATCGCATCCTTCGTTTCTCCCACGGCTCCGTTTACGGTCATTGAAAGTGCATAGGAAATACTTAAGGGAGAGATCATTACATTTACTTCGTTATCAGCGTTAAGTACTATCCTCTCGAATATGTCAAATGCAAATTCATTACCCGATTCGATAAGGCTTGTCTGGCCCTCTGTTATATTTATAGGCACCGGATCAGTAACCACATTGTCTTCAGTCTTGCTGCATGAAACGAAGATCAGTGAGAGAGCCGTCAGAAGAGCAGCGCCGGGACGCAATATTTTTTTCATATTCCTGGGTTTTACAGTGATTATCAAGATGGCTGTTTGATGCTTAATTCAGGATTACAACACTGGAACTGTTCAAAAACCATGCCACCGGGATCAGCACGATCTTCTGTTCTTCCTGTTCAACTCAATGTAGTTGCTGAGGTACAGGAAAGCCACTGTAAAAAGGATAGTGCTTATTATTAATAGGAGAATAAAGGCAAAGACCGGAGGGTGCTCCTCTCCGGGGAGGGGATTCCTGACCCTGAGTATGTATCCCAGCACTGTAAAGATCAGGACCATGACAGCAACGGCAAAAACGAAAATGATTGTCGATACATTCAGGATCTTTGTCGATTTGTAATACCTGCTGCTCCTGAAGCGCTCAAAGGAGCTCCTGGCATAATACTGGGCGCGCTGTCTTGATCTCTCCTGCCTGAATTTCCTCCACTCCTCAACAATCCTGAAATAATCCTGGTCGTCAAGTATCCCTTCCTTTCTGCTTTCCATAATAAAATCGTAGGCCTCTGTCACCAGAATGAACTTATCCTTTGCATCAGGCGAAGGGTTTATGTCGGGATGGTAAAGACGGGCTTTCTTTCTGTAGGCCTTCTTTACATCTTCAACAGATGAATTCGAAGGGATGCCAAGGAGGGAGTAATATTCAGAAATAAGCATTTGCCGGCTATTAGAATTTTATTTTTTTAACAGATCAGAAAATTTATTCCAGGACCTTCCCGGCCAGTTGAAGATCCCTGTATGGACCCGGCTTTGTTCTGCCGGCTTATACTATTCCCGTGAATCCCATGAAAGCCAGGGCAAGTATGCCGGCTGTTACAAGTGAAACAGGCACTCCCTTCATCCCTTCAGGAATATCCACCAGTTCAAACTGCTCCCTGAAACCGGCCAGGATGATCAGCGCAAGACCGAAACCCAAAGCCGTGGCAGCACTGTAAATAACGCCTTCAAGCAGATTGTAGTCTTTCTGAATAACAAGGATGGCAACCCCCAGAACGGCACAGTTCGTCGTTATGAGAGGAAGAAAAATTCCCAGCGCCTGGTAAAGAGGCTGACTGATTTTTCTGAGTATTATTTCGACCATCTGCACAAGTGCAGCAATAACCAGAATGAAGGTTATTGTCTGCATGAAGGCGATCCCAAGCTTTTCAAGAACATAGACTTGTATGATATATGTTACTATTGTCGCTAGTACCATTACAAAAGTTACTGCAGCCGACATCCCCACAGCGGTGTTGACTTTGGAGGAAACTCCAAGAAAAGGGCATATTCCCAGAAACTGTGCAAGAACAACGTTGTTGACCAGCAGAGCGGATATTATGATAAGAATGTATTCCATGGTTTTCCTTTTTTAAGCTTTCCGTATCTTATTTACAAGCGCTATCAGATAACCCAGGGCGATAAAGGCACCAGGAGCAAGGATGAATACGAGGATCCCGTCGCCCTGAATGAATTTATAACCCATTATTGAGCCGCTGCCCGCTATCTCACGGATCGCTCCAAGGATCCCGAGCGCAAGGGTGAAGCCCAGCCCCATCCCCAGTCCGTCGATTAATGATGAAAAAACACTGTTTTTACTTGCAAAAGCCTCTGCCCGCCCGAGAACAATGCAGTTAACAACGATAAGGGGTATGAAAATGCCAAGGGTTTTGTAAAGGTCCGGAACGTAAGCTTGCATTGCCAGATCGACAATTGTGACAAATGAAGCTATGATCACAATGAAGGCAGGTATCCTCACTTTATCAGGGATAAGGCCAGCAAGCAGAGATATTACAACGTTGGAACAGACAAGTACAAAAGTTGTTGCGGCCCCCATTCCAAGACCGTTTAAGGATGATGAGGTGGTGGCAAGGGTGGGGCAGGCACCTAATACCAGCACAAGAATGGGATTTTCTTTTATCAGACCTTTTGTAAAGTTTTGAATCTGATTCATTTTATACCTCCTTTCTGCAGGGTGTTATAGGCTTTTTGAACTGCGTCGCAAAATGCGCGCGAACTTATTGTAGCTGCTGTTATAGCATCTACAGGCCCTCCGTCTTTTTCTACCTTAAGCTCATATTCGGCAGGATTCTTTTCCATGAACTGATCCTTGAACTCCGGATCAGCCATTTTGGTTCCGAGCCCGGGAGTCTCCTTGTGTTCAAGGACGGTAATGTTAATAATGGTACCGTCAGGCCTGAAACCTGCCATCAGGCTTATATTGCCGCTGAATCCCTTTGATGAGTGTGTGTTTACGGCGTAGCCTATTATCACGTCATCTTTTTTTGCAGGATATATGTCGAGGCTGTCGCCGTCACCAGCAGATAGCCTGAACATCTCATCATTGGGATTATTGGTGAAATCCGGGACCACCTGTTTTATTGCTGTCAGCTTTTTGTTAAGCACCGACATTTCTATAGGCTTCTTTGTTAACTCGTAAACAAAACCCAGTAAAGCTGCTGAAACAAGAGCTATCATTGTAAGCGATAATGCCATATTTCTGAATGTAGACTCAATCTTAGCCATGTTTCACCTCCTCTCCGAATCGTTTTGGTTTGATATAGGCATTCATAAGTGGTACAAAAGCGTTCATGATAAGGATTGCAAATGATACTCCTTCGGGATAGGCGCCATAGACCCTGATAACAACAGTAATAATTCCGATGCCGCACCCGTAGATCAGCATGGCTTTCGGTACCATCGGCGATGTAACATAATCTGTCGCCATGAAAATCGCACCAAGGAGTACTCCTCCTGCAAGAAGATGGAACATCGGATCGGCATTCTGTGCCGGATTTATTAGCCAAAGCAGGCCTGTGAAAACAGCAATGGTTGCGATTACGGAAACCGGAATGTGCCATGTTATTACCTTTCTGATTAACAGCCATGCAAAACCTATCAGAAGAGCAATGGCTCCGACTTCTCCAATCGATCCGCCCATATCTCCAAGAAGCATATTCGCGGGGGAAGGTATCTGCTCCATAAGCTTCGATAATGACTCTCCGTTCTTGATTCCTTCCTTGATTATTGCAAGCGGAGTGGCCCCTGTGACTGCATCAGTGTACCCGGTGGAAAGCCCTGAAGGGACCGGCCATGAAGTCATCTGTACCGGAAAAGAGATAAGCATGAATACCCTTCCAACCAGAGCAGGATTGAAAGGATTGTTTCCAAGCCCGCCAAAAGTCATTTTTGCGACGGCTATGGCTACGAAACTTCCGATAATAATTATAAAAACAGGTATGTTCGAAGGCAGGTTGAATCCCAGCAGAATGCCGGTTACCAGTGCCGAACCATCGGTTATGGAAAGGGGTCGTCTGAGTATGAATTTCTGAATAAGGTACTCAAAAATAATACAGGACGCGACTGAGGTTGCAGTGACAATGACTGCTCCCAGCCCGAAATAAAAAACTGATGTTATGAATGCAGGTATAAGTGCTATCACAACATTGAGCATCAGTTTTTGTGTCGTTTCTTTCCCGTGCGTGTGGGGCGACGGGGATACATTCAGCAGATTACTCATATAATGATTAATTCCTTTATTTTATATTTCTTTCCCGTATCATCCTGATGACATTGGCTTTACCAAGCCTTATATAATCGAGGAGCGGTCTTGTTGCCGGACATGTGAAGCTGCAGGACCCGCATTCCATACAGTCGGTTACCCTTTCTTTTTCAGCACGCTCGAAAAGGCTTTTTTCTGATAGGGTCATGAGAAGATATGGTTCAAGACCAAGCGGGCAGGCCGAAACGCATTTTGAACACCTGATGCAGGGCTTTGTTTCTTCACGCTTCGACTCTTCAGCGGGTATCACAATAATGCCTGACATTCCCTTAACCACAGGAACATCAAGATTGCTTATTGCTTTCCCCATCATAGGTCCGCCATTTATTATCTTACCGGTGTTTTCAGGCAATCCCCCTGCAGCCTCCAGAAGTTTTCTCACCGGAGTACCTGTTCTGACAAGGTAGTTGCCGGGCTTTGAAAGATCCCTGCCGGTTACGGTTACTACTCTCTCAAAAAGAGGTTTATTCTTCTGGACGGCCTCATATACTGCAAATGCGGTTCCAACATTATGGACAACGGCGCCGACATCCAGAGGAAGCCTTCCTGAAGGAACTTCTCTTCCAGTCAGGGCCTTGATCAGTTGCTTCTCAGCGCCCTGAGGATATTTCACCCTTAGAGGATAAACTGAGATGCCCTTATACCCGGCTGCCAGCTTCTGCATATTCTTAATTGCATCCGGCTTGTTGTTCTCAATTCCTATCATTGCCTTTTCAACCTTCAGAGCTTTCATAAGAATGGAAACTCCGGTAAGAACCTCAGGTCCCTTCTCGAGCATAAGCCTGTGGTCGGAAGTAAGAAACGGTTCGCATTCCACTCCGTTGATGATAAGTATCTCACACTTCTTGCCCGAAGGAACGCTAAGCTTTACATGCGATGGGAACGTGGCTCCGCCAAGACCCACAATGCCTGAGGCAAGGCATTTTTTTATTATTTCTTCCGACGAAAGCCGTATTTCTGTATCCAGTTCATTGCTCCTGTCAATAGTGTCAACCCACTCGTCACCCTCTGCGTCAATGAAGACGGAGTTCTGCCTGAAACCGGAACTGTCGGCTGCGATGTCTATCTTGCTGACCTTGCCTGAAACAGGGGAATGAATATTGGCTGATATATAGCCTTCTCCTTCGGCAATCAGCTGCCCTGTCCTGACATAGTCTCCTTTGTTTACAACTGGCACTGACGGAGAGCCAATATGCTGGGATAAGGGTATTACAACACTTTCAGGAACAGGAAGATATTCAATGGGGGCCGATGCCGTGATCTTGTTTTCAGGTGGATGAACGCCTCCGGTGGAAAATGTTTTCAGCACAATTATCTGTTTTAGTTAATGTTAAATATTATGCACTGGCAACTTCTGTACCCGCTTCAACTTTTGGCTTTCGCGGGGGAAAATTAACCTCAATAATGGCATTTGTCGGACACTCCGGAGCACACTTGCGGCAGAAAGTGCATTTTCCTGCGTCGATATATGCCAGATTGTCCTTCAGGGTAATTGCGTCGAAAGCGCATACCTTTACGCACTTGCCGCAGCCTATACATGCAACCTTGCATGCCCGTCTTGCAGGTCCTCCCTTGTCACAGTTTGAACATGCAACATATATCTTCCTGTCTTTCTTGGCTTTCTTCCGTAATTCAATCAGGTTTCTCGGACATGCTTTTACACAGGCACCGCATGAAACACACTTTTCATCCGATATTACAGGAAGACCCGTTGAATGGTCGATGTAAAGAGCATCAAATTTGCATGCTTTTTCACAGTCTCCCTTACCAAGGCAACCATAGCTGCAATCTGTCTCGCCAGAATAAATGGTGTGGGCAATACGGCATTCCGATGCACCGTCATATCTCGAGGTAAGTGGTCTTGATTCGGGTGTGCCGTTGCATAAAAGCACTGCTATTGTAGGATCCACAACCGGAGCAATCCTGCCAAGGATAGTTGCAGCTTCAGCCATCACTGCTGCGCCTCCTACCGGGCAGTTGAGACCTTCGAAAGAATCAGCCTTTACAAGTGCTTCCGCAAAGTTACGGCACCCCGCAAAACCACATCCCCCGCAATTCGCAGCAGGCAAGGCAGCCTGAACTTCATCAATTCTCGGATCCTCATAAACCTTGAATTTTTCCGCAATGATAAACAAAAGGATTGCAGCAATAAAAGCCAGAAGGCTAAGACTAAGTATAGTTATCAGAACTGTGGAACTCATTAACTATGTTTTTAAGGTAAAGTTGAAATTCCTGTTTACCCTGTCCCTGAAAAAATGAAGGATCAGAAAATAAGGAACAAGGATAAGTATTGCCAGCAGAGCCGAGACAAGTTCCCCGAGGGCAAGAACTGTGAATATCACAAGGGATGCCACAACGATGACAAGAGGAATAAGGTATCCAAGAACCACCGCCCTGTATCCGGTCGACAGCTCCATCATGACAGTTACCCTGTCACCGGGAGATACATTGTATCGTCCCTTTACTTCAATCAGCTTGTCGGTTGTGCCTGCCATGCTGCATATCCCTTCAGCATGGCATCCCGAACAGGCAGTGCCAGATACGATGGCCACCTGAACGGAATTGCTGTCTGTCTTTTTTACCGTTCCGCCATGCTCTATCGTTTCGCGGGATCCACGTTTTTTCATGAAAGAAAATATGGCCTGTTGAAGTGGACAAATTTACCATTCCTGAAAATATTACTGCTGTTTTTTATCAGCTTTTAAAACAGGCCGTATTATTTAGAATCATTCTATAAACTTTCCTGGCAAATGAGTGCTGACCAAAATTTGTATGAGAATAAAGTATGCAGCGTGGGGTTTCGGATTATCCTATATTACTCCAGGATTGTTTTATGCTGAAGAGCCTTTTTAGCTCTATCCTGAGAACAGAATTCCCCGGATCCACAAGCAAAGGATCTTTTTCAAGGATACCTTCCGCTATCCTTCTTGAATACTCAATAAGTTGCCCGTCTTTTCCGAGATCGGCGATCTTCAGGTCGAAAGGAACTCCGCTCTGCTGCGTGCCTTCAATATCGCCGGGTCCCCTTATCTGAAGATCTGTCTCTGCTATTTCGAAACCATCATTTGTCCTTATCATTACCTCAATCCGTGTGGTAGCCTCCCTCGATAGTTTATCGGCAGTCATAAGAATACAGTACGACTGACGGGCACCTCTTCCGACCCTTCCCCTTAGCTGATGCAGCTGTGAAAGACCGAACCTTTCTGCACTTTCGATGACCATTACAGATGCGTTGGGGATATCCACGCCTACCTCTATCACTGTGGTGGCAACCAGGATGTGAGCATGCCCTTCCTTGAAAAGGCGCATTGACGA
The DNA here is from genome assembly GCA_040772125.1 of Bacteroidales bacterium. Lineage (GTDB taxonomy): Bacteria > Bacteroidota > Bacteroidia > Bacteroidales > VadinHA17 > LD21. The sequence continues at coordinate 1,326,000 of JAXGYS010000003.1, forward strand.
CTCCTTCTCGGCAGGTGTCATTTTACCGTGGACAATGCTTATGCAGTATTTCGGCGCCGGAAAGACTCGTGAAATAGTGTCCCAGCCATCCTCGAGATTCTTGTAATCCATCTTCTCAGATTCCTGAATCAGAGGATACACAATGAATATCTGGCGCCCTTCTTCTATCTGGCTCCGGAGAAACCCGAACACCTTGTTCCGCTCAGAGTCGGAAAAATGCATTGTCTTTATGGGGATCCTTCCGGGTGGCATCTCATCAATTACCGACACATCAAGATCGCCATAAAGTGTCATGGCCAGGGTTCGGGGTATCGGGGTCGCAGTCATTACAAGCACGTGGGGCGGATTGAGGCTCTTTTCCCACAGCCTCGCTCTCTGGGCCACTCCGAAACGGTGCTGCTCATCAATGATCACCAGCCCCAGATTGCTGAATCTAACGTTCTCCTCGATAAGGGCATGTGTGCCTATAAGGATATTAAGGCTCTCGTCAGATAATGATTCTGCAATTTTCTTCCTGCTGCTTTTTCTTGAGGATCCCGTCAGAAGACTGACCTTTATATCAAGACCTTCGACCAGTCTGCTGATTGTGAGGTAATGCTGGCTGGCCAGAATTTCTGTCGGGGCCATAAGGCATGCCTGGTATCCGTTGTCAACGGCTATAAGCATGCTCATAAGGGCAACCAGAGTCTTTCCGCTCCCCACATCACCCTGAAGAAGCCTGTTCATCTGTTTTCCTGATCCCAGGTCGCGCCTTATTTCCTTCATAACCTTTTTCTGGGCCCCGGTAAGCGAGAAGGGAAGATTGTTGTGGTAAAAACTGTTAAAGTACTTTCCCACCGTAGCGAAAACAAAACCCCTGAACTTCATTGACCTGTTAGTCTTGAAGCGCAACAGGTTAAGCTCTATGTAGAAAAGCTCCTCGAATTTAAGCCTGTATCTTGCTTTTTCAAGCTCCGCCGGAGCTGAGGGGAAATGTATTTTATTCAGAGCCTCATGAAGAGACATCAGGTGGTAACCGGAAACCAGGTATTCTGGCAAGGTTTCCGGTATAGTGAACTTTATTTGCTTCAAAAGGGTTCCTGTCAGCTTGCTGATGGTCTTTGAGGAAATAAACTGATTTTTGAGCTTCTCGGTTGTGCTGTACTGGGCCTGAAGAGAAGAGGAAAGCCTTGTGTCGCTTTTCTCCGGAGATTCAATTTCGGGATGGATAATATTGATAATTCCGTTGAATATGCCCGGTTTCCCGAAGACAACGAATTCTTTACCCGGAGGATAATTCCCGGTAATCCACTTTGTTCCCCTGAACCATATCAGCTTTACAGAACCGGTGTCATCGCGGAAATCTGCAGCCAGGCGTTTCCCTGCTCCATGGCCTTCAGTGTAATAGCCAGTAATGACTCCCCTTACCTGAACAAGGGGAAGATCAGGATCGAGCTCGGCAACCTTGTAAAACTTTGTGCGGTCGATATATTTGTAGGGAAAATAATAAAGAAGGTCACGGAAATTCCTGATGTTAAGCTCCTCTGCCAGAAGCTGGGCTCTTTTTGGCCCAACCCCGCTAAGGTAGGTTATGTCCGTGTCCAGGAATTCCTGCATTCGTCCTCCCTTTATTATGTATGAAAGATAGCCGAAATTAGTTATTTTTGACGACCCCGCCTAATGGCAGTAAACTGTTTGAAATGGATCTTAAAACCCTGCAAAGCTTTATCCGGTATTTTATTTTTTCTCGTCATAAGTACGGACATGGGATACACAGCCCGTTTATTTTTGATGTTGTTTCAAATGTTTTCCGGAATAAAACAGATTCTGCCATTGTCTGTAAGATAGAAAATATCAGAAAAAAGCTGATCGCTGACAACCGGGTCATCGAAGTTTGTGACAGGGGGGCAGGATCGGCAAAAATGAAATCACGTTTCAGAAAAGTGTCAGATATAGCAGCCATCTCGGCGGTACCAGGGAAATACGGGGTATTGCTTTATAATTTAGCACAAGCCTTCGGCGGCAGTTTCATACTCGAGTTTGGAACATCTCTCGGGATAAGCACTATGTATCTGGCTTCAGGAAAATGTGATGCAATGGTAGTTACCATGGAGGGATGTCATAATACTTCAGAAATTGCACGTGAATGCTTCAGCCAGGCGGAGATCACGAATATTCAGATCCTTACGGGTGATTTTGACGGGCTTCTGCCTTCTGTTAAATCTTTGAAGACTCCTCCCGGACTGGTTTTTATCGATGGTAATCACAGGAAAGACCCTCTTTTGAAATACTTCAGCTTTACGGCTGAAATTTCTGATGAAAATACTGTGATCGTGGTTGATGATATTCATTCCTCAAGGGAAATGAACGAAGCATGGGAGATTATAAGAGAAGATCCCAGGATCACCGCTTCTGTCGACATATTCAGAATGGGAATATTATTTTTCCGGACAGGTATTACTCCCGGTACGTATGTTGTCAGGTATTAACAAAAATTAAGTATTTGTTATAGCTTATTTAATATAATTACTCTAATTTCGAAACTTCAAATTTACTCGTATTATGGATAAAGTAATTGAGATTCAGAATATTGTTAAGAATTACCAGGTGGGTTCCGTGATAGTTAGGGCGCTGAGATCAGTTTCGTTGGACATTCGCCGTAATGAATATGTTGCAATTATGGGACCTTCAGGTTCGGGGAAATCAACACTTATGAACCTTCTCGGGTGCCTCGATACTCCTTCAAGCGGCTCCTATGTTCTTAACGGCACTGACGTCAGCAAGATGGAAGATGACTTTCTGGCTGAGATCCGGAACAAGGAAATTGGATTCGTTTTTCAGACATTCAACCTCCTGCCCAGATATACTGCTCTCGAGAATGTTACTTTACCACTCATTTATGCCGGAATCCCGAAAGCAGACAGGGAAAAAATGGCCGTAGAGACTCTTGACCAGGTAGGTCTTGCCGACAGGATGACCCATAAACCGAATGAACTCTCAGGAGGCCAGCGCCAGCGTGTGGCAATTGCCAGAGCTCTGGTAAATAAACCCTCGATTATCCTTGCCGACGAGCCTACGGGAAACCTCGACAGTAAAACCTCTTTAGATATTATGGGTCTTCTGGACGACATACATAGAAACGGAAATACTGTTATTCTTGTAACACACGAAGAAGACATCGCAAAACACGCAGCCAGGATCATTAGGCTGTTCGACGGGGAAGTCTCTCACGATGAAGTTAACCCCCGCTATAAAAAAGCTTGATATTTCGCTTAAAAGCGTATCTTTAGCAGCTGACAACATTATTTTCTGATGAAGATCTATACCCGTACAGGAGATGACGGTTCTACTTCATTGGCGGGAGGCGAACGTATCATGAAATTCGATATCCGCGTTGAAGCTTACGGCTCCGTTGATGAACTGATTTCATGGATCGGACTCCTCAGGGACCTGAAGGAGAACGGAACCAGGAAGGAGAGCCTGTTATACATTCAGGATCAGCTTATGCGATGCGCTGCAACACTGGCACACAGGGAAGAAAGCAACAGAAAGGACATGTGCCTGCCGGAGACTTCTTCTGTTTCATTTCTCGAGAGCGAAATAGACAGGATGGACGAAATACTTCCCCCCTTGAAAAATTTTATCCTTCCGGGGGGATCTCTGGCCGCTTCCTACTCTCATGTGGCACGATGCGTATGCCGCAGGGCTGAAAGGGCAGTTCTGAGACTGAATGAAAGCGAAAAAATTGATCCCCTGGTATACAGATTTCTGAACAGACTCGCAGATTATTTGTTTACTTTGTCGAGAATGTTAATGTTTGAGCATGATATTGAGGAACTTAAGTGGACTATCTAGATGCAATAAAACATGCGCGAAGGGTATTGCCATTTAAAAAAAATAATGTATATATTTGCGGACTTTGTATAACAAAAACTTAATCAAACGAGATGTACTGGACACTTGAATTAGCATCTAAACTCGAGGATGCTCCATGGCCCGCAACAAAGGACGAACTGATTGATTTTGCCATAAGGTCGGGTGCCCCAATGGAGGTTATTGAAAATTTACAGGAAATTGAAGATGAAGGTGATATCTATGAAAGTATTGAAGATATCTGGCCGGATTATCCAAGCAAGGACGATTTTTTCTTCAATGAAGATGAATACTAAAAGGAAGGCTGGCATAAGTGCCAGCCTTCCTTTTTTTACTTCTTAAATATATCAGAAACACTCTTAGGTCTCAGATTATCAAGCCACGAAAACCCTTCCAGCCTTCTCGCCGACGGATCAGGCTCTGACGGAGGATCGATGACTCCTTCAGGGCTCTGAAGCTCACTTATCGAAGTTATTTTTCCATTTTCGACAAGGATCTCGATACTCGCCGACCTCGCCTGATTTATCCCGACAATTTCATCACCATCGGCTATGTAATAAACCGATTCACCGTTCCCGTCAATTTTGATCCTGTATAACTCATTGTCCCTGAAATAGCCGGTAAGAGCCCTACCTTTCATCTGATTGAACCGGGCAGCGTCAACCTGGGCAACTACAAAAGCAGAACTATACAGCTCAAGTCTGTCGGCCTGGCGGTTTTTTGTAAATATTGCTATCGAGTCGGAACGAAGCTGATTTTCTTCCGACCACAGAATGGGTTCGGTATACAGCCTTATTACCGAATCACGGAAAGAATAGGAGAGGGAGTCGCATTTTGCCTGAAGCTCCCTGCTGTAGATCTTACACCTGTGAAATGCCCTCAGAAGCCTGTATTCATTAAGTGCCGAATCAAGTCTTGTAACAGAATTAATTGTGTCGGCGTGAAGAAACAGGGAATCGTTTTTTGAAACCTGGATGAAGAGAGCGCTGTCCGTGACAAGGAATCGTTCCGGGGTCTTGTAGTACCAGGCGTAATTGCCTTTTATTATCAGATTGTTGGTAGTATCGGTTATCACCGTGTTCCTGTAACCCACTCCATGCCCTGCGGCATTATCGTAAAAAAGTGAATCGCCTTCAATTACCTGCTGCCGGTTGTTTATAAGAGCGTTCTTCCAGATTCTTGAAACATCATTCTTCGTATCGTACCAGCCTTTCTCACAGTAGAGATAGATACTGTCGCCTTCCATCTCGGAAGGTCCTGTGAAAAATGCTGTCTCGGTATTTGTGTTGTAATCCATTGTGTCGGCAGTCATGACATAGTCGGGATTAACAATGTTCACACTGTCCTTGAAGTGAAAAAGGTTGTCTTTGACGTAATAGATACCGATTATGCTGGTGAGGGTGTTTTCGCCGTTGATAATCCTTCCTCCTGTGCTGTATCTGGCAATATCGTTTGCGACATCATATTTTACCGATTCAGTATAAAGATGTGTCTCCTTGTCGATAAGCTCCACATTGCCGTCGACTGATGCCAGTTCGGTTGCGCCGTCGTAAAAAAGGCTGTCGCCCTTCAGATGAAGGGTGTCACCCTGATGCATGTGTATCCTGCTGTAGGCTTTTATCTGATTCGATCCGGGATAAAAATGGGCGCTGTCGCACAGCATGTATACTTCCTTGTGCCTGAATGATACGTTACCGAGAAGCCGGGCCAGCCTTCTTCCTGTCCTGCTTTCGACCTGATCGTAAAGATCATCGGCATGAAGGACCTCTATCATCATTTTTCCCGGCTTCGACTGAGGAAGATCCTGTGCAGCGGAAGCAAAGGAAAAAAACAATGCAGCAAGAGGAAGAATTTTTCTGAAAGAAATTTTTAAATATGTGAATATTGCGGACCCTATTTCAACCATCCCTGTTCAAGAAATTTACATGATTTGAACTCGTCGCTGATCTTTATGTAGGTGGTTTCAATTTTCTTTTCTATCCATTCGCGGTATATCCGCTGCTGCTCAGACCTCATTGCTGCATTAAAGATGAACTGATAATCGTCCTTGAGATTTGCCCTGTGTGCCGGAACTTCATCATCGAGCCTCACGATCCTGAAAACAGGATTTCCTATTTCATCAGTTGTCTGAAAAGGATCAGAGATCTCCCCGACCTTGAGATCCCTTACTCTCAGGTACATGTCCCTGTTGAGTTCGTCGAGTGAGAACCAGTTTATCCTTTCCGACGGATTGGTGCTTACGAATTTGCCTCCGTTTATCCTGCTGTCGGTGTGCGATGAGAACCTTACAGCCGCATCTTCGAATTTAAGGCTGTCCTTTCTGATAAGACGTGCGATGCTGTCGAGCCTGTTCAGTGCTGTATTGATCTGTTCCGGCTTGACTTTAGCCCTTATCAGGATGTGACGTGTATTGGCAAGTTCTCCCTTCCGGTCGATAAGCTGAATAATATGATACCCGTACCTTGTTTCAACAATTTTCGAGACCATATTCTTTGAGAGGCTCCATGCAGCATCAGCATACTCCTTTTCAAGCTCACCCTTCATCTTGTATCCCACCTCGCCTCCGTTAGTGGCAGAACCATCTTCAGAATGCATGATGGCAAGAACATTGAATGGTTTTCCTGCAAGGATCTCGCTCCTGATATCAAGCAGTTTCTGACGGGCTTCAGCCTTATTTTCCTCAAGCTGGGGAGGATCAAGCTGTATGATGCTGATCTGAACCCTGGCAGGAATTACAGGAAGGCTGTCCTTTGGGATAGAATTGAAATACCTCCTTACCTCCGAAGGAGTAATTGTGAGATCAGAAGAGATACTGCCCTGCACCTGCTGAACCACCTGCCTTTCTACCATGGCTCTCCTGATATCCCTTCTTATCTCGATCATACTCTTTCTGAAATAATCCTCAAGGGCCTTTTCACTTCCTGCAGTTCTTATGGCATCATTTATCTGCATGTTGAGATCAGCCTCGACCATGTCGTCCGTTACTTCTATACTGTCGATCCGTGCCTGGTCAACAAATAGTTTTGATACAAGAAGTTCCTGAAAGACCCTGCAGCGTAATTCATCAACAGGTATCCTCGGTTCGGATCTCCTTACCTCCATTACTCCCGTTTCAACTTCCGAAAGATAAATAACCTCATTCCCCACAATCCCGGCAACCGACTCAACAAGAGTCTGTGGCTGCGCCTTAATGCCAGCGCAGATCATCAATAAGCCTGCCAGTAAACCCAATTTTCCTGTCATTTTCATTTTCAAAATATCTTAAACCCGTTTCCCTTTACTGCTTCATTGTATATTCCGTTCTCGAGAGTCTGAATGAATTCGAGGCGACGGTTATTCCAGATAATCCTTTTAATGTCCTCCTTAACATAGTCAAAGGGGGCGAGAGTACCTCTGAGCCTGTAATCGCTTATCACCACAAGGTATACCGAGGAAGAGTCATTTTTTTCATGGTAACCTGTCCTCCTGAGAAAATTCTCCTGGTCGGGGATCTGTTCCTTCATTTCAAAAAGAAGTCTCTCGAAAGTTATCCATTGCTCATTGAAATCATCGAATTTCTCGGCAAACTGGAAGCACAGGCTCTCAAGCTCCTGCAGATCCTTCTGCTGAGTCGACCTGGCCAGGGATTTTATCCTGTTCAGGTTGGGCGTTTCAACGGGAAGCTTTATGAAAAGAGCCTTTACTATATTCGAATTCAGATTAAAAGCGCCTGAATTTGACTCATAATAGTCACTGAGTTCCGTTGCGCTGATGACAGTATCCATTTTCTGAAGCATCATCATTCGCTGATACTCATAAATAACCAGGTCTAGTCTGGTTTCCATCAGATGCCTTTCAATATTGTTTCTCTGGGCAGGGGCAAGGTTGGCATCAGCCTTCTGGTATAAAAGCTCCTGCCTTGCCCATTTGCTTATGTAGTTGTGTATTACTGATACGCTGTCTCCTGTCCTCGCCGATTCAATTATCTGCTGAGGTATTTCATCATAATAAAGCGTTACCCTTCCGGCCCTTGCCACAGGGAGACTCCTGTTCTGGTTGTTGTTGCCGGAACAGCCCTGAAGTAAGATCAGCAAAAACAATATGTAAGCAATCCTAATCATTTTCAAGCCTTTGTTTGACTTCTTCAAGTACTTCATTTTCAATAGTAACGGGGTACTTCCCCTTTAATTGTTTTATCCATTCCGCTGTAAGCCATTCCTGATAGTCCCCTATAAGCTCACCCTGAACCTCTGAAAAAGGCAAAAGATAGTTATTTTTGTTCAACTCATAGTAATTCATGAGCCCCGTTGAATCTTCCTGAGCTTTGTTCCATATTTTTTCGGATGAAATATTGAAAAGGAGAATCCCGTCATGGAACTCATTCATGAGATATCTGAAGTCGGGATACTTTTGCTCAAGGATCCTGTTTTCATAGGCGATGAGATCATCTGCCGATATCTCTTCCAGACAATCACCAATGTAGCGTGCAGGATTTCCTGCCTTTGAAACCGATCCATGCTTTTCAAGGTAGGACGCAAATTCGGAAACCGGTTTTTTGAAGCCGTCGAATGAATATATGCTCCCCTGAGGTATCTTTTTTCTGTTGTAGTCTGAAATGCCCATTATTATAAGGGAATCGGTGTTCTTTACAAACCACGAGTATGCTGCTGTGTTTACCCTGAAACCGTATTCCTTTTTTAACTTGCTCACAAAGGACTTCTTCCCGGCAGTAATGAGATATGAGGGATTGAGCTTGCTTTCAAGCCAGGGCTTTGTTTCTTCATACGTTCCGTGAGGTCTCTTCGCAAGAAGCTTTATAATATGAAAGCCGTAAGGTGTTCTTACCGGTTCTGAAAAGATTCCCGTATCCTTGAGAGCAAAGGCCGCTTCGGTGAATTCGCTTATTATCTCACCTGCCCCGAACCAGTTCATTTCTCCTCCGTTTTGTGCCGACTCCCTGTCGTCAGAGTATTCTTCTGCAAGACCTGAAAATGACCCGCCATTGCAAAGCTTTTCGTAAATTTCATTGATCCCGGTTAATGCCTTCTCCTCCGCCGCCTTATCTGACCCGGGGGGAAGCGACTTCATGATGTGTGCCACCCTTACCTTACCCATTGAAGGTCTGCGATCGTTTACCCTGATCAGGTGGTACCCGTACCTTGTCCTCACCGGCATCGACAGGCTGCCGGGTGTTAAATTGTATGCAGCATCTTCAAACTGGCTTATCATCTGAAAAACCGTGAAGTATCCGAGATTACCCTTGTTGATAACTACCGACCTGTCGTCGGATATTTCTTTTGCGACAGTCTCGAACAATTCACCCTGGAGCAGTCTTTGCCTCGCTGTCATTGCTTTAGTGTAAGCCTGAAGAGTGTCTTTTGGCCCGGCGCCCTGTCCGATAAGAACGAGAATATGTGAAGCATTAATTTCAACAAGCGATCTTTCCCAGGCTTTCTTAAGAAGATCCTCTTTAATATCCGGATCGGTAAGATAACCCTGTGCAAGCTGAGTCCGGTATCCCTCGAGTTCGCTGCTGAAGGCGCTTGCTGTGTCGTACCCCGATGCAATTGCATCGGCAACCTTCAGCTTAAATGCAACAAACTGTTCGATATATTCATTCAGATCAAAATTACTGTCAGGATCAAGACTTTTATTGTACATCCTTATGAATTCTCCTGCTTCAACATCCCTTCCGGCAACAGTCATAAGAATCTTTCTGTCAGGGTCCTGGGGGAAGACCCTGCCACACAGTAGCAAAAAGACCAGGATTACAGGAAGGGATCTTATATTCATCACTTTTCTGAAGACCCGTTATTCAAAAGATTTTCTGCTGTAATTGGGAGACTCCCTGGTTATTGTAACATCATGGGGATGACTTTCGATAACCCCGGAATGGGTTATTCTCACAAATTTGCCATCCTTCTGGAGGATAGGGATGCTCTTTGCCCCGAGATACCCCATTCCTGCCCTAAGACCTCCGGTCATCTGGAAGATTACTTCCGCGAGAGTTCCCTTGTATGGAACACGTGCTTCTATCCCTTCTGGAACCAGCTTCCTGATGTCATCCTCCACATCCTGGAAGTAACGGTCCTTTGACCCCTGCTGCATGGCTTCTATCGATCCCATTCCACGGTAAGCCTTGAATTTGCGTCCGTTGTAGATGATAGTGTCTCCGGGCGACTCCTCTACTCCGGCGAAAAGCGAACCTGCCATTATTGAATCAGCTCCTGCCGCAATGGCCTTGATAATATCTCCCGAGTAACGTATGCCACCGTCGGCAATAACCGGAATTCCCGAACCCTCAACTGCCTTCGCAACATCGTAAATAGCAGAAAGTTGCGGAACACCTACTCCCGCAACAATCCTTGTGGTGCATATTGATCCGGGTCCTATCCCGACCTTGAGGGCGTCAGCCCCTTCCGATGCCATTTTCTTTGCTGCCTCAGCCGTTCCTATATTACCGGTTATGACCTCGGCTGAAGGATAACTCTTCTTTATTTCCCTTAAGATCCTTATTACACTTTTCGTATGAGCATGTGCAGTGTCAATTACCAGGGCATCAACACCTGCATTCAGAAGGGCCTCAACCCTTAGCAAGGTGTCTGATGCTATACCTATTGCAGCGGCAACACGCAGACGGCCTTTGTCATCCTTGCATGAATTCGGACGGTCTTTTGCCTTTGTAATGTCCTTGTAGGTTATAAGACCCATAAGCTTTCCATTCTCGTCAACCATGGGAAGCTTCTCGATCTTGTGCTTCTGAAGTATCCTGGCGGCTGATTCAAGATTGGTATGATGCGTAGTAGTTATTACAGATGTGGTCATGACCTCGGTGATCTTCTTGGCACGGTTGTTCTCAAAACGCAGGTCCCTGTTGGTTACAATTCCTTTAAGGATGCCATTCGAGTCAACAACCGGGATCCCTCCGATCTTGTATTCGGTCATCAGATTAATGGCCTCTGCAACAGTCGCCCCGGGACCAATGGTAATAGGGTCAAAGATCATGACATTCTCCGCTCTTTTTACCCTCTTTACCTGGGCTGCCTGCTTTTCCACCGACATGTTCTTGTGGATAACACCTATTCCTCCTTCCCTTGCAATAGCAATCGCAAGTTCATCCTCTGTTACAGTATCCATAGCTGCAGATACCACAGGTGTATTGAGAATAATGTTCCTGCTGAAACGTGAGCTTATATCAACCTCCCTCGGCAGCACTTCAGAATAGGATGGAACCAGTAATACATCATCAAAGGTTAATCCTTCATATAGTATTTTTTCCTTAATAAAAGACATTGTCTGATCCTTTTGGTTTTAGCTGCGCAAATTACGAAAAAAACTCTGAAAACTGAGTGTCTGATTTCAGATTGAAAAAGCATCTGTATCAAAGTTCCGGTAAATGAGTTGCCTGACAGGAGGCGAAAGATAAAACCAATTAGTTTACAGTAATTTATAAAGTATTATTTAACGGAAGTTGTTTGTTATGCTCAGGGGTTAAGAGAGAATTTGTTACATTTGTATATGCTCCAGCAACCTGCAAATATTGAACAGTGCCGGCATGTTCTGACAAAATACTGGGGGTATACCACCTTCAGACCTTTGCAGGAAGAAGTTATCATGTCGGTTCTCAGGGGTAAGGATACACTATGCCTTATGCCGACAGGAGGAGGCAAATCGCTTACTTTCCAGGTTCCGGCCCTTGTCAGAGAAGGGACCTGCCTGGTAATAACACCGCTTATTGCCCTTATGAAGGAACAGGTGAACAGGCTGAACAGCATGGAGATAAAATCAGTGGCCATTCACTCGGCAATGTCCGGAGAGGAGATTGATATTGCACTTGAAAACTGCATCTACGGCGATTATAAATTCCTTTACATCTCTCCCGAACGGATTTCAACGCAGATCTTCCAGGGGAAGATCAACAGGCTGAACCTATCCCTTGTTGCGGTCGACGAGGCTCATTGCATATCGCAATGGGGATACGATTTCAGGCCTTCATATCTGAAAATAGCCTCACTCAGAAAACTTGTTGATCCGGAAGTCCCTTTTCTGGCCCTCACGGCTACGGCTACGCCGCTTGTGGCTGACGATATAATGGAAAAGCTGGAATTCAAAAACAGGAATATGCTGAAGACCAGCTTCGCCCGGAAAAACATCTCTTATCTTGTCAGACAGGTCGAAGAAAAGGGAAGCTATCTTGTTAAAACCCTTGAAAAGGTCACAGGAAGCGGAATAGTCTATGTCAGAAGCAGAAAAAGATGCAGGGAAGTGGCGGAAATGCTTGCCGGACGGGGAATTAATGCCGACTTCTATCACGCCGGACTGAGTAATGAGATCCGCGACAGAAAACAGTCTGAATGGTCATCCGGCAAGACAAGGATAATAGTGGCTACCAACGCCTTCGGAATGGGAATTGACAAAGCTGATGTCCGCTATGTCATACACTGGGATATTCCCGATTCTATAGAGAATTACTACCAGGAAAGCGGAAGGGCAGGCCGCGACAATAAGCCTGCCTATGCCGTTCTCCTTTATTCACCATCCGACGCAACTAGGCTGAATGACTCCCTTCGCCAGAAATTCCCCCCGGTTGAGAAAATAAAGGATAACTACGAGGCTCTATGCAATTTTCTCCAGATTCCGCTCGGAGCAGGAAAGGGAATAGTATATGATTTCAATATGGCCGATTTTGTTTCACGCTTCAGGCTTCCAGTTATCGAAACTTTCAACAGTCTCGCTTTTCTTCAGAGGGAAGGCTATGTGGAGTTTACCGAGGAGATAAATAATCCCTCGAGGGTTCATTTTACTGTGGGCCGCGACGATCTGTACAAGTTCCAGGTGGCAAATGAGACTTTCGACGGATTCATAAAGCTCCTGCTGCGTTCATACACTGGTATGTTTACGGAGTTTGTTCCTGTAAGCGAAGATTCGCTGGCAAAAAAAGCAGCTATAACAAGGGATGCAGTCTACCAGTATCTTGTGAAACTGTCGTCGATGAACATAATCAGATATATCCCCGGAAAGAAGACATCGCTCGTTATCTTCACAGAGGAAAGGCTTGAGAGGAAAGCTCTGCTTATTTCACCCGACAATTACCTTCATGTAAAGGAAAAATATTCAGCAAGGGTTGGCAAGATGATCGATTATGCAGAATCGAAGAACAAGTGCAGATCGGTAATACTGCTCGACTACTTTGGGGAGGAATCTGACAGATGCGGAAGCTGTGACGTTTGCAGGGAGAGGAATGAACTGGAACTTAGCAAATATGAATTTGACCTTATCCTGGAAAACATAAAGGAAATACTTTCAAGAGACAACCCGGATGCGAAGGAACTTGTTTCCATGATCAACCATCCCGAAGAGAAAGTCATCAGGGTCCTGAGATGGCTCCTTGATCATAATAAGATTAAAAGTGATGAGGATCAGAAGCTAATGTGGAATTATACATAAACCCTGATCCCCTTCGTTCCTTTAAATCTTATAAGAAATGACTAGAGCTCTGTAAGCTGAATGTTCCTCCAGCGAACCTTAATGCCTCCTCCGCTGTGTATCTGGAGAAGGATGCGCCCCTTACCCTGTCCGATCTTTTCATCCGTAAGATCCGTCATGACCTCACCGTTGAGCCAGGTGGTCACCTTGTCGCCTTCAGCCCTTATTCTCATAGTGTTCCATTCATCCTTCTTAAGAATGGTTTCCTTTTCATCGGGTATCTGCCATATCCAACCCCTGCCATACGACTCGTATATACCTCCCGTATCGTGGTTTGGAGGTGCAACTTCTACCTGCCAGCCTGAAATCCTCACACCCTCCATTATGTAGGAGCGTATAAAGACGCCGCTGTTGCCGTTGGCTTCCTGCTTGAATTCGAGGCTCAGGTCAAAATCGTCATAGTATTTGCGCGTTCCAAGGTATCCGTATTCCTTGTCAGGACCGCTTTCGCATACCAGTTCACCGTTATCGACATACCAGAGCTCAGTTCCATAAGCTTCCCATCCTGTAAGATCCTTCCCGTTGAAAAGGGTTTCCTGCGCCGGCTTCCGTGGAAGCTCCCTGATCTTCATGTTCCTGAACCAAACCCTGTTACCATGATCCTGAAGTGCAATGACCCCGCTTCTGGCAAGTCCGTATTCCGGAGCATTGTCCCATTTTCCGCTTCCCTTTCTTGCGAACCAGTCGTCGGTCCACGCCTCAAATTCAATTACTTTCTGACCGTTAAGCCAGTGTTCGACATGACCATTGTCAAATACGATTTTTGAGTTATTCCACTTTCCTGCCTTGTTGAGTACCTTTTTTTCAGGATCGCAAATGTACATTGCATAATCGGCGGCTGCTTTCTGCCACTCCTCAATGGGCGAGGGAAAACCTTCATCATCAATAAGCTGGAACTCCGGCCCCGTTACATAGGGTACATTAAGTTCAGGCCTTTCGACAACGTGGTAAAGAAGCCCGCTGTTGCCCCCGTCCGATATCTTCCAGTCGAAGTCGATAATGAAATTGCCATACTCCTTCGTTGTGACTATATAACCTGTACTGTCGCTTCCAAGGCCAAGAGAAGTTAGAGTTCCCTTTTCAACCTTCCAGGGAGCGATGTCAACACTCTCCCCTTTGAAATCGCGCCAGCCGTCAAGTGTCTTCCCGTCAAAAAGAAGTGTCCAGCCTTCATTTATCTCTTCTTCCGTAAGCTGATTGACTGCCTGTCCGCAGCCGGTAAGAAGCAATCCTGCAAAGAGGATCAGGAAAAATGCATTCATTCCTTTTTTCATAGTACTATGATTTAATTATTAATGTTATTGTTCAGGTTAAACAACTCATTTTCGGGTATGCAATATACTTAAAAATTGAAAACAGCATTTCTCAGGAATGCTTAATTGTAAGCAGGAGCTGTCTGAATGCTTTTAAAAATGAAACGCGGACGAGAAAAGGGCTGAAAAAGGAAGGAAGAGAAGCTGGACGGTAGAGAAGGTAAAGGCTGATTGATAATTGAAAAATCCCGTCAGCCTGATTTATAGGATGACGGGATCATTTTCTGCTAAAGATCGTGAAGCCAGTTCTGATATTCCAGCTTCTGCGGTTCTGTCAAGCTTGTTCCCCAGTAGGTTATATCATAATCATTAAACAACCACCTGAAGAAATTCGGATTGTTTTTGGCTTCGCTTTCGGCATATGACCTGAGAGTGAACAATTTGTATTCATCCTCATTTTTCCCCAGAAACCTCACCTGCATCTGTCCGTTGGCATAATTCATTCCATCGGTCAGGATCTTTTCTGCATTTTCTCTGATAGTTCTCATTTTTAATAATTTAAGTTAAACATTATAAAAAAAGAAGGGGAACATAAAGCTCC
Source organism: Bacteroidales bacterium (assembly GCA_040772125.1). Taxonomy (GTDB): domain Bacteria; phylum Bacteroidota; class Bacteroidia; order Bacteroidales; family VadinHA17; genus LD21. The sequence continues at coordinate 1,341,171 of JAXGYS010000003.1, forward strand.
CCTTCAGTAAATACCTTATGTTTCCGTTAAAGAAATTTCCTCTTATAATCGTATAATTTCATCTGTATGGCCGGTCTCATCCTTTTTTGTTTTGAGCCGGCAAATATAGCCCCCTTTTCGGTTAAAAGCAAATATTCGCCTGTCGCAATATATGCGGGAGCTTTAATGGCTTTAATTAAGGATTAACAATAAAATTATCTAATTTTGCGCGTTACCATTGATATCCTTATGGCCGACAAAAAAGATCCTGTATTCTCACGGAGTGTGGTTGAATTCACTGCTGCTGCAAACGAATTCTGCAAATATGCCGAACATGCTTCAGAAATAAAAGGGAATGAGCTTCTCAGAATATTCCAGAGAATATTGCCTTACCTTTATATTAAGGCGTCTCTGCTTCCGGCACTTGATCCTGTTTTTGAAGACGGAAATGAGAATTTTGTCACCGAATCCGACTGGTTCAGGATACACGACACCCTGAGAGATAAATTCGGGTCAGCTGATGATTTTCCCGAGATCTCCGATGAGCCTGTAAGCTCCTCAGATACTGTCGTTTTATCGAGCATTTCGGAGAACATAGCCGACATCTACCAGGATCTTAAGGATTATCTTCTTCTTTACCAGACCGGAACACGCGAAGTAATGAATGATGCCGTGTGGGAATGCAGACAGAGTTTTGAGGATTACTGGGGACGCAAACTCGTGAATTCTCTGAAGGCCATTCACCGGTTCATCTATTCCGGCGAAGAGATTGAAAAGATTGATGACGGAGAGAATAACGAAGGTGACAGGGATACATCATCCTGGTTCATGACGCGCAGACAAAAAGAGTGGGGGAACAATGGAAAGTAACGGAGAATATGTTGAAACGATAAGCCAGGAGGAAATCGAAAAATATGAATTGTCATGGTTCAGGGGCGAAATAGCTCTTGTCGAGGATATCGAAACATTTAACAGGGTATTTCCCAGACTTCTTGGAACAGACATACTTGGTTTCGATACTGAAACAAAGCCCTCCTTCCGAAAGGGAAGAAAAAACAATGTGTCACTCATTCAGCTTGCCACCGATGATCTTGCTGTCCTTATAAGAATCAACAAGGTGGGGATCCCTGCCCGGCTGGTAAATCTCCTTGCCGATCCCTCAGTGGTTAAAGCCGGAGTTGCCGTTCATGACGACATAAGGTTCCTCAGGGATATAAAGGGATTCAACCCGGCCGGATTCGTTGATCTTCAGAAATTCGTGAGAAACTATGGTATACAAAGCTCAGGACTGAAAAAACTGACTGCCATAGTTCTCGGTTTCAGGATCTCAAAACGGCAGCAGGTTACCGATTGGGAGGCCGGTGAACTCTCTGAAGCACAACAGATCTACGCGGCTACCGATGCTTGGGTGTGCCGGAGAATATACAGAAAACTGATAAACGGGGAAGCTGTAATTTCCCGGAAACCGATGCAGTGAAAAGCTTATTGCCCCTCAGACAGATGTATCATAGAATTGAATTATCTGATAAATGCCGATCCGGACGACAAAAATAGTTCTCAAATCTGGCAAGGACCAGGCTGTAAGGAGATATCACCCCTGGATCTTTTCAGGTGCCGTGAAAAAAATATACGGTTCACCGGAAGAAGGAGATCTGGTAAAGGTATACGACAACAAGGATGAGTTCCTGGCAGTGGGACATTATCAGCCCGGATCAATTGCAGTAAGGATACTGTCGTTTGATGATACTGAAGCTGACAGGCGGTTTTTTATGGAAAGAATAAAAAGCGCCCTTGACTTCAGGAAAGCAGCAGATCTGACCGATAATCCCTCAACAAACGTATTCAGGCTTATTCACGCTGAGGGCGATAACCTGCCCGGATTAATTGCCGATTATTACAACGGAGTGGTGGTGATTCAGATGCACTCGGCAGGTATGTACAGGATCAGGGAAGAGATTGCCGGAATAATTATGGAACTGATGGATGGACGCGTAAAGGCGGTCTATGACAAAAGCGAAAATACAATACCATTTAAGTCGGGAATCGCGGGTGTCAACGGATTCTTGATTGGCGAATCAGATCCTGTAATAGTAACGGAAAACGGTTTCAGGTTTAAGATTGACTGGACAACTGGCCAGAAAACTGGTTTCTTTATTGATCAGAGGGAGAACCGGAAACTTCTTGGGGAATTTACAAGGGACAAAAAGGTACTTAATATGTTCGGTTATACCGGCGGCTTCTCCGTATACGCCATGAAAGATGCCAGGCTTGTCCACAGTGTCGATAGCTCGGCTCAGGCAACCGAAATGGCAAAGGAGAATGTGAGACTTAATTTTGGAAACGATGAGCGCCACACTGCCTTTCAGGTAGATGCATTCGGATTCCTCGGGGACATAAGGGATAAGTATGACCTGATAATTCTTGACCCCCCGGCCTTTGCGAAACACAACAATGTCCTCGCTAATGCACTCCAGGGGTATAAACGCCTTAATATGAAGGCTATAGAACAGATAAGGTCTGGCGGGATTATTTTTACCTTTTCCTGTTCCCAGGTGGTTAGCAGGGAGAACTTCAGAAAATCGGTTTTTGCTGCGGCTGCGAATACAGGCAGGAGGGTGAGAATTCTTCACCAGATGAGCCAACCGCCCGACCACCCGGTAAACATATACCATCCCGAGAGCGAATATCTTAAAGGACTGGTTATTTATGTTGAATAAAATATTATGAACCTGTAGCCGGATTGGTAATTTAAGCTCCGTGATGCTTTGAAAAGGAATTTGCTGCAGGAATCGGGTTTCTTCCTGTCACATTCCATGTAAGGCGGCGGGATCAGTAAGAATGGGAAAATACTTTTTCAGTTTTATTTATATAATATGGCAGCATCGAAGAATATTGCACTTATAGCGAAGCGGCTCGGACTGCACGAGTGGCAGGTGGAAAATACCATAAGACTTCTTGACGACGGGGCAACCATCCCGTTCATAAGCCGTTACAGAAAGGAGATGACAGGCTCTCTCGACGAGGTGAAACTCCTTCATATAAAAGATGAATATACAAGGCTGAAAGATCTTGATTCACGCAGGGAGAGTGTTATTAAGTCGATTGTGGAACAGGACAAGATGACTCCACAGCTGCAGGAAAAGATCGAATCGGCTGTTACCATGGCTGAACTTGAAGACCTGTATCTTCCGTACAGGCCCAAACGTCGTACAAGGGCTACAATTGCAAGGGAAAAAGGACTGGAACCTCTTGCAAGGCTCATAATGGAACAGAAGGAGACCGATCCTGAAAGATTGGCTGAAGAATTTATCAATGACTCAGTTGCTGACTCCGGGGAAGCTGTTGCAGGAGCAGGCGATATAATTGCAGAATGGATTAACGAAGACCAGACTGCCAGAATGCGGCTCAGAAACCTTTATGACAGGGAAGCCGTTATCTGGTCTAAGTCCGTTAAGGGCAAGGAAACTGACGGCATTAAGTTCAGAGATTATTTCGACTGGTCGGAACCTCTCAGAAAATGCCCCTCACACCGCCTCCTGGCTATGAGAAGGGGCGAAGAGGAAGGCTTCCTCCGGCTTGCCATCCTTCCTGATGAGGACAATGCAACCGCTATCCTCGATTCTTTGTTTGTAAAAGGGAGAAACAAGTCATCAGAAATAGTCGCGAGCTCAGTGAGGGATAGCTGGAAAAGGCTTCTGGCTCCTTCGATGGAGACAGAGTTCAGGAACATATCAAAGGAAAAAGCCGACGAAGAGGCAATAGCGGTTTTTGCAGATAACCTGAAACAGCTTCTTCTTGCTTCTCCCCTCGGAGAAAAGAATGTCCTGGCAATTGACCCGGGCTACCGCACAGGATGCAAGGTAGTATGCCTGGACCGGCAGGGTGGACTGCTGCACAATGAAACCATTTACCCTCATCCGCCGCAGAACGAGACGGCAATGTCCGTGAAGAAAATCCTCACGCTGGTGAGTGCCTATAAGATTGAAGCAATAGCAATAGGAAACGGAACAGCAAGCCGCGAAACTGAAGACTTTATCAAATGGATAAAATTCGACAGGGATATCCAGGTTTTTGTGGTAAGCGAAGCAGGAGCCTCAGTTTATTCGGCCTCGAAGGTTGCCCGCGATGAGTTTCCCGATTATGACGTTACCGTCAGGGGAGCTGTTTCGATCGGCAGACGACTGATGGATCCCCTTGCAGAACTTGTGAAGATCGATCCCAAGTCGATCGGAGTGGGACAGTATCAGCACGATGTCGACCAGCAGAAGCTTCAGAATTCACTTGATGAAGTGGTATCGAGCTGCGTAAATGCGGTAGGAGTGGAGGTCAATACCGCGAGCATGCACCTGCTGACCTATGTCTCCGGACTCGGCCCCCAGCTTGCTCAGAATATTATTGACTACAGAAGCGAAAACGGAGCATTCAGATCAAGGAAAGAACTTATGAATGTAAAAAGAATGGGTGCGAAAGCTTTTGAACAGAGCGCCGGCTTTCTCAGGATACGAAATGCTGAAAACCCCCTCGATTCAAGCGCAGTGCATCCGGAAAGCTACCATGTGGTTGAGAAGATGGCAAGGGACCTGGGCTGCGACATAAAGGAACTTATGTCAGACGAAAGCAGAAGAAAGGATATTTCACTCGAAAAATATGTCACTCCCTCAACCGGTCTGCCCACATTGAAGGACATAATGGAAGAACTGGCAAAACCGGGCAGGGACCCCCGTTCAAAGATCAGGGAATTCAGTTTTGCAGATGTCCATTCCATGGAGGATCTGGTCCCCGGAATGATAGTCCCCGGAATTGTAACAAATGTTACAAAATTCGGAGCCTTCGTCGATATAGGAATAAAACAGGACGGCCTTGTTCACATTTCCAATATGAGCAATTCCTACGTGAGCGATCCTTCAAAGATTGTAAAACTTCACCAGCATGTTAAGGTAAAGGTCCTCGATGTCGATATCGACAGAAAAAGAATACAGCTGTCGATGAAGGGGATTGACCAGAAATGATGTTAAGCGCCTGAAAATTATAGATATGAAAATGCCAGGGTTATTTAAAGTTACTTTATTGCTGCTGCCTTTTATACTTTCATGCGGCAGAGCTTCCGTTGAAATTCTCGTCGAAGCTGAAAGTTTCCAGGAAAAAGGCGGATGGGTTGTTGATCCCCAGTTTGTCGAACAGATGGGATCTCCTTATCTGCTGGCACATGGAATGGGTTTTCCGGTAAAGAATGCCATGACCCGGGTTAAGCTTCCCGAAGGGGGTGAATATCATGTCTGGGTAAGGACAAAAAACTGGGCTGACGGCAACTGGGAGGCTCCGGGAAGGTTCAGGGTAGTCATTGACGGGATGGAACTAGGTACTGATCTGGGGACCGGTTCCGGAAAATGGGCCTGGCAATATGCAGGCACGGCAGTGGCTGCAGGTACTGACATAATAGTCGAACTGAAGGATCTTACGGGTTTTGAGGGAAGATGCGATGCAGTTTATCTAAGCCGGGGCAAAAACGCACCTCCTGATGCTCCTGAAATGCTGAGTGATTGGAGACGCAGAGTTACAGGTGAATCTCTCCTTCCTGAGAAAACAGCCTCATTCGACCTCGTGGTCGTTGGAGGAGGAATTGCAGGATGTGCAGCATCGATAGCAGCCGCTGAACAGGGTCTAAAGGTGGCTCTTGTTCATGACCGGCCGGTACTGGGAGGTAATGCCAGCAGTGAGATCCGGGTGCATACCGAAGGAATAACCTGGAAGTCAGACAGGATAATCAGCATGCTGAATACTGTCTGGTGGCCAAACGGCTCTCCCGATGCTGTTTCTGACGACAAGAAACGCCATGACAATATCAGCAGGTACCATAATATAAGTGTCTTCCTTAACTGGCGGGCCTTTAATACAAATACCGTTAATGATTCGATTATTTCTGTTGATGCAAGGCATACTTCTTCCGGTGAGAGGATGCGTTTTGCAGCACCGCTCTTTATCGATTGCACCGGCGACGGCTGGATAGGATACTGGGCAGGTGCAGAATATATGTACGGAAGGGAAGATTCTCTGCAATACAACGAAAACTGGGAGCTGCATAAGGAACTTTGGAGTCCGGCAAAACCCGATGGAAGAGTTATGGGCTCTTCTGTACTGTGGAGGACAAAGGATACAGGAAACCCTGTTGGATTTCAGGAGGTTCCGTGGGCTCTTGAAACAGCAAAGGATCATTCGGCAACAATGGGTACCTGGATGTGGGAGTTCTCCCGTGACGATCTACACCAGATTGATGATGCCGAATATATCCGCGACCACATGCTGAAAGCCATTTACGGATCATTCTACAATGCAAAACAACAACCCGGAAATGAAAACCTGGCACTGGAATGGGTTTCCTACCTTGTCGGGAAAAGGGAATCCCGACGACTTAAGGGCGATTATGTTTACACCTTCAACGACGAAAGGAACATGGTCGAGTTCAACGATGCCGTGGTAATGGAGAAAAGGAATATAGATGTCCATTACCAGCAGGTCGAAGCAGATCCTTCCAGACCTGATTTTCTTTCGGAAGCCCTTTACTATCAGGTGGATCATTATTATATTCCGTTTCGCAGCCTTTATTCGAAAAACATAAAAAACCTGCTTATGGCCGGGAGATGTTTCAGTTCCTCTCATGTCGGCCTTGGCGGACCGCGGGTAATGAATACCACCGGTCAGATGGGTGTGGCGACAGGCTATGCTGCTTCATTATGCAAAAAATATAATACTCTGCCGAGAGGAATTTATGAAAATCATATCGGGGAACTGAAAAACCTGATATACTCTACCGACAGTATAAGATAATCCATTAACCCGCGTAAAACGACACCTACTGATAAAAACCCGGGTGGCAGTTCAGCTGCCACCCGGATAATTCAGTTTATGTATTGTGTTTCACCCTGTAAAACGGATGCCCGGTCTTACTGGTCAGTTCATTGATGGAACCGGTAGTCTCTGATTCTGCTGAACATTCGATGCAGGCTTCATCTCCGGTTTTCTGGGAAATTTCGGGTCTCTCATTGCAGCATTATAGGCAAACGATGCCGTAACAATGGCATTGTGCTTCAGATCAGCCATAACGAGCCTTTCGTAGGTATCCATTACTGTATGATATCCCCTGTCATATTCTATCTCATCCTGTATGAACTGAAAACCCGGCAGCCCGGCAGCATCGAACGACTGATGATCGGTACCACCTGTGTTTCTTATGGTTATTGTGGTGACGCCCATGTCGTTGAATGGCTTGATCCATTCTTCAAACACGGGCCTTGCAAGATCGTTCTCCTGAAGATAAATGCCCCTGTACTTTCCGCTTCCGTTGTCCATGTTGAAATAAACCGAGAACTTATCGTAATCGGGTTTATGTTCCTTAGTCACCGGATCGGAAAGATACTTCTCCACGTAGCCTCTTGAACCGTTGAGCCCCTGTTCTTCTCCTCCCCACAGAGCAACCCTGATGGTCCTGCGAGGGGCTGCTCCTACGCTTTTAAGGATCCGGAGGGCTTCCATCATCACAATGCATCCCGAAGCGTTGTCGGCGGCCCCTGTGCCTCCATGCCATGAATCAATATGTGCTCCGAGGAGAACGATCTCGTTCCTGAGCAGCTTGTCAGTACCCGGGATCTCGCCTATGACATTGTATATTTTCGGACTTGCAAAGAACCTGTTCGATATCTCAATTTCCATTTCAACCTGAACATTATGTTTCAGGAGCCTTTCCATCCTGCCGTGGGCTTCAACGGGAAGGTTGAGTTCCGCAACAGGCTCCGGATCACCTGCCTTGTAGGAAGCTCCGTTCGATCGCGGCACATTGAAAGTCCCGGAACTGTTAAGGATCACTGCTGCTCCTTCACTCCTTATGAACTCAGATATTTTTGACCTGAGTGCCCTTTGTGCAGCCATTGCTGCAAAATCGCCCATCGGATACCTGCGTGCTCCCTGCTGCGATGCCATCGAAAGCTGTTTCAGTTGCTCGTCGGTGTAACGGCTTGCAAGAGGCTCATAAGTTACTTCATATGAAGATGTTGAAGGCATCATGACGATCTTGTCCTTTAGCCTGCCCCTGTATTTATCAAGGTCCGTTTCATTCCTTACATCCATCAGAACAACCTCGCTTTTTACCAGGCCGTTAGTGCTTCCTGTCCATGCAACCGGATTGCATGCAAAATTTGTGTAATAGGGAGCTGTCATGGCTGCATATGTCCTGACATTATCCCATCCACCCCTCGTGAAGTCCCTGGCCTCCTCAATCTTTACGTTCTGAAATCCCAGTTCTTCCATCTTGTCCTTTGCCCATTCGTAGCCTCTGGCGCCCCCCGTTGAACCGGTCAGACGCGGTCCTGTAAGATCCGTCAGTCCGAAGGCAAGTTCTTCTATCATTGAGTTCCTTGATCCTTCCTGCCTGATCTTGTAAACCATGCCCAGATCAACTTTCTCAGTCTGCGACATAAGCAGGACCGGAATGAACAATAGTGAAATGATCCACGTAATTTTTCTGATGATTTTCATTTTGTAACAATTTTGAATGAAGAAGTTTCAAATTTATCAAAAAATAGAAAGGAAGACTTATGATTAATATCTTTTAACAGAAGCAGTCTTTCAGGATGCACAGTTCGCTCTTCAGTATCGCAATGGATCATAATCGCGTTTTAAGAATACTGGATTTTTGAAGCCTGACTTTCTGCAGGGAACTGATGAAGGAATTCATTCTTACTTTGCGGGAATGTCATTCGTACTTCGTGTATTTCCTTTTATCTTTGATCCATGATTTATCCTGATAATTTTGAGGGCAAGACGGGCTTTGACAGGATCCGGCAGCTTCTGTCGGAAAAATGTCTGAGCCGTATGGGGAATGCCAGGGTTGAAGGCATGAGGGTCCATTTCAAAGCGGAAGCCGTAAAATCTGAGCTTTCTGCAACCTGGGAGTTTCAGCAACTGCTCAGATTCGAGGATCTTTTTCCCTCGGAGCATTATTACGATAATTCACAATGTCTTGAAAAGATAAGGATCGAAGGTTCATTCCCCGAGATACAGGAGGTGTTTGATTTGAAAAGATCCCTCGATACATTGAAGGCGATACTGTCTTTTTTCAAAAAGAAGGATGAAAGAAATTATCCTGTTCTCCGGTCCATTTGCGCAAAGGTCACCATCTATCCCTATGTGGCCGATGCTATCGACAGGATCATCGACAGGGAGGGAAGGATAAAGGACAATGCTTCAGCAAGGCTTCGTGAGATAAGGTCGGAGATTGCCGGTAAAACAATACAGGCTTCCCGAAGGCTGAATGCAATACTAAAGCAGGCTCAGGCAGAAGGGATCGTCGATGCCGATACTGCTGCATCGGTAAGGAACGGAAGGGGAGTGATACCTGTCAGTGCGTTTGACAAAAGAAAAATAAAGGGACTTATCCATGATCAGTCGGCCTCGGGAAAAACCGTTTTTATTGAACCTGCCGAGATTGTTGAAATCAATAACGATATAATTGAGCTTGAATATGAGGAGCGGCGTGAGATAGTCAGGATACTCACTTCGCTGGCCGACGACATCCGACCTTATATTGATGACCTTCTTTACTCAAATGAATTTCTTGGTGAGATTGATTTTATAAGGGCAAAAGCTCTTCTTGGAAACCAGCTCGGATCGGTAAAACCCGTTATCGCGGAAAAACCGGGGATCATGTGGAGAAAAGCAGTACATCCTCTTCTTTTCATTACCTTTTCGGTTATGAAGGACAGAAAGGTAGTGCCGCTCGATATAGCGCTGGATGAAGAAAACAGGATCATTCTCATCTCAGGTCCTAACGCAGGAGGTAAGTCGGTTTGCCTTAAGACTGTGGGTCTTCTTCAATATATGCTGCAATGCGGGCTGACAATTCCGGTAGGGGAGGGCTCTGAATCCGGGATCTTCAGGGAGATCTTTATCGATATCGGCGATGAACAGAGTATCGATAATGACCTGAGCACATACAGCTCCCATCTTTTAAACATGAAGTATTTCGTTAGACATGCTACTGAATCATCGCTCATACTGATCGACGAGTTCGGAACCGGCACGGAGCCGATGCTTGGAGGTTCAATAGCAGAAGCCATACTTGCCGAATTCAACAATATCCGCTCGTTCGGTGTGATAACGACCCATTATACCAATCTCAAGCATTTTGCATCCCTTACGGGGGGTATAACAAATGGTGCAATGCTGTTTGACCATCATCTGATGCAGCCTCTTTTCCGGCTGAGCATTGGAAAACCGGGAAGCTCTTTCGCATTTGAGATAGCAAGAAAAATCGGTCTTCCGGAAGAAATCCTTAAAAAGGCTTCTGAGAAAGCCGGAGTACGGAATATCGACTATGACCGTAACCTGAAGGATATTGCCAGAGACAAGCGATACTGGGAGAACAAGAGGCAAAATATCAGGCAGCACGAAAAGCGACTGGAAGAACTGATAAGCCAGTATGAGACGGAATTATCAGGGACCAAAACCCTGAGGAAGGAAATTATTTCCAAAGCCAGGGAGGAAGCAGCCTCTCTTCTGGGAGAAACAAACAGGGTCATCGAAAATACAATACGGCAGATACGGGAGGCTCAGGCAGAAAAGGAAAAAACAAAAGAGCTCCGTCAGAAACTTGAGGATTATCGTCAGTCAGTATCTGAAACAGCAGATAAGGCCGATGATCAGGTTGAAGCCAAGGCTGCCGGACTAGCCCGTAAGGCGCTGAAAATTAAGCCGGCTCTTGTAAAAAAGAAGGAAACGGTTAAAGAAATACCTCAGGGAAGACTGCAGCCGGGAGATGCTGTCAGAATATTGGATACAATGGCTCCGGGAGAGGTTTTGAAGGTGGAGGGGCAGACCGTGATAATCGAAAGCGGTAATCTGAAACTTTCAGTGGCGGCAGACAGAGTAGAGAGGATCAGCAGAAGTGAGCTCAGAAAATATGTGCGCAGGGAGTCTGGAAACCGTTTTGAGGATCCGGTTATTGCGGAGAGAAAACTTAGTTTCAGACCTGAGATTGACATAAGGGGTCACAGGGGAGAAGAAGCCATTATGATAGTAAGGGATTTTATTGATGACGCAGTAATGGTGGGACACACAAACCTCAGGATACTCCATGGTAAGGGAAACGGCATCCTGAGGCAGCTTGTAAGGGAGTACCTTTCAACAGTCAATGTCGTAAGGTCATTCCGTGATGAAAGTGTCGAATTAGGCGGTTCGGGAATTACTCTCGTTGAGATGGATATCTGATCCTAGTAAAGCCTTACAGATCCGTAGGATGCTGTAATATTTACTCTCGACGAAGGCTCACTTTCGTCCCCCACAACACCAGACATTTCTCTTTTGTTATTTTCAACTATCTGTTTCTGATGCCTGAACTTGTCTTCATCAAATTTAAGGTCTCCGTATGAGAGCATTGCATCGAGACGATAGCTTGCATCCTCGTCGATGCCCAGCTTTACGCCTATATATTTTGTACTGCTCTCGATCGACTCAAATCCTCTTGTAATTCTGTCGATATTGAGTGAGCCATATCCTCCGTCAAATTTCAGCCTTTTCCTCAGTTCTCCGATATTGGCGTCGGTGTAACCGGCATCGAGTGAGAGGTTATTTATCGTTTCTATTTCCAGCTTATCGTACTTGGTCTCTCCTACAATGGAGCTTACTTCATCTATGCTAATCTTGGAGTATTTGCTGTCGATTGAAAGAGCCTGCGCACTCCCGATCCAGAAGTTCCCCGAGTATCTCAGCACCACGTCGAGCCAACCTGCAGATTCAATTGTGGCGTTTCCGTATGCAAGGTTGATGTAGTTAAGAGGTTTTACATTTCCTCTCGAAAGATCCTCGGCTTTGAGGTTTCCATATTTCAGGTCTAGCTTAACAAGTCCAGTTATGGTTTCAAGGTCACTATTCCCGTATCTGTTTACCAGGGTGAAATTTATCCTTTCCGGCATGCTGATCTTATAGTCGATACTGAATCTCCTTGAGCCGCCTCCCCATCCCGTAAATGTGAATTTGTCGTCGATACTGGTTCTGGCTTTTACCAGATCGCCTTCCTGTGCAAACTGAACATCGATGTAGCTGAGAAGTTTTTCAGCTCTCTGCTGGTTGGGCAGTTCAACAGTTACTTTCACGTGAATAATTATGTCGTTCCGGTCGGATGTTTCAACAACAACTTTACCGTACCTGTTATTCACTTCGAGAGTAGTGTTTGCTCCTGCCGTATATTCCTTATGGAATTCTTTAGTCACCTCCTGCCCTGTAACAGGCATGGAGACCAGTAAAATCGCTGCAAGGAGCGCTTTTGCCGGATTATAAATTAGTCTCTTCATGGCTTCCGTTATTTTGATTCTCATTCCTGATTGCCTTGAACTGGTTAAGGATGTAGTTCATCACATCAACTTTGGTCTGGTAATGCTCGATCATCGCGTTGATAATTCTCTCGTCATTCGGATTAGCCTTTAGTTCCTTCTGAAGCTGTACATAAACTGAATCCATACTTTTCATCTCCTTCAGAAGGATCCTTTTTTGCTCTTCGTTTCCTTTCACTTCGATATTTCCGAGCTCGCTCTCCATCAGATTTACCTGGTGAACGTAATAATTCTCGACTTCCCTGAATTCAGGGGATACTTCGCTCAGGCTCATCCTGTCCCTGTCGGGCCTGATGAAATGTTCCCACGTCCATAAGGATGAAAGGGTGACAAGAAGGGTTACAACTGCTGCCCTGAGCAGGTAGGGAACTATGCTTCTTTTTACAGGGACCCTTCCGCAGCGTATCTCGAGTTTTCTCGTGAAACGCTCGAAATGTCCTGCTGATGGTTCTGCCCCATCAAACAAATCCCTGTTGTTCCTTATTATTTCTTCTATATTCTTCATGACTTCACTTTTTTTCAGTTTTCTTAAGTTCAGCAATCAGCTTCTGTTTGGCTCTTGACAGCTGCGACCTTGATGTGCTGCTGGAAATTGATAGTATCTCAGCTATTTCATCATGATCATAACCTTCGAGAAGGTAGAGCGAGAGAATTATTCTGTATCCGTCGGGAAGCCTGTCAATGGCTTCCTTTACTTCTTCGACTCTGATGTCTATCTCCTCTTTCCTGAGCTGGTCATCCTGAGTGTCATCCCTGATACCCAGATGAGTCTCAATCTCTTCAAAGATCGCTTTTCTTCTGCTCAGGGAGTCGAGAGAACGGTTTATGACTATTTTCTTCAGCCAGGCTCCGAAACTAACAGTCCCCGAGTAAGTTTCAATTTTTTCAAAGGCCGACAGAAACGATTCCTGCATAATATCTTCGGCTTCCATAGTGTCGTTCACGATCCTCAGCGATGTGTTGTACATCGCCTTGTAATACAACTTGTAGATATGGAACTGTGCTTTCTGGTCGCCCGCTTTGCACCCGTCAAGTAAATCCTGGTGCAAGTTCCTGAATGCCGCTTCTACATTTCCCATCTTTACGTAAAGGCTGGTTTTTATTTGAGATGCTGCACCCACTGTCGTTTCAATTTTTCAATTAAAAGACGGGGTGGTTAATTAAATGCTGCATTCAATTTAGGATTTTTTTGAAATTTTGAACAAAGAAAACAGAAATATTCCCTGGGTTACCTCGCCTGATGCATAATCAAGCTCTGAACCGAACAGGCTGTGAGGGATGGAGAAGATGATTAGCAGTACAACCGAAGCAATAATTGTGTACACAGGTTTCTCCTTTTTTCGATTTGCAAGAACCGCAATTATCCAGAAAATAAAAGCAATAAGTGTCTTATTGTCTGTAAGATCCCAGCCAAACGGAACTCCTGTCCAGAATTCACCGAATGCAAACTTCTGCACCAGCGGGCCGAGGATCATACCGCCAACACCCAGAACAACAAAAGTGTAAACTGAATATTTTTTATAAAGAGGATGTTTTACGAGAGCCATTAGTCCGGAAAGTGTCGATAACAGCATGGCAAGGAACATGAAAATAATATGAGGAGCAAGAACCCACGACGGAACAGCTCCCTTGAAGCGGATAATAAGAGGACTTTCCTTCAGGATCGTTTTCACTCCCTCTCTGTCGGTTATCTCAATATAATATTCCAGTTTGCCGGCAGGAGGTTGCTGAGGCACAGCCGCAAAAAACCCCTTTTCTTCATTTATCTTAAAGATCCGGTTCATTACAAACGATTTGACAGGATATACCCTGTAGCTGAAATCACTTATGCTGTAATCATCAGATGTTCTGTATCTTTTGTAGAAGAGCCTTGCGGTGATCGTAGTGTCGTCAATCGCGAGCTTTACTTCCGGCCGCTCATCAAGTCCAAGACTTCTTACCAGCCTCAGATCAAATGTCGTTCCGTTGATACCGACCGTTTCACTCCTGGGATTTGTCGGGCCTGTCTTTCTCTGATAATAAGCTGCTGAAAGCGTGATTAAAAATGCCAGAAACCATAGTAAAAACTTCTTCATCCCCGAATTTTTATTCTGTTAGACGTACAACTTCTATAATTGTATCAGCAAAACTTCTTTTTTCCCGTTTCTGATGACTTCGACATTTATTGTTTCTCCATGTTTAAGCTGCCCCATCCTGAACATATAATCCTGAATGTTATTGATTGTCTTTCCGTTTATGGCAGTTATTATGTCCCCTTTTTTCATACCTCCGATTGCGGCGGGTTTTCCGGGAGTGACGAAATCGGCACGAAGTCCGTTCTTAACATTCCCTGCAAAGTCGGGCATGATGCCGAGAGTAACACCCCTTCTTCTCATTGCACGATTTATTTCTACAGGCGGACCGGATTCAATATAGACCAATCTTTCATCACTGTTGGCAAGATGCTCTGCAACCTCGAAGATCAGGTCAGAAACATGCTTCATGCCCTGGTAGTTAAGCTTATCCCATGTATCGAACGGTGTGTGATAATCGAGATGTGCCCCTGTCGAGAAAAACAGCACGGGGATATTTTTGCCATAGAATGAAGAATGATCCGATGGCCCGTATCCTTCCTCGGAGAATGACATTTCAATAAGGCTTGTGTCAGCCATCGACAAAACTAAATCCCTCAGACCTTCCGCTGTTCCCACACCACCTGTCTGAAGCGAGGATGAATCGGTGAGCCTGCCAACCATGTCGAGATTTATCATGGCATTTACTTTTGAAAGGTCGACGGGTGAGTTTTCAGCAAAATGCTTTGAACCGAGCAACCCCGATTCTTCCCCCGAGAATGCCAGGAAGATTATGCTTCTCCTGTGGCTTCCCCTGGTAAGGGCAAAGCGTTCCGCCAGCTCAATAATGCCGCTCACTCCCGATGCATTGTCATCGGCTCCGTGATGCACAGCTATTGTATCCCGCACGCGGCTTGATGATCCGCCTGTCCCGAGATGATCAAAATGAGCACCTATGATGAGGTATTCGTTCCTTAAACTGTCATCCTCGCCCGGAAGAAGCATCATCACGTTCCTTGTAGAAGAAACTTCCTTGATGACCTCCGATTCCCCTGTGATGGTTGTGAGGGTATTGAATGACCTGCTTTTACGCGATGAGTTTATGTTTCTTTCAAGATCAGCGGTTTTCAGTCTGGATTTCTGAAGTATTCTGTCGGCTACTTCCCTTTTTATCCTGAAGGCGGGGATCCCGGCGGAATAACCGTCAGAACCTGGCTGGTCGAAGCTGTCGCCTTCGTCATTGACAGGACCTGACACGAAGAGGATTCCGGCCGCTCCAAGATCCTTGGCAATCATTGCCTTGTCGCGGTCGCTGTTGAAAGGTATGAAGCCGCTGACCGATTTTTCAGGTTCGGGATCACCCCTAAGGACCATGACCCATTTTCCGGTCACATCAATGCCATCATAATCATTCCATTTCAATGTGTCGTTGTCGATAACAAAACCATATCCGGCAAAAACGACCTCGCCTTCGTGCCTCATATTGCCGCTGAAAGGCAGAGGAATAAAATCCTTGCCGGCAACAAATGTTTCTTCACCTGCAGAAAGGGAATTCTTTTCTCCGGGCAAAACCCTGCCGGTTACAGTGAACCTCTGAAACCCGTCACCCTCAAGTGGAACAAGCCCGGCAGCGAGTAACTTTTCTCTTATGTATTCAGCAGCAAGACTGTCACCCGGGGTTCCGGTAAGTCTCCCCTTAAGCGAGTCGGATGAAAGCCAGAATACATGGTCCCGGAGTTCACCCGGCTCTATGTCCCTGGAAATTTCATTCCTGCAACCTGTTAATAATATAAGGGTAAAAATAAAGGCATATAAAATACCGCTGAATGATCCTGATACATTGCAGTGTGACATAAATTCAGTTTTTAGTGCTCCTTCAGAGAAAGGAGTAAGGTATTACCGGGATAACAACCCGTTATTCAAAAAGTTTAAATGCTTTCTTTATCAGGCCAATCGCCTCCCTGAGCTGCTCTTCGGTGATGACGAGAGGAGGTGCAAACCGAATGATATGCTCGTGTGTTGGCTTGGCAATGACTCCTTCATCCTTCATGGCGAGACAAACATCCCAGGCGGTTTTTCCGTTCTTCGGCTGTATGACTGTTGCATTGAGCAGACCTTTGCCCCTGACAGTTGTGATCATATCAGATTTGATGCCCTTCATCTCTTCCCTGAATATCCTTCCAAGATATTCCGCCTTCTCGGCAAGCTTCTCGTCACGTATCACATCGAGAGCTGCAATTGCAACCTTGCAGGCCAGTGGATTGCCGCCGAAAGTTGAACCGTGCTCACCGGGCTTGATAGTCAGCATAATCTCATCATCGGCAAGGACGGCAGAAACGGGAAGCACACCTCCCGAAAGGGCTTTACCCAGGATAAGAATGTCAGGCCTTACACCTTCATGGTCGCAGGCAAGAAGTTTCCCTGTCCTGGCAATACCGGTCTGGACTTCGTCGGCAATGAAAAGAACATTGTGTTTCATGCAGAGGTCGTAGGCTTTTTTCAGATACCCTTCATCCGGAACATATACACCGGCTTCACCCTGTATGGGCTCCACAAGGAAACCGGCTGCATCAGGATCCTGAAGAGCCTTTTCAAGAGCATCCAGATCGTTGTAGGGTATGATAACGAAGCCGGGAGTGAATGGGCCATAGTGATTTCTTGCATCAGGATCAGTCGACATCGAAATAATAGTAATGGTCCTTCCATGGAAGTTGCCTTCACAACAAATTATCTTTGCCTTGTTTTCCTCAATCCCCTTTTTCTTGTAAGCCCATTTTCTGCATAGCTTAAGGGCAGTCTCGTCACCCTCTGCTCCTGAATTCATAGGAAGAACCTTGTCGTAGCCGAAATACTTTGTGACATACTCCTCGTACTCGCCAAGTACAGAATTATAAAAAGCCCTTGATGTGAGAGTAAGCTTCTGAGCCTGGTCAGTCAGTGCCTTTACAATCGCAGGATGACAATGACCCTGGTTTACCGCGGAGTAAGCCGAAAGAAAGTCGAAATACCTTTTCCCCTCTACATCCCATACAAACGGACCTTCACCTCTTTCAAGAACTACCGGAAGAGGATGATAATTATGAGCTCCAAACCGGTCTTCGCGATTAATATAATCCTGTGTATTCATATTATTGATAATTAATTAGTTATATTATATCAAAAAATAAGTTACAATTTTACGAAAGCTTTTCGTCTTTTCCAAAATATTAATCTCCTATCCACCCGCAACACAAAATTCTCCCATTCTCCCATTCTACCCTTCTCCCATTCCTTCTTCCCTGCGTCCTGCGTCTTTCGTTCTGCGTCTTTCGTCCTGCGTCTTTTCTTCCCCCATTCTCCCACTCTCCCTTTCCCCGCTTCATTCATCCATCAACCCCGGCCTGAGCCTTCGTGTCCTCTCAACCGACTGCTCATGCCTCCACTTGTCAATATTGGCCGCGTGACCCGAGAGTAGTACATCCGGGACCTTCCATCCCATAAATTCTGCAGGCCTGGTATAGACAGGAGGAGCAAGAAGGTCATCCTGAAATGAGTCGGAGAGAGCTGACTGCTCATCCGACATCGCTCCGGGAAGAAGCCTTACTATTGAATCTGTGATGACCGCTGCAGGCAATTCTCCTCCAGAAAGGACATAGTCGCCTATGGATATCTCTTTTGTCACGAGATGGTCGCGTATCCTCTGGTCGATCCCCTTGTAATGACCTGCAAGAATGATAAGGTTCCTCTTGAGAGAGAGTTCATTGGCAAGCTTCTGGGTAAGCTTTTGACCGTCGGGCGAAGTGTAGATTATCTCATCATAATGTCTTTCGCTCCTGAGCTTCTCAATAGCCTTGTAAACAGGTTCGATCATCATTACCATTCCTGCTCCTCCGCCAAAGGCATAATCGTCAACACTTCTGTATTTGTCCTTCGCATAGTCGTGAAGGTTGATGACGTTGATCTCAACAAGCCCCTTGTCGCGGGCACGCTTGACGATTGAGTAATTCAGGGGACTGTCAAGCAATTCCGGGAGAACTGAAAGAATATCGATCCTCATCTTGTGATTTTTCACAAAAATAATCAAAAGCCTGATACGACTTTCTATTCTGTCCGGAGTGCAACAGCGGGATTGTTACTGGCGGCCTTAATGGTCTGTGACATTATTGACAGCCATCCTATGATAAGTGTTATTAGTGTGGCAAGAATAAAGAAGAACGGACTGACATTGATCCTGCTGGCAAATCCCTCAAGCCAGTATGACGATCCGAACCAGGCTACCGGATAAGCAAACAGCGATGAGATCAATATTATATAGATCATTTCCTTTGAAAGGAGCACGAGAATGACCGGAGTAGAAGCTCCATAGCTTTTTCTGATTCCTATCTCCCGGGTTCTTTTACTGGTAATATAGGTGACAAGCCCGATCAGTCCGATACAGGCAATGAGAATGGCAAGAAATGAAAAAATAAGAAATATCCTGCCTGTTTTCATTTCTGATGTATAAAGGTTATTCCATTTGTCAGTAAAGAATTCATGCTGAAACGGCATGTCGGGGGTGAAGGTCTTCCATATTTTTTCAATCTCCGCGATGGTTGCTGCAACGTTAGTGCCTGACAAACGTATGGTTGCAAACTGGTCACCGCCTCCGCCCCCGTTAACGGTGAAGCATACCGGTCCGATTTCCTTATGCATCGATTCAATATTGAAGTCCTTCATTACTCCGATTATCCTGTACCGCCTCCATTCATCAGGCCCTGCGGGCTGGAGGAGATACTGATTCGTGGGGTCCTCGAGACCAAGGAATCTGACTGCTGATTCATTGATAAGGATTGCAGTTGAATCGGTCCCGAATTCCCTTGAAAAAAATCGTCCCTCGGCAAGCCTGACTCCCAGGGCTTCAGGAAAATCAATGCTAACCGCTGCCTGGTTTATCAGATACGTGTTCTTTTCCGGATCATCATCCCTGAAAAAAGCATTGTTATTGAAGTTGGTTCCGGGAACGGACCTTGAAAATCCGGCTTTTTCGACACCCGGAATCTCAAGCACCTGAGTCCTGAATGATTCCATTTGCTGCCAGAAAGCATCCGTGCGCCTCAAAATAAGAAGGTTCTCCTTGTCAAATCCGAGATCTTTCTGAGTAAGCAAATTGAGCTGGCGCGACACTATTATCGACCCGATTATGATGATAATTGAAACAGTAAACTGAAAAACCACAAGTATAGCTCTGAGCTTCTTTGACATTGAGCCAGGGTTCATCGTGCCTTTCAACACTGTTGATGGATTGAATGAGGCCAGTATAAAAGCCGGATAAAATCCGGAAGCCGTTCCGACAAAAACTATCAGGGCAATTATTGATGCTATTCCCCTGAAGTTATTAAAGGTATCAAGTGAAAGCGATTTTCCGATCATCTGGTTGAAGGCCGGTGTAAGGATGCAGACAAAAAGCAGGGCTAGCAATGCTGCTATTGAAACAGTGATAAGGGATTCACCAAGGAACTGGAACATAAGACTTGCTTTACTTGCTCCGGAGACCTTCCTTATACCCACTTCCTTAGCCCTTGCCATCGATTTGGCAGTCGCCAGGTTTACATAGTTTATAATGGCGACAACCAGGATGAGAATTGCAATTACAGCAAAAATAACTACGGTGGCAGGAGATCCGGGAGGCTCAAGATTATACTGTGTTGCCCCCCTGAGATGAATATCCTTCAGAGGCTCAAGGACATAACTAAAATCGTTTCCGGCTTTCCTGAAGTCTTCAATAGTTTGTCCGATAATTTCTTTAAGTTGCGGACCAACATAGTTAATAACCATTTCCTGAAACTTGTCCTGAAGCGCCATTATGTCTGCATCATCCCTTACAACAATATATGTATGGTAGCTGTGACTTATCCAGAACTGGTCATTGGCCATCCCCGGATAAGTGCTCATCGATGCCAGCATGTCGAATTTTATGTGCGAATTCTCAGGAACATTCCTTATTATTCCTGTTACCGTGTAAAGTACTGTATCTGATTCCACAATGAGTTTCTGTCCTATGGGGTCCTGATCACCAAAATATTTCTGCGCATATTCCTCTGTAAGTACCATCGACCGGGGGCGGACAAGCGCAGTCCGGGGATCTCCTTTTACCATGGGAAAATCCAGAACATCAAAGAAGGTAGAATCGGCAAACAGAACTCCCTCTTCATTGAACTTCCTGTCTCCGTATTTAATGAGCCAGTCTCCCATGCCTCTGACCCTTGTGGCTGTCAGCACTTCGGGGTAGTCTTTAAGCAGCGCCTGGGCCATGGGTGCTGCTGTGATAGCCTGGTCGAGCTTGCCGCCAGCCATCTGACCGATGATCTTGATCCTGTAAATATTTCTGAAGTTCTTGTGAAACTTATCGTAACTGAGTTCATTGAAAATGTACAATGAAATGAAAATAAAGCTGATAAGTCCTATGGCGAGACCAATTATATTGATGGCGAAATACCCAAGGTGTTTTCGCATGTTACGTCTGGCGTTGAGAAGGAAGTTCTTAATCATCGGATTACGTATTAAGAGAAGAGTTTTCTATTCTGTTCTGATAGAACTTGCCGGATTGGTTACTGCAGCCTGGTATGCCTTGTAGCTGATTGTAATAAAGGTGATGCCTATCGTAAGCAATGCCGCAAGAATAAGAAGAGGGATGCTGATATTTGTTCTGTACACATAATTCTCCAGCCAGTTGCTCATGAAATAGAAAGCTACAGGCAAGGCAATTACAATAGATATTCCTACCAGTAAAAGAAAATCTCTCGAGATCAGCCTGACGACAACTCCCTCGCTAGCTCCGAATACCTTCCTTATTCCTACCTCCTTTGTCCTCTGCTCTACCATATACGAGGCCAGTCCGAATAATCCCATGCAGGCTATGAGAATGGCAAGTATTGTAAACATTGTAAATATCAGGCCCCGTTTTTCATCAGCCTCAAACTGCCTGTTGAACCTTTCCTTCAGGAAAGTAAAGGAATATGGCTGGTCGGGAAAAACCTCCTTCCATGTATTCTCAATGAAACTGAGTGTCTGCTCCGTATTATTTCCGCTGAGCTTCACATATACAATGTTGTTCCGTTCCCTGTACACCAGGAGCAGGGATTCAATCTCATTATACATGCCCGTCTGATGGTAATCGGCCATTACCCCTATTACCCTTGCCCTTACTGTACTTTCATCGCCGACCTCCGCCCTCTTGCCGATCGGATCACTCCATCCCATCCTTTTGACAAGTGTCTCATTGACAACAACTCCTGTCAGAGTGTCGGATGGCATGTCCAGCTGAAAATCGCGTCCCTCCACTATTTTTATTTCAAGGGCATCAATAAAGTCGTGATCCACAACCGCGAAGTTAATGCCTCTTTGTGCCATCCCCTGATCTGTTTCCATATTGAAGATCACCTTTCCCGAACCTTCACCCATAGGCGTGTTGGTTGATGTAACATATTTTATATCTTCATTTTTAAGAAGAAGTTGCTTCAGAACCGGATATTTGTTTATCATCTGCTGGTTGTTGAGCTGAAGGGAAAGCACATTCTCCTGGTTGAATCCCTGGTCTTTTTCCTTAAGGAAGTTCAATTGCCTGAAGACAACCATAGTACAGACGATCATTGCTACTGAGATTGTAAACTGTATTATTACCAGTATTTTACGGAAGAGTGCCCCTGCAGATCCCTGTGTTATCTCTCCCTTCAGGACGGTAACCGGGCTGAATCTCGACAGAAAGAATGCCGGATAGCTTCCACCGATTATTCCTGAAACGACAATGACCAAAAATACAGATATCAGCACTGCCGGGCTGAGAAGAATACCAATGTCAAAAGACTTTCCTGCCAGGGTGTTGAACCGTGGTAGCAGGACAAGCAGCAGAATAATACTTATTATAAGAGAAATTAAAGTAAGAAGAACTGATTCTGAGAGAAACTGCATTATAAGAAGCGATCGCCGCGATCCCACAACCTTCCTCAGGCCTACCTCCCTGGCCCGTTGCGTTGATCTTGCCGTAGCAAGGTTCATATAGTTCATCGCGGCAATAAGTACCAGAAAAACAGCTACTATAGCAAAGATATATACATATGAAATGCTGCCGGTGGGTTCAGGCTCTGCCGCATTAGTGGAGTACAGGTGGATCTTCCTGATCGGTTCAAGTATATATTCGATATTTATGTTCAACGGACCGAATATAGATTTCATATGTGCTTCGTACATCCCCTGTATCTTCGTCTCGAAAGCTTTTACGTCCAGTCCCCCGGGCAGTAAAAGATATGTAAAGACCCCGAAGTTGCCCCAGTTGCCAAGTTCTTTCGGAAGGTTGTTCCTGGCTGCCAGAGCTTCAAAACGGAAATGTGAATTTGAAGGGACATCTTCAATCACACCTGTTACTTCATAGGTGTTTTCACCCGAGGTAAGTACTTTTCCTACCGGATCTGAATCTCCGAAGTACCTGCCTGCTGCCGTCTCGGTAAGAACGATCTTCTTCGGGTCTTTAACTGCCGACTTTACTTCTCCCCTGATTACCTTGTATGTAAATATGTCAAATACAGTTGAATCGGCGTAGAAGAAGTTCTCCTCAATATATTCCTTGTCCTCAAATTTATAGGCTGCCCGCGGCATGTTGATAAAACGGGTGAACGATTCCACTTCGGGATAGTCCCTTGCTACCTGGGGACCGAAGGGTATCTGTGCAACGATCCATGTAAACTGGTCATCAGTCTCTGTTATCTTCGAGGATACCCTGTAGATTCTTTCAGCTTTCTCGTGGTAACGGTCGTAACTTAGTTCATCCGAGACATAAATAATAAGGAACAGGGCGCTCGTAATTCCAAGAGTCAGGCCCAGTACATTCAACAGACTATATCCGGGATGTTTGCGGATATATCTTAAAGTGGTCTTAAGCAGGTTTTTAAGCATATGGCTGGTATATTAGTAATTTAAATATAGGCCATTATTTTTTGTGACAACATTCTGCCATGAGAAAAATTAATGACCTCCAGGTTTAATTTTCTTTACTCTAAAGACTTTATTTTTTTTAAAGTGCAACACTTGGCAACCTTTTTCGTCTTTACAAAAAGAGAAATTTTCCGGATTTAATCTCGGTAGAAAATAAGTAATTGTTTAATAAAGAACTAAATACATTCATTTATGCTCAGAAATCTTATTGCCCACAGTTTGCGATCATTTAAGCGACAGAGATCTTATATTCTTATAAATATTCTCGGATTATCGATAGGAATAGCATGCAGTCTTCTGATAGCAATTTATGTGATAAATGAAGCTAGTTTTGACCGGTTCAATGAAAAAAAGGACAGGATCTACCGGATCGTTCTCAATGGCAAGATGGGAGGGCAGGAATTCGTGGGGGCCTTTACCTGTGCACCCATAGGA
This sequence comes from Bacteroidales bacterium, assembly GCA_040772125.1. Taxonomy (GTDB): domain Bacteria; phylum Bacteroidota; class Bacteroidia; order Bacteroidales; family VadinHA17; genus LD21. Next base: position 1,364,962 of record JAXGYS010000003.1, read on the forward strand.
CCTACATTGTTAAATGAGTTTCCTGAGGTGGAAGATTACCTAAGGCTTACCGGCAGGGGACCAACAGTCATAGAATACGACGACCTGACTTTTACCGACGATAACATTGTGGAGTCTGATTCGGCCTTTTTCAACTTCTTCTCCATCCCTCTTCTGAAGGGAGATCCCAAGAACGTACTTAACCAGCCGAGGCGTGCCGTGCTTTCCGAGTCGACTGCAAGGAAAATTTTCGGAAATGAAAATCCGATTGACAAAGCAATAAAAATAGGAGACGATACTGCCCGATACATCGTTTCGGGCGTTATGGCCGATTTCCCGGGCAATTCTCACTTTGAAGCCAGTATCCTTTTGTCTTTCATGACTAATCCGCGTTCACAGGACCCTGTCTGGATAAGCAACAGTTTCAGTACCTATGTCCTGCTGAAACCTAACTCAAGCTATACCACGGTTGATGACAAGATCCCTGCCTTGCTCGAGAAGTACGCAGGCCCTCAGGTCGAACGCTTCATGGGAATATCTATTGATGAGTTCATGTCGCAGGGTAACAAATACAGGTACTACCTGCAGAGCCTTAAAGACATACATCTCGATCCTTCAATACAGCAGGAGTTTAAGGAAGCGAGCGATCCTAAATACCTTTGGATATTTGCAAGCATTTCGGTGCTTATAATACTGATAGCAGCTATTAACTTTATGAACCTGGCAACTGCGCAAGCAACCAGAAGAGCAAAGGAGGTAGGGATAAAAAAGATTTCCGGTTCAACAAGGGGAATGCTGATCTCACAATTTCTTTCCGAGTCATTTATACTGTCGTTCCTTTCACTGATAATAGCCCTTGTTGTGATCAGGATAACACTCCCGTTTTTCAATAATCTGCTGGGATCTGATCTCAGTCTTTCCCTGTTCGACAGCTGGTATAAAATTCCGGTCCTTCTTGGTTTCACTCTGTTTGTAGGCATACTTGCCGGAAGCTATCCTGCATTTTTCCTTTCCTCTTTCAATCCTTCAGAGGTTCTGAAGGGGAGCGTGAAAGGTTCGATGAGGAACGGAAGGATTAGAAGGGTGCTTGTCGTGTTTCAGTTTGCGGTGTCGATACTTCTTATTACAGGAACCCTCGTGATGTACAGGCAGATTTTCTTCATGCTAAACAAGGATGTCGGATTCGACAGGGAGCAGCTTCTGGTTATAAACGCGGCACATACGCTTCAGAACCGCGTTGAAGCCTTCAAGGAGGCAGTGAAGGAGATCCCCGGCGTGGTAAGTATTGCAAGCTCAACTGCGGTGCCTGGCAGAAACAACAACCTTAACGGCTACGCTATTGAGGGAAGGAGGGACGAAACGATCCTGCTCCAGACCAACTGGGTTGATTATGATTATATCGATTCCTACAAGATGACTCTGGTCACAGGAAGAGATTTCGACAGATCATTCACATCCGATAGGGATGCATGCATAATAAATGAAAGCGCCGCAAAGAACTTCGGAGTAACCGACATTGCAAACACCAGGTTCATGCTTCCTCAGGATTCAGGCAGGTTTCAGTACCTGCAGGTCATTGGTATTGTGAAGAACTTCAATTTTGAATCGCTTAGAAATCCCATTCAACCTTACATTCTTGTCAGCAAGGGAGAGAACCAGAACTGGGGTTATGTTACCGTCAGGCTTTCAGCAATGAATTACCAGCAGACGATTAGCGAAATAGAGAGCAGATGGAAGCAGTTTACATCCAATGACCCCCTCCAGTATTATTTTGTCGATGAGGACTTTGAGCGAATGTATCTGCAGGAAAAACAGAATGCAAAGCTTGCTGTGATATTCTCGGCTCTGGCAATCCTTATCGCTGCTCTCGGATTATTCGGCCTCACATCATTTACCGTTGAACAGAGAACAAAGGAGATTGGAGTGAGAAAGGCAATGGGCTCATCGGTATCGGGTATTTATTTTGTGATTTCAAAGGAAATAATGATTCTGGTCTCTGTTTCTGCGCTTATTGCCTGGCCACTGGTTTATTATATAGCCTCAAACTGGCTTGAGAATTTCTACTACAGGATCAACGCCGGCGCATTCAGCTTCCTGGCTGGTCTTGCAGTAGCGCTCTCGGTTGCCACAATAACAATAAGTTACAGGATACTGAAAGCTGCAAGGGTAAATCCTGCCCAGTCGCTCAAATATGAATAGGACTTAAGGGATAATGGTTTGTCGACTGTAAAAGAAGGTTACACCCTGAAAGCAGGGACTGCAATGCAAAACCCGGCCGATTGGCCGGGTTTCCTTTTTTTATCTATATTGAATCAACAGGATGTATTTTTTTCAATACATTTTGTTGATGAGCTGCCCTATCTCGTCTCTTTTTCTGAGTGGGAATTCATAGTTTTTACCGTCACGGGTAACAATGTTCAGCCCCTTGGTAAAGAAAAAACCCTTGCCGTAAAAAATAACCTCCAGGATATTCTCAAAGAGGATCTCAAGATTAAACTTGTCGAGCTCTTCAGCAATGGTCTTAAAATATATCCGCTGGTTGGTAACAATTAGTTTGCCTTCAACCGTCCTGTTTTCGATGACCTGATTCGTGTCTCCTGCTTTCAGGACAACTTCGTTTGGATTTAACCTGACTGTCATTTTTATCGTTTTTCTTAAAGACGTTCAATCTTACGGATTGTTGCAGATTTTTTTCATAAAGCAGCGCAGATATTATAAAAACTGACTGGTTTTTTTATCTTCGTGTCTCATTCTGTTAATGATGGTAAGGGGAGTTGAAAAGCTGGTTTATGGTGCTTCGCCCACAATGATAAATGTTCTGAACATTGTTCAGAAGGTTGCTGCCACTGATGCCAATGTTCTGATAACCGGTGAGAACGGCACAGGCAAGGAGCTTCTTGCAGGTGAAATCCACAAGCGGTCGGGCAGGGCAGGAGAACTGATGATAAGCGTCGATATGGGATCAGTGCCTGAAACCCTTTTTGAGAGTGAGCTTTTCGGACATGTGAAGGGCGCATTTACGGATGCAAGGGACGACCGAAAAGGAAAATTTGAACTGGCCTCGGGAGGTACCCTCTTTCTGGATGAGATAGGCAATCTCCCGCTCAGCTCGCAGTCAAAGCTCCTTAATGCCCTTCAGAGCAGGAAGATAACCAGAATAGGATCAAACAGGGAGATATCAGTGGATATACGCCTTATCTGTGCCACAAACCGTGACCTTAACAGAATGGTGCAGGAAGGAAAATTCAGGGAGGATCTGCTTTACAGGATAAATACAATCGTAATCGACGTTCCGCCTTTGCGCGACAGGGTTGATGATATTCCCATCCTTGCAAATCATTTCCTTAAATATTACTGTGAAAAATATAACAGAGATCAGATGAAGTTCAACACTCATGCGCTTGAAAAGCTGTCTCACCATTCCTGGCCGGGAAATGTGAGAGAACTTCGTCATGCTGTTGAAAAAGCAGTTATCATGAGTGACTCGTCTGTACTTCTTCCTTCTGATTTTGAATTCAGACCCTCGTCAAGAAACATTCCTCACAAAGAACTTACCCTGGCCGAAATGGAGGCGAAACATATCCTCGAAACTCTCAGAAGACATGATGGTAATCTAAGTGTGGTCGCCGATAAGCTTGGGATAACAAGACAAACCCTTTATAATAAAATCCGTAAATATAACCTATAAGGCCATGCCATGGCATGGCCTTTTTTTTATACAACAAGCCTTACACGATTTGCCCGTCGAACAGGTTTACGATCCTGTGGGCATAACCTGCATCCCTTTCGGAGTGGGTAACCATGATAATGGTCGTTCCCTCCTTGTTTAATTCCGAAAGAAGGTTTATTACCTCAATACCGTTTTTGGAATCGAGGTTACCTGTAGGCTCGTCGGCAAGTATCAGTCTGGGATTTGCGACAACCGCCCTGGCTATCGCCACTCTTTGCTGCTGTCCGCCCGAAAGCTGCTGGGGAAAGTGCTTGGCACGATGAGTTATCTTCATCCTTTCAAGAGCTTCCTCGACTTTCTTCTTTCTTTCGCCGGTCTTCATCTTCAGGTAGATAAGAGGAAGCTCGACGTTCTCAAAAACATTCAGCTCATCAATGAGGTTAAAGCTCTGGAAGACAAATCCGATGTTGCCCTTGCGGAAAACAGTCCTGTCGCGCTCCTTGAGATTGGCGACTTCAGTACCGTTGAAAAGATAGCTTCCGGATGTGGGATTGTCGAGCAGCCCCAGAATATTCAGAAGAGTCGATTTACCGCAACCCGAGGGTCCCATTACTGCTACGTATTCACCCTCTTTTACTTCGAGGTTGATTTTATTCAGAGCAGTAGTCTCAACTTCTTCTGTTCTGAAAATCTTGGTTAATTCGTTGGTTTTGATCATGGCTCAATTTATTACAAATGTTTATCTATTTTGACTTTTTAAGAACCAGTTTTTCGTTTTTCCCGAAAGTTTCATATCCCGAAACAATTACTTTTTCACCAGGGGTCAGACCTTCGAGGACTTCATAGTATTTTGGATTCTTTCTTCCCAGGGATATCGAACGCTTAAGAGCAAACGACTCCGACGGGTCAAGAACAAAGATCCACTGGCCGCCGGTAACCTGAAAGAAGCCACCGATCGGGACTAGCATTGATATTTTGGGTTGTCCGAGCTGAAGACTTGTATAATATGTCTGCCCTGTCCTTATATTCTCAGGCATGCTGTCGGCGAAAACCATGTCGATCTCGAATGTCCCGTTCCTGACTTCGGGATAGACTCTTTTTACGACAAGATTGTACTCTTTTCCCTGCCTGTCGAGGGTAGCGGTAAGCTGCGTTTTTACCCTGTCGATGTAGTGTTCATCGATCTGTGCGGTAACTTTGTATGAGGTCAGAACGTTGATCTGACCCATGTTGGCTCCCCTGGAGATCGACTGTCCGATCTCGGGAACCAGAAGTCCAAGCTGCCCGTCGACCGTTGCCCTGACATTGAGGTTTTCGACCCTCTGACGCACGAGTGCAAGGTTTTTGCGCATATTGTCGAGATTCGATTTAAGAGTTTCGACCTGGACCGATCTGAAGATTGAATCCTGCCTTTCCCTCTCAATAAAAAGATCCCGCGACTGTACCGCCATATCAAGATCTTCCTTCGATCTTATGAACTCTTCCATCGAGATGAGGTTGTCCTTTATCAGCCTGGCATTCTGATCATAATTTCTCTTTTTCCTTTCTATGTCATATTTGAGGCTGATAAGCTCCTTCTTGATGGCTATCCTTTCCTGCTCCATTGTTACCTGAGTGTTTCTCAGGAAGTTTTCCTTCTCAGCCAGCTGTGCTTCACTGTCAAGGATATTGAGGTACAGGTCGGGATTGCTTAGCCTGAGTATTATATCCCCCTCCTTCACCATGCTTCCCTCTTCGATGAGTATCTCCTCAACACGACCGCCTTCCTGAGCATCAAGGAAAATGGTACTTATCGGCTCAACGGTTCCGGGAACGGTAATGTAATCGTTGAACTGGCCTTCGGTAATCTGTTCGATGATAAGCTTGTCTTTCTCGACTTTATAAGTGGAGGTCCGGTCCGTGAAAAAAGCCATGTAAAACAGCAATATGATCAGAAGGCCGCCAACAATATAACCAATGTGTTTCTTCTGAAGCCCTTTTTTCCTGGGAATGGCCTTATCCATTGTTTCAATAGGTCTATCCATTGCAGATGTTGTTTATTTAGTTGTTAATCAATAATTCGTATTCTCCGGTTGTATAGAATTCTATGGTGAGCTTTCTGATAAGAAGCTGCAGCTTGGTCCTCAGCGCTTCGGTCTCAGCCCTGAAAAGGGTGGTACTTGCAGCTGAATAGTCTGTGACGTCCGTGAGTCCTGCCTCAAATTTCTTTTCCACCGCATCAAACGACTTCCTGTTGAATTCGAGATTGGAAGAAGCGGCTGTGAATTCGCTTTTCCCCCTGTTGAAATTGAGACAGGCGTTCTCGATATCAGTATAGAGATTGTTTTTTTCCTGTTCCAGCCTTAGTTCAGCGTCGCTTTTACGGATCTTTGCCTGCCGGATGTTCCTTCCAACGGTATAGTTGTTAAAAAGGGGAATATCGAGACTCAGATATACCGCCTGGCTGTTGTTGTTCTTCAACTGTGTGGTGAAAGGATCCTGCTCGGGAGCATCCTTGCTGGTGATCTTGTAGAATCCGGTAAATATTGCTCCTCCTCCTGAGAGACGCGGGAAAATTCCTCCCCTGGCTGCTGCAACCTGCCTTTTTGCTGCCGTAAGCTCATAATCTATGGCCTTCAGGCGTGGAAGGGTTCCGGATGCTATTGCATATATACTGTCGACTCTGAATTCCTCATCAGTGATAAGAATATTGCCGAGCTCGGGCATCAGGATATCAAACTCTGTCCCCGGAGCAAGCTGGAGCATTTGTTTCAGGGAGGTAAGCGCCTGGCTTGATGTGTTCATGGCAATTGTATATGAAAGCCTGTCATCCGATACCCTGCTTTCCATTTCAAATTGCTTTGAGAGGGCTTCTCTCCCGTTCTCCACAAGCTTCTGAATCCTGAAAAGCTGTTTTTCCGACTGTTCAACCTGCATTTTTGCTGCTTCCTCGAGGCCTTTTGCATACAAAACCTGATAGTAGGCTCCGAGAATGTTTACAACCAGGGTATTCCTGAAAACCTTTTCGGTTTCTATACCTGCTTTCAGCATGAATTTGTTAGCCGCCATAGCATTCAGGGCAGCAAACCCCGAAAAGATCCTGAATGATGAATTGATGGAATAGGAGTTGCTTATGTTCTGTTCAAAGGTGATGAGGTTTGTTACCGGGTCGATCGACCTTCCGAAACCCATCTGTGCATCTGAACCAAAATTCAGGGATGGCAGCATATCCATCCTTGCCTTAAGCAGATCTGCTTCAGCCAGCCCGGTCTGAAGCATCTGCCTCTGCAGACCGATGTTGTTCTCCACTGCATAGTTTATGCAATCCTGTAGGGTCCATTTCCCGCTCTCCTGTGCAGACAGGCTGGTATATCCTGCAACCAGAAATAATATCAATGTGCGTAGTGTCCTGTTCATTTTCCTGACATGAATTTTCCTTAATAAATCAAATGTTGTGCCATTGTCTGTAAGTGTCATAAAAACAGTAAGATATAGATCCACAGAAGCTGCTTACTGTATGATAATAAGACAATAATATGTCTAATAATCATACACCGGCTTTAATAAATCTCATTTGATTCCGCCGGATTGCGACAGTCGTCCGGAAGGCAGGCGGATTATTTATTAAATGCAATCAGCAGAAGAGGTGTTCAGCAGGGCTTTTTTCATTATTTTTACTTTATCCTGAACCCGGGACTTTTACTACGGGATTTTTTTTCAAGGAAGGAAAAAGAATGTTAAATATCTGTATTATATCAGTATGATATAATAATGATATAAAAAGATATCAATATAATATTAAATTGATATCATTATAGCTATGGATTGTCGTGAAGGTTGTGGCGCCTGTTGTATTGCCGCTTCAATATCCTCGCCGATTCCAGGGATGCCGGAGGGTAAGCCTGCGGGAGTGAGGTGCATTCATCTTGCTGGTGATTACAGATGTGTGCTGTACAACTCGCCGGAAAGGCCAAAGGTGTGCAGCGACTTTAAAGCTGAACCGGAGTTTTGCGGAAGCACAAGGGAGGAAGCAATGAAGATCCTTTCATTCCTTTCGGGACTTTGATAAGGATCTATTTTCCGCGGTTGTAAACGATACGGCCTCCCGTAATTGTATAATCGACTTTGGTCTTCATTATCTCATCTTCGGATATCGTCAGAAGATCTCTGTCGACAATGACAATATCTGCAAGGTAGCCTTTTCTGAGCATCCCTTTCCTGTCGTCCATGAACTGGGCGTAGGCTGATCCCAGTGTGTAGTATCTGATGGCTTCCTCCATGGTGAGTTTCTGCTCAGGGAACCATCCTTCTCCGGCCTCACCAAGCCTGTCTTTCCGTGTTACTGCTGCATAAAGCCCCTCCATGGGATTCAGGGGCTCCACCTGGTAATCGGTACCGAATGCCAGCATTGCTCCCGAAGCTGTAAGACTCCTCCATGCGTAGGTTCCAAGGCATCTTTCATATCCGACTCTTCTCTCATAAAAGAGCTTATCGGAGATGCAGTGGGTCGGCTGCATCGAAGGTATAACCCCCAGCTGTGCAAATCTCGGGATGTCGGTAAGAAGAAGTGTCTGGGAGTGCTCATCACGGTGTCTGCTGTCGCGCCGGCCGTTTACCTCAATAGCTTTTTCAAAGGCATTGAGAACCCAGTTGTTTGCCTTGTCTCCGATTGCATGTATGCCTATCTGGAAGCCCATTCTGTCAGCGGTAACAACCGTGTTCTCAAGTTCCTCGTACTTCCACATGGCAAGGCCTGAATTTGAGGGATCATCACTGTAGGGCTCCATCATGAGGGCTGTTGAGGACCCTATCGAGCCGTCGGAAAATGCTTTCAGATAACCGAACCTTATCCAGTTGCCGTTTTTCGGGTACAGGCTCTCTTTTTCCCGGTACTGCTTAAGTACAGTTGTGTCGGCAGTAAGCGGGGCACCGATATCGATCCTGCAGGTAAGAAGTCCTTCCTGCATCAGCCTGTCGTATGCTTCAAAGTCGGCGCCTCCGGCATTCTGAACACTGGTAACTCCAAGTTCGCGGGCTTCCTTCATTGCAAGAAGATAACCCTGCCAGGTTCTTTCCTCTTCTTCAGCGGGACTTCTTGTAATTACCTGTTCTCCTGTTCTGACAAGATCCATGGCGGCATCCTTGAGGATACCTGTTGGTTCTCCTGTCGCGGGATCTCTCTGGATCTCTCCGCCAAAAGGATCGGGGGTGGACCTGGTAATTCCCGATTTCTTCAGGACATAACTGTTCACAAGCATTGAATGCCCGTCGGCACGAGACAGCAGTACGGGATTATCGGGCGACACGCCGTCGATGAGTTCCTTCGCGGGCCATTTCCTGTCGGTGAACAGCTCATGCACCCAGTGCCCTCCTCTGATTATCTGACCTGGTTCCGACCTTTCAACCTGTTGCTTTACCTTTTGTGTTATTACTGAGGGATCGGTAACATATCTGAGTTCTATGTAATCGGGATCGAGAGGGCCGAAATGGACATGCGCGTCATTGAATCCAGGAAGGACAAGTCTTCCTCCTGCATCTATTATCTCAGTTACTCCTTCAAGGATCATCCGCGAAATCTCTTGGTCCGACCCGACTGCAATTATCTTCTCACCACTGATAGCTACAGCCTCAGCAGATGGATTTCCGGAATCGATAGTCAGAACCTTTCCGTTAATAATGACCAGATCGGCCTTTTCCCTGTTGTTGCATGCAACTGTTGCTGTCATGATGGCAATAATTATCGGAAGAATGGTTGTGTTCATTTGAAATTTTCTTTAAGAGCGGAAATATATGAAAAAATGGATTTAAAAGTCAGCCCGCCGGCTAAAATGACCGGAAAGCATTTTTCCCTTGTGCAGCCTGTTTATTGTCATGATACCAATGGGCGCACGTATTCAGTCTTTTTTCATCACTTGTTAAAAATTAAGCAATTCTTAAGATATCCCTTTGATGAAAAGGAATAAATTCGCATAAAACCGGAAAAATGAAGATTGCGCTAATTGGTTACGGAAGGATGGGCCATGAAATTGAAAAGGCCGCTCTTGAAAGGGGACATTCCATAAATCTTATTATAGACAAGGATAATTTGCAGGACCTTAATGAGGCTAATCTTGCAGAATCGGATGTTGTCATTGAATTCACGACACCTGAAACTGCTTTCGGCAATGTAGCCAGTTGCCTGAAAATGAAGGTCCCTGTTGTGTGCGGAACCACCGGCTGGCAGGACGATTACCGGCGGGCGGAAGAGCTATGTCTGCAGAATGATGTTTCGTTCATTCATTCAACGAACTTCAGCATAGGAGTTAATATCCTTTTCAGGCTCAATGCCGAGCTTGCACGCTGTCTTTCAGCATATCCCGGATACAAACCTTTTATTGAAGAGATACACCATACAAAAAAGCTGGATGCACCAAGCGGTACGGCTATTACTCTTGCAGGCGGGATCTCGGCTCAGAACAGAAACTATGATGGTTGGGGTTTTGAAAGGGAAGCAGGGGAGAGGATGATCCCCGTTCGCTCGGTGCGCGAAGGAATGGTCCCCGGTACTCATACCATCAGCTGGGACTCGGAGATCGACACGATCAGCCTGAAGCATGAGGCAAAGGGAAGAAAGGGCCTGGCTCTGGGAGCCGTCGTTGCTGCCGAGTTCATCAGCAACAGAAAAGGGGTCTTCACAATGGAAGACGTGCTGAGATTCTGATAATTATTTATATTTTTGCCGCATCTTATACGTTAGCACAAAATGAGTGAGAAAAAAATACAATTGATACGTTTTGGGATCGCAGCCGCCATATACCTTCTTGTAGTAATATGGATTGGTAATTACTGGCTTCTTGCGGGTCTTGCAATAATTTACGACATATATGTATCGAAAAAGGTGAACTGGACCTTCTGGAAAAAAAGGGACGTGAGGAACAATTCATTTGTCGAATGGCTCGATGCGGGAATCTTTGCTGTTGTAGCCGTTACACTTATCAACATCTTCCTTTTCCAGAACTACAGGATTCCAACAGGTTCGATGGAAAAATCGCTTCTTATCGGCGATCACCTCTTTGTTAGCAAGCTGGCTTATGGCCCAAGGATGCCCAATACTCCGGTGGCATTCCCTTTCACGCAGCATACGATGCCTCTCACAAAAGGGAAGTCGTGGTCGGACATAGTTCACTGGCCTTACAAAAGACTTATGGGGCTGGGACATGTGAAGCACAACGATGCGATAGTTTTTAATTTCCCTGCCGGCGACACTGTGGTTGTCGAGGAGCAGGTCACAAGTTATTATGAAATAGTCCGGCGTACAGCAAGGGAAATGATGGCACGCGACAGCTATGGAAGTCAACCCGCCCGTCCGGAATCCTGGTATCTCAATGCGGCAAGGAATGAGGTGAGGGACAGGTTCACAATAATCTATCGTCCGGTTGACAGGCGCGATAATTATGTGAAGCGTTGTATCGGGCTTCCCGGCGATTCTCTCGAGATACGCCAGGGTGTGGTATATATTAATGGAGCGGAGGTTACTGAGAATGAATCGCAGCAGTTCAATTATGTTGTCAGCACCAACGGGACCACAATTAATCCAAAAGTTTTTGAAAGAATGGGAATTGCACGTTCCGATCAGAATATGGTTTCGGGCTCAGCGTACTATCTGCCTCTTACAAGGACAAATGCCGAAGCAATAGGTAAATTTGCAAACGTGAGGGAGGTAGCTCCTGTTTTTTCACGACCGGGAGAATATGCCCCGCATATCTTTCCTCACAGTCCGGTTTACAGGTGGAACGAGGACAACTTCGGTCCTTTGTGGATACCCTCAAAAGGGGCGGTGGTGAAGCTCGACACTTCCAACCTGTGCCTCTATGAAAGGATAATTGATGTTTATGAAGGCAATGACCTGCGCGTTGAAGGAAGAACCATATTCATTAACGGGCAGCCTTCGGATTCCTACACATTCAGTATGGACTATTTCTTTATGATGGGAGACAACCGTCACAACTCGGCCGATTCGAGGTACTGGGGTTTTGTTCCGCAGGATCACGTAGTGGGAAAGCCAAAGTTTATATGGTTGTCGATCGACAAGGAAGCCACCGGTTTAAAGAAGATCCGCTTTAAGCGTTTCGCGATGGGGATAAAATAAGGATACGTTTCGGGGAAAAAATAAAAATAGGGACATGCCATGGCATGTCCCTATTTTTTATTTCGTATGCGTGTACCGGGCACGTAACGGGTCATGCCATGGCATGACCTTATTTTATTTTTTCGACGATAGCCTTGAAGGCTTCGGGATGATTCATTGCCAGGTCGGCAAGTGTTTTCCTGTTTAGTTCTATACCTTTCTTCTCAAGGTTGCCGATAAACTGGGAGTAGCTCATTCCATACCGCCTTACACCGGCATTTATCCTCTGAATCCAGAGAGCCCTGAATTCACCTTTTTTCTTCCTTCTGTCGCGGTATGCATAAGCCATCCCCTTGTCGAGGGTGTTTTTTGCAACCGTAAAGACGTTCTTTCTTGAACCGAAATTACCTTTTGTCTGCTTGAGAACCTTTTTTCTCCTGGCTCTCGAGGCTACTGAATTTACTGATCGTGGCATAACTCATTTTTTTGAATGTCAGCGTTCCGCTATGAACCGGACTCTTATCTGCTGAACAATCTGTTAATACTAATTGTGTTTTTCAATCGGTGAAACAAATATTTACTTGCTGGCAAGGAGAAGTTTGACGTTCTTCGTGTCGGCTTTGTCGACCAGACCAAAATAAGTGAGATTTCTTTTGCGTTTCGTCGCTTTTTTGGTCAGGATATGACGCTTAAATGCATGCTTCCTCTTGATCTTCCCTGTTCCGGTAAGAGAGAATCTCTTCTTTGCACCGGAGTTCGTCTTCATTTTTGGCATTTCCTTAAAATATACTTGTAAAAAACTAATTCTTCTTCTTCGGGGAAAGAGAAATTATCATCCTCTTGCCCTCAAGCCTTGGAAGTTGTTCAACCTTCCCGTAATCTTCCAGGTCGTTTGCGAACCTGAGAAGCAGGACTTCACCCTGTTCCTTGAACAGAATCGAACGCCCCTTAAAGAACACGTAAGCTCTTACCTTTGCACCTTCCTCGAGGAATTTCATTGCATGTTTGAGCTTAAAGTTATAGTCGTGATCATCAGTGTTGGGGCCAAATCGTATCTCTTTCACCACTATCTTGGCTGCTTTGGCTTTTGCTTCTTTCTGTTTCTTCTTCTGCTGATAAAGAAACTTCTGATAATCAACAATTTTGCAAACAGGGGGATCCGCATTCGGGGAAATTTCAACAAGATCGAGCTCCATCTGGTCCGCAAGTCTCAAAGCATCCTGGATGCTCATTACTGCTGTTTCTATTCCATCACCGACAACTCTGACCACCCGCGCAGTGATCCTGTTGTTAATCTTGTGAGCCTGCTGGGCAACTCTGGCAGGACTTCTCCTTAGTGGTAGGGTAATAGCTCTTTCCTCCTAACTTTTGTTAATACTCTTTTTATTAATTGTACAATCAGTACGCAACTTCCCTGTTGATCTCCTGCATGACAAAAGCGGCAAATTCTTCAATTTTCATGCTTCCCTTGTCGCCTTCACCCTGCTTTCTGACGGCAACAGTTCCGTTTTCTGCCTCTTTTTCCCCGATGATAAGAAGGTATGGAATCCTCTTTAATTCATTATCCCTGATCTTCTTACCTATCTTCTCGTTCCTGTCGTCAATTAGTGTGCAAATATCGGAATTATTTAGAAAATCCAAAACTTTTAAAGCATAATCATTAAATTTTTCACTGATAGTGAGGATTACAGCTTTTTCGGGAGCTAGCCAGAGAGGAAATTTACCGGCTGTATTCTCGATAAGGAGCGCTATGAAACGTTCCATCGATCCGAAAATAGCTCTGTGGATCATCACAGGCTGGTGTTTTTGATTGTCGCTTCCGTTGTAAGTGAGGTCGAACCTTTCCGGAAGGTTGTAGTCGACCTGGATCGTTCCAAGCTGCCATTTGCGTCCTATTGCGTCCCTTACCATAAAATCGAGCTTGGGACCATAGAATGCAGCTTCGCCGGGAACTACAGTTGTCTCGAGATTCTTTTCTGCTGCTGCCTCTATTATGGCCTTTTCCGCTTTTTCCCAGTTCTCGTCGGAACCGATGTATTTCTCTTTGTTATCAGGATCACGGAGAGAGACCTGTGCGGTGAATTCCGTAAAACTCACGGCCTTGAAAATAAACTGAACCAGGTCAATAATGCTTTTAAACTCCTCTTTAAGCTGATCAGGCCTGCAAAAGTGGTGGGCATCATCCTGGGTAAAGCTTCTCACTCTTGTAAGCCCGTGGAGTTCACCGCTCTGCTCATACCTGTATACTGTTCCGAACTCGGCCATCCTTAAAGGAAGATCCTTGTAGGAATGGGGCGTGGCATTGAATATTTCGCAGTGATGGGGGCAGTTCATTGGTTTAACCATGAATTGCTCACCTTCCTGCGGTGTATGCATGGGCTGAAAGGAATCCTTGCCGTATTTCTCATAGTGCCCCGATGTTTTGTAGAGATCAACGTTACCGATATGGGGAGTGGCAACAATCCTGTATCCCCTTTTCCTGAGAACCTTAGTCATGAAATTGATAAGATTCTGTCTCAGGTCAGATCCTTTTGGCAGCCAGAGAGGGAGCCCCATGCCGACTTTTGGTGAGAAAGTAAAAAGCTCAAGCTCTTTCCCTATCTTACGGTGATCCCGTTTCTTTGCTTCCTCAAGCATCTGGAGGTATTCATCCAGCATTTTCTGTTTCGGATAGGTGATCCCATAGATCCTGGTAAGCATTTTGTTCTTCTCGTTGCCCCTCCAGTATGCTCCTGCAAGACTGAGCAGCTTAATTGCCCTGATGGGACCAGTTGATGGAAGATGCGGTCCGCGGCAGAGATCGGTAAAGCTTCCCTGTGTGTAAAGTGAAATTGTTCCGTCTTCCAGTTCACCAATGAGCTCTACCTTGTATTCATCTCCTTTGGCTGCAAAAAGATCCATCGCTTCCTTCTTGCTCACATCCTTCCTTATATATTCAAGATCAGAGGCTGCAAGTTCTTTCATCCTTTCTTCTATGGCAGGCAGATCGCTCTCGGTTATCACTCTTCCATCCCCGGGATCCACGTCATAATAGAATCCGTTCTCAATAGCAGGTCCTATTCCGAATTTTATACCAGGGTACAGCGATTCGAGGGCTCCGGCCATTAGATGAGCCGACGAGTGCCAGAAAGCATGCCGTGCTGGCTCATCATCCCATTTGTGAAGGATGAGAGTTGCATCGGATGTTACCGGTCTCGTAAGATCAACCACACTTCCGTTTACAGTTGCTGCATACACTTCCCTTGCAAGTCCCGGACTTAACTGCCTGGCTATTTCAATACTGCTGATGCCACTGTTGAATTCTTTTACAGAGCCATCAGGGAACGTTATCTTTATCATTGCCATAAGTCAATTTTATTGAGGTGCAAATTTAGTGAATTTTTATTATCGGGGTGCATCAAATAATAAACTTGTCCGTCTTATAACATGGCATCAAATTTGACTTAATTCTAATGTAACTTAATCCCAATAACCATGAAAAGGTTAACTTATCTATCACTTGTTCTCTCCCTGATTCTTTTTTCCTGCGAATCATCCCCGCGCGCCTGGTTCTCGGCAAGTCCTGGCGATCCTGTGGTGGGAGAGGAGGTCTGGTTTACCAACGAATCAGAAAATGCTGCAGATTTTGAATGGGATTTCGGCGATGGATACACATCTGCGGAGCTTAATCCCATACACAGATACACTGCTTCCGGAAGCTATACCGTGAAACTCAAAGTATGGTCGTCTTCGGGACTGACCGATGAGGCAATTCTTGATCTCAACGTGAAAATTCCCACGCTTCTTGAGATAGAGGTACTTGAATATTTCGAGAAGTATCCGGTGGAAGGGGCCAGCGTAATACTTTACCCGACACTTAACGACTGGGAGAATGAAACCAACTATATAAATGAAGGTTTTACCGATTCTGACGGGAAAGTAGTTTTTTCTGATCTCGACAACGTTGTTCATTATGTCGACGTGTGGGAAGAAACACATGACAATTATACCCTCAAGGAAGAAGATATCGGGTTTATCCGCACCCCTGAGGTCAGGCCGAATAAAATAAACCGGTTCATTGCCTATGTCGATTACGTTGAACGGGCTAAGGCTGACGGCAGCAGGCAAAGAACCATGATTATAAAGAAGCTTGAGAGAAAAGCGGATGAAATGTTTCAGCCAGAGGCTTCATCGGATGTTGACGGATGGGAGATCCTTTACGAAAAGAGAGTAAAGAAGTAATCCGGATAAAACAGAATTCGTAAGTGCAGCGGGGTCTTCCATTCAGGATCCCCGGTTCAGAACCACGAACTTATAAGGCTTTTGCGGTCGTGCTGGAATTCGCTTAACCTGTAGGTCAGGGGATTGTCATCCGATTCGATCCTGTATTCCCAGTATGTTGAAACCGGTCCGGGAGAAAGCTGTATCCTTCTTATATAAAGACGGTCACCTTTCATGTAATCGCATCTTTCGCCGTAAGCTGAAATTTTCCCGTAGGTGCTGTCCATTGTCGTTTTAATCCAGATAAGGTAAGGCTCCCCGAATTTTTCAGGGACATGCTGGCGGTATTCAATGAAGTTGCCGACATATTTTCTTGTCAGTACCATAGTATCTTCCTTTACTGCCGGCTGTTTTGTGGTTGCACATGATGCCAGTATCACCGGGAGGATAAAATATATCAGTTTTTTCATATGAACAGGTTTGCACTGTTTCTGGCAGCTGGTCTCCAATATTCTGAAAGGTAACTAATCAGCTGATTTCAATATTAATTAACGTACAAAACTTAAAAAAAATATGCAGCCTCCAAAAATAAGGCCGGCTTTCGCGGTAAGGTCAGCATGAGCGTGGTACCAGCCCGTTTTTTATCTTCCGGGAAAAGCAACGCTTCCCTCATACAGGCTGTACCCGGGGTCAATCCTGACAGACATTCTGGGCTTGCTGCTGCCTTTCATTGAAGCACATCCTGTCTCTCCCGCTTTGTTTATTGCAACAAACTTCTCGCTCGGAAAGAAATCCGGATTCACTTTTCTGTAGCGGTCGACGATCATCTGAAGAGCGTCTTCGCAGGCCTGCTGGGGCGTTCTTCCGTCTCTCATCCTCATCACGATGTAATATGATGCGCATGATTTTATAACATCTTCTCCTCTTCCGGTAGCGCCTGCAGCACCTACTTCGTTATCAACATAGAGTCCGGCTCCTATAATGGGTGAATCGCCCACGCGTCCGTTAAGCTTGAAGCTCAGGCCGCTCGTAGTTGTACAGCCTGCAATATCTCCATTGCTGTCTATTGCAAGAACATTTGTTGTCCCGTAGTGATGTTCTATACCAGGGAAGTCGTGCCAGTATGATTCCTTGTCCCTCAGACTCTGAAGATGTTCCGGAGCTCCCCAGTCGTCAGTACTGCTCATCTCTTCCTTCCATCTTAACCAGATCTTCCTTGCCTTTTCAGTAAGAAGGTTTTCTTCCCTGAAACCCCAGGCCCTTGCAAACTCGAGCGCTCCGGTTCCCACAAGAAGGACATGATCTGTTCTCTGCATGACAAGCTTAGCTACTGATGCAGGATTCTTGATGTTCTCGAGGCAGGCCACCGCTCCGGCCGAATAGGTGCGGCCATCCATAAATGAGGCATCGAGCTGTACCACGCCATTTTCATTCGGGAGGCCCCCGTATCCCACACTGGTATCCTCGGGATCAACCTCGATAACGTTGGCTGCCTTTTCAACAGCATCCACCGCTGATCCGCCTGCCCTGAGTATTTCCCACCCTGCCTCCATCGCATTTCTTCCGGTTTCGTTCGAGTGGCTTGTTATGATAATCGGTGTGATGCCTTTAGAGACTTTCTGAACGGTTTTACCCGACATTACGGGAAACAGCATCAGTCCTGTTCCTGCTCCTACTGTACGGAAGAAGAAGCTGCGACGTGAAATTCTATTTTTCATCTGCTTAAGATGTGTTTGATTTGTAAAAAGTTATTTTCCGAATGAATTAAGTTAACTATTTGGAAAGAGGGCTGATCAGAAGATCTGTTCCCTTAGCCACCCCGGCCTGTTGGTTGTTATTCCTTTCACACCAAGAGCCATGAGCCGCCTGGCTTCTTCCGGATCATCAACAGTCCAGGTAAAGAGCTCAAGATTGAGTTTCTTCACTTCAGCGGCCACTTTCTCATCAATAAGCCCGTAACTTAGACTTACTCCTTCAAGTTTTTCCAGGGGGACCAGGGGAAGGTTCTTCGCGAGAAGGGCTTTGTTGCTGCAGAGCCAATAGCATGAATTGCCAGGGAAAGTCTTCTTGGTGTCGGAGATAGTTTTAAAGTCGAAGGCAATAAAAACAAACGACCTGTTTTTTCCGTATTTCAGGATATCCTTCTTCAGGAAGGGAAGAACTTCGCTTCCGCATTTCAGTTCAACAACAAGCTCCTTCCCGGCTGGGACGGACTTGATTATCTCTTTCAGGAAAGGTATTTTTTCTCCCTTGTACTCAGGAGCCTTGAATGATCCTGCATCAAGCTTTCTCAGTATCTTCGAATCGGTGTCCTTCACCGGATGATCTTCTCCGGTTGTCCTTTTCGTGTTGGAATCGTGAATGCAGATGATCTTGTTGTCGCCCGAAAGGTAAATGTCAACTTCAACTGCATCTGCTCCGAGCTGCCAGGCAAGGAGCGAAGCAGCCACGGTGTTTTCGGGAGCAAGGTGCGAGGCTCCCCTGTGGGCGATTATTTGTACCTGTGAACTTACGGTTGTGAACATAAACATCAGACTTAAAAACAAAAAGTTCTTTTTCATTTAATATTTGAGTTTTGTATTGTATTATTTGCCCAGGACCTTGTTGAGCTCATTTTTGATTATTCCTGTCCACACTTTGTAGCCCTCTTCGTTGAGATGCAGCCTGTCCTCAATAAAAAGCTCATTCCTTGGAAGTCCGCTCGCCGTCAGGAAATATTTCTCTGTATCAATGTAATATGTATTACTTCGTTTTTCGCAGATGTCCCTTATCATTTCACCTGCCTCTTTTATCTCGGGCCATACATGCCATCTCGAAGGAGTGGGGGTAACGCTTATCCAGAAAACAGGTGTTTCGCGAAACTTGCTCCTGATAATATTGAGAGTGGTTTTGAAAAGCTGTGAAACTTCCAGGGGACTTTTGTCAGTATCGTCGCCGGTAATGTCGTTGGCGATGAAAATCACTATTGCCTGGCATTCGTGGGGGTGGATGATCCTTCTGGCATAAACAGCGAAATCACTCAGCTTGGCTCCGCCATAACCCCTCTGTATAACGTTGTATGGCAACATGTCCTTTCCCAGGGTCGACCACATCCTTATGCTTGAACTGCCTGTGAACATTATGGCGTCGAAAGGATAGGACTTGTTGATATCGAGGTTTTCAAATTTCTGTATTTCGGGCTCCCAGGCCTGGACTTCCGGAAGATCTCTGTATTTCGTAAGCGGAGCACACGAAACGAGAACCGTGATTATGATAAGGAAAAACAGTTTTCTCATGATAGGCTGGTTTTACTTTTCCAATTCTTCCTGAATGCCTGTAAATAAGGATTTCCGGCTTCAGATGAATGGTGTTAATTAGTTGTCGTAAGATAAACAAAAAAGCTGTAAAACCAGCCGGTGGTAACTACAGCTTATAAAATTCCCCGTTATGAAACAAGGGTTTATCTACAGCTCGTCCTGGAAAAGCGAACCGGGAAGGTCCCTTAAATTATACCTTGATGCCATTGATTCGCCGTATGCTCCTGCTGACCTTATTGCAATAAGATCGCCCCTGCGGGTTTCAGGGAGTTCAATAAGCTTGGCAAAGGTGTCGGCCGACTCGCACACCGGCCCTACAACATCGTATCTTCCTTTGATACCATCCGAAGTAAGGTTTTCGATCTTGTGTACAGCCTGGTAAAGGGCCGGTCTGATAAGATCTGTCATTCCTGCGTCGATTATTGCAAAGGTGGTGTTGGAACCCTTCTTTATAAAAAGAACCCTGGATATCAGAGAGCCGCATTGTCCTACAATCGATCTTCCCGGCTCGATATGAAGGCGCTGTCCCGGCCTCAGTCTGACAAATTCATTTAAAAGAGAAAAGTATTCTTCAAACTTTGCAGGCTTGTCAGGCTCGCTGTAATCGATCCCCAGTCCGCCTCCTACATTGATAATTTCGAGATTGATATTATGGGATGAGAACCAGTCCTGAAGTTCGTTTATCCGTGAGCAGAGACTTTTGAAAACAGACATTTTCGTGATCTGTGAGCCTATATGGAAATGTATCCCTTTAAGGTCCAGATTCTTAAGACTGGCAAGATGGTCGATGACCTCATCAAGCTCCCATGTATTGATACCAAACTTGCTCTCAGGGATCGCCGTTGTTATGTATTTATGGGTATGAGCCTCAATATACGGGTTTATTCGCAGTGCTATGGTGGCCGTTTTGCCTTTCCTTCCTGCTATCGAGTCAATGACTTCCATTTCGGCTACCGATTCGCAGTTGATGCAGAGAATTCCCATATCGAGGGCTTTTTCAATATCCCTGTCGGTTTTGCCGACACCTGCAAAGACTACATTTTCCGGACTGAATCCGGCATTGACCGCTCTTTCTATTTCATTGTAGCTTACGCAATCTGCCCCAAACCCATAGGAGGCTATGGTTCTGAGGATCCTTGGATTGAAATTGGCCTTAACGGCATAATGGATCCTGAATCCCCTCTTTTCCGATTCGGTCCTGACGGTTTCACAAACTGAATGAAGGGTGTCGAGATCGTAATAGTAGAAAGGAGTCGGATGCTCCTTAAATTTTGAAATAATTTCTTCAGTTATCATTTGTTCTGTGATGTTTTACTGTTTGAACAGGTATTTGTGAAGGAGGTTAAGTGCGTTGACCTTGTCTTTGGTGTCAATAAGAAGCGAAATGCTATGCGGGCTGCCTCCGTAGGATATCATCTTGAGATGTATGGAGTCGAGCGCTTCAAATATCTCCGGGGCCGATCCTGTGCGATCAGGCCTGAAATCACCGACAATGCAAACTATGGTCTGTTCCTCTTCGACTTCAACTGTTCCCAGTTCTCTGAGGTCGTTGGCAATCTTGTCGATAAACAGGGGATTGTCGATTGTGATGGATACCGAAACCTCGGAAGTTGTTATCATGTCGATAGGTGTCTTGTATGCCTCGAATATCTCAAATACTTTTCTCAGAAAACCGTATGCCATCAGCATCCTGTCGGATTTGATGCGAAATACCGCGATACCGTCTTTTGCAGCAACAGCCTTATAATCCTCGAGTATCGTTTCGGAGGTGATAAGGGTTCCCTCATCAAGGGGATCAAGGGTGTTCTTGAGCCGGACAGGAATGTTCTTTTCCCTTGCCGGGTTGACGCTTGAAGGGTGAAGGATCTTTGCACCGAAATATGCAAGCTCTGCTGCTTCATCAAATGAGATCTCCCTTATCACGCTCGTGTTTTCAACGAACCTGGGATCGTTGTTATGGAATCCGTTTATGTCGGTCCAGATCTGAATCTCCGAAGCATTTATTGCAGCACCTATGAGAGAAGCGGTAAAATCGCTTCCCCCACGTTTCAGGTTGTCAATTTCACCATACGCGTTACGGCATATAAAGCCCTGAGTTACTATTATATCTGCTTCGGAATGGTTCTTCAGCTCACGGTTGAAGTTCTCGGAGATATAGAAGGAGTCAGGCTCTCCGTCCTTATCGATTCGCATGAAGCTGAGAGCTGGAAGAAGTACCGAACCTATGTTATTCTCAAGCAGGAGATTGTGAAACATTGCTGTCGACATCAGTTCCCCCTGCGCGACTATCGATTTTTCATCCTGTCTTGAAAAACTCCTTGCAGGGAACTTTCCTATCAGGTCGAAATGAGAATCAATCAGGTTTTTTACCGAATGTCTGTATTCATCGGTAGAATATAGCTCGCTGATCACATCATGGTATTTTGATCTCAGTGATTCCGTTTTCCTTCCTGCTTCATCCTGTTTTCCGGCATATAGCAGGTCAGTTATTTCAACCAGTGAATTTGTTGTGCCTGAAAGGGCGGAGAGAACCACAATAACCTTTTCCCCGCTGTTTATCAGGGGAATTATTGATCTCATCCTTCCGGGGGTGCCGACTGAGGTCCCTCCGAATTTCATAATTTTCATTTTGCCGCTATTAAGGTTAAATTATACAAAAAGACCTGCATCATACTGCAGGTCTGTTATATTATTAAATACTGTTGTACAATGATTACGCAGACCTGACATCCAGGGGATAAAAAGGTTTTATGTGTTTTGTCACCGTCATGATTTCTAAGGTTAACAGGGAGCAAAAATATACTTTTATACAAATCCCAGGCATTTGTTTTTAATTTTTTTCTTATTTTTGTGCCCGCTAATAAAAGCTAAGAGCGCAGAGCGCAGGGCATGGGGCAGGAAAAATACTGAGCCCTTGGCCCTGAGCCCTGAGCAAAATAAAGCCCAGATGGCGAAATTGGTAGACGCGCTAGTTTCAGGGACTAGTGTCAGCAATGATGTGCAGGTTCGAGTCCTGTTCTGGGCACAAGAAAGACGCAAGGTGAAAGACTCAGGTTACAAGGAAGAAAACTGAGAATTGTTTTTAACTTTCAACTTTTGTATTTTATCTTTGCAGCTCTGCCCAGATGGTGAAATTGGTAGACACGCCAGCTTGAGGGGCTGGTGCCGGTTACGGTGTGCAAGTTCGAGTCTTGTTCTGGGCACAAAAAAGTAAAAACCGCAATTAATAAGATAGTTGCGGTTTTTTTTATTTATTTTGCTGTGAGGTGCCATAACGTGTATTATTATAAGATGGTCTCAGGACATATGACATTTATCATATTTTTAAGTTAACAGGTTCTGTTTTTTTTAATCAAATTTGAAAATTGACCTGATTTCTTAAAAATCCGAAAAAGGATTAGAGGTTTCAAAGCTTCGAATTCCGACGATATATTAAGAACTGTTTTATGATGATTTCAGAGAATATGCCTGAAGATAATGTTCTTGCTTCCGGGATACGTAAAGGAAATCGTGAGGCTTTTTCGCTGTTTTTCAATAAATACAGGAGGCTCGTATATTATTTTTCGTTAAAATATCTTAGCGATCCGGATGAGGCTGAGGAACTGGTTCAGGCAGTTTTCGTGAGCATCTGGGAGCACCGCCTCATGATAGACAGAAAGAAATCTTTGAAGAATTATCTCTACAGATCAGTTGTTAATGCTGTTTACAATTCACTCAGGAAAAGAGCAATAAGAAGAGCTTACATGATAAATGAGATATCAAAGCCTGAAGGTGCCTCCGATCCTTATGTTCAGATTTTTGATAATGACCTAAGGGATAAGCTGGACAATATAATAAGTTATCTGCCTCTGCAGCAACAAAAGATATTGAATTACAGGAGACTGGAAGGACTGTCGTCCGAAGAGATAGCCCAAAAGCTCAACATATCTGTTCGGACCGTTGATAACCAGATCTACAGAGCTACCAGGCTGCTTAAGAACATTTTTCGTTCAGAGGTGAAATTATAGGTTTCCTCTAATAATAAATCTTTTTAATCAACAGGATTCCTGATTTAATGGGACAAGGACTCCAAACACCATGTAATATTCGCATGATGCTTAGGTGTTGCTTTAAAGGTGTCACATTTTTTTTTTTTATTCTGTGAGTAGTTTCCTTCCCTGAAGTGTATTTGATATAAATGAATTTACAGAAAGGATGTCGAAAAAACACATCATCGAATCATTACTTGCAGGCTATGTTGAAGGACGCCTTAGTCCTGATGAGAAGAACCAGTTTTTTGATCTATTGGCCGACAGCGCCAATGAATCTGTTTTCAGGGACCTCCTGATGAAAAACATCTATGCTTTCTCTGCAGCAGACAGTGGAACGGGAAAGGATCCGGATTTCTCAAATATATACAGCAGAATAACTCTTGAGATCGATCGCAGGGATTGTGAGGAGGCTAAACAAAAATCTATCAGAAAAAGATTGGTTATCAGAAGTTTGTTAATAAATATCATTTCAGCAGCCGCTGTTTTTGCATTAGCTTTCTTTATTGGGAGATTATCTGTTCCGAATCCAGAAATAAAAACAGAATCCTCAGTATCAATGACTGAAATAAAGGCCCCTTACGGTTCAAGGTCAGAAGTAAGGCTTCCTGATGGAACTACCGTGATTTTGAATGCCGGAAGCTATATCAGCTACAGTGACGAATTTAACAATTCCAACAGGAATGTTACGCTGAAGGGTGAAGCATATTTTAGGGTTGAAAAGAATGAACTTGTACCTTTTATTGTAAATGCAGGTCCCCTGAGCATCACTGCACTTGGAACCGAGTTCAATGTCAAGGCTTATGATGATGAAGACTCTATCGAAACAACACTTGTGGAAGGTAAGGTTGCAATAAGCCGTGAGGGATCAGGTGATGAAACACAGGCTATTGATCTGAATCCTAATCAGAAAGCAATATTTATAAGGAATGATGATGGTTTCATTCTTGAAGATCTAAAAGGTAAAGATGAAGAAACAATAGAGCCTGTGCAGACTATCATGTCGGACTTTCTCATTGCGCCACAGGTAAATGTAGATCAGGTGGTTGCATGGACTCAGGGCAGGCTTATGCTGAGGGGAGAAAGCCTTGATAAGCTATGTGTTGAACTTGAGAGAAAATATAATGTTAAAATTGTTTTCAGGGATGACGAAATTAAAAAATTCAGGTTCACTGGTGTCCTTCTGGATGAAACGCTTGAGCAGGTGCTCAATGCGATCAGACTTACTGCACCGATAACGTATCATCTGGATGGAAAAACAGTGTACTTGAGTTCCGATCTAAATTCAATGAATGGCTTTTCAAAATATGTAAAAAAAGATAACCTGGGTAACTAACCAAAACCGACTGCCTATGAAAATATACTGACAAAAAAAGGGGAAAAACAGTTCGCGGCTGCTTTCCCCATTAGTAAAGAATTAATGTTAATTACAATCATGGCCCCGGATAATTCATTGGCCACTCATGTCTAACTTAACATCATCCAAAATTATGAATAAATTTTTAATTTATTATTCTCCATCCCGGAGATTGCATAAACTACTTTTATCTATGAAACTGACAATTATTCTGATGCTGGTATTTACCCTGAATCTTTCAGCAACAGGATTCGGGCAAATTTCATTTGAGGCTAGAAATAAGTCTATCAGAGAAGTATTTGTGATATTGGAAAAAGAAACAAATTACCGTTTCTTTTACAACGACGATCTGATTTCTGTTGATAAAATGGTTGATTTGAAAATATCAGACCAGGATATTGACGAGATACTTGATAAGATGCTTGAATCTACGGGTTTGGGATACAAGATATTGGAAAACAATCTTATTGTAGTTACCCCAAAGAATGAGATCCAGCAAAACCTTGTTACAGGTAAAGTAACCGATGCTTCTTCCGGAGAAGGTTTACCGGGAGTGAGCATTGTAGTCAGGGGAACTGCAGTCGGTGTCAATACTGATATAAATGGTAACTATTCAATTGGTGTAAGTGCACCTGATGCAAGCTTGATCTATTCCTTCATTGGATATATCTCACAGGAAATCCTTGTGGGAGGAAGGACAAAGATCGATGTCAGCCTGGCGGTTGACGTTACAGCACTTGATGAAGTTGTCGTAGTTGGCTACGGAACCCAAAAGAAAAGCGATATTACAGGTACGGTGGCTTCCATCCCAAAAGACAGGCTTGAAAATGCACCAAATCAGAATATCGCCCAGGCCATACAGGGGGCAATTCCAGGGGTCATGATACAGACATCATCTGCCGGGGCTTCCCCTGATGAGGTCATTATGATAAGGGGTCGTAACTCTATACTGGCAGACAATTCTCCTCTGATCGTTGTTGACGGGATCCCTTACAGTGGATCTATTTCGGATCTGAATCCAAATGATATTCAGTCAATTGAAATTCTTAAAGATGCATCTTCTGCTGCAATTTATGGTTCAAGAGGTTCAAACGGAGTGATTCTGATCTCTACAAAAGAAGGTGCGGAAGGACAAATAAAAATTTCTTACGATGGATATTACTCGCTTCAGAAGTATGCTTTCCTTCCAGATTATATGGATGGTGCTGAGTTTTATGATTTTAAAATGAAAAGGTTTTCAGGTGCAATGACAAATTCTGAAAGAGAAATTTATGAGTCAGGTACCTGGACAGACTGGTTAAATACCGGATTGCGTAATGGTGCAAGTAATCAGCATACTCTTTCAGTTTCGGGAGGAAGCAATAATACTAAGTTTTTTGTTTCAGGCAACTATCTTGATATAAAAGGACTAGCAGTCAATGACAACTACCGGCGACTTACATCAAGAATAAATCTTGATACCAAAGTTCTGAAATGGCTCTCACTCGGCTCACGTACTCAGTTTACTTATGATGATAAAAGCGGCCAGGAGCCCGATATATCAGATCTCTTTCAAACCAATCCTCTTACCAAGGCATTTGAAGAAGATGGTTCGCAGGCTATTTATATATGGGAAGACGATCACTATTTTGGCAATCCTTTGCAAATGACCTTATTTGACAATATTGATAAATCATATCAGATATTGGCCAACAATTATGCAATAGTCGACTTCCCGTTCGTAAAGGGGTTAAGCTACCGTTTGAATTCTGGCATTACTGCAAGGTTTTTTGATGAGGCAACATATATGGGAAGAAATACAAAAATAGGCCTTGAAGCAAAAGGAAGTGCTGAGACATCACGTTCCAGAAGCAATAACACCGTTATTGAGAATATTTTGTCCTACACCCGGGAGTTCGGCAAAAGCAAAGTATTCGGAACTGCTGTATACAGTTATGAGAAAAACAACAGCTCCAGAAACTCATTGGAAGCTAACGGTTTTCCACATGACTTTTTAAAATGGTACTCATCAGCACAGGCGATACAAATCGTTCCGGACTATTCCTTCAGCGAAAGTGTTCTCATGTCGCAAATGTTAAGGTTTAACTATGTATACGATAACAGATATCTCCTTACCCTTACGGGAAGAAGGGATGGTTTCTCGGGTTTTGGTTCAAATTCAAAATGGGGGTTGTTTCCCTCTGCTGCTCTGGGCTGGAACCTGCATAATGAGAGATTCTTCCCTTTTAAAGAACTTTTCAATGAATTTAAGGTAAGAGTTTCATACGGGTTGAATGGAAACCAGGCCGTGGGTCCGTACGAATCGATTTCCAGGCTGGGTGAATATAATATGATTTCCAGTAAACAGACCCAGGCTGGTTATGTTCCCAGTCGGCTGGGGCAGGAAAACCTTGGCTGGGAATCCTCCAGGACACTTAACTTTGGACTGGACTTCGGGATCTTTAAAAATCGTTTGGCAGGAAACATCAATATATTCAAAACTAACACCACAGATCTACTTCTTAACAGAAGTATATCAGCTGTGCATGGGATTACCTCAATTACCCAGAATATCGGCGAAACTAAAAACACAGGCATCGAACTATCATTGCAGTCGAGGAACATTGTGACTTCTGAATTTACGTGGTCAACAATGGCTAACTTTGCTTTAACCCATAATGAGATTGTTTCTCTTTACGGAGAACTTGATGAGAACGGAAAAGAGATCGATGATGTAGCCAATGCATGGTTTATTGGCCAGCCTATTCGGGTAAACTATGATTTCGTCTGGGAAGGGACCTGGCAGCTCGATGAATTGGAAGAAGCTACCAATTGGGGAACAAAACCAGGATTCGTAAAACTTAAAGACTTCCAGAATGACGGGACCTTAAGCGCTGATGATAAACGAATAATCGGCCAGCAGGATCCAAAGTTCATTTGGGGCATGTCAAACGCATTTGCCTATAAGGGTTTTAAACTCGACATCTTTATTCACGGTGTGCATGGGGTTACCAAAGAAAATACCTTAATGACAGATGAGACGTGGGCTGACGTCAGAAGAAATACGATCAATAAAAATTGGTGGACTCCCGAGAATCCTACTAATGAATGGGTTGTTAACGAATTGTATGCTGAAAGAATGTCAGGGATCCTTGGTGTTATTTACGAAGATGCAAGTTTTGTACGTTTGAAGGATGTTTCATTATCCTATACATTCCCTAAAACACTGCTTTCCAGATATTCGGTTAATAATTTGAGGCTTTTTGTTACCGGTCGGAATCTGGCAACATTCACAAATTGGAGAGGTCTTGATCCCGAACTGGACAGCCAGCATCAGATCCCGATTCAAAAGGAGTATGTTTTCGGATTGAACTTTGAGTTTTAACCATTAATTATACTAGTAATGATAAATTCAATATATAAAAGCGCAATAATGGTGATGTTGTTTTTATTCAGCAACTCATGTACAAAGGATTTAATTGATGAAAAACCACCTCACCTGATTACCTCTGAAACTTTGTTTACTAATCTTGCAGGATTCGAGGCAGGCCTTAACGGACTTTACGCACAGGTAAGAAGAGAAAAGGAACAGGCATATGGAAGCCACTCAATGATGGGAAGTATGTTTACTTTTGGAACTGATAATGCAACCGTTAATCATCAGGATATAGGCTATATAATGACAGCAATGCTCTGGAAAAACAATAACAATGCCCTGAATGAAGAAAATGAAATAGTATTTACCTGGTTGTACGGAATTATAAATTCAGCAAACACAATCATTAATCAGGCTGAAAGCAGGGATGATATTGACTGGTCAGGAGGAGGTTCAAGTGAGGCAGAAACAAAAGAACGGGTAATTGCTGAAGCGAAAGCAATCAGGGCATGGGCGTACAGGCATCTTTCATACGGCTGGGGTGACGTTCCTTTGACTCTCGAACAGTCTTCCGGTGCAACTATAAGAACCGACTGGGAAAGAACTCCAAAAAGTCAGATCAGGGAACAGATTATTGCTGATCTTATTGCGGCTGAACCGTATATAGGAGTGGAACCATCCTTAAGAGGAAGGATAACAAAGGGAGCAGTTCAGCATTATCTCTCTGAAATGTATCTTGCTACCGGTCATCCCGATAAAGCTCTTGAGTGGGCTGATAAAGTTGTCAATACTCCTGAATACAAGCTTGTCACTGAAAGATACGGAGTAAGGAGCAGCAGGCCTGGCGTCCCGTTTATGGATATGTTCTGGGAAGGCAATACAAATCGTGAGGAGGGAAATTCCGAAGCTTTGTGGGTTTTTCAATTTGGTCTTAAAGTTACAGGTGGTGGTGAATGTATGATAAGGCGTATTCATTTGAGTCGCTTCTGGAATATTAACATAGACGGCGTCAGACCTCTGGTTCACACATACGAACGCGGCGGACTGGGTTATTCCAGATTTACATTCACGAAATGGGCTCTTGATATTTATGAACCTCAGGATGACAGATTCTCATATCATGCAATCAGAAAGTTTTATGTTCTTGGAGATGCTGCAACTAATGCTCCTTATCCGGAAGATAAACTTCCTGCAGGTTATAATTATGGTGATACAATTTGGTGCAAATGGGAGCCTGATATTACCTATACAACAAGAGCCCGTTTTGATTGGCCGTTTTCAAGGAAAGCAGAAGGTGTTGACCCGGAGAATATGAATGAACGTTATATGAATACCGATCAGGTTTACCTCCGCCTTGCAGATACATATCTTTTAAAGGCTGAAGCTGAATACAAACTGGGAAGGTCACAGGATGCTGCAAATACCATTAATATTATCAGAAGGCGATCAAATGCAAGTGAAATTACTGCTGACCAGGTTAATATTGATTTTATACTCGACGAAAGGTCGCGTGAGCTTTTCTTAGAAGAAAACCGCCGCTGGACACTGCTGAGAACCCATAAATATCTTGAACGTACTATGGCCCACAACATGAATGGAGGTCAGAATCTTTCTCCCAGAGATACCCTTTATCCCATACCTCAATCTGTTATTGATGCTAATCTTACTAATCCAATGCCTCAGAATCCGGGATTTGATTAGTATGAAGTAACAATTTAAAATTGTGGATATAAGAAATTACTTTTCACCCACCTCTACGGACCTTAACGCAGAGGTGGGTTTTTATCAAAAAATAACAGAAGTTCCAGAGTATAAAAAATAATGTCTAAAACGACATAATTATAGATATCACTTTGACAATTTAACAGATTTTTACTTCTTCATGAGAACATCTATTTACATCCTCGCAGCACTGATATTTCTTGGAGTCAGACCAACCTTTGGCCAGAACAGGAAAACTGAATCTACAGAATCTTCCTTTCAAAACACTACATTTTATGACATAACATCTGTACGTCAGAAATTCTGTCGCAAGAAGCCGAAAAATGTTATCTTGATGATCGGTGACGGAATGGGTATCGCACAGATTTATGCTGGAATGACTGCAAACAGGGGCAACCTTTTCCTGAATAATATTAAACATGTCGGATTTTCACTAACATATTCTGCTAACCGCTATGTTACAGATTCAGGAGCAGGAGGAACAGCCATAGCTACCGGACATAAAACCAACAATTCTTCAGTAGGCGTCGATAGTGAAGAAAGACCTGTACCCTCAATACTTGAAATGGCTCAGGCAAACGGTTTGGCAACAGGAATTGTCGTAACCACAAGCATACTCGATGCAACACCGGCTGCTTTTGTAGCACATGTACCTGACAGGGATATGATGCCCGAGATAGCTGTTGATTTTGCAGAAACAGGTCCAGATGTGTTCATTGGAGGAGGTATTGAGCATTTCATAAACCGCATGGACGGACGTAATCTGCTCGCAGAATTGTCAGAAAAGGGATATCAGGTCTGCGATACCATAACTGAACTTTTAAAGATAAGAACTGGTAAACTGGCCGGATTTCTCACTGAAAGCCGGATAAGCAAAAGAGGTGACCAGTTGCCTTTAACCACGGAAGTGGCTCTTGACATTCTTGATGATCACAAAAAAGGGTTTTTCCTTGTCGTAGAAGGTTCGGAGATAGACGGGGGAGGTCATAGCAACGATATGGCATTTACTGTTGAGGAAATGCTTGATTTTGACCGTACTGTAGGCAAAGCACTTGCATTCGCCTCCCGGAACCACAGAACCCTTATCGTTGTCCTTTCAGACCATGAAACAGGAGGACTTACCCTGGTCGATGGTGAAATATCATCGGGTAAAATAACCGGTCGTTTTTCCACAACCGGTCATACCGGACTGATGGTACCGGTTTTTGCATACGGTCCTGGCGCAGATTTATTTAGCGGTATAGATGAAAACACTTCACTTTTTAATAAATTTATAAAATTATTGAGACTGAAGTAATAACACTTAAACATACTCACATGAAAACAAGGCTGATACCACCTAATTTCAGACCATTAATATTTTTTACTATAGCCCTGTTCTTTCTACTTGCGTGCAACGAAAGGAAAGATTATACATCTGTCCTTTTGCTCAAAAAAGGCTGGTTTATTCAATCTTCCCAGAAGACAACCAGTAACGGTGAAGTTCTCTCCACATCCTTCAGCGACCTGGATGGATGGCACCAGGCTGAAGTACCCTCAACAGTTTTCGGAAGCCTTGTCAAAAACATGGTTTATGAGGATGTCTTCTACGGAAAAAACCTTGAAAAAGCTGATCCGGACGACTTTCAGTGCTCCTGGTGGTACAGGACAAGCTTCAGGGTCGGAGAAAAGGCCCCATCAACACATATCTTTGAATTCGACGGTATAATTTTTCGTGCCAACATATGGTTGAACGGCACGAAGATAGCATCGGCCGACACTGTTGAAGGTGCTTTCAGGCAGTATTCGATCATTGTCAGCAATCTGATCAAAAAAGATGAAGATAATTTCCTGGCTGTTGAGGTGTTCCCACCTGTTGCAGGCGACCTGACCGTTGGATTTGTTGACTGGAACCCTGAAGCCCCCGACCGCGGTATGGGAATATGGAGAGAGGTCCGGCTCCGTTCCTCTGGTCCGGTTTCCCTGAAGCATCCCTTCGTGATCACCAAACTGGATACTGCTACCCTCAGAAATGCCGAACTTACTGTCAGCTGTGAGGCGACGAACAATGGCACTGCGGATTACTCCGGCAATATGCAGGTAACCATCGGAGATGAAATCAGCCTGAAACAAAAAGTGAAGTTATCTCCGGGCGAGAAAAAGCTGATTACCTTCAAACCTGAAGATTATCCGGCCTTGAGAATCGAAAACCCGAGAATATGGTGGACTCACGATCTTGGAAACCCTGAACTTTATAATGTTAAAATTGGATTTGTCCGTTCAAATGAGCTGAGCGATGAAGTTGAAACCACTTTCGGGATACGTGATATCTCGAGCTATACTTATAATAAATACGGCAGGGAGCATAAAGGATACATTCTGAACGGGAAAAAAATACTTGTAAAAGGAGGAGGATGGGTCGACCAGCTTTTCCTGATGCCCGATTCCGTGAAACTTGAACGCCAGATCGAATATGTAAAACATATGAATCTTAACACCATCAGACCAGAGGGCTTCTGGGGAAACAATCATGCCCTTTATGATATATGCGACAGGGAAGGGGTGCTTATCATGACAGGCTGGAGCTGCCAGTGGGAATGGCCTGAATACTGCGGAAAAAAGGAATGCGACGACCTCTATGGATGCATTCAGACTCCGGAAGAGGTTGAACTTGTTGCCAGGTCATGGAAGGATATGATCAAATGGCTGCGGAATCATCCAAGTATCTTCATGTGGATGACAGGAAGCGATATGCTGCCACTGCCGGAACTTGAGAGGAAATATATCGATATCCTCGCCATGGATGACCCTACACGTCCGATGGTCACTTCCGCGGCAATGAGGAAAAGTACGGTCTCGGGGTGGTCGGGAATGAAAATGGAGGGCCCTTACGAGTATGTTCCTCCGGTTTACTGGTACGCCGACACCCTTCATGGCGGAGCCTATGGATTCAATACAGAGACAGGACCAGGGGCCCAGGTTCCTCCTGTTGAATCGATCCGTGAAATGATCCCTCCTGAATCCCTTTGGCCCATAAATGATACATGGGAATACCACTGCGGAAGACATGAATTCCAGACTCTTAACCGCTATAACAGTGCCATGAATGAAAGATTCGGCAAACCTGTTACACTTGAAGAATACTGCATAAAAGCCCAGCTTCTTAACTACGAATCGATACGCCCTATGTTCGAGGCTTTCCAGGTGAACCGCTATGACGCTACAGGTATTATACAATGGATGCTTAATTCGTCATGGCCAAAACTCATCTGGCAGCTCTATGGCTTCGACCTGCTTCCAAACGCGGCACTTTACGGGACCAGAAAAGCTCTTCAGCCGCTACAGGCAATCTATGACTATGGGAGAAATGAGATTGTGGTTTCCAATTCTTCGCTGCAAAGTCATGAAAACCTTAACCTTAAGGTAAGGGTGTTGAACCCCGGCATGAAGGAATTGCTTGCCCGTGATATTCCTTTCGGAATCGGGATTGATGACAGTAAGGTCGTATTCAATATACCGGATAACATCAGCGGACTTGAGAAGACATATTTTCTCGATCTCAGGATCAATTCAGAAAGTGGCGAGATCCTTTCAATAAATCAATACCTGCTTTCAACGGTAAAGGACGAACCAGACTGGAACAGGACCTACTGGGTTCATACTCCGACAAAAATACACCAGGATCTCCGGCAGATAAATAAGCTCCCGGCTGTTAAGCTTGTTTCAGATCTTGGATTCACACCCGCCAATGAAAAAATGGATCTGGTTATTGAGGTTGAGAACCCGTCTGGTAACCTCGCTTTGTCAGTCGAACTCATGCT
The DNA here is from genome assembly GCA_040772125.1 of Bacteroidales bacterium. Classification (GTDB taxonomy): domain Bacteria; phylum Bacteroidota; class Bacteroidia; order Bacteroidales; family VadinHA17; genus LD21. Next base: position 1,398,455 of record JAXGYS010000003.1, read on the forward strand.
TCTTGATGCTGAAACTGACCATTTCGTTGCACCTGTTTATCTCGACGATAATTATTTTTCCCTTTTACCGGGAGAAAAGAGAACTATCTCAGGTTATTGTTACCTGAATGACCTCAACAGTAAATCGCTGAAGCTGAAAGTGAGCGGACTGAATATTAAGTAGACGAAAAACAGCATAGTTATTGGTTTTTAGACCGGATCTTTAAAAGTGGTCTGAACAAAATCGTTTTTTTAAAAGTGTATTTTGGATAGATAGGGAATATAAAAAAAGAGAGTGTCCTTCTGGCACTCTCTCTTTTATGATGTTGAATAATTGAGTACTATAGGCTCCAGCCACTTCTGTATTCGTAGTGGAACTTGTCGTTTGCTTCGGGAAGGTTTGTGATCTTCATATTAACAGGATCATATTCAAGGGTGATATTTGACCTCTGATGAAGAACAGCTATGTTGGTAAGAAGCATTATCTCGGTAAGTTTTGATGCAACTGAGAAATCATTGCATGACTTCTTGCCGTTCTTAATGGCATCAATCCAGTCTTCGAAAATGTTGCCTGTTCTTGGCAGCCATGCATCGGGACCAGTGAAGTCGCGGTTGGCCGGTATCAGCTGAGGCATTGCGCCATGGCTTGCATGGGTAATAATACCCTTGTCGCCGTAGTATGTTGCATCCTGCATTGCCCTTCCGGCTTCAAGCTGCTCGGGGCGCGGTGGTCTCAAGCCTCCGTCGCACCATGTCACCTTTACAGGGGGCATGTAGCCGCGTGAAGGAAACTCATAGGTCACCAGTTCGCACAGAGGCATGTAATCAGTGCTGTAAGGCGAGCTTGTTGCCTGTATTTTGGTGGGCATTCCAAGATTCAGTGCCCATATCGGTGCATCGAAAATGTGAGCTCCCATGTCGCCCATCGCTCCGGTTCCGTAATCCCATAGACCTCTCCAGTAAAAATGCAGGGTGTCGGGATGATAGGGTTTGTTTGGTGCCGGGCCTAGCCATAAGTCATATTTCAGATTTTTGGGGGCTGCTACTCCTGCAGGACGTTTCATGTCGCCCTGAGGCCAGAAGCCCATCGGGCGGTTGGTGGAAAGCTGAACCTCCCTTACGAGCCCGATCACGCCCGACTGGATCCATTCAACGGTTTTGCGTGTTCCCTCGGTGGCATGTCCCTGGTTACCCATTTGTGTAACAACATCTGTCTCTTTTGCAATCTCGGCTAGCTTACGGCATTCAACAATAGTTTTTGCCATAGGCTTTTCAAGATATACATGTTTTTTAGCCCTCATAAATGCTGCAGCTATCGGAGCATGGTTGTGGTCGGGTGTTCCGATAACAACTGCATCGATCGATGGTTCTTTCTCGAGCATCTCCCTCCAGTCGGTATATACTTTGGCCTTGGGATATCCCTTGATGATGTGTCCTGCATATTCCAGGTCCACGTCGCACAGAGCATAGATATTCGCCAGTTTAATTACCCTGCCCCTCTGGGCGTCTCCCATCTGGACCGTTGCATTTGTATCAGTCTGTGGCCTGGCTCCTGCGGGACGCTGACCTGCCTGACCGCCGGGAGCATTTGCTGCCATTCTTTTTTGCATCTCTGCCATCCTGGCCTGCCTTTCAGCAATCTGTTCCTTGGTCATGGGTGTGCCGTTGGAATTCCTTGACGGGCGTTCAATGGGCACATCAGGGGAACATATCTGCTGTATGTCGCCGCCTCCCTGGCTTCCGATTCCGATTCCGGCAACATTGACCGTGTCACTGGGGGCAGTATAGCCCTTGCCGCCCATCACCGAGCGTGGAATAATCGTAAATGCGGCAGCAGCAGTGGCTGTCCTCCCGAGGAAATTCCGCCTTGAAAGACTATTGTTTTTTGGTAGTCTGTTTTTTGATTGATCCTGATTCATAATTATTAGGTTTAGTTCGGATTAATTTAATAAAGACAGTTATAATTGTCTTATTATTCCATTATGTTGTTAAACATCTTCAACTTAAGCTTTGATGGGGGATTAATGTATTTGATTCACAGGCTGAAAATCGAGTCATACACAGCCTGGAGTATCTCGGTTCTTATGTTCAGTTCAGAGAGAAGATTATTGTACCTGGTCGGATAAACCCTGTTTGAAAGGAAAACGTAACTGATATCGTACGCAGGATCGATCCACACAAAAGTTCCTGTATAACCCGAATGGCCGAAACTTTCAGGCGATGCACCCTTTGTCGGATAACAATCTTCCTGTTCCAGTTCATGATTGTTCAGAAATGGTTTGTCGAACCCGATGCCCCTGCGGTTATTATTTTCCGGGAACTGAACAGAAGAGTATCTTTTAAGCACATCCCGGCTGATAATCTGTTCTCCCCCGTAACTTCCCATGCGGCGGTACAGTTCCATGAGTTTCATAAGGTCGTTGGCGGTGGAAAACAAACCTGCATGACCGGAGATACCTCCCAACATTGCGGCACCTTCGTCATGAACTGTCCCGTGAAGAAGCTGCCTTCTGAAAAGAGAGTCATACTCGGTTGGAACTATCCTTTCAAGCGGGTATTTTTCATAGGGATTGAATCCGATATTGTAAGCTCCTATCTTTCTGTAGATCCGTTTTGTAACGAATTCATACCATAGTTCACCTGTAAGGCTTTCGATTATCTCCGGGGATATTATGAATGTGAGGTCGGAATAGACATATTTCCTTTCACCAAGAGGGCTGTCCCTGATCTCATCAAAGATCTTCTTTCTGTAATTCCGGTTTATGAAGAGGTCATTGGCAACCTTTAGAGGATATCTCTCTGAATATACATGACTGAAAACACTCTTCCTCAACGCTGAGTCACGCCTTACAGTCTCCTTCCAGAACGGGATCCAGTCTCTCAGTCCCGCCTGATGGGTAAGCAGATCTTTCATAAGAAGGTCTTTCTTGTTCGAGTTCCTGAACTCCGGCAGATAATCACCGAGCTTATTGTCCACGGAGAACCTTCCTTCCGAATCGAGGAGCATCAATCCCGCAAGTGTCGACGATACTTTTGTTACAGATGCGAGGTCGAATATATCATCCTTTCTCACAGGAGTCCTGTTTTCGTAGGTATGATAGCCGTAAGCCTTGTGGAAAACAACAGTTCCTTTCCGGGCAATCATTATTTCACAGCCTGGGTAAGCTCCTGCATTTATTCCTGAGAAGGCAATTGAATCAACCTTTCTGCCCAGAGACTCAGATGAGATACCCACTGACTCAGGTATACCGTAACCAAGTCTTATATTTCCCCCGGTATTTATCCCGTGTCCTTCAGGCCAGAGTTTGTTTATGGTCACCGGCAGCCGGCCGCTTCCTTCAATGCCTCCGAAGATCAGCTGGGCCGACAGGTCTTCGGTAAAATCATTTTCCTGGTAGGCAACAACAAGTCCCGCAGAACGCTGAAGCGGTTCAAGCCTCGCGAGAGCATATGGATTGCCGAAGTAAGTAACGATTGTATTGTTTGAGTCAACAAGCTTACCGAGGAAGGAGACAAGTCCCGGCCTGATACCGTAGTTATTCTGCGGACGCTGATCGGCAGAGAAGATCCCCGCAATTACAAGGTCGTAGCCTGAGAGCTTCATTGCCAGCTCATTGCAACGATCTGAATCAGATGTGTCGATGAGGAAGGTGTCGGCAGGGTAGTAGCTGAGTATCCTATCCTGAAATGCTGATGAACGGGACTTGTTAACCGATACTACCGCTATTCTGGTCTTATCCAGGTCCCTGACAGGAATAATATTTTCGTTGTTGTTGATTACCGTGAGAGCATTGGCGTAAAGATTTCGTATGAGGGCTATATTCCAGTTCGACGACAGGTCAGCTTCGATTTCTTTTTCCACTACAGGGCTTATTTCATTAAGTCCGCACCAGTACTTCGCTGCAAGTACTTTCCTGCACTTGAGATCAATATCGGCCTGTGTCAGTTTCTTTTCAGTGAGCATCTTTTTAACCGCGACAACAGCTGCATCTATATCAGTTACAAATTCGACTACATCGTTCCCCGCAAAGAGAGCTCTGGCTTCAGCTTCACCAGGGTTAAAGTATTTTGTAACGCCTTTCATGTTCATTGCATCTGTAATAACAAGTCCCCTGAACCCGAGTTCCCCTTTCAGCAGATCATTTATTATTACGGATGAAAGCGTTGAAGGAAGGTTGGATGACGGATCGAGGGATGGGAGATTCAGATGGGCTGTCATTACGGCTCCTGCTCCTTCGTGGATAAGGTTGCGAAAGGGGTAGAGCTCAAGTGTATCGAGCCTGGAACGGGAATGTGAAATCACCGGAAGATCGAGGTGTGAGTCGGTGTCAGTATCACCATGCCCCGGAAAATGCTTGAGCGTGGCAAGAACCCTGTTATCCTGCATTCCTTTCATGTACATCATCGCGGCTCTGGTCACTCTCTCCCTGTTCTCACCAAAGGACCTGTAATTTATTACCGGATTTCCTGGATTATTGTTTATATCGGCCACAGGTGCGAAGTTCACATTTACTCCCATCCTTCTGCACTGCCCGGCAACAGCCTGTCCCATCTGATAAATGAGCGAATCGTTGCCAATCGCACCCAGAGTCATCTGATAGGGAAATCTCACAACATTCTGAAGCCTCATTCCAAGCCCCCACTCGGCATCCATGCTTATAAGAAGGGGGACTTTTGCTATACTCTGGTAGAAGTTTGTAAGTTCTGCCTGTTTGCCGGGGCTACCCTGAAAAAAGATTAATCCTCCGGGGCAGTACTTTCTTATGAGGTCGCTTATTTCAACTTCATGTGAAATATCCCTGTTGGAGTAGGCAGCTATCCAGATTGTCTGGGCAATCCTTTGTTCTGTGTCGAGCGACCTGAGGACCGAATCAACCCAAGGATGATCCATGTATTTAATAAAAGGAGGATCAGTTGTCTGTGATTTTGTTACTAATGGCTGTAATAAAAGCACAAGGATGAAAATCGCAGGATGGATTCTTTTTATTAATAACATGGCTGTAGTATTTCGGTAATTTTCACTGGCTGGTAATCATGATGGCCAAATTTAATAAATATTTCATATTGCCTTGAAGCAGCTGTGTCGTTGTGAAAACTGAACTCCTAAGATATACCGGCAGGTGTGATTATTTCGGGAAAGGTTCTGAAACATTTTTCAGTTTCTTTTATCTTTTCAGGAAATCGTTACATTTGTTTTCATTGCTTATTCTCAATCTTACTTAAATCCTGTTATGCAAAAAATAAATGAATTCCTTATAATGCTCGACGGTTACATCGGAGGAGCACCATGGTTCGTTATTCTTCTCCTCGGTACGGGCATTTTCTTTACAATTTATCTTAAGTTTCCCCAGTTCAGGTATTTCAGGCATGCCGTGGATGTTGTAAAGGGTAAATATGATCATCATCTCGATGTCGGCGATACTTCACATTTCCAGGCTCTTTCAACAGCCCTTTCGGGTACTGTCGGAACTGGTAACATAGCAGGAGTAGCCCTGGCAATTCATCTTGGAGGACCCGCAGCTCTCTTCTGGATGCTTGTTACGGCAGCGATTGGAATGTGTACCAAATTCGTTGAGGTTGCCATTTCTCATAAATACCGGGATATTCTTCCCGATGGTTCGGTTTCGGGTGGACCAATGTATTACATGAAAAAAAGGCTTAACATTAAGACTAAAAATGGGAAGGTTATAAAGACCGGCCTATGGATAGGAGGTTTTTTTGCTGCGGCAACTGTCCTTTCCTCATTCGGTACCGGAAGCCTTCCCCAGATTAACAGTATTTCAAATTCCATATTCACTACTTTCGGCATAAAGCAGATAATTACGGGAGCAGTTCTTTCTGTGATACTGGCTTTGATTATCATTGGTGGTATAAAGAGGATAGCCAAGGTTACCGAAAAGCTGGTTCCCGGGATGGCGATTTTCTATTTTATAGGAGCAATCCTCGTTATCCTCACCAACTATGAGAATATTATTCCCTCGGTGATAGCGTTGTTTTCGACAGTTTTTACAGGAACGGCAGCAACAGGCGGCTTTATGGGTGCAACTGTAGCCTTTGCCATCAACAGGGGTGTCAACAGGGGCCTGTTCTCAAACGAATCAGGCCAGGGATCAGCCCCGATTGCCCACTCAGCTGCCCGTGCCCCTGAGCCAGTGTCAGAAGGCATGGTAGCAATTCTTGAACCTTTTATTGATACAATTATTATATGTACTCTTACGGGACTTGTAGTGCTCTCAAGCGGAGTATGGACCGAGAAGATTGAGAACCAGTTCCAGACCGCCGATATGATCTTCCTCGGCCAGAAGTATGATGAAAGCGATCCGGATCAGAAAAACCTTGTTGCTGATTATATTACAGGAGGAGAGACACTGCCGCTGTTTACAGGACAACTCGACGTTGTTAACGGTCAGATGAATAATGATATTACCCTTATCGCATCAAGATCGGTTGCTGAAGATTTTAAATTCTATGAGAATAAAGCCCTTTACACCGGGAAGATTGATGTAGTAAACGGCAAATGGAAACCTGCCTCATCAGCGCTTAATGTTACAGGAAAATCACTTATCCATAGCGCCCCCCTGACGACCATTGCTTTTGAGCGAAGCATTCTTGGAGGTTTCGGAAAGTACATAGTCTCGATAGGACTTCTTCTTTTCGCATTTTCCACAGCAATCTCATGGTCCTATTACGGCGACAGGGCACTTACCTATCTTGTGGGGCCGAAATACGTTATCTATTACCGGATAGTGTTTGTTGTGGCTTTCTTCATCGCTTCATTTACAGATACAACAATAATCTGGTCACTGTCGTACATTACCATTGCATTTATGACAGTACCCAACCTGATTGGTCTCTGGATATTGCACAAGGAAGTAAAGGGCACTATTGCCGATTACTGGTCGGATTTCTCAAAAAAATATCCTGCCGACAGGATGTCTAAAAAATTCATCGGGAAAGGGAAACTGTAAAATACCGGGATCAATATGCCGGAAAAACCTAATTTTGCGTGCGAAAACATGACTCACCATGACTAAAAGCAGCAGGCTGGTTTCTCTTGACATTTTCAGAGGCATTACGGTGGCTTTCATGATACTCGTAAATACACCGGGAAGCTGGGATTATGTTTATGCTCCGCTCAGGCACTCAGAATGGCATGGATGCACTCCAACCGATCTGGTATTCCCCTTCTTCCTATTTATTGTCGGTGTATCGGTCTGGTTTTCAATGAAAAAATACGGACATGAACTTCATGGTGATTCCTTGTTACGGATCGTCAGACGGACAATCGCGATCTTTGCCCTGGGGCTTTTTCTGAACATATTCCCCGATTTCGGAAGAGACTATTCAACACTCAGGATTATGGGAGTTCTTCAGCGTATTGCACTGGCTTACCTGATCGGGACAATCATATGCATTACAGTCAGAAGAAACTACCTGTGGATCGTAACCGGAGTAATCCTCCTTCTTTACTGGGCTTTGCTGGCTATGGCCGGAGGCGAGGATCCCTATTCCCTCGGGAATAATCTTGTTGTCAGGATAGATAAACTGATTATCGGCGAAAAACATCTTTCTACTGCCTTTGGAATACCTTTTGACCCGCTTGGACTACTAAGCACACTTCCCGCTGCCGTGAATGTAATCATTGGATATTATACCGCCGAACTTCTGACAAAGAAGTCTTCAGCAGTAAAGAATATCTTTAAAATAATTTTCATTGGAGCAGGGCTTACGGGACTGGGTTTTTTATGGGGCAGGATCTTTCCCATAAACAAACCTCTGTGGACCAGTTCCTATGTCTTGTTTTCATCAGGCCTGGCTATGATGATACTCGCATTCATATACTGGGTAGCCGACGTACTTAAATTCCGCACCTGGGGTACCCCTTTCCTTGTTTTCGGCACGAATGCACTGACTTCATATTTCCTGGCCGGGATCCTGGCTAAACTGCTCCTGATAGTTAAAACAGGCGGAGATACAGATCCTGCGAGCCTTTACTCGTGGTTTTACGAAAAGATCTGTGTTCCGGTTGCGGGAAATCTTAATGGCAGCCTTCTGTTTGCCATTATCCAGGTTATGCTTGTCTGGGTTGTTGCTTTAATTTTGTACAGAAGAAAAATATTTATTAGATTATAGTTTTTTGTAATACAGGAAAAGCCCTGATGTAAATGGAAGAAAATGTAATAGTTAACATAATATCTGAGGGCTATCAGGACCTATACGGCAGAAGACCCGGATCTGTGACAGCTTTGCCAAGGTCCGGTTCTGACCGGAGATACTACAGAATAAACGAAGGTCAATCTCCTTTGATCGCTGCCTATAATCCAAATGAAGAAGAGAATGAGGCTTTTATTGGATTTACAAGGCACTTCTTTTCAAAATCCCTTCCTGTGCCTGAGCTTTACGGCTATTACCCCGGTCGTTTTGTTTATTTTCTTCAGGATCTGGGAAATGAGAACCTTTATACCTGGCTTCATAACCGTGAAGTTATCAGCCCTTTTGACGATGAGAGCCTTGCCCTTTACAGAAAGATATTCGACAAGCTTATTTTGTTCCAGACGGAAGGAATTGAAGGCCTGAACCTCGATCTTTGCTATCCTCGCAGGAGCTTCGACCGTCAGTCGATGATGTGGGACATGAACTATTTCAAATACATGCTGCTCAAGCTTCTGGCCGTTCCTTTCAATGAACGCCGTCTCGAGGATGATTTTGAACATCTTGCAGATTTTCTTCTCGAAGCAGGTCAGGATTATTTCCTTTACAGGGATTTTCAGACAGCGAATGTCATGGTTATGGACGGGAACCCCTGGTTTATTGATTATCAGGGAGGCAGGAAAGGCGCTCCGCAGTATGATGTCGCTTCGCTCCTTTATGATGCAAAAATCCCAATGACAGATGAGGACAGGGAGTCACTGCTTGATTATTATATTGTAAGGTTCTGTGATAGGACGGGAGAAGATCCCGGGAAATTCAGAGGCTTCTATTCCGCCTTCAGCATAATAAGGGTAATGCAGGCTCTCGGGGCTTTCGGCTTCAGAGGACTGTATGAAAAGAAACCAACCTTTACTGAAAGCATAGTTCCCGGGGTGGAGCTGCTTAACAGGCTCACGGTGAAAGCAGCTGCCCACATACGTCTTGATGAGCTCTTCCGCGTTGCAGAAGCAATCCCCGAAACATCTGTCTTTGTCAGCCTTAAACGACAGAGGCATTTATAATCCTTTACCCTATGAAAGCAATGATAATGGCTGCAGGGAAAGGGACACGCCTGGGAAAAATTACTGAATCGGTTCCAAAAGCCCTGGTGGACATTAATGGCAGGAGTATCCTCAGGATTGCAGTTGAATATTGCAGCCGGTACGGATTTGATGATGTTATAATAAATGTCCATCACTTTGCGGATGATGTTGTCAGAGAGGTGCACAGACTTAATAGAGAAGGCTTTAGGATCTCTGTTTCAGATGAATCGGACAATCTTCTGGAAACTGGAGGAGGCTTGTTCAAGGCCAGGCATTTCTTCGATGATAAACCATTTCTGGTTTTCAATTGTGATATAATAACTGATCTTGACCTGTCACTTCTTTATGCCTTTCATCTCGAAAGTAAAGGAATTGCCTCGCTTGCAGTAAGAAACCGGACAGGGAAAAGATTTTTTCTGATTGATAGTAAAGGTATTCTGTGCGGCTGGACCAATGAGGCGACAGGGGAGGAGATTATTGTCCGGCCAGTTGAAGGAATCCTCAGGAAAATTGCTTTTTCGGGGATTCATGTTATTGATCCTGTAGTCTTTAATTATATGCACGAGGGAAGGTTTTCACTCACGGCAACTTATCTCGACCTTGCAGCGGATAAACAGATAAATACCTTCAGGCATGATGGTGGTTACTGGTTTGATATCGGTACTCCGGAGAGCCTGGAACTTGTAAGGTCATATAATCTATAACAATTAATCACAGCCTCCAGAAAGATCTGGAAAGAAGTATGAAAAAGGTGTTGATCTCAAGCCTTCCTATTATCATCAACAAACTGTATATCAATTTGCTGGCTTCAGGCATATGCGAATAATTGAACATGGGTCCCAATGATCCCAGGGCGGGTCCGACGTTTCCCAGGGAAGAGGCTACACCACTGGCTGCAGTTATTGGATCGCTTCCCAAGATGATTATAAATACTGTCCCTGCAAGGAAAATGAAAAAATACAAGATCAGGAAAGACATAACGGAAATATTGGCCTTTTCTTCCAGAGGCTTATTGTTTAGCCTTATCTGACTTATTACATTGGGATGTACCAGTTTTGTAAAAGTGTTTCTGATATTTTTTGTTATTATCAGATGTCTGACCATTTTGATGCCTCCTGTTGTAGACCCGGTACAGGCTCCGGAGAATAACAACAGGAAAATAATGGTTAATCCTGCTGATGGCCAGTACAGGTAATCAGCAGATACAAATCCGGTTGTTGTCATTATGGAAACTACCTGAAAGAATCCCTCCCTTACGGCTTCTCCCACAGGCTTGGTTGTTCCGGAAAGAATAACACTTGTAACAAGTGTCCCGAAAAAAAGTGTTGTGCCAAGAAAAAACCATAACTCTTCATTGTGCTTCACTTTCCTGAAGTTGAGCTTTACCATGTAGTAATAGACTACGAAGCTTACGCCTGAAAGGAACATAAATATAATAATAACGGTCTGGCTGTAAGGAGAGTATCCTTCAATGCTGTTGTTTTTTACAGAGAATCCCCCGGTTGATACAGTGCCGAAAGTATGGCAAATGCTTTCAAAAAGGCCCATGTCTCCCATCCAGAGAAGCATCATTTCGACCAAAGTGAGCCCGAGATAAACATAGAGAAGTCTTAATCCGACCGATTTGGTTTTCGGATGTGTTTTTTCCTTCAGGGATGACTCGAGAGGAAGAAGCTGACTGGCAGTTATGCCAAGTGTGGGAAGAATGATTATTACAAAGACTATTATTCCCAGACCCCCTATCCAGTGGGTAAGACTTCTCCAGAAAAGAATTGAATAGGGCAGTGATTCAACATCCCCAAAAATTGTTGCTCCTGTTGTTGTAAAGCCGGAGGCTGACTCGAAAAATGCATCAACAAAGGAGGAAATAGAACCGCCAAGAAGATAAGGCAGGGTACCTGCACAGGAGAATACAAGCCACGCAAGCGAAACAGACAGAAAACCTTCCCTGGGTTGTACCTTTTCCGAAGAAGCCTTTCTCGAAATCATGAAAAGGCTGGCTGAAATTATAAATGTTATCAATGATGACCAGAGGAAGGGGCCTGGGGACTCGTTATAAATGAACGCCACCGGAAGGCACAGAAGGAAAGAAACAGCCTCAATAAGAAGGATAGTGCTGATTATGTAAACAATGGCCAGAGGGTTGATCAGTTTCATATGAAATCAGGAAAAGTAAGTTCAAAGATAATCAGAATTAGTATAGAAGGAAGAGTATGCAAATTCTTAAATGCTCACCAGAGCTGATATTGTCACAATCAAATCCCTTGAATGGTCATTTTAAAATCTTATATTTGGATCGTACTATTAAATGAATAAAGTAATGGGAAAAGTAATAGTTATCGGAGCGGGAGGGGTAGGAACAGTCGTTGTTCATAAAATGGCCTCCCTTCCGGAAGTGTTTTCGGAAATACTTCTTGCAAGCCGCACCCTGTCGAAATGTGACGCAATTGCGGCCAGAACGGGAAGCGACCGTGTAAAGACTGCCCGGGTCGATGCAGACAATGTCCCCCAGCTCCGTAAATTGATCGCTGCTTTTAAGCCTGATATTGTCGTAAATGTTGCTTTGCCCTATCAGGATCTCCATATTATGGACGCCTGCCTGGCTGAAGGGGTTGCTTATCTCGATACCGCGAACTATGAGCCTCCTGAAGAAGCAAAGTTCGAATACAGCTGGCAGTGGGCATATAACGAAAGGTACAGGAATGCAGGACTGACCGCGATACTTGGCTGCGGATTCGATCCTGGGGTGACATCCGTTTTTACGGCATATGCCGCAAAACATCATTTTGATGAGATACATTACCTCGACATAGTTGATTGCAATGCAGGTGATCATGGCAAGCCTTTTGCAACAAATTTCAATCCTGAAATCAACATAAGGGAGGTAACTCAAAAGGGCAAGTATTATGAAAACGGCAAATGGATATATACAGAACCCCATGAGATACATAAACCTCTTACATATCCCGAGATAGGACCAAAAGAATCTTATCTGATCTATCACGAGGAACTCGAATCGCTTGTTAAGAATTTTCCCACCCTTAAGAGAGCCCGGTTCTGGATGACATTCGGACAGGAGTACCTGACTCATCTGAGAGTGATACAAAATATCGGAATGGCCGGGATTGAACCGATAATGTATGAAGGAAGAGAGATAGTGCCGATCCAGTTCCTCAAGGCAGTGCTTCCGGACCCCGGTGAACTGGGTGAGAACTATAAGGGGCAGACTTCTATCGGATGCAGGATAAGGGGACTAAAGGATGGCAGGGAAAAGACATATTATATCTACAACAACTGCAGTCACGAAGATGCCTACAGGGAGACCGGTGCACAGGGAGTCAGTTATACAACAGGCGTGCCTGCAGCCATAGGCGCTATGATGTATCTCAAGGGAATATGGAAGAAACCTGGCGTCTATAATGTTGAAGAATTTGATCCGGATCCTTTTATGGAACAGCTCAACCTTCTCGGACTGCCATGGGTTGAACTTCACGATGTTGATCTGGAGTTGTAAGATTTTTAATGTTCGTGATAAGCAACAGGTGCATAGCGTGATACGCTCTGCCAAGTGTCAGGAATGCCAGTGTAAATGTAAATACCTGAAGGATTGAAAATTGACTACCGTAAAATCCCCTCACCCTGCTATGTGATCGAGGAAGACAGGTTCAGAAAGAATCTGTCACTTATTAAAAGAGTTGCTGATGAATCAGGGATTGAGATTATTCTTGCATTTAAGGGATTTGCCATGTGGGGTGTGTTTGATATTTTGAAAGAGTATATTTCCGGTGCGGCGGCAAGTTCACTTCATGAAGCCCGTCTTTGCTTCGAGGAGATTGGTTCGAGGGCGCACACATATTCCCCGGTTTATAATGAAGAAGAGTTTAACGAGATTTCAGGATACAGTTCTCATATTACCTTTAATTCCCTGGCCCAGTATGCCTTGTTCAGCGAACGTATAAAAAAGGCACCTGAACGGATATCGGCAGGGCTCAGGATTAACCCGGGATTTTCGGAGGTTGCTCATGACATTTATAATCCCTGCTCGCCCGGATCACGACTGGGCATAACAGCGGAGGATCTCCTCAGGAATGGTCTGCCTGATGGAATAGAGGGATTCCATTTTCACGTACTTTTTGAGTCGGATTCATACGCACTTGAGAAAGTTCTTGATGCTGTTGAAAGACGTTTCGGATCTTTTTTTCCGCGCCTGAAATGGCTCAATATGGGCGGAGGCCATCTCATGACGAGGAAGGATTACGATACTGAGCATCTTACCGGATTGTTAAGGCGCTTCAGGGAAAGGACCGGCCTTCACCTGATTCTCGAGCCGGGAAGCGCTTTTGCTTGGGAGACAGGAGAGCTTGTTTCAACAGTAGGAGACATTGTTGAAAACAGCGGAATACGAACCGCCATCCTCGACGTTTCTTTTACCGCTCATATGCCCGACTGCCTCGAGATGCCATATAAACCAAAGGTACTTGGAGCTTCTGATCCGGAGGAAGGCAAGCCTGTTTACAGGCTGGGTGGGAATTCGTGTCTTTCAGGTGATTTTATGGGAGACTGGTCTTTTGACAAAGAGCTTGCTCCGGGCGACAGAGTTGTGTTCTGGGACATGATCCACTACACAATGGTCAAGACAACAACATTCAACGGCGTACAGCATCCTTCAATAGGAATCTGGCAGACTGACGGGAAATTCAGGTTACTAAGGAAATTCACCTACGAAGATTATAAAAACAGATTGTCTTGAACTGCCTTCGTATTCACCGGTTGATGACTCCCGATCCCATAAGTTCCTCACCATCATACCATGCAGCAAACTGGCCCGGAGTGATGCCCCTTTGCAGCTTATCGAAAAGCACATACATGCCTTCCTTCTTTCTGAAAAGACGTGCTTTCTGCAGAGGTTGACGGTATCTGATCCTGACTTCGAAATCGCGGATCTCATCAATTTTCATTTCAAGATCGTTCCTTATCCAGTGGATCTCTTCAACCCTTATGAAAAGGCCCTTTCTGTAAAGACCGGGGTGGGAATCTCCTTCACCTGCGTATAGTACATTTGTGTCTGTATCGGTAGCAAGCACGAACAGCGGCTCCCTGTAACCGCCAATGTTGATTCCCTTTCTCTGACCTGTTGTAAAGAAATGAGCTCCGTTATGTTCTCCGACAACCTTGCCCCTTATACCTTTAAAATCAAATGGCCGCGATGCCGATTTCAGGAACTCAATGTCAGGCATTCCTTCGGGAAAACCAGTCTGCCATTTGCAGGTTTCAAAATCCGCAGGTATTTCAATTACAGGTCCTTTCTTTGACTTTAGTTTCTGCTGAAGGAATGTCGGCAGATGTACCCTGCCGACAAAACAAATCCCCTGGGAGTCTTTTCTGTGCGCGGTGGCAAGACCTGTCTTTTCAGCTATTGCACGCACCTCTGCCTTTGTAAGACCACCGACAGGGAAAAGTGCAGATTCAAGCTGCTTCTGACTGAGCTGGCAGAGAAAATAACTCTGGTCCTTGTTCCTGTCAACCCCGGCAAGGAGGCTGTAAATGGTTCGGCCTTCCATTTCTGCAGCGCCTTTTCTGCAATAGTGGCCGGTAGCAATAAAATCGGCGCCAAGCTTTACTGCTTCTTCCGCAAAGGAATCGAATTTTATCTCCCTGTTGCAGAGAACATCGGGATTGGGTGTCCTTCCCTTTTCGTATTCTGCAAACATGTAATCAACCACCTTCTGCCTGTAGGGTTCGCTCAGATCGACAGACCTGAATGGTATCCCTAACTTCTTTGCTACCATCTCTGCAAACATTAGGTCGTCTTCCCAGTGACAATCGCTCTGAAGCAGGCCCGTGGTATCATGCCAGTTCCTCATAAAAAGGGCTGTTACATCATATCCCTGTTCCCTGAGGATCCATGCTGCAACGCTTGAATCGACACCACCCGATAATCCGATTACTGCCTTCTTTTTCACGGTCCAAAGTTAATTAAAATGGCTAACTTTATCCGGTCATGGACAGTGGAACTTTAACAATCTTCAGCGCCTCAGCCGGTTCCGGCAAGACTCATAAGCTTACCGGGATCTATCTTGAAAGACTGTTCAGATCGCACTTCAGCTACCGGAAGATCCTTGCAGTAACATTCACGCATAAGGCTACTGCCGAAATGAAAGGCAGGATACTGAGTGAACTAGATGGCCTTTCGTCAGGAAAAGCCTCAAAGTACCTGGATGATCTTATGAGATCGACTGGAAAGAACGAAGAGGAGCTAAGACGTGAGGCAGGGGCAATACTCTACTCAATTCTTCACGATTACTCTAGGTTTTCGGTCAGTACCATCGACAGTTTTTACCAGAAGATTATCCGTGCATTTACAAGGGAGATCGGCATTCATTCAGGGTTCAGCATTGAGATTGACCATACTGCGGTTATCGAATCGGCCGTGGAAAACGTTATTTCATCAGTGGCAACCGATAAATCGGTACGTAACTGGCTTACCAGCTTTGTTATGTCAAATCTTGACGAGGGCAGAAGCTGGGATCTCAAAAAACAGATCATCGGCCTTTCCGGAGAACTTTTCAATGAAAAATTCAAGCTTCTTCCTGATGAAGAGAAGAAAAAGCTGAGGGACAAGGATTTTCTTAATGACTATATAAAGGAACTCAAGGACATAACATCTTCCTTCAGAAAAAGGATGAGGGAGTACGGGATGAGATGCATTGAGCTTTTTGATAAGAACGGCCTTTCAGATGAGATGTTCTACTATAAGGGGAAAGGTGTACCGGGCTATATCAGGTCTGTTGCCGGGGGCGATATCAGACTGCCCAACACATACGTCAGGGCTGCACTTCAGGAGCCGCCGAGATGGTCGTCAGGGCGACCCGACCCTGCCCTGGAAAAAGCCCTTGAAGGCGGTCTGGCTGATACCGTAAGGGAAATGATAGCCTTTTATGATAAGAACCTGAGAAATTACAGGAGCGCCGGAGTAATCCTTTCAAACATATATATTCTTGGAATCCTGTCGGATGTACTGAATGAGGTACAGTCAATAGCGAGGGATGAAAACATTTTCTTCCTTCCGGATGCGGGAGAACTCATTTACCTTATTACAGCGAAAGATCAGGCTCCCTTTATCTATGAAAAGGTCGGAAATGTTTTCGAGAATTTTATGATCGACGAATTTCAGGATACATCGGTAATCCAGTGGAAGAACTTCAGGCTTCTGATTGAGAACAGTATGGCTCAGGGGTACGATAACCTGGTGGTTGGAGATATCAAGCAATCGATCTACAGATGGCGAAACAGCGACTGGAATACATTAAGGGAACTCAGGGATTCTGTTGACGGAAAGCGTTTGTTTGCTTCCCCGCTCGATACCAACTACCGCAGTTCAGAGGGCATTATCCGGTTTAATAACACCCTTTTCTCAATAATACCCGCCCTGCTTGATTCCGAAGTCTCCGGAACCAGTCAGTCATTCAGCTTCCGGGGATTATATTCAGAGGTGGTTCAGAAGAATCCCGGAAGGAAAGAGGGTGGCTATGTGAGGATTGAATTCATCGAAAATAACGAGGACGGGACCTGGCAGGAGAGCGTCATCGGGAAGCTGCCTTTGCTGATCGAATCCCTGCAGGACAAAGATTATTCTGCTTCCGACATCGGTGTTCTGGTAAGGGACAACAAGGAAGGCTCCGTGGTCCTTCGCAGGATCATAGATTACAGCATGAAATGCCCGGCAGAAAAAAAGGAAAAATACAATTACAGCATTATTTCAGGCGATTCCCTTTTGCTGTCAAATTCTCCCGCGGTGAATTTTATCATTTCCCTCTTCCGGGTTATTGACAATCCTTCAGATACCATCAGCAAGGCACTGATGATAAGGTATTACCTTTTAGCCACAGGATACGAAGGGGCCGACAGTGTTTTCCTGCCCGCTGAAGAACTTGACAGTATTGCTGAGAAATACTTCCCGGAAGGTTTTTCCTCTTTCATTGATGATATCCGGTTCAGAACCATATGGGACATAGCTGAACAATCAGCAGGCTTTTTTGCTCTGGGAGAGATTCGCTCCAATGTAGCCTTTCTGAATGCTTTTCAGGATCTTGTCATTAATCATACTTCTGCCAGGAACCCGTCGGTATCGTCATTTCTTGATTGGTGGGAGAAGGAAGGTGTGAAGAAATCAATAATACTGCCCGGGAATCAGGATGCGATGCAGGTTCTTACAATTCACAAATCGAAAGGACTGGAGTTTAAAGTGGTAATACTTCCCTTTCTTTCGTGGAACCTCGACCATAAACCGTTTCATACCAATATAATGTGGACATCTCCCCTGGTGCCGCCTTTCAATGCACTTGGAGTAGTACCGTTAAAGTACAGGAGCGAACTGGAGAATACGATCTTTGAGGAGGAATATTTCAGGGAGAAATACTCGGCATATCTTGATAATATCAATCTCCTTTATGTGGCTTTTACCAGGGCTGAGAATGTTATTGCGGGATTTGCCCCGGCAAAGCCTGCAGCAGTAAACAGAATAGCAGCACTGCTAAAAGAAGCTGTAACAACCTGTAACAGTAACGATCCGAAAGTAAATGCGCTGATGTCGGGTAACTTTGACGTTGAAAATCAGGTTTTTGAATTTGGAGAGATTCCTTCGGGGATCAGTAAAGACACGAACAGCAAGCTGATCAGAGTGACCAGATACCCTGTCAACACCAGCAAATCATTGCTTAAACTTAAATTTCACTGGGAAAACTATTTTTCCGCTGATAAAGAGGGCAAACGTGCAAGAATAAGTCACGGAAAGTTAATGCACGAGATCTTCGGGGAAATTTTCACGGCTGAAGATGTGAAATCTTCAGTAAGGCGCCGGGTTGTTGAAGGAAAAATTCAAGCCTGCGATGAGGATGAGTTCACGGAAAGAATAACCCGTCTGATCACAAAGGATGAAGTTCGTTCATGGTTTGAAGCCGGGAATCTAGTACTGAATGAGGCTTCAGTCCTTATGCCTGATGCTTCGATGAGAAGGCCGGACAGGATTATTTTCAGGGATGGAGCCGCCACCCTGATAGACTTTAAGTTCGGGGAGGAAAGCCTGTCGCATGTAACGCAGATGAAACGGTACAAGAGTATTCTTGGTGATATGGGATACGTGGTCAGGGATGCATTCCTGTGGTATGTCGAGAGTGATAAACTGGTAATCGTCTGAATGATAGGATCGGAAAAAATATCACCCGTGTATCCATGGGGAACTGAAAGGAGGTATAATGCCTTTCCTGATTATTTCCGAGGAAAATATGGGGAAAGGATGCAGAAACTGTCTATTGATGCCGGATTTACGTGTCCCAACCGTGATGGAACAAAGGGAACAGGAGGATGCACCTATTGCAACAACAAGGCTTTTAATCCTTCCTACTGCCTTCCCGAAAAAAGTATTACCAGACAGATAGAGGAAGGAATTGAGTTTCACAGGAAGAGATACAGGAAAGCCAGGTCATACCTTGCATACTTCCAGGCATATTCGAATACCTATGGCAAACCGGATGAGCTTGCAGTGAAATATAATGAAGCCCTTGAACACAGGGACATCCGGGGACTGGTGATAGGAACACGTCCGGATTGCATTGATGACCAGATACTTGATCTATTACAGGAACTATCAGGGAAGTACATCGTGATTATAGAATACGGAATTGAATCGTGTTACGACAAAACTCTCAGCAGAATTAACAGAGGACATACTTTCAGCGAAGCAGTCAAAGCGCTTGAAGAAACATCCCGGAGAGGAATCGATACCGGAGCCCATTTCATATTCGGTTTGCCAGGCGAATCGCCTGAGGAAATGATGAATGAAGCAGATATTATCTCAGCACTGCCGCTTAATAGTGTTAAGTTTCACCAGCTGCAGATAATAAAAGGGACAAGAATGGAAACCGAGTATCGGAACAATCCTTCGGATTTTTACACCTTCAGCTGGGAAGACTATCTCATTTTTATTATCGGTTTTCTGGAACGGCTTAATCCTGAGATAGTTGTGGAGCGGTTTACGGGTGAAGCGCCTCCTGCATTTCTTTCTTCACAACGATGGGGATTGAAAAGAACCGATCAGATAATAGGCCTTATAGAGAAAAAACTTGAAGAACTTGATACCTGGCAGGGTAAACACTATAAAAAAAGACAATGATCTGTTTTCTTGAACGAATAGCCCGGCTCGCATTCGACAATCACAGGGATGAGCTCAGGGATCATTGCTTTGTCTTTCCGACAAGGAGGGCCGGACTTTATTTTCTCAAGTACCTTGCCGGGAAACTTGAAAAACCGGTCTGGGCTCCGTCAGTTATGACAATAAATGAATTTTTCGGAAGCCTGTCGGACCTTACCGTGGCTGAAACCGAGATTCTGCTCTTTGAACTCTATATGGTATACCGTGGTATGGGTAGTTACCCTGGAGGATTCGATGAGTTTTACTTCTGGGGCGATCTGCTGATAAACGATTTTGACGATGTTGATAAGTATATGGTCAGCGCCTCCTCTCTTTTCAGGAACGTGGTTGACTACAGGACCATCGATTCTCAGTTTGGAGATCTGGATGAGAGTCAGGCAGAAATAATAGGGAGGTTCTGGAAAAACTTTGAACCTGGAAAAGAAACACCGGAAAAGGAAGGTTTCAGGGCTATATGGGCGGTTTTACCAGAACTCTACAAAGGATTCAGAGAATCACTCAGGAAAAAGAATATCTGTTATGAGGGAATGATCTTCCGTGACGTGGCCGAGTCCTTATCCTGGCGGAACATATCTGAAAAAGGATGGAAACACATACATTTTGCAGGATTCAATGCGCTGAACAAATGTGAGATTACCATCATGGAGAAGCTGAAGAAGGAAGGAAGGGCAAGCTTCTACTGGGACTATGATCTTTCATATATCAACAGGGGAAAACTGAATTCGGCAGGCTTTTTTATGAAGGACAACCTTAAAAGGTTCGGTAACGATATGCCTTCCGATTGGAACTATGAAACAAACCTGTCCTCAGCAGCCAGGAACTCAATATCAAGAATTGTGATTGAATCAACTTCGGATATCGCACAGGTAAAGCTGGTTCCGGGGCTTGTTGAAATGCTGCCCGCAGAAAAGGATAATGATGATCACAACACGGCCATTGTCCTTGCCGACGAAAACCTTATTGTTCCTCTTCTTACCAGCCTTCCTGAAAAAGCCGGCGACGTAAATATCACGATGGGATACCCTTTGAAAATGACTGATATTTACAGCCTGGTCAAGAACATTATGCTACTTCAGCGCGATTCTTTATATGCGGATGGGAAAGTTTATTTCAGTTACAGGTATGCTGCCGACCTGTTTAAACACAGGCTTATAGGAAACATGCTTAACGAAGAGGAGAAGAACCTTCCCGCAAAAATCAAAGAGAAGAACCTGCTAAGGGTTCCCTCTGATCTCCTTTGTATAAATCCTTTTCTTACCCTTGTCTTCAGCCGGCCATCCGGACCTGAGAAAATGTCTGAATATCTCCTGGAAATACTTTCAGTTGTTGCCGGAAAACTAAATCCTTCCGACGTTGAAGATCAGAATGAATTGATGGAGATCAGATTGCAGAATGAGTTCATTTACAGGGTAATGCTTTCTATTAACAGACTGAATTCGATTGTTTCCTCGCCTGAGGTTAGTTTTTCGACAACTACTTATTTGAGGATCCTTGACAAAATTCTCAGGAACCAGTCCGTGCCTTTTTCAGGAGAACCTCTTTCGGGTATCCAGGTCATGGGCTTTCTCGAAACAAGGGCACTGGATTTCAGGAATGTAATAATTCTTTCTGTTAACGAGGGAATCCTTCCTACCAGCTCATATGGGTCGTCATTTATTCCCTACAGTCTGAGGGAAGCTTTCGGACTGCCAGTGATCAATCATAAGGAATCCGTATATGCATATCATTTCTTCAGGCTGCTGCACCAGGCCGGGAATGTAGTATTTATATATAATTCAGATTCGTCCGGACTGAAAACAGGAGAAATGAGCCGCTTTCTGATTCAGATGAAGTATGAGAAACTCCTGGATACAGACCTTAATACCTTGCATTTCGATATAAAGAACAGCGCTTCAATCAGTTCCTCTGTCGGTAAGTCGGACATAAGTATTGAAAGACTTTATTCGGTATATGTTGAGAAGAACAACCTTCTTTCACCAACGGCCCTGAATACCTGGCTCGGATGCAGGATGCGGTTCTATTACAGGTATGTGAACCGTATCAGGGAACCGGAGGACCTGTTGCATGAAATTGACCCTGCTGTTTTCGGAAGGGTCCTTCACGGGATAATGAAAAGCGTCTACGACGATTATATAAACACTGAGCTTACTCCGGATCTGATAGATTCGATAATCCGCAACGGAGACCTGCTTTCGGGGCTAACCAGCAATGAGATAATGCGCAGCTACAATTCTGAGAAGTCGAGGCAATTAAGCGGAAGTGATATTATTATCCGTGAGGTCCTTATGGTATATCTCAGAAAGATCCTGGAAACAGACAGGACATTTGCTCCTTTTACCTTAACAGGACTGGAGAAGCAGTATAATTTCAATATGCAGTCAGTCTCCGGGGGAAGAGAGATAAATTTAACGATGGGGGGTACTATCGACCGTATTGACCGGACCGGCAGGACAATAAGAATTGTTGATTACAAGACCGGGGAGACAGCCGATAAAATCGGGTCTGTTGATGACCTCTTTGCCGATGACAGGAAAAAGGATCTCGACGGATGGCTGCAGACCCTGTTGTATTGTGAGGCTTATTCAGCCCATCACCCGGATGCTACTGTAAGGCCTTCAATTTATAAAGTCCGTGATCTGTCGGGAAACCGTGATTCCGACATTCTTGTCATGAAGGATGAAGGCGGCAGAGGAATCCCAGTGGAGGATTATTCGCTTATAAGGCCTCAGTTTCTCGAAGGTCTCAGGGGATTAGTGAATTCGATATTTGATCCGGAAGAACCCTTCAGGATGACCACATTACATAACAAATGCAATTATTGTCCTTACAGGGAACTCTGCCAGCGCTAGAGAGCTGTTCTCACTCTGTTTCCCGCTGAAGGGCAGCCATTTTTATTGCCGTGACTGCTGCTTCATCTCCCTTGTTGCCGTGTATGCCTCCGGCCCTGTCGGCCGCCTGTTCCATGTTGAGAGTGGTCAGCACACCGAAAATGAACGGGATGTTATAGTCGAGATTCAGCTGGGTAATGCCATAGGTCACACCCTGACAGATATAATTGAAATGAGGTGTTTCACCCTGAATAACACAGCCAAGACAGATAATGGCATCCAGGTCGTCATATTCGGCAAGGAACTGGGCCCCGAGAGTGAGTTCAAAACTTCCCGGAACATGTTTGACAACTATATTATTATCCGTTGCACCATGCCTTTTGAGCGTTTTTAAAGCACCCTCGAGCAGGGAGTGGGTTATTTCCTGATTCCAGTCGCTGACCACGATGCCGAACCTCATTTTAGAAGCATCGGGTACAAGAGAGGGATTATAGCCGGACAGATCGGTTGTGCCCATTTATTTTACAAGAAGTTTGACCCTTGCAATATACTTCCCGATTGATGCTCCTTCAGTACTTGCAGGATATTCAAGCTGTATCCTTTCATAAAGCTTTAATGCTTCCTGATAATTGCCTTCCATCTCGTACAGCTCGGCTGCCTTCATAAGGAACAGAGGCGTATTGAAGGAGTTCTCTGCGTATTCCGCAGCCTCGATATATTTGGCTATTCCCTTGCGTACATCGCCAAGTTCCACATAAGCATCTCCTGTTGCTCCGATGGCCATCGATCCTATAACCTTATCCTTCTTTGAGTATTTATCAAGATAATCAATTGCTTCCTCAAAGCTGCCGAGGTGAAGGTAGCAGATCCCTGCACTGTATCTTGCAAGATTTCCGGCCTTTGTAAGCTTGTATTCATCAGCGATATCCAAAAATCCAAGATAATTACCATCCCCGTTCAGGGCAAGATTAAGCGAATCCATTTCAAGGTATTTCTGTGCCTGATACATCTGGGCCTGGGCTTCATCATTCCTCTTCATCAGATACATCCTTCCGAGCCAGAACAGAGCTACGAGTGCAACAAGTACAGCAAGTCCGGTGAGAAGAACCTTGTAGTTCTCCTCCAGAAGCTGTTCTGTCCTGGTAAGAGTTTGTTCCACATTTTTAATGCCCTGAGGATTATCATCCTTTTTACTTTTTGCCATAACAGTCTATGCTTAAAACGCTTAAAAATTTAACTTCGCAAAAGTAGTGCTTTTAATATTAATTTGAAACAATAAGAACCATTTATCATGACTTTTATGGCAGGGTCAAGGAAAGTTCTGTCATTCATCCTTAATGCACCGAATTGATATGCCCGCACTTAAATTAGGGTTTGCTGAAAAAATCAGGTTGAGCAATTAAACGCCCTGAGATTCCTGCTCTGGTTGCTGATCCTGATAGAAAATAGATGACCCCCAGGGGCCATATCAAATAAGGATCCGTCAGTCAAGGCAGTAATCCACCTGAAAAATGAGCCAAAAAAATGATTAGCCTCAAAATGTATGAGGTTCATCACAAAGAAGATACATGCGACCCAACTCTCTGAAGTTTCTTTGAGTCTGGCTCGTATTTGATTCAATGCGTATCCGTTCTTACCCTGTCCGAACTTACCTTCTATATGATTACGTTCAGCGGCTTCCTTTCTTGCCTTCCTCTTCTTATAGTAGCTCTGCTTTTCCTTTGCCGGCTTTCGACCCAATGGCGGGGCCGTGATCCTGATTCCTCTTTCTTTCAACCATCTTCTGTTCTCCTGGGTGGCATAGATCTTATCAACCTGCACCAGTTCAGGGTAATGGCCGTGCAATGTAAGGTATTCCTCTACCTGCCCAATCAGGTCGCCGGCTTCGTGATAAGCGTCCCAGCTAAAGGTATTTATCCGGGCAAAACCATCATCAAGGCTAACCCCAAGTTTGGACCCAAACTCTATCTGTGAACCAGTCTTTCCTCTTGGAATAGGACGAACATGAGGCTGATAGATACTGACGATACGATCGGGGGAACTATGTGTATTGGTATCGTACATTTGTTTCTGCTGCAGGTAGGCGGTTTGTATAATCCAAAGAAGACGTTGCTCACGGTGGGTAAACGGGAACCGCTCCCCTCTTGTCTCGACTTTGTCCAACATGCTGTTTATGTGATTTATATCACGTCTTACACTCTCTAACAGCTTACGTGTCATCTTGCGGTGAGCGGATTCAGTTTTCTTCTTTTTCTTCGAGTAATCAAGCCAGGCCTTATCCATGGTACGTCTGTAGGTCCTGGGCTTGACGCCCTTGCTTCCGGATTGATCGTATAACTTGTCGATTAGTCCCTCACACTTCTTCCTGCTCTCGTTCAGTATCCCGTTATCGGTCGGGTACGTGATGTATTGGTCTGCTACCGTGGCATCTGCCTGGAGCTTCCCATTGTTTGACGGTTCATCCGAGCCTTCCTTCTTTTTCTTCTTATTATGTTGTTGATCCTTATGTCCTTTGGCAGTCCGGATTAAGTCTGCGCTCAGAGTGTCAAATTGCTTGTGCCCAACTCTTTTTCTTATCTCAACAAACAGTGAGGGATCAAATACCGGATCGACCTTGAACTCCTCCAACCCTACAAAATACTGCATATACAGGTTCTCCTGGATGGCCTGTATAACTCCTCTGTCATCCAGTTTCTCCAGATGTTTGATAATCAATGCCCCAAGTACTGTGCGCGGAGAAACAGCGGGACGGCCTGAATCACTGCTCATAAGCGACATATATACACTGGCGAACTTATCCCAGGGTACAACCCGGGCCAGTTTCACCCACCGGTTATCTGCTGATAGATTTGCCCGAAAGGGAGTCTTGAATTCTTCGATTGATAACTGTTTCTCTGAAGTATACCGTACCATAATGCAAGCTTTATGAAGGCAATTTATGTTCTTCCTTGCATTTTTGCTAATTTATGAAGCTAAAGTTATTAACTTACTACATTGATTATCAACATGATGACAAAATAATCATACTTTTTCAGCAAACCCTAAATTAACATTAATTACTTCCTGTTCGCAGAAATTATCTTGGATTCTTATACCAATTATTTTACCAGTGATAGATTTTGTTGTGGACCACCAACCTGCAACTTCTCTGATTAATCCAAAATGTCCGTCAAGATTGCTTCGACCGCCTCCCGGACGTGCTTTGAAGCCATAATCATCAGTTCCACAATCAGTATATCGAGCTGCCCAGAATCTTTCGTCCCTGTCTTTCATTTTGGCGCCGGCTAAATCTCCCAGATAGGTATTTAATGTGTTCCATTCTTCCTGAGTCGGCACATGCCAGCCAACAGGGCAAAGTGTATTTGAATTAACTGCATACCAATTATATAGAGCGCCATAATCTTCTTTATAATCAGGATTGTTATCATACCAGCAGAAGGCCGCAGAAGTCATTGAGGTCCATTGAGCATTATCAGTAATTAAAGGAATAGAAACTCCATTGTTATATTTAGTTGTCTTCAGGTTTTCAGCTAACCAGACCTGTGATCCGATAACTACTGTATCATATTCATTTCCATCACCGTCTACTGGCAGGCCGCTATCTTTTTCACACTTAAAAAATAAGAAAGAGAATATTACAAGTATGAATACCAAGTTCAATCTGGTTGAATTATTCGTTCCTGTGATTTTAAATATGTTCTTCATTTCCATTAAAATAAAAGAATATAGGCTGTTATGATGTGATCGCTAAAATTAATTTTCTCATGCATAATTGGTTTAAAGAGTTTTAAAAATTGAAGTCTTTATAAATTACATTGAACGAAAGATGGTCTTGGTATGTATCTATTATTCCGTAGCTCCGTCAGTCACAAAAAATTCTAAATCATTTTTCTCAAATTTCCTGTTTATTATTTTATTGCTTGACCTCACTGATCCTTTATCAAAGAAAAAATAATTTATTTAAGTTTCGCAAGTGATTTTAGGCCGCTTGCTTTAGTTCGATATTATCAAGATTTATAAAATGCTTAAAAGTTTCACTCCGGTTAATAAGGGTATCCATGACCCTTTCATCGTCGATCTGGAACGCCTCTGCTATGATTCTGACAAGTTCCTGAAGGATCCCCCATATTCGTTCTGTGACCGAGAGCTGAACAACTCCATCGGTGGCTTCATGGAAAAGTCCTCCTATGGTTTCATAAGATTTAAAGCGCTTAACTGTTCCCAGGATGTTGTACTGTAGCACCGTAATGGAGATGCTGGCAATCTGGGAGGCAAAATCCCGGGCTTGGGATTTTCCCAGGCCAAGTAGGCCCTTTGCCTCCTTGAAAAATACTTCGACGGACCATCTCATTGAATAAACATGATAAGCTTCGAAGAAACCAAGTTTAGTATTGGTTGTCAGCAGCCCAGTCCAGTCGCCGTTTTTTGTTCGCCTGCAAAAGAAGAGTTTAACCTTTATTCCGGAGAGTTCTACTTCCGCCTGCCCGTAGTAACACTTCAGGCGCTGGCTGTAGCGGATCTCCTTGCTTGCCTGAAGAAGCTTCAACATCTCTCTGGCACTTTTCATCTTCCCTTCAAAACGGTACTTGGTTTTGGCCATCTTGATCATGCCCAGGAAATGACACCTGATATGTCTGGATTTGATAAACCGTACGATATCGGTACAGGTAAACCAGCTGTCAGAGAGCAGATAATCAAAACGGATCCCTTCTTTGATGGCCCGCCTGACCATATCAATAGCTTTCTGGATTTTCTTTTGGGTGTACTCTTCAATTCTCTCTTGTACGGCTTCTGTTTCCTTGCGTTCCCTGCGGTACTGCTTCCCACGCTGTTCCCTGGTCATCCCGAAAGGTTTTTCCGGCCGGCTCCCTTCTTCACCATGAAGCGAAAAGTCCAGAACGGTCTGCGTCCTGCCGTCAGTGCGACAAAGAAAAAGAGCCTTAAAGCCAAGAATGGATTTATGAGTCACATGAGAAAATATCCGGCCTATTTTCTCGATCCTTTTGCCGGTTTTAGGCAAGTCAGAGTCATCAACAATGAGGCAAACCGGATCTTTGCCTCTGCAGGAATCGGCCCTGACTGCGATTTTCCCGATCAACTGCAAATTGATCCTGTACAGGATATTTCGCCAATCCAGAGAACCATTGGCCATAAAGCGGTAGAAAACATCCTTCTTGCACGAGAGAACCTTAAACAGAGCTGATTCAGAATAATGAAAAGCGTTTTTAATCATGAATAAAGGAAACAGTAATAATAGCTCGAACACCTGTAATCGTGTGAACTTGCAATTGTCACTACTCTCAGGTGACAAGGATTTCCCGTTGATTTTCAGATGCCCGGCTATATCCATTATGCTATTAATTGCTTTTCTGTTATCATTCTCCGGGAAAAAACTATTAATCTCAGAGAAAATACTTGTACCTTTATTACTAAGCATTGGGATCAGTTATTTATGGTTTGGTCACTTTAAATATACTGATTTTCAGAGATATCTGAAAGATCCCTTTGCTTTTTTTATGCCATTTTCTTAACTTTTTATTACTTGCGAAACTTCAATAATTTATATCTATGAAATCAGGAAGAGGATTTGTCATAATTATTTGACAATTTTATTTCGCTGGTGTCCGGTTACGATTTGCCTAAAGGCATTCTATGGGACATGCCAAAACACCATTTCATGTCAGAGTTGGACAGCAACTTGCCCTTGCGTTCAGATTGAAATTGCTGAGAAGAAACCAGATCTGGCTATAATGCTGTATTTCTTTACTCAAAAAATGGGTCTTACTCTCCTCGAAAAGACCCCTGTTAAAGAATATGTTAAAAGTGAAAACCTAATTTATGACCAGTCTGATGAAGACAAATTATCATTTTGGAATTCTTAACCGGACAATATTACAAGTGAATAAAAAAATGAAATCCATCCTGACTTGTGACGCTTCACAAAATTAGTGCGGTTTTATTTTTTTTTACACACCGAATATGAATGATAAAACAACCAAATAAATATTTTTTACCGCACTAATACCTATTTTTGTGCTATACTCAGGATCTGTAGCCTGTAGGGCTTCAGGTATTGTTTATCCTCTACGAGGAAAATAAAAATCTTGTAACTAATCACAGTGCCTAGAGTTTGGAGTGCCTAAAGTTAATAAGAATAGAATGAATCAGTTCCTTTTATAGGCAGCGATGACACTTAATGCTCCAACCACATTTTGTTTATTTTTTATGGCAGTATCGATTATGGATCTCAGGATGGCGAAGTTTTCAGCAGCACTCAGTATTTTGAACTGTCCGGATATTTTTTGTTTGACCTTGACATTGCGTATGGCTCTTTCCGAAGCATTATTATTTGCAGGTACATCAGGATGATAAAGAAAGGTGAAGACATGATCACGGTATTTTGTAATTCTCTTCTGAAAAGATATCATCTCTTTGTGCCTTGGGTCCAAAGATTCATGCAAGAGACCCTCCAGCTCATTTTCCAGGTCAGCTCGAAGTTGGTTCGGATAATAATAGAGCGGAGGCGTAAGTTGTTTTTTAAGCTCATGTGCTTTTTTGAGCATGGTCCGAAATCTGACCGGCCAGTCCTCTTTGTAACGCTCCTCAAGGTATTTGGTCTCACGTTCCAGATGAGCCGTGCAAAGCTGATGACTGCCTACCGGGGTTTGAAAGTGAGCCTTCCAGCAATCATGAACAAGGACAGCTTCCCCGGAGATTCCGCTCATGTTTTCATTGATTGTATTTGTGCCCCGGTTGTCAGAAGCAGCAATGTAGGTGGCCCGGTCGTTTTGCCATGTCCAGAACCAATGTTTTTTCCCGTTGACTTTCACTCCCGTTTCGTCTGTGCCAATAACTCCGCTGCTCAATACATTCTGCCGTATCATTTCGTAAGCATCAACGCCTTTGGATGCAAGACGTTTCAACAAACAATGAAGTCCCCCTTCACTTATCTGAACAGCAAATATGTCACTGAGCATTTCCTGAAGCCTTTTGAAGGGAAGGTACTGCCTTACGCTAAGATAACCAATGAGAGACTCAATGCCTTTACCATATTTAACAGGACTGTCAACATCGACAGGAAAATCACTCTCGACAACCTTTCCGCAAGTGCAGGTACACCTGTAAACCCGGTGTTCGGTAACTATCTGTTTAATCACGGGGATATCAATGACCTGTCTCTTTCCAAAATACTCAAAAGGCTGACTGCTCACGTCTTTCCCGCATTCAGGACAAAAACATGCACGATGTTCAACAATCTCATCCGGATTATCCGTCAT
Organism: Bacteroidales bacterium; assembly: GCA_040772125.1. Taxonomy (GTDB): domain Bacteria; phylum Bacteroidota; class Bacteroidia; order Bacteroidales; family VadinHA17; genus LD21. Next base: position 1,427,982 of record JAXGYS010000003.1, read on the forward strand.
CTTAAGAGTGTTGCCATCATGCCCGGGCTGTCCTCCTGCTTTACGACCGCCTTTCTCCCTGAGACTGCTGGTACGCAGTGGTCTGTTATCATCTTTCGAAGGTGGCAAAGAGCTGTTACTGCTGTCCTTTTTGGTTTTGTACCGCGACAGCTCTCTCTCAAGTACCTCGATACGTGCTTTCATCTGAGTGTTCTCCCGAGAGAGCATCAAAATGATGCGCTGAAGATCGTCAATGATTTTATCGGATTTTTCCATAGTCTTCACTACGAAACTAATCCTGAAATCCAATATATCAAAGAACGTAATCGCTTATTTATCAAACACTAAAATAATAATTGTTCATATGTGTTCATTTTTGCAAAACGGAGTAGCACAAAGACGAAAAATGTTGATTCAAACGGGAAGAATTGTTAATAACACCCAATTTTACAGAAACTGATTAGTTACAAAATCTTCTATCTTCAATCTTCTACAATACCGTATCGCCTACGGCGAAGAAGGCATGAGCTTTTATTGCAATAACACATATTTTTGTGCCGTGCTCAGGATCTGTAGCCCGTAGGGCTTCAGGTATTGTTTATCCTCTACGAGGAAAAAGCATATTCTGTATTCAATATTCTACAATACCTTATCGCCTACGGCGAAGAAAGCATGAGCTTTTGCCGCAATAACGGATATTTTTATGCTGTGCTCAGGATCTGTAGCCCGTAGGGCTTCAGGTATTGTTTATCCTCTACGAGGAAAATAAAAATCTTCTATCTTCAATATTCTACAATACCGTATCGCCTACGGCGAAAAAAGCATGAGCTTTTGCCAAAACAACGAATATTTTTATGCTGTGCTCAGGATCTGTAGCCTGTAGGGCTTCAGGAATTGTTTATCCTCTACGAGGAAAATAAAAATCTTCTATCTTCAATATTCTACAATACTGTATCGCCTACGGCGAAGAAGGCATGAGCTTTTATTGCAATAACACATATTTTTGTGCCGTGCTCAGGATCTGTAGCCCGTAGGGCTTCAGGTATTGTTTATCCTCTACGAGGAAAAAGCATATTCTGTATTCAATATTCTACAATACCTTATCGCCTACGGCGAAGAAAGCATGAGCTTTTGCCGCAATAACGGATATTTTTATGCTGTGCTCAGGATCTGTAGCCCGTAGGGCTTCAGGTATTGTTTATCCTCTACGAGGAAAATAAAAATCTTCTATCTTCAATATTCTACAATACCGTATCGCCTACGGCGAAAAAAGCATGAGCTTTTGCCAAAACAACGAATATTTTTATGCTGTGCTCAGGATCTGTAGCCCGTAGGGCTTCAGGTATTGTAGCATACAGTTACCATCAGATTCTTTTACCTCGTAGAGGTTAAACCTTATGTTTAAACAGAATATTCCCAGAAAAAAGGTAGAAATTCTTCATTGAATTCCATTTCATTAGTGTTCAGATAATCAATATATTCATCACGAAATGTTCTATTCTTATGATGATTCTCCTGATTTTCAATGTATTTATACAGATCATTAAGCTGCGACCGGCTATATGTAAATGCTCCATATCCTTCCTGCCATGAGAACCTTTCCGGACATAGCTTATGCTTATTGATAAAAAGAGAGGAACTTCTCTTAATTTCATGAACCGTATCCGACACAGAGATGGAGGGATTTAATCCAAAGAGGATATGAACATGATTTGAAATGCCATTAATGATAATGGATTTATTTCGTTGATTTGTTAATATACCACTCATGTATTCAAATACACGAGGCCGTATATTTTTCGTTAAAGCAGCATCTCTGCCTTTAACAGCAAAGACAAGCTGGACATACATCTGGGTAAATGTTCCTGGTTTCATGATTGACAAAATTTTATTAATAAAAATGCAGCTGATCAAATTTAATGAATTTCGCAGACAATGAAACAATTGTTACGTTTATCCTCTACGAGGAAAATAAACATATTCTGTCTTTAATATTCTACACTACCTTATCGCCTACGGCGAAAAAAAAGATGAGTTTTTACCGCAACAACCATTTTTGAAGCATTCTTAGGACCAAAAATGTCAAGACAAAGTCCGGCCTGCATATATATTGGTGAGGGGATGGAAACTTCTACCGCTCTAATTGTCACAAGTCAGGAAGGGTTTTAAAAAATTGAAGTCTTTATCAGTTATATTGAGCGAAAGATGGTCTTGGTATGTATCTATTATTCCGTAGCTCCGTCAGTCACAAAAAATTCTAAATCATTTTTTTCAGAATTCCTGTTTTTTATTTTATTGCTTGACCTCACTGATCCTTTATCAAAGAAAAAATAATTTATATCTATGAAATCAGGAAGAGGATTTGTCATAATTATTTGACAATTTTATTTCGCTGGTGTCCGGTTACGATTTGCCTAAAGGCATTCTATGGGACATGCCAAAACACCATTTCATGTCAGAGTTGGACAGCAACTTGCCCTTGCGTTCAGATTGAAATTGCTGAGAAGAAACCAGATCTGGCTATAATGCTGTATTTCTTTACTCGAAAAATGGGTCTTACTCTCCTCAAAAAGACCCCTGTTAAAGAACATGTTAAAAGTGAAAACCTAATTTATGACCAGTCTGATGAAGAAAAATTATCATTTTGGAATTCTTAACCGAACAATATTATAAGTGAATAAAAAAATGAAATCCATCTCGCTTCGCGTAATGTATTGATAATGATAAATTTAAATTTCGCGATCGGAGAGAGGTTTCTTTTTTGTAATTTTGACCGGAAATGAAATAGTAAGAGAATCATCCACTTTTTCGAAACATGCCAGTTATAATAAACCGCGATGTACCTTAAAAAACTGTCACTTACCAACTTCAAGAACTACGGCCAGGCCGAACTGGAATTCTCCCCGAGAATAAACTGCATTGTGGGAAACAACGGGGTAGGAAAGACCAATATACTTGATGCGATCCATTATCTGTCGCTTACAAAGAGCTTCTTCAACCCGATAGATAGCATTAGTATACGACATAATGAGGAGTTTTTTATTATTCAGGGCTTTTTTATGAAAAATGGAGAGGAAGACAACATTTTCTGTTCCTTTCACAGGCATAAGCAAAAGACCCTCAGGCAGAACGGAAAGGAGTACGACAGACTTTCAGACCACGTGGGACGGTTTCCGGTTGTTATGATCTCACCGGCTGATTCAGCGCTTATAGCAGGAGGAAGCGATGAGAGGAGAAAATTCATGAACAAGATTATCAGCCAGTATAATCCTTCATATCTCGATGCGGTGCTTAACTATAATAAAGCACTTCAGCAAAGGAACAGATTGCTGAAGGATTTCAGCCTGTACAGGAATTTCGATCAGGACATGCTGACTGTCTGGGACGCCCAGCTTGTAAGGTTCGGTGCCTACGCTTTTTCCGAAAGGGATAAGCTCATCGAAGAGATGGTGCCGGTTTTTTGTGAATACTATTCCCTTGTTGCAAACGAAAATGAAAAAGTCAGGCTGGTTTATAAATCACAGCTTGCCCAGGGAGATCCGGCTGATCTCCTTATGGCCTCGGTCGACAAGGACAGATCGCTTGAATATACTACAACGGGTATCCATAAGGACGACCTTCTGTTTGAACTGAATGATTATCCTGTAAGATCACTGGGATCCCAGGGTCAGCAGAAGTCATACCTCGTTGCCCTCAAACTGGCAAAATTCGACTATATCAAGAAAAAGGCCGGATTTGCACCCATACTTCTTCTTGACGACATATTCGACAAGTTCGATTCCGACAGGGTGGCTCATATAATACGGCTCGTGGGCAATCACCGTTTCGGACAGATATTCATTACCGACACACATCAGGAAAGGCTTCAGGAAATACTCGATACTGTAGATACCGATTACAAGCTTTTCAGGATCGGAGAGGAAGGAATTGGAGAGATAATTCAAAACGGAACAAGTAAAGGATGAGGAGAAGCAAAACCATATCACTGGGGGAGGCGATAAAGGATTACATCAGGGAGATGAATCTGGAAGGCAAACTCATGGAAATAAATGTTTTGAACGGCTGGGAAGCTGCTGTGGGAAAGGCTATTGCGTCGAGGACTTCAAAAGTATACATAAAGAACCAGGTCCTTTATGTTAAACTCAATTCCTCAGTTGCAAGAAACGAACTGCTCATGCTTAAGGAAGCTCTCAGGGAGAAGCTGAACGAACAGGCCGGCAGGGAGATAATAAAGGATATTGTACTGAGTTAGTTTATCCATTAATATTCCGGCAGTTCATCTGAATAATTATTTCCGGATATCCTTACAAGCCTTTCAAGGGGCTTTGATGTTCTGAAGGCATAATCACGTGATGCATAATGAAGCAAAACGGACCCGTCCTTGATTTTTATTTCAACAGCGGCTGATGGATCACTGCAGACAATGAAATCAGCCAGAAGGAAAGCCTTTTCGGCACCGTCGCCTCTCCTGAAATTCCAGACCTCGTCGGGAAGTGCCATCCGTACACCGTCGTAAATCGACTCATCAGGAATCTCCTTAAGTATCTCATATACTTCATCCGGCGGTTTTCCCTCCAGAGCAATGCAGCAAACAGGATTCCGCTCAATTGAAGCCTTTACAAAGGGCATCCATTCTATCATGTCCATCTGCCTGTAGATATACAGCGACAGGAGTGCAGTCTCTGATGAGACTGCTATTTCCGTAATCTTGCGTGTAATCTCTTCCCTGCTGTCAGAAGCTTTAATATCGGGATAATCCGTTTTAATAAAGATCTTGTCATTTCCGGGAAGGCGGGGCTCAGTAATGGTAAATTTGCGAAGGTCGCCTGTCATCTCCTCAGGAATTGCCACAGACGATTCACCTGCAAGCCGGAACAACTCTTCAGTGAATTTGTCGATATCCAGGGTCCTGCCATTTACAAAAAGCGCCTCGATCTCATTAAGCATTATTTTTCCGGGCAGGGGGCTCATATGGAACTCATCGCCCTCAATCTCACCAACAAGCTGCTGGCGTGTTTCCGACGATACGCTGAATCTGCTGGTATGTTCATATTCAAACATTTTCTCGAGCGCAATATAACGTCTTATACCCGAACAATCGCACCTGTATTGAAAAAGGGATTTATATCCAGGTTTGAACCGGAGAAAATTAATGAATATCAGATCATTTATGTCGGTCTTCAGGAATGATTTCAGTTTTGACGCAAAGTGCCCGTAGGAATTTTTGTCTATTGTGGCCTCCCTGTAAATTGTGTGAATATAGCCTGATAAATGTGTAACAATTGTTACTTTTTCATTTTCAAGGGCCCTTCTTGCCTTTTCAGAGAGGGAGGTCCCGTTGAACCACATGTTCTTCGTCACGATACGCCTGTTGTTTGTTATCAGTCCTTCCTTCTCAACAATGAAATTCTGGGAATGAAGAGGGGTGGCTATAAGGAATATTTTTTCAAGGGGAATTCTTCCCACAATGAACATGGCTGCGGCATATAGAGCAGATAATGAAACACATTCACCGGCGCCGCAGAAGAAGTTCTGCCTGTGCCTGAATGCTGTCATAGCTTCAACAGTCTCTGTTTTCCAGTAGGGAATTACATCGGTCGTGTATTTATCGAGCCCGAAATGCTTGCGAATATCAATATCGAAGTAATATTTGTCACCCTCATAACCGAAAAGGGCATTTGACTGTTTCAGGGTTTCCATGTCAAAAAATCCTTTGAAACGCTCAATCTCCCTTGATTTGGTTGTAAGCCCCCAGGTCGACAGGTCAAGGTTAAATACATAATTCTGGATAATGAATTGCTTTATCCTGTTAACCTTGTAATTGAAGCTTTTCTTTTCTATGTTCTCGAACCAGGGATCATCACGCCAGCTCCATATGATCGGAGACATAATATTTGCAAGAACAAGAGGATAAAAAAGGTCAGGAAAAATGAAAACCTCCATATCCGAAACTGTAAAGGCTGAAGAGTATTTTTCGAGAACCCTGGGATCTCTGAACCCACCGGTAAAGTCAGATTTCATGCTCAATTTTGAAAATTTGGCAAATCTAACAATAATTAGGTAATCTGAACCGGATTCAGATGTTGAAAAGCGGAAAATTGTTTTACGGCTTGTTATTAAAACCTTTCTGTTTCGGAGAAAAAGAAAGCTGCTTCACGCAGGGCGTTTTCGTCACAGTCAGAGCCGTGCACAGCGTTCATCTGTACCGATACGCCATACATGTTTCTGATTGTCCCTTTCTCTGCCTTTGCCGGATCTGTAGGGCCTATGAACTTTCTGAATTCTTCAACCGCATTTTCGTGCCTGAGGATCATGACCACGACCGGACCACTGGTCATAAACTCAATCAGACCCTCATAAAAAGGCTTGCCTTTATGTACCCCATAAAATGATTCGGCCTGCTGACGGGTAACATGAACCATTTTCATTGCAGTAATAACAAAGCCTGCCTCATTTATCATTTTCAGTATCGGGCCTGTCTTTCCTGTTCTTACAGCATTTGGCTTTATGATCGAAAAAGTAATTTCACCGTTCATATCTGATATGTTATGATAACCAAAATCCAGAATCAGGCCTAAAGGATTATTTTTCTATCTTTAACCACTTGATTAAATACAAATAAATGTGGCCGACCTTTTCAAATATACAAAAGAATTATCGGAACTTTTAGAATCATCGGATAATATACTTCTGATAAGCCATATTAATCCGGACGGGGATGCAATTGGTTCTCAGATTGCGCTTTACAAGTATCTTTTATATAAAGGAAGGAATGTGTCGATGATGTGCCCCAACAACCTTCAGGAATTTCTGAAGTGGATGGATGGCTCAGAGCTTATTGATGTGTTCATCAGGGACAGGAAAAAGTGCAAAAGGATTATTTCTGATTCCGACCTGATCATTATGCTCGATTTCAATCATCCTGGAAGACTGGGCGAGGCAGAAGAACATGTTACTTCTTCGAATGCACCCAGGGTGATAATTGACCATCACCTTGAACCTCACCCTTTCGCAAGTCTTACAATAACCGATCCCTCACGCTGCTCAACATCCGAGCTGGTTTATGAGCTGGTACTTGCGATGGAAGGTTCTCCGTTTGCCGACAGAGCATTTGCTGAAGCAGTATATGTGGGTATAGTTACCGATACGGGTAACTTTGAATATGGCTCCTATACCGGAAGAACCCTGAAGATTACAGCCGACCTTATCGATTCAGGGATCGAAAGGGACAGGATTCTGAATGCTGTATACAATAATTTTTCGTCAGACAGGATGAGACTTCTCGGTTACGCGCTTCATCAGAAACTTGTTATACTTGATGAGTACCGCACTGCCTACATTGCTCTGACCAGAAAAGAGCTGGCTGACTTCAATCATGTCAAAGGCGACACCGAGGGTTTTGTAAATATGCCGCTGTCAATAAAGGGTATCAATTTTACAGTACTTTTTCTGGAGAAAGATAATTTTGTAAAGATTTCATTCCGCTCAAAGGGAAATTTCGCCGTAAATGAATTTGCGTCAAGATACTTCAATGGTGGTGGACACATGAATGCTTCCGGGGGCGAATACTATGACACGCTTGATAATACAATTGAATATTTTCTCAAGGTTCTTGGTGAAATCGGGGAAAAGCCAGGCAATGCCATATAGACATATGAATTCAAAGATTTTTTTGATTCTTCTTTTGCTTTTTTCAGTCTCATGCCGGAATGAAAAAGGAGGACCTGCTGCCGTTCAGAAGCCGGGAGGTAAGGACATGGCCGATCTGAACCATTACCTGATTCAGAAAGACAGGGAAGTGATCGGAAACTACATTGAGAGGAAGGGATTGAAAATGACTGAATCTCCGGCCGGACTCTGGTATATGATTATTAATGAGGGTGAAGGAGATTATTTAACAGATAATGAAAGGATCATAATGCATTATGAATGCTCCCTCCTTGACGGTACTCTGTGTTATGACTCATCTGAGACCGGTCCGAAGGAGGTAGTTCTGGGGCGCACTGATATTGAAGCAGGATTGAATGAGGGGCTCAGGATGCTGAAGCGCGGGGGAGAAGCTCTTTTCATCCTTCCTCCGTTTCTTGCTTATGGTCTGGTGGGTGACGGAAAGAAAATTCCGTCCAGAAGCATAATTGTTTACAAAATAAAAATTGCTTTCTGAGATTTCTGGAATGATTATTGATGCTATCTGATAACTAAAATTAATCCTATGAAACTTAGTAATATTGTTAATCTTTCGTTGCCGGTTTTCTTTATCATTTTTCTTTTATCAGTATCCTCTTGCAAGCTTGACAATCGCACGGAAGAGTTCAGAGAGCAGGAAAGACTGGAGATCCAGGCATTTCTGAATGAAAATGACACCCTCGATTTTGAACTGAAAACCAGCGGTCTGTATTATCTTGATACCAGGCTGGGAACAGGCGTCCAGGTCGATATATATGATACTCTGCATGTTCTTTACTCTGCAAAGTTTTTGAACGGAACAGTGTTCGATACCTGCCTGGGAGTTGATACTCTTGATTATATAATGAATGAATATTACACCATACCAGGTTTTCATGAAGGTCTTATGTATATGAAGGCTGGAGGAAAGGCTCTTTTCCTTATACCTTCGGGACTTGCCTTCGGAGCTAACGAGATCACTTACCAGGGTTACAAGGGGCCGGTCAAAATTCCAGGATTTACACCCCTTCTCTTCGATATAGAGATCCTCAGCATTGATGAATATTCAACTGCGAGGTAGTTACTGGATAATAAATACAACCAGCCGGTCGTCAATATCCGGTACAGCATTTTTCCATTCCGAGACTGTCTTTGTTATTATGCTCTCGTCGGGGTGTGATATGTTTACGGCTATGCAAAGCTTTGTTTCACTGTTACAGACGGAAAGTAAAGTTTCAAGCATTTTCCTGTTCCTGTATGGTGTTTCCATAAAAATCTGAGAAAAGCCTTCCCTTGCCCGTTTTTCAAGCTCCCTGAGTTTTGCAGCCCTCTCCGCAGGCTTTACCGGAAGATATCCGTTGAAGGTAAAGTTCTGACCGTTCAGTCCCGATGCAATTAATGCCATGACTATTGAAGACGGACCTGTCAGCGGAATAACCCGGATCTTTCGTTTATGAGCGAGCATTACGAGTTTTGAGCCGGGATCCGCTATTCCAGGTAGTCCTGCTTCACTCATAATTCCCATATCCGTACCCTTCAGTACCGGATCGAGATAATGTTCTATCTCACTGTCGCCGGTGTGCTCGTTAAGTTCAAGGAAGATGGTCGATTCAATAGGAAATCCCGGATCTATTAGCCTGAGATATCTTCTTGCACTTCTGATCTCCTCAGCAGCAAACAGCCTCAATCCCCTGGTTATCTCCAGAACCTTTTCCGGTATCACCCTGTTATAGTCACTGTCGCCGAGGGTAACTGGTATAAGAAATATTTTTCCGGGCACCTTTATAGATATATATCCGGCAAATGTAGAAATAAGTACCGGATGCTGATAGCTAAAAAGATGAAATGCATATTGGCGGTTTACGATTTTTGCTTTAGGTTTGCCATGAAATTTGACAAAAGTGAAAATTACATTTCTGGGTACGGGTACTTCTCAGGGTGTTCCGGTTATCGCCTGCGATTGTCCTGTGTGCAGATCTTCTGACCGGCATGATAACCGGTTGAGGACCTCCGTGCTGATTGAGAGCAACAATACTACCCTCGTTATAGATGCCGGTCCGGATTTCCGGCAGCAAATGCTACGGGAGAATGTCAGGCATCTCGATGCAATTGTGCTGACTCATGAGCACAAGGATCATATTTCCGGAATGGACGATGTAAGGGCATTCAATTATAAGAGCCAGGATGCTATTGATATTTATGCGGAAGAAAGAGTCCAGGCAGCAGTAAGGAAAGATTATTCATATGTTTTTGCCGAATATCAGTATCCGGGGATTCCCCGAATGAGGCTCAATAATATTCCCGATTACGGATTTACTGTTAACAAATTAACACTGGTGCCTCTCAGGATCTTTCATTACAGACTTCCGATCCTGGGTTTCAGATTGGGTAATTTCGCCTATATTACTGATGCCAATTATGTCCCTGAGGAGACAAAGGAGAGATTGTTCGGAGTGAAGTACTTTGTTATCAATGCCTTAAGGAAAGAAAAACACATTTCTCACTTCAGTCTCAGGGAGGCAACAGACCTTATAAGGGAAATATCCCCCCGAAAGGCCTATATAACCCATATCGGACATCAGATGGGCCTTCATGAGGAGGTTTCAGCCTCACTGCCATCAGGAATAATGCTTGCATACGACGGCCTGAGCTTTGAATGCGAAGAGTGATATGCGTGATGTCTACTTCCTTTTGTAACTCTTCTGGAGCTTCTTCTGGTATGAATCAGAAAAGTAATACCTGTTTTTGCCAAGCTGCTTAGTGTTCGTTTTTGAGGCCTGAATCCTTTTCTGATAATACGGATTCTTCCTTGTCGACGAACAACCAGTTGTCAACACCAGAGCGACGAGTATCAAAAGAAGTATTTGTGGTATCTTTTTGGGAAATGACATTTTTTAATTTTTTTCCTGGTTACTCGCTAAAACAATGCATGTCGTTCAACTAAAGTCTTTACCTTTATTTTTTGTTTAATCAGTAATTTATGCCCCGTACAAAGAATAATCTGTTTATCCTTCTGACAATTACTTTCTTTTCCGTTGTCATTCCGGCTAACTCACAGTCAATTGCCGAAATCCATTTCTCCGGGCCCGAAGGCCTTTTTGCCGACAGTCTGATAATGTCAGACAGTACCGTGATGTATTTTAAACGGAAAATTCCTGTTTTAAGTTTTCAGGCGGGCGAAAAAATGTATTCAACAGCCGATACTGATGCTGTGAAGGAGGATGAAGGTTACTCAATGATTTTCGGGAATAAGCTGAAACTTAGCTATAAAAATTCAGATCAGGGCATGCCGGTCTGGCGCTCCTCCTTCGTGTTTGAGAATATGTCCACCGATACAATTGCTATCAGTAATGTAGTACCTTTTATTTCAGATAATGAAACGGTTACAATTACAGCCGGTGGACCGGAGGGCCTGGCAAGAGCAATGCTTTTCCGGCCGGGATACAAACCTGTGAGGGTCATCCTGCCTGACAATGCATGGGAGCTCGGTTATACCTCATTTGAAATGCAGGGCAATTATTCACTATGCTCGGTTGTAAGAAGGCAAGGCACTGAGGGAGGGGTGAAACAACGATACAGGACCCTACTTCCTCCGAATGCAAGTGTAACTTACAATATGTTCGCAGAACTGTCGGTGGGCCCCTGGCAGAACGGACTCAGAAAGGTTTTCAGGGACAGGTATATCTACGACCTTGAAGCCTTTGACAATACCCTTTATGAACGGCCTGACCTTGCCTGGATAAAGAGCAGTTACCTGATAGTTCTCAGGATGGCCTGGGACAAGGAATTTTTTGACAGGACAAGCGGAAAATACACTTTCGGTGAAATGCTCCGTGGTTATATCGACAGGTTCGGATTCGTCGATGTTTTTGGATTATGGCCGACGTGGCCGCGTCTGGGACTTGATCAGCGAAACCAGTGGGATCTTTATGCCGATCTGCCCGGCGGAATAACACAGCTCCGTAACTTCAGCCGTGTTGCAAAACAAAGCGGGACAAGGTTCTTTATAGCATATAATCCATGGGATCTGAGCACAAGAGACGAAAATCACTACCAGGGTATGGCACGGCTTATAAGGGACACCGAGGCTGACGGAGTAGTTCTTGATACCCGTGGTAACTCGAGCTATGAGCTCCAGTCTGCTGCCGACAGTGTAAGAAAAGGAGTTGTAATGTATTCGGAAGGGATGGCAGTGCCCGTCGATATGCCTGGTATCATTTCAGGAAGGGTTCATAATGCGATATTTTTAAGTCCCGAACTTAATCTTAATAAGCTTATTAAACCCGATTTCTCTATCTTCAGGGTCTGCGATCCCGGGGAAGACGTGATACACAGGGAACTGGCTGTTGCATTTTTTAATGGTTATGGTACCGAACTCAACATGTTCCGCCCCGGAGGAAGGAATTCCGGTCTGGAGGAGGATCTCGGTTACCTGGCCAGAACAACAGACATCCTGAGGCAGAACAGTGATGCTTTTCTTGATAAGGACTGGACCCCGCTGATCGGTACAAGAGCTGACAATATCTATGTTAACCGCTGGACCTCGGAAGGAAAGATAATTTATACTGTGTTGAACATGAGACCTGAAGGGTACCAGGGTCCGCTTTTCAGGATTGAAAATGACAGTAATTTTCATTATGTATCCCTCTGGAATCACGAAAATACTAATATTGAAACGGATAATGGGATCTCCTATGCCTGCGTGAAGACTTCAGGATGGCTTCTTTCAGAGGCAGGTACACGAAAGGAGGGTTCGGTTGACTGCATCGCAGCATTCAGAAAGATTCTGAGGACCAGACTCACGGGAGACTCCCTTCGCATCAGTACACCGGAAGGCTCACATATTATTGTCTGGAAGGGTAATCCTTCAGGAAAAACGGCTTTTGTTGAACTGAAGGAAACCGGGGATACGGTGCTGTCAGTGAAGAATCTTTTTGGCTATTATGAGGATAAGATCATTGTTCAGCTGAAGAGGGAGAATATTCTTGTGGATGAGAACATCCTGATGCGTGAAGGAGGAAAGCCCTGGCTGGTGAGCAGGGTTCAGAAAACACCTCCGGCAACCGGCATCGCTCCTGATATGGTACTCGTCCCGGGAGGAGATTTTTCCTACAGTGTTTCAGCAGATGACGATTTCATACCATATCCCGATGCAAGTGATGTTACGGCGAGGATAGACAGTTTTCTTATTGACAGGTATCCTGTTACCAATGCACAGTATTACGAGTTTCTTCAGAGTACGGGCTACAGGCCTGTAGATACAGTAAGGTATCTGCGGCACTGGGATATGGGGATATACCGGCAGGGGCAGGAAAGGTATCCTGTTGTCAACCTGAGTATTGAGGATATGAAGGCCTACGCGGCATGGGCCGGGAAAAGACTTCCCACCGAAGCAGAATGGCAGCGTGCAGCTCAGGGGACTGACCAGCGAAGATGGCCCTGGGGGGATGATTTCCACGGGACCCTGTGCAACAATGCATTTGATAAACCAACTCCGGTCGACGCCTTTAATAAAGGCATGAGCCCTTACGGGGTGGTCGATATGGTTGGAAATGTCTGGCAGATGACAGGCGACATGTATTTCAATGGTTCATATTATTTTTCGATAATAAGAGGGGGAAGCTTCTATAATCCGGTGTCGAGCTGGTGGTACATAAAGGGAGGTCCTCAGCCTCTCGACAAAACTCAGATGATGCTGATGGTATCACCGGGATTTGACAGGAATTCCACAGTGGGATTCCGGTGCGTGAAAGATATCGATCTGCTGAACTTCAGGATAAGGAAATAATCAGACCTTGAGTTTCTTTTCAATCTCGTTGATCTGGTTCCTGAAATGCTTGTCAGTATCCATGAGATTGTTCACGGTTTTACAGGCATGCAGTACCGTTGCATGATCCTTTCCGCCTATATGAGACCCTATGCTTGCAAGGGAGGCTTTTGTCAGGTTCTTTGAAAAGTACATCGAAACCTGCCTTGCCTGGACTATTTCCCTCTTTCTGGTTTTACCCTGAATCTGTTCAATGGGTATTTTATAATAATCGCATACGATCTTCTGAATATATTCAATTGTAATCTCCCTCCTGGTGGTTGTAACAAGCTTCTCAACCATCTGACGGGCAAGATCCAGGGTGATCTCCTTCCTGTTCAGGGTCGACTGGGCGTAGAGGGAGATGAGAACTGCTTCAAGTTCCCTTATGTTGTTGGATATGTTGGCTGCCAGATATTCGAAAATCTCATCGGGCAGTTCGATGCCGTCATTGTATGCTTTCTTCCTGAGAATAGCAAGCCTTGTCTCATAGTCGGGTCTCTGCAGATCTGCCTGAAGCCCCCATTTGAACCTCGAAAGAAGCCTCTGTTCCATCCCCTGAAGTTCGACAGGAGGTCTGTCGCAGGTGAGTATCAGCTGCTTTCCCGACTGATGAATGTGATTGAATATATGAAAGAAGGTGTCCTGGGTTTTTTCTTTTCCCGCAAATTCATGAACATCATCCAGAATGAGAACGTCTATCATCTGATAGAAGTGCAGAAAATCGTTTTTGTTGTTGTTCCTGACCGATTCAACAAACTGAGTCTGAAATTTATTGGCATTGACATAAAGGACCACCTTGTCGGGATGCTTCTCCTTTACCAGAATCCCGATCGCCTGTGCCAGGTGAGTCTTACCCAGCCCTGAATCACCGTAGATCATAAGCGGATTGAATGCCGTGCCACCGGGATTATTGCCAACGGCTATTCCGGCCGATCTCGCCAGCCTGTTGCATTCACCCTCCACATAGTTGTTGAAATTGTAATCGGGATTAAGTTTCGGATCAAAGTGGACTTTCTTTATCCCCGGAATTACAAAAGGATTCTTGATCGAAGGCTGGGTAACATCAAAGGGGACCTGAAGCGGCTTGTTGTTCAGATCGGTCTTGTTGCGTGAGGGATATCTTACAGTATAAGGTTTTCCGTCGGAGAAATTGGTGTTTTCAAGAACCACATTGTATTCGAGCTTTGCATCTGTACCAATCTCACGTCTCAGGGTTTTCCTGAGTATGTCAATATATTGCTCTTCGAGATACTCATAAAAAAACGGACTTGGAACCTGAATTGTCAGAACATTGTTTTCAAGCTTCAACGGTATTATCGGTTCAAACCATGTTTTAAAACTGACGGATGGAATTATGTCCTTTATTATCTGCAGACAGTTATTCCAGACATCAATGTGCGACTTGTTCATGAAAAATTCCAGTTAGTAGTTTTATGGTATTCAGTCAAGCTGATTCACACAGCAATATTTGTAAAAAAAAAAGTTAAAAAAAAAATTTTTTTCGCTTGATTATTTCAAAAAAAGTATATGGTTTTAACGGTCAGTAACTTATATGAAAAAAATATTTATTGAGATTTAATTGATTGATAAATAGTGGGTTATGTATGTCTGGTGAAGTTTGTACGTGTATAACAGTTCTTTATAATCTCATGATCAAAATCAGCCGTGAAATGTTAAAAACGGGTACTATTTTTCCATCAATTTATTGCCCCGATTTAAGCTCAAGATACTCTGAATTTTATAAAAAGTCAATTATTCCTGCCTCTCTTTTCTTCCAAAAAGGGAAAAATGTACATATTTCTTTGGGTTGGTTCTCATATCAGCCAGAAGCAGGTTAAGACTCCCGAGGGTATTCGACAGGTTTGTATAAAGAGAGTCATTTGTCATAAGCTGCCCTGCAGTGCCGCGACCCTCATTGAGGTTATTAAGAAGTAATGAAGCCTGTTCAAGGCTTGACTTCAGGTTGTTTACAGATGAATACAGGTCTGCCGCGGCAAGTGTGTCGGCAACTGACTCCAGACCGCTTAGTGCCGAAGAGAGGTTCCCGGAATTGTCTGCAAGCATGGCCGTGAATGTGTTGATATTTTCAAGAGTCTCCTTCAAAACCTTGTTGTCGATGCTCCTGGCGGCACTGCTAATACTGGCAACGCCTGTTCTTATATCTGACCTGAATCCGGGAGTTACAATGTCATTTATGGAAGATATTGCAGTATCGAGCGAACTGATAAGATCTGAGATCTTGCCGCTGAGAGGAAGAAGCTCATTCTCAACTTTTGTTATTACTGTCTCAGCAAGTCTTCCCGGGATGGTGTCACCACTGGAATAGGTGCCCGGACCGGAGCCGTAAACAAGCTGAATTTTCATTCCGGCAATAAGAGTGGCTGTAGTAATTTCTGCAACAGTGTTGACAGGCAGCCTGAAATTATTTTCAACAGACAGAACGGCAAGCAGTCTCCCGCTGAGCGGATCGAGGAATTTTAACGACTGAACCACGCCTACCTTGTATCCGTTTACTTCAACGGGACTTGATTCTGCAAGACCGTTTACCCTGTCATACACAACATAATAAACCGATGTGCTTCTGAAGATATCTTTACCCTTCAGGTAATTGAATACCCAGATAAAAACAAGAATGCTGATCAGGGCTGTGGCTCCTATTTTTACTTCGTGTGAGATTTTTTTCATTAACCTGGCAGATTTATTTGGATCCTTTCATATCGATTGCCTCCTGTAAAGGTAGTACTTTATTGTCTTTTACAGCTATGACGAAGGCATCGCTGTACAGTTTTCTGATAACCTTGCTATGTTCGGCGGCCTCTGAAAATGAGCTGAAACTGCCTGTTGCATATTTGTAATGATCCCCGGCCGGAATCGAAACAACATCTGTTATCCCGTTGAAATTTTCCGGCTTTGTCTCGAGCTTTTCCTTGGAAATTTTTATCTGGACCATGAAAGTCGGCATAAGCACCGCCTCTTTTTCATCAGGTGCAAGTGTGTCGTGCGTTACTCTTTCGGTTGCCGGGACAAAATTTGAGACCTGGCTTTTCTTCTCAATTTCGCTGAAATAATCCCGGGTTGCCCTGTAAATGGCTGAAGCAAGATAATCCTGTCCTTCTTCTGAGGCCAGGTACTTCTCTTCATCAGCATTTGTTAGGAAACCTGTCTCTATCAGTACACTGGGCATCGATGTCATATACAGTACCCAGAAAGCATCCTGCTTCACCCCCCGGTCAATTCGTCCTGCCCGGTTTTTAAACTGACTCTGGACTTGTGAGGCAAACTCCGTGCTCTGTTCCCGGAACACATTCTGCATCAGAGAGAAGATTATGTATGATTCCGGCGATTTAGGATCAAAGCCTTCATATTTTGTCGTGTAATCGTCCTCATATACAATGGCTTCGTTCTCTTTCATCGCAACTTCAAGATTCTGATCATCTTTCGACGGCCCCATGATGAATGTCTCGGCTCCTTTAATATTCCTGTTTGCAGGCATTGCATTTGCATGGATGGATATAAAGAGGTCTGCCTTGTTCTTGTTGGCAAACTCTGCTCTTTCCTTGAGCCCGACAAAAAGATCTGTCTTTCGGGTGTAAAGCACTTTTACGTTTTTTACATTTTTTTCAAGGTATGCGCCTGTTTTCAGAGCTATTGAAAGGTTGATGTCCTTCTCCCTGCTTTTTGCTCCCAATGCTCCGGGATCTTTCCCGCCATGCCCGGCATCGATAACCACAACCCAGGTTTTTTCCGTTGACCCGGCAACCTGAAGGGCGGTAAACAGAAATACCAGTGAGCAAAGCGAAAGCAATTTAAGTACCTTTATATAATTGGTACGTTCTTTGCCGTTTTTAGTAATTGAACCCATCACTAGTTCGTGTTTTTTTACTTAGTTTTGCGCCTGACATCCGGAGGTCACACAAAAACTGTACAAAAATAGTATTAAAGTTGTATTTTTTTATACAAAAGCGGCTACTGGTAGTGATCCTGTTAACGGGCCATTTTGTTTCATTATTTTCACAACAGGAAATATCCCCTGCCGACACCATGGCTGTCCGGTCCGAAACAATCATTGCCGATACCACCGTTCAGGTACTTAAGAAGATCTCACCGGAAGGAATAGACAAACAGGTAACATATCGTTCTGCAGGCAGGAAGATCAACGATCTTGTCAATAAAAGAACCATAATGATTGATCAGGCTGAAGTTACCTATGGTGACATGGAGATAAAGGCCGATTCAATAGTGTTTGATATGGGTTCAAATACCGTATTCGCCACAGGGAGGGCCGACACCACCGGTAAAGTCACCGGAACTCCGGTTTTCCGGCAGGGAGATCAGGAGCTGGAGGCTGATTCTCTGCTCTACAACTTTGTGACACGTAAGGCAATAGCCTACAGGATCGTAACAAAGCAGGAAGACGGGCTTCTGAGAAGCCAGGTAACCAAGCTTCTTGAAGACGGAACTTCCAACATTGCAAAAAGCACTTACTCAACCTGCGAAGCTGAACATCCTCATTTCTATATCAATCTGCCTAAAGCAAAGATATATCCCGGAAAGAAGATTATTTCAGGACCCGGTAACCTGGTTCTTGAAGGCATACCGCTTCCGGTTGCCCTTCCCTTCGGCTTTTTCCCCATTCAGACTAAAAGAGCTGCCTCGGGCATTCTCATACCCAGGGTAGGACAGGAACAGGAGAGGGGATACAATCTGACTGAAGGAGGTTACTATTTTGCCATCAGCGATTTTTTTGACCTTGCCCTGAAAGGTAACATCTATACAAATGGTACCTGGATGCTTACTGCACAGTCGAACTACGCAAAAAGATACAAGTACTCGGGTCAGTTCCTGTTCAGTTATGCCAATAACGTATCAGGACATAAAGGTTTGAAGGATTACAGCAAGGCGACAAACTATAAGATCGGCTGGACATATAATCAGGATGCCAAAGCTCGTCCGGGTCAGAGATTTTCTGCGAACGTCAACATGAGTTCAAGCGGATACGACAAGACAAACAGCTATAATGTTTCTGAACATGTTACAACTCAGAGGCAGTCGAGCGTCAGTTACTCAAAGAGCTGGGAGGGAACCCCTTTCAACCTCTCTGCAAGCATGAACCACAGTCAGAACGTTAAAAACAAGTCAGTAGCGCTTAACCTGCCGAAGGTCAGTTTCAATATGAGCCGTATTTACCCTTTTAAGAACCGAAACAACCCCGGACCTTCAAAATGGTACCAGGAGCTTCAGCTTCAGTACTCTGCCTCACTCGATAACCAGATAAACACATACGACAGCCTTCTTTTTACAAACAAGGTTTGGCAGAATATGCGCAACGGATTCAAACATGATATTCCCTTAAGCATACAGTTCCGGCCTTTCAGAAATTTCTCCATTTCGCCCCAGTTAAGGTACAGTGGTGTTCTCTATACCCAGAAATATGAAAAGAGATGGGTGGCAGATTATTTCGATCCTGAGAAAAATGAGATTATCCCTATGGAAGTGACCGACACTACCCGGGGCACCTTCTATGGTCAGGCTTTCAATCCTTCAATCAGCGCCAGCTTTAATCCGCAGATATTCGGAACATTCACATTCTCTGGTAACTCCAGGGTACAGGCCATCAGGCACGTGATGAAGCCTTCGGTGAGCTTCAGCTATATCCCGAGCCTTGAAGGACTGAGCAGCGATCTTTACCGTACCGTTCAGCGCGACACCCTCGGCAACATCCGGGAATATTCGATCTTCGACGGAAATATCTATGGCACACCATCCCTGTCAAAACGAAACGGACAGATTTCCTTTAATCTCACAAACCTGCTTGAGGCCAAGGTTTTCTCAAGGGATGACACTGCCACTAAACCTCAGAAGGTAAAGCTGATAGAGAATCTGGGTGTTTCCACATCATATAATATCTTCGCGGATTCGATGAAATGGGCACCCGTAAACATGGTTCTCAGAACCTCACTCTTCAATAATGTCGGAATATCGGCCGGAAGCAGTTTCTCACTTTACGGCATCAATGAAAAGGGGAGGCCCGTCGCAAGAACAGCATTTGAGCAGAACGGGAAACTGATGCGCCTTACAAACTTCAATGTAAGCCTCGATTTTGATCTCGGAAAGCTGATAATGGGCGACAGTAAGAGAGGTTCGTCGGGACCTTCTTCTTCGCCTGTGACCGATTCAAGGACCGGGGCGTTCTATCAGGATCAGACCGGGGCTATTCCGAATCCCTCGGCACCTGCAGGAACAGAAGACAGGTTATTTGACGATTACGGATATTCAATATTTGATGTGCCCTGGTCAATGCGTGTAAGTTATAACCTGAGTTATTCAAAACCTTCCCTGAAATCAAATCTTACACAAACCCTTTCAGTGAACGGAAATGTTACCCTTACCAAAAAGACAGCTATTACATATACCAGCGGATTCGATTTTAAACAGAAGGAGATTACCATGACCCAGATCGGAATTTCACGTGATCTCCACTGCTGGGATATGAGTTTCAACTGGATCCCCAATGGCACGATGAAGATGTGGAACTTTACCATAAGGGTCAAGGCTGCTGTTCTTTCCGACCTTAAGTATGAGAGGAGGAGGGATTATCACGACGAGTACTAAAAAATAAGGACATGCCATGGCATGTCCAAAAAAAAAAGACATGCAATGACATGTCCTTTTTTTTCTTCGTCCATAAATCTTTTTATTCGGCCACTATCTCAAATTCCACTTCGACCCTTACGTCCCTGTGAAGTTTAATAACAGCCTTGTATTTTCCTATTTCCTTTATCTGATCTTCCGGCAGGGTTATATTTTTGCGGTCGATATCAAATCCTTTGTCTTTAAGCGCTTCCGCAATCTGAATGGTATTTACCGAACCGAAGATCTTGCCTGATGAACTGGTCTTGGCACCGACAACCAGTGTGACTTCTGCCAGACTGGCGGCGGTTTCCTGTGCCGTAGCCTTTATCTTTTCTTCCTTATGAGCCCTCTGCCTGAGGTTTTCCGAATGCATCTTCTTCGCAGAACTTGTAGCTGCAACGGCGAATCCCTTCGGAATAAGATAATTAGCTGCGTATCCGTTCTTTACATTAACTATGTCGTCTTTCTGACCTAGTTTGTTGACATCCTGTAATAAAATGATTTCCATAATAGTACCTCCTTATTTTAACAGGTCAGTTACATAGGGCAGAAGTGCAATATGACGCGCTCTCTTTACGGCCTTGGCCACTTTCCTCTGATATTTCAATGATGTGCCGGTAAGTCTGCGGGGCAGTATCTTACCCTGATCATTCAGGAATTTCTTGAGGAACTCAGGATCCTTGTAGTCAATGTACTTTATCCTGTTTTTCTTGAACCTGCAGTATTTCTTCTTTTTGACCTCAACGGTTGGCGGGGTCAGATATCTGATTTCTGATTCATTCTGTGCCATCTGTTATTCCTCCTTCAATTTACCTGATTCTTTTTGTTTCCTTTTCTTTTCAGCATATTCGACAGCAAATTTCTCCATCCTGAAGGTGAGAAATCTTATTATCCTTTCATCCCTGCGGTATTGAACCTCAAGCTTCTCGATAAGATCGCCTGTTCCGCGGAATTCAATGAGGTAATAGAAGCCTGTCGACTTCTTCTGAATAGGATAGGCCAGTTTTTTCAGGCCCCAGTTCTCTTCATGAACGATCTCACCGCTGTTCTCGGTGATGACCTTCTTGAACTTCTGTACCGCTTCCTTCATCTGGTTCTCAGACAAAACGGGAGTTGCAATGAAAACGGTTTCGTACTGATTTAACATATTATTCTCCTGGTTTTTAAATTAATTGATTTTGGCTCGCAAAAATACAATTTTTTTTTAAAGAAAATGTAATTGCAGAAAAAAGAATTATCTGACACATATGAAGCTTGTTATGCAAGGGGTAAGTAATCTGAAATGTAAATGCCCCTATGCTTCGATTTCTTTTTGACTATATTTGTATTCCGGCTCATGTTGCCGGAAAAAGAGTCATCATTTATGGAGAACTTCATTGTCTCGGCACGAAAATACCGTCCTGCCACCTTTGATATGGTTGTGGGCCAGGATTCTATCACCAATACCCTTAAGGCTGCGATAAAAAACAGACACCTGACGCAGGCATATCTCTTTTGCGGTCCGAGGGGCGTGGGAAAGACAACCTGCGCCAGGATCTTTGCCAAGACAATAAACTGCAGCAACCTGAGTGATAATGGTGAGGCATGTAATGAATGTGAGTCGTGCCATTCTTTTAACACACTCCGCTCATTCAACATACATGAACTCGACGCTGCTTCAAACAACAAGGTCGATGATATAAGAAGCCTGACTGATCAGGTAAGGATACCGCCTCAGGTAGGCAAATACAGCATCTATATCATCGATGAGGTTCACATGTTGTCCACATCCGCATTCAATGCTTTCCTTAAAACTCTTGAAGAGCCACCTTCGCATGCAATTTTTATACTTGCAACAACAGAGAAACATAAAATAATACCGACAATTCTCTCGCGCTGCCAGATTTTCGACTTTAACAGGATCAGAATAGAGGATATTGTTGGAAGACTGATGTATGTCGCAAAGAATGAGGGAGTAACGGCTGAGGAGGAAGCACTTCACATTATATCCCAGAAAGCTGACGGCGCACTCAGGGATGCCTTGTCGATATTCGATCAGATAGTAAGCATCAGCGGTAAAAAAATTACTTACAAGGATGTAATAGAAAACCTGAATGTACTTGATTTCGAATATTATTTTGAGACAGTGGCAGGAGCGCTCCGGGGAGATGTTTCCTCTGTTCTGCTGACATTCAATGAAATACTTGAGAAAGGTTTCGACGGACATAATTTTATATCCGGACTGGGAAGTCATCTCCGCAACATTCTTGTTTGCATGGATGAGGTTACGGTTAAACTGCTTGAGGCTACCCCTGCCATAAAGCAGCGCTATCTTCAGCAGACCGCGGTCTGTTCTGAAGATTTTATTTTCAGGGCACTTGAACAACTTAGCAACTGCGACGTATCCTACAAAACCAGCAAAAACACAAGGCTCCATGTTGAGCTATGCCTCATTCGTCTATGCAGACTTACGGAAGCTTCTTTTCCGGGTGGTGAAAAAAAAAAGACTGAATTAAGCACTCCGGCCGAAAAAGATCCCGGACTTCCTCTTCCTTCTAAATCTGAAATAATCAGGGAATCCCATGAACCCCGGATGTCGGATATTGAAAAACCCGTTCCGTCGCAGGGAAAGCACGTTCCGGTGATCGAAAAACATGCCAAGTCATTCTCAATAAAGAACATCATTTCTCAGGAAAAAGAAACCATTGCGGAAGCTCCTGTTGAAAAACCTGCCGATCCGGTTGAAGAGGCAAGAGAAGTCCCTTCAGAAGAACTGACCGAGCCGGCTTTTGCAAAAGCCTGGACCGATTTTACGGATCTTGTTAAAAACGACGGAACACGGATCGTGTCAATGTTTAAGTCAGTGACCACGGAGCTTGAAAGTGATAACATAATTAAGATCCACGTAAACAATGCAGCCCAGAAGGACTTGTTTGTCCAGAACTACAAACACAGGCTTCTTGATTTTCTCCAGAAACGTTTTGCATCAGGAGATATTGATATTGAAACAGTTGTCGACCTTGCAGAATCAAATGAAACACTCTATTCAGATGAACAGAAATACAATCATCTTGCTTCCAAGTACCCTGAAATCAGAGATTTAAAAAAAACTTTCAATCTTGATATCCTGTGAACGGGATATGAATTAATTTTATATGCTACAGACATTTGAAACATGTGCTTTTCATGATCCGGAATTTGAAAACTGCTGACTTTTTCATGAACAAACTTAATGACGGAATGTTATTAAATGATAATTAAAACTCAATACTATGCTTACAAAAAAAATGGAAGATATCTGCAACAGGCAGATAGAAAGAGAGGGATACTCTTCAAATCTTTATCTCGCAATGGCATCATGGGCTGAAACGAACGGACTTGCAGGAATTGCACAGTGGCTTTACGCCCAGGCTGAGGAAGAACGAATGCACATGCTCAAGTTTTTCAGGTTTCTGAATGAACGGGGTGGTAAAGCCGTTGTCCCTGAATTCAGGAAACCCGACTCAGAATATGCAGGCGTCGAGGAGCTTTTTAACGAAGTTCTCAAGCATGAGCAGTATATTACATCCAGCATCAATGAAATTGTCGATCTGGCGATAGAGCTTAAAGATCACGCCACGAACAGTTTCCTTAAATGGTTCGTTGATGAACAACTGGAAGAGGAAGCATCAGTGCAGGCAGTGCTTGACAAACTGAAGATTCTGGGTAAGCATAATCTCTATATGTTCGACCGCGACATTATGAATCTGAGATCAGCCGATTGATGGAAAAAGCAATAGATGAAGAAGACGCAAATTTCTATAATTCTTTTTCTGCTTTTATTCCCCCTGCATTCCCTTTATGCCCAGGAATATATCCTTAACCGCCTTAAAACAGGGGTTTGTTATGCAGGGGAAAAAGTTAACAGAGTATTTATTCCCCCGCCCAAAGCTTTCTTCGAGAAATCAGCATCAAAGGGTGGGGGAAATATTTCAGTTATATATTCAGGATTTCCGAACGATGCCAGAAATGCCGTTGGATACGCGGTATCAATTCTTGAATCGATCCTTCCTCCTGATGCCGGGCTTACAGTAAAAGCTTCCTGGAGAAAAATTTCTTCGGAGGGTGTACTTGGAAATGCCACAATAACAGGATTTGCAGCCGGCTGGAGTATCGATGCCTTTAATCCAGATGCTTATTATCCTGTTACTGTAGCTGAAAAAATTGCCGGCCGTAATATTAATGAGCCGAATGAGGCGGATGTGGAGCTTGTTCTTAACAGTTCCGCCAGATGGTACATGGGTACCGATGGAAACACCCCTGTAAACCAATATGATCTAGTTACTGTCGTTATTCATGAACTTTGTCACGGACTGGGCTTTTTCGACAGCATGGATGCCCAGAACTCCACAGGCACCTATGGTCTTGGCGGTGTGCCGGTAGCCTGGGACACATTTGTTGAGAATCTTCTCAGGGAAAAACTTACCGATACAACACTTTTTCAACGTGAATCCGACGAACTCTACAAACAACTTACAGGCAATCAGCTATATTTCAACGGACCTGTTACCAGGCGCTACCTCTCAGGAGGCCGTCCCAGGCTATATGCTCCTTCTGAGTGGGATCCGGGATCCAGCGTTTCCCATCTCGATGAACTCAGGACAAGCCAGGCTGATGCCCTCATGACACCATTTATTGACCTGGGTGAGGCTATCCATGACCCCGGAAACCTTATCCTGTCAATCCTCGGAGATCTTGGTTGGATCAACACCAGGATAGTCCATGATGAGATTAAGGATACTGAAGAACCGGTTACAGAAATTGAACTGAGAACCGAGATCCTTTCCGACAGTGCCTACAACACCGATATGGTCGGAATTGTATATTCCTATGATGATTTCCTTACATCTGATACTGTAATGATGCTACCCGCAGCCGGAATTGACAGTTATACTGCAACAGTATCAGTGCCTTCATATAACACTGAACTTGATTATTATTTTTTCGTTACTGATGCTTTTTTAAGGATGTTCCGCATGCCATCAAGGGCCTCTGAGTCCCCGTTTACAGTTTTCATAGGAACAGATGATAAACTCCCTGAAATAGAACATTCACCCCCTGAGTATTTTTTTGAGAAGGTTGATACTATCCATCTGGATGCAGTCGTGACAGATAATCTGGGTATTGATTCGGTTTATGTTGAATACAGGATAAATGAAAATCCTTTCAGGACAGCGGGTATGACAAATGACAACGCTGACCTGTACTCTGCTTCCCTTGAGGTCGGATCCGAATTCCTTAAAGGAGGTGACTACATAGAGTACCGTATTGTGGCAGTTGACGGAGCTTCTTCAGCAAACATTGCATCATCCCCCGCAACGGGTTATAACAGGATTGCCATTGAAGGCCTGCTACCTTCATTAAATAGCTATTCAACGGATTTTTCCGGTGCCGGACCGGCTTTTTTTAGTAATGGTTTTGAGATCAGCAGACCTGAGGGATTCTCAAGATTCGGGCTTCATTCAGAGCATCCCTACCGAAGTCCTGATGAGGATTACAAAACCCTTGAGTTTACCGCTGTGCTCAGGCATCCGGTGTTTTTTGAGCCTACAGGTATGATAATCACGTTTGATGAAGTAGTGCTGGTGGAACCCGGAGAGGAAGGTTCGGTTTACGGATTTTCAGATTTCTATGATTATGTTATTATCGAAGCTTCGAACGACTTCGGCAAAACATGGTTCAGCCTGTCGGACGGATATGACAGCAGGCTTCTTCCTTCATGGGAAAATGCATATAACAGTTCGTTTGATGATGAGATGAACTCAACCTACAAGGGAACCGAATCGATGATGCTGAAACAGACAATATACCCCAGGCTCGGTTCACGGATCCCTGATGGAGGCGAACTTCTGGTAAGGTTCAGGTTATTCTCCGATCCTTATGCCAACGGCTGGGGATGGGCTGTGTCGGACCTTGCAATTACACCCCTTGTTGATAGCGCTGAGGAGATCACAGAGTCTGATTTTGTAATATACCCCAACCCCGGAAACGGAATTATAAACCTCCGCAATATTCCTGCAGAGGAGGGAAGACCGGTTGAATTATCCATTTACAGCCTGACTGGCAGATTAATATACCATGACAGGGTTATAGGTCAGCAGTACGTTTCAGCCGATATCTCAAAAGCTCCGTCAGGGATCTATCTGATTGTCATAAACGATGGAAGGGCAAGAAAGAGTTACCGGTATAATCTTGTCAGATGACAAACCGGGGCCAGTTATTTTTCCTACCAATCTGAAAAAACACTAATTTTGCGGGGATTTTTCATATTCAGTAAATAAAAAGCTAAATGGATATTGTAAACAAAGTACTTGGACTTTTTCTGGGTAACAAGTATGAGAGGGATATAAAGGAGATTACTCCATATGTCAATGAAACCCTTAAGGAATATGCAAAGCTCAGCAATGTTTCAAATGATGATTTGAGAGACCTTACCGAAGAGCTCAGGAAAGAAATACACGATCATATCTCACCCGAGGAGAAGGAGATAAAATCACTGAAGGAAAGAGCAGAAAAAGAGGAGGATGTATACAAGAAGGAGGAGTTTTACAATGAGGCTGACAAGCTTGAGAAGCTGATAGAGGAGAAGCTTGAGACGATACTCGATTCACTGGTGCCCAGGGCATTTGCAATTGTTAAGGAAACAGCCCGCAGATTCAAGGAAAACAGTGTGCTTGAGGTTACTGCCCGTCAGTACGACCGCGACCTTGCTGCAACCAGGGAAAGCATTACAATAAAGGGTGACAGAGCCATCTGGAGCAATCGCTGGATTGCCGGAGGGAATGAGATAGTGTGGGACATGGTGCATTATGATGTGCAGCTTATAGGAGGGGTTGCACTTCACAAGGGAAAAATATCGGAGATGGCGACAGGAGAGGGCAAAACCGTTGTTGCAACTCTTCCGGTTTTTCTTAATGCTCTGGCCGGCAGGGGAGTACATATTGTGACTGTCAACGATTACCTCTCAAAAAGAGACTCGGAATGGATGGGGCCGATTTATGAATTTCACGGTCTATCAGTCGATTGTATCGACAAGCATCAGCCAAATTCGGCTGACCGGAGAAAAGCTTATAACGCAGACATAACTTTCGGGACAAACAACGAATTCGGCTTCGATTACCTCAGGGACAATATGGCTATCAACCCTGAAGATCTCGTCCAGAGAAAACATCACTATGCAATAGTCGATGAGGTCGACTCGGTGCTGATCGACGATGCCCGTACACCTCTTATCATTTCTGGTCCGACAGCCAAAAGCGATACCCAGCAGTTCGATGAGCTGAAACCCAAGGTAGACAAGCTCGTAAGTGCCCAGAAAAGACTCGTGACACAGATACTGGCAGATGCCAAGCGGCTCATTTCCGAAGATAAGCTTGAAGAAGGTGGCAAACTGCTTTTAAGAGCCTTTAAAGGCCTTCCCAAAAATAATGCCCTGATAAAATTCCTGAGCGAAGAGGGAAACAGGACTCTGCTTCAGAAAACAGAGAACTTCTACATGCAGAATAACAGCAAGGAGATGCCCAAGGTTACCGATGAGCTTTTTTTTGTGATAGACGAGAAGGCCAATACAATTGAGCTTACGGAGAAGGGGCTCGACCTGATCTCAACATCGGTCGAAGATGCCAGTTTCTTTGTGCTGCCAGACGTTGGTTCAAAAATAGCCGATCTTGAGAAGGAAGGACTGGATGACAGGGAAAAGCTGAGAAGAAAAGACCTGCTGCTTCAGGATTATTCCGTCAAATCGGAGAGGGTGCATACAATGACACAGCTTCTGAAGGCATGGACCCTATTCGACAAGGATGTGGAATATGTGGTAATAGACAATAAAGTAAAAATTGTTGACGAGCAGACAGGACGTATACTGGAGGGTAGGCGTTATTCCGACGGGCTCCATCAGGCGATCGAGGCAAAAGAGAATGTCAAGGTCGAAGAAGCCACCCAGACATATGCTACCATAACACTCCAGAACTATTTCAGGATGTATCACAAGCTGGCAGGTATGACAGGTACTGCCGAAACCGAAGCAGGTGAATTCTGGAATATATATAAACTAGATGTGGTCGTCATCCCTACAAATAAGCCGATAATAAGAGATGACCGCGAGGATATCATATATAAGACCAAGCGCGAAAAGTACAATGCTGTAATAGATGAGATCGTAAATCTCAACAGACAGGGACGACCCGTACTTGTTGGTACAACGTCGGTTGAGATTTCAGAGCTTCTGAGCAGAATGCTTAAAATGAAGGGTCTGAAGCATAACGTTCTTAATGCGAAACTGCACCAGCGGGAAGCGGAAATTGTTGCCGAAGCCGGTAAGACCGGTACGATAACCATTGCAACCAACATGGCTGGCCGTGGTACCGACATCAAGCTCACACCCGAGGTCCGTGATGCCGGAGGACTTGCAATCATTGGTACGGAACGGCATGAGTCAAGAAGGGTAGACAGGCAGCTTCGTGGAAGGTCCGGACGACAGGGAGACCCTGGCTCTTCGCAGTTCTTTGTTTCGCTCGAGGATGAACTTATGAGGCTCTTCGGTTCGGAAAGAATAGCCGGGATAATGGATAAGCTGGGACTTAAGGATGGGGAAATGATCCAGCATCCGATGATTACAAAATCGATTGAAAGAGCCCAGAAAAAGGTGGAGGAGAATAACTTCGGAATAAGAAAAAGACTCCTTGAGTACGACGACGTGATGAATTCACAGAGGGAAGTGATCTATAAGAAAAGACGTCACGCCCTTCTTGGAGAGCGATTGTCCCTTGACGTGGCAAATATGATGTATGATGTCACGGAAAACCTTGTTGATATTTATCATAAGGAAGGTGATTTCGAGAACTTCGATTTTGATCTTATACGGTCATTCTCGATGGACTCTCCCGTGCCAAAGCAGGAGTTCATAAAGATAGCATCCGAACAGGTCGTGGAATCGGTATATTCCAAGGTACTGAATACCTACAGGAGAAAGGTGGAGTCAATTTCTCAGCAGGCCTATCCTGTCCTGAAGGATGTTTATGAAAGGATGTCACACGTATATGAAAACGTTGTGGTACCAATATCTGACGGCGTAAGGGTCTTCCAGGTGGTAACGAACCTGAAGGCAACTGCTGAATCGGAGGGAAAGGAGCTTGCAAAAGCCTATGAAAAGACAGTGGTTCTCGCCACGATTGACGATTCATGGAAGGAACACCTCAGGGAAATGGATGAACTCAAGCAGTCCGTTCAGAACGCTACCTATGAACAGAAAGACCCACTCCTGATTTACAAGTTCGAGTCGTTCGAACTGTTTAAGACCATGATCGCCAAGGTTAACAAGGATGTGGTAAGTACCCTTATGAAGGGACATATTCCAACTCAGGATCCTGATCAGGTAAAGGAAGCTCAGCGCCGCCGTCAGGTCGACATGAGCAAATACAGGGCCTCTAAGAGTGATTTTTCACAGTATAGCAGTACTGGAGGCCCCGGAGGCGCTCCCGACAAAAACCAGAAAGCTGAACCTGTCCGTGTCGAAAAGAAAGTAGGAAGAAACGATCCCTGCCCCTGCGGCAGCGGTAAAAAATACAAACATTGTCACGGACTTAATCAGCCCGGAACAATGCCTGGCAGCCCTGCGGCGCCAAGATGATCATCCTTTATTTAATTCTTCGATAGCTTTCTGAATACGAGTCATCGTTTGCCTGCTTACCGGAACCAGTGGAAGACGTAGGTTATTCAGGCAGATATTCAGAGTACTGAGCATGGCTTTTACCCCTGCAGGGTTCCCTTCAGCGAATAGTAGCTCAGTCATTTCAAGATAGCGGTACTGTATCTCCCGTGCCGACTTGAAATTGCTCTTCAGAGCATTACCGACAAGCTCGGAGCAGGCAGCAGGAAATGCGTTGGCAAGAACGGATATTACTCCGATACCGCCGGAAGCTATAATCGGAATAGTCAGAAGATCATCACCGGAAATAACTCCAAAATTCTCAGGTTTCCCCCTGATGATCTTCATTATCTGGCAAAGATCCCCTGAAGCCTCTTTTACACCAATGATATTCTCGCACGAATGAGCGAGTTCAAGACATGTGTCAGCCGAAATATTACATCCCGTACGGCCTGGTACATTGTAAATAATTACAGGGACAGGACTCCATGTGGCTATTGTCTTAAAATGCTGGAAAATCCCTCTCTGCGTTGGCTTATTGTAATATGGGGCAACGGATAAGATCCCGTCTATCCCGTTGAAATCTGTCTGCCTGATCGTGTTTATGACTTCCTGAGTGTTATTGCCGCCCATTCCGGCAATCACAGGCACCCTGCCATCGACTATTTCAGTTACATATGAAATTAAAGCCTGTTTTTCTTCCTTTGTCAGTACAACCGATTCTCCTGTGGTTCCAAGTACGACAATGTAATTCACGCCTCCGTCTGTTACATGCTGAATTACACGGCCCAGCGCTGAAAAATCGATGCTTGAATCATTTTTAAACGGTGTTACTATTGCAACGCCGGTCCCTCTGAATTTTTTCATGGCTTGGTTAAACTGCTTTTTTTACTGTTTCAGGATTTATCATTTCGAGATACAGGAGAACCTGCTCCAGATACTTATCAACATTGACAGGATTCCTCATTGAGATCATCAGGTCGAAAGGAGAGGTTCCGGGATCGTTACCTGCCAGTCCCACCTTCAGTGAGGCCTTTGAAAGAGATGAAATATAAAAGAGGGGGAAATGATCCCTCGGATTGATATCTATCAACAGATCAAACTTCTCCTTCATAAATGCCTCGGCTTCAATTGTGTCAGGACGATAGAAGAAATCTGTTTCATTGTTTTTCAAACACACCATGAAACGGTTGCCGACATACTGATCGGGAAGTACTTTCCCGGGAAAAAGACCTATTACTCTTACCTGTTTGCCGGCTTCCGACATTTTCTGGTGAAATTTTGCAAGAACTGCAAGCTCTTCAGGATTAGTTGCATCCCAGACAATACCTATGCCTTTTATGCTGCCAAAACCTTTATAGGAAGGTTTGTGAAGGATTTTTGAATACCTCTTTGCCAGCATCGACCTTCCCGCCTTTATTCGCAGATTCCTGAAAAATTCCATGGTGCAAACCTAACAGTTTTTTGTAAAACAAGAACAGGCGGGTTACTATTCTTCACCAATAATTTTAAGAAATTCAGATTCGTTCATTATCCTGACACCCAGCTCAGCCGCTTTTTCCCTCTTTGAAGGCCCCATGTTCTCTCCGGCGAGGATGAAAGTTGTTTTTGCTGATATGGAAGAAGAGTTCTTTCCTCCATGCTTTTCTATTATCTCCTTATACTCTTCCCTGCTGTGCCTGCTGAATACTCCTGATATTACAACCGTCATACCTTCAAGTGCAGCAGATACCTGAAGTGATCCGGACTCTTCGCTGAACTGTATTCCCTTTTGCCTCAGCCTCCTGATAATATCCATGTTCTCCGGATCACTGAAATAAGCCCTGATGCTTGTCGCAATCCTGGGCCCGATCTCCCTAACACCAGTAAGGGTTAACTCGTCAGCTTCAATAAGCTCATCGAGCGAACTGAATCTCGATGCGAGAGTCCTTGCGACTGTCTCCCCGACATGCCTTATGCCCAAAGCAAAAAGAACTCTGTGATAGGGGACATTCCTCGATTCATGTATGCTCTTTATTATATTCCCGGCCGATTTTTCACCCATCCTTTCAAGCGGAACAAGATGCTCCTGCTTAAGATCGTAAAGGTCAGCGATGTTTCTGACAAGCCCTTTGTTGTAAAGAAGATCTACTGTTTCCTCTCCAAGTCCCTCTATGTCCATGGCTTTGCGGCCTATATAATGTTCGATCCTTCCCTTTATCTGCGGAGGACAGTGAAGATAATTGGGACAGAAATGGTTTGCTTCTCCTTCATTCTTTACAAGAGGTGTGCCGCATTCAGGACACATGTCAGTGAATTTCACCTTTTCGCTGCTGCTTTCCCTGACTGATGCGTCAACACCAACTATTTTGGGAATGATTTCTCCACCTTTTTCCACAAGAACCATATCCTTGTAATGCAGGTCGAGAAGCAGAATCTGATCTTCATTGTGAAGAGAAGCTCTTTTTACCGTTGTTCCTGCCAGCAGTACCGGCTCGAGGTTTGCCACAGGAGTGACATTGCCGGTGCGTCCTACCTGGAAATCGACCGAGAGAAGTCTTGTTGCTGCCTGTTCAGCTTTGTACTTGTATGCAATGGCCCACCTGGGCGACTTTGCGGTAAACCCAAGTTCATTCTGCTGCCTGAGTGAGTTTACCTTAATAACAACACCGTCGGTCTCAAATGGAAGAAAATCCCTTTTTTGCTCCCATTCATCTATGTAGCCAATAACTTCTTCAATATTACTGCAGAGCGTCATGCTTTCGTGAATGTCGAAGCCCCATTCGCCGGCAGCCATCACATTATCATAATGCTTGCCCGTCGGCAGGGACTCTCCAAGGAGAAAATAGAATATGCAATCGAGATTTCTTGAAGCAACCACAGAAGGATCAAGGGTTTTAAGTGTTCCTGCAGCCGCATTTCTCGGATTCGCAAACGGACTCAAACCTTCTTTTTCCCTTTCCCTGTTCAGTCTTTCAAATACGGCTTTTGACATCAGGACTTCCCCTCTGACAACGAATTCATCAGGAATATCCTTTCTGCCAATACTGACCGGAATGCTTTTGATTGTTCTTATATTGGCAGATACGTCATCGCCTTTTGTTCCGTCGCCCCGTGTAAGGGCATAGAGCATGCTCCCTCCCGAATAGGTTATACTTATGGAAGCACCGTCAAATTTCAGTTCACAGACATATTCCACCGGCCCGGTTACCGATTTCCTTACTCTGTTGTCAAAATCGCGCACTTCTTCATAACTGTATGTATTCCCCAGTGAAAGCATCGGGTACCTGTGCCCGATTTGCCTGAATTCCCTGGTAATATCACTCCCGACAACCTGACTGGGAGAATCAGCAGTAATGAACTCGGGAAACTTCTTTTCAAGTGCTGCTAATTCGCCTATAAGAAGGTCATATTCAAAATCAGAAATTACCGGCTGATTAAGAACATAATACCTGCGATCGTGCTCTTTTATCTCATTACGCAGTTTTTCAATGCGTTCCCTGGCTTCCCTTTTATTCATGTCAGAAAGATTTTTAACTCCAGATTCCGTCTATGGATGTGCCGCATTTGGCACATTTCCCCCCGGGCATATTGTTCGAGGCTATTCTGTAACCCTGGCGTACAATAAGAACAGTCTTGCAGACAGGGCACCTTGTGTCAGACATTTCATGTCCTGGAACGTTACCCGTATAGATGTATTTCAATCCTTCTTCTGAAGCGATCTTAACTGCATTGTTCAGAACCTCGACCGGGGTGGGCGGGAGCTGTTCAAGTTTATAGGTAGGATGGAATCTGCTGAAATGAACGGGAACATTTTTGAATCCGTTGTCGCATAGCCATCTGCACATTTTTCTTATCTCATCCATATTGTCTGTCCAGCCCGGGACAATGAGATTTGTTATTTCCAGCCATACTCCCTTATCCCTGTAAATTTTAAGGGAGTCAAGGACAGGCTGAAGCTTCCCGCCTGACAGCTTCAGATATGTAGTGTTGCTGAATGCCTTCAGGTCGATGTTTGCTGCATCGATAACACTGCACAGCTTCTCCAGTGGTTCGGGGTAAATGTACCCGTTTGACTTGAAGACATTTTTTATTCCCTCTTTCCTGGCTATCGAAGCTGTATCGTAAGCATATTCATAAAAAGTAACAGGTTCAGAGTAGGTGTACGCAATCGACCTGCAATCCTTGCTGATGCATTCCGAAACAACCTTTTGCGGCGGAAGAGTGTAATTTCTGGTTTTATCGGGACTGGTCTGTGAAATTGTCCAGTTCTGGCAGTTAAGGCATACAAGGTTGCAGCCGGCGGTTGCAATTGAGAAAGCCCTCGATCCCGGTAAAAAATGATAAAGTGGCTTTTTCTCAATAGGATCCACGTTAACAGAACAGGGATTTCCGTATGCGAGAGTATAAAGCTTCGATTTTATTACTTTCCTGTTGTTGCATTTGCTTAATTCTCCCTCTTTCAGAACACATTCGTTGGGACATATCCGGCACATAATACCCCGTGCAGTTTCCTCCTGGAACATCGCCTCCTTTCTGAAAACCTGTTCCTCATCCGGGATCAATCCTTCTGATATGTCAGGCATCCGGAAACACACCATCCCCGCAGAGATTGCAGTACATCTTTTAATGAACTGGCGTTTTGTAATTCTGTATGGCATTTCCGACATTTCGACTATTGTTCCGGGTTGTCACAAATTTAATAAATCATCTGTTATTTGCCTAGCTGCGAAACAACAATACCTGCCAATACAAGCACCGGCAGCATGTAAAGGGAGTAAGTGATCCCCAGAAGAGGTACCAGAAAGCCTGAAAAAAGCAGAAATCCCAGTGCTGATCCTGCAAGGTCGGAACTGTATATTTTTGACGGTTTCAGTTTAGTGGTTTCCGGATGAGTAAGTTCCCTGAAGAAAAACCCTGTCACGGCAGCCGGAATAAATCCCATGATTATCAGAATGATCGTTGTCAGAATATTGTTTTCGATATTCATTACAGAACCTGCTGACATTCCTGCTGTAAGATAGATTAGAATTAGGGCAAGGGACAGGGCAAATATGGTTTTCCGTTTCGGAGAGTTGGTCTTTATTCCCGCTCCGACGGCAAGGCCAGCCATAAGTCCGGCAAGTATCAGACCTGTTGCCTGATACATGTTTCCAACGGTCAGCTGCAATACGAGAAGAAGGATTATTTCAAAGCCTGCAAGCGCAAATGCGCTGAAATACATGAGGCTGGTATTCTTTCGGACAGTACCAACTGATATGGCAACCAGAAGGGTAAGTATAACCAATGCCGGGATCCTTTCCCCCGGATCCTTACTGAGGTGAAAAGACTGATAATGAAAACAGGCTACCGGCCTCTCAGAACTATTGCTTCTCACCCTCCGATCGATATAGGACAATATCTCTTCTGACCTTGCTTCGATCAGATCATCAGAAAGATAGTCAGGTCCCACATATACATTCTGAAGCCCTTTCTCCTGTGCGAGGCTGCTTGCTGATGCAGACAGCTCACTGTCGGAGGCGATGAAATAGAGCTTATTCCCGCTTATCGGGACGACATGTTTGAATACCTGCTTCATGCTGTTAAAGATCGATGAGTACAGTTTCACCGCTTCCTCATTGAAATAATTCGGATTTATGCCTGGTGAACAGGCAAATACGGCTCCCGGATTCATTTTCCTCTTAACGCTCCCGAAAAAACCAACACTGTAAAACCTGTTGAGCGACAATGATGCGGGAGGAGGAAGCAGCATTATTACAGCATCAAACTTTTCCGTGGTTTTCTTTATGTAAGTGAAAGCATCTATGTTTTCGAAAATAAACAGGGCAGAATCGCTGCCGAGAGCCTCAGGATCAACCCTGGCCAGTGCAGGATCGCGTTCAACATATACAACTTTCCTGACCTTATATTTCAGGATTTCCCTCAGACGCGACACGGGAGGCCCCGAAATCAGTAGCACACTGGCCGGATCAGTGGTCTGAAGCATTGCATAATGAATGTCTTCCTCACTTTCGGCAGCATCATTATTGTAAATAAGCAGACGCTGATCGTAGTAGATACTCTGTTCCCCCATATATTCACCAGTGGTTATGTTACCATAGGGAGTGTCTGTTGTTTCTGTTACATTGATGCCTTTGAGCAAAAGATCCCTGATAAAAGTGTCCGGCGAAAGTAGAATAACAGCTGAAGAAACTGCAAGGACGGAGATCCTGAGCAGGGATACATATCTTTTGCCGACCTGAAGGAAAGAGAGAATGGTGTATGTGAACCCGAGAATTACCGTCAGGAAAAAAATCTGATATGTGTTCAGAATCCCGCCGCTTAGGATCGTGATTGAGATGCCTGCAATAATTCCTCCGACTGTCTCGATGGAAAAGGATTTACCAGGCAATACTCCCCGGGATGAAGCTGCCGAGAGAAGTTTTATGAAGGTATATCCGGAAATAAGTGTGAAAGGGGTAAGGACAAGAAATGTAAACAGCACCCCGGAGAAAAATGAAGGAGTCTCTCCCGGACTGAGGAAGAGCTCTGATAACAAAATTATCAGGAACAATGAAATAAGCGGACCTGCTGCAAATAACAGGTTAATTCTTTTCAGGTCGTTCAGGGGTGACAATGAGGCAAGCCTTGATCCTGCAGCTGATCCCAGAAGCCATGAGCTGAGGAAAGCGCCTGAAATAAGCTCATTTCCTCCTGCAATATTCATCACCTCCTTCATAAGCAGGAGTTGTACTGAAGAGCTGATTAATCCTGCAATGAAAAGATTTGTCCCAATGTCATGCCCCCCTGGTTCAGGTGAGGTATCTGCAGGCAATCCTGCTGTTTTTCTTTTTAAAAGACCTGAAAAATATCTGCGGTGCCACAACAAATGAAAGAGTCCGGAAAAGCTCAGGCCTATTCCTGTTTCAACATGCCATTTAAGAACTGTTTTTGTAAACGGGATCTCCCATTTATAGTTTACCTGAAGCGCCAGGAACAATCCTGCCAGTGCGGTAATGGTAAATGTAAGCGCCAGTATCGAGTTCCATATTTTCCTGTGCAGGTCGAGAGTATAAATCCCGCTCCGGTAAAGAAAGTAACTCAGAAGATACAGGATCAGAGAAGTTAATCCTGTGTTTATTACATGATACATCCTTACTTTTTGTTTTCTTCAAGGATTAAGCCCTCGTAAATGTAGAGTTCGGCATTCTTCCAGCCGTCCCAGCCAATCCCTGCCTTGTCGCGCGATGTGTAACCGAGGAACTCTTCAACGCTCCATCCATTTTCAGTTGCAACCTGAGGAAGCATGGTCCCTGACCGGAAATCCTTCCTTATGTATATACCATGCCTTCCCAGTTCTATATCCTTTATGTCGTAAATTCTTTTCATAGGCCCAAGGACAGTTACTTCAATATCCGTGGAAGCCAGTTCCTCTTTTGTCAGAGGAGCAAATCTCGGATCTTCAAAGGCTGAGGAAGCTGACGATTCTATTACCACCTTATAGAGAGGGGATGATGCGGCAAAACTTCCTATACATCCTCGTAACTCGCCTTTCTTCTTAAGGGTTACGAAGGCTCCGAATGGTTTAAGGAATACCTCAGGCAACAATTTCTCATCAACACTTACACCTTTCCTGTTAACCAGGTGAGACTTTATATTTTCCCGGGCAAGCCTTATCAGTTGTGCCTTTTCGCTTTCAGAGAATTTAATTTCACTAAAAACAGAACCTTCAGTTTTTTTGTCAGAATTCTTTTCGATGAGGGTAATCGCATTGTATCCGACAACCTCATCCCTGGATCCGTATTTTGAATCACCCGAATTACAATAGTCAACCTTTAAGAAACTGAGGTTTTCCTGACCTTCAGCCAGATACAGCAGCAAAAGTCCGGAGGTCCAGCCGCACATGCTTGTTGAGAGCCCGGGATCTTCAACATAGGAGTTTTTTCTTAGTGTTGCGAGGAACTTTTCAGGATCGCCGGAAACAATTGCATCGGCTGTCGCTTTGTCGACAGAGTTAGCCGTACTGTAGGAAGGATAGTGGGAGAAATCGCTGCTGATCAGAAAGAGATTTTCCTTTGTAAACCAGGGCCTGAGCGCTTCAGATATCTTTCGTATGCTGTTGTGGTTTGTTGTACCGATAATTATCGGAATTATCATCGGGTTGTTTTTGAAATAATACTGTATAAAGGGCATCTGGACTTCGAGGCTGTGTTCCTGAAAATGGGCGTTAACCGGGAAACTGAATACCTTTTCCTTTCTGAGTTTTGATGCGATCTCCCTGTTAACGGTGAGTTTTCCGAGAGGGGTTATGAAATCACCGGAATCATAAAGAGATGCCCCGTCAAATGCCATTACGTGGCTTGATCCTATAACGAAAATATTCTTGTACTGAGTGTTCCTGTCGACAGAGGAAAAGGCTGATGCGGCAACCTTTCCGGAATATATGTAACCGGCATGAGGACTGACCAAGGCCCTGACAGTACCTTGAGACTTTGTTTTTACACAGTTCTCAAAAAGAAGGTCAAGGTCCCTTTTCAGAGTCTCACTGTTCGCGGAATAAAAACGCCCGGCTGCGACAGGCTGGCGGTCTGATTTCGTGGACTGGGAATATGTTTCCATAGCGATAAAAAATATTAGCAGAACATAACATACCCTGAGCATGGCGTAATGCAATTAATTTACCGTAATAAAGTTAGGTCAAAAAATCAAGAAAACCAGTTAATGGGGAAAGGATATTAGCCCGGAAATGCTAAATAAATATCATCGATTCCTTCAGTATCTTACCGCTCTCGTCCGTGCCGTAGATCTTAAGACCCACGCTTATGGTTGCTGAACTGATAACATCAATTACCGGACTGAGATCGTCCTTGATGTCGTCTATATCGTCAAAATCCTCAACCGGAAAATAAATGTGAAGTATGAGAATACAATCAGCTTTGTTGATGCCTGCAAGCGCTTTTACGATCTTTGCAAGCCATATTGAGGATGCGGTATTAAAATACTCGAGATTAAGTCTTAGATTTGTCGTTTGTTTGGGATTCTTTGTATAATCGTTGACCCATTCGAGAATGGGTTCAAAGATCCTGGGAGCATTTATTGGAATCGACCTGCCAGAGATAATAAGCTCTCCGCTCATGAAATTAAGGTCCACGAGCGGGGTTTTGTCGGTTTGTTCAATAAAAAGATTCTTTAGCTCCTTCATGACAGGCACTTTTAAAATTCAATCGTTCAATAATAGCTATCTCAAAAGTATAATAACTTTTTATTTGGTAAGGATACTTTCATCAAAAAGAAAAGGTCAGTTGTCAAATATTACGATTTATTGGTATAATTTATTGCACGCTTCCTGACTTTTATTCGTTTGTGCTCTGCTGTTGGTGCGGTGATGAAATAATAATGGTAAAATGTTATATTTGCGGATTAAATCATTAGGGCTGAATGGAGATCATTTTAAAAGAAAAGATTAAAGAGGCTGTAAGAGTTACCTACAACAGCGAAGTTGATGATAACCTCATACAGTTGCAGGAAACCCGAAAGGACTTCAAAGGCGATTTTACTCTTGTTGTTTTTCCGCTTCTCCGTTTTTCCAAAAACACTCCGGAGAATACCGGCGAAAGTATCGGCTCATACCTGCTCGAAAATTTCCCGTATGTCTCCGGCTATAATGTTATAAAAGGATTTTTGAATCTGGAGATCTCAGACCTTTGGTGGACAGACTATTTCGCCGGCCTGGCCTCAGGCCGCGATATACTGGCAAACTGCCGTGTCAGGAACCCTGAGGTCATCCTTGTTGAGTACTCCTCTCCAAATACAAACAAGCCGCTCCATCTCGGTCATATTCGCAATAATCTCCTTGGTTTTTCTCTTTACAGAATACTATCAGAGTGCGGACACAGGGTGATAAAGACGAATATTGTGAACGACAGGGGCATTCATATCTGTAAATCGATGCTGGCCTGGAAAAAATACGGTAACGGAGAGACTCCGGCAAGCTCGGGTATAAAAGGCGATCACCTTGTTGGCAATTACTATGTAAGGTTTGAAAAGGAATATAAAGCACAGGTTGAAGAGCTGGCCGGAAACGGAATGAGTGAAACGGAAGCCAGAAACTCTGCGCCTCTGATGCTCGAAGCCCGCGAAATGCTGATAAAGTGGGAAAATGGCGACCCGGATGTGGTTGAACTCTGGCGGACAATGAATTCATGGGTATATGAAGGCTTTGAAGAGACTTACCGCATGCTGGGAGTTGACTTTGATAAGATTTATTACGAATCTGAAACCTATATTACCGGAAAGGAAATAGTAATGAAAGGCCTCGCCGGAAATATTCTTTACAGGCAGAGTGACAACTCGGTGTGGGTCGATCTTACCTCGCAGGGGCTTGATAATAAACTCCTGCTGCGATCGGATGGGACTGCCGTTTATATGACCCAGGACCTTGGAACCGCGGTTGCCCGACAGGAAGACTTTCACTTTGACAAGACCCTTTATGTTGTTGGTAATGAACAAAACTACCATTTCCAGGTTCTCAGAGCCCTTATGAAAAAAATGGGATACTCATGGGCCGACGGACTGATCCATTTTTCGTACGGAATGGTGGAATTACCAGAGGGAAAAATGAAATCGCGCGAAGGTACAGTCGTGGATGCCGATGACCTTATCGCAGAAATGAAGGAGACAGCAAGAAGTGTATCGCTGGAACTGGGAAAACTGGCGGATTTTTCGCCAGAGGAGAGAGAGGATATTTTCCGGAAAATAGGAATGGGTGCACTGAAATATTTCATTCTTAAGGTTGATCCTCATAAAAACATGCTTTTCAACCCGGTAGAGTCGATCGATTTCAACGGTAATACAGGCCCTTTCATCCAGTATACCTATGCGAGGATACAATCAGTGTTTCGCAAGGCTGTCCAGCTTGGAATAGACAGCGATCCGGACTCTCTTCAGGGAGCAAAGGCAGGTCCCAAGGAAATATCCCTGATAAAACTGCTCAGAAAGTTCTCGGATGTGGTAAGCGAGGCGGCATCAGAGTATAGTCCTTCTGTGATAGCCAGCTATTGTTACGATCTTTCAAAGGAATATAACCAGTTCTATCACGACTTCTCAATACTGGGAGAGGAAAACAAATCACTCAGAGATCTCAGGCTCTCACTTTCAAAGCTGACCGGAATAGTCCTTGAAAAGGGTATGTGGCTGCTTGGAATAGAAATGCCTGAACGGATGTGAAAATTATTAATAACTGATAAAAATCTATGTTTGAAAATTTAAGCGACAGGCTGGAGAAATCCTTCAAAATTCTGAAGGGACAGGGACGGATTTCAGAGATAAACATCGCTGAAACGCTTAAAGAGGTGAGGAGAGCTCTCCTCGATGCCGACGTTAACTTCAGGATAGCAAAACAGTTCACGGATACTGTCAAGTCAAAAGCGCTCGGCCAGGAAGTGCTGAAAGCAGTCAATCCATCCCAGATGCTGGTGAAAATAGTTCATGATGAGCTGGTAAGTCTGATGGGTGGCGACAAGTATGATATCAATATTAAGATAAATCCTTCAGTAATACTCATAGCCGGCCTTCAGGGCTCGGGTAAGACAACCTTCAGCGGCAAGCTTGCGAAATGGGTAAAGAGCAAAAGGGGAAAAAACCCTCTTCTCGTGGCTGGTGATATCTACCGGCCGGCTGCAATAGAGCAGATAAGGGTTATCGGCTCCCAGACAGAGGTTCCGGTGTATTCGGAGGAGAATAACAGGAATCCTGTACAGATTGCCAAAAACGCCGTTCGTGAGGCAAAGCTGAAAAATCATGACGTGGTTATCATCGACACTGCAGGGCGTCTTGCGATAGATGAGGAGATGATGAACGAAATCGCTTCAATAAAGGAAGCTGTCAATCCTCATGAGATCCTTTTCGTTGTCGATTCAATGACCGGTCAGGATGCAGTCAATACGGCAAAGGAATTTAACGACAGGCTCGATTTTACAGGCGTTGTTCTTACAAAACTTGACGGGGATACAAGGGGAGGAGCTGCCTTGTCGATAAAATCAGTAGTGAATAAGCCCATTAAATTCGTAAGCTCCGGCGAGAAAATGGACGCTCTCGACATTTTCTACCCTGCCCGTATGGCCGACAGAATTCTGGGTATGGGAGACATCGTCTCGCTGGTTGAGAAGGCACAGGAGCAATATGATGCAGAAGAGGCCAGAAAGCTTCAGAAAAAAATAGCAAAGGACCAGTTCGATTTCAATGATTTCATCGCGCAGATCCAGCAAATAAAGAAAATGGGTAACGTAAAGGATCTCATGGCTATGATACCCGGCGTGGGCAAAGCTGTTAAGGACCTCGATATCGATGATGACGCATTCAAGGGAATTGAAGCCATAATACGAAGCATGACACCGGAAGAAAGGGCTAATCCGGTTGTGCTGAACGGCAGCAGGCGGAAAAGAATTGCTTTGGGAAGCGGAACAAGTGTTCAGGATGTCAACAAACTCCTGAAACAGTTCGACGAGACGCGAAAAATGATGAAACTGATGACCCATAATAAAAACGCTGCCCGGATGATGGGCAGAAGATAATTATCACCATGTATAAACTTATCGACGGAAAAAAAACAGCAGCTGAAATAAAGGGTGAAATAGCGGCTGAGGTGGCCCGGAGGGCTGAATCAGGTAAAAAGATTCCCCATCTGGCTGCAATACTTGTTGGTGACAACGGCTCGAGCGAAACCTACGTCAATAACAAAGTCAAAGACTGCGCAGAAGTCGGATTCAGGTCAACTCTTATCCGGCTTGGCAACAATACCTCCGAAGATGAATTGCTCGGTCATATCGCCAGGCTTAATGAGGACGATGACGTTGACGGTTTCATTGTTCAGCTGCCTCTGCCTGAACATATTTCCGAAAACAGGGTCATTGAGGCCATCGACCCTTCGAAGGATGCTGACGGATTCCATCCAGTCAATATCGGGAGAATGGTGATAGGGCTGCCGGGTTTTCTTCCTGCAACCCCCTACGGGATTGTTGAACTCCTGAAACGGTACAAAATAGAAACGAGGGGAAAAAACTGCGTAATTATCGGCCGTAGCAACATCGTGGGACGCCCCCTTAGCATCCTTCTTTCACAAAAGGGACTGGATGCCACTGTTACCGTTGTCCACAGCAGGACCAGGGAGATTGAAAAGATTGTTTCATCGGCCGATATTATTGTGGCGGCATTGGGCTCCCCGGGCTTTGTTAAGGCTGACATGGTCAGGGAAGGTGCCGTGGTTATTGATGTCGGTACAACGCGGGTGCCCTTCCCGGGTTCAAAAGCAGGCTGGAAACTAGCCGGAGATGTTGATTTTGATAATGTTGCGGAGAGATGTTCATACATAACCCCCGTTCCCGGTGGGGTCGGACCAATGACGAGGGTCGCACTCCTTCGAAATACATTATTGGCTGCTGCCGGAAAATAGGGAAAAAATCAAAAGGGTTTCTTAATCCCGGTATGTACATGAATTGCTTTGTCTAACCGGCAAGCTTTATCCCTGTGAAATAGAGATCGAATCCTCCCTTGCCCCCCGGCCTGTCGGATGAGAAGATCATAAACTGATTTGAAAATTGCTCATCGCCTCCGAGAACGGGACGATATTCGTTTGAGGATGAGTTGATCCGGGGTCCGAAATTAACCGGACTGGACCAACGTCCACCGCTGAAAATCGAATAGTAAAGATCATATCCGCCCAGACCGCCAGGACGGTCGGATGTAAAAACCAGTATCTTTCTGTAGAGGTATGGGCATTTGTCATTACCCGGACTGTTAAAAGTTTCTGCCCTGACGGGTGTCTCATAATCGGAATTAAGCCAGGAATCCATATTTTCTGAAGCGTCTCTCTTCAATAAGTATATGTCAAAATCACCATCTGCATCAGAACAGAAATATGCAGAATCCTGGTTTGTATCAAAACAGATATATGCATCATCAGCTATAGAGTTTACTTTTATAGCAGGAAACGGCCCTGTAATCGCCGGAGCGGCTGCTCCGAAATAAGGCAGATTTCTTACATAATGAAAGTCAAGATTACCATCATCGTTCACTGATGAAGCAATCGTATATTCAAAACCATCAAGGGAACTGTACAGACGATAGGGACCAAAGTCATTTCCGGATGTGGTCAGCATCGATGTAAGCTCGTTAAAGAACTGATTGTCTGAAATTTCAGACTGCAACTGAAAATCACCAGTAGTCTGATCAAAAGTATATACTAAAACACCCTGTACAAGATCAAACTGCTCCCCGTTACTTGCCCTGTTGCTTGAAAATATCAGTGGAAGGTAATTATTCAGAGTATATAAACTGATATTATAATCATCAAAATCAGAATTCAAACCTGTTAATGACACCAGGCTATCCGGGAAAATGCCTTTCTGGTAAACAACCGGGTTTTCTTCATTTCTGCAGGCAATAATTCCAAATACAAAAGTTGTAAGTAATATCCCTGAAATTAAATACGTTACTGATTTTTTCATTTTTAATCCTTGAGAATAGTTACATGTAATAAACGATTAATATATAATGAAATTATCGATTGGAATGTTATCTTAAAAGAAAAACCGGGTTTATGCCCGGCTCTTCGAAGGTAGAATTTAGGTTAATTCTAGGGTAAATTAGGTATATGATGTTTTGGTAGTAATCTATCCCATAGATGAAAAATGA
This sequence comes from Bacteroidales bacterium, assembly GCA_040772125.1. GTDB lineage: Bacteria > Bacteroidota > Bacteroidia > Bacteroidales > VadinHA17 > LD21. Next base: position 1,472,381 of record JAXGYS010000003.1, read on the forward strand.
CGGCTATTGGTTGCGTTGAAATTGAAAAAATATGTAATAATTTTCTATGAAATTGATATATTGTTGTTTTTCAGGTGTTTATAAAAATCTTAAAATGTTGATAATATGGAGGTGCCCAAAAATGGATTGTTTAAAATGTTATTAATTTTGTAATCAATATTTTTCAGGGGAATGGAAGAGGATAAGTTCAGCTATTCGTACGAGGAGGAATTGAAAAATGCCGTTCAGAAATATGAGCGGATGAAGAAAAATAATGAGAATTACTTTTTTGATGTAATTGAATTTGAATCTATCATTGATTACTATATAGAAAGCAACAATTCCAACAAGGCATTCGAGGCAGCAAACCTTGCGTCGGAGCAGCATCCGAATTCAGTATCACTCCAGCTCAGAAAAGCCCGGGTACTTCTCGACAAGGGAAGAGCGGTAGAAGCCCTTAAAATTCTCAGACGCCTTGAAAACATCGAACCCGGTAACCACGAGATCTATATAGCCAAAGGGACGGCTATGGGAATAATGGGAGACATCCAGGGAGCAAAGAAAATGTTCGACTATGCCCTGACCCTTGATTCTGACGAAAAGGGAAATATTCTATTTTCAATAACTTCCGTTCTTCAGAACCTCAATTATTATGAGTATCTGATTCCATATCTCCGTGAGCTGATAGCAATTGAACCGGATTTCTATGCCCATATCTACGATCTTGCATATGCATATGAAAAGACCGACGATTTCGGGAAAAGTATTGCCTGTTACAGGCAGTACCTTGAACTTGAGCCTTTTTCAGATAATGCATGGTACAATCTTGCCATTATTTACAACAAGCAGGAAGAGTACGAAAAAGCACTTGAGGCTTATGATTTTGCCCTTGCCATAAACTCACAGAATACCTTTGCTATCTTCAACAAAGGCAATATACTCTGTAATCTGGAAAGGTATGGCGATGCCATTCCGGTTTACCATGAATATCTCGAAAACGAACCTGACAGTTTCGAGGCCATGACCTATCTGGCAGAATGTTACGAAAAAACCGGAGACCTCATTCTTGCCAGGAAATATTATCACGAAGCAATTGAAATAGCACCGGAATACGCAGATCCGTGGTTCGGACTGGGGATAATATCACTCGAGGAAGGTAACAGCGATGATTCAATGATCTTTCTCCGAAAGGCGCTCAGGCTTGATGACGAGAATCCGGAAATATGGTACATGCTGGGGAAGGCTCATTATGCAAAGGAAGAGAAAAAGGCCGCACTCCGTTGTTTCCGGGAAGCCCTTAAACTGGATATTTACTATAATGAAGTATGGACCGATATCGGGAAAATGATAATTTTCGACGGCTTTGTTTCAAAAGCCCTTCCGTATTTCGTAAAAGCCTATAAAATAATAGGGGATGTTCCGGGAATCAATTATCTTCTCGCATCATTCTACCTGCACTCTGGTTCGGCGGATATGGCATACAGACACCTTTCGGCCGCACTGGAAGCCGACAAGAGTCTCTACAGGGACTTTCACGATATTTATCCGGCCCATCTGTTCAGCAGAAAGATAAAAAAGCTTCTCGAAAGCTTTAATTTATACTGATTATCTTCAAATGCCCTGTCACAGAAATTCATACAAAATACTATGAAAAAGATACTGCCTTACATACCTGAGCGTCCAACCAAACCCCGCAGTGAGGGATTAACAATGGTAATGGATAAAGGTCTCAGCATCAGGGAAGCCGAAGATTTTATGTCTGTGGGAAGCGAGTATACAGATCTTGTCAAACTTGGATTTGGCACTTCCCTTATAACCCCGAATCTCGCAGAAAAAATTAAAACCTATAAAAAAGCCGGATGTGTCCCTTATTTCGGGGGAACACTTTTCGAGGCGTTCATTGTCAGAAATATGTTCAGTGAATTTGTCGATTTTCTCGATAAATATGAAATTGACATGGTGGAAGTATCTGACGGATCATATGATCTGGAACACTCCAGAAAGCTGGAGTACATAAGATTGCTTGCGGAGAGGGGAACAGTAATCTCGGAGGTCGGATCAAAAAAGAAGGATGTGATCTACACTCCCGACCAATGGGTAGATATGATGAAATCTGAACTCGATACAGGATCATTAAAAGTCATTGCCGAGGCAAGGGAATCTGGAACAATTGGTATTTTCAATGACGACGGTTCAGTCAATACTCCTCTTGTTAACAGAATATCCGGGCAGGTTCGGCTCAGCAACGTCATATGGGAAGCGCCTCTGAAATCACAGCAGGCATGGTTTATCCGGCATTTTGGCCCGGATGTGAATCTTGGCAATATCGCTCCCTCTGAGATAATTCCGCTTGAAACGCTGCGGCTTGGTCTGCGTGGCGATACTTTCTTTCAGTTTCTACCCGAAGGCCTGACAAAATGACTCCCGGTAATGCGTAAATTCGGACTTATCGGATATCCCCTCGGACATTCCTTTTCAAGGAAGTACTTTCAGGAAAAGTTCGAGAGGGAAAATCTCTCTGATTGCACCTACGACAACTACCCGGTTACATCTCTTGGCCAGCTGCCTGATCTGCTTCATTATTACGGCATTGAAGGGCTTAACGTTACAATCCCTTACAAGACTGCAGTGATTCGGTTTCTTGATGAGATCGACCCCGAAGCCAGGGCTGTCGGAGCAGTAAACGTCCTCAAGATAAAGAATACAGTAACAGGGAAAAGAGTTATCGGTTTCAACAGCGACATAACAGGTATCAGAGACACTCTTGAACCTGTGATAGGGAAAAAAAAGATCAGTGCACTTGTGCTGGGAACAGGAGGAAGTTCAAAAGCCGTTTGTCATGTGCTTGAATCTGCAGGGATAAAATATATGCTTGTCTCAAGATCAGCCAAAGAGGGCTGCCTGACATACCCTGAGCTAAGCGCTGATATCCTTGAGGGATGGAAGCTTATAATAAATACAACTCCCCTGGGAATGTATCCGGATATTGAAACCAAACCTGATATACCCTATGATCTCCTCGGACGGCAGCATATACTTTTTGATCTGGTTTATAACCCGGAGATTACCGCTTTTCTGCAAATGGGGACTGATAGAGGCTGTACAACCCTCTCAGGTTTGAAAATGCTTTATTCACAAGCCGAAAAATCTTGGGAGATCTGGAACAACGACTCCCTTTGATGCAGCTGCTTCAGAGCTGCCCTCCCGATTTATCGGTTGCCATCACCATTTTTATATTAAGCCTTACACCGACCTCCAGAACATCGACCAGATCCTGAATGTTAAGGCTCTTTGCAAACCGCAGTACCACTGTGGGATTCTCTATGCCCCTCACATGCTCCTGAAGCTTCTGTTCAAGCTCAGAGAGAAGGACTTCCCTCTGATCAATATAATACCTCCTGTCGGCGGTTACTGTCAGGTTAACCTGTTGCTTGTCAATCTCCTGCGCTGTCTTAGATTTGGGAAGGAGAACCTTTATTACATTCGGATTAGCCAGGGTCGACACAATAAGAAAAAAGAGCAGCAGAAAGAACATTATGTCGTTCAGTGAGGAGGTGCTGACCTCCGGCTTGAAATGCTTGCTTCTTCTTATATTCATATCAGACGACTTTCAGGAATTGAATAAGTGACTCCTGGAGCCGGATGGTGTATCGGTCTATCCTCATCTGTATATAATGATAGGCTGCATAGGCAAGCACACCGACAATGAGCCCGGCTCCGCTGCATATCATTTTCTGGTATAATCCGCCGGCAATAATTCCGATGCTTATGTTGTCGGCAAGAGATATGTTGTAGAATATTTTTATCACTCCGGATATCGTACCAATAAATCCGAGCATTGGCGCAACTCCGGCTATTATCCCGAGATACCCCGTGTTCTTTTCCATTTTGGTAATTTCAAGATTGGTCGCAGTCTCAAGGTTTCTTTCCACCTCGCCCTGAGGCTTTCCAAGCTTGTCAATCCCGCTTTCAAGTATCCTGCCCAGTGCGGCTTCAGTGCTCCTTACCCTTGTTACGGCATTATTGCGGTTGCCGCTCTGCAGTTCAGATACCACATTGTGGAGAAATCCCCTGTCAATTGCGGCTGTCCTTTTAAGGTAGGCCATCCTTTCAATGAAAATATAAAATGTCACAAGCGAAAGAAGAATGATTGGTATCATTATTATCCCGCCCTTCATGAGAAGATCGAGAATCGTGGTGGCCTGTTCCGAGGATGATATCGCCGCTGCCGGCTCATATAGCGAAGAGATCATTATCATATGCATGGTTTTTATGTATTTACCTTTTGGTTTATTATCAAACGATTAAAAAGTTCAAATATTTTTTATTATACAAATATCCCGGAAGGGTATTCAATGTCGGTGAGGAAGAGACCCCTGGCAGGGGCTGACATACCCGCTCTTGAGCGATCGCGCGACAAAATGATCTTCTCAAACTCTTCGGGCGTTATCTTTCCCCTCCCAACATCAATCAGGGTTCCTGTTATGGCCCTTACCATATTTCTCAGAAACCTGTTGGCTCTGATCCTGAATATCAGTGTTTTGCCTGCTTCAGTCCACGAAGCTTCATAAACACTGCAAATATTGTTCTTATTCCCCGAATGCAACTTGCTAAAACTTGTAAAGTCATCATGCAAAAGCAGTTTTCCGGCAGCTGTGTTCATCAGACCGGTATCGATCATTCCATGAATGTACCAGCTTGATTCTTCAGTGAAAGGATCTTTTTCAAGCGATATATGGTATTCATAGGTTCTTGATATTGCACTGAACCTGGCATGAGCGTCAGGTCTGACCTTTCTTATCACTGTAACGGAAATGTCGCCTGGAAGAAATCTGTTGAGCCTGAAAATAATATTATTCTCCTGAGCCAGGTCACACCGGCTGCAGTCAAAATGTGCACAAAACATCCGTGCATGTACACCGGCATCTGTCCTGCCTGCCCCGGTAACCGCTATCTGTTCGCCAAGGATCAGGGAGAGAGCTTCTCCAAGAGTCTCCTGAACACTTTTTGAATTCGGCTGCAGCTGCCATCCGTGATAATATGTGCCTTTAAATGAAATAAATATGAAATATCTTGTCAAGGCAGAAAAATTTCCTGCAAATATAGATAATCATCTTCATTAACCTGATACTGCCATAATTTTAAAAAATAATTGGCCGGATGTAGGAATATTCATCTTTAAATGTAATTTTACTTCCGCCTTAAAAAAACATGATTAATTGTATAACTATAACCTAAATCTCTAACTATGACAGAACAGAAAAATACACAAACCGCCGGTATGGCGTTTATGGGAATGATCTTCTTCCTGTTTGGTTTTGTGACGACTTTCAACATTACACTGGCCGATAAATTCAAGGCGGTTTTTGAACTGTCGAATTTTCAGGCTCAGCTTGTTAATGGAGCTTTCTTCTTTACCTATTTTGTCCTTTCCTTTGCAGCTGGCGGTGTAATCAAAAAAATAGGCTATAAAAGCGGTGTTATCCTCGGCCTTCTTTTGGTAGCTGTGGGAAGCTTCCTTTTCTACCCTGCCGCAAAGGCAATTTCCTTCCCGTTCTTCCTGTTCGCAATATTCATTATGGCAGGCGGTGTTGTATTTCTCCAGGTAGCTGCCAACCCATACGTGACCGCTCTGGGTCCGTCCGAAACTGCTTCAGGCCGCCTGAACCTTACGCAGGCTCTAAACTCGATTGCAACTTACATAGCACCGATCATCGCCAGCGTCTTCGTTTTCAAATCAGCTTCCAACGTTCTTGATGCAGCTGGTGCCGCTCAACAAGTATCAGCTCCTTTCATAATCATCGCTGTAATAGTTATAATCATTGCTATAGCGATCTATTTCCTAAAACTCCCTGTTATCCCGACACAGGGTGTCGAAAGAAAGAGCGTATGGAAATATTCGCATGTTGTTCTTGGTGCGCTTGGGATATTCTTCTATGTTGGCGCCGAAGTGGGCGTGGCTGCAATGCTTCAGAGATATTTCCAGGAAGCCCTCAATATGGTTCAGTCCGATGCTGCAATGATGATCGCCCTTTACTGGGGAGGTGCTATGGTCGGAAGATTTTATGGCTCATTCATGCTCTCGAATGTTGAAAAATCTAAAAAATATCTCTACACAGTCCTGGTACTCCTTCTCGCACTTTTCGTGGGATGGTTCGTACGCCGTGAAATAACCGACGGACTTATTTTCGCAGGAATCGCCCTGGTGAACTACATTTTAATGCAGCTCGGAAAAGGAAAAGCAGCAAGATCACTCGCAGTATTCGGGATCATAGCTGCAGTCCTTCTTCTCGTTGTGATGCTCGCCAACGGCAACATTATTCTCTGGCTCGGACTTTCGGTCGGATTCTTCAACTCCATTATGTTCCCGAACATATTTGCTCTCGGAGTTGACGGTCTTGACAAGGGAGAACTCAGCATGGCCTCAGGTCTGATTAACTCACTTATTGTCGGTGGAGCTGTGATTCCGGTTCTGATGGGACTCATTGCCGACGGAGCAGGCGTAAGATTCGCCTTCATTCTGCCGATAGTATGTTACCTGTATATTGTATTCTTCGCACTCGTGGGAAGCAAACACAAGTAAAACGATAATTTCATGAATTTACACCGAGGCCGTCTCAGATTATACTATGAGACGGCCTCGTTCTTCTTTTCCCGACAATTACTATATTTACAATAGAACATAATTCTCAAACCGGAAAATCCATGAACAGAACAGAAAGTCTGATTAACAAACTGAATGACACCAATAATCCTGCCCTCCGTGAACTGTACGGAAATGATATCAGCGAACTAAGAAAAAACTCGGAGAGATATAACAATCTTCTAAAACAGTTTACTGATCTTTTCGGAGAAAAGGAAGTTCAGTTCTACACATCCCCGGGCCGTACCGAGATAGGAGGAAACCATACGGATCACAACTGGGGCAGAGTCCTGGCCGGAGCCGTTAACCTCGACAACGTTTGTGTTGCAGCACCAAACGGTACAGACATTATCAGAATAGTATCGGAGGGCTATCCTTCTTTCGAGGTAGACCTTTCAAACCTTGGGCCTGACGAAAGCGAAAGATTTACCTCGGCGGCACTGGTCAGGGGAATATGTTCCCGTTTCAGGGATCTCGGATTTGCCGTTGGTGGATTTGATGCCTGCATCGACGGAGGTGTTCCAAAAGGTTCCGGCCTCAGTTCCTCTGCTTCCTTTGAAGTACTGATAGGAGCCATTCTCAGCGAAATGTTCAACGAGGCTAAGGTCGATCCTATTCAGAATGCCATTATCGGACAGTATTCCGAAAACCATTACTTCGGAAAACCCTGCGGACTTATGGATCAGACAGCTTGTGCCATGGGAGGGCTGATAACGATCGATTTTGCTGATCCCTCAAAGCCTGTTGTAAAAAGAGTCAATTTTGATTTTGTGGCAACAGGATTCTCCCTGGTCATTACGGATACCGGCGGAAGTCACGCAGACCTTAATGATGAATATGCCTCTCTTCCAACCGACATGAAGGCTGTTGCATCCGAACTGGGAGCCAGCGTGCTTCGACAGGTCAGCCTCGACAGCGTTATAGAAGCCATTCCCGCAATCAGGGAAAAGGTTGGTGACAGGGCGATATTGCGTGCCATTCACTTTCAGGGCGACAACCAGCGGGTGGTTGACCAGGTAGACGCACTAGAAAGAAACGACTTCGGGGCTTTTCTTAAAATGGTTAAGGATTCGGGATTCAGCTCATATATGTACAACCAGAATATTTATCCAATTACAAATATCAGGGAGCAGAATGTTTCGCTTGCCCTTGCCCTCAGCGATCTGGTACTGAAGGAAGAGGGTGCATGGAGGGTTCATGGCGGCGGTTTTGCCGGTACTGTCCAGGCTTTTGTGCCGCAGCACATGCTTGAAAAATATACATCAACTCTTGAACATGTTTTCGGAAAGGGTTCCTGCCATAAACTCTTTATCAGATCCAAAGGGGCAGGGAAGGTAAACCTCTGATTGCCATGTCAAATGACGGGATGCCTGTTTTTACCCTCAGCATGAGGGATTTACTTTCATGTTTTGGAACTTGTTAAAGAATTTTTTTAAATGAATATAATTGACGAAGAATCGTTCAGGGGAGTACATGAAGGAAAGCCAACAAACCTTTATACGCTTAAGAACAAAAACGGACTCATTACTCAGATAACTAATTACGGAGCCATAATTGTAAGCATTTTTGTGCCCGACAGAAATGGAACCCCCGGGGATATAGTTCAGGGCTATGATACCATAGAAGAGTACATAAATGGCAACGGACCTTTTATGGGTGCAATCTGCGGCCGCTGTGCCAACAGGATCGCCGGAGGAAACCTTATTATCGATGGTAACCGATATTCCCTGGCCATAAATAACGGCCCAAACCATCTTCACGGAGGTGTAAGGAACTTCAGTAAAGTTGCGTGGGACGTCGCTGAATTCTCTTCCTCCCATCTCAGGCTCGAATATCTTTCCGTTGACGGAGAAGAGAATTACCCCGGAAATCTTAAGGTTACGGTTACTTATACCCTTACTGACAATAATGAGCTCAGAATCGATTTCAGGGCAGTTACAGACAGGAAAACTGTCGTGAACCTTGCTGGTCACTCATATTTCAATCTTGCAGGAGAGGGCTCCGGAAGCGTCTACGGACAGGAATTGATGATCGACGGAGACTTCTTTACTCCGACTGACAAAACCAACGTCCCTACAGGTGAGATTCTCAGTGTAAAGGGAACTCCGATGGATTTTACGGTTCCCAGGAAAATAGGCGAGGGGATAGACCTTGATGATGAACAGTTGTTTTTCGGCGCCGGATACGACCACAACTGGGTGCTTAACCATCCCAGGGGCGTCGAGTCCCTCGCCGCAAGAGCTTATGATCCAGGTTCCGGAAGAGTACTTGAAGTTCTGACAACCCAGCCCGGCTTGCAGCTTTATACGGCAAACTGGATTGACGGTGAAAAAGGCAAGGGAGGAAAAAAATACGGACGCAGATGGGCTTTCTGCCTGGAAACCCAGCATTTTGCAGATTCGGTTAACAAACCCCATTTCCCGTCAACTTTCCTTAACCCCGGAGAAACCTATATGGAAAGTTGTGTATACAGGTTCAGTACGCGATAAGATCACATACAAAAAATAAAAGGAAATAAGACTTAACCTAAATTAAACTGACTAACATGCAAAACCAGAAAACCAACTACATGTTCCCCCTGATCGTGATGGCCTCGCTTTTCTTCCTCTTTGGCTTTATCACGACAATGAACAACTCGCTCATCGATTATCTGAAGAGCGCTTTCAACCTGAACGAGGTTGAAAAGCAGTTACCGAATACATTCTTTTACGGGGCATATATTCTGTCGATCCCGGTAGGCTACCTTCTGAACAGGATTGGATACAAGATGGGGGTGATAGCCGGACTCGGCCTGGTCAGCCTCGGTTTTTTCCTGTGTATTCCTGGTGTTGCCGCAGGTTATTATGGCTTTTTGAGCGCGGTATCAGTATTTGCCGTCGGAGTCGTGCTTCTGCAGGTTGCTGCCAATCCTTACGTAAATGCTCTGGGCAGTCCTGAAACAGCAGCAAGCCGTCTTACCCTTACCAATGCCCTTAACTCACTTGCAACTGTTATTGCACCTATCTTCGTTTCTATGCTGATAGTATCATCAGGCGAAGGAACCGCCTCTGACCCGAAAGCCGTTCAGGGACCATTTGCAGGAATCGGCATCGTGACACTCGTTATCGTTGTGGTAATGTTCTTCCTCCATCTTCCCGAGATAAAGGAGGATGAAGCCTCGGAAGGCAAAAACAGGAAATATAAGACGAGCGCCTACAAATACACTCATCTCTGGCTGGGTTCTTTGGCAATCTTTTTCTATATGGGAGTTGAAATAGGGATCCCAAGCTTTTTTGCCGATTATTCAGGTAAACTTGGATTTAATTTCGACGGCGAAATGAGGACCAGGCTTCTTGCCTATTACTGGGCAGGTCTGATGGTAGGACGTATTGCCGGAATATTCATTCTCAGGAAATATTCCGCCAGCAGAATACTGAGCGTTAATGCAGTGGCCGGTGCTGCCATGCTCCTGCTTTCACTGCTTTCAGGCGGAATGGGAATGAACTGGGTCGCCCTTGTTCTCTTCCTGGGAACAGGACTGATGCATTCGATAATGTGGCCATGTATTTATAACCTTGCCCTTGAGGACCTCGGACCACATTCAAAAGTGGGCTCAGGTGTGATCTCTACATCGGTAATTGGCGCTGCACTGCTTCCTATTATGATGGGAGGAATCCAGAAAGGAATAGGACTTATTGTTGCAATCAGCTGCCTTTTTATCTATTACGCTTACATTACTTTCTTTGCTGTTAAAGGATCAAAGATCCGCTGATTAATCTTTTGCTACAGGGTCCTTCAGACTGAAACAGGAGGGCCCTGCGATTAATAAATAATTAATTGTAAGAATTATGAATCGCAGAAAGTTTATTGAAACATCCGGAGCAGCTGCAGGAGCTGCAATGCTGGGAACTGTTGCCGGTGCACAGACTCTGAATACCGGATCGCCGGTTCAGAAAACATCGTCTGCCGGCAGGATCAAACTCGGACTCTATTCCATAACCTACGGCGGGATATGGTATAACGGCCCTGCACTTACATTTGATGAATTCTGTCGTAGGGCGAAGGAAGCCGGTTTCGACGGTGTCGAACTTGATAACAAGCGTCCCATGGGTAACCCTATGGACCTAGACCAGGCTAAAAGGGATAAAATGAAAAATTCCTTGGCCCGCCACGGTCTTGAGGTACCATGTGTGGCAGCCAACAACGACTTTTCAAGCCCTGTCCCTGAGCATCGCGAGTGCCAGCTTCTTATGGTGCGGGAAACAGCAAGGCTCGCAAAGGACCTGGGAGCAAAAGTCGTAAGGCTTTTTGCGGCCTGGGAGGGAGTCCCGATCCATGAGGGTGTCGGAACCTATGATTTTGGTCACGATTACTACGGAGAATATAATTTCACGCGGCAGTTCCCTTACGCCACCCTTATTGAAAGGTATAATTTCGTTAAGGAATGTCTCAGGGAAGCAGCAAGAATGGGGGAGGAGAACGGTGTTGTTATGGCCCTGCAGAATCACAAGCCCCTGATACGGCACTGGAAGGATACCTATGACCTTGTAAGGGAGGTAAATTCACCCTGGCTTAAGATATGCCTCGACCTGCCGATATTTGAGAACCTTAACAGGGATTACGTTGCTGATGCAGTTAGAAAAGTGGGAGACCTGCAGGTTCATTCACATTACGGGGGAGAGTATTTAAGGGATAAGGACGGCATTGTAAAACAAAAAGTGTTTGAATCGCGATTCGGTCAGCCATTGCCTGATTATGAGCATTATATAGGACTTATGAATGAAATAGGATATAACGGCTACTTTACTTTCGAGCTCTGTCACCCGGTACTTAATGATGATCATACCAGGGCCGGACTGGAATATGTTCATGAACAGGTAAAACTTGCACGCGAATATATGTCAAGAATTACCGGATCTAAAGGTTAATAAATCGGATTAATGGTGGAAAAAGTTACAAGAAGGGGATTTGCAAGCGACAACAATGCCGGTGTCCATCCTGTTATCCTCAGGGAAATAGAGGAATCAAATCATGGCCATGAGGTTGGATACGGGGCCGACAGATATACGCGTGAAGCGGAAGAAATTTTCAGGGAACATCTGGGAAAAGATTCTGAGATATTCTTTGTGCTGACCGGAACAGCAGCAAATGTCCTTGGCCTGACAAGTGTGACCCGTTCCTGGAATTCTGTTATTACAGCTTTTACCGCGCACATTGAACAGGATGAGTGCGGAGCTCCTGAGAAATTCACAGGCTGTAAGATCCTTACTGTCGATACCCCCGACGGGAAAATTGAGCCTTCAATGCTGGCGAAACATATTCACGGTTTTGATTTTGAGCATCATTCCCAGCCCAAGGTAATTTCAGTGTCGCAACCGACAGAAATGGGTACTGTGTATACTCCGGAAGAGCTGAGGGCTCTTGCCGATTTTGCTCACGGTAAGGGGATGCTTCTGCATATGGACGGCGCCAGGATTGCCAATGCTGCAGTTTCTCTGGGGCTTCCCTTCAGAAGCTTTACAACGGATGCCGGTGTAGATATTCTGTCATTCGGTGGTACAAAGAACGGGATGATGTACGGAGAGGCTGTGTGCTTTCTCCGGCCAGGTTTATCCGATGGTTTTAAGTATATCAGGAAACAGGGCATGCAGCTGGCATCGAAAATGAGATTTATTTCCGCCCAGTTCATCGCATATTTCAGAAATGACCTCTGGAAAAGCAATGCCTCTCACGCAAATGAAATGGCAAGGCTTCTTGAATCAGAAATACGGGCTATTGGAAGCGGGATCACCATTACCCAGCCTGTTCAGTCAAACGGGGTTTTTGTTATAATGCCTGAGAGTGTTGCACGGAAGGTCAGCTCAAGCTATTTTTTCTATCCCTGGAACGAGGTTCTGTCGGAGTACAGGCTTATGACCAGCTGGGATACCACTGAGGACGACATAAAGGAATTTATCAGGCTCCTGAAAAAAGAACTGGAATCAGCCTGAAAAGAAAAAAGAAATTGTTAATTTGTCCAAAACAGAAAAGCCGGATCTGAATGATCCGGCTTTCTGATATAAATAAGAAGCCTGTTTATTTAAGAGTAAAGTTTATTGGTACCATGTACCATACAGGAACAGGTTTTCCACCCTGTTTGCCTGGTTTAAACGCAGGAAGTGTCTGAACAACTCTGATTGCTTCTTTATCGAGTTCGGGGTCAACGCCTTTGAGAATGCTTACCCTGTCGACTGTTCCTTTGGATGTAACACAGAATCTTACGATTACCTTACCCTGGATGTTGTTTTCCTTTGCAACTTCTGGATATTGGGTGTTATTGGCGATCCAGGTGAGAAGCTCGGTTTCTCCACCGGGGAACATAGGCATTTCCTCCACAACTACGAAAGGTTCTGCTTCTGCTTCCTCTTCCTGTACTTCTTCTGCAATAACCTGTACTTCCTCAATAACTTCTTCGTTCTGTATTTCAACAACGGCCTGGTCGGCAGTCATAAGCTGTACATTTTCCTCTGGTTTGACAGAGTCAACAACAACAGGAGGCACGTACCTTGCCTGCTGAACCACATCAGCAGGAGGAGGTGGCGGCGGGGGAGGAGGTGCAACGGTTTCAGCAGGCTGGTCAAGGTTTTCCATCTTGATCTCAACCTGTCTTTCCTCACGCTTTGTCCTGTTTTCAGCTGCCTTGGCATTCAGATATGGTGCAATGATCGCTGTGCTTATTACAACAATACCTATTGCCATGGCAATAATTACGTTACGACTGTATTTCTTACGTAATGTATAAGCTCCGTACTCCTTGTTCCTGTTCTCAAAAACAATATCATCAAAGGCAGGTGCCGTGATCTTTTCTTTTGCCATTTCTAGTAAGGTTTACGGTTAATTGGCGGAAGCGGTGGCCTGTGAAGCTGCACCACCTGATGCAAGTTCAACCATCCTTTCTTCGTACCATGCTATCTTAACAAACGTATAACGGGCGATGCCGCAGATATTCATCTCATCGAGAATATCCACAAAGTTCCCGTAGTTGGCACTTTTATGTGCTTTGATAAGTACAATAGGCCCTGTGTCATCATCACTTTTCAGTTTGCTGACCATGCTTCTTGCAGAATCCTGGGAAATTGCGATTCTCCCTGAGATAACCTCCTGATTGAAGTCGTTAATCTTTCTGAAGAGGGCTCTGTTCCTTTCAAGAAGCACTTTACGGACGCCTTCTGCACTGAAATCTGTCTCTGTAAGGGGAGGCAGGTTTGGCGGAACTGCACTGTAATCCTCTGGTTTTACTGAACCCGGATAAATATAAACCTTATCGTTCGGGCCCAGAAGTATATTCAGAGTACGGCTGGCTGAGATCCTGGGAGCTTCCTGTTTTGTCGGATCCTTGATCTTCTCAGGAAGTATGATATCCATGATCTTAGCCTTGCTGAAAGCAGTTGTGAGCATGAAAAACACGATAAGAAGACACATAAGGTCAACCATCGGCGTCATGTCGATATGCGGGGGATGTTTCTTTGCCTTTCTCTTCCCACCTTTTGCTTTTTCTTCTACAATAATCTCTGCCATATCACTGCTGTATTTCTTCCAGGTTAATTTTAGCTGCTTCCAGACTGGTTATCAGAGAAAACCTGTTCACGTTCCTGTCCTGAAGTATATCAAGGACTTTTTCAACGCTTTCGAAACCGGTTTTTGAGTCTCCCTTAATGCAGGCCTGAATATTGGGATTAACCTGACGGGCAAAGAGTATCCACATCGCCAGCTGGTTATCGGCTGAGTCAATAGGAATCCCTGTCTGCAGGCTGTTTCTTACATTGTTGTCCTTGGCATTAAGGTACTCTTTCATCTGATTTATCGGAACTCCCATCGATGACTTGATCTTTTCAAAAGTCCTCAGCTCCTCGGGAGTGAACTCGATACCGTAGCGGTTACCCATCTCCTGCAGGATTTTCGGCCTGTATTTGAGAAGAGTGTCGGGTCCGTTATCGAAATTCATGAAGACCTTACCATCCGGAGATAGCAGGAAAGTCATTGTATTAAAATCAGGTATGGGTGTTTCTGATATCGAAAAAGGTGTATCAACATTGGCCGGTTCAGGCTGCCTCATCGTTGTGGTAAGCATAAGAAATATGAGCACCACCGAGAAGAGGTCGACCATAGGCGTCATGTCGATATGGGGCGACTTTGTTGGTAATTTAATCTTTGGCATTTTCTTTTACTTTAAGTTAGTTTAGACCAAAAGATTCTTATTACACGGTCTTCAATGATGCAGCAAAATTCTGTGTCAGACTGAAACCTGCCTCATCAATTTTGAAAGTATATGCGTCGATTGTTGAACTGAAATAGTTGAACGCAATGATCGCCAGTGTCGATCCTGTAATACCGAATGCCGTGTTAACCAGAGCTTCAGATATACCCTGTGACAGAGCAAGAGCGTCGGGTGCACCTGACTGTGCAAGAGCAGCAAAAGCACGGATCATACCAAGAACCGTTCCGATAAGACCGATAAGAACAGAAATAGATGCAAGAGTGGTGAAGATCACCATGTTCCTTGACAACATAGGAAGTTCAAGTGCGGTAGCCTCTTCGAATGACTTCTGAATTGAGAGAATCTTCTGATCCTTTTCAAGTTCCTTGTCCCTCTGAAGGTCACGGTAACGAAGCAAACCTGCTTTCATAACGTTAGCAAGTGAACCTTTCTGCCTGTCGCATGCTTCAAGAGCTTCCTCAATCTTATCTTCTGCAAGAAGAGTCTGGAGGTTGCGGACAAATGTGTTAAGCCTTCCTTTTCCTTTTGCCCTTGAAAGAGTGATGAGCCTCTCAATAACAAAAATAATAAGTACAAGCACACAGGTCATAAGAATGGGAACAATAAAACCTCCTTTGTAGATAATCCCCAGATAGTTGCCTTCCAGAGCATGTCCCTTGGGATTGCCTCCCTCGAAATTAACCGGGTTTCCCATCACATTAATGAAAAGCAGATAGCAAACCACGAACGCTATCAAAATAGCACTTACTGCAAAAACATTCTGCAGTGATTCCTTGAACGAACTTCCTTGTTTACTCATTTTTATCGATTTTGGTTAGGTTAAAATTTTTAATGATTTGCAAATATATATTTTCAAATGTTTTTTTCCAAGCACGCCATTAAAATTGACTTAATTTAAAATATTTTAAAATAGTTTAAGACTTACTGATTTTTCAGCCTATCCTATTTCGCTGTCCCGATATACAAAGAAAAAGGTTCCGGATTTCTGACGAAAATACCGGAACCTTTATTTAATATTATTGCTCGAGTTTAACGTTGTAGACTCTTGATTTTGTTATTTCAACTTCCTTGGTTTTGAATCCTTTGGCACTGATCACAAGGAATTCGGAAGCCTGGGGAATCTCAAACTTATATTCACCCTTCCCGTTGGTAAGGTTCTCCGCAGCCGTATCCTTTACCCTGACTGAAGCGTAGGGAATGGGATTGCCAGCCATGTCGGTAACCACACCTTTGATCTCATTGGGATTTATACCCTTTCTTACGGATGCCTGATAATCCTGTACCCATTTCAGATTGCTTTTTGCCGATGCATTGTTGGGATCGACCTCAAGTATCTTCTGATATGATTCTGCTGATTTTGCAAGATATGCAAGCTTGCCTTCGAGGGTCTTCTCCTGACCGGCAGCCCTGGTTTCAAGACTGCCGATTCCGTTATAACCTCTGATCTTGTTATCCCTGCTTTCCGGATTAAGACTGATCATCCTGTTGTAGATGTCTTTTGCCTTAGTGTAGTTCCCGTTCTCCATATTGTAGAATCCAAGATAGGTGAGGGCTTCAATAAGTTCGGATTCATTCTTCAGGGAATCCTTGCCTGCAACTTCGAGTATCTTTTCAAACTTCGGCTTTGCCAGACCCAGTTTCGTATCAGGATCCATTCTTGAATAGGTCCTTGCTATGTAAACATGGGCAGGAAGGTAGTCGGGCTGCTTTTTGATAACAATGGTGAAAACGGAATCAGCCGATTTGTAGTTTTCTCCGTTATAGAAGGCTCTTCCAACCTGCATGTATTCAGCCAGATTGTTCTCTTTTGCCGGGTCAATCAGCTTCGCCCAGGTCCTGGCGGCATCATCATAGTTCCTGTAAGTGTAGTAGTTGGTTGCCATTTCATTGAGAAGAGATCTCTCCTGTGGGGTCAAAGGTGCATTCGGATCGGTACGCTTCATGTTGAAGGCCTTGTTATATTCAGCAAATGCCCTGCTGATCTCTTTATCTGCAGCTGCAATGTTTTTCTCCAGATCTGCAGCCTTTGCTGTCATCTCGTCAACCGAAGCCTGGAATTTGGGCTTGTTGGCAGCGGTTGCAGTAGCCAGCCTCGATTTTTCCCTGTTAAGCTGCGGAGTGAGACTGTTGAGTTCATCAAGCATTTTGGTGTAGTCCTGGTTCTTCTTGAGAAGTATCCTTGCCATATAGTGATGGTCTTTCTGAAGAATCAAGCTTGGATCAACCACTTTAAACAGGGTTTCCATGTAGGAGTAGGCTTTGTTGAAGTCGGGATTTTCCTTCTCGTAGTATGAATATCCAGCCAGACGGTTCATATATCCCCTCGACTGATCAACGGCAAGAATGTCTTCAACGTTCTTGATTACTTCTTCATAGTCTCCTGCGTAGAACAGGGAGTTCACATACCTGGTCTTTGCAGGAATGTTTCCTTCGGTAAGATCAAGGTATTTCTTGAAATTGGCTTTCGACTGTTCCAGACGACCCGCACGCCAGTAAAGCTGCCCGAGCTCGCGGTAGGCTGGTGCGTAGTTGGGATTGAGCCCGATGGCTTCCTCAAAATTCGGAATAGCCTGCTGAAGTGCACGACCCTTAACATAAACATACCCGATCTTCATTGCAGCGGTAGGAGACTGTGGATCAGCAAACTGTGCAAGATTGTAATTTTTGATGGCATTCGATCCGTCATTAACCATCATGTAAAGATCACCTGCAATGAGATAGATCTCGGCATTCTTCTTGTCAATGGTCAGAGCCTGCCTTATGAAGGGCATTGCCTTGGCAGTGTCAACTGTTCCGTCATTTGCATACGACTCTGCAATCTTCGCAAGTGCGAAGGCATAGTCCTTTGCGGGAGGATTAATCTTCTTCAGATTCTTGTACGGCAGAAGGAAACTCTTTGCCTTGGTCCTCAGCTCCTCGGCTTTGGCATCGTCGCCCCTGTAAACGGCAACCTTTGCAAGACCGACGTAGTTGAGAGGATCATTCGGGTTTGCGCTGACTCCCTTTTCGTAGGTTTCCTGGGCTGATTTAAGTGCCAGATCCAGTGAGTTTGATATTGTATCCGAGAAATATTCGAGCAGGAAGTTTTCACCATAATAGTAATAATTCTTGCTGTTGCCCGGTTCTTTCTGTATCAACGCCTTGTAAGCATCTGCAGCCTTGTCATACGACTCGCTTTTCGTCAGCTGTATGGCACTGTTCAGATCCTGTGCCTGAAGGCTGAATCCCATCAGCAATGAGAAAACACCCGGGAGCAAAACGACCTTTTTTAACATCGAAATTTTCATAGCTTTCAAATTTGAGATCAATTTATTGTATTAAATTATTTATCACTTTTTTTTCCCCTTTTCCAATAAGGGGTATTAATATTTATTAATTATTTTGATAATCTGTCTATCGTATTTTTTTCACTCATTCCTTATCTGGACAAGCCTTATCGGCATTGTGGCAGGAACAAGTCCCGACTTGAGAACTATCCGCTGCCCCTGCTCGGCTGTTGCCCATTGTATGAATCCTGATCCCAGACCTGAAAAGGTCTCCCTGGAAATCATGTACACCTCCCTTACAAAAGGATAGGACTTGTCGTAAATCCAGCCCTGGTCGGGCCTGTAATAGGTTCCGTCATTGAAAAAGGGCTGCGAGATTGCAAGTACGTTAACTTCTTTCACAAAGCTCCTGCTCAGAGAATCATCCTTGTCGCTTATCCAGTTGACACTGATGATGCCCAGGGCATCAGGGTTACGTGACACATATTCGATGACTTCCCTGTTATTGTTGAGTGCAAAAAAGTTACTCCCCAGGGTGTCAATTTCAAAAAGTTCCTTGAAGTACCTTATATTGCCTGATTTGTTGTTGTCAAATATCACATTTATAGGACCGAGCTTAGAGGAAGCATCGATATCTTTCCACCTGGTAACTTTGCCTGAGAAAATATCCCTGACCGAATCATAATTGATAAGGGTGTCCTTGTTTTCCCTGTTCGTAATCAGTGCAAGCGCATCATACGCGAAAGTAACTGTACGGGCAACGACAAGAGTGTCGCGAAGATATTGTATCTGGTCTTCCGTAAGCTTTCTGCTGGTAACCATAACCTTCACGGAATCATTCATGAAATCATTCACAACATCATATTCGGGCTTGTATTCGGGAGTTATGCTGGCCCTTGTATATAGTGATGTAAATGTATATACTTCAGTGTCAATGAGAGGTTGAAATGACTCATCAACGGCAATCCTGATGTTTCCGCTTGTCGGTGTTTCCATCCGCTCCCCCGTCCCCCCGGGAGAGCATGAATTAATCAGAAACGCGATTAGAAAGAAAGCTAAAATAGTTTCTGATTCAAATTTTCTGCACACTATCATCCTCAAAATCTTATTGGTCCCTGATGAAAAAGACCGGATTGCAATAATAATAAATTTCTGATAAAAACCATTCATGTTATTTTTTCTTTAAATATTTAATATAGGTATCTAAATATTTATCTGAAAAAATACTGCAAAGTACGTGCCAATAAGATGAATTGTTAATTAAGGTCTTGTCAGTCAGACTCATCGTTACGGCGAAAGAAAAGTTCAACAATATTGACGTAAGTTCTGTAAGCTCTGTAGATCCCGTAAAGGAACATTACTGATCCGAAAATGACCAGAACCGACCTGTCGAGTGTGGTGTTCCTGAAGTAAAATATCAGATATATCCCTACACCCAAATAGAACAGGACCATAAAAATGCTGAAAACCGCGTTTACCTGCTTCATTAACCTGTTGTCGTTCATGCCGAATCTTTTAGTTAACAAATTAACAAATTATCACGGGATAATCAAAATAAAACGACGGTTAAAATGGAGAATTATATCAAAACCTGCTAATAGTGTTTGGGTTATGAGATCCGAGCAGGAGGGAGCTGTCTCCATAGCTGAGAAACCTGAAACCGTTGTCCAGGGCATAGTTGTAAATACTGCGCCAGGAATTTCCCGTGAAGGCGGCAATGAGAAGAAGCAGCGTGCTTCGCGGCTGATGGAAATTGGTAATAATTCCGTCAGCAGCCCTGAAAATGTAACCGGGCATTATAATAATACGGGTTGATGCATGTATAAAGCTTCTTCCGCAATCCTTCATTTTGCGATGGATGATCTCCATCGATTCCCTGAATGATATGCCGCATTCAGGTTTCCTGTAGGGTTCCCATTGCTCTATCTTGAGGTTGTCCATGTCCGGATCGTTGTCTTCCCTCAGTTTTACCCCAAGCCAGTAAAGACTCTCAAGTGTTCGGACCGTTGTCGTTCCAACAGGTATTATTCTTCCTTCGTTCTTTATGAGTATTGAAATTGTATCATTTGTTACAAAAAAATGCTCGGTATGCATCTCGTGTCCGCTAATGTCTTTGGCCCGTACCGGCTGGAAGGTTCCTGCTCCCACATGAAGTGTTATGTTCGCCATTCGTATTCCGGCATCATTCAACCGGCCGATCATTTCTTCCGTGAAGTGCAAACCCGCGGTGGGAGCTGCAACCGAACCCTTTACAGCCGAGTATATGGTCTGATAGCGCTTATAGTCTTCCTTTTCATCCTCCCTGTGGATGTATGGAGGAAGAGGTATATGACCGCATGCCTCTATAACCTCTCCAAAGTTCATGGAAGAATCTTCCCAGGAGAACCTTATCCTCCATGCTTCTCCTTCACCACTGATTTTTTCTGCTCTGAGCTCCGATTCCCTGTCCTTTGAGATGAACTTCATCTTAAGCCCGCCAGTCTTCCACTTTTTCAGGTTCCCTATAATACATTTCCATTCAACACTATCGCCTGATGCAAACGACTGGTCATAACCGGCGGGTGAAAGTGGTTCAAGGCAGAAGATCTCTATTTCCGCACCGGAACTTTTTCTGAAGAGCAGCCTTGCCCTTATTACCCTGGTGTTGTTGAAGACAAGCAGGCTCCCGGCGGGAATGTACCGGCCCATGTTGCGGAAGAGGTCAGAGCTGACGCTATCCCCGTCATAAATAAGAAGTTTTGAACCGTCGCGCTCCTTAACGGGATGCTGGGCTATCCTGTCGTCAGGAAGCTCATAGTCATAATCCTCCATGTTAACTGGCCTCATTGCAATGTTAACCGGGTTATAAGTATCACCGGTATTTCAGCTGCCAAAAGTAACAATTTTACGGATTTCTCATGATTTCGTATCTTTGTAGCGCAGCTGGCTGTTCCATCGTCCCGGTTTTCCGGGAAGGAAAGTCCGGACAACACAGAGCACCATGCTTCCTAACGGGAAGATATCCGTGAGGATATATCAGTGTAACAGAAAACTACCGTCCCGCCTTGCGCGGAACAAGGGTGAAAAGGTGAGGTAAGAGCTCACCGGTTCCTGCGGCGACGCAGGAAGCCGTACACATCATGGGTTGAAAGACCATGTATACCGGCGCTGAGGATTGCTCGTCCGATGCCGGGGGGTAGGTCGAATGATCCCGCCCAGCAATGGAGGGACAAGATAAATGATGGAATCCGGCAGGAATATCTTTCGCAGATGACCCGGCCGGAACAGAATCCGGCTTACAGGCCCGCTGCACTATAAAAAAAGGTCATGCCGCGGCATGACCTTTTTTTCCCCCGAACATGCTATTTTATCTTAAATACACTATCCTCAATCGGAACATCAACCTCAACCTTTGTGAATGTTGTAACTATTTCCATTCCGGCTGCACTGGTGGTGGTCTTCATAGGAAGCAGTATCCCGTTCGTCTCTTTGTAGTCTGAAGGATATGCCTCCACCGTTACATCCATTCCTCCCTGATTTACGTTTGCAAGAGTCTTGACAAGAAGATACGACGACTTGTCAATAAACATGGTTGCTGAGTTTGAATCGCTTATAGCAACCTTTATTTTGAAGGCAGGCTTGCCGTTTACATTTTCTTCACCCTGAAGGGTCAGCTTGCCCTCTTTCAGATAGGCAGCCATGTAATTCTGGAAAATGTTGTTCCTGCTCACATCGTTGACCTGCTCCGCTGTCATTTCAACCGGACTCAGCGATCCTGTCATCGGATTAACCATGTATCCCTTCTCTCCGTCAAACACCTGAACGATATCCTGCCCTCCGATACTTGTCACACTCTTGATTTTATTGGGATTCTTCATCATCAGTTCCATGGGCATCTCCTGCCCCATGAGAGAAGTGCTTGCCGTGATCCTGATTGTCTGGTGTTCGCCGATCTTATCGAGCTTGTTGGCCACTGTATACTTGCTGATGATCTCATCAAGCGACTGGGCGCCTACTACAACGACTGCCATAAGACATACTGCCGTCAGTAAAAACTTTTTCATAAATGTTTTTTGATTTTTGTTAATTATTAAAGGAATTTATTGTTCTTCTCAGCTCCGTCAGAACAACGAGCAGTTTTTCCAGATCCGAGAGTTTTAACATGTTTGCACCATCCGATTTGGCAGAAGCAGGATCGGGATGTGTCTCAAGGAAGATACCGTCGGCTCCTACACTGATTGCAGCCTTTCCTATAGTTGCTATCATGGCCGGATTACCTCCCGAAACGCCCTTTTCCTGGTTCGGCTGCTGCAGGGAATGGGTGATGTCCATTATTACCGGGACCCCGTTTTCCTGCATCACGGGAATATTCCGGAAATCCACAACCAGGTCCTGGTATCCGAACATGTTTCCCCTGTCGGTCAGCATAATATTTGTATTTCCGGCTTCTCTTACCTTCTCCACGGCAAATTTCATTGAATGCCCCGACAAAAACTGGCCTTTCTTGATGTTGACCCATTTCCCTGTAGCCGCTGCGGCTGCAAGAAGATCGGTCTGACGGCAAAGGAAGGCAGGTATCTGGAGAACATCAACGTATCCGGCAGCCATAGCTGCTTCATCAGGATTGTGAATGTCGGTAATAACCGGAACCGAAAAGGTTTTTCTGACGGAATCAAGCAACTCAAGAGCCCTGATGTCGCCTATACCTGTGAAGGAGTCTCCCCGCGACCTGTTTGCTTTCCTGTATGACGCTTTGAAAACAAGCGGGATATGATACCTGTCAGACAAACCTGCCAGATGTTCAGCTATCCGGAAAACCATAGCCTCGTCCTCTACAACACACGGACCTGCAATGAGAAGAAAATTGTCCATTTCCCTGTGCTTAAGCCCCGGTATGTCTATCCTGTCTGTCTTCATTTAAAGGTAAAGTAATATAATATTTGTCTGATTTTCAAAATCCATGCCAGCATGCATCCATTTCCCGGCCCTGATGCTGTTTATTTCCTGTAATCGTAAATGCCCTTCCACAATCCCTCCAGCTTCTTTCTTATTTCCTCCTCCTTCGGGGTCGTCCCCGGCTCATATAACTTTATACCTTTAATTTCTTCGGGAAGGAAGTTGTCTCTTATAAAATTTCCCTCATAACTGTGCGCATACTTATATTCCCTTCCATATCCAAGATCCTTCATCAGTTTTGTCGGAGCATTTCTTATATGAAGGGGTACGGGAAGATCTCCCTTTTCCCGCACAAGCGCCTGTGCATTCTCAATGGCCATGTAAGTGGCATTGCTCTTTGGAGAAGTGGCAAGGTAGACTGCTGCCTCGGCCAGAATGATCCTCGATTCAGGCCAGCCGATAACATTTATGGCCTCAAAGCAGGTCTGAGCAAGGAGCAGGGCATTTGGATTGGCAAGTCCGATATCTTCCGCAGCAAGAATGAGCATCCGCCTTGCAATGAATTTCGGATCCTCTCCTCCTTCGACCATCCTGGCCAGCCAGTAAACAGCGGCATTAGGATCACTTCCCCTGAGCGATTTGATAAATGCCGAGATGATATCATAATGCTGCTCGCCGCCCTTGTCGTATATGGCCAGGTTCTTCTGGACATGCTTCAGCACCTTTTCGTTGGTGATTAAAATTTTCTCCGATCCTGTTTCAGCAGCTTCCGATGCCACGACCAGCTCAAGGGCGTTGAAAAGTTTCCGTGCATCTCCTCCCGATATCCTGAGGAGGGCCTCGTACTCTTTTATCTCGATATCGTATTTTGCCAGATAGGCATCCTTTTTAAGGGCCCTGTCAAGAAGGGATGAGAGCTCTTTTTCATCAAGAGGATTCATTACATATACCTGACACCTCGAAAGGAGGGGAGAGATTACCTCAAATGAAGGATTTTCAGTGGTGGCGCCTATCAGGGTGATTATTCCCTGTTCAACAGATCCCAGAAGGGAATCCTGCTGCGATTTGTTGAACCTGTGTATTTCATCAATGAAGAGTATAGGATTCGGCTGGTTGAAAAACTGCTGCTTCTTTGCCTTCTCTATAGTATCCCTTACATCCTTTACACCTGAGTGGACTGCTGAAAGATGAAAGAAAGGCCTTTTCATCGTATTTGCAATTATCCATGCAAGAGTTGTTTTACCTACCCCCGGAGGGCCCCAGAGAATGAACGACGGTATGTTTCCCGACTCAATGACCCTCCGCAGAACCCCGTTAGTTCCCACCAGATGATCCTGTCCGCAGAATTCATCCAGGTTCTTAGGTCTGAGCCTGTCGGCCAGAGGTTGGTTTGCCAGCATTGCGGATTATTTTTGCAAAAATAACAAAAGTATGTTTGCCATTTACCTTATCCGGCAGGGGAGATAACCGATTATTTTTATTGCTAAAATTGCAGGATCAATTTCCATAACCATAATAGATGATAAGAACTCTTCTTTTCAGCCTTATTGCAACATTTGCTTTTTCAGGCTGCAGAACAAAAAATGAAGCTGTCACTCCCGTATCACCTGTGACTGTAACCACAGCCGACAGCGGAATGGTCGTTTCAGCTCATCCCGCTGCCTCGGCGATAGGGATTGAGATCCTTAAAAAGGGAGGTAATGCAGTCGATGCCGCTGTAGCGACAGAGTTTGCCCTTGCGGTTTGTTACCCCGGGGCAGGCAACCTGGGCGGAGGTGGTTTCATGCTGTACCGAGAGGCCGACGGAAGGACCGATTTTATCGATTACAGGGAAAAGTCTCCCCTGGGTTCTGAGAGGGATATGTACCTGGATGCTATGGGAAATGTTATTGCAGGACTGAGCACCGAAACTCATCTGTCTGCCGGAGTACCCGGAACTGTCGACGGAATGATCAACATGCACGCAAAATACGGCATTCTCCAGTTCAGGGATGTAATCCAGCCGGCTATTGATCTGGCTGAAAATGGATTCCGGGTTACAGCCGGACAGGCAGCAGACCTCAATGGCAACAGGGAAACATTTATCGGCAGAAACCTGCGCCCGCCGGCATTTGTAAAAGATGCCCCATGGAATGAGGGCGATACGATGCGGCAGCACGACCTGGCCCGTACTCTCATGCGGATTCGCGACCTGGGCAGGGATGGCTTCTATTCCGGAACAACGGCACGGCTTATCCTGAAGGAGATGAAGAGGGGAAACGGAATAATTACTCAGAAAGACCTTAACGAATATGCATCCGTTTTCAGGGATCCTCTTTCTGCAGAATACAGGGGCTGCACAATTATTACTGCACCGCCACCTTCGGGCGGAGGAGTAATAATACTCCAGATACTTGGAATGTTGGAACCATATGATGTGACAGCGATGGGTTTCCACTCATTGCAATCGGTTCATATAGCAGTTGAAGCTGCAAGGAGAGCCTATGCTGACAGAGCCTTTTTTCTGGGTGATCCTGATTATAATAATATACCTGTAAATGAGTTGTTAAATAAAGATTATCTCAATAAAAGGATGAGTACCTTTGATTCTCATGCCGCATCCCCATCCGAAAGTGTTTTTCACGGTGCTCCCCTGTCATATGAAAGCGAGGAGACAACTCACTATTCCGTTGTCGACAGCAAAGGCAATGCAGTATCGGCAACAACAACCCTGAACAATACATTCGGATCAGGTATAGTTGTCGACAGCGCAGGCTTCCTTCTCAACAATGAGATGGACGATTTCTCAGTCAAGCCCGGAGTCCCCAATATGTTCGGACTTACGGGCTCTGAAGCCAACTCGGTTTCAGGAGGTAAAAGAATGCTGAGCTCGATGTCTCCGGTTGTTGCCGTCAGGGACGGGAAGCTTTTCCTGGTGGCAGGATCACCGGGAGGAGCAACAATACCTACCTCGGTACTTCAGGTCCTTATGAATGTAATCGATTTTGGGATGAATATCTCCCAGGCAGTCGATACGGGCAGGTTTCATCATCAGTGGCTGCCGGATAAGATATATTATGAGACGGGTGCTCTTGATCAGGGAATAATTGAAAAGCTCCAGAACACCGGACATGAAATGGAAATAAGAAAGTCGATAGGCCGGGTAAATGCAATAATGATGGTCGACGGAAAAATGTCACCCGGAGCCGATAAAAGGGGAATGAACGCGGCTGCGTGGTTCTAGCACTCAGCATTTAAGCCCATTTTACCAAATATTCTTAAAATTATTTTACCGCAAGAAAATAAAATGATACATTTATCAGTTATAAGACTGTCTATAAAAGCTTATCTG
Source organism: Bacteroidales bacterium (assembly GCA_040772125.1). Classification (GTDB taxonomy): domain Bacteria; phylum Bacteroidota; class Bacteroidia; order Bacteroidales; family VadinHA17; genus LD21. The sequence goes on from JAXGYS010000003.1 coordinate 1,498,711, forward strand.
TTATAGTATTCGGATATTTTCAGATATTTGTTCAATTATGAAAAAGCCTCTTCTGATAATAATAATTATCCTGGCGCTGCTCCTCGCATTTCCTTTTGTCAGCTTCCTTCGCTGGTCATTCCAGGAAAAGAAACCTCTGGATATAGTTATTCTTGACAAAACAGTCCCAACACTTGAAAGACTTAACCATAAGTCATTTACGTGGATTCTGAATAACTCCAGGTATGTGAAGAAGGATAAAAAGAAGAGCTACTCCTACAAAAAGGATTATTTCGGTTTTGCACCGACACGTCCTCTTAAGAACAGGGGAAATGTCAAGACAGAATATCACCTGTCGGATATGATCGAGCTTCCTGAAAAAACCGATGTGATCTATTTTACTGATACATATGGCGTTTTCTTTAACGACTGGTACGCAGGGGTGAACAAGAGCCGGAGGTCGAGGAAGATATACGGTGGACTAAACAATACCGACTACCTGTTTGTAAATGAAATGAAAAACAGGAACAAGCTTATTATTCTGGAATACAATACTCTCGACTTTCCGACAACAGCATTCGACTCTTACAGGACCCAGGAGAAGCTGGGGATCTCAATTTCAGGATGGACAGGGAAATATTTCCAGAAACTTGATACAACCGAGAAGAACTTTCCACTCTGGATGACCTCCATGTACAGAAAGGAACACAAAAAACCCTGGAGCTTTACAAAACCAGGTGTTGTCCTTCTCAGTGAAAAGAGCATAATCGTCCTTGAAGAGGGAACTCACCTGAAAAATGCTTTGCCTTACATTATTACCGATACTGCGAACTGCATGAAATACGGTGTGCCTGCCGCCGTTGCATACGATAAGTGGTTTGATATTGTCAATCCGCTTCAGAATAACGTGATTTCAAATTTCAAACTTGAGACAACTGAAATTGGCGACACCCTTCTTGCCAGCATGATGCTTTCCAATGTGTTTCCCGCAGTGACCCAGGAACCTGAAAGCCAGAGAATATACTATTTCTCAGGCGATTTCGCTAACAATAAAATCAGGTTCTGCACTTCGAGGATCAAAGGATTTGAGAAGATGAAGTTCCTTAACTATTCCGACAAGCCTGAAGACCCCAGACGCTTCTTCTGGCTATACTACAAGCCTTTGATGAATACCATCCTGAACGATTACTATTCTTCGCTCAGATAATCATAGTGGACCGTCCGCAGACAATCCAGATCACAGTAGTACAGCCGGATATAATCTGGGAAAACATTCCCGCTAATCTTGAGAGGCTCGAAAAGATCATTGCCGGGATCCCCCCGCAGACAGATATTATTATCCTGCCCGAGATGTTCAATACGGGGTTTTCTATGAACCCTGAGACCCTTTCGGAAAAACCCGGCTCCCGTACATATTCATGGATGGCTGAAACCGCCCGAGGAAAGAATTCTGCAGTATGCGGTAGCTATATTGTTGAAGAAGACGGACTGTATTTTAACCGTTGGCTTTTCGTCTCTCCTGACGGAAGTACATTCAGATACGATAAAAGACATTTATTCAGCCCGGGTAATGAAGACAGGCTTTTTAAAAAGGGTGAAGAACGGGTGGTATTCAGTTTCAGGGGCATTCGAATCTGCCCGACAGTCTGCTACGACCTCAGGTTCCCTGTATGGAGCAGGAACAGAAATGATTATGACCTTCTTATAAATTCAGCGAACTGGCCCCGGAGCAGAAGGGATGTCTGGCTTACCCTGCTGAAAGCCAGGGCAATTGAGAATCAATGTTTTGTGGCCGGAGCAAACCGGACCGGAACAGACGGAACGGGAACAGAATACTGCGGAGACTCATTGATAATAGGTCCGCGCGGAGAGATAATTGCATCTGATACAATGAATAAGGAATGTTTAATTACAGCAACAGTTTCGCTCATGGAACTGGATCAGTTCCGCGAAAAATTCCCTGTTCTTGGCGACGGCGATGAGTTTCTGATCCTTTAAAAACAATCTCGATCATACCTCAGGCCAATCCCTTTATTTCGGTTTTCCGTTAAGAGCTTCGTACAGAATGACCACCGGATGTCTGGCAACTCTGCCCGTTCCATCCTTGATATGGTGCCTGCAGCTTGTTCCCGGTGCTGCTAGGGCAACAGCAGGAGAACTCTCCCTTATTTCCGGAAAGAGAACCAGGTTGCCAATTTTCTGCGATAATTCGTAATGCTCTTTTTCGTAGCCAAAGGAGCCTGCCATACCACAACATCCGGATGGTATCTCCTTCACCCTGTAATTGGCTGGAATGGAGAGCATCTCAATCGAGGGAGCCGAAGAGGAAACTGCTTTCTGCTGGCAATGTGCATGCAGGAGGATGTCCAATTCACCGGTGGTGAAAGACTCCCTTTTTATCCTGCCTTCACTGTATTCCCTAGAAATGAACTCATCAATGAGAAAACTGTTTGCGGCAATCTTTCTGGACTTCTCCCTTAGTTCAGCTGGCATCAGATCGGGATATTCATCCCTGAACCCGAAAATTGCCGAAGGCTCTATCCCGACAAGAGGAAGGTTTTCATCAATTACGTCAGAAAGGGCTCTGACATTGTTTATTGCTATCTTCCTGGCCTTCCTGAGGAATCCCTTGGATATGAATGTTCTTGCGCTCAGATCATGCCCTGAGGTCCTTACCTCGTAATTAAGGGAGGTTAGGAGCCTTACTGCGGCAATACCGGTGTCAGTGTCGTTATAATTGGTAAACTCGTCGATAAAGAGACAGACCGATCCCACGGGATCTGAAGGATTAAGCTTCTTCAGGTTCTTCCTTAACCAACGTCTGAGACTTATCTTGTAAACAAGGGGGATGGATCTTTCCCTGGCAAATCCGACAATCCTCTTGAGCAGGCCTGAAGCGAATTTGTTTTTCAGGAAAGAGTTGTAGATAACCGGTATATACGACCCGATGCGGTTGAATACCGAAATGTAGGCTATTAACCACGATCTTAGTGAGTAACCATGCCTGTCGTACCAGTGCTGAAGAAATTCCGATTTAAGCTTGGCAATATCGACACCTGAGGGACACTCGGCCTTGCAGCCCTTGCAGGCCAGGCAAAGGTCGAGGATATCGTATATCTCCCTGTGGTCCCAGCGGTCGGGCGTGTCCTTGCTGAGGAATTCCCTGAGAACATTCGCCCTGGCCCTTGTACAGTTCTCTTCATCCATTGTGGCCATAAAGCTGGGGCACATCGTTCCTCCGATCAGTATCGATTTGCGGCAGTCGCCCGAACCGTTGCATTTCTCTGCAGCTCTTATGATCCCGTCGGTAGCCGAGAAGTCGTAGATGGTCTCAATTTCTGGCGTTACAGTACCAGGTGTGTATCTCAGCGAGGTGTTCATAAGAGGCGTGTCTACTATCTTTCCGGGATTAAGTATGTTTTCGCCGTCCCAGGCCGCCTTTACTTCCTTTAGAAGCCTGTAGTTGTTTTCACCAAGAATGAGAGGAATGAATTCTCCCCTGAGCCTTCCGTCGCCATGTTCTCCGCTGAGCGACCCGCGGTATTTCTTTACCAGTAAGGCGGTTTCTGTTCCGATGGTCCTGAAAAGCTCTACATCCGCGGGATCCTTGAGGTTGAGTACGGGACGGATGTGAAGCTCCCCGGTTCCGATATGGGCATGATAGACTGAATCCTTTCCGTAGCGGGCCAGCAGCTTTTCAAAATCATCCATATAATCAGGGAGATCTTCCACCCTTACAGCTGTGTCTTCAACAAGCGATACTGTCCGGCTGTCGCCTTTCATATTGCCGAGAACACCCAGTCCGGCCTTTCTTAATTCCCATACCCTTGCCATGTCCTTACCCCTTACAACAGGCCAGGAGTAGCCGTAACCGGCTTTCTTCATGGCATCAATAAGCTCCGCTGTCACCCTCTCTGCTTCTTCGGGAGTATCCCTTGCGATTTCAACCATCATCACGGCTCCGGGATCACCATCAAGAAAAAAACGGTTATTCTTCTGGCTGAGATTATCCTTTGTAAGTTCCAGTATCCGGTCGTCGGTGAGTTCAACGGCGGAAGGCCCGAATTGCAGGGCAACCAGATTTGCCCTGAATGCTTCATCACGGTCCCTGTGATGTATGCATACAAGTGTCTTGTGGGCAGGAGGAAGGGGTACCAGGCTGAACTTTATCTCGGTCGATATTGCAAGCGTTCCTTCAGAACCGGCAAGCAGTTTGCAGAAATTGAACCGTCTGTCGGATTCCCCGTCGAAAACGCAACTGTCAAGCAGAAGGTCAAGCGCATACCCTGTGTTTCTTCGCGGTATCCTGGGATCGGGGTATCCTTCCCTGATACTGGTCTGGTTTTCAGGATCTGAAAGTATTTTCTTTATGTTCCTGTAAAGGGATCCCTCAAGGTTTTCAAGTGTGCATTTTTCTTCGAAGGCTTCCCTGTCGAGAGGCCCGAAAACAGCCTCAGTGCCATCGCTGAGAAGGGCTTTTATCTCAAGTGTGTGATCTCTTGTTGAACCATATACAAGCGAGTGCGAGCCGCACGAGTTGTTACCCAGCATCCCGCCCATATTGCACCTGCTTGAGGTGGACGTCTCCGGCCCGAAAAAAAGACCGTAGGGCTTCAGATACATGTTGAGCTCATCAAGAACCACCCCTGGTTCAACCCTTACCCATCTCTCTTCAACGTTAAGCTCAAGTATCCTGTTCATATACCTCGATATGTCTGCAATCAGACCCGATGCAACAACCTGTCCGGCCAGGGAGGTACCTGCAGCTCTTACGGTCAGGCCTGCTTTCACTGAACGGGAAAATGCAATAATCTTCTTCAGATCACTAGCCCCCTTTGGCCAGATCACAGCCTGTGGCTGCTCCCGGTAATCGGAGGCATCCGTTGAGTAAATGGTCCTTGTTGTCAGGTCATATCTGAGATCACCTTCTATATCCCTGCTTAGCTGGTCAAGCTTTCTTAAAAAAGAATCGTTCATAATTTCGGTTTAGAAGCCGCTAAATTAAAAAATGATTTAATGTTTCAGTAAATAAAATTAACCCGCCAGGGTTTTTTGATAAAATTATCCTGTGGATAATATTAATGACAATTGTAAGCTATAATCCGGACTTTTTTTTCTTAATTTATAGCCGGATAAAATAATTTTTAAAATATTGAAATACAATGGAATTACTTGAACGGATCAAACAGAATGCCAAAAAACACAATATGAGAATAGTCCTTCCCGAAGGCTATGAGGAAAGAAATATTAAAGCTGCTGACATTGCACTTGCCGAAGGACTTGCACAGATTATTTTAATCGGGGATCCGGACCAGATAGCTGGTCATGCTTCAAAACTCGGACTTCTTAACATTGGAAGGGCAAAAGTCGTAAATCCAGTTTCGCATCCCGATAAGGAACGCTATGCCGACCTTATGGTTGAGCTGAGAAAAAGCAAGGGGATGACGAAAGAAGAAGCCATGAGACTGATTGAAGATCCTCTTTATCTTGGAGTTATGATGATCAAAAGCGGGGATGCCGACGGCGAAGTCTCCGGCGCAGATCATTCTACCGGCGACGTTCTTCGCCCTGCATTCCATTATGTCAAGACAGCACCCGGTATCACAGTGGTTTCCGGGGCATTCATTATGATACTTCCGGATAAGAGCCTTGGTGAAAATGGTGTCTTTGTTTTCGCCGACGGAGCCGTACATCCGAATCCTACAGACAGGGAACTTGCAGAGATCGCAGTGGCAACAGGACACACGGCGAGGACAATAGCCGGCTTCGAACCAAAGATAGCGATGCTGAGCTTTTCCACCAAGGGAAGCGCAAAACATGAAATGGTCGACAAGGTTGTGAATGCTACCAGAATGGCTCAGGAAATGGCACCTGACCTTATGATCGAAGGGGAGCTTCAGGGCGACGCAGCCCTTGTTGAGGCAATAGGGCAGAAGAAAGCTCCCGGAAGCAAAATTGCAGGAAAAGCAAATGTCCTTATATTCCCTGACCTCAACTGCGGGAATATTGCCTATAAGCTGGTCCAGAGACTTGCAAAAGCCGAAGCTATCGGACCTGTTCTCCAGGGAATGGCAGCTCCGATAAATGACCTGTCAAGAGGGTGTTCCGTTAACGATATCGTAAGCATGATTGCAATAACAGCAAACCAGGCAGCAGGAAGAAAGAAATAAAATAACGATCTAATAACTGTACCAATATGATTATACTTGTTTTGAATTGCGGGAGTTCATCCATCAAATATCAGCTTTTTGATATGACGAGCGAAAATAAACTGCTTGCCAAAGGTCTGCTGGAGCGCATAGGGATTAATGACAGTATTCTTACACATAAGCCTACAGGAGCCGAACCCTACAAGGTAATTATGGATATTCCTGACCATACTACAGGAATAAACCAGGTAATGGCGGTGCTTACGGATGAGAGGCACGGAGTGATCAGGGATATTATGGAGATCAAGGCGGTGGGACACAGAGTGGTAAACGGAGGAGAAAGCTATAAGGACAGCGTTCTGATTGACAATGAGGTTAAACGGCAGATCGAGATAAACAGCGAACTGGCGCCTTTGCATAATCCTGCAAACCTTAAGGGTATCCTTTCAGTCGAAAAACTGATTCCGGGAGTTCCACAGGTTGCTGTCTTCGACACATCATTCCATCAGACAATGCCTGATTATGCCTTTATGTACGCTCTTCCGTACGAATACTACGAAAAATACAAGATCAGAAAGTACGGCTACCACGGAACAAGCCATAAATTCGTTGCATCAAAGGCTGCCCGGCTTCTGGAGAAAGATGTTAAGAAGCTGAAAATCATCACATGCCATCTCGGAAACGGGGCCTCAATCACAGCTATCCAGAACGGAAGATCGATCGATACTTCGATGGGCTTTACTCCGGTGGACGGACTGATAATGGGTACACGAACAGGTGAAATTGACCCTGGTGTTCTAATTTATATAGCTGATAAAGAACATCTTAATGTTACAGGAGTTAACAATCTTATAAACAAGAAAAGCGGTGTGGCTGGCATTTCCCAGCTATCCTCGGATATGCGCGACCTTGAGAACGCTTATGCTGAAGGAAACGAAAAGGCAATACTGGCCCTGAATATGTACGCGTACAAAGTCAAGAAATTCATAGGATCATATATTGCTGTCCTTAACGGCCTCGACCTTCTGATCTTCACCGGAGGGGTGGGGGAAAATGACCACAAGATGAGAGCTATGATATGTTCGGATATGGAATCACTGGGTATCGTGTTCGACTTCGAGGCCAACAAGGGAGTCAGGGGAAAAGATATCGTCCTGTCCAAACCGGAATCCAGGGTCAAAGTAATGTGCATCACCACAGATGAGGAATTAGTTATCGCAAGCGATACTAAATATATAGTAGAACATCATACTGTATAACAGTAATTTAAAAATTATCACCATGGTTCTGAAAAGTCTCGCCGACCTGAAGAATATAGTCTCAGGCAAACCTATAAAGAAACTGGTTCTGGCTGCGGCACAGGATCAGCACTCACTCGGAGCTGTATTGCGCGCCTGGAACGACAGGATAATAGATCCAATCCTGGTGGGCGACAAGGAATCGATTCAGAATATTTGTTATGAACAGGGCTATAATGTCGGTGGTTTACGAATCATACACGAACCGGAAACCGATATGGCTGTCGAGTTGTCGATAAAAATGCTGAGCAGCAAACAGGCCGATATACTGATGAAGGGAAAGGTCGGGACCTCCGCTCTCCTGCGAAGCGCCCTTAACAAAGAGTGGGGACTGAGAACCGGTAACCTTCTTTCGCATATTGCCCTGTTTGAGGTTGAGACTTACCACAAACTGATTGCCGTTACTGATGTTGCTATGAATATAGCACCTAATCTTAAAGATAAGATAGCAATTGTAAATAACTCAGTATCATTTCTTAATCGCTTAGGTTATGTTATGCCCAAAGTAGCTGTCCTCGGTGCTGTGGAGATGGTAAACGAAAACATGGAGGCTACTCTCGACGCCGCGCTCCTTTCCAAAATGAACCAGCGCGACCAGATAAGGAACTGCATTATCGACGGCCCCCTTGCCTTTGATAACGCAGTAAGCATTGAAAGCGCACAGCACAAGGGTATAAAAAGTGAAGTTGCCGGAGATACCGACCTTCTCCTGATGCCCGACATCGAAGTTGGTAATGTTTTGTATAAGTCGCTGGTTTTTTTCGCAAAAGCAAAGGTCGCATCAATAATTCTCGGAGCTCAGGTGCCAATAGTGCTTACTTCAAGGTCTGATTCTGAACAGGCAAAATACGACAGTATACTGCTTGCAGCAGCAGCAAGTAAATAGAAAAACATGATACGGACACTTGACCAGATGGTTGAAAAGGTCCAGTCGCTTAACAGGAAGCACAGGATAGCTGTGGCCTGGGCTCTGGATGCCAATACGGTTATTGCTGTCCATGAAGCTGTGATAAGGGGTTTTGCCCAGGGAATACTGATCGGCGATGCTGAAGGGATAAAATCGATATGCAGAAAAGCCGGAATAGACCACCGGTTGTTCATTCTTACAGATGCCGGAAATGAAGCAGCAGCAGCCATCGAGGCAGTAAGGATGACACGTTCAGGGGAGGCAGACATCGTAATGAAAGGCCTCGTGGGAACAGACATCTTTCTCAGGGAAGTGATGGATAAAAACCGTGGACTTATGCTTCCTGGTTCGCTCATGAGCTACGTGTGTGCCCTGCAATTGCCTTCTTATCATAAGTTATTGTTTATTACTGATCCTGCAGTCATACCTGAACCATCACTTGAGCAGAAGATAAGCATGACTGAATATGCTGTTGGCATGGCCATGAGATTCGGGATCAAAAAGCCAAAAATTGCTCTGATCTCCGCATCTGAAAAACCAAGCCGTCACTTCCGGAGTTCGCCCGATTATGAAGAGATGTGCAGACTGGCACGCAGCGGGGCTTTTGCTGATTGTATCATGGACGGACCTCTCGATATATTTCTTGCCTGTGACAGGAAAAGCGTTGAGATAAAAGGGGTGGAGACGCCGGTGAACGGAGACGCCGACATCCTTCTCTTTCCTTCGCTCGAGTCCTCAAACCCTTTTTACAAGGGACTTATGCTTTTTGCAGGAGCCGAACTGGCGGGAATTATCCGCGGTACCACCAAACCGGTTATTGTAATGTCGAGAAGCGAAAGCGAAAAGTCGAAGTTTTACTGCATTGCATTGGCCTGCCTGATGGCGTAATTGTAATTTACAGACTTAATTCTGACATGTCAATGGATAAGCGACTGATACTTGCAATAAATCCCGGATCAACTTCAACCAAAATAGCTCTTTTTGAGGAAGATAATCTGCTGTTTGAGAAGACTTTAAGACATCCCTCCGAAGACCTGGCCAGATTTTCAGCCATAGGTGAACAATTCCACTTCAGAAAGGACCTGGTTCTCAATGAACTACTGAGCCAGGGATACAGCCTCGACCGGCTTTCTGCAATCGTCGGAAGAGGAGGCCTTGTAAAACCTATTGAATCAGGAATATACGAGGTAAATGAAGCTATGCTTACCGATCTCGCTGCCGGAACAATGGGTGAACATGCAAGCAACCTGGGTGCCCTTATAGCTCACGATCTGGCTTCTGCTCAGCCAGGACTGAAGGCATATATCGTTGATCCGGTAGTGGTTGATGAGCTGGATCCGGTTGCCAGGATCTCAGGACACCCGGCAATAGAACGCATTTCGATCTTCCATGCCCTTAACCAGAAAGCTGTTGCAAGGACATATGCAGCATCGGTAAACAGAAAATACGAGGATTTGAACCTCATCGTCGCTCATATGGGTGGAGGAATAAGCATCGGCGCGCACAGGAAAGGCAGGGTTATCGATGTAAACAATGCCCTTAACGGCGAGGGACCTTTTTCTCCCGAACGCTCAGGTACCCTTCCTTCAGGTCAGCTTGCAGACCTTTGCTTCAGCGGAAAACACACCCACAGGGAGATCAGGTCAATGATCACGGGCAAGGGCGGAATCGTTGCCTACCTGGGAACCAACAACTTCATTGAAGTATGCCGCAGGGCCGATTCCGGCGACCATGAAGCTGACCTGATAAGAGAGGCTATTGCATATCAGATCGCAAAGGAAATAGGTGCAATGGCGGCAGTTCTGGATGGCATGGTCGATGCTATACTTCTTACGGGCGGACTTGCGTACCAGGAATCTCACATTGAAAGGATTGTAAAAAAAGTAGGATTTATTGCAGAAGTACATGTTTATCCCGGTGAGGACGAAATGAAAGCCCTCGCATTCAACGGGCTCCTTGCCCTTGACGGAAGGATAGGCATAATGACCTACTCCTAAGGATTCCCCAGGGCAACGGGAAGAACTTTCCCGTTGAAAAACCTGCTGCCGTTAATTGCAAACCATTCAATGAATTCCGCCATCCCTTCAGGACTGACTGGAGCTGTGAAACCCGGGAAAGCGTTCCGGAACATTTCTGTTTGTACCGATCCAAGGGCCAGACAGTTGACTATAATACCCTTTTCAGCCAGTTCCTGAGACAAACACTCACTCAGACATGAGATGACCGCCTTGGAGGAGCTGTACACTGACAGCCCCCTGTACTTGGAACTACCCTGAAAGCCACCCATGCTCGATATGTTAACAATATGGGAACCCCTCGGCATAAGCGGCACCACAAGCCTCGTAAGAGCAGCAGGACCAAAAAAATTCACATCCATCATCTCCCTGCACTCTTCGTCACTAAGCTTCATGAAATCTTTGACAATCAGAGAGCCTGCAATGTTCAGAAGAATGTCAATACTACTGAAACGGTTGTATATCTGATGCTTAAGTGATTCGATCTCATTCTTAATCTCTGCCAGGTCGAGTTTTACAAAGGTAATATTCTCGTTAGTGCTCTCATTAACCATCTTCTTCATTTCAGCCTCGTTACGGCCGGTAATGAGTATCTGATTGTCCCTGTCAGCCGACATGCGCAATGCAGTTTCCCTTCCGATGCCCCTGGTAGCGCCATTGATAATTATATTCATCCGTCGTATTTATTTTTGGATTTTTTGTTTATTTTCCGGGGTTTTAATGTAAAGGTACAAAATTTGCTGTTTACGATGATCATGACATCAGTAAGATATATTACCCGGAATATTGCAGCATCGCTGATGGTGCTGTTGTTATTTATTTCACAGTCAGAAGCATACGCCCAGGAGCAAAACAAACCTGCAGAAGAAAAGCCTCCATTGAAGGAGAGATTGTTTTTCGGAGGCAACTTCGGCCTTCAGTTCGGCACTATTACCGATATACAGTTTTCTCCCGTTGTCGGGATGTGGATTCTGCCACGCCTCGCCGTTGCTGCAGGACCTAATTTCAGATTCTATAAGAGTCCCTTCGACAAAACGGTTATCTGGGGCGGCAAAGCCTATACAGAGTTTATTGTTGTTCAGGACCTTAACAATGTAATACCTCTTGGGTTGCACGCAGGGCTCTTCCTCCACCTTGAGGATGAAGTATTAAGCCTTGAATCCTCTTTTTTCAGAACACCTCCCTATGAATCAAAAAGATTCGTACAGAATACAATACTTGCAGGAGGAGGGATAAGTCAGCAGATAGGACGCAGATCCTCAATTAACCTAACACTACTGTGGGCTCTGAGTGATTCTGAATACGGAATTTACGGTAATCCCGAGATCCGGGTCTCTTTTAATTTCTGAAAGGATCATATTTTAAGCTCTTCACCCTCCGATTTTGCGATAATCACTGCAGCACAGGTATCCCCGTATACATTGATCGCGGTACGGAACATGTCCAGGATACGGTCAACGGCAAGAATAAGGCCAATACCCTCGAGAGGCAGGCCAACTGCCTTAAGTACAACAGCCATCATAACCAGACCGGCCATAGGAATGCCTGCTGATCCGATGGCAGCCAGAAGGGCTGTAAAAACAACGATGAGCTGTTGCCCTATGGTCAGTTCTATACCATATGCCTGGGCAATGAACATTACTGCAACGCATTCATAAAGCGCTGTACCGTTCATGTTTATTGTAGCTCCCAGGGGAAGGGTAAAGCTGGCAATCTTGTTTGAGACGCCGTCATTGTTCTCAACAGCTTCCATAGAAAGCGGCAGGGTCGCATTTGAAGAAGATGTGGAGAAAGCTGTCAGTATCGGTGTGGCCATGTTCTTCATATGTTTTACCGGATCTGCCTTGCCCAGAACCCTTACAAAAAGAGGCAGGGTGATGAAACCATGAAAAAGCAGTCCTGCCAGTACAGTAATAAGATATAAACCAAGCCGTGCAATAACCTCGCTGATATTGTTTCCCATCTCAACCTGCTGGGCAATTACTTTTGCGGTAATACTGAAGATTCCAAGAGGAGTGAACTTAATAATGAAAAGAGTTATCTTCATTACTACATCCAGAGCCGCATTGAACACATTCATTAAAAGATCACGTGGTTTTGCCTCAATTTTTGTTATGAAGAAACCAAACAGAATTGCGAAGAATATTATTGCCAGCATCTGTCCCTGTGCAAGAGCTTCAACGATATTTGTAGGTATTATCCTCATCAGGATCTGTCCGAAACTGTCAGTCGCTGCTGCAATCCCATTCACCGGGGCGGTAAAGCCGAGTTCGGCACCGACACCGGGCTTTATCAGGGTTACCAGTACAAAGCCGGTTACAATCGCTACTAAGGTCGAAAGCAAATAGAATCCCATCGTCTTAAGACCAAGCCTCCCCAGGTTTTCTGCGCTTCCGACACTGGCTACTCCTGTCGTGATTGAAAACAAAATCAACGGAACAATTATCATAGTAAGGGCTCTTAGGAACAGATCACCCATCCAGTTGGTATATTCAGTGACCGAAGGAAAGTTGTATCCAAATATTCCGCCTGCCACCAGCATAATCAGGATCTGCCAGTGGAGCGGGAGAGAAAATTTCAATTTTACCATGTTTTCAGGTTTAAAGGCCTAAAGGAAAAAAAAGTTTCCGAAAATACACTTCAAATACAACACATTTTTTTCCAGCTGGCAAGTCCTCCACAATCGCATATTTCCGCCCGCACCGTATAATCCATCATAAGAACGGATTCTGCACTGTAAATACTGCTGAAGCGGTTGTAATTGTTGGATCAAGGCAGGAGCGAAAGCCGTAAACCAGCTGAATCACAAATGTAACCATAAACAAAACCAACCCGTAATTACATCGATAACTAATATAAATACAAACAACTCTGCACAATTGTAACATTTTATCAACACAGAATCACATGTATTATATATAACTGATAATAAGTACTATAAGGCATGATATCTCAAATTATCAGTTAATAATTGTTAGTGAAAAATACGGCGTTTCATTAGATAATGAATTAATTTACATTTAAAATACTATATACCAATGTTATATATAACTAAACTTAAGTAATAAATCAGATACTTATAAACAAAAAAGGGAGTATTTGAGTACTGTTTTTACTATATCGGAATCCCGACAAATTACGTAATTAAATACGAGTTACATACGTAATTTAATAATAATTACATGCGTAAATCATATATTATTTACATTTGTAAAAACAACATGCATGGAAATGAAAGACAGGATTCTTGAGTTTCTTAAAATGGAAAACAAGAGCTCAGCGCAGCTTGCCGATGAGATCGGTGTACAACCTTCGGGAATTTCCCATATTCTTTCCGGAAGGAACAAGCCAAGTCTTGACTTTATCCTTAAAATGCTTTCCAGGTACTCCTTTATTTCAACAGAATGGCTTCTTTTCGGAAGAGGAAGGATGTACCGGGAACCCCTGATGGCAAATCTGTTTACAGGTGTAGAAGGAGAGTCGCATGAAAACCACAGGCAGGAAGAACCTGTGAGGAAGGCAGTTGATCATGCACCTGTGATTGCTGATTTTAAGGAAGATACTGATCACGAAACCGGGATTGGAGATGGTACGGTAGAACCGGAAACTCAATGGAGACCTGAAAGAATCAGGGAGCGAAAACATAAAACAGTAAGGATTGTCTGTTTCTATGATGATAACAGTTTCGATGAATATTATCCGGCCAATGAGTGAATATGCCGGCAATATTTGCATTCAATAATTATCTTTGTCAAAAATATCGCTCTGATGGCAAAGAGAATTGAAGATCTTAAAGTTGTCGCTAACCGTAGGCTTAACAGCGAATATTTCGTTCTGGAGCTTGAAGCGGGCGGAAACCTGCCTGAAATGTATCCCGGACAATTCATTCAGGTTAAGGTTGATGGAAGCCCTGAAACATTTCTTAGACGGCCTCTTTCCATTCATGATGTTGATCATGGCCGAAACCTGTTGAAAATCCTTGTTCAGATTGCCGGAAAGGGAACGGAAAAACTGTCTTCCCTGCTTCCCGGAGAATTTGTAAATGTGATCTACCCTCTTGGTAACTCATTCAGCGTTCCTCCTTCAGGTTCAAGGATACTCCTTACAGGAGGAGGATGCGGGGTTGCTCCATTATTGTTCCTTGGACGGCACCTGAAGTCTGTTGATCATGAACCTGAAATCCTGCTGGGCTTCAGGAACGCATCACGTATTCTGGAGCTTGAGGAATACTCATCTCTCGGCAAAGTGCACGTAACAACAGAAGACGGCTCATTTGGAGAAAAAGGTTTTGTTACCGGCCACAGCCGCCTCAGGACCCCTGATTTCGACAAGGTCTTTTGCTGCGGTCCGGAGCCCATGATGAAGGCGGTTGCTGCTTATTGCCTGAAAAACGGGATAGAATGCGAAGTCTCGCTCGAGAATCTGATGGGCTGTGGTTTCGGGGTTTGTCTTTGCTGTATAGTCGACACGGTAAGGGGAAACCTCTGCACCTGCACAGAAGGACCAGTGTTTAACATAAAAGACCTGAAATGGTAAATCTTGAAATTGAGATAGGAGATCTGAAATTCAGGAACCCCGTAATAACAGCTTCAGGTACCTTTGGGTACGGAGCTGAATTTGAAGATTTTATTGATCTGTCTTTGCTTGGAGGGATAATCCTCAAGGGAACAACCATGGAACCGAGGGAAGGAAACCCTTATCCAAGGATGGCTGAAACACCTTCAGGAATGCTCAATGCCGTTGGCCTGCAGAACAAGGGTATGGATTATTTTGAAAAGCACATTTATCCTGTAGTTTCTCTGTACGACACTAACGTTATTGTCAATATAAACGGAAGTTACCTCGAGGATTATGTCGCTCTGGCAGAACGAATTGCCAGACTGGAACGAATACGTGCCATTGAACTTAATATTTCCTGTCCCAATGTGAAAATGGGTGGCATGGCCTTCGGAACAAATCCTGTTACTGCCCGGGAAGTCATCAGGGCTGTCAGAAATGCCTACCCGGGCGTCCTGATAGTGAAACTTTCTCCCAATGTTACCGATATAGTTGAGTTTGCTCGTATCTCTGAAGAGGAGGGAGCTGATTCGGTATCACTGATTAACACTCTCCTTGGAATGGCAGTAGATACCAGGCATATGAAACCTTCTCTCTCCACAGTTACCGGGGGGCTCTCCGGACCGGCAATAAAACCCGTTGCCCTCAGAATGGTATGGCAGGTGGCCAGGGCTGTTAAAATCCCTGTTATAGGCATAGGAGGCATTATGAATGCAGGCGACGCTATTGAGTTTATCCTGGCAGGAGCTTCGGCCGTACAGATCGGTACCGCATCGTTTGTCGATCCCCGGATTTCCGTTGTAATTGCCGGAGGAATAGAAAGCTACCTGGTGGAAAAGGGATTCAGCGATATAAAGGAAATAACAGGTTTTATTAACCGCTGAAGCAAAATCTTATCCTGTTTTCCTGTCGTTTCCTATTTATATATCTGATTATTTGGATGTATGTCGAAAAGAATTTATTGTTAACAGCTGGTTTCATCTTTTTATCCTTAAATTTGTAACTGAATAAAAAGAAACCATTTATAGAATTTACTCAATACCACAGAAATGATTGAATCCATTCAAATTGATGATCTCGACAGGAAAATTCTGGATATCATTACAAAAAATGCAAGGGTCCCTTACCTCGAAGTTGCAAGGGAGTGCAATGTATCAGGTGCTGCGATTCACCAGCGCGTTCAGAGGCTTATTAAGGCAGGGGTGATCCGTGGTTCTGAGTTTAAGGTTGATCCTGCACTTGTCGGGTTCAGGACCTGTGCATACATAGGCGTTTTCCTGGAGCATCCCGGCCACTACCGCAATATAATCGAGGAATTCAAAAGGATACCTGAAATCATTGAATGCCATTATACTACGGGTAACTACTCCCTTTTCATAAAAGTTTATACCCGCGACAACGAACACCTTCGCAACATACTTACCGACAAAATCCAGATCATTCCCGGAATAATGAGGACCGAAACCCTGATCTCGCTCGAGGAATCCATTAACAGACAGATTCCTGTTCTTGCACATTAAAGGGTTTTATTGCACAACGCTTTTCGCCGAAAAGGCTCAAAGAAGGTAAATCACCAGGCTATCACCCGGCTTCCCAGAACAAAATTCACCTCTGCAAATGAAATTAGGAGATCCGGGAATGATTGGCTTACTTCTTAGAAACTCATAAAATACACTGATACAACGGCTTTAATAGTAAGACTTAAAGTTATAGGTAAGAGAAGCGGAAAAAGAATACTTCCTGTATTTTTTATTGGTAACTATGTTTCACATATGCCCGGAGAATCCAGAAAAATCACCATGAAGTTCAGGAACTGCGATACAAGAGGAGAGAAGCCCGATGTTCAGATTTCAGGCTTCAGCCTGTAAAACATCAACCCGGATGATCTCCGGGTTTTTTGTTCTGAGGAAATTCAAGATGTTGCTTTATTGGGATATCACAGGAAGGTGAATATGCAAATCTTTTATTGAGGTTTACTGTTCAGCCGATATTACCGGCTTACATACTTTTGGATGAATTCGGATAATAAACTCTTACCGCAGACAAATATCTAATAAAACCAATGGTCCGGAATATATCCGAACCCCGGAAATAAACTTGACTTTAATGCTGATGTAGTTTAACTTTGAAATATAGTTCTCCACTACTGTCCGGTTAAGCAAAAAATTGATTTGTTCATGAAAAAACATCCAACGTCCAGAATTGTAAAACGCAGATTTTATGAGATATGGAATTCTTCATTTTCGCTTCAGTGTTGTATCTGTGAGATTTTCATTTCAAATCGAAAAATGCTCAATGAGCTATATCTGCCACATTAACAGCCATATATGGGGATTCGTGTATTTTTAACCGGACACTACTGATAGTTCTCCTGATCCTATTAACGTTTAACTCCGGTAAACATGAAAAAAGTATTCTTCTTAACACTGTTTATATGGATGACGGCAACAGCCTGCAATAAACAGGAAATCAATGTTCCCAAAGGTGCCTGGAAGATGGTTCGCATGGAGATGGTGGAAGGAAAGAAGGTAACCGATTATTTCTCCGATCGTTATCGGATAAGCCAGACCAAAATATGGTCAGGCAATAATTTCATCTTTGTCGGCAAATATCAGGTCGACACATTAACTTCCTACCGCTACGGTGTCGGCACCTGGACCCTGAACGGGAACATGTATGAAGAGAATATTCAGTATCATTTTGACCCTGCCTATGAAGGCAAAAAGAACATGATCTGGCTCGAAATAAAAAATGATACCCTGCTTCATATCTTTCCTGTGAATGATCTTGGTGAGGCAAACAAGACCCGCCATTATGTCGAAAAATATGTAAGGGTCCAATAAAGGGAAAACTCCAGGAAATATCTGCTTGCTGTCTTTACTTCGTCCGGGATTATTAAAATGATCCCTCGGGGGGGTCTTACAAGCCAAACGACGCAGCCCTGCTGACGCCGGGCTGGCTTTTTTTTGTTTTCCTCGCAGTTGCTGAACCAGGAAGGTTCATCCCCTGCTCCTAAAACAAAAAACGCTCCTTGCGGAGCGTCGTTTGTCTTGTGATCCAGCTGGGATTCGAACCCAGGACCCCATCCTTAAAAGGGATGTGCTCTACCAGCTGAGCTACTGAATCAGTTTTTTAATTCGCGGTGCAAAGTTAGAAGAAAAAAAAAGTAATCCAAACAATATGTCCTTTTTTAATATGCTAATTGATGAAAAAAAACCATGTCTGCAAGAAATATTTTTTTTAATTTGCATCTCCTTTAAACTGACCTGTATAATTAAATGAAAGACATCTTTAGAGACAAGGCTGTTATAGTGACCGGAGCATCCTCAGGAATAGGAGAGGCCGTGGCAAGGGAATTTGCCAGGGAAGGAAGCAAAGTGATGCTTGCAGCACGTTCACAGGAGAAGCTTGCTTCAATAACTGACGAAATAACATCTTCCGGAGGCATTGCTGACTATGTGGTGACCGACGTAAGCGTGGAAAATGACTGCCGTAATCTTGTAAATAAAACGGTGGAAAAATTTGGTACAGTCGATATCCTTATTAATAACGCAGGCCTTTCCATGAGAGCCCTCTTTGATGATGTCGATCTTGATGTCATACGAAGGCTGATGGATGTAAATTTCTGGGGCACAGTGTACTGTACGAAGTTTGCCCTGCCTTACATAGTAGCCGGAAAAGGATCCATAGTGGGAGTGTCCTCAGTCGCTGGTTTTCATGGATTACCGGGCCGTACGGGATACTCAGCATCAAAATTCGCAATTCATGGCTTGCTCGAGACTATAAGGATCGAGAACCTGAAAAAGGGCCTGCATGTGATGATAATTGCTCCGGGCTTTACGGCAACGGAAATACGAAAACATGCACTGACAGCCGATGGAACGGAACAGGGTCACTCCCCGCGCAATGAACAGAATCTTGTAAGCGCCGAATATGTCGCCAAATGGATACTCAAAGGCATAAGAAAGAAGAAAAGGAACAAACTTCTCACCTGGGATGGCCGCTTCACTGCCCTTCTTCAGAGAATTATCCCTGAAGTGGTCGACTGGGGATACTACCGCGAGATGGCAAGAGAACCCGATTCGCCCCTAAAATAGCTGTTACGGATTAAAATCAGATTTTTTTTATTGGTTTCCTGTTATGATTTGACGAGTTCTTCGTCATGCAGAAAAATAGTATTGTCTAACCTTAATTTTTTCTGCCATGAAAGGACTTTTAACATTAGTTTTTCTCGCGGTGCTCTCAGTTACCGCCTTCAGCCAGAGATCCGTCGATAAAATATTTGAACAGTATTCCGAAAGCGACGGATATGTTACAATCACTTTAAAGGGAAACCTCCTGAATTTATTCGAATGTGATGACGATGACGATGACAATGACTCAGAACGAAATCCTCAGAATATTACAGAAATAAGAATCCTGACACAGGAGGATGACTCAAAGGATGCCCTGAACTTTATTAAAATGGCCGCAAGAGACATTGACAATAAAGATTACGAAGAATACCTGTCGGTCAGGAAATCTGCTCAGGATATAAGAATGCTGATCCGGCAGGATGGGAAGTTCATCAGCGAAATGCTTCTGATAGGAGGGGGAGAAGATAATTTCATTATCCAGATGAAAGGAAAGATAACACATCAGGAAGCTGAAAAGATCAGACGCGATATCCGTGAGGATAATGGCAACGGAAAAGGAGTTCTTTCGAATCTTAATTGATTGATTATAAACTTATCTTTGTCAGTATGAATAAACTTCCAGTCTGAATGTCAGAAGCTGATTTCGATAATCTTGTGCGCAATACAGGCCGGCGGCTGTACTCTATGGCATACAGGTTTCTTCGGGATCAGCAGGCATCGGAAGATGCTGTCCAGGAGGTTTTTGTCAAATTATGGAAAATGAAGTCGCGACTCGAAGAATATGAAAGCACGGAGGCACTGGCCACAACAATGCTTAAAAACCACTGTATCGATCAGATAAGGAGAGGTAAACATCCTTCGGTCACCGGAAATGAAAAACTTCTTTCTTTTTTCGACAGCCAACCGTCTCCATATGAAAAACTGGTCAATGAAGAATCTTATGCTATCATAAGGAAGATTGTTGACGATCTGCCGGAACTGTACAGGGAAGCTGTTACCTTACGTGATATTGAAGGTCTTGAATATGAAGATATTGCAAAAAAGACCGGACAGAATGTCAATACCGTCAGGGTTATTCTTTCGAGAGGGAGAAAAATGATAAGGGATGAGATGAAAAAAATATACAATGAACCCGGAAGAAATAAAAATACTGCTTGAAAAGTACTATGAGGGTGCAAGCTCCCGTGAGGAAGAGCTGATGCTTAAGGAGTATTTCAGCCGTGAAGAGGTTCCTGAAGAATTAAGACGCGACAGGGAGATCTTCAGGTTCTTTCTCGATTCTGCCGAAATTCCGGATGCTCCTTCCGGTTTCGAGGAAAGAATAATAGAAAGAATCGACAGACAGAGGTCCGAAGCAAAGTTCAACTGGAAACGCCGCATACTTACTGTTATGTCAGCTGCTGCGTCCCTTATCATTATTATCTCAGCCACATGGTTCTTTACAAGGGACAGGAGAGCCATCCGCGATACTTACTCTGACCCGCAGATTGCATACGCGGAGGCAATGAAGATACTTTACGAAGTCTCCGTGAAACTAAACAAAGGGACCAGTCCTCTCGGAAAAATAGGAGTCCTTGAGAACGAGACCAGAAATGGTTTGCAGACTGTAAGCAGATCAACCTCTCTGATGAAGGAGAAGATGAAACCCCTTGACGATGTGTTTGAAACGATGAAAATGATTGAACCGGGGCATACGGATAACACGCCCTCAGAAAAGAAAATTCAATAAAAAAAAACAGATGAAAAAGATCTTTTTCACATGCACAGCACTGTTCATTACCCTGGCCATGCAGGCCCAGACAGGTGCAATTGACAGGTTGTTCGACAAATATGCTGACCGCGAGGGTTTTACAACTATCACCATATCGGGCAAACTGCTTGGTCTTTTTGCCGGAAGCGAGGTGCGCAGCGATACGGAAAATGTTATTAACAGGCTGAGCTCGATAAAAATCCTATCAGTCGACGATCCTGCCCTGATGAGCAGCGTTAATTTCTATAAAGAGCTTGGCGGAAAATCGGGTTTCGCGGGTTACGAAGAACTTATGGATGTTAAGGAAGGTCAGGATGTTACAAAATTTCTTATCAGACAGCAGGGTGAAAGGATCTCCGAACTTCTTGTAATAAGCGGAGGCCCAGGCGACAATACCCTTATCTCAATAAGGGGGGATCTTGACCTGAAAAGTCTTTCGGAACTTTCGGAAGGGACCGGAATAAAAGAACTCAAAGAGCTTGAGAAGGTTGAAGGGGAGAAGCCGTAATAGAAGGGTTTTCCCTCACCGGACTCATAAAAAGAAATAATTGAAATATATTATTGTTAAAGTGCTCACTAATTAGTTAATTTCAGGTAAAATTAGAAATCCTGAATTTTATCTGATTTGACAGAGAACAAGATAGATACCGCTTACAGGAACCTTCTTAAGGCTGCAGGCTCCTCCGTAACAGCAGGGGACAGGAAAAAGATCCGCAGAGCCCTTGATCTTGCCATAAGGGCTTGCATGGACCAGAAGACAATAACCGGCGAACCGGAGATCATGCACGCTCTGTCTGTTGCCACGATAATTGCCGGTGAAATGGGACTGGGTACCACTTCAATAATAACAGCCCTTCTTCACGACACATATACCCGGCTTGAAGTAACTCCCGAGGAGCTTGAAAAGGAATTCGGAATAAAGGTTGTAGAGATTCTTCAGGGATTCAGCAGGATAACGGGCATAGATTCAATGCAGTCATCCTATCAGGCTGAGAACTTCAGAAAGCTTCTTCTCAGCCTCGCCGACGACGTTAGGGTGATACTGATAAAGCTCGTTGAGAGGCTCGAGAATATGAGAAGGCTCGATTCCGCACCTGAGAACGAGATAATGCCCCTGGCCTCGGAAACATACTTTCTATATGCACCTCTCGCACACAGGCTCGGATTTTACAACATCAAATCAGAACTGGAGGATCTCTCAATAAAATATCTCGAACCTGATCAGTACAATTTCATCAACTCACGGCTTAAACAGACAACGGCCTCAAGGAACAAACTGATCAGGGAGTTCTCTTCTCCACTGAGCGAACAACTCGAGAAGCATGGACTGAAGTTCACAATAAAGAGCCGTACAAAGTCGGTCCATTCGATAATGCTCAAGATGAGGAAGCAGGGAGTCGATTTTGATGAGGTCTACGATCTCTTCGCCATAAGGATCATACTCGACAGCCTCCCGGAAAATGAGAAGACTGACTGCTGGAGGGTGTATTCAATCGTTACCGACCTGTACCAGCCTAATCCGAGCCGGCTGCGCGACTGGATCTCGGTCCCGAAGTCAAACGGATACGAATCACTCCACACAACAGTGATAGGACCGAGAGGCAAATGGGTGGAAGTCCAGATAAGGTCGAACCGTATGGACGAGATGGCAGAAAAGGGCCTCGCGGCACATTTCAAATACAAGGGAATAAGGGGAGAAGGAGGCCTTGACACCTGGCTTACACGTATGCGCGAGATACTTGAATCGACTGAAAAGGAGGATGACTCTTTCCTCGACCAGGTGCGTTCGGGTTTATATACTGATGAGGTTTTTGTTTTCACCCCGAAGGGCGACCTCCGCCAGCTTCCTGCTGGAGCAACCCTTCTCGACTTTGCCTTCGACATCCACACCGCCGTGGGAGCATCGTGCGTGGGAGGCAAGGTAAATGGAAAAAATGTGACGATAAGATATGTCCTGCAGAACGGAGATCATGTTTCCATCATAAGGTCGAAGAACCAGAAACCAAAGCAGGACTGGCTTTCGTTTGTGGTTACCAGCAAGGCTAAATCGAAGATCAGGCAGGCTCTTAATGAAGAGCGCTCCCGCTCCGCCGCAGAAGGGAAGGAAATGCTGATGAGGAGGCTTAAGAACTGGAAACTTAATTATGGAGATGCTGTCATTCAGAAACTTATAAACCATTACGATTACAAAACAGCCCAGGATCTTTATTGCAATATCGAATCAGGTAAGATCGAACTCCTTCAGATAAAGGAAATACTCACCAGCGAAGAGAAAGCTCCCCCGGCCGAGCCGCTTCAGGCTCTTCCGGAAAAAGAAGCGAAGGAGGCCCCATCGCAACAGTTTGCAGATTACCTGGTTATTGAAGACAGAATCGAGGGGCTTGATTATAAGCTCTCAAAATGCTGCAACCCGGTCTTCGGTGACTCAATATTCGGATTCGTCACTATTTCGGAGGGAATAAAGATACACAGGACCGGGTGCCCGAATGCTCATAACATGATTGCCAGATACCCCTACAGGGTTGTTATGGCAAAATGGACAAGATCGAAAAATGTGCCTTCTTTTATCGCTACCATACGGATAACCGGAGTCGAAGACATCGGTATCGTGAACAAGATAGGCGATATCCTGGCAGGTTACAGCATTAGTATAAGAAGTTTCAACTATAGCATGGACGAAGGTATGTTTGAGGGAACGCTGGGTATTATGGTACCCAACAACGATGTTCTTTACGGAATAATCAGAAAGATCCATTCTATAAAGGGAGTCATTAAAACAACAAGGATCTCGGGATGACCATGAAGAAATAACTATATGATTAACAGACTCTTATTTATATCACTTGCTCCTGTTCTGATAATAGCGCTGTATATCTACAGCAGGGACAAATATGAGAAGGAACCCCTTCCCGCCCTGCTCCGCGCTTTGTTTGCAGGTGTCTTTATCGTCCTTCCTGTTGTTTTAATTGAAGGATTCCTTACACGGTCCTCAGAAGCGATGGAAGGCATTGCATATGCAGTCTATACTGCTTTTGCGGTTGCCGGGCTTACCGAGGAGGCAATGAAATATCTGGCCTTCATCATTTTTTTCTGGAACAACAGGAACTTCAATGAGAAGTTTGACGGGATTGTATACTCGGTTTATATTTCCCTGGGATTTGCGGCAATTGAGAATCTGATTTACGTTTTTTCGGGAGGTTATGCAGTGGGAATTGTACGCGCCCTTACAGCCGTTCCGGCCCATGCTCTCTTCGGAATAATGATGGGCTACTATTTCAGCAGGGCGAAGTTTGAAAAGACAATGAGACCCTTGCACCTGCTGCTTGCCTTTTTGATGCCCTTCGCATTCCACGGGCTCTATAATTTCCTTCTTATGTCGAATACACAGGTTCTCCTGACTCTGTTTGTCCCGGTATTCATTTACTACTGGGTGACAGGATTCAAAAAAATGGCGGTCTTATCGGATCAGTCGTCATTCCGCAACATTGCTGATAATACTGATCAGATTGCCAGGGATCAGACTGACTGAAGCTATCAGTATCTTTTGTCGGGTTTCACAGGCAGTTTGGCAAGTTTTTCGACTTCAACCGACGGAAATCCATACTCTTCAACAACCTTGCCCAGAATGAGGTATGTGCCGCCTCCCCTGAAAGGATAGTCTTTCAGCGACTGCGGAAAATGTGTTGTGTCGAAAAAGCTTCCTTCTGCGTCGATGAAGCATCCGAAGTTCATCCATTCGTGCTTTACCGTCCTGATATATTTTATTGTAACAAGATGACCTGTCATCCTGACCTTTTTCCCGGTATGCTTCAGCAGGTCGCGTGCCATCACCTCACCGCGGAATGATGTCTCGAGCATGTCGAACCAGCTTACCGACACCGGAAATCCGAAGAGTTCAATCTCATCATAGGCATCGTCGAGAGTTTCGTGGTTAAGGTCGGGGAGGGTGAATTCGCGGACCGGCTGCCGGAACAAGGGCCTGATCTTTTCCTTTTTTTTGCCGTTCACCATCATGTGGGCTTCCCACAGAAGAACTGCCTTCCTCTTGCCTGTAAAACTGAACGCACCGGCTCTTATCAGAAGGATAAGCTCCTCGAGACCAGGACACATCCTCGTCACAAAATCATTAAGATCGCTGAACCCGCCTTCCGCGGCTCTTGCTTCTTCTATCGATGCAGCAAGTTTCTCCCCCAGACTGAGTATATGGATGAAACCCAGGTAGATCTCATTTCCGTAAATTGTTGTTTTATAGGTGCTTTTATTGACACAGGGAGGATGGATCACCGCGCCGCAGCGTCTGGCTTCATGAACATAGACCCATGTTCTGTAGAAGCCGCCGAAGTTGTTTATCACGGCCACCATGAATTCGAGCGGGAAATGAGCCTTGAGATAGAGGCTCTGGAAACTCTCCACGGCATACGATGCTGAATGTGCTTTTGAGAATGAATATCCGGCAAACGATTCTATCTGCCTCCAGACTTCTTTTGTTATTTCCTCGCTGTAGCCCTTTTCACGGCAGTTTGAGAAGAAACGCCCTGTGATCCTGTTCATCTCCTGTTTCGACCTGTGCTTCCCGCTCATGGCCCGCCTCAGGGTGTCGGCATCAGAAAGATCGAGCCCTGCAAAATGATGGCATACCTTCAGGACATCTTCCTGGTAGACCATTACCCCGAAGGTCTCTTCAAGCTGTTCTTTCATAACAGGATGGATGTATTCGAATTTGCCGGGGTTATGGAACCTGTGAATGTATTCCCGCATCATTCCCGAACGTGCCACGCCGGGCCTTATTATTGAACTTGCAGCCACCAGCGTTGGATAATCAGTGCATCTGAGCTTCTGCAGAAGCCCCCTCATGGAAGGGCTTTCAACGTAAAAGCATCCTTTTGTCTCACCGGTACTCAGGTATTCCTTCACCACAGGATCTTTCTTGAAGTCCTGAATCGCGTGGACATCAACATCCACGCCCCTGTTTCGCTTAACTATCTCAGCGCTTTCGCGGATGTGGCCTATTCCTCTCTGACTCAGTATGTCGAGCTTCTCGAACCCTATCTCTTCGGCGGTGTACATGTCCCACTGTGTTACCGGAAAACCTTTCGGAGGAAGATCAAGAGCAGTATAGCAGGTTATTGGCTCTTCAGATATCAATATGCCGCCGGCATGTATGCTGCGCATATTGGGGAAATCGGCTATTCTCAGACCTGTGGCGAAAATTGTGTCGGTGATCTCATTCCTGTGAGTTTCCGAAGACGGGTTCTCTATCAGGTCATCTATTTCTTCCTTTGGCAGACCGTGCACCTTGCCGAGCTCGCGGACTATCGACTTGCCCCTGAAGGTGCTTATTGTTCCCAGAAGGGCTGTATGGCCGGTACCGTATCTCTTGAAAATATAATCGATAACCTCATCCCTTTCTTTCCACGAATAGTCAATGTCGAAGTCGGGAGGGGAGCTTCGTTTGGGATTGATGAACCTCTCAAAGTAAAGGTTCAGGTCGATAGGGTCAACATTGGTGATTTTCAGGCAATAAGCTATTATTGAATTTGCCCCGCTTCCCCGTCCGACATGATAGAATCCCCTTGCCATTGAATATCTCACTATATCCCATGTTATCAGAAAGTATGCTGAGAAACCCAGTTTGTCGATTATCTCCAGCTCGTGCCGGATCCTTCTTTGCGCCTCCCGGTTATGCTTTCCGTACCTGTACACCATACCGTCCCATGCCAGTTTTTCGAGAAGAAGCTTGTCGTCGTACCTGCTGGCGGAAAATATCTTTTTGTTTTTCAGGGTTTTAAGGTCGAATTCAAGGCTGCAGTCTTCCATAAGCCTCCGGGTGTTCGCGACCAGCCAGGGATGCTGCGATCCGATTTCCCTTTCGAGATCAGGTGTCCTGAAAAACTCATCTTCTCCCGCGCACTGGGATGGTCTGAGATGGCTCAGCAGTATGTTGTTGTCGACTGCGCGGAGGCTTTTGTGTATGGCTATATCGTCGTGCGAGGCAAAGGTGACAGGCTGTGAAAGAACCATTGAGTTCCTGTCGCAGCTTCCCTGAATGGTTATCAGCCGGCTGAGTGCTGACGGGCTTATTGCTATCCTTTCATTTTCCGCTGGTTTTCCCGGGGGGATCCTGCCGGAAGGATATATTGTATAGGCATTTGAGAAACGCGGGGCGGGGAAGGGGAGATCGCTCTTTTCGCAATTGTGTCTCGAAAGAAATTCATTAAGCTCCCGCAGTCCTTCGTTGTTCCGGGCTATTCCTGTATACAGCAGTTCGTTGCCCTTCCTGAACTCGATTCCGGCCACAGGCCTTATGTTGTTTTTGTTACATTCTCCGGCAAACTCGGGTATTCCTGTAGAATTGTTGATGTCGGTCATGGCAATTACATCAGCGCCGGCCCTTACAGCGTTCTGAACAAGCTGTTCCACGGACATCATTCCGTACCTGAGGCTGTAATATGAATGGCAGTTTATATACATAGTGCTTTGTGTGGGGAGATAGGAACACAGGCTGAGATACCTGGCTGTTTCCCGGTGCGCTCTTAAGTCGGCCGGCATCATTGCTGCATGATCTGACCTTCATTTCCGCAGGAACAGCTTTTTTCTGTATTTCAGAACCCGTGCATCATATATCCTTTCAGTCTGTCTTCCATCATTTTCTGTTCCTTAATTGCATCTTCCGTCTGTTTCCGGGCCTTTTCATCCCTTTCACCGGAAGTCATTACTCCCACGGCGCGGCGCACTGCATCGCGCCCGAAGCGGTTTCTTATCCTGTCCATCGCCATATAGAGGCTTACCCTTTCAGGAGTGTCGTCGAACATGTCGAGCTGCTGGACCCCGCGGACCAGATGACTGAACCTTACACCGATGAGCCTTATCAGCATCCGGCGCTGGTACAGCCGTCCGAAAAGCTCCCTTGAAATATCTGAAAGGACATGGTCGAACGATGTGTATGGTATTCTTTTCTGGAGCGTATGGGTGTCGAAATTTGAATACCTGATCTTTACCGTGACGCATGAAGTGAGCTTTTCCTGTTTGCGGAGCTCCCATGCTATTTTCTCGACCATTACCGCCAGTATACGGCTCAGCTGTGTCATATCGGTAGTATCTTTCTCAAATGTGTGTTCGGTGCTTATCGATTTCCGTTCCGAATAGCTTATTACAGGCGTTGAATCTATTCCGTTGGCTCTTTTCCATATCTCGATGCCGTTTTTTCCCATCAGGTTCTCTAGCATCTCGGCAGGTATGTTCCTGAGAGTGTATATCGTTGCTATGCCCATCGACCTTAGAGTGTGGCTGGTCTTCTGTCCTATCATGGGTATCCTGCTTATCGGCAGGGGATCGAGGAAGGGGAGGACTATCTCCCTTCTTACTTCCTTTTCCCCGTTTGGCTTTGCTTCGCCTGCGGCTATCTTCGATACGGTTTTGTTCACCGAAAGGCCTATCGATATGGGAAGACCCGTTTCCCTGATTATGAACTGCCTCAGCTCATGCGACCATTTATAGGTTCCGTAAAAACGATCCATGCCCGTGAGGTCGATGTAGTGCTCATCGATCGAGGCCTTTTCATAAAGAGGCGATTTATCGGCAATTATTGAGGTCACCATATTTGAATAGTTGCTGTATGCCTCCATGTCGCCGCGTATAACTATCGCTTCGGGACACATTATCCTTGCAATTTTCATCGGCATCGCCGAGCTTACACCATATTTCCGGGCTTCATAGCTGCAACTCGATACCACCCCGCGGTCCGACATGCCGCCTATTATTACAGGCTTCCCGGTGAGCCGGCTGTTCTTAAGCCTCTCAACCGACACAAAAAACGTGTCCATGTCGAGATGCAGCACTGTTCTGTCCATTTCCCTCAACTTTAAGTACTCCAAACTTCAGCTCACTCCAAACTTTTTCACTTATTACTTGCTTATATAATTATTTATTCATAGATTTGATTAAAAATTAATCAAATCTATGATTACAATATAATCAATTTTTCCATATGTATTTTGCTTCGAACATAAAATTTTTAAGAAAAAGAAGGGGGAGGACGCAGGATGACGTCGCTGCAGCCCTTAACCTGAAACGTTCAACCCTGAGCGGGTATGAGAACGGTGTAGCCCAGCCCGGGATAGATATTCTTATATCTTTTTCGGGGTATTTCAGCATGTCGATCGACACGCTGATCAGGATCGATATTACTTCATTGTCCGAAAGCCAGCTGGGAGAGCTCGAAAGAGGCTATGATGCCTATGTCAGGGGTAGCAACCTGAGGGTGCTTGCCACAACAGTCAACAGCGGGAACAGGGAAAACATTGAACTCGTGGCCGAAAAGGCAAAAGCAGGGTATACTACGGGATATGCCGATCCGGAGTACATAAGCGAACTTCCGGTATTCAGCCTGCCATTCCTGTCTGACAAAAGGAAATACCGGACTTTTCAGTTAAAGGGCGACTCCATGCTTCCCATACCCGACGGTTCATGGGTAACGGGAGAGTTTTTGCAGGACTGGACAGGAATTGTGAGCGGAAAAGCATACATAGTCTTCACGCTTAACGACGGGATAGTATTCAAGATCCTGGAAAACAACATTCTGAAAAACGGACACCTGGCACTCTATTCTCTCAATCCACTGTATGAACCATACGAGGTGCATATAAATGAGGTAAAGGAGATCTGGAGATTTGTCAACTACATCAGCAGCGAACTTCCTGATCCTGTAATGCCTGAGAAACAGATATTCCAGTCGATCGCACAGATGAAAAACGACCTTGAGAGAATAAAGGCAAAGCTCGGAAAAGATATTTCCGATATAAAAGAGATAAACTGAACGCCCTTATCAGCTCACCTTCCATCTTCCGTTCACGAAAGCGACAGGAAGCTTTTCCAGATCCCTGATCTCATCAAGAGTGAAGAAGAAGTGCGGGTACTGCAGCAGAGCATTTATGTCCTTCTGATTGTCATTAAGGACAGATTTCATTATAATAAATAGACCCGGCTCAACGTAATGCCTCAGAGCGGGCGATTCGCAGATCACAGGGCTTCCTTCGGGAATCTTTTTCATAATTTCCTCAAAAGCAGTCACAATGGTGCTGTCGCTTACCTTCGCGAAAAAAACCTTTTCCGCACCAGCCTTAAGCATCCTTGATGTGTCCTTTGAAGTATCGCGGTTTGTTTCTTCAGATACGGAAAAACCATCTCCTCCTGCAACAAATTCCAGTCCGGGTGTGGTCTCATGAAAATGCGGAGTGATCTTTACGGCCACAACGCATTTATCGCGCATCTGCTCTGTCAGACGGCATGCCATGGTGGTCTTTCCCGACTTATTGCCGCTGCCGGCAATTATCAGAAGATTTGGTATCTGAATCATCACGGTTGTTAATGGATCCGGCTGCATCTGCTTCCGGAAGCCGGCAATATTTTTCCGGCCGGCTGCGGAGCTTTGACGCCTTTTATTCTTTTGCGAGTTCGGCGATCATCTGAATGATCTTCTGGTGTTCCGAATCAGGGATCTTTCCTGTATAAATGGCCCTGCATATACGGTTCTTGTCAACAATCACAACGGTATAGCTGTCCTTTGGCATTCCCCATCTTTCCTGGAGATCGCCTTTATAGTCGAAAAGAATGGTTGTGTCGTATTTCTTTGCCTTGTTGCCTGCTATCATCCTGATCAGACCGTTTGGCTTCCATGTCGATTTGCAGTCGACGATGCCAAAACCCTTGAAATAATCGCGATTGATCACCTTGTCAACATCCGTAGCCTTATTAACGGCATCGTTGAAAGGATCGTTCATGTCCGATTCGTCAGGATCAACATAGTTTATCTGAAGCACTTTACCCGACCACGAATCCATGGTAAATTCCTGTTTGTCGGCATCGGTGAAAACCCAGTCAGGTGCTTTCATGCCAACTTCCAGTTTCCCATTCTGTGACAGAATGCATACGAACGGCAGAAGCATAAGGAAAATGGTGGAAATCAGTTTTTTCATATTCATTGGTTTAAAATTTGGCGAAATATAGGAATTTTTGTAACTAATAAGCATTGAAAGGAATAAAAGTTTGGAGTACTTAAAGGAGTATTCAGATTGAATGGAGTCTGGAGTACTCAGAGCTGACGTATTTAACAGGCACTTTAGGCTTTCTGGCTCACTTCAGGCACTCCCTTAG
Organism: Bacteroidales bacterium; assembly: GCA_040772125.1. GTDB lineage: Bacteria > Bacteroidota > Bacteroidia > Bacteroidales > VadinHA17 > LD21. The sequence goes on from JAXGYS010000003.1 coordinate 1,529,654, forward strand.
GGCATTCCAAATTAATTTCCCGCCTTTTTACATTAATCCGGCGAACAATATTACTTTTGCAGGTCTGAAATTTTTATATGCAGTCACACTAGTGTCCGGTTAAAAATCCCATAATGATAATTGATTTTCATCGGACAGGTTAGTGATTAAGTTTTTATTGTTAAAGAGTTCTTTGATAGGGGTCTTTTCAAACAGAGTAAGACCCAATGTTTGAGCGAATGTGTATAGAGTTATCGCCAGGTCGAGTTTTTTCTTTGCGATTGCAATCAGTAGATACGTACAAGTTGCAATCCATATCTGACATGAAACGGCGTTTTGGCTTGTTCCATAGAATGCCTTTATATGCAAGTGTTGTTTGATCCATTTAAAGAAGAGTTCGATTTTCCAACGTTCCCGGTAAAGCTCTGCGATGGACAGAGCGGGGAGTTCAAAATCGTTGGTCATAAAGGGGTAAACGGTATTTGTGGCATAGTCTTCGTAAATGACCAACCGGAATTTATCGGGATAAGATTTAGAGGATTTATACCCGGTCAATTTCACCAACTGGTCACTGATCAAGCCTGTATCTTTGTCAACCTCTGCCGAGGAAATTACTTCACATCTGAGATTATCCTTAGCTCTCATAACAAAGAAAGCATGAGCCTGATGAAAAAGGGAATACAACCGTTGAAAATCAATGTATCCCTTATCCATGACATAATAAGACCCAGGCTCTATAGGCATCACATCCAGCAGGTTGACGTCATGAACAGAGCCTTCGGTAATGTCAATGAATACAGGAATGGATCCACGGAGATCCAACAAGGTATGCATCTTTACTGCACCCTTTTGATGATGGAATTTTGCCCATGGATACAGACTAAGACACAGGTCAATGGTTGTGCTGTCAAATGCATATACCATATTATCCAGATCGACCCTGAAGTCGTTATCATCAATGTAAAGGGGCCTTGCCTGTTTGATCAGGATTTGAGCAAAGTCAGCATAAATGCGCCAGTTCCTTTTTTCATTGGCATCAGCGAGAGTAGATCTGGAAACAGGTTTGCTGAAACCGGAGTGATACAGTTTTCCAGAGAAAGCTGTCAGACAGTTCTCAATATCACGAAGGCTTTCCCGACCAGTGAGTTGGGCAAAACTCATTATCAGGAAATGCTCCCGGCAAGTAAGTTTTCTTACTCGATAGTCGCCCTGATAATGATCAACACACTTTTGGAACTCATATTCTGGCATAAATGTCATCAATTGCGCAAAGACTGTTTTACCGATATGCATTTTCGCTCAAATAAAGAAAGAAGCGAAAATATAATTTCAAATCGTCAAATTTTAAAAACGCTGCAATATGCAGTATATTAATATATTAAATGACCTTAATCAAATCTTAACCGGACACTAGTGATGCAGTCAATAAGAAATATTGCGATAATTGCTCATGTCGACCATGGGAAAACAACACTGGTCGACAGGATAATACAGGAGTGCAAGGTTCTGGATGAAAGGAAGGAGGCGGGTGAGCTTATTCTCGACAGCAATGACCTCGAGAGGGAAAGGGGAATCACTATTATCTCGAAGAATGTGTCGGTTACCTACAAGGGGGTTAAAATCAATATCATAGATACACCGGGTCATGCTGATTTCGGAGGAGAGGTTGAAAGGGTGCTGAAAATGGCCGACGGTGTTCTTCTTCTTGTCGATGCCTTTGAGGGTCCCATGCCGCAGACAAGGTTTGTTCTGGGAAAAGCAATAAGTCTGGGCCTTAAGCCAATTCTGGTCGTAAACAAGGTTGACAAGGAGAACTGCCGCCCCGATGAGGTCCAGCAGGATATTTTTGAGCTTATGTTCAACCTCGACGCTTCCGAGGAACAGCTTGATTTTGAAACGGTTTTCGGTTCTTCAAAACATGGATGGATGAGCGGCGACTGGAAGAAACCCGCTCCCGATATTAAATTCCTTCTTGACACCATAATAGAACAAATACCCGAACCTGAATATGTCGAAGGAACCGCACAGATGCAGGTGGCTTCACTCGATTTTTCAAGCTACGTTGGCCGGATAGCCATCGGAAGGGTTTTTCGCGGTGAGATCATGACCGGTCATGAATATACTCTCTGCAAAAGGGGAGGGGAGATAAGAAAGGTTAAGGTGAAGGAACTCTATGTTTTTGAGGGACTTGGAAGAACAAAGACTGATGTTGTAAGATGCGGCGACCTTTGCGCGGTGATAGGGCTCGATGATTTCGAGATCGGCGATACACTTGCCGACCTTGTTTCTCCTGAAGCTCTCCAGAGGATCGAGGTCGACGAACCAACCATGAGCATGATCTTTACTATAAACAATTCACCTCTTTTCGGAAAGGAAGGAAAATTCGTCACATCGAGGCACCTGCGCACCCGTCTGTTCAGGGAAACAGAGAAAAACCTCGCACTCCGGGTCGAAGAGACAAATTCCGAGGACACTTTCCGGGTCTACGGCCGGGGAATTCTTCATCTTTCAATACTCATAGAAACAATGAGAAGGGAAGGTTATGAATTCCAGGTAGGAAAACCTAAAGTACTCGTAAAGGAAACAGACGGAAAAAAAACAGAACCATACGAGACTCTGTCGATAGATGTTCCTCCTGATTTTTCCGGAAAGGCTATTGAACTGGTGACTCTCAGAAAAGGGGAGATGACCGTTATCGAACCTAAAGGAGACCTCGTACACCTCGAATTTGATATTCCCGCCCGGGGATTGATAGGTCTGAGGAACAACATGCTAACGGCAACTTCCGGCGAGGCTGTAATGTATCACCGCTTCAGGGCCTACGATAAGTACAGGGGCGATGAGCTTCTTCCTCAGCAGAACGGATCGCTGATATCCATTGAGCAGGGAATGGCAACCGGCTATGCTATCGACCGCCTGCAGGACAGGGGTAGATTCTATATCGATCCGGGAGAATACGTCTACAAAGGCCAGGTTGTAGGGGAGAGCTCGCGTCAGAACGATATCGAGGTGAATGTTATTAAAGGAAAGAAGCTCACTAATATGAGAGCTTCAGGATCCGACGAAAGCTACAGGATCGCCCCGAAAATAAAATTCTCCCTCGAGGAATCGATGGAGCAGATCAAGGATGATGAGTATCTCGAAGTGACACCTCTGAATCTTAGAATAAGAAAGATACCCGGACAACCGAAATTCTGATGGTTTATTTCCGGACTGGATCCGGTCCGGACAGGCACGTTGGAAATACCCTGTTCATTTCAATAGGAAAACTTCTTCAGGGAAACTGATATTCCCGTTCAGGAAGACATTCTTTTTCAGTAGTCATTGAGAAAATCGTTGAGCGGCTTCATTATCCTGCAGCCTCTGAGAACGAAATCGAAGTAATCATCCGCAAGTACTTCCTGATCAGTACAAAGTCTTGAGACAAGGTAGCTCTTCATCTTCAGAAGGTCAATATGGGGATGATCGGTTGTATAACCCTTGGGTGCACTTTTAAGCCTTTCCCCTTCCAGTTCTCCGTAGTATTCCCTTAATTCTTTATTATCCAGGATCTTAACTAATTTCTTTCCATTCTCGTCAATCCTCTCCCTTATTGCCTTAAGCCATGGAGCCGGAGGCATGTATGAGCCGCCTGCTATCATGCTGCTGCCTCCCGGCTCTATATGTACGTAGTAACCTGCGTATCGGTCGCCATTCTTCCTTCCGCCCTTGACAATGAAAGCCCCAAAATGTGTCTTGTAAATTGTCTTGTCGGGAGAGAATCTGATGTCGCGGTTTATCCGGTAAATGCAGCTCTTCGCTTCCAGACCCTTCAGAATAGGATCAAATTCGGTAATATTGTCTATTAGCTCCTGGACAAAGGATTCGTAGTTCAGTTTTGCCTCATCGTACCTGAGACGGTTTTTCCCGAACCATTCCCTGTCGTTGTTTTGTTTCAGTTCGCTCAGGAAGTCAAGTGTCTGTTGTTTTATCTTTTTCATCTTCCGCTTATTAATCTTGTGACCGCTAAATTAAAAATATTATGGGCGGATGCCTGAAAATAGCTTTCACTTTTTTATTCCGTTGAATAAATAGCTGAAAAACAGGACACCTGATGCAATAAAGTGGCAGAACGGGTTGTTAAAAGTATATCTGAAATAACCTGATCTGCGATAATGACACAATACCTGCCAATAAAGCGGCTTATACCGGTCCTGATAATTTTCTTACTCAGCCTCAGCCCTCTTATGTCACAGAGCGCAGCTGCATGGCAGACGCTCGTTATGGCTGATGACATCTGGTCATATTTTCCGGGGACCTCCGAACCTCCGGCAAACTGGTCAGCGCCGGACTTCGATGATGGTTCCTGGCCAACGGGTCCGGGCGGGATAGGTTACGGTGATGGGGACGATGCAACAGTTATAGACCGGACAGGCTCTCTTTATCTGCGAACTTCGTTCAGTGTTGCAGATTTATCCGCAATATCTGACCTGCTTCTGTATGTCGATTTTGACGACGGCTTTGTCGCATATATCAACGGAACTGAGGTTGCAAGGGCAAACCTCGGAGTATCAGGTTCAAGACCCGCCTTTACCGAGTTTGCAACCCTTAACACATACGAGGCCAGACTTCCGTCAGGAGGTACACCTTCTAGTTTCCTTATCACAAAGGAAATGATGGAGAGTGTTCTGAAAGAGGGAAATAATGTTCTCGCTCTGCAGGTGCACAACTGCGATGCGACTTCCTCCGATCTTTCATCAACAACATACCTCATTGCCGCAATATCTGGTGGCAGCAACAATTACCGTGAAACCCCGGAATGGTTTTCAGATCCTTTCGGCGAGCTTTCGCACCTTCCGCTGGTAGTAATCGAGACTATGGGCCAGACCATTCCTGACGAACCGAAGATCCCGGCAAGGATGAAGGTTATCGATAACGGCTCTGCCACTGGTAACAACCAGTTCCAGTCCGGTACTGATTATGAAGGAAATATCGCTGTCGAGGTAAGAGGTCAGAGTTCTCAGATGTTCCCGAAGAAAAGTTATTCCATTGAGTTGAAAACCGAAGATGGAGAGGATGCCTCAGCAAGCCTTCTGGGGATGCCTGAGGAGGAGGACTGGGTCCTTTATGCTCCGTATTCTGACAAATCCATGATGAGAAATGCAATCACCTTTCATCTTGGAGAAAGGATGGGGGCGTGGCAGCCGCGTTTCCGTTTCTGTGAGGTATATCTCAACGGCGATTACGCAGGCATTTACCAGCTTACGGAGAGTGTAAAGCGCGACAAGGGAAGGGTGGACATAAGCAAGCTGAACCCCGACGAAATTTCCGGGGATGATCTTACAGGGGGATATATATTAAAAGTTGACAAGACCGGCGGACTCACGTCAGACGAGTACTTTCGCACGAATCCGGCAACAGTGTACCCGGGATCCACGAAGTATAATTTTACTTATGTGTATCCTAAGTATGACGAGATGGCTCCTGAGCAAAAAGCCTATATACGGAAATATATTGCAGATACAGAAAATGCACTTAACGGGGAGTCATTCTCCGACAGCGAAAAAGGATTCAGGAAGTACCTGGATGTAAGCTCATTTGTTGATTTTCAGATTATACAGGAACTTACAAATAATGTTGACGGATACCGCTTCAGCACCTTTTTCTACAAGGATAAGGAATCGAAAGGAGGCAAACTGAAAGCCGGTCCTTTGTGGGATTTTGACCTTTGCTATGGAAATGAGGATTATACCGACTTTAACCTCGAGACTGATACCTGGCTGTATCCCAGATTTACCGACCAGTATGGAAGCAGGTTGCACTGGTGGGCACGCCTTATGGAAGACCTGAGCTACAGAAGTGTTTTCATCTCACGATGGAAGTCACTGAGAAAGGGAGCATTCAGCACCGACTCGATAATGCATTTTATCGACAATACAACGGATTACCTCGGAGAGGCCGTCGACCGTAATTTTTCACGATGGCCCATTCTGGGAAAATATGTCTGGCCAAACTATTTTATCGGCAATACCCACGACGAGGAACTTGATTACCTGAAAGACTGGATAGTGGCAAGGGTAAACTGGATGGATGCCAACGTTATGCTTGCTGAAAACGTGTCTGAAAACTACAATGAAAAGGATATCCTTGTGTTCCCCAATCCTGCAAGGGATTATCTTAATCTGTATATGTATCTTACGAACACAGGCCGGATCCGGACAGAAATTTTCGACTTGACGGGACGAAAGGCATTTAGCAGCGATCTCACTCCCGAGAGCGAAGGATATGCCTATTTCTCACTCGATGTCTCAGGTCTTGCCGGCGGGTTTTATGTTCTTCAGATCTATCAGGGAAATGTCAGGATAGGCAGAAGGAACATTATAATATCGCGTTAATTGATATAAATCAATCATTTAATTGATATTTAACAACATAGGAGCCGCTTCCGGTAACAGCTTCTCCCGTTTCATTCTTCAGTGACCTGCCGTTGATCTCATAATCCGGTGATTTGTCAGGTATTTGTATTCTTGTCCTGCTGTTTGCGGGAACAAGAAGTTCAAGTACCAGGTTCCCTTCTTCCTTTCTCCAGCTTACATTCAGTGTTCCGTAAGGCGTCTCCTTGCTGACATCGGCCCATGTAAGTCCTTCCGGTATCTGAGGATCGATAATAATGGTTTTGTAACCCGGATCCTGCGGATCGGTCTGTATTCCGCCAGGACCCTGGTAAAACCATGAGCCTGTACCGTTGTAGCAGTTGTGTATTCTGCTTCTTGCTCCGTTCCAGTGCTCCCATGTTGTTGTGGCGCCGTTTTCAAGCATATAAAGGTATCCCGGATAATCCTTCCGGGTAAGGATTGTATGCATCAGTTCGGGCTCCCTGTTCTTTACTGCCCATTCGGTAAAGACCGGAACGCCGACCAGCCCGCAGGCAATATGACCTCCGTTATCCTCAAGAATGACCCTGTAAAGTTGCTCCCTGACCTTTCCGGCAAGTGAGTCGGGAACGACACCTGAGAGAAGGGGATAGGCGAGGTCGATCTGCGATCCGCTTGCGTAAATGTTCTTTGTGCCCTGAAAGAACCTTTCGTGGATCTTCTTCCTTAGAGCATCATTCTTTTTTCTGTACAGTGAAGCATCGCTTTCATTGCCAAGGAGTTCTGATATCTTTTCCATGGTACCGTAGCAGACTGCCATGAAACAATTGTTGACAAGGTTCACCGAGGCCGTATCCGTCTGATCGATACCATCGGGTACAGCCCAGTCGCCCAGATACCAGTTCCTGTAATCGGTATCCGGCCATCTTTCAAGCATTCCTGAAGGCGAATGGCTTTCAGCATAGCCCAGCCATTTCTGCATCACCGTGTAGTTTCTGCCAAGGAATTCCGGATCCCCGTAATTCAGATAGGTGTTCCAGCTTGCTGTTATTATGAATCCGCACCAGTAAGGCCCGCCTCCGGCCGGATATGGATTCGGAGCAGTGTGCGGCATGCCTCCGTCGTCCCTTACGCAGTCGGCCCAGGCCTGCAGCCAGTTATAGTATAGCGGTGCAAGGTCGAACATTGTCTGGGCAGAAGGGGTCGAAGCATTGCCGTCGCCGCCATATCCCAGCCTTTCGATCTGCGGACAATCGACAAGATAACCTCCGAGGCTCAGACAACGAAGGGTATATTGAAGCATGTCGTGGATACGGTTTAAATCAGGATCTGAACATCCGAAGGATGAGGCTTCCGCAAACCCTGTATGGATAAGCCAGGCGCTGATCTTTTCCTTATCGGGCTCCTGATCCATACCAGCTATCCTGACATATCTGAAACCATGGTAGTTGAACTTGTTTACAAAATATTCATCCTTCTTTCCGGCTGAAATATAAATATCGGTCTGTCCCTGGTTAACCATCCCGCCATTACTGTCGAGATGATCACAGTAGCTGAATTCTATTTTCTGACCCGCCTGAAGCTCAGGAAAGCTGATACCGAACCATCCGGTAAGGGTTGTTCCCATGTCGACGAGCCAGGAACCATCCGCCAGCCTGCTTACTGACAGGGGTCTTATCCTTTCCTGGACCTTGTTTGGTTCTGTCATCTGAGGACTTACTTCATGCCGGGGTAAAGCAACCGTTCTGACAGGCTGCCATCCGACCGAGTCGAGGGTCCTTGTTGTCAGGTCGGGAAGCAGGAGCGAACCGTCGACTATTTCCCCTCCGAACTGCCCGGGCCTCCATGAACCTGAGGTTGAATAACCGCTTTCACGTGTCTCCCATGATGCATCGGAGCCAAACAATACCTTCCTTCCTCCATCGCTCAGATTCTCGGCCTGAACCCTGACGAAAGGACCACCGGATACAACTCCGGGAAGACCTTCGCTGTACCATCCCCGGCCCAGCCACAAGACCAGATCGTTGTTTCCTTCATTTACAAGAGAGGTAATATCATAGGTATTAGAAAGGGATCTTTTTCCGAACTGCGATACTGCTGGTGAAAGAACCTGATCGCCTGCCTTAAGCCCGTTGACCCATACCTCATGGTAACCCAGTGAGTTAACATGGATAATAATGTGCCCTTCTTTTTTTTCGATATTGAATTTTTTTCTCAGGAGAGGACTTACATCCGGGCCCGGTTTGACAGGGAACCCGATGTACGATGCATTCCAGTCCTCCTCTTTCTGCAGTCCTGTTCCGAATCTGGCGGGTTTGCTCCAGTCCGTCGCAATGCCATTACCGTCCCAGATCCTGACTTTCCAGAAGAATACCATTCCGGGCGATAACACCATCCCTTCACATGGAACCAGAATGCTCTGTTCCGAATCTGTCTTTCCCGAATCCCATATGTCGGCCTCATCTTCTGAAAGAAGCTTTTCATCGCTTGCTACAATGATCTGGTAAGCAGACTGGTATGTGCCGTTTACATCAGAAAGGATCTTCCATGAAAAACGTGGCGAAGAGTTGGCAAGAGCCAGGGGATCAGTAAGATTCTCACATTTAAGGCCTGTGACGCTTGTTTCATTTTTTTTCAGGCTGCATCCGGAAAGAAGGATAAAAAAGAGGGCTGCAAGATACGCTCCGGTTGGTAATTTCATCGCAGATGGTTTTGATTTCCTCAAATATCATGAAATAATGGCACAACGGCAACACCATTTTCAATAAACACGAAAAGGGTCCCGTAAGGATTTAAGAAAATTTGTAGTTTTGATAAAGCTGTGTTGTGATCAATAACTCAAACTCCGTAATATGAAAAAGAAACTCCTTTATTCTTTCGCTCTGGTCCTTGCCCTTGTGCTTGCAGCCGCTGCTGTCTATATTAATTCACTGATGCCCATAATCACGGGATATGCCGCCAAGAACCTTTGCTCAAACGTCTTTGTTTCCGAAAGAGAGCCTGCTGATGTTGAAAATACAGATCTTGCCTTTTCTTTCATAAAATACACAAAGAACACTGTAGATTTTGAGAACAGAAGTGTTACAAGCCGTTTCCTCTGGGGAAAATCGAAAGCTGTTTACAGGGATGGCCTGGGAGCGACACTTGTAAGGGATGTGCCAGAGGAGGTGCTTCGCAATGCAGTTTATCCGGATGATACGGATCCGGTTATGGAAAAGGACACTGCAGCCTGGCCTGTGGGGGATCTTCTTCCAGACACTCTGATCCCGGGAATCGACAGAGATGCCCTTGCTCAGGTGTCAGACCGTCTGATGAAGGGGAATGAATACAAAGGTATCCCCTTTGCTTTTGTGGTACTCCATGGAGGGATGCCTGTCGCAGAAGCCTACCGTGAGCCTTATGGCAGGGATACGCGCTTCCTTAGCTGGTCGGTGGCGAAAAGCTTTACGAATGCTCTGGTTGGAATTCTCGTGAGGGAGGGAAGGATGGACCTTCTTCAGCCGGCCGGAATTGAAGAGTGGAAGGATGATGACAGAAGCAGGATAACCCTCAACGATCTGCTCCAGATGCAAAGCGGCCTGAAGTGGAACGAAGATTACGGAAGCCGTTCGGATGTTAACCTGATGCTTTTCAGGGAAGGTGACATGAGCCGTTACGCTGTGTCAAGTCCAATGGAGCATCCTTCCGGTACCCACTGGTATTATTCCTCGGGAACGGCAAATATCATAAGCAGTCTTGTCAGAAATGAATTTGACAGTGATGCAGAATGTTATGCATTTATGAGGGATCAGTTTTTTGAGAAGATCGGGATCACCGACGCTGTTTTTGAAACTGATCCGTCGGGCGATTTCGTCGGATCGTCATATCTGTATGCCACCGCCCGCGACTATGCAAGGTTCGGACTTCTTTACCTTAACGACGGAGTCTTCAGCGGCGAAAGGATCCTTCCCGAGGGATGGGTGAAGTATACAAGAACACCAGCATCGGGAAGCGGAGGAAAATACGGCGCTCTTTTCTGGCTGAACATCGACGGCAGATACCCTTCTGCTCCTTCCGACATGTTCTCCTGCGAGGGTCACGACGGACAGATGATCTTCATAATGCCTTCCCACGATATAGTGGTTGTTGTTCTCGGTTTCTCCCACAAGCCTGATAATTCACTCGATTTCGACAGGCTCCTGAAGGATATTCTTGCCTGCACAGATTAAGAATAGGAAGGTTCCGGACAATTTAAAAAGATGCAGTGCGTTTTTATTTTCGAATCTGTATCTAATAAATTCTTGTAACTATGAGTGATAATTTTTCAATCAGTCCGGCAGGGGAGAAGTTTGCACTGCCAAAACCTGAAGACTATAAAGCTGAATACGAAAACCTTAAAAAGAGAGTAGAAGACGAAAGAAAACTGGGCCGCGAGATAGTGGTCGTGATGGGAGTGGGGTTTGTCGGAGCTGTCATGGCTGCAATAGTTGCCGACACGGTTGACAAAAAGACAGGCAAGCCTTCAAAGTTTGTCATAGGGATGCAGCGTCCGAGCGCCCGCAGTTTCTGGAAGATACCTCTTCTCAACCGGGGTATTTCGCCTGTGAAGGCCGAGGATCCGGAGGTCGATCCGATGATCGCCCGCTGCGTTATCGAAAAGAAAACCCTGATCGCAACTTACACCTATGATGTCCTGAAACTTGCAGATGTCGTAGTTGTTGATGTCCAGTGCGACTATATAAAGGAAGACCTGGGCGATGTCAGGACAGGACAGACTGATATGGCGGCCCTCGAATCGTCGCTTCATGTTATTGCAAAACACATTCCTGCTGAGGCCCTCGTGCTGATAGAGACCACCGTTGCTCCCGGTACAACCGAGCAGGTGGCTTACCCGATAATGAAAAAGGAATTCAGGAAAAGAGGAATTAAATCCGATCCTCTCCTGGCACACAGCTACGAAAGGGTCATGCCAGGGAAAAACTACGTTGCCAGCATCCGCGATTTCTGGAGAGTATGCAGCGGAATAAATGAGAAAGCCAGGGAGAGAGTGGTGAAATTTCTTACCGAAGTACTTAATACAGAGAAGTTTCCTCTTACCGTAATGGACAGGCCCATAGAATCTGAAACAGCCAAGATTGTTGAAAACAGTTACCGCGCAACTATCCTGGCCTTTCTTGATGAGTGGAGCCTCTATGCAGAACGTAACGGCGTTGACCTTATTAAGGTCATCAAGGCAATAAAGGTAAGGCCAACTCACAGCAACATAATTTTTCCGGGTCCCGGGGTAGGAGGGTACTGCCTTCCCAAAGACGGTGGACTGGGAGTGTGGGCCTACAAGCATATCCTTGGTTTTGAGGACGATATATTCAAAATTACACCCATGGCCATCGACATCAATGATACCCGCGGACTTCATGTGGGTCAGCTGGTCAGGGATGCGCTGCGGAATATGGGCAAGCCGATAGCCGCTGCCGATGTACTCGTACTTGGTGCGGCATACCGCGAAGATGTCGGCGACACAAGATACAGCGGATCAGAGATAGTAATAAGGAAACTGGCCGAAATGGGAGCGGAGATAAATGTTCATGATCCCTATGTCGAACACTGGTGGGAATTTGAGCAGCAGGACACTTATCCGGGCATCGGTCAGAGCAAGTCGCGCTTCTTCAGAAATCAGGAAAAGCTGAAGGAAATAAGGATAGAACAGGACCTTGACAAGGCGCTCAGGGATGTCGATGCCGTTGTTTTTGCAGTGCCGCACAAGGCATATCTCGACCTCGATCCTGATAAGGTAGTAAGTACTATCGGAGGACCGGCGGCAATAATTGATTGTTTCGGCATACTGTCGGACGACAAGATAAAACGGTATTTCCAGCTGGGATGTGAAGTAAAGGGACTGGGACGGGGCCATATCCAGAGAATAAAGGATGAGATCAGGAAAGGCTAGATAACCTTTTTTCCCGGCCGCGATGGCAGGAGGAAGAAAGGCTTGACTATTGTCAGACAGGAACCGGTGCGACCAGGTTCCTGTCTGTTTTATAACATATTCTACCCGGAAGTCTTGTTGTAGTCGCTGATTCCTTTTTCATCAAACGAACAGTTCAGCCATTCATCGTCAATTTCAGCACCGCATTTTCTGTATACCTCAATAGCCGGCTTATTCCAGTTCAGAACCTGCCATCTTACTCTCTTACAGTTCTCATTTTCAGCAACTTCGAATATTTTTCTCAACAGTGCTGAACCGATCTTGTTCTGCCTGAATTCCTTTTTAACGTAAATGTCGTCTAGATACAGCGATTTGCCGACCCAGGTATAATAAGCAAAGAAATACAAGGCCATGCCGACAATTTCGTTGCCGGCAGTCTCGGCAACGAAACACCTGAAAAGGTCTTTTTCATTTTTCATCTGCTCAACAGTATTGGTAACTTTTTCTGGTGCTTTTTCATAATCGGCAAGTTCCCTGATCAGGGAAAGAATTGCAGGAAAATCTTTTTCTGACGCCGGTCGGATATTTATTTTCATATTATTCGGATATTCTTTCTGCAATTAATAAAATATTTCTGATTTTTTATTTTTTGAAAACCCGCAGAATCAAATATTCCGGCATTATGATGGACGTATGCAGGAATTATGGCTCCAGAAGAGCTTGAAATCAGTATATTATGAGGTCGGTCAGCTTTTTTTCGGATATTTACAATATTCCTATAATTAATATTATGTAAAATAGGATATATTGCAAACAAAAATAAGGGAACAGATCCTGAGTTTACTGTCCCCTATTTTGAAGTGCTAAAAAAAATGTGTACGGTTTATATTCCCAGGTATTCTCCTATCAGTTCCGCTTCGGTTGAATCAAGGACAGGAAGGCTTGGTATAACATAGAGATCAATTTCAGACGGTTCGATTGCACCCCAGACTGAGGTCCGGATAAATCTGTAACCGTTTCTCTGGGCCGCCTGAATTATCTCGGTGTTCCCTGCCCCGTCTCCGTACGGCAGCGAAAATACGTCAACTATACCAGGTACGTTTTCTTCGATAAGTTCCTTTGAAACCCTCATCTCATAGTCAAGAAAAGAATTGTATTCTTCGCCTGTGGCAAAACCTGACTTTCTCTGTAAGAGGTATGTGTGTGAATATGAATGAGATCCGAATGTAAAAGGTCGCTCGCCTCCCGGAAGTGAATAATGGGCCATATCCTGTACTTCTTCCCACGTAAGGAATGAATCCTTCCCTATAATATAGGCCCAGAGAAAGAATGTTGCTTTCATTCTGTACTTCAGCAGCAATGGTCTCACGATTGTGTACCATGAGCTGTCACCGTCATCGAATGTTATTATGGCACAATTCCCGGCAGGCATCTTCCCTCCTGCTGCTATTTTTTCAAGATCGTCGAATGAAATTACCTGTATATTATTCTCCTTCAGATATTTAAGGTCATTTTCAAGGTTTGCTGCACTTCTTTCATAAAGATTTGTGGCCTCTCCCTCCGTTATTCTGTGGTACATGAGCACGATGATCTTACCTTCTCCCGTTGGTTCCGGATCAGGCTTGTCGCTGCAGCCGCTCAGGGCCGGAAGAACAAGAAAAAGCCATAAAATAATTCTCTTCATAAACTGAAGCTTTAGCGTTTTAAAGAAAAGAGCCTTTCCGTTTAAACGAAAAGGCTCCTGCATATATTATACGGTATTTTTTACTTTCTTGATCTATTGCTGTTCAAGAACATCAAGTTTGGCTTTAACCTCATTGTATTTGTCGGTCATTCTCAGTCTGTAGTAGAGTTCCTTCAGGCCTCTCAGGGCATAAAGGTCGTCGGCTTTCAGCTGGTTGGCCTTTTCCATGTAAGGGAGAGCTTTTGAGAAAACGCTCATTGCCTCTTCGATGGCAGCGTTGTATTTGTCAACATCCATGATGTCGTTTGCCTTGACGAACATATCCGATGCTTTGTTGATATATGCTGCTCCTAGGCCGTACTGGCTGTCGTACAGGTCAGGATTAAGCTCGATGGATTTTGTAAGGTTCGAGATGGCATCGTCAAAGTTGTCCTGATTCAGGTGAAGTATGCCTTCAGCGAACCAGAGGCTGAAGTTGCCGGGATCGTCAGCCTTGGCGACGGCAAGGTTTTCGAGGGCCTCCTTGTTCTTGCCTGCTTTGATGTAAAGATCGATAAGATTGAGGGTTACGCTTTTATCGCCAGGGAATTTGCCCGGCAGTTCCTTGAGGAGTGCCTCAGCTTTCAGGGTATCACCAAGTTCAAGATAGCTCTGTGAAATCTGGAAATAAGGTGTTATGCCCATATATTTCATCTCGGCACATTTCTCGAAGTACTTTATAGCTTCCTGATGTTTGTCTGCATTCATCGCTGCAAGGCCGGCATTATAGTACATACCTGTATCAGTGGCGCCCACGTATTTGTCACTTTCGGTGATCTTTATCTGTGTTTCGAATGATTTGAGAGCCCCATTGTAGTCCTGTGCCTCAAACTGTGCTCCTCCCTGGGAATATAGATCAAGCGCAAGATTGTTGTAGACCATTCCGGTTATGATCCTTTTCTTGGTTCCTCCTTTAGGATCAAGCTCCATGGCTTTTTCGTAAGCTGTGTATGCATCCATCAGCGGATCGGATGAATAAGCTTTAAAGGCTGCGTTTTCTGTCCTGAATACTGCCTGGTAGAATTTTCCCTTGGCAAAGTATGTATTGAACCATTCTGCAGACTTGGGATTGGTTGCGGCCTGGTCGAGTGCTTCCTTGGCTTTATCCAGGACTCCCTGTTCAATAAGGGTAAGAGCACTGGTGACTTTCCCTTTCTGGGCAAAGATTCCTGTCGAGATAAAAACAACTGCTATGAGCAGAAACAACTTTTTCATGATATACTTCTTGTTTGGTTTAATTGTCATTTAAAATTTTTCAAATTTAAAACATTACTATCTAATCTTCAAATTCTTTGCCAAAATCCTCACTATTTTCGTTGGTCGCTGTATCGTTCACATTATCAATAATTTCATCTTCGTCACTTACCAGTACGGTAGCAACTGAAGCAATAATGTCATTCTCTTTCAGATTGATGAGCCTCACTCCCTGCGTGGCCCTGCCCATAATCCTGAGCGCCGAAACGGGGCTGCGCAAAATGTTCCCGAACTGTGTGATGATCATAAGGTCGTCATTGTCTGTCACATCCTTGAGAGCTATCAGCTTGCCAGTCTTATCTGTGATGTTAATTGTTTTGACTCCCTTTCCACCTCTGTTGGTTATCCTGTAATCCTCGATATCCGATCTTTTTCCATAGCCTTTTTCAGAAACAACAAGAATTTCCTTTTCCTTGTTCTCAACGGTTATCATTCCGATAACAACATCAGTTTCCTCATCGGCCAGGCGGATACCCCTTACTCCCGTGGCTGTTCTTCCCATCGGCCTTACTGCACTTTCAGGGAAACTGATTGCCCTTCCTGAACGGACAGCCAGCATGATGTGATGTTTGCCGTTCGTCATCCTTGCTTCCAGAAGTTCATCGCCATCCCTCACAGTGATGGCATTCAGTCCGTTTGTACGCGGCCTCGAATATGCCTCGAGAGAGGTTTTCTTGATAGTCCCCTTCGTAGTGCAGAGAACGATGAAATTATTGTTAATGTAATCGGGATCATTCAGATTCTTTACATTGATATATGCCCTTACCTTGTCGTCGGGCTCGATGGCGATAAGGTTCTGCATCGCTCTTCCCTTCGAGGTCTTTGAACCTTCGGGTATGTTGTAGACCTTCAGCCAGTAGCATTTCCCGTTCCTGGTGAAGAAGAGCATGGTGTTGTGCATGGTGGCAACATAAAGATGTTCTATGAAATCCTCCTCGCGTGTTGCTCCTCCCTTCGCTCCAGTTCCTCCCCTGTTCTGGCGGCGGTACTCGGTAAGCGGGGTTCTCTTTATATAGCCCATATGAGAAATGGTAATGACCATTTCATCGTCGGAGTAGAAATCTTCAGGATTGAACTCCTCTGCATTTGGTATTATCTCGGTACGCCTCTCATCTCCGTATTTTTCTTTTATCTCCAGAAGCTCGTCCTTGATTATCTTCATCTGGAGATCAACATTCTCAAGAACATTCCTGAGATGATCAATAAGCTCCATTATTTCCCTGTACTCTTCCCTCAGCTTGTCCTGCTCAAGACCCGTAAGCTGCCTTAACCTCATTTCAACAATAGCCCTCGACTGGGCGTCTGAAAGTCCGAATCTTTCCATGAGCCTCTCCCTTGCCTCATCAGGATTCTTTGACGATTTGATAATGGCAATGACCTCATCTATATTGTCGCTTGCAATTATCAGTCCTTCAAGTATATGAGCTCTTTTTTCAGCCTGATTCAGGTCGAATTTCGTTCTGCGGATAACAATCTGATGCCTGTGCTTTACGAACTGGTCAATAAGGTCCTTTGTGCTGAGAGTCCTGGGCCTTCCTCTTACCAGCGCAATATTGTTAACATTGAATGATGTCTGAAGGGAGGTGTATTTGTAAAGGTGGTTGAGAACGACATTGGCAGTGGCGTCTTTCTTCAGAATTATGACAACCCTCATACCGTTCCTGTCCGACTCGTCATTTATATATGAAATGCCCTCGAGTTTCTTTTCGTTGATAAGGTCGGCGATCTTCCTTATCATCTCGGCCTTGTTCACCATATAGGGTATTTCCCTGACAATAATGCATTCCCGTCCCGAATGTGTCAGTTCAATTTCGGTTTTGGCCCTTACAACGATCCTTCCCCTTCCCGTTTCGCAGGCATCCTTTATCCCCTGCTCTCCGTAGATTATCCCTCCTGTAGGGAAATCAGGTCCTTTCACGTATCCGAGGATCTCCTCTGTCGTTATCTCCCTGTTGTCGATAAAGGCTACCGTTGCATCTATTATCTCTGAAAGGTTGTGCGGGGGCATGTTTGTTGCCATTCCAACCGCAATTCCTGATGATCCGTTTACCAGAAGAAGGGGTATCCTTGTTGGAAGAACGACGGGTTCACTCAGGGAATCATCGAAGTTTGGCTGAAAATCAACTGTCTCCTTGTCAATATCTGAAAGAGCTTCCTCTGCTACTTTCTTGAGCCGAGCTTCGGTGTACCTCATAGCTGCCGGACTGTCGCCGTCAATTGATCCGAAGTTACCCTGCCCGTCAACGAGAGGATACCTCATTGACCACGTCTGGGCCATTCTTACCATTGCCTCGTATACCGACGAATCGCCGTGAGGATGATACTTTCCAAGCACCTCCCCCACTATCCTCGCGGATTTCTTGTGAGGCTTGTTCGACATCACGCCAAGTTCCGACATCCCGTAAAGAACGCGCCGGTGAACCGGCTTAAGTCCGTCCCTTACATCAGGTAAAGCCCTCGACACGATAACCGACATGGAATAATCAATATATGCCGATTTCATCTCCTCTTCAATGTTTACCTGAACCACCCTTTCTCTTTCTGACATAAACTATTATAATTTAAATAGATAAAACACGTTTATACTTAATCAGTATCCGGGTACGAAAATAGTGATTATTTGGTTAACTGTGAGGGATATCTGTTGCTACTTTTTAACATTAATTGTTTATAATTGGGCATGAAAATTGCCTGTCATATAATGTATTAAAATTAACTTTGAACTTTGGATATTAGGCCTTTTTGTCTTTTAACGACTGACAAAATGGCTTGTTCCGGGAAATCAGTAAAACGGCAAATAAAACTATGGATTCACAATTTTCGCAAAGGGTTAAGGATATTCTGGGATATAGCAAGGAAGAGGCTATACGGCTTGGAAACAGTCATATAAGTCCCGAACACCTGTTTCTTGGAATCCTCAGGGATGGTGAAGGGGTTGCGGTTGAAATACTTATAAACCAGGGAATTGACCTGCTTGTTTTGAAGGGCTCGCTCGAGAAAAGCATTAAAGTCGACGCACCGGTCCCAGTGGCCGACCACGAGATAATTCCGCTTCTCAGAAGCACTGAAAGAATACTTAAGCTTGTTTATCTTGAAGCTAAGTCATTAAAAAGCAACACAATAGATACAGAGCATCTCCTTCTTGCAATTCTGAAGGATGAAAATGCGCTTGTAACAAGGTTCCTCGCTGAACTCGATGTCGACTACCAGTCGGTGAGACGGGTTGTGGAAGCAAGCCTGCCAAGTGCAAAAGCCGACTTTCCCAGGGAAGAGGATGATGAAGGACAGGTTTTCGGAGGCGGACAGGGAAAGGGAGCTTCCTCTTCGTCGGCAAAAACATCTTCCGACACCCCTGTTCTCGATAACTTCGGGATCGATCTTACAAAAGCAGCCGATGAAGGGAGACTTGACCCCGTTGTTGGCCGCGAGAGAGAGATAGAGCGCCTTGCACAGATCCTTTCAAGAAGAAAGAAAAACAATCCTGTCCTGATAGGTGAGCCTGGCGTTGGTAAATCAGCAATCGCCGAAGGTCTGGCGCTGAGAATCACAAAAAAGAACGTATCCAGGGTTCTTTTCAACAAACGCGTTGTCGCGCTCGACCTGGCATCGATAGTGGCAGGAACAAAATACCGCGGACAGTTCGAGGAGAGAATGAAGGCCATTCTCAACGAACTCTCAAAGAACGACAACATAATACTGTTCATAGACGAGATACATACTATTGTCGGAGCAGGCGGAGCCACAGGATCGCTCGATGCGGCAAACATGCTCAAGCCGGCCCTGGCAAGGGGAGAGATCCAGTGCATCGGAGCAACAACACTCGATGAGTACCGTCAGCATATTGAAAAGGACGGAGCCCTCGAAAGAAGGTTCCAGAAAGTGATTGTTGAACCTACAAGCATAGAGGAGACTATCCATATCCTTCATAACATCAAGGAAAGATACGAGGAACATCACAATGTTAACTATACCGACGATGCAATAGATGCCTGCGTAAAACTTACAAACAGGTACATCTCCGACAGACACCTCCCCGATAAGGCCATCGACGCTCTCGATGAATCGGGTTCGAGGGTCCATATCTCCAATATAGTTGTTCCCGAAAGGATACTTTCACTCGAAAGCCAGCTTGAGGATACCAAGAAGGAGAAGATGATGGCGGTCAAGAACCAGAACTTCGAGAAAGCGGCAAGCTTCAGGGACAAGGAGAAGGACCTCCTCGATATGATCGAACTTGAAAAGAAAAAATGGGAAAAGGAACTCGCCGTTAACCGCGAAACGGTTGATGCAGAAAAAGTGGCCGAGGTTGTGGCGATGATGACAGGTGTTCCTGTTCAGCGAATCGCACAGACCGAAGGAACCCGCCTGCTTAAGATGGCTGATGAACTGAGGGGAAGCGTTATAGGCCAGGATGAGGCCATAGAAAAAGTGGTGAAATCAATCCAGCGCAACAGAGCCGGACTGAAAGATCCCAACAAACCTATCGGAACTTTTATTTTCCTTGGACCCACAGGAGTGGGAAAAACTCAGCTTGCAAAAGTGCTTGCCAAGTTCCTCTTCGACACTACCGACAACCTGATCAGAGTCGACATGAGCGAGTATATGGAGAAATTCTCGGTCTCAAGGCTCGTTGGAGCGCCTCCCGGATACGTCGGCTATGAAGAGGGGGGACAACTTACCGAGAAAGTGAGAAGAAAGCCGTATTCGGTCGTACTTCTCGACGAAATAGAGAAGGCCCATCCCGACGTGTTCCATATTCTTCTCCAGGTTCTTGATGAGGGACAACTTACCGACAGCCTAGGCCGCCGCGTTGACTTCAGGAATACCATAGTCATACTTACTTCCAACATAGGAACAAGGCAGATAGCCGAATTCGGACACGGAATAGGCTTTGACACGTCAACACGTAAAGCTTCGAGGGATGCCCAGGCAAAAAGCATTCTCCAGAAAGCCCTCCAGAAGACATTCGCTCCTGAGTTCCTTAACAGGATCGACGACGTAATTATGTTCAACTCGCTCGGCAAGGATGAGATCAACAAGATAATCGACCTTGAACTTAAGGGCCTCTACGACAGGGTTAATTCTCTCGGTTATAACCTTAAGATAGCCACTGCTGCCAGGGATTACATCGCTGAAAGGGGATTTGATGCCAACTACGGTGCCAGGCCGCTGAAGAGAGCCATTCAGAAATACCTTGAGGATCCTATGGCTGAGGTGCTTATAAAAGCTGAACTGAAAGAGGGCGATACCATTTACGCCGGGTTCAGCACGGGAAAATCCGAAATAAGGATAAAGATAGTCAAGAAGAAGGAGGCTGAACTTCCACCTGCCCAATAGGCTTTCCGAAAAGATCAAATTCGGTTGAACCTGTAATAAGGATATCGTAAAAATGTCCGGGGGTGAGATTGTATCCTGCATTTATCAGGACTTCATTATCAACCTCCGGACTGTCATATTCGGTCCGCCCGGTGAAATATTCCCCCTCCCTCCTGTCGATAAGGACTTTCATGATCCTGCCCTCCTTTTCTGCGTTGAGTTCCGCCGAAACCGACTGCTGAAGTTCCATAAGCTCATCAACCCTTGATCTTTTTACCCGCTCAGAGATTTCATCGCGGTAATGCTTCCAGCCGTAAGTTCCTTCCTCATGAGAATAGGGAAATACACCAAGCCTGTCGAAACGGAATTCCCTGATAAAATCCTTCAGTTCCCTGAAATCGCGCGCTGTCTCACCGGGATGACCGGCTATCAACGTGGTCCTTATTGCGGCATCGGGCAGTTCCTGCCTGATCCATCCAAGAAGTTCCCTTGTCTCCCTTCCCCCGTGCGACCTTCTCATAAGCCTGAGCATCCTGTCGGATATGTGCTGGACGGGTATGTCTATATACCTGCAGATGCGCGGTTCCTCCTTCATCATCAGTATGATCTCCCTCTGAAAATTCGAAGGATACAGATAATGAAGCCTTATCCACTCATGCGATTTTATCCCGCAAAGCCTTGAGACGAGCTCCGGCAGCATCTGCCTGCCGTAAAGGTCCAGTCCATAGTAACTGAGATCCTGGGCAATGAGAATAAGCTCCTTTACTCCCGAACGCGCAAGTTTTTCAGCCTCACCAGTGAGTTCTTCGACAGGCCTCGAAATGTACCTGCCCCTGATCAGGGGGATTGAACAGAAGGCACAGGTGCGGTCGCAGCCTTCAGAGATCTTCAGGTAGGCATAGTGATCCGGACCTGTTAGTTTTCTATCAGAAAGGAGATCGCGGCGGACAGTTATCCCAAGCTCCTCAAGGATTCCGGAGAGATCGTTTACCCCGAAGTATTTTTTTACTTCCGGGATCTCGCTTTTCATGGCATCCATGTACCTTTCCGAAAGACAGCCCATCACGTAAAGATTCCTGATCCTCCCCGACTGCTGTGCATTCACATACCTGAGAATGGTCTCGATGCTCTCTTCCCTGGCATCGTTAATAAAACCGCAGGTATTTACGATAACAGTATCGGAGTCGTAGTTGTCGCGGTCGTAAATGACGGAATAACCTCCCGCTTCGATCTGTTTCAGAAGCTTTTCGGAATCAACAGTGTTTTTTGAACACCCCAGGGTAACAATATTTATGGTTCTTGAATTTCCAGATGACCTTTTCACAATCCCGGATTATTTTATTTCTGGATTTTTTCTATGATATTTCAGAATAACTAACTGATTAGTAATGTTATAGAACCAGATATCTGCATTTATTGTTCAGTTTCGGCCCTGGCAAGCTGCTCTCGCAGGTTATTCTGTGTTGCCAGTTTTAAAGAGTGAGTCAACGAACTCGTAAGGATTGAATATCTGCAGGTCGTCGAGTTTTTCTCCAAGTCCTATAAACCTTACCGGAATTTTGAACTGGTCGCTGATGCCGATCACCACTCCTCCTTTTGCCGTGCCGTCGAGCTTTGTTATTGCCATCGCGGTAACGCTGGTCGATGCGGTAAACTGCTTTGCCTGCTCAAAGGCATTCTGTCCGGTCGATCCGTCGAGGACAAGAAGCACCTCATGGGGAGCATCGGGTATTACCTTTTCTATTACCCTTCTTATCTTCGAAAGTTCCGACATCAGGTTTATCTTGTTGTGAAGCCTTCCCGCTGTGTCGATGATAACAACGTCATATTTTCCCGAAACAGCCGATTTCACCGAGTCGTAGGCCACTGAGGCGGGATCAGAGCCCATTTTCTGCTTCACGACCTGAACACCCGTTCTGTCGGCCCATATCTGAAGCTGGTCAATGGCAGCAGCCCTGAATGTGTCGGCCGCCCCCAGGAGGACCTTCTTACCGCCATTGGTGAAATGATGCGCAAGCTTCGCTATTGTCGTTGTCTTTCCCGAACCATTAACACCCACCACCATTATTACATATGGCGAGGACGGCAATGCCGACGAGAAATCGAATTCGGGTCCTGAAATATTCGATTCCAGAAGGGATACCGTCTCTTCCTTGAGTATCCTGTTAAGCTCGCTTGTGTTCAGGTATTTGTCCCTCGCCACCCTCGATTCAATGCGTTCAATTATCCTGAGAGTGGTCTCAACCCCTACATCCGATGATACAAGTACTTCCTCGAGGTTATCGAGGACTTCATCGTCGACTTTCGACTTACCTGCAACGGCGCGGGAAAGTTTTGAAAATACGCTCTCCTTGGTTTTCTCCAGACCCCTGTCAAGAACCTCTTTCTTTTCCTTGTTCCCGAAACCGAACCAGCCCATAAGCCTCAATTTTTATGTTTTCAGTAAAAATAAAAAAAAGCCTTCTCCTGCAACGAAGAAAGCCTTTCATATCTTAATTAAGGTATCCTCTATTTCTTTTCGAAAAAATCCTTAACGTGTTCATTATGAACTATTTCTTCCTTGAACTGATATGCACCCGTCTTTTCTGACTTGGTCATTCTGATGCACTTGGTAAATACTTTACCACTACCGGTCTTGAGTGATGCAACAACTTTCTTTGCCATGATAAAATGTTTTTACTTGATTTCCCGGTGAAGGGTATGTTTCTTGAGTATAGGATTGTATTTCATCCTTTCCATACGGTCAGGCGTGTTCTTCCTGTTCTTTGTGGTAATATACCTCGACGTTCCCGGCACTCCGCTCTCCTTCTGCTCGGTACATTCCAGGATAACCTGCTGCCTGTTGCCTTTAGCCTTCTTTGCCATTTCGTGATATTATTAAAAATTCAAAATGTAACCATTTTCCTTTGCTTCCTTCAGTACAGCGGTTAGGCCTTTCTTGTTGATAAGCCTCATTCCGGATGCAGATACCTTAAGCGTGATCCACCTTTGCTCTTCCGGGTGAAAATATCTCTTTGTAAAAAGATTCGGGTAGAACTTCCTCTTGGTCCTTCTTCTCGAATGCGATACATTATTTCCAACTACCGCTTTCTTCCCTGTTGCCTGACAAATTTTCGACATTTAAATAAATATTTCTGTATGTATCTCAATTCTGAAAATTGAAGCGCAAAATACGTGATTTTTATCTTATTAACCAAATTATTGTGCCAAATTTTTTCAACATAGGCTGAAAACATAGCTTATCCTTTGATAATCTGCTGTCTCAGCATATTAAGGGCAGCCACTGAAAACCTCATAATGTTGATATTACGGTCGGTGCCGTACACAAATTTCTCTGCCACGGTGGCCAGGGATGACGATACAGCGATCCACACGGTTCCAACGGGTTTCTCAGTAGTGCCGCCTGCAGGACCTGCTATTCCCGATATTGCAACAGCATAGTCGGTATTGAGAAGTTTTCGTGCGCCTTCGGCCATTGCCCTGACAACAGGACCTGATACGGCGCCTTCCTCTTCGATGATGTGACTTCCTACCCCAAGCAGGGTAGTCTTCACCCTGTTATCGTAAGCAACAACGGATCCCTTGTAATAGTCACTGCTTCCGGGCACAGAGGTTATCATACGCGCAATATTGCCGCCGGTGCAGCTTTCGGCGGTGCAGAGGGTAAGCTTTTTCTGCCTGAGTATCCTCCCCACAGCCATTTCCATGGTTTCCTCGTTCTCGCCGTAAATGAGTTCCGGAATTGTTTTGTAGAGGTTTTTTACCTGTTCTTCAACTGCATTAACGACCTCATCGCGATTGCTGCCTGTTCCTGTAAGTCTTAGCTTTATGATGCCGAGCGAAGGAAGATATGCAAGACGGACAGGACCGGGAAGAGAGGATTCAAATCCTTCCAGAAGACCGGCAAGAACAGCTTCCGGAGCTCCATATGTCATTATATTCCTGTGTATTATGACTTGCGATGAGTACCTTATCTTCAGCTCCGGGATCACATGCTGGTTCATTATGTACTTCATCTCTGACGGCACACCAGGCATCGAGATGAAGTTGGTGCCGTCCTTTTCGAACCACATCCCCGGAGCTGTTCCTGCAGCATTGGAAAGGATACGGCACGACTCCGGAACGTCAGCCTGGCGGCGGTTGTTTTCATTCATGGGAATCCCTCTCCTGCTCATCATCTGCTCAACCATCGAAAGCACCATGGCATCCGGAATGAGTCTGGTGTTAAAGTATTCACAGAGAGTGGTCTTGGTTATATCATCACTTGTCGGTCCCAGCCCTCCGGTTATAATGACAACATCAGACTTTCCCTGGGTATCGGTCAGCGCCTGGAGAATATCCTCCTTCCTGTCGTGAATAGAGACCTTTCTCTGAACGTCAAAACCCAGAAGGCTGAGCTCCGCTCCTATCCATGCCGAGTTCGTGTCAATTGTCTGCCCTATGAGCAGCTCGTCCCCAATGGTAATTATCTCCGCTTTCATTCATCTGAAATGTTTAATACATGGATCAGTAATCACGGTTATTGTTCCGGTTAAGAGCCCTTTTTATGAAAGCCTCTTCTCTGGTCTAAACCGTAGTGATCATTTTTTGAGCCACGCAAATTTATAAAAAACGCGAAAGCAGGGGTTGAAACCTTGATAAAGTTGTATGGATTACCGGCTCAGCTATGGTCTCTTTCCCAGATGATCCTTACCTGCCTGGCATTTTTCTGGAAATCATCAACAAGGGTTTGAGTCCAGGCCAGCTTATCACCATTGTAGTCGTAGAATTCACACATCATGCAGGATGAAAGAGGTACAAAGATCCAGTAGTAGGAGGCATTGTTCCATTCGTACAAGTATACTTTCGCCCCGTAATAAAAATCATCACTTTCCATCTGGGCGATCTTATATGTTAACCAGACAGGTGTTACGGGGTTATCATCCTCGTTCTTGCTGCACGAAAATAACATGACAGAAAAAAGGATTGCCAGAGCTGTTTTTTTCACAATAATAAGATTTTCATCGTCAGAAACATCCCTCAAATATTGTGCCTTTCAATTTCTGACGCCCTAATGCCTCTTTTTGCTTTAACCCGGGTTTGAAAGATCAGGACCAACAGGGAAATACCTTATCTGCTTTGCGTTGTTTAACCACGGATAACACGGAGGACACGGGTTATACACGGATTATCTCAAAAAATAAAATCCGTGATTTTATCCGTGTAATCCGTGGCAAATATTTAAACAATAGTATTCCTGCCCCGCCAATTGTCAGATGTCAGGACTTTTTTGCGCAATTCATGAAAATGATATTGTACCGGGTAAAATAGTTGACCTGTTACAGCAAATATTTATTGTCGCAGGGTAATTATTCTATTGATTACCAGTGTGATTTATTCTGCTTGCGGCCGGTGACCCTGATGGATTCAAACGACTGTCATATGGATCACAATAAGCCAGACGTTATCTGTTTTTCTGAGGATCAGAAGATTACGTCCAGTAACAGTAACTCCGGCATTCGTTGCCTGGTATTTGCAAAGCAGGGTGGCCAGGTCACATGATGTCTCCATCCTTAATATTTCAATAGAGTCAATTGTCCCACCCATATTCATACCATTCTGGAAGTTGGCGATGAGTTTTTCCCTTCCCACAGCTTCCAGTCCGGCAACATGCGAAGATACATATTGAGCATCAGGAGAGTAGAGCGGCACCAGATTATTTGCATCCTTACTGTTATATGCCTCTTTCCATTGCAGTGTTCTTGCTTCAAAATGCCTGACGAGATCCAGGGAATCTTTCCGTGTTAAATCCTGCCCCCGGAGGGATGTTGTAAATATTGCCAAAGCTGCAAATAAAAAGCAAATGCGCATATTATGTTGCTGTGGTTGTTTCATAAGGTCTGGTTCTAGAATTTTTGAAATATAGACGTATTAAAACCGGAAATGCTGCATTGGGATATTATGGCTTTCTTTCCGGGATTAGCTCTGAAAAACCTGTGGCTATGGTTTAATCAGCCTTTTTTATCCCGATAATTTCACAATCAATGCCAGGGGGGCAATGCTCATTTATGCCTGTTTCCCTGTACATTACTGCTACTCTGTCTCCCGACCTGAAAGCTATGGTTTCTTCAAAATTGACAATTAACTTATCTCCGTTATCAAGATGGATCTGGGAAGCGCAGTATGCCAGACCTCCGCTGTGCCAGACTTCTCCTGTTCCCTGTTTCACGGAATCGTTGCTATCCTCCTTGTTGCAGCATATAATGGCTGATAGCAATATCAGTCCGGATAATAATTTCCTTAACATGGCAATGATATTAACCGGTTTGTTTTATTGTCAGATGCATTTTGTAATCAAATGGTTACTCAGGCATTCCTGATCCTCTTTATTTCCTCAAATTTCTCCTTGATCATTTTCAGATCTTCAAACTGCAGGTTGCTGAGATCCAGTGTCCTTGTCCTGTCAGATAGCTGAAACTCAATTTCGAACAGCCTGATTGTTACCGAGATAATATCTTCCAGCCTGACCGCCTCCGGCTTCTTTGTACCTGGAAGCAGGAATCTCAGTTCCTCTTCATCCCACTCTATGTAAAATTTTCTGACAGACAGGTTTCCTGATCCCATCATAATAAACAACAGTCCCTGTACCGTAAACAGAACAGAATTCCAGTCACCCGACAGAAACCTTGTATTGAATCCGTTGATCAATGCTTTGATGAGGAACAGTATCCCGATACTGGTGAAGATAACACCAAAAGCAATAAAGAACTTTGCAAGAGGCGCTGATGTTCTGAAGACATTAATTCGAGTCATATCACCAGAAAAGTATATTTATCCAATAAAGATATTTATCTTTTGTTGTGCCGGGTATCTCTCCAGTAAAAAAACATTGTTATTCTCTTAACGGGATTTGATTGGGAGGAATCGGTTGCACATGCCAGTCTGCCGGTACTTGTCAGTACTCATAATTTCCTTCAGGATCTGTTTTAAAGATCCACATACCGATTTCTGATTCATCATGTTTTGTTCCAAGTATGATAAAGCCTCCGTCATCAGTGGCTTTCAGATCCCAGCCCTGAGAATTGATATCGGTGCCCATTGGAATGTAAAACCGGTTCCAAACCAGATCGCCATTTGAATCTATTTTTGCGAGATAGCATTGCTGCGATTCATACCCGTTGAAACCCGTGAATACATGATCATTATTTCCGGCCGGCTCTATGCTGGTTGCGCGCGTCTTGAAATTATACCATGAGAAAAACCTGTCCCAGGCTGCTGATCCATTACTTGATATCCTTGTGATGCGGGCCTCCGTAATGTCAAGATCGCCCATTTTAAATCCGGCAATAATAAAACCGTTGTCTGTGGTGACCTCCAATTCACTGACAAAGTTAACCCCCCCTGCAGGATAGGTCTGTGCTGACAAAGTATTCCCTTCGTTATCAATCTTTGTAAGCGTCAGTTCCTGATTGGTTTCGCTTCCACTCGTCCCTGCCATAACATAGTTACCATTCCCTGTACTTTCAATCTGATACAGATATGTCCTCCAATCGGTACCGATTAGTTTCTGCCATTCGCGCTCACCGTTCTCATTTATTTTTATCATTAGTCCCTGTTGCCATGTTTCCTGATCCAGAGTCATGTAGTAGCCGACTACGATGACTCCATTGTCGGGAGTTGATATGAAGGAAATCAGCCCGGTCCGGAAATAGTCAGGCGCTTCGCCGGCAACATATTGCCAATCTATCTCTCCCTGCCGGTTCAGCCTGATTAACCTTCTTTCACCAAGCAGCAGGTATCCATCGTCACGGACCGGTTTAATAAGATATTCTCCTCCTTCCCCGGATTCCAGCGCTATCTCTTTACTCCACTCAATATTGGCGTCAGAATCGAGTTTCACTGCCATCATGTAGTTCTGATCAGGGATATACCCGTTGCAGGCAAGGATGTATCCCCCGCCGGGGCATAGTTCAATATTGTAAGGATAAACCCTGTATTCATTAATTTTGTACCAGACCTTACTGAACATAAGGAAATATTTCTTTGTAACGAAGCTGAAAGGGATGTCCCTGAAGTTGTTTTTAGAGTCAATCGCCCTTATGTAACCTTCATAATGAGTTTCAGCACTCAGGTTCTCATATATGTATTTGAACTGGTTCTTTAAGCCAGATGCTGATACCTGATCATTAATCACTATGGTATAGGTTATGGAATCACCGTCAGCATCGGTGGCTCTTTCCCACTCTATCACTGCTGAGTTATATGATACTTTCGAGACAGAAACGTTAAAAGATTCAGGGGATATGTTTGACTTTGTACTAAACTCAAATTGCACAGTGGTTGAGTTTTTATGACTATCCGTTGCAGTTACAGAACCATTGTAATGTTTTTCGGCCTGGAGGTCCCTGATTTCGAGCGAATAGACATTGTACAAACTTCGGGCTTTCACTTCATTGTCGAGCGCGACTGAGTAAAAAACTGAATCCCAATCCGGATCAATTGCAGGTTTCCATCCGATTTTCACACTGCTCGAAGTATACTCCGAGATAAAAACTTCAAATGGTTCGGGAGCTGAGTTTTTCTTATCAGGCTTCTCGCAGGCGGCAAATCCAATAATGCAAACAAGGAAGAATATCTGACGGGCTTTCATAAGGTTATCCTTCAATTATTTCAGATAAGTATAATGGTATATAAACGTATATGCCAAAGGAGCTTATTGTATTTTGCAAGACAATTTGAACGACTACTTGATTTGTCTTTCAGGTTAATTTATTCTGGTAATATGGTTAATCCAATATTTAGCGGCAAATTCTTTACGATCTATAAGGAATTCCTTAATGTTCAGGAGGCAGAATATGCTAACCAGCAACGGTCTTGAAATCCGGGAATCACGTGTTTCCTGGTGCGGGCTGCCGGTTCGGATAGTGAGTCCTTAACCAGATCCGGGCTTTCTGTCAGGCAGAGTTTCCTTTTATAGTTTTTCGATAACATAATAAATTGACCTGAACTGTGAAGGATCAGCCTTGTAGCATCCGATCTCTTTAATATCACCTTCAAACTGGTCAGTTATTCCGTAATTATCCCTGTTATTTATTTCAGCTTCAAGCTCTTTGTAATAATCATTCCACCAGACATTTTCATCGAGGTAAAGCGAGCCGGCAAGCCTGCATTCATTGTCCCGGATGAATGCACTTTTTTTCTCATGATCCCTGAATTCATCATGTATTATGAAGTAGCCGTGCTTTTTGAGAAGCCTGATCACTTCCTGAAAGCCTTTTTCAAACCCGACAATATTCAGGAACCCTTCAGCGAGAATTATATCGTATTTTTTTAAGCCTCCTTTAAAGTCGAAAAATGAAGTATTCTCGATAGTCAGCCTGTCGCTGAGATTTATGTTGCCGGCTTTTTTCTTCAGCCAGCAAAGAGCTGCGGAATCCGTATCGATGGCAGTAATTGATCCGGAATATTTACCTGCAAGCCAAAGAGTCGGAACACCTGTGCCGCAACCGATATCCAGAATCTCAGGATTGTCAGTTTCAGGGACTGCCGAAAAGGCTTTTTCAAGATATTTTATAAGGCCTGCCCTGCACCTATCCCTTATCCTGAGGTATTCATCTTTCATTTTCCCATTAATTCTGTGAATACAAAATTCTCATTTATTCGTGAATCCAATACAGCCCCCGGATACCGTGAGATCATTTTTCTTCCACGAGGTAAATGAGATTGTCTTCAATCTGATAAAACATAGGAACAATAATAATTTTCGGGTATCTTAAACGCATCCGGACCGTTTCACTGATCAGAAAATCAATTTCATTTCCAATCTCGAACATCGGTGCAAAGTTCATAAAATGCTCTTCAGCCTTCTCCCCGCTCCAGCCGGCATTGTCAATCAAACCATTGATAAATTGTTCTTTCCGTGAGATCAGATTGACCATTCCGCAGTTGTTGTGTCCCACCAGCGCAATGTGCCTTACCTGTCCGACACCGATGGCATATGAAACCTTGAACTCGCTGTACCGTAAATTTGCCCCGCCCGAGCGGATGATGTATGCAAAGTTGTCGGGAATGCGCAGGTGTTTTCTGTTGTCCATGCACATTCCGATCAAAAGCTGGGCTTTTTCGTAACTCTCGGGCGGTCTGTTAAGATTGTGATATTCAAGAAGTAGCCCTGCCGGTGTATTACGGTATTCAGGGAATATGTCATCGGGTGTTGATATTTTTACTAATCTGTGCATTTTGATTTTCCGATTTTCAGGTTTTGTGTCTGCGTAAAACTAATCTTTTTATTGTCAATCAGTATCCGTCAGATTCTGCTTATACGTCAGTTAATCATTTCCTCAGGTCTTTTGATGTGGCCAGTGCTATTACCCTCCCGCTGCTGCCCACGGCATTGTAAAAGTGGTAGACGACCCCGTTCCATTTTATTACCCATGGTTTATGGGCATATTGCTTATCGTATTCTTCCGAAGGAGCCAGAAGGTCTTCCCCATCCCAGTCTGTCCAGTTTATCAGATCGTAGGAACAGGCAAAGCGTTCAAAAGCCCCGGGTTTCCAGAAAGCTCCGAAGTAGAACATAACGTAAACATCACCGATTTTTGCAATCTGCGCATCACCGCAGATGCCTTTTCCCCTGGTAATGACAGGATCTTCTCCAAACCGTTTCCACGACAGCATGTCGTCCGACACTGCCATTCCGATACTTTCGTAGTCTGCTGTATCTCCGCGGGCATTGTAATACATAACAAAAGGATGCCCGGTATGCCTGCTGCTGTCGCGAATGACAAGGCTCTTGAAGATCGTCCTGTTCTCAAACCAGCGTGCATCTTCATCCTCAGGCGACAGAACCGGGGTAATATCTGTTTCCCATTCAACTGCTTCCGTCAAAGCGGTGGTGGTGGCCAGACCGACTTTCAGCGTTCCAGATTCATACCCTGCCGTATTCCCCCCAAGATATGTCATCCAGTATCTGCCGCGAAATTTTTCCGCTGAGTAATCCCCTCCCCAGCCGATGTCAATGAGTGATACATATCCGGCTTTCTGGTTTGCATCCCATGTGTTCTCCGAGAATGACAGTATTTTACCTCCTGGTTTCCATTCAAGCAGATCATCGCTTTCTGATAACCAGGTTTCATAGCCCTGACCGTCAAAAACAATGTAAGTCATGTACCAGGTACCGTTTTCACGGAAGATTGTCGGACTGTCAACCATTTTTGAAGTATCGGGATGCTGAACGACGATACCATATTTATACGGGGTTTTGATCTCATTGAAGATCCTCTCCATCTCTTCCTGCGGAACAGCTCTTTGCAGCCCGGTATCTGTCTGATTGCAGCCGGATAGAAAATATGCCAGCATTGCTGTTAATATTATGAAGTCATTCATTCAGGATGTGTTTGTTTCAGTTTATTGTCAGGGTTAACCTCGAATTTAGAATCATTCTGATTTTCAATTGTCTCAAGATATTAATTTTTACCGGACTAACGTCCGTTTTTTGTGCTATGCACGGGATCTGCACCCCGCAGGGCTTCACGTAATGTTTATCCTCTACGAGGAAAATACGCATTTTCTGTCCTGGATATTCTTTATCGCCTACGGCGAAAAAAGAGATAAGGTATTAATGCACTAATACATATGTCATATGTTTGTGCTATGCACGGGATCCGTAAACCCGTAGGGCTTCAGGTATTGTAGAATTAATACATATGTTTGTGCTATGCACGGGATCTGTAGCCCGTAGGGCTTCACGTAATGTTTATCCTCTACGAGGAAAATACGCATTTTCTGTCCTGGATATTCTACAATACTTTATCGCCTACGGCGAAAAAAGAGATAAGGTATTAATGCACTAATACATATGTCATATGTTTGTGCTATGCACGGGATCTGTAGCCCGTAGGGCTTCAGGTAATGTTTATCCTCTACGAGGAAAATACGCATTTTCTGTCCTGGATATTCTTTATCGCCTACGGCGAAAAAAGAGATAAGGTATTAATGCACTAATACATATGTCATATGTTTGTGCTATGCACGGGATCCGTAAACCCGTAGGGCTTCAGGTATTGTAGAATTAATACATATGTTTGTGCTATGCACGGGATCTGTAGCCCGTAGGGCTTCACGTAATGTTTATCCTCTACGAGGAAAATACGCATTTTCTGTCCTGGATATTCTACAATACTTTATCGCCTACGGCGAAAAAAGAGATAAGGTATTAATGCACTAATACATATGTCATATGTTTGTGCTATGCACGGGATCTGTAAACCCGTAGGGCTTCAGGTATTGTAGAATTAATACATATGTTTGTGCTATGCACGGGATCTGTAGCCCGTAGGGCTTCAGGTATTGTAGAATAGATTTACCATCAGATTCTTTTACCTCGTAGAGGTTAAACAGCTGAACATTAATCCGGGTAAATGTTCCTGGTTTCATAATTGCATGGTCTGCAAAGCAAATAAATATCCCGCAAAGCTCATTAAAACAATTAAAACAAACAGAACCAAAACTATTATGCTTACCGGTTTCCTTTCAAATCTGTAGAGAATCCATAAGATTGCGATAAAAAGAAAAATCCACAAAAAGGCTTCGGGATACCCGACTATATGCTCCATAAAGGTAAGTCTGGTATAGATGAACCCGTCCACCGAACCAAATGCAGCGGAAAAAGTTGATAATACTGACAAGCCGAAGATCAGAAGTCCTAATTTAAGGAAGCCGGATTTTCCCTCTGTAAATACTTTCCGGAAAGGCAATAGTACCAATGCCATAATAAGGCCCCGGATGATTTGCAGGAAGGGTCCAAGTGCGACTATCGGATCGGTTGTTGGTCTCATGACCAGCGACATTGTTCCGCTTGAAAACAATTCGGCGTAGTTAAAAACCTGCATTGCAAAGATGCCTGCAATAAAGTAGGCAATGACATGAGCTGCGACAACGCGCCATGCAAACTTGAAATTTTCCTTGTTTTGTGATGTCATTTTCTTCTCTGTTTATGAAGTGGTCGATGCTTTTTTCATCATCTGCATTATTTTATAAAGACGTCTTCGATGTCAATTTGCAACAGGTAATAGACAGAAATGACAAAAACTTTCTCAGGAACTTCGCCCCTCTTCGTTCCGTTGTTTGAATTGGTCAGGCATCGGGCACCTGGAGAGATATCCGCTAATGGTGTTTCAGGCTTAAGAAATCGCCGTCAATTATCAGTAAGCGCACTCCCTCTTTACTGATGGATCTGTGTGAACTAAGGTCGTCGGAAACCACATAGGTCATACCCTTTTTAAAAGAGGTAACTTCTCCGTTTTGCATTTCGCTTGTGAATTCTCCATCCAGGCAATGGACGATGTGTCCTTTCTGACACCAGTGGTCGGCAAGATATCCTTCTGAATATTCCACGATCCGGATCCTCAGCCCCGGAAACTGGATTGTCTGCCAGGTAGCAGTGCCTGTCTGGCCTTTGTACTCAACCCTTGGAATACTGTTCCAATCGATTGCATTGAAAAGGATATTGCCGTCATCAGTTATGTTCATTTGACTTATGATTTAATTTTATATTGATAAAAGTTTTCAGATTATATAGTGAGCCTTTTCTGCCTGCAATTTCAACAATTCTGCTGTAAAGGCAGTTTTCCCCTATCCTGTCGGTTGACCCATAACTAGTTTGGTATATAGCCACTATTGCTGATTGTTTGTTTTCCTGTCGCAGTCTGAAGCCATTCGTAAACCTTATATGTCATTGAAGATGTGTCAGTATCGGAACGAATGATCGCATAAACCTCTGTGGTGTATGGGTATGAACGATTTTTAATGGTCTGTCCGGCGGGCTTAACCCCGTCGATGGCGATCGTTTTCAGAAAGATGTCATCAGGCCTGATAAGGCTTATATATATAAACATTGAGTAATTTATTGAGACTTACAACAACCCGGAGCGATTTCTTCGGCAGCACAGGACAGGGTCCGAAGTTAAGCTAAATCGGATCATTAAAGAAGTTTACAGGAGAAGAATATTATTCAACTTTGGTATCACGGGGCGACTGTTTTCGAAGCGTGTACAGGTCATAGCACCGTCCAGGTCAGGATTTGGAGAGATAAATTGCAGATTACCTCGTATTTACATTATGGATGTTGATCTGCACGAATTGATTAACCACGGATTACACGGATTACACGGAAAAAATCACGGATTCATTATTTGAGACAATACGTGTATAACCCATGTCCTCCGTGAAATAAGTGGTTAATCAAGAACCACATTTTTTACCACGAATTACACGGATTACACGGAAAAAATCACGGATTTTTTATTTGAAACAATCCGTGGATAATCCGTGTTCTCCGAGTCCTCCGTGGTTAAAAAAAACCGGCAGGATCTGTATTAGCAGCAGTAGTCTGCAAATATTGCGATAGTTTTTTTGGCATTTCCGCTGTCATCGGCTGCTTATCGGATAACTTTTATTACTACGTTCCCCACTTTTTGCCTTGTCTCGACATACCTGTATGCATCTATGATCTTATCCAGATTATATGTCCTGTCCACCAGTGGCTTAAACCTGCCCTCTTCCACCAGTTTCCTTAATAAAAGTGTATCCTCCTTATTGATTGTTGGTAAAGGGAAGAGCACCTTTTTACCACCGGTTAAAGGAGTAAAAAGGGCTAAAAATATGTTTGCAGAATTTTTTCCGAGTTCTGTTGAGATATAGATACCCTTGTCTTTGAGAAGCGATCTGCATTGCCTGAAAGAACTCTTTCCTACTGCATCAAATATAAAATCAAATTTCTGATTGATTTTAGTGAAATCCTGTGTCAGATAGTCAACCACAAGGTCGGCTCCGAGCGATTTAACAGTTTCGACATTCTGAGTATTGCATACTGCAGTAGCAGTTGCTCCGAAATACTTTACAAGCTGAACAGCTGCTGATCCGATTGCACCGGAAGCTCCATAGACCATAACATTATCGCCGCTTTTAACCCTGGCTGCCTTTATATCACACAGTGCATAGTGAGCTCCTTCCAGGATTGGCGCCGCTTCTTCAAAGGTTAAATTATCCGGCATAACGGCAACAGCAGCCGATTCTTCAATGGTTTTATATTCTGCATGAGCCCCAAACTTTGAATCATCATAGCCAAATACCCTGTCACCGGTTTTAAACAACGTAACATCCTCTCCCACTTCTTCGACAGTTCCGGCAAATTCATTTCCAAGGATCCCGATTTTGGGTCTGATCAACCCGCTAAAGAATCGTGATACAAAATATTCGGCACTCCGGAATCCGCAGTCGGTACGATTTACCGTAGTTGCATGAACTTTTACCAGGATCTCACTAGCCCTGGGAGATGGTTTTGGTACATCCATGAGCTGGATAACCTCAGGTGGACCATATTTTTTATAAACAGCTGCTTTCATCTGTCTGACATTTAATTAATATTATATTATCCGGATATGAGCCAATGACATAACCTTAAGCCGGTCTGCAATGTTCATCCCGATTCTCTTAGTCAATGGATAATTCTTTCTATGCTCTTTATACATTGTCATATTGCTGATTACCTTTATATACGTATCCCATTTTTCTATTTCATAAATATTGTCTATACCCCATTTAAGGTAAGCTGATTCGTTCATGCCGCCTCTTTTAAGTACTTGCTCGTTGGATAACTTTATTCCTAATCTGGATGCATGATCAAAGATGATCTCAGCTGCTGGCAGATGAGTATGAATTTCACTGAAGAGTTTTTTAACTTCTGATTCATCGAAATAATAAAGTACTCCCGCGATCAGAAGCATTACTTTATCCTTGTCCGGAATTTCATCATACCATGTTGTGTCAAATACTGATTTTGAAATAAACCGTCGTCGGTCTGTTTCCTGAAGGTATTGTTTTCTAAGTTCAATAGCATCCGGCAGGTCAAGATCTATCCATTTTATTATTCCGTTATCTATACGGTCGAAAGTTGTATCAAGACCACAACCGACATTTACAATTGTTGCCTCCGGATAAGCTTTAATAAATTCCGATATTTTCTTGTCGAAAAAGATGCTTCTGGCAATCCATGAAGCACGGGTCAGTTTTCTGATATTAGTTGAGATTGTTGAGAAGTCATATGGAATGCTTTTAATTATCTCAACAGCTTTTTTGTCGACCAGAAGAGGTTTTGGCTTCAGTGTTTCTACAGCTCTTCCCCATAATGGCAGCAGCATTGTTTCCTGAACACTGCCCAGGTTAATTTCATTTGATTTTGTCATTGGTATGGAAAGTATAAGTCGTACACCACATGCCACCTTACGGGAGTTTGTTTTAGCAGGCGTAATCCGAAGCAGGCACCTGGCAGAATAATGGCTGCATGCTTCAGAGGGGCCAGTTAGCTGTTACGGTGCAGGAAAATAATTGTATGTATATGCGCGCTTTGTCATAGGTAGTCTTAGTGTGAACAATCCTTTTTTTTAAACGTTTATATTGATAATAAGATCATTGCTTAAAAGTCCAGCTAAATAAAAGGAGGAAATTGATATGGCAAAATATGTAGATGGATTTATCCTGGTAATACCGGACGACAAGGCTGCCGAATACACGAAAATGGCAGAAGAAGGAAGAAATTCATGGATGAAGCATGGAGCACTTTCATACTTTGAATGCAAAGGTGATGATTTGACAACCCGGGATTCCGGTGGCGGAAAACCTCTTGAGTTCACGAAACTGGCAAATTCCAGGCCCGGTGAAAATGTCTGGTTTTCCTTTATCGTGTTTAAACCAAAAAAGCATAGAGACGAAGTAAACAAGAAGGTAATGGACGAGATGAACGAAAAATATAAAGACGCAAAGGATTTTTCGATGCCATTCGATATGCAGCGGTTTACATACGGCGGATTTGAAGTTGCAGTTGAAGGTTAAAGGTCCCGGTGAGATAACGAAATTTACCATTTTTGTTTGTGAGCAGTTCAGGTTTATTCCCGTGATTCCTTGTTTTTCGTATATTGCTTAATTTCTGATAGTTTACTGCTCTTTATTATTCCATAGATCATGAAAGTGATTCCGATAAGAATATATGGCAGACTTAATATCTGGCCCATGTTAAAGGCCAGATTTTCTTCAAAGCCAACTTGATTTTCCTTAATAAACTCGATGAAGAATCTGGCCACAAAAACCAATGTCAGAGTCATGCCAAAGAAAAATCCGTTTTGTAGTCCTGGACGCCGGGACCTGTAAAGCAAAAGCAATGTCATGAAGATGAAGAAATAAGCCAAAGCTTCATAAAGCTGTGCCGGATGGCGTGGTATGTTGTCGACTCTGGCAAAAACGAATGCCCAGGGTTTTGTTGTGGGCAATCCTATAATTTCGGAGTTCATCAGATTTCCCAGCCGGATAAAACAACCAGCCAAAGGCCCGACAATTGCTACAAGATCAATGGTTTTAAGCATTGATTGTTTTGTTTTTCTGCGGTAAATAAACAGAGCTATTATCATGCCTATTGCACCTCCATGACTGGCCAGCCCCTGATAGCCTGTGAATTTGAATCCGCCACCTGGTTGTTGTTGAATGGGAAGCAGCATCTCCAGGGGGTGAGCAAGATAATAGGAAGGTTCATAGAATAAACAATGTCCCAGTCTTGCTCCTGCTATGATCCCAATCATTCCGTATATAGAGAGCTTTTCCAGGTTTCCTGGCGGGATGTCCTCCAGTTTAAATATTTTACTCAGGATATAAATGGATAGAATCAATCCACCCACGAAGAGCAAGCCGTAATATCTTATTGAGATACCGAAAAGATTGACAATTTCTGGATTAACATTCCAATAGATATAGTTGCCCGCCATACAGGATTTATTGATGAATTTTCATAAAAAGAGTATTATCTGACTTTGATAACCCGGGACGGTTGCTCCCGCAGGGCGGGACAAGTTTTTCAAAGCATTGTCCGTGTTAGGCTTAGATTTCTTTTTTTAAGTCCTTGTTTATTATATAATTAAAGAGAAGCTTTCTGTCGGTGTCGACAATATAGCTTGTCCTGATGGGTAATATTGATATTGAAGAACTTTGCCAGTATAAAGTCCTTTTATTTTTTGTCCTATTGGATGATTGCCAAATTCCAATTTGACATTTGATTGCTTTTTTGATATACCTACCATTGTTTCACTGAAATTAAATTCTGATCGTAAGAGCTGTTCGTTTTTCTGAGTAACTGTAAATACGCGTTGTCGTGGAAAAAGCTTAACAGGAATCTCTCTACACGATAGGCTCAAAATGTTTTGTCCTTCGGAATCAGCTTTGCAGTTGATCCAGTTATTGTCTTTTGAAAAGTTTATTTCTGCGATAAATTCCGGATAATTAGCCATTGCAATCCCTGAATCACGAGTATGCTCCGATGTTACTGGAAGGTGTAATGTATAGATAAGCGGTACATCTGGTACTTTGTGAAGGACCCCTGTAAATATAGGTGTCTGATTATCGAGTACAAACGGAATCCCTATGGATACCTGATTATAAGGTCCTAAATCCGAATCCTTGTAGTGAGTTGCTGTTATTGTGAACATACTATGCCAGGGTGTAAGACGAAATGGATTCATTCTTTTTGAAGGGAGAATGGCTGTGATCTTGTCAATTGGGGCAAGAAGAAAAAGACCTATGTATGAGACTTCTCTATAAAAGATTGGATATTTGATACTATTGGAACCAGACTGTACCTCAATTTGATAAATGCCTTTAAAGAAATCGTCTTTATTCATTGTGACCTCCTTTGTAAAATTGTTTGAATCGGATGATTTATTGTTTTCGAAATTCGGTATTTATTTTTTCAGGGAATCGTCCAGATTAAGCGAAGTCTGTATGTTACGATGTTTCTTATGTGCAGATAGTCAGTGATTTAAGCCTAATGGCCCGGCGGCAGGGCTTAGTAAGCGTTACCCGACGCAGCATCCGGGCAGAATTCTGGTACCCCGCGCCAGCGGAGCCAGCCCGTCCGATTTAACGACTTTTCGTTTTTTTGTTTAGGTTAGGAGGTCAGTCGTTCGGGATGGAAAACTGTCGTGGTATGGAGCAGGATGCAGTAAAAGCCGAGACGAGTTTTTTAATGCTACCGTCCGTGTAAGGCTAAGATTTATTTTTGTTTTGTATCCGGAGTATCCGGTTTATGTGGAACCCGAAATTACTTTCAAGACAATTACCAAACCTAATAATCCCTCTAATCCGTGGATTATCACAGCCATCCAGGTGGATTTAAAACGTTTTGCCGGGTAAGCAAATATAATACCGAAGATAATTGCTGTAGAAATTATTATTTGTGGTTTATGAAGATGATAAAAGCCAAACAATACTCCATTGGCAAACCAATCCCATTTGCCAAAAACGCCATTCATTTTCGGTAAAAGAATGCCTCTGTAAAGAAGTTCCTCGCCCAGAAAGTAATTAAATATCATTGTTAATATAAAAACACCAAGAATCCACCATTCTCCTTTGAATTCAGACGTACTCAGTTTTGATAAATCATATTGAGGTATATTTTTAATCAAAGGTCTGGTGATACGATCCAAATCAGGAAAACCGATGCCGGATGATACAACAGCATTCAATAAAATGAAAGGAATAACCCATAAAAAGAACCAGTTGCTTGATTTGCCCGTCCTGGGATCCTGTGGTTTTTGAAACCAGAGGCGTTCCTTAACCGAAGACCAGCTTATTGTAAACCCATCTTTTTTAAGGATAATTATTGATAGAACGAACTGCCATATTAATCCGATATTTATTGCGAACCAATAAATAATTAGCGGAGGTAAATCAATAAGCGGGATCAGCGCAGGAGTAATTACAAAGGCAAGAATAGCCATTGGCAATGCTGATGCTATCCAGATAAACAATATCTTCTTTAATGAATATTGTTTATCCGGGGATAATGTTCTATTTGATTCTGACATAAAATTCAGTTTGTAGTAGAAAAAAAGGCTCGTATTTAGCAGGAAAATAGAAATTAAGCCTAAAGTTGTGCGGTATGTGCATTTTGCTATGAGTAGCGGTGGCGCGTGTTTTTGCAATCATGGTGCAAATGCCAATTGCATATACCGACCTGTAAGCCGATGGCATTTTTACATAGAATCTAACAAGTCATTTAATTTCATTATTTTACTGCCGTTTTTTTCGTAATAATTTAGCATCTCGTCAATTTTTCTTTTATCATAACTCGTTATACAATCTGATAAGACTGTGACTTTGTAGTTTTCCCTGCACATATTAAATACGGTTGATTTCACGCAGGCAACGGCGTCTGCTCCCGTAATGTAAAATTCTTTTATCTCATTTTTCTTGATAAAGTCAGCGAAATCTTTGCTGGTCAATGCGTTGCCTTTGGATTTTTCAAAAATGTTTATGGAAACCAATTTCATGTCAGAAACTAATTCGGACCCGCGAGTATTTGGTTTGAATGTCCTTGTGCCGTCAGATAAGTTATAATGTTTTATGTAAACGACATGAATTTCATTTTCCACAGCCCAATCTATTGCCCGATTTACGTTGTCAATGATTTCTTTGTAGTTTTTGGTAATGTCATTCTGAATGTCAATTACCACCAGAGACTTTTTCTGCATGAGATTTCCTTCTTTTATTTTAATGTTTTAATTCAATTTTCTATTTCATTGTATATCACACTGTTGCACGGTTTGCTTTCGGCTTGTATATTCTGAAATTAATTGACCCCCTGTTCCGATTTAATCGACCCCCCATCCCGGACAATTGACCCCTCTGGCTACGGGATTTTTGCCTGACATTCCGGCATATTGACCCCACCTGGGGAAAAATGCTGTCTGACATTCCGGCAAATTGCCCCCCCTGATCGTTGAGTTTTTTTCTTTGCAGGAAAAAATATGCGATGGCAAGAAGGACAATAGAAATGGATGTAAAGAAACAGATCGGCATTTTACAAAGTCTTGGTTACGGTAAGAAGACGATAGCAAGGGAATTAGGTTTATCAAGGAACACCGTAAAGAGTTATCTTGATGTATCACAGGACAAGGATGGAGATAGTCCCGAGGAATCCCGCAAGGACGATCTGTATTCTTTCTTCCCTTATTGCCAGAGTGAACTTCCCCGCACAGGTGTAACAAGACAGATCTTGTGGGGAGAGTACCGCTCGAGGTATCCCGATGGATACAGCTATAGCCAGTTTTGCGAGCATTTAAAGCAATATCTCGACCGCAAGGATATATCACTTCATATTGAGCAACAACCCGGGGACAAGCTTTATATTGATTTTGCAGGATCAAAGATGTCCATAGCTGATCCATACACTGGTGAGATAAAAGAGATGGAAGTCTTTGTTGCCGTTTGTAAACGGCAAATAACAATGTACGTTTTTTCGCAAATAAGAATGTACTACAATTAGCAAATAGCGATGTACGCATTTTAGCAAATAAGGATGTACATCTTTCCTGGTGAAGGTGTGTTTTTCTCAGCAGGATCACTTCCATTTCTTCATGACAGTGTTGTTTTCCGGGAGGAGTTTGCAAACTCCTCCCGGAAAAAGTGGATTATTCTGTTCTTTGGATTAATAATCAGTTCATTAATCCAAATCAGGAGGATCCTCTATGAGAAAGAAACATCTAAATCAGTGGATAATGTATCACGAAGTTCACAAACAGCACCGCGATGGGTTAAAACCGGCGCAGATAGCCAGGGAACTGGTTATCGACAGAAGAACAGTAAAGAAGTACCTTAAGATGAGCGAGGATGAATATTTGGAATTTATAGATAATCAGACTCACAGGCAGCGATTGTTATCCTCCTATGAAGGATTTGTTCGTACCAGACTGGAGCTTTGCCCTGAGGCATCAGCGGCTCAGGTTCATGACTGGCTCAAGGAGAACTATGATGACTTCACAGAAGTTGATGCCAAGACGGTTTTTAATTTTGTCCTTCACGTCAGAAGCAAATATGGTATCCCAAAGTCTTTTGACCACCGGGATTTTGAGAAGGTTGCGGAGATGGCTTATGGTAGGCAAACGCAGGTCGACCTGGGAGAATATCACATGACTACCGATGAAGGCAAGCGCAAGAAGGTCTATTTCATTTGCTTTGTGTTATCCCGTTCGCGGTTTAAATACAGTTATTACTCAGAACGACCCTTTACCACCCGGCAGGTTATCCTTGCCCACGAAGAAGCTATAGAGTATTTTGGCGGGCTTACAGAAGTGTTTGTATATGATCAGGACACCCTGCTTCTTATCGATGAGAACAAAGGGGATCTGGTTATGACCGAAGCGTTCCGCAGTTACACCGAATACAGAGGATTTAAGGTACACTTTTGCCGTAAGTCCGATCCGCAGAGTAAAGGGAAGGTTGAAAACGTTGTAAAGTATCATAAATTCAATTTTTTACGTGGCCGAACCTTCATAGACATCTTCATACTTCAGGCAGAGAATCTAGCCTGGCTTCAACGTACGGCCAATGCCAAGGTTCAT
Organism: Bacteroidales bacterium; assembly: GCA_040772125.1. Taxonomy (GTDB): domain Bacteria; phylum Bacteroidota; class Bacteroidia; order Bacteroidales; family VadinHA17; genus LD21. Next base: position 1,572,605 of record JAXGYS010000003.1, read on the forward strand.
TCTACAACCAAAAATGTTCCGTATGAAGAATGGCTGACTGAGAAAGCATACCTGAAGCCTGTCAGAGGCTTGTATGAGGCAAAAAGTGTAACCGATCAGCGTGATGTAAGCAAGGATAACGTAATATCTCATAAAGGGAATTTTTACCGGGTTCCCAGGGGAACTTATCATCCGCCAAAAACGACAGTTCGTATCGAAGAAAATGAGGATAATCACTTGATTATCTATAATACGGACAACGCGATTATTGCTACTCATACAATCTATCCGGGCAAGGGAAAAACTATCGGAGGGACCCATTACCAAAGAGATTTAACTGAGAGTATTGACAGGCTGATAAGTGAGATAACGGACCGGTTTACAGATCCCAAATCGGCCAGGCAGTACTGTCAGCAAATACGAAAGGATAAGCCCCGGTACATCAGGGACCAAATGCTTATCATAAGAAAGCTTGTCAATAACTATCCGGTGCAGATCGTTCAACAGGCCGTGACGTTCTGTATGGAGAACAAGATCTACCGGGCAACCGATCTGGAAAGTGTTGTAAAACGATACCACTCTCAACAATCCCAAAAAGATACCATTGAGCAGCCTATCATCATTAAGACCATCAATCAAACAGCACATAAAATCATACCTGACAAAAGCAATATATCGGATTACCAATCACTAATGATTTAAGCCTATGGATACAAAAACACAGACCATTAAGCAATATGCCGCTCAACTCCGGCTTGGTGGCATACAGGACCAGTTAGATCAACTGATCCAGAAAGCATCGGAGGAACAATGCAGTTATCTGGATTTTTCCTTATATCTCCTTCAGACTGAAATTACACAAAGATCCCTCCGTGACCTGGAACGCCGGACCAAAGCTGCTAAATTGCCACCCAATCATGATCTTGATCAATATGATTATGCCTTTCAGAGTGGGATAGGAAAACAACAACTTATGCAGCTTCGGGAATGTCAGTGGCTGGAACAGAACTACAATATAGTTCTGATGGGTCCTTCAGGCATCGGGAAGACCATGATAGCTGCAGGCCTATGCTTTGATGCTCTGAAAATGGGATATAAAGCATACTTCAGAACAATGGAACAGCTCAATGAGATCCTTACTATGAAAGACATTACCCGTTCAGCTCTTATTGAGTACAACAAGCTTCTGACAGCCAATCTGCTTGTCATTGATGACATTATGATGTTTGCCCTGGAAAAGAAACAGGCAGTGCAGCTTTTTAACTTTATAAACCACCTTCACGAAAGAGCTTCATTTATCGTAACAACTAATAAAAGTCCACAGGAATGGGTGAAAATGCTTGATGATGAAGTCATTGCTACCGCTTTGCTTGACAGAATACTCTTCCATTGTGAGGTGGTAAGACTATCCGGTTATGACAATAATCAAATTATGTGAAGCGTGCTACACATTCTTTGTATAACCTTTTTAGAACAGAGCATTTACCCTGTAAACTTTCCATAATCACTTTCCATAATTTTGATGTGGCATATTACAAAAACAACATTAAAAACAAAAGTTATGGAAATCGAAAAAGTAATTGAACGTGCAAACCAGTTGCTTAAAGGGGCTCGGTATTCGAACACCCGAATCTACACCTATAACTGGTTGTGGAAGAATGGAATCCTCTCGTACATGAATGCCAGAAGTTTGGTTGATTTTGACGAGAAGGTAGGCAAAGATTGTATCCTTATCTTCCATGATGGAGGTACCGTCACATTCTTCCATCGTGATTTGATCAAAAGCGTTGATGTCTTGGTCAATGTATTCTTGAACGATAATCTGGGCAAGAGGATGCGCACTCCTGTGGAGTACCCCTTTAGAGGGAAAATCGGATCTGCAGCCGAAGATTATTTTGAATCTTTGAAAGCCCGTGGTATAAGCGAGAAGAAGACAATACAGAGCTACAAAAGAATAGTCAGCAACTTCGTTGAGTATTTGTTTGAGAACGGAGTCAGCCATATATCCGGGATAATCGAAGACTGTATTGTAAAGTTTATAGAAAGTCGCCAGTACCGCCAGAAGGAGTATATAGGAACGATACGCCGCTTCCTGAATTATCTTTACAAAGAGCAGCTTATAGCTAAGGACTATTCTTATGTTCTGCGGTCTATTGGCAAGAATGTCAAGCATATAAAAACGCCATCATTCTATAACCCAGATGAAATTCGGCAATTGGAAGAATCGATATCAAGAACCAGCGATGTCGGGAAACGAGACTACGGAATGGTTACATTATGCTCCAGGCTTGGACTTCGGGTATCTGATGTTGCAAATCTCTGCTTCAAAGACATTAACTGGGAGAACAACAGCATCAATATCATACAGTACAAAACTGGAAATCCTCTGACCCTCCCTCTGTTGCCCATCGTAGGCAATGCTATAATCGACTATCTCAAGAATGGACGTCCAAAGTCTATATCAAACAAAATCTTTCTGAGTTGCCGTCCACCATATAGCGAAATGAATCCAGGTTCAGTCCATTCTGCAATCGCTGTTGCTTTCAGAAAATCAGGAGTTGATTTCGGTGATCGTCATCACGGTGGTCATGCGCTGAGGTTCAGCCTAGCTCAGAGGATGCTCAACAAATCCACACCAATACCAATTATATCTGAAACATTGGGACATACGGAGGTGGATACAACAAGGTCATATGTTAAAATAGACCTTACGCACATGATGCGGTGCGTATTAGATGTACCGGATACTAGTGATGTCTTTTACACACAGAGAGGAGGATGGTTCTATGACTGATCCATTTAATTACAAGGGAGTATTGGCCCTATATATGAAGGCCATAATCCGCATGAAAGAAGCCTGTGGCCAAACAATCATATCGACGAAATGGACATATAAGGAGTTCGACGAGTTCACAATGCAATATGGTCTTACAGAGCCAATTATCACCAAGGAGCTTACAGACGCGTGGGCAGCGACGAGGCTCAATGACTGTAGCCGGACATTCTATGGAAAATGCTCGCGGATAGTTCAGTTAGCAAAATACATGAATGAGCATGGTATCAAGTCTTATATAATGCCATTGCCAAAATGCGATAATGACCGTGCGTTTATACCGTTTATCTTCACGGAAAAGCAAATGCAGGATATTTTCAGGGAGACTGACCTTTTATTACGAGAAAGTCACAGGAAGGATGACCCGATCATATCTATACCTTGCCTACTTCGTCTTCTTTACAGTACCGGTTTGAGAATCACGGAAGCCGTCTCTTTGAGAAACAAGGATGTGGATTTAAAGAGGAACATACTGCGAGTGGGAACATGGGGCAATACGAAGAATGGGGAAGAACGTTTGGTGCCAATATGTACTTCGCTCAAGGATAACATTTTGAAATACCTGCATTATAGGAGTTTGTTGCCAATTAAAGGCTTAACTGACGCTGAACATGCCTTCTTCGTGAAACTAAATGGAGACGCCGTCTCTTCTGCAAACGTCTATCACTGGTTCAAAAAAGTATATACGCGTTGTGGCATCGCGTATCGAGGGCAAAACTTCGGGCCACGAGTTCATGACCTAAGACATACAATGGCATCTCATTCACTTGTAAAAATGATACGGGAAGAGATGGATGTTTATGCTGCACTACCGTTGTTGGCTGCGTGCCTTGGGCATAAGGCTTTAACTGCAACAGAAAGATATGTGCGCCTTACATGTAGTGAATATCCAGACTTATTGCAGCAGTGCTCATCGTTGAACAATTTTATATACAGCAAAGAAGATGGCATCGAATGACTTTGCAAAACAACTCTCGAGGTTCCTCAGTGTATATTTGCCCCACGAAAGGAATGTTAGTTCTAATACAGTTTCTGCTTATCGAGATGCTTTTATTTCCTTGCTTGTTTACTTGAGAGACGAAAAGCATATCAAAGCAGACAAGGCTATACTTGATGATATAAACAGGGATAATATCATCGGATATCTGCATTGGTTGATTGATAAGCAAGGCTGCAGTATTGCAACTCGAAACAACAGACTGGCTGCTGTCAGATCCTTCGTGTCGTATCTTCAGTACGACAGTTTAGAGCATATGGATCAGTGGCATAGAATATTAGCGATCAGGGGACTGAAAAAGGAACACACAACTCCATCTCACTTCAACAAGGAAGGGATTAAACTACTGTTTGAACAGATGGACATGACCGATCCAAGAGAATTAAGGCATCTTGCAATACTTGCCTTGATGTATGATACCGGTTGCCGAGTTCAGGAGCTCGCCGACTTGACTATAGAATCATTGAGAATACAATGTAAACCATACTCAATCAAAATCTATGGAAAGGGGCGAAAAACAAGGATAGTACCTTTATCTGAACATGTGGTTGATATACTGATCAAATACATTGACTGTTATCACATTGACACGGATATCGGTAAAAAGAATCCACTCTTTTGTAATAGCTCAAAGAACAAACTCACAAGGGCAGGTATAACGTATATATTAAATAAATATGCTGTAATGGCTCGAATGAGCAATCCGAATCTCATTCCCGAGATCACCAGTTGTCATCAACTGCGACATAGTCGGGCAATGCATCTTCTTCAAGCAGGGGTCAACCTTGTATGGATAAGAGACTTATTGGGACACTCCTCAATACAGACAACTGAGATATATGCAAGAGCCGACTCAAAACAGAAAAGAGAGGCTATTGAAAAGGCTTCTGAAAACCTTACTCCTTCTGATGTTATTGGAGAATGGGTTGATAATAAAGACTTGATCTCATGGCTCAAGGGACTCGGTAAGAAATGAATATTATGCAAAGCCCAAATGTAAAGTATGTATGTAATATGCCGATAATCAATATGTTTTAAATTGGGCTTTGCATAATTAGATTGTTGCCATAACCGGATTTATGGAAAGCTTTCCATAATCAGGGTAATAGCTACAGACTGGAAAACCGGAAAACCATATTTAACTGAGTCTGTTGTTCTTTGTTTTTTTGTATGTTTATCATGAAGAAATGGACATCCTTAATTGCTATTTCTCGTACATCCTTATTTGCCAGTTTTTGTACATTGTAAGTTCCCGCTTACAGCAAAGCATTATCGGATTGTTGGTGTGTTTGCAGAGAAAATATCTGGGGCAGCCAAGAACCATGAACGTGCAGAATTAATGAAAATGGTAACCTTTGTGAAGGACAATGACGTAGATAAGGTTTTGGTGACTGAATTGTCAAGACTCGGCCGAGACCCGCTACAAATCCTTCAGACCATTGAAATTCTAAACCAGAATAAAATATCCCTGTTCATCCAGAACTATAATATTGAAACATTGACTGCTGATAAGGAAATTAATCCCATGAGTCAGTTTTTAATAACAATATTGGCAGAAATAGCACGTATGGAGCGCAGGAACATTGAAGGCCGTTTAACCAGTGGTTATCATAATTTCCGGTCACGTGGCGGCAAAGTAGGCCGGAAAAATGGTTATCGTAAGAGCCGGGAAACAATGTCTGAACAATATGCCGAAGAAATAAAGATGCTGAAAAAAGGATACAGTTACCAGCACATATCACAGATTACCAGCACAAATAAAAACACACTTACAAAACTCAGAAAGTTATTCGGTTAGGAAAAGGTTTAAATCAGTTTACGTAAGTTAGCTGGTAAAAGTGTATCAATTTCATCGTCAGTAAAGTACATCTCTTCTTTGGCTTTCAATCCCAATGTTGCTTCCTTATATGCTTTACTGATTGTTCTTGGCGAGCCTTTGTAAATGTGGTATAATTCATCCTGAAGAGTATCCCTTTTAATAGTTATCTCATCTGGCGTCAACCTGCCCATTTTAACGTCAGTAAGTAGTGAAAGATATAATTCTCTCATGTTCCAGAGGTCTGATGCAGAATTTGCATGCTTTTGTGCAATCCCACCCAAATCGTAGTCTTTTAAATATGTATTTAGACCAAACAAAATTGCCGACAGGACAGCAGAAATTATACCTACCGTTTTATTATTTCCAAATACCGTTACCAGAATGCCAGTAGTTGTTAATGCTGACAATCCTATTTGTACAATTTTTATTCTGTTATTTCTGCGAAATAAAATATCCGCACATTTTTCCTGTGTTTTATGAGACCAGACTAATCTGGCATATAATTCTCGAATCTGTGATTCAAGTGTATTACTCTGGGAATCGATATCCATAAATTTCCCTCCATTTTTGTTTTGATGTCCATTCTTTGTCATCTGATTGATATTTTATTGCTTCAACTGCATTATTGTAAGCTTGAGTAGCCTTATATCGAAAATTATCTGGATTATAGATTATCTGGTTACTGCCGACAGCATACCAGATTGTTTGATTTGCTGTTTGATTTTTAAGAAATTCAAAAAAATCCCGGCTCATCCAATCATAATACAGATAAGAGTTGTTTTTATAGCTCCAATTTGTTAAAAACCTATAAGCCAAAGTGTCAATAAGAAGTCCATTAATTTGAACACTGCAATAATATTTCCATGAACGAATCATTCTACACAATGGTCTGAGGTTGTTATTCGTAAGATTATCACCTGTTGTAATTTCGTTTATTTCAGGAACTGGATTAGTGGATTTCCAGCTTCCTCCGGAGTTAGAATCGGCATAGGTATATGAACCATCGTTATTATGAAAAACAGGAAGAACTTCAATTGTCATTTTATCGCTAAACCGGACACTAACAATTTGACCATCACCTTTTAGCTCTGTGTTCGAATATGTTTTTATTATAGAATTTTTCACTGCTTGAAGCAGCGCAGATTGTCCATTGCCTTGATAAGAATTGTATTGATTATATAATGACCACGGCAATTCGAAAACCATGTCAATATCACTCACCCAACTGTTTGCTGTATTGCGGCCATATGAACCAACATATCTTCCACCCCCAGTAGTATCCATATTCCAGAAATCCAAATTTAGTCTTCTGCAGATTGCAAGATACCGGGTAGATATTGTGGAACGCATTTCGCTTCCAATAATTAGGCTGTCACAAAATGCTTCAAAATTACTTGCAACGCTCATAAATTATACATGAAAGACTAATAAAGATGTATGTTTTTAAGGAATTCATCAAGCTTCAATTTCGCATTTATATATTTCTCGTAAGAGCCATCAAACATTCCTGATTCCAATAATTTCCAATTTGATTTGACCTTTTCAGCTTCTGCAAAAAAATCTTTGAAATAATTATCTCTTAGACTGGTTATTCCTTTTCTCCATTGAAATTGGCCAAAGGGTGCCCATGTGCTACCGTATTTATCACCAACAATGTGCACGTAATTCAAGGCCAGTAAATATTCAAATACATCGAAAATGTCATTAAATTCTTTATCGGACAAGATGAAACCAGAGAAATACGGTTTTAAATTCTTGCACAGGTAGGTGCTTATTGGCGTATGATAATTTTGTCCATGGTTAAGTATTTTATTCATTAATCTCAGGTCAATCATGCATGCATTTACAAATTCAATGAGGTAGTATTGATTTGAGTGCTCTGATTCACTCTCTTCAATTTTAATATGGAAACAATCACGCAGTAATCTGTAGTTTTTACTTTTTACGGCAGCAATTCCAATTGTATATAAAGTGAAAAGGGACGGGAAATAGTAAAAAGCTTTAGTCTCCTTATAAAAAGACCCCTTTGCTTCTGGTATTGGCCCTGCCAACCGTGATAAGATGTTAGTGAACAAATAATAATGTTCAGGTTTTGCCCAAAATACTCCATTAATTATAAGGTGAATAAGAGTTGACAAACATGCTTCAAAATATTCCAACAAGGGCATAAGGTTTTTGTTATCCGGATGAAGACTGACATCCATCTTTTCCCTTATTTTCGCATAGGCCTCTTCCTGCTCTTTAAAGACCAAATCATGCAGCAAAACTCTTGCATCATCCCGGACAATATACTTTTTTAAACGTGCAACTGATATTTCAGTATTAAGCGGATGATTATCAAATGTTTTTAAGGATTCGATTTTTTCCAAAATCTCAGTAAAAAAAGCATCTGCACTTGAAATTTTAACTATCTCTCCTTTTCTGAATTCTGCGAGCTCCTTTAATTCGATTTCACAATCAACCAAATATGTCCAGTAACTATGAAAGCGAAAGTTCTCACACTGTTTTAATACTTTGATAAAACCATTATCCCATTTGGCTGACCAACCACATGATAATAAGCCAAATTCATTGACAATTCGTACAAGATAGTCGTGAAGTTTGGGTGGATAGCTTGACAGTTCTTCCTGTGTATTCAGGAAGCGAGAATCAAGATAGTCTCCATTAATCTTAATAAGAGTGAAAGCATTATGTACAATAGGTATGGCTCCATCGATATCATCCGGGTGTCGTATCACTGTTGGTTCAATCCCGACCTCATTTAGTGACCTCTCAATTAATCTGTCAAAATTGGTAGTTATAATGACTTTAATATGGCCGTCTTTAACTAATTGGGCAATTGCCTTATGGGCAGGTGAAGGCATTTTGAGACCCTGTTCGACTTCTTCTTGGGTTGGTTCGAAATATGGCTTCAACAAATTTACCCTCTCTGAGGAAGATTTTGCAAGCTTGGCCAGAATGTTTGAATAATTTGGTTCTTCACCGTAAGTGGATTTAAACCAATCGACCGGATTTGGCTCGCATTTCTGCTTCTTTAACTTGGCCAGTTGCTTAATTAAATCGATAACAATATCCCAGCCAGTTGGTATGCCAGAAGATTTTGAAATCCCTGAACCCAAGAAAAAGGCATATACACCTTTATTGGAGTATATTGAAAAAGCAATAGTTGTTGTTTGGTTATTCACTCGATAAAGGAGAATTAGTTGCAGAGATTAAAAATACGAATAATCCATTAATAATCCTTTGAGTTATTCTGTGATATTTCAATGTCAAAAGGTGTCACAATTAAATTGCAGAATGGGATTAAAATAGGAAGTGGTTTAAATTAGGATTTTGGGGTTGGATTACTTGAACATGAACTTAAAAGTCCGGACGTGCAGTTTTTATAATGTCTTTTTTATGAAAGAGATTATTCTGAATATTTTTATAGATTTGATATACCTTAACGGGGTCTGGCAATACGTTTTATATACATTGCAGTATAATATATCTTTTAATGACAGGTTATTTCACAATGCGAGGTATTAATAAACTACTTTTCTGTTTTATTATAACGTCATTATTAATAAGCTCTTGTTGTACTTTATTCCATCAACCGACAGTGAATTTGAATGTACATTCTGATATTGATTCTGTTAAATTTTGCATCAATAGTGATGTATACGGTTGGTGCAATACACCTGCAATTGTTACTGTACCCCGTTCAAAGCAAGACTTATTACTATATACAAAAAGGGATAGTGTTCAGAAAATAATCAGGGTAAAAAGTAGATTATCAAACGCCTTCTGGTTTGGAAATTTGTATACTGGTGGCCTAATTGGATATGGCATTGACCTGACGAATCATAAGCGATATACGTATCCTCGGTACATGACAATTAATTTGGAAAAATCAAAAATGCTTCCGAACAGGGATTATGTTCGTTGGATTTTACCTGAAAAAGGTTTAATAAACATAAAATTATCAGTTCCTGAGGGCAACCATCTTTATATCAATAAGGGTAAGGGATACGGCAATTCCTTTGGATTTTTAGGAATATCTGGTGGAATTGAGTACTATTTTACTGATAAGTATTGTATAAATACAGACATTGGGACATTGACTGATTTTATGCTGCCATTTCCTGCACCAATTCGATATGAAGGCATATATGACAGGTCATTTGCAATTTATGGGGATGTTCAGGTGGGTAGCGATTTTAAAAGGTTACATTATGATGTGGGCCTACAGTTCAACAGAACAAAATATTATGAATATGATACATTATCAACATATCCTGTTCATTCCGATACGCTTAAATATTATCAGGTTCAAAAAAACATCGGTTTAGCATTATCAACGGCATATAAGTTTTCGAACGGCTTCAGTCTTGGTATTAATTATTATCCATCGGTTAACTTACCCAATGGTAATGTCTACAAAGTGCATTATTCACATTTGATATTTTTTGAATTAATTTTTAAATTAGAAGCATTACGGCCAAATCTCAGAAGACATTTGTATTTTAAATAATCATCTATGAGTACCAAATTATTTTCATTCATCTTGATTTTGTTATTCTTATCTATGGTTTTAAATGCATGTAAAACTTACTTGATTCCGGTACAAAGTTTTAAGGAGCAATTTAATGGTATTGATTCTGCAAAATTAAGGCTTGTTAAAACTCGTGGGCCTGCAGGTGACGTGGTCGAATATCTTGCCAATCCTGTTGATTATATTAAATGCGTTGATAAGAGTGATATGCCATATGAATTAAAAATAAGTCCGTCAATAGAAATACGGTTCACTGAAAAAAATAATAAACGTACAATATTCTACTTTGACAGAGTATTCATGCAAGACACTCTGATTATTGGGGAAATGTCAAGATTTGTGCGGTTTCGGAAAGGAATATCAATAAATAATGTGAAATTGATTGAAGTTCAGGACGGCCATAAAAACTTCAGGTATGTGGAAGATAGATGAAAATAATAGATTTGTTAACAGGAACAGTAAAGGATTTAGAATTCCAAGATTTCTAATTTTAATCTCCATTATCATCAACCATCCTTGTTATGGCCAGATTGACATGAATTATCATAATGACTGTTTTGTCATTCAGTTTGAAAAAAAGAATTCTTCTGTGCCAGATTCTTTAATATTACCTGTTTATCAGGAACATGGTTTTCAAATTATTGAGAATGGCGTTTATGATTTTATAATCGACGGGAAAAAATATTTTCAGGCATTATTATTGAATATCAACAGTTCGGGTTTTAAAATTTCTAAAAACTGGGAATTCTTTGGAGAAGAACAAATTGTAAAAGATACATTATCCTTTCTTTCGACTCAGGATATTAAAATACGGATGGTAACGATAGACCAAGGACGTGGCGGGTTACCATTTACAGTAGGTAGTAAAGATTATGTAATAAAGTTTATGCCTTCATCAAAATATTGCAGATTAAAGAATTCCGTAATTACTACTGGCCCTGAAATTGTTCAGGGACATTATTATTTTACCGGATATGGTTGGAAAAAGATAAAAATTGTATCCGGCAAGCCATATTTATGTGATGAAATGGGTGAATTCCAACTCAGACGGAACTGATATTATTCGTTATTGAGGGAGCCTATGAAAAAAGTAACCACATATCTTAGAGTAACCTGCCTGATATTGATGTTTTTAATATTCATAGGAGTTGATGCAAAATGTCAAAATGATATTGTTTTAATTAACAAAAAGAACAATAAGGAACTGTTGCTCCCAAGGAAACATTATCAACTGTATTTCAAGGTGATTCCTACTAATTATACTTTCAGTAAAGACCGAATGCCACCTATTTTAAGTAATGAATTTCCAGTTGATTCAGGATATATTGGCACTCCTTATGATTATCAAGGTGTTACATCGGACAGTGTGACATTAAGGATGCCAGATTTATGGGAGAATTCAATGAAAAAATACCAAATGCAATATCGGATACCATTCTCTGATGTTAATGAAATATGTGTTCAACGAACATATAATAAAACTACTGAACAAATATGGGTCTGGGGTGGTGTGTTGGGTGTTGTTGGTTTGATAGCAGGCCCAAGTTATTATTTCACAGACCACAAGGCTCTTGGAGTGGGATGGTTTGCACTCGGAGTTTCATCTATTACAGCATCAATTGTTTCATATAAAGTTCACTTTGGTTTTGACAAGTATCAAAGGCCATATTTCAAGATATTGGTAAAGGAAAGCAAATAGTTTTGCAACAATAAAATCAATAAAGTATGAGATACATTTTTTTATTTGCAATCAGTTTAGGAATTCAGTTTAATGCTTTTGCTCAGGACAATCCTGATTATTTACTATGGAATGCTTCACATAAGTTGAGTGTTGATGATTTTGGTATTAAAAAAGGCAGCTCAGTATCAGGATTATGCTTTGCCACTATCACATTGGACCATAATGTAAACGGCTTTGATTTCATGACAAAGAATTTTAACAAGAAAGTCAAAAACTTCATAATTAAATCAGCATCGTGGATAGATACAACACAATATATAGATGCTTCACTCAGATATGAGCAGGCCCTCTTTGATATTGCAGAAATTTATGCACGGCAATTTCGTAAAGAACTGAAGGAAAATCGAAAGCAAATTGCGAAAAGCCTGAAGATTGTTGAGGATATTAATTCGAGAATTTCTTCAGAATTTGCCAAACGCAGGTTACAATTTGAAACTGAAACAAACGCAGGTAATGAGGCAGATAAACTTTTGCAATGGGAACAGCAAATTCAGCAGGAATTAAATGCTTTGGGTGATTATGAATATAACAAATAATTTACCGGTTTTTACTTATTTCTTATCCTGTATGCCTTCTGTCTGCATTTATTCGAACAATACCTTCGGATTTTGCCATCATTTAACTGTTCAATTTGATTGCCACAAATCGAGCAGGTCTTGAATGTTGCCCTGATTTCTTTTGCTTTTTTCATGGCTCTAACCTTGGCCATTTTGTTTCTACATTCTTCCGAGCAGTACTTTGCCCGGCCATTGTTGAATTTACAACGGAACTCTTTTCCACATACGACACATATGCCGGAGCCATGTAATAATGCAAATACTCGATAATATTCTTCAATTCTGCCCATTTAATAACATCAGTTGTGTCGCTTGCGTTACATTATAAGGGTTAGCTAATATTGACGGACCTTTTTTTTAAGGTATAGCTGCTTCATAATCAAATATCGCTTACAATCCAAATTTATCTGGATTTTCGATTAGGTCTAATTTACTTTTTCAACATTTGAAGTATAAATTTACATATCAAAGTCTGAATGAGTCAGGTGTCCAAAATCAGCCAAGCTCGTAAGCATTCGGCCTCCTACATATTGCCAAGGGGTCTAATTATGTTCACATTGCCACATTAACTTTGTGAAAGGACAAAAGCTAACGGAGTTCTTTGAAGTTTTTAATACAGGAAAGCATTATTCCAACATTTTCCAACTATTTCCAAAGAATGTTGGATTTTATTGGACTCATTCGCAGAGGTGATTTTTAATCCAGTTATGGGGTAGAAGTTCCGCCAGATCCCTGCTATAGTCATTGTTATAAGCCGGTATCCTGGTCAGCACGTCTGTTAACCACTGCCCGGGATTGACATTACACGCTTTACAACAACCCAGCAGTGAGTACATGATGGCTGCATTTTCCGCTGCATCGTGGTTACCGCAGAACAAATAGTTTTTCCGGCCCAGGGCCAAAGGCCTGATGGCATTTTCCACCAGGTTATTATCAATCTGACACCTGCCATCCAGATGGTATCTCGAAAGGCGCTGGAACAACGCGTAGGTATAGGTCAGTGCCTTATACATTCTGCCCTGGAGTATGGCTTTGGGATAATAGTTTACAATCCATTTTTCAAAGGCACACAAGATGGGATAAGCAAGCCTTGAACGAAGCTCCGCTCTCTGCTGAGAATCCAGTCCCTGGTCGTCTGCCATGGTTTCCACGCCATAAAGCAGCCCGATTTGTTCAAGTGCATAGCTTGCCCCGGATTTATCTTCTTTCAGCGCTTCTGTGAACTTCCGCCGTGCATGCGCCCAGCAGCCAAGCAACAAAACACCCTTTTTGTGTTCATAAATTGAGTAGGCATCATAACCATCAGTCTGAACGGCTCCCTGGTAACCATGAAGAAGTTCTACGACCACCTTCTGGGCCCTTGATCCCTTGTCGTAATGGAAAAACATCAGTTTCTCCATTACCGATCTCACTACCCAGAGGTAGGATTTTACTGCCCGGTGCTTTTCATCATTAATAACCGGTACGGTGCTTTCATCGACCTGTATATAGTCTGTGGACAGCACAATATCCTTCAGCCTGTAATACAGTGCACGTAACAAATCGCTGCTTGCGGTGAACCACCCACTGACTGTTGATGCCGGAATGGATACTCCTGCCTGCTTAAAGATGGCTATTGAGCGGTGAAAAGGAAGATGATAAACATATTTACCTATCAGCAGTTCTGACAGTAAACTTGCTCCGGCATTACTCCTTGGCAGCGGCAGCAGTGGAAGCAGGGCTATCTTTATGTTCTTTTGCCCGCTTTCTTCATTATCGTGCATCTGCTGAAGGCTGGTTTTCAAAGCGTATTTAGGACGGACGATGCGGCGAACGTAAAGCTCTCCGGGTTTATGCTCCAGCAGCTCTGTTACTTCCTCCCCGATGCGGATCCAGTTCTCATCTATACCATCAGGTTCAATGATTTCTTCTTCACGGCGAAGATCCTCCGGAAGGGGCAAGCGGACAGGTTGTCTTTTTTCTTTTTCAGGCTTCCGGCGCTCATACGAGATGATTTCTTTTGCGGCTTCCTTTGCCACTTCTTTCTCTTCGGGAAGGACATCCAGCCCGTCAAAATCAAGTCGGCGCTGCAAAGGATCCTGTGGTATGAACTTTTCGCTGACAGGCTTCCATAACTTACGGCGGTACCATGAGAGCTGATCGGTTAATTGCCTGACCTTATCCTCGTAATTCTTTACCCTATCCTCATAATTCTTTACCTTATCTTCATAATCCTTTACCTTCCCATCTAAATGCCTGATCTTTTTATCCATTTCCCTTATCAAGGTCTCGTAGCGCTCCAGGTTCCCTCCATCTGACTCTCTTAACCGGGAGAGTTCCTGGTATAGTTCATCCCGTTCCTGTAACAAGGTTTCTATTAAGGTGTCTTTATCGCTGGGTTTATCCGCTGCCATTTGCCATTCTTAACGTAGATTGAAGATAGCAAATCAGGAAGATAAAAAAACGTAATATCAAAGTAAGTTATTAACAATCTGTGTGTTAATATCACTACCTGTTAAGTTTTCTTGTTCTGGTTTTTACATTTTGAACCATCATCATCAAATCATTCCAATGGATCGTCAGCGAGGTTGTGTTCTCATCAAATTCCGGTAATCTGAACCGGCCTGATTCAAGTTTCTTATGATAGATAACCATCCCGGCATATTCCATATGCAGGATCTTCATAATGTTTTGATACCTGTTAACAAAAATGAAGACTCCGCCCGAGCGGACATCCTGATTCATGGAAGAAGTAACAATACCGCTGAGAGTATAAAAACTCTTTCGCATATCTACCGGCATTGGATACAGGTAATAACTAAGTGAACCGTGAAGATGGAACATACCCTAATCGATAAGGTACACCAGCTCACGAAGACGAGTCAGATCAAGATCTCCCTTTATCCGAAGCTTTGTTCCGTTGAGATATACAAATTCCAGAAAATAATCATTGGCGCCATCTTGTAGTGTCCCTTTAGAGTTTGTATCAGGTAATGCCCTTCTTATAGCGGTTCGCTCTGGTTTTACTAACAGCGGTATAAAACCTTTCGCACTTTGTTTTCGTTGCAGCTTTTTCTTCCAATAATAAAACGTTGCCTTAGGCAAACCCTCATTTGAACAGAACGCCGTTACGCTTAAACCACATTCCTGCTGCCTGGCTAGCAGCTCTGAAAACTTTGATTCACTTAGCATGTGTTTTTGCCCTGAAAGTTAGGACCGCTTCTCTGTTAGGGCAACATGTACTTCGCCGAATGCTTACAATTCAAGTATTTCCATGGTTAACGGTAATTGAGATTGAATTTACATTTTAATCAATTTCTTTTATGGATGCTGTATCGGTGGCCACTTGCTTATAACGGTGGCGGTATGGTTAGTAAGGGATTGCGAGCTACTTTCCTGTCAAGTTACAGCTAATTTTGGAGCGGGTTACTGCGCCCCGAAAACCACTGAAACCCTTATTAACTATACCGCGTGTTGTATGCTGGTGTTTATTCTTTTCTGTCTGTTTGTCAGTTATTTAATATAAATTTTAAACCTTTTTTAATCAGCACCAACCTGTCAACGAAGCACAAATTTATTTTGTTTTTTTTCTGCGATGGCAATCCTAAAACCGCCCTTAAAGGCGGTTACTTGGAGGGAAGGCGGAAGCTCTTTTGCCAGCCTTTGGTTTTAGCGTTGGCACGTGTGGGCTTGCAAATGTGCTTACGACTGTGCGCTGGCTTTTATATGGCTTTTGCCAAATCATTGATTAATAATTTAAGTTTCGCAAGTGATTTTAGGCGCTACGTAACTTTGTTTCTGTAAAATTGATATAGAGGTGCAATAGACAAAAGAAAGTCACGGTTGATAATAGTTTAAGAGTACTAATCAAAAAACTTACAACCATGACTTTCGAAGAACGTGAGCAAATTACGAAGAAAAATTCAGATGACCTGCTTTCGCAGTTGATAGATTATCAGGGAGAGAACCTGATAAGTGAGATATTAAGACTTGGCATACAAAGCCTGATGGAGCTGGAGCGAGATGAACATATTGGTGTAGGCAGCTATGAGCGCGGAGATGAGCGCCAGAGCTACAGGAACGGCTATAAATCCAGGACTCTGTATACGCGTGTTGGTCCACTGGTTCTGCAGGTACCTCAGACCCGTGACGGAGCATTCTATCCTTCGATTCTGGAGCGTTATCAACGCAGTGAAAAGGCGTTGGTTCTTGCCCTGGCCGAAGCATATTTGCAGGGTGTATCGACAAGGAAGATGAAGGCAGTAACTGAGAGCTTGATGGGTAAAGAGTTTTCATCTGCATCGATCAGCCGGTTTGCATCCACTCTTGATGATGAGTTGGACTGCTGGAGAGAAAGATCTTTCACCAGGGAGTATCCTTACGTTGTGGTAGATGCCCGATATGAGAGCTGCCGTGTAGATGGCAAGATCATTGATATAGCCTGTCTTGTAGCCCTGGGGATCGATTCTGAAGGTTATCGTCATGTATTAGGGATTGATACTTCATGGTCGGAGAGCAATGACTCCTGGGATCGGTTTATTGGTGGATTAAAGGACCGGGGTTTACAAGGGGTAAGGCTTTTTACCAGCGATGATCACCCGGGGATCCATAATGCGATAAAGAAACATTATCCCGGAGCTGTCTGGCAGCGTTGTCAGCGTCATTTTACGGTCAATGTGATGGATCGTGCTCCCAAAAGCAGGCATGATGACCTTTATGCCAGGCTAAAGGAGGCATGGGACTGTCGGGAGTATGATGAGGCCAAAACGGTTCTGGACAAGCTCTCGGATGATTACCGTCAGAAGTACCCTGATCTGGCCAATTTTGTATCGGAACACGCCTGGGAGACTCTTGGGGTGTACTACGCATGCCCGGTGGAACACCATAAACGGCTCAGGACAACAAACATGATCGAAAGGGTGAACCAGGAGCTTAAAAGAAGAAGCAGGGTGGTGAGGATATTCCCAAATCCGCTCAGTTGCAGACGGCTCTTTACAGCGTTGCTCAAGGAATGGCACGAGGACTGGGTCAGTGGAAGGGTATACCTCAATATGGATTTATTAAAAGAATTTGAACTGAACAAACGGCTTCACCAGCAGGAGCGCGCTCCTGCTGGTGAACCAAACACTATGACACAGAAAATAATAACCGTGGCTTCATAATTTTACAGAAAAAAAGTTGCACAACTGTCTCTCCATCAATTTCACCTGAAAATGCAACAATCGTATTGTAAGGAATTCCATTTTCTTTCAAATATTTATCGAATGCATGTTTGTATTTCACAGCATTTCTGCGGCTGCTTGTAACAATCATTGCTTTTGCCAGACCATTTATTTTCTTTTTCCGAATCACCGCATCCAAAAAATGGTCAACCATTACTGCGGTTTTTCTTGCTATGTTCAGTTCATGGTTTTCAACATATATGCGTAATTTTTTTTGTGCTTTCTTTTTGTCGAATAGAGGGTCATCTTCAATCTTTTTTAACAGCCCAAAACTGGCTTTATATGTCGTATAATATTTTAATACATCCTCAATAAAATGTTCTTCAATTGCTTGTTTCATTGAGTATAAATGGAATGCCCGGAATTTATCTTTTTCTCCGTCATGGTATTTTATACCGAACAATTCAAGGGTCTTTGGTTTTGGAGTAGCTGTAAATGCAAAGTAACTTGCATTGGACAAAAGTTTTCTGGATTTTACAACGATTCTAATTAAATCTTCTGATGAAATATTATCTTCAGTTTCTTCATTTTCGAGGTTATTCAGAATTTCCTCCATTTCATCGTCAATTTCCTTTTTGGTAGCTGAATCAAGATTGAGTTTTGAAAGCGATTCATTTAGTTTTCTTGCCATTTGCCCGCTAAAGCTGCTATGGGCTTCGTCGATAATAATTGCAAATTTACTTGATGGCAACATTCCGATTTCTTCAACGATGTGCGGAAATTTCTGAATGGTTGAGATTATAATTTTCTTACCTTCCTCCAAAGCTTCTTTTAAATGCTTTGAGCCTTTATCAATATGTTCTACTAAACCTTTTACTTGTTCGAACTGCTTGATATTCCTTTGAATTTGCGAATCGAGAATAATTCTGTCAGTTACAATAATGATTGAATCAAAAACTGCGTTTGTGTTGGTTTTATCGAATAACCCAACCAATTGATGTGCTAACCAACTTATTGAATTACTTTTTCCCGAACCTGCCGAATGTTGAATCAAATAGCGTTTTCCTGTTCCGTTTTCTTTAGCATTTGCCAGCAAGTTACGAACCGCATCCAATTGATGATAGCGCGGGAAAATCATCTTTTTAATTTTCTCTTTTTTGATTTTTCCGTCGGGTAATATTTTTTCCGATTCTTCTTCTATCAGTTGAACATAGTTCTGAATGATGTTCGTTATACTGTCTTTGGTTAAAATTTCTTTCCAGAGGTATTCAGTTTTTATGCCATCGGAAGGAGGATTTCCTGCTCCATTATTATTGCCTTTGTTGAAGGGTAAGAAAAACGAGTTGTCGCCTTTCAAATTCGTACACATCCAAACTTGTTCGGTGTCAACAGCAAAGTGAACCAGGCAACGGGCCAGCCGAAACAATTCTTCCCGTTGGTCGCGGGTGGTTTTGTATTGTTTGATGGCATCTTTTACATTCTGTTTGGTTAATTCGTTTTTTAATTCGAATGTGATTACCGGAATTCCATTTATAAACACTACCAAGTCAAGCGATTTCTCATTTTGTGTGCTATAATGCACCTGGCGGGTAACCGAAAAGATATTCTTCTCATACTGTTCAGCATCTTTTTGGTTCAAGTTTGATACCGGTTTGTCGTAAAACAATTTAAGTTTTATTCCTGTGTTCCCGTCTGTTATATCGGTTCGCAATAAATTAATAACACCCCCAAGACACTTTTCATTTACAACGGTTTCATCTTTTATTTTACGATTTATCAAATATTTAATGCGTTGCCCGTAGTTGCTGCCATGCGATTTTTTAAGTTTAACCACTTCCTTTGGTTGGGTTTCTTCCAGAAATTTGAAAAGCAGTTCTTCATCAAAACAATCGGTTCGGTTGTATTGGCTAAAGTGGCGTTCTTCAAATCCATTCACCAAACACAAATATTGTGTTATATGAGCTTCCAATCCTTTTTCTGTGGTGTCGGTTGTCATTTTTAATGGAATTCGTAATGTCCTTTACAGGCTATAAATGTTACAACATTATTTTCAACAGTATAACTTAATCTATCATTGATATTAATTCTTTTCGATGCTTCCTTCCCTCTGTCTTTTAAATTTTCAGTTTGCCCCCTTCCCCCTGTAAATGGATGAAGTTCCACATCTTTCATAAGCAAAAGAAGATATTTGAATGAATCCATATCCGTGTTTTTCCATTCAAAGAACTGTTGCAGAAAACTTTCAGAGAAAATTACTTCGTATTTTCTATAGCTGAGATATTTTGTGAGAAGTTCAGTCGTATTAATATATTCAGGAAAACAATTTTCAGCCCATTCATTCAATTCAGGTGTATCCAAATCGGTAGGCAAGCAAATATTGTAAGTAAAAAAATCAGCATTTTCAAGTCTGTTTCCATTTGTTTTGCTGATTTCTATTTTCCTTTTTTCCCAGAAATCATGCGAATCAAAACTAATGCAGGGAACAGATTTAATGAAGGCAACCGGCAAACCTATCGGTGAATTTCTTTCCGGTGCTTCTTCGCTTGTTATTGTGTAATTACTTTCAAAAAAAGTATCCATTTCAGATTCTTCCAGGTCATCGGTATAAGGAGGTCTGAATAAAGTTAAAATCGCAGCCTTTAACGTTGGATTGGATAATGTTGAAATCCATTCAAAAAGTGTTTGAGTTGCCGTAATTTGCAGGGCTGAATAACTTTTAGGAAATCGAATATGAGTAAAATCGTATCTTGATTTGGATTCGCGAAAAGTTTGAATAATGGTTCTGAACCTTTCTTCTGCAATATGTCCATTTTCGGCTAATGGAATAAATGATAATTCATTACAAATAAGCTCCATACTCTTTAAACAAGTTTAATTAATTGATTACTCCATTCGTCTAAAAAGTGTTTTGGATACTCGTTAAGTTCTCCATTTTTATCAATCTTAATTTGCTTTACTTTGGAGAATTGTTCTTTCTCTGTAGTAATCTTATCAAAGAACATAACATTCACTTTATTCCTATCAATTTGGCTGTCTTTAACTGCCACTCTTATTCCGTTTAAAATATGGTCGCTGTGGGTTTCGACAAACAATTGTGCCCCGACACTTGCTGCTAAAGAAATGAGCTTCCCTAACTCTGCCTGTCCTCTTGGATGAATATGTGATTCAGGGTTTTCAATCACAATTATTTTTCCTTCCTCTGCTGTCAGCAAAGCCAATACAATAGGCAAAACATAAGAAATCCCAAAACCCACGTTTTTCGGGCGGAAAGAATTGGTTTTATCATTTATCAAGTCAAACTGGTAATCTAGAATTACTTTGTTTACTTCAGGGACATATTTAGTATTTAAGGAAATGCCAGGCGAGATTTCGTTCATCCAGGCATTTATCTGAGCAAGTAAATTGGTTGCTTTTGCTTCTGAATGTCTGAGTTTTTCCAAAACCTCATATTCTTGTCCGAAAACATTGATGTAATATGCGGCATATTCCCCCAGTAATCCAAGTTGTTTTTTATCGGCAACCACAACACTCGAAGCTTCATAGATGTCTTTTGGACCAATGCGTTCAGCACTTATGTATTGAAACCGTTTGGTGGCTTTTCTAAAGAAATTCATCTGGTCTTTTGTATAACCATTCTCAGCATTAAGCTTTTCTTTATCCTTTTGGTAGACAAATTTCCAATTGTATTTTGGTTGTCCTTCAAATATTAACTCAAATACAATTTTTTCATCCTGTGCGAATTGATACAGTGCATCTCTGCCTTGTCCAATTTGAACCAAAAGACCATTAAGGTCAAGAATGCGTTGTTCCAATTTGTCGCTTTGCATTAAGAGCAATAGCACTTGAATAAAGGAACTTTTACCCATACCATTTAGCCCCATTAAAAGGTTCAGGTTTTTTTGGCTGACGGAAACCTTTTTTAAGGACTTGAAATTTTGTATTTCAATATGTGATATCATTGCTGCAATGTTTCTTTTATTATTCTGTCAATTTTTGTAAACCGGTCAAGCACACATGATTTATTACCGGTTGAAGTAGTTATGCTGTCAAAAAATACCGAATCGTCTTTGGTAAGATTTACCGCTTTCTCAAACAAAATGGTTTTGTTATTTTCTAATTTTTCCCTGCTGGCATCGTCTAACTTCGCTAACAAAACACTCCATACTTCAAAGAGTGCTTTATTTATTGGTTTTCTTTTATCGGGATATTTATCAGATTTTCTGAAAGCCCAGTTATTAAAAATCTTTTTTGCCAACTTCATCGATTTGGTAAAATCAGACTTTATTTTTTCCCTTTGCTGAACAGTCAACCTTTTTATATCGCTCATTGCTTTGTTCATATAAGTATCCAAATCCGGAATGTAGTCGGAATATGGATACAAATAGAATGCAATAAACCTTGTGACGAATTCTCTGTCCATCATCCGGTTTGGGTTGATAGCGTTTTCCGTAGCATCTTTAAACGCTCTTAATTCGGCTAATTCGGCGACAAAGGTCGCTGAAATACCTTGATTTAAGGCGTGGCGGATTTCCTGCGAGTTCAGGATTAATCCCCCTGTATTGATGCGTTTAAAAATGTTGAATTTAACTTCTTCGGGCGTACCGGGATTGATGATGTAAGCCGTTATTTGAGCTTCTTCAATCTGACGCTGAAGATTACGTGGCAAATCGTCAAAGCCATCGCCTTCCAGTTTGTTTAGAAATTCCAGTCCCTGAAGTTTGAGTTTTTTTAGAATGACAAAATTCCGTAGTGAACTTAACCGTTGTAATCCGTCAACCACCAACCATTTGTTATTATCGGAACCATCAAAGTAAAAAGCTGGTAATGGAAATTTGATTAACAATGATTCAATTAACTGGCTTTGTTTCTGGTCGTCCCATAAATCGCCTTTACGCTGAAATGCCGGTGCTAAATCTATTTCAATGGGGTCGGCTTTCAAACGTTTAATCAACAAGTCGATGGTAAGGTGCTTTGTTGTAATATCAATTTTCGAAGGATTGAAGGGCTTTTCCATTAAAACTCCGCTACTTACATCTTCGTATTCAACCTGAGGTTCACTTACTATGTTATTATTTTCGTCTTGCATAATTTTATCCTAAAATATGCGAATTTACAATTTTTTTCCCCGTAACCGCCTCAGCTATCATTGCTTCCCTGAATTCTTTCATTAACTCTATTTCCCGTTCAGCTTTGTTGATGGCAATATCTAAGATGCGCGTTTCGGATTTGATGTGTTCTAAAATTCTTTTTTGCTCTTTTATTGTTGGAATTGGTATCAAAAGATTTGAATACTTATCTGCCGATATATTCTCAATTGTTGCTTTTATCAATATTGAACCTTTCCAATTCTCGTAATTGCTTGTAAGTGTGAAATTGTATAGAAAATCTGAAAGAATTAATTCTTCATTGGGTGATGCTTTAATAAGATAGCCGGCATAGCAACATTTTTCTTCCCTATCAACTGACTTGAACTGAAAAGATTTTCCAACTGTTGCTCCACTTCTTGCAAGTAGTATATCACCATCTTTCAATTCATAATCTTTTCCGTTTTCAGGAGATAAAGACAGCTTATTGTTCTCGTTTAATGTTCCGTCTGCGGTAAAGTCAGTTATCCTAATATATCGATACCAAGTTGGATTGTAATAATCTCCTGCGGCATTGGCTCCGTATTTCAATTTTTCATTTAAACAAAACTTCAGCCTTCTCACTTCCCAATGTTCAGGTATTTCACCCAACGCAGTTTCCTTCATCTTTACATTTTCATCAATTCCTTTGGTCACGGCATGGGTAATGATGCTTTGCCTTTGCTCTTTTAGCAGTTCAATAAAGCGTTGTTTGGCTTGGATGAAATGGATGATTTTCTGATTCTCATCAAATAAATAAGAAGCAATTTCGTATTGTTCTTCTTTTGGTGGAAGTGGAATTTTATAATTACGGAGAGATTGGGTTGCTAATTCCCGGAAAGTAGTCCCGTTTCCCAACACATTTAAATTCTCTTTTTGTAAAGACATTCAGTAGTGTCCGATTAAAAAATAAATAAGAGGGGTACTCCCCTAAGGTTTCCCCCAATGTTGTAATTTGGTTTTACCACAAACTAAATACAACATGGGTAAAATTACGGAAATAAAATTAGTCGGACAGCCGATCTTCAGACAGATAATGAATTTGGTAGATAAAGTTGACATAAATGGGTTAATCCGCAAACACGAAAGTGATTACTACTACAAATCATTCAAAACCCGCACACACCTTTTCACTATGCTGTTCGGTATATTAAGCCGGTGCGATTCGATGACCGAAGTATGCGAAGGGCTTCGTGCCATGGGCGGCAAGCTTAATCATCTTGGAATGGATCAGGCACCTGCTAAGAGTACTGCATGTGACGGACTGCGTAACAGGAATCACAAGTTTTTTGAAGAGTTATATTTTACACTGGTAAAACATTATCATAGTTTTTTGTCGGACAGCCGGACTTTTGGACTGACTTTTAAGGAGGTTCTTATAATCGATTCCACGACCATACGGTTATTCAGTGATATTTTAAAGGGTGTTGGCCGTAATCCCAAGGGAGACGGAAAGAAGAAAGGCGGAATGAAAGTCCATATGCTTATTGATGCAGTTCAATCGGTTGGACGGTTTATCAAAATGACAGCAGCAAAGGTCAATGATCAGAAGTTTTTAAAGAGCCTCGAACTAATATCTGACAGCATGATAGTCTTTGATAAGGCCTATAACTATTACCATCAGTTTGCTCTTTGGACCACACAAAAGGTATATTTTGTCACCCGGATGAAAAAGAATGCTGTTTATACGATTATAGAGGTTAAAAGGGAACATTATCGTAAGAAGGGTAAGGCAAAGGTTTTACGGGATGAAATTATTGAAATGGAATATCATCCCGAGAGAGAAGACGGCACAAAAGATCTTAAGACCAAACTCAAAATGACACTCAGAAAGGTCAGTTATCAGGATGAACAGAACCGCTACTACGATTTTCTTACGAATAATTTTGATATATCAGCTGAAGATGTCGCATTCCTCTACAAGAAAAGATGGGGTATTGAGATCCTGTTCAAGAAAATGAAACAAAACTTCCAGTTACATTACTTCTACGGAGAGAATGAAAATGCCATCTATACACAGGTCTGGTGCACACTAATAGCCCAACTCTTATTAACTGTGACCCAGAAGATCGCACAGGCGAAGAAAGCCTTCTCGGTTGTAGCCTCGTTGGTCCGGATACATCTGATAAGCAATCTGGATGTAAATGAGCTGCTGCGGAGTACAAAAAGAAGTTTTAAAAGCAAATCGATCCCTCCAGGGTTACAATTATCATTGAATATGCAGGGGGTCAGTTTTAAAATGTAAAATATGATACTTGATAATCAGCTACTTATGAAACCAAATCAAGAATCTAAATTATTAATCGGATAACAGTGAAAGACATTACGAAATACAAAAAGTAATTATTGATTTGAATTGGAATTATTGATTTACAACCTTGGTTTGTACATAATTCAACCTCTGAAATTCCTAAAGAACCTATTGGTGCTCTATTAGAAATAATTATACTTCCAATTGGGACCAAAGAAGTAGCACAGCTTTCTAATCCTTTTTTAGTAATTCTTCTAACTGATTCACCGATGTACATTTCATCACCAAATTCTGCAGGTGTTATCCAATTGATATCTCCATCCCAATTTGCGGCGATACTGCTTTTTGGTGTGGCACCACTAACAATTTTTGTCACATTCTTCAATCGAACAATCTCCCAATGCTCCGGTACTTCGGGTATCCAGTCAATTCCTGTTTTTTTATATTTCACTTCCATTGCAATCATCCCACAATTTCTTTTAACAGGTTTTCGGTTTCCTGTTCAATTGCAAACAGGTCGGCGGCAATGGTTTCTTTGCTACGCGGCGGCGTGTATTTGTAAAAATATTTGTTGAAGTTGATTTCGTAGCCAATCCGGGTTTCTTCTTTGTTCCACCATGCGTCATGTGCAAATGGAATTACTTCCCGTTCAAAGAACTCCTGAATATCTTCTTTCAACGGAATGTTTTCCGAATCTTTTAATGCCGGGTCACTTACATATTCAACGTGACCGTTTTTGTGTATTTTCTTAATTACGGGTTCGGCTTTTGGGTCAGTCCAGCTTATTGCGCTCAAAAGGTCTTTTTTGTCTTTGGCTGTAAATTTCAAATTTTCCTTTTTTAAGGCTGCGGTTAGTAGTTCATCAAACAGATTGAAATCGTTAAAAAGTTTGTCGCCAAAGGTTTCTGCTATTTTTTTGGCATTGTTCATCAAATCAAGGTCGCGTTGCCAAACCGTAGTATCCAAAAGTTGTTTTACTAT
The DNA here is from genome assembly GCA_040772125.1 of Bacteroidales bacterium. Classification (GTDB taxonomy): domain Bacteria; phylum Bacteroidota; class Bacteroidia; order Bacteroidales; family VadinHA17; genus LD21. Next base: position 1,598,561 of record JAXGYS010000003.1, read on the forward strand.
TTTTTGTTTTTTCTTTGGCAATGATGCAATCGAGATTTCAGTTTCGTTGTCTTCGCCTTCTTCATCTTCATTTTCCTGCATGAAGTAATTGAGTAACCATTGTTCTAAGTTTGCTGTGGATTTTTTGTGGTAAACTTCGTTTCCAAATTCTTTGTAAACTTCTTCCCGCAAAGCCGGATTGTTTGAAACAAAACGAAGCGATGCCACTTTTTTAGCGGTAAACTGAACCATTAAACGTAAAGGTCGGTGAACAATGATTTGGGCGTAACCAAACTCGTTATTGTCAAACAACTTGCTAAACTCGGTTTCCTTAAAATCAAGATACAGTTTGGTAATATCGTTTATATTGGATGAATCAAGTTTGTTGCGTTTACTGCCCAATGATTTCTTTTCTTTTACAAAGAATTGTTCCCCGTTGGCATTGATGAGTTGTATTTTTCCTTTTCTGTTTTCCGGCTTCCGGTTGGTCATTACAAAAATATAAGTTGGAATGCCGGTATTGTAAAAAATATCGTTTGGCAACGCAATGATTGCTTCAAGCATATCGCTCTCAATAATGTGTTTGCGTATTTCACTTTCGCCTTGCCCTGCATCGCCAGTAAACAAAGCCGAACCATTATGAACTGAAGCAATTCGGCTGCCTTGTTCCGTTTCTTTCATTTTACTCAGCATGTGCAACACAAACATCAACTGACCGTCATTCACCCGTGTTACAGCAGGTTCGCTGAAATAACCTTTTTTTATTTGAAAACGTGGGTCAATAATTTTCCCTTTGTCGCCAATGCTCAATGCTTTTTTATCGTCTGCCCAACTTGTACCATAAGGTGGATTGGTGAGCATAAAATCGAATCGCAAATCTTTTGAGAAACCATATTGACTTAATGTGCTGCCATAAACAATTTTCTCCGGGTCTTCACCTTTCAGTAACATGTCCGATTTTGAAATGGCATAAATTGTCGGCGTGTTTTCCTGTCCGTAAAGGTGGATGGTGGCTTTTGATTTTATTTCTCCTTCTTCGTCAGTAATGTACTTTTTCGATTCAGTGAGCATGGCGCCTGAACCGGCGCAAGGGTCATAAATTAAAAAGGTTCCCGTTTGAATTTCTACCTTTACAGGTAAAAACAGAACATGTGTCATCAGGTCGATAATTTCACGAGGCGTGAAGTGTCGACCGGCTTCCGCATTTGTGGCTTCATTAAATCTACGCAACAAATCTTCAAAAACGTAACCCATTGCCAATGGTGGCAAGCTTTCTGGTCGTAAATCAATTTTTGGTGAAACAAACTTTTCAATTGTTGAAAATAGTTTTCCTGCTTCCTCCAAAGTTTCCAATTCATTTCGAAACTTGAATTTCGTAATAATGTCCTGCACATTATTGGAAAATCCATTTAAAAAGTTTTCAAAATTGCTTCGCAGATTTTTCGGGTCATCCAGCAATTTTTTTAATGTGTAAGGCGAAGTATTGTAAAATGCCTGTCCGCTGCCGTTTTGTTTGCTTGTCAGAATTGCAGTTAGGTCGTTTAATTTGCCTTTATAATTTTCATGCGATTCTAATACCTTCTCTTTGGTCGGTTCCAAAACAGCATCCAATCGACGAATAACTGTCATTGGAAGGATAACGTCTTTATATTTGCTTGGTTCGTAAGTGTTTATTAGAATCTGGTCAGCAACAGAATATATAAAATCAATTAACGGCTTAAGCGATTGTGTATTTAAACTCATGTTTTAAAATTTCCTTTTTAGACAGTCCTCTTTTAAAAACTCAAAAATAACAAATTAGCACGGGTGTGTAAGCAAAATTGCAGCTCTTTTGCAAGCTTCGATTTTGTGCGTTGGCTCGTGCGGCTTGCAAATGTGCTGCAATGTGGGCTGGGGTTTCTTTCTTCTTTTTTGCGGGAGGGAAGAAAAAAACAAAATAAATTCATCCAAACTACCACTGTCCTGTCAAAGAGCTAAAATTTTATTTTAAAGTTTCTGTCTAATTATTTTGTATTTGTCTGTTTTTCTTTTTTTTACACTTGCATACAAAACTACATATATGTACCTAAAAAGTATTCATATAACTCATTATATGCAGTTATTGTACAAATTATTGCTTTTAAAAACATCTTATATCATAGTTTTCTTCACAAAGCTATGTCATGTCAGTTCCAATTTTGAAATCCTGACGATTCAGTACTCATAGTTTTTTTGAGAGGTATTCGGTCATCCGTCTTCCGTCTTCCCTTCCCAAAGCTCTGCCCCGTCAGTCCCAAAAGCAAAACCCGTCCAGAAACTACCCATACCCAATAAGATGCCTTGTCTGACTTTCACGGAGAGAAAAGCAGACTGAATTTAAACAAATTTCAAATACGCTTCAACAAAATTCGAAAAACATTATGGATTATTTTTGAGATAAATATCGGGGAATATCACAAACCTGAAAATGTGTCTTTTAGCAGATCAGGCCCGAACGGACGATGCCTGATGAGGTCGGAAAACATCAAAAAAAAGAGGGTGCCTCCTGTAAGACACCCTCTTCTCTGAGCGGGAAACGGGGGTCGAACCCGCGACCCTCAGCTTGGGAAGCTGATGCTCTACCACTGAGCTACTCCCGCAAATATTCCATTCATTCCGGTGACAAAAATAGAAAATTGTTGCCGATTTCCAAAATAGCTTATTCCAACATTGCCTCTATTTCTCATACACGATCTCCTTCGATCCGGATATCTTATTGCCCATGGAGGTTACATTCGAGGACTTGCTCCCGACAAATATAGCGGTCGGCTGATTCCCTTTGCCCGATGAGCGGATAATGTTGTCTGTAATAATAATATCATGCGTTTCGCCTCCTATCCAGAATCCTGCCGACTCCCTCCTCATACCGTTGTTCTCGATAAGATTGTTCCTGAATGTATTGCGGTGTCCGCTGTTCTGCTCGTTCTCGTTGCGGAACAATACTCCATGAAGGCCATTCTCATAAACATGATTGTTCTCGAAAAGGTTGTCAGTATCCTTGTGTCCGATCGAAAAACCATTGTCGCCGTTGGAATAAACAATGTTGTTCCTGAAAACTCCGTTCTGTACCCTCCAGCAGAGAAAGATACCATCCCCTTTATTGTGATGGCTTATGCAGTCTTCCACAACAGAGCGGTCGGAACCGGTACCAGGATGAAACCCCAGCCCTCCCCCGTTCGATGCCTCACATCTCCTCAGCGTGATATTTTCAGTTATCTGCCAGCTGAATGAATCTCCGTTAAAATCATTAACCCTGACATTCTCCACGATGCAGTTCTTTGATTTGTGGATGTAAACCCCTCCTCCCCTGCAGCCGTTGATGTAATCGTTTGAAGACTTGCCGCCTTCTATAACAAGATCTGCTATCCTTACATTCTCAGCTTCAACTGCTTCAACCAGCGAAAAGCTGTTGGAGACAGTCCCGTTCAGTGATGCAATATAATCATTCACCGTCCTGTTGTCAAAATATATTGTATTATCCTCAATATCAGTAATTACGGCTGTGGTCACATCCCAGCCCGAGTTATGCTCATCATCATAAAGCTGGATCCCCATACCGGTCTTAAACCCGCTGGCATCCTTTACAACCGCCTTCAGCATGCCCCAGTCGGCATCGATGATGAAACTTGTCCTGAAACCGTCACATTTCTTCAGAATGGTCTTCTCCCCCGATCCAATCAATGACGTGTTGCCGGACAGACGTACCGGCCCGATGATTTCATAAGTTCCGGGATTCAGCTTTACTGTTCCTCCTCCCCGCGTTTTAAGCGCATCCAGAGCTGTCTGGATAGCCTGCGACGTGAATGCCGGCAGATCAGCTTCCGGTCCTCCGACAGTTATAACCTGTCCCGCCTGCCTAATATCCACCAGGCCGATACCCTGGCCGTAGGAACTGTAAATGCACAGAAACTGCAGTAAAAAGATGCCTGCCAGAGGGAGTAGTTTTCTTTTCATTTCAGGTAGGTTTTATGTTTGGAATGAGTGGAGTACCTGGAGTTTGGAGTGACCGGAGTTCAAAGCGCCTAAAGTACCTGGAGTTTTGATTACCTGTAATAACATAGGTGACAAATTGTCGATGCCTGAAATACGTTGACCAAAAAAACGGTTAACAATATGAAAGAAGTAGTGTGTTTTGATCATCAAGCCAGAGCTCGTTTTAACAGACATTTTAGTGATGATTTCAAGAAAAAGAAAGTCAGGGAATTAGAAAGAAACATTACATCCATTCCCGATATTTGTAAAACCTACTCAGTAAGCAGGACATCAGTTTATAGATGGATTTACAAATATTCAGCAATGGCAAAGAAACAAGTTAAACAAGTAGTTGAATCCAAGAGCGATACACAAAAGATAAAAGCTCTTGAGGAGCGGATTAAAGAGCTTGAGAGAATAATTGGACAGAAGCAATTATTGCTTGAGTTCAAGGACAAGATGATAGAGATAGCAGAAGCTACCTATAACGTCGATATCAAAAAAAAAGTAGGTTCCAGACTCTCCTCTGGTACTACTTCAACCGAGAGGGACACAAAAGAAAGTTGAACAGTCTTTTTAAGGTAGTTGGGATTAGCAAACAGTCATTTCATCAGATGTTAAGCCGCAGGAGATATAAGTTTGAAGAGCAGGAGCAATTGATACCTCTGATCAATGAGATCCGTCGGGATCACCCGCGGATGTCGGCCAGGGATATCTACATAAAGCTTCAGCCAAGCTGTATGGGCAGAGATCAGTTTGAGCGCTTTTGCATGGACTCTGGTTATAGAATTAAAAAACTAAGGAACTACAGGGTTACAACCAACAGCCTTGGAGTGACACGTTTTCCGAACCTGATAAAAGATCTGAGGGTTACACGTGTCAACCAGGTTTTTGTGAGTGACATAACCTACTTTGATATTGGATCAGAGACCTACTATCTGACTTTCATAATGGATCTGTTTAATCGTGAGATTGTTGGATGGTCGGCAAGCGATAATCTACGCACAGAGAGCACTACTCTGCCGGCACTGCATCGAATGATCAAAGAGCGGGGCAGGGCCAATCTGAGAGGTGCTATTATTCACTCAGATGGGGGAGGCCAATATTACTGCAAGGAATTTAAGGAACTGACAAGAGACTTGGGAATGATAAATTCAATGACTGAAGAGAAGGTTTATGAAAACCCACATGCTGAAAGGGTGAACGGTACGATGAAAAACAATTATCTTTATCCATATGGCCCTGCAAACCTGGCCTCACTCAGGAGACTGCTAGACAAGGCTGTACATATGTATAACACTGGAAAACCGCACAAAGCATTGGGAAAACTAACACCAAAATCATTTAAAGATACTATTGATAACGAGGATAACTCTGCGAGTAATCTCCCGTTATCAACAGTAAATCATCATCAGAATTATAATTATAAAAGAAGTAAAATAAGTAATAAAAAGGTCAACGTTATTTAGGCATTGACAAATCACCAATCACCAATCACCAATCACAAATCAATACAGCCCCTGCACCCCGTTCATTCCACCTGCTTCAAACTCCCGGCAATACATGCCGAAAAAATTGAGCCTCCAATGGGACTCGAACCCACGACCTGCTCATTACGAATGAGCTGCTCTACCGGCTGAGCTAAGGAGGCGATCAAGGCGCAAATATAAGAATTGATTATGATTTCTTCAAACAGGAATGAATTCTTGAAATGTGACTGCAGAACAGAAGAGAAATTTCATCAGGATGAAGAATGAGAAAGAAATAATACAACATACAGGTGACAATGGATCATCAGAATGAACGCGATTGTGAAGATTCCGTTTTACGGTAAACTTTTCCTTTTGAGTCCTGACTTCTGACAATTAGTGCGGCCCGAATACGACTGTTTAAATTTTTACCACGGATTACACGGATTACACGGATAAGATCACGGATTAAATTATTTGAAACAGTCCGTGAATAATCCGTGTTCTCTGTGGCCTCCGTGGTTAAAAAAAACACTGCAGATATGGTTCTGCCAGCTAGTCCTGATCCAACCAACCCGGATAAAGAAAAAAGAGGCGTTCCGGATCCCGAACCTGCTGGTCATAATAAAGCTTCAGGCAGGTATCCTATTCCAGTTTCTCCAGCCGTGCAAGAAGGGGCGGATGGGAATAGTGGAAAAAAACATAGGCCGGATGAGGGAGCATGTTGGAGAGATTCTTCACCGACAGTTTCCTGAGAGCGCTTGCGAGCGATTCCGGCTTGTGATTCTGTTTCACGAAGAGGTCGGCCTCAAACTCGTTTTTGCGTGAAATGTAATTGGATGCCAGCCCTATGATAAGCGAAAGCGGACTGTATAATATCCCGAAAACAATAAGTCCTATATGGAATGATGGTGTTTCAGAGCCGAGGGCTCCCGATAAATGCGGACTGTCGACAACAAGTGAAAAGAGAAAAAGCATAAGTCCTGTCAGCAAAACCGATGAGACGAGCCTTCTGACAACATGCTTCTTCTTGTAATGCCCAATCTCGTGAGCAAGGACAGAAACGATCTCTTCATCTGTCATCTCCTTTATAAGAGTGTCATATAGGACTATCCTCTTTTTTGCCCCGAAACCGGCAAAATAGGCGTTTGCCTTTGTGCTTCTCTTTGACCCGTCAATAACATAGATATTTTTAAGCCTGAAACCAGCCTTGCGTGCAAAGGCTTCAATCTTTGTCCGAAGGGGACTGTCGATAAGAGGTGTCTGTTTGTTGAAGAGAGGAACGATCCACGATGAATAGAAGTAATTGATGAAGACGGAAAAGAGCGTTATCACTCCCCAGGCATAAAGCCAGAATCCCTTCCCGGTTTCATAGTAGATCCAGGTAATCAGTCCGAGTACCGGTATCCCCACAAGCAGGGCAATAAACCACGACTTCAGCTGATCAGTTATGAATGTCCTGGTTTTCATTGTATTGAAACCGTGTTTTTTCTCAATTACAAAGGTGTCGTACCAGCTGAACGGGATGTTTATAAGCTCGGAGGCAAATCCAATTATTCCGAAGAAGACAAGGGCGACAAAAACCATGTTTTCTCCTGCGGAATGCGCGATCCGGTCGACAAGCGCAAAACCGCCGGAGACTATCATTATTATTATTACTGCGAGATTGAACGACGACGACCAGAGAGAAAGCTTCTTGTTGTCGCGGTAATACAGCATCGTCTTCCTGTATTCCTCCTCATCGCATATCCCCTTAAGCTTTTCAGGAAGCTTTTCAGACCACATTCCGGCATTAAGGTATTCGAGGTATCTCTCAAGAACAAAACCTGAAACAGGAATGATTATGAGAAGCAGGTATATAAGTTCGTTCATTACTACAGCAAGCCGGTTATAAAAAAAGAAGCAGGGTACCTGTTTAAAATAATTGTGGAATAAATATGTCTCGCTGCATTTCCTCGTGCTAAAAGGATAGGTACCCTGCAATACTACAAATATATATAAAAAAATTAAGTTAACATACCACCACAGACCTGAATTATTTGTCCGCTTATATAAGAAGAAAGATCAGAAGCCAGAAAAAGCGCTGCATTTGCAACGTCATCGGGCGTTCCTCCGCGTTTAAGCGGGATCTTGTTTATCCAGTCGCTTTTGATGTCGGGTGGAAGATTATCTGTCATTTCGGTAAGAATGAAACCAGGCGCGATGGCATTGCACCTTATGTTTCTCGAACCAAGCTCCCTTGCGACGCTTTTTGTGAAACCTATAATCCCCGCCTTCGAAGCCGAGTAATTCGTCTGGCCGGCGTTTCCTGAAACACCTACTACAGAGCTCATGTTGATTATTGATCCGCCCTTCTGCTTCAGCATCGACTGCATTACTGCCTTTGTAAGATTGAACACCGATTTCAGGTTGACTGCTATAACGGCATCCCACTGCTCTTCGGTCATCCTCATGAGAAGAGTGTCTTTTGTTATGCCTGCATTGTTGACAAGAATGTCGATCTTCCCGAAATCCTTTATAATCTGTTCGGCAACTTTTTGTGAATCAGCGAAATCAGCAGCATTGGATATATAGCCCTTTACGTTTGCACCGTGTGCCTTAAGTTCATCGATGGCATTGACAAAAGTCTCGTCTTCAACGATGTTTGTAATGGCTATGGAAGCCCCTTCAGAAGCAAACTTCAGGGCGATGGCTTTTCCTATTCCCCGGCTTGCACCGGTGATGAGAGCCGTTTTTCCTTCTAATAGTCTCATGATATCGTTTTATTTTCGGAGCAAATATAAAATAAATAAGCACATGCCATGGCATGTGCATGACATGATCATTTTCCGGCAACATTTTTCACCGTTATGCCTATGTCGGCAGGCGACCGGGCTATATGGATCCCGCAGTCCTCCATTATCCTGATCTTTGCAGAAGCAGTATCGTCCTTCCCCCCTATTATCGCTCCTGCATGCCCCATCCTTCTTCCTTTCGGCGCAGTTACGCCGGCAATGAAACCAACCACGGGCTTAACTCCGTTATCCCTGATCCATTCAGCAGCGTCGGTTTCCATGGTGCCTCCTATCTCTCCTATAATCACAATGGCTTCAGTATCATCGTCGGCCATCATAAGACTTACAGCGTCGAGTATGGTAGTTCCCACAACCGGATCACCTCCTATACCGATACCTGTCGACTGTCCCATTCCAAGCCTTGTTATCTGGTCGACAGCCTCGTAGGCCAGAGTGCCCGATCTCGAAATAATGCCAATATGGCCTTTTCTGTGAATGAACCCGGGCATTATCCCCGCCTTCGACTCGCCCGGAGTGATTATTCCCGGGCAGTTGGGGCCAATGAGCCTGCAGTCGAAGCCTCTCAGATATTCCTTTACCATAACCATGTCGGAAACAGGTATTCCCTCCGTAATGGCAACGATAAGTCTGATCCCCCCTTCAGCGGCTTCCATTATGGCATCTGCTCCGTACCGGGGAGGAACGAATATCACCGAGACATCCGCCCCTGTTTCCCTTACTGCATCCGAAACTGTATCGAATACCGGGAGCCCCAGATGCGTCTGGCCTCCCTTGCCCGGGGTGACTCCCCCTGTGACACGGGTGCCGTATTCGATCATCTGACTTGCATGAAAGGTCCCTTCGCTGCCTGTAAATCCCTGGATAATTACCCTCGATCGACTGTTCAGAAGGATGCTCATACTGGTCTTATATTTAAATAATTAAGGTTCAGAAAAAATAAAAGGTTCCGCCTCTGTGACAGGCGGGCAGATCCAAATATACCTTTTTTAACGGTTCACAGAAGTATTGCCCTGCCATTTTTACCGTATTCTGCAAAGTTTTATAATTTTGACCCGGCAGAGAGATGCAGATGATAAGAAATGACGAGACCATATGCGCTCCGGCAACTGCCCTGGGCGGTGCCGTTTCGGTTGTGAGGATGAGCGGTCCTGCATCCTTTGAAATAATCCGGCCGGTCTTCCGTCCATCTTCGAAAAATTCTGATCTGAGCAACCTTAAGGGATTCACGATTATACATGGAGAAATAAGAAGCAGAGATGAACTGATCGACGAGGTTCTGGTAAGCATCTTCAGGGCGCCCCACTCCTACACAGGAGAAGACTCTGTGGAGATCTCGTGCCACGGATCTCCTTTCATTGTTACACGTATTATGGAGCTTCTGCTCAGAAACGGAGCTGTTGCTGCCAGGCCCGGTGAGTTCACCCAGAGGGCCTTTATGAACGGAAAGATGGACCTTTCGCAGGCCGAGGCTGTTGCCGACCTTGTGGCATCCGGAACTACGGAATCGCACCGGATAGCGATCCACCAGATGAGAGGTGGTTTCTCTGGGGAGATAGCGAAGCTGAGATCAGAACTCCTGAGGTTTGCATCACTGATAGAGCTTGAACTCGATTTCGGTGAGGAAGATGTTGAGTTTGCCGACAGAAAGGAACTCATCTCAATTATTAACACAGTAAAGGAACTCGCCGACCGCCTGGCCGGATCATTCCGGCTGGGTAATGCAATAAGGAACGGAATACCCGTTGCCATAGTCGGCAAGCCGAACAGCGGAAAGTCAACCCTTCTGAATGCCCTTCTCAATGAGGAAAAAGCCATTGTCTCAGACATCCCCGGCACAACAAGGGATACCATTGAGGATACCATTGTGATAGGCGGAATGATATACAGGTTCATCGATACGGCGGGACTAAGGGATACAACGGATGTAATCGAGAGCCTCGGGATACAGCGCACAAATGAAAAGATTATGAAGGCTTCGGTGATCCTGATGGTCGACGAGGTGCTTGAAGATGCCGGAAAAATAAACCAGAGGGCTGACTCGATAAGAAAAATGACGGAAGGCCTTGATAAGCATCTGATGATAGTGATCAACAAGACTGACAGATGCGACGCATCCCACATTGAGAACCTCAAAAGCCTTGTGATTACCGGGAAGGATGAATCGCTGCTTTTCATCTCTGCAAAAAACAATCAGGGTATTGACGCCCTGAAGGATTCCCTAGGAAAGATTTTCAGTAATGAGAACTACGGAAGAAATGATGTTATTATCTCAAACCTGAGGCATTATGAGGCCCTGACGCATGTCTCGGATAGTCTTGGAAGGGTTGTTTCGGGTCTGGCGGATAATATCCCCGACGACCTTATCGCAATGGACATACGCCAGGCAATACATTACCTTGGCGAGATTACAGGAGAAATAACCTCAGATGAGATACTGGGGAATATCTTCAGGAATTTCTGCATAGGAAAGTGATTTGCCTCCTATACCATTCAGGCTTCCTGTTGTTATGACCATTTGAAAGACAAAAAAAATATGAATGTAAAGTATGTGAAATTCGGGGTTCTTGAGCAATTCATGACCAGGATATTGATGAAAGCCGGCGTGCCGGAGAATGATGCCCGTAAGGTTGCTGATGTTTTGATAACGGCCGATAAGCTGGGATTTGATTCACACGGTGTTAACAGGCTCAAGCCGATCTATCTCGACAGAATAAAGGACGGCATAATGAATCCCGTCACCAGGGCCGAGACAGTAAGGGAGAGCCCTGCAACGGCAGTAATTGACGGTCATCACGGGATGGGACATGTGATAGCGTCAGGAGCAATGGAAATCGCCATCGAAAAAGCCTCAAAGTACGGTCTTGGAATGGTTGCCGTCAGGAACTCGACACATTATGGATTCGCCGGGTATTATCCCCTTATGGCCGTAAAAAAGAATATGATAGGGATCACCGGGACAAATGCACGCCCCTCAATAGCACCAACCTTTGGGGTTGAGAACATGCTCGGGACAAATCCGCTTACATTCGGGATACCGTCAGATGAAGCCTTTCCCTTCCTCCTCGATTGCGCCACATCCATCACACAGCGTGGCAAGGTGGAGCTTTACGCCCGTTCAGGCAAAAAACTTCCCGGGGGACTTGTCATTGATGATCACGGTGAAAGCAGCACTGATCCGCAAAAGGTGCTCGAAGACCTTATCTCGGGTAAAGCCGCTCTCACTCCCCTTGGAGGGATAGGCGAAGAGACAGGAGGCTACAAGGGTTACGGTTATGCCACGGTTGTCGAGATATTGTCGTCAGCCCTGCAGCAGGGAGCCTACATGAAAATGCTTTCGGGCTTCAGTGAAGGAAAGAAGGTCCCCTACTCCCTCGGGCATTTCTTTATGGCAATTGACATCAGCGCTTTTACCGACCCCGACGATTTTAAAAATACAACAGGCAATATCCTCCGGGAACTGAGGGCATCGCGCAAAATGCCGGGTCAGGAACGCATCTACACTGCAGGTGAAAAAGAGCATGAGACATGGATGTCGAGGAAGGACAAGGGAGTCCCTTTCGGGAAGGAGCTGCTGAACGAATTCAGGGGTTTATGCATTGAATATGATCTCGAGCAATATATCGAAGAGTTTTAAAAATCAATTGAACTTTACCTTCAGGATACTCCCGGATAATATCTGCCTGTCGTTCCTAAGAAAAAAATGCGGCCAAAAATTAAACCTCTTTTGTGATACGTTTTCCAGTATAAAATACTAAATTCATAGTCTGAAGGGATAAATCATTTAGTAGATGATCCTGAAATTGCACCGGAGCAGGGTTAAATTATTCTCAGTGTTTTTAATTACTTCTTTGCCGCTTTTAAATATCCCGGCACAGGATGATTTCAGTGTTTGTCCATATCTTCAGAATCCAACTCCTGAAGGGATTACGATCATCTGGTTCACAACCGATAGTCTGCCTGGTCAGCTCTCATACCGGAAGAATGACACAGAACAGAAAAGGAGCATACAATCGGTTCCAGTCAGGGCTCAATATCTCGCGTATCCAGAATGGGAGAACATCAATTTCTTTGGAGGTAATGCTCCTTCTGCTCCATTCCGGCACAGGGTAAAGTTAGAAAACCTGATGCCTTCCACTGATTATGAATACTCTGTAAAACAGGGAAATAGTACATTCACGTCTGTGTTTGCGACAGCTCCCCGGGGAAAAAGTGCGGTTCGGATCATTTTCTATTCCGATTGTGAAACTGAACCAGAGTCTGTAAATTATTATACAGACTGGCCTGATCCTCTTAATGATAACCCACGGTTATATCTGTTAGATCAGTATTCTGGTTACAGAAATAATGTTGAAGTGATGCGAACAAGAGAACCCGACCTGATTTTCATTGCAGGCGATCTTGTGGAGAGCGGAGGAGAACAACGTGACTGGGACGAGTTCTGGCGCAATAACACGAGTATCAACGGTGAAAAAAGCCTTGCTGGTCGCATTCCCATTTTTGCTGCACCAGGCAATCATGAATACTATGAAGGACCTTATCTTGGTGGTTATAATCAACCGGGATCAGAGAGGGCTATAAAAAGGTTCCTGACCTATTTCGAAACACCCCGAAACAATTCTCCAAAAAATGAACAGGAAGGCAGATTTTACTCAGTAAAATATGGTCCTGTATCATTTATTGTTCTTGATGCATGCAACGGTGGACCTAACAAATCGAATGAAGACACCAACTTTTACCTGTTGGGGGAAAGTGACCAGAATGGAGGAAATTCGCCTGACCTCACTCCGGGATCATATCAGTATAAATGGCTAGAAATGAATCTTAAAGAGGCACAAATAGAAAGTCTCTTCACTTTCGTGATCTTTCATCACTCTCCATATTCATCAGGTCCGCACGGTTATCCTCCCGGAGAAACTGAAAACACCGATAATCAATCGGGATACCCTATCCGTTCCTTAACCGATCTTTTTATGCGTTATGGCGTTGATGCGGTTATTTCCGGGCATGATGAATTATGGGAAAGATCACAAATTATGGGAACTGAATTAATCCCCGGGCATTCGGAAGAGGAACATACTATTCAATTTTATGACGTCGGCACGGGAGGAGACGGTTTAAGAGGACCGGAATCACTTCTAACCAATTACTTTCAGCGATTCTCCGTTCATGAATATGTGCCTGAGATATGGGAAAACGGCATTCTTACAGGTGGTGGAAAACATTATGGTCACCTTGAAATAGACATTGAACCAGAGAATATAAACAAATGGAACGCAATATTGAGGCCTGTATATGTTTTCCCGTTGTTTAACGCTTCTGATGGCTTGTATTCAGGATATGAAAGAAGAGTATATGATGATGAAGTTGTCCTTACGTGGAGATCATCATTACAGAATAGCGATATTTCAAGATGTTACCCTAATCCATTCAAAGACATTGCGACTATTGAATATTATTTAACTGAATCCTGCGAAACCAGTATAATCATATACAATCTTCAGGGTCAGAAAATAAGGTTGTTTAAAAATGAGAATGCCATATCTGGGTTCCACACTCTGAACTGGAACGGAACCGATGAAAGAGGGAAAAAAGCGCCCCCGGGTGTTTATTTTTACAGGATTAAGACAGAAGCAGGTATTATTGAGACAAAGCGTATGATACTGCTGAATTGATACAGGTCTGTGGGTGAACATATTTTCCCCTGTATTCCCTTTTCAGAAGAGCTTTTGCTTCAGGATCACCGTCGATGCTGCGTTTTTCATCATCCCATTTTACCAGTGAGTTTGTATTGTAGGAGATCATCGCAAGCTGTATGGATGTTGTTGACTTAAAAGCATTTTCGGGCGTACATCTGACCAGGTCTTTATCCACTTTCTTTACTGCATTTATGAAGCTTTCCAGTTGTCTTTACTGACTTATGATAATTGTTGCAGCAGAAGTTTCCATCTGTTCACCAATGTAAATGCTGGCCGGACTTTGTCTTTATTTTTCCATTCCTGAGCATACTATAAAATTGGTCGGTGCGGTAAAAACTTATCTTTCTTTCGCCGTAGGCGATAAGGTAGTGTAGAATATTAAAGACAGAATATGTTTATTTTCCTCGTAGAGGATAAACGTAACATTTGTTTCATTGTCTGCGAAATTCATTAAATTTGATCAGCTGCATTTTTATTAATAAAATTTTGTCAATCATGAAACCAGGAACATTTACCCAGATGTATGTCCAGCTTGTCTTTGCTGTTAAAGGCAGAGATGCTGCTTTAACGAAAAATATACGGCCTCGTGTATTTGAATACATGAGTGGTATATTAACAAATCAACGAAATAAATCCATTATCATTAATGGCATTTCAAATCATGTTCATATCCTCTTTGGATTAAATCCCTCCATCTCTGTGTCGGATACGGTTCATGAAATAAAGAGAAGTTCCTCTCTTTTTATCAATAATCATAAGCTATGTCCGGAAAGGTTCTCATGGCAGGAAGGATATGGAGCATTTACATATAGCCGGTCGCAGCTTAATGATCTGTATAAATACATTGAAAATCAGGAGAATCATCATAAGAATAGAACATTTCGTGATGAATATATTGATTATCTGAATACTAATGAAATGGAATTTAATGAAGAATTTCTACCTTTTTTCTGGGAATATTCTGTTTAAACATAAGGTTTAACCTCTACGAGGTAAAAGAATCTGATGGTAACTGTATGCTACAATACCTGAAGCCCTACGGGCTACAGATCCTGAGCACAGCATAAAAATATCCGTTATTACGGCAAAAGCTCATGCTTTCTTCGCCGTAGGCGATACGGTATTGTAGAATATTGAATACAGAATATGCTTTTTCCTCGTAGAGGATAAACAATACCTGAAACCCTTCGGGCTACGGATCCTGAGCACAGCATAAAAATATTCGTTGTTTTGGCAAAAGCTCATGCTTTTTTCGCCGTAGGCGATACGGTATTGTAGAATATTGAAGACAGAAGATGTTTATTTTCCTCGTAGAGGATAAACAATACCTAAAGCCCTACGGGCTACAGATCCTTAGCACAGTATAAAAATATTCGTTATTGCGGCAAAAGCTCATGCTTTCTTCGCCGTAGGCGATACGGTATTGTAGAATATTGAAGACAGAAGATTTTTATTTTCCTCGTAGAGGATAAACAATACCTGAA
This sequence comes from Bacteroidales bacterium, assembly GCA_040772125.1. Taxonomy (GTDB): domain Bacteria; phylum Bacteroidota; class Bacteroidia; order Bacteroidales; family VadinHA17; genus LD21. Next base: position 1,613,974 of record JAXGYS010000003.1, read on the forward strand.
ACCCTTCGGGCTACGGATCCTGAGCACAGCATAAAAATATCCGTTATTGCGGCAAAAGCTCATGCTTTCTTCGCCGTAGGCGATACGGTATTGTAGAATATTGAAGACAGAAGATGTTTATTTTCCTCGTAGAGGATAAACAATACCTGAAGCCCTACGGGCTACGGATCCTGAGCACAGTATAAAAATATTCGTTATTTTGGCAAAAGCTCATGCTTTCTTCGCCGTAGGCGATACGGTATTGTAGAATATTGAAGACAGAAGATGTTTATTTTCCTCGTAGAGGATAAACAATACCTAAAGCCCTACGGGCTACGGATCCTGAGCACAGCATAAAAATATTCGTTGTTTTGGCAAAAGCTCATGCTTTCTTCGCCGTAGGCGATACGGTATTGTAGAATATTGAAGATAGAAGATTTTTATTTTCCTCGTAGAGGATAAACAATACCTGAAGCCCTACAGGCTACAGATCCTGAGCACAGCATAAAAATATCCGTTATTGCGGCAAAAGCTCATGCTTTCTTCGCCGTAGGCGATACGGTATTGTAGAATATTGAAGATAGAAGATTTTTATTTTCCTCGTAGAGGATAAACAATACCTGAAGCCCTACAGGCTACAGATCCTGAGCACAGCATAAAAATATTCGTTGTTTTGGCAAAAGCTCATGCTTTCTTCGCCGTAGGCGATACGGTATTGTAGAATATTGAAGACAGAAGATGTTTATTTTCCTCGTAGAGGATAAACAATACCTGAAACCCTTCGGGCTACGGATCCTGAGCACAGCATAAAAATATCCGTTATTGCGGCAAAAGCTCATGCTTTCTTCGCCGTAGGCGATACGGTATTGTAGAATATTGAAGACAGAAGATGTTTATTTTCCTCGTAGAGGATAAACAATACCTAAAGCCCTACGGGCTACAGATCCTTAGCACAGTATAAAAATATTCGTTATTGCGGCAAAAGCTCATGCTTTCTTCGCCGTAGGCGATACGGTATTGTAGAATATTGAAGATAGAAGATTTTTATTTTCCTCGTAGAGGATAAACAATACCTGAAGCCCTACAGGCTACAGATCCTGAGCACAGCATAAAAATATTCGTTGTTTTGGCAAAAGCTCATGCTTTCTTCGCCGTAGGCGATACGGTATTGTAGAATATTGAAGATAGAAGATTTTTATTTTCCTCGTAGAGGATAAACAATACCTGAAGCCCTACGGGCTACAGATCCTGAGCACAGCATAAAAAGAGGTATTAGTGCGGTAAAAACTATAAATGTTGATTTTTTATTATTCATGTTCAGCATGTTATAAAATTAAACCGCACTAATTTCGTGAAGCGTCACAAATCAAGACAAACCATATGATACTGCGGTATTGATACAAGTTTATGGGTGAACATATTTTCCCCTGTATTCCCTTTTCAGAAGAGCTTTTGCTTCAGGATCACCGTCGATGCTGCGTTTTTCATCATCCCATTTTACCAGTGAGTTTGTATTGTAGGAGATCATCGCAAGCTGGACGGCAGCCGTCGACTGAAAAGCATCTGCGGGGGTGCATGAAACCAGATCCTTGTCCCCTTTCTTCACGGCTCTGATAAAGCTTTCGAGGTGTTTTTCCTGCATGAGAGGCTCGGGAAGAGGGATCTCTTCTTTTACGGCATCTTTACCGGTTCCGTAAATAAACACCTTTGAATCGTCGGCGAAGATGGTTCCCTTCTCACCGTAAAAGAAAATCCCGTTGTTGAATTCCCTTGTTACATCGCCATTGCCCCATAGCCGGTGCTGCCAGACCACAGGGGCCTTTCTGAAGCCAAAGGAAGCATTCAGCGTGTCAGGAGTCGTGATCTGTCCCCTGAGGGCAAGCAGTCCTCCTGTTGCATGGATGGTCTCCGGCATTCCTTCACCGAGGATCTTCCGTATTATGTCGATATGATGAATTCCCCAGTCGACCAGATGACCGTTTCCATACTCTTTCTCGAGCCTCCACGACTTATGACCTATGCTTGGCCTGTAATCAAGCTTCGGGGCCGGACCGCACCATTCCTCCCAGTCGAGTGACGGAGGCGGCTCCTGGATCCTGGTGTCCTGTGGGCCGGGATTGTAATGGATCTGAGCAACAACCTGGTGAAGATCCCCTATCCTTCCTTCTTCAATGAGTTCCCTTACTTTCGCAAATGATTTTGCCTGGCGTCTCTGAAATCCCACCTCAACAATATTCCCTGCTTTCTTTGCGGCATTGACCATGGCAATACCTTCCATTACATCATAGGCAAGAGGTTTCTCGCAATAGATATGAAGGCCCCCGGAACAGGCTTCAATGAACTGGAGGGCATGCCAGTGTGGAATGGTTCCGATAACCACAGCCTCCAGCCCCTTCATTCCGAGAAGGTCGTGATACGACTTGAAAGTGGCGGGCCTGAAACCCTGAAGCTTTTCCAGCTCCTGAGCAGAAGATTCAAGATGGTCAGAGTCGACGTCGCATATGCCCGTTATCTCAACACCTCCCGCCTTAAGGGCAGCTTTTACATCAACCATGCCGTACCAGCCCGATCCGATAAGCCCCGTTCTGATCTTCCTTTCCTGCACGCTATGAGGGAAATAAAGCGAACTCACAAGGGCTGCTGAGCCCATTGAGGACATTTCTATGAATTTTCTTCTTTTCATCTGTTCTGTCATTAACTTCATAAATTTAAGAATAAATCCTTATGGAACAATTCTCCGGAAGGTATTGGGGTATCGATTCAGGTCACGGCTGTTTACCTGAAAAAAATTCCGATTTTTCTGAGTATACTTGCAGGAGCAATTCAGCAGCACAGAAATGAAATCGACACTTCTTTTTACAGATGCCCTTAAGCTGAGAAGGCCAAATGCCTTTCATGTAATGCTTAAGCCTGCAGGACCGTCATGCAACCTGAACTGCACTTATTGCTACTACCTCGAAAAGAAGAAGCTCTTCGGCGACGGAGGAAGCTTCAGAATGAATGATGAGCTTTTGGAGAATTTCACCAAACAGTTCATAGAAGCAAATGATGTCCCTGTCGTGACCTTCACATGGCAGGGAGGAGAACCCACTCTCATGGGCCTCGATTTCTACAGAAGGGCGGTTGAATACCAGGAGAAATACAGGGGCGGGAAAAAGATCGAGAATGCATTCCAGACGAACGGAACACGGCTCAACGATGACTGGTGCAGGTTCTTCGCTGACAACAACATGCTTGTTGGCATCTCAATCGACGGTGAGGAGCACAACCACAACCGTTACAGAAAGACTTTTTCTGGTTCACCCACCTTCAGCAGGGTAATGAAAGGGATAGAGCTGCTTCATAAGCACAAGGTTGAGTTCAACACCCTCAGTGTCGTCAACGATTACAATGCCCATTTTGCACAGGAAACTTACAGGTTCCTCAAAAAGATCGGAAGCGGTTTCATACAGTTCCTTCCCGTGGTCGAATACCTTTCAACGGAAGAGAGCAGGGAAAACCTTAGGCTGATCGCTCCTTCGTACAGCGGAGAAGCTGATGTCGCCCCATGGTCGGTAGCTCCGGATGATTACGGAAAATTTCTGATAACGATATTTGATGAGTGGGTCCGGAATGATGTAGCCCGGTACTATGTTCAGATCTTTGATGCCACCCTGGCCAACTATGTGGGCGAAAATCCCGGATTATGCGTTTTCAACCAGACCTGCGGCGATGCCCTTGTGATGGAGCATAACGGTGACGTTTATTCATGCGACCATTTCGTTTTTCCGGAGTATTATCTGGGAAACATTTCAGAAACACCCCTTATTGACCTTGTCAAATCACAAAAACAATTCGATTTCGGCATCGATAAGAGGAACAGGCTTCCGGGATACTGCCTGCGCTGTCAGTACCGTTTTGTGTGCCACGGCGAGTGTCCCAAACACAGGTTCCTGAAGGCACCTGACGGATCACCCGGATTGAACTATCTGTGCAACGCATATAAAATGTTCTATTCGCATGTAGAACCTTACATGGAATACATGGCCAGGGAGCTTAAGAACAAACGCGCCCCGGCCAATGTTATGAACTGGATAAAAAACAGGGAAAACCAGGTGGTGAAACCTGCAATGCCCGAAAGAAATGATCCCTGTACATGCGGCAGCGGGAAAAAATTCAAGAATTGCTGCATGGGAAAACCATTCCTTTTCAGGCAGTGAAATAAAACACTATTCGGCTTTCTTCCATTTCATTGAACAGCCCACTGCTTTCGTGCCTCTTACAGTAACGTCTCCTCCACTGAGAAGAGCGCTTACAGCATCTTCAACATATTTTTTATCGGCTTTCGACTTATCGTCGGCATTGTTGTCTATTGCACCAGTGTATTCAACCTGCAGATTGTCACCGTCTCTGGAGAGTACATAAACATGAGGAGTGTTCGTGGCTCCGTAATGCCTTGCAATCTTCTGGTCTTCATCCCTGAGATACTCAAACCCGTATCCTTTTGCCACAGCCGTCTTCTTCATTTCCTCATACGAATCGCCGGGAGCAACACCGGCATCATTGCTGTTGATGGCAATAACAGGGTACCCTTTGGGACCAAATTTTTCATGAAGAGCCGCTATTCTGTCATCATAGGCCTTTACCACAGGACATACATTGCTTGTAAATACTACAATGAATCCTTTTGCGTCGTTCATCCCCGAAAGGGATACGTAGTCTCCCTTTACATTTTTGAGATTAAAGTCCAGAGCCTTGTCACCGGCTTTCAAAGGCGTATTCGAAAATGCAGCTGTCGATGCGAAGGCAACTGCTGTGAAAAGAGCAAATATCTTTTTCATAATTTATTGAATTTTAATCGTTTGTACTATATTAACTTTTTTATCATTTTGCGAAGTTCATTTTCGTCTATCTCTCCCGGATGAAAATGTCTCTTCCGGTCAGAATTATTGAAAAAGAGGGTTGATGGAATATTCCCCTGCCACGACGGATCGACTTTTTCTATCCAGAGATTATGATCTGTTTCCATCATAACCGAAACATCAAGTGTGATCTGCCTCTTTTTAAGAAAAGGGATCAGCTGGGTCTCAATCTGACTTGGGAAATCGAGACTTACCATGATGAATTCAACCTTCGACCTGTCATATTCAGCTGCTACCTTCTCGAATGCGGGAAGTTCCTTTACACAGGGGGCACACCAGGTGGCCCAGAGGTTAAGAACGTAAAGCTTGTCGGTCCGGCTGCTGAGAATCTTTTCGAGGTCAGCGATATTTATTTTCTTAACATCCTGAGCTGCAGAATGGTACTGTGAAAACGTTAACAGAAGGATTATTGCAAATATTACCCTGAATGCCTTCATTTTGTTTTTTCTGTTCAAACAAATATTAAAGGCAGTTTGTTCAAATAGCCAATATTAGCTCCGGGATGTCCTGAGCCTGAGGAATGTCTTCTCAGCGGGTGTTTAAGAAAAAAAACGGGTAAGGATATGGACAATGTTAATGTGCAGGTATACAATAGCAGATTGTTAAAGAGTTTTTATTTTTCATCAGAGGAAGCTAAGATAACAGTTGATAAACCACCCCGGCCCGGAATCGAATTCCGGCCCTTACAAAACCACTGCCCGGGCCACCCCTCCTTGAAAAGAGGGGAAAGTTACGAGATTAGATATCAGGTTGTTATAGATAAAATAAATATCTGATTGGTGCCCTAATCCTCTAAACTTATTCAAAAGCCGAAAGGCCTCTTTCAACAATCAAGACGCTTTGCATCTTACCGAGAAAGAAAGATGGTTGAGCAGCATATGCTGACTTTATCTTAACCTTTTCCCCGAAAATTCCACAATATATTCAGAAACGTACTCATCCCCTTTCGGATTGAGCATTTTCACGTAGAGCCTCGCTCTGCGGCCAAGGTTAAGACATGTGGTTTTGTTCCTGATATCCTCTTCCGTATCAAGAGGCTGAAGTGATGGATACCAGAGGGTATAGCCCGGTTTATCGAGAAGCAGCTGAGGAGAAGACCATTCCTGAGTGCTCTGGGGGTCGCTGAAGTCACTGTTCGTATTGAATGATATGAAGATCTTGCTTCCTCTCCAGGAAGATCCGGTAACATGCCCCATAAGCATCACCCAGCAGTTGAGATGCTGATTCCAGCTTACCGACGGTCCCCAGTGAAATCCCCCGCCCGGTGATGATGCCGCTCCTCCTCCCTCACCGAAAGGGATCTGCAGTGATTTCACGGGCTTTCCTATCCCGTTGTACGGAACGGTGAAATCGCTGCCATCCCATCTTTTAGCTTTTCCCTGCGGATTGTCGAGATCGCTCAGGGCTATCCTTGCAACGCTGATGCATTGTCCGCTCCATTCCAGCTCAGCGCTGTAGTTCTCTTCATTATATTCTCCGGGATAACCGTATTCTCCATAGAAGAGATAAAGGTAATCTCCGCTTGCCACTGCTGAAGGATCGCCAACACCACCTGCAAAAGTATTTGAGGTGTTATGCGGTTTAAGGATAAGCCGGGGATCGAGGTCTTCAATGAAAATACCCTTGTTCTCCCAGCTTCTTCCGCCGTCGGTCGACTTCATTATTCCTATCCGGCATACGGCAGCAGGACTTTCCGGACCAAGAAGACCCTGGGGCCAGTTTTCGTTCCTGTAACCCTCGCCTGTTACTGAGTCGTAAGGAAGAGTGGAGGGATAGTTCTCGTTATGGTAGATGGCATATAGAGTCCTTCCTGATTTATCGTTCCTGTCCTGGTATATTGTCTCGAACCATACTGCCCCGTGAAGTCCTTCCTGTCCGGGAGGAACATTAGGAGGCATAAGCGGACTGGTAAACTGCGATGAGTCGTTGTCGAAGGCATCAGGAGCATTTACTCCGTCGGTGAATTTCAGGTCTCTGGCATCTCCCCACAGAGGATCCTCTCCGTATTTTCCAGGGAAGATCCTGAAGGTGTCGCCTATCCATGCCTCGGCCATGTTGCAGTCGACAAACGAGTTGAAGCGGACCTTTTCGGCAGGGATAAGCCTGAAAGAGGGTGTGTTTCTGTTATTTCCTGCCGTGCATGATGCAAGAAGGAAAAGACAAAGAATGAAGAGGACACAATTTTTCAACATGGCATTTCAGAATAAATATTTACGTAAATTTAAGACAAAAACGATTATGACCACATCACGACGAAGTTTCATTCAGAAAGCAACTATCATTACAGCCGCGGCAGGATTAGGGCTGAACAGTTCATGCGTTGGTAAAGCTGATCCTTCGTCAGCTTCGCAGGAAAAGAAAAAAATTGTCCGTAACAGGATCGGGGTATCAACCTATTCATTCTGGCAGTTCAACGGACCCAAAGAAAATGCATCAATCGAAAGCTGTATCGAAAAGGCTGCCGCCATGGGTTTTGACGGGATAGAACTGCTCCTTCGACAGATGCAGTCGGAAGAGAACGGCTATCTTCAGAAGCTCAAAAGACAGGCATTTCATGCCGGACTCGATTTAATGGGCTTTTCAACCCATCAGGGATTCGTTTATCCTGACAAGAAGAAAAGGGATGAGGAGATAGCCCTTACGATACGTCAGCTTGAACTGGCATATCAGCTTGGAATCCCGACAATGAGGCTGAACACCGGAAGATGGAATACCACTGCGTCATTTGACGACCTCATGGCAAATAAAGGCATAGAGCCAAACCTGCCCGGTTTCACCGACGACCAGGGTTTTGAATGGGTTATCGATGCCATAGAACAATGTATCCCTACGGCCGAAAAATGCGGTGTTGTTCTCGGACTTGAGAACCACTGGGGCCTTGGACGGACTGCTGAAGGTGTTTTAAGGATCGTCAATGCTATCGACTCCCCGTGGCTTCAGATAACATCTGATACAGGAAATTTCCTTGAAAACCAGTATGAACAGCTGGAGATGATGGCCCCTAAAACATTTCTGGTCCAGGCCAAAACGTACTTCGGGGGAGGCAAATGGTACACCCTGGAAATTGATTACAACCGTGTTGCGGAAATATTCAGGAATGCAGGTTACAAGGGCTATGTATCTATCGAGTTCGAAGGAAATGAGGACCCGATGACCGCAGTCCCCAAAAGCCTTGAACTGGTCAGGGATGCCTTTACCTGGGAGGTGTGATTTCCCCGGGATAACAGGAACAGCCAATAATACAGATCACTTATAATACAGGGGTGATATTGCTGTCTATTTTATTTCGAAGTTACCCTTCATCTCTTCGCTTTCCTTATATCCGTACCTGACTGCCTTTACGCGAATGCTGTGGCTGCCCTTTTCCATCCGGAGAGGCCCTGAATAAAGAAGCCAGCGGGGATTTTCCTTCTGATCGAATGTATATACTATTGAAGATCCGTGTGTGGGACAGTAAAAGGCCAGAGTCATCGGGGAGGAATAAGTGCCTCCCTCGCTGTGGTTCTTAACATGCCTTTCCTCGGGCGAATTGATTATGAAATATGGAGTATCGGTAACAGGCTGTTTCAGCCCGGGCCACATCCTTTCAATTATTTCAGGTTCATTCATATGACCGAGATCCCCTGTCTCTGCTGTCCATTTCTGATGACGTTCCCGCATATCGGCCAGTATTTTATTGTATTCCGGATCTCCTGCGAGGTTTTTTATCTGATAGGGATCGGCTTTTACGTCGTACAGTTCCTCAGGAGGTCTTGTATATGCCATCCATGCCTTCTGAGGGCCGTTGAGCTTTCCTTCTGCATCCAGACGCAGCATCTCCTTGAAAATCGGCATATTGCTCAGGTACGGCACCCAGATCGGGAATGGTTCGTTTGGATAGTAATTTCTTACATATAGATAGTCATGGGTCCTCACCGACCTGATCATGTCGTACGATTCGTCGACCCTGTCGCGTGCGGCAAAGACAGCGTCTCTGGGAGGTCCCTCCTGACTGCCCAGGAAGGCTGTTCCCTGCATGTGTGCCGGTACTGGAACCCCTGCAAGCGACATCACCGTGGGTCCGAAATCGATTGAACTTATAAGGCGGCCGTCAACCTTCCCGTCATCGCTTTTGCCAGGAAAGCTTATGATGAGAGGAATGTTAAGTCCCGAGTCGTAAAGCCACCTCTTGTGTCGGGGCAGACCGTCTCCGTGGTCGCCCCAGAAGAATATTATTGTATTGTCGAGTTCCCCCTCCTTTTCAAGCTCATTTATAATGACACCAACCACAGAATCGAGCCTGGCAACATTGTCATACATTTTTGCAAGGTTCTTCCGGATTATCTCATTATCCGGATAATAAGGAGGGACAACGACTGAGGAGGGATCCGTTTTCACATTCTCAAGATTCCAGTTCTGGCTTTCGTGGGTGCCCGTCCAGTTGAAGACAGCGAAAAACGGCTGGCTTCTGTCAGGTCTGTTCTTGTAATGAGCCGTCCTGCTGCACTCGTCCCATATGCTTGCCGGAACAGGATCGGCCGCGAACTGATAGTCGGTCTTGGAGTTATTGGTGCAATAATACCCTGCGGTGCGGAGGTATTCGGTAAAGGCCTTGACATAATGGGGAGGTACTGCTGTAAAAGGGACAGGATTCTCAACGCTTCTCCTGTAGGATGTTGTCCTCATGTGCATGCAGCCGATGGAGGTCTGGTACATCCCGGTAATGATACCTGCACGGCATGGAGCACTTATTGCTGCAGTGGTGAAAACGCTTGTATATCTTATGCCCTGAGCGGCGAGCCTGTCGATGTTGGGCGTTTTTGCCACCCTGTCGCCGTAACACCCCAGATGCGGACCCATATCCTCGGTCGATATCCATAGGATATTGGGCCGGGTTATTGCCTGCTGTCCTTCAGCCTGTGATGAAAGAAGGGAAAGGGCTCCGGTAAGGCCGAAAGCATAGGCGGGCTTAAACAGACCCGATTCCCTGATTTTGTTACTGATACCTGACATGATGCTTTGGTTTTTATTGTTCTTAATCTGTGTCTGTAATTCTGCCTGCCTGTCACCTGTTTCATAACCGGCGGGTACTCTGATTATCTCCCTCAGTTCAGTTTTCCTGCCGGCCTTCTGTTCTTCCCCGGGTTGCCGGTAAGAGCGTCACCCAGGTCATCTCTTGCCTTTTCAGCAAGTTCCTGCAGCTCCTTTACCTTTCCGGGGTTAAACTCCGCAACATTGTATCTTTCACCCGGATCGCGCCTGAGGTCATAAAGTTCAGGTTCCTTCACTTCGAAGATTCCCGTTGGTCCCGGCCATCCGTCGGCTCCCGGTTTCCTGTCACAGTAGGTCCTGGCTTTATGTGGAAGAACAAGCTTCCAGCCTTCCCTCTGAACGGCCTCAAGACTGTTGGTCTCGTAGTAATAATACAGCTCATGGCGGGGCGGTTCATCAAAATTACCACGCATAAGGGGAAGAATGCTTACACCGTCAATTTTCAGCGCAGGAAGTGCGGAACCCGTTATTTCGGCCAGTGTCGGAAGAATATCGATCGATGATGCAAGTTCGTTGCAGATAGTCCCTTCAGGTATTACACCCGGCCATCTCATTATGCACGGAACTCTCTGACCTCCTTCCCAGCTTGTTCCCTTGCCTTCGCGCAGACCGCCTGTCGTACCGGCATGATTGCCGAAATTGAGCCATGGACCGTTGTCGCTTGTGAAAATAACGAGGGTGTTCCCGGCAAGTCCGTTCTTTTCAAGAGCCTTCATTATTTCACCTATCGACCAGTCGACTTCCATCATTACATCCCCGTACATGCCCTGCTTGCTTTTTCCCCTGAATCTTTCCGACACTCCCAGCGGAACATGAACCATCGAATGAGGAAGATAAAGAAAGAATGGTCCCGACCTGTGATTTTCAATGAACTCCACAGCCCTGCGTGTGTAATCTGTTGTGAGCTTGTCCTGTTCCGCAAGTGAAGGCACCTCTGCCGTCTTCTCATTCCCCTCGATAAGCGGAAGCACGGGATATTTCATTTTATTGCTTGTCGTGTCTTTAAGATGTATCGGAACCCCGTCGAAATCAACCGGCCACATGTCGTTGGAGTAAGGAATTCCGTAATACTCGTCAAAGCCATGCTGGAGTGGCAGGAACTCTTTATGATGACCAAGATGCCATTTGCCGATTATACCAGTATAATAACCTTTTGTCTTAAGCATCTCGGCAATGGTGGTCTCTTCCTTATTTATTCCGTGGGTGGCCCATGGCATCAGTGCACCCGATATTCCTATCCTGTTTGGATAGCAGCCTGTAAGCAGTCCTGCCCTTGAAGCGCTGCTGACAGCCTGGGGGCAGTAGTACCAGGTGAATTGCATACCTCCGTTTGCCAGTCTGTCGAGGTTTGGCGTATTATATTGCCGGGCTCCGGTTCTTCCGATATCTCCGTAACCCATATCGTCCATAAGGATGAGAACGATATTCGGGGTGCCGGCCCTGACTGGTCCTGTTGTCTGTGCACCTGCCTGAACCGCTGCAAGTGAAGCAATTAATCCAGCGGAGACTGCAGGTCTTATTCCGGCTATTCTCCCGGGTGTCAGTATTTTCATTGGTTTCTTATACTGTTTAAAAGGTCTGTCAGCTCTTTAACTTTCCTCTCTTCCTTCGTGGCTATATTATTTTTCTCTCCGGGATCGGTTCTGATATTATAAAGCTGATAAGAGGGATCGTTGCCTGTTTCAGTGTTTGTATTTACCTGTATCTTCGGACCGTCGCCGGGCTCAATAAGCTTCCATCCATCCTTCACAATGGAAAGCTTTGACCTCATCTGCTGTTCCACAACCCACTCGCGTCCGACGGAGGTCTTTCCCGTAAGCACATCAATATGGTTCTGACTGTCGGGGCCTCCTCCCTCGGGCATTGAAGCTCCGGCAAGGTTTGCCAGCGAAGCCATTAGATCGATCTGGCTGAACATTGCATCTGAAACACCTTTTTTAATCTTTCCTTTCCAGCTTGCTATGAAAACAACCCTCGTGCCAGCTTCAAAAGCGCTGTACTTGCCTCCGCGCAGCGGCCCCGAAGGCTTGTGTGAGCCCAGAAGCTCGACCGCCTGGTCCTTGTAGCCGTCATCAACTACGGGACCGTTGTCGCTCGTAACAATGATAAGAGTATTCTTTTCTATCTTCAGCTTTTTTACAGCCTTCATGATCTCACCCACCGACCAGTCAAATTCAAGAATGACGTCTCCCCTGGGTCCCATTCCGCTCATGCCTGCAAACCTTCCGTGCGGGACCCGCGGAACATGGATGTCGTGGGTTGCGAAGTAGAGGAAAAACGGATTTTTTTGGTTGTCTTCGATGAACTTAACTGCTTTTCCTGTAATAACATCGGCCATATCCTCATCAACCCAGAGAGCAGACTTCCCTCCTGTCATGTATCCGATGCGGCTTATGCCGTTTACTATGGTCATGTCGTGCCCGTGGCTGGGATGCATTTTAAGCAGTTCAGGATTCTCTTTTCCCGTTGGCCAGTCACCGATTTTTTTTGTGAAGTCGACAGAGACCGGATCGGACGGATCAAGCCCGACCACCCTTCCGTTTTCCACGTAGACACATGGAACACGATCGCCTGTGGCGGGGATTAAAAAGCTGTAATCGAAACCGATATCATTAGGCCCGGGTTTGATAAGACCATTCCAGTCGGGTCCCCCTGCAGGACCGAGGCCAAGGTGCCATTTACCGACTACGCCGGTAGTATATCCGGCACTCTGAATCACGGAAGGCATAGTGATCATTCCGGGTGTTATCAGTGCCGCTGCATCGCCTGGCAATATTGTTGTCCCCTCACGTCTCCATGCATACTGTCCGGTAAGAAGTGAGTAACGCGAAGGGGTGCTTGTGGCTGATGTGCAATACCCATTCGTAAACTTAAGCCCCTGATTTGCAAGCCTGTCTATATTTGGTGTCTTAAGCCGCGTTGCGCCGTAACAACTGACATCACCGTAGCCCAGATCGTCAGCTATTATGATGATAATATTGGGCTTTTCCTGCGGCTGAGAGAAAGCCGGCTGTGCAATAAATGCCGAAATAATTCCGGCGGAACCTGTAATGCATTTTAAATTCATTCTCATACCGGTGATTTTAAATGTTAAATGTGAGAAAGGTCCTGTCACATAGTTTCTGAATCTGACGGGCTTATTTATTGATTTCATCTGCGAATGGGAAAATATCTGACGGAGTATGAGCATCATCCATCAGCTTTTCAAGTTTTTCAACCAGCTCCGGGTTTGAAGCTGAAAGGTCGTTGGTTTCACCAATATCAGCCGACAGGTCATAAAGCTCAACGGTCCCGCCGGGAGTCTTGTCGACATTCAGCTTCACCGCTTTCCAGTCGCCCATTCTGACAGCCATTTTACCACCCTGTTCATGGAATTCCCAATAGAGGTACTCATGCTTCTTTTGCTTTTTTCCAGTCAATTCGGGCAGGAAGGAAATCCCGTCAACACCATCAGGGATCACCGAACCTGATATTTCAGCCAGGGTGGGCAAAACATCCCAGAAGGCGGAGACATGATCAGATACTGAACCGGGCTTAACCTTTCCCGGCCACTTCACTATAAAAGCCGTCCTGATGCCTCCGTCGTACATATCCCTCTTGTAGCCCCTTAAAGGTCCGTTGCTGTTAAAGTAGTCGGGGTCAGCACCTCCTTCAAGGTGTGGACCGTTATCGGACGCGAACATTACTATTGTATTGTCTTCAAGGTTCAGTTCCCTGAGCTTTTCAATAATCTCACCCACATAATCGTCGAGCTGGGTTACCATTGCTGCGAAAGCCGCGTGACCTTCCGGCTGTGATCCGTAAGGTCCAAGTCTGAAAGTCGGACCATCGTCAGTGCCCTTGTACGACTTCTCCGGATCAAACTTTCCCCGGAACCTTTCCATGTATTCATCCTTTGCGAAGAGCTCGGCATGAGGAATCACAGTCGGATAGAACATAAAAAATGGTTTGTCCCTGTTGTTTGTCATAAAGTCGATGGCTGCCTTATGGATAAGATCGGTGCTGTAAATACCTTTCTTCCCGCTGTCGTTTTCGTGAAGAAGGATCTTTTCATTGTTGTGCCACAGATGGAAGGGATAATAGTTGTGTGCGAGCCTCTGGCAGTTGTATCCGAAAAACTCATCGAATCCCTGCAGATTGGGATCTCCTTCAGTGCCGACGAATCCAAGTCCCCACTTGCCAAAGGCGCCTGTTGTGTAACCTCTTTCCCTGAGCATCTCGGCAACCGTGACAGATGCGGCAGGAAGGGGCCACTGTCCCTCCGGATCCCACTCCTTGTTGCCCCTTATTGGTGTGTGCCCGGTATGCTGGCCTGTCATGAGACTCGAACGCGAAGGAGCGCTTACCGTGCAGCCTGTATAGTGCTGCCTGAAAAGCATGCCATTGGCCGCCAGCCTGTCAATATTCGGCGTGGTGAATTTTTCCTGACCATAACAGCCAAGATCTCCGTAACCAAGGTCGTCGGCAAGAATATAGACAATGTTGGGAAGTTTCTTCTCTTTCTCTGAATTGCAGGCAATAAGGGCCAGCGATGCGCAAAGCGCAGCAGGGATCTGTTTTTTCATTGAAATCAGTATTATGACAACGTCTTTTTAAACTGCAATTCATGGTCTCCGGGCAGTTCCGCTTTTAGAGGCCGTTTTCAGGCTTATCCCGGCTTCTTCAGAATCCTTACCTTTACACTGAAAGCCTCACGGGGATTGCGAACAAGGAGCTGATCTATCTCATCACCGGTAAATCCCCTCTTCTCCAGTTCAGGAATGAAATGATCGAAGATATCAGTAAAACCGTTAATGTTCCCTCCTCCGGGTTTTTCAGGATCGTACCACCCTGAGTCGTGCGAGATTAGAACCCTGCTGAGATAACCTGCTTCTTTCAGGGCCTCTATCCTTCCGGCATACCATCCGATACTGTTCCTTTCCCCTTCTTCCGTTCCAGGCCTTTCATGAATATTGTCGAGCGATATCCATGCTCCTTTTTCCGCAGCCTTTATGTTACCCCCGGCAGTTCCGCTCTGAGCGTGGACCCAGATAAATGCAGAGGGATCAACTCCTTCCTTTTCCAGGATTTCAATCTGCTCAAAAGCAGGACCATCAGGTCCTGTATGGGAGGCTATGACAAGTCCGGTCGACAGATGGGCAATGCCAGCGGCAGTGATGAGTTTCCTGTGTTCGGGCGACAGGGTATCTGCCGGATTGACTCCTATCTTGATGAATCCGGGCCTTATCCCTGTACCTTCTATTCCATTCTCCGATTCATCGATCCATATACCTGCCAGCTCAGCCGCCGAAAGCCCGTAAAAGCTTTCCGGAAGATACTTGTTATTGACGGCGCCGTAATATCCTGTATTCGTGAGGATGATCATTCCTGCTTCTCTGGAGAGTTCTCTGAGGAGAAGAGGATCACGGCCAAGGTATGCAGGAGTGCAGTCGATGAATGTCTTCACACCTCTTTCAGCTGCTGCGTTCAGAATGGGAAGAATCCTGGCAGCTACCGAATCCCTGTTCCATATGATGCGGTCAGCGCTGGCGGCCCCTCTGAAATCAACAAGAATGTGCTCGTGCTCAAGGGTTACACCCATCCTGCCGGCTGGTTCGGGACCGTTAACGGTCATTATCTGGTCTTCAGGAATGTGACGGCATGTGACGATCACAATGCCGAATAAGAGAAAGAGTATAATCCACAGGATAATCTTGAAATCATCAAAATTATCAATATCATAATCACTCATGATTTAAATGGTTTCAGGTTTCAGCTATTACAAAAATAGCACGAATTCCCAAATAGGAAAGGATAAGAGGCGGAAGAATGAAAGAAACAGGACCTTAGGCGCCTGATAATACTTAGCCCGTCCGGCTGATGCCTTCAGGTTTTGTCACAGGGATTCGTTATGTACATTCCTGACAGCCCTTCCTGAGGGATCGGCCATGGCTTTGAACGAGGAGTCCCAGGCCAGCGCCTCGGCCGTGCTGCATGCTATTGAAGGTACCGATGGCACGCAGGCTGCTGCTGCATCCGATGGAAAATGTTCCGAAAAGACTGACCTGTAAAGATATTCTTCCTTCGACATGGGAGTGTTGATGGGGAAGCGGTACCTGGCGTTTGCCATCTGGTTGTCTGAAACCTCCCTTGCAGCAATGCCCTTCAGGGTGTCTATCCAGTTATAACCCACCCCGTCGGAGAATTGTTCCTTCTGGCGCCAGGTGACAGATTCAGGAAGATAATCCTCGAAGGCTTTTCTCAGCATCCATTTCTCCATACGTCCCGGAGCGACCATCTTGTCGGCGGGATTCAGAGTCATCGCCACGTCGAGGAACTCCTTGTCGAGGAAAGGTACACGGCCCTCCACTCCCCATGCTGCAAGCGACTTGTTCGCCCTGAGGCAGTCGTAGAGATGAAGCTTGCTTATCTTCCTTATTGTCTCATCGTGAAAGGACTTCGGATCGGGAGCCTTGTGAAAGTAAAGGTATCCTCCGAAGATCTCATCCGAACCCTCACCTGTAAGTACCATCTTGACGCCCATTGATTTGATCACTCTTGCAAGAAGGTACATCGGAGTAGAAGCCCTTACTGTTGTAACGTCATAGGTCTCTATGTGATAGATCACATCCCTGATGGCGTCAAGACCTTCCTCTATAGTGAAGTATATCTCATGATGAACGGTACCGATATGGTCAGCCACCTTGCGGGCGGCGGCCAGGTCAGGCGACCCCCTGAGCCCGATGGCAAAGGAATGAAGCTGCGGCCACCAGGCATCCTGCATGTCGCCGCTTTCGATACGCTTCGGGGCAAACTTCCTTGCAACAGCCGAAATAACCGATGAATCGAGTCCGCCAGAAAGAAGCACCCCGTAGGGGACATCCGACATCAGCTGCCTGTGGACTGCTGCTTCAAGGGCTTCCCTGAGTTCAGTAACAGAAGAAGTGTTATCCCTGACAGCCTCGTAGTCATTCCATTCGCGATTGTACCACTTTACGGGAGCTCCGTTGCGGCTGTACAGATAATGACCCGGAAGGAATTCCTCAATCTGCGTGCAGACTCCCTCGAGAGCCTTGAGCTCCGAAGCAAAAAAGAAATTACCCGATCTGTCCCTTCCCGTGTAGAGAGGATTAATTCCTATATGGTCGCGGGCTATTAACCATGAGTCCTGATCCCTGTCGTATAGTGCAAAAGCGAAAATGCCGTTCAGCTCCTCAAGAAAATCAGGTCCCTTCTCGAGGTAAAGCGGCAGGATGACTTCACAGTCGGAATGAGTTGAAAACTCAAACAGGCCTTCGTAGCGTTCCCTTATCTCCCTGTGGTTGTATATCTCCCCGTTTATGGCAAGTATCAGCCTGCCGTCCCTGCTTATAAATGGCTGTTTCCCCGACTGAGGGTCTACTATGGCAAGCCTCTCATGGGCAAGTATTGCACTCTGACACGAGTAAATGCCTGACCAGTCAGGACCCCTGTGCCTTACTTTCCCCGACATTTTCAGGATCACCTGCCTTAATTCGTTGTGATCAGATTTCAGATCGAATACTCCTGCAATTCCACACATACATCAAGTTTTTTAACAGTCCGGACAGTTGTACATAGGCCTCATCCGCCCCTGACTCTTTCCTGTCCGTAAAAATTATTGGGTGCAAATCTATAATAAATATTTAATATATTATACTTATTAACGATATTTAATATATAATATTAAGCATATGCCTTTATAAAATATATATTTAATATATTTATACTTGTTTTACAATATATTATTAAAATATAAGAAAGAAATGATAACCAGGAAATGGAGTCTGAAGCTTTAACCCCTTTCGTCATAGGTCATGGGTTTTTCTTTTTAAATCCAGTTTTTACAACGGTGGGAAGGGTTTTTAACTAATGAACTCCGGAATTGCTATTTTTGCAGGATGATAAAAAATTCAGGCCACACAACAGGCAGGCACATCGTCTTCTGCAACTGCGGCGGAGAAAGGATAGCCCCCAATCTGTTAAAAACAGTCGGTCAGCACCTCGGGAACGTACCGGTGAGGGTCACTATACTTTCGGATCTGTGCGGTCTTGCCGCCATGAAAAAAGATGACCTTGCCGGTTTGTTTTCAGGCGGGGAAGACTGCCTGGTTATCGGTTGTCAGCTAAGGAGCATGAACCTTCTTTTCGGGATGGTAAATAATGAGGAGTCCCCACTGCCGCGATTCAGTCACCTCAATCTGATTGAGTCGACAGTGCCGGAAGCTATCCGGACCATTGATGAATTCTGTGGCAACCTGGCTGGGTCTTCTCAACTTGAAGAGATTACAGAAGGATCAGGATGGCCGTCGTGGTATCCCGTAATAGATTATTCAAGGTGCACCTCGTGCGGTCAGTGTGCCGATTTCTGCCTTTTCGGCGTTTATGGAAAAACCGGAGGAAGGGTAAAGGTGATCAACCCCGACGCCTGCAAGAATAACTGCCCGGCCTGTGCAAGGATATGTCCCGCAACCGCGATTGTCTTCCCGAAATACAGGCAAGGAGGCGCAATAGGTGGTTCGGATGAGATTGACGAGAAGGAGGAACAGCAAAGGCAAACACATGATATTGAGGAGTTCCTGGGTAATGATATATATCATGCGCTCCAGAGAAGGAAGATGAAAAGGCAATCCATCATCAGGGAAGAAGCGATGAAAAAGGCAATCTCGGAAAGGGAAAGGGCTCAAAAAGGATCTTCAACAAACTAGAAGGAAGCGATGTCGATATATAAGAATTTTATGAACGCCGACAGTAAATGCCGGAGGAAATTCCTGATAAACATGGGATGGAAAGGCTTTACAGGTTTCCGGAAATTCAGGCGGAGATATAAGAGAGGCTCTCTTTTCCCTGCCTTCCAGTTCATCTCCGTAACCAACGATTGCAACCTGAGGTGCCAGGGTTGCTGGGTCACAACGGCAGGAATTCCGGATTATATGCCTTCTGAAAAGATCGATTCTGTAATTGAGGCAGGGAAAAAGCACGGCTCATATTTCTGCGGTATCCTCGGAGGAGAACCGCTTATGCACCCCGGCCTTATGGATATTTTCGGGAAGCACCAGGACTGTTATTTCCAGCTTTTTACCAACGGGACTCTTTTTACTCCTTCAGTGGCTGCCGGACTCAGAAAAGCGGGAAACGTAACCCCGCTGATCAGCCTCGAAGGCGATGAGGTGGTTGCAGACATACGCCGGGGAGGACACAATATATATAAAAGGACCATCGAGGCGATAAAAACATCCGTTTCTGAAAAGCTTATTACAGGTGTTGCCATCAGTGTCTGTAAATCGAATTTCGAAATGGCACTTTCCGATGAATTCGTTAACAGGCTTCACGACATGGGTGTCGTTTATATATGGTATTATATATACAGGCCTTCCGGCAGCAACCCGAACTTTGAACTTGCGCTTGATGCGGATCAGATACTAAGCCTGAGAAAATTCCTTGTTGAAGGAAGAAGCAGGCTCCCTATGGTACTGATCGATTCATACTGGAGCGCCGAAGGAAAGCCCTTCTGCCCTGCAGCCGACGGACTCAGCCATCATATCAACGCGGCGGGTTTTATCGAACCCTGTCCTGTCCTTCAGATTGCAGCAGAAAAGGTTCCGGAAGGTTCCGCGGAAGCTCTGTATGAAGGATCTGAATTCCTTAAGGATTTCAGGGATCAGATACATCGAAAGACAAACGGTTGCGTTGTGATGGAAGATCCGGCATGGATAAAGTCTTTCAGCATAAAGCACAATGCCATGAATACCTCCAACCGGCCCGGGTATATTGACGGTCTTGAGAGAGCACCAAAACTTTCGAGTCATGGATCATGCCCGGTGATACCGGAAAGGAATTTTTTCTACAGGTTTGCAAAACGGACTGCTTTTTTTGGAATGGGTGCTTATGGATAAGATCAACAATACTGTACAAACAGAAGAGGAAATTATTATGCCGCTTGAAGTTCCTCAGGACAATGTTCTGAGGGCGGAAATCCGGCGCAGGGTGGAAAAATTCTTTCTTGAAAGTAAGATAATGCCGCCCCTTTCCTACGAGCGGCTTTCAGAGTATGCAGATATACTGATTGCTGAAAACAACTGGGATGAAAGCAACAAGGCATTTGTGATGGTTTGCGGAGGGAATGCGGTATGGAGACCCATTGTGGGATCTGTTCCATTCGACCGCAGGATGCTGCTTCTTCCGATGTGCCTGCGAAACAGCAAACTCTGCAGGGGCGAGGAAGATGAGCTTGGACTTCTGTGCAGCGAATGCGGCAACTGCAGCATCTGCAGCTTCCTGAGGGAAGCCGAGAACCTCGGATACATCACGATAGTCGCAGAGGGAAGCACCATCGCCTCGCGGCTTCTTGAAAGCGGAAAAGTCGATGCCGTTGTAGGCGTCGGATGCATGGCCGTCCTTGAGAAAATGTTCAGTTCCGTAACCAAATACTCGATACCCGGGATAGGAATACCCCTCGTTACCTGTGGCTGCAAGGACACTACGGCCGATGCGGAATGGGTTAGTGAGGAGATAAACTACATCGACAGCAAGTCCGGATTCAGCCTTCTGAATATAAACAATCTTAAAGAAAAGACTTCCTCCCTTTTCACCGAGGAAAGGATAGAAAGGATCCTAGGACCGGACGGATCAGCAACAGGGAAGATGGTGAAGGAGATGCTGATGGCTGGCGGCAAAAGGATACGTCCGCTTCTTACAGTTCTTGCCTGCGAGGCATTCAGCAGTGACCCAGACCAGGAACTTCTTGCCCGTCTTGCCATGTCGGTCGAGTGCTTCCATAAAGCTTCCCTGATACACGACGATATTGAGGACAACGATTCGTTCCGTTACGGAAGTGCGACAATCCATACCCGTTACGGCATACCTGTTGCAATAAACCTCGGAGACCTTCTTACAGGAGAAGGCTACAGGCTTCTGTCAGGCAGCGGTCTTTCGGCCGGCGCCGTATCAGACTGCCTGAGGGTAGTATCCGGTGGACACAGGGCCATGGCAATAGGTCAGGGAGAGGAACTTCTTGCCCGCCGCGAGGGAAGGATATTGCCGGTGAACGGGATAATAGAAGTTTTCAGGAACAAGACATCCGCAGCATTCAGGGTATCGCTTCAGGTCGGAGCAATAGCCGCCGGTGCCGACGAAAGGTCTCTGGAACTTCTTGAGCGCTTCAGCGACCTGATAGGCATCGCATACCAGATCAAGGACGATCTCGAGGACTTTGAGACTGATAATGACACAGCCTCATTTGATGACCAGTCGGTTCTTGTATCACTTCTTGCCGAAACAGCTGATAACGATGATATCAGGGCTATTGAGGCATCTCTTAAAAACAGGAATATAAAAGACCTGAAGTCCATGGCAGATAAATATAATGTAAGGGAAAGGGTAACGGCCATGCTCAGGGAGTATCTTGTAAATACCCGCGGATGTCTCGACGATATCAGTAATCTGAGGCTGAAGCTGGCTCTCAATGAGATCGTAGGAAAAACCTTCGGGGACTATGTTTAGGCTCCTATCTCTGCTATGGCTTAAGGATCTTGAAAGGAAAAACCCGGAGAGTATCCTTCAGCGCTCCCTGAACCTGCTCGATCAGGATATCACAGAGGAATTAAGGGATTTCGTAAGGCGTTCTCAGTCAGAATCAGGTGGTTTCAGGGACAGAGCAGGAAACCCTGACCTTTATTACACTCTTTTCGGCAGCTTCGTGGCGGATGCTCTTGACATGAGTAAGGAATCATCAGCAATATGGCCGTACGTCAGGCAGGAAACCGCACTTAATGAGCCGGAGGGAGTTCATCTTCACTGCGCTGCTATCCTTTACTCAAAATACGGTCAGGCAGGGGCTTTCAGGAAATCCCTGGGAAGAAAACTAAGAAAAGCATCTCATCCGGATAAGCAGCCTGTTTACGAAACCTTCCTGAGCCTGATAAGTTATTATTACCTGAAGGATATAAGAGGAATCCTTATGACAGGAAGAAAGCTTAAGGCACTGAGCGACAACGGCGCCCTCCCCTGCCCCCTTGCCGCTGCCTCGCTGGTTCTTGCAAAAAGCTTCGGACGAAATGTTAATAATGACTGCCGGAAGCTCATGTCGTTTTATGACGGCAAAGGAGGTTTCAGAGCCACTCAAACCACACCGGTTTCTGACCTTCTTTCTACGGCCGTAGCTCTGTACGCTCTTAAGTTTGCAGGTCATGATCTAAGGGAGATAAAGCCCGATGCACTGGCTTTTACTGATTCGCTTTTTATTGACGGTGGTTTTTCGGGCCATCCGCTCGACCCTGACCCCGATATTGAATATACATTTTACGGACTTCTTGCCCTGGGTTCTCTTTATTAATGATATGGAAAAAGAAGCTATTGAGAAAAGATACGGCGAACTGGTTGAAAAACTGATCTTTTCCCGGAACCCTGACGGATTCTGGACAGGAAGGCTTTCCACGAGCGCTCTGGCGACATCCGTGGCTATTGTCGCGCTCAGGCTGTCAGGAGAACCGGAAGACGCAGCCAGGGTCGATGCCGGCTTTTCCTGGCTCTGCCGGAACATAAATGCCGACGGAGGCTATGGCGACACTCCTGAATCACTGAGCAATGTAAGCACAACTCTTCTTTGCTATTCCGCTGTTCATTTCTGCAGGAAAGGCGATGCAGGAGACATGACGCTCGGTAAAATGGAAAGGTGGCTTTCCGCAAAAGGAATAGAGATAGGATCCCCTGGTGTGGTTAAGTCAATTCTTGATGTTTACGGAAGAGATTACACATTTTCGGTTCCGATACTGTCGATGCTAACACTTTGCGGAGTCCTGCCACAGTCGTCCCTTTCAGGGATTCCCGGACTGCCCTTTGAGCTGACCCTTCTTCCCGCTTCATTCTACAGGTTCCTTAACCTGAGAGTCGTCAGCTATGCCCTTCCGGCCCTGATAGGTGTGGGAATATACCTTCACCGGAAAAGGAGCAGCCTCAGGTCGCTTTTCAGCCGGATCAGGGAGAAATTCGTAAGGCCCGCAGTAAGAAAGCTTGACGGTCTTCTGCCTGAAAGCGGAGGTTTCCTCGAAGCAATACCGCTGACCGGCTTTGTTGCCATGTGCCTCACTGAATGCGGAGAGACTGACAACATAACCGTCAGGAAAGGCCTTGGTTTCCTTCGCAGCCAGCAAAGGATAGACGGAGGCTGGCCAATCGACACTGATCTTTCGACATGGGTCACCACCCTTTCAGTGAAGGCGCTGGGCGAAGACACCTTCCGTTTCCTCAGCAATAATGATATCGATCTTCTGAGAGAACATCTGATTGAACTGCAGTACAAAACTGTACATCCCTTCAACGGCGCAGTTCCCGGAGGATGGGGATGGACGAGCTATTCCGGCTCCGTTCCAGATGCAGACGATACTCCGGGAGCAATTCTTGCGCTTCTGATGCTTTTTTCAGGGAAAAAGGAAGAAACAGAAGCTATTGAAAATGGATGCAGATGGCTCACTTCCCTTCAGAATTCCGACGGAGGATTTCCCACTTTCTGCCGGGGATGGGGCCGACTTCCCTTTGACAGCAGTTGCGCTGACCTTACCGGACATGCCCTTCTCGCCCTGCTGAAATCGGTTGAGATCCTTCATGACAGGATGGATAAAAAACTGCTGGCCTCCATCGGCAGAACTGTCTCAGGAGCAGTGTCCTACCTGGAAAAGCACCAGTCAGCCGACGGATCATGGCTGCCATTGTGGTTTGGGAATCAGTATACTGACGAAAAAACAAATCCGGTTTACGGAACTGCCAAGGTATGCATATATCTTAATGAATCGGCAGGCTTTAAACAGACGGATGGACACTTTAACACAAGGACAGGCAGGATGATCTCAAAGGCGCAGGATTATCTTCTCAGACAGCAGAATGAGGACGGAAGCTGGGGAGGAAAGAAAGGAACTGCGGGTTCGATTGAAGAGACTTCACTTGCAATCAGCGCACTGGCAGAAAAATTCCCGGAAGAATGTGCCCGGGGTGTCTATTGGCTTGTGAGCCACGGCCAGATCTCCGCAGCACCGATCGGCCTGTATTTCGCCATGCTCTGGTACGATGAGGAACTATATCCTTTGATTTACCACGTCGAAGCGCTGAGATTGTTTCTGAAAAACACTGAAAAAATAAACTTATCCCATTCAGCCGTCTGATCTTTCGTGATAATGCATGATTTTTTCCCTTTGGCGCCTCTTTTGTGAACCTTATTCATTTTGTGTATGAAATTTGCTTATTTACACTGCTTAAATGAATAGAATCTTCAAACACAAAATCAATTACGTAATTTATTACGTAATATAATACGTAATAAATTACTTACATTGAAATCAGTATAAAAATTTGAATACCAGGAAGTTGTCTGTCATTTATTTTGTAACAATGCCGTGCAATGCAATTTTGTCGCTCAGAACTGGCAGAAGTTCCCCTGGCCATACTGTAACAGCAAACAGGTTAGAAGGTTTCTGTGTTCATTTACAGGAATCCGGGCTGGCTGATCAGACGAAACTACAGAATGAATAAATTTGAAAGAAAGAACAAAAAAATCTAATGACACCTGCAAAAAAGAATAACAAAGACAGTTTTTCCAGTAAATTAACCCCCTTCAGGCTGGTGCTGTTAAGCCTGGTAAGCGCTGTATTCTTCATATATCCCAACATTGCATTCTTTTCAATGGAGCGCGAACACCTTGGAGAAGCAAAGCAAACGGTCCATATTCTGTTTTTTACCTTCAGATACATCTATTTCTCGGCGATAATCTGGATACTTGTAAGCCTGAATTTAAAGTGGATCAGGACACCGCTGATCAGCAGGCGGGTGTTGCGAAGCCTGCTGGTTACAATAGCACTCTATCTGATTTACATCGTCTTTTCGCTGCTTCTGAGCCCGAAACAGGAATGGTATACAGGACTCCTGCTTTTCCAGTTCTTTGTGATCTTCCTGTTCTCCATGCTGACAGGGCACCTCACCTATCTCGATCTGGAGCAGAGAAGGAAAGAGCATGAGATTGAACAGCTGCGCATTGAGAATCTTGAAAGCCGCTACAACGCCCTTACGAACCAGATCAATCCTCATTTCTTCTTCAATTCACTTAACGGCTTAACCGCTCTTATACGAAAGAAGAATGATGAGACCACACTCGAGTATGTAAATAAACTCTCGGATGTTTTTCGATACATTCTTCAGAGCGACAAAAAGGTAATGGTCACGCTGGATGAAGAACTAGGGTTCCTGAAGGCTTTCAGCTACATGATGGAGGTCCGCTTTGCTGGGAAACTAGTTTTCAACGTCGATGTCCCGGACGAAAGACGCGATCTGAAGATACCTGTGCTGACACTTCTTCCTCTTCTTGAAAATGTCGCAATGCATAACACAATCGACAGCGAACACAGGATGGAGGTGAAGATATGGCTTAATGAGGACCTTGACCTCGTGGTTGCAAATCCAATTTATCCCAAACTTGTCTGGTCTGAGACCAACGGTACGGGACTGAAAAACCTCGAAAGCCGCTTTTGGCTTCTTCTTGGCCGTAAGATCAGGATTGAAAACGACGGTAATACATACAATGTTTATCTTCCCTTAAAGTAGCTGAGTATGAAGATACTGATAGTCGAGGACGAAACAGTTGCCTGTGAAAACCTGATGGAGATAATCAGGGAGATAGAACCTGAAACTGAGATTGCCGGTTCAACCGAAAGCATTACACAGACTGTTAGGTGGCTGAAGAATAATCCAATGCCCGATCTTATTCTCATGGATATCCATCTGTCGGACGGCTCGGCATTCGCGATCTTCGATAAGATGGAAATCGAGACCCCCGTTATTTTCACAACTGCTTACGATGAGTATGCTATCGAGGCATTCAGGGTAAACAGTATCGATTATCTTCTGAAGCCTATCAAAACAGAAGATCTTAAAAGAGCACTGGAGAAATTTAATAAAATTACCAGGCAGGACCTTCTTAAATATATCACTCAGGTTGCCAGGCTGGCTCCGGGACAAACATACAGGGACAAACTGCTTATTCCCGACAGAGACAGACTGAAGCCTGTTGACATTGGCGAGGTCTCCTGCTTCTATACGACCGATAAGAATACAAAAGTTTGTCTGAAGACAGACAAATGGTATTCATATCCCGGTACCCTTGAGCAGATTGAAGCCACACTCAACCCGTCGGAATTCATAAGGGCCAATAAACAGTTCATTGTTGCCCGCGACAGCGTGAAGAATATAACCATCTGGTTCGACAGCCGCCTCCTGGTGACACTCGATGTTGAGACTCCCGAGCGCATATATGTCAGCAAGAACAAGGCAGCTGAATTCAAGGCCTGGCTTGTGAGGAAATCCTGAATTCCGGAGATGAATCGGATAAGAACAGAAAGATGTTAAAAAACATTAAATATAGTTAAGGTTAATATGTTTATTGCAATGATATACCGGAAGTTATCGGCAGTTTTTATATATTGCCGCCACACCAATTAAATAATATTTTATGTCAGCAAAAACTAAATTTCTACTGATACAGGGTATTTTGGCCTTAATATTGATCCTTCCGGCAAATTCGCAATCGGTTAACGAATGGAGAGGAAGCGGACGCACGGGTATATATCCCGAGACGTCACTGATGAAAAGCTGGCCCGCCGCAGGACCATCGCTTCTCTGGGAATCGACGGAAGCCGGCACAGGATTTTCAAGTGTCACGGTAACAGATGACGCCGTATATATTACCGGCCGCAAAGGTGATAACGACTACCTTACCGCCTATACAAACGATGGAAAGGTAAAATGGTCGACTCAGTACGGAAAGGCGTCCGACAGCAACTATCCCGATTCACGGAGCACAGCAACCTATTCAAACGGAAGGTTGTATCTCGTGAGTGGTGCAGGCGACATGGTGTGCATCGGCACCGACGGCAAGATAATCTGGTCAGTAAATTATTTCCAGAAATACAACGCCTCTGCCCCGAGGTTCGGAATTTCCGAGTCGCCGGTTGTCATAGACAACAAGGTTATCGGAACCCCCGGCGGAAACATGGCTGCAGCTGTTGCCTTCAACGCTTCGAACGGGAACGTGGTATGGACAACCCCTCCTGTTAACGAGGGAACACAGTATGTCAATCCCCTTGTTCTCGAATCGGGAGGAAGGAAGATCCTTGTCACCGTTACAACCGGAAGCATTCTCGGAATAAACATAGCCGACGGCAAACTGCTCTGGAAGGTGAACTATGAAGGCCTGAATGCCGAGCAGGGAGGAAGAAGGAATCATACCAACACCCCTATCTTCCGCGACGGTCATCTCCTGGTTGCAAACGGATACACCCAGGTTGCCGTGAAGCTTAAGATAAATCCCGACGGGTCTGCTCCCACCATAGTCTGGAAAAACACGGATCTCACCCCTCATGTTGGCGGTGCTGTACTTCTGGGTGACCTTATCTTCAGTTCAACCCATGACAACAACTCAATGGGAAGATGGATATGCGTCGACTGGAACACGGGAAAGACCCTCTGGATAAATGACTGGAACAACAAGGGATCTGTAATATCGGCCGACGGGTTGCTTTATATCTATGAAGAGCGTGCCGGAAATGTCGGCCTTGTTAAACCAAACAGGGAAAAGCTTGACGTTGTGAGCCAGTTCCGCATTACAAAGGGAAGCGGACCATACTGGGCACATCCCGTTATAAGCAAGGGAAGACTTTTCATCAGACATGGAGAGTATCTTGCCGTGTATAATCTCAAGTCAAAATAGTTTCAAACGTATAATTTTCAATCAAAAAAAATGAAGCGAATTTTAATCATTCTTCTTTCCCTGATCATCATCGGAGCTATTGGCTATGGCGTATTTTACCTCATATCCTCCGATCCCAATGTGGCATCGACAACTCCGGCAGAAAACGGTACTGTTAAGATTGATGACGGCAGGGTAACAGGTTGGAGGGAAGCAGACAGAACAGGGATCTCGGAAGAGACAGGACTCCTGAAGTCCTGGCCCGATGGCGGACCCTCCCTGATCTGGTCAAATACTGAATTGCCAAAAGGACACTCTTCAGTGACCTTCGGGAACAACACCATTTATATTACAGGGCTTGAAGAGCCAAACGATGTTCTTGTTGCCCTTGATCCTTCAGGAAAGATCAAATGGAAGACTCCTTATGGCCGTTTCTGGGAGAAGTCATATCCGGAAAGCAGATGCACTCCAACAGTTGATGGTGAAAAAATATATGTTTCGAGCGGTTTTGGCGATATTGCATGCATTGACGGTATTTCAGGGGAAATAGTCTGGTCGCGGAAAGCCAGCGAGGAGAACGGCGGTACTTACGGCCCCTGGGGAATCGCTGAGTCGCCAATGATTGACGGGGAAAAACTCTATTTCACAACAGGCGGCCCGCAGACAACCACAATAGCACTCAATAAGAATTCGGGAGAACTTATCTGGAAATCAGAAGGCATCAACGATCCGGCTTCCTATCTGTCGCCAATTCTTCTCGAAAAAGCCGGAAAAAAAATCCTTGTAAATATTACACCTCGTTTCATCTTCGGTGTGGATGTATCAGATGGCACAATGCTTTGGAAGATAAATCACAGGCAGGCTTTGGGTAAAAAAGATATTGACGATACCGGTCAGATTCTCTGTGTCACTCCTTTGTTTTCGGGAAACCGGATCTATATGACAGGCGGTTACGATCACGGTGGATTAATGATTGACATAGGAGATGACGGGCTTAGTGCAAAAACCGTGTGGACGGATGAAGTTTTAGATGTTCACCATGGTGGTGTTGTTCTCGTTGATGGTTATATTTACGGTTCGAACTGGATAAACAACGGAAAAGGAAACTGGTGCTGCATTGACTGGAATACGGGAGAAAAAATGTGGGAGCAGCACTGGAACAACAAAGGATCGGTGATTGCTGCTGAAGGCATGCTTTATATCTACGAGGAAAGGAATGGCACAGTAGGATTGCTTAAGCCTGACCCTTCCGGCTTTAACCTCGTAAGCAGCTTTAAATTTAAAGGAGGATCCGGTCCTTACTGGGCACATCCTGTTATTCACAACGGTGTGCTCTACCTCCGACACGGCGAAGTTCTGAATGCATATGACATTAAAGAAAAATAACAAATTATTTACCGGAGTCTCGGCGGTAATCTTTGCCGCTGTCCTGGTCTGGTGGCTGGCAGATGACCACTATCCTGCAGAGATGACCCTTCGCGTACCGGGCATGGATAACAGGCCCAAAATTGAACCAAGGTCGGAGGAAATTATTGTGGGCGAATTTTTTGATACGCTGGGCACCTTCGACGAACTGGTTCCAGGCGAATGGCCAAGGTTCAGGGGCCCGAATTTTGACAACATCGTCAGGGATACCTTTGAAATGGCTGAATCGTGGGACACCACCGGACCGCCTGTTATCTGGAAGGTCACGCTCGGAGAAGGCTATGCCGGACCAGCTGTAAAGAACGGGAGGGTTTATGTTCTCGATTACGACGAAAGAAGAAAAGCCGACATGCTGCGCTGTTTTTCCCTAAAGTCGGGAACTGAGCTGTGGAGAAGATGGTACTATGTGGAAATGAAGCGTAACCACGGATATTCCCGCACAATTCCGGCAGTGACCGATAACTATGTTGTAACAGTCGGCCCGAGATCACATGTAATGTGCGTTGATCCTTTTTCAGGTGATCTTTTATGGACCATCGACATGGAGAAGGAGTTTGGAGTTCCGGGAAGCTCCAAGGGAAAGATCACACCCGACTTCTATTCGGGGCAATGCCCACTGATAGACAACGATGTGGCAGTTCTTGCTCCGGGAGGAAAGGCCCTTATGATAGGAGTTAACTGCTCCGATGGGAAAATACTTTGGCAAACGCCTAATCCCGACTCACTTATGATGTCGCATGGCTCAATAATTCCTATGGTGATGCACGGACGGAAGATGTATGTCTATAATGCTGTCGGGGGTGTTGTCGGTATCGCCGCAGAAGGAAATGATGTAGGCAGGCTTTTGTGGAAGACAAAAGAATGGAGCCCTGCAACAACAGCAGCATCTCCCCTTTACCTTGGCAATAACGAGATAGCTGTTTTCGGAAGCTATGGAGCCGGAGGCGGAACATTAAGGATAGACTACGACGGATCAGCTTTCAAGGCTGCTCTTGTAGAGTCGCACAAGGCTATGGAAGGCATCGCCAGCGACCAGCAGACTCCGATACTGGTAGATGATCATGTATGGTCGGTAATGCCCGAAAACGCAGGTCCTCTGAAAAAACAACTTGCCTGCTATCACCGGTCAGATATGCGGAAACTGGTGTGGAGCAGCGGAAAGGACCTGAGGTTCGGAAGGGGTCTCGGACCGTTCATAGTCAAGGATGACAAGCTTATCCTTCTTGACGATGATGCTAATCTTTTCTTTTTCCAGATTGAAGGATCAAAAGCTTCAATGCTTTCCCATTATGACATACTTGATGGAATAGAAGCATGGGGTCCCATGGCCATTGCAGGCAATAACCTGATACTCAGGGATGCAAGAAATCTCGTTTGTCTGAATATCGGAAAAAACAGGTGATCATGGAAAAGAAACTGACAGCAATGTTTTCTCTCATCATAATCCTTGCCTTCATGGGTTACATCATTTATGATGCAACAAGGGGATCGGGAAATGCCGTCACTGACACCTTAAAAAGAGATAGCACGGTCAACGACATGTGGGTGATCGACAGGTCGTTTAACGTTACAAACGGAAAGCTGAGTTCGGTCGCCGTTGCAGACGACGGGGTCATTTACCTTGGTGGAGATTCATTTGTTATGGCGCTCACGGAAGACCTGACCGGCATGTGGAATACCGAAACAGATTCCGTAATAACAGCTCTTGCCGTATCCGGAGATACCCTTTTTGCGTCAACAACCGAGTCCATACTGCTTTTTTCAACTTCCGGGGAGCTTATCGGAGAATGGGGTCCGTATGAGGGAAACAGCATTATTACATCTGTTTCGGCAAACGCCGGGCACCTTGCATATGCCGATGCCGGCAACAAAAGAGTTTTTCTTCTCGACAGAAAAGGCGAGGTAATAAAGATGATGGGGCAGTCAGATGCTAATTTCATAATACCCAGCCCCTATTTTGACGTAGATCTCGACAATAACCTGCTTTATGCTGCCAATACGGGACAAAGGAGGGTTGAGACCTGGAGCCTCGACGGAAGAAAGCTCAGTGAGTTTGGAGAAGCCGGAACAGCTCCGGGAGCATTCTGCGGTTGCTGCAACCCTGTCCATTTCGCTATAATACCCCAGGGATTCGTTACTGCGGAAAAAGGAATTAACAGGATACAGATCCTTGACCGGGAAGGTAACTTCATTGAGTTTGTCTCATCCCACAACAACTTTTCACAGTCGGTGCCACTCGACTTGGCTTCAGCCGACGGTGAAACAATATTTGCAGCCAACAGCGATGATAATAACCTTTATTTATTCAAACGGAAATGAATAGTCTGAAGAGAACTGAATTTATAAAAAAACTGGTCGGTGGACTGCTTGGGGCATTTCTTGCATTCCTTGCGCTTACTCTCGGTTCCCGTACCGTGACCGGCAATGATTGTTCAGAATGTCCCGGCAAGGGATTGTGCCGGGGAGACATCGATTGTAATACCTATCTGAAATGAATAAGGAAGGAAAGAACATATACCAGTCGAGAAGGGATTTTGTGCGGAAAGCCGGAAAAGTCCTTGTTGCGGTGCCGGTAATAGGTTTGCCGGTGATTCTTTCAAAGAAGGTGACAGCTGCCGGAGCAGTCTGGCAGATCGATCCCTACAAGTGCCTGCAGTGCGGGCAGTGCAAGACACATTGCGTACTTACTCCTTCGGCAGTGAAATGCATGCACAACTATCAGATGTGCGGATACTGCGATCTGTGCGGAGGATATCTCCGTCAGGGAGTAAGGACCATCAGCACGGGTGCTGAAAATCAGCTCTGCCCTACCGGAGCGATAACAAGGAAATTCGTTGAAGAACCCTATTTTGAGTATACTATTGAAGAGGAGCTGTGCGACGGATGCGGAAAATGTGTAAAGGGATGCAAGGACTTCGGCAACGGCTCGCTTTACCTTCAGATTGACCAGGATCTCTGTGTTAACTGCAATGAATGCGCAATAGCCAGAAACTGTCCGGCCGATGCAATTTCAAGGATCCCGGATAATGTGCAGTACATCCCGAAAGAGAAGATATAAAAAGGAATATCCCGGTGCATGACACTGAGAAACAGCACCGGATCAAAAAAAATATCAAGGCATTGAAAAAAAAGCTTCCATACATCCTGCTGCTGCTTATGCTTACATGGCATCCGGTTATTTTTGCGCAGGAAAGGTTTCCGAGGCCGGAGTTTGAATCCGGCTATGTATATCCCGAACATCAGATGCCTCCAGACAGGGCTCCCGTCTGGGAATACATCGATCTGGCAGTACTAGTGGCCGCACTCTCGGTGGCTGCCTGGCTGGCTCTAAAAAAACGTTCCCGTCAGGGACTGGTCTGGCTTTCGGTCTTCTCTCTCGCCTATTTCGGCTTTTTCAGAGAGGGATGCATATGCTCGGTGGGCTCTGTTCAGAATGTCGCACTTGCATTGTTCAACAACACCTATACCATACCTGTGACTGCCCTTTTGTTCTTTATCATTCCTCTGTTGTTTGCCCTGGCCTTTGGAAGGGTTTTCTGTGCCGGAGTGTGTCCGCTGGGGGCAATCCAGGAACTTGTCGGTTTTAAAACTGTTAAGCTTCCCAGGGTTGTTGAATCGGTAATGATATCGGTACCTTTCATTTATCTTGGACTATCTGTTCTTTCAGCCGCTACGGAAAGCCAGTTCCTCATATGCCGGTACGACCCTTTTGTGGGTATCTTCAGACTTGACGCACCCTATACAATTATGATTTTCGGAGTACTTCTTCTTCTGGCAGGGATCTTTATAAACAGGCCTTATTGCCGTTACCTGTGCCCCTACGGTGTTCTCCTTAATATATTCTCAAGGTTTTCGAACAGGCACCTGACAATAACTCCGGCCGAATGCACCAACTGCAGGCTTTGCGAGGATGTCTGTCCATACGATGCCATTCTGCCCTCCGAAATTGCAAAACCTGTGTTTGAGCCGAAAAAAGAGAGAAAACGCTTTCTGACATATCTGGCCCTCATTCCTGTTTTCGCTGCAGGAGGAGCCGTCCTTTTCGGAAACCTTTCTCCTGTTTTTACAGGCCTTAACAGTAACGTAAGCCTTGCAAGGGAAATAAGAGCAGAAATCGAAGATGGAATTCCGGCTTTGTCACAGGCTGCGGCCGGGTTTAAGGAAGCAGGATCAACGGATGCAGAACTATTTGAAAAAGAAACATATATTCATGACCGGTTCAAAAGGGGTTCGATATGGATGGGAATCTTCCTGGGAACATCTTTCGGGCTGAGTCTGGTATCGTTGTCTACCCGCACCCGGCGAACAGGTTATGTCCCTCATAAGGGCAAGTGCTACAGTTGCGGTAGATGCTTCAGGTATTGCCCTGTTCACATTAACAATAAAGAAAATGACAAAACTTGACGAAAAGGATCTGAAGATACTGAGAGGTATAAGCTTCGGCGCCGCGATTTTCACATTGATCGTTGCCCTGACGATGCTTTTGGGGATTATTCAGCTGAAAGCTATGGACCCGCTTGACAATCCTGCAATCGTATCGGTAAAGGAGGAGTTTGACAGGGATCATGAAAATGCAGTCAAGGCTGAACAGGTCAGAGCCCTTGATCTGATGGCCAGAAAAGCTTATTTTTCATCGCGCCGGCAGGTCGAAACAGGCTCCTGGCTACTTCTCGCAGGCGCCCTTGTTTTTGTAGTATGTCAGAGGCTGATTGCCGGAGCGGCCAGGGACCTTCCTTCACCACCTGGTGAAAAACAGGACCAATCAACAGTAAACATAAAATACGCCAGATACCTTGCAGGAACAGTTGCTGTATTAACATTGGCGGCAATAGTTTCTTCGTTCGTACTCAGAAGCAATCTTCCTGATCTTTCTGGCAAGGCGCTGGCAAGATCAGAAAAAAAGGAGAAGGCAAAGGATAAAAAGGAAGAGGCTGCGATCGCATCAGCTGAGTCGTTTAACCCCGATCCTGTGAATTTCCCCTTCTTCAGGGGCCAGGACGGAAGAGGTATAGCCGGAGGATCAGACTATCCGGTGGAATGGAACGCTGAGGAGGGAAGAAATATAAAATGGAAGACAGCAGTTCCGATGAACGGGAAAAGCTCTCCGGTAATATGGGGCGACAAACTGATTATTACAGGAGCAGAGGGAAATCAATGTGAGGTTTATTGCATTGACAAGAACACAGGAGCTATCCTTTGGACTGCTCCAGCCTCCGGACTCCCTGGTCAGCCGGATTTTCCACCTGATACTGACCACGACACAGGTATTGCAGCTCCGACGGCCGCTACCGACGGTGAATCTGTCTGTGCAATCTTTGCGAACGGTAACCTTGTATGCCTTGATATGGACGGCAAACTCAAATGGGGAAAGAATATAGGAACACCGGCAAACATCTACGGCTATTCCTGTTCCGTTATTATGCATGACGGATTGCTGATAGTCCAGTTCGATTCGGATGAGAAGGTCTCGATGATGGGTTTCGATACCGCTAACGGCGACCTCAAATGGGAAACACTGAGAAGAGGAAGTTCTACATGGGCTTCTCCTTCAATAGCAACCTTCAACGGGACAACCCAGGTTCTTATAAACGGAAATCCTGAGGTCGCTGCCTTCGATCCGGCTACGGGAAATGAATTATGGGCATTGGAAGTTCTTTCAGGGGACGTTGCACCGTCGCTTGCAATGAACAGCCGGTATGTTTACGCTGTTACCGATTATGCAAGGCTGGCAGCAGTAAAACCTGGTCCAGGACCCTCGATCGTGTGGGAAGACAATATGTTCACTTCCGACGTTTCTAGTCCGGTCGCAAATGAACAATACCTGTTCCTTGCAACCGGGGTGGGCGACCTTGCCTGCTATGATGCAGTGAAAGGAGATACACTGTGGACAAAGTATTTTACAGATCAGTTTTATGCCTCACCGATAATTGCAGGGGACAAGCTTTACTGCCTCGACAGAAGCGGTCTGATGCATATAGTTAATGCCGGTCCGGAATACCAGCTTATTGCTGAATCTCCCATAGGTGAACCTTCCGATTGTACTCCGGCATTTTCAGAAAAGAATATTTACATAAGAGGCAGAAATAATATTTATTGTATATCAGCAAATTGAAAGAGAAGAAAGACCATAAAGAAACCTGTAACTGCAATAACGGAGCGCTATCTTCACAAGAGATATTTTCCGTTGTCGATGCAGTGGTAAGTGAGACAGGGAGGGAAAGGGAAAAGGTGATACTGATCCTCCAGGAAGTCCAGAAAAGGCTGAATTATATCCCTTCCGAAGCCCTTAAGCATATTTGCAGGGTTACTGAGGTTACTCCTGGACAGATATCAGGTGTCTCGACATTTTATTCGCAATTCAGGCATCTTCCTTCAGGAAAGCATACGATAAAAATATGCTCCGGAACGGCATGTCATGTGAAGGGATCAGAACTTATCACTGAAGCCTTCAAAAGAGATCTCATGATAACGGAAGAGAGAAACAGTTCTCCCGACGATCTATTTTCAATAGAAGAGGTCGCTTGTCTCGGGTGCTGCACTCTTGCCCCGGTCGTTCAGATAGATGGTAAAACATACGGGCATGTCAAGCCCACACAGGTGAATGAAATAGTTGACGATTTCCTCCGGTCGGCCGGGAAGGAGAATGTTTCGAAGGATCATGACGGGAATGATGATCACGATGCAGAAGTGAGAATAGGTCTTGGTTCATGCTGTGTGGCCGGAGGAAGCAAGGAAGTACTTGGAACTCTTCTTGAAATAAAGGAAGATTACAAGCTTAACATAAAGGTAAAACCTGTGGGTTGCGTGGGTGTCTGCAACCAGACCCCCCTGCTTGAGATAGTGTCGGGCAACGGGCAGAACGCAAGGTATACAAACGTAAAAAAAGAGGAGGTCGAAGAGATCCTTCTAAAGCACGTAAAACCCCTCGCACTCGACAAAAGGATAAAGGTTACAATAAATAACCTTGCCGACACTTTTATTTCAGACGACATGATCTATAGTCCGGTGAATATCCCGGCCGGCGAAAGGGAACATATTCTCAACGATTTTCAGAGATCCCAGCTAAGGATAGCTACCCTCCACGGAGGACTTATGACACCGGATTCCTATGATGAATATACACTTCTCGACGGATACAGGGCGCTAAAGACAGTGCTTATGGTCAATAATCCCCGGGAAGTTATCAGGACTATAACCGACAGCGGGCTCAGGGGGCGGGGCGGCGCAGGATTCCTGACAGGGAAAAAATGGGAGATCTCATCCGCGGTAAATAACAACCCCAAGTTTGTCGTCTGCAACGGCGACGAGGGTGACCCGGGAGCTTTCATGGACAGAATGATCCTTGAGTCTTTTCCGTTCAGGGTTATCGAAGGAATGCTGATAGCAGGATTTGCCACGGGAGCAGACAGAGGTATCTTTTACATACGCGCTGAATATCCTCTTGCGGTTGAAAGGGTAAAAAACGCACTGAAGGTATGCCAGGAAAAAGGAATAGTCGGAAAGAATATAATGGGCTCGGATTTCTCGTTCGAAATAGAGGTATTCGAAGGCGCAGGAGCATTCGTATGCGGCGAGGAAACTGCCCTGATTGCTTCGCTTGAAGGGAAAAGGGGTACACCTCATCTGAGGCCTCCCTATCCGGCCGTGAAGGGATTTAAGGGCCAGCCTACGCTTGTCAACAATGTTGAAACCCTTTCAATGGTCCCCTGGATAATTAACAATGGCTCTCAGGCCTTCAGTTCCGTCGGGACACCGGAAAGCAAAGGAACAAAGGTTTTTGCACTTGCGGGCAAGGTGGCAAAAGGCGGACTTATTGAAGTCCCGATGGGAACAACCATACGATATATTGTCGAGACAATAGGTCACGGTGTTATTCCCGGGAGATCATTCAAGGCGGTTCAGATCGGAGGACCTTCGGGCGGCTGCATACCTGAAAGGCTTGCAGACACCCCGGTCGATTACGAGGAGCTCACAAGGCTCGGCGCCATGATGGGGTCCGGAGGAATGGTCGTTCTCGACGATACCGACTGCATGATCGACATGGCAAGATACTTCCTTGAGTTCACTCACAAACAGTCGTGCGGAAAATGTACCTACTGCCGCGTTGGAACAAAACAGATGCTCGATATACTTGAAAGGCTTTCACGGGGACAGGCCTCCCTTAGTGATATTGATGAACTAGAGAAGCTCTGTTATGATGTTCAGAAGGGAAGTCTTTGCGGACTGGGGAAAACAGCTCCCAATCCTGTTATTACCGGACTGCTATATTTCAGGGAGGAATACGAGGCACATACCAGAGGGATTTGTCCGGCTAAAAGATGCAGGGACCTTATTAGGTATGAGGTCACCGACAAGTGCACCGGATGCACCATGTGTTCGCAGGAATGCCCCGTTGATGCGATAGAATTCAAGCCTTATGAAAAGCATGAAATTATTCAGTCGCTTTGCACCTTATGCGATAACTGCAGGGTCGTATGCCCTGAAAATGCCATTGAACTAGTTAACACAGGAAATGAAAATCAGAATTGACAATAAAGAAGTAGAAGCTGAAAATGGCATGACGGTACTCGATGCCGCCAGGAAAGCAGGGATCTGCATTCCTACCCTCTGCCACAGGGACGGAACGGAACCTTATTCATCCTGTATGGTGTGCATGGTAAGGGACAAGTCGAAAAACAATTTCATTCCCTCCTGCTCGGCTGCCGTTCAGGATGGGATGGACATCGATGCTTCGGGCGAAGAGGTTATCAGGCTCAGAAAAAAAGCGGTTACACTTCTTCTTCTTGAACACAGGGCCGAATGTGAAGCCCAGTGCCGTGCTGTTTGTCCGAAGGGCTACAATATACCTCTTATGAACAGACTGCTTATTGCAGGAGAATACGATGAAGCTGCCGAACTGATAAGGTCGGAGATGGAGGGAGGTGACCTGAACTGCATCACATGCAAGGCTTTCTGCGAAAACGCCTGCCGGAGGAAGAAGATCGACACCCCTCTTTCAATAAGGAATACAAGAATATTTATAAGCCACAACTTTCCCATGACTAAAAAGTATGAGGTTTCCCCTCTTTACGATAAAACAGATTTAAAGAAAAAATTCTCATCAAGGACCGGTCCTGTTGGTGAGATCGAACAGAATGAATGGCTTAAGGAATGCCCTGAAAATACAACCCGCCACAGGGAAATCGAAGATTACAGATCGGCTGCCGAAGAGGCTGCAAGCTGCATGCGCTGTGACTGCCGTGCATCGGCAGACTGCAGCCTGAGAATGCTGGCCGGAGAATTTGAACTTAAAGACCCAAGGGGTAAGTTCATAAACGCCCCGGCTGAAAAGAAAATTAATCACAAGACCGGCCTGATTTTTGAAAATGCAAAGTGTATCAAGTGCGGACTGTGTGTAAGGGCTGTGGCCGATTCAACAGAAGAGCCTTCCCTTTGTTTTATAAACAGGGGATTCGTTTCAATAATTTCTGAACCTCTTGGTTATGAATTTGATGACATCCCTGCTTCTGTTGCCGGACTTTGCGTAAGCGTCTGCCCCACAGGAGCACTGGCATTTATGAAAGACTGAGAAAAAATGCGAATAAAAAATGTAATATTCCTTCTGATACTTCTTGCTCCCCTGGTCTCCTTTGCACAGATACCGGACCAGGAATGGACTATTTTCAGAGGGAGGCCGGAGCTCTCCGGAAATACAAATACCGAATTACCCTCAAATCCTTCACTTCTGTGGAACATTCGTACAAACAGCAGGACCAAGTCATCTCCGGTTATCAGCAACGGGATGATCTATTTCGGAAATGACAAGGGGGAGGTGATTGCCGCCGGTGTCGACGGAAAAATAAAATGGCAGTATCAGGGCGGATCAGCTGTGGAAGCTCCCCCTTTGGTATATGGAGATAATGTTATTGTGGGGCTGAACGACGGGACCCTGCATGCTGTTAACAAGACCACCGGGAAGGCGGTATGGAAATACAGGACGGAAGGTCAGATTGCAGGGTCGGCAAATGCATGGTCGACAGGAAAGAGATCCGGTATCGTGATCGGAAGCTATGACTATTACCTCCACTCCGTTGATCCCTCAAACGGCCTGCTGCAATGGAAGCTCGAGACACTGAACTATGTTAACGGGACGCCGGCAGTGTCGAACAACAACATAATCTTCGGAGGCTGCGACGGCTTCATCAGGGTTGCAGATGCCTTCACGGGAAGGGAGAAGGATACAATAGAAATAGGCACCTATATCGCCTCCTCTCCTGCCCTTTCAGGCGGCAGAGCATGTTTCGGGGACTATGACGGCAACTTTTTCTGCCTCGACCTTCTGTCAGGGAAACTCGCGTGGGAGATACCGGCAGGCGAAACAACAATGTCGTTTGTGGCCATTCCTGCCATTGGAAGAAACACGGTGGTAATAGGGAATGAAGATAAACACCTTTACTGCTACGACATAATTACCGGCAGACTGAACTGGAAATTCCGGACAAACGGAAGGATAACCGGCTCAGCTGTAATAACGCCCACGAAAGTAATCTTCGGAAGTTACGACGGTAATATCTACATGCTGAACCTGTCGGATGGAAAAAAGATCTGGAGCTTCAATGCGGGAGCCCCGATAAGCAGTTCCCCGGCGGTAATGCAGGACAGGTTCTATTTTCTTACCGAGGACGGCAGACTGCTTTCATTCGGCAGGAAGTAGATGATTCACCGGTATTCCGGCAGAGGGACATAACAGCAGGAAACTGAGATGACTGCCTGAGATCAGGCGATGATGATCTGAAGCCGGTAATACAGCAGGCTGTAAAGAGATGAAACAATTCAGGTAACAACAAATATGAAAATAGTATATCTTATTACCGGATCGGGAGGTTCGTTCTATTGCGGGAACTGCTACCGCGACATGCTTTATGTTCGGGCAATACGCAAGGTGCCGGGAATAAAGGCAAGCGCCATTCCGCTTTACCTTCCGCCCGACAGCACAACAAGCCGGGAAAGCGGCTTTGATGAGAATGTTTTCTTCGGAGCCATATCGATGTTCCTCAGGGAAAAAGTACCCTTTCTGAGGAATATGCCAGCCTTTTTTGATAAGTTCCTCGATTCGAAACTTTTCCTGAAATTCGCTGCTAAACAAGCTGGTACAACGAGCACCGAAGGATATGAGGAACTTACTATAAACATGATTGAGGGCGACAATGCTTTCCGCAGGTCAGAGGTCGACAGGCTTGTAAGGTATCTTACAAAAGACGGAAAGCCTGACATAATACACCTGTCAAACGCGCTTATCCTCGGTATTGCCCGGCAGCTGAAAAAGAGAATAGATGTAAAGGTGGTTTGCTCACTGCTTAATGAGGATGACTGGATCGATGACATGAATGAGCCCTACCGGAGCAGGGCATGGCAGATGATAGCAAAGGAAGCCGGTTATGTTGATGTTTTCGTTACTCCCAGCAACTATTACCGCGAGCTGTTTAAAAGAAAAACAAATATCAAGGGAGATAATGTGCATGTTGTTCCGCTTGGCTTTGATCCTGAAATAAGTGAGGTCAGCAGGCCCGAAAGGGAACCTTCGTCGATTGGTTTCTTCAGCCGGATAAACAACTACAATGGTTTTGACAAGCTGGTGGATGCCTTTATTGAGATGAAAAAGAAGGATGAGATCCCTGGATTGACTTTAAAGATCTGCGGGGGCTACACCGGCACCGATAAGGAATTCATATCACAGCAAATAAAAAAAATCAGGGAGCACAAACTTGAAAAATCCGTAAAGATATATCCTGAATTCTCGGGTGAGAAAAAACTTGAGTTCTTCAGTGATGTTGATGTAATAAGCGTACCTGTAAGAAAATACGATGGTTATGGATTGTACCTTCTCGAAGCCAATGCTTCGGGTATTCCGGTTGTACAGCCGGCTACGGGCGCTTTTCCCGAAATAGTTGAGAAAACCGGTGGCGGAATAATCTATTCTCCCGACACCGTGGAGGAACTGGCTGCCAGTCTGACTAAACTGCTTAAGGACAGGCAGCTTATTGCCAGCCTCGGTGAAAAAGGAAACATTATGGTGAGAAAGGAGCTGTCGCTCGATAAGATGGCCTCCGGTCTGGCAGAAGTATACAATAATGCAATGAAATGATGCTTATACTTAATAAAATATCAAAATCTTTCCTCCAGCGGGGAATAGTACTGAAGGACCTTGATATGACCGTTAATGAGGGCGATTCTGTTTCCATAATGGGACCTTCGGGTTCGGGAAAAACGACATTGCTTAACATAATAGGATTGCTCGACCGTCCCGACAACGGAGAGGTAATTTTCAGAGGGGAACCGGTATTGAAATACGACCATGATGAGTCGGCACTTTACAGGAACAGGAATATAGGATTTGTCTTTCAGGATCATCTTCTCCTACCCTATCTTACAATAATGGAAAATATTCTCCTGCCCCTTCTGGCTTCACGAGCCACGGAGAAGGATCACAGGCTTAAGGAGGATGAGGCAAGAAAGATGATGGAAAGGACCGGCATTACGGACATCGCCGGAAAGTATCCCTGGCAGATTTCAGGAGGCGAAGCGCAGAGAGCCACCCTTGTAAGGGCCCTTGTAAACAAACCGTCAATTCTTCTCGCTGACGAACCAACAGGATCGCTCGACAGAAAAAACTCTGAGAAACTCGGAGACCTGCTCACTGGAATGAACAAAGATTACGGCATTACCCTTATCCTGGCCACGCACTCACAGGATCTGGCCGGAAGAATGAAGATCCGGTACAGTCTCTCCGAAGGAAAACTGGTTGACGGAACAAACTGATAATAATCCCATGAAGCTTAACCTGTTCGGTATAGTAATACGATCCATAACCCATAATCTGAAGGGCTCGTTTTACCAGGTGATCATCATCCTTCTTCTCGCGGGAGTTGTCACCGGTTCGCTGATGACGGGAAAATCTGTACGCGACAGCCTCAAACAGACATCATTCGAAAAGCTTGGCAACACCGGAACCATCCTTAGCTCCGGCATAAGGTATTTTGATCCTTCTGTCACGGAAAGAATGTCGGCCGAAACCGGTGTAAAGGCAGCAGGTGTCCTTGAAATGGACGGATACTGCCAGAGTTTTGCCACACAGAAATTAGCCCCGCAGGTCAAAATTTACGCAATCGACGATAACTTTTTTACCTTCCACGATAATAATTCTGTTGAAATTACTCAGGGTGAGGCGGCTGTAAACGAGAGACTCGCTTCATATCTTGGCATCACCGAGGGGGATGAACTGATAATAAGATTCAATTCCATAACCGACATTCCGGCTGATGCTCCGTTTTCTCCCGGAAAAGGATCAAATCCTTCAATAGTGCTCAGGACAGGTAAAATTCTAGATGCTTCAAATACTGGAAATTTTTCCCTTGGAATAAGCCAGCTTGTTCCGATGAATATTTTCATAAACCGTTCAGATCTTGTAAATTCCTCAGGAGCTGTTCCCGATATAAACAGGCTGTTGTTCGATTACCGGAGTGAGATGAGCCCCGAAACGGCGATGACAGCATTCAGAAGAATAATAAAACCCGAAGATGCCAGATTATCCCTGAGGGAAATACCTGCTACAGGCGGATATGAGATCATCGCAGGAAGAGTATTCATCGACCAGCCACAGGTCGAAGAGATAAGGAGCAGGATCAGCTCTGCTTCTCCTTCAATAACATACCTTGCAAACAGTATCAGCAAAGGAGACAGGTCAACACCATATTCTTTCATTGCAGCGCTCGACAGGTCGTTGTATCATGAAATACCGGAAGATGGCAGCACTATTGTTATAAATGAATGGCTTGCTGACGACATCGGCGCGGTTCCTGGTGATACAGTAACAGTAACATGGTATTCTCCCGATCCCATGAACCGGCTTACTGAGGAAAGAATGGATTTTATTGTGGGAAAAGTGGCAGGCATGGAGGGGATCTGGTCAGATTCGCTGCTTATGCCGGAGTTTCCCGGAATAGCGGGAAGCGAGTCGTGCACTGACTGGGATGCCGGGGTAGAGATCGACATGGGACGGATAAGGGACAAGGATGAAGAATACTGGAACATCCACGGAGGAACGCCGAAAGCTTTTATCAACTATGAAAAAGGAAAGGAACTCTGGGCAGGAAATTTCGGACCGGCGACATCAATCCGCTTCGGAGGCGGAATCTCTGAAAATGAGATAAGGGAAAAGCTGAGTGGTTCGCCTGATCCTGAACTGTCGGGGTTCTCGGCATCGGATCTCAGGCAGGAATCCGCAGTAGCGGCAAGTAAAAGCGTCGATTTCAGCACCCTGTTTCTCGGACTTGGTTTCTTCATTATAGTATCCGCTGTAATTCTTCTGATACTTGTAGTTTCGACACACTTTGAATCCCGGAAAGACCAGGTAATGACACTTTATTCGCTGGGATTTAACAACGGCATGATAAAAAAGATGCTGTTCATTGAAACGGTGCTGACAGCTTTTGCCGGGGCCCTTGCAGGTGCCTTTGCCGGAGGATTCTTCAACCTGATAACCATTAAGGCTCTTAATTCAGTCTGGCAGGGCGCTGTTCAGACAGACACTCTTGCAGCTGTTTTTGATTTTCAGTCATTTCTTATTGGTTTTGCCGCAACAATAATTATAATTCTTACGATACTCCGGATAAGGTCGGCCAGGTTTCTGAAGCGTCTCAGCGAACCGGAGACAGGTACCACAGAACGGCCATCGCCGGAAAAAAATTCTTTGGTCCTTGCAGTTACGGCTGGTCTGACAATTATTGCGATTGCTGTTTCGTTCATTTTTCCTGAGAATGCAACCCTTTTCTCCTATCTCGGCGGAGTGCTTGTTTTTGTGCTTTTCATTCTTCTAATCAGGCAGTACTATATCCGGCCCGCTAAAGAAGGTGTATACAGTTTCAGGAAAAGCGGCCAGGTCTCCGATGCATACTATGCCTTCCATCCCTCACAGGCCATTGCTCCGGTGCTTTTTCTCGCAGCCGGTCTTTTTGCCGTAATTATCACAGGGGCAAACAGGATGAGCATTAACGACGGCATGCTCCGACCTTCAGGGGGAACAGGAGGATATCTTTTATGGGGCGAATCGTCTGTTCCTGTAAAGGGAAACCTTACAAGTCAGCCGGGGCGCAGCGAATTTGGCCTGGACGATCCGGAAATGCAGGACCTGTCGGTGCTGCAGGGCAGGAAAACCGCCGGAAACGATGCAAGCTGCCTTAACCTTAATCACATCGCCTCTCCTCCCTTGCTTGGTCTCGATCCGTCTGAATTCATAAGGAAAGGATCGTTCTCATTTGCTGTGACCATGAAAGGTCTCGGTGAAGTAAATCCCTGGGAAACACTTCAGCGCCCACCCGTTAACGAAACAATCTATGGCATTGCAGACCAGACGGTAATGCAGTACGGACTGATGGTAAAAGCAGGAGATACCCTTAAAATACGGACCGAGAGCGGACAGGTACTCAATGTTGTTCTTTCGGCAGGACTGAAATCCTCGGTATTTCAGGGATATGTCCTCATCGGTATTGATAATTTCAACAGGTATTTCCCTTCTGTGGCAGGAAGTCAGGTCTTCCTCGCTGACGGCAAGCCCGAAATGGAGGAGATGTATATCGAAACTCTTGGCAACAGGCTTTCAGAGTATGGAGTGCATTTTGAACCTGCTTCCGAAAGGCTTGCCTCCTTCTTTGTTGTGACCAACACCTACCTTTCTGTTTTTACGATACTTGGAGGAATAGGAATGATACTTGGAGTAGTGGGAATCGGCCTCGTCCTGGTGAGGAATTTCAATAACCGGAGGAGGGATCTCGGACTGCTTCTGGCAGAAGGTTTTTCACTTAAAAATATCAGAAAACTTATATTTAACGAACACATCAGGATACTGCTTGCAGGGATAATAACTGGTCTGGTCGCGGCACTTGTTG
This sequence comes from Bacteroidales bacterium, assembly GCA_040772125.1. Classification (GTDB taxonomy): domain Bacteria; phylum Bacteroidota; class Bacteroidia; order Bacteroidales; family VadinHA17; genus LD21. The sequence continues at coordinate 1,658,958 of JAXGYS010000003.1, forward strand.
CAACGAGACCTTCGCTTACCCATATAGCCGACCTTCCCTGGAAAACGATAATTATAATGATCCTCCTGATCCTTGCAACAGGAGTATCGGCACTTCTGATCTCGGTAAGGTCGATCAGAACTGATTCCCTGATAAGCAGGATCAGAAGGGAATAGATCCTATTTTTTCCCTACAGCGATAAGGTGATGCTGAGTTCTGAAGAATATCATACCGTCGGTTATGGCAGGAGCAGTCATGCATATATCCCTCATGGGGATCTCAGCCAGCTGAGTGAATTCAGGACCATCCTTGATGATGTATATCGTCCCTTCCTCGTCAACAATATAGATTCTGCCGTCAGATGCAACAGGTGATGCCACAAAGCTTTTTGCATTCCCTACCCTTGCATTGTAGACCTCTTTGCCGGTCAGCGGATCGATGCAATTTATAGTGCCGTTCCAGTTAACATTGTAGAGAAGATTCCTGTAAAGAAGCATGGTATGCATGTATGAGCCCCCGCGCGGCTGACTCCAGAGGACACCTGTATTTGAGGTCTCATTATCCTTAAGCGTGATGTCTCCGGAAGCGCTTGTCCTGATTGCCATAATCGGTGAAAACCTTCCATGAGCGCTGTTAAAATAGATAAGATTATTTCCAATTACAGGGGTTGGTATCTGTATATCTCCTCCGCCTGACATTCTCCATATCTCCTTTCCTGTTTCAAAGTCATAGCCGCCCCTGTGTTTGTAACCGTTTACGGCAATATATGTCCTGCCGGCATTAGTATAGATGTTAGGGGTGCACCAACCAGGATATTCGTCCCTTGAGGACTTCCATAATTCCTTTCCGGACTTTGCATCAAAGGCGGCAACAAAGGAGTTATCGAGGACATCGCACTGTATTACAACCACGCCATTATGTATTATAGGCGAACTTGCAAATTCCCATTCAGCCTTTCTCATTGTGAAGAATGCCGACCGGAGGATCCCGAAATTCTTCTGCCAGCGGAGGTTTCCGTTCATGTCGTAGCAATAAAGTCCTTCTGAACCAAAAAAAGCCACTACATGCTGTCCGTCGGTGGCTGCCGAAGAATTGGCATGAGTAGATTTTGGATGCCTCTTTATCTTTGGCACTCCCCTGCAGGATGTTCTTTCCCAGAGGACCTTCCCATTGTTTTTGTCGATGCAAAACACTTTCCATTCGTGGACTGATGAGTCGCTCACAGGAGCCACATCGCCGTAAAGGCCAGGTTTGAAGCCTGCCTTGTCATTTTCGCTTACCGCCGTTGTAATGAATAATTTGTCGCCCCAGATAACCGGGCTTGATATTCCCATTCCGGGAATATCAATAAGCCATCTTATGTTTTCCGGCTTGTCAAAATCAAACTTTTCGGGAAGGTCGGCATTATCAAGCACTCCTGACGAAAGATAACCTCTGTATGAAGGCCACTGACGATCCTGCCTGACCTGTGAATGGATACCGGCCGGGATAAGGAGGGTGATGAGCAAAAGACACCTGATTTTCATAATTCAATGGTCGTGTTGTTATTGAATTCAAAGTTTAATGTTGTAACCGACGGAGATAATATTCATATTAGTCTCCTTGGGAAAGAAATCTCTCTGAAACGTATACTCAAGTTCAATGGCGTGCTTTTTTGAAATATTGTATTCAAAACCTCCTGAAAACCTTTGTTTGTCTACCGTCCGGGTCACATGGTCGAATACAGGCAGGAAAAGTTCTGAAGAAAGAAAAGGATTAAGGGGGAAGGACGGGATGTCATATGATGCCTTTAACCTGAGCCTGATATGCTCTTTCGATTCCCTGTCATTTTCATCCTCAAAGTATGTTTTATGGCGCTGCTGAAACCTCACCCGTCCCGAAAGATCGAGGTCACCGAAAGTAGTCTTTGCCTTCAGGTCGGCAAACCACTTATGGCGGGTGTGATATTCTTCATCATCTTCCCTGGCTTTGGTGTACCTGTAAGAAACTGCCACTCCTAAGGTCTTGTTGATTTTATAATCCAGCCCAAGGTCAAAAAATCCTTCATCAATTTCCCCGGCATCGTGGTAGGTCCTCAGGTTAAAATCCACTCCCAGGTCGAGATTTTTTACAATTTCCTTTTCTGCAGCAATGGTATACCAGATACCAAAATCTTTTTCCTGGGCAATGATGATTGCCGTCTGACAGACAAGCAGAAGAATCAATGCCGGCTTTTTTATCATTTTTGTTGTCATATTATTTATACTCCCTGTTAATATTTCTGAAACCGCTTTCAGGATAAAAACAGTGGGTCAGCATTTTTATTATACTTTTTCTCTCCGGACTTTGTTATACCGCATCTGGTCCTGTTCGCTGCAACAGGGACGGAAAGATACAACAAGTTCCATTTCGTCCTGATCATCTGAAAGCAATCAGGACCGAGGAATGATCCATCCGTAAGCCCATTTCCTTACGAAAGGTATTCCGTTAATCCGAGGTTTGGTTCGGGAACACTGTCGCACAGCGATTTATAAACGACCAATGCGGCTCCCAGAGCTGTTGCGTTCTTGATTTCCGAAGTGAACACCCTCATGCCGGGGAACATTCCCGCAAGGAGTTTTACAAAGATCTTATTCTTCGAGAATCCTCCCGTAACATATAAATTTCCCGTTTCGCTCTTTTCAGGCAGTACAAGCCTTATTGATTCAGCCGCGAGTGTTGTAAGTTCTGACATCAGCTGGTGATAGGCTTCGTCGAATGATTTGAAGTCGTACAGGTCGATCCTGTCCCTGAACTCCCTCGATTCGGGTCCGCTGCTGAAAAAAGCCCTCTTGTCGCCGATGTACCTTTTTGCCAGCATGTTAATGAGGTCCTGGTCAAAGTTAACGTTCAGGTAAAAATCATCTGAGGTCCTGAAATGCGAGTTCAGCATTGCGACCCCATTGTCGTGCATTTTTCCGATGAACAAGCGGGAGGACTTTACAGGCTCGCGTGTGATGCTCATGTAGCACAGGCAATCCCTGTCGAGTTGTTCGGCTGTCAGTTTTTCGGGATTAAAGGGATTCATATTAATGCACCATGTACCTGTTGATGCAAGAAGAAAATTTCCCCTGTTACCTGTAAAGTACGGTGCAAGCGAAGCGGAACTATCGTGGATCCCAATCCCGACACTGATCTTTTTACCTTCGATAAGAACCTCATTGAGTGTCGTGACAGGGATCGGTTCCGGCAGATCCAGACCCTGATCGCTTACCCATGAATGGTATTTCATGCTGTCGAAATCCCACAGGGCAGTATGACAGCCTATCGAGGTATGCTCGGAGCAGATCTTTCCCGTTATCAGGTACGACAGGTACTGAGGGAAATGAAGAATGTATTTTACTCTTGAGTATACCTCAGGTTTTTCGGATTTAAGCCAGAGGATCTGCATCCCTGAATTCAGCATCCCAAGTGCAGGAGAAGCTGTCCTGCGGCAGAACTCGTCCTGTCCTCCGTACCTTCTGTAAATTCTCTCCGGAATTCTCTCATCGATAGGTTTGAGATAGTTGTACACCGGTCCGATCCTTTTTCCTTCAGCGTCGAGGTAAACGATCGTTGCCCCGTATGTGGCAAAGTTCAGTGCAGTAAGATCATAAAGGTCAGACCGGATAAGATCCTTAATGGATTCCATTATCCAGTCTTCGATAAGGTCGATATTGTCGCACTCAAATCCATCATCATCAGTCACTTCCGGGAACCTGGTCTCTTCTTCAGAAACGAGTCTCAGATTGCAGTCAAAAAGCAGTAATTTCTTGTTTGTCTTGCCAACATCAAAAATTGCAATGACTTTTTCCTTCATATTATTTCGTGATAACTATCCGACCGGTATAAAACACTTATTACCTTTTACTTAACACTTCATTTTCATATCTGACAATCTCTTCGATATAATCCCTCCCTGCGGGAACCTTGCTTGTCATGCAGTAATAATCCCATACTGCCCCGAAAGGCAGGGTTTTCATGAGCTCAAGATACGCAAGCCTTTCGAAGTATTTACCGTCTGCCTCAAACTTCCTTAACATGTCGAGCGGTTCGAGCATTGCGAACAGGAAGGCCAGCTGTGCCGATCTCGTTCCTGTAACGTATGCTCCGATCCTGTTAAGGCTGGCATCAAAGAAGTCGAGGCCGATATTCACCCTCTTGAGGGCTTTAGCTCTGATTATCTCCTGTGCTATCAGGACCAACTCATCATTCAATGTTACCACATGGTCGCTGTCCCATCTTACTCCTCTGGTAAGATGAAGAAGGATCTCATCAATATAAAGAAGAATTGAGGAGATCTTGTCGCCTACCTGTTCAGTGGGATGAAAATGACCGTTGTCGAGGGTTATAAGGGTATTGTTTGCAACTGCATAACCCATGTAGAAATCGTGTGATCCAACCACCATCGACTCTGAACCTATACCAAAAAGCTTGCTCTCCACAGAATCCTTGAGATATTTCTTCGGGTATTCTACCGTCAGTATCTCATCGAGCGATTTCTTAAGGATGGCGCGAAGCCCCATCCTGTCAACAGGAGTATCTTTGGATCCGTCGGGTATCCAGATGTTGTGTACTGATGGCGTTCCCAGCTGTCGTCCCATTTCTGCAGCAATTTCGCGGCATCTTTTTGTGTGTTCGATCCAGAATTTTCTGATTTTCGGGTTCCGGCTCGATAGTGTGAATCCATCATCAGCAAGAGGATGAGAGAAGCATGTGCAGTTGAAATCAAGTCCCACATCCCTTTTCTTCGCCCAGTCGATCCATCCCTGGAAATGCTTCACCTCTATCTTGTCCCTGTCGACCTTCTTTCCTTCAAACTCACCGTAGATGGCATGGAGGCTAAGGCGCTGCCTGCCCGGAAGAAGCGAGAAAACCTTGTCGAGGTCATCACGCATCTGTGTTATGGTCTTTGCCTTTCCGGGATAGTTACCTGTCGCCTGTATCCCTCCTCCTCCGAGCTCTGCACCTTCTTTCTCAAAGCCGCCCACATCATCTGTCTGCCAGCAGTGAAGACTTATCACTACATCGTCCATCTGCTTAAGGACCTTATCAGTATCAATTCCCAGTTCAGCGTATTGTTCCTTTGCAAGCTGATATGATTTTTTTATTGCTTCCTTGTTCATTCCTTATGTTTTTAAAATTATTATTCTCTCGTTATACTACCGGTTCACTCCATAAAAAAAACCTGCTCAAGAGGAACGGTGACGGGCGAATTATCAGGATTGGTTTCCATTATGTCGGCCATGTGTTTCCACCACTTTTTTACTATCTCCTCAGAACCCAGGTCCTGTGATGAACTTTCACCCTGTTGTTCCTGATAGGCAAACAGGATATTGGTCTCTTCGTCGTAGAAAATTGAATAATTGCAGATACCCTGGCTTTTAAGCAACGCAACAAGTTCCGGCCAGATCTCTCCGTGGCGTTTTCTGTATTCCTCCCTGAATCCGGGATTGAGTTTCATCTTGAAACCGAATCTCTTCATATTTAATGTATTAGCTTAGCTTGACCACAAAAGTTGAGAGTATGAGAACAATTATACCCGCAAGAAGAACGGCAATTGTTTTTGTGTTTACCCCCTTCCATTCACTGAGAATTATACCCCAGATATTGCTTATTGCGATATTGAGTGCCATCAGGATGCTCCACCCGAAAACAGCCATTCCTGAAGGCAGTTTGCTAGAGCCCATCCCGAAGAAATGGAACTGCAGAAACCAAAGGAATCCGGCAAGGAAGGTAAAGAGGATGTTGTTAAGTAATATCTTCCGTGTTACGCCGAGATAGTCAGTGTAGGTCTTGTTCTTTAAATTAAGATAGCCGCAGTAGATGAGATTAGTTATAAAGCCACCCAGGAGAATGAAGATAAGGGTAGGGTTTTTCTGATAAAGGGGATTTGTTCCATGAGCCAGGGCCACCTCTTCGATTGGTTTTCCTGCTTCGTATCCGAAATTGAAGCAGGCGCTCATTATACCTGAGAAGACAGCGATGAGAATACCTTTCTTAAGTGCGAATTCCTTTATGGCTTTCCTTTTCTCCTCTTCAGTCATGGATTTGCTTTTCAGAGCCCCTGCATAGCCAATAATGGAGATACCGGCAACTGTGAGGGCAACTCCGACCAGTGTAAGAATACCGGCTCTTGAAGCAAAAAGATCCTGTCCGGCCACCACTGCCGGTATTATCGTTCCAAAGGCGGCACACAGGCCAAGTGCAATGCTCTGTCCGAGGGCAACACCGAGATACCTCATGCTAAGGCCGAAAGTAAGGCCCCCGAAACCCCAGAGGACCCCGAAAAATGCAGCCATAAGTTTTGCAGATGCAGGGGATTCCCTTAATATCGGAAGAAGCTCTCCCTGCGGGATAAATATGAGGGCAAAGAGCCATGGCGCAATAAGCCATGCAGCGACGCCCTGAGCTATCCAGTAAGACTCCCACGACCACTCTTTGACTTTCTTGAAAGGAACATAAAAACTGGCAGCACCAATACTGCCAAGAGCAATAAGCAATATCCCTGCAACTGGATTCATAACGCCGGCCTGATTATCTGTTTAGTTCAAAAAGAATATAAAAATAGTTATTTTACTCTTCGGAATTATGATAAAAATGGATAAATTTCAAAACTCTTAAATCAGAACCTAATAATCCACCAATGAAATCATTCAAGTTATTTCTGCTCCTGCTCTTTATACCGGGAATAATATATTCCCAGGGGCTTTCGGTCTTTGATCTCACATGCGAACACAAGAAGAATCCTGTCGGAATTGACAATAAGCAGCCCAGGCTTTCGTGGAAAATCAGCGGAACGTCTCGAAACCTGATGCAGACTGCCTATTCCCTCAGGGTTGCATCTGATCCTGGTTTTTCAGGGAAAAGCCTGGTGTGGCAGTCAGGAAAAGTAAACTCGGAAGAATCTGTTCTTGTCCCCTATTCAGGACCTGAGCTGAAGCCCGGAACAAGATATTTCTGGCAGGTAAGGATCTGGGACAACAATGGTAAGTCATCGGGATGGAGTGAAACAGCCTCCTGGGAGACAGGCCTGTCAGAAAATGCCGACTGGAAGGCTGAATGGATTGAAATGCAGGGAGACACAAACCGCTACTCACCCTCTCCCCACTTCAGGAAGGAATTCAACCTTACAAAAAACATTTCACGGGCGGTTGTCTATGTAACTGCACACGGCTTCTATGAGCTTCATCTTAATGGCAAAAAGGTCGGGGATCAGGTACTTACACCGGGATGGACAACTTATGGCAAAAGGCTTCAGTATCAGGTCTACGACGTTACAGGTCTTCTTTCAAAAGGTGTAAATGCAGCAGGGGCAGTCCTTGGAGACGGATGGTACAGAGGCACCCTTGCATGGGGCAACAACTGGGCCGTTTACGGAAAGAGACTTGGACTTCTGATGCAGATGAAGATATCTTTTACTGACGGGACGGAGACAATGATAGTTACCGACGGTTCCTGGAAATGCAGCAACGACGGTGCAATAAGAATGAATGACATCTACAACGGAGAGACCTATGATGCTACAAGGAAGCTTACCGGCTGGAACCTCGGCGGGTACGACGATTCAAAATGGGAACCCGTAAGAACTGCTGTATATAATAATAATATAGTAGCATCTGAGGGAGCCCTGATAAGGAAGATCGAAGAGATAAAGCCCGTTAAGGTATTCAGGTCGCCGAAGGGATCACTTCTTGTTGACATGGGGCAGAACATGGTTGGATGGATAAGGCTTAAGGTTTCCGGACCAAAAGGGACGGTAGTAACCTTGCGCCATGCAGAGGTGCTTGATAAATATGGCGAGTTTTATACCGAGAACCTCCGTGCAGCAAAATGCCAGATTACCTACACTCTTGCAGGAACAGGAGAAGAGATTTATGAACCAAGGTTTACTTTCATGGGATTCAGGTTTGTGGAAGTCAGTGGATTTCCTGGTGAGCTTACTGCCGATAACATAACGGGAGTGGTCGTTCATTCCGACATGGAGGTAACGGGTTCGTATGAAAGCTCAAATCCTCTGCTTAACCAGTTGCAGCATAATATAAAGTGGGGACAGAAAGGTAACTTTGTGGATGTACCTACCGACTGCCCGCAAAGGGATGAGAGACTTGGCTGGACGGGTGATGCACAGGCTTTTACAAGGACCGCTGCATTCAACTATGACGTTGCTGCATTTTTTACCAAATGGCTCAAGGATCTTGCCCTCGATCAGAAACCCGGAGGAGAAGTTCCGGATGTGATTCCGGATGTGCTGAACCCGCAGAATGCGAAAACAGCCCGGCCATCAGCCGGATGGGGCGATGTGGCAGTAATCACTCCGTGGACGCTTTACCAGGTTTACGGAGACAAGGATCTTCTTTCCAGACAATATCCAAGCATGAAAGCCTGGGTCGAATATATCAGGGCTAATGCCGGAGATTCATATATATGGAAGGGAGGAAGCAAATATGGCGACTGGCTCTTCTATCATCCTCCCGTGAACAACCACTCTGAACCCGACGGACATACTGAACACGACTTCATAGCAACTGCTTTTTTTGCCTATTCTTCCGGATTGCTTTCAAAGGCAGCAGAAGAACTGGGCAAAAGCGATGATGCTGCTTTTTACAGCGGACTTTATGACAAAATAAAGGAAGTGTTCAACCAGGAATATGTAACACCTGCCGGAAGAGTCGGAACCAATTCCCAGACATCCTATGTGCTTGCCCTTATGTTTGACCTTCTTCCTGAAGAACTCAGACCTAAGGCAACCAGGTTCCTGGCAGACGACATACGCAGCAGAAGGAACCACCTCTCGACAGGATTTCTCGGAACACCCTTCCTCTGTCATGTGCTTACCCGGAACGGCTACCCCGATCTTGCCTATGATCTTCTTCTCCAGGAAACATACCCGTCGTGGCTTTATCCCGTAAAAATGGGAGCAACCACAATCTGGGAACGCTGGGACGGACAAAAAACCGACAGCACTTTCCAGGATGCCGGAATGAATTCATTCAACCACTACGCCTATGGTGCAATCGGCGACTGGATGTACAGGAGCTCGGCAGGTATCGACAACGGCAAGCCGGGTTACAAAGAGATAGTTGTATATCCTTATATCACAAAAAAGCTCGATTTCTCAAGAGCCTCCTTTGAGAGCCCTTACGGGACCATCTCTTCAGGCTGGGAAAGAAAAGACGGAAAGATTATTCTCAGGGTTGTTATTCCGCCAAACACTTCTGCCAGGATCTTTCTTCCCACGGGCGATCTTTCGAAAGTAAACTTAAGGGAGGAAGCAACTAAAAAGCCTCAGACAGCAATACCTGTTTTCACTCATAATAAGAAGGAAAACAGGATTGAAGCAAGTGCCGGGTCGGGAGAATATGTCTTCGAGATATCGGAATAAAGGATGCCGGCATGCCGGATCAAGTAATATATGACGCCTGAAGAGTTACAGTCAAGGATTCCTTGGACCGAGCTGGTTTTCTCTGCTTCGCGCAGCAGCGGTCCAGGAGGGCAGAATGTGAATAAGGTTAATACGAGGGTCGAACTGAGGTTCAATATAATAAGGACTTCATTCCTTTCTGATGATGAAAAATCCATCATTTTTCAAAAACTCAAAAATAGGATTAATTCAGAAGGAGAGATCATCGTTCGTTCGCAGTCGGGACGAACCCAGATGCAGAACAGGGAAGCTGCTGCAAACAGGTTGTTTTCACTTCTTGCTTCTGCCCTCACAGCGGATCCCGAAAGAAAGCCCACCTCTCCTACTGCCGGATCGAAGGCTGAAAGAGCTGTAAGAAAAAAAAGACATTCCGAAATAAAGAAGATGAGGCGTAGTCAGGATTTCCACGACGGCGATGACAGCTGAGCTTTCTTTACCTGAGGAGGGCGATACCGTTTTAAGTATTCCAAACCCCAGCTCACTCCAAACTGCAATTTTTCCAACATAACTGCGTTATAGTGCAGAACTTTTTTTAACCTTGATTGTTATCAGATTTTGTGGCATAAAAGTTGATAAGGATGGAACTTAAAAATTGAAGAGGAGAAATGAAAGCTTACAAATCTTTTGAAAGAAGAGAAACTGTTGACTGCATATCGATTTTTACTGAAAAAATCACCCCGCCGGGCAAAAAAATATAAAAAAAATGATGCATGCCAATGCATTGTCCGGCAAGTCTATGCCAATGATTACCAGTGCTATAAGGAAGTATACTGTTGATAAAAATTCTTCCGTGTTAATATTTATAAAGGGTGAAGAGTACAATGTATTTACAGAATATATATTTTCGTCCCGATTTTTTAACTAAAAACTATTTAACTACAAGAAAAATTAAAACAACTGATGAGCTTTTTCATCGACCGTTATGAACGCTAACAATAATGAGGTTGCAACTCTCCGCTGTGAGGGCCGCCTCGTGGGTTGCTCTTCTGATGAAGAGCCTGGCGCGAAAACCACGTTTTTTTCGCAAAATGAAATCCCAAACCAGTTAGTTAGCAACCGGAGTTCGGAATTCATGCACCGGTACTTCCCCCTAACAACTATTGAATCCTGGAACGATTGGAAATGGCAGCTCAGGAATGCCTTTACAAGCATTGACGATCTGCAGAAGATCATGAAACTCTCTGACAAGGAGATTATGGCCATCAATAATCTAAAAGGCCGCCTTCCCCTGAGGATCACCCCGTATTTTGCATCACTGATCTACGATTCAAAGCCCGGACACCCGTTGCGCAGGAATGTTATTCCGGTGGTTGAGGAGCTTCTTGTAAGCAGCAGCGAGCAGTCGGACCCTCTTCACGAGAGTTCCTTCTCTCCTGTTAAGGGGATAGTTCACAGGTATCCCGACAGGGTGCTTTTTACGGTCACGCAGGTTTGTTCCAATTACTGCAGGTACTGTACGAGATCGCATTCGGTAGGCAGGCTTGACAAGCTTGCAAGGCAGGATTATGAGAAAGCATTCAATTACATTGCTTCCCACAGGGAGGTCAGGGATGTGCTCATAAGCGGCGGCGATCCTCTTACTCTAAGTGATGAGACACTTGATTACATACTCTATAATATAAGGAAGATAGAGCATGTGGAAATTATCCGCATCGGCTCAAGGATCCCGGTTGTATTGCCTCAGCGCATAACCGACGGTCTTATTAATATCCTCAGGAAATACCATCCGCTATTTATCAGCCTACATTTTTCGCATCCCCTCGAGATTACCGAAGAGTCTGCAAAGGCATGCAACAAGCTTGCCGACGGAGGTTTTCCGCTGGGTAGCCAGACGGTTCTGCTGAAAGGAATCAACGATAATGTCACGGTGATGAGGGAGCTTATGCACAAACTTCTTAAGATAAGGGTGCGTCCGTATTACCTGTATCAGTGTGATCTCATACCCGGATCAGGTCAATTCAGGACAAGTGTTGCCAAAGGGCTCGAGATCATCAAGGGACTGCGCGGATTTACAAGCGGATATGCAATTCCAACGTTTGTTATTGACGCTCCCGGCGGAGGAGGAAAGATCCCTCTCCTTCCCGACTATGTGGTGGAACATAATGATGAGCGTATTGTTCTGAGGAACTACAAAGGCGTGGTTTGTGAGTATCCGGAGAAATAGATCCTGAATAATGAAGATCGGACTTACCTATGATCTGCGGTCGTGGTATCTCGACCGCGGTTATTCCATGGAGGATACTGCAGAATTTGACAAGCAGGAAACCGTCGATGCCATCGACAATGTTTTGAAAAAGATGGGTTTTGAAACTGAAGCCGTCGGAAACTGCTTCGAGCTCATTGAGGCACTGTCGGCAGGTAAAAGATGGGACCTCGTGTTCAATATTGCAGAAGGCCTTTATGGTGACGGAAGGGAGTCGGTGGTTCCGGCTATCCTTGACCAGTACAGGATCCCCTATGTCTTCAGCGGACCGGTTATTCTCGGAGTGTCACTGAATAAATACCTTACCCGTCTTATTGTTTCTGCAGCGGGAGTACCGGTAAGTCCAGGCTTCCTGATTTCTGACCTGAAGGATGCTGATAAATGCGAACTCAATTACCCTCTGTTCATAAAACCGGTATCTGAGGGAACGGGAAAGGGTATAACTGAGAAGAGTCTTGTAAGGTCGGAAGCCGAATTGAAATCAATGGCCGCTTATCTCCTTGAGAGGTTCGAGCAGCCTGCACTTGTGGAGGAATACCTTCCGGGACGCGAGTTTACGGTAGGAATTGCAGGCTCCGGAGAAGATGCCATTGCCCTGGGCGGAATGGAGATCGAATGCAGGGATAACCTCCCATATTCCGTTGAATTCAAGGAAAATTATCAGCTTTTCTGCAAATACAGTCCCATGGATGAAGAATTCGCGGAAGAATGCAAAACAGTTGCCCTGAAAGCCTGGATAGCGCTCGGTGCTGTTGATGGCGGACGGGTCGATGTAAAAGCAGACAGGAATGGAAAGATATGCTTCATTGAAGTAAATCCTCTGGCCGGACTGCATCCTGTGCATTCTGACCTTCCTATTCTGTCGCGAATGTCGGGAATAGAGTACCAGACGCTACTGGAGATGATAATGAATTCAGCTTTAAAACGCCATGGGCTGAAACTATGAAGAAAAAGAACTGTTGCATAATTTATAACCAGCCGGGAGAGAATGCCCTTCCTGATGAAATGGATGTTCTTGATCAGGTTGAATTCATAAGCGAGAATCTCCGGAAAACAGGTATCGAAACATACAGGAAAGGAATAACTGCCGACTTCATGAATGAAGTTGCAGATCTTGCATCAGAAAAACCGGATTTTGTGTTTAACCTGGTTGAATCGATAAACAACAAGGGAGAACTTTGTTATTTTGTCCCGGCCCTTCTTAATATGCACTCTGTTCCCTACTCGGGCAATCCGCTCGAAGCAATTTTTATCACCACTAGTAAGACGTTGACTGCCAAAATACTTACTGAAAACAGGATAAATACCCCGTTGTCGTTTTTACCGTCTCAGTGCAGGAAAATGACACCCGGGAAAAAATACATAATAAAACCGGTATGGGAAGACGGATCTCAGGGAATAACACATGATTCAGTTTTTACCTTCAGCGATGAAGATGTGGAACGCCTTTTAAAATATGACGACTCGCACTGGCTCATTCAGGATTATATTGAAGGAAGAGAATTCAATATAACAGTCCTGTTCAGTAAATCGGGACCTGAAGTTATGCCGCCGGCCGAAATGGTTTTTCATAACTTCGGAGATGATATGCCGAAAATCGTCGACTTCAGGGCAAAGTGGATCGAAGACAGTTTTGAGTATGTAAATACAATAAGGGAATTCCCCGGCGAAAACCTCGATCCTGTCCTCGCTGAAAGAATAAGAGATGCGGCTCTCAGGTGCTGGGAGGTGTTCGGTCTCAAAGGCTATGCACGGGTCGACATGAGGGTCGACAAAGAAAATAATCCCTATGTTATTGAGGTTAATGCAAATCCTTGCTTATCGCCCGACAGCGGTGTCGTTGCTGCCGTAACCCGGGCGGGTATCCCCATGACGGAGGCCGTAACACGGATTACTGAAGATCTTAACTATTGAATGATTATGGGAAATATAACAAAAGGCATTAATGCCGGCCACAGAAAGGATATTGAATCTATTCTGAGATCGACAGGATTCTTTTATGAATTTGAGATTCAGACTGCACTGGAAATTGCGGATGAGACAATTGCTGCAGGAGCAGAAAAGAGCGGATACTACTGGATGAAGGTTGAAGATGAAAACGGAATCTCTGCTTTTGCCAATTACGGGAAAAATCCTTTTTCGGTTCATTCCTGGGATCTGTATTGGATTGCTGTCCATAATAATTCGCAGAACAGGAAATATGGATCCCTTCTTCTCCATGCCATTGAAGAGGATGTAAGAGAAAGAGGAGGCCGTATCCTCTGGATCGAGACTTCAGGAAGACCTCTTTATGCGCCGACTGAAATATTTTATCAAAAGAACGGTTATAAACTGCAGGCAAGTCTTGAAGATTTTTATGCTCCGGGCGATCCAAAACAGATCTATTCAAGGGTACTCTGAGACATTCAGCTTCCGCTGTTCCTTAATATTGAAAATTTAAGCTTACAAGCAATATGAAAGGCCTCTACACAATCCTTCTGCTGGTTTTGTCGAACGCGTTTATGACATTTGCCTGGTACGGACATCTGAAACTGAAAACAATAAACAGGTTCGAAAACCTCAGTCTTCTTGCTATCATTCTACTGAGCTGGTTCATTGCCCTTTTTGAGTATTCCCTTCAGGTACCTGCCAACAGGATGGGATTCAAGGCAAACGGCGGTCCGTTTGGTCTTGTTGAACTAAAGGTAATACAGGAAGTTATCTCCATTCTTGTATTTACCGCTTTCACGCTTATTGTCTTCAAAGATGAACAGATAAGAACAAACCACATAATAGGATTTTTCTTTCTTGTTCTTGCCGTATATTTTGTATTTAAGAAATAAGACTCCTGCCATCAGATCATATTTGCATTATAGTACCTGGGATCTCCGGTAACCTCCTCTCCAAGCCATTCAGGTTTTTCAAATTCCTCCTCCTCGCAGGCCAGCTCGACTTCGGCCATTACCAGACCAATATGTTCTCCGTGAAATTCATCAACCTCAATTACGTGCCTTCCATGTAAGATCCTGTATCTTGTCTTTTCAATCCTGCGGGGAAGACAAATCTTCATTATTTCTTCGGCATCGGTCCGAGGTATCTCATATTCCCATTCGCCACGCGTAAAACTTCCTTCCTTTGCCGGCGACTTTATTGTTAAAAAAGCCTTTTTACCGGCTAACCTGATTCTCACCGTCCTTTCAGGATCAACTGCCAGATATCCCTGCAGTATATGCTGTTTGCCTGATGCCAGATGCCTGAATCTGCCGGTAACCAGAAATTTACGTTCTGTCTCTTTTCCCATCGATCCGTTTACAATTAAGAAATTATTAACTGTTGTTGATAAAAAAAATCAATATTTTAGTCAAAATGACTTATAATTTTCTATTTCTGTATTAATTTTTGGTTTAAATTTGATTAGTTCAGCATGCCAAAGTAGCCAAATTGTAATGTTCTTTTTACCAGTGAAGTTAATGAAATTACTTCTGAGCTGTCTGAAATTTTGTTTCTTTAGTTTTAGGTTGTGTGGGTAGATGGTTGTGTATGGACTGATGATTAATTCATCAGTCCATTTTGTTTTACAGGAACGGTTTTCTTATCTTTAGACATGGAAGTACGTATTGAGACAGGCTGGAAATCGAAGCTCGACGGCGAGTTCAGAAAGGATTATTTTCTTAAGCTGACCGATTTTGTCCGGAATGAATACGGGAAAGGTCAGGTCTTTCCACCCGGCTCACTGATATTCAACGCCTTTGAACTCTGCCCTTTCGAGAATGTAAACGCTGTAATAATAGGACAGGATCCATATCACGGACCCGGACAGGCTCATGGATTATGTTTTTCAGTAAGGGATGGTGTGGCCTATCCTCCAAGTCTTATCAATATATTCAAGGAGATAGAAGCGGATCTTGGTTTCCGGCCAGAAGGATCGGGCGACCTGACACGCTGGGCAAGACAGGGGGTTCTTCTTCTTAATGCAACACTTACCGTAAGGGCGCATCAGGCTGGTTCGCACCAGAGAAAAGGCTGGGAAGAATTTACTGATGAGGTCATAAGGGTCATTAACAGGGAAAAGGATAACGTTGTTTTCTTCCTGTGGGGGGCCTACGCACAAAAAAAAGGAGAATCAATAGACAGGTCGAGACACCTGGTCCTTGAATCCGCTCATCCCTCACCCCTTTCTGCCTCAAGAGGTTTTTTCGGTAACAGACATTTCAGCCACTGCAACAATTACCTGCTTGAGCACGGGAAAGAGCCGATAGACTGGCATTGACCATTGAATTTCAGCCCCTTACAGCTTCCGGAGAGCGTCGCTGATGATTTCAGTAATGCGTTCAGTTTCCTCGAATCCTGCCGACATTCTGATAAGTCCGGGCTCGGGATATTTTGCACCCCATACGGATTCTACCGGCATGATAATAGTTTTTGGATCTCCGAGCGACGGGATTATTTTGATATCTTCTGAAACTCCGCTGATGAACATATCCCTTCTCTTCCTTTTTTCACCGGAAGATTCACCGGCAAAATCGAAAGTTATCATTCCCCCGAATCCCCTGTCTTCAAAGAGCTTTTGTGCAACAGAATGGGTTTCATGTTCAGGAAGTCCGGGGAACCATACTTTTCCTACAACAGGAGATGATATAAGGAGGTCAGCAATGGCGGAGGCATTTTTGCACTGCTGATTAAACCTGAGCCTGAATGTTTTGACCTGGGTATTTAGCCTGTAAGCATCATCGGGCGAGATCATGTGCCCTACATACTTCCTGTATTCAATTGCCTCACGCATCAGGGCGTCATCGTTTCCGCAGACCACTCCTGCTGTTATATTCCCGTGGCCTGAGAAATATTTCGTTGCACTGTGAATAACAAGGTCAGCTCCCAGCTCAAGCGGTTTGCAAAGCAATGGAGTTGCAAAGGTGTTGTCGACTATTACTTTTGATCCAGTGCTTCTTGCAACTCTGATTACTTCAACAAGGTCGGTGACAATGAGCATGGGGTTTGAAAGCACTTCGACGTAAATTACTTCCGGTTTTCTTTTTTCTGCCATACGGAAAAATTCTGTAATATCATACCTTTCGCCCGAAGGATAAAAGCTCAGTGCCTCTACCCCTCTCCTTTTCCTGAGAATTGATTCGATGAAAGATATTGTTCCTCCGTATATCTCGTTGAAAAACAGCCATGGTCTGGTAAGGGATCCTCTCTGAAAGATTGAAAGAGCCGTATCAATTGCCGACATTCCCGACTGGGTAAGAAGAGCCCACCTGCAGTCTTCGAGTTTCATTATCTCATCCTCTGCTGCTGTTACGGTTGGATTCCGGTACCTTGAATATATGTAAAGATCGGGGATCCTTTCATTTTCAGGTTCCTTTTCAAAGGCCCTGCCTGTCGTTGAAGCATCGTAAAGTTCGAATCCCGCATCCCTGTAAACAGGCATGCGGGAGGAATTGACCTTTTTTGTTTTCATTTCGGAATGTATTATTCAAACGGCTAAAATAGAATTAACAGAAGGAGTGACTGTACTGCATGATCAGATTATTGTAAGACTTACTGCCGGCACCCATCCCTTGTTGCCATCGGAGAGCCTTATTTCATACCATTCTCCGACCTTATCTTCAATGGCTACTTTTGATCCTTCATGAAGAACAAACAGATCGGTTCCGCTGTTGTCAGGAGAACTCTTTCCATTGACTGAAGGTGCGAATATAACTGCATTCCTGCTGTCGTATACTAGATTCCTGTTGCGCAGGGAAAAGGTAAGGGACGAAAGAGACATGAGAAGCAGAAACAGCGAAAGCCAGAAGGAAGCAACCTTCAGCCTGTAAGCCGATGAATAGATGTAGAGTGAAAGAAGAACAAGGAACAAAATGAAGGTAACTATACTTATTACCGCCCAGGTATTGGTTTGAAGCATCAAAGCAACAAAGTTGTACCACCTGACAAAAAACAGTTCGGGTATTTCTTCAAATTTATCAACAACAAGCGACCTGGCTATCTGCAGATTGTAGTTTATGTTATTGTCGCCGGGCTTGAGAAGGCGGGCCCTTTCAAAAAACAGGATAGCAGAAGGAATGTCATTCAGTTTGAAATAGGCATTACCAATGTTGTAGTTAAGTATTGCTGACCTGTAACCTGTATTGTAAAGATCATTCCATTCACCAAGTGCGGCCTCATAATTTCCTGCCGTATAGTATTCCACTCCCTTCAAGAATTTCCCGTCCTGATCCTTCTGAGGAAATACAGAGAGAGTGGAAGAAAGGAAAAATATATGCAGTATTAATATTTTAATCAGGTTTTTCATTTCTAGCCAATTGAATTTTCTAACAGTCTGATGAAGCTGGATGCCCCTTCAAATATTTTTTCTGCTTCTGAAGGTGATGAGGAAGGTGCAAATCTTGCATATTCGCATGTGTCGATTATGGACGCCAGATTATTAACATCCTCCTCTCCTATTCCTTTATCTGTTAATGATTTAACAGCGCTAGTCCTGTTTAGTTCCGAAACAGGGATGTTAAGTTTATCGCTGAGATAGCCCCACAGGGCTTTAAGGATCTCCTCATAGAACCTGTCAGTCTGCTTTTCTCTGAGGCATTTTTCGGCCTCTCTAAGTCGCCGTGCAGCAATTTTACCAGCCTTCCTGTTCTTCACCGAAGCAATGTCAGAATTTCTTCTGATGTGCTCCCTTCTGACTACCAGGACAGCGAGGAAAACAATGAGGGCTATTGCGTAGGCGCTGTAAAACGAACGTTTGGAAGTGATGAGGCTGCCCGACTTTCTTAGCAGACCTGGTTCAGATCTTATATACCTGATGTCGCGGCCCAGGTATTTAACATCCTCTTTTGAGACGCCTCCGTAAACAGTTATACCTGCATTCTGATCATCTCCCTTCACGGCATGAAAACGAAGCTCCGGAATGCTGATATTCTCATACCGGCGGGTGGAAAGGTCAAAATAAGGGTAAGAAAATGAAGGGATGGTAAAATCGCCATGATGCCTTGGGATAAGCAGATATTCGAATATTTTCTGTCCGCTTGTTCCGTTAACGGTGTTCTTAAAGTTGTCGGTTATTTTCGGGTCGTACATCTCAATGTCGGCAGGTAGTTTAATCGCAGGGAAATTTGCCAGTTTCAGGTTGCCGTTTCCACTGAGAACGATCTTAAGGTTCAGTGCATCATTCACATTTACAGTATCTTTATCGATTGATGCTGTCATGGAAGCTTTCCCGACTATCCCAGAGAAATTATCAGGCCTGATACCCGGCAGGGGCTTAACTCTGACTCTTAGGGATTTGCTGACCAGAGCCCTGGGAATCGTGGTATAGGTTTGAAAGAAGTCGCCGAAAAATGGATCCGACTGTCCTGATTTCTGCTGAACAAGGACGGAGATCTGAACAGGGTCAATACTTATTTCACCGGTCACCTGCGGGTAGAGAAGGAATTGCTGAACCACCCCGGTCCCGTATATCCTTCCGTTTATGGTTTCACGTCGCAGTGAGGTAAGCGGAGCTGTTTCAAGATCGGTCCTGAGAAAGCCTTCAAAACCCGGAAACTTTATCTCGTTAATCCCGGAGATATCAACACGTGAATAGATCTTGACAGTCGCGGTAATATGTTCTCCCATGAAAACCTCGCTTTTGTCAAGGATGAGATTCACGAACAGGTCTTCACTGGTATCGACTGCTCCTTCATCAACGGAACCGGATCCGGCACCAGCTGCATTTTGGCTTACTGCCGAGACTCCACCCACAACCTCTATTCTCAGGGAATCGGAATAGTATGATTTGTTCCTGAGGGTGAACTTTGCGGGGGCAATGGCGTATTTTCCCTCGTTAAGAGCCTGAAGGTAATATGTGTAAGTATAGGTCGTTGATCTTGTAACCTTTCCGTTTATTATCTGAGTGCTTGAGCTGTACGAGGTCTGAGGCCCCATCAGCTTATAAAAGCCTTCAAATTCGGGTTCTTCAAATTCCCCGCCACCGGTGTTTATCGTCCATGATACCGCAAACTGCTGACCTGACCTGACAACCCCCGGATAATCGGCAACAACAGAGATATCCTGAGCAGATATTTCCATAAACAGAAACAGAAACAACAGGGTAAGTATATGATTTTGATATTTCATTCTGCCAAATTACCAGTTTTTTAGGGTTCTTACTCTTGCTTTTGCAGCTTTCTCCCTTTTTACTTTCTCCTGAACTTCCCTTTCGTCATTTGCAATTGCGTTCAGAAGCCTTTCGGCATCTTCCTTTGGTATCACCTGCTGATCCTGCTGCTGTTGCTGTTGCTCATCCTGCTGCCTGTTGTCGTTACCAGCCTGCTGATTATCCTGCTGTTCGTCCTTGTTCTGTTCAGGCTGCTGATTGTCCCTGCCCTCATTCTTATCCTGATCCTTGTTCTGATCCTTATTGTTCTGATCCTGCTGTTGCTGTTCCTGTTGCTTGAGAAGGTCCTGGGCGTATGCAAGGTTGTATTTTGCCTCGAGGTTTCCGGGATTCAGCCTGAGGGAGTTTTTATAAGCTTCGATGCTTTCCCTGACCTTGTTTGCCATAAGAAGCGAGTTGCCCATATTGTAGAAGCTTGCTGATTTCTTATCCTTGTCCTCGTAAAGCTTCTGGTTCTCGCCGAACTGCCTCCCGGCATCTTCGTACTTTTCCTGCCTGTAAAGTGCATCCCCCGCGTTGAAAAGAGCATCAGCGGAGCTAAGGTTCTTGTCGGCTGCCTTACGGTAGAGGATTTCCGATTCAGGAAACCTGTCCTTTTCATACTGGCGGTTGCCCTGTCTGATAAACTTCCTGTCGGCCTGGGCATTGACAGAGGCAGCCGAAAGGAAAATAATAAGATGCATCGCAAAAAGGCACCTGAAGCTGCTTCCGGCAGTTCCGGCAAAGAGATTATTTTTCTGATGTCTGATCATTTTCAAAGCCTGAATTTGAAAAGTTTCACATCACGCAGTTTCCTGTTTTTTCTTTCCATAATAATAAACTCAAGCAGGAGGAAAAAGAGGCACATGCCTGCAAATACCGGAAACTGGTCGTTGTATTCAGTATAAATGGTGCTCTCCAGCTCTTCCTGTTTCATCTTCCTTATGTCGCTGAATATTTTGTCGAGGCCTATGTCTGAATTACTTGCCCTTATGTAGTTACCTCCTGCGGCAAGGGCAATCCTTTTCAGCACTTCCTCATCGAGTTTAGTAATAACTGTTGTTCCTTCAGGATTCTTCAGATAGTCGCGCCTGCCTCCTGTCGTAACAGGGACCGGCACGCCTCCTGAAGATCCGATGCCAATGGTATGTATCACGATTCCGTTTCCTGCCGCCTCCTCAGCAGCTGCCACGGGATCATCTTCATGGTTTTCACCGTCGGTAATAACAATAAGGGCCTTGCTTTTGCCCTCGCCAGGGGTGAACGATCTGGATGCAAGCCTTATTGCGGATCCTATTGCAGTGCCCTGCTTCGGGACCATATCGGGACCAATTGTATTCAGGAACATCTTTGCCGAAACATAATCGGTAGTAACAGGTATCTGGGTGTAGGCATCGCCTGCAAAGACTATCAGTCCTATTTTGTCATTATCGAGGTTGTCAACCAGTCGTGAAATGGCCTGCTTGGCCCTTGTTAGCCTGTTGGGTTGAATATCCTCGGCCAGCATCGAATTGCTGACATCGAGTGCAATGACAACCTCCACACCCTGACGTTTAACCTCCTCAAGCTTCGATCCGTACTGTGGTCTGGCGAGCATTATTACGCCTGATGCAACAGCACACGACAGAAGGATGAATTTCACAATCGGCCTTGCTCCAGAGGCTTCAGGCATAAGCCTTTTTATAAGCTCCTGTTCACCAAGTCTGCGTATTGCTTTTCTCCTACGGATCTCGTTGACGACAAAAAAAGCAGTCATCAGCGGCAGAATAAGCAGCAGGTACAGGTATTCCGGATTGGCAAATCTGAACAGTTGCATTTTTATCAGTTAAGTAAGCTTCCTCAAAAGAATGTAGTTAATTAATATCTCGGCCGCAAGGATAAAGAAGGCTATAAGTGCCGGAAGCAGATACTCCTCCTCCTTCCTTGTGAACTGTTTGACATCGATCTTCGACTTCTCCAGCTGGTCTATTTCCCTGTAGACTTCCATTAGTTTGTTGTTGTCGGTCGCCCTGAAATATTTCCCGCCGGTTGTGGTCGCAATTTCCTTCAGTATCTCCTCATCGATCTCGACCTGCATATTCTGATACTGCAAACCAAAGGGAGTCTGCACCGGATAAGGTGCCATTCCCTGCGAGCCCACCCCTATCGTATAGACCCTTATCCCGAATGTCTTTGCTATTCCCGCCGCTGTTGCCGGAGCAACCTCTCCCCTGTTGTTCACTCCGTCAGTAAGAAGAATAATCACTTTGCTTTTTGCCTCCGACTCTCGTATCCTGTTGATAGCTGTAGCAAGGCCCATTCCTATTGCAGTCCCGTCTTCGATCATCCCGCTCTGGATCTCGCGCATTAGGTTGACAAGCACTGCATGATCGGTAGTGAGCGGGCACTGGGTAAAGCTTTCTCCGCTGAAAACGACCAGACCCATTCTGTCGTATGGCCGTCCCGAGATGAATTCCGTGGCCACATCCTTTGATGCTTCCAGACGGTCGGGTTTGAAGTCGCGGGCAAGCATGCTTCCCGAAATGTCAATGGCAAGCATTATGTCTATTCCCTCGGTTGATACATCCTGGAACCTGTCGGTCGACTGCGGACGGGCAAGAACAATAATGAGCAGGGCGACTGCTGCAGTACGAAGGCCAAACAACAGATGCCTGAGAGTATTCCTGATTGTTTTTCCGGTTCCTGCAAGCTGCTGCAGGCCAGGCAATGTTAACGCGGCCGATGTCTTCTGCTGGCGAAGTACGTAAAAGGCGATCATGGCCGGCACTACCAGCAGAAAATAAAGAAAACCCGGGTTTGCAAAGCTAATATTCGTCATGACCCGCTTCCTCCTTCCTTAACTACTGACCCGGCCATTTCAGCGCCGGCATACTGCTGTTTCGTCATTTCAACAAATTCCCATGAATCGTTGTAGCTCATGTCGTTTTCTACGGGGTCAGGCTTGTATTTTGCAAATTTCACCAGATCTGCTCCGGTAAGTACGGATTTCAGTGTGTTATATGCCCTGTCCTTCTTCAGACCTTTGCCTTCGAGGGCCTTCAGTGTCTCAGAAGTTGTCATCTCAAGCGAATCTACTTCATACCTGTTCTCAAGATATTGCCTTACTATTTCTGTAAGACGTGAATAATAAATCTTGACCTCTCCTTTCTGCCACAACTGTTCATCCCTGAGATTCTCCAGCTCCCGGAAAGCAATAACATGGGCAGGTTCGTGAATCTCAGGCGCCACAACCGCTTTAACTGATTTTTCACGTGTCTTCAGGTATTTAATCACAAGCCATACAATGGCGGCCGTGACAATTATTATCAGAAGCCATGGAAGTATCTCTCCCAGGGTTACAGGAGCCCTGTAAGGGGCTATAATGTCAAATATTTTTGCTGAAGTATCGGGCGGAGCTATTTTTACCCTGGCAACTTCAAGAATTGAATAGTCGGAATAATATCTTTTTATTCCGTTCTCATCACAAAGCTCGGCAAAAACAGGTGCTATCCTGTAAAGACCTGTATCGAAGGAAGTAACAAGGTACTTTCCCGTAATCCTTATCCTGCCATCATCTGCTGGCAATGTATCTATCTGAGGACCTGAGAGTATCTCAATATTTTTTATCAGGGTGTCTCTGAAATGGGGAATCGACAAACGGGCAGAGGAAGGCTGGTCTACAGTAACGGAAAAATTTATCTGATCGCCTATTAAGATCCTTGTTGAATCGAAGGAAGCTGTAACATTGATGGTCTGACCGTAGTTATTAAAGGGAAATGCCGCGATCAGCACAAAAGCGAGGGTATATGTCAGAAAAACTGGTCTCATCTGCTTTCAAATAGCTGCATAAGCGGTTTTACATAGTCTCTTCCTGTGGTGAGCTCGGTATAATCCACGCCGCATCGCCTGAAGTTATTCCGGGTCGCCTCGAGATGGTTTTTCCACCACTCACCGTAGGCTCTTCTGTTTTGCCTGGAGGAAGTGTCAATCCATTTTTCCTCACCTGTTTCAGCATCAGCCACTTTAATAAGTCCGACATCAGGAAGCATTTTCTCCAGAGGATCAGTGACCTTCAGGGCAACAACGTCGTGCTTGCTGGCCGCAATCCTGAGAGCCTCATAGTAATCGGGTGCGATAAAATCGGAAAGTATGAAGGCGGTGCACCTTTTCTTGATTGCGTTGGTAAGATAGCGGAGTGGTTCGGTAAGGCTGGTATTGTTGCTTTCGGGCCTGAAATCGAGAAGCTCCCTTATTATCCTCAGAATGTGCTTTCTTCCTTTCTGCGGTGGTATGAATTTCTCGACCCTGTCGGTAAAGAAGATGACGCCTATCTTGTCGTTGTTGTAAATGGCTGAAAAGGAAAGCACTGCGGATACTTCTATCATGATATCGCGCTTGAAGTTCACCGTGGTGCCAAAATTCCCTGAACCGCTGACATCTATGAGAAGCATCACCGTAAGTTCCCTTTCTTCTTCGTATACCCTTACGTAAGGATGGTTGAACCTGGCCGTCACGTTCCAGTCGATGCTTCTTATGTCATCGCCGTACTGGTATTCCCTTACCTCGCTGAAAGCAATACCCCTTCCCTTAAAGGCACTGTGATACTCACCGGCGAAGATCTGCCTTGTCAGTCCCCGTGTCTTTATCTCAATCCTCCGTACCTTCTTTAAGAGTTCCGTTGCTTCCACTTTTAAAGAGATTCATTAATAAAACATCCCGAGGGAAATTAAATACTCATTTTGCGGACCCTGAAGCACCGTTCCGGATCAGGGTACTTCAACAACATTAAGTATTTCTGCAATTATTTTGTCCTGATTTACATTCTCCGCTTCAGCTTCATAGGTCAGCCCAATCCTGTGCCTCATTACATCGGGGCAGATGCTTCTGACATCCTCGGGTATCACATAGCCGCGCCTTCTTATGAAGGCATAGGCTTTGGATGCAAGCGAGAGGTATATGGATGCCCTGGGAGAGGCTCCGTAAGATATCATGCTGGTGAACCCAGGAAGGCCGTATTTTTCAGGATTTCTGCTTGCGAAGACTATATTGAGGATGTAATTCTCTATCTTCTCATCCATATAAACCTCCCTGACCACATTCCTTGCACGTATTATGTCTTCGGTTTTAAGGACGTTAGAGACTTTCGGGAATTCCTTTGCCAGGTTTTCCCTGACTATCAGTTTTTCCTCATCCATTGTCGGATAGTCGATAAGCACCTTCATCATGAACCTGTCGACCTGAGCTTCGGGCAAAGGATAAGTTCCTTCCTGCTCAATGGGGTTCTGGGTGGCAAGCACAAGGAAGGGTTCGTCGAGCCTGTATGTTGTTTCACCGATTGTGACCTGCCTTTCCTGCATCGCTTCGAGCAGAGCGCTCTGCACCTTTGCAGGGGACCGGTTTATCTCGTCAGCAAGGATGAAATTGGCAAATACCGGACCTTTCTTGACAATGAATTCCTCTTTTTTCTGACTGTATATCATTGTTCCTATAAGGTCGGCCGGCAGAAGGTCGGGGGTGAACTGTATCCTGCTGAATTTGGCGTCAATAACTGCTGCCAGCGACTTTATGGCAAGGGTTTTTGCCAGCCCGGGCACTCCCTCGAGAAGGATGTGACCGTTGGCCAGGAGACCGATCATCAGTGAGTCGGTCAGATGACGCTGTCCGACAATGACCTTGTTCATCTCCATCCTGATAATATCGACGAACGAACTTTCCTTCTCTATTTTTTCATTCAGTAACCTGATATCCGTAGTCTGCTCCATAAACAAGAAATTTAATGCGCAAATATAGTAAAATCAATAAGCCAGCATAGCCGGAACATGGTCCGGCAACCGACTCACAAAAGAATAGCTCATTTCTCTAAAACAGAGTTAAGAAGTGTTAAAGTTGTGTTAAATAAGGCAGTGCGAAAGGATTCCAGCTATAACCGGCTCTGGCCGAGCTCCTGAGAATCAGAATTACAATAAGGGGTATTGCGGCATTGTTTATATGCTGGGGAAGAACAACCAGCAGAAGAAGAAAAGCCGATGCAAGAATGAAAACGATCCTGAACCATCCTGTCCTGTTCATTCCGAATAACAGACTAACAAGACATAATATAACAAAGGGGCTGAGCCATATTATGTTAAGGTTCCATCTGAGCTGCTGATGATCGGTAAAAAAATTGAAGAAGATCATCACAAGCGACAGGAGAGAAAAGACAGTGAAGATTATTATATCAAAAACCGCATTCCCTTTTTTACCCCTGAGGGCAGCCGAAATCAGAACTGCAAGGATAAGCAGCAGTGAGAAAATAAAGAAAGGAGAAGTAAAAATACCTGTTTTTTTCGAGGGGGTGGGAAAGTCGATTACGAGCGAAGGATCAGAAAGCAGAGGCACCATTTTTCCACCGGTGCGGAAAAGTGATTTCGACAGGCCATCCTTTAATTCGATCGGAAGGAACATCTTCTCCCTGAATGACGCTTTTTTATCGGTCGGTGCCCCCAGAAGAAGATCTATCCCGAACTTGGTCCATGGATAGTTTTTCTCGTATGCACCGGAAAGTGATCTGAATGTTGGGGGTCTTACGCCGGGCTCATCAGGAGGATAGAGCAGATTTTCCCCTGTTGCTTTTTCAATAATATCGCGGATCCTTGTGGAACAGTTGTCGTAATAAAAGTCGTAACGGTATGAAATGTTTTCCGGTTTGAGGTTTTCCTCTATAAGACGAAATATTGAAGCAATGGCAGCCGAATCGAGGTTCAGCCTCTGCGAAACGACCCAGCGTTCTTCCAGAAGATAATCCCTGAGAAATCTTTCATACGAATATGCTCCGAGAGAATAATCAAGACGTCCCTTCGCAAATTTCCAGACGAAATTGGGTGTGGCAAAATCAAAGACGCCCCAGTTATAGACGATATCCGTATTTGATGACGGGATAACAATTCTCAGTGCGCTGTGCCCGTAGACCGAGTATGTCTCGGTTCCCGGCCCGCAGGTAAGCAGATACAATTCAGCCTGTCGGGATTCCTGTGACCTGACAACAGAGCCTGTCAGAATGAAAAGCAGAAGAAATATCAGGTGCCTCCTCATAAGATCATATTATATAAAGTGTAAACCTAATGGTTTTTTTCCGAATATCATTAGCCGCCATTTTGTCTCTTCCCTGTTTTTAAGTAGTTTTATGCCGGTTTCCGGTCTTCACGATCCCGGATCCGAATTTCATAAATCACTCAAATAAAAACAGATTACAGAGATGAAAAAAGCCTTTCTTCCCCTTGCAGCAATTTTAGCATTCTTTGTTACAGGCTGCAGTAATGAGCCTGATTTTAAACTGACAGATCTTCATGTGCATCTCAAGGGTACATTAACCTTCGATGACGCCGTTGCCAAATCGAAAGCCGAAAACATCGATTATGGTATAGCCGTGAACTGCGGGATAGGATTCCCGATACACAGCGACAGTCAGATCGATTCGGTAATTGCCACTTTCAAAGATTACCCCCAGTTCTATATGGCAATGCAGGCAGAAGGCAGGGAATGGGTAAATACCTTCTCAAAGGAATCCATCGACAAGTTTGACTATGTTTTTACCGATGTCATGACTTTCACTGATGAAAAAGGCAGACGCAACCGGATCTGGATGAAGGACGAGACCTGGATCGACGATGAGCAGCAGTTCATGGATTACATGGTAAATACCCTTGTGAACATCCTTAACAATGAACCCATAGATATTTATGTGAACTCCACTTTCCTTCCCGAACAACTGGCCGACAGGTATGATTTTTTCTGGACTCCCGAAAGAATGGACAAGGTTATCAATGCTGCCTTAGCCAATAATATTGCAATTGAGATCAATAACCGCTATCAGATACCATCGGAAATATTTATCAAACGGGCAAAAAAAGCCGGCGTCAAATTCACCATCGGAACAAACAATGCCGACGAGAACTTCGCAGGAGCTGAGTACGCCATCAGCATGATAAAGAAATGCGGCCTTAAGGAAAGCGATTTCTGGCTTCCCGAAAAAAAGAACAGAAACTAAGATAAAAGAGAGGCTGTATTAAAGCCCGTTGTTTTGCCTGCCTTCCATGATGACGAAGAATTGAAATGAAGGGAAGAGACGGATCAGAAAACGGTTGATACAGCCTCTTCTTTGAGATTGCATCCTGAAGAAAGTCTAAAACCTTAATAACAAATAAGCCCGGCAATGGATTATCCTGACCTTTCGAGAATGCTCAAATTTCTTCCCGGAATAATCATCGGTCTGACTGTCCATGAGTTCAGCCATGCTTACATGGCAAAGCGTTGCGGAGATCTTACTTCGGAAGCACAGGGAAGGATTAGTCTTAACCCGCTGAAGCATATCGACCTGCTTGGATTCATAATGCTTCTTGTGGCAGGTTTCGGTTGGGCAAAGCCTGTTGAGTTCAACGAGGCCAACCTGAGGAATCCAAGAAAGGACATAATGAGGATTGCAGTTTCGGGACCTGCTTCAAATGCACTTCTGGCAATGCTTCTTTCGGTGGTATTTGCTGCAATTATGCATTTCACAGAGGGGAATTACAGCAACGGCATTTATCTTACAAAGGAAGTCTTCCTGTATGCGATTTACATCAACTGGGGTCTGTTCATATTCAACATGATCCCTCTCCCGCCACTCGACGGCTCACATCTGCTTCTGAATTACTTCAGAAAATTCCCTGCTATTTATGAAGGTCTGTACAAATACGGTTCGTGGATCTTCCTGGGGCTTATTCTGGTAACAGTATTCACAAGTATCAACCTGCTTCCGATATGGCCGGCTGTGGAATTTCTCGGGAATGGATTCCTTTCTGTTGTAGGTTACAGATAAAACACTTAAACAGGGCTTGCAAAAAACGTCAATTTCCTTTATCTTGTAGGAAACAAGCCCGAAATGAGACTGTTGATCATCACAATAATCCTTTTTAGCATGGGAGATTTAAATCCGGCTCAACATGACAGGTTCGCTGTTGCCAGGGAGAGAATGGTCAAAGAACAATTGATAAGCAGGGGCATCAGCGATCCTGCCACACTCAGAGCAATGCGAAAGGTGGAGCGCCATCTTTTTGTGCCTGATGAGCAGCTGAGTCTTGCCTATGATGACATGCCTCTGCCGATCGGGCACGGGCAGACAATCTCCCAGCCTTACATTGTTGCCTATATGACAGAGGTAGTACGGCCCACACCTCAGAAAAAAGTACTTGAGATCGGAACCGGATCGGGGTATCAGGCAGCAGTAATAGCTGAAATCGTAAAGGAAGTATATACAATTGAGATAGTGCCGGAACTGGCCAGGGAATCGAAGGAGAAGCTTGCAAAGATGGGTTATGATAATATATTCTTCAGATCCGGAGATGGTTACAAAGGCTGGCCTGAACATGCACCATTTGACATAATAATAGTAACTGCAGCTGCAGAAACCATACCTGAACCTCTTATCAGTCAGCTTGCCGAGAACGGACGTCTCGTAATACCTGTCGGTCCCCCCTATGCAGTCCAGGAACTTATCCTGCTTGAAAAACGAAACGGAAAGACGGTTACAAAAAGGCTGACATTCGTCAGATTCGTGCCATTCAGGAGATTATAAGGAAAAAAAATGGCCGTTTCCTTGCAATATTAAATTTAATTATATATATATTTGACCTGATTTCCTGCTCGGGAAGGGGAAACGATAAAGGAAATTAGTTTTTTAAACAATAAGCTGATCAGAATTTGCGTTTTGACTGCAGAGTCGAAATAATTCTGAGAGATTTGTTTATGGAAATATTACCAGCATATCTGAATCGTTTTATCAGGAAGATCAGGTCTGAAAAAATCCTTAATAAACTGGGAGCCGGTCGAACAGTATATTTTGAGAATCCTGTTGAAGAGATTGCTTTCAGATACATCCCTGAAGGTTTTAACAAGCCGGGAAGGTATTATGCAAAATATTACGGCCAGACTGAATATGAGATTGACTCAAATTCTTCGTCAATACTGATGGCCGTAATGGAAGGCAGGCAGATAAGCAGATCAAGGTATGAACAATACCATCTTACCGGGGGACATTACTGGAACAAGAAGCCGCCTGTAACCTACAGAGCAGCAGGTTTCTGATCTTTTCCTGACTTTATCGAAACACTTATCAGCGCTTCTGATGGCCGGAGCCGGTTCTGATCAGAAACATATCATTAATTTTGCAATAAGGATAACTTATCATCCGGATCTTTCAGGATACATTGATCCGTGATAAAAACACTTTCATAAAACAAACAATCTTTGAATCACAATCAATCCAATGACTCACAATCTGAAAAATCTTTCCGGGACAGGACTGACCGAAGAGCTGTCGCGCATGATAATGGAGCCGGAATTTAAGGACTTTTCAATAGGAAGGATAACCCAGGAACACAGGGAACGATATGTCGTTTTCGACGGAGAAAATGAATATAATGCCGAGGTTACAGGCAACCTGCGATTTTCTGCAGCCGGCAGGTCAGACTTTCCGGCCGTCGGAGACTGGGTGGCGATGAAAGTATACGAAGGCGGTCAGGCAATAATTCATAAGATACTTCCGAGGAAAACCGTACTTGAGAGGCAGACTGTTGGAATGGAGGGTGAAAAACAAATAATATCGGCCAATATCGATGTTGCCTTTATTGTCCAGGCTATTAATAACGACTTCAGCATCAACAGGCTCGAGCGCTATCTTTCAATTTGTCACAAATCAGGGATTGAGCCGGTGCTGGTCTTAAGCAAAACGGACCTTTCGACGGATGAGGAGAAAAAAAAGGCCCTTGAGATGCTTGAAAAAAGGGGAAGCAAAGTGAAATATTTCCTGTTGAGCAACAGGACAATGGAAGGATTTGACAGTATTGCTGGTCATATCCGGAAAGGGAAAACCTACTGTGTAGTCGGGTCTTCAGGTGTTGGCAAATCGACTCTCATCAACAACCTTCTGAAAAGGGATCTGCTTAAAACAGGAGAAATAAGCCCGCATACGAACAGAGGCCGTCATATTTCTGACCACCGCGAACTCTTTATTCTGGACAACGGGGGAATAATAATTGACACCCCTGGAATGAGGGAACTCGGAATAGCCGACTCAGGTGAAGGAATAGAACAAACCTTTGCGGACATTTCAGAGCTTGCCAGGAAATGCAGGTTTCCCGACTGCAAGCATATCACTGAGAAAGGGTGCGCAGTGTTGCTGGCCCTGGAGGCCGGGACCATCAACAGAAGTTCGTATGAGAATTACTTAAAGCTCCGGAAGGAAGAGGAACACTTTCAGGAGACAGTCCATGAGAAAAGAAGGAAGGAAAAGATTTTCGGAAAGATACTTAAGGACTATCACAGGATAATCAGGCGGCAGGATGAGGCTGACTGATCACGCATAAAATGAAGGACTCACGCTCTTTATTTCGACCGGAAGCTTTTATGGCATCATTTAAGGACTTCTGAGAAGAACCGTTCAAGTTTTTCCTCATCCAGCAAACCATTGGTCCTTACCCCGCTGCAAACGTCTACTGCAAATGGTTCAACTGTATCAATTGCCCGTCTGACATTTTCAGGTTTCAGGCCTCCGGCAAGGAAGACCGGACACGCAGCTTCTTCCCTGATCCTGCGGCTGAGTCCCCAGTCATGGACCCTCCCTGTGCCCCCAAGTTCCTTTATAAGCAGGTCGGGATTGCCGCTGTCGAGCAGCAAGGCATCAACCGAAGCAGAGATCCTTATCGCTTCATCCACCGAACTTTCGTCTGCCACATGGATTACCTGTACAATCTTTATTGCGGGAAGGGCCTCCCTGAGACGGCTGTAATTCCCGTCAGAAAGACGGTCAACTATCTGAATTGTATTGGTGTTTGTTATCCTGTGATGTTCAATTATTTCATCGACTGAGGTGCGGCTGGTGAGAAGAAAGGTTCCTACCGGAGGGGGAACTGCTGCAGCAATCTGTCTTATCAGCTCATCAGGAATTGGTCCCGGACCGCTGGGCATCCTTGCAACGAGGCCGACAGCCGATGCGCCTAATCTTATGGCCGTTTTTGCTTCCCTGATGTTCTGGATGCAACAGATTTTAATCCTGGTTACCATGACAGTATTATTTTTTCAAATTTTAAGTTTAGAATATGGAAAGCATGATTGCTCCCTGATTCCCTTTGTAAATATAAAAAACTGTAAAAGATATCCGTAGAGAATTTTGTTCCGGATTTCTGTTACAGCTTGTCTTCCTGTTAAATCAGACCTGTTGCAATCAGGCCAAAGGCCCTCATACAACAGCTTTTATGGTATTATAACAAACCTGCAAAATAGTATATAACTATCCTGCATTATTGTATGCTGCCTTCAGCCAGCTTAAGACTTCATTGTCGATTTCTTTTGTGTCGCTTAAATTTATCCTGTGCGAACACATGGCGTTTGCAGAGGTTATGGCTTCAAGCCTGCCTTTCGGTTCATGCCCCCTGAGGTTCAGTCCTATTTCAAAGCGTGTTTGGGTCGATGGCTGAAGAATTACAAATTGTTTTTTTCTTCTTAAGCTGACATAGTTGTTTTTCGGGGCAACCTCTATGTCTCCGCCAAACTTCATGATTTCATCCATCAGTTTTTCATACAGAGGCCTGAAATGTTCCTTCCCCTTGTACTGCTTTTCAATAAGTTCGTCCTTGTTTTCGACGGAATCAGCATCAGACCCCTTTGCCTTGTGGGCGATAAGGTTGGCAAATCCGTGCGTGAGTCCGTGGGTTTCCTTCAGGAATTTCAATGCTTCACCGTGTTTAGCAAAGTTTTCCTTTCTAAGGATTTCAATCCATTGTTCGATAGTCTTTCCGGTGTTCCTGTGAAGGTTCTCAATCATTGTCTGTGTTGCCTTGTCCATATTTCTAATTTTTATATCTCGTTTTAAGATAATCAACAGTTGTCATAATCAGGTTACTGAGAGCTTCCTGATCAATATCGGACAACCTTTTGATGTAAATACAGGCTTTTCCCATTTTGAATTTCCCGAGTTTGGCCAGAAGGTGTTCATGTTCACTGGCTCCGGTGTATACATAGAGTGATATGGCTGCCTTCCTGGGTGAGAATCCCACCAGGGGCCAGTCTCCCTCCTGACGGCTTCTTTCCGATTTGTAATGATAGCTTCCGAACCCTATTATTGACGGACCCCACATCTTTGGTTTATAACCAGTGATATATTCCATTAGTCTGAGCAGTTCAAAACTATCTTTCCGCTTTTGTTCAGTATCGGCAAACGTGTTGATGAATTCACTTACGTCCGCTTCGGTTGGTCTTGTTTTTAGTTCGGCCATTTTGATGAAGTTTGACAAATAATAAATGCGTTTAAGCCAGAATTGTTCACCCGGATTAAAAAAATGATGTGATGATCTGCATTTTATTGCGGATATCCTGCCGGGAAGGACCATAACTCTTTGAAGGGGTTACAAGGCACTATGTCTATTTCTGACAGACATCAAATAAGGCAGGTTATGGCAATTGCTACTGGCGTTATGGCATTTGCATATGGAAAGCAAAGCAAGACAGAAATATGTAGCAATCCTGATGCCTTGAGGGCTAACCTAGCGGTTGAAAATGAGAAAAACAACCTGAAATATGATAAAGGCGGTCCATCCGATGAGGATACTTTTTATTATGCTAAGCCTGTGGACAACTTTTACCGCCAGAGGGAAAAGAATAAGGAATGCAATGAAATAGATTGAGTAGCAGATCCATAGCAAAGTTCTGAAAATAGTAGGTGAATTCATATCAATCTCATGCTGTCTTGCATCGATAATTCCGGTTGCGCTCATAAAACTCATTGGAAGATCGTGGATCAGGCCGCCCCACATGGCAATGCTTATGCTCAGTGCCAGCACTGCCAGCGATTGTTCAAATGTACCGGAGCCTCTGAAAGAACGACTCATTATCTGAATATAGGCACTGGCTGTTATCCAGCAAAGCAACATACTTGGCGCCAGCAGGAAGCGGTTAATTGAATAGTAGCTGTCCCTGGGGATGTTGAGCCATGGAGTAAATACTGAAGGCGCCCCCTTCCCTATCGTGAGAAAAATGTACATCAGGGTATATCCTGCTATTGGGATTAGGATATATACAAATCCAAGGGAGAAATAATTCTCTTTTCTAAGAAGTTTTTCAAATGATAAAGAGGGCCTTATAACTGTCAGAAGGTAGTCTCTCATAAATTTTATATTATTCAGGATTGTTTATCAGCGTTCAAGTTTAAAAGTTTCATAACCGCTTTTACAGGTACGTGAATCCCTGCTAAGTTTCTCTTCAATATTCCATGTTGTGATGTATATAATATCGATGCGTAACATGCCAAAACCAGGTAATGTTATAAAAAGTCAAGCTCTTCCAATAAATATTCAATAGATGAATGCAATTAGACCTGTTTACTGTTAAGAAAAAGCAATATCTAAAAGATCTCTGTCAAACTCGTCAAAATGCTCTATCACAGGAAGATCATATGCAGAATAATCCTCCTTTGCCGAATTAACGATTATCACTTTCCAGACTTTGCAGTTAAGAGCTGCCTCAATTCCTGAAAAAGAATCTTCGAAAATGACCGATCTGTCCTTTTTAACACCCAGCCGTTGAATTGCCTTCTCAAAAATCTCAGGATCAGGTTTCCCTTTTATTTTTCCGTCATTGTAGATGATGTTTTCCTCAGCGAACCAGTCAAGCAGCCTGAACCTTTCGATAAAAAAGTCAACATTGGATTTCCCTGCAGCTGTTGCAACAGCCATCGGTATTCCCTTTTCTTTCAAATAGTCAAGAAGCTTTACTGCCCCGGGGGCAAGTTCCATTTTACTCTTAAGGCAATCGCTCCTGTAAATGATCTCCTTTTCTTCTGTGTATTGAAGGACCTCCTGGTCGGTAAGCTTACGTTTAAACAAGATCTCAAGAGTGTCCCTTCCGTTCCTGCCGTGTATGTATTCTTTTTTCTGTTCCCTTGTAAGGTTAATACCATGTGCTGCAAGATATTTATCCCATGAGACCTCCTGAAGCTCAGTATCCCAGAACAATGTGCCATTAAAATCAAAAATCACTCCGCCTTTTTCCATAATCTTTTTCGTAATAAAACAACAGCCGGCTGTGGGGAACTTCATTACAAGTCTACATCAGATCAGATGATAGGCCATGAAAGGACGATCCGTTGCCAGTCTGTTTCAATATGAAAATAATTCCGGTGTAAAAATACAAGATATTCAATTCATGATCCGTAAACCCAGTGAGAAGAAAAGGCTTTTTACGGCTTTCCGGGCGGATGTTTATTATTCAGGCTGTTCGGGGGCTGTGTCTGTGCCCCTTTTTGATTTCCTGTATTTAAGTTTCTCCTTTATTTTATTGTAAAAACCCTTGCCCAGAAAAACAAGGCTCAGATAAAACGTTACTTCACCGACTATTATCAATGCCAGGCTGATGCCTGCAACCTTCCCGGCGGGAAGACCCATAAGTGCGACAACAGGAATTAACAGAAAGGAGATGCTGCAGATTATGAAAAGTGTGTACCCTATTGTTTTTGCAATTGAATCGGACATAGTCTCAAATGAATCGGTTTTCTGGTTTAAACAAATTATTGCATTCGCCGGTTCACCGGCATCGCTGATAACGGTTACTTTTTAAACCGCCTGCTGGCCTGACAGAAAATATCTGCGCCAGTTCCATCCGTCATCAAAGCAGACCTACAATGCATTTCCGTTTGCAGGATCCTGTTGTTTGTCAAGGTCGAGTTTCATCATCAGGTCGGTCTGACTTTCTTTTCCAAGCCTGAAAACATGCCTGTCAAATTCTTCAAAGCCGTTTTTCCTGTAGAAGCGCAGTGCCTTATGATTATTTTCCCATACACCAAGCCATACGTAGCCGGCACTTCTCTTCCTTGCAATATCAATAGCTTTTTCATAAAGGAGTTGTCCTATCCTTCTACCCTGGTATTCCTTCAAAACATAGATCCTTTCAATTTCAAGTCCGAAAGAATCCTTTATTTCTGTCTGGGATCTGCCCCAGTTCACCTTTAAATATCCTGCCAGGGTATTTCCAATGTATGCAAAATAAAACCGGGAGTTATCGTCGTTAAGTTCCTTTTTCAGTTTCTCAGTGGAAAATGAATGGAATAAATACTCCTTCATATTCTCTTCTTTGTTGAATGGTGAAAAAGTTTCATAAAATGTCGTTCTGCCGATTTCCTGAAGTTTAAAGACATCATCCGGGCCTGCTTTTATTATTTCTAAGTGCTCCATCCTTAGGACTATATTTGCTCCTGAAAACTTCTGATCCTGGTCAATCGCCGTGCATCTATACTTTCATCGGTGCCGAACAGATGCCAGATTTACCAAATTATCCCAGGAAAGGGTTATTCTTGCAGCAGTTCAAGTATTCCTCTTTCGCTTCTTATCACGGGGATGCCTGAACCGTAAATTGTCATTTCAGCTTTAAAATCCTTTTTGTCTATCCAGATCACAAATCTCCCTCCTGCAAAAAGGCCATCACCAAGCTGAAAGTAAAGTGATTCTTCATCATCCTTTGTTTTAGCACCTTTGACCAGTCCGGGCTCTATCGTTATTTCATCTCCATTTTCAGAGAATGTCACCTCATGCCTGATATCCTCATCAGTCAGGGTATAGTCATCCTCCAGGAGAACATCATCAGGATACCGGACATCAGGTCCCACTGCGACCCTGTCGACTTTCAGGATAAACTTCCTGCCGTTTAAATCTGAATAATCAACAGCATTATCTGTTTGTTTTTTACACGTCGTAAGAAACACAGAAACAACACAAATGCACGAAACCAATCTTATCATAATTTCAGAAATATGTTTTGTTGATGGTCATTTGAAACTGAAGTTCATTCCGGATACGAAATTAGGGAA
This sequence comes from Bacteroidales bacterium, assembly GCA_040772125.1. Classification (GTDB taxonomy): domain Bacteria; phylum Bacteroidota; class Bacteroidia; order Bacteroidales; family VadinHA17; genus LD21. Next base: position 1,695,523 of record JAXGYS010000003.1, read on the forward strand.
ATTATCATTCTCCATTTAATGATTTAATCATTATCAGGGTCTGGACGATAGAATTACGTAATAAATTACGTAGCTCAATACGTAAGGAATTACGTAATTTATTACGAAGCTGGATTTAGGCTAAAACTCAAAGTATTGAGCCATCTTTAAGAGAGGTGTATTTTTCCTGCCGAGATTCGCAGATGTTTGCCGGGAGTTATGCAGATTAACACTACCAGCTGCCTATATGTTACATTTCATTCTTCGATCTCAATATCGAACTTGTCGAGCAGCCCTGGAAGTCCGGAGATTGCAAATCTGGCTTTTTTAATTCGATTTAAAGACGGATCTATTGAATAGTTGAACGACGATCTGAAATCCACACCTTCCAGGTCAGTTTTTCTGAAGACCGATCTTTGCAGGTCACATTTGATAAATGATGATCTCTTCAGGTCTGATTCGGTGAAATCCGACTCTGTTATTCTTGAATTTCTGAACTTTGTACTGTTCAGCTTAAGTTTATTAAAAGAGCAGAGATCGACGGAACAATTATCAAATTCAAAGGACAGAAATAACCTGCTGCAATCTTCAAAATGCAGGCCAAGCAGCTTGCAGTCCCTGAATATAGTTTCTTTGATGGAAGTGTTTATTAGTTTTGTGAGACTAAGGTTACAGGCGATGAAAGCACATTCAATGAAGTTTGAATCGGACAGGTCGGAATCCGAGAAATCACAGCCGGTAAATATGCAACTTTCATAATCTGCAGGTTCAGGTGCTTTACCGTTGAAGCGGACGTTTTCAAATTTCTGGTCCCGGAAGAAGGGTCTGTTCATATTGACATTTATGTTAATTTTCTTCAAATCTTACTAGTTGCAAACTTAATACACAAAGACAGGTCTGGATTTCGCAATAATATAAATAATACAGGTCCGGGATTAAGTTGATTCGTGTGGAGATCATCCTACAGTATGAATGAACATCAGTGTCCTTCACGGGGACAGAAACCGTGCAATCCAGGGGGAAGGAATCAGATTCTTTCCCATCTTGATTTCATAAACAGCCGGTCGGGTTCAGAAAGTGTAATAACTGAATTCCAGACATAGCTTTTTGGCCAGTCTTTGAATACTTTAACAGCCCTATGAAGAATTTTCAGAATCCATCTTTATTAGTAAGGATTGATCAGCAAATTCATATCATTTTTTTGTTTTACTCTGAACGCAATGTAAGTCCAATAATTTCTTCAACTTCATTTGAAGATTCTGTCATAACTTGCTCAATAAGGCCTCCAAACCCTGATGCAATTATTGATGGATTCATCCGTGAAATATAGGTTTTCCCATCATGTTTTTCATAGACGCTGATACGGCAGGGCATCATGGAGGAAATTATCCGTTCCGAGTCTTTTTCCAGAATTCTTCCTGAGTGATCCGGCTTGCAAATCGAAAAGACCTTGACCGGCAAAACATTTATTCCGTGTTTATCCATTGTCTTTTGCAAGTTATAGATATTGGGGATATTCCATGATTTCTTCCCAATTTCATTTGTCAGTCTTTCAACTGTAGAATTAAAACCAACCGGACTTAAATTCTCAATGAAAGAATCATTTATCAAATTGTTTTTTTCTTCTGCTGTCATTATTTTAAGGTTTAATTGATAATATCATACATATGAGTTCGGGTTAATCGGGCTCATTTAACAAACATTCTGATTTCAATAAAGTTTAACCAAACATTTTTAACAGGATACCCTCAGGCATCATGGGGTTAGGCCTCCACTTTTCCATGAAAGAGTCTTACACGGCTCACGACTTTCTCCGGGCTTTAATTTCCCCTCTTCACTGACCTGCTGGCGTTGGTCAGGCGGGGATCATCCCTCTAATCCACCCATCACTATCCGGAATCCCTGAAACTGGTGTTTGTGAATGTTTACCTGATTTATACTGATGTCACCAAATGAAAGGTATCATCTTATACCTGGTTTTAACGGAGTACTCCGTGTATCCTTTCAATTCTGCCGTTAATGTTCTGTCCTCCAGGGATGTTCTGATTAACTGAAGGATGATCAGCACGCTAACGGGAATAATGCTCCAGAGAGATCCGATTATAAGCGGAAATCCTGCTGACTGGATAACCGAACCGAGATAAGCAGGGTGTCTGACAAAACTATAAAGTCCGGTATCACAAACAACATGTTCCCTGTTGGTCTGAATCCTGACGGTACTGGAGAAGAACCTGTTTTGTTTTTGAGCAATAAGAAAAAGCAGCTGTCCGGTTATTGTTAAGATTATCCCGGTCAAATAAATACTAAAATGGAACTCCGGTGACCAGTGATAACGGCCGGAATCAAGTCCGGCAATAATGAACATTGCTATTGTCATAAGCAAGGATAATCCCAGAAGTACTTTATCCCATTTTTTTGAACCCTCGCCGGCTTTATTACGTTCGGCTAAAAGTTCATCATCCGGTTTCAGGACGGTATAATTCAATACGACCATTATCAGCCCTATGGTTGCATAAATTATTCCCTGCCAGTAATCCAGCTTTCCGGCGCTTATAAAGAGGAAAAGGAAGAAAAAGGCAGAGCCGGCAAAATGTTTAATTATATAACTTGTTTTCATCCAGTAATAGTTTTAAAGTTATATGGTTCTGGTGAGCTGCTATTCTTTTTCCCGCAGATTTTCGCAGAGGTTTGCGCAGATTTGCACGGCTTCTCTCACTCTCCCACTCTCCCCTTCTCCCCTTCAGTCTGTTGTCCTTCCTGACTGTCTGCTGACGCATTCGGTAAGGCAGGGAACATCTCTCGCCTGTCACCATTTATTAGAATATCACTGGTCATAATTGCCAGGAATCTGCCGGGTTCCTCAAACATGGGGCTGTGTGCAGAATTTTCAAAGCTGTAGAATTCTTTCAGGGGTGCATCCAGCTTTAAGAGATATTCCTTTGAAAGGTCGTGGTTTACTGTTAGATCATACTTCCCGCTCAGAAAGAATACAGGAACATCAAGTTTCGTAACGATCCCTGTGAAATCGGTGCTTATTATCTGTTCCCTGAGCTTTGATTTATTTATGAAAAAGAACTTTGAGTACCAGATATTGAATTTTTCCTTAAGAGTGTAGGCCCTGCATGTCCACACAGGCAGGAAGACTCCCGTCATGATTGATTTCATATTACGCATTGTTCCTATGCCAAGCTCATGCATCGATTTATCTCTCAGTACGGAGTTAAAATAAGGAAGTAAAAGAGAATCATTCTCAAATACCTGAAATTTCTTAAACTCTGATAGTACTTTTGATTTTTTCAATGATGAGTAATGATCCGTCATAAATTTGTAAGCCATCCTTTCAGATTCAGCCTGACACGCAATCTGAGAGACACCAATATAAGCCTGGAACAGTCCGGGATGACTCGCAGCTGCCTGGATAGCAAAAGCTGTCCCTCCTGAGTGGGCCATAAGATAAATATTCTCCTTCCTGAACCGCCTGCGAAGATAGTCTGTCACCTCTATCGCGTCGGAGGCAAGCTGTTCGAGAGTCATGCTCTCAAGGGTCACCTGGCGTGAATATGAAATTCCTCCACCTCTTTCTTCCCAGTAACAAACTGTAAAATAATTCTCAAGTCCTGTGGGGTATCTTTCCACAAGGAAGAATTCGGAAAAAGACGGGCCGCCATGCACAAAAAGCAGTACGGGATTGCCTGTATCCTTTCCCCTGATGAACATTCCCTGCCTGACGCCTCCTATCTCCAGAAATACCTTTTCAGAAATGCTGCCTTCAACCGGATTTCCGTTCCCATCAGTTACAGGTTTAGGTTTCCCTGGACTGACGAGCAGGAGATACAAAAACAGCAGACACGGAATCAGAATTAAGATGGCGGCAATGACTATGTACATAGGTGATTTTGATTTTTTCATCCTTTTTATGATAACACTGAAAATATTATTCTGGAAAAACCGTCATTGTTCTGATCCGTTGTCAGTTATTTCCTTTCCCGTTTCCAGGTAATCTGTCAGGTCGTCGAGGAACCTTACCATGGGTGCACCGTCAATAACATCATGATCAACCAGGACGGTCATATTGAGGATCTCCCTTACCTTTATTTCATTGTTTATCACAACGGGCTTCCTGATTATTGATCCCACTCCGAATGAAACAGGATGAACAGACTTATGTATGAACCAGCCGTTGATCCTGCCTATCATTCCTACTGAGGTAACAGATACATTTCCCATGGTTTTGTATGCTGCCACCGGATTTTTCAGCAACATGGTCCAGAAAAGCCTTCTGATAAATCCGGGCAGATGGTAGTAAAATCGCTGATAAGTTGTTGAACGCTTTTTCAGGACTATATCTGAATCAGTCAGTTCCTGTTTTTTTGCATTCTCAATTTCGAGCGCGATCTCCAGGGCGGATTTTGCATTTACTTTTTCGATAACAAGAGGGATCGGAACTTTTGAGTCGCCTGTTTTCTTTTCCACTAACATTGAAACATTAATATCGTCGAAGATGATCAGTTTCTTTTTGCTATAGAGATAAGCTGCCGCTTCGGGGTGCTTATGCAGAACGGATCCGATAACTTTGACAAGCCATGCATTGAATGAAACTGCCTTTCCCTTCTTCCTGAGATCCCTTAGCATGGCCCTGCTGTCTGTTACATCGAATTCCAGCATAGCATTTATGTGGTGCTTTCCTAAACCGACTTCAAAGATGTCAAACGTGGCAATCCTCGAGCGGATTATTTTCTGGAAACGGTAGTTCTTTTTCATTGAAAACATCTAATGTTTTGAGGAAAGTTTTTACGGTTACCGGATTCATAAGGCTACTTAAACTTTCAACACAAGCCTTCAGCCTGTAATATTATAATAATTTCCCGTAGATAAGCGCAGTGCGGATCTTGAAACCTTTTCAACCTCTTCAACCTCTTCAACTTCTTCAATTTTCAAATTCTTCCCCGCACCTTCCACCTTCGCTCAGCAGCTTCGGCGGACAAAGCAGGAGGTGATCTGTCAGATTCACAGCCTTGTACAAAGGTTTCGTTTAGGACAATAATTCAAAGATTTCGTTAACCTATTCCCTTTTGAATTCAAACTGCCCTCCGCCCTGTCTGAGGATCATTGTGTTTGTTCCGGGAATGAATTCCATAATAATACCTGCCTGCTCGAATTTAAACTTGTCCTTTTCAGTTGCTTCAAGCGGGAAGGAAGACTGTCCTGTACCCTGGGCAATGAGTGTTTTATTCTCCCTTGTTACCGTTATTTTAATCGGGATCTGTGCTGATGCATAGACGCCCGTATATTTATCAAGTTCGTCCGGACTCACTTCGTAGGTCTTAAAATCAGGAATGTCAAAAGGCTTGTTGAATATTGCGCTCAAAACTACAATGGAAATATTATTGTTGTTATAGTTTGTCGCATTGGAGGTCATGGCAAATGAAACATTTTCTTCTGAAAAACATGAGAATACTGAGCTGAACCCGTCAATTCCTCCGGTATGCCCGTAACTGATTTTATCGCCAAAAGGAATTTTAAACAACCCCATTCCATACTGTCCTTCTACTGTCTTCATCATTTCAAGACTTTCACTTCTCAGAAGCTTTCCGCCAAACAAAGCATCGCTGAACCTTACCAGATCCGCAGGAGTGGAAACGATTCCTCCTGCACCCAGCGGAATGGAAATATCCGTTTCAGTTTCAGCTATCCAGGTATCAAGAAATTTGTATGACCTGCTTTCATTTAAGGAGGGATTTATCGTTCCTCCCAGAAAGGTATTTTCGAGTCCGGCTGGCTGAGCAATGTATTCCTTCAGCAGTCCGGCATATGATTTCCCGAAAGTCTTTTCAAGGATGAAGGTAAGAAGAACAAAATTTGAATTGCTGTATTCCGATTTGGTGTCAGGTTCAAAATCGCTTCCGCCTTCAGCGATAATATCAATCATTTCTTTTTCAGTTTTAGGCTGGGTGTTCCAGGTCAGATAGTCCTTATCGCTTGTAAAACTGTGTATCCCGCTTCGGTGGTAAAGCAGGTTTTCAATTGTAATCTTTTCTGAATTTTTTATGGAAGGAAAATATTTATCAATAGTCTGGTTCAGAACCAGCATCCCCTCTTCCACTGCCTTCAGAATCAGAACCGTAGTAAAGGTTTTTGATATTGAACCGATCCTGTATTTTGTTTCAGCGTCAGCCTTAATTTTCTCACCGAAGTCCGCATATCCGACTGACCGTGAATAAATGATATCCCCGTTGAGTGAAACAGCCACGCTCCCCATGAATTTATTGTTGGCCTCAAGGGCACTAAAGTAACTATCCAGTCTGGCCCTGTCGAAATCCTGTGCCTGCCCGGACCGGCATATTGCCGCGATTAACAATACTGTAAAAAAAATTCTTTTCATATGTTTATTTTATTTATAAGACCGTCCATTTAATTGCATCCATCATCATTTCAGGCAGCTGAATCATAATCCCAACCATTGTGGGTTTTTATTTTCGTGCACAAAAGTTTCACAAGAATAAGAGCCCTTACCGTTAAAAATCAACCTGTATTTACAAAATCCGGGAAAGCTTCATCTGCCGGTTATACCTAAAAGACTGAAAAAAACAGGAAATGCTGTATTGAAATTATTGAAAACGCATATTCAGGTTCAAGCCTGTCTATTCCTACATCATCCTGCAAAGCATTTAATTCGTAGAAAAAGGATTATTAACAATCTGAATGGGAATTGCCATATCATTCCAACTATATGTCTGGATCTAACGTCTCTTATTGTGTAAATTATTGAATACAGCATCAGGAGCAGTGTTTTTGAATGACAAAAATAAACTACCAGAAATGAAGACAAGATCAGTATTTCTTCCAGTCGCGGTTCTGGTACTTACAGTGGTTACATTTTGTGAGAAACCGGAACCGAATGTTGTTCAGCCCGAAACTCAGGGTAAGACCATTAACAATCTCCCTGATGAAGATACCAGCATCACCGTAATTGTCTATCCTGTTTTACCTCTTGATTCAGTAACTGGCAATGATCTCCCCCTGCACCTTAATCCAGATCTGGTTTATGGATCAATAGCTGACATAGAGGGTAATATCTACAGGATAATTCAGATCGGAAATCAGATATGGATGGCTGAGAACCTCAGGACAACCACTTTCAATGATGGCAGTAAGATATCTGGCTTCAGCTGGCCTGATTATAAAATTTCCTACAAGGAAACATATGGGGCATTTTATGACCATTATACAGTAAACACAGGAAAGCTTTGCCCGACAGGCTGGCATGTGCCCACGGATGAAGAGTGGAAAGAGATGGAAATGGCACTGGGAATGTCGAGGGCTTCAGCTGATACCAGTTACGGGGACTTTGATGTTTATGGCTCAGGGGAGCGCGGCACGGATCAGGGAGCCAGGCTGAAATCTTCAACAGGATGGTTTCCCTGGGAAGGTCTTCTGGTCAAAGGCAACAATTCGAGTGGTTTTTCGGCTCTGCCTGCAGGTGACAACGACGGAGGAACCATAGGTTGCTGTACAACTTTCTGGTGTTCCGGAGAAGAATGGGGCCGTACTCTTTCAAGCACTGATTCAAAGATCGGGCGTGCCGTTTATTACGCGGAATATAAGCTCAGCGTGCGCTGCGTAAAAGATTAAAATCAAATGCCCTTCATGGGGCAGATAATACATAACGTTATATTTTTCGTTTGCAGACTATTTAAAATCGCTGCAGTTGTATTCGATTGACTGCAGGTTAAACTCACCATAGCAAAAATCTTCATCCGGACGTTTATATATTAGTTTTGCCCGTGAGGGAAGACGATATCCATTTATGTCAGCATATTCTGTCGCCGGAGTGATCCAGGGATTATTTATATATGTCTTCCCGTCAGTGGTTTCAAACCTGTCGTTACTCAGGAAATTTACAAGTTCTCCTTTTTCATTGAAATACAGGGTTGCACTGACAGTAATATTACCATTGGTGAATTTTGCACCAACTGTCAGGTTGTCAATCTCATTCCATTCGATATTTTTATCGATCAATGCAGCCGGGGCCATAAAGCACATATCATTGAACACAGTAACCGTTTCACCCTGATCCATTTCCTTCCCTCTTGCATTGACTACTGTAAATAGTCCGAGAATTTTTATAAGCATGATTGCCTTCCGGTCTTTGTAAATGTGAATTCCCTTTGCGGGAATTCCTTTTTTCTTTGCGACGATATAAAAAAGCCGGGTCGGATGATCAGTGAAATTATACTGAACTGATCTGAGAGGCATATAATCCTCACCGGAATTTGATCTGATACCCCCTGCAAACTCCACTCTGAAATTCAATATCTTTTCTTTTCCAATTGAGCCGGAGTAGTGAATATATTTCCGGACAATGGCCGGCAAGTGCTGAATATCTTTTTCAGTTAGTGTCTCATTCTTAATTCCCCTTGTTCTTTCAAGGGCTTCAAGAACGGCTTTTTTATATGTCTTTTTCATTTTTAAAATATCAGGACTTGCAAAATTACAGTATTTGCTTTAGGAAAACGGTTTCCGGTTCCGGAAATCAGGGTTCTGTTGCCTGAAATGAGTTACTGCTGGTTGTCAGTTCTGAGCTAATGTGATTGCGATGAAACAGAAAGGAAATCCATTTCTCGCAGAGTTGAGCAGAGGTCTGCGCAGATATGCGCAGAGGGAAACCTCTTCAACCTCTTCAGCTTTTTACACCGATTGTTTACCCCATGCCATCAACCTGATCTTTATATCTTATAAAGCGGAGTGTACCCTTCTTTCTCCCACACCCCCACTCTCCCATTCTCCCACTCTCCGCTCCAGTCTTTAAAAAGTAACAGAAGGCGCTTTTAGGGTATTGGGATCATTGTTAAGCCCATGCTTGTAATTTATGACCTCGATGATAGCGGGAACAACCCTTATCAGGACAAACCTGTTCTGCCAGTCGTTGATTCCATCCCAATAGTCGCGTTTCATTTTAACAAGCAGTTCCTTATCATCGATTACAGTTGCCGATCCATTAAGGCTGACATAACCAAGGGCTGTAAGGTGGTTTGCAAAATATACGCAGACATCCGGATTGTTTCTTATTTCCCTGACTTTACTGCTGGTTCTTGCAGTTGCAAACCAGATGACGAAGTCATCCTTTACAGGAAAAGGATTCATCGTTCTTATCTGAGGCTGTCCGGAAGAGTCAATAGTAACCAGTCCGCAATAGGCGGTTTCGTTAATGATCTCGTGGGCTGCAAGAAGAATGGTGTCTCTGTTTACTGAAGGCTGTGCATTCAATTGAGAGTAAGCGGCGATGGTAACTGTAAAGAGGCAAGCCAGTGGCAGGAATTGGATTTTTGTTTTCATGATACAGGTTAAGCATTAATGTTTTCAGCCTATATGATCGCTGTAACAGGATTTACCCTATCGAAATATTGTTTTTTTTAAGGTTTTCCTGAAACGATGCTTGTCCTTCAGGCACCCGGCCCGAAGTCCGACAAGAAATTAAGGTAAAATTTATGCTCTATGGCATATTTTTTGGTGCATCTTAATATCATGATCTTATAAAAAAATCACTACTGTCCCGTTAAGATCGGGAGTTTAATATATAATAAGTTAGTAATAAATACATTACAAAGATTGAATTTTTAAACGATTTGAAATTTACATTTAAGGCGAGATCATAACGATTATCGCCATGAATCAAGGGAAGACCGTCTTTGCTCAGCTTATGTCCATGATACCCGAATACGAATTTGATAAATGTGTAGACCGCTATAACGGGAACCATCGAGTCCGCCATTTTACTTGCCGGGATCATTTCTATGTCATGAGCTTTGCCCAGCTTACCCAAAGAGACAGTCTTCGGGATATTGAAAACTGCCTTAAAGCAGTCTCCGGCAAACTCTATCACTGCGGCATTAAGCATGCGGTTCCGAGAAACACCCTTGCAAAAGCCAATGAGCTTCGTGATTGGCGCATATATGCAGATTTTGCCAGGGTGCTTATTGATATTGCACGCCCTATGTATCAAAGAGATAATAACTTCAGGCTTGATATTGACAATCTTGTCTATGCTTTTGACAGCAGCACTATAAGCCTGTGTCTGAAGCTTTGTCCATGGGCTACCTTCAGGGAAAACAAGGGAGGTATCAAGATGCATACATTGTTGGACCTCAGGTGCAACCTTCCTGTTTTTGTCTACTTGTCCGAGGCTTCCGTGCATGATGTCAATATCCTCGATAAGCTCTATATAGAGCCGGCAGCTATTTATGTGATTGATCTGGGCTACCTGGATTTCTTTCGGATGTTCAATCTCATCCACAAGAAGAGAGCGTTTTTTGTCTCCAGGGCAAAAGACAACATGCGGTATGTTGTTGAAAGCTCCAATAGTATTGATAACCAGACGGGTGTTGTCAGTGATGAATTGATCAGACTTACAGGTTACCAATCGAAAAAACATTACCCCGAACCCATCAGAATGGTAACATATGAGGACTATGCTACCAGTGTCGTTTACAGGTTCATTACCAACAACACGGAGTTTGATCCGCTCACTATCTCCGAACTCTACAGGGAGCGTTGGCAGGTTGAACTTTTCTTTAAATGGATCAAGCAGCATCTCAGAATAAAATCATTTTATGGTACCAGTCAAAACGCTGTATTCTGTCAGATATGGATTGCACTGTGCATGTTCCTTATTCTTGCTATCGCAAAAAAACGATGGAAGATAGATCAGACATTGTACTCATTCTCTCAAATTTGCGGCATTACTCCTTTCGAGAAAGTGCCTCTAAATGAACTCTTTAGCAGATCGTCAACAATAGTCCCAATTGATGATACTCCTAACCTGTTCAGTGACAACAACTTTTAACGGGACACTAGTGTAAAAAAATGAGAAAAGTTTTTTTCAGATTCATAGCTCTCCTGGTTTTAATCTCCCTTTCAAATTGTGATAAGCAAGCAATTGAAGAAAACGGAACTTTTTCCGGGAAAATAAAAATCGGGCCCATATGTCCGGTTGAGACTATCCCTCCTGATCCGGGGTGCCTTCCTACAGCTGAAACATATAAATCCTACCCGGTTTATATTAATTCTTCTGATGGATTCCAAAAGATTCTGATCAACCCAAAACCTGACGGTTCCTTCAACATGGAATTATCTCCGGGTGATTACTTCCTGACTTTGGGTAAAGAACTGAATGGCCCTGAACATTGCAATCTGCCATTGGTCTTTACGATTTATCCGTCAAAAACAACCCTTATTGATATTGAAATAGATACAGGGATCAGATAATTTCAGGATATCAATATTTAAAAGTATCTCCAGCTTAAACCAGAATTCTGAATTGTTTTTGCTCTGATCCGGTTTAAGGTTCCCTTGAACATAATAAGGGATGTCTGTTCAAAAACAGGTTGCAATTAATCAGGTAACCCACAGATGTATATACTAACTGTTTTTAAATATTGACGTGGCCGGAATTTTCAGAAATTCCCCGGATTAGTGCTGATATCTCAAAAAGCTTTCAAAGCAATATAGATAATTGCCTCAGATACTACTTAACCAGTCATTGACTGTCGTATTGATTTGATCTCGCCAGATCTTCATCGAAGTTTGTAGATCTTATTTCCCTGAATTTCAGAAACTCTTCAAAGCACAGGAATGATCCCAGGATCGAATTTTTTATAATTTTGATTTTGTCAGGATGATAATCAAAGTTTTCTTCGATTCGCAATGAGTTACAAATTCTTATTAAGCCTGTTTCATTATTGCCTGCCGAAATATTTCTTATAGTTTTCTGGAGGGTGCTTTTGAAAAATCGAATTATTAAATCAATGACCGGCTCATACTCTGAATATGTGATGCCCTTGAGCAGACATTGTCTGGTAAAAAATGCCATCCCGTTAAAAAATAAGTCATCGGCAATTGCATTGAAATTATTCATAACGTATGAAGGCTGACTCCTGGCTTGCTGCTGATGCTGAAGGATTACCGAAAAGAAATATAATTCAATACTTATCCTTAATCCGTTGTTTTCAATACCATGCTGAGAAAATGCCCAAAGTATTTCAGGAAGATCATCATACTTTAACATAGGTGAAGGAACATATATTTTTGAACCGGATCTGACGTATATCCTGGCTTTCGGAAAGTGATAACTGAAATCAACGATGGCAGCCTGCTCTATTTCTGCTTCATAGATGGTTTTACCCTTAACCATTCCAAAGAGTTTATCCTTCTCTTTCCCGATCTCACTGATTGTCAGAAGTCTCGCATTTTGAGTTTTTCCCAGGATTATTTTTTCAGCCTCTTCCGGAGATTGAGCTATTGCTGTGGTTTTAGTTTTACCAGGCTGTTGAATAGTCATCATGTCCGTAATAATTGATCCGACAGGAAGAGTAACTATTGCGCTGTAGTAACACTCCTCTTCATCCATTCCGCTCATGCGAAGGACTTTTATATCACTGTCGGCTAATATTTTTTCAAATAGTATTTTGTGTCCGGGGGGTATTTCAGATGCTGCTTTCTTCCTTGCTTCATCTATTGTGTCACCCTCGTATTCTCCGGCAAAATGACCGAAATCCCTGACTGACGATTTGAACTCAGTTTTACCTTGAACGGCCGGTTTAGCAGCCTCCGAATCTAAAAACCGGATTGTATTCTCATTGTCGCAATATGCAGGTTGTTTTATCCAGTCATTCAATGGCAACCCTTTAACCTTCGTTGTTACGGATGCTCCGTACCTGACAAGTAACCTGGTTATATCCAGCCTTGAATCGCCCATGCAAGCCGAAGTAACAAGCATTGTGTCTCCGCTTGGAAGAGGAGTGTTCACATCAAATCCGGTTTTCAGCAAAGCTTCGAGCTTTATTGAATTTCCCCGTGTTATTAAATAGTAAAGTTCTTCTGAATCCATTTGAATCTCGAATTGATCATTAAAATTACGAATTTCCGGAAGTCAGGAATAACAACTCAAACAACATTATCAATACATCTTCACCCAGGAGGGCACCATGAAAAAAACCCGATGCTTTTGTTGCAGATTCCTGTCCTATTTATGTCCTGATGCATTTTAAATAAGCCCGAAGCAGATTGCGATAAAGCTCGGTCCGTTAAGTCCTCCGTGCAGAATTACACCGGTCCAGGAATTTTTGGTTTTCTGAACGATGAACGACTGGATAAAAATTAAAGGAAGCAGGGTTACCAGCAACTTCCAGCCGAATGCGACGTGAAAAAGTCCCCAGCCGAAACCGTGGAATATCCATGTAAGCTTCCCGAATGCCAGTTCCTGTCTGGGCAGCATAACGCCTCGCCAGATGAATTCTTCTCCCAGAATATTGAGTATCCAGTATGGCGCCCAGACCAGAAGTAGCCAGTACCTTCCCATGGTCAGGGGTTCAAAAGTCATAAATTTTGGAGAGTGATCAAATTTCCCGATAATAACCTCAAGCAATAGCATTATTAATCCGCTTAAAACAGCAACAGCTATGAACCCTGAGAGAGTCCATATCAAGTCGGACCTGGTCAGTTTCCGGAATCTGAGCCTCGTAGTTATTGTCTGCCGGTTTAATTGAAATCCTTCGTTGCGAATAATTATTAATCCCAGTATTATCAAAGGCGTAAAGATCCCCAATCCTGCTACAATGAACCAGAAAAGAATTGTTTCCTGTACGCTTATCGTGCTCAGGTATGGGATCACATAGGCTGTCTGCAGGTACATCAGTAACGCAGCTCCAAGATAAATCAATGATGAAGAAAGCAGCCCGAGCTTCTTTAATTTAATTTCTGTTGTCATGACGGATCATATCAGAAATATTCATGTTTCCATATTTTTTTTGACTTCAGCCTGCCAAAAGGCCAGAATGAATCAGTCTCGCAGAATCTTTTCCATGTTCCTGCCTTTGGCCAACTCGTCAACCAGCTTATCAAGATACCTTACCTTCCTGGTTAACGGATCCTCGATTTCTTCAACCCGGTATCCGCAGATTACCCCGGTAATTAACCTGGCGTTGGGATTCAGCGATGCCTGATCAAAGAATTCCCCGAATGTCACTTCCTTATCGATCAGTTCCTGAAGCTTCTTCTTACTGAAGCCCGTCAGCCACTCAATGACCTGCTTAAGTTCATCTTCTGTTCTGCCTTTCTTCTGCACTTTGGCGAGATACAAAGGATAAACTGAGGAAAAAGTCATACCAGCTATTTTTTTATTCTGTGTTGCCATACACAAAAGTATTACTAAAAAAAGATTTCCTTTATTAACAGAGAGCTCAATTAATGAGTAATCAGAAAATACCTGATGCCAGCTTTGAAAGAATGCTGTATTCCTGACATCTGATCCGTCAGCTGAAGCTGACGGCAATTGAAAGGGCAATGAATCATTACTCCTGGAAGGCATTATACCTGAAACTGATATGTCGCCGTTGGCTTCAGCCAACGGCAGATGACACCCCACAGACTCTTTGGGGGCTTTAGCCCCCTTCAAATTCTCCCCTGGAACTATAGTCCCTGAAACAGAGATGAGAGGGCTTTCTTATCCGTCAGCTGAAGCTGATGGCAATTGAAAAGGCAATTTTATCTTAATCAGGAAGCTGATTGTCTTCAAAGACATATGTGGCTGTAAGGGAATTCAAATCTATATGTTCAATATCCAGCTTGTAACTAGAAGTTCCTCCCCAGTATCCCACAGTAATCTGAACAAGGGTGTCGTTTATTACAGTCCAGGATCCGGGATAGTCTGCATAGGCTACCGGAGGGGTACCGCAAAAGCCTGAATTTTTTCTTTCAGTCATAGTTCCGTCACTGTTAAACCTGTAACAATGATTATCAACAAACTGATCATTCCTGGTGAATATTAAAGAATTGTCCTTATACTCAGATAAGTTCCAGACTCCGATGAGAAGATTATCCGGATCAATCGGGATATCATCCTTTGAGCATGCAGCAAACAGGATAAGCAGAGAAAATAATGAGAGAAAAGACTTCTTCATATTGTGGTTTTAGAAAAAGGAACAAAAATTATACCAGTACACAGGATTTTCAACTCAACAATGAATGTTCAGTCCTTTATTTTATCAGGATTTAGTCACTCACGTGGCAAGTATTCCAGGGTAATTGAGCCGTTCTTCTTTATGGGATAGCCCTCGCTGTTATACTCATATGTATAATTTGTCTCCTGGATTTTTTCTACCATCGGGGCATCAAAATAAAGTGTCTGAACTCTTCTCACAATATTGTTTTTATTGGTATACTCACCCGGGCGTAGCAATCTCTGAAAGGCGATATAAGGATTATTTTTATCATCAAATTCATATTCTGTTTTAACCATCAATACCGGGACGCCATCAATCATTTCTTTCTTGATTTCAGCAATCAGATTTCCATTTTCGTCATAAAGGAACTCTGTAAAGGCTGACGGCTGATCTTCATAATAATAAATTCTTTTTGAAATTCTCCCCTTATCGTCATATTCATATGCTGTGGTTGATTTTACACCGCCAGGGAAACGTGTTACATCAATTTTTATCAATCTGCTATTTATATAAAAATAATTGGCTCTCCCGTTCATCTCCGTGTTTTCCGGATTAACCCACTCGGTTCTGTTCATCGATTGCTGTGCAGTCTGCCAGTCACTGCTTACCATCCCCAAGTCATCATGCATATCGTATGACAAGAGTTTATTTTCCCTGTCATAAGAGTATACTGAATAATTCCATTTGCCTTTACTTTCAAACAAAAGATTTTTATCATTATAGGTATACTCATGAACCAATTCATCCAGATAATATTCTTTACTTATAAGTGGTATATTTTGATTATCCGGCGGAACAAATTCATCACTGTCTTTGCTGCATGAAAGAAGAAGTGAAAATGAGAACAGGAACGGAATAATATTAATCCTCATTATGAGTACGCTATATATGGATTGTTATATTATTAACATCAAAAATCATTCCGGTTTGGATTATAGTGCATTGTAAGTAATCCGACTTACCTGTAAGCTGTCTGCTTTTTGTGACTGAAAATCCTCTGGCCTTCAGATAAGTCAGTAATTCAGCTATTTAGCCAATGATGTGTACAAAAAGCAGGGATATACCCTATGTAACGGACTTTCAGAATCCGTTCCTTTCCACGAAACTGGTTATTGCTTTTTCCAGATCCGGGATGTTCTCCAGGAAGGGCATATGCCCAACATCACTTCCCCATAGCATCATGTTCGGGAAAGCTGCTATTTTAAAGTGATCCGGACCAACAGCCCAATCTTTTTTTCCATAGAAAAACAGAACAGGTTGTTTCACCTTAGGGGTTTCGACACTGAAATCCTGCCAGTAATCGCTGAATTCAAGAATTATTTCACTCTGATCGCCGTTCCATGATTGAAAATGACTGTATGTATCATTCATCTTCCGGCTGTTTCCCTCATCAGCAAAGAAGAGCTTCCATATTATTCCTTTCTCAACAAGTACCGGTATTATGGCTGACATTCTCCCGTATAAAGGAAGGGAGGTGTCTTTACATGCGGGAGGAACATCGGCGCCGGTCAGTTCAAGAGCCTTTGGCAGCCAGCTCTTTCCGAAGCTATCCTCCAGTGATATTGTACCGTTAATGAATATCATCCCCGCCACTGAGTTTGGCCTGTCAGTTAAGTAGCCCATTTGCAGAAGGCCTCCAAATGAATGCCCCAGTGTAAGCCACTTACCAATACCCAGAGATTCACGCACCTCCTCAAAATCCCTTACCATCCTGCTCATTGAATAGTCTTTATTTTCAGGGCTGGAAGATCTGCCGGTCCCCCTCTGGTCAAGATAGATCATCTGAAAATGCTTTTCCAGAAAATCCCCGAGGAACAATTCCAGCCAGTAGCTTCCTGAACCGGGACCTCCGTGAATATACAGGCAGGGCGTTCCCGTACCTTTCACATTGAAATATAAATTAACACTGTCAGAAGTAATTAAGTGTCTCTCCTGACCGCGGAGAATACCCATAAAACTGAGTGCTAAAATAAATAAAGTGATTCTTTTCATTGTTATTTCCTGCTTAAGTAAGTAATTATCTCATTAAGACTGCGAATGAAGGCATCAATATCTTTTTCCTCAATAGTCAGTGCCGGATCAATTCTAAGCACCTCATGTCCTGATCGTTTAGCGACAATAAATCCCTTTTTAATCAATTCTTTCTGAATAAGTTCTGCGTCTCTGGTAAATTCAATTGCTATCATCAGTCCTCTCCCTCTTATCTCCTTTAATATTGAATCTGATCTTTTCAAACCTTCAAGCCCCTTCATTATTTTTTCGCCAAGCATACGGCTTCGTTCCACCAGATTCTCATCACTGATTGTCCCTATCACTTCGTTTACAACGGTTGCTCCCAGCGGATCGTTCTGGTGTGACTGTGAATAGTGAAAATGACAATTCTCCAGCAGTCGTGCCGCCCTGCCGGAGATGGCTGCCACACTTACAGGGTATCCGTTACCGATGCCTTTTCCAATGGCTATCATGTCTGGTTTCAGATCATAATGCTGAAAACCGAACCATTTTCCCGTTCTTCCTGCTCCTGTGGTAACTTCATTTATTACAATCAGGCCGTCATTCTCCGTTATTTTCTTTGAAATTCTCTCAATCAGTTTAGCGGACGGAAAATTGACAAGTCCCGACGAGCTTCCAGGTTCAAAAAGGAAAATACCGATCTTATCGAAGGGGATGTTTGAGAACAACTGGCAGTTCCTGGCTTTAACTATATCGGCAAGAATCAGGTCGTGACCGGTTGACCATATTAAATTTCTCATTTATTAATAGTAGTTTTTCCGGAAATTGAATAAACAATATTTCCTTTCTTAACACAAGGACACCATAAAGAGGCTTGATGTTGCAAAACCATCCCTTTTCCTGTCAAGTTTTATATATTAAACCATTGGATTGGTACTCCGGGCAAGTAAGAGTAAAAATCATTTACTCATATTTTACTGACGCCGGAAAATTGTGGTCCAACACAACTTTCCTGATAGTATTGAAGTATTTTTTCAGTGAAAAGTTGTCATGTGAAGAATCGTCATTGACCTGTAAAGCAAAAGCAATATTATAATCCGGAAGATACTGAACATATGTGATGTAACCCGGGGCGAAGCCGGTATGACCGTAATAGGTAAGCATATCCGTTTCAGCAATGAAACAACCCAGCCCGTATCCGGCATCTTCAAACAATGTTGTTTCGTATGGGACCGGTGTCAGCATCAGCTTCTTTGTTTCCGGTTTAAGGACACTCCCGCCGTACAACTGACAAGCCCACAGAGTCAGGTCGGAAACCGTTGACGCAAGACCACCTCCAGTCCACTCCAACTGAGGATTAAAGGCATACTTATTATCGTTTAATACCTTATGGGGAAGTTGAAACTCATCAGTAAGATTTGTATAACCAGGAATTAATCCCGGTATTGATCTCCTGTCAGAGTGAAATGTGTGATTAAGATTGAATGGACCCAGGACCAGCTCATCAAGCACCTCGTAGTAAGACCGACCGGTCACTTTTTCTATGATCAAGCCAAGGATCAGGTAATGCGAGTCAGCATACGCCCATCCTTCACCGGGAGGGTTGGTGGCAGGCTCATTAATGATATATGACAGTCTTTCTTCAACACTCCACTCTTTATCGGGATTCTCCTTTATCGCCTCCCATAGTTCCTTATGATAAACATACTCGGGAATACCGGCGGTGTGGTTCAGAAGCATCTCAATCGTAATATCAGGTGCATTACGAACCTTCAGGAACCAGACTGTATCCTCTAAACAGGAGATGGCTTTTGCCCTCAGATCGAGTAGTCGCTGCTCGTAAAGCTTGAGAATAACAGCAGCGACATATGTCTTTCCAACACTGCCTGATAACATAATGTCGTCAGGCTTCATCGGAATTTCCTTCTCAACATCTGCCAATCCTGAAGCAAGGGAAATATTAGTCCCGTCACCGAACCTTACCGAAAGAGTGGCACCCGGAACTATCCGGTTGTCGGTAAGAGAATCCAATCTGGCTTGCAATAATCTTTCAGTTTCCCCTAAGAAGTTTGTTTCTACCTGCTTATTGCCGCGACATGAAAACAACAATAATGCAAGGGCTGATATCAGCATTAATATGGGTATTCTGGCTTTTTGTCCGATCATCGGTCTTTAATTGTTATCAGGTACAACTGAACTATATGGCTTAAAACCTGGCCTTTTCTCTCAGCTCTTCAATTAATGATGTGCTGACCCAGTAAATATCGGTATTGCCGTTCTGAGGGGAGTTGTGGAACTCCTGCAACATCTCCGTACTCAGCTTTCCGGGGCTCATCCTTCCCATACGGTCCGACATAAAGAAGAGGTACTTACCGTCGGTGGAGACTGATGCTGACCACTCCCTGGAGCAGGAGGTATTGATTACCGGTCCCATGTTTATTGGCTGGCTCCAGTTATCAGAGCTGTTGCGGAACGAGATATAGTAATCAGTGGCGCCAAAACTGTCCGGCATGCCGTAAGCCGGAATAATAATATAACTCTCATCGGAGGCAACAAATGCATTGTACCTGGCTCTGCCAGTGTTTACATTCGGACTTAGCTTTTCGGGCTGCTGATACGCTCCGTTCTCAAGCTTCGACCTGTAGATGAACTCTTCGTTTACGATGGTATCAAGATGTGTATAGTAAATTGTCCCGTCATGTGTTACGGACGGGAAGTATTCTTTGCTCTTCGTGTTCACTGGAGAACCCAGATTCCGCGGGTGTGTCCATCCATCTTCAGTCTTCGTGCATACCCAGATGTCTTCATTACCTGGCGAGGTGGAATCAGCGGGCATGTCCGAGATGAAGTATAACTGTTTACCGTCAGGAGAGAGATGGGGCTCAATATATTTGTACGCGGGATTGATGCAGTACTCAAAAACCTCAGGTACGGACCACAAATCGTCAGTCCTAAGTGTGAAAAAAATAGTTACATACTTAAAATTGCCGGCCTCGCGAGAAAAGAAGATCTCATTGCCATCAGGAGTGATGGCGAAATCCCTCTCATCCATGCCAGTGGAAATGATGTCCCGGGCGAAGAGCCTGGCGCTGTCGCCCGGAGGTGTCTGTCCAAAATAATCGCCCCGTATCAGGAGCCGCCTGTCTGATTCCTTATTGCCTGACAGACAAGCATAAGACGATACAGCAATTGTCAGTACTATGAGATAAAACAGATTCTTCATGTTGTTATGGATTTTGATAATGAGCGACTGATATAAACCTTGCAGATCTGGATCTTTACCAAGCATATATGATTTTGTTTATCTACTATAATCAAAAGGAGACTCTCTGCACGACATGCCTGCAAGGTTTTCTTACGCGGAGCTTTTATTCATTTTTACCCTGCCGGACAGAATCAGAAATAAAGAATAGTATCCCAGATGTACTCAGAATAAATTGTTTTTTTTACCAAAATTGTTCCATGAAGCCTCATATTTTTGGACGCTCTGCCACAATTGTTTCCTTTTGTTCCAGGCAAAGGTGACTGCACCTGAAATATTTCCGTTTGCATCAAATAATTGATACGACCTCTCTGAAAAAGTGGAATCTTTGAGCGTCCTGAACTCAAATTTCAATGAGGAAATCCAGTTCTGGTCCACACTCTGGGATTGTACCGTAAAGGCTGAAATTACCGACAGTGCAAGTATAAAACCTATTTTTGTACCTTTCACCGATTGAACTGGGTAATTAAACTTTAACCAGGAATGAGCCGGGTTATATTATCCTTTGAAAATACAATATTCTACCCTGGCATTTCATGCTGAACAGTCAATTTTTTAACATGAATTTCATGGTTTGATCAAGCCCGGGTTAAGCCTGAAGGCCAGCGCTCAAGAGCTTTATTAGTTAAATAATCAATCAGCAAATTCATTGAATATGAATCAATTGAATCTATTTTTTCAATTGCATTCAATGTCTCAGGACTAAATCTTAATGAATTAATAATTCTATAAATTCTCAGCTTTGTTTTTTAATTCCAGTAAATTTTTCTTCATTCCCTCAATTAGAGATTTTTGCATCAAAGATGATCCTAAGCCATTCAGAGACTCTTTGACAATGACTTTAGTTTTATTATTTTCATTACTTAAATACCAATTATGTACTGCTTTTATCCACCAAATTCTTCCTGTCCAGCCAATTTCAGAGTTTGCATTTACAGTATGTAATTTTGAATTAATCTTTAAACCTCCGGCTTTCCATTTAAATTCAACTCCAGGTTCAGTTGACCCATTTATCTGAGCTTTGGTGACACTACTTTGCCATTCAGGCCAATTATTTATGTCGGATAGAATTTTAAAAACACTTTCCACGGGAGAATTAATAATTATCTCTTCCTTAGAAAAACATTTGGCAGATGAATCTACTTCTATATTCATTTCTTGAGCTATTAAATGTGTCGTTATTAACATAATAGCAAGAGCTATAAGAGAAGTCTTTCTCATTTTATGTTTTTAAAGACTAAACAATCGAGATTATTGTTTTGTTTGCCCGTTAACGTTGTGGCGTTATCGTTTGTCTGCTTTCGGCTTCTATAATAAAGGAATCATTCCAGGAAACAAATCTATCGAATAAGTCTTTGTGTTTTTTCCGTTTACCCTTCTGTTCGCTTACTCTAATATTTGCTGCATGAAACCGATTAATCATTAGATTCTTATGTTTGAACCTGGTATTTTGCATATGCACGGATTTGAGCTATAAGCCAGATATCTCCGCTACGAACCAGAATATCGGTGAACATATGATGTTTCAAGGAGGATAAATCAGAGAATTCAGTGCCCTCAATAAGTGCCTCCACATCAAGAACTGCCACATCGTCCGTCACAAAATATATTCGGAGAATATTGCCTGTGTGTGTCGAGCCTTTGGCGGGACCATCCAAAAACTCACCGATTAATTTACGAATCTCCTGGTGACCACAAGCTACTTCACCCCGAGGACTTATCAGTACTGCGTCTTTTGTGAAGCAAGCGACTATTCCCTCAAGATCTCCCGCCTGCCATGCCTGGTCATATGCAGCTTCTACCTTAAGTACTGATTCCTCGGCACGTTGTTTATTTACTTCTTTCATTTCAGTCGTTGTTTTGTCTTGTTAGTTATAACTAAAACTGAATTGTTGCGCTGATGGCTTTCCTGATGCTTTGATAATGTCGCAGCGAAAATAGGAGTTTGTGTTACGGGCTGTGCTTTATTTTTTCTTAATTATTACTCCTGCCTTAAATAATGGCTCAAAAAGGTCAGCAGCACCTCCATGTTCTATTATTTTACCATCCTTAATGCGATCAACATTTACTCCTGTAAAAGTTATTGGTTCTCCAGTAGGTTTCATGTCGAACCATTCGTTCATGAATGTACCTGTGACAGAATAAACTGAAACAACCCAATCATCTTCAGAGATTTGATGCCTGATGGTCAGTTTAAGATCCGGAAAAACCCTCCTTACACCCAGAATGTGATCTATTGCGCCTTTTATTCCAATTTCATATCGCTCACCTTCATAAACTTCTGTATACTTTTCATCTATGAAGTCATGTATGTTTGATACATCTCCTGTATTTTCAACCTCATCTATGTATCGACGAATAATTTCTTTGTTGTTGGAATGTTTCATGTCTACTTTATTATTTTGATAGTTTGGGAATTGCCGCTACCGTTCGGAAGCATGTGGGGTTAGCGCTCCTTTTTGCACTCGTGATGCGATGCATGGTTATGCGGTTATTCCTTTATTCCCGCATTGGCAAAAACCCTGTCTGACTGACATAAGCCCTGTCCTACTGCTCTCGTACAGGCGGGCAGGCAGGGGTGACAAGCTTATAAAACATACCGTTAGTGTTAACTGCTGTTTTATTCTAAAATTAAATTTCCAGAATTCTATGGTGTTTTTGATTATTTGTCTTGTCAGGTCATTGTCAATACTTGTGTCAAAACCATGCGTTCCATTTGAATAATTGACTAATGTAATTGGCAAATTTTTGGATAGTGCCTTCACATAAATGCCCCAAATAGAAACTAACGGGAGTCTGTTCATTAATCACTGTTAGTGTCAGCTTTAGTTTTTTATAATGTTTTACCAGATAAATGGGATCAATCTATATTTGACTTCTTTACAATAGTCAGAATAACCTGGTAATTCTTCCTGTAATGTAAGGTCTTCAAAATAGGTTCTTACAAAAACTATAATTACCATGATAAAAACCGGGATAAAACCTAATGCTGATCCAAATGCAAACGGCAAAGGGAATGATCCCAATAGCATTCCAATGTATCCTGGGTGACGGACAATTTTGTAGGGACCTGTTTTTATTACTTTATGCATCCTGTCATCCTGAATTCTTACTGTCCCTTCAAAAAAAGGATTGTGAAGCATAGGCCAAAGTGAAAATGCTGCAGAAAGAATGTATAACAAGATTGCTAAAAACAAGTAAGGAAAGGAGATCTCAGACAGGTCGAATCTGACATCTAATCCGCTAATAAGGGGGGTCAGTATGATTGCGAAAATAAAATAGCTCAATATCAGATACTTGCCAAGGGTTTTAGTCCCTTCCTGAACTTTCCCTCTTGAATTTAAGAGTTCAGGTGATTTTTTTACCAGGACAAAACCAAAAATTAAGCTGCCACAGAAGTAAACAGCAATATAAATCCAGGCTCTTAAATTATTTATTTGTCCTGAAGAAAGAAAGAATACTATTCCAGTAACGATAATCCAATTTACAGGTGCCAGAAATGCCCTTAATCCCGATTTTGAAAGTTTTGACATAGTTATTTTTTTTCAATATTGTAAAATTGAGTTAGTATGTTGCAGTTTGTCAGTGAATTAAAGCTAAGGTTCGGCGGTATGTGCAGTAGGCTTAGAGTCGCGGTGGCGCGTGTTTTTGCAATCGTGGCACAGAAGCTGATGACATATACCGACCTGTTAGTCGCTGGCATTATCATTTGGATTCCAACAAATCATTCAAATTAATTATTTTACTGCCATTTTTTTCGTAATAATTCAGCATTTCGTCAATTTTCCTTTTATCATAACTCGTAATACAATCTGATATGACTGTAACTTTGTAGTTTTCCCTGCACATATTAAATACGGTTGATTTCACGCAGGCAATGGCGTCTGCTCCTGTAATGTAAAATTCGCTTATTTCATTTTTCCTGATGAAGGCAGCAAAATCTTCGCTGGTCAATGCGTTGCCTTTGGATTTTTCAAAAATATTTTTAGAAACCAATTTCATGTCCGAAACTAATTCAGATCCACGAGTATTAGGTTTGAAAGTCCTTGTGCCTTCAGATAAGTTATAATGCCTTATGTAAACGACATGAATTTCATTTTCCACAGCCCAATCTATTGACCGATTAACATTGTCAATGATTTCTTTGTAGTTTTTGGTAATGTCATTCTGAATGTCAATTACCACTAAAGACTTTTTCTGCATGGGGTTTCCTTCTTTTATTTTTATGTTTTAATTCAATTTTCTATTTCATTGTCCATTGCACCGTCTCTTGTTCGCTTGAGGCTACAAAGAGTTTGTCTATAAAACTTTTTCATCTTATAAAAACAGCAGGTAACTGAATGATTACAACCTATAGTCCCGCCTTAGGCGGGATACCCCTGTCTGCCTGAGGTAGTCAGGCAGGCTTACTAAAAATATGACAAGTGTTTGCGGCAGGTTTATTAAACTGTCCACAGAAAGCTACCTGATTGTATAGGATTTTTGAAGAAGTTTACAGAGTAAGAATGGTATTTACACTCCCTTTTCATAGCATCGTCCGTGTCAGGCAATGTTTTTTGTTTTAATGTATACCAATTTTATTGATGCTCTGTCAGTTGTTCGTTCATCAATTTCAAAATTGTCTTTTAAAGATTTTATTAATGGAGTTAACTTATCAAAGCCATAATTTCTGGCATCAAAATCAGGTCTTTTCTTTATTAGCAGATTTCCGACATCTCCAAGATATGCCCATCCATCCTCATCTGCAATATCGTCAACTGTTGCTGATATTAAGGTAATTATATCAATATCAATTTTTTTAATGGTTTCTTGTTCAGCGGTTTGAACTTTACTACTTTTGTTTTTCTCAGTTTTACTTTTATTTCTTTCGACTGATTCAGGGCTCTTTAATATTTCCAGATAGATGAATTTGTCACAAGCAACTATAAACGGATTGGGAGTCTTCTTTTCACCAAATCCAAATACTTTCATTCCAGACTCTCTTAATCTTGTTGCAAGTCTCGTGAAATCACTATCGCTTGATACAATGCAAAATCCATCAACTTTTTCTGTATATAAAATATCCATTGCATCAATAATCATAGCAGAATCTGATGAATTTTTACCTGATGTATATTCATATTGTTGAATAGGTGTAATAGCATTTTCAAGGAGAACGCTTTTCCAACCAGCCAATTTGGGTTTAGTCCAGTCTCCATAAATCCTTTTAAATGTTGGTATTCCATATTTAGCGATTTCCTCCATCATACCTTTTATATTTGTATAAGGAACATTGTCTGCATCTATTATTACTGCAAGTTTCAAATCATCATTTGCTTTCATATTAGTTTGTATATTTTTTTAGTGACAAAAATCTTTGTCGGCTTCCCCGAAGTAGGTCCGATTAAAATTAGAGTATAATCTTATAAGTACCATTACCCACAAACTACCCCCTCAGCAATTATCATTAACCTTAATGCTTAAATAAGCCCTTAATTTCCCTTCCCCTACCCCACAGCCCCGCCCCGTCAGTCCCAATAGCAAAACCGCGGTAGCACCAATCAATACCATCCAATGCCTTGTCTGACTTTCACTGAGAGTTTAGCAAACCGAAGTTAAACAAACATAATTTCAGAGCCAAGAAAAGCTTTGATTATTATTCATAGCTTATTAACTGATCATCAGTATGATATATTATCTTTCTTATATATATGAATACTTGAGTTGATAAGGCTTATGTCTTCCTGAAATACCGGCATGGTTGAAGAAACATGCATGAACAAATCAGCTGAATTTTGGTGAATATGTTCCAAGTAAAGATTTAGGAATAGATCAAATGGTTGTATTACGTAAATCCGGTGATTGGTTAAGGAGGTCCCGCGAATCGCTGAGGCGTTCGCTGGATGACAATCAAAGGACGCTTGTTGCTGCTTTCGACGTTATCGATCGGGGGTGAAAATAAAATTGACTTCAGAATTCTGCTGATGTAACTTTGTATCGAACTGGTTAATAAGGATCTCAGAAACTGATACTTCTTGTCATATTTCTAAATTCTTTTAATCACACAAAATCCCATTATCATGAAAAAAAAGGCTCTCTTAACACTGGTGTTCTGTCTGATCATGAGCACCGGAGCAAATCAGCTTGCAGCCCAGGATCCGGTGAAAGGAAGCGTTATTGCCATACATAGCTATATCTATGAGCTTCAGCCCGGAGTAACCATGGATCAGTTCATGGATTTCATTACGAACAAATATATCCCGGAGTTCTGCAAAAACTTTCCAGGTACGAAAATGTACGCACTAAGGGCTGACAGGGGAGTAAATAAATTCCAGTTTGGCATGATGACAATCTTTGAATCTGTTGCTGCCAGGGATAATTACTACCCTGCTGAAGATGTTGCATCGGAAGCAGGGTTAGCCGCTGATAAAAAAATGGAGCCCGTTAATATGGAATTCATGAAGTATGTCAAAGGAGGAACGAGAACCTCCTATACGGACTGGATCGTAAGATAGGCTTTTACGGCCCGGAAAGCTTAAAGCCTGCCCGTTAATAGAAAGTGACTCTCCTATTCCGGTCATGTAAGCTGACAAAAGAATTATCCGGTCTGTTCCGGATGTATTTATAGAAATTTCCAACCCTAATAAAAAGGCCCTGTGAAAGTCATCGATCTCCATCGGACCCTTCAGACAGCTATTGTCATTGCTATGATGACATTTCCTTCGGGCTGTGACGAAATAATCCAGGAGGAAACGGTCCCTGTGGTTACCACGGGAGCAGTTCAGTATATCACAAGCACCTCAGCCACATGTACAGGAAACCTTATCTCCACGGGCAACAGTTACTGGGTTAACCGGGGCGTCTGCTTCAGTGCCCTGGTAATCAGTCCCGACAAGAATAACAACAGTGCATGGGCCGATGCCGGATCTCATACAGGTCCCTTCAATGCCTACCTGGACTTCCTCACTCCCGGGATAAGCTACTATGTCAGGGCTTACGCCACAAACGAGGCCGGCACCGGATACGGAGACGTCATTTCATTTACAACGACAGGAAGCGTTACTGGAGATATTGTCTTTAATCCCGATCTGACCTATGAATTTGTCACCGATATAGACGGAAATACCTACCGGACAATAAAAATCGCCGATCAGACCTGGATGGCTGAGAATCTCAGGACCACCAGATATAACGATGGCAGCCCCATACCTCTTGTAAACGGTGTGGCGGGATGGATAAACCGCGGCACTGAGGGATATTGCTGGTACAACAACGATGCAGAAAAGTTCGGGGAAATTTTTGGGGCCCTGTATAACTGGTATTGCATCAGCACAAACAAGATCTGTCCCTCAGGCTGGCATGTGCCCGGAGATGATGAATGGGCAGCCCTTATTGAATACGCAGGCGGCGACAGCATAGCGGGAAGAAAGCTTAAAGAAGCTACCGACGCTCACTGGGTCCAGACTGTGCCATCCATCACGAACAGCACGGGTTTTACCGTCCTTCCCGGGGGCAACCGCTGGGGAGTAACAACTGATCCGATTTCTTATTTTACAGATCTCGGATATTCGGGAAATTTCTGGTCATCGACTGAGTTCAGCGATCCGGGATTTGGAATTTATGGAGCTTACTGCAGGAGCTTTTACCATGCCTGGAACGGCTGCACTCAGTCGGTATTCACAAGGAATGAAGGACTGTCAGTTCGCTGCATAAAGGACCAATAGGATCCGATAATTACCCATTCGTCCCGGAAATTGCACAACGGGATGATGGCTTAATAACCTGAAAGCATCAATTTTGAAGAGAAGGGGTGTCCAGGCAAAAATCATCAAAAGCATCAGATAGGCTCCTGTGGCGGATCACGGAACAATTTAACAGTATATGAAATGGTATACGGTATCATATGAAAAACACTAACCCGTTAGCGGTTACATAAACATGTCGCACCTCCGGAGCTCTATGACAATAAAGAGGTCCGGCATTGATACAAACATGACGCGTCGACGACGCTCAGTATCCTGGAATATAAACCAATCCAATGTTCAGTTAGCTATTTCATTGGGGTGATTGCAAAATAAAATATTAACCATACCGGGTCTGCTGATGGAACCTCTCCGGGGTTCAATATCATAACAACGGAAAAATTTCTTAAATTTCAGATAGCCTGTAAAGCAGACCAGGCAAAGATTTGTTTTTCGTTCAGAGTATGATAATGCTCTCATAATGTAAAAGTTCGCCTCATACAGCAGATAAAATACAACCTTATAACCCTACTATTTCATGGAAGCAGATCTGATTAAAAAAGGAATCAGAAAGAAATACACTCTTATCGATACAATTCCTTCAAGTGAGATAACAATAACATTTATAAAAAAGAACATTAAAACCGCGCAGGAAAGATAAGCAGATATAACTGTTAAAGCATAATCCAGACTGAATCATGAATAATAAAGCTGAAATATTCTGGGATAAACAGGCTGGCCGATTTGATAAGAGCCAGAAGCAGTTTGACAGTGCATCCCGGGAAATACTTCTCAGAACAAAAGAATTTCTGAATCCGGATGATAAGGTTCTTGACTTCGGATGTGCTACAGGCACCAAAACACTGGAACTGGCAGGTGGGATCAAACATATCCACGGACTGGATCTTTCTTCTGAGATGATCCGCCTGGCAATGAAAAATTTAAATGCATCCAATGTCAAAAATGCATCCTTCTCAAGCGGAACAATTTTTAAAGATGACCTGGGAAATGCATCATTCGATACAATAATAGCATACTCAATAATTCATATGCTGGAGGATGTTGAAAAAGTAATTCAAAGAATTAATGAATTACTGAAACCCGGCGGCTTATTTATATCTGAAACAGCTTGCTTCAAGGAAAGGATGAGTCCCGGAACCAGACTTCAATTTACTTCTTTCCGCTTACTGAAACATCTTGGTTTATTTCCCCTGCACCTGAATATGTTTACGACGGATGATGTTGCACAGTTGATATGCAGTCATGATTTTTACATTCTGAAGGCTGAAAAACTATTCTTAAATGGAATGACTATCAGCTTTATTGTTGCAAAAAAGGTTGAATCCTGATGACATCGTTTTTGGGAACTGTCAGTTCTGACTTTGTAATAAATTACTCGTGTTAACATGATATTCCGTTCTCAGTTTATAAGATCAATAATCTATCGGAAAACTAAGCGTAAAATATCAGTTGCGTATGTCCAGCAAAAAAAGTGAATTATCCCCTCAGGAAATGAAAGCCCTGATTTCAAAAATCATAAAGAGGTTTTCATTGCTTCCTGTGGTTCTGGGACTTTTGGTTCTTGCACCTGCTGGGACCTTTGATTTCTGGCAGTTTTACGTCTATACGGGGATCCTTATAATTCCGATGACGTCCGTGTTATTCTACTTTCTAAAGAAGTATCCCATGTTTCTGGAACGACGAACAAGAGCCGAAGAGAAGGAAAAAGCACAGAAAATCATCCAGATTGTTTTCTCGACTGTTTTTCTATTCGGGTTTATTGTTCCCGGGCTAGATAAGCGGTTTGGCTGGTCTGAGATTCCGGTTTACATGGTACTAATGGCTGATATAGTCATCTTATTGGGTTATCTTCTTATCTTCTTCGTTTTCAGACAAAACAGCTATGCCTCAAGAGTTGTTGAAGTAGATAAAAGTCATAAGGTAATATCGACCGGACTTTACAGTATTGTCAGGCATCCCATGTACCTGGGAGTCTTGATTATGTATTTACCAACGCCGCTTGCCCTGGGATCGTGGTGGGGACTGATCACGATGGCTGGCATTCCGCTGGCATTGGTTCTCAGAATACTGAACGAGGAAAAGGTATTATGCAGGGACCTTCCTGGCTACACGGAATATTGCAAAAAGACAAAATACAGGCTGATCCCTTTTGTCTGGTAGTGTTTTTATCCCGGATGTTGATCCATATCTGCATTCTGTAAAATCTGATTTTCACATTATTAAGCAAAGACTTAAATTTATTCTATTAAACTTTTAGCAAGATGAAAGGTTTAAAATCCTTTTTTGAGAACAGACCTGTCCTGTCTGCAATTTCCATAACGATCACCTGGTTTATAGTGATAATGCTCGTTTCCGGCATGGCTGCAGGTGCGCTTAAGAAGGATTTCGGAGATCCGGTAACCACCCTTATAGGTCATATGGCAGGAATCATATTCGTCATCATTCTTTTGTGGATAACGGGGTGGTTAAAAGTCGCAGGCATTACGCAACCAGGGAAATATCAGGTCTGGCTCATCTCCATTGCCGGAACCATATATTTTGCCCTTGCTTCTCTTTATTCTTTTTATGGCACCCTGAGGTTTGATGTATCAACTCTCACAGATTTTTCAAGCTCCGCAAACATCCTGAAAGCCAGTATAGCGAACTGCATGGGTGAGGAAATACTTTTCAGGGGGGCTTTCTTTTATATTCTTATCCGCAGCTGGGGAAATACAAGAAAGGGAATGATCAGAGGCGTGGCTGTCACATCCGGCATTTTTGCCCTTTTCCATCTTCTGCATGTCGCCTTCTATGGACAGTCTCCCGGCTCTGCTTTGATATTGGTTCTCGAAGTATTTATAATTTCAGCCTGGTGGGCGTCAATGGTTCTTAAGGGTGGAAGCATATGGCCAGCTTTCCTGTCTCACTTTGCCGTTAACACAATTGTTATACTCCAGGGCACAACACAAAATATGATTCAAAACGACCTTCATGTTTATTTAAAACTTCTGGTATTCAGCTTGCCGCTTGGTATTACAGCAATCTGGCTCCTGCTGAAAATGCCTGACAAACGCAATCAGAACATGATAAACTAATACCGGAAGGCCGCAATTAGTATCCTTTCCGTTGCAGCCTTTGCAATTATTTCGATAAACCATATACTAAATATAACCAATGGACCATAACAAAAACCAGGAACCTCAATCAGTCGTTGTTAAGGGATATGAATTGAAATGTCCGGTCTGCAATAACCGGCAATTCCGGACAAAACGTGTTCTACTGAATACAACGGCTATGACATTCTTAAATCTTGACTGGGCAAACAGAAATGCAAACTGTTATATCTGTTCCAACTGCAATCATATCATGTGGTTTGCGGAGTAAGCAGGATCGCCGTGGAAACCTGACCCACTGTTCTCGCTGATAAATCAGCCCGATGTGCCTTTTCACCTGAAAATTATTAAACTATTTTAACGGATGTTTGTTAGGGATTTGAGAGGAGGCTGAAAGTCATGAGAAAAATAGTCGTTTTATCATTCATTACACTGGATGGAGTAATGCAGGCACCGGGAGGTCCGGAGGAAGATGCTTCAGGCGGATTCAAATTTGGCGGATGAGTTGTGCCTTATTTTGACGAAGCTGCAGGAAAGGTCATGGAAAAGCAGATGAAACCCGCGGACCTTCTCCTGGGAAGAAAAATTATTTGAGATCTTTGCAGGTTACTGGCCTGAGCACGAAAATGAATGGCCCGGCATCAATGATGTCACAAAATATGTAATGTCGGGAACCATGAATAAGTCGGATTGGAAAAACTCGGTTTTCCTCAAAAGCCTGGATGATCTCGAAAAGCTAAAGAATTCAAACGGATCCGACATCCAGGTTCATGGCAGCGGTGAGCTTGTCCAGCTGCTCCTGAAGAATGACCTGGTTGATGAACTATGGCTCAAGATATTCCCGCTGACTCTCGGAAAGGGGAAAAAGTTGTTTGACAACGGAACCATTCCTGCAGCATTTACATTGACAGAGAGCCTTGCCACACCAGCCGGAGTGATAGTTGCAAATTACAGACGTGCAGGGAAAGTCATAACAGGTACCATGGGATCGTAAGGATCAATCTGTATACCTTTCAGGCACAGATTTTGTGGCATGCTTAATACATAAAAACGAGTATGTATAAAGCCTTCTTTTTTATTTTAATCCTCATATTTCCGGTTTCCTGCAAAAAGGACAACACTTCTTACTTTTTCCCTAAATACGAGGATATTCAGGGAACGTGGAACCTTCAATCTGTTTCCTGGGACAGTTCAGGTGTCAGGATAACCAGGACCATACCATATGACAGAATGGTGGTTAATAACAACCTTGATTATCAGATTTATATAAACCAGACAAAACCGGTTGAAGACGGGACTATAAACATCATTACCCAGACCAATAATAAACTTGTACTGTATTTTTCTGCTGAGTACCCCTCATACAGTTCTTTTGCCGGGTCTCATATCTTCGGCAACTCAAATGTGGAACTGCTTTCCCTTTCTGCCAGTGAAATGATATTCATAACAATTGACGCCGGTTATGGAGAATATTCTGACCGGGTAATTACCTTTAAAAGATAGCTTTCAAATTACCTGACAGATTACGGTTTCTGTAACCGATCTTGCTATTCCTGCCACATTTCCGCTTAATTGGTCTGAAATCCTTTGATCCTGATTTCATATTTGTTTACTTAGGGTTTCATTTTATCCGGTGAATGTTCAAACAAGGTATTTTCAGGAGGTTTAATGCAAGCGGAGAAGACATTCGAGACTAACCGGGAAAGGAGGTATTAAGATGTTATGCTGAATAATTCAAATATCCGGAGAGTTTTTAGAGCCACGGAAAATATATTGCTAAGCATCTTTGTTCTGCTGCTTTTACTGCTTCTCCTTTCATCATGTGAGAAAAAGGAGTCAGGCTTGCCAACAGATGGTGATGGCAATGAATATGATACGGTTGTAATCGGGACACAGGTATGGCTTGCAGAAAACCTTAAGACCACAAAATACAATAACGGAGTATCCATTCCATTAGTCACTGACAATACCCAATGGACTTCCTTGTCATCTGCTGCATTCTGCTGGTACAATAATGACAAAAGCCATAAAAACACTTATGGAGGACTTTATAACTGGTGGGCAGCTAATGTCTCATTGCTTTGTCCATTGGGTTACCATGTCCCTTCCCTGGAAGAATGGAATACTTTGATTACCTTTTTAGGGGGTAAATCAGTTGCAGGGAATAAATTAAAAGCTACTGGATTCCAGTACTGGTATAATTCCGGAATGGTTATAACAAATGAATCTGGTTTTAGTGCGATGCCAGGAGGTGTGCGTAGTTCTCATGATGGCACTTTTAACGGCATAAGATATGGTGGAAGCTGGTGGAGTACAACATCCTGGTCATATGATAATTATGCTTATTACCTTGGCCTGGACTATAATTATTGTAATGCAGATTTATCAATCTGGTTTAAAAAGGCAGGATATTCAGTAAGATGTGTTAAAGACAATTGATCAAAACGGAGCTCATCTCTGCGCTCCCCGGTTCGAACGCCCCTGCCCGTTGCTTTGTTGACGCTGAAGGTTAATAGATATTGCACTTGCCATATCGGTTGTGATATGGTCAGGGAATTTAAGACAGGTTGTCTTTTGCAGAGAGGTTCTATTTTTACTAAACCTTTAATATTATTCCGGAGTCAGAGTAAATGATGAAAATGATGGAACCTCCCCGAGGTTCCATCAATAATAACCAACATTTCATATTTTAACGGAACCTCTTCCGTGAAGCAAGATCATTGGAATGAATATCACTGATAATCCTTCAACAGCGGAGCAGGTACATCGATATTAGCAGGTAATTACATACTATCTACCGCGGAGCGGTTCCATCATTGTTAGCCGGGATCAATCAAAACACCCCGAACCGCGGAGCGGTTCCATCATTGCTGGCCCGGAATCAGAGTAAACGATGAAATTGATGGAACCTCTCCGGGGTTCAAAATCTATAAAGGGCCAATGTTTCAAGCATTGATGGAACCTCCCCGAGGTTCCATCAATAATAACCAACATTTCATATTTTAACGGAAACTCTTCCGGGAAGCAAGATCATTGGAATGAATATCACTGATAATCCTTCGACAGCGGAGCAGGCACATCGATATTAGCAGGTAATTACACACTATCTACCGCGGAGCGGTTCCATCATTGTTAGCCGTGATCAATCAAAACACCCCGAACCGCGGAGCGGTTCCATCATTGCTGGCCCGGAGTCAGAGTAAATGATGAAAATGATGGAACCTCTCCGGAATTCCGGATCAGGAAAAACAAATGTTCCCCGTAATGATTGAACCTATTCTTTAGTCAGGTGTTTTTTTACAAATGATCTGACATTAATTGTTGTGTTATGTACCAGTAACTAATATGAATGAACTATTTGCCAGTTTACAATATAATTAGTTAATAATTCCATAACTATGATTCCAGGTTTGTTTTAACCAAGATTGCTTTTCCTGAAGATAACAATCAGAAAATGAGTATGAAACTGAATGAATTGAATAAAATCACAAGTTCCTTCTCAGGCACGGAGAAAATGCCAGTTTTGTTTCTGGGGCATGGCAGCCCGATGAATGCCATCGAGGAAAATGAATTCGTGAAGGGCTTCAGGAATATTGCGGGGCAGATTAAAAAGCCAAAGGCGATTCTATGCGTCAGCGCCCACTGGGAGACAAGGGGGACTTTTGTTACAGCCATGCAAAATCCCCGTACCATCCACGACTTCGGAGGATTTCCCAGAGAGCTTTATGAAGTTCAATATCCTGCGCCGGGAAGTCCTGAACTTGCAAAAGAGGCCAAAGAACTGGTCAAAATAAGCGAAGTCGGATTTGACGACAATTGGGGTCTCGACCATGGGGCCTGGAGCGTTATAAGGCATCTTTATCCAGGTGCCGATGTTCCGGTGATACAAATGAGCCTGGATTATTATCAGAAACCTCAGTATCATTACGATCTTGCACGGGAACTAAGCCCTCTCAGAGAAAAGGGTGTGCTTATTATTGGAAGCGGAAATATGGTTCACAATCTCGGTATGGTTGACTGGAGGCGGCTTAATGAATCTTTCAGCTACGAATGGGCTCAGGAAGCAAGCGAAGAAATGAAGCAGTATATTCTGAACGACGATCATAAATCCCTTATTAATTACCAACAGCTGGGCAGGGCATTCCAGCTATCGGCTCCTACAGCCGAACACTATCTGCCATTGCTGTATACACTTGCATTGAAAGGTAAGAACGAGACCGTGGAGATCTTTAATGACAAACCCGTCGGAGGATCAATCACAATGACGTGTGTGAAGATCTCATAAACAGACAGAGGGTAAGGTTTAAGACAGCACACCTATTGCCAGTCATCCGGCAAACAGAAATTATTATCTGAATAACAGTATATATTTATTGTTTATCAATAATTATTTATTATATTGCGGCAAATTTTAAAACTTAAAACAATGTCAAAAACAGACAACTTTGTATTTACGGTCTTACACATCATTGCGTGGATCATCTTTGTCGGCTTGTGCATTGAAGCCGGAGCTTTGATAGTCAATTTTATTTTCAGCCTCTTTAAACCGGAAGTTGTTCACAATCTATATCAGAAGCTGGACTTAAGCGACATGTATGCACGCAGTAAACCGGCTTATTTCATAATGTATGGTTTTATTCTTAGTATATCGGTTCTGAAGGCTGTCATGTTTTATGTGGTTATCAGACTGGCGATTAAGCTGGATTTATCAAAACCTTTCAACAGCTTTGTCTCGAGACAAATAACCCTGATCAGTTACTATACACTTTCCATCGGACTTTTGAGTTACATAGCCAGGCAATCGACCAAGAATCTAATGCATCGCGGTTTTGTTCCCGACAAACTGGACCAGTTCTGGGCGGACAGTCAGGCATATATCCTGATGGCTGCCGTTATATATATGATTGCGACCATCTTCAGGAAGGGGATAGAATTTCAGAATGAAAACGATCTAACTGTATAAGCCATGGCAATTATAGTAAACCTGGATGTTGTGATGGCTAAGCGGAAAATGTCTCTGAATGAACTTTCAGATAAAGTCGGAATGGCTTTATCCAATCTTTCCATATTAAAGACGGGCAAGGCAAAGGCAATAAGATTCAGCACTCTGGAATCGATATGTGATGTACTGGATTGTCAGCCGGGAGACATTCTGGAATATGTTAAAGATGAATAGAAAACATCGATGCTCTGGCACGGACAATTCAATGAGCGGAGCGGTTACATAAATGAGAAGCTTTTAAAGTTTCAAGTTTTGGGAATTATAATAAATGAAGAAATTGATGGAACCTCTCCAAGGTTCTAAATTACCAATAACCAAAGTTTCAAGCATTAATGGAACCTCTCCGAGGTTCGGAATAAACAAAACCTTTCATGCAAGCATTGACAGGCTCTCCGAGGTTCGGAATAAATAAAACCTTTCATGCAAGCATTGACGGGCTCTACGAGGTTCGGAATAAATAAAACCTTTCATGCAAGCATTGACGGGCTCTCCGAGGTTCGGAATAAATAAAACCTCTCATGCAAGCATTGACGGGCTCTACGAGGTTCGGAATAAATAAAACCTCTCATGCAAGCATTGACGGGCTCTACGAGGTTCGGAATAAATAAAACCTCTCATGCAAGCATTGACGGGCTCTCCGAGGTTACGGATCATTAATAGCTACTCTTAAGGAAAATTCTGAAATGCTTTTCAAATTCCGGGCAGATATTTTCCGGAAACTCAAACAGCTCTATAGAACCGGTAATTCAACCAATGATATGAAGTAAGGGATCCTTATTCACCGGATACAAGGATGGAATCATAATGGGATCCTTTTAAACGGAATTTCAGAATGTTTTTATAATCTGCAGAGTAATACCAGTCTTCAAAGTCTTTCCTTGAATCGAAACGGATGATGACGGTTTTTGTGTACTCCCACCGGCCTTCCAGGATGGTTGGATTCTCATCAACTGCGAGATATTCTCCCTTGAATTTTGAAAAGACTTCATCGACTGTGTCAAAATATTAAGGGACAAACTGTAATCAATTCATTGCATATTAATCCGCCTTCGTTAACACCTTCGCTGCAGCTACTGTGTTCGATGAAAGCTATGGTCATGAATCCTGATAATTATACGCTTGTTTGATCAATGCGGTCAGGCTTAGTCATACTCCATAAATTATAAAGTTTTATTGTTATTGCATGGTTGAATAAAACCGCTCACCTGATTTATGCCGTGCAATCAACAACCAGAGAGAGTATCGCTGGTCCTATGACTGGGACCTGGCTGTTTCTTCGCTGATGAGATAGATGCTTTTCAGTGCTTCCAGCAGTGCATGCAACTCTTCATGATGACCTTTTCCTATCTCTCTTTCTTCAAACTCCATGAATTTGTCGTACATCAAATACAGTTCTTCTGTGGGCATCCAGGAATCGATCAGAGGGAATAATAATGTGTTTTCCTTTCTGATATGTTCCCTGAGCAGCGATACATAGGCCAGCGAAGATCCAACAAACTCATCAATGTTTATTGTATCTCCGGCAATACTTTTACGCATCTTCGCGATGTGCTCACGGCCCTGGGTATGTTCAGAAAGTATTGCCCTGATAGGACCATTGTTATCAAATAAGCCGAACTTCAGTATCCCGGGAATAAGGAGATCCTCTTCCTTGCCGTGATGACACCTGTCTGCAAATTCACTCAGAAAATCCAACAGATCAACAATGTCTGTCTTGTCAGCCGTTTCATTTCTCTGAAGTTTTTCACTGATTACCTGCATGATGTCAAGAGCCTGAAGGATCACATCATGCTCATCGGATAAATCTTGTGTTGCTGTTTTCATGATACTTGCCTTTTTAAGTTTACCATTTAATCGTTTCATTTAACCCGGAACGCCCGTTTCGCGGAACGTTATATAATCATATAGTTAAAGCCGTTTTTAATGCGGCATGGCAAAGCTTTAAAAAGGACTGTACTGCCAATATTCCGTGGACACAGTCTAAGCTTAATGTTTAAACAATTAAAGGAAAATTATGTTCAGTTCCCGGGCGATAACAATTCTTGTAAAAACAGTCTTTTATTATGTGATTCCGGGGCGATTGTTCGTCCCGTAACCGGGACTCACGAGCTCGTCGCTCCACTCCTCGGTTAGAACGCTCCTACCCTTCGTTCTCATCGCCGATATTAAATGGAAATGGCGCCTAATGGCGCCATTTAGTGATTCCGGGGCGATTGTTCGTCCCGTAACCGGGACTCACGAGCTCGTCGTTCCACTCCTCGGTTCGAACGCTCCTACCCTTCGTTCTCATCGCCGATATTAAATGGAAATGGCGCCTGATGGCGCCATTTAGTGATTCCGGGGCGATTGTTCGTCCCGTAACCGGGACTCACGAGCTCGTCGTTCCACTCCTCGGTTCGAACGCTCCTACCCTTCGTTCTCATCGCCGATATTAAATGGAAATGGCGCCTGATGGCGCCATTTAGTGATTCCGGGGCGATTGTTCGTCCCGTAACCGGGACTCACGAGCTCGTCGTTCCACTCCTCGGTTCGAACGCTCCTACCCTTCGTTCTCATCGCCGATATTAAATGGAAATGGCGCCTGATGGCGCCATTTAGTGATTCCGGGGCGATTCGAACGCCCGACCCACAGCTTAGAAGGCTGTTGCTCTATCCAGCTGAGCTACGGAACCAACGGGCACAAAAATACATTATTTTTAAAACCCGGCAAGCGAAAAATTTATTGTC
This sequence comes from Bacteroidales bacterium, assembly GCA_040772125.1. GTDB lineage: Bacteria > Bacteroidota > Bacteroidia > Bacteroidales > VadinHA17 > LD21. The sequence continues at coordinate 1,734,279 of JAXGYS010000003.1, forward strand.
ATTTCGCTGATATCAACAAAACTCAATCATCATGCCGGAATTTCATCAGAATATTTACCCTGTCAGGTAAAATATCTATTGTATCACAATAAATATTTGACCTGGAACAATATGATTTTTAAAGTATTAAGAAAATACTATCCCGATTGCTTCATGTAATTGACAAGACCCTTGCTGTCAATGATACCCCTTAATCCCGCGGGAAGAGGTTCAAAAAGGAATACCTTTCCCCCTGTTTTTATCTCGCCGGCCTCAAGATTTATGTCAACCACATCACCCTGCCTGTAGGAGTCAACTGCTTCTTTGTGAACTATAAGAACAAGTCCCTGGTTTATAGAGGAACGGTAGAAGATCCTGTTCACCGACTTCACAATAACAGCTTGTATTCCAAGATGAGCCAGTCCGACTGAGGGATGCTCGCGCGAACTGCCGCAGCCGAAATTCTCACCGGCTATTATTATGTCGCCGGGCTGCGCTGAGCTTTTGAACGAGGGATCAAAATCCTCGAAAAGATGAGGTATTATCGACGCCGGATCTGAACTAAGGGTGCTGTAGGTATATTTTCCGGGAAACATCTGATCGGTATTCAGATTGTCGACATCAGAGTAATTCCAGACATTGCCCGATCTCCGGTTCTCATTCCCGCTTATCGAGGATGTTGCACACTGGCGGACACTGAACGGGAATTTCCTGTCGTCTGTCTCTGTTCTGGGATCGGTAATGACTCCGCTTATTGCCGAATGGGCAACAGTGGCCGGAGAAGCAAGATAGATTGAAGCTTCCTTGTTGCCCATCCTCCCCAGGAAATTCCTGTTTGCGGTGGAGATCACCGTGTGTCCGCTGGCAGGGATACCCAGGCCCGTACCCAGGCAGGGACCGCATGAAGGAGGAAGCAGGCTGGCTCCGGCTTCCACCAGAACAGTTATCAGTCCTTCATTTAAGGCCTGAAGGAACACTTTGTCGGAGGCAGGGATCACGTTAAGCTGAAACCCTTCCTTAATCTTCCTACCACTGAGTACTGAAGCAGCAACCCGCAGATCTTCTATCCTTCCGTTCGTGCAGGTTCCGATCAGCCCTTCCATGACCTGAACGCCTGCAACTTCAGCAACAGTCTTTACATTGTCGACATTATGCGGTGCGGAAACTACTGGCACTATCTCATCAAGATCCAGTTCCAGCTGAAGGGCGTAACGAGCGCCTTCATCCGACCAGATGCCCTTATAATTATAAGCATCCCTGCCAAGGAATTCCATCAGCACCTCATCGACAGGGAAAACAGCGTTCTTCGCTCCCATCTCGGATGCAAGATTTGCAAGGGTCATCCTGTCGGACACGGTAAGGTTCCTGACTCCCTCGCCATGGTACTCCACCGACATGTAATTTGCCCCGTCGGAACCGATCATTCCTATTATCCAAAGAGCCAGATCCTTGGCATAAACACCCGGTCTTAAGCTGCCACTGAGAGTTATCTTAAGCGATTCAGGAACCCTGAACCAGGTTTCCCCTTTCTTCCATATGCCTGCTGATTCCGTTCTGTCTATGCCAGCTGCAAAGGCATTGAAGGCCCCGGCGGTTGAGGTATGGCTGTCGCTTCCGACAATAAGCATCCCAGGACGGGCATAATAAGACATAATCTGATGGCATATTCCCCTTCCGGCATCATGAAATTTCTTTATACCCTGGCTCGCTGCTATATCCCTTATCTCCTGATACTGGTTAGCTAGTTTCGAATCGGCCGGTGGCGCATTGTGGTCCAGAACAATAAGCATCTGTCCGGGATCGGCAACCTTTTCTCCGCCCATTTTCTGAAAGGTCTTGTATATACTTGCAGTATTGTCGTGGGTAAGAATTATATCGGGTCTTGCGAAAACAATCGCTCCGGCCGGAGCTCCAAGGATCTTCTCAGCAAATGTCATTTCTTTCATAAGTCTCCTGTTTAAATAAGTCCTCCGTTCTGATATATTCCATACTGTACCTTCGAGAATGGTTCAGCCTGAACCTTTTTTCCATTTGATTTATTTTTTATTTCCCCATTGAGAAAGCTGATCTCAAATACATCCCCGTTTCCCGGTTCCAGTCCGGCGATAATGTTGCATGTCACTACCGGTAAGGCCGCATTTATTGCATTCCTTTCGTAGATAGCTCCGAACGACTCTGCAACTATTGCACTTATGCCCAGAGATATGAAACAGTCGACCGCCTGCTGGCGGGAACTTCCCGACCCGAAATTCTTTCCTGCGACAACAATGTCACCCGGACGCGCATTTTTTGCAAAGTCTTCAAAACCCTGAAGGTTGTCGAAGGTGTAGCGGCCCATTTCATTTATATCAGTAATACTCAGGTACCTGTTATGGAAGATCATATCGGTATCTATATTATCGCGGTCGATGTACCATATCCTGCCCTGAATTATATCAGGTCTGGTCTCCCTGCCAATCCTTCTTCCTCCTGCGGCTGCTGGTTCTTTTTCCCTTGCTTCAGGACTAATGAAAAGAGCAGGCTTTTCAGGTATCATTCCGGGTCCGGTGATAAAGCCTGCTACAGCAGAGGCAGCAACAACTTCAGGAGATGCAAGGTACACACTTCCCTTTCCCTGTTTTCCCGGGAAATTCCTGTTGCCGGTACTGATGGTTATTTCGCCCGGACCATTCTGACCTACCTGTCCGGCTGCGCAGCCTGCACAACCGGCGTTCGAAACGAGTGCTCCGGCATTCTTGAATACCTCAATGACACCATTTGAAAGAGCTTCCTTCCATAATCTGTCAGTTGCAGGTACTATCTTCAGAACAACCCCTGGGGCGACTTTCCTTATCCGGAGCACTTCGGCGGCTGCCATCAGATCCTCCATCCTTCCGTTGGTGCAGCTTCCGATGAAGGCCGAGTCTATCTTTTTACCGTACAGTTCAGAGAGGGGAACAGCGTCATGGGGAGCCCCGGGCCTGGATATCATCGGTCTGAAACTGCTTATATCCAGTTCAATGACTTCCCGGTAGTTGGCATCAGCATCAGCATATAGCGGAGTGAAGGGTTTTCCTGCCCGGTTGTTGCAGAAGCTGATTATTTCGTCAGACGGAGGAAAGAGAATTATTATGGCCCCCATCTCGGTCGCCATCGATGAAACTGTGATCCTCTGGTCTAGGCTCATTTTCTCTGCAGCCGGGCCATAAAGCTCGACCGAATATCCGAGAAGGGAATTAGCCCCGAAAAGGGCAAGCATGTTCAGAACAATATCCTTCGCACTTACTTCAGGAGGACAATCTCCCCTGAAAACTATTTTCACCGACTCCGGAACCTTAAACCATATCTTTCCGCTGCTCCATCCAGAAGCTATGTCGAGATCACCCATCCCCTGTCCGAAAGCACCCACGGCGCCGAGGATGTTTGCATGAGAATCGGTTGAGATTGCCGTTGATCCCGGACCGACCAATCCCTCATCGAGAAGAATATGGGTTCCTATTCCGGCATCTATGTCATAGACCTTTATCCCGTTTTCCCTTGCAAACTGGCGGCAGATATGCTGGTTAACGGCATATTTCTGGTCCGACCCGGTAGGATTGCAGTCGAAGGTGAAGAAGGTCCGGGAGGGATCACTAATCGCCAGTGAATTCTCAGAAAGTTTTCTGACAACATTGGCACCGCCGAAATCGCGGGCGGCACGGACATCGAGGTAAATATCAGCGATATCTCCCGGTTTAAGTGTGTCAGATCCCGAGTGATCAGCCAGAATCTTTTCAATTAAAGTCATTGCCATAAAGAATTTATTTTATGATTTCTCAGCTTCATACTGCTTCTCATTCCTGTTAGCTGCCCGGTATTCCCTGGGGGAAAGTCCTTCAGCCTTCCTGAAATGCTTGTTGAAGTTTGATATGCTCTGAAATCCGCATTCCTCGCATATCTGATTAACAGGGTATTCGGTTTCGCGAAGCAGGTAACAGGCCCTGTTAATCCTGATGCTGGTAAGAAAATCGACAAAACACGATCCGCTTTGCTTCTTGAAATAGCGGCTCAGGGCAGAGGGGCTCATCCCGGTCAGTCTTGAAGCATCGTCAAGAGTAATGGGTTTTCCGTAATTCGTCTTTATAAAGGAATAAACTTCGGATATTTTTTCGTGGGCATTCTCATCATCAACGAACGAGTAGCCTGCGGAACAGAGGTATCTTCTCTTCTCAGAAGAACACAGGATCTTCATTACACTGAAGAAATTGATGAGCTTTTCGAGACCGCGGGTCCGTACCATGTTTCTGAGGAAAACCTCGGCCTTTTTTGCATCTTCGACCGAAAAGGCAATTCCCCTTTCTGCTTCGACAAGAAGCTGCCTGAAAGGATGAAGTTCGTGCTGGCTTAGAAGCTCCTCTCCTATTGAGGCAAGATCAAAATGAAGTATAATACCCCTGTTCTCAGGCACCATGTCTTCCTCCGGATAGTAATTCCAGGCATGAGGCAGCGAAGTTCCTATCAGGACCAGGTCATAATGATCGAATATCTCAACACTATCGCCGACAATACGTGTACCGTGACCCATTATGCTCAGCACGAGCTCGTATTCCCCGTGATAATGCCTGAATATTTCGGTATCAGAAATATACGAAGCTATAAAGCCGCTTTTTTTTTCGGCACTGTTCTCTGGGGTCAGGGATAACATATGAAAGCTAATGAAATATCTTAGGGTTCTTATCAAATTTAACTATTATTTTGTCAATGCAATGCTGACTTTAATCAATTAATAAACCAACTTGATCAACATCACATTGAAATAGCTTCATAATAATTTGGCAATTGTTTTGATAGATACAAAAACTTTTTTAAATTTGTTCCAAGCTCATGCTATTGGTATAAGAGGAGAGAAAAGGGTTGATAGTGAAAATCATCAGGATTGTATTGCAGACATTGACTTTCACATCTGGAACCTGAGGAATAGCGCCAGCTTACCATGGTTCCGTCCTTTTATCAGACAGTAGACACGGGAATTATCTCACTAATAAAGCCCGCTCCCTGATTTTCACGACAACCCTTCTCCTCTTTTTTTTTGACACTAACCAATAATGAAGACTTATATCCGAAGAAGGGAAAAAAACAAAGATCTGATCGTTTTCTACGGCGGATGGGGCACAGACGAGAATGTATTCACTCCTCTATGCTCCGATGACTATGATTTCATACTTTTCTATAACTATTCCGCCGACGAAGCCCTTGTCCTGCCTGAAACCAAAACCTATGATTCAGTGACTCTTATCGGATGGTCGCTTGGCGTATGGGCTGCCGAATACCTGTCGCCCCGGACCGGAATTGTCCACGATACTGCCATTGCTGTGAACGGAACACCTGTCCCGGCTGACGATAACTACGGCATTCCGCTTCATATCTTCGAGGGTACCCTGAATAACATTACCGAGGAGAACATGGAGAAATTCTATCTGAGGATGTTTGGCGATAAAAAGACCTATCTCCGCAATACCGACAGAATTCCCCACCGCTCGGTAAAATCGCTTCATGACGAATTAAGATGGCTCTATAACAGGATCATGGAGCAGAAAGAACCGGGTTTTAAATGGGATTATGCTGTAACGAGCGAGACTGACAGGGTTTTCCCATCAAAAAACACAGGCAGCTACTGGCAGAAAGCTTCAGGAACAAAACATATCGTTGTTCCGCTGCCTCATTATTTTTTTCATGAATGGAAGTCTTTTCCGGATTTTGTCGGGTTCGTAAAGAACCAGGAATTAAAAGCCCCTGCCCGGAAAAAAGCAAAAAAAAGGATTAAACGCTGAGACTATCCTGTTTCCCGGATTGTGAAGCTAAAAGATCGCCGACAAGGATATTGCAGTCGGATTCATTGATCAGCTTGTTGAAGTTCTCAAGCATATGAGTGACTTTATCATACTCCCTGGTCTTTATAAACACCTGGTGTTCCGATCCTTTCTTGTCAAGCCTGTCGAAAACAAATCCAACAGTGAGCTTGTTCACATCCATGGCCGGCTGGTACAGCCAGTCTACATGCTGATTTTCGTGAATTGCCGAAACAAGGCCTGCGGTCTTAAGGTCCTCAAGTATATCCCGTGCAAGACGAATGGGGATCTTTAATGTAAAGGCAATATCTTCTGCACTCAAGGCTTTTTCTCCGACGATGAAATTCCTTGTTATCATATTAAGAACAAGAAGCATAAGTGCGCGTTTCTGAAAATGGCTTATCTGAAGCGCCTCTGATTCAAATTCATATCTTGCAACGTTCTGATTGGCGAACGACAATTCGGCGCCGAGCAGAAGGACAAGCCAGCTGCTCTGAAGCCATATAATGAAGAGAGGTATGGCGGCAAAACTTCCGTAGATGGCATTAAGCTTTGTGATTCCGAACTGAAGGTCGATGTAAAGCCACTGAAGTATCTGCAGGATCGTCCCCGAAACAATCCCTGAAATAAGGGCAGGAATGAATTTCACCCTTGTATTGGGCATAATCATGAACAGAATTGTAAGGGCAATCCATGTCAGAATGTAAGGTGCCAGCTTGACAAGAAAACTTACTATGGGCTTGAAGAAGTCGAGTATGGCTGAACGGGCAATGAAGTCAGCCAGTTCGGTGCTTACAAAAACCGTAATACTGCTTGATACAATGAGGAAGACCGGAGCAATTAACATAATAGTCAGGTAATCAGTAAATTTTCTGTACCAGGGCCTGGATGATGAGATCTGCCAGATATGATTGAAGGAGCTTTCGATCTGATCGAGAAGTGATATCACCGACCAGAAAAGTATTATAACACCGATACCTGCCATATAGCCTCCCCTGGTCTGCTGAAGCGCGTCGCCTGCCTTATTCAGTACCCAGCTCAGAACTTCAGGCTGTGTCTGGAATTCTCGTGTAAGCAGCTGCTCGAGGTTCTGGTCGAGGCCGAATCCCTTTGCAATTGCAAAAGCTATTGCAACAACCGGTATAATAGCCAGCAGGGAATAAAGTGTCAGTGAAGCCGCCCTCAGCTGGACCTTGTCTTTCATAAAACCCCTGGCTGCCAGAACTATTATGCGTAACTGTTTGGAAAGAAAGAGTTTGCCTCGTGAAATGTCGGAAAGGGATGTATGCCAGATTGCTGAGTTAAGCTGCCTGGTCTTTGTAACAATCCATGTGAAGGGATCAGCCATAGGTTTTTAAAACTCTAACGTGCAAATATACAAAATAGTACATAAAAAAATTATTGCTAATTTTCAGCCAAACTATTGGTTATGGAAATACAGATCCTGGAATTTGTCAGTGGAGCGCAGGAGGCGGAGGGAACAACCGTAATAATAGATGTCTTCAGGGCATTCTCGGTTGCCTGCTATGCCTACGACTCGGGTGCTGCCAGCATTATCGCAACAGGTGACCCTTCAGAAGCTTTCAGGTTAAAACAGGTGTACCGCAATTCAGTTCTGGCAGGTGAAAGAAATGAAAGGAAGATAGAGGGCTTTGATTTCGGTAACTCTCCTACCGAGATATTACAAACGGATCTGTCGGGAAAAACATTCATTCACACAACAACAGCCGGCACAAGCGGACTTGTATCAGCATCAAAAGCGGGTGAAGTAATTACAGGGAGCTTTGTGAATGCTTCGGCTGTGGCAAGGTACATATTGCAACAAAGGCCTGAACGCGTATCCCTGGTTGCAATGGGTTACAGAGCCGAGATACCGGCGGAAGAAGACCTGTTATGCGCAGGATATATCAAATCGGTTCTTACAGGAGATCCATACGGTGATATTGACGAGAGGATAAAAGATCTGAGACATTCGTCGGGAAGGAGATTTTTCTCTCCGGCAAATATCGAATTTTCTCCCCCATCCGACTTTTTCCTTTGTACAATGAGGGACAGATTCAACTTTGTGCTGAAAGGGATCAGAAGACCAGACGGAAATGTCTTCCTCGAGCGTACCGGCATTTAAATTATTTCGGGAGGAATATTGAACATCGGAAGTAACTTCCTTCTCCTGTGTATTTCCCTGTATGTACAGAACATACTGATCTTGTAAAGCCTGAAAAGCCTGAGTGAGGTTTTTTTCGATTCAAGCCTTATCTCCATCCTCTCCCTGTATTTTATAAAGAATCCCGCGAGAATCCTTGTAACATGGAATTTTCTCAGCCAGTAGAAAATTCTCAGAAGTGATACCGTTGATGTAAAGGCACTTTTATCGGTCACGTTGTCAAAGAGCCGGCTCAGGTTCTCAATTCCTGCTTTCGTCTTGGAAAGGTATTCCTTGTTTGTTTCAAGTCCCTCATGCACAAGGCCGTTGTCGATATGGACTATGTCTATTCCAGCCTTTTTTAGCTGATAGCTGAGGAGAGTATCCTCATAACCATACTGCTTCAGCTCTTCATAGAACCTCAGTTTGGAGAATACCTCCCTGGCTATAAGAACGTTGAAGGTAGAGAAACTGGCATTGGGATTCTTATTTCTTTCCGATGCTTTCTTCTGTTCCTTATGCCTTCCGTAATTCCATCTAAGATGTTTATCGGGATCGCCCGGAGGGGTGTCCTTGTAAAGTATCCCGCCGCAGATAACCTTCCCCAGACTGATATTCTCAATCCATCTTCCGAGGTAGTTTTCCGCTGTTCCCCTTATCATGGCATCAGCATCTATAAAAAGAAGGTAATCGCCTGCAGCCTGGTCGATGAGTTTGTTGCGGATGGCAGCCCTTCCAATGTTCTTTTCAGAACTGATCAGTTTTACATTCCCGCCGGCAAGCTGCCTGTATTTCTTCCTGAAATCCTCCGATGAACCATCATCACCTATCAGTATCTCGCAGAATTCCCTTACCTGATTCATTCCTTCCCTCATGCTGTGAACAAGGGCAACTATATCATAGTCATTGACAGGGATCAGGATTGAAATCTTCATCTAAGCAACGCAGGTTTAGAACTTCAAAAGTACAATATATTTCCAATATTCCGTTATTTCTCTTTTTGGCAGAGAAATTGCAATCACTATTTTTACACCATGGATCTATCAGATTAGCAATATGAGGAAGTTGTTCTTTTGTTCAATAATGATATCACTGGCATTCTGTTCGACCGGCCAGCTGAAAAAAGGCTATGAAATCAATGTCAGCATACCAGAACTTGCTGATTCCACAGTCTTTCTAGCATATCACCTTGGGGACAAGCAGTATATAACTGACACCCTCAGTCTCGATAACAGAGGATCGGGGCATTTCGCAGGAGATGAAGAACTGCCTCAGGGGATATACATGATCGTTCTGCCGGGCAAGCAGTATTTCGAGATTCTTCTCCCGGACGACCAGTATTTTTCGGTCTCCTCTTCCTATCCAGACTACTACAACACACTTAAATTCAACGGATCAGACGAAAACTCTGCCTTTATTGCCTATCAGAAGCACTGGGTCGAACTCCAGAGACAAGCAGGCTCGCTTAGCAGAAGGGCCCAGAACAACCGCCAAAACTCCGATTCACTCAAGATACTGACAGAAATGCATAAGAAGCAGGAGGAACTGATGAAGGACTACCTGAAAGGCGTCATCAGCGATAACAAGGGAACGTTTCTTTCTGTCCTTGTCAAAGCCATGTTGCCTGTAGATCCTCCTCAGATAACGGTACCATCAGGAACGAGGAATCCTGATTCAGTAAGATGGGTGCTTAATTACATCTACAACAAGGATCATTTTTTCGATAATATCGACATTACAGATGAACGACTGGTGAGAACCCCTCTTCTTCAGTCGAGGCTAGATGCCTTTTTCCGCAATGTCGTGATCCAGTCGGCCGATTCAATAAACAATGAGATCGATAAACTCATATCAAAAACCAAGAATAACTACAAGGTTTTCCAGTTCGTTTCGGTTTATTTATTCAATCACTTCAGGACCAGTGAGATAATGGGGCATGACGCTGTTGTGGTTAAGCTGGCGGACGACATTTATCTTTCAGGAAAAGCTGACTGGATAACAGAGGAATTCAGGGAGGATCTCAGAAAGCAGGTTGACAGGCTCAGACCGAACCTTCTCGGCATTAAAGGTCAGAATCTGATAATGGATTCATACACCGGGATGTTCGTTTCACTTTATGATATAGAGAAGGATTTCACGATTCTGTATTTCTGGGAGCCTGACTGCGGTTTTTGCGGTGAAGCAACGCCAAAACTCAAGGAGTACTATGACAGATCGAAGGACTTGGGTGTAGAGGTATTCAGTGTGTGTACAGGTTCAGACAAGGCTAAATGGCAGAAGTATATCGAGGATAATAAACTTGACTGGATCAACGGGTGGGATCCCGACAGAAGGACTAACTTCGGATTTTTCTACAATGTAGAAAGTACGCCTCTGATCTACATCCTCGACCGGGAAAAGAAAATCATTGCAAAAAAGATCGGAGTAGACGATGTTGGGCCTTTCATAGAAAACTACCGTAAGTATTTCAGTAAATGATCTGTTTTCTTCCCAGCCACCTTATCAGTTCGTAAATATTTTCGAAGGTCCTTGTTCCGGAATCCGAGGAGCATTTCCACAAAGGATGGTTTTCAGAAGGAGCTTCGACCAGTAATCCACGATCACTGTCATCAGTAATGTATCCGGCCCTTTCCAGAGCCTTCATTGTCCAGAATCTGTATTTACCCTCTCCTTTCAGGTTTACCCGGGTACCGGCTGCAGAAGGCATTCTGAAGCTTCCGTCTTCGGGGTCGAAAATAACCCTTGAACTGTTGAACAGCGTACTGAATTCACCGCTAAGAACAAGATCTTCAGGAGCTCCCTCAATAACCCGGCTGTCGCGGATGAGCCAGATCCTGTCGGCCATGCTGATCGCCATCCCCGGATCGTGGGTCGAGAAGATGATGGTCTTCTTTCTGTCTGCTGAAAGTTCGCGGAGGAGATTGCTTATCCCGAACTTGTTGCTGATATCGAGGAAGGCAGTCGGCTCATCCATCACCATCAGTTTCGCGTCCTGTGCAAGTATCATCGCTATCATAGCCCTCTGACGCTCACCGTCGGAGAGTTCATTAAGCATCCTGTCCTCAAAACTTTTCATCCCTGCCTTTGTCAGAGATGCCATAATGGCATCGTGGTCGTCAGCCTCGATGGTTCCGAACCAGTTTGTATAGGGGAACCTGCCCTGAGCAACAAGATCGTAAACCCTCATGTTCCCCACCCTCACCGTTTCGGTCGAGATATATCCCACAAAGCGTGAAAGATCGCCCCTTGAGTAATCCTTAATATCCATGCCTCCTATTATCAGGCTCCCGGAAAGAAGAGGCTGTATCCCGGCAATGGTCCGGAGAAGAGTGCTTTTTCCGGCACCGTTACGGCCTATAACAGCAATAAGTTCTCCTTCGCAGGCCGAAGCAAAGGCATCTGCAAGAACCGTATGGTGCTTTCCCCCTGTGACATATCCTGCCTTAAGGCTTCTGAATGACAATATGTTACCAATATCCGACATTATCAGAAGATATCTCCGGTTTTCTGGTTCCTGAAGATTACCCACATCACTACAGGTATTCCGATCAATGAAGTAACCGAATTGACAGGCAATACGTTGTCCGATCCGGGAAGCTGCGAGATAAGATCGCTTGCAAGCATAATAAGGGCTCCGGTGACTACTGTCGCAGGTATTAGTACTTTATGATCGGATGTTCCGAACATTATCCTTACAAGATGTGGAACTGCTATTCCTATAAAGGCTATCGGACCGCAAAAAGCTGTTATTGTGCCTGTCAGGATACTTGTTCCAGTAATAATGATTATTCTTGCCGATTTCAGGTTCAGTCCAAGGGTGCGGGCATAGTTTTCACCGAGAAGCAATGCATTCAGGATCTTAACAGACAGGAGGCTTATTAAAAGGCCGGCCAGAACTGACAAAGCCAGAACAATAAGCTGGCCCGAGGTAAGATTTCCCAGGCTTCCCATGGTCCATACCACATAGGTCTTCAGCATTGTTTCGCTGCTGAAGTACTGCATAATGCTTACAACGGCGGAAATACCGCTTGAAAGCATTATTCCGATTATGAGGAGTGTCATTATATTCTTCACCCTCGAGGAGATTATCATAATCAGGATCATCACCATTCCCGCTCCGGCCCATGAAGCTCCAGCTATTGCCCAGTTGCCTGCTGCCTTAATATTTTCCGGAGAAACCTCCGACGGGAAGCCAAGAATAACAAATGCCACACCCAGCCCTGCACCGGAGCTTAGTCCGAGAACATAGGGACCTGCCATGGGATTCCTGAAAAGTGTCTGCATCTGTAGTCCGCTCATCGAAAGGGCAATTCCTGCCATAACCGCAGTTACAGCCCTGGGAAGCCTGAAATGTATAATTATCGTTCTGGTTACCTCGTCGGAACCGTTGAATAATGCCCTGATTGTTTCGGCAGGTTTTATATGGACAGAGCCAAGAAAAAGATCGAGAAGGAAGAACAGGATCAGACCCGCGGACAGGCCCGCAAAGATCAGCCTTTTACCTGAAAAAGCCGGCTGTGAATTGTTTAACAATACCTTTTTTCCGCTCACAACTATTGTAATTAATTCAACTTCCTGTAAAACATATATTCTTTTTCCGGGAATAATTCAGGATGGAATATTGAAGCAATGTCCCTCAGTAACAGGTGGGGATAAACAGTTCCTGATTCCCAGTAATCATTTCCGCCGCTGCTTTTGAAACGCCTGTCGTTATTGAAAACATTCCCGTTTTTGAAACAGGGAAGCTGAGCCAGCCGCGGGTCGATGGTCTCAATATCCTGCAACGATGCTGCAGTACCTGAATTCAGCCAGTAATCAGCCGAAAGCGCCCTGGTGTAAACACTTTCAATCCCCATCGGCATTGAAAACTGCGAGACAGTACCGGACCAGAGATAGTTACCCCCGGCGTCATTAATGAGTGCTGAGATATACGAGTTGCCGGGAGAAACATACCATGTGTCGCGGAAAGGAAGTCCGAGCATTACCTCAGGTCTTGTTTCAGAGTTCCCTGAAATAAAGTTCCGGAGATTAATATATTGCTCTTCTGTGTACCTGAAAATCGAATCTGCCATCTCCTCCTTTGAAAATAGGGAGCCGAACAGCTTTATCCACTCAGCCTTCCCAAGGGGATCCTCTTCGAGGTAATCAGCATTGAATAAAATCCTTATTCCCATTTCCCTGAGTTTTCCGATATAGCCAGACGATTCGCTTCCAACACCGTATACTATAACCAGGTCGGGGTCGAGCTTCAGGATGAGCTCCTTGTTCAGGTTATCCTCATACCCGACATCATGGATAAGTCCTTTATCAACATTTGCACGCAGGACAGTATCATAGAGGAATCCGGTTCCGGAAAATCCGCAAACCGAAGCTGTTTCACCCAGAGCTGATATCATTGCGGTATGAGTCGTCGACATGCATATTACTTTCCTGACCGGAACCCTTATCACCTTACCGGGATCCAGCGTATCCGGAAGAGCCTTCCCGGCAGGAACAAGATGCCATGTATGCAGTACCCCTTCTGCTCCCTGCCAGGGATTAATAACCGAAATCTGAGAATACTCTTCTGATCGTTCTATATGGAGCCTCTTCGCATACGAAACTATGGTATCTGCATTTTTGTACCTGTTTTCAGGTGCCTGAGGGGATCCTCCTGAGCATGAGACAGCAGCAGCGCTGAAGACTAAAAAGGATACATGGATTATGGATTTTCGCAGATTGAGCATTTCAGAGCAAGTATTAATCCGTTACGTGTCCGGGCATTTCCCTGAAGCTAACGGCTCCCGGAATAATACCGCACAGAGATTCAGACTTCGGTTCCCCCGAGGAAGAAAAGCGTAACATGATTCCCCTGCCCGTATAATCTCCTGCATCTGTTACGATGATATCATTATTTTTAGGGTTGATACCAAGCTTGTAGAAAGCATGCTGCGATTCTGCAATAAAAGCCGATGAAGGAAGAGCCGACGATCCCACCGGCATTTTTCTTACTCCCTTCATAAGGAAATACAGTACTTCTCCCCTCCCGTCGATCTGAAGACAGGTAGGCGAGTCGTCGACTGAGGGGAAGACAAAACGTTTTTCTATCTCGTTCCTGAATGTATTGATTGCAATGAGCTCGGCAAAATGTTCCCTCTGCCATCCTCCGTTGCATAGAACCCATAAGGTACCGTTCCTGTCAATAACCATGCTTTCAGGTTCATAGCCCACTTCAATCGAGTCGGTCACGATATCGGCAGCGTTATCAACAACCATTATCTTGTTTCCTCCCACCCAGCTTGCTATGTAGGAAAATGAACCGTTGTTACAAATTGATTCCGAGGTCTTTTTAATATCTATATATCCTGATATCGTGTTTGACGACAGGTCGATAATGGTCACAGAGTCAGAATACAGACTTGATACATAAGCCTTTGAATCGCTCACAGGGGAAAAGCAGCGCGGCGAATTCAATCCGTTTATCACTCCGGCCGATTTAATATCAGTGCTTTTAACAACCTCAATCTTCCCTGAATTATTGACAACGATATATGCACGATCTCCCCTGAATACCATCGAATAGGGAATGTCCCCCAGAGGTCTGTGATTTACTTCCCTGAAGACATTATTGAACAGTTTCATCGAATCGTAAGAAAAAAACGAAAGAGACCCGTTGCCTGTCCTGAAATTACCCTCATTTGTTATGAAGAATCCCTCTCCGGCCAGATATGACCTTTCCGTATCAATAATTAACGGACCCGGCTCCTTTATGCAGGAAGAAACTATAAATACTGAAAGTGCTATGACTATAAAAAATCGTTGCATTGATCAAAGATTAAATTGAAAGTTTAACGAAACGCGATAATTGCGGCCCGGAAGAGGATAATAAGCCATGTTCTGGTAATAAGAATTAAAAAGGTTGGCAGCTGTAAATAAGACACTGCACCTCGTATTGAGCGGTCTGAATCTTAATCCAAGGTTAAGATCGCTTACCAGATAAGAAGGGAGCCAGGAGGAATTATCCTCGGTAAGGTACCTTCTTCCTGTATAGTTAGTCACAAATGATGAATAGATGCTTTTCCATTTAATCCGGAGAAGAGTATTCAGCTGGTTTTCGGGGATATAGGGAAGCTGAAGGCCCGAACCGGATCCTTCTGAATTGCCTGATACCACTTGCCTTCCGGCCCTCGTATGCGAAAATGAAGATCTCACATCCGCCGAAAATGATCCGAGTTCAAGGGACAAGCCGGCGGAGGCTTCAATACCTGAGGTATTTACCACCCCGACATTGCGGGCTTCCCAGTACGAGAATTCGCCGGGCCTCCATGCTATCATCTTGTCAAGATGGTTACTGAAAAGAGTGATCCCACCCTGTAGCTTTAGTGCAGCTGAAATTTCAGGGTTCATTTCCCATGATATCTCTGAAAGAAAACCGGTTTCATTTTCCAGATCCTCATTGCCTCCGGGATACCAGTACATGTCATTAAGTGATGGTATCTTCGAGATTCTTGAGAAGTTAGCTTTCAGTGAATAATCTCTTGCCGGAAAGGGATTTATCTCCGCACTGAATGAGAAATCGGGTGCAAGCATTTTCTCACCGAGCAGGAAAGCCCGGAGAAAGGCTCCTGCCTTGAACCATCTGTTCAGGGCAGTTTCAGAGGCGATATCGAATGATCCGATGTTGCGGATCCTGTTTTCTCCGTAATTATTTGTGAGAACTGAGGTAAGTTCATTGCTCAGGACAAGGCCTATATCAGTCCTTTTTCCAACCCTGAAGCCTGCATCTCCTTTAATTATATATCGACTTACCCTGTTGGATGAGTTCACAGAGGCAGTCTCATTTACATATAAAAGACGGTCGGACAACAAAGCGGCAGTTATTCCGAACTCCGAAGCACCTTTGTCGCGGGTGTATTCAATCATGGCCCGAAGCGATTCGTCATCCTGTTTTTCAGGGGGATCGGAATCGGGAATAATAATGGGTGAAGGAAGGCTTCTCGAGGCTGACTGGTACCAGATCCGTGCTGAAAGAGAGTTGCGGGAATCACGCAAGTGCAGTTCCTGTATGAATCCTTTCTGGTCAACCTCATTGTTTTTCCTTCGTTCCCACACTGCCTCCGGTCCGGCCACATCATTGAAATATCTGAAATCGTTCCTTGCATTTCCAAGAAAAGCTCTTGTAAGCGACTGGAAATTTTCATTTCCGGCCTTTGCCCTGATCAGACCAGAATAGTTTCCGAAGCTTCCTGCAGTTAGGTTCAGGGAAATATTATTTTCATTATTCCATGAAGGAGCTGTCTCCAGGTCGACGACACCTCCAGGGGCTCCGCTCGTCTTATGCATGGCAGCGCCTCCGTGCATAACGCTGATTTCATCCAGCAGTCCTGCCGGCACCAGTGAAAGGTCGGACTGCGACGACATGGGATTATTCAGGCTTATACCGTTCCATGTGATCAGGGTATGGCCTGCTCCGGTTCCCCTGAAGGCAGGAGTTGCAAGACCTCCTGAGCCGTATGTTTTTATATAAATAACAGTGTTGTCTGCTATCAGGTCGGCAAGGGTCCGGGAGGAATAATCAGCGATAAGCGACGAATCGATCTCAGTGGTTTTGTATCCCGACGGATTGTTTCCAGGGGAACGTCCAAATATTTCCACTTCGGGAATTGGTATGGTATCATGTCCGAAATTTGTCTGTCCTCCCGCAGGCAGAACAAACAAGGAAAGTGCAATATAAAACAGAAAATGTCTCAAAATTCTTATTCATTTTCTGCTGACGGGATTGTAAAGGATTGAATCAGAGTGTGATCCCTTGCTTTTATTCCCGAAAGCCTTGAACATAAATTGTCTGGCAGGTCTTCTGACTTATCCCGGTTTCAAGAAGCCTTCCCATCCACGGAGTTGCAGACAGTGGCAGGTATTTCTTAAAACCATCATCACGCTTATGCGTGATCAGGCTTCACAGCAGCGGGTACTGTCGCGGATTCAAACCGCATTCCCTTTTCATTACAACGGTATAAAGGCCATTGTAACACCAATACAATTCAAAGGTAACTGAATTTTAATTACACGGAACAAACAGATATCAACATTTGTTAACAAGGATCCTGTCCGGTCAATTAACCAGTACAGAAAATTCAATCATTTGGATATCTGTGCTTTACTTAGATAGTTCCGCAAGAATTCCTTACAATAAGTTCGGGAGTAATGTTGACCTGCCTTTTATATTTGCTCTTTCCCGAATTTCTCACTTCGGTCCAGATCATATTTGCGACTTTGAGAGCCATACCGGTTAGAGGTTTTCTGAGACATGTAACCGGTGAATACAAAAGGTCGAATCCTATACCCTCTTCCATCGAAATCAGAGCCAGATCCTGCGGGACCCTGATCTTCTTCTTTCTAAGCAGGAACATTAGCTCGTACACAAGTCCCGAGTGAAGGGCAATCATAACCTCAGCACGGTATGGAGGTCTCAGGAACTTGTCGATCTGTGCGGGATCAATCTCATTCGAAATTCCCTGTTTCTCGAAAGTCACTATAACGGGTTTGTTTATTGAAGTCTTATATTCAATCGATTCAAGAAGAGCATCGATTACCGGTTTGTCCCTGTAAGCCGAGTCGCTGTCAGTGGCAATTATTACATTAGTATAACCAAGGCGTTCTATATGGTCGGCGACTTTCCTGGCACCATCGGAAATATCTGTACAAACCGTATTGAGTCTCAGCATTCTGTATGATTTTTCAAGCAGAACAAAAGGATAGCCGTTTGCCCTGAGGGAACGGATCGTATAGTCGTCGGCAGCTTCGCCGACAAGGATAAGTCCGCTGTAAAACTTCCTGAAAGCTCCTACAAGTCTGTTATACCGTCCGTCGTCCGGATCCTTCGTTATTATTGAAAAGCCAACGCCAATACTGGCAAAGGCTTTCTGAAGGAAAGGCGTGATTTCATAGATGAACGGATCGTGCAGAGAAGGAACTATCATTCCAATTACACCGGGTTTTTCTTCAACCGGCGAAATTTCATTGCGTTCCTTAAGCAGATCAAAGTACCCCATTTGCCGGGCCAGTGCAAGGACTTTCTCCTGTGTGTCCTTTCTGATGCCGTGCTGATCAGCCTTGTTATTCAGTACAAGCGAAACCAGTGTACTGGATACACCAAGCCTTTCAGCTAAATCTTTATTCTTGACTTTCTTCCCCATTTATCCTAAAAAAATTAGAAGAAACTAATTTAGAATATTTTTCTGAACGGGAAGTACTTGTTTAAATATTTTTAACTTACAGGTATATTTAGATAATCTGATAACTATATATATACTGATAGTGAATATTTTCCATTCCCAATCTAAAGGCAGAACATTATTTTTTAGGAGGCTGGATGCCCCTTTGCCTGGCGGCTTCTTCAAGTCGTTGCTGCCATTTAGATTTTTTCATGGGCTTCTTTTTATTTTCCTCAAGTGTTGCAAGGACCTTTTCAGCATCAATAAACCTCTTGGAAATGATATTCTGGGCAAAAGTCAGCATGTTGGCAAGAAAATAATAGTAAGTAAGACCTGCCGAGAAGTTATTGAGGATAAACATGAACATTACCGGCATGGAATACATCATGAATTTCATTCCAGGCTGATCCTGTCCTGATGTTGCGCTTGTCATTTTTGTCGTGAGAAGCGTGGATATTGTCATAAGGATCGTAAAGAGGCTGACATGTGAACCGTAGAATGGTATCTTGAAAGGGAGATTCAATATTGAATCATAGGTTGAAAGATCTGTAGCCCACAGGAAGGGTTCCTGCCGGAGTTCAATCGAAACCGGGAAGAACCTGAACATGGCAAAGAGAATCGGCATTTGAAGGAGCATTGGCAGACAGCCCCCCATCGGGTTGATCCCTGCCCGTTTGTAAAGATCCATGGTGGCCTGCTGCTTTTTCATGGCATCTTCCTGCTTCGGGAATTTCTTGCTAATCTCATCCACCATGGGTTTCAGAACCTGCATCTTGGCTGTGGACTGATATGATTTAAAAGTCAGCGGGAAAAGAATGATTTTAATAATGATGGTAAGTATGAGAATAATAAGGCCATAGCTCCCAATATACTTCTCTAGCCAGTTGAAGACCGGGATTATAATGAACCTGTTAATCCATCCGGTTATGTTTTTTCCCAGGAAAACGATCTTCTCCAGTTGCATTCCCTCTCTTTTCAGGGTGGAGATATGGTTGGGACCATAGTAGAGTTTCATTCCTAAAGAAGTCTCTTCTCCCTGATTAAAAGGAACACCCAGTTCAGCCGTGTAATAGCGTATGTACCTTGAGGTTTCCGGAGTCTTTGTTGAGGATACCAAACCGTTCAGAAAGAAGTCCTCGCTGATGAGTATTGATGAAAAGAACTGATCCTGGAATGCCACCCAGCTTAGTTTTGTGGGTATGTCTGCCGTTTCAACGTCCTTCTGCTGCCTGAGTCTTATGCCTTCTACCTCATCCTGAAAGAACTTATACTTGATGGTTGCATAACTCTCTTCGTTCTGCCTGCCCTTTTCCTGCTGGGGTATGTACATACGCCAGTCGAGTGTAATGCTGCTCAGATTCGAAGCAATTATGCCCTCCATGGAAGTAAACTTCACATCAAAATCAACACTATATTTATCCGGGCTCAGGGTATAGGAGTATTCAATATACTGCTCATCGTTTGCCTTTAGCCTCAAAACCACACTCCGGGGTTCTGTGCTCACATTAATATGCTTCTCTTCAGATACCGGTTCAAAGTACAGGTCATTTGTAACGACTGCTTTATTGTCGGAAGTATAGAAGTTAAAGCCAAAGACCGTTGAATCGCCAGAGAAGAGAATGAGGGGTTGTGAGTCGTGGGTAGTGTAATCCTTAACTTTGACTGAGAAAACCCTTCCGCCCTTCTGAGATATTTTCATTTCTATCCTGTTGTTCTCGAGAGTAATCAGCTCATCATCCCCTTTCGCTGAACCTCCAAAGACACCATATCGTCCGGAGTCGGCTATTGCTGTTGTTTCAGGAATCATATTCCCTGTCCGCTGAACCTGTTCTGCCGTTGCTGATGTATCTGGTTTTTGCTGTGACTGTGAAAAGCCAAGAATGCCGTTAATCTCGTTAACCTTTGCAACAGCTTCCGGTTCATTTGGTTTATATCGAAGCGCATTTATATATTCGGCCCTGGCATTTTCCATGTCGCCGTTTTTGTAAAGGGAATCGGCGACCTCCATCACTGCCTTGTACGATTTATTCATGCGGCTGTTGTTATAAACACTGAAGCCGATGAATATTGCAAAGATCAGGACTATTCCGGTAATTGTATTTTTATCCATTCTATGGTCTGTGATACGACACTAATTAGTTATGTCAGTTAATACATGCTTTAATAAATTCAACAAACAGAGGGTGCGGTTTAATAACAGTACTGCTGTATTCAGGATGAAACTGTACTCCGACGAACCATTTATGCCCTGGAATTTCAACAATTTCCACGAGATCTGATTCGGGGTTGATCCCTGCGGGTTTCATTCCGTTACTAATAAATTCCTCCATATAGAGGTTATTGAACTCAAACCTGTGGCGGTGACGCTCGATTATCTCCTTTTTGCCATAGGCTTTGAAAGCCAGAGAGTCCTCAGATAATATGCATCTGTATCCTCCCAGCCTCATGGTTCCCCCCTTGTCGGTAATACTTTTCTGTTCCTCCATCAGATCAATGACAGGGTATTTTGTCTTATGATCTATTTCGGTTGAATGTGCTCCTTCGAGATGAATGACATTACGGGCAAATTCTATCACGGCGCATTGCATCCCCAGGCAGATGCCGAGAAAGGGTACATTGTTCTCCCTGGCATACTGTGCGGTAATTATTTTGCCCTCGATTCCCCTTGATCCGAAACCCGGAGCAACGAGGATGCCATCGAGGCCCTTCAGCTTCTCACTGGCATTGTCTGCTGTGACATCTTCTGAAGGAATATATTTCACGTCTACATGACATTCGTTTATGGCTCCGCCGTGAATGAAGGACTCCGCAATTGACTTGTAAGCGTCGGGGAGCTCAACATATTTTCCCACAAGGCCAATTTTAACCGTATGCTCCGGATTTTTAAGCCTGTGAAGAAAAGTTCTCCATTCGGCAAGGGGGGGCTCATCCCCGGCAGGCAGAGAAAGTTTCCTTAGCACGGTCTGATCAAGTTTTTCGTTAAGCATGCGAACAGGAACCTCATATATCGTGGGAACGTCAAGCGATTCGATCACTGCATTCTCTTCAACGTTGCAGAACAGTGCGACTTTTCTCTTTAAATCGCCGGTAAGGCTCTTTTCCGTACGAAGAACGAGTATATCCGGCTGTATCCCGGTTTCAAGAAGAACCTTTACCGAATGCTGCGTGGGCTTTGTTTTCAGCTCTGCCGAAGCTGAAAGGTAGGGTACCAGAGTAAGATGAATAACCAGGCAGTTACTTGAACCGAGTTCCCATTTTATCTGGCGGACTGATTCAATATAGGGAAGCGACTCAATATCACCAACCGTGCCTCCTATTTCGGTTATCACTATATCATAATTCTTTCCTGATCCTACCAGCTTTATCCGGCGTTTTATTTCATCAGTGATGTGCGGGATCACCTGAACTGTTTTTCCCAGATAATCCCCTCTTCTTTCCTTGTTGATCACAGTCTGGTATATCCTGCCGGTTGTCACATTGTTTGCCTGACTTGTCGGGACATTGAGAAACCTTTCATAGTGGCCCAGGTCGAGGTCGGTCTCTGCGCCGTCGAGTGTCACGTAACATTCGCCGTGCTCGTAGGGATTAAGGGTACCGGGGTCGATATTAATATAGGGATCGAGTTTCTGAATTGTGACGGAGTATCCCCTAGCCTGAAGGAGCTTGGCAAGTGATGCGGATATTATCCCTTTGCCAAGTGATGAAGTAACTCCTCCGGTAACAAAAACGTATTTAACTTCAGCCAATTCCGGGAAATTTTAAAATTCAACCATTATTCGTCAAGACCCGACTGGTCTATCATCCTTACCTTCTCCTCGAGTGTCTTAATCATTTTCTTCGCATTCTCGATCTTTTCCTGAACTTCCCTTATCATGGTCTCAGCACTTGCCGATTTTGCAAAGAATCCGATATTGTTTTCCCAGAGTACGATGTCGCCTTCCAGCTGTTTAATCTTGGTAAAGAACTTGTCTCTCTCATTTCTGACTTTTCGCGAAGCCTTTGGGTTTGTTTTCAGATTGTCAAGCTTGGTCCTGTACTTCAGGATGCTCTTGTCCTCATCGGCTATCTTGAGTTTGTCAAACTCCTTGTTCAGGGCATTGCGATACCTGTTGGTAATCTCCTCCTTTTTATTAAAGGGAACGAAGCCAATCTCTGTCCATCTTCTCTGAAGGTCCTTAAGTCTTTCAAAAGCGGCCTGGACATCCGTACCGGGCTCAAATTTCTCCAGTTCCTCAATAATTCCAAGCTTTGCCTTAAGGTTATCCTCATATGATGTATCGAGGTTTGCAAAAAAATCTGACTTCCTGTTGAAGAAATGGTCGCAGGCCTTACGGAACCGCTTCCACGTTTTTTCAGATTGTTTACGCGGCACAGGTCCTATCTCCTTCCATTCCTTCTGGAGTTTTATGAGAGCATCAGTCGTGGCCTTCCAGTCGGTGCTTTCCTGAAGCGCTTCAGCCTGAATACAGAGTTCGGTCTTCAACTGAAGGTTATTAAGCTGTGTCTCCTTATTGTCGGAATAGAATGTCCTCTTTTTCTCAAAGAATGTGTCGCAGGCTTCCCTGAATCGCTGATAAACCCTGTTATTCTGTTTCTTTGGAGCAAAACCTATTGTTCTCCACATCTTCTGAAGCGCAACGATCTTGTCGGCTTTCTCGTCAAAGTCTTTAAAGCTTTTTATTTCCTGAAGGTTTATTGCTTCAACCTCTTCGCAAAGAGCAAGCTTTGCTTCGAGGTTCTTTCGCTGATCATCCTTCTGCTTTTCGAAATACTCGTGGTGTCTTTTGTTTACCTGAGAAGTTGCTTCCCTGAATCTCTCCCATATCTCATTTTTCGATTCCTGCGGAACAGGACCTATTTCCCTCCATTGATTATGGAATTCCTGCAGCAAACGGAAAGCATTTACAGGATTCGGTTCAAGAAGAAGTTCTTCAGCCTTCTCGCAAAGAAGGACCTTGGCTTCGAGATTCTTCTTAAGATCCAGATCCCTCAGTTCCTTGTTAATCTTGATATAGTCGTAAAAGACCTCGACGCTGTGATGATAGTTTTCCCAGAGGTCCTTAAGCGAGGACTGCGGCACCACTCCTATCGAATGCCATTCATTCTGGAGAGAGCGGAAATCGTGAAAGGTCTTGTTTATGGATTCTTCCCTGTTTACGAGATCTTTTATCCGGTCAATTATATCGTACTTCTTTTTCAGGTTTTCAAATTTCTCCGCTTCCTGGACTTTTGAATAATCGTTCTTCTTCTCACGGTATTTGTCGAGAAGCTCCTTAACCCGGTAGTCGAGCGGATCGACCCATATTTTGTACTCTTCTATCTTGCCTCCCCCTTCGAGGAACTTGCTCTTTCGCTCCTCAGTTTCATGCTTCAGCTTTTTATAGAAAAGTGTTTTTATTCTGTCGACATCGTCACGTATCTCTGCTGGCGGACGGTTGTCAATGATAAGAGCCAGTGTTTCGACAAGTTCATTCTTTGAATATCCCGAATAATCGACAGGCGGGAGCTCAATCTCATCAAGATCCCTGGCCTCAGACTTTGCCGGTTCATCTGTTTCAGCACCCGGCTCATTTTCAGCCTCTGCAACGTCTGCAGTTTCGGTTTTTTTCTCATCAACTTCGATCGCGGCTCCGGCCTCAGGTTTCTCTTCCGTTTCGTCACCGGAGTCCTTTAACCCTCCCTCATCTGATCCTTGTTTCTCTTCTTCAGCTTCAGCTTCATCCTTTACGGTTTCTTCCCTTTCAGCATCAGGTTCATCAGATAAGGTGTTTTCGTTTTCAGAAGGGTCTTCATTCAAAGAAGCAGGCTCATCAATCACTGTTTCTTCATTACTTATTTCTTCTTCAATACCGGCAGCAGTTTTTTCCGCCCCGTTCTGTTCTTCCCGAACAGAGTCTTCCGGATTTTCTTTAGTCATAATCAATCCTTTAAGGTTCAAAATCTTACAAAGTACGCCTATCCACAGACGGGCTGTAGAAATTTCAGAGTACGAAAATATTGAATTATTTATTAAAACTCAAAGAATTATGGAAAAATAAGGTGTTTGAAGACAATTACATAGTAACTGAAAAGCAGAGTTTCAACCCTTGCATAAAATCTTGTCCGGCTTAAAATCAAACATGTTCGCCATATATTTTATATATTTGGAGCCTGGCTTCCGGCCTGATTAAGAACAGTTAAAAACAGACAACAGGATGAGCACCGAGGATGTTATTATATTTTCAATTGTGATTGCGTTAGTATCTTTCAGTTTTTACAGGAAATATGCAAAAAAGCGTAACTCACCCGATGGAGAGAAGGCTGAAAAGGGAAGCATATCATCATCCGGCTCCGGCAAGGAAGATGATTATGAACCTTATTCGAAGAAATAGTTCAGATCCTGTTCCTTGCTGCCAGATGCCTTAGCGGATTAGTTAGCTTTTCAAGAAGCCTGGTGCTGTCAGTTATAATCTCAGCTGTACCCTGCATGTTCTGGTTAAACTCAAGCGTCTTGCCGTAAAGGGTTGTAAGGCCCTCAGGAAGGCCGACTTCAATTACGTATGAATCCCCCTCTGGAACAAGTGATTTGGAAATTACCACACCCCGTACCATTCCAAATTCGAGAAAAGGAAAGCCGCTGAGCTTTATATTGACAGCCTGTCCTGTTCTGACTTTCCCGGAACGGTTCATTTTAAGTTTTATCCTTCCCACAAATTCACCCGTATCCTCAGGGATAACCGTTAGTACCGGATCGTTCAGTCCGACAGTCTGGTTCTCGCTCCAGAACCTGGTAAATGAGACCCGTCCGTTAAAAGGAGAAACGAGCGTATAGGTATTCTCCCACAGAACCAGTTGGGCCTTGAGGTTCAGAAATGCTTCATTCAGAAGAGAATAATATCTTTCCCTCTCCTCCACCCTCTTGATTACATAGTCCTGAAGAAGCTGACGCTTTTCAGCAAGCCCGATGACAGCTGTGGCATGATCGAGTCTTACCTGCTGAAGTTCAATGCTCAGGCGGATAAGATCCTGCCTTGATCTTTCAAAATCACTTTCGGAAAATACTCCTTCAATGTACAGAAGGGAATCTCTCCTGAACTTTTTTCTACCAAGCTCCAGGTTTTCAGAGAAGAGAGCTTCTTTCACCTTAAGCCTGCTGAGAAAGGTCTCCATCCCCTTTACCTCCTGCAGTAGTGATTCCGCTTTTTTTCCGTAGTAATCGTTCTGCAGATAGTTATCGTAATCTGTTAATTGTTTAACAAATAAGGCCCAGTAAGCCTGGATCTCTCCAAGCTGATTATAACCCGGCATTACCTCTGTAAGTGAAACCGCCCGCGAAGGATCGTAAATTGTATCGGTGAGGCGGCGGATTTTCAATATTTCGCTAACCGATGCGGTGCTTTCCATTACAGCGAGTATTTGTCCCGATCTTACAGGATCGTTATCGTTTACATCAAGGTTTCTGATCCTTCCTGCAACTTTCGAGACCAGGGTAACGGGAGGATTCCTGGTGGTAATCTCCACCGGTGCGGGGATATTGTCGGGGTAGCGTATAAGCCACAGAAAAAAGAAAAGAAGGATGATAACCAAAAGTATAATGACTGTCCCGTGGCGCAAAAGCTTGCCGGGAGGCCTTCCCATTATTTCGGTTACAGGTTCTGAATATCTTATATCGTCTGATTTTTTCTCCATCGGTATGTTGAATAGCTCTGGTTGCTGGTCGCTTGTTGTTGCTGTATTAATTACCAAGTTCAAGCTGGTTTCTTACAAGGCGGTAATAGGCGCCCTTTTTCCCGATGAGCTCATCGTGGGTGCCGCTTTCACTGATTCCCCCATTTTCCAGCACAACTATCTTGTCGGCGTTTCTAACAGTACTAAGTCTGTGAGCAACAATGACAACTGTTTTTCCCCTTAAGAATTCCCCAAGGTTATCCACGATGGCTTTTTCAGTTGAAGCATCGAGTGAGTTGGTTGCCTCATCGAAAATAACTATCTCAGGATCCTTGTAAACTGTACGTGCTATCAGAAGCCTTTGTTTCTGGCCTTCACTAAGGCCGTGGCCGTTAGCACCCACCTTGGTGTTAAAACCCAGGGGAAGTGATCCTGTAAATTCGCTTACCTCAGCCGTAAGCGCCGCTTTAGACATTTTTTCCTCATCTATGACCTCGAGCCCGGGAGCAATATTCCCTGCAATGGTGTCGGGGAAGATAAAACCGTCCTGCATCACAGCTCCTGTTAATTTGCGCCATACCCTGAGGCTTATGCGTGAAAGGTCAGTGCCGCCTGCGGTAATTTTGCCTGTCACAGGCTGATAGAATCCGAGGATCAGCTTCAGGAGAGTGGTTTTTCCGCTACCGCTTGCACCGACAATAGCTGTGGTTTTTCCCTGTTCGATGACAAGGTTCAGATTCCTGATCGCGTAGGGGGATCTCGGACCCTCATACTGAAATGACAGATTCTCTATCCTGATGCTTCTGTCTGAAGAAAGTTTTTCTGTCCTTTCACCCTCTTCCCCTTCTTCATCTTTCATGTTATGCACTTCTGCAAGCCTGTCGAGACTCATCTTGGCATCCTGAGAAATCCGGAAAAAACCAATGATCTGGTTTACAGGAACATTCATCTGTCCAATAATAAACTGAACAGCAAGCATCATACCGAGTGTCATCTCTCCCTTAATGACCGAAGAAGCCGCCACGATTGTTATGAGTATGTTCATTATCTCGCTGATCAGAGTTGCTCCGGACGACTGATACTGAATAAGGCCCATACCCTTCACTTTAAGTCCGAACAGCGATGCCTGCGTTTTTTCCCAGTCCCACCTCCTGCTCATCTCACTTTGCGTGAGTTTTATTTCCTGCATCCCGTTGACTATGTTTATAAGCTTGGAATTAGCCGCTGCCATTTCCCTGAAGCGCATCTCGTCGATCTTTGCCCTGGGCTTCATAAATATAGCAACCCAGGCAACGTAGAGCATAGTCCCTGAGAGGAACAGAAGAAAAATCTTTAAACTAAAGACTGCCAGAACAATACCGAAGATAACCAGGTTGAAAAAAGAAAACAGGATACTGAGGCTTGCGGATGTCAGGAACTCTTCAATCCTGTAGTTGTCCTCTATTCGCTGAAGAATATCGCCTGTAAGCTTTGTATCGAAGAATGAAACGGGAAGGACCATCAGTTTCCTGAGAAATCCTGAGACAATTGCAACGTTCACGCGTGAACCTATGTGAAGCAAAAGCCAACCCCTTATGAAATCGACCGACAACCTCCCTGCGACAAGGGCAAGCTGGGCAAAAAGGATAAGGTAAATAAATCCCAGGTCGCTGTTGTTTATACCAACGTCGATTATTGCCCGGGTAAGAAATGGGATTATCAGCTGGATCAGGCTTCCGATTAACAGGCCAAGAATGAGCTGTCCGATATATTTTTTGTAAAGTGTAAAATAACTAAAGAGGAAATGGAAACCGCCCGGTTTCGTTTCAGGGTGCTCGTCCATCTCATTCATTTCCGGTGTGGGTTCGAGAATGAGAACAAGACCGTTTCTTTTTCCGTCGGTAATGTCTGCAGCCCAGTTCTTCTCAAACTCTTCCCGGGAATACTGCATAAGGCCATAGGCAGGATCAGCAACCCTGACTTTTCCATTGCTTATTCCGTATACAACGACAAAATGCTTCTGACTCCAGTGAACGATACAGGGAAGGGTTACCTTCTCAGCGAGAACCTCATAGGGAATTTTGACTCCCACAGCCTTGAATCCTATTGCTGACGCTGCTTCTGACAAACCCAGAAAGGAGACTCCTTCCCTTGTGATGTAGCATTTCTTCCTCAGATAATCGAGTGAATAGTTCTTTTTGTAAAACGATGCCACCATTTTAAGGCAGGCAGGACCGCAATCCATAGCATCAAACTGTTTTACAAAAGGGAATGACATTATTGCCCGGGGAATGTTATTTAAGGAAGGTAAATATATTTAATATTTCGGACAAACCTGCTTTAATTATTAATAATGGAATAACGAAACGCAACAGATTAAAACAATAGCAACAAGGAAATGCTATATTTGTCAATTCATCAGGGTCAAAAGATCAGCAATTGTTCCGCAAGTTCTCAGATAGTGAAATTATCAAGGGGATCCTTTCGCAAGACGACAAGATACTTAACTGGCTTTACGACAATTATCTGGAGTCTGTGAGGCATCATGTGCTAAAGAACAGCGGCTCGGAGGATGATGTCTCGGATGTTTTTCAGGAGGCCATCATAACATTGTACCGTCAGATTTCCGACAACAAGCTTAACCTGACCAGTGATCTTAAGGGATATTTTTTCGGTGTGGCCCGTAACATCTGGAGCGCCCAGCTCCGGCAAAAGTCGAGGACAACAAATCTTGAAACGGATCTCCCCGACGATACAGAAGATAATCACATGCCGGTTCTCGAAAAAATTGTTGGCAGGGCCTTTCTGAAGCTTAGCGCTGACGCCCAGACCATCCTGAGGCTTTTTGCCGACGGAATACCGTTTTCCGAGATCACCTCAATAATGGAACTAAAGAATGAGACCTATGCAAGGAGAAAAAAATACCTTAGCAAGGAAGCCCTTATCGAGCTTATAAAGGAAGATCCGGAGTACAGGGATTATTTCGGACGGTGACGGAAGAGAAAAAGCAACACAACGGCCAGCAAAGACAGGCCGGTTGAAAGAATGAGGGGAAGAACAGGATAGTACAAAGGTCCATTGTTTCCATAGACGACCAGCGATGACCAGAAATATGGGTGCGACCTAAGCATGTCCGCATTCTCCAGAAAATCTTTTCGCGCTTTCCTCAGAGCCTCGCTCTTTGAGTAACCTTTTTTAAGGTACCGGTAAAAATCGCAGACAATCTGAGTTCCCGACTGGTCATCTATCTCCCACATCGACATTACCACTGAACGGCTTCCGGAATATGAAAATCCCCTGGCAAGGCTTATAACTCCTTCGCCTGACCGAAGTACACCATCACCGGTATTGCAAGAGCTGAGCAATACCATCCTGGCATTCAGCGGAACTCCATAGACTTCATAGGTATTCAGCCTGCCATCCTCTTCAGGTCCGGTTTCCTGATAAAACATCATCATTGAATACATCGGATATCTGTCATTAAGGACTGTATGCATGGCCAGGTGTATAATATCATAATCTGATGCCTCCGATTTAAAAGTCCTTTCCTTAGCCTCATGGTTCACATAAAGGCGGCCTTTCGCAAGATGGGTGACAAATTCCGCCTCCTGTCTTGCATATGGAAGATCATTAAGCACATGACGTGAATTCTGCCTTGTCCTGAAGATTGTATCGAGCGAAATACCGTTACCGTAATCCGGGGCAAAGGCTATAAGCCTGTTTGAGAAACTCCGGTCTTTTCCGTACGATTCAGCCAGGAAAGTGGCTGAATATGTGTATGAGATCCTGAAATTTTTCATCATGAACAGCAGATCCCTGTAGAAGGCTTCCTTCGCTTCTGGCCTTTTCTCCGGAAGAGCCTCAAAGGGGATGTATGACAGGATGTTGTCAGGTGATATCAATAAGATATCAGAAATTAGGAATTTGCGTACGGGTTCAATCAATGTCCCGTAAAGCGCAGTGCCTGTTCTGATGAACTGTTCGAATCCTTCTCTTGCGCCCTGGCCCGGAAATTCAAGAATTTTTCTGAAATCCCTGATCTGGGAGAAGAACTGGGAATCGACCGGGACTGATACCATATTAATGGCCTTTCTGTTGACAACAAAAATGTACATTACCGTATCGGAAAGGATATAGCTGAGATAGTTTGCCTTTCTTCCTGCAATACCCGGAACGGATTCCGGGGTGATAACTCCGGTGTTATACTTGATACGGTAATAATCGGGATAATCTTTCTCAATAACAGCTATAAGTGAATCCCTCTTTTCTGTAGCATTCAGGACATTGGTTCTCCATTCTGAAGCAATGTTCTTATCATCGGGAGCAAAATTTCCTTCTTCGGAAAGTTTTGCGTTATAGAATAATATCTCTTTCTTAAGGTTTCTTTCCAGATCTGCTATTTCAACCGGTATATGGAACTGTGACGCTTTAAGTTCCCGGGTTGAAGCAAGCAGTCCGGCAACTTTGCTTTTCTCCGAATATTCGAAGGCTTTTGCCAGGTAAAGCGGATCACCTGTTGTTTTGTAGCACAGATCAAAATCGTGAATTGCAAGGAGATAATAATCCCTGTACCTGTCGCCAAGAATTAGAACGCTTTCTTCCTCGCTGAGGTTTATCCTCACCCTGTCGATCAGGCCGATTATGAGCTCCGAGGTCGCTGATGCAGCAATAATATATCCGGTGTAAGGTTCTGTTTTAAAGAGTTCCCTGAGAATGGAATATTTAATCTTAAGCAAATCCAGTGAAGAATGAATTCTCTCAAGAGCTTCGATTGACGGATTTTCCATTATTCCGCCGGCAGTTTTGCTGCTTCCTTCAAACAGCATCCTCTGTACTATTTCAAGTGCCTGAATATGTTTTCCATTCTTTGAAAGAGCCGTTGCATAACCCATCCATACCGGATGCTCAAGTGACTGATCATCCGGATTTTCCGACAAATACTGAATGCATTCTTCATAAATCCTGAGAGATCTTTCGGGATCATTGCCGTGAGTCAGAAGAAATTCAGCATAATTTTTCAACACTTCGGTATAATTTTGTGTACCAGTACCGTAAAAAGAGTCAGCTCTGCGTAGAGCCCTGAGAAGAAGTTTTTCTCCGGCTTTTGCATCGCCTGATTTTCCAAGTATGTTCGCAAAACTGTTCATGAAATTAAGAGAGAGGTCGGAGTTGGATGATTCTGATCTCTCAATGCCCAGGTCGAGATAGCCTGCAGCCTTTTCATCATTGCCCAGGTAATGGTTCGTTATGGCAAGACTGTTGAGAAGGTTAATATAGTTGCTGTCACGGTATAGTCCGTATGCAGTGTATATCTGCTCTGCCTGTTCAAGAAATACTGAAGCTTTTGCATAGTCGGCCCGGCTTGCATGACAGACTCCAATATTTGTATAAAGAATTGCAAGATCGGGCATAAGATCAGGATTATTACGGTCGATGATTTTAAGTGCCATCATTCCGTAACTTATTGCCTTCTCAAAATCCTTCATATTCAGATAGGTGGCAACCAGGGTAGAAAGACTTCTTGCCAGTGAAGGGCTTGAATCCCCATAGAGTTGCTTCTCGGTTTCCAGCGATCTCAGAATCAGTTCTTCGGTTCTTCTGAAATCCCCAAGATTAAGATAAGCCACCCCCATGTTGTATAAAGCCTTTGTAAAAATTTCATCCTCCTCCCCCAGCTGAATCCTCATTGCTGATGAAATCCTGAATGATTCTATTGCACTCCTGTTCATGCCCGATATCATATTATAAATACCCATGTAATAATATGAATCGGAAGAGGCAATGCTGACATCATCACTACCGGACATAAGCACCTCTATTGAATCGATGGTTCTTGCGGCAGTAGTCAGATCACCCTTCAGGATTGCCTTATAAAGATCATCGTTAAGTGCCCTGAGTCTATCCTTCTTTTGGGGATTAGTGTCCCGCGAAGGATTTATTGAAGTATCTGACAGGTTTGTGGCGGGGATGTAATTGTAACCCAATGCAAACAAATCGCTGAATATAATCAGAGAAAAATTAAAAAACACGCAACAAAGAGTCCGATAAAAGATGATCATCTGCAGGGCTGATTTCCCGGTTTGCTTATTTAACAGGCAAGTTTACGAAAAATAGAAAAATAATGGAAACACAAAAAGAGTCATTTGATATATACTTCTGATTTTGTGTATTTTATAAAATATTAAAAAAATATCTGATTTTTTTTTGTCACAAAATGGGTCTTTGCGACATGATACACGAAAACGATCAGAGAAAAATTACCCGAAATAAGTATCAATGATTAAAAAGGAGAATGAGATGAAAAAAATTAACGCAAAAAACTGTGAGGAGATTTTCAACGAGTATTTACTGACTGTTGATGAAATGATAAGTGTAAAAGGCGGCGATGCAGGCGAACCTATACTTAAACCATCGGTGCCACCGATCAAGATCTGAATTCTTTGTTATAAATATAATCCTGTTCGGCGGAAACAGGATTACGCCTGAAAAGGCGTAAAATGACGGACTGAAGTCCCGGCATTAACCATGTCGTACGGGTGCACGGGATATGTTGCAGGTTTATTGCCAGCTGTGGTAGAGGCAACAGTATGTATGGTATATTAGCTGTACCACTATGCCCTACTGCTGAAGGAGGTATATTAACCGTATTATAAATATATATTATGAAAACAACCGACTTTTCCTATTTCATCGAAAAGTATATTGCCGGTGAAATGGATGATGTTGAAAAAGAATGGTTTGTAAGGGAACTTTCCGGAAACGAGAAACTCAGGAAGGAAGTTGAACTTAGGAAAAAGGCAGACCTGATAATCAGGGACCAGGAGCTATTAAACCTGAGGTCCAAACTGAACTCCATTGAGAAAAGGAGAGCAGAGTCAGCTGCCGCAGGAAGAAAACGACGGCAGGTATTCAACATCCGATATGCGGCGGCTATTGCAGGCTTTGTGATTCTCGGAAGTCTTGCATTAGTCCTTTCGGAAAGAAAAGCCGGTTATGAAGAGATTATCGGCAGGTATTACAAGCCATATGAAGCCCCGACCAACGCTAGGTCTGGCAACAGCATGGTTAACAGCGACTATGAGATGGCCATAGGATATTACAATGTCAGGGACTACAGGAATGCAGCATATTACTTCAGCAAGGTCATTGAAAATGATCCTGAGAACATGCAATCGGTACTTCTGAACGGTATTTCAAATTTCGAAAACCGCAACTATCCTGAGGCCACGGGTTCGTTTTCGAAGGTTATCGCTGACGATAACAACTATTATATTGATCATGCCCAATGGTATCTGGCGCTGTGTTATATCAAGACTGAAGAAAAGCTCAAGGCAGTGGAACTCCTGACGGCCATTGAAAAGTCGAAGACCATATACAGCCGGAATGCCAGAAAGATCCTCAGAGATCTGAAATAAACCCAAAAAGAAAGATTTAATGTTCGATCTTCAAGCCAGCAACAGCAACAGAAGTCCAGATGCAGATCTGAACCCAAGGCCAGACGCAGAACAGTCTGCTGGTTCAGCTCATGGCCCCGGGATATGCAACAAATCACTGCTTGCAGGCCTGTCGCGTGAGCTGCGGACAAACCTAAATTCTGTCGTTGCCTTTACATATCTCCTTAATCGCAGCGACAATACCGGAACTGAGAGAGAACAATTCAGCAATCATATACATAATGCGTGTGAACAGATAATATCCCTGTTTGACAATTTTCTTGATTCGGCAATCATTGATACGGGTAATTCAAAGAGCGAAGCAGGGAAATGTAATCCGGCTGCCTTCTTCAAAAAGTTATTTGAGGGCTTCTCGGAAATAATGAAAAATGATCTTTACAGGGATATAATGTTCATGCCCGACAGTCCTGACGACAAACTGCCGGAATGCTACCTTGATGAAAACAGGTTTGCACGGCTTTCCTCTATTCTATTCCGTATTGCGCTGAGCAACACTTCTGGAGGATACATTCGTACCGGTTGCTGTATAAGGGATGAAATCCTGACATTTTATATTCTCGACAGCGGTCAGGGATTCTACAAATGCCGGGAGTTCTTCTACAGCAACGATCTTACTCATTCTCTGATAAAATTCAATGACGTGCCCATGGCAGTAAGCATGATACTGGCAAGGAAACTGGCCTCATTAATGGGCTGCTCCATGCGCATAGAAAGCAACTGTCTTTCAGGAACCGGTTTTTTTATTACGGTACCTGTTAAAGCGATACGAGAAGAGCCTGATGAAAAAGGAAAATATCTGAATACCCTCACCACTATCTGATCCCAGATGCTTATTTCAGTCAATGTCTGAATGTCCATGCAAGAGCGAAACAGCTGCCGGTCCCGGCAGCTGTTTCTATTTTATTCCAGTGATCTGAACTTCAGTCCTCCGGTTCAGCCTTCTTCCCTCGGAGGTGATATTGTCGCCAACAGGTGAAGCATTTCCATAACCCTTATGCTGGAGTCTTTCCCTTGCAATACCTTTTGAAACCAGGTATTCTACAACCGAAAGAGCCCTCTTTTCAGAAAGTGAAAGGTTATGTTCATTGCTGCCGGTCGAATCGGTGTAGCCACCTATCTCAATTTTCACTCCCGTATTCTCGATAAGTAACTGGCAGAGCCTGTTAAGTTCTGACAATGATTCCTTCCTTAGCTGCCACGAATCAACTTCATAGAATACATTGGCGAGAAGCATTTTCTCACCTACCCTTACAGGGCTGAGGAATATTTTCTTTATGTACGGCTCTACTGCTGAATGATCTCCTTCAAACATGAAGTTTTCAGAATAGAACAGATATCCTTTCTTACTTATGTTCAGTCCGTAATTATATCCTGAGGGCAGACAAACGAGGAAATCACCGTCCTCATCGGTCCTGTTGCTGAAAACCGTTTTTCCTGTAGAAAGATTAATAAGTTCATATTCTGCGAAAAGAAGTTTTCCTGATCCCCTTTCACTGACCTTACCTTTCAGATAAGCCACAGGATCCGGCTGGACTTCTTCATAAAGATTAAATGAATAAATATTCTTCCCTTCCTGTTCATTCCTTTTCGATGAAAAATAAGCCTTCTGTCCTCCGGATTCAATAGTGAGTCCCATTTCATCATTAAAGGTGTTTATTGGATATCCCAGATTTCGCGGTTCAGTCCAGGTGCTGTCTTCGAGCATTCTCGAGAAATAAATATCCAGTCCTCCCATTCCCGGAAGTCCGTCGGAAGAAAAGTAAAGCGTTTTCCCGTCGAAATGAATGAAAGGCGAGATTTCATCTCCGGAAGTGTTTATAACACATCCGAGGTTTTTGGGGGCTGACCATTTCTTGTCAGGCTTCATGACTGTATACCAGATGTCCTTCCCTCCGAATCCTCCAGGACGGTTGCTTGAAAAGAAAAGCATTCTTCCATCGGCATTTACGGAGGGCTGCGATTCCCACCAGGATGTATTTACGGGTGATCCGAGGTTTACCGGATATGACCATCCCGGTCCGTTGAAAGCTGAGAAGAATATATCGCAGCTGCCAAGACCTCCGGGGCGATCGCATGCAGTAAAATACATATAAGTACCATCGGATGAAAGACTTTGTGCTCCCTCATTCTGGGGTGTATTAAGGGGGGCTCCGGCATTCGTGGCTTCATTCCAGACTTTTTCAGTCCTGTAGCTGATATAAAAATCTTCCTGTGCGATCCTGCTTCGGGCCGGGTCCCTTCCAGGTCTCGACTGTCTTGTAAACATGAGAGTCTGGCCGTCAATGGTTATGGATGGCCAGTATTCATCATCGCTGGTATTTATTCCTTCGCCCACGCTTTCCGGATTGAAAGGCACCGGCTTTTTGATGGCTTCGATGGCAAACTCACAGTTTTTAATATCCCGAAGAGCCTTTATCCTGTTTTTCTCCGACGTCTTATCAAGTGCGAGATATGCGTTGAAATGTATCAGGGCTCTTTCATAATTACCAGACATCATTTCGGCTGATGCCATGCTGAAGAAAACAGGCTTGTAGAACAGTGAATCTATACTTACCGCTTTCTGATAACTGGAAGCAGCCTCTGCAAACCTTCTCTGTTTTAAAAGCAGATCCCCGAGCATCATATGTGCTTCATAGAATCCTTCATCGGTTTCTATTGCAAGTTTGAAAAGTTTCTCCGCATTTGGATAATCAATGTAATCGAAGGCTGTCATCCCCGATTTGTAGAATTTCAGGGCTTTTGCCGAAGTTGTGTGATATTGCTGAGCAATTATTTCAGATGACAAAACAGCGCTTCCGAGAAGAAAGAAAAAAACCAGGCAGCCGGCACGATTCATCTCACGGGATATGCATGAATTTATGAACCTGAAGGGATATTTTCCATGAAGGATTTCTCTTAACATACTCCACGATTTCAGGTATAACGGTCTCAAAGCGGCTCCATTCAGGCTGCAGAAAAAGCCTGCAGCCTTTTTTAACAAGCATTCTATATTTCTCTGCCCATAAAAAATCATCGCTGTTTTCAATAATTACCTTTAACTCATCAGCCATCCGGCAGATTTTTCTGACAGGAGGCATGTTCTTCTTCGGGGAGAGGCATATCCAGTCCCATTGTCCACTTATTTTAAAAGCCCCGGAGGTCTCAATGAATGTAAGTATCTCATTTTTTTTCAATTCATTGCATAAGTAGTCGAGGTTCCACATAAGAGGCTCGCCCCCCGTTACCACTACAGATTTTGTGCCGGAACTGACAGCTTTCCCCACAATCTTATCAGTTTCCACAAGCGGAAAAAGATCAGGATCCCAGGAAAATCGTGAATCGCACCAATTACAGCCCACATCACAGCCACCCAGCCGGATAAACCACGCGGCCTCACCTGAATGATAACCCTCTCCCTGAATTGTATGAAATTCTTCCACAAGAGGAAGTAACTTCCCGCAGTTGGTATTATTCCCGTTCTTCTCCTTCATTTTAAACGTCTTTCACGATGGTTTTATTTTCCAAACAACAATTCATAATCTCTTTCCCTGGCAGCTTTTACCCATTCCTCGGGTAAAATTTTCCAGTTATTAAAGGCTTCAGGAGTTATTGTCTGTTTTTCTGCCAGGTATTCAAGGATATAGAACCTCAGATCGCGTTCAGTCGACCTTATAAGTCTTTCCTGAAGATCACTTCCCCGCAAGCCCACACCTTCGATAAGATGTCCTCCTCCTCCGTTACCCCTGTATGAATTAAGCGCCACATTGTAAACTTCTGAAGGATCAAAAGGCCTTCCGTCAGAAAATGACAATATCTTGACTCTCTTTCCTTCAGGTTTACTTATGTCAACCGTATAGTCTATACCGACCGCCGAATCAAAATTGTAGGGCTGGTTCCTTAACCAGGCCTCACCATTCCTTATAACGGGATTGCCTTTTTCATCCAGCCTGAACTTGAGCATGTGATCATCAGGTCCTTTCATTGTACTCAGCCAGTCAGAGTATGAAAACTCAAGGTACTTATTTATCTCTGATCCGCTCAACGACATTGTGTAAAGCAGATTTTCGAACCTGTAAAGCTTGAACATGTCTCCTACTGTAACAATGCCCGGCTTAATTCCGACATCAAACGAAAGAGGCGCGGCAAAGGAGAGATCGGCTTTGGTAATATCCAGCTGTATCCTGTGTATCATATCCACAAAGGGAGAAGATCCGAAATACGAATCCCTTGAAGTAACTCCTGAGGTAAATGTTGCAATCTCCCTGTTCACATAATCAAGGAGAACCTTGTTCTGTTTTTCAAGTTTCTTTAAAAAAAGCCTGTCAGGGCTAAAGTCTTTGACATCGGCGATGCTACCCTTCATAAGCTTGTGAATTTTTCCGGTGGTTATATCCTTTTCGAACACGACGTCAACCCTTCCGACCTTGTCGGCTCTGCTTCCTCCCTCAAGTACCAGAACGGTTTCTCCTGCTACATTTTCTATTGTAGTGTTAATGACATTATGATTGTGACCGCAAAGAATTACATCGAAACCCGGAACATTCCTGGCGACTGAATATGCACCGTTGCCCTCCCTGTGGCTTCCTCCCTCATCTTCAGGCCCGTCCCAGCCTGTGTGGAACAAACCCACAACCAGATCGGGCTTTTCACTGAGAATGTCAGGCATATGCTTCTTTGCTGTTTCAAGCAGGTCGTTGAATTCCATTCCGGAATAAAGTTCCGGAGGAAGCCAGCCAGGAACTCCGGTGGTGATCAAACCGAAAACCACCGTCTTTATACCGCCCTTTTCAATTACAGTGTAGGGTTTGAAATAGGGCTCACCATCAGCCGTCCTCACGGCATTCGCTGCCAGGAGGGGAAACTTGTATTCATTTACCAGCCTGTCATAGACCGAATGCCCCGCTTCAATATCATGATTCCCCACCGTGCATGCATCATAGCCCATAAAATTCATTGCGACAGAATTAATATGCGACGAAGCGGTATCAATAAAGTTATAGTAATAAACAGGAGGCTGCCCCTGGAGATTATCGCCGTTATCAAGAAGAATAACAGGAGAACCCTCCTTCCTGACGCTGTTCACATAAGTCGATATCGATGCCAGAGATACATCCATGTCTTTTTTCTCGATAAAGTCGTAAGGCAGAATTACACCATGCAGGTCAGTGGTAAAAAGTATTGTGATTGAATTTTTTCCTGATCTTCCGCAGGATACTATTGCCAGAAGGAAGGAAAACAGGCAGATCTTTAATAAAGAAGTTTTGAATTTCATGTGTTACAGGTTTTAATTTTCCACCAGATCATATCCATCTTTTTTCCCTTTTTCAGTCTGGGTTATGCCATACTTCATCCAGTAAGGCACCGGGGCATCTTTGAGATAATGATCAAAAAACTGCATCTTTCGTATAGAAAGATCTTTTCTGTTTGGTCGTTTTACCAGATTATGAGCCTCGTCATTGTAAGACAACATCCAGGCCGGTTTCCCAAGCCTGCGGAGCGCGTTGATAAACTCTATTCCCTGGTACCATGGCACTGCTCCGTCGGCATCGTTATGCATAATAAGGAGCGGTGTATTTATCTTCGGGATGTAGAAGATAGGTGAGTTCTCCATGTAGAGGAGGGGCTTTTCCCAGAGCGTCCCTCCTATCCTGCTCTGTGTTTCCTCATACTGGAACATCCTGCTCATTCCAGACTCCCATCTTATTCCTCCATAGGCGCTGATCATATTGCTCACAGGAGCTCCGGAATAAGCACACCTGAACAGATCCGTACGTGTTACTAGCCAGGCAATCTGGTATCCGCCCCAGCTCTGACCGTCAAGTCCGAGCCTTTCGCGGTCGATCCAGGGATATTTTCCGAGAAGCGCGAGCGTTCCGCTGACAACGGAGTTATAGCAGCTTTCGCCAGGATAACCTATTCTGTAGGGGATGTCAGGCACAAAAAGCAGGTATCTGTTACTGACAGCAAATGAGCGATTTATTATAGAGGCACTCGGAGCCGGAGGATTATAGCGGTACAAGCCGTCGGAGCTTCTCTCGTAAAAATATACTATCATGGGATATTTTTCTTCAGGATCGAAATCTTCGGGTTTGTACAGAATCCCCTGAAGCTTCTGACCGTCAAAGGAGGTCCATTCAAACAGCTCCGCGCTTAACCAGTTATATTTCTCCTGCTGAGGATTGGTATTTAATAGTCGGACAGGCTTGCTGAAATCCATATTTCCCGCATATAACTCAGGGGAAAGATCAAAAGATTCCTTCTGCCAGACAAGCCTGTTCCCCGATTTCGATTTCCTGACATTTTCCGGATAGAAGGCCTTTTCCATGAGGAGTCTGACCGGCGGTTTATCTCTCAGAAGCTGAACCGAATAGAATCCTGACTCCCTGGTTGCCTCACTGAACGCAGAAAGAATGATGCTCTCTTTCAATGGGATATAAACAAGATCAGGATCTGTTTTTACATACCTTAGCCTTAGATTGTTGCTTCTGCCATAGCCTCCCGTGACATTAACCGGGGCTTCGTTACCTTCGATCCTTAGAGACCAGATATCATATCTGTCGTAGAAGACAAAATCACGGTCATCGCTGGTCCATCCGACAATTCCATAGGGTGAAGGATCGTCGGGAGTATCATGTAATTCGTTAAAAAGCGGATAAGAACCCGGAATGTCAGTTTCCTTAATGATCTTTCCGGTTGGGGACAGAATATGATACTTCCTTGCTGCCTGTGACCAGACAGCCACATATTTGCCCGATGGAGACATCATAACCATTGAAGGATGCTTTTCGAGAATCTTTGTCCGGGAGCCGTTTTCGAGGTTAACAACAAAATAATCGGTATAATTTTCCGACTCCCATGATGACAGCTTCTGATATTTTACATCGGACGATCCCAGTACAACTGGCGATGAGGACTTTGGATCAAGCCTCATTGAAGGCATTGATGTATCGGCCAGCTGGACCATAATATTCCTGTCGGTATGATAGACGGCCTGATACGTTCTTTTTAGCTCCTGTTCAAGCCTTTTCTTCTGCATCGGCTGAAGCAGCCTGTCATTCCACGACCATATATCCACCTTGTATTTCTCCTCATCGAGAAGAGTGTCAGCCGGCTCTCTGACAGGTTTTGGTGCGGTTCCGAAAAAGAGTCTTTTACCGTCATCAGAGTAAACAAAACTGCTGTTTTCGCTTA
Organism: Bacteroidales bacterium; assembly: GCA_040772125.1. GTDB lineage: Bacteria > Bacteroidota > Bacteroidia > Bacteroidales > VadinHA17 > LD21. The sequence goes on from JAXGYS010000003.1 coordinate 1,774,651, forward strand.
CTGACCAGCCCTCAGGCATTCCGGCGGAGGCTGTGTCTGCTGCTGTAACAGCTTTATCCATGTTCCTCGACAGAAGAAGTGAATAGACCTTTACTTTGGATGTATCGTCCGAGAAGATAAATGAGACCAGTTCTCCGGAATTGTTGCATGCAATTTTCCTTGCACTTCCGTAGTCCTCAAAAACAACACTGGTCTCTTCCCTGCCGGTATCAAATACGGTAATTCTGAAATGGCTGGTTTTGTTTGTATCGGGAAACTCCTGGATAAAGCTGATAGTACGGCCGTATTTGGCAACGGAATATTCAGTTACATCAGTGAATGTGTATTCGCGGTTAAGAAGAGGATTTACTATTACGAAATCTGTTCCTTTTGGTTCAGGCTTCTTTTTTCCCGCTTCCTTAAGTTCCGGCTTTGCTCCTGCTGAATCAGCGTTATTTTTTTCCGGGAGTGCCTTTTCGTGCAGATATGCCATCCACTGAGATCCTTCAGCCGGAATAGCAAAAGATTTAACCCTTTCTGCCTTCACTTTTCTTCCGTCCGACAGAACCCTGATCTCCAGTGAGTTCTTCGGCATCTGATCCTCCTTCAGTTTCTTCTTCTTTGCCTGACGGACGTCCTCGTAGGCGGGTTGAACCTGATAAGCAACATAACGGCTTTCGGGCGAAAATGCAGGGGCGTTTCCCCGCGGAACAGAATCCCTGGCACCTGACTGCAGATTAAAAAGCCAAAGCAGTCCGTCTCCCTGCTGGGGATTTACTAGGCAGGCTGCCCAGGTACCATTGTCTGATATTATTGACTGCCCCAGACTTTCCCATGAATCATAAACAGAATGACTTAGGGGTGGTTTCTGTCCGTAGCCGGAGCTGCCTGTTACCAAAACAAGCAGAAGTGCAAGTTTGAATGTTGTTTTCACTGAAACTCAATTTAAAGTCATAAACATAGAAAAGAATCTTCAGTTTAAGTTATTTTTATGGCTTCAATCATGTTAATTATTAATAAAAGTGCTGGATAATAATGACTGAAACAGGGCTTGATCAGATAAAAGAGGTTCTTCCTTCCGGCCTCAAAGGCAAAAAGACTGGTATTTTATGCCATGCTCCAAGCATCACCTCCGATTTTGTCCATATAACCGACCTTTTCCATTACAGGGACGATTGCAGAATGACCGCTATTTTCGGTCCTCAGCACGGCCTTTTTGGACAGACACAGGATAATATGATAGAATGGACCGGGGATATCCACCCGCTTTACAAGGTGCCTGTTTACAGCCTTTACGGGGAACACCGCAAACCTACGACCGAAATGCTGGGCAATGTTGAAGCACTGATTATTGATCTTCAGGATGTCGGGGCAAGGCTTTATACTTATATCTGGACAGTCAAGCTGTGCATGGAGGCATGCAGTGCGGCAGGGATACCGGTTTGGATACTCGACCGGCCAAATCCGGTCGGTCTTCTTCCATTCGACGGGCCGGTGCTGAAAGAAGAGTATTTCACCTTTGTAGGCGGCGCCTCAATACCCTTGTGCCACCGGATGACAATGGGTGAAATGGCTTTGTGGATAAAGGAAAAGTATTACCCGGGGTGTGATCTCAATATAATCTGGATGAAAAACTGGAGCCGCGGTTCGCTTTTTTCCGATACCGGGGTTCCATGGATACTTCCTTCTCCCAACATGCCCACCCAGCAGAGCGCTGTTGTTTATCCGGGAACAGTTCTCTTCGAAGCACTTAATGTATCGGAAGGAAGAGGCACGACGATCCCTTTTGAGCTATTCGGGGCTCCATTCATCGATTCTGCAAGTCTCAGGAAGTATCTTGACAACAGAAAAATACCCGGATCGGCTTTCAGGATACATAATTTTATCCCAACCTTCAATAAATATGCGGGAATCCTCTGCAACGGAATCCAGATACATGTTACCGATCCGTCGGTTTTTTATCCGGTTGCCACTGCCTATGAGATAATCAGGGGTATTATTGAAACATCACCTGCAGGTTCGCTGAAGTTCAATGATCCTCCCTATGAGTATGAGTACAGGCTTATGCCTTTTGATATTCTCTCGGGTGATTCAGTGATGAGGACCTCGCTTCTGAATGGTGTATCTGTTGAAACTGAACGGGAGAGGTGGAAGATGGAAATTGAGGAGTTTCTTACTGACTTCAGGCAGCTGGCCGTTTATCCCGAACGGTCTTAATCTTTCTGGATTCAGGGTTTTCTGACAGCATTGATCAGTTTTTCAATCAGCTGCTGCGGAAATACCGGTTTTACAATATAGTCGTCGAATCCTGAAGATATTATTCTTTCCCTGTCTCCAAGAAGGCTGTATGCTGTCTGGGCTATAATAATGACATCCTCACGGAATTCCCTGATCTTTTTCGCTGCACCGTAGCCATCAACCAAAGGAAGCTGGATATCCATGAGAATAATGTCGATGTCGGGATTTGCCCTGGCCAGATCCACAGCTTCCATTCCATCGCACGCACTCAGCAGTGAGGCTCCTGTCTTTTCAAGTATCTTATTTAAATAGAGCCTGCTTGATACATCATCCTCTACTATCAGAATCTTTTTTGACCTCAGGTAATCATTTTCCATGTTATACTTCTTTATTCAAACAGTCCGTCGTCCCTGAGAAGCAACAGAATCGCCGACTGGGGAACAACAATATACTTCTCCTTGTTGAACTCAATCTCGATGGCGCTGCTCTGAAGATAGACTGCCTGATCTCCCTCTTTTGGCTGAAGCGGAACATATTTCGGTTCATCAGCTCTCGATTTCCATGGTTCGTCAGCATCACTGACCGAAGGGATCGGATACCCGGGCCCTACCTTCAGGACATATCCTATCTGTACTTTCTCATTCTCATTTACCCCCGGAGGCAGATAGAGTCCGCTTTTTGTCTGTGACTGCGGAACTTTTGGCTTAATAAGTATCCTGTCGCCAATAACTATCAGTTTATTAAGAACTTTCTCGTCTAACAACACACTCATACCTTAAACTGTTTCGACAAAAATATCATTTTTAATATTAACCGGGGTCCGCAAAGAACTAAATAATTAATATTGCATTAACTAATCAACGCAAGACCTCAGGGTTTATTTCATTGATGATACCTGACACCTATCTTACTGTTAAATCCTTCACACAAGGCCTATATAAAGAAAAAGGCAGCAGGTTCATTTCATTTGTCTGGCCGGTCTCTGATGAGGAAGAAATCAGAAGTATCCTGGAAAACACACGAAAGGAGCATCATTCGGCACGGCATCACTGTTATGCATGGGTTCTCGGCCCCCAGCGGGATCACTTCAGGGCAAATGATGACGGAGAGCCTTCGGGAAGTGCAGGGAAACCTATCCTGGGTCAGATCAATTCCCGGAACCTTACCAATATTCTGATTGTTGTTGTAAGGTATTTCGGCGGCAAGCTTCTGGGCGTAAGCGGATTGATAAACGCCTACAGAAGTGCCGCAGCTTCAGCTCTCGGTAATGCAGGGATCGTTGAGTGCCAGATAAGAGAAAAACTCGGACTGATCTTTCCCTATGCCTCTCTAAATGATGTAATGAGAATAATCAAGGAAGAGGAAATCACAATTTCGGAGCAGAGATTTGAACTGGAATGCTCAATGACGGTAAGTGTCAGAGCCTCATCCCTGGAGCATGTCATAAACCAGCTTTCGAGGATAGAAAATATCATTATCAGGAAGGATCTGTAAGGCTCGTTTCAGACAGGAAAAGTTTTTAGTAAATTATCAACAACTCAGGGCCGGAAACCATTCTTAAATACCTTTGTTTAACAAGCCCGCGCACACAATCTAACGTATAAAATAATGAAGAACAGAAGCCTGGTGTCAATCGATGATCTCACAACCGATGAGATCCTGAAGATTCTCGATAATGCTGCTGAATTCGAAAAGAACCCAACCCGCAAACTCCTTGAAGGGAAAGTTATCGCAACCCTGTTTTTTGAACCTTCGACACGGACGAGATTAAGTTTCGAAAGTGCAATAAATCGTCTGGGAGGAAAAATAGTAGGTTTTGCCGACGCCGGGGCATCGAGCGTGTCAAAAGGTGAAACTCTTCACGATACGATAAAAATGGTCAGCAGTTACAGTGATCTGATCGTAATGCGTCATCCCGTTGAAGGAAGCGCCAGGTATGCCAGTGAGATCTCGTCGGTGCCTGTCATAAATGCAGGAGACGGGGCCAATCAGCATCCGACACAGACACTTCTCGACCTTTATTCAATACGCAAGACTCAGGGAACCCTTAACAATCTCAATATATTCATGGTGGGCGACCTGAAGTACGGGAGGACGGTCCATTCACTCATGATGGCGATGTCGAGATGGAACACAACCTTCAACTTCATTTCTCCCGAAGAGCTTAAAATGCCTGAAGAATTCAAGCTCTATCTTGAGAATCTCGGACTTAAGTATTATGAACATCTCGATTTTACAGATATCATTTCGCGTGCTGACATCATTTATATGACAAGGGTCCAGAAAGAAAGATTCTCATATCCTATTGAATATGAAAAGGTTAAGAATGTATACGTACTTAAGAATTCCATGCTTTCAGGCACTAAACCAAACATGAGAATTCTGCATCCTCTTCCAAGGGTAAATGAGATCCATACAGATGTCGATTCGAATCCCAAAGCTTATTATTTTGAACAGGCTCTGAATGGTGTATTTACCCGTCAGTCAATTCTCTGCTCACTTCTAGGTATCAATTAACAGCAAACCATAATGAAAGAACCAAAACAGCTGAGTGTCAGTGCTATCCAGAATGGCACAGTTATAGACCACATTCCTGCGAAAAACCTTTTCAAGGTAATTACGATCCTTGGCCTCGATCATATTGATACCCACCTTACTTTTGGAACGAACCTCGACAGCAAAAAGCTTGGGAAGAAAGCGATAATAAAGATTTCTGACAAGTATTTTGAAGATGCTGATATCAACAGGATTGCCCTTGTAGCGCCCGATGCCAAACTAAACATTATAAGGGATTACGAGGTGATAGAGAAGAAGGTGGTGGAGGTTCCCGATACAATCGTCGGGATCGCCAGGTGCATGAATCCCAAGTGCATTACCAACTTCGAGACCGTGACAACCAGATTCAGGGTGGTTTCAAAGAAGAACGTTGCACTGAAATGCCATTATTGCGAGAAGATAACCAACCAGGAAAATCTCCAGATAATATAGCTCTACCTGAGCCTGTCGTACGAGCGGACAAGATCCTCGTCCCTCCGGATGGACCTGTAGGAAAGAATGCTGAAAAGCAACACCAGAACGGGAAGAATAGTTCCGGCGACCGGAGCCAATGTTACACTGAATTCAGAAGATATTTTCAGAACACTTATTATCAATGCTGTTATTGCTGCAACCGACAGAACAATCAGAGCCAGTGATAATTTCAGCTGAAGTTTCCTTTTCCTGAACAAAAATATCGTTGTAAGAGCCAAAACTGCAATCAGGACAAAAAGAGCCGGAACCATCCAGGCTGTCCTGACAAGTTCGTTTGGTTTTCCGGCACTGAGCTGCCATAATCCGGTAATATTCAACACGATCTCCGATCCTGAATTATTAAAAAATCTTAAAAACCTGCCGGGAAGGAATATTATTGCCATTACTGATGTCAAAAGCAGATAAAGCGATTGAATTCTCTGTATCATCGTTGGAGTGTTTAATTGTCTGTTGCAAAAATAAGTGGTTTTTGATGAGAGAGCATGCATATTAAAGCAATAAAAAATGGTGTTCCGGCATATTTTCATTTTATGAAATTTTAACAAAAATTGCTTGTGCGCGGCCATATAATAACCTTAAAATCACGTACATTTGTCAGTTATTAATACCAGGTTTGACTCAGATTGAACAATCTCAGGATTAATATGTTATAACTTCCGTAAAAATTTCAAAACAGAAATTCAGACCAATGACCAAACGAAACAAAATTATAGTTACAACTCTTTTAATAGTTGTTGCCGCACTGATAATATTCTACCCGAAGATCAAGCCTCTCTTCAGTTCAGATTCGAGGGGACCTTCTGCCGCGGGTGAAGGAAGGGGACCAGGCGTATCACAGGGACGCCAGCTTCTTAATGTGAGCGGATTGCTGATTGAGCCCATAAAACTTAATGAGCTTAAAAACAGCACAGGGTCGCTCCGGCCCGATGAACAGGTTGAGCTTGCTTTCGAAACCTCCGGCAAAATAGTCGGCATTAATTTCACCGAGGGTACCAGAGTCAAAAAGGGAGACCTTCTGGCGAAGATAAATGACAAGCCTCTTCAGGCTCAGCTCCAGAAGCTTGAGGCTCAGAAGAAGCTGATAGAAGAGAAGGAGTTCAGGCAAAGGAGCCTTCTGACCAAGGATGCGATAAGCCAGGAAAGCTATGATCAGATCTTAACAGAACTTCAGACAATTCAGGCCGACATAAACCTTGTACTTGCCCGCATCTCTGAAACAGAGCTCAGGGCTCCTTTCGACGGGATAATAGGATTAAGGTATGTAAGTGAAGGAAGTTATACCAATCCATCTACCAAAATAGCAAGACTTGTGAAAATCAGTCCCATAAAACTCGATTTCTCCATTCCGGAGAGATATGCCAACCAGATTAAAATTGGCTATCCGGTATCCTTCGAGGTCGACGGGTCAAACGATGTTTATCAGGCAGAAGTTTATGCAGTCGATCCACAGGTAGAGGAAGATACAAGGACCATTGTTATCAGGGCACGTTATCCGAACAGAAATGAGGAGCTAAAATCAGGCCGCTATGCCTCTGTTACTCTTTTGCTATCTGAAATTGATAATACGATTGCTATTCCGACCGAATCACTTATTCCTGAAATGGAAGGTGAAACAGTATATGTTTACAGAGGTGGCAAAGCCGAGCAGTTAAGGGTTCAGACCGGGCTCAGGACCGAATCACAGATACAGATTACCGGAGGACTCAAATTCGGTGACACCCTTCTGACAACCGGTATGCTTCAGCTGAGGCACGGCCTTCCTGTGGTACTGGATACCCTCATCAGGAATTAATTTTAAGCTAAAAAGAAATCTATGAGCCTTTCATCAACAAGTATACACCGCCCGGTTCTGGCAACAGTTTTTGCGATCATAATAATGCTGTTCGGGATAGTGGGAATGACCTTTCTTGGAATCAGGGAATTTCCAAGTGTCGATCCGGCTATTATTTCAGTAAACACTTCATATCCCGGGGCAAACTCTGACGTGATTGAGACTCAGATCACAGAACCACTGGAGCAGTCGATAAACGGAATCCCGGGAGTACGTACCCTGACAAGCGTCAGCAGCCAGGGATCAAGCAGGATAACAGTCGAATTTGAGCTCTCGGTCGATCTTGAAACCGCAGCCAACGATGTAAGAGACAAAGTATCCCAGGCACAGAGAAGACTACCTCAGGATTGCGACCCGCCTACAGTTACAAAAGCCGACGCTGACGCAAATCCCATCCTTTTCCTTACAGTGGAAAGTGCAAAGAGATCTCTACTTGAACTGTCGGAAATAGCTGATCTGACTCTGAAGGAACAACTTCAGACAGTATCAGGAGTGAGCGCCATAAATATCTTTGGAGAGAAAAGGTATTCAATGAGGCTGTGGATAGATCCAACCAAACTTGCAGGATACGGACTGACTCCAATGGACGTCAGGAGTGCTATTTCGCGGGAGAACGTCGAACTTCCTTCCGGTTCAATAGAAGGCACGACAACACAGCTCACGATCAGAACCATGGGCCTCATGACGACTCCCAAACAATTCAACGACCTGATAATAAAACGGACTGGCGACCAGATTGTCCGCTTCAATGATATTGGCCGTGCTGAACTCGGTCCCGAGGACATAAGGGGAATCCTTAAGAATAACGGAGTTCCCATGGTACAGGTGGTAGCTGTTCCCCAGCCCGGTTCAAATCATATTGAGATAGTCGACGAGATCTACAGAAGGCTGGAATACATAAAAAAAGACCTTCCTGAAGATGTCAGGATAGCAGTTAATTACGACAACACCGAGTATATAAGGTCCTCCATTAAGGAAGTAATGGATACCATATACATCGCCTTCACACTGGTTGTTATAATCATATATTTCTTCCTCAGGAGCTGGCGTGCAACACTTATCCCTATACTGGTCATCCCGGTCTCACTTATCGGAGCTTTCTTCATTATGTACCTGGCCGGATTCTCGATCAACGTATTGACGCTCCTAGCCATCGTTCTGGCCATTGGTATTGTTGTGGATGATGCTATTGTGGTAATGGAGAATATATATGTCAAGGTAGAATCCGGGATGGCTCCCGTTGAAGCCGGATTAAAGGGCTCAAAAGAGATCTATTTTGCGATTATTGCCACCACGATCACTCTAGTTTCTGTTTTCTTCCCGATTGTATTTCTGGAAGGGATGTCTGGACGACTTTTCAGGGAGTTTGCCATTGTGATGGCCGGAACCGTTGCAATATCGGCATTTCTGGCTCTTTCACTGACTCCAATGGTCTCGACCAAGCTGCTTCGTCACGAAAAAAGACATACCTGGTTTTACAGGAAGACCGAACATTTTTTCCAGGTATTAAACGACTGGTACAAGAACGCCCTTGAATCTTTTCTTAAACGCAGGCAGTATGTATTCGCAATTCTTGTAGCATCCTTTGGACTGATAATTGCCCTCTGGATAACCATTCCGGCTGAGATGGCCCCTCTGGAGGACAGATCGCAGATAACGGTAAACACATCAGCCACGGAAGGATCAACCTATGAGTTCATGCTCTCCTATGCTGACGAAATAGCTGAACTGGTGGAAGAAAAAGTTCCTGAACGGATAAATTATACTACTATGGTCAGGGGCGGCTCCTTCGCCAACATCAGGGTTAATCTTGTAAAACCTGATCAGAGGGAAAGATCACAACAGGAGATAGCTGACCAGCTTTCTGTAGCTGTAAGGACTAAAACCAGAGCGAGAGCTTTCGTTCAGCAGCAGTCCACTTTCGGACAGAGGAGATCTGGAATGCCTGTCCAGTACGTGCTTCAGGCAACATCCATTGAAAAACTCCGCGAGATAATACCTGAATTTATGAACAGGGTGAACGAAAGCGAAATTCTTCAGATGGCCGATGTGAACCTGAAATTCACAAAACCTGAGCTCAGGATTCATATTAACAGGGATAAAGCAGTCACACTTGGAGTGTCGACACAAAACATAGGCCAGACTCTTCAGCTTGCCCTCAGCGGTCAGAGGTTCGGCTATTTCTTCATGAACGGGAAACAATATCAGATTCTGGGTGAACTTGCACGCGAAGACCGTAACAAACCTCTTGATCTTAAATCGCTTTATGTAAGGAACAACTCCGGAGAAATGATACAGTTCGACAACCTGGTAACACTTTCAGAAGAGACAGCTCCTCCCCAGCTATACCGCTATAACAGGTTTGTTGCCGCGACAGTTTCGGCAGGCCTTGCCCCCGGAAATACAATAAGTGAAGGCATTGAGGAAATGGACAGGATTGCCGATGAGGTGCTTGATGATTCATTCAGAACGGCACTTGCCGGTGACTCGAAAGACTTCATGGAAAGCTCATCGAGCCTTATGTTTGCCTTCACTCTGGCCCTGATACTTATATTCCTCGTTCTTGCCGCACAGTTCGAAAGCTTCAAGGATCCATTTATCGTGATGATGACCGTACCTCTGGCGCTTACGGGTGCCCTGATATTCATGTGGTATTTTGACATCACCATGAACATATTCAGCCAGATCGGATTGATAATGCTAATCGGACTTGTTTCAAAGAACGGAATACTTATTGTTGAGTTTGCAAACCAGCGCAAGGCAGCCGGACTTTCAAAGATCGAAGCAATAAAATATGCATCAGCATCACGCTTCAGGCCCATTCTTATGACAAGCCTTGCAACAATCCTGGGTATTCTGCCTCTCGCACTCGGACTTGGCGAAGGAGCTCAGAGCAGGGTTGCAATGGGTACAACAGTAGTGGGCGGAATGTTCTTCGCAACCTTCCTTACCCTTTTTGTTGTTCCGGCAATTTATACTTATATCTCCAGTGATTTAAAAAAGGTTACAGATGAAAAAACGATATCTGTTGATTAGCATCGCATTCCTTGCCACGACCTCATGTCTTATGTCGCAGGTCGTTTATGAAATAAGCGACTGCATAAGGACAGGCCTCGACAGGAACTTCTCTCTTCTTATAAGCAGGAACAATGAATCGGTCGCCAGAAACAACTACACTCTAGGCAACGCCGGTTATCTTCCGTCTCTTGATATGACAGGAAGATACAGCGGGACAGTGAATGATACAAGAAGGAACCTCAGCGACGGGACCGAAACAAGTTCAGACGGAGATCACAATACAACAGCAACCGTTGGCCTTTCAATGGGTCTGACAGTATTCAACGGCTTCAACGTCCAGACAACATACAAGAAACTGGGCGAACTGAAACAAGTCGGAGAACTCAACACACAGCTTGCAGTCGAAAATCTTGTTGCACAAATTGTATCGGCTTATTACAACTATATACAACAGATAGAGCTGCTTAACAACCTGAAATATGCAGTAGTACTTTCCAAGGAAAGATTACGTATTGACGAGGACAGATATCTTCTTGGATCAAGTTCAAAAATGCAGGTTCTTCAGTCGCGGGTCTACCTGAACGCCGACAGTTCAAGACTTTCAAGACAGTACGAAGTTGTGAGGGCAGCCCAGGTAAGACTTAACGAACTGATGGCAGTCGATGATATGAGTCAGACCTTTACTACTCCTGACACTGCAATTATTGTAAATCCCGGTCTGTTATATGAGAGTCTGTTTGAACAAACCCTGCAGAATAACACAAACCTCAAGATAGCTTCAAGTAACAAAACAATATCGGAGTACGATAAAAAAATCATCATTTCAAGAAGCTATCCCTATCTTACGGCTTCTTCAGGATACAACTACTCAATAAACAACTATTCATCAGGTGCAACTGACCGTCAGTATACCAACGGATTGAACTACGGCTTGTCGATGGGGATAAACCTCTTTGACGGTTTCAACCAGCAAAGGAGCATCAGAAATTCAATCATCGATATTAATACCAGGGAACTACGGTACCAGGAGGCAGAACAGGGGATCAAGGCCGATCTCATAACACTATACAGTGCTTACAGCAACTATCTCAGGCTTATAACACTCGAATACCAGAACCTTCAGACAGCGGCAGAGAACCTTGAAATAGCAATAGAGATGTATAAACTCGGCAGCTTATCAGGTATCGACCTCAGGGAGGTTCAGAAAAGCCTTCTCGATGCAAGGGAAAGCCTTTTCTCGGTGGAATATCAGGCAAAACTCGCGGAAATATCCCTTTTGCTGATCTCAGGAAGAATTATGGAATACTACCAGTAACCCCCGCTGCAGAAATTTCGTAAATTTGGTGATTATTTAGATTTTTATGCAGAAGAAGACCGAACTGATAACCAACAGTGACGGAAGTATATTCCATTTACACCTACTCCCGGGAGACATTTCGGACAAGATCATCATTGTGGGAGATCCGGGAAGAGTTGATATGCTTTCCTCCCTGTTCGATGAGATAAGGGTTACAAAGCAGAACAGGGAATTCAGAACTGTGACAGGAAGCATTCAGGGGAATGAAATAACAGTTATTTCATCGGGAATAGGGACGGATAATATTGATATCCTTTTAAATGAACTTGATGCTCTTGTCAACATTGACCTGAATACCGGAGAGGCAAATGAGGAGCTCGTATCGCTTTCGCTTGTCAGGCTCGGAACTTCGGGAGGAATAAGAAGCGATGTTCCAGCAGGCTCATTCCTTATGGCAGAAACCGCCATAGGATTCGACGGTCTGATCCATTTCTACGAAGGTTACGACTGGCTTCTTGACAATATGTTGTCGTCTGTTCTTGCAGAATACCTCGAATGGCCCGATACCCTGGCTTTCCCATATGCTGTGAATGCCAGCAGAGACCTTATGGAGATTTTTCAGAAAGAAAACTTCATTAAGGGAATAACCGTTTCTGCTCCAGGTTTTTATGCACCACAGGGGAGAAAATTAAGGCTTGAGACTTTCGACAGCGAAATAAATGCCAGGCTGGCGGCTTTTTCGTTCAGGGGAAGGACAATCAGCAACTATGAAATGGAAAGCTCGGCAATTTACGGATTATCAGGCTTGCTCGGACACAAGGCCCTTACAATCTGTGCTGTGATAGGCAACAGGGAGACGGGTGAGTTTATAAGCGATTATAAACCGCTGGTGATGGAACTTGGAAAGAAAGTGATGAGCCTGCTCTGAATTGTAACAAATGTTACAAATTAGCCCTGTACCATTCGATTGCTTCAGTCATTCCCTGTCTCACATTATGCGTGGGGGAATAACCAAGAAGTTTTTTTGCCTTTTCAATAGAAGCCAGCGAATGGGGAATATCCCCTGCCCTGTTTGGTCCGTAAACAGGAGTAATATCAAGAGCCTTGCTGTCGAATGCTCCAATAAGTGATCTGATAAGGTCGAAGAGCTGATTCAGGGTTGTCCTTTCGCTCTGGGCAACATTGTAAACCTGATTGACAGCCTGGCTGTCTTCAGCCAGGGCAGCCAGATGATTAGCCTGAACCACGTTGTCGACATATGTAAAATCGCGTGAATAGGAGCCGTCACCATTAATAACAGGAGGGTCGTGCTGCATCAGCTTTTTTACGAAGAGAGGGATTACGGCTGCATATGCCCCCTGGGGATCCTGTCTGCGTCCGAAAACATTGAAATACCTCAGTCCGACAGTTTCAATACCATAAACCGATGCAAAATTCATTGCAAACAGTTCATCAACATATTTTGTGATAGCATAGGGCGACAACGGTTTTCCTATTGTGTCTTCCACCTTGGGAAGGCCAGGATGATCACCATAGGTTGACGAGCTGGCAGCATAGATGAACCTTTTCACTCCTGCCTCCTTTGCGGCAAAGAGCATCTTAACAAAACCGCCGATGTTAACATCGGTCGAGGTTACCGGATCCTTTATCGAGCGTGGCACAGAACCCAGGGCTGCCTGATGGAAAACATAATCAATCCCCGCAACCGCATTCTGGCAGTCGGGATAATTTCTTATATCCCCTTCAATAAGCCTGAAGTGAGGATTATCAAGATAATTAATAAGGTTTTGCCTCTTTCCCGTTGAAAAATTATCAAGGCAGACGACTGAATTACCTGAATTCAGCAACGACTCGACGAGATTGGAGCCAATAAAACCAGCTCCTCCCGTTACCAGGACTTTGCATCCGCTGACTGTTCTATGCATTGATGGAAGAATTTTATTGAAAACGGATGCTTCTCCTTAATATTTCATCATCATTGCCTTTCGAACAGTAAAAGTATCTCCTTCAGGATAAATTCAGCTGTTTTTCCGTCTCCGTAGAAGCCCGGGTACTCCAGATTCCGGCCCGATTCCATAAATGAGTTGAATTCACTGACAATCATTTCAGCATTGGCATCGACAAGCTTGACAGTTCCGTTTGCAACCAGCTCTATCCATTCAGTCTCTTTCCTGAGAACAATGCAAGGCTTTTTGAAGAAGTGTGATTCCTTCTGCACTCCTCCCGAGTCGGTAATGATCATTCTGCTCGTCTTTTCCAACAGGGTCATTGACAGATAGGAAACAGGAGGAACGATCCTGAGGTATGGCGATGACTTAAGGTCGCTGAAGAGCTTTCCCAGGCCCGATTTAAGAGAGTTTATGGTACGGGGGTGCAAGGGCATTACAAAAGGCAGGGAATTCTTCTCAGCGAGGTATTTCAGCGTGGAAAGTATTGTTTCAAGTCTCGATCTGTCATCGGTGTTGATGTCCCTGTGAATTGTAACAAGCACAAAGTTGTCTTTTTCAATCGACAACTCTGAAAGCATAGGGTATTTCTTCTTCTCCGCAAGTCCGGCAAAGAAAAGAGAGTTGTCGTACATTATGTCGCCTGTAAGGTAGATCTTAGGATTGTCAATCGTATAGGGAGGACTGTTTTCAGGCCTGAATCCCTCGTTCATAAGGTTTTTGAACGCAGCATTTGTCGGAGCAAAAAGCAGGGTGGAGGAATGGTCGCTCACTATCCGGTTGAGCTCCTCAGGCATATTCTTGTTGAATGAGCGCAAGCCCGCCTCAATGTGTATTACAGGGAAATGCAATTTCGCGGCTGCAATTGCCCCTGCGAGGGTTGAATTGGTATCGCCGTAAAGAAGTATAGCGTCAGGTTTTTCACTAAGTAGGACCTCTTCTATTCCTGTTATCATTGCGGCAGTCTGTCGTCCGTGACTGGCAGAACCGACGCCAAGGTTGAAGTCGGGTTTGTGTATCTCGAGTTCTTCGAAAAAGACATCAGAAAGCTCTTTGTCATAATGCTGGCCGGTATGCAGGGTTAACTCCCGTATTCTGTCAGGGAAATTTGCCCTGACAGCCCTGTTGATCGCTGATGATTTTATTATCTGAGGTCTTGCACCTACAACATTCAGCAATTTGATCTCTGACATTATCCTAAGCAATAAGGTGAACTGTAAAAATAAAACTATTTGGCGTAATTAACAGCCCTTGTTTCGCGGATTACAGTGATCTTTATCTGACCAGGATATGTCATTTCATTCTGGATCTTCTTCGCTATTTCGAAAGAAAGGTTTTCAGCTTCCTTGTCGTTAACCTTTTCAGCACCTACAATAACTCTCAGCTCCCTTCCAGCCTGGATGGCATAAGTTTTCATAACGCCCGGATACTGCAATGCCAGGGACTCAAGTTCCTTAAGTCTTTTTATGTATGATTCAACAACTTCACGCCTGGCTCCCGGTCTCGCTCCTGAAATAGCATCGCAAACCTGAACGATAGGTGCAATGAGTGTTGTCATTTCTGTCTCGTCGTGATGTGCTCCGATGGCGTTGCAGATTTCCGGTTTCTCCTTGTATTTCTCAGCCACCTTCATTCCGAGAATTGCGTGCGGAAGTTCAGGCTCATCATCAGGAACCTTGCCTATATCATGCAGCAGCCCTGCTCTTTTTGCAAGCTTGGGATTGAGGCCCAGTTCTGCAGCCATTATTGCAGCCAGATTTGCCACCTCCCTTGAATGCATCAGCAGATTTTGTCCGTAGGAGGATCTGTATTTCATCTTACCAACAAGACGTATCAGTTCGGGATGCAGACCGTGAATTCCAAGATCAATGGTTGTACGCTTACCTACCTCCAGAATTTCTTCCTCCACCTGCTTTCTTGTTTTGTCAACAATTTCCTCAATCCTGGCAGGATGTATCCTGCCGTCGGTCACAAGCTGATGAAGAGCGAGCCTGGCAACTTCTCTCCTTATGGGATCAAAGGCTGAAAGGACAATGGCTTCAGGAGTGTCGTCAACAATTATTTCTACACCGGTAGCGGCCTCAAGAGCCCTGATGTTACGACCCTCGCGTCCAATAATCCGTCCTTTCATTTCATCAGACTCTATGTGGAAGACTGTGACGGCATTTTCTATTGCATTTTCGGCTGCCACTCTCTGTATAGTCTGAAGTACTATCCGTTTTGCTTCCTTGTTGGCAGTCATTTTCGCCTCATCAAGGATCTCGTTTATATAGGTCATGGCTCCTGTCCTGGCCTCATCCTTCAGCGACTCGATAAGGTTGTTCTTGGCCTCCTCGGCTGACAGGCCGGATATTGCCTCCAGCTTGTCTACCTGCTGCCTGTGTAGCTTTGCAAGTTCTTCATTTTTCTTTTCAATAATCTCAAGCTGTGAATTAAGGTTTTCCCTTATGGCATCAGATTCATTCTTTTTTCTTTGTGCTTCCTCAATTTTCTGTGAGAGTGTAAGTTCCTTCTGCTTTATCCGGCTTTCGGCAAGGGCAATCCTGCTGTTCTTTTCATTTATCACCTTTTCGTGCTCTGCTTTCAACTGAAGGAATCTCTCCTTCGCCTGCAGTATCTTTTCTTTCTTTATGACTTCAGCTTCTGTTTCAGCTTCACTAACTATTTTCCTGCTTTTATTCTTAAGTGCCCTCTGCCACAGGAGGTACGAGGCACCGAAACCCAGTATCAGCGCAATAAGGCTGAATACCAGTGTCAATCCATTTATTGTTCCAATCAGTAATGTCATCATTTTTCAGTATTATATATAAAAAACCCGCAGAGTCTCTTCAACTTTTATAAAACCCCATATCTTTATGGCTGGAACCCCTATTCCAGCTCGAACGTCCACTGATCCGCGGTCAGGCGGATTCCCGGCAAGCCGGGATGAGGCCTGTTCTTACTGAATTAAGAAGTGCTCCAAAGTTTTAAGTGTTGAGTTTCAAAAACGAATGAAGAAACAATGCGGGCAATATTTTTATCTATGTTAAAGAACGTCGTCACTCTCTTTTTCGAGAACCTTATCAATCTTACCGATAAGTTCTCTTATGGCTTCAGGGTAATTTCCGGAATTTATTTTCTCCTCCTCCTCATTAAGCTTAATTACGTACTGCAATGAAGCCATTGCCAGAAAATCCTGCGTGTCCTTGTCAGAGTAGCGCTGTTTGTACTGCAGCACCTTCTCGTTTATCATTCTGGCAGCCTTCCTGATCTTTTCCTCATTTTCCCTTTCCACCTTCAATGGATAATACCTGTCGGCCACATTGACCCTGATCGAAAGCTTATCATCCATTATTATATCTTAACTGTTTAAAAGAGCAACACATCTGTCAATTTCCCGCACTAACTCATTAATCTTCCGCTTCGCCTCAATTCCGTTCTCCCCCTCTCCCATTAATGCTCCTGTAATTCTTATCCTTTCGTATTTAACTTCAAGTTCCCTTATTTTATTGTCCCTTTCCTGAATGTGGTCCTTCAACAACAGGTTTTCACTCTTCAGGTCAGCAATCCTTGCCTTCAGGACATCATATCTTTGAAACAACTCTTCAAGCTTTTTGTTCAGAAGTACAAGCTCTTCAGAATCCCTTTCGGACATAATTTTATCTTTACTGCAAAGTTAACACTGTTAGCGATATTTTCAAAAATTTAACTTAAATAGTTTGGTAAAACAGCATGGAATCATAGTTTTGTGAAACAGGGAAAAGTAAACTGAACCGTGATGATAATTGCTCTTGCAGCGCTACTGTGTATATTACAGCTCAATCCGTATGGAGAAGAACCAGGAAAGAATCCCGTATTCATTTCACCGGTAAAAATTCCGCTTTCACTTTCGGCCAATTTCGGGGAATTGCGTTCCGACCACTTCCATTCAGGAGTGGATATAAAAACCCAGGGAACAACAGGGAAAGAAATAGTGGCAGCAGCCGATGGTTACGTTTACAGAATAAATGTTTCACCGGGAGGGTTCGGCAAGGCTGTCTATCTTCGGCACCAGTCAGGATATTCAACGGTTTACGGGCATCTCGACAGATTCACCCCTGAAATCGACGAATATGTCAAAGCCAGGCAGTATGAAGAAAAAAGCTTCATGGTAACCCTCTGGCCACCGAAGGACAGGTTTATCTTCCGCAAGGGTGATGTGATAGCATATTCAGGAAATTCGGGCAGTTCCTCCGGCCCTCACCTGCATTACGAAATACGCAGGTCGGATCAGGAGATACCTGTCAATCCTCTCTTGTTTGATTTCGGTATAATGGATAATATCCGGCCCGTAATTGAGAAGCTTGTAATTTATCCCGTCGGAAAAGGAAGCCGGGCAATGCACGGTTCCATACCCCTGGTACTGAATGTAAGAGGAAGCAATGGCAGATATTCATTACAGTCAGCAGCACCCATACCGGTCAGCGGCACTGCCGGATTCGGGATAAAGGCACACGATCTGCTTAATAACAGCAACAATAAATGCGGTCTCTATTCGCTTGAACTTAGGGTAGACAGCACCCTTATTTACAGTCACAGGATGGAAAGCTTCTCTTTCAGTGAAACTCGCTATATAAACGGACACATCGATTATGAGATGTTAAGAAGAGACAAGGAATATTTTGAAAGAGCCTTCGTTCTTCCAAATGTCAGGCTGAGCGTTCATGATCATGTAATAAACAGGGGGCTTTTCAGCTTCAGCGATGATAAGACCCACCAGGTTGAGATTAGAGCGTCTGATGTTCATGGTAATATATCCCGGCTGGTATTTCAGGTCATTTCAGTGCCTGAGGCTTCAGAAGGAAACGACAATAAGGATACTGAAAAGGGAAATGCCATCGTAATGCCATATAACAGGAATAACAGGTTTGTTTCCGGCAATGTGGCTGTAAGCATTCCCTCAGGGACTCTTTACGACACACTGCATTTTGAGTTCAGCCGGACAGAAGGAGGAAGTAACAGCTTTTCAGACATTTACCATATACACAATAATTTCACACCGGTACACAAACCTTACTCATTATCGATAAAACCAACAACGGTCCCAAAGGGTAAAGAGTCAAAGATGCTGATCCTGCAGAACAATGGCGGCTCAGGCAAAATCCCCTATAAAACGGTCTGGAACAATGGAACTCTGTCTGCAAGTCCCAATTCATTCGGAAGCTTCTTTGTCGGGATCGACAGTATTGCTCCCGTTATAACCGCTCAGGGCTTTTCATGCGGTGCAAACCTTTCAGGCCGGTCATCACTCAGGATAAGGATCAGGGACGACCTTTCCGGGATCAAGTCATATGAGCCTCTTATTGATGATAAATGGGCTTTATTTGAATACGATCAGAAGAATGAAGTACTCATCTACAAATTCGATTCTTCAAGGATAACAAAAGGAACAAAGCACAGCCTGAAACTTATGGTAACCGACAATGTAGAAAACACTGAAGTTTTCAGCTGCGATTTTACCTGGTAGGTATTCTGTTAGTATATCCTCGCCGGATAGACTCCGTTTCTGATCATCTTCCTTATGCTGTCGACAACAAAAGGCTTGTCTTCCCTGTATGTAACTCCGAACCAGCGTTCATTGCTCATCAGCACCTTGATTGTTATCTCCCCGTTCTTAACAAACTTGTCGACGGATGTCGGGATATCCAGTTCGGATTTCAGGTCCATCCCTGATTTATCAATAAAATTCCTGAATTCCTTTCCGAGGAAGTCATAGCAGGAAGGCTTGAAACCCCAGAGATTCATCGACACGATCTCATTGCCTGTAAAACTCAGAGTTGTTCCATCCGGTCCGGGGGCTGTTGCCCCGTTTTTTGTTTTCTCAATCTGGCGTGTTTCAACAATATCAACAAGGAATCCATCATTGCCTGCCTTGCAGACACCTCTGTTTACGTGTCCGTGATCCGAAAGGGTGTTGCCCAGTTTATAGCCTACTATGCAGTAATTATCAGGTTCTTTGTCGTTTACAAGGAAATCATGAAGGATTTTAAAAGACTCCATACCGTAGAAATCATCGGCATTGATCACTCCGAAAGGCTCCTTTATTTTGTCTTTGGTTACGAGAATGGCATGACTTGTTCCCCAGGGTTTGCTCCGGTCGGGGGCAACCTGTACTCCCTCCGGCAAATTTGTTATTTCCTGAAAGACGTAATCAACCTCTATTTTGCCCTGTAGTTTATCGACGAATCTCTCCTTTACCTGCTCTTCAATGTCGCGTCTGATGACAAATACAATCTTGCCAAAACCAGTCCTGATTGCATCGTAGATTGAATAGTCAATTATGGTTTCACCTGATGGTCCTACTTCATCAAGTTGCTTGTTTCCACCGTAGCGGGTGCCCATTCCGGCAGCAAGTACTAAAAGTGTCGGTTTCATACGTTAAGTTTTTAGATACACAATTATACAGAAAATATTGTTACTTTTAATACCGTCAACAATTTTTATGGATGAACTTCAGGCTTGAAATATGCGTCGACTCACCTGATTCGGCAATTACTGCCCAGCGTGCCGGAGCCGACCGTGTGGAGTATTGCGACAACCTGACTGAAGGAGGCACAACACCCAGCAACGGAGCCATCGCAGCAGCAAGGTACAATCTCACTATAGGCCTCCATGTGCTAATCCGGCCAAGGGGCGGAGATTTCCTGTACTCCGATCCGGAATTCGACATTATGAGGAGAGATATAGATATATGCGGTGAGTACGGAGTTAACGGCATAGTCGCGGGGATTCTCCGTGCCGATGGACATATAGACGTTGAGAGGACCGCCAGGCTCTTTGAGTTCGCATATCCCATGGCAGCCACATTTCACAGGGCCTTCGACATGTGTGAGGACCCTGTCAGGGGACTTGAGGATGTAATAGCCACAGGAGCCACCCGGCTTCTGACTTCAGGGATGAAGAACAGTGCTGTTGAAGGGCTCGAACTGATACGGAACCTTGTATTACAGGCGCGGGACAGAATTATTATTATGCCCGGAGGAGGTATCAAGGCAAACAATGTGGCGAAGGTGGTCTCCTTGACGAAAGCAGAAGAAATACATCTTACGGGGCGAAAAACAATCGAAAGTGAAATGATGTTCCGGCGTGAGGGAATTCAGATGGGAGGAATAAAAGGGATTCCCGAATTTTCGAGAAAGGTAGCGGATGAGGAAGAAATAAAAAAAATAGTCGAAATCCTGAAAATGATATGATATGATTTTGAAATGTTTACTGTCTTGCTACCTTTGCAGGACCCGGTAAATATTTAGTGTTAACCATATTTTGATTACTTGTTATGAAGAAAAAAATAATTTTTGGTTTGTCAATACTTCTGGCTCTTATACTGAATATACAGTATTCGGATGCATGTACCAACTTCCTTGTGACTAAGGGAGCATCAACCGACGGCTCAGTGATGATAACCTATTCTGCTGATTCACATGTGCTGTACGGAGAACTCTATTACTGGCCTGCAAAAGCCTGGCCTGCAGGCTCCATGCTTGATGTCTATGAATGGGATACAGGAAAATACATGGGCAAAATACCCCAGGCTGCAGTTACATATACCGTCGTCGGCAATATGAACCAGCACCAGCTTTCAATAGGTGAAACTACCTTCGGAGGCAGGTCTGAACTTGTCGATACCACAGGATTAATCGACTACGGATCACTTATATACATAACCCTTCAGCGTGCAAAAAACGCCAGGGAAGCAATACATACTTTCTCAAAGCTTGTTACCGACTACGGATATGCCAGCTCCGGAGAATCATTCTCCATTGCTGATAAAAACGAAGCATGGATACTTGAACTTACAGGCAAGGGACCAGGCAACAAGGGTGCAATCTGGGTAGCCCGCCGTATCCCTGACGGATATGTTTCAGGGCATGCAAATCACCCGAGAATTACCACATTCCCTCTTGCTGACGGCGTTAAGTCAATAACATCAAAGGATATCGACAAGATCTATAATCCGGAAGTGGAAACTGTCTATGCATATGATGTAATCGATGTTGCAAGATCCTTTGGATGGTTCAGCGGCAGCGACAGCGAATTCAGCTTCAGCGACACATTTGCGCCGCTTGACTTCAGCGGAGCCCGTTTCTGCGAGGCAAGGGTATGGTCAGGTTTCAATGCAGTGAACAGCCAGATGGGACAGTACCTCGACTATGCAATGGGTGAAAACCTGTCGAACAGAATGCCTCTCTGGATCAAGCCTGACAACAAACTTAGCGTAAGGGATGTTATGAATATGATGCGAAACTATTACCAGGGCACGCTGATGGACATGACAAATGATATCGGGGCAGGCCCATATAAGAGCACTGTAAGATGGAGACCCATGGAATGGAAAATAGACGGGGTCAACTACATTCATGAAAGAGCTATATCGACTCAGCAGACGGGCTTCTCATTCGTTGCCCAGAGCAGATCGTGGCTGCCTGATCCTGTAGGAGGTGTTTTCTGGTTCGGAGTAGATGACACTTATTTTACTGTATATTCCCCGATGTACTGCGGCATAACAAGGGTTCCGGAGTCCTTTGCATCCGGTAACGGCGACATAATGACTTACAGCGAGAATGCAGGATTCTGGGTTTTCAACCAGCTGACAAATTTTGCCTATACCAGGACAAGTCTTATGAAGGATGAGATCCAGGATAAACAGGATGAGCTTGAGAACGGATATATCGAAGAAATAAAGGGCATTGACAATACTGCTGCCGCACTGTACGCTAAAAGTCCCAAAAAAGCCCTGAAATATATTACAGAATATTCCGTGAATGCAGGAAACAGTACTGTTGACCAGTGGAAAGAGTTTTACAGGTTCCTCTTTACAAAGTACGTCGACGGTAATGTGAAGGAAAAGAGACCCGTTCCTGCCGGATACAAATATATTCCTCCCCGGGTTTCACAGCCGGGTTACAGCGAGGAATGGTACAGGGCTATTGTCAGGGACGCAGGATGGAGGCTAAGGGAAAAGTAATTTAACCTGCCAATTTTATACTCCTGAAACATTTTTAAAAGAAATGCTGTAATTCAAAAAAGATTTTTGTAAATTTGCGACCTGTTTTTAGAATTCAAAATACTTTGTGAGATGAATTTAATGGATGTAGTTGAAAAGGAGTTTGCGATAACCGGTGAATATCCCAAATTTATTGCAGGAGACACAGTTACCGTTCACTATAAGATTAAGGAGGGAAACAAGGAAAGGATCCAGCAGTTCAGGGGCGTTGTTATTCAGAGAGCCGGCAGTGGTCATACAGAGACTTTTACTGTCAGAAAAATGTCGGGTAACATTGGCGTTGAAAGGATCTTCCCGCTTGCTTCTCCTTCCATCGACAAGATCGAGGTCAACAAGCATGGTAAAGTACGCAGGGCAAGGATATTTTATCTTCGCGACCTGACCGGCAAAAAAGCCCGAATCAAGGAAAAGAAATTCTGAAAAAAAAGACTGTTCACCACGAACAGTCTTTTTTTTTATATCTTCTCAAGCATCTGTTCCCTTTTCAGCTTCGCCTCATCAACCATCCGTGTTGCTTTTTCGTCAGCTTCCAGGGTAAGCTGTTCTGCCCTCCGGTCTGCTTCTTTTCTTAATGACTCAGCTGCCTTCTGTGCTGCAATACGGGCAATCGTTCCTTTTGGTTCAGCCTCCCTTATCAGATTCTGAGCCTGAGTATCTGCTTCCTTTCTTATCTTTTCAGCGGCAAGGGCTGCTTCATCCCTTAACTGCTGTCCCCTCTCCTCTGCTTCCCTGACAAGTTTATCACCCTCCTCCCGGGCTCTGTCCCTGGCCTGGTCCTTTACTTCATCAACCTTTTCCTCAACTGTGGCCTGAACGGTCTCTTTTACAGAGGTGACAATGCCCGGTCCTGTACTGTCGGAAGGGGAATCACCAAAGAAAGGAGAAACAAGCGGTTTGAGAACCGTACCGCGAATGTTGACATTGACCCTGAGTATCTCTGAGGGTTTAAATGTTGCACCTAAAGCAGCTGCCTGACCGGAGAGATTATCAATGAGAGAGTTAAGCGACGTACCAAGTTCAGCTCTGGGTATTTCGGTCCTGATAACATAGTTTACCGACTGATCGATCCCCTGCTCTCCGCTGATGTTCATTTTTATATTTCCGACTTTTGTATTAAAAGGACTTACAATCATTTTTCCATCACTGATCCTGAAGCCAATATCCAGATCCCTGAAGGTATTCGAATAATTCCTGCCAAGTTTTAAGACTTCCTTAAGCTTATCATAAACAGCCGATTCCACAAGGGTTACCTCAGCGGATCTCAGTTTGCCGCTTCCGCTTATGGTCCCGATCAAAGGCATAAAATCGTTTTTAAGAAGGCTGCTGAATGTAAGTTTCATGGCTACGTTTCCATTTACTCCATTTGCAGAAGGGGCAAACTTTCTTATCATTTCAAACGAGCTGAATGCTTCCCTGATGGCAAGCTGCTCAAGAGATAAGTCGGCTTTAATAAGCGGCTTAAGCATATCCCGGGTATCATAATCGGCATTAAGGCTGATCTTGCCGCCAAACAGATCCATTCCGGTTTCCCTTATGCTAAGTACACCATCCTTTACAAGGAGGTGGCCCTTTACGTTGTTGGCTTTTATGCTGCTGTATTCCAGCCTGGCTGCTGAGGCGGTAAAATCAAGATCAAGATCCTCAGGTACCTTAATTACAGCAAGTGCCGCAGTATCAGTGACCATAGTGTCAGTTTCAAGATATGCCATGATCTCATTTAGGTCGATCATGTCTGAATTCACAGAAAGTTTTCCCTTTAGTATTCCGTCACTGAACAAATAAGGAATATAGTTCTCGAGCTGGCCATTAACTGAAAAATCACTATTATTTCCTACTTTGATTCCTGTACCCGACAATGATGAGGAACGCGGTGAGAGATCCGAAGAGGCCTCATTAATTCTTACCTCAGGGTAGCCTTGTACAGCAACAAGGAGATCATTAAGCCTTATATTGCCTGAGGCGTCAAATTTTTCATACTGCCCGTTTTCGATCATTGACATCCTTCCTGCCATGTTTACTGACAAAGTAACCATACCTGAAAGATCAATACTGTCAAGGGGCATGGCTTTTGAAAGAGCAGTAAGATCGATCTTGCCTGTCATGGTCCCTTTCAGGTCGGGATCGCTCATTGGTGTTGCCAGAAAGAACCTCATGTCAAAAGGATTTCCTGCCAGTTCCATGTGAAAATTATCCATGGCGACTGTTGTTCTGTCAAGTTCGCGACCATCAACGAATATTTCCGAACTCATGTTTATGTTCCTTATTTTCTCCGGCAGAGAGGGGTAGCTGATCATTCCGTTATTAACCTTCAGATCGAGGGAAATATCCGGCATCGTTGAATCAGCGTCACTATAAATACCTCTTGCACTTCCTTCAAGATTAAACACTCCCTCAGTTTGCAGTTCCTCAAACCCGCTCATATAAAATGCAGGAATAAGTGAAAGCAGTGACTTGAAAGGGGTCGGCCCCGTTTTAAATGTAAGGTCTGTTATAATATCTTCTTCAGGCATGGCGACCATTCCTGCAAATTCAAGCCTGAGACCATTCATCAGAAGATAGTTGTCAAGAAAATAAAATCTCATGCTGTCGAGGTTTGCCCTGAGCAGTACTTCTGCTTGTGCTGTAACTTTGTTCAGATATTTAAAATCCTCCATAATGAATGAAACATCACCTGAAGTAAGAGCTATGTCGAGATTCGTTTCATTCATTGTAAGGTCTCCCGTCATGCCGGCGTTAAGATCCCCGACCCAGGCTTCCATATCTGCCTCCCTGTCGAGATAGGCAAACGAACTTTCAAGTATTTCCACCCTTTTGAGAAGTATCTTCATTGCTGATGATGATTCAGAATCATCAACTTCTTCAGTTTCCTTCATGATATCCCAGTTCACACTGCCATCTTCATGAACTATTGTTTTTACAGCAGCGTTTTCAAATATCATGGATTTGATCTCATAACCCGAACCGGAGAACAGGCTCTTAAGGTTAAATACCAGTCTTGCAGAACGGCATGATGCAAGGGTATCGCTGTCAAATTTTCCAGTACCGGCAACAACCAGATCCTCAAGAGAGAAAGAAATATTGGGAAAATTCCTGAAGAATCCCAGTTTATAGTCACTGAAAGAGACTTTTGCATCAACTGATTCATTGATTGCCTTTTCAACGCTTGTTTTTATCCTGTCTTTGAAAACCACAGGGATTATCAGAAGAGAAAGGAGAATAAACAAAATAAGTGCGAGGAGTATTTTCAACAGAAGGGTGGCATATTTCTTCATAATTCAGTATTTATTCATTGAAATTCAACGATTCAAAATTTAAAATATTTTCCATATAATATAAATAAAAGACAGGAATTAGGAAAGCATAAAAAAATGCTATATTTGCACCTTTGAAATGCAATGGTCCCGTAGCTTAACTGAATAGAGCATCTGACTACGGATCAGAAGGTTACAGGTTTGAATCCTGTCGGGATCACAAAAAAAAGCGTCACAAACGACGCTTTTTCTTTTTTTTATAAAATTTGTGTAAATAACTTTCTAGCGCGATTCAGGCACTACTGTTTCCTCATCAAGTATCTTCTGACGTTCCTTAAGGTATTCACCATTGGTTGTCTGCTTCGACTTTTTATATTCGGGAACAAGTTCTTCAAATAATTCAACTATCTCCTTTTCCGACATCTGATACAGATTCTTCAGGCAGACAATTGCCCTGAGCACCTCTTTCCTGTAGTCGTTCCTTTCAACCTTGGCGATCTTGATCTTCTCATGGAAGGTGGGAAGCAATTCCTCACCGCATGACAACAGCTCCTCAAATAGTTTCTCTCCGGGGCGCAGACCTGTGTATACAACCCTTATATCCTTGTCAGGTTCAAACCCTGAGAGTCTTATCATATTCCTAGCGAGATCATCGATCTTCACGGGTTTGCCCATGTCAAACACAAAGATCTCACCACCCTTACCCATAAATCCGGCTTCAAGTACGAGCTCGCAGGCTTCGGGTATTGTCATAAAATAGCGCGTTATTTCGGGATGGGTTACCGTTACAGGCCCCCCTTCCTCAATCTGCTTTGCAAACAGAGGTATTACTGATCCGTTTGATCCGAGTACATTCCCGAACCTTGTTATCACAAACTGGGTTTTCATACCCTGCTTCAGTGATTTTGTCTGGACGATCATTTCACATACCCTCTTCGAGGCACCCATTATGTTAGTGGGATTGACAGACTTGTCGCTTGAGATCATCACGAATTTTCTCACCCCGTATTTGACCGAAAGTTCTGTCAGAAGCCTTGTTCCTCCCACATTAACCCTAACCGCTTCATGCGGATTCTGCTCCATCATGGGAACATGCTTGTATGCGGCGGCATGAAATACAATCTCAGGCTGATACCTCATAAAAAGCAGCTCCATTTGCTCAATATTGGTGATGTCGCCAAGCTGAGTCGTGAATCTGACATGGCTGTATTTCTTCCGGAGCTCATTTTCAAGATGGAATGTAGGAGTCTCAGCCTGATCAACAAGGATGATCTGGTGCGTCATAAAACGGGAGAGCTGACGTACAATTTCAGATCCTATCGAACCCGCAGCTCCTGTAACCATAATTGTTTTCTTTGACAGCCCTTTTCCTATCACTTCCATATTAAGCTTTATGGGCTCTCTTCCAAGAAGGTCTTCAAGTTTTACCTTCTGAAGCTGCTTTACTTCAAGCTCGCCATTAAGCCATTTTTCAATTGCCGGTGTCTCCAGTATCTCGAGATTGCATCCTATTGCCTTATGTATTATATCGCTCTTCTTATTTGAGGCCAGATACCTGATTGCAATAACAAGGGTTTCGATCTTGTTTTTTAAAATGAAATTCTTGTTAAGGATTTCGGGACCGAAAACCTGAATTCCATTTATTTTCTTTCCCTGAAGCCTCCGGCTGTCATCTATAAAGCCATACACCGTAAAACCGCCACGGGGATCGCTTAACAAAACCCTTTTGACAATGAATCCCATATCGCCTGCACCATATATCAGGACCCTGCGTGTAGGATGCCGTACCGCGCTTGTTGCAAAACGGAAAAGCATCTTTACGGACACCCTCATGAAAAACAGCGCCACGGTAATCAGAACGTAATGGATAAAAATGACTGATAAGGGTATCACCAGGAGGGCGCTTGCGGAAAAGGTCCGGATAAAAAGGGAAAAAAGAGCCAGGACAAAAGCAGAAGATGAGGTTGATACAAAAACGAGTGTAACGTCAGTCAGTGTTGTATGCCTTATAAGGCCTGCGTATGACCTGAATATTACAAAGAAACCGACGTAAACAATCAGTGATAAAAGGCTGTGGAACAACACTTCATTCCAGGCCAGATCTCCCAGGACCATATTGAAACGCAGAATGTACGCAGCAATGAAAGTAATGAAGACTACGGCGGTGTCGTGTGTGAACAGCATCCACCTTGGTACTGAATATCTGCGGAAGATATCCGAAGCCCTCACACGCACCCTTTCCCTAATATCAGGATACCTATCTGCCATTGAGTTCCTGTAATATTTTAGTATCTTTTTTAGAAGAGATCACTAGTAAATTATTATCATCAAATTTACCTTAAAAGTTTGAGATAATAAAAATGATTATATTCTCAGAACAGCATTAAAAGGGGATTTTCATCGATGCCTGAGGGATGATTTCATCCATACATCTTCAAAAAAGTTCCATTGAAGAAAGATAAACATCCGTTCATCAAAAAAACCGGAATTTTCAGATTTTAGTCAAAAAAAATGTTTATTACTCTGATCATGATGCATTTTTCTTATTGTGATGTCAGCATTCCGGTAATCCAGTTAGTAAGACGGCTCCCCTGTTCCGGGTATGTCCAGTGACCGGTTTCATGAACAAGAAAAAGGCTCTTTTGCGCATTAATCTGGTTATAAGCCGCATACATTGATGTTGGCGGACAGGTTTCGTCATTGAATCCCCAGCTGTAAAATCCTGGAATCTTGAGGTTACGCGCAAAATTCACAACGTCAAAGTATTTAATGGTCTCAAGCTTTTGACTGATGTTGTGATAAACTGCATTAGTTTTATCAAAGAAATGAGGCCAGCCTCCTGCCCTGCCATGCAGATATCCTGTCACATCGCACAAGGCAGGATAGAAAGCTCCCAGATATTTCACCCGATTGTCGAGCGATGCTGTTATAATCGACAGTGCACCACCCTGGCTTCCTCCTGTTACTGCCAGGTTAGTACCGTCAAACTGAGGAAGAGAGGTGATAAAATCATTTGCCCGGACACAACCAAGGTATACCCTTTTATAATAGTATCTGTCCCTGTTGTCCATGTTGAATGTCCAGTATTCTCTCAGTGCACCTCCTCCCAGATCAAGATATACTCCGGGATCCATTGTGACAGGAATTCCATGAATACCGATGACAAAGGTTATAAAGCCTCTGGCTGCAAGGGCAACATCCGGATTATAGGCTCTGATACCTGCTCCGGGCACTTGCAGAACTGCCGGAAAACGGCCCTCCTTTCTGGGAATTGCCAGTATCCCGTAAAGCCTTGAATTTCCATAGTTCTGAAGGGCAACATGATAAACATCAACATCTTCAGTACATTTTTCAGGCAAAAGAGTCATGCGGGCATTAACTGGTATTTTTGCCAGCTCAGCTTTGGCTGATTCCCAGAAAGAGACGAAGTCAGTCGGAAAGTCCACGGTTGGTGTGATCTTTTCTGGATTAAAAGCTGCTGTTGCCAGTCCTCTGTATCTCCTTCCTTCAAAACCGACTGTAACCACACAACGCAGAAAGCCCGGGTTCTTCAATGTTCCTGCGTCGACAACAAAAGGTAAGCCATAGAGAAGAACCGAGTCGCGCAACACCGGCTCCATCTTTTCCGGACCAACCTCATAACGGGCATAAACGCCCTTCAATCCTGTATAATGGTGCAGAACCTGAACTGTAAACCTGACTTTCTGACCTGCCGAATACTGCCAGTCCTCGTGATCAGGCGTTACTATTATTTTAACCAGTTGCTCCGGTATCTGTGCAGTAAGCTGCACACTTGCAATAAAGCATGTCAATAAGAAATAAAGAGCTCTGAATTTTTTCATGTTAATATAGTTTAGAGTTTTGATCCGCTAATTTTCAGGATATTAATTACTTTGCTTATGCCTGCCGGGAAGGAACGAAACCAACAGGGCTCCGGCCAGTGCGACACAGATCAGTACAATGAATCCGGTGAGGTAGCTTTTGTTCACCTGATCATACAAAGCTCCTACCAGCATAGGGAACAGCGATTCAGCCAGACCGTCGGCAACGAGAATAATTCCCATGACCCTCCCAAGGGTTTTAACACCGAAGAGATCTCCTGCCATTAGCGGAATTATCATATAATCACCACCCAGCCCAATTCCAAAGGCAATGGCAAATACAGTCAGCCTTCCCGGAAAATCAGGTACAAGCAGGAGAGGTATTGAAGATGCAACAATCATATATATTATTATCATTACATACTTGCGGGGCAGGACATCAGCCAGCATTCCCATCAATACCCTGCCGGCAAGACTGGAAAGCAGAACCAGTGAAATTATCCTCGCCGATCCTGCCTGAGTGAAATCCATATCCCGGAGATAAAGCTTCAGATGCTGATTAACACCTCCTACGGCACCTATTGAACACATACTCCCAAAACCCAGAAGATAAAAATTCCTGTTACGAAGAACGGATCCAATGGGAACATTCCCCTGTTTCTGAACCTGCGTTAGAATAGTCTGTGGCTTCTCCCTCAATAGCAATGCAAGAGGAAAAGAGACAAGGACAACAATACCACCAAGTATTGCAAGGGCATGGTGCCAGCCCATACTCTTTTCCAGTGAGGCTGATATGAGAGGGACCAGAGCCCCGCCGGTTCCTATGCCCAGATAGGCTATCCCCATGGCTTTGCCTCTGTTCTTATCGAAACTCCTCGAAATAAGGACCTGACATGGAAGAGGCCCTCCAAAAACATATCCGAGGGCATTAAGGACATAAAAGAAATAAAACATACCAAGGTTGTCCATCAGGCTGAGTCCAACAATTGCAGAGCCAGCCATAAGCGATCCGGCAAGCATCATTTTCCTGGGGCCATGCCTGTCGATAAGCCATCCTGCGATAAACCCGAATAATGGGGCAACAAGCATTTTGCCCAGTGCGTTGCCTGAAGTGACAATGGTGCGCGACCATCCGAATTCATTTACAAAGAAGTCGTAGAAAAAAGGTAATCCGTAAAGCGCCAGGCCAACGATCGCAAAAAGGGAGAAAAAAGCTGTGACAACTATATAGGGCTGCGAACTGAAAACAGAGTTCCTTTTCAGGGATTGAGCTGGCTGGGTTACCATAGGATGAAGTTCTTATTCGGTATGAGGTTTATTACAAATTTAATTAATTCGGAGATAATTGCTAAGGGAAATATTGAACGAAAGAAGCAGGCTGGCAGAACAGATTTTAATAACTTTGGAAACTTAAATTTAACCAAATCCACCATGAAGGAAAAAGTTGCCGGAATTTTTGAAAGGGAAGCAGCTGCAATCAGATCAATCCCAGTTACTGAAAGCTATGAAAGGGTAACAGAGGTTATATATGAAAGGGTGCATCTGAAGAAAGGCAAGATAATTCTGAGCGGAATGGGAAAGGCAGGACAGATAGCCAATAATATTGCAACAACATTCAGTTCCACGGGAACACCGGCAGTTTTCCTTCACCCTAGCGAAGCACAGCACGGAGATCTTGGGGTGATGCAGGAAAATGATGTTCTGGTGGCTATCTCTAATTCAGGAAAGACACGGGAGATCGTTGAGCTTATCCAGCTCAAGGAAAACCTTTACAGGGATATCCCTGTTATTGTTATAACAGGAAATGAAACAAGTCCGCTTGCCCTTAAAGCCGATTACTATATTACCACAGGGGCACCCCGTGAAGTTTGTCCCCTTGGCCTGACTCCCACAACTTCCACAACGGTATTTACTGCCATTGGCGATGCGCTGGTGGTTCTGATGATGGAAAAGATTGGTTTCAGGGCTGAGGATTATTCAAAAAGACATCACGGAGGATATCTCGGTGAAAAATCACGGGAAAAATCTGAAAACACCCGCCCCAAATAATTTTTTTCCTTTGCAAGGAATATAAAAAAGATTAGATTTGACCTTTCTGATTGTAAAAAAACAATAAAATTCCCTCTTATGGCTACCAATAATACTACAAACGGCATCAGCAGGAAAGACTACATCTTTTCCATAACGGTAATTGGACTGTTCTTCTTTATTTTCGGGTTCGTTACCTGGCTCAACGGTGTTCTCATCCCTTTTCTACGGACTGCCTGTGAATTAAATGATTTCCAGGCATATTTCGTAACCTTTGCTTTCTATATTTCCTACTTTGTAATGGCCCTTCCTTCATCTGCAGTACTTAAAAAGACAGGCTTTAAAAATGGAATGGCGCTGGGCTTATGGGTAATGGCAATCGGTACGATTATCTTCATCCCCGCTGCACTGACAAGAACATTCGGGCTTTTTCTGACAGGACTTTTCGTTGAAGGTGCCGGTCTGGCTCTTCTGCAGACTGCTTCAAACCCCTACGTGACTATAATTGGTCCGCGCGAGAGCGCTGCAAAAAGGATAAGCATAATGGGTATCGCAAACAAGTTTGCCGGTGTCATAGCACCAATTATTCTGGCGAGCATAATCATGAAGGATTCACATATACTTGAAGAGAGACTTGCTCAGGCAATAGATGCTGCATCTCGCTCCCTGATCCTCGACGAGATGGCCCGAACGGTAATAATGCCTTACATTGTTATGACGGTGATCCTGATTCTTCTGGGGCTTGTGCTCAGATATGTGCATCTTCCTGAAGTGGATACTGATGCCGAAGACGAAGCCGTTGGTGTTGCCAACCTCAAGAAGACAAACATATGGCAGTTTCCGCACCTCATTCTCGGTGTCATAGCACTTTTCTTCTATGTTGGAGTGGAAGTAATCGCAGGTGATACCATAATAAGGTACGGACAGACCCTCGGTATCTCGATGGATTCAGCTAAATACTACACATCCCTTACCATGCTGGCCATGATAGTCGGATACCTGCTTGGTATAGCGTTGATCCCAAAATATCTGAAGCAAGGCAATGCCCTAAAGATATGTACGATACTTGGCGTCATTTTCTCACTTGCTGCTATCTTCACTCCGGCCGACAAAGTATTCACAATGCCTTTCATCGATCTGGTTACCTTCAAACCTCTTCAGCTGGTTCTTCCTGTGACTGTTCTCTTTGTCGCTCTCATGGGGCTGGCGAACTCTCTTGTATGGCCTGCAATGTGGCCTCTTGCTCTAGACGGCCTCGGAAAATTTACAAAAACAGCATCTGCAATGCTGATAATGGCAATAGCCGGAGGAGCCATCCTGCCTCTCGTCTACGGCAAACTGGCCATGGCATTCTCAACACAGTCAGCATACTGGATCTGTGTCCCGTCGTACCTTATAATAATGTATTACGCATTTATAGGTCACAAAGTGGGGAAATAAGCCCATGACATATGATTTAAGAGAAATATTCGGCCGCTTCTCAGCTGAGGGTACTTTCAGCAACGCAGTTCTTTCGGGCAGCGGCCATATTCACGATACATATCTTGTTTCAACCCGCGAAAGAGACAAGGACGACTTTATTCTCCAGAGGCTGAACAACAAGGTATTCAAGGATATCCCTTCACTTCAGGAGAACATAGAAAGAGTAACCGGGCACATAAGATCAAAACTTTCAGCAATACCCGGCTCTGATCCTAAAAGAGAATGCCTGACCCTGATTCCGGCAGCCGACGGCAGAAGCTGGCTCGAATACACTGATGGAAGCTTCTGGCGGATGTTTGTGTACATCACGGATCACAGGTCGTACGATGTAGTCGACACACCTGTGAAAGCATTTGAGGGCGGAAGAGCTATCGGACGCTTTCAGGCAATGCTGGCTGATCTGCCGGGTAAACCCCTGAACGAGACAATTCCAGATTTTCATAATATCGAAAAGCGTCTCATTAAATTTATGGCCAGTGTGAAAGCCGACAGTGTGGGAAGAGTCGCCGGGGTATCAGCCGATATTGACGCCATAATGATACGGGCTGAAAAAATGAAGACCATACTCCGCCTGGGCGAACAGGGCAGTATCCCTTTAAGGATCACACATAATGATACCAAATTCAACAACATTCTTTTTGACCTGAACGACAAGGCACTTTGTGTCATCGATCTTGACACTGTAATGCCGGGATTTGTGCATTATGATTTCGGAGATGCAATAAGGACCGCAGCAAACACTGCAGCAGAGGATGAAAAAGACCTCTCGAGGATAAGCATGGATATTAAACTGTACGAGGCATATGCAAGGGGATATATATCCGAAACGCTGGATACCCTGAACACAACAGAATCTGAATACCTGGCATTTGCGCCCGGACTTATCACCTACACCATGGCTGTAAGATTTCTCACCGACTATCTCGAAGGGGATGTTTACTACAAAATACATAATCCTGAGCATAATCTTCAGAGAGCCAGAGCGCAGATCAGACTTGTTGAAAGCATGGAAGACCAGTATGCGGACATGCAGGATATCATTAATAAATTGGTCTGACAAAGAATAAGACACTCATTAGCATTAATAAAGGCAACACTTGTCGAAAATGGGAAAATCATATTCCGGTATCAATTGGAATAGTGAAGAAAAAGAGTTTCTGGAACAATTCAGAACTCCATGGTCAATTCAGGTATTTCTTGATTCCATCGATTATAATCCCGATTATGAGTGCAAATCTCCCAGGTATGTAATAGAGAAGAGATCGGCCCATTGTTTTGAGGGTGCCCTTTTTGCTGCTGCAGTTCTGGATTATCTGGGTTATAAACCACTTATCGTCGATATGAAAGCATATAATGACGACGACCATGTAATTGCTGTTTTCAGGGAGGAGGGATGCTGGGGATCTGTAGCAAAATCCAATTTCACCTCGCTTCGTTTCAGGGAGCCTGTTTACCGGAGTCTCCGGGAACTGATAATGTCATATTTTGACTTCTTTTTCAACATAAAAAGAGAAAAAAGCCTGCGGTCATACTCCCTTCCCTTCGATTTGTCGACCCTTAACAGGATCAACTGGGCTACAAGCAGTCAGGATCTGGGATTCATCGGCGATAAAATTGAATCGCTTCATCACTTCCCTGTGATGTCTGATGCAAGAATCGGGAAACTGAACCTTGCAAGCGAATCTATGCTGAATGCAGGATTGCTGGGTTCAAGGGAGGACGGACTATTCAAACCGGAATAACAAATATATCTGGTCGAAAAAGAAACCTTAACAACATATTGATTATCTGAGACATATAATAACCAGTAGGTATCTGGTCGAAACTTTTGTTTGGAAATCCCCATTTAATATCTATTTTTGAATCCGTAAAAACGACGATTTTGTCTGAATATTAAGTATTGATTTTCAGTAATATCACTAAGAAAACAATAAATAACCGGATATGGATTTGTCAGGTAAGCAATTCAAAGCTTTCGTTGAAAGGCAGGAGGCCATCAGGAAACAGTACAGCAAAGAACAGGCTGAAAAACAGCATTCCAAGGGAAAACTTACTGCTGCGGAAAGGATCGACCTTTTGTTCGACAGGGATTCGTTCGAAGAGATAGATGCATTTGTTACTCCGGCCGGACAGCCTGTGGAATTCGGAAAAGTAGAGAAATCGTTCGGAGACGGGGTTATCGTAGGGCATGGTAAAATCAACGGCCGTCTTGTCTTCGCCTATGCACAGGACTTTACAATAATGGGCGGATCGCTTGGAATAGTACATGCAAAGAAAATTTCCAAAATCCAGGAGATGGCACTTAAAATGGGTGCCCCGATAATTGGACTTATCGACTCTGGTGGTGCAAGGATACAGGAAGGCGTAGCAAGTCTGAGCGGTTATGCATCAATATTTCAAAACATCATTCACTCATCAGGTATCATACCTCAGATATCAGTTATAATGGGACCTGCTGCGGGAGGTGCTGTATATTCCCCTGCCCTCACTGATTTTGTATTCATGACAAACCATACAAGCTACATGTTTGTCACAGGACCCAATGTTGTAAAGGAAGTTTTGAATGAAGAGGTTACCTTCGACCAGCTGGGAGGAGCCGAAGTACATGCACGAAACAGCGGTGTGGCCCACATGATTTATGAAGATGAGGAAAATACGATACTTGCACTGAAAAAATTCCTCTCATATCTTCCCTCCAACAATGTTGAAAATCCTCCGGTCGTTCCCGACGACGGTTCTATCCCGGACATAAATCCCAAACTCAGGGATATCATTCCAGACGATCCCTATAAAGCATATGATGTCAGGGACGTAATAACACAGATAGTCGATAAAAACAGTTTCTTCGAGATATCGGAGCTTTTTGCTCCGAGTCTGGTAATAGGTTTTGCCAGGATCAAGGGCAAAACTACCGGTATTGTAGCCAATCAACCGAAGGTTCTTGCCGGGGTTCTCGACATTAATTCATCTGTTAAAGGGGCAAGATTCATAAGATTCTGCGATGCATTCAACATTCCGCTTCTGACACTTGAGGATGTTCCGGGTTTCCTTCCGGGGATAGATCAGGAACATTCAGGAATAATACGACATGGAGCAAAAATGCTCTTTGCCTACAGTGAGGCAACAGTTCCCAAGATCACGGTTATACTCAGAAAAGCCTATGGTGGAGCTTTCATAGTTATGAACAGCAAGAACCTTGGAGGCGATTTCAGCTTTGCATGGCCTACTGCCGAAATAGCAGTTATGGGACCTGACGGAGCCGTTGCAATTCTTTACAGAAAGGAGCTTGCCGCTTCAAAGAATCCCGATGAGCTTAAAAAGGAACTTGTGAAGAAATACCGCGATAAGGTGGCTAATCCCTTCATAGCTGACGAAAGCGGTTATATAGATGAGGTTATCGACCCGGCCGTAACAAGGAAGAAAATAATCTCGGCTTTTTCGGCCCTTAACAACAAATGGGTCAAGGTTCCGGCCAGAAAGCACGGGAATATGCCCCTTTAGATTTATTTTCTATCTTACTGCAAATAATTCAGATTATCAATGAAGATAAAACGCATCCTTATAGCAAACCGTGGCGAGATTGCAGTCAGGATCATAAAGACGGCAAGAAAAATGAAGATCGAGACCGTTGCCGTTAAAACTTCCGTTGAACCGAATGCCCTCTTCCTGACAATGGCCGACATTGTGTTTGACAATACCGAGGACAGTACAGACATCCCGGTGTTCCTGAACATTGAGAGGCTTGTCGATATAGCTCTTAAAACAGGATCTGATGCCGTTCATCCCGGGTACGGCTTTCTGGCAGAAAATGCATACTTTGCCCAGAAATGTTCTGATAATGGAATCGTTTTCATCGGCCCCTCACCGGATTCCATATACAAGATGGGTAACAAGACAATTGCCCGCAAAATAGCACTTGCTTCAGGGATCCCTATGGCAACAGGAAGCCAGGGTAACATTGGAAATGAGGAGGAAGCGGCCGCAGTCGCTGAAAAAATAGGATACCCTGTCATTATTAAAGCAGCCTCGGGCGGTGGAGGACGGGGAATGAGGATTGTGCGCCGGCCTGACGAAATGGAGAAGATGTTTCTCATTGCAAGCAAGGAAGCCGAAAAAGCTTTCAACGATCCCTCAGTATTTGTTGAGAAATATATTGAAAATCCAAAGCACATTGAGTTTCAGATACTCGGCGATCAGGAAGGAAATATTATCCATCTGGGAGAGAGAGAATGTTCCATTCAGAGAAAACATCAGAAACTTCTCGAAGAAGCCCCTTCGCCGGCACTCGACAACGAACTCAGATCTACGATGGGACAGATGGCGGTAAAAATTGCCCAGGCTGTCAGATATTATTCAGCAGGTACTGTAGAATTCCTTCTCGACTCTGAAAAGAACTTCTATTTCATGGAAATGAATACCAGGATTCAGGTCGAACATCCTGTTACGGAAATGATCACAGGAATAGACCTTATCGAACAACAGATAAGGATAGCAAGCGGTGAAAAACTAAAAATCAGACAGGATGATGTTAAGCTTAAGGGATGGGCAATTGAATGCAGAATAAATGCTGAAGATGTGCAGGCTGGTTTTGCCCCTGACCCCGGGAAGATAGAAAAACTGAGTCTTCCGTGCGGAGCCAATATCAGGGTTGATACAGGTGTGGAAGCCGGATCATCAATTATTGCAAGCTACGATTCGATGATAGCCAAGCTTATTGTCAGAGGAAAAGACAGAAAGGACGCCATCCGAAAAACAAAGCTTGCTCTTGATAAAGTATGGATCAAGGGAAGCAAGACAACTCTGCCGTTCTTCCGCATGCTCGTAAGAAATACAAAATTTATCGACGGTTCATTTACAACAGCCTTCATCGAGAAAGATCTCGAGAAATACTACTATAACAGTGAATATGAAGAAATGCTTGCAGCCTGGCTTGCAACAAAACTATTCATTGAAGAGAACCTTCTTGACAATAGCATCCCCGTCGACTTTGAGAACAGCAAGGATATGAGTCCGTGGCTTATGAACAAAAGGATCAATCAGTTTTAAAAGTATCCGTCATGGGAAAACCAAAAACAGAAATTAAAAAACTCTATACTCTTTCATCGGAGAACAAAAGGTTTTCGTTCACTCAGCCGTTGAAGCATTCAATCAGGATTGGACAGAGG
The DNA here is from genome assembly GCA_040772125.1 of Bacteroidales bacterium. Classification (GTDB taxonomy): domain Bacteria; phylum Bacteroidota; class Bacteroidia; order Bacteroidales; family VadinHA17; genus LD21. The sequence continues at coordinate 1,812,759 of JAXGYS010000003.1, forward strand.
GACTACGAGGTAAAACTCAAGTCGGATGAGAAGCATGGAACCTACATATTATGGAAGAACAGGAAATATCCTGTTGAAATTGTCCGTTCACGTCAGAACAGGTATGAGATTCTCTTTAACGACATCAGTTACACCTTTACTGTTGAAACGCCTTTTTCGATGAAGAGAATGAAAGTTCTCAACACCGGTAAGGAGAAAAGCAATAAGGTTGAGTTAAAAGCCCCGATGCCCGGTAAGATTATAGACGTGCTGGTTCGTGAAGGCTCAAGCGTTCTGAGGGGAGAACCTCTGGTAATCCTCGAGGCGATGAAAATGCAGAATGAGATCCAATCCCCGGCTAACGGAAAAGTGACACGGGTTGTTGTAAAATCAAACTCCAATGTCATGAAGGACGATCTCCTTATTGAGATTCTGTCCGACCAGACCGGAAACAGATAAATTCCATTATAATCCCGTTTCCGGCCGGGTGAGACAATACGTTTATTTTACCGGAACAGATTTCAGTGACTCACACAGAAAATCGAAGAACTTTCCGACCGATTCAATATTCACTTTTTCATCAGGAGAATGCGGATACCTGATTGTTGGTCCGAATGATATCATATCCAGGTCAGGATAAACTCCTCCCAGCAAACCGCATTCAAGACCTGCATGAATGGCTTTTATTTCAGGAACCTTTCCGTATTTCTTTTTGTAAACCTCACTCATAGTCTTCAGGATCGGCGAGTTCAGATTAGGATTCCATCCCGGATAACTACCTGAAAGCGTAACTGTTGCTCCAATCAAATGAAATACCGCCGCTATTTTCCATGCTGTAGCCTCCTTGGCGCTGTCAACAGAACTTCTCGTAAGACAATAGGCTTCAAACTGTCCTTTGATACATCTTGCAATAGCCAGGTTGTTTGATGTTTCAACCAGATCCTTCATCGACTGGCTCATTCTCATAACACCGTTGGGACAAGCAAAAAGAGCCCGTATTATCCTGTACTGATCGGCTTGCTTCATCACTCTGGCAGGAAGTGAAACTGAAGAAGCCTTAAATGAAAGATCAGGGTCAGTCTCGGCAAACTCAGCCTTGTACATCTTCTCGTAGTCTTTGACAAATTTTGAGAATTTTGCCGCATCAGCCTCAGGAACCGTCAGGATCGCGTATGATTCTCTCGGGATTGCATTTCGCATATCTCCGCCGGCAAGCTCTGAGAGCCTTATGCCATGATCCGATTCGGCCTGCATAAGAAACCTTGCCATGATTTTGTTCGAGTTGGCCTTGCCAAGTGCTATATCGATTCCTGAATGACCTCCCTTCAAACCGCTTGCAGTGATCCTGAATGCTTTCATTCCTTCAGGCGTCTTTTCCTGGCTATACTTCTTCTTTACCGCAACGTCAACACCTCCTGCACATCCGACATACAATTCGCCTTCATCCTCTGAATCGAGGTTGAGCAGTATATCTCCCTTCAGAAGTCCCTTCTTCAGGCCAAAAGCCCCGGTCATTCCGGTTTCCTCATCAACTGTGAAAAGAGCTTCAAGAGGACCATGCTTAAGATCTTTTGATGCAAGAACTGCCATAATAGCAGCAACACCGATACCATTATCGGAACCAAGTGTTGTCCCGTTGGCTCTGACCCAGCCATTATCAATAACAGTTTCAATCGGGTCCTTTTCAAAATCATGCTTCTTGTCGCTGTTTTTCTGGGGAACCATGTCGAGGTGAGCCTGCAGTATCGCGCATTTTCTGTTTTCCATCCCTTTTGTGGCCGGTTTGCGCATAATCACATTACCCACTTTGTCAATATGTGTCTCAAGATTGTTCTTTTTCCCGAACTCCTTCATGAAATTAATGATCATAGCCTCTTTCTTTGAAGGTCTGGGTATCTGTGTTATTTCGTGGAAGTAACTCCATACAGCTTTGGGTTCAAGATTACGTATGTCGCTCATATTTTTGAATTTTATAATTAAAAATGATTGATTCATAAAAGTAATAATATTATTTTTAATTTTGGGCACCCTGTAAAATTATCGGGTAATAACGGGACTTGTCTAAATGCCGCCGGTATGCAAGAAATCATTCAAAAAGGATCAATAAATTATCGTATTCTGCAGTTATGACATTTCTTTATATCGTTATTGCCCTGGTAATTATTTTCGATTTTATCAATGGATTTCATGATTCGGCAAATTCTATTGCCGCCGTTGTCTCAACAAAAGTCCTCTCTCCAATAGCTGCAGTATCGATGGCTGCATTTTTTAATTTCATCGCATTCACTGTATTCCCCATGAAGGTGGCCCATACAATGGGAAAAGGAGTTGTGGATCCGGGAGTTCTGAACCTTACAGTTATAGCCTCAGCCCTGGTTGCTGCCATAACATGGAATCTGATAACCTGGTGGTGGGGTTTTCCTTCCAGTTCGTCGCATACACTTGTCGGCGGGCTTGTCGGTGCCGCAATAGCTCATTCAGGCGCAGGATCAGTTGTCATGGGAGGTTTGATGAAAATAATAGCCTTTATCTTCATAGCCCCCCTTCTTGGAATGACACTTTCATTCCTTGTTTCGAATTTTGTTGTTTTTATATGCCGAAAGCTCACCCCCTTTAAAATCGATAAAATATTCCGCCGTTTGCAATTACTGTCGTCTGCATCATTCAGCCTTGGCCATGGTGGTAACGACGCACAGAAGTCGATGGGGATTATATGGCTGGCACTGATTATTGAGGGACTGACAACTCCCGACGATCCGATTGCGTTGTGGATAAAGCTTTCCTGCCAGGCTGCCATCGGATTGGGAACACTTTTCGGGGGCTGGAGGATAGTGAAGACTATGGGTCAGAAAATCACAAAACTAAAACCATTTGAGGGATTCTCAGCAGAATTATCAGGCACTGCGACTCTTTTTGGAGCAACTTTCTTCGGGATACCTGTAAGTACTACACACACCATCACCGGGGCTATAATGGGTGTTGGCGCCCGAAAGGGTTTATCCGCCGTAAAATGGGGTGTTTCCGCAAAGATCTTCTGGGCCTGGATATTTACAATCCCTGTTTCTGCTCTTATTGGTGGAACAATGTATTTTGTTTTCAGAGTGTTTTTCCAGGAATTATGATTTACTTTGAAACTTTAAAAAAAGACTGAAATGAATATTGATAAAGTTCTTAAATTCTTTGTACCAAAAGATCATTCTTTTTATCCTCTCTTCGAGGAGGACGCTAAAAACCTTGTTAAAGCTTCGGAACTCCTGAATGAGCTTCTTTCAACTTCCGACCCCGAGGAACATGAAAGGATCTATGTGGAAATAAAAAATGTGGAGCATGCCGGAGACGTAATTACCGATAAGGCTTACCAGCAGCTCAACAAATCATTCATTACTCCTTTCGACAGGGAAGATATTCATGAGCTGACAGCAAACATCGATAATGTTGTCGATTCGATAAACGGCATTGGAAGAAGAATATGTCTCTATAAACCTAAAAAGTTACTTCCTGTCTTCAAAGAGATGGCTGAAATGATCGTTGAAGCGTCAAAACAGATCCAGATATGCATTCATTGTCTTAACGACACCGCTGCCAATAAGAAGGAGATCACCGAGGCATGCGACAGGATCAAACAAATTGAACATAAGGCTGATGATTATTACTTTATTGCCGTATCTGAGCTTTTTGAAAAGGAGCAGGATCCCTCTGAACTGCTTAAAAACAACAAAATACTGGAGATCCTTGAAAGATGTGTCGACGAACAGGAAGATGTTAGTGACACAGTTAAGACTATCCTTATTAAAATGGCCTGATAAAACCGTAATATTTCACGGTTTATAAGACTCCCGGTTGTTTTTACCCTTTGCCTGGTGACTTTATCTTTCCGGGCATTTTATCGTGTAGCAAGGCTCAGATGCTTTTTATCATCGTAAGCACCATCTTGAACCTTTCAACAGCCTTAACCGAATGCGGAATGTTGGCCGGCATTATGATGCAATGCCCCTGTGCAAGCAAAAAAGGCTTACCCCCTATTGTTATCTCACCCTTACCGTCAACAACCTGTATTAAAGCATCAAAAGGAGCAGTATGCTCACTCAGTGCTTCGCCCTTGTCAAATGAAAAAAGTGAAATATTCCCTGTTTCCTTTTTAAGAACCGATTTGCTCACAATACCACCATCAGAGTACTCCACTGAGTTGCTGAAGACAAAAACCTTTCCTTTTTCAAATTCCGTAACTGCCATAAATCTATTGTTATTTCTTTAACATTAAAACAATTATTCAGCCGGCGTGTTCAGTAAAAACATTAATTAATTCCAGACAATTAAATATTATGAACTCCCCGTTATTTTTATTTGAGAGAATAGTCAGGACAGAAAAATCCGGGGTGAACTATCTGCCAAAACCCGGCTCCTTTCTTCCTTGCGTATTTATAAAGACACTTATTGTTTAGCTATGTTGGGCAGCTGCAAACCGTACTTTTTCTTCCTGTCTTCAACCTTAAGAAGAAGGGCAAAGATCAGTGCGAGAACGCCAAAACCCGTAAAAATTATCATCGGGAGGGTGTAGTTATAGTTTGAGACAGCCACGCCATCAACCAGTCTGGTTCCGGTAATGCAATATTTATCCAGGACCCAGCCAATCAGGGCAGGAACTCCCATAAGCCCCCAGTTCTGGACCCAGAATATCATTGCATAGGCTGTGCCGAGCTGTTTCTCAGGTATTATCTTCGGAACCGATGGCCACATTGCAGAGGGCACCAGAGAAAAACCTATCCCGAGCACAATTATAAGGAATATCGCAACAGGTGTCTGCTTCAGGAATGGTATCGAGAAAAGAGCATGAACGAAAATAAGCAGGACTGCACCGAGTATCATTATATCTGCTCCACGGCCTTTCCTGTCGTACAGGTTCCCAAACAAGGGAGTGAGTATTATTGTGCCAAAGGGAAGCAGTGCAGGTATTGAACCTGCAAGCCTGGCGTCAACTCCGAATTTATTAACCATCAGATCAGCTGCATACTTAAGAAAGGGAAAGACCGATGAGTAAAACAGGACACAAAGTATCGCGATGTACCACCATCCCTTGTTGGTTATAATACCAATGATATCAGAAAAACGGAATGATTCTTCACTTTCTGTGTTGCCTGTCCTGTCTGCTTCAGCAGCTACTGACCTGTCGAGCTTCCTGTCCATGAAAGTATAGATAAAGAAGGAGATCATGCCTATACACAACATAATCAGGCATACCAGAATAGGTGCTGAAACGTTGTTGAAAGCAACCGCTATCGGAACTGAAGTAGAAAGGGCAAGTGCTGTTCCCAGTCTTGCAGTTGCCATTTCCAGCCCCATTGCAAGAGCCAGTTCCTTTCCCTTAAACCATTTGACAATGATTTTCGAAACTGTTATGCCCGCAACCTCCACTCCTACCCCGAAAATCGCAAAACCAAGCGCAGCAACAACAACCTGGGCCTTCATACCAAAGAGTTCTGACGCATCGAGGGAATGAGTAGAAACAGCCCAGTATTTTATTGCGGTACCAATAACCATAATTATCGTTGCCATTTTACCTGTAAAGCGCACTCCCATCTTATCGAGGATGATCCCGCCAAGTATAAGCATGAGAAGGAAGACATTGAACCATCCGTAAGCACTTGTAAAGAAGCCGTATTCAGTGCTGTTCCAAAGCAGTTCCTTCTCAAGCATTGGTTTCAGCGGGGCCATCACGTCGGTCAGATAATACCCGCACAACATTGTGAAAGCCACTACAGCGAGTGCAGTCCAGCGTGCAACCTTGGAATCCCGTAAAGTATTGGTTATTGTTTCCATAAAAATAGTTTAGGTGAGTTTAAAAGACTGGTAAATGTAGAAAAATATTTTCAGGATTTTTCTGTTATATCCGGGTTAATGAACATACCGGCGAGCTTATTTGTTAGACGGACAACAGTTAAACCTTGCCTGTGGCACAGATAAGCTCGGGGGAATTGATAAATTTGCATGCAATTTGCAACACAGTAGAAAACTATTTATGAGAAAACTTGTATTAACTCTTTTTGCACTGACTTTCGCGGCAGGCTATACCCTTGCCCAGAATGCCGCTGTAAAATGGCACACTATAGAAGAAGCCGAGCAGCTAAGCAAACTTTCGTTCAAACCTATCTTTATCGACACCTATACTGACTGGTGCGGGTGGTGTAAAAAGATGGATCAGGAGACGTTTACAAATCCTGTCATTGCGGACATACTGAATAATAATTTCTATCCTGTTAAGTTCAACGCAGAAGGCAAGGAAGAAATAAACTTTTTTGGTCAGACCTTCATAAATGACGGAAAAGCCGGAAAGGCGCATCAGCTTGCTGTTGCATTGCTCAGAGGCCAGCTGTCGTACCCTACAGTAGTCTTCCTTACCCTGCAGGAGAACAAACTTTCAGCATCTCCTGTTCCGGGCTTCAGGCAGGCAAAAGACATGGAAGTTCTTCTGATGTTTTTCGCCGGAAAGGCTTATGAAAAACAGAGCTGGGAAGAGTTCCAGACCAGCTTCAAGGGCCGCATACAATAATCAATCCGCTCACTCCGGATATTCTGTACGTCTTCTTAAAACAAAGACATTTTTTCTGTTATTTGCCAATCAGGTAGTTTGATGGCATCTGAATTATTTCGCCGAACTGGTATATGAGTTTTCTGCCCGATCCTGCAACTGTGTTTCCGATACTCAGTTTCACTTCTGCCACATCCGGGAGCCTGCAGACGATCCTGCTGTATTTCTGCTGAGCCGGCCCGCCCTTTGATACAGGAGAAGCAATATTACGCGTCTTCTGCTCCGGCGTAAATTCAATCGTTACCGGATCACCGGTTTTAGATCCCGGATCACCCGGTCCGGTTGCCTCGGAGAACACGCAGAGATCGATCTTCCTTCCCGTCTGATCCTTCCGGGGAGTAATCTGATACCTGAAGGTCCTCTTCTCAGAAAAAACCTTACCTGCAAAAAGTTCGGTATATTGCCTTTCAAGACGGTTGATCTCAGCAATAGCCGAGCCGTCCTGCGGGAAAAGATTCGTCTCTCCTGTCAGTAAAAGATGTTTGCCATCCCTCAGTTCCATTAGCCTTATTGCTGCTCTTTCGGCGAGCTGATCAAGATTAAGTTTCTGCTTTTTAACAACCAGATACGGTATTCTGACGAAAGCGGTATCGACCGAAACAACCCTGTAAAGGGTATCCCTCCTGTTGCGAAAATACTCGTCTGATCCCATATCGTAAAACTGATGTATCTCAACACCAGAAGAGAGAGAATTTTTTCTCTGATTTTCAACGTCATACATCTCGGGATTAAGATCCAGGATCAGGCCGGCTTTCTTCATCTCCAGGACATTTGTCCTGAAGACACCGGGTGCACTGATAGCAAAATAACCATCCGGATCTATCTCTTCATGAGTACTTATGGTAACTCCGGTAACCGACCAGTACTCATTTTCGGATTTTATTACATCTGTAAGACCAAGCAAATCAGCTGCATAGGCTGAATAGGGTCCCGGCTTCTCAATTACACGTTCTGTTTCGATTGCTATATCGACCACTGTTAAAGGTAATGCATATACCAAGGCTCCATCCGGAACATTAACATTCCCCGACAGTTGTGATACACTAGCGGACGATCCGCCCATGTTCCTGTTTGCCGCACATGAGCCAATTCCAAGTATCACCAGAGCCAGCAATACTAATCTGATAATCTTATTCATACCTCTTTTCTTTAAAATTTCAAATATCAACACTGCTTCTTAGTTTAATGAATGCGCTGCCGATGCTGGCTGTAATATCAGTGGCAATCATCGACTCGTATCCATTCTTTGCGGCTGCTATATCTCCTGCCAGTCCATGCAGGTATACGCCTGCCACTGAAGCAATTTCGGGAGTGTAGTTCTGTGCAAGGAGAGAAAGAATCATTCCGGTCAGTACATCACCGCTGCCTGCTGTTGCCATGCCCGGGTTTCCGGTACTGTTAAAGAACACCCTGCCGTCGGGCAGCGAGACCGAAGTAAATGCTCCTTTAAGGACAATAATAACATTATATTCTGCCGAAAATTTCATTTGTTTTTCCAACCTTTCATAGCTATTTGCTGATTCTCCGGCTATACGTTCAAACTCTTTCAGATGAGGTGTAAGAATAGTTAATGCAGGCATTGCCGGAAGCCATTTCTGGTTCATTCCGAGAATGTTGATGCCATCCGCATCGATCACAATCGGTTTGGATCTTTGTAAAAGCATCGATTGCACCACTTTCTGTGTCAGCTCGTGAGTACCGATACCCGGACCCAGACCAATTGCATTATAGGGACCAGTATTTACGGCTTCCGTTATAAACATCTGATGGCTGTCAGTAATTGTCATTGCCTCGGGAACCGATGTTTGAACGATTCCGTATCCGCAGCCCGGGATGTTGCACGTCACCAGTCCGGCTCCGCACCTCAGAGCTGCTCCTGCAGCAAGGGTAGCTGCCCCGATTCTACCATATGAACCCGCAATAAGAAGGGCATGTCCGAAAATTCCCTTGTGATCAAACTTCTGCCTTTTTCTGAGAAGCAGCGAAACGTAACTTTCGTCAGCCATTCTGAAAGGAGTCTCAATGCTCTTTATGGCCGAAGCATTAAGCCCTATCGGAAGGACGACCCATTCACCCGTGTATCTTGCGTTCTCAGCAAACATAAATGACAGCTTCGGGAACTCAAACGTCAGAGTATAATCAGCCCTGATAACAGATTCAGGGTCGTTGCCGCCATTGTCTTCACCGAAAAGACCCGAGGGCATATCCACCGAAACAACAACAGCATCAGAACTGTTGATTTTCCTGATCACCTGCGATGCAAGGCCTTCCACCGGCCGGGTCAATCCAGAGCCGAAGAGAGCATCAACAACAACATCGTCGCTTCCTATAAAAGGAAACTGATCAATACTGTCGATTGAATTGAACAGCACTGAAGTCTCGTTCTCAAGACGCCGGAAGTTCCACTCCCATTCATCTGATCTTTTTGATGAGAAATTAACGTAAAACAGTTCGGTGTTAAAATTCCCCGCAGACAGCAGCCTGGCAAGAACCAGGCCGTCACCTCCGTTATTGCCGGGCCCTGTAAACACAAGAACCCGCCTTGTCCTGTCAAAATTTCTAACATACCACCTGTATGCCTGACCTGCAGCCCTCTCCATAAGATCTTCGGGGCTTACAGGTTCATTCCTTATTGTAAGGTCATCGATACTCCGTATCTGTTCAGTTCTGAAGATTTTCATATGACTTTCATGGTGATATTGCATAATCAGGTCATAAAAATAAGCATTCAATCTAACAAATTCTAATCTGAAACAGGATCAGGGGAATTGACTACCATATTTATTCATGATCATTCTCCTCTCCAGACAGGACTTTTTCTGACAAAACCTTCTCTTATAATGACAGTGATAAGACCTCTGATAAAATAAAAGTATCTCTTGGAATGACAACTGATACATATGTAAAAAAGATAATTATATTTGTTACCGTCAGAGTTTCCTGGCATTGGCCTGCTAAGCTCTGGTTGCTTGATATAGAATATTATAGAACACACACAAACCTTAAAATGAATTGAAATATGTTAAAAAATCATCCTAAAGGATTGCTTGTAGCATTCTTCTCCAATATGGGAGAGAGATTTGGTTTCTATACCATGATGGCCATTCTGGTTCTGTTTCTTCAGGCCAAATTCGGGCTTTCTGCAGAAAAAGCAGGAGATATATACAGCTGGTTCTACTTTGCTATCTACGCCCTGGCTCTTGTTGGGGGGATTATTGCAGATTCAACCAAGAAATACAAGCTGGTTATCCTGACAGGTATAATAATAATGTTTGCCGGGTATATCATAATGGCGGTTCCCGGAATGACACTTACAGTTACCATTATTGGACTGATGACCATTGCTCTCGGAAACGGACTTTTCAAGGGCAACCTTCAGGCTGTTGTGGGACAGATGTACGACGATCCCAGGTATTCCAAACTAAGGGATACGGCTTTTATGATTTTCTACATGGGAATTAACGTGGGGGCATTTTTCGCACCCTATGCCGCCAACACTATGCGCAACTGGTGGCTAAAGACCAACGGATTCGCCCATGACGCAAGCGTTCCTGCCCTCTGCCACCAGTATATCAACGGGACAATGACCGACACAACGGTATTTCAGCAGCTGGCTGATAAGGTCAACCTTTCGGGACCTGTTACCGACCTTTCAGCATTCGCAGGCAGTTACCTCGAGGTTTTCTCAAAAGGTTACAATTATGCTTTTGGTATCGCTGCCGGCGCAATGGTGCTGTCACTGCTGGTTTATGTGATTTTTAACAATCTTCTTCCGAACAAGGAAGTAAAAGCCAAGGCTGTATCCTCCGAAAAGATTGACTTCAAACCCGTTCCCTTTGTTGCTGCAATAGCTGCGATGTTTGTTACCGCTTTTGCACTGCATTTCATCAAACAGGTTGGATGGACATCAGGTTTTGCATTCGGGCTGTTTGCGGCTTTCGTGACATGGATAATCCTTTCATCACGAAAGGAAGAAAGAGCAAGGATTACTGCCCTGGTAATGGTATTCTTTGTTGTCATCTTCTTCTGGATGTCATTCCATCAGAACGGACTTACACTGACTCTTTTCGCCCGCGATTATACAGTTAAACAGGTAGGTCCCTTTACCAATCTGTTTTTCACCCTTCCCTCGATGCTTGCAGTAATAGGTTCAATTGCCGGACTAGTGATCCTTTTCTACAGAAATGTCAGGATCAAGACCCGGATTACAGGAGCCGTACTGCTCCTTATTTCGTTCTGGCTGGCAGCTTTCTATCTTACCGGCATCGATCCGACCACGATACTCAGCAGCCATATCAATCCATTCGGAGCTATGAATGCAATAGAACCTGAAGTCTTTCAGTCGTTTAACCCGCTTTTCATAGTGGCCCTCACCTTCCCGGTAATGGGAGCCTTTGCCTGGATGAATAAAAAAGGCATTGAACCATCGACACCAAAAAAGATCGGAATAGGAATGATAATCGCAGCCATTGGCTTTGTGACAATCCTTGTCGCGTCAATAGGTGCTCCTTCGCCTGTTTCCCTCGGCGGATTGCCGGTTGCCGATGCTGACAGGGTATCACCGTACTGGCTTATGAGCAGTTACCTTGTGCTAACTGTCGCTGAGCTTTTCCTAAGCCCGATGGGCCTTTCGTTCGTTTCAAAGGTAGCTCCCTCACGATTCCAGGGACTGATGCAGGGAGGCTGGCTGCTCGCCACAGCTGTCGGAAACAAACTTCTGTTCGTCGGCACAATTCTATGGGATAAGGTTTCACTAAACACCCTATGGCTGGTATTCATTGTGTGTTGTCTGCTTTCTGCAGCCTTCATCTTCAGTATCCTGAAACGACTTGAAAAAGCTTCAGGAAGCTGAAGCCTTTTCTGACTCATATCAGTTTATAAAAAATTCCGGCACGCCGGGCTGTAAAATTGAATTTATTAATTATAACAGCCCGGTGTGCTTTTGATTTTACAATTTACAGGCATTCTTAGTCGATTTTTATTATTTTTGCCCGGAAATTAATTAAAACAGCATTTTTGTTTCAATAAAATATGGTCTTATATGAAGGTCCTGAAATTCGGAGGCTCGTCAGTAGGTAATTCTGAAAGGATCAGAAAAGTAATAGAAATAATCAGTATTCAGCAACGCCCGGTCGTTGTTGTTGTTTCTGCACTTCAAGGGGTCACAGATACTCTCAAAAACATCAGTGAAAGTGCAGCGAGGCACGAACCCGATTACAGGGAAAGACTTGAGAATCTTTACCTCAGGCACAGTAATGTATGCACCGATCTTCTTGACGGATCTTTTCTCGAGCAGGCTCTTTCAAGTACTGATATAATTTTTGACGAACTGAGGGAAACACTTAACGGACTATTTCTCCTGAGGGAACTCAGCAGATATACTCTAGATAAAATATTAAGCGCGGGAGAAAGACTCTCATCGGCAATTTTATCAGCCTGCATTGAAGGATCGCTGCTGGTTGATGCCCGTGAGGTAATAAAAACTGACGACAACTTTGGTAATGCAAATGTTGACTTTAAGCTCTCGGATTCACTTATAAGAAAAAAGATACAAAGAAAGAACAGGATCATAATTATCCCGGGGTTCATCGCCTCAACAAGGGGAAATGATACCATCACTCTCGGGCGGGGTGGTTCTGACTATACCGCAGCAATCGTTGCAGCTGCCCTGAACGCTGAAATGCTCGAGATCTGGACCGATACAGATGGATTCATGACTGCCGACCCCAAAAAGGTAGAAAAAGCCTATACCATTGAATCACTTACCTACTCAGAGGCTATCGAACTTTCGCATTTCGGGGCCAAAGTGATCTATACCCCCACACTTCGACCGGTTTACAGGAAGCTTATACCCGTTGCCATAAGAAATTCATTCAATCCCGAATCAAAGGGGACTTTGATAAGCCAGGCTCCTTCCAACGGCAGCATAAGTCCGATCAAAGGAATCTCCTCCATCGACCTGATAGATCTTGTGACGCTTCAGGGGCCGTCAATGGTAGGCGTTTCAGGGATTTCAATGAGGCTTTTCGGCTCCCTGGCAAAAAGAAATATAAGTGTTATCCTTATTACCCAGGCTTCGTCTGAATATTCAATCTCATTTGCGATCAATCCCCCCGACACCAGAATGGCTCTCGAAGGGATAAACCAGGAATTTGAAAGAGAAATTTCATTTAAGAAAGAACTGAAGGTTATCGTAGAGAAGGACCTCTCTGTAATTGCGATAGTGGGAGAAAAGATGAAAAATACTCCCGGTATTTCAGCCACACTTTTCAGGTCTCTCGGCAGGAACGGTATAAATGTGATTGCAACAGCACAGGGCTCATCAGAACTCAACATTTCGGTTGTCATTAAAAACGAAAGTCTGCGGCGCGCACTCAATGCGATACACGACGGCTTTTTCCTTTCAAGATCAAAGGAACTGCACCTTTTTCTTGCAGGAACCGGATTTGTTGGTAGCAGCCTTATTGGCCAGCTCAGGAAACAATCGGACAAACTTCTCAGGGAGCATAACCTGAATGTCAACCTTCTCGGGATAATAAACTCCCGTAAGATGCTTACCAGTCAGAAGCCGCTTCCTCTCGATACCTGCAAGGAGCTTCTCTTCAAGACAGGAGAAAAAAGCGACATCGTCAGGTTCATTGCCCATATAACAAAAATGAACCTCAGGAACTCAGTGTTCATCGATTGCACGGCTGATGCGAATGTTGCCCTTGTTTACAGCCAGCTTCTTGAAAAGTATGTATCGGTTGTTGCAGCCAACAAGATCGCCTGCTCATCTGAATTCTCATATTATCAACACCTTAAATCCATTGCCGGCGAAAGAGGTGTCAGGTTCATGTATGAAACAACGGTTGGCGCCGGATTGCCGGTTATAAAAACAATAAACGATCTTGTTGTAAGCGGCGACAAGATCATAAAAATTGAAGCTGTCCTTTCAGGGACCCTCAATTTCATTTTCAATAACCTCGGGCCCGAAATGCCAATGAGTAAGGTGATAAGGACCGCAAAGGAAAAGGGTATTTCGGAACCAGATCCCAGAATAGACCTTAGCGGAACTGATGTTGTCAGAAAAATACTTATCCTGGGAAGGGAAGCAGGTTATAAGATTGAAAGGGAGGATGTCGTGGTTAATAAATTTCTTCCCGGCGACTGCTTTGAAGGCGACCTGGAAAGCTTTTATTCAAAGGTAAAACAGCTCGACGCAAAATTTGAGGAAGAAAGACAGAAACTTCAGAAAGAGAACCGGAAATGGAGGTTTTATGCTTCAATGGATCAGGGCAGGGCAAAAGTTGAACTCATAACTGTCGGACCGGGTCACCCCACATTTGATCTGGAAGGAAGCAATAATATAGTGCTCATCACCACCGAACGATACAGGGAGCTTCCGATGGTAATAAAAGGTTATGGTGCCGGTGCAGACGTAACTGCTGCCGGAGTGTTCGCCGACCTGATGAGAGTGGTGAATGTTTAAGAGACGAAACTTGGAAAGCGGAATAAAATACTATTCAACAAACCACAGGGCTGATCCTGTATCTTTCAGGGAGGCCCTTCTTAAAGGGCTTGCACCCGACGGAGGGCTCTACATGCCCATGACGCTGCCCAGGCTTTCCCGGGAAGAACTTGATTCTCTTTCGGGCTTGTCTTATCCCGGCCTTGCTGCTTTTATAACTGGAATGCTGATCGGCAGTGAAATAGAAAAATCTGTTCTCGAATCTATATGCAATGATGTCTATTCATTCCCTGTCCCCCTGGAAAATGTCATGGGAAGAAGATACATTATGCGACTCGACCAGGGACCAACAGCTTCTTTCAAGGATTTTGCGGCCCTGCTTATGGGGAGACTGATGCACCACTACCTTTCACTTGAAAACAGGCAGATAACAATTCTTACGGCAACATCGGGCGATACCGGAAGCGCTGTTGCAAATGCCTTTTTCGGCCTTGACAACATTAATGTCGTTATTCTTTTTCCCCTGAATGAAATATCTGATATCCAGAGAAAACAAATGACTACCCTTGGGAGGAATATCAGGATAATAGGTATTGACGGTAAATTTGATGATTGCCAGCACCTGGTGAAAAAGGCATTTATGGATCCCGGTCTTGAGAGATTCAATCTCGCATCGGCCAATTCAATCAATACCGGAAGGCTTCTTCCACAGTCTGTTTACTATTTCCATGCCTGGTCTCAGCTGGCGTCGAATACCGGCGACCAGATAATCTTCAGTGTACCAAGCGGCAATTTCGGGAATGTTACGGGTGGACTGTTCGCAAAAAGGATGGGGCTTCCTGTAAAACGGTTCATCATTGCCACGAATGAGAACGATGAGTTTCCACGATACCTTGAGACAAAGACCTATATTCCCCTCTCGCCATCAAGGAATTCTCCGTCGAGCGCAATGAATGTCGGACACCCAAGTAATCTTGCCAGAATAATTTCACTCTATGGCGGCATCATGAATGAAAAAGGCAAAATTCTTAAAGAGCCCGATTACGATCGAATCCTGGATGATATCTGTTCTGTAAGCATTTCAGATGCAGATACCCTGTTGACGATTGAACGCTTCTTCCGCGATCACGGTCTTGTTCTTGAGCCGCACGGGGCTGTTGCCTGGAAAGCCCTTGAGAAGTATTTTGAGAGCGCGAGAGGTTGTGATGACAGAAATTTACTTACGGTATCGCTTGAAACCGCTCACCCTGCAAAATTCGGAAAGGAGGTCGCAGATATTATTGATCATGATCCTGAACTACCCCCATCTCTGATGAAAGTAAAGGATAGTAGGGAAGAATTTATATCTTTAGAAAACGATTATTATACTTTTAAGAAACATATCAAACAGAATTATTAATAATTAATTTGTCCTTTAAATGTATATTTTATGCAGTGACCTTGAAGGGGTCCTTGTTCCTGAAGTCTGGATTAATGTAGCGCGGTGGACCGGAATAGAAGAACTAAAACTTACTACACGCGATATTTCCGATTATAATGCCCTTATGAGACGGAGGCTTGAGATACTCAAGCAACACGGAATAACAATAAAAGATATCCAGAAAGTGATTTCGCTTCTTGAACTGATGCCCGGTGCTCTTGATTTTGTTAACTGGCTGCATGGAAAGGTCCAGATGATAGTTGTATCCGACACCTTCAGGGAATTCGCCGATCCCCTCCTCGAGAAGATGGGCTGGCCTGTGCTCTTCTGTCATCATCTTACTATTGACCGGGAGGGTGTAATTACTGATTTCAACCTCAGGCAGACCGACGCCAAAAAGAAAGTGGTTGAAGCGGTTCAGAATCTGAATTTCAAGGTCATAGCAATCGGAGATTCGTATAATGACATCTCTATGCTCAGACAGGCTGAGTGTGGAATACTCTTTAAGCCACCCCAGAATGTTATTGACGATAACAGCGACATAAAGGTGGTTACATCCTATTCCCAATTGAAACACCTGGTCGGTGAAATACTCGATAAGGATAATATAAGGCACTAAACCTGAAAAAACAACCAATCCGGAATGAAAAAAATACTATCCCTGATTCTTCTGGCAGCGTTATCCCTGCCTGTTCTCACACAGGAGACATCAGAAAAAACTCTCGTGAGTTCAATGCAATCCATTTCAAGTCACGACCTGCTAGATTACGTAAAGATCCAGTGTGACGATAAGTACCAGGGAAGGCTGACCGGAACAGAAGAATATCAGGCCTGCGCTGAATGGCTGGCATCTGAATTCGGGTCATGGGGCATTGAACCGGCAGGTGAAAACGGATCATGGTTCCAGTGGTTCAAAGTACCTTACACCCTCATTTCACCCGAATGTGGCGTTACTCTTCACATGCCGCTTAAAAACGGACAGGTGATCAAGAAACATTATAAATACGTAACCGAATATATGCCGGGATCAACATCGGGGAGCGGAGAAGTGACGGCTGAAGTTGTCTATGCCGGTTACGGGATAACTGCGCCTGAACTTGGATACGATGATTACCAGGGTCTGGATGTAAAAGGCAAGATAATCCTCATTGAAAGGGAGGCGCCTGTTTCACCCTCCGCAGGTCCGGAAAAGTTCAATCCGTGGTATGATTATACGTTCCATCAGAACAAGCTGGCCAATGCAGTCAGGCACGGAGCATCCGGAATGTTGTACAACTACGGGCCAATAGGAAATCCCAACAATGATTATTATGAGAATTTTGTATATGTCCATGTCGGCGATTCGGTCGTCAGGGATATATTCTCAGGAACAGGAAAAGACCACAGTGAAATAATTGAAAAGATTGGAAAGTCCCTTAAACCACAATCATTCAACACTGGAAAGAAAGTAACCATAAAAATGAGCACCAGGCACTTTCCCGACGGAAAAGGAAGCAATGTAATCGGTTTGCTTAAGGGTTCAGATCCAGTCCTTAGCGGAGAATATATAATAATCGGAGCACATCTCGATCATCTTGGCAAATGCTACGAGATAATTCCCGGAGCGAATGACAATGCTTCAGCAGTGGCAGTTATGATGGGTGTTGCAAAAGCTCTTGCGGTTAACCAGATACCTTTGAAGAGATCGGTGATGTTCATTGCCTTTGGTTCTGAGGAACAGGCTCTGCTGGGGTCAAGGGAGTACGTCAGAAATCCCCTTGTCCCGCTTGAAAAAAGCATTCTTCTGAACATGGACGGGGTGGGTATCGGACATTCCATTAGTGCGGGGGCAGGAAAGGATTTTCCTTCTATAATGAAATTCGTTGAAGAAGCAAATACCGAATTTGTACACCGGTCTCTCTCTTCAAGCTCATTTCCCAATCTTGGCCGGCCTCGCCTCGATGCAGCGATTTTCCTCAGGGCAGGAGTTCCGTCGGTAAGCTTCTCAACTTACGGATCGGTTAATTATTATCATGTACCACAGGATAATCTCGACATAATCAAACCTGAAATAATGGAGGATCTAGCAAAGATACTTTTTGTATCAGTCGTCAGAATGGCAAACAGCACGCTTCCCCTCAGATAAGGCAAACATCTCTTATTTGAGGTTCCTTATCCTAACCTCAATTCCCGAGTTTTTAAGGAGTGCAATAAGTTCTTCAGTCCTGGTTTCACCATAATGGTATGGATAAAGAACTGCCGGCCTGAAGGCCAGGGCTGCATCGGCTACCATGGCAGGGGTCATTGTATATGGAAGATTCATGGGGAGGAAGGCTAAATCAATGTTCTTTAGTGCTTTCATTTCAGGAATATTCTCTGTGTCCCCGGCCACATAAACTCTTTTGTCTCCGATTGTTAAAATATACCCGATCCCGACTCCCCTGGGATGGAATGGTTGTCCCTTCGCACGCTCATGTACAATATTGTAAGCCGGAACTGCTTCAATAGAAATGTCCTGCACTTTGCGGACATCTCCCTGCTTCATTGCCTTTGCCCATGGCACCTGCTGTACAGAAGCCTCATTACAGTACATCACCGTGCCTTCCTTCCTTAAGGTTCTGAGAAGCTCAGTGTCGAGATGATCATAATGTTCGTGGGTAACAAGTATCAGATCGGCTTTGGGAAGGCCGGTGTATCTGCCCGAACTCTTTACAGGGTCAACATGAATAACAAATTCATTAATCCGGAACATAAGCGAACCGTGCCCGATAAAAAACAATTCCAGATCGCCTGCCGTTGTACTGATCCTGTCAGTCTCCGGCAGATCCTGCGAGAAAACCGGTGACATCATAATGGATATAATTAGTAATAGATATGTTTTCTTCATTTTTACTGTAAAAATCCTATTTTTATCATTCTTTTAAACTACAATATACAAATATTTGTTTTAACATATAAGACAGGCCCGATATTTGCTTTGTCAAATTTTGGATTTCATGCCTGTAAGCTATTGATATTTTGAATATCTTTCGGCATAAATAGGGTAACAGTGTTAATTATTTAACATTGATGCAATTAGGTATATTTAGGCAGACATATATTTTGGCATGCTTCCTGCTTGGTTCACAGCTGGCCTATAGCCAGACAGGAAACAGCCTGAGATACCAGTTTGATGGTGATGCTGATGACGGATCGGTAGTTACCGGAGATCAGTTCATTACCATCAATTATGTATTGCCTGAGATCTATCTTAGAAGCTTTGACAGCGACAACGGCGCCTTCTTCAGGATTGATGCCCCGGGCCACTCTCACTCATCAGATCCTGGCAAACCGGAACTACCTGTATTTTCGAGACTTATAATGGTTCCTGAAGGTGCCGTCTGCAAGACGGAGATATCTGAAGTACGTTCTAAAAGGCTTAAGCCATCACGGGACAATATAAAGGGGATTCTTTTCCCTGCGCAGCACGGGGTCACGAAACAGGAAAGGGCAGGAAAGCAGGAGTTTACAATTGACAGGGAATTGTACAAGGGACGCAAATTCATTCAAACCGATACAGTCAGGATCACCCCCATCGGAAAGATAAGAGGCCGTCAGCTTTCAACCCTGACAATCTCTCCTGTCAGGTATAATCCGGGATCGAATCAGCTTGAGGTGATTACATCAATGAAGGTCACTGTGAGCTTTACCGGAGCTGATCTTTCAGCTTCAAAGTCAGCTCTTGCCGGATCTGCCCTTTTCGACGGAACTCTCGAAAAGGGTGTGCTGAATTATTCTCCGGAAGATCTCATAACCGGATATTCAGACCAGCCTGCCGGAATGATTATCCTGACTGACACTGCTTTTACCCGACATCTTGATCCATTTTTCAGATGGAAGAAGCAAAAAGGGCTTAAGCTGGATATCCTTTATGTGGGAGAAGAGGCTGCCGGAACTACATACCAGGAAATAAAAGAATCAATATATAATACTTACCGGAAAGGACTGACCGATGGTAATCCGCCTGAATATCTGCTTATTATAGGTGATGTGTCAAGGATTCCGTTTTATGGAACCGACAATATAACAGATATGTATTATGCGGAATTTGACGGTGAAGGCGACTACCTTCCTGAACTCTTCGTCGGAAGGATCCCCGCACCTGATACAACGGCAGTAAAATCGGTGATAAACAAGCTGATTGAATACGAAAAATTCGACTTTCCGGATGCCAATACCTTCCATTCCAGAGCCCTGATTTTCGCCGGGAAAGATGCCAGCTATGCGAACTACATGAACGGACAGATAAGATATGCCATAACCAATTATCTTACTCCCGCAAACAGGATCAATGAATATCATTTCTATTATCCCGAAGGATACTCGAGGAAGGACTCAATATTAAAAATAATTTCAAATGGAGTATCATTCATAAATTACACGGGACATGGGACAGAGGAAGGATGGCTCCACGTCGATATCAAAACTCCGGATATGAAAAAATTCGGCAATAAAAGCATGTATCCCTTTGTGATAAGCAACGCATGCCGGACTGCAGAATTTGATGACACAACATCATTCGGGAATAAAATGCTCTTGACTTCCGGAGCAGGTGCTGTCGGTTTTATCGGCTGTTCAAACGACTCTTACTGGGATGAGGATTTTACGTGGGCTGTTGGAACCGGAATCCCCAATTCTGACCCCAGATATTCGCAGACAGGCCTGGGAGCCTACGACAGACTATTCCACAATAATAACGAACTCCCCTCCGACTGGTATATAACCATGGGTCAGGTAAACTTCGCAGGGAATCTTTCAGTGAGTTCATCTCCATCCCTGAAAAAGAAATACTACTGGGAAACCTATACCCTCCTTGGAGACCCCAGCATCATACCTTTCATCGGAACACCGCTTCCCTTTGGCATATCAATTCCCGACACTCTTCCCAGGACCATAAGGTCGCTCTCTTTCATCATTGAACCCTTCGCCTATATGGCTATATCCCATTCTGATGATCTTTGGGATGCTTCGCATGCTTCAGCATCAGGATCCGTGACCTTGAATATTCCAGCTGTTACAACTGACTCCTGTCTTATTGTGGTAACCGGACAAAACCGGATCCCGTTTATCAAGACAGTATATTTCTCTGAAATAAGTGAAGAATTCATAAACCTCTCCGGTTACGAGATCAACGACAGGAACGGCAACAACAACGGCATGGCCGATTATGGTGAAACCCTTTACCTTAAACTTAAGATCGGCAATCTTGGGAACACCGTGGCAGAAAACATCAGCGTCACAGTCAGCTCTCCATCTCCATGGGTTACAATAAACAATAGCTCTGTTCTGATAGGAGATCTTCCGGGACGTATGGAAACAGTTTCAGAGAGCGATATTCAGATTACCATAAATCAAGACGTTCCTGATCTGGGTATTATTCCTTTCGACCTGACCATAAAGGATGAAAAGACCGAGAAGAAATACAAGATTGAAATAACACTGCATGCTCCCAGGCTGGAAATAGTGAACTGCCTTATAGATGATTCCCTTTACGGCAACAATAACAGTATTGCCGATCCGGGCGAGAGTTTCGACCTTGTCTTTCAGGTCAGGAATGTCGGCAGCAGTAATACATCGGGACAATTGATCATTTCAAGCAGCGGAAGCTCCCTTGAAATATTCGACTCCGATATAAAATCGGGCCTCCTAGAAGTTGGAAGAATGGTGAGTATTCCGGTGTCGGTAAAGCTTTCTGATAATGCCATTCACGGTGATTTTATAATGCTTTCGTCATTATTAGACTGCTCACCCTACCTGGTCGACAAGAATTTTCAGTTCAGGGTTGGGAGAAGCAGGGAAAGTTTTGAATCATTTTCATTCAAGGTATTCCCCTGGATTAATCTTAGCACCAAACCCTGGACGATATCTTCCGGGAGCGTACCCGACGGTATTTTGTCGGCACGGTCAGGAGCAATCAGTCATAATTCGTCGAGCGTGCTTTTAATAAGAACTTTTTTTCCTGAACCCGATACCCTTAACTTCCATTATAAAGTTTCATCAGAACTAAGTTATGACTTCTTCCAGT
This sequence comes from Bacteroidales bacterium, assembly GCA_040772125.1. Lineage (GTDB taxonomy): Bacteria > Bacteroidota > Bacteroidia > Bacteroidales > VadinHA17 > LD21. Next base: position 1,834,237 of record JAXGYS010000003.1, read on the forward strand.
TTAGTATTAACGGAAGAAAACTTCTTGAAAAGTCAGGTGAAACTTCATGGAATCAGTTTAAAATACCCGTTGAATCTGGTTATAACAAGCTGGAATGGATCTATAAAAAGGACAATTCCGTTTCAGCCGGCCAGGATTGCGCCTGGATCGATCTGATCGATTTTTCCGAGTCAGCCAAGGTAAATTTCATTCAGAAGGACCTCGAGGTGGCAAAAGTTGTTTCTCCATTCCAGAAGGAAGTTTATGGTCAGGAACCGGTTACTGTCAAGGTGATGAATCTCGGGCGGGACACTTTAAACGGTTTTACGCTGGCCTATTCTGTAAATGACAGATTCCCGGTGATTCAAAAATTCAAGGACAAACTTGCTCCTTACCAGGACACCCTGACGGTCACATTCGACAGAAAAGCTGATCTTGATCTGAACGGGATTTATGAGGTAGCTGTTTTCGGATATGAGAATGAGGATGATTATCTCAGTAACGATACACTCAAAATTAAAGTTGAAAACAGGGAAATTGAAGAATCGGTCTCGATGTATCCCAATCCCTTCAACGATCATATTAACATCACAATCAACTCGAGGCAATACAGAAAGGTGAGAATAACCCTAACCAACCTTGCAGGAAGGCAGGTTTATTCGCTTGATCATGAATTGACGGAAGGAGAAAATCAGATATTGATAGCTACACAGAATCTTCCCCCATCGGTTTACATACTTAATATAAGCAACCCGAGCTTCCCGAAGGCATACCAGATGATAAAGCTGAAAAGGTGATGCGGTAATCAGTTTGATTTATTTTACCAGAAATTATATGATTGAGATTAAACCAACACGTGAACAGGCACTGGAACTGTTCAGAAAATACAACAAAACGGAAAGCCTTCTGAAGCATGCCCTTGCCGTTGAAGGTGTGATGAAGTATATGGCAAGGAAGGCAGGTGATGATGAGGAGAAATGGGGAATAATCGGGCTCATCCACGATCTCGACTATGAGATGTACCCTGATCAGCACTGCAAGATGACTGAAAAGATACTTGTCGAAAACAACTGGCCTGCCGAATATATAAGGGCAGTATTAAGTCATGGCTGGGGTCTTGCGACTGATGTTGAACCCAAAACAAGGCTAGAGAAAACAATATACACCATGGATGAACTTACCGGCCTGGTTGCCACCAGCGCCCTTGTAAGGCCGACAAAAAGCGTTCTGGATATGGAAGCCAGATCTGTAAAAAAGAAGTGGAACGACAAAAAGTTTGCAGCTGGTGTCGACCGATCGGTTATTGAAAAGGGCGCTGAATTGCTTGGTGTGACGCTGGAGGACCTTATTACCGACTGCATAATGGGTATGCGTGAAGTTGCTGAAGAAACAGGCCTGAAAGGATCAGTCTGAAATCGTTATTTATCATGTGTAAAATAAAAAAAGGGACACGTTCTTTCATGTCCCTTTTATTTAACACAGGAGTTATTAAAGCTCCTTGATCTTTATGTTTCTGAACCAGACATTATTGCCATGATCCTGCAGACCAATGTAACCTTCTTTTGCCGGATCAACAAATCTTGGCCAATCCTTGAACTTTGAATTTGCCACCATGTTTTTCCATGCGTCTGTCCAAAGATGGAATTCAACAACATTGGCTCCGTTCTGCTTGAATACGACTGTTCCCTGATAACACAGGATGCCTACCTGATTCCACTCACCGGCCGGTTTGGTATTCTGGGGGTTTGCAGGGATGAGATCATAAAGAGATCCTGCCTTCCTGTTTCCGTTTACGCCAAGCTGAGCATCAGGATGGCGCTCGTTGTCGAGGATCTGCATTTCCGGGGAGGACATATAGATTGCTTCATTCGGAACTTCCTGGGCGAGGAAAAAGATCCCGCTGTTGCCTCCGGGCTCTATCTTCCATTCAAGTGACAGCTCAAAATTACCGAACTTCTTGTCATAGATAATGTCGCCTCCTGCTCCACCGGCTTCGCCAGCTCCTGAGCCAATGCAATGGAGTGTTCCGTCAACTACCTCCCACCCGGCTTCAGGGAAGGTGGCTTTTCCGTATCCGCGCCAGCCGGCAGTTGATGTGCCGTCAAACAGAACCGTCCAGCCTTCATCAGCTGCTGCTGCGCCTTGCTCGGTTGTAGTCGCTGCTTCTTCAGCGGCTTTCTTTCCTTTGGAACCGCATGCAGTTGCAAGCCCCAATACGAGAACACATGCTAAAACAATATTTATCTGTTTCATATTAAGATATTTAAAATTATGATGCAGAGGTGCAGGAAAGCACCTCTGCATTAAAACTATAGATTTAAAACTATGCCGGCATATCAGGAAGTGACCATGGTGCACGATAGTTGTGCTTGATCATTTCCTTAGCAAACTGTGCTGCATCCATAGGATCGGTCCACTTCTTGGCGAATGTCGGATGGCCGTCCTGGATTGTGAATGCATCCTCAATGCAGATCCTTACCTTGTCGGAGTCGGTGATGTTTGTGAATTCCATCTTTTCCCCGTTCCATTCGAGCTCCTTGTTAAGACCCTGAAGTCTGACTGCAAGTACTCCCATAACAACCATTTCATTGAACGGTCCGGCTTCTGCAAAATCTGATTTTGGAGCAACTCTGCTTTCAGGACTTTCCTTGCAGGCACGTACCCAGTCCATTTCGTGGCTTACTTTCTCAGGAAGCCTGCGCTCTGTCTGAGGAACAACAGGTACACGACCTGAAAGAAGCCATGGATCCCTTCCGTAGCAACCGCAGATCAGTTTGTCCTTGGTTCCATGGAAAATAGCACCACCGCCATTGTTGTTCATGTCTTTTCCGGCCGGCCAGCCTGCAGGTTTTGCCGGCTGCAGACCACCATCATACCAAATTACTTCAACTTCCGGATACTTCATCTTTGATCCTTTGGGCGTTACTCTTTCCGGATAGACGAGCTTAACCATCTGTGCAGAAGGAGCGCAATCAACTAAAAGCAGTGTTGAACTGCCCTGAGCTTTTATCGGGTACTGAAGTTTCAGCCCCTTGAACACAGGATGAAGAATATGACAAGCCATATCTCCGAGAGCTCCTGTTCCGAAATCCCACCAGCCGCGCCAGTTCCAGGGATGATAAATGCTGTTGTAAGGACGCATCGGTGCCGGTCCGATAAACAGATCCCAGTTAAGAGTTTCAGGAACCCATTCTCCTTTTGCGGGACGGTTAAGACCCTGAGGCCAGATAGGACGGTCGGTGAAAGCTTCAACTTTTCTTATTTCACCAATCTGCCCGCTCTGAATCCACTCGGTAGTAAGATTCACACCTTCACCGGATGCACCCTGGTTACCCATCTGTGTTGCCACTTTGTATTGTTTGGCAAGCTTTGTAAGGAGCCTTGATTCATAAACGGAATGGGTCAGAGGCTTCTGTACATATACATGCTTACCCATTGTCATGGCTGTGGCTGCAATGATTGCATGAGTATGGTCGGCAGTTGCAACTATCACTGCGTCGATCGATTTACCCATTTCATCATACATCTTACGCCAATCCCAGTAACGCTTGGCATTCGGCTGCGATTCAAAAACTTTCTTTGAATATCCCCAGTCGACATCGCACAGAGCAACAATGTTCTCAGTGGGTGCAACAGCCCTCAGGTTGGAATTACCCATTCCCCCGATACCGACAACTGCTATATTCAGCTTGTCGCTTGGAGCCCTGTGGCCCATCCCACTGATCACCGTTCCCGGAACGATTGTAAGACCTGCTGCAACAGCACCGGTCGTTCCGACAAAATTACGGCGGGAAATCCGCTTGGAATTTTCTTTCATCTTAAGGTATTTTAGTTAGTTGTTGAGATTTGATTTATACGTAAAAATAATAAATTCTTAATGAATTATATAAATAAAATACAAGTAAGTGGTTTTCTGCTTTAAACAGGTACTTTCAAATATTCCGGAAGTCAGTTAAGGCAAAAAACCAGACTTGCCTTTCATCGGCTTACAGCTCTCTTATCCAGATATTCCTGTAAGCAACCGGGTTCCCGTGATCCTGAAGTACAAGAGGCATTGCTCCGTGAGGCTTGACAGAATATTCAGGAATTCCTATGTAAAGTGTCGGACCTCTGAGGCTTACATTGTTCTGAATAAGGACTCCGTTGTGAAGAACTGTAACCCTCGGAGGTGTAAAATATGTTGTTGTATCTTTTCCGAAACGGGGAGCAGTATAGATAATATCATAACTCTGCCATTCTCCCGGTTTTCTTGAAGCATTTACTAGCGGTGCGTACTGCTTGTAAAGAGCACCGGCCTGTCCCTGTTTGTAGGTAGTATTATTGTAGCTGTCAAGAACCTGTACCTCGTATAGACCCTGAAGGTATACACCGCTGTTACCCCTTCCCTGTCCGTCACCGATAACATTCTCCGGCGACTTCCATTCAATATGCAGCTGAAAATCGTTGAATTTCCTCTTTGTCTGCACAACGCCTGATCCTTTAACGCATACAAGTGCTCCATCCTGAACAACCCATTTAGTGGGATTACCTCTGCTGTCTTCCCACTCCTTGTTGACATCTGTTCCGTTAAAAAGAATAATGGCATCTGAAGGCGGCATACCAACCTGTGCTGCGGGTGTGATAACCGGTACCGGAGGTTCGAAGAATTCCGTCATCTGTGGTGTCATCCTTGCCGGATATTGCTGTGGCCCCTCAGGCTGAGCAGGCCTCTGTCTCTGCTGTCCGAATGTCGCTATATACGGGAGCAGCATAAATCCAATAATTAATAATCTTTTCATTTGTTTTTTTTATTTCGGTTTTATAAATGTGATTTTTGTAGTAAACTCTCATGAAGGGATTCACCGGATATAAAATAATTGAGAGGGCTTCCTGAGCTTAAAACTCTTTCTGCCCTCTCAAATTTAATCAGATTTTACAGTAAAAATCCTAACCTGTTACAGGTTTTAACTTTTTTTAATAACCCGGGTTCTGGTCCAGGTTCGGGTTTGCATCCAGAGCGGTCTGCGGGATTGGGAACAGCAGCCTGTATTCAGGAAGTGCGTTTGCCCTCCATCCGGGAATAGGATCCAGGAAAGTACCGAAACGGATCATATCCTGACGTCCCCAGCCTTCCCAGGCAAGTTCAAAACGACGCTCATGATAAATGTCGTCAAGAGTAACGCTGGTTTTGAGTTTTGCCGGATCGTCGAATACTCTTTCCCTGATGGCATTAACCAGATCGGTTGCCTCGGCATTGTCTCCGCCCATCCGGACGATAGCTTCTGCTTTCATAAGATATACATCGGCAAGCCTGAAAATGGCATAGTCGTTTTCCATTGCCGTGGCTCCTTTTTTATACTCCCACTTGTTGCATCTCGCGCCGTCTTCCTGTTCAGTCTGGCCCCAACCGTCAGCATCAATAGCATACTTGATCGTAATATCAATCGTATGAATAAGCGGACGTCCGTGGGCTGTTATCAGTACCTGACCGGTTGCCGGATCACGCATCTCACCAAGCAGGAAACTGCCGGCGTAGCGCTTGTCATCCGGATCAAAAGATCTTACGAAATCAGCATGTGCAGCTATACCATTGTTTGCACTACCAGGAAGACCCAGAGCTTTGGGTCCGAGATAGTGAAGTGTATAACCGCGAACTCCAAGTGCTGAGGAAATACTGTTCACAGCAACAAGAATGGCTTCCTTCGAATTTTCATTGTTAGCGCTGAACTGCTCTTTCCAGTTGGGTTCAAGAGAATAAGGAAGCGCCATTACAGCATCACAGGCATCAATACATTCCTGCCATTTTGCTCCGCCTGCCGGATTCCAAACCTCAGCGTTGAGATACATTTTGGCAAGCATGAAATATACTGCTCCTTTTGTATACTTACCATAGCTGGAGGCACTTACATCTGCCCTGATCACATCCTTGATTGCATTCAGTTCCGAGAGGACAAAATTGTAAACCTCGGCTCTTGGCTTTGTGGAGGGTTTCGTGAGGTCGGTGAAATCCGTAACGATAGGAACATTACCATACTCATCGAGAAGAACCATATATCTGAGAGCCCTGGCAGCCCTGACCTGAGCAAGATATGGCTCCTTGTTGGTGATTGCCTCGCTGTTCTCGATCATGTAGATGATACGGTTACATTCCGTGATCCTTGAGTAACTGGTATTGTAATCAGCAATAATGGGACTGGTTTGTGGCCTCCAGGTACCCTGTGTCTCTTCCTTGAATGCACCACCGTCCCACCAGTCTCCACCCCTGCGTGTAGGAGTCACAAACATATCTGTGGTATTGTTTACAGCATTCCTGATGGCATTAAAATCCCTCAGACGCGAGTAGATCGGCGCAATCAGTGAATTTATCTCAGCTTCTGTGGTACCATATGAATCCACGGGCACCTGAGAGTATACTTCTTCATCCAGATCCGTGCATCCTGCAGCCATGAATCCCAGAAAGGGGATTAGGGCCAAGTATAGCATTAACTTCTTCATATTCTGTCTGTTTATTAGTTAAAAAGTTACATTTATGCCCAACAGGTATGTTGTTGTCTTCGGATAATATTCCCTTCCTTCAACACCAGGATCAAGTCCGGACATTGGCACTTCGGGGTCAACTCCCTTGTATTTGGTGAGAGTGAACAAATTATGCGAGGTGGCATAAAATCTGATTCTGCTAACACCAAGAAGATTCTTCGGCAGTAACGAGTAAGCAACTGTAAGGTTATCGAGTCTGGCAAAAGATCCGTCTTCAATGTAGTAGCTGTTGTAGAACGGGCTCTGCTTCAATCCCATTGTGAGTGCATCACTCAGAACATTAGCTCCGGGCAGCCACTGAAGGTTGGCATATGACATTTTTGAGAAGTTGAGAACGTCGTTGCCATAAACACCACGGATGAAGAAAGACAACTCCCATTCCTTGTATGTCAGGTTGTTACTGATACCATAAGTTAGAAGGGGCTGGGCTTTCCCTATGTATGTATAGTCGGAAATTGTGAAACCGGGTTTGCCGTCGACCATATCATTGATAATATAGAGTCCGTTCTCATCGATTCCTGTACACTCAGGTCCGTAGAACTGGCCAACCTGGTAACCTTCCTTTATAATATGAGTTGTGTTTGCAGAGCCTCCCCTGACCCATGCACTACCTGTCTTGATCTCTGATGTTGTAAATTCATCGTTTGAAAGGGAAACGATCTCATTTTTGTTATGAGCTGCGTTAACTGACATCGTCCATCTGAAATCATTCTTTCTGATGATATCACCTGTCAGCATTACTTCTATCCCTTTATTAGACATCGATCCTACGTTTGCAGTCATTGAAGAATACATGTAGGGGGGAACCGGAACGGGATAGTTGTAAAGCAGGTCCTCGGTAAGCTTGTCATAGTACTCAATCGTACCGCTAAGTCTTGCATTGAGGAAACTAAAGTCTACGCCCACGTTGAACATCGAAGTAGTTTCCCATCTCAGGTCAGGGTTTGCATTCTGGCTTACGGCATAGGCTGTGTGCCATGCTCCGTTGTCAAAGTAAAGACCCGACGAGCCGAAGAGCTGCATTGACTGGTATGGATTCAGACCGCTCTGGTTTCCTGACACACCGTAACCGACGCGTAGTTTGAGTTCATCCATGAAACCCTTGGCTCCCTGCATGAATGGTTCGTCAATTATACGCCATGCAGCCGATACCGAGGGGAAGGTACCCCATTTGTTGTTGGCACCGAATTTTGATGAACCGTCGCGACGGACAGTTGCTGACAAAATGTAACGGTCGGCAAGCGAGTAGTTCAGCCTTCCGAAAAATGAGATAAGTTTGCTCATGTCGGCGGTTGAGCTAACGTCGCCCGGCTGAAGCTGTTCACCAGCGTTCAGGTTGTTTGCACCAAAAATGTTTGTTACAAAATAGCGGTTCTGTGCAAAAGCCTGCTGGTAATAATTGTTTTCCCATGAGTAGCCTCCAAGAACATCAAAGCCATGATTTCCTATTTTCTTATTGTAGTTAACTGTAGTTTCAATAAGATCCTTGTCCCATGATCTGAATTCCCTCGAAGCAATTCCGTTTGATGCTCTTCCATACCTTGTCCTTGAATCGGTGTAGTTGCTTCTATCCTCTGAACTTCTTTCCTTGTAGAAGTTGATACCTGCTGTCAGTCCTTCGAAAATCTTAAGGTTCGCCTTTCCATTGACGTAGATCTGTCCTGTTTTACGCGGGAACAGGTTATATGTCAGGTTCCTGACGGGGTTGCCCTGATCGTATTCATCCGAATCCCACCATGTTCCGTCGTCATATTTAACAGGAATTGTGGGGACAACGTTATATGCTAATACGAAGTTGCCTGTTGCAGTCGACTGGTAGTCTCTCTGGTTCAGACCACCCGAAATTGTCAGGTCAAGTCTTTCCTTAAGAGCCTTTTGATTTACAGAAAACCTTGTATTTATCCTTTTCTGATAGTTATCAATTACAACACCTTCCTGATCGAGATAGGAAATTGAAACCCTGTAGCTGTTGTTGGTTCCGGCTCCTGATATGGAAAGGTCGTGGTTCTGGCTTACACCGGTTCTCATAATCTCGTCAAACCAGCTGGTGTTGGCTCCTTTATCAAAAACGCTGATGTCAATATTGTTATCACTGGCGTATTTTCTGTATTCAGCGGCGGTAAGAACATCAGGCACGTTACTGACTATATCCAGGGCTCCGTAAACATTGTAATCGACGGTTGTCCTGTTCTGGGCACCTCTTTTGGTGGTTATAAGAATAACCCCGCTGGCCGACCTTGATCCGTAGATTGCTGCCGATGAGGCATCCTTCAGAACGCTTATCGACTCAATGTCCTGAGGAGCAACCGAGTTCAGGCTCAGTCCGGGAACCCCGTCAATAACGACGAAAGGCTCGCTGCTTCCTGTAAGTGATGATGTACCTCTCAGCCTCATCGACTGCGAAGCTGTAACGTCACCGGTTGATGTGGTAATCGTAAGACCGGCAACCTTTCCCTGAATGAAGTCGGCAGCTGTTCTCGTGATACCTGCATTAAATTGTTTCTCCGTTACGTTGGCAACAGAACCCGATACAGCTCTTTTCTGCTGGGTACCATAACCAACGACAACGATCTCATCCAGACCAATGGCGCTTTCGGCCAGAGTGACGTTAACTGTGGTCTGGGCTCCAACGGTCACTTCCTGTGCTGTGTAACCAACAAAGGAAAAGACCAGTACAGAGTTTGCAGAGGCAACGTTGAGGGTAAACCTCCCGTCAGCATCCGATATTGCTCCGTTCAGCGTCCCTTTTTCAAGGATGTTAACTCCAGGAAGTGCCTGCCCTGAGGCATCGGTGACACGACCACTAACAGTCCTCTGCTGATCTGATGCAGCAAGGATCTGAAAAGATCCCGCCAACAACAAGACAATTGTCAGTTTCATGACTTTTCTCACATTCAAATGAGACAGAAATGAAACGAAATGAAATAATTTCTTTGTCATTAAGATTAAGTGTTAGGTTATTAAAAATGCTTTAAGGCTATAAGGCAGAAAAGCCGGAAGAATGTAATGACGTGATAGTTGCACGTCCGTTAAGGGTTGTTTTTGTCATAGGCAGATAAATTAGGTTAGGGTGTTTCATATCGGATGACAAAGTATTAAAAATAAATTAAAAAAAAAATTCTCTGAAACATTTTGGGCAAAATGTTATTTTTGACGCCGGTTCATAAATACAAATATAACCATAATCCGGTGTTATGAATCAAATTTTTATGTTATAGAACACATATGCCAGAAATAAGTAGAAATGAAACAAACCATCCAATACCTTTTTATTTTCATTCTTCTTTCAGGCTGCAGTAAAGATGAAAAAACAGGACCGGAGCTTTTCACCGTCCTGTCGCCTGAAGAAACAAAAGTCGGATTCTTAAACCAGCTGACAGAAACTGAGCAGTTCAACATGATCCAGTACCTGTATTTCAATAACGGTGCAGGGATCGCTGCAGGCGATATCAATAATGACGGCCTTGTGGACCTGTATTTCTCAGGCAGCCAGGTAGGGAACAAACTGTACCTTAACAGGGGAAACCTGGTATTTGAAGATATAACTGAAAAGGCAGGTGTGGAAGGACAAGGGGACTGGAAGACAGGGGTAACCATGGCTGATGTGAACGGGGACGGATTACTTGATATCTACCTCTGCCAGGTTGGTAGTTATAAGGTGATAAGGGGCAGGAATCAGCTTTTCATAAATCAGGGCGATCTGACCTTCAAAGATGAAGCTAAAGAATACGGGCTGGATTTTCAGGGTTTTTCAACACAGGCAGCTTTCCTCGATTACGACCTCGACGGCGACCTCGATATGTATCTTCTGAATCATTCTGTACATACATCCCGCAGTTACGGTGCTGCTGAACTCCGTCATCAATATGACAGCCTCGCCGGCGACCAGTTCTACAGAAATGAGATCTCGGAAGGGAAACCTTATTTCTCGAATGTTTCCAGCATGACGGGGATTCTCAGCAGCCAGATAGGCTATGGCCTCGGCGTCAATGTCTGCGACGTGAATAACGATGGATGGCCTGACATATATATATCCAACGATTTCCACGAAGACGACTATTTCTATATTAATAATGGAGACGGTACTTTTACCGAACGTTACAAGGAACTAATGAAACACACCACAAGGTCATCGATGGGAAATGATGTCGGCGATTTCAATAACGACGGACTCCTCGACGTTTGTGTTCTGGATATGCTTCCTGAGGAACAGTATGTACGAAAACAATCCGGAGGAGAAGACGATTACGAGCTCTACAACCTGAAACTGAGCTACGGTTACGGTTATCAGTTCGTAAGAAATAACCTGCAGCTCAACCTTGGAGACGGGATGTTCAGCGAAATAGGAAGACTGGCCGGAATATTTGCAACCGACTGGAGCTGGTCTCCCCTGCTTTGCGATCTTGACAACGACGGGCTTAAAGACCTTTTTATTTCAAACGGTATATACAGAAGGGCGAATGATCTTAATTACGTAAAATTCCTTACCGAAAACGAATTCTTCATGGCCGAACATAACAAGAGTACACCTGACAGTGTGCTGTATAATGAGATGCCTCTCTATCCTTATTATAATTACATATTCAGAAACAATGGTGACCTCACCTTTACGGATATGTCGCACGAATGGGGATCCCTTACCCGGACATACTCCAACGGCGCTGCATACGCTGATCTGGATAACGACGGAGATCTCGAACTTATAACTAACAACATTAATGAACATGCTTACATCTACCGGAACAATGCCAATGAACTGCTTAATAACAATTTTCTGACTGTAGTCCTTAAGGGAAAAGGTAACAATAAGCCGGCATACGGCGCCCGTGTAACTCTCTATCACAATGGTCAGATACAGGTTGCCGAGCAGTTCCCTACAAGAGGCTTTATGTCGTCAAGTGCAGGAAATCTTCATTTTGGTCTTGGCAAGACTGAAGTTATTGATTCCCTTGTAGTCCGCTGGCCAGACCTTTCTGAAGAGGTTATGAGAAATGTTTCTGCCAACAACACTATTGTACTTGATGCCAGTAAAGCCGGAAGAACCTTTATTATCAAAAGGAAGTCAGATGAAAGATATAAGCTGGTTTCGAGAACGAGTCTCCCGGGGATTGAATACAAACATATCGAAGACGAGCACCTCGCCCCCAAACAAGAACTTCTTGTTCCGCATTCACTCACGTCTGAAGGACCGGCTCTGATTGTAGCTGACCTGAACGGCGACGGCCTCGACGATATTTTTGCCGGAAGCGCCGCAGAGCAGGTCTCAGTCATATTCTTCCAGCAGAACGACGGTACTTTCAACAGAAGCGTTATGCCCGCCTTTATCAAGGATCTGTTCATGGAAGATGTTGCTGCTGCTGCATTCGACGCTGACGGCGATGGTGACAATGATCTGTATATCGTGCACGGAGGAGCAGGTGCGACGCTTGGCGACGCATCACTTACCGACCGTCTGCTGATAAACGATGGTCAGGGCGGGTTGAGGGAAAGCGGAAAAGGTTCCCTCCCATTCACAGCCAATAACGGATCGTGTGTTGCTCCATGCGACTTTGACAATGACGGCGATATTGATCTTTTCGTAGGCTCAAGATCAATTCCCGGAGCTTATGGATTGTCGCCAAATCAGATGCTTCTCGAAAATGACGGAAAGGGTAACTTTTCCGATGTCACCGAAAACAGGATGAAGCGACTCAGAAGAATCGGAATGGTCACCGACGCCTGCTGGATCGATTATGACAATGACGGCGATCAGGACCTTATTCTGACTGGTGAATGGATGAAGGTCACGGTTCTCAGAAACGATAACGGCAACTTCAGTGACCAGACACAAAAGGCAGGTCTGGAGGAGACTTCGGGATGGTGGAACTGCATTCATCCGGCCGATATCGACAATGACGGCGACATCGATCTGATCGGGGGCAACGTTGGACTGAACAACGTGATGAAAGCTTCAGTGAAGGAACCGGTGGAGATGTTCCTTAATGACTTCGATGATAACGGTACGGTAGATCAGGTAATTACTGCCTGGCAGGATGGTGAAAGCTATCTGGTCGCGATGGTTGATGAACTGAAAGGACAGATAACAGGTCTTGATGAAAAATACCCGGGATATTCAGCCTTTGCCGGAAAGAACGCAAAGGACATTTTCGGATGGAAAGCCATAAGCCGTTCAATTAAAAAGAAAGCTGTCCTTTTTGAAAGCTGTGTCTTTATAAACAACGGTAACGGAACTTTCGAAACTGTAAAACTGCCAATACCTGCACAGACTTCTCCGGTCAGGGACATAAGTGTCCGCGATCTCGATCTCAATGGAATACCTGATATCCTGCTCGTCGGAAATGACTACACCTTCAAGCCCAATTACGGCCGCCACGATGCAAGCTATGGATGGATCCTACTGGGGCAGCCGGATGGAAGTTACAGAACACCTTTCCCTTCCGTAAGCGGATTCGCAGTCAATGGCGATGCCCGGAGGGTAGTGCCAATAACTGTCGCCGGAAGACAGTACATCCTTGCAGGAGTTAATAATGGTGACCTGAATATTTTTGAATGCCTCAGACAGCCTGAATGAACCTGGAATTATAACCCGGTTCAGGTTCACTGAGTCTTAGCACCTTTAGCAAATACGGCTTTTGTTTATCTGCTTAATGCCTGACCAGGCTGAATACCTGAACAGGGGCATTGTTCCTTGCCACAAGGATAAGTCTTCGTGAAGCGACATTGATTTCCATGATATCCCTTATCTCTCCCTTCAAGCGGAAACCCGATTCTCTTGCCGGAACATTTGTGAAGCTGCCTGTCCCGTCTCCCGTCAGAAAGGAGCCGTAGCTTGCATCATATCTGCCAGTTTCAGGTTTTGCGTTATACAGGTTCCCTCCCATCAGAAGATCTGCATGGCCATCCCCGTTAAAATCGCCGGCTTCAATGGCATAGACAGGTGAAAACTGTACTTCCGGAGGAAGTTTCCCATGAATATAATGGCCTGTTCCGTCATTGAGAAATAATGATGTTTCCATCATGAAGGCATCAAGACGGATTGATTTAGCCAGCTGCTCAGGGGTAAAAATATCAGCTGCTGTCTGATCTTTATAGAGTTCATATTCCGGATATTTGAATTCAAGTCCGGGAATCTGGCTGGTCAGATCATGCTTGAGTGCAAGCGGATACGAAACATCACCATCGTAGACGCAAATAATCTGCTCTGCAGTACCATTAAGGTCAAAATCGTTGACATACATGGTCACCGGTTTTTCGGGTGAAGCTCTGAAACGGGAATTGAGCCCGTGATTTCCTGCAACAAAATCAATATCACCATCCGAATCAAAATCACAGGTCTCAATGCAATTCCACCATCCTTCAGTAAGAAGGCCTGAGAATGGATCATCCATCTCAGTGAATACTCCGTTGTTGTTGATAAAAATCTTCAGGGGCATCCAGTCGCCTGCAATTATCATATCCTTATCGCCATCGCCGTCAGCATCAAACCATTCCATATCGCGTATCATACCAATACTGCCCAGCTGTGGAGCAGCTACGGAACTAATGTTGGAAAAGCTTCCTTTCCCAACATTATCAAGAAGATAACCATTCACAGGAACCCCGTAATAAAAGGGCTCGAGCCTTAGTCCGGCAAACAATTCCATAGCACCGTCGTTATCGAAATCTTCAGCCCTTACACACGAAGTGCTTTCGTACATTCCTGCAGGCAGAACCTGTGTTGATTTGGTCAGGTTACCTAAGCCGTCGTTGATATACAACCTGTCAATCAGGGCACTTGAGCTTTCCGGCAGCTCATTGCCTCCGCTCGCGACATAAAGGTCCAGATCGCCGTCACCATCGGCATCAAACATTTCACAATCTACGTCTTCCGAAAGCATATCGGCCTCCAGAAGCTTAAGATTGGTACTTGTAAAGGTGCCTGCTGAAGTCTGAAGAAAAAGACCTCCCGGCTGGCCTTTGGCGCCGCATATATAGACATCATCAAGTCCGTCACTGTTCATATCTCCCTTGCACATCCCCGGCCCTTCCGTTGATATCATATGGTAAAGCAGCTTATCCCTCTCAAAATCATTGAAATCGCTTTCCCTGTGGGTAAAGTCAAGAATCTTTTCGCCCGGAAGCTCCATGAAAAAATTCTGAACAAAAGACAAAGAGCCGGATGCACTGAATTCTGCAAGGGGAGCATCCTTCTGGCTAAGGGAGATTATCTGGTCAGCTTCCACGTTTGTCATAACAGTTGCCCTTCCATCAGGCCATTCTATAATCAGTGAGTCAACCCGGGTGAGAGGCCCCAGTCCCAGATTAGGCCTCGGATCGCTTGTCGACAGGTAACCCCGCATGGGCATCTGTTCAAGATATATGGTCTTTCCCTTATCCCTTACGGTCACCTTTGCTCCTATGGCTGAAGTATTGCCCTTCTCTCCTTTGAGTATCACCTTCAGGTAATGGTTATCGGGAAGCAGCTTGTCTGTTTCATTGCGGTAAATGAACATGGGCATGTTCACATTGTTTATCACAAGATCAAGGTCGCCGTCGTTATCAAGATCTCCGTATGCAGATCCGTTTGAGAAGCTTGGCTCGTCAAAGCCCCAACTAGAAGTGGCATTTTCAAAACGGTAATCTCCGAGGTTCCTGAAAGCATAGCTGGGTATTTTCACCGATGGTATCGCATCGATCAGAGTCTTGTAATCCACATTGTTACCGCTAACTATCGACATGATCATATCCCTGTTTGAGAAATATCTCAGGTAGTCCTGATCGGTAAGGTCCTTATAGATTCCGTTAGCAACAAAGATATCCTTGAGTCCGTCGTTATTCAGGTCCATGATAAGGGCTCCCCACGACCAGTCAGTCGCATTAACTCCGGCCAGACGGCCAATCTCGCTGAAAGTGCCGTCCCCGTTGTTAAGCTGCAGCATGTTCCTTGTAAACTGATGGTAATATCCATTCCTCACTCCCGACAGATAGCTGTCCCAGCTGTCGAAGGTTGTCTTTGTTTTTACCCTCTCATTGTGTTCGGGGACCATATCAGTAGCAAAGATCTCGGGATAGTGATCATTGTTTATGTCAGCCATGTCGGCACCCATTGAGGCTGCCGAGATGGAAGGCATCATATCTGTGAGAGTCTCCCTGAAAGTGCCGTTCTGATTGTTGAGATAAATGTAATCCCTCTCAAAGAAATCGTTTGAGACGTAGATATCCATCCACCCGTCCTGATCAATATCCCCAACGGTGACCCCAAGGCCGAATCCTATTACGCTTCCCATTATTCCGGCTTCAATACTGTAATCTCTGAATCGTCCGTCATCGTTTCTGAAGAGCTTATCCCCTCCTATCGAATCCCTTGTATGCCTGAGGTTCTCCTTATGATTGAAACTACCGATGGCCCTTGATGAATTATTGAGAAGATACATGTCCAGGTCGCCGTCCCTGTCATAGTCAAAGAAAACCGCATGTGTGGAGTAACCACCGTCGTCGAGCCCGTAATCGCCGGCCCGCTCCGTGAATGTCATGTCGCCGTTGTTGATATATAACTCGTTTCTCCTGTCATCTCCTTCAATATTCCCGGAATTGCAGATATATATGTCGAGAAATCCGTCGCCGTTAACATCAGCCATGCTTACTCCTGTCGACCATCTTCCTTTTCCTGTAATCCCTGAGCTTTCCGAAATGTCTTCGAACCTGAAACCTCCCTTGTTAAGATAGAGTACATTCGAGGACATGTTCGAGCACATAAAGACATCTATAAGTCCGTCGTTGTTAACGTCGCCAAGAGCAACTCCACCTCCGTTATAAAAATTCCTGTAAGTATAGATATTGAAATTTGACCTCAGCTGGATATCATAGTCGAGATGATTTACAAAACCGGCATTTGTTACTGACTCCGGCATAAGAGTAAAAAGAGGCTTCCCGGAACTCCCGGAATTATTTACCTTTCCGCACGAAAATGCAAGCATGAAAACGGTAATCAATACCATTGCACCCGTAAGCGCCCTGCAACGAGCCGGATGTTCTCTTTTTCTATCAGATTCCCTGTATTGCATCAGTGTTTAACTTGGTTGTATCAGCCTGCTCACCTGACTTTCTCTCATCAACGAGCATATCCGTGAATACTGCCCATACATTCAGGTCGTTTTCCTTGTATATGGCTATTCTTCTGTTTCCGTCAATCTTTATGTAAGCTTTTCCTTTTTCTGGATGGGCAACATACATGAATCTCTTTCCATAATTCTTTTTGTAAAGACTCAGTACATCAAGAAGAAGACTGTCGGCTGACAATGTTTTGTTCCATGGAGCCCAGCCCCTGTAGTTGTATCTTACAGGCATCTCATATATTTTTCCTTCGGCAAATATCGGATAGAAGTTCATTGTAGCCGGATGATTCAACTCCTGGTCCATCCTGTATTCAACGGTCGTATTTCCCTGACCCTGCCTTATCAGTCCCTTTTTGTTCAGTTCCCAGCAATGCAGATAAAAGTCCTTTGCAGGCATTCCCAGGTAAAGACCCATGAAAAGTGAATCATGCCTGACACCCGTTGACAGTTCGCGACTTAGCTTTCTCTCATATCTCGCTTTTGGCTTGCAGGAGGATGAGAAAATTATTCCTGCTGCGAGGATAATCAATAAACACCTGAATCCTTTTTCCATACCTGTTAATATTCTAAAAGTACAATAGAATCATTATTTCTGATTAATGCAACAACTTTCCTTCCCTCAATAGTAATCATTTTTATGTCGCGAACCTCTCCCCTGACCGAGATTCCTGAAACGGCAGGAGATACCGACTTCCATTTTCCATCTGCAGTTCCGGCCATGAGAAGGCCGTATCCAGCCCCGTTGATACCCGAAAAAGGTTTTGACCTGTACTGATTGCCTCCTGCAAGAATATCGCATATCCCGTCATTATTGAAATCGCCGGCCACTACCGCGTAAAGGGGAGTGAACTGGGCTTCAGCTGGAAGGGGGCTTACACTGAAAGTACAATTGCCGCCATTCATGAGAACACAGCTTTGCAAAAGGACAGCCTCAAGTTTTACAGAGCGGTTCAGGATATCCTCCCCAAAAATATCGGCCGCTGTCTGACCTGCATAATCGCTGTATTTCGGATATTTAGCCGAGAGTGAAGGAAGCTGTTTAAGCAGATCATCCCTGAGAACATATGGATAAAGCGAATCTCCGAACCAGGTGCAGGTCATCTGTTCCACTGAACCGTTAAGGTCAAAATCGTTGACGTACATGATGACCGGATTGGCTTCTGAAGCTTTAATGAATGAATTCAGACCATGATTCCCGGCAATAAAGTCAGTGAGACCATCGCCGTTAAGATCCTTAGCCACGATAGTATGCCACCATCCCGATGTTTTGGCCAGGCCTGCGCGTGCAGAAATATCACTGAAAGCAGATTTTTCATTGACGAATATCTTAACCGGCATCCAATCACCCGCTATTGCCATATCATAGTCTCCGTCGCTGTCAATATCTGCCCAGCACATGTCAGTTATCATTCCTGTCTCAGTAAGTCCGGGTGCTCTCACTCCTGTTACATCCCTGAACTTTCCCTTGCCATCATTTTCCAGAAGGTATCCGCTTGCAGGCAGGCCATAGGCAAAAGGTACGAGCCTGCCTCCCACAAAAAGATCCATGTCGCCGTCAAAGTCAAAATCGCAGGGTTCGACGCATGAGGAGCTTATATACTCCGGGACAGGCAGCATCTGTTCAGATTTTATGAAATTACCCTGGCCGTCATTGAAATACAGTCTGTCGGTAAGGGCTGATGAACTTGAAGGAAACTCGTTTCCACCGCAGGCAACATAAAGATCTTTGTCTCCGTCGCCGTCGGCATCAAAAAACACACAATCAACCTCTTCAGATATCCTGTCTGCTTCAAAAAGCTTCTCCTGCGATTTCCGGAAACGGCCTCCGGGTTCCTGAACAAACAAAGTTCCCGGACTTCCTTTTGCCCCGCAGATATAAAAGTCCTCAAGCTTATCGCCGTTCACATCAGCCACCGCCATTGACGGGCCTTCATTCGACATCATCTGAAACAACATTGCATCGCGCTCAAAATCGTTGAAATCGCTTTCCTCATGGATGTAACTGATCCCTGGATCGTGTGTCATTTTTTTGAAAAGGGGATCGGGAAGAACGTTTAATGAAACACACCTGCTATCTTTTTCTGTTTCATCTTCACTGACCTCAAGTATCTGATTGGCAACAATGTTCTTCAGTATCGTCGATCCTCCGCCTGGCCAGCATATTAAAACAGAATCAACACTTTCATTACCCGCAAGACCAAAATGAAGTCTGGGATCAACGCTTGACTGAAATCCTCTTGCAGGTATCAGCTCCTGAAAGGCTATGGCCCCATTACAGTAAAGCGTTACGGTTGCACCCACGGCTCCCGTGTTTCTTCCGCTACCTTTAAGACTTACTGTAAGCCAGCTATTCCCCTCAAGCTTGTCTGACTCATTCCTGAATATGAAGGGCGGCATATTAACATTATTGACCACCAGGTCGAGATCTCCGTCGTTATCAAGATCTCCGTATGCGGCACCGTTGGAGAACGACGGTATTCCGAGGCCCCAGGCGGCGGAAAGGTTGGTAAAGGTAAGATCGCCGTTGTTGCGAAACGCATAATTTGGTACCGGCACCGAAGGGATCATCTCAATAAGCCTTAGAATAGCAGATTCCTCGGTCCTGATCATAGACCTTACAATTGCCGGATTTGAATATATGTCGAGAAAATCGCGGTCAAGCAAATCCTTGTAAATACCATTTGCAACGAATATATCTTTCCATCCGTCATTATCAAGATCCATTAAAAGCGCTCCCCAGCTCCAGTCGGTCTTTGCTGTCCCGCTGTAACGGCCAATTTCGCTGAATGTTCCGTCCTTATTGTTAAGCTGAAGGACATTTCTTGTGAACTGATGATAATACCCGCTATTCTTTTTCAGCTGATATGTATCCCAGGTATCGTACAGAGCCTTTGTTTTGAAGCGCCAGTTATCCTCCGGAGTCATTTCAGTTGCATAGATCTCGGGCCATCCGTCATTGTTAAGATCAGCCATGTCACCTCCCATGGCTCCCTGGCTGATCTCTGTGATGCGCTCCTCAAGCACTTCCCTGAATGTTCCGTCGTGATTGTTCAGATACAGGTAGTCGCGTTCAAAGAAATCGTTCGATATGTAAATATCGGGCCATGAGTCCCTGTCTGCATCCCCAACGGTCACTCCAAGTCCGAATCCGATCTTGCTGCAGTATATACCCGATTCATCGGTCACATCGGTAAAGTGTCCTCCATCGTTCCTGAGGAGCTTGTTGCTCCCGAGACTGTCGGGGATCTCCCTCGCACCCGGGACCATATCAAAACCCGTTACTGACTGGAAGGAATTGTTAAGCAGATAACAATCGAGATCCCCATCCCTGTCATAATCAAAAAAGGATGCATGATTTGAGAGTCCGTAGCTTGCGAGTCCCATTTCTGAAGCACTTTCCGTGAAAGTAAGATCACCATTGTTAATGAACATCTCATTGGTACCTGATTCTCCTCCCGGTCGGCCCGATTTGCAAACGTAGATATCAAGCCAGCCGTCACCGTTGACATCAGCCATAGAAACTCCGGTTGACCATGAGCCGGAGCATATTACTCCCGCTTTTTCCGAAATATCCTCAAATACAAAACCGCCCCTGTTGAGATATAGCCTGTTCCCTGTCTGGTTTGAACAGAAATATATATCCGGCAAGCCGTCGTTGTTTATGTCTCCAATGCCAACACCGGCGCCGTTGTAGAAGTTCCTGTAAGTATAGGTGTTAAATTCTTCTGAGTATTTCACCCTGTTGATGAAGCTGATCTTTGTCTGACCAGCATTAAGTTTTGTAAACAATGAAGAAGGCTCTCTCCTTGTGGTACATGAGATAATTGTAAAAGAAAACAGTAATACAATGGCTGTTGAAAAGCTTCCGGTTTTGTAGAAATCCATACGGTAAAATAAAAAGAGAGCAGGTAAATATAGCAATTGCCTGCTCTCAATATCCATGTTCAAATGCAATACCT
This sequence comes from Bacteroidales bacterium, assembly GCA_040772125.1. Classification (GTDB taxonomy): domain Bacteria; phylum Bacteroidota; class Bacteroidia; order Bacteroidales; family VadinHA17; genus LD21. The sequence continues at coordinate 1,854,785 of JAXGYS010000003.1, forward strand.
AATATCCGGGGTTCTGCTGGAGATTCGGATTTGCCGAAATTTTATCCTTTGGAATCGGCAGCAGGTTTGTTTTTGGATCATCCACAACAACATCAGTGGGATTGTAGTACGGAAGAATCCATTTTTCGAGGTCCGTATAAATTCCCCAGCGGATCATATTGGTCCTCTTATGATTCTCTGCAAACATCTCACGTCCTATCTCATTGTAGAGTTCTCCTCCGGAGACCACTGGTCCGGTAAGGTCGAAGAAGAAAGGTCCGTCGAGTGTGGTTAGGTCCGTCGTAAGACCTGCACGCCTCCTTATCTGATTTACAAGCGGCAGCGCCTGTGCCTCAAGACCTTTGCGCCACAGAGCCTCGGCCTTCATCAGGAGTACGTCGGCATAGCGGAACACTGCATAGTCGTTGTTCATGTTTGCCGGATCAGCTCCCATTTCATATTCCCATTTACCAACCCTTACTCCGGCCTGGCGGTATGCCTGAGGACCAAGCTCGTTTATCTGTGGCTGACCAGAACCTATATTCCCAAGGTTAACAGGAGCACCGTCGGGATCACCCAGAAGCGGAACGGGCTGACGGCCTGGCTGCGGAGCTTCAAAACCGTCATCCATCACCATTGTACCATCGCTTCGCCACTGATAACCTGCAACAAAATTACCGCGTCTGACAGCCGGGCCTGTTGTTGTACCTGCATCACCCTTTCTAAGGTCCTCCTCACTGTACGAATTGTAAAATTCCTCAAGTGCGCAGTATCCGTTCCATGGCTGCTGAGTCAGGTTGTATGTGAACTGGCTTCCATAATGAAGCGAAGAGACACCGAAGGCAAATCCCTGAAAGAAGACCTGATCGTAGGGAATTGCGAAGACAAATTCTTTCGATGAGGAATTATTTGCATTGAAGTTTGCAAAATAGTTGTTCTCGAGAGAGTATTTCCCTGAGTTGATTATCTCATCGCATGCAGCAATTGTCTTGTCAAGCTGTTCCGTGCCGGAATACACTTTTGCATTAAGATAGAGTTTTGCAAGAAGCATCTGGCCGGCATAGTAGTTCATCCTTCCATATGTTGTTCCATCGACGGCTTTTGACAGTTTCGGTACAGCGGCTTCGAGATTGGATACAAGCCAGTTATAAACTTCGAGGCGCGTCTTGGTAGGCGGAGCTGCCTCCCCGGAACCAAAGTCAGTAACCAGGGGTACATTGCCGTAAACATCAATAAGCTGCCAGTAGAAGAATCCTCTTACAGCCTCAAGTTCTGCAATGAAGGCATCGGCGCTGGCCTGATCAACCTGCCCGGTTTCAACCAGGCTCTGGAACTGGAAGATAAGCCTGTTTGCGGTATTCACCCCGCTGAAACCAAAGTCCCATATACTGTTCATCTTTCCGTCTTCCTTTGTCCACGAGTGAAGGTGAAGCCTTCTCCAGTCACCACCGTCATCCCAGTCCTGTCCTCTGGTGGGAACAACCATTTCATCAGTCGACATCGACTGAAGATCGAGGGTTCCGCCTGTGGCCCATCCGGCAAACTGCGTATAGGCAGCCCCCAGCGCTGAGATGAATTCCTCCTGTGTATTGAAGAAATTTCCTGGTGTTACTTCACCATAAAGTTCTTCATCCAGATTGGTGCATGATCCGCTGATGGCAGCAACTAAGAGAACAGCCATCAGAATCCTTGGAAGCAAAAATGATCTTTTCATTGTATTTTTTTCTAATGTCTTCATATCTTGGTCATTTTCAGGATTAAAAAACAATGTTTGCACCAACGGAGACCGATCTGGTCCTGAACCATGTGTTCCTTCTGTCGATACCGGGTATCAGGGGATTCCCGCCGTCCTCGTATCTCGGGTTAGGATCAACACCCTTGTAGCCCGTCAGATAGAACAGGTTATTTCCGGAAACGTAGAGTCTTATCCTGCTGAAGGCAGAGCTTCCGCTCATGTCAAAATTGTAACCCAGGCTGGCGTTATCAAGTGTAACAAAGGATGCGTCCTCAATATGGTAACTCGACAGGACTCCTGATGAGTTGTTCAGCAGCTTACCTGACTGCGGGTTTCTCATGTCGTTTGCTGTTTTTGGCAGGTTGTAGGAACCTATCATATTAGGAACCTCGTAGAATCCCCTGTATGAGTTCAGCAGATCATGTCCGAGAACACCGCGAAGGAAGAAATTCAGATCCCAGTTTTTATAGGTGAATGAATTCCCGAGACCAAACAGGAAGTCAGGAAGTCCGTTACCTACAACTCTTCTGTCCGTTGGGTCGATCCCTCCGCTTTCATCCATATCTTCAAAGATAAGGTTTCCGTCCTCGTCAATTTCCTTGTAGACGAGAGCCCACAACTGCCCGATCGGCTGACCTTCCTCAACCCTTACAAGAGGAACGGCTGTCTGTCCGGGCGAGCCCATCTCACCGAGATCGCGTTTTCCATAATTCAGTTCTGCTCCGTTATACGAACCTGAAAGTGAAACAAGAGTGTTTTCGATGTTGTAAGATGGTGTAAAGCTGATTGTATAGGTAAAATCAGGTTTCGTTACTGCATTCCATGTAAGGCTCATTTCAATACCGCTGCTCTTGATCTCACCAAGGTTCATCCAAGCCTGGTTATAAAGGTTTGGCGGGACCGGCACCTCGTACTGGAACAGAAGGTCAGTGGTTGTTCTGGTGTAGAAATCAACCGATCCGGAAAGTTTGGAGTTGAAGAATGCGAAGTCAAGTCCGATGTCAATTTCTCCTTTTTTCTCCCACTTAAGGTCAGTGTTGGCATTGCTGACAGGTGCATAACCGGGAACAAACTCGCCGTTATAGTAGAAGTTCCCGGAAGGTCCGAGCCTCAGCAGTGACAGATAGCTGCTTCCGGGCATGTTACCTGTAACTCCATAGCTTCCTCTGAGTTTCAAAACATCTATTCCGCTCACTCCAAGGAAGGGCGCCAGGTCGACACCACCGCCGATGGCAGGGAAAAGCCCCCATTTATTGTCTTCACCGAACCTCGATGAGCCTTCGTACCTTGCGCTGGCAGTCAGGAACCATACGTCCTTTATATTAACGTTTACCTGACTGAAGAAAGCTATCAGCTTGTTCGAATTCTTATAACTTGTAATTGTACCTTTTCCGTTCTTGAAATCGAGGGCGGCAGCCAGGTTATTGTAGGTGAACGCGTCGGTAAGGAAATCGCCCCCCTGAGCATAGAATCCTTCATAATAAAAATCCTGGTACGAATAGCCTCCTACAGCATTGATGTTTACCCCTGAAGCAACATCACCGGTCCATCTGAGGGTAGATTCGAAAAGCTGATTGACTGATGTGTTTTCGCTTCTCGAGGCCAGTCCGTTCCTGTTCATGCCCACGAAATAGCTGTTTTTATCGTAGTACGTTCCCCTGAGACCGTCGCTTGTCTGAACAGAATAAAATGCGTCGGCCGAAAGTCCCTTAACTATTTCATAGGTTCCCTTCACGGCGATATTCACAAGTTTGTCCTGGCCGTCATTCTTATTAAGTTCAAGTATCTGAACGGGATTGTAGTAATCAAAGAGGATCTGCTGGAAATAGCCGTCATATGCCTTGTACTGGTCGGCATCGCTTTTTACAGGGGCTGTCGGGTTATAAACAGTGGCATAACGGAAGGCATCAGTAAAGCCATATTTTGCCTCGCGCTTTGTGGCACCCACGTTAAGATCGATTGTCAGCTTGTCATTAAGAGCCTTCTGCGAGAAATTCAGTCTTCCATTAATCTGTTCGTACCCGGAGGTTATCATAACACCTTGTTCGTTATGATAGTTAACTGATGCTCTGTATGTCGATTTGTCTGAACCACCGGATAATGAAATGTTGTGAACCTGGTTGTAAGCGGTCCTTGTTATTTCATCAAACCAGTTTGTGTTATATCCGAAATCCGTTCCGAGACCAGTTTCCTGGGAAAGTTTCCTCCATTCGGCAGAATTCATTACGGGAACTGTTTTAGCCACCATATCGGCTGTTCCGTAAACGTTGTACTCCACCTGGGCAGAACCTCTTTTCCCTCTCTTGGTCGTAACGATGATAACACCGCTCGATCCCCTTGTTCCGTAGATTGATGCTGCTGAACCATCTTTCAGAACGTTCATCGATTCGATGTCGTTGGGATCGACGTTGTCGAGCGAACCGCCGATTACCCCATCTATAACGACCAGTGGCTGAGTGTTGGCTCCAACAGTACTGAGACCCCTGAGACGGATATTATATCCTTCGTTGGGGTTACCTCCGGGTCTGCTAATAGAAAGTCCGGCAACTTTTCCTATTATAAGCTGTTCCGGACTGGAAATGCTTCCCTTGTTGAACTCCTCAGAGCTTACCCTCGAAATGGAGCTTGTTATCTCCTTTTTCTTCTGGGTACTGTAACCTGTAACAACAATCTCACCCAAGGCACTCATAGTAGGTTCAAGGACCACGTCTATCCTTGATTGCGAACCTACTGTAACATTCACAGGTGTATAGCCTATATAGCTGAACACCAGAACAGCCTCAGGCCCCGGAACACTTATCGAGTAGTTCCCGCTGATATCCGTTGTCCCTCCAATTGTTGTTCCCTGCACGACTACGTTAACGCCGACAAGCGGACCTTCACTCTCCGATGTGACGGTCCCTGTTATCGTCCTCTGCTGGGCAATGGCAAGCGACAGGGTAAGGCTGAAAATAAGAAGCACCGATGCACTTCTTCTTAAAAAACGCACCAAATTCAGATTAGCACCCATAATTTAGTAAGTTAAGGTTAGTTAAATCAGGTCTTTTTAGCAAAACGAAATACCGGAACTCAAGGAATAGATACCGGTAAGGTTAGTTAAGGCCATTTTTTGTTTAATATCAATGTAAATATATAATTAAAATTTCATTAAAAACAAATTAAATTTAAGAAATTTTAACATCTGCCATCAATTTCCATAAGGCCCTTCAGTAGCTCATTGGGATTTCATCTGAAGCTTTTCTGCTAAATCGACAGGTCCCCCCACCCCTTCCTGTATTCTCTCCTTACGTATTGGTTGGCCTGTTCAAAATTGGTGATCCTCATGTTTTCTCCATCCCATTTATAGCTGATATACCTGCCAGGGAATATGTACCCTTCCATTTCTCCGTATACGGGATCCTTCCTTGTTATCTTCGTCTGAATATTGAAGCACCTCAGAAGAAGATTTCCCATCAGAACAGTTTCGGTAAGCGGTCCGGCATATCCAACAAAGGGAGAATCGACTTCAGCCTTGCCATATCCTGCAATACAGGCATCTATCCATTGCCACCAGTGTCCGTCCATATCTCCTTCCACGCGCGGATATTTCTCAGGAACGGATATTTCCTTATTCTTCGATAGAGGCAGGAGTATGGGATTTCTTCCTCCCCATCCGCAGGCGGCCTTTCCCTTCGTCCCGATAAAAAGTGTAGCTCCCTCATAATCTCCAAGTCCCGGCCAGTCGCCCATCACATCATTCATATTCAACTCCGGTTCTATTTCATAAGGTCTTTCGGGAGTAATTCCTCCATCCATCCAGTACAGGTCGAGAGGCTTTCCGCTGCCAAGCTCGTACCTGAATCTTATTGAACTTGAAACAGGTCCGCTTTCAGGGAAGATGCCCTCCTTGAAAATCCCGGTATAGACAGTGCTGGCACTGCAGGATACTTCGGTTGGATAGCCCAGGTTAAGGAGCTTGAAGGGAGGGCCCATTATATGACAGCCCATATCGCCCAGCGCTCCCGTGCCGAATGGCCACCATCCTCTCCAGTTGAAGGGAACCAGATTGTCAATGTAGCCCGGATCTTCGGCTGTTCCAAGCCATAGGTCCCATTTAAGTTCATTAGGTATTGCAGGCCGTGCCTGTGGCCATGGAATTCCCTGCGGCCAGACCGGCCTGTCGGTCCAGCAGTAAACCTTTTCAATGTCTCCCAGAATACCTGCTTCAAGCCATTCCCTGAGAGTTCGCATACCGGCGCATGAGGCACCCTGATCACCCATCTGGGTTACCACTTTGTATTTCTCCGAGGCCTGAGTAAGAATCCTGGCTTCATAGATATCGTGTGTAAGTGGTTTCTGCATGTAAAGATGTTTCCCGGCCTGCATTGCTGCAAGGCCAACTACTGCATGGTTATGATCGGGAATTGCCACTGATACGGCGTCAAAATTGTTTTTTTCCCTGTCAATAAGTTCCCTCCAGTCGTGATAGAATTTTGCACGGGGATATTCCTTTATTCTCGGAGCAGCCTGCCGGTCGTCGACATCACAAAGGAAAGCTATCTCAGCGTTCTTCTTTGGCGCTATGGCATAATGCCTGATATCATCAGCGCCTTCACCGCCGCAGCCAATTGCAGCTATTAAAAGCTTGTCGCTCGGTGCCCTATGTCCGAGTCCGCCGACGGCACAGGCCGGTACAATAGTAAGGGCAGCTGCTCCCGTTGCTGCAGTCTTTACGAAATCGCGCCTTGTTAACGCAGAATTTCCGGTTGAGTTTTTTTGTGAGGTTCCCATGGTGGATATTGTATAATGGTTAAATGTTGCTGGTTGCTGGTTGCTGGTTGCTGGTTGCTTGTTGCTGGTTGCTGGTTGCTGGTTTGCTGGTTGCTTGTTGCTGGTTGCTGGTTGCTGGTTGCTTGTTGCTGGTTGCTGGTTGCTGGTTGCTTGTTGCTGGTTGCTTGTTGCTGGTTACTTGGTGCATGGTGCTGAATGCTGACAGCTGACCGCTGAATGCTGACCGCTGACCGCTGAATGCTGAATGCTGACCGCTGACCGCTGAATGCTGACCGCTGACCGCTGAATGCTGACCGCTGAATGCTGAATGCTGACCGCTGAATGCTGACCGCTGACCGCTGACATAAACACATATAGCTTCAGGCAGATGTATATTTCTTTACCTGGTACGATAATTATTTTACCTGTGACAATAAGTTTTTATTGCCGTACAATATAAATTCTAATGACTCATGTACCTTCAACTAAATAATTGCAGGCAGGTACAAAGTCTTACTTCTTCAGGGGCTTTACCGCTATCTCCCTGAAGTAAACTACATCGGCATCGCCATGGTTCTGAATACCTATATATCCCGAGTCAGGGCGCAGTCCCCTGTAGGGTTCAAAATCAAAAATCCTTTCAGGCACGGGATCTCCTTCAGTGTAGTCTGTCACTTTTTCACCATTTACAAAGACAATGGTCCTTGGTCCGTCGAGTGTTATCTCCGTAGTGTTCCACTGCGGACCAGGGAGGCCGGGTTTGGCAAGAGGCTTTGTAAGAGAATACAATGTTCCCGTATAATGGTACTCATCCTCATCCGACAACTCGGGCTTGTTGTCTATCTGTACCTCGTAACCGTAATGTATAGGCATCCATTCTTCCCTTGGTTCAAGCGGAACGCGTATAAAAATACCGGAGTTGCTGTTCTCGTCCCTCATCTTCCAGACTACCCTGATCATGCAGTTGCCGAACTTCTCTCCGGCCCAGTATAGGATACCCATCCCGCCGTTGCCCTTAATAAGACCATCCTCAACGGTCATATGGCCGGGACCGGCATGCTTCCAGCCTGTGAGATCCTTCCCGTTGAAAAGCTGACGCCATCCGGAATCCTGGGCGATGCAGGCCGGCATGATTACAATAAACATCAGGACAATGCCTGCGAAAGCCAACCAGCCGGCGGGTATTAATTTCCTGCATTTTCCGGACTCTGATATCTCTCCGGAGCAGAATTTATCTTTCATAATACAATTTTGGTTTTAATGTAATGACGCCTGCCTCTACAGTTGGGCAGGAAACAAGCGCGGCACTAATAAAACGGACGTTCCAGGGATTATTTCTTCCTCTTTATTGTTGCGTTGCTGACAATAGGTTTGGCCCAGAAGCTTATGCTCAGGATATAGGCCAGGGTAATGTAAAGCACCATCATCCCGGCCTGCAGGCCCACGAGGTCCTTCAAACGGCCGACGATAAGTGAGACGATAGCTCCGCCCGCAATTCCCGAGCAGAGTATCCCTGAAAAGGAACCGTGCGATTTCGACACGCTGTTCAGGGCAAGCGAGAAAATAATCGCGTACATTACGGAAAGGCAGAATCCGAGGGCCGGAAAACCGAAAAGGGCCATCTTCACGCTTCCGAAAAGGGTAAAGGTCAGAATGACAAGGGCAGAAACTGTAAAAATCCGCAGTACAATCTTGCTGTCCATCACCTTCAAAAGGAAAAGTCCGAGAAAGCAGCCTATGGTCATCATGCCCCAGAAAAGGCCCACTGCCCTCGCTCCTTCCACTTCGGGCCCTAGCCCGTGATAGGTACGGAGAAACTCCGATATCCAGTTGGCGATCCCCTGTTCAGTTCCCACGTAACAGAAGATCCCGAAAAAGAAAAGTATAACCTTTTTTTGCTTGAAAAGATCAAGATGCGTCTTCCAGGCGCCGGCCCTCTCCTCTTCGCGAAGCTCAACTGCCGGAAAACGGGTTGATATGATGATAAGGGTCATCAGGAGGCTGATCAGGGTAAAGAGGAGATATATTGAAACCCATGGCAGATCTGCAGGAGTTCCTGCTGCGGCCAGCCTGATCACAAATCCTCCCGCGGCTTCCCTGTCAGCCAGGCCGAGAACCAGGTACGAATAAACGAAAGGGCTCAGAAAGGATGCGGCTCCGAAAACAAGCTGGGCAATAACGGAATTAAAGGCAAAATGCTCTTCTCCACCGGCAACCCTGAGAAGGGGATAAATGGCAACCTGCAGGATAGCCATACCGCTTCCTATCATGAAAAGAGAACAGAGAAAGACCGGGAAAACAGGAAAAGCCGTGAAAAGAAGCGCTCCGGAAAAAGCAAGGATCCAGGCAAGTGTCAGGCTCTTCTTTTCATGGTACTTCTGAATCATCATCCCAGCGGGTATCGACATCAATCCATACGCTATGAAAAATGAGAAGGGAAGCATTCCGGTCATGGTGCCGGTTAGAGAATAGCTGTCGCTGACATTGGGATTTATTGCCCCAAGGATGTTGGTCAGGAAGGAGATCGCAAAAAATATAAGAAAAATAAGCGAGATCAGGTAGTAATTCCTTTTCATAAATCAGGAGGTAATGGTTGTAAAGAGTAAATTTATCCTTTCAAAGAATTTCATTATAAATGTAATATTTTTATATTTTAATTATCAGCATGGAAAAAAAATACTTTTCGCTCGAGATCGGCAAAAGCAACAGGATAACCAGGACCTTCAACCTTCTTCTCGGATCGGTCTGTATCGTCCTTGCATTTGCATGGGTTGTAATCAATTTTGACACCCTTGTATCCAACAGGATACTCTGGCTCTCGGTAATATTCCTTCTCGGTTTCGGATATTACCAGGTAGTTACGGGTCTGGGCAAAGGAGACAAATTCATCGAAATAGGATCTGATTCGCTGCGAATCAAGAAAAATTCCATCCTGCCTCCTGTGTCAATTGAAGCCCGGGAGATAGCCAAGGCGGAGATCTATCCCCTCAAGCTTGTTTTCAGACTTAACTCGGGAAAGAGCATAAGGATGAGGTTCGGAACAACCTTCACTGATATTATTGAACCTGTAAAGGAAAGTATAGAGGATTTCTGCACCGGCAATAAAATCCCTTTAGATAATATCCAGGAAGAGTTTTAGCTGCTTCACAGCGACAGTATCTTATCCCATATCGCCCTGTTCACAGGAATTCCTGCGGAAAGGAATGACTGCCTTGTCCTTAGCACACTCTCTCCGGGATAGCGTACTGACGCGCCCTCATTTACCGGGACCGAGTTTTTAAGATCACTTATTATTCTGTTTATTGAATCCTGAAAGCTTTCCTTCCCGCATATCTTTTCAGGACTTATTGCAATAAAGATCTGCGAAAGAGAATATTCTGCTTCACCTTTTGATATCTCGCCGGTAGAAAGTCCTCCTGAAAGGCCTGCAGCAAGGATGTCAAGCATAAGTGAAAGTCCGGATCCTTTCCAGTATCCTGCAGGAAGCGTTCTCCTCGTTTCTAGTATCCCGGCAGGATCATCAGTAAGTTCCCCTCTGCTGTCGAAACCTCCCGGAAAAGGGAGCCTCCTTCCCTCCAGGGAATACATCTCCATTTTCCCGTAGGAATATAGCGACATAGCGAAATCGAGAACAATTGCATGTTCTCCGTACGGGACAGCGATAACCAGGGGATTGTTGCCCAGCCTGCAGTCGCTTGCTCCCCAGGCGGGCATATTGCCTTCGGTGTTCGTCCAGGCGATAAAGGCAAAACCTTCACCTGCGGCTTTCCATCCGTAAGATCCTCCTCTCATCCAGTGGTTTGTGTTCCTCATGGCAACTGTTCCTGTTCCGTACTGCTTTGCCAGATCCATCGCCCTGTCTGTTGCGGTGAGTGCATTGAGAGGGCCGGGACCAAGATTGCCGTCCCACTGTTCAATGGCTCCTGCGCTCTTGATAAATGTGGGTTCAGAGCCGGGTATTACGTAGCCTTTGCGTATGTTTTCAATAAACCGGGGAAAGCGGTTCACTCCGTGAGAAAGAACACCCTCAAGGCTGTTCGTTGCGAAAATATCGGCACAGATAGTGGCCCGGGTCTCTGAAAAACCATTTTCCTTCAGTATCCGGAGGAATACTGATTTCATTTCCGGGAATGAAACAAATATCTTTTCCAATTCTACTTAAGTATCGTATCACCAAAATCCATGAACCAGTTCCAGTCATTAAGAAGCATGTTATGTACTCCATCGCGGATGTGATAGCCCACGCTGCCGCTTAATACAGGTTTGTTCAGAGGCGGCATCTGCTCCGGAAGCCTTATTGATTTGTCGTAAAGCCTGTAAACAGGAAGTGCATGAAAAAGTGAGAGGTAGGAGCCCCTGGGATCAGCCCAGAGATCCTCCCCGGCAGAGGTAATATAAACAGCTCTTGGAGCTATAAGGGCCATCAGCATGTGCATGTCAAAAGGCATTGAATCCTCCTTTCCCGCCCAGTTCCGGTAATTAAGGCAAAACCAGTGAGGGAATGCCCTGTTTATTATTTCTATGGTTTCCCCGAACCTTCTCCTTGCAAGCGCGGCTCCGCCACAACCTGATTCGTTCGCTACCGCCATAGCAAACCTGCTGTCCTCAGCTGCTGCCCAGAGGGCTGTCTTGCCTCCCCTTGAATGACCGACAACAGCGACTTTACGGCTGTCTATCGCGGGATCGGTCTCAAAATAATCGAGGCAGCGGCTGGCTCCCCAGGCCCAGGCCGAAATGGTTGCCCATGAATCGGGCCTGCGCGATCCCCTGTCAAGAACAGCATGAATTCCGTTTTTGAAATCATCAAAATTGTCAGGATCAAGATCTGCGTTATAGAATACAGCGATGGCATATCCCCTTGCTGCAACTTCCTCTGCAGGCCAGAACTCGCTCTTCACGATCCTTTCGGGATCAGTATTGGCGGGCCCGCGGTTATCAATAAGAAGAAAAGCGGGAACAGGCTTCGGAGCATTGTTCGGTATAAAAACTGTAAGAGGAATATCAAGTGCCTTTCCTTCACTTTCGATGGTAATCACAACCTGCTTCAGGGTAGCTTTCCCTTCCATGGCCTTTCCGTCTTCCTTCTCAATGGTGAATTTCATATTATATGATGTTGAGGGCACCCTGCCGTACACGTTTTCACGGAAAAGCTCCAGGACCTCCTCCCTCCTTTTCTTCTCCCATTCTGAGGCGTTGTTAATCCTGCCACCATCAGAGGTTACAAGAAGACCGGGAACCGTGTAAGACGGTACTTTCTCCTCCCGGTAGTTAACCTCGGGCCTTCCGGCTGAAAGTTTTTCGACCAGAACATCCGGTGCCTTCCAGGGAACATCCTGCGGGAAAAGGAAAACAGCAGGAAAGAGAAATAATGATACGCAGAGAAGCCGGATCGCAAAAAATCTTTTCATTATCAGGATTTTTAGATAATTTTATTTCTTATAAAAATAAACCTTTTTATTGCTGAGGGCTTAGGTCCGGTATAAATTTAAACAACAAAAAGCTCAGGTTTTGGGACCACTGTGGCTGAAATACGACAAATACATTGAATGCAGGCTTTGTCCTCACCGGTGCAAGATTGCTCCCGGGAAAAGAGGTATCTGCGGCGTAAGGGAAAATAACGGGGAAAAAATAGAGCTTCTGACCTACGGTGTTCTTTCAGCGCTTGCTCTCGACCCCATAGAAAAAAAGCCTCTTTATCATTTCTTTCCGGGTCATAACATCCTGTCGGCCGGATCATATGGCTGCAATATGAGATGCGACTTCTGCCAGAACTGGCAGATATCTCAGGAAAGCAGCAAAAAGTTCACGGCTGACACAACACCCGACAACCTTGTAAACAAGGCAATGAATGCTTCAGATAACATCGGTCTGGCTTTCACCTACAACGAGCCTGTGATCTGGTTCGAATTTGTAATCGACACTGCTGTAAGGATAAAGGAAAAGGGGTTGTACAACGTCCTGGTGAGCAATGGTTTCATAAACCCTGATCCTTTAAGGGAACTCCTGGAGTTCACAGATGCATTCAACATAGACCTGAAGGCTTTCAGCGAAAAATTCTATTCAAAACTGACAGGTGCAGAACTTGAGCCGGTCAGGAACAGCCTGAAGCAGATAGCACGAACCGGAAAACATCTTGAGATCACAACCCTTGTAATTCCCGGCTGGAATGATTCCATTGAGGAAATGGAACTCCAGTCAAAATGGATTGCCGATGAGCTGGGACCATCAACACCATTGCATCTGAGCAGGTATTTCCCCATGTACAGAAGAGACAGCCCCGCCACACCTGCTGCTACTCTGGAAGGTCTTTATGAGGAAGCATCCCGGAACCTTCATTATGTTTACCTGGGGAATACCCGCGGTGTGGCCGGAAACGACACCCTTTGCAGCAGTTGCGGCACTACTGTGACAAAAAGAACAGGCTATACTGCAAGGCATGTAAACCTTGAGAAGGACGGAAGCTGCAAGGTATGCGGGAACAGGATCTACAGGTTTCTTACTCCTTCTTCCCGTGAAGATCGCTGAGACGCCCGAAGAGCTTGTCGGATTCCACAAAAAGGTCCCTCTGTATCTTATTGTAATGCTTCCTGACCGATTTAGGATCGTCGGTCACTTCAGGATTGTTGACACGCTTTATAAGGTCATTTCTCAACTCCACGGCATCTGAAATAATTCCGGAAACCTCTTCGGATTTTTCTTCAGGATGAACGGATCCAAAAGCAAAACAGTCTGAAATAACTTCAAACAAAAGGCAGTCTATATCCTTTTTAAGTCTTCTGATTGACATCTCGGTATATTTTTAATTCAGGATGCAAAGATATGTATTTAAACGGATGATTGATCCTGCCCCCCTGATATAAACAGCTGAATGCTTTCATCCGCCTTTTCAGAATAAAGCCGTCTCAGATCTGCAATAACGGGTATATCAACCCTGAAGCGTACATCATCAATACAGCAGAAAGGAAGAACCATGGGTGAAGTGCCGGTCATAAAGACAGCATCAAAGTTCCCGATGGTATCTGAAGGCACGCACCGATAATCGACGGAAATATTCCTTTCCCTGCATATTTCGATTATATATTTCCTTGTGATACCGCCCAGGACCTTCTTCTCCGGGGCAGTTGTCAGTACTTCCCCCTTAAGAAAGAATATATTCGATCTGCTTCCTTCGGTAATGCAGCTGTCCTCATTGACAAGAAGGGCTTCGTAAGCTCCTTCAAGTATCAGCCTGTGGTAAATTGATGAACGAAGCTTGTGATTGATCACCTTCGACCCCGGGGTCTTTCTTTCAGCGTGGTAAAGGATCCCTTTCACACCCTTCCTGTATTGTTCCTCGGAAGGATAAATAGGCTCCACGAAATATACAAGGTAGTTTTCCATATCTTTTCTGTAATTGAAAACTATCTTAAGATTTATCTCCCTGCGTTTTTCTGTCTTTACCAGAGTGATTATATCATTTCTAAGCCTTTTGTAATCAGCCAGGGGCTTTCTGTGCTGATGGACAAGGCTCGATCCGAGGCGCTCCATATGATCCTGAAAGAACACCGGACTGCCCCTTTCCATACGTATTACCTCATATACCGATTCGCCCTCATAGACCAGCGAATTGTCGAACATGTCTGATGTTTGCAGTTTTCCGTTAAGGATAAATTTCCTCCCGAAGCATTCGTTCATCCTGATCAGGTTTTGCATACAAAATTACAAACAAAAGTCCGATCTGCCGTCAATTCTCCATATCTTAGCAGGTGAGGGAAAAGAATGCACAGGCAGGTATGTACGCTATTGTTGACATAGAGACCACCGGAGGAAGTTCAAGGATCGAGAAGATAACCGAAATTGCCGTCATTCAGCACGACGGCTGCCGCATAACCGATGAATACGTAACACTTGTCAACCCGGAACGCAACATTCCCTATTACATAACAAGCCTGACAGGTATAACCAATGAAATGGTCTCAGATGCACCGCGTTTCTTCGAAATTGCAAAAAAGATAATTGAACTGACAGAAGGAAGGATCTTTGTTGCCCACAATGCAAGGTTCGATTATTCCTTTATCCGCGAGGAGTTCAAATCGCTTGGATACAATTACAGGAGGAATCTTCTCGACACTGTAGCCCTTGGAAGAAAACTGCTTCCGGGACACAGGTCCTACAGTCTCGGAAATATCTGCAGTGACATGGGGATCGAGATCAACGGCAGGCACCGGGCAGCAGGAGACGCCATTGCAACGGCCAGGCTTTTTGAGATACTTATGGACAGGGACAGGGAGATGAACAGGGGGAAAAACGTTCTCATAAAGAACACCATGATCTCAAAACTCAATCCCCGGCTCGACATCTCAAAGCTAGACCAGATACCCGAGGAACCAGGTGTTTATTACTTCTACAACGAGGATCAGGAACTTATCTATGTTGGCAAGAGCAGGAACCTTCACCAGAGGGTGCAGACCCATCTTTCGAACAACACTTCCGGAAGATCGATGGAGATGCGCGACCAGATTGCCGATATAGACTGGGAGGCTACCGGGAGTGAACTTATAGCCCTTCTGAAGGAGTCGGCTGAAATAAAAAAGAATAAACCGCTTTACAACAGGGCGCAGAGACGGACCGGATCAAACTGGGGGATCTTCAGCTTCACCGACAGTGGCGGATACATCAACTTCAGGTACGGAAGCACGGATTCAGACGAAACGCCTCTTGCTGTATTTGCCGGAAGAGAAAGGGCCAGGACTTCACTTACAGCACTTACTGAAAAATACAACCTCTGTCAGAAGCTTGCAGGACTATATGATACCGCAGGTGCATGCTTCCATCAGCAGGTTGGAATCTGCCGGGGTGCATGCTGCGGAAAGGAACTGCCTGCATCCTATAATGAAAGGGCGTCAAGGGCCGCTGATGAATTTGTCTTTACACGACGTAATTTCTTTATAATTGACAAGGGTAGGGATAATGATGAACGGTGCGCAATAAGGATTATTAACGGCAAGTACTCCGGATACGGGTATTTCAACATAAACGATATGGGCTTCGGAATGACTGCCCTTCACGATTGCATTAGCGGATACGGAGACAATCGCGACATTCAGATGATACTGAGGCAGTATCTTAAGGGATACAAAATAGAAAGGATCATTGAATTCTGAAACACAGGAACTATATTTGTTTAAATCAATATTGAAATGGCATTATTCACCGGAACAACAAAAAACCTGATTCTCAGGATAGACGAGTTTTTTGACAACATAGACCTCGGACTTCTTGTTTTCAGGGAGGGTATCAGGTCATACCTTTCAGGGGATCTTGAATCGTTCCACAGGCATGTCCAGAAGATCGAACTTCTCGAAAGCAATGCTGACAAGCTTCAGAGAACAATTGAAAATGAAATGATAACCCATTCTGTTCTGCCTCAGCACCGCGGAGAAGTAAGTTCACTTCTTGATGTAATGGATGAGATAATTGACACTGTAAAGGAGACTCTCAATGAGTTCAGCATTGAGATGCCTGAAATCCCTGTCTCCATCCGCCAGAATCTTATCAGCATCACCGAATCGTCGGTTTCATCCGGAGAAGAGCTAATTCCGGCAGCCAGGGCATACTTCAGATCACCTTATACCGTGAGGGAAAAACTCCTTAAGGTGTATTATTTTGAAAGCGAGACCGACAAGATAACCAGAAGCACCATAAGGATTATCTTTCAGGATATGAAAGAGCTGGATCTTGCAACAAAATCCTACCTGAGATACATTATAAAGCATATTGAGAATATTTCCGACAACGCACAGAAAGCTGCAGACCTTCTTTCAACAATGGCTATCAAAATAATAATTTAATGATCATCCTTTTCCTGACAAGTGGTTTATTACTGGGCTGGTCGCTTGGAGCCAACGACGCTTCCAATATCTTCGGCACAGCCGTCGGTTCGAAGATGATCAGCTTCAGGAAAGCTGCCATTATTGCCTCTGTATTTGTAATCCTCGGAGCCGTCGTCCAGGGTTCCGGAGCCACCGACACCCTTGGAAAGCTGGGATCGGTAAATACAATAGGAGGCTCCTTCACCGTTGCTCTGGCGGCGGCAATTGCTGTCTATACAATGACCAAGTTTTCCATTCCCGTATCTACGACCCAGGCCATTGTAGGCTCAATAATTGGATGGAACCTTTTCACCCGGAATCCCACCGATGGAAGGACCCTTTCGGAAATAGTAACGACATGGGTTACAGGACCTGTACTCGGAGCCATATTTGCCATTCTGCTGTACATTCTTATCAGGCTTATCAAAAAGCACGCTTCCATACACCTTTTCCGGTTTGAATCGTATGTTAGGACAGGCCTTATTCTCGTCGGAGCCTTCGGGGCTTACACCCTTGGTGCAAACAATATAGCAAACGTAATGGGAGTGTTTGTCCCCTCATTCAATCTGCATGAACTGGATCTCGGAATAATCACTCTGAGCTCCTCCCAGCAGCTTTTTCTTCTCGGGGGACTGGCAATCGCAACGGGGATAATAACATATTCGAACCGTGTTATGCAGGTTGTTGGAAACAACATTGTTGAACTCTCTTCCGAGTCAGCCCTTGTAGTTGTTCTCTCGCAGGCGCTTGTGCTGTTCATATTTTCGTCGTCCGCCTTCTCTTCTTTTATTCAGGACCTTGGATTACCCCGGATTCCCATGGTCCCCGTCTCAAGCACCCAGGTGATAATAGGCAGCGTTATCGGTATAGGCCTTTTCAAGGGAGCAAGGAACATAAATATCAGGATTCTGGGAGATATAGCAAAGGGGTGGATCGCAACACCGGTATTTGCAGGGATACTCTCGTTCTTTTCACTATTTTTTGTTAAGAACATTTTCGGGATCGATGTCGGTCAGAAGTTACTTCCCGGATCGGAGCCGGTTTTAAAGGAAGCTTCCGGACCCGATCCGGATATATCCCGGATAATGCAATACCTGATAATAAGCCTTCTTGTTGCCGGAACTTTTGCAATGATATTGTTTTTTGCCCACGAAAGAAAAAGGAAAAGGGAACTGCAGAAATCGGAGGAAAAGTTCTGGAAAAACCTGAAGTAGAAAAGCAGTTAACCAATAAGTTACTTTAAAAACATAATTAATGCAGAAAAAAAGATACTATCTCGGCATAGACATAGGGGGTACGAAGTGTGCAGTTCTGGCAGGCACTGAAAATATGGAAATACTGGAAAGGATCAGTTTTCCGACTGAAACATGGAGGGGACCTGACCATGCCACGGGGCTTCTTCTTGAACATGCTGCCACTATAGTTGAACGCCTGGGAGCAGATAACCTTGAAGCAACAGGAATAAGCTGCGGCGGTCCTCTCGACAGCCGTAAAGGCCTTGTCCAGTCGCCTCCGAACCTCCCGGGATGGGACAATATTCCGATAGTTAAACTATTTGAGGAGAGGTTCGGGGCTAAGGCCTGGCTTCAAAATGACGCGAATGCCTGCGCTCTGGCAGAATGGAAGTTCGGTGCCGGAAGGGGTACAAGGAACATGGTTTTTCTAACATTCGGGACAGGAATGGGAGGCGGGATTATTGCCGACGGCAGGCTGTATACCGGGACCAACGACCTGGCGGGAGAAGTGGGTCATATCCGGCTGGCAGAGGACGGGCCGAAAGCCTATGGTAAAAAAGGTTCTTTTGAAGGCTTCTGCAGCGGAACGGGTATAGCCCTGATTGCAAAAAAAATTGTGAACGAAAAGTTTGCCCTTAACCAGCCGGTTTCCTTCTGTCTCAGCCCCGAAGAAGCTGACAGGCTTACTGCAAAGGATATTGCTGATGCTGCTTTTGCGGGAGACAAGACAGCAATAAAGATATTTGAGATCTCGGGAGAATACCTTGGGAAGGGACTATCATTACTGATTGACATCCTCAATCCTGAAAAGATAGTAATAGGGAGTATATATGCACGCTGCAGACAGTTCATTGAACCTGCATGCATGGATGTCATAGGCCGCGAAGCTCTCGACCCTGCAAGAGCTGTATGTTCAGTTGTGCCTGCCGAACTGGGAGAAAAGGTGGGCGACTACGCAAGTCTGAGCGTCGCGATGGTCGGAAACTGATAATTGTAGTAAAGAAAAATATTTTCCCATGAATAAATCAAGAACCAGAAAACCAATAAGCCGTCGTGGCTTTATTGGCAGGGCTGCTGCCGGGACAGCCGGGATTGCTTTCGGACCGGTGCTGGCATTGACAGGTTCAGAGCTCCAGAACTCAAAGTGGCCGGCCGGCGCACGCAAATACAGGTTTCACCTTATCGGTCATGCTCACATCGATCCCGTGTGGCTCTGGCCCTGGCCCGAAGGAATGGCCGTAGTCCACAGCACCTTCCGGTCGGCTCTCGACAGAATGAATGAGACTCCAGGTTTTGCATTTACCGCCAGCTCGGCTCAGTTTTATGAATGGGTTGCAGAAAATGATCCTGAAATGCTGAAGGAGATAAGAAAGAGGGTTGAGGAAGGCAGGTGGAATGTTGTCGGAGGATGGTGGGTTGAGCCTGATATGAATATTCCCGGAGGGGAAGCGATGGTACGGCAGGGTCTTTACGGACAGCTAACCCTCGAGAGGCTTCTCGGAGTAAGGTCAAAGGTAGCCTTCAACCCCGATTCGTTCGGACACACAGCAACACTGCCGCAGATCATAAGCAAGCAGGGAATGGAAAACTATGTATTCATGAGACCGGGTCCACGGGAGAAAACAATAGAAGCTGACCTTTTCTGGTGGGAAAGTCCCGACGGAACAAGGGTACTGACTTACAGGATCCCGATTAGCTATAACGACAGCCGCTCCGTTAGGAACAGGATTGAACAGGTTATGACCCAGCTGAAGGATCAGCCCTTTACGACATTCATGTCGTATTATGGGGCAGGTGATCACGGAGGTGGTGCGACTAAGGAGAATATCGCATCGATTCTTGAAATACAGTCAGAAAAGGATGCTCCTCTCCTTTTGTTCAGCACACCCGGGGCATTTTTCAATGAAGTGCGCGGAGACCGAAGCCTCAGTCTGCCGGTAATTAAGGATGACCTTCAGCATCATGCCGTTGGTTGTTATACAGCAGAAGCTGAAATTAAGAAGAACAACAGGCTGGCAGAAGCAGCACTCATCGCTGCAGAAAAGATCTGCGCTATAGGCTCGGTGGCATGGAAATGCAGTTACGCTAAAACGGATTTTTCCGCAGCATGGAAACGGGTTCTCTTCCTTCAGTTCCATGACAGCCTTGCAGGAACATCGGTTCCCGAACATTCAGTGAGTGCCCGGGAAGGGTACGGATTTGCACTCGATACAGCCCGTCAGGCCCTTTACAAATCGGTTCAGAAACTCGAGTGGCAGGTTCCGGCAGAAGATCCCGCCTCGCAATATCTCATTGCCTTCAATCCGAATTCCTGGGAGATAACCGGCAACATCGAGTACGATTTTAACCGGGACCTTAAAAATCCTTCAGTGGTAGAAGACGAAAAGGGAAATCACCTGCCCCACCAGTGGTTTGCAGGAACCACCGAAACTGGCAGCAGAAGAGGGTTAGTAATAAGAACACGCCTTCCTGCAATGGGTTACAGGCAGCTGAGAATCTACCAGGGAAATGCGGATAATAACTGGCAGCCGGTAAAAACCGGAGAAAAGTCAATCGAGAACGAATTCCTGAAACTTACCTTCTCTGAGAATGGAGAGGCAGGCATAACCGATAAAGCCTCAGGACGCGAATGGTTTGCGGGAGGTGCGACAGGATGCCGGGCTGTGGTCATTGACGATCCCAGCGATACATGGAGTCATGATATAAAGGCATTCGACAACGAGACCGGCAGCTTTGGCAAAGCCAGCATCCGGATAACCGAGGACGGCCCGCTAAGGGCTGTGGCAAGGGTAAGGTCATACTACGGCAACTCGGATCTCACCATCGACTGGATCCTTTATTCAGGCGCACGCCAGGTTGAAATCAGGGTAACGCTCAACTGGCATGAGAAGCTGAAAATGCTGAAGTTCTCTTTCCCCGTAAATGTTGAATCGCCTGTTGCGACCTGGGAGACCTCCTACGGATTCATCGAACGCAATCCTACAGGGGATGAGGAGCCGGGTCAGCGATGGATAGATGTAACAGGCAGGGTGAATGGCGGAACAGCCGGATTATCTGTGATAAATGATGCAAAATACGGGTACAGCATTAAAGGTGCGGATATGCGGGTATCAGTAATACGATCGGCAGTATTCGCCCACCACAACCCAAGGGTTCTCGACATGAACGCCGAACACATCTGGCAGGATCAGGGCATCCATACCTTCCGTATGCTTGTAGCACCCCATCAGGGAAGCTGGAAGGAAAGCGGAATAGTCAGACTTGCAGAGGAGTTCCTTTCACCTCCCGTATCAATCTACCAGGGTATACACGGAGGCAGACTACCGAAATCAGGGTCGTATCTCGCGGCCGACAGCAGTTCGGTTATTGTTACGTCGGTAAAACAGGCCGAAACGGATGAGGATATCATTTTACGGTGCGTTGAGACCCATGGCACTGACTGCTCTGCAACCATTGATATTAGGTTTGCGGGCCTTAAATGGTCCGGCAGCTTCAAGCCGTGCGAAATAAAAAGCCTTCGTCTCCATAAAGCAACCGGTGAAATCCGTGAAGTGAACCTTCTTGAGGAATAAGCCCGGCATCGGGTATTTGTTTTTATGAATAGTGTTATTAATTTAAGTCCGTCATTATGAATCCTGTTGTCAGATCAGTCATCAACGCTATTATAGAAAATTCAGAAGAAAAAATCCGGATCTCTTCTTTCAGGTTCTTTAAGGAAGAAGTAAATGTTCGGGGGGTCGGCTCAGCCATGGTTACAGAGATTGCCAGGGATTATTTCCGGGAAATTTCGTCACTTCCAAAACAGGAGATTTTCAGCCTTTGTGAGGAACTGTTCGGAACCGGTTATCTTGAGGATTCCTTCGTTGCCTGTAACTGGTCCTACAGAATACACAAAACATACGAATCCGGAGATTTTGCAGTCTTCGAATCGTGGGTCGGCAGATATGTAAGCAACTGGGCAACCTGCGACACCCTGTGCAACCATTCGGTGGGAACTCTTGTTGAAATGTATCCCTCTAAGATACAGGACCTGAAGAAGATGGCTCATTCACCAGGCCGCTGGATTAGAAGGGCATCGGCAGTCAGCCTTATCGTACAGGCAAGGAAGGGCCTTTTTCTTGATGACATCTTCGAGATAGCGGGTATACTTCTGCGCGACAGCGACGATATGGTCAGGAAAGGATACGGGTGGATGCTAAAAGCAGCAAGCCAGGCTCATCAGAAGGAGGTATTCGATTTCGTTTACGGCAACAGGGCAGAGATGCCAAGGACTGCCCTCAGATATGCAATCGAAAAGATGCCTCCTGAGCTAAAAAAACTTGCCATGGCAAGATAGTGTGTCCAAATCATTAACTTTGTCATACTAAACCTAAACTTCCACATAGTGAAAAGAAAACTTCTTATTTTAATTGCTTTGTCTTTTCCCTTTATTGCGTTTTCGCAGGACAGGGTTACAGGAAGGGAATTTGCAACGCGTTCAGAGGTCATCGCGCAGAACGGGATGGCGGCCACCAGTCAGCCCCTTGCCACCCAGGCAGCCATTGAAATCCTGAAGAAGGGTGGAAACGCAATCGATGCAGCGATAGCAGCCAATGCCGTACTTGGAGTTGTTGAACCGACCGGATGCGGTATCGGAGGCGATCTTTTCGCAATAATCTGGAGCGCCGACAAACAGAAGCTGTACGGACTCAATGCCAGCGGAAGATCCCCCCGCTCCCTGAAACTCGAGTATTTCAAAGATAACGGATATGAGTTCATCCCATCGTATGGACCTCTTCCGGTGTCGGTACCCGGATGCGTCGACGGCTGGTTCGAGATGCATGAGATGTTCGGACGGCTGACGATGAGAGAAATACTTCAGCCTGCAATTAATTACGCCAGGGGCGGTTTTCCGGTGTCAGAAGTTATAGCATACTATCTCGACAGGAACACTCAGGCGTTAAAGGATTTTCCGAATATAAAAGAGACCTACATGCCAGGAGGCAGATCTCCGGCCAAGGGACAGATCTTCAAAAACCCCGCCCTTGCCAGCACACTCGACAAAATTGTCAGGGGAGGCAGGAATGAGTTTTACAGGGGTAGCATTGCAAAAACAATTGGCGAATTCATGAAATCGCAGGGAGGTTTCCTTACATACGACGATATGGCACGGCATAGTTCCGAATGGGTTGAACCTGTCAGTTCAAGCTACAGGGGTTTTGACATATGGGAGCTGCCTCCGAACGGCCAGGGAATAGCGACCCTCCAGATGCTGAACATACTTGAAGGATTCGATCTGGCAAGGGTCGGTTTCGGGTCAGCAGAATATATGCATCTTTTCACTGAAGCAAAAAAACTTGCCTTTGAGGACAGGGCTAAATTCTATGCAGATCCGCGCTACAGCTCGGTTCCCGTAAACCAGCTTATCTCCAAGAAATACGCCTCTGAGCGCCGTAAGCTGATAAACAGGCAAAGGGCAGGCAGAGTGTATGATGCCGGCCGGATAGAAGCGGGTAATACCATATACCTGACTGTTGCCGACCGCTTCGGAAACATGGTTTCCCTTATACAGAGCAATTACAGGGGGATGGGCTCGGGAATGTGCCCGCCCGGTCTGGGCTTTGTCCTGCAGGACAGAGGGGAAATGTTCAGTCTCTCTCCGGGACATGCCAATGTTTACGCACCCGGGAAAAGGCCTTTTCATACCATTATCCCGGGATTCATTACCAGAAACGGGAAACCATACATAAGCTTTGGGGTAATGGGCGGTGACATGCAGCCTCAGGGCCACGCCCAGATAGTAATCAACCTCCTCGATTTCGGAATGAACCTCCAGGAAGCCGGGGATGCGCCACGAATGTACCACTACGGATCATCGGAACCGACGGGCCAGATTATGACCGACGGAGGAACCCTGTGCCTTGAGGATGGCTTCCGCTGGGAGGTAATCCAGAAGCTGCTGTCGATGGGACACAGAATAGAATGGAACCTGGGGAGTTACGGAGGTTATCAGGCCATAATGTGGGACGAGAAGAACAAAGTCTGGTACGGAGCCTCAGAGTCCCGTAAGGACGGGCAGGCAGCAGGATATTGATAGCCTGCCGCAGTTCATTATATTCCCAGAAGATCCATAACTCCGTTTATATATGTCAGGGGATGGACAGGATTTCCCGGAAGATAAAGGTCTATGTTGTGATTTTCGATAAATCCCCTCTCCACAGCCGGCGATTCAACGAACATTCCACCGCTTATTGCATCAGTCCCTGCAAGGAATATAACCTTCGGGCTTGCCACTGCCTCATATGTCATCCGGAGAGCAAGCGCCATATTGGCTGAGACAGGACCTGTTACAACTAATCCGTCGGCATGGCGGGGCGAAGCTACAAATTCAATTCCGTAACGTCCAAGGTCGAAGTTGACATTTCCCGAAGCATTGAGCTCCATCTCCGTGGAATTGTCCCCTCCAGCAGATACCTGGCGGAGTTTAAGAGATTTCCTGAAAACTCTGCGTATAACCGGTCGTATTGATGGTTCATGCAGCCTGATTGGTTCAACAGAACCCGGCATTATTACAAGATCTTCCCTCCTGTTGGCTGCAATACGGTAATCATTAAGGAACTTAATCCTTCCGGGAAGAGCAAATGCGCACTCCCGGCAGAAAACACATCTTCCCAGATCAATGGATCCTGTGCTGCCGTCAACAGCACCTGACGGGCAAAGCCTGCGAAGCATTTCTGTTTCGCCTGGAGTTATTCCTGCATCGATTACAGGCCTTCCCCTGAATAGTGGTGAAACAGGCTGATTCCTCAGATCCCTGATATACTGGATCCCGTGCCTTGATAATATCCTTACTTCCTTCATCGTGATTCTTTTCCCCCTTCCTTATAGATCATGTCCGCAGTAACTGAGATTAAAGCTTTTGTTGCATACCGGAAAATCTGAGATTTCCTGGTTACGGACAGCGAGGGCAAGAGCCATCCAGTTATGCAGCGACGGATCCTTTACCTTATAATTGATAATATCGCCCGAACTGCCGGTTACTGCCGAATGACAGATCTCTCCTCTCCATCCTTCAACCATCGAAACAGAAAAGCTGTCAGGACGAAGAGAATAATCATATACAGGCCTGCCTGGTTTTCCATCAGTGTTTTTCCATGCCTCCGCCAGATCGTTTATGATTTTGCAGGAAGAACTCACCTCCTTCGCCCGGAGAAGGCCGCGGGCAAGTACGTCACCTGATTCGAGCGTTATTGTTTCAGTATTGTACTTCCTGAAGTACTGAAACGGATGTGTTACCCTTATATCCCTCGGAATTCCGCATGTCCGTGCCGCCATTCCCACCGCGCCAACCGAAAGAGCCTGGCTTCGTGTAACCTGGCCGATATCCTCAAACCTTGCCAGAACACTGGGAAGGGAATAGATCCGTTCTGCTATGCCTGAGAATCGCGATTCCACTTCAGCAAGAGTCTTAAGAACCGATCCATGCATACCGATATCAAGCGGATAGTGTGTTCCTCCCGGTCGTATAAGTCCCTTTCCGAAACGATTTCCGCACCAAAGCTGTGTTGTGTTTATAACCATGGTCCTGAGCGCCTCACAAACCACCTGACCCAGCTGGTAAGCAACGTCGCCGCAAAGCGCAGCGGTGTCTCCTATATGAACAGCTATACGCTCCATTTCCAATGCAATACATCGCTCTATCTGAAGTTTTTCAGGAACATCAATCCCGGCCAGTGATTCCATTAGTTGAACATGTGCAAGGGAATGGGCGACAACACTGTCTCCGGCGATGCTCTCGCTCAGAACTGATCTTTTAAGAGGATCTCCTGAAACAGCAAGAAGTCTTTCAATACCCCTGTGTTGATATCCTAGCTGGATCTCAAGATGAAGGACTTTCTCTCCGTTGCAGATAAACCTGAAATGTCCGGGCTCTATCACCCCGGCATGAACAGGCCCAACTCCTACCTGGTGAAGTTCCTCACTATCAATAAGGTAAAAAAGATATCCGGTCATTTCGACCTTATTGTCGAAGCGGTTGAAAGCATATCGTACAGGTTTAAGCCAGGGATGTCCTTCAAAAGCAATTCCGTGGTTCTCATATATCTCCCTTTCAAATATATGCATCTGAGGAAATGATGAAGTAAGTGAAATGAGTGGTGTTTCTCTCTGAAAAACGTTAGAAATGTAAACATGGCAGGTCTTCTGGGTGTCATCTGCAATACAGCAGATAAGTTCTATAAAACCTTGTTTATCAATGCCATAATAGTTAACACAATGATTATTTTCATTTCTGAGGAGTCCGCAAATTTCTTTACAGAAATCATCATAGCCGGAAAATAATGTTGTAGTAAGGACGGCATATCCGGGATTATCCGGAATCAGAATATATGGTTTCTTCATCATTTTTCTATTTAGGAAGAACAGCTACAGTCCGGTTAATCAGATCAGTGATAAACGCAGGCTGCCAGAAACACATTACAATGACTAAAAACAGGATTAAAAACTGGCTCACGGTCTCAATATTTCTGACATTGCGGGCAGGACCCGCAGACATTCCGCCACGTGGAAAGGAGAAGATAATATGCATGAACCGTGTGCTCATCGCATAAACTATGAAACAAAGAAGGATTATTGTCACGATCAGGATAAACCAATACTCTTTTGTCACCAATTCCCTGAATATCAGAAACTCACCTACAAACAGCCCTGAGGGGGGAATGGCCAGTATTAAGAACAACCCAATCAAGAGTACCAGTGCACCGGCAGGATAAAGTTCCATATATCTTCCGCACTCATCAAGCTTATATGTTCCCAGTATTCCTCCGAGTTGTCCCAGCTGATAAAACAGGGCTGACTTTACCAGGGAATGGAGTACAATCAAAAGAATTGCTGCATAATAACCCCTGCCCCCTACCCCGGTCGCAACTGCCACAAGACCCATCAGCTCGAGGCTTGAATATGCAAGCATTCTTTTAAGATGTTTAGCCTTAAGCATGTAGCCTGAAGCAACCAGAATGGACAATATCCCGGAGATTATCAGGACATTGTTCATAAACTGAAAAATAACTGAAGACGAAAACAATGTATAAACTCTGAAAACAGCAATAAAACCCACATTCATCAATGTTGTGGAAATTAGTGCACCTACGGGAGGAGGTGCAACTGATGTTGCGTCGATCTTCGCGGTATGCATGGGAAACAATCCCATTTTTGTGCTGAAACCTACAAGGACAAAAAGGAAGGCAATCTTAAGATACTTCGGATTTGCCTTGTTTATTAACTCTGTAAGAGAAGCAAATGAAAGATTAGCAGCATCCTCCCTTCCATAAATGAAGCCCAGAAACAAAATACCAAGGTATGCCAGGGCAATTCCGGAGGAACAGATAAAAACATATTTCCAAGTTGCCTCAAGGGCAAAAGCGGTACGGTCGTGATAGATCAGGACAGCAACCGCGAGTGTAGTCGCTTCGACAAATATCCAGAGCACAGTCATGCCATTTGCGAGATATGCACCCGGCATAAAGGTCATCATCAGCACAAGCGCCGAGTGGTAGATACTGAATTTTCTGGAATCGTCGCTTCTGGTATAAATGAAGCCGTGGTAGATCGTTGGCAAAGCCAGGAAAGATAAAACAGAAAGAAGGAGTACTCCTGTACTGTTGAATGTAAAATATCTGAGCTCGGTTGTGTCAAGGTTCTTCCACGCATAGAAAGAAAGTGAAATAAGCATCAGGGCATTCAGGACCGTGAGGGCCTTGGTGATAGTCCTATTCCTTATAAGTACAATTATAAGGGCTGACAGGGCTGATATTATGAAAAACGGCAGAAGCATCAGTCTTTAAGCATTGTTAATTCATTTGTATGCGGCTTCAGGCGCAAGCCGAAAAAGCCCAGAATGAGTACTCCCACAAAAAGATCGAGGAGTATTCCGATATTAACGAGCATTGGCATTTCACTTCCGACAGCAAGCGAAAAGACAAATACGGCATTTTCGATTATGAGGAACCCGATCAGATGTGAGATTATCAGACGGTGGGTGACAATCAGGATAAGTCCGGTAAACAGGGCATAAAGTGCAATGGTCTGGTAAATAGTGTTTATAAAGGGATTCACAAGCGTACTGGCAATGACAACGCTTAACACCAGCGCCGCCACGGAAAGTATAAGCACATAAAATCCAGGCATGGCCTGCCTGTGTACCTTTGTCACTCCTGATGCCTTTATAATCCTCCTCAGAAGGTAGGGTATAAGAAGGGTTTTAAATAAAAGCGTCTCAGCAATTATAATAATCAGGTTAACAGTATTGACTTCGGTAAGTTCTGCAATGGCGATTCCGCAGAGAAGCAGGCCCTGAAGAGCCACGAGTCTTATATATGTTACGAGTCGTTCGGCTGACGCGAAATATACAAGTGTTACTGCAAATAATATTACAAGATAGATTATCATTCAGTACTATATGCTTAGTTTTTCCATCATTAAAAGGATCACCAGAAAAGCAATGATCCCCACCGCAGAAAGGGTAAGAATGAATTTTGGATTCTTGTTCATTTTATTCCTGGCCCTGAATGATTCCACAAGGCCTATTATCGAAGCAAAGAGTGCCTGTATCCCCAGGAAAAGAAAAATATGGAGGGCAATATTCCAGCCCGACGGGACAATAACATTGAAAATCAGCGAACCGAACATGGCAAACTTAAGCCATGAGGCCAAATGTATCAATGCCTTATCGAATCCGCTGTAATCCAGTATCATCACTTCGTGAATCATAGTCAGCTCAAGATGGGTCTTCGGATCATCAACAGGAACCCTGCTGTTCTCAACAATGGCTATCTGCACCAGGATAAAGAAGCCTATAATACTGTAGATTAAAGCAAAATGATTTCCATATATATAAAAGCCACTGAAGATCTCCGAGAAAGATGTATAACCTGTGAACATGGCAAAGGCAGCCATCAGAATAAAGAAAGCCGGTTCGACCAGCATCGAGAAAAATGCTTCACGGTTAGCTCCCATGCCCTCAAAACTGCTTCCGGTATCGAGGGCCCCTATTATTGAAAAGAATCTGCCAAGAGCCAGCAGGTAAGAGAAAAAGATGAAGTCGCCTTCGAATGATACCGGCGCAGGCAGGTTTCCGAAAGGAAGTACGAGCAGGGCACAGACAACGGAAGCCAGTGATACAGAGGGAGCTATCCTGAAAATTATTCCTGTGGTGGTGCCTGAAACACTTCCCTTCCTGAACAGGACACGAACATCTCTCAGAGGCTGAAAAAGGTCCGGCCCTTTCCTTCCAGATGCAATGCTTTTCACCCTGACAATTAGTCCGGGGAAAAAAAGTGCTGCAAAAAATATGAGAATTAAACCGGTCATCAGATTATCCCAAAATATGTAAGTAACAATATTGCAAGCATAAACAGAAAGGCGTAAAGGATATAATGCTGAATCCGGCCGGTCTGCATCACAGCAATCAGCTTGGGAAGCTGAAAAAATCGCTTTCATCCTATTTCCGATATTTTCACGATATTTAATTTATTAATTTATTATCAATACATTACAAGAATATACTTTTTCTTGATTTAATTGCGTTTCATAATTATTCATATATTTATGGTCTAAACTTTGGTCTAAAATAACAAAGGTTTCCAATACTTCATTGAAATAAGATGGCAATAAACCAACCGACAGCAAATCTTTTTCTGGATACCACATATGAACACAAAGATGGTAAATATCCTGTTAAAATTACTATTTATTATCTGGGTCACAAAAGAAGACGGGGTCTGCCCTTTTCATTCACTGAAGATGACTGGAAGAAGATTCACAGCAAAAAACTGCGTAATGATAAACTCAAGGAAGCTAAGATAAAACTGGACTACTATGTCGGTGAAAAATTTGAAACTGCCAGAAAGAAAACAAAAGAGCCGTTCTCCTTTGAAAGATTCTTTGATAATTATTTTGATAAAAACACTTCGCAGCTTGAAAACCAGAATGTTTACACCCTTTTTGAAGATTATATCAAAGAACTGCAAAACAACGGTCAGTATGGTACATCAGTAAATTACCGTTCAAGTTTAAATTCATTAAAAAGGTTCAGAAAGAAACTGACGTTCAGCATGGTTACTGTTACCTTCTGCAAAGATTACGAGCAATACATGCGGAAAAAAGGAAAATCCACTGCATATACTGCCATTCATTTGCGGAATCTGCGGACGATTTATAATATAGCTGTTGCAAAAGGAATTGCTGATAAGGATAAGTACCCATTTTCGCAAAACCAGAATGATGGAAAGTACCAGATTAAATCGGGACAAAAAGCAAAGAAGGCACTTACAGCCGAAGAATTAAGGGCATTGAAAAATTATGTACCAAAAACTCCCGCTCAGAAAAAAGCGTATGCTTTCTGGTGGTTCTCTTATTATGCGAACGGACTTAACATGAAGGATATTTGTCTTTTGCAGAACAAGTACATCACTGGTGAAACAGTAACAATAGAACGAGCAAAGACTTCAAGGACACAAAGAGTAAAAAAACCAATACAATTCTTCTTATCACCCGAATTAAAAGCCATAATTAATGAATTCGGCAATACCGATGAGTCATCGGATGCATTCGTTTTTGATGTTTTGAAGCACGGGATGACCGAAAAACAAGTGCGTGATACCGTGCAATCTTTTAACCATACCATTAATCAGCGTTTAAAAGTGATATCAACTGATTTGAAATTTGAAAAACCCATTACCACCATTGTTGCCAGACATAGTTTCGCTACTCAACTTAAACGAAAAGGTTTGCCTGTTGCTTTAGTGGGTGAATCGCTGGGGCACTCTTCTGAAAAAACTACCCAGAATTATCTTGATTCCTTCAAGATTGACACGCTGAAACATGTTGCAAATGTTCTTAATGATATTTAAGCTGATGAAAACTCCATTATATGATAATCGCCTTGAAGTACAGTTAAGTAAGATGTTGTGTGAGTTGGATGAAAATCCGAAGGTGTGCACCAACCCAGTAGAAGCATCCTCATACAAGGGACATCTGTTATCGGATACCGACCAAGGTTTTCACAGGTATATTTATGAGCACCTGTTTATAAAATTTATTGATTACATCGAATCCTTCAAGGCTGAATGTATCAATGCCTATGCGGTCAAGACTCATTTTGTTCCTGTGGTTAAGCGGTTACTAAATCAGTATAATGATGCAATTGATAGTTTATACGCATCTGATATCCGTATCGGCTGGGCGAAGTTCTTTAATGAAACACACAAATCTGGAATAAAAGACAACCTGAAAAAAGAGGCATACCAATTCTTTTACAATGCATCAGCAGTTCAAATTTCGTTTTTGTGTAAGCTGGTGGATAAAATGAAGGACTATTTGGCAGAATTTGAAGTTACCATACCTAAACCTGAACCTGTATATTATTTTACCATCCTTCCTGAGTTTACTTCACAGAGGCATAATATTCTGTACGACATTCATAAGAACTTAAAAGCTAATGGTTATGTTGATTGCACTGATGAGGCTTTTAAAAAAGTGTTTACGACCAAAGAACCTAAACCCATACGGTGGCTTGAATCGCAACGGTCTTTATTCTATTTCATTAAGAAGTTGTCAAGACGATTACTGGTTGAAAATAACAAAACTTCGAAATATTATATTGCTGAAAGATACTTTCATATTTACAAAGGGGGTGAATTTATGCATCCTAAGAAAATAAAGTACGATAAAAATCCAAGTCCGAAAGTTATAGAGTTTATGGATAAGGTCATTGACGATGCCATAAGTGCATTTAGGTAGGAAATCACAATTTCCACGTTTTCCCAACCGACAGTAGTAGCATTTTTCTTTCACTCTTGCAAACTGCACAGCAAGAGTACATCTTAATTTCAGTGAATTAAGAGCCTGACACGACCGACAGGTCGATGTGTCGGTTGTATCCACATTACATATTTCTGGAAATTCACACCGTAATTCATTGATTACTATGATTAAAAACGATGTGATAACCTTTGATAACCTGCCTGAAGCAGTAACCCAACTCTTACAGGAAGTTTCTTATATAAAGAATTACCTGCTGAACCAAGCTGCAACCCCTGCCGAGACGAAACAACTCATGCCAGAAGGCGACTTTCTGACGGTCAGTGAGGTTAGCCAGATGCTCAGAATATCTAAAGGTGCTGTTTACAATATGACCAGTACTCGTCAGATTCCATTCTTTAAGAAATGTGGTAGGGTTTACTTCGACAGGAAGGAGATTGATGAATGGATACGTCAGGACAGATATAAAACAATAAAACAATTACAGTCTGAAGTTGAAATGGATATCCGAAAGAAGTAACCTCTCAGAGAACTGTTTGCAGTTTTTTGGGTGTGACACATATGCAGGTAAAGTAGATGGTAACCTTAGACAGAATTAAAATATTAACCGATAAAAAGCACATTAAAAGTATGGACTCAGATGTGGCTACCACAATATTGAAAAGTAACATTGGCAAAGCGATGAGGTATTCACAGAAGAAACCATTCAATATTTACCTGAATTACAGTTTGCAGGATAATACATGTATTATAGAATTCTCTTCAAAACTACTGCTTGACCGTTACCCAGAACTCATAAACAGGACAAACATTAATAAGTGTTTTGAAAACTTAGTAAACATTGGATTTTGTGAATTAGATATTGATGGTATTATTCAACATAGCGAATTACTTACATGTGATGTCACCAGCGATATTAGCGGTATCGTTCAGTGTGACCGACTGGCAATGAAGTCATGTTTGGTGAACCACAATAAATTCAGAGTGCAGAAATATGGAAATAGCGGATATACCGTCAACAAAATGGTCAAAACCCGCAACCGACAAATTCGCATTATTATTTACGATAAGGGGAAGGAATTACGTAAAAAGAACAATACTGAATATCTCGGTATGTTGACTGATGCCGATTCGATGCTGACATACTTCGATGGCAAATTCCGTGTGGAAGCCAATATCAATACCAAGGAGCAGATACGGCAATTGTTTCAAACAAAAACCACCGATTTGTTGGATGTACTTAACTCCGATGCAAATCCATTGCTCACACTTTTTGATGAAGTCTTTGTTTTTCCTGAAGAACCTGAACAACAAAATCAGGAAATGCCTTCACCCCTGTCACATACGAAGTTGAAAACGGTTAAGAGTGCCTTACTACTTGCAGCATGTGAGTATGACATGGAAAAGGTAGACCTTTTATTAAATAACACGCTCTCACCAAATACCGATAAAAGCAAGTATAGAGCCGAACTCAACAAGCTACTGAATTCATACCCGCAACCAAATAAAAACATTGCAGTAATGAAGAGAGTCAGACAAGAAATCGCCAAATGCAATAACAGTAATAACAACGAGACAGCACATTTAATGGATGAAAGAGAATGAAATAATAATAATAATTAAATAAAGTAAAATTATGGCAAACATTTATGACAGCGAAATCAAGTGTGCTGATAAAAAAGCACTAAAAATGGTAACAAAACTTATCTTAAAACACACACCTTCAAGGGTTCTTGGTAAATCAGGAGATACTGTTGTGTTTGAAACACGATGGGCGGATTTGGATTATGCTATGGCAGTCTTCTCAAAAGATTTTCCAGAAGTCACGTTTTCATGTTCATATATTCATATGACAGACTGTTATGCTTTTTTCTATACCTACAAAGATTACACAAATGGAATTGTTAATTACAAGGGTCTTAAACCAGCATTTTTTTATAGTGGAGCGGAGTTGGAAAAGATAAATTTAAATGATTACGAAGATTTCGTTACAAAGTTTACCTCTTTCTTCAGTGCTTTGTATGTAGAAAAGAAATTAAAGGATGGAACATATTACCTCGATTATATTCCAGACAGATATAGAAGCAATAATGAGAATTTTTACCCACAAGCGGTAGCTGAGTATGATGAATGTATCTTAACGGCAACACTTCACGGTTATTCCCATATAAGGCTTGAATTGACGTTGAAAGATTCCGATGAAAGCCACATGTCAGGAAAACCAGAATAAATTGAAAATAATTCATCAAATTTTATCGAAAATAACAGAGAATGAATACAAGTTGTTTGTAATTCAAAAGCCTTATTTTCAATAACAATTAGTATTTTTGATGTTCATTCTTTGATTATCAACGAAAACAGTTCGGTTTAATACCATCCAGAAAATACAAGGATGGTTGATTAACTGCACAATAGTGAGATATTTTTAATTTGAATCTATAAACATACAATGAGCGAAGAACAAAAACGACAACTAAACCAGCAACTCTGGAATATAGCCAACACCCTGCGTGGTAAAATGGATGCCGATGAATTCCGTGATTACATTCTCGGCTTCATTTTTTATAAATATCTGTCGGAGAAGATGGAACTGTATGCAAATGACATTCTGAAGGAAGATAAAATAAATTATCTGGATATACCTGAAGATGAAAAAAAAGGGCAGGAATATCTTGAGGCTATCAGGGAAGAATCACTGGAAAAACTGGGTTACTTCCTGAAACCATCTGAACTGTTCAAGCAGGTGGCGAAACGTGGCAATGGAGATGGTAAAAGCCTAAACAATTTTATTATCGAAGACATCCAGAAAATCCTTATCAACATCCAGAACAGCACGATGGGTACAAACAGTGAAGAGGATTTTGACCACCTGTTTGAGGATATGGATTTGAACAGCACCAAACTGGGCAAGACTGCGGAACAAAGAAATGAAGTGATTGCAAAGGTACTTGCGCACCTTGACAAGATTGATTTTCAATTGCAACAATCCGAAATTGATGTTCTGGGCGATGCCTACGAATATTTAATCGGACAGTTTGCCAGTGGAGCAGGTAAAAAGGCTGGTGAATTTTACACTCCACAACAGGCATCTAAAATCCTTGCACGTATTGTAACACTGGGCAAAACAAGAATAAAGTCAGCATACGACCCGACTGCGGGGTCTGGCTCATTGATTCTTCGTTTAGGTAAAGTGTGTGATGTTTTGAAGTTTTACGGGCAAGAGCGTAACCGTACCACCTACAATCTATGCCGAATGAACATGATTCTGCACGGGGTGCATTTTACCAGATTCGATATAAAACTGGAAGATACACTGGAGCATCCTCAACACTCAAAACTTGACGCTGAGGCAGTTGTGGCAAACCCGCCATTTTCAGCACAGTGGAGTGCCAGTTCGTTGTTCATGTCAGATGACAGGTTCAGTGAATATGGAAAACTTGCCCCATCATCTAAGGCTGACTTTGCGTTTATCCAGCACATGATTTACCATCTGGCTGAAAATGGTACGATGGCTGTTGTTATGCCTCACGGAGTTTTATTCAGGGGTGCTGCCGAGGGACATATCAGGAAATACCTGATTGAAGAAAAAAACTATCTGGATGCCGTTATTGGATTACCAGCTAATATTTTTTATGGAACATCCATACCAACATGCATTCTGGTGTTCAAGAAGTGCCGTGAACATCCTGATGATATATTGTTTATTGATGCCAGCCAGTACTTTGAGAAAGTCAAAACACAGAATTACCTGCGTGATGAAGATGTTGACAGGATTGTAGATACATATGCAAAACGAATCAGCATTGACAAATACAGTTATAATGCCACTCTGGATAAGGTTCGAGAGAATGATTACAATCTGAACATTCCAAGGTATGTTGACACCTTCAAAGAAGAAGAATCTGTTGATATTGCAGCCATAGCCAGTGAACTTAAAGCACTGGAAATAGAAATGAAGACCACTGATGAAACAATTGCAGGGTACTGCCGTGAATTAAACATCCCTACACCGTTTTAGTTATGGAAAAGCAAAAGAATGTCCCCCAATTGCGTTTTCCTGAATTTTATGGACAGTGGGAAAATCGAAGGCTCAGTGAATATTTGGAATTTAAAAATGGGATTAATGCTTCAAAAGAGCAATATGGCTCTGGTTATAAGTACATAAGTGTATTAGATATTCTTAATAATGACTTTATTACATACGATAAAATTATTGGTAGTGTTGATGTCAATAAAGAAGTAATCAACAAATATCCTGTAAATTACGGAGATATACTATTTCAAAGGAGTTCTGAAACCAGAGAAGAAGTTGGTACTGCCTCTGTTTATCTTGATAAAGAAAAAACTGCAACTTTTGGTGGATTTGTGATTAGGGGAAGAAAAATAGGAGAATACGAGCCAGTATTTTTAAACAGATTATTAAGAACAGATTTATCAAGAAATCAGATAACAACCAAATCAGGTGGAAGCACAAGGTATAATGTTGGACAAGACATTTTATCGTCAGTAGTTCTTCCATTTCCTTCGATACCCGAACAACAAAAAATCGCATCATTTTTTACTGCTATTGACAAGAGAATATCCCAATTCAAACAAAAGAAAACCCTACTGGAAAAATACAAAAAAGGTGTGATGCAGAATATTTTCTCACAGGAAATCAGGTTCAAAGACGATAACGGGCAAGAGTTTCCTAAGTGGGAGAAGAAGAGATTGGGGGAAATATGTAATTTAAGAAATGGTTATGCCTTTAAAAGCAACACTTATGCTCAAAATGGGAAATTTTTAGTAATTACAATCACAAATGTTCAAGATGGTAAGTTAGATTTAACAGAATCTAAAACACTTGATGAAATACCATCTGATATTCGTGACTACCAAATACTTTCGCATGGCGACATACTTGTTTCCATGACAGGAAATGTTGGCAGAGTTGCAAAAGTCGACTTAAATAATTGCCTGTTGAACCAAAGAGTAGGCAAACTTGAGCCTGTGAATGCTTTGGCTGATTTTATATATCAGTTTCTTAGAAGTGGTCATTTTATAAGTAATATGATATCATTAGCACAGGGTGGTGCACAACCAAACTTATGTAAAGAAGACATTGATTCATATCAAGTTGATGTTCCTTCTATCAGGGAACAAACCAAAATCGCCAATTTTCTATCAACCATTGATAATAAAATAAACCACAACCAAAAACAGATAGATAATGCCGAGGTCTGGAAGAAAGGATTAATGCAACAAATGTTTGTATAATTATGTCAAAACAACCCGAACAAATACTTGAAGAACAACTGATAGCAAAACTTCATGAGTTGGGTTATGCTCTTGTGCTCATTCAGAATGAAGCTGAACTAATTGCCAACATGAAGGTGCAGTTAGAAAAACACAATAACATCGTTTTTTCTGACAAGGAATTTGAAAAGGTATTAAACATACTCAGCAAGGGTTCGGTATTCGAAAAAGCAAAGACTCTACGTGAAAAACAGCATATCATCAGGGACGATGGGGACAACTTGTACTTTGAATTTATTAATACCGAGCAGTGGTGTCAGAATGAGTATCAGGTCACACATCAGGTTTCGATGGAAGGTAAGTACAAGAACCGTTATGATGTTACACTTCTTATCAATGGACTTCCTTTGGTTCATATTGAACTGAAACGAAGGGGACTGGAACTTAAAGAAGCATTCAATCAGGTAAACAGGTATCAGAGACATTCTTTCAGCAGCAGTTACGGGTTGTTCCAATACATCCAGATATTTGTCATCAGTAATGGTGTCAACACGAAATACTATGCTAACAACCGCTTTCAGTCGTTCAAGCAGACATTCTACTGGACAGACAAGGAAAACAAACGGCTCACCAACATATTAAACGGTTTTGCATCTGATTTCTTGGAGAAATGCCACATTTCAAAGATGATATGCAAATATGTGGTGCTGAATGAAACTTCCAAAATACTTATGGTTCTTCGACCCTACCAGTATTATGCCGTTGAAGCACTTGTTGACAGGGTTATGCACAGCCGTAAGAATGGATACGTCTGGCATACCACTGGCAGTGGGAAAACACTGACTTCATTTAAAGCGAGCCAGATACTTACACGTTTGCCGAAGATAAAGAAGGTGGTGTTCGTTGTTGACAGGAAAGACTTGGATTACCAAACCACAAAAGAGTTCAACAGTTTTAGCAAAGGGTCTGTTGATGGTACAGATAATACACGGCAACTGGTCAGGCAGTTTACCGATGACACTAAACTCATTGTAACCACCATCCAGAAACTGAATGCAGCAATAAGTAAGAAACATTTTACTGAGCGGATGCGGACACTTCAGGATGAAAGAATTGTCTTTATTTTCGATGAGTGCCACAGAACCCAGTTTGGCGAAACACATCAGCGAATAACAAACTTCTTCAGGAACATCCAGATGTTTGGTTTCACAGGTACACCAATTTTTGCAGAAAATGCGGTCAAAAATGAATTGGGCAAACGCACCACCAAGGAATTGTTCGGAGAATGCTTGCATAAATATGTCATTACCGATGCCATTCGTGATGAAAACGTGTTGAAATTCAGCGTAGAATATGTTGGCAGGTACAGGAACAGGGAGAGTGCTAATGAAATTGATATACAGGTTGAGGATATAGATGTTGATGAACTGATGGAATCACCAGCAAGGCTGGAGAAAATTGTTGACTATATCATTGCCAATCATAACAGAAAAACGCATAACAGGGAATTTACGGCAATGTTTTGTGTAAGTAGTATTCCAGCACTTATTCGCTATTACGAGTTGCTGTATCGCAGGAAAATGCACGGAAATCACGATTTAAAGATTGCCACTATCTTCAGTTATATTGCCAACGAAGATGATGCCGATGCCAATGGTTTCATCCCAGAGGAAATTTCAGTAGCAGCCGAACCAGAGATTACTTATGCAACCAATCCTCATACACGTGAAAAACTGGATGAATTCATCAGTCATTATAACCTGATGTTTGGTTCTGCATATTCAACCAAGGACAATCAGAGTTTTTATAATTACTATAACGATATCAGCAAGAAGGTAAAGGAACGGAAGATTGATATATTGCTGGTAGTGAATATGTATCTGACAGGATTTGACAGTCCGTCACTTAATACTTTATATGTCGATAAGAACCTACGGTATCATGGATTGATACAGGCATACTCCCGAACAAACCGCATTCTGAATGAACTGAAATCACAGGGCAACATTGTGGTTTTCCGTAATCTGAAGAATGCCACAGACGAAGCCATTACACTCTTTAGTAACAAAGATGCCATCGAGGAAATCATAATGAAGCCTTATGATGAGTACGTGAAGGCATTTAATGATGGATTTGTCAATCTGCTCCACATCGCACCCACTGTTGATAGCATAAATAATTTGGTTACGGAAGACGATGAGTTGAAGTTCATTGTTGCATTCAGGGAATTGATGCGTGTTAAAAATGTGCTGACATCATTCTCCGACTTCAAGTGGAATGATTTATCCATGACAGAGCAACAGTTTGAAGATTATAAGAGCAAATATCTTGACCTGCACGACAAAGTTAAGAGTGAACATGCAAAAGAAAAGGTAAGCATACTCGAAGATGTTGATTTTGAACTGGAACTCATTCACCGTGATGAAATAAACGTTGCATACATCATTCGATTGCTCATAAAACTAAAAACCAACCAGAAAAAAGATGCTGAACAAATCGAAAAAGAAATATTCAACCTTCTTAACACTGAAATCCAGCTTCGAAGCAAAAAGGAACTGATAGAGAGGTTTGTAAAGGAAAACATGCCAGTTATTCTGGATACCGATGATATTCCACAGGAGTTTGAAAAATTCTGGACAGTGGAGCAGGAAAAAGCATTCCTGAAGATGGTTGAGGAAGAAAAATTATCGAAAGAAAAAACACAAACACTGATTGAAAATTACCTGTATTCCGAACAAGAGCCGATTCGTGATGAAATACTGGAACTGCTGGCTGGCGAAAAACCGACACTACTTCAACGTAAAACAACTGGTGAAAAGATTTTAAGAAGGATTATGGATTTTATTGAAACCTTTATTAACGGTATATCTGGATAATAGTAAATATTATCTAAAGTAACACTTTATAATAAACGAGTGACAACCTTATTCAATTCCATCAAAGAATTGTGAGACGGTTAAGCCAGTTGCATCAATGCATTTTAGCAGTGTCAGAAAATTATAATGTCTCATACTATTATTCTTCCGATAATTTTCAATGTGATACAGACTATTGGGATGGATTTCCGCCCATTCACAGAACTCACTCCTGCTTTGTCCTTCGTTAATTCGCCAGTTTTTTAATAACAGACCTATTTCTTCAATGCGTTTTTTCTGATATTCTGGTATTTCTTTTTTGGACATTCTGAAACATAATTTCCAATAAATACTTTTCACATGGTATTGTGAAATATGAAGTACCAAAAACAATATTACGAGTACCCTGCGAGCAAATTACTCGGTTTTAATGTTCCATTCTCATGATTAAATTATGCTTAAACCGCTGGTTAGAACACTAAAACAGCAATATTTCCGATTGTAGCATAAGAAAAATTGTGTTTTGTGTCCCCCACAAAACAAATTCTTATCGCTTTACGGAATCAAGAAATTGAAAAATTGAAATATTATGGTATTTAAGGATGCGTAGCAATGTCAAAAATTGGAAATTTGTTTTGCCGAGTTCGATGGCATTGTAAGAATTCCTGCTGATGCCAATTTTTTCAGCCATTTTTTCATAGCTGATATTTTTTTCTTTGCGCAGGTCTTTAATCCTTTCCCCTATTGCCAGCATCAGGTCATTGTAGTAGGGGTCAATTTCAGCAGGTTTCATAAGAAATATTTTTATCAAAGATAATAAATGTTGCCTATTTTATTGGGCAATTAAAGAAATGTTTTAACTTTGCCCATTATAATAGGCATATGATAAATATAAATAGACGCATACTCCATGAAATAGTTCATCCAACTGCTGAGGATTACGAAATATGTTATATGGTTATAATGTTTGTCGAGTACGGGAAAATTGTTCAGGTGGCTACGGTGGAGTTGAAGAACAATTTCGCCACGTTTAAAGGTAGCACGGCAAACATTTATTATGCTTATTCATCAAATTAATCTTAAAAACCATTGAAAAGTGCCTGTTCAAAAAACCTTGCAAAATTTTCAGGTCGTGAAAGCCTGAAAAATAGGCATTTAAGAAATGAAAAAATGCTGTACAAATAACATCCGTTTTATGAACAATAATTCTAATAATATGAAAGTTGCGATTTATGCACGTGTTTCGAAAGAAACCTCTGACAATACCAATCAGTTACTAATCCTTCGGGACTATTGCCAGAAGATGAATTACGAAATCCATGATGAGTATGTAGATGTAATTTCTGGTGGGTCACCGAACAAACCTGAGTTCAATCGAATGATGCTGGAAGCGTCAAAACGGATGTTCCACCTTTTACTTTTCTATTCATTGGACAGGTTCTCCAGAGAAGGAACACGGAAAACCATTCATTATTTGCAGGTATTGGAAGATTATGGGGTGGCATATAAATCATATGCGGAACAATACATCGACAGTTCAGGTATTTTCAAAGATGTGATAATTGCCTTATTATCAACGCTTGCCAAGCAAGAAAGGGTTCGGATTTCAGAACGGGTACACGCTGGCTTAAACAGAGCACGTCAACAAGGTCGGATTGGTGGTCGTCCCACATTAGATGCATTTAAAATTAGAAAAATCAATGAATTAAAGTTATCTGGGATGAGCATAACAGCTATTTCACGAGAACTTCAGGTGAGTAGGGGAACTATTTACACATACCTGTAAGAAACCGATAGAATTATAATCCTCTGAGTTTTATTACGATTTTATTGTGGGAATACTACCAGAATTTAAGTTCACTTATAGGATTATTTTGAGAACTTAATAACATTAGGATAAACTTCAGATAATAAAATCAAAAAAAATAAAATTCAATATGAATTTTAAAAATGTGACGGATGTTTATTAGTATATTTGATACCTAAACATACCCTAACAATCATGAAGAATCTAATCTCAAATCTATTGGTTCCGATTGCTATAATTTTATCTGTTAGTACCATTGGGTGCGAAAAACAAAAAATTCCAGTCGTTACAACTTCAGAAATCTCGAATATTACAGCTACAACTGCAAAAAGTGGTGGTAATATTACAGATGAGGGTAATTCAACAGTAACAGCTCGTGGTGTCTGTTGGAGTACGAATGCTACTCCCACAATTTCAGATAGTAAAACAGCAGATGGAGCAGGTGCGGGAAGTTTTTCGAGCAGTCTTAGTGATTTGTTTGGAGGAACAACTTATTTTGTTCGAGCATATGCTGCTAATGATGCTGGTACAGGTTATGGAATGGCTCTATCTTTTAAAACGACTGGTCAACCGCCAAGTGCACCTACAGTTAACGCTCAAAATGCTTCAAACGTCCAGACAAATTCAGCACAATTGAATGGAATTGTAAATGCAAACTTTTATTCAACTGTAGTTACATTTGAATATGGAACTTCAACAAGTTATGGAAGTACAATCAATGCTACCCAAAGTCCTATCGCAGGTGGTACAAATACAAATATAAGCGTAACTGTTTCTGGCTTATCTGTTGGAACTACTTATCATTTCCGTATAAAAGCAGTGAATTCGCTTGGAACTTCATTAAGCGATGATATCATATTTACAACTTTAGGACTGGCTCCTGATGCAACCACTCAGACACCAACAAATTTATCAACCACAAGTGCAACATTAAATGGTACTGTAAATGCTCATGATTTATCAACAGCCGTTACATTTGAATACGGCACAACAACATCATATGGACAATCCATTACTGCGACACAAAGTCCTGTAACAGGTAACACATCAAAACCAGTAAGTGCTGCATTATCTGGATTAGCACCAAAAACAACATATCATTGTCGGGTGAAAACAGTTAATGCTGTCGGAACTAAATATGGCAACGATGTTTCATTTACTACTGCAGGAGATTTACCAACAGCTACTACACAGATACCAACCAATATTTTAACTACCAGTGCAGTATTAATCGGAAATGTTAATGCGAATTCCCTATCAACGACAGTGACTTTTGAATACGGGACAACTATAAGTTATGGCCAATCAATTCCAGCGACTCAAAGTCCTTTATCTGGAAGTTCCAGTGCTTCAGTTAGTGCAAACGTTTTAGGTTTATCCATAGGTACAACTTACCACTATAGAGTAAAGGCTGTGAATACTCTTGGCACAGTATATGGTACTGATGTGACATTTACCACGTTAGGTCAAATACCCAGTGTTGTAACTCAGACTGCATCGAATATTCAACCCTTCTCCGCAACTTTAAATGGAAGTGTAAATGCTAACCATCTTTCGTCTACTGTAACTTTCGAGTATGGGGAAACAACAGATTATGGTAGTACTATTACAGCAATTCAAAGTCCAGTAATAGGTGCAACAAACACTAATATAACCGCACCAATTATTGGCTTGAAGGAAGGCACTACTTATCACTTTAGAGTAGTGGCAGCAAACTCGCTTGGTACTTCTTTTGGAAGTGATATGACATTTCTTACATTGGGTCAAATCCCAACAGTTGATGTTCTTGAAGT
Source organism: Bacteroidales bacterium (assembly GCA_040772125.1). Lineage (GTDB taxonomy): Bacteria > Bacteroidota > Bacteroidia > Bacteroidales > VadinHA17 > LD21. The sequence goes on from JAXGYS010000003.1 coordinate 1,897,821, forward strand.
ATCTAATATGACATCAGCTGGAGCACAATTAAATGGAACAGTGAATCCTAATTACTTATCGACTGTTATAACTTTTGAATTTGGAACAACAACAAGTTATGGGAATACAGTAACAGCCACTCAAAGTCCTATTAATAACGGGACATCTGTAAATGTAAGTGCGCCCATCACAGGTTTAACAGTAGGCACTACTTATCATTTCAGAATAAGAGCAGTAAATTCTCTTGGTACGACAGTAAGTAGCGATATGACTTTATATTATCTATATATAGGAGCCACATTTCAAGGAGGAAAAGTATTTTATATAGATGGTACAGGCCAGCATGGATTGATTTGTGCCCCAACTGACCAAAGCACTGGTATACAATGGTATAATGGAAATTATATGGATACTGGTGCTACTGCAACAGACATTGGAACAGGAAATGCCAACACAAATACAATTGTTAGTCTTCAGGGAACTGGAAGTTATGCGGCTAAATTATGTTATGATTTAATATTGGGTAGTTATAGCGATTGGTATCTGCCGAGCAAAACAGAATTAAGTCTACTTTATATAAACAAAACAACAATTGGTGGTTTTGCAAATAATCACTACTGGAGTTCAAGCGAGCATGCCTATGCATATGCTTGGGAACAAGACTTTGCGAATGGAATTCAAACGTACTTGGAATACGGCAGAAAGGACTATCCTCTTTTTGTTCGTGCAATTCGGACTTTTTGACCAATTGACTATACAGCATCTGAAAATCTAAAGTATCGTAAACAGTGAAGATGGTTCAATACCACATGCTTAAAAAAGAATTAATTTATCTGTATAATACTCAGTTAAAATCAGTTGATGACCAGAAAATGGCAGTGCCCTCTGGACATGAAGATGCTTTTTGGAATTGGTTTGAGAACAACTCTTTAATGTTTGATTCAAAAAGAGTAAAGAAGAAGTTAAGAGTTACCAATATCCCAATAACTAGCAATAATTTTTGTTATAAAAATACTTATCGGATAGCAAAAGGATTCATTAAAAGGTTGCATTATTTTGAAGGATTTGCATATTCAAAACGGCACGATTTCTATTTACGACATGCTTTTAATGTTTGTAAAAACGGGAAAGTTAATGACTATTCAATTAATGACGCAAATAATACTCAGGACATCTATATTGGAGTGAAAATCCCTTTAAGTTTTGCCAGAAAAGTTTATAGAGAACATGGAGATTATAGGTATGCACAAGATTCATTGCTTGTTCCATATTTTATGTATTTGAATGAAATTGAGGATTATCTGCAATATACAGAACCATAAAACTATTACATTCTCAAAGTTTACTATTATTAAATATGACTGCATATGATATCAAGTATTTTGTGTGATTCTCTCGTTTTTAATTCAAGTTGCTTAATAGCCAGTGCTGGTGATACACTGAGAATTTTGCAGATTTCACCTGAAACCACAGGTTTTAGTTGGGTGAACTTTTTAAAACCAAGCATTGATTTGCTTATTGCGCTTATCGGGGCCTTTGTATTAGTGTGGAAATACCTTACACAAAAGCAGAAAGAATCTGCAGCAAGAATTATAGAAAGCAAAAGAAATGCCTACAATGAATTCCTGAAGAACTTTACAGTAACGGCTGTAAAAATTTCGCATGAAATGGGTAATGCAGGTAGTTATAAACACGATAAAGATAGACTTATGGCAAGAAATCAACTCCTGCTTTATGCAAACGATAAGGTCATAAGAGCATATCACGCATGGATTGAATTTTCTGACCAAGATGAAGGTAAAAATATTAATACCGAAGTTGAATTATTTAGCAAAATGTTACTTGAAATTCGAAAAGATATCCATGGTGATAGTAAATTAACGGAAAATGAGATTAGTAATTTAAATCCTTTTAATAGAGGATGACATTTTGTTATTAATAATAAATTCTAAAGAAGCCAGACTCCACAACCAATAATCACCCTCATACGCCAGATTAAATGAAATAACCTCTGTCTTATTCGTTTGCAAATCCTGAATCCTGAGATATACTATATTATCGGCATCCCAAACATCCAATAGCCTTATGGCCTGTATCTTTGAATCTGCAAGCCATTTTTCAAGTTTTATGTATGGCATCCCCTTTACCAATCGTTTCTTACGTGTTAAAATGAATGGCATATCCAGAATTGCAGAATTATCTGGTAAATATTTTAATTTGTTTGAAATACTGGAACCTTTGGTAATTATTGTTTGCATAGGATGTAAGAATATTTATACTTTTAAATGGACTTCGTTTTTATCAAGTTCCAACATTTTATCAACACGTTTCAAAGCAGACTCGTAACGGAGAACCATATCCAGAATATCCTGCCATTCTATTAATAGAAATTTGTATCGCTTGTCATGAATGTCAAGATATACTCTTGATGTGATTTCTGTGTGTACATCCTGAAGATGAAGTACTATTTTATCATCATCATATTCAAGTTCAAGTAAATTTACCATTCCGAAACTTGACGGTGTCACCATCAAAAAGCAATGTGGGAATGTTCCTTTTATTGCTTTGCGGCTTAATATAATGCGCAAGTGTGAGTACATGTCAGAATTGGCCATTGCTTTTAGTAATGCATCTTCTGATACTCTCTTATCATCATGTTTGATATCATTTCTATTCATATTACATGTTTTTACATAAATACTGTACAAACTATGTAATGAAAGCAGAATACTCCCGTATCCGATAGTACCCCCGATGAGGGGATGGGGGGTCTGAATCCAGCAGGGGTGTTACAGGAACAACTCTTTTGGACTTTAATTTTTTTTTAAAATTTATAAAAATTTTAAAAATAAGATTGTAAAATTAACTATTTTTATGGTGCAAAAATTGGTGCAAATGAAAAGGGACTCACTTGCTCTTAACTTGTAAGTCCCTGATTATTAAGAGCGGGAAAAGGGATTCGAACCCTCGACCCTCAGCTTGAGAAGCCGAGAAATGAAACCGACCGGCTTATCTACAAGATATTTCCTGAAAACATCATGACTTTCAGAACTGAATGACCGTGGCGAAGGGAATATCTCATCTTCCCTGATATCTTCCATTATTTTCTTAGTCTGAAGCAATGGCCGCGCCAGGTGATTGTAATTGTACACCCAGGATGTTGCCGTATATTGCTGAACCGGTCCTGAAGCCGGATAGCCGCAGCCCCAGACTGGTCCCGATGTCACCTCTTTTTTTCCTAAATACAGCTTTCTGCCTGCCAGAATGACAATGGTGAGAACGACAAAGATCCCCCCAAGAATACTCACCGAAGCAAGGCTGGCTGTTATTGACTCTTCATGAAAACCTGCTTCCCCCAGTCCGAATCCCCCTGACACAATTGCAAATACCGGTTTCAGAAACAGAGGTGAAGCCAGACCGATCAGAATGATCAGGCTCAGCGGCAGAAGCTGAGGTAACAACATCCCCCTGTGTACTTCCCTGGCGGCATCTGCCTTATCAGTCCTGGGCTGCCCAAGGAACACTATTCCGAATGCCTTGGTGAAACAGAATACTGCCAGTCCTCCCGTCAGCGCGAGTCCTGCTATTGAGGCAAGAAGAGCAAGCGAGTGATACAGGCTGGCAGAAGCCAGGCTTTTGAACATTCCGGCATAGATAAGATATTCCGAAATAAAGCCGTTGAAGGGAGGCAATCCGCAGATTGCCAGCGATCCTGCAAGAAAAAAAAGCGCGGTAAAGGGCATCTTTTTCATGAGTCCGCCGAGATGCTCAACGTTCCTGGTATGGGCAGCATGGTAAACCGAACCGGCATTAAAGAAAAGAAGCGATTTGAACAGTGAATGATTAAGAACATGAAGAAGAGCCCCCGAGTAACCCAGAAGGCTCAGCACGCTGTTACCGGATGATAAGCCTATAGTTCCAAGTCCAAGGCCAATACCGATAATGCCTATGTTCTCTATGCTGTGGTATGCAAGCAATTTCTTAAGATCGTGCTGCATTATAGCCATCATCACACCCATTATTGACGACAGCAACGAAATGACAAGGATTATTACACCAATCTGAAGTAGGTCGTGCTGAACGGAGATCAATACTCTCATAATTCCGTAAATACCCATCTTAATCATTACACCCGACATTACACCGGAAACATGAGAAGGTGCAGCCGGATGAGCCTGCGGCAGCCAGGTATGAAAAGGTATGAACCCGGCTTTTATTCCGAATCCCGCGAAAAACAGCAGGAAGATCAAAACATTGGAATGACCGGAAAAATATTCCTTCAGAACATCGAAACCGGTTATTCCCTCATCCCCTGCCGTGATCAGAAACGCCAGAAGAAGCAGGAACATTCCCACATGCATTTGTATAAGATAACTGATCCCTGTTTTCATAATTGCCGTATCCTCTGCATCGAAGATGACAAGGATAAATGATGACAAAGCCATTATTTCCCATACAATAAGGAACATGAACCCTTCTCTTGCAATCAGCACAAGGATCATTGACAGCCACAACCACAGGTAGGCAAAATAATGCAGAGAAAATCTTAGGGAACTCCTGGATTCATAATACGGTTTAAGATAACCCCTTGAGTAAAGAAATCCTGTAAGGACAGTTACATTTACAACCAGAATAAAGAAAGCCGAGAGGGAGTCTATTGTGAAATCAAGGCGACCAGCAGGCAGAGGCAGACCGGTATCAACGGCTCCGCCATTAACTCCCAGCGATAAAAAACTCTTTACCGTTGTAATTATAGTTCCTGCCAGAAGAATTACCAGGGTATAGTAGTGCTTGTAATTTTTCGGGACAACAAAGACCAGTAATGTCAGAATAATAATAAGAATAAAGAAGAGACTCATTATAAGAAGATCAATGACCGAAATTTGTGAGCGCAAATGTAAAAAAATATCCTTCTTATTATCCCCGGAAGAAATAATTTAAAATAGAATATCCTGCCAATGCCATATACTCTGGCCTTAGTTTAGATTATAACTGTAAAAACCTTGTTTTACAGCTGTTTATTAAAATAAAACCGTCTGCCCCGCAGGATATATTTCCGTAACAGGGAGAAGTCAGTTAATGCTCATCTGCATTTCTTCTTTACTTTCCTTCACTTCCAGTACAAGGGTGTTTCCTCCCTTTTCGAGGTTGATGTCATGGGGTTTGTTGGTTTTCCATGAACCTGAAGTGAAATCAGGGATATCGATAGACTGAGACCTGTTGGCAACTGACCATTCGCTTAAGGGTGCAATCGAACTCCAAAGGGCGCCGTCGTAAACATCCTGGTCGAGGGGAAGACCGTTTCTGAGACAATCAATCATCCTCCAGTCCATAATGAAATCCATTCCTCCATGTCCGCCAACTTTTCTTGCCATTTCGCCTACTCTTCTGACAATTTCGGGCGTAAATTTCTCTCTCATCTGCTTCATCTCCTCTTCTCCGAGCCAATCATGCCCCATTGTAATACGCTCAGGTTCAGGGTATTTACTGGCGTAACCTAAAGTTCCGCTTACAACATGAAGCCTTGAATACGGACGAACGGATGAGACATCGTGCTGAATCAGGATAGTCTTGCCAAGGCTGGTTCTGACCAGGGTATTGTTCATATTACCCCTGTAATTCTTACCGTCAAAAGGCTGAAAGAACGGGTCTCCGGCAGCCAGCTGACGGGCATGTGCTCCCATTGTAAAATCAATCGTCGACATAGAGGTAAGATAATCCATCTTATCGCCCCGGTTGATGTTCATTATCTGGCAAACCGGGCCGAGTCCGTGCGTCGGGTAGAGGTTTCCGTTCCGTTCTGCGTTCTCCCTCAGTCTCCACATTCCTGTGTATGCTCCGTCAGACGCCTGGTCATCGGATGGTTTTCTGAAATTATTCCCGACCAGGTTATGAATATAGGCTCCTTCTCCGTGAACAATATCCCCGAACATTCCCTGGCGGGCCATATTCAGGGTAAGAAGCTCAAAGAAGTCATAGCAGCAGTTCTCGAGCATCATGCAGTGTTTCTTTGTTCTCTCTGATGTTTCAACAAGCTGCCATGCCTCGTCGATTGTTCTGGAAAGAGGGACTTCACAGGCAACATGCTTTCCGTTCTCCATTGCCCTGACAGCCATGGGAGCATGCAGGGCCCATGGTGTACAAATGTAAATAAGGTCAAGATCAGGAAGTTCCACCAGTTTCTGCCAGATGTTCTCGTCGCCTGTAAATTCCATGGCCTCAGGCCTGCCGATCCGCGAAAGATATTTCTGTGAACCTCCGACAGCCGCAGGCCGCATATCGCCAAGGGCTTTTATTTCAACACCTTCAATATAGGAAAGCCTCTGCACCGCGCCGCTTCCCCTGTCGCCGAGTCCTATGAATCCTACGCGTACCGTGGGAACTGGAGGAGCTGCATATCCCGACATATTGAATTTCTGAACATAGTTCTTCCGGGCTGAATCCAGAATTGCTGAGAGCTGTGATTCAGGACTTTTCGGCGCACAGCCGGCGAGGAAGCTGCCTGCAAAGGCACCTGCTCCGGCCGCTGTTGCTGTCTTAAGGAAATTACGGCGATTGCTTTTCATAGTGATTGTATATCAGTTTGGGAATGAATAATCAGTTTCCCGAAAATACAATATAATTTGAAAAAACCAACCCGCATCCGGCCTGTATAAAAGGTTTTAAAGAATAATGCGCAATGGTTTTACGTTATAATTATCGAAAACATATTTTATCTTTGTGTAAAGAAACCTCAGTTAATCAGCTGTATTTTATCGTGAGATGATTTACGAAAACGTATCCCTGAAGAAATACAACACGTTCGGGCTGAACATTAAAGCCGATCGTCTTGTTACATTCAGGCATGAAGAAAATGCGGTTCATTTTTTTGAACAGCGGAAGGGTAAGCCCGACAGGTTTCTTATAATCGGAAGTGGCAGCAACCTTCTGTTCACAGGCGACTTCCACGGTACTCTCATTCATCCTGAGATGGATGAGATAACTCTGGAAGGGACTGAAAACAATGACGTTATTATTTCATCAGGCGCCGGCGTTGCCTGGGATAAACTTGTGGAGTCCACAGTATCGAAGGGATTGGGAGGGCTGGAGAACCTCTCTTTCATTCCTGGTCTTGTGGGTGCGGCTCCTGTGCAGAACATAGGAGCCTACGGTGCTGAGGTAAAAGACACAATTGAAAGAATAAGGGCTATCTGCATCGAGGATGGCAGTGTCAGGGAATTCAGCCGCAATGAATGCAGATTCGGATACAGGGACAGTATTTTCAAGGGGGATCTTAAAGGAAAATATCTTATCACAAAGGTCTTTTTCCGATTATCATCCTTGCCCAAACTCAGCCTTGAATACGGATCACTGAAGGAAGATGCAGCCAGGAAGGGATCGACATCACTCGCAAGTGTCAGGAAAACGGTAATAGAAACCCGGAAAAGCAAGCTTCCAGATCCTTCCCTTATCGGAAATGCCGGAAGTTTTTTCAAAAACCCTGTTGTTGAGGTCGAATTCTCAGAAAAACTTAAAAACAAATACCCCCAGATGCCTGTCTTCAGGGATGCATCCGGAAAATCCAAGCTTGCCGCCGGATGGCTTATTGAACAGTGCGGATGGAAGGGAAAAAGGATAGGTGATGCCGGAGTTCACGAAAAACAGGCACTTGTAATTGTAAATTATGGCAATGCTACCGGAAAAGAACTATTTGACCTGTCGGAACAGGTAAGAACATCGGTAAATGATAAATTTGGGATTCTGCTCGAAAGAGAAGTTGAGGTGATCTGAATCACCTGTAGATCTTTCTCCTGTTAAGCTCCCTCCTGTACTCATTGGCATATCTGTTATGTTCGGAAAGTGTTCTGGCAAAATTATGATATCCCGAAAAATCAGCCTTTGCCGCAAAATAGAGATAATCATGCTCTTCTGCATTAAGAACAGCATCAATTCCTTCAATTGACGGACATGAAATTGGTCCCGGGGGCAATCCCGGATTTCTGTAAGTGTTATATGGAGAATCGACCTCAAGGTGTCTGGTCAATACCCTGTTCAGTGTGAAATCATTAACAGCAAATTTGATGGTTGGGTCGGCCTGAAGGGGCATGCCTATTCTTAACCTGTTAATATAAACTCCGGCAATTCTAGGCTTTTCGTCAGACTTGAGAGCTTCCTGGTCCACTATTGATGCAAGGGTTGAAACCTCAGCGGGAGTCAGGTTAAGAAGACTGCTTTTCTGCATCCGTTCATCATTCCAGAAATTCCGGTATTCTCTCAGCATGCGGCTGTAGAGCTTTTTGGGATCAGTATTCCAATAAAACTCATAAGTATCGGGGATAAAAACTGAAATTATTGTCTCCGGCGAAAAACCATCTTCCGAATAGTTGTCAGGATCAGACAGGAACCCCGCAATAGCTGCTGAATCAGCTTCTATCTTCCCTCCGATCCTTCCTGCCAGTTCATTAATTGTCCTTACATTGCTGAATGTTATTCTCACCGGCGACTGACGACCTCCCCTCAAAATATTTACAAGTTCATTATAGCCGAGGGGTCTGTCGATTACATATTTTCCCGGCTTAACCAGTCCGGGATAGCCCTTCCTTTCAGCAAACCATTCAAGGATACCCTGATTCCTGATCCTCAGCTTTGATATGACCGAATCCATTGCCTGACGGTAAGAGGCTCCTTCTGGAATAAATATCTCGGCCTTCTCTCCTTCCGGCTCAACATTATCTGCCAGAAACCTGTCGTAGACAATGATTGCAGATATCACGGCAACTGCCGCAATGACTGACAGAAATAATAATAATTTTCTTCTGAGCATCTATAGACTGTTATCGGCAAATTTAGTTCTACCTGCCGTAAAAGACAAAATGATTAATTTATAATTTAGAGCACTGAGATTATCAATAACCAATAAAGATATAAAAATGGCAACATCTGTTATACTTCTGCTTATCGCCATAGGGATCCTGACGGGTTTCATGGCAGGACTTCTGGGGATTGGCGGAGCGATCATCATGGTTCCGGCACTTATTTTCCTTTTGGGATTCAGTCAGCAGGGAGCTCAGGGAACTAGTCTGGCTGTGATGCTCCCGCCTATTGGACTTGTTGCGGCTTATAATTACTATAAAGCCGGTCAGGTCAATCTGAAATATGCCATTATTCTGGCTGTCATGTTTGTAATAGGATCATATTTCGGTTCAAAGCTTGCGATTGATCTTCCGGAGCCGGTCCTGAAGAAGATATTCGGAATTCTTCTACTTGTTGTTGCAATTAAAATGCTGTTCTCAAAATAAAGGGAGGCTGTCTCAAAATTGTCGATCCGTTTTTTCATTTACAACCCGGTTCAGAATAAGTTGTGCCCTTTCTGATTTCAGGGTCTTCATAAACTGATCGTTCGGTCAACTAACCATGGACGATCCTGCGACAGCCTCATAAGGCTGAAAACTTCTTCAGAAGATAATTCCAACGCTCAGAAGAAAGGCGTTCGGTCTGTCGTCAAGAACGAACTCTTCGCCTGTAAGATTTTGTATCCTGGTCTGATACTTCTGAAGGCTGCCCTCATATCTGAGATCTACGGTTATCCTCTTTATAATGTCAAATCCCAGACCCGCCTGATAGCCGAATGTAAGGTCATTGTACATTGCCTCGAAATCGGGATTATCAATCAAAGCACCAGGGGAATCGATTAGAAGACGGGCTGTGGGGCCTGCATTGATGCGGACGGGACCAAACTTACCGCCAAGCATCAGGGGAATGTCAATCCTGTTGAATTTCTGCTTCTTTATAATCTCAGTGGCAGGAGATTCAAGATCCGTTATAGTGTATTCGTCGGTGCGGGATGCAAACAGAACTTCAGGCTGAATATAAAATCCCATCATCGTGAACCTCACAAAGGCTCCTCCATGAAAACCGTAGTTGGCTCCTTCCAGAACATCAACAGTATATTCGGTATCACCCGTTGTAAGAGTCTTGAGATCTTCCATTTTAAGGGTTGTGGTGCTGAGTCCTCCCTTTAGACCGAACTTCACCTGTGAAAAGGCCGGAAATGCAACAAGAAATGATAAAAGGATAAAAGCGAATTTTTTCATAATTCCTGGTTTTAATTTGTAACAACAGTTATAAATGAATAATAAATACACAGACATCTGTTGTCTATAACGGATGAAAACGGGAAATAGTTTCAGGGCTAATTTATTTTGCGGAATCAGCCGGGAAGAAAAGGGTGCCTCAAACCGTCATCTGGAGGAAAGTTCGCTGAAAATCACTTTTTTCATTTCGTCAAATTCCTCCCTGTCGAAAAGCCGGGTTAGGAAAATGATTTTACCTTCCCTGTCAATGATGACATTCCTGGTAACACCTGCTTCCTTGAGAGCGTAAAGACCAAAAATATCAGCATCCGGATCGAGAGCTAGCGGATATGTAACCTTTATATCCTTTTTGAACTGGAGAACTTTCTCAAGGGGTTCATCCCTGTCGATTCCTATAACAGCCAGTCCGTCCTTTTTTCCAGGGATCCAGATCTCCTTTTCAATATATGGCATTTCCTTCCGGCATACCGAGCACCAGCTGGCAGTAAACTGAAGCATTACAACACGGCCCCTCAGTTCAGAAAGCCTGTATGACTTCCCTCCCGCCTCATTTATAACGAAATCAGGAGCCATATCCCCAGTCCTGACCAGATAATCATCCTTGTAGACTTTTTTCTCCTGAGCTTGAGAAAGCGAAGAAAGAAACATGAACAAAAAGATAAGGAAGCTTGCTTTTTTCATATTTAAGATCAAGATATGGTTATGATGGCAATAATACTTTATTTAATCTCAGGGCCCTGGCGCGATCTGTTAAAAATCATTAAGAGCATCCGGGCACTAACAGCTTTAACAAATTATTTTTAATATTGTTAAGATTTCCCTGCAATAATAATTCAAAATGAAGAATAGTATGTTCAGGTCCCTTAAAAAAAACAGCAACAAGATTGCAGCATCCTCCCTTGCTGGTATTTTTTCCCTGAGAACTTTCCTGCTTTTAACTGCATTCATCCTTGCCATCCCGGCAACCCGTGGTCAGGTAAAGTCGGAAGAGTTTAAAAGGGCCTTCAGCAATATAAATCAGTCGGTGCTGAAAGCCCAGCTTGGATTTCTGGCCTCGGACTGGATGGAGGGAAGGATGGCCGGTGAAAAGGGAGAATATATTGCCAGCGATTACATTGCAAGCCTTTTGCAGCTTTATGGTGTTAGGCCGGGGGGCGATAAGATCACTTCAAGGTCTTCAGGGGGGCTGATACCAGCGGGGGAAAACAGCTACTTCCAGAATTTTGTTCTGATAAAAACCAATGGCAGCAATGAGCATATAATGAAGATAGGACAGGTTTCAGGGAACACATCCTGGTCCGCCGGACTGGATTATAACATTGATTTTTATCTCGGGTTTCAGAACCAGTCAAAAGAAATCGAGGCACCCGTGGTTTTTGCCGGTTACGGCTTTAAAAGCGAAAAACTAAAGCATGACGACCTTAGCAAGCTTGACCTGAAGGGGAAATTCGTTCTCAGGATAGCCGGATTACCGCCCCATGCACGTAAAACACTCTCTGTTACGGAGCTTGCCGAATGTTCTAGGGAAAGTGAAAGGATAATCAGAAGCCTGGGTGCCGCAGGAATTATTGAATTCAGCCCCGGCCGCCTGGTTGCAGGAAATCCTGCTCCACAGAAGTTTCTTGATATGTCGCCGGCAGAACGGAGGCCGGTTCCTGATGCAATGTATTCAGAATATCAGCTTCCGGCAGGAAATGCTGAAGAACAGTTATTGAGAATCACAGTCTCTGAAGGAACTGCAGCCATGATTCTGAAGGGCAGCGGAATCGATCCTGAAGATTATGTGAGAAGGTCAGAGTCGGAGCCTTACCGGCTTTCAGCTGATATAAAAGACATTAGGGTTTATATTAAAACAACAGTGAAAAAGGAAGCAGTAAGGGTTAGGAACATCATAGGGATTATTGAAGGCAGGGATCCTGATCAGTATATTGTTCTTGGTGCACATTATGATCATATGGGATCTAAAGGGGGATATATATGGAACGGGGCCGACGATAACGGATCAGGAACCGTCGGCATACTGACGCTGGCAAAGGCCATTATGGAAACCGGGATCAAGCCGGAAAAGAACATAATTATCGCTTTATGGACTGCTGAGGAAACAGGTCTTCTTGGTTCGAGATATTTCGTTGACAACCTGCCTTTCCCCAGGGAAAGAATTAAGCTAAACCTTAATTTTGACATGATATCAAGATATGTATCAGACGATTCACCGAAAAAGGTCACAATGACTTACACTGATTCACACCCTGGTTTCAGGACCATTACAGAGGAAAACCTGAGAATTCACGGGATTGATCTCGATGTCGACTTCCAGCCCTCGCCTGATCCTCCCGGAGGCAGCGATCACAGGTCGTTTACGAGTGCAGGCATTCCGGTTATGAGATTCAAACCCGGACACCGCGAGGAATATCACACGCCTGCCGATGAAGTAAGCACTATTGACTGGGATATCATGGAGCGTATAGTAAAGATAAGCTTTGCCAATATCTGGCAGCTGGCCAACAGCAAATGGTAAGTCTTTTTTTATGTTTATTACTACTTAATCTTTGATAGTTTTAGAGCTTTTGTTATATTCGGACAAACCAAAAACCTGAATTCATGAAAATACTAAAAACACTTGCGTTCATAACCCTGGTGCTGGGCGTATTCTCCGCAGCAATGGGACAAAAACCTTCAACACAGGAAAAGCTCCATATAATAATAATCGGGGCTCATCCCGATGATCCCGATGAAGTTGGAGGGACAGCCTACAAATGGGCCCAGCTGGGTCATGATGTGCTTATGGTCTCGCTTACAAACGGAGATGCGGGTCATCAGTCGCTCGATTCAGAGACCCTTGCAAAGGTCAGGCGGGAGGAAGCCAGAAAAGCCGGAGAGGTTATAGGAGTAAAATATATTACTCTGGATAACCATGACGGCCAGCTCATGCCTACATACGAGAACAGGCTGCAGGTAATTAAGCTGATCCGTGAGCATAAGGCAGATATGGTTATCTTCCATCGTCCCTATGATTACCATCCTGATCACAGGTATACAGGAACTCTCGTACTTGATGCTGCCTATATGGTAACTGTTCCAAAGATATTACCTGAGGTAAGGCATCTCGACAAGAATCCGGTATTCCTTTATACAGCCGACGATTTTGTTCACCCTGAACCTTTCATTCCGGATGTCTGTGTTGCAATCGATGATGTAATTGAAAAGAAGATTGACATGTATCACCAGCATACATCACAGATGTATGAGTGGCTCCCTTTCAACAGGGGTCAGCTTGACCAGGTCCCTGCCACCGAAAAGGAAAGAAGGGCCTGGCTTGGAGCAACGTGGGCCAGACGCTCAAACGCAGAGCCCTACAGGGATATACTCATTGAGCACTATGGAAAGGAAAAAGGATCTGCCGTAAAGTACTGTGAAGCATTTCAGGACTCGGGATACGGAACAAGACTTACAAAGGAAAATATTAAGAAGTATTTTCCCTTCTATTGAAAATCGATATAAGCGCTGTTCTGTCTTAACTCGATGAAGTCGTTGGCTTCTTCCCTGTAACCGTATTCGAAACAGTACTGATACCGCATACCTTCAGATGTTTCGATCACATGTGTGAAGAAAGCGAAGTTGTAACCAAGGGCAAACAACGCATCCTTATGGATCCTGCGCCTTCCGTCATCGTAGAGGTCGGCCAGGATCCTTCTGTTTTTCCTCAGTAAGCCGTGTACATTTCTGACATAATTGTTTGTATCGCGGTTAAGCCTGTTGTTGTAATTGTTTCTGCACTGGTCAGAGCAGAATTTCTTATCGGTGCGTCCGCGTATTACGGCTCCGCAATCGAGACATTTTCTTTCCACAGCACGAATGTTTCCATAAAGGTAAAAAAAATCAAAATAAGTAAGGCTATACCTCTGAAGATGAAATTGAAAATCGTTTACAAACGACTAAAAGCGGTTGGTATACGTATATAAATAATTAACTACCGACAGCAGTCTGTAACAGGGTGTAAGTTTGTTCAGCAGATAACAAATGTTGAACCAAAACTTAAAGCAATGAACTCACTTAGGAACAGAGTAAACCTGATCGGTCACCTTGGTCAGGATCCGGAAACGCGAGCCCTTAATAACGGCAAGAAAGTAACCCACTTTACCATCGCCACGAACGATGAATTCAAAAATTCAGAAGGACAGAAGATAAAGCAGACCACCTGGCACAACATTGTCGCCTGGAACGGACTGGGAGACCTGAGCGGCAAGTTTCTCAGGAAGGGAAGCCAGGTAGCCGTAGAGGGACGGATCGTATACAGGAGCTATGAGGACAAGACCGGAGTGACAAGGTATGTCACGGAGGTTGTAATACACGATCTGCTGTTTATCAAGACCGGAAATGAAAGTCCGCAGAATGGTGAATGATTACAGGCAGAATAACAATTCCTGCTGCATTTCCTGGGGAGGCTGCTTCCATATGGAACAGCTTCCCTGTTATGAATCCCTTCCTGCCCTGAGGGCTTTGATATTGACCTCTGCGATTTCCTCTCCCTTTCTTCCGAAAAAGTCCCTGACGGCTTTCTCAATGGATGAAAACGGGATATCGATATAATGCGAAGCTGCACCAAGAATAACAATATTGCCTGAACGTGCTGATCCACACTCTCTGGCTATGGAATCAGCATCAAGGATCCTGTGCTGCCTGACTTTCCTGATCTCGCCAAGAAGACTTTCAATATCCGGATAATCCGGTATGTTGATAAGAGGTGTGGAATTTGTAACAAGCCAGCCTGTCTTTGCAAGCCAGGGAAGATAACGCAGCGATTCCATCGGTTCGACAGAAATGATCAGATCAGCCTTTCCGTGTGGTATGAGATCGGAAGAAATGGGTCGGGCAGAAAGTCGCAGGTGAGACTGTACATCACCGCCTCTCTGGCTCATTCCATGAACTTCAGCCTGCTTAAGGTATAAACCGTTTTCTATGGCAGCCAGGCCTATGATGGAAGCAATGGACAGGATTCCCTGACCTCCTACCCCTGCAAGAATAATATCGTTTTTCATATAGCCTGTTACTTTTCTGAGTTTTCCGCCAATGCTGACTTTTTTCTCCGTGAGACTGTCTGAATACACTCCCTCGTTGATATTATAACGGACACACCTCCATACTCAAACTCCTCCTTCATTATGCGCACATTTTCCTCATGATTTTTTCGCAGTGGAATTATGCTCCTTATATGCTCCGGTTCAACACCAAGTCCTTCGCATATTGACTCCAGCCGTCCTGTAGCATGTGATTCCTGACCGCCGGTCATCCCTGTTGTCGAGTTGTCGGAAATGATAATCGTGACGTGGGATTTCTTTATTACGGCATCCAGAAGTCCTGTCATCCCGGAGTGGGTGAATGTGGAATCGCCGATTACCGCAACGGAAGGGTGAAGACCTCCATCCGCAGCTCCCACAGCCATAGTTACAGATGCACCCATATCGACGCAGGAATTAATAATGCTGTATGGAGGAAGAGCTGCCAGGGTATAGCATCCGATATCTGAGAAGACCCCGATTCCCTTGTGCTCTTCAAGAGCTTCAATAACTGCATTGAATGTGTCTGAATGACCGCAACCCTTGCAGAATGAAGGAGGCCTTGTCCTCACTACCTCAGGAACGCGGGAAACGGACTCTGTTTTCATTCCGAGAGCCTTTGCAACAATCATCGGATTAAGTTCTCCAACACGGGGAATCGCACCATCAAGCCGTCCGAGAACTTTCAGACTGTTATTGAGGATTCCCCTGAGGTCCTCTTCCAGTAACGGATATCCCTCTTCCAGTACAAGCACCTCTTCACATCTTCCTGTAAGGTCATTGATAATATCCGCCGGGAAGGGGTAGGCTGAGAGCTTGAGAACGGGAAAATCAGGACCATTTCCGGGAAAGTTCTCCATAAGGTAATTATATGCAATTCCACAGGCAATGACACCTATTTTGCGATTCCTGCCATCGGTGAAAAGGTTGTGTTTTGCAAGCCTGTTCTCGTATTTCAGAGACTCATAGGCCTTTAGAAGAGCAGAATATTTTCTTCTGGCTATGGCGGGAAGAAGTACAAACTGACGTGGATCGGACGGCAGTCTGAATTTCTTTTGCATTTCGGGAGCCTTTCTTGTAACAGCCGCCCTTGAATGTGCAAGGCGTGTCGTTATCCTGAAAAGAACCGGAAGCCTGTATTTTTCAGAGAGATCGAAAGCGTCAAATACCATATCGTAGGCCTCCTGCTGACTGGAAGGCTCGAAGACGGGAACAAAGGCAAACTTTCCGTAGAACCTTGAATCCTGTTCATTCTGTGAAGAATGCATCGAGGGATCGTCGGCGGAAACAACAATTACACCTCCGTTTATTCCTGTAACAGCAGAATTAATGAATGGATCGGCTGCTACATTCAGACCAACGTGTTTCATTGCCACCATTGCCCTTTTGCCCGTGTACGACATACCCAGGGCTGTCTCAAGTGCGGTCTTTTCATTTGCCGACCACTGCCTGTGTATTCCTCTTGAAGAAGCCTCAGCCGATGCCTGAATGAACTCCATGATCTCAGTCGAAGGTGTTCCGGGATAGGCATACATGCCACTCAGACCAGCATCAATTGCACCCTGAGCAATAGCCTCATCACCTAATAGAAGTAATTTTCGCATATTTTTTCAGCAAGATTGTAACCTGATAATCGATCAGCCGTAAAAGTACCTTAATAAGTTCAATTTTGAAATTTATTTAAAAATTAGTTAAATGTTTTTACCGTTCCGTCCAATAATGCTTATTTTGCACCCGCCCACTCATTGTGAAGGCATTGAAAAAAGGAGAAAACAGACTTGACCAGACTACTTTATACTGTAATTCTTTTATGCCTCCCTCTCTTTATGTTGAGTGGCCAGAATCAGGATCGGGAGAGGTTTTTCCAGGTATCGGGACTTGTTACTGATGCGGAAAACAGGGCTGTTCCGAACGTAGGGGTAATCTCCATCAAGCTAAAGAGAGGTTCGGTAAGTGAAAGATCGGGAATTTATACTATAACCAGTACCCCCGGTGATACAATATTTTTCAGGGCTCTTGGTTTTAAGAGAAAACTGATTGTCCTTCCTGTCGATTTTGAGGGAAGGTATTTTACACTGGACGTATCACTGAGCACTGACACAATTCCTATTGAGAATGTAGTGGTTATGCCGTGGAAGAGCTACAGCGATTTTATTAAGGACATGGCGGAAATATCCCCGCTCGATCCTGAGATTGAGAATATGAACAAGAACCTTGAATCGGTGGCTGAAGCAGTTTCAAACACAAGGGATGTAAGGATCACTCCCGAGGCAGGTTACAGGTATGCCATGCAGCAGAATTTCAATATGACAGCAACCAGGAGCCAGTACCCCGTCAATAACCTCCTTAATCCGCTCGCATGGGCTAAATTCGTCAACAGTCTTAAAAACGGCCTGTTGAAAAACGATGATTCGGAAAAACCTTCCCGGCCGGCCAAAGCCAGGAACAAGAAGAAAAAGAAACAGTGATGATAAACGAAGGCAAATTAATAGGGATCCTGGGGACTGTGATTATTCATCTGCTGGCAGGAATTATCTTCATGTCTTTCAAACTGACAGAACTCAAAACCGTTATAAAAAAAGTTGATAAGTTCGAGATTGAATTTTCTCAGCTCGATGAAAGCAAGCCCGCTGAAAAGGCTCCGGAGCCTCCTCCACCGACAACTGTCGAGAACGTTCTGTACGACGATGTGGAGATGCTTAATATTGCCAGGAACCTGACGAGCAGAAGCGAGGTAAGGATAGATCCCAACGAGTATATTGACCAGGTAAAGGAGGAACTTATTCAGACCGGAAAGCTCGGTGTCGATAATTACCTCGACAGGCAGGGAGGAAACGCAGCCGCAAATGAGGAAGATAATGTTGCTGTAATCGCCCGCGAGGATGATGACAGGGAGGAGGAGAAGCCTGATAATGCCAGGAAAATGGCAGCAAATTATCAGGGCCCGACAAGAATTTACTACGATCTTAACGGACGTGACCACGTTTACCTTCCAATACCTATTTACAAGTGTCAGGGCTCGGGGAAGGTGGTACTGGTTATAGAAGTTAACCAGAGGGGCTATGTTGAAAATGCTCAGATCTCGCAGGCTGAAAGCAATACAAATGATGAATGCCTTGTCGAAACTGCTGTCAGCACTGCTCTGGCATCGAGGTTCGAACCAGACCTGAGTGCCCCAAAGACACAGAAGGGTACTCTTACCTACATTTTTGTCGCTCAGTAATCCGGGTACAGAAGGTATAAGCGTCCTGCCAGCCAGAACCAGCCGGTCATTTCAGGAGAAAAGCGAATCCCGGGGTCTTAACCATGGACGTATTACTTCGGGGCTGTTCCTGTTTGCCTTACGGTCGTTTACAAGGTTACTTACGGTATGCGCCTTCAGAATTTCAGAGGGACAGGGTTTAAGGATTCTGAATGCTTCATCTTCTGCAACAGTCCGGGAAATCCATGTTTCTTCCTCCTCCCTGCCGAGAATTACCGGCATTCGTTTTTTTGAATTATGAATAACAGCCATAAGATCGTTGGCGTCTGTTGTAATCACGGAGAAAGTATCATACCTCTCCCCTGTTGTCGTTCCGGTCCATGAGTCGTAGATACCGGCGAGCGACATTATATCCCCGTCTTCGCGGTAAATGTAATAAGGGATCTTCTCATTGCCTGCATGCTGCCATTCGAAAAAGCCATGAACAGGAATTATGCATCTTCTGGTTTTAAATGGCCTGGAGTATGAAGGTAAGGTCCTTATCGTCTCAGCTCTTGCATTGAAGGTTTTGTATCTTATTTCCTCTGCATCCGACGGGCTTCTTGTCCATGATGGGATAAGCCCCCATCGAAGCAGGCGCATTTCTCCGGGGAATTCAGAGCAGAGAGCCGGAAGTTCCGGCAATCCGAATGCATGATAATAATAGCTGGGTGAATACCTCTCGTATCCCGGGAATGATACTCCGTATCTGTTTTCAAGTTCATCCCTGACCAGATTTACGTTAACTGTGAAACACATTTTTTTCAGTTGATTCCCGTAAGCTGCAGCTTAATGGGCAGTGGTAATGAATTTTTGAAGAGATCTGTTTCAGGCCATTCTGCGACCTGGGTAACGGCTTTCGTCATCATACGGTTAATGTATGAATTGATCAAAGGCCCGTTCCATGCACTGGAATTAAGCAAAACCACCCATGATATCCCGTCCGGCTGTCGTTTGATCATTCCTGCCGTTCCGGAGAATGATCCGGTTCTTATCCATTCTCCACCCATGGTAGTGCTTTTCCATCCTACAGGCGAAAAGCTGTTCTCCGGATCGGTCATGAACCTGATGCTTTCATCAGTCAGAATATCACTGTTAAAGTCGAATCCGTCAACAGCAAGCAGCAGCCGCATCAGGTCAGGGGCTGTTGCCAGCCATCCACCTGCCCCGCCAAGAGTCTCAATGTCATTCCCCCCGTAAGGAACCGGAACCAACTCGCCGGTGCCATAAACAGAAGGACGGCGACTGACGCCTGCAGCCTCATAATATGAGACCTCAAACGGAGCTTTAGAATCAGCAAGATTCCTTGCAGGAATAATATCATAGATACCCAGTGGTTCAAATATTGCGGTCCTGCAGTACTCTTCATAAGGCATTCCTGAAGCTTCTTCAACCACCAGCCCGAGAATGCTGTATCCCAGGTTGGAATAAGAACGTGCGGTTCCCGGAGTAAAATGCAACCTTTTACACAATGCAAACCTTATTATCGTTTTCAGGTCAACAGGAAGCTCCTGGTGCATCTCCGCAGCAACTACCTGAGGCATGAACATCTGGTCTCCCCAGCGCTGAGACCAGCCTCCTTCATGGCTTAGAAGGTGAGCTATGGTAATATCGAATACACGCTTGTCGCGCGGACTGCAGTAAATCGAATCGTCAAGGATGCCATCAGGGCCAAAAACCTTGTCGCTGACAGAAAGTTTACCCTCCTCCCCAAGCTTCATGACAGCAATGGCTGTGACCAGTTTTGAGATACTTGCGATCCTGAACTTATTGTATGGCTGCGTCTCCAGCCCGGATGCAGTATCGGCGTAACCAAAGCCTCTTGCATAAACAAGACGGCCGTCTCTAGCAATTGCAACCGAAGCACCGGCAATCCTCCATTTCTTCATAAAGGCATCCATAGCCGATTCGCAATACTCAAACCCTGAACCTGATGAAAAGGAATTTGTGAGCCTTATGTTTCCGGGAACTATCTTGTCGGGATAACCTTCTGTTGTCTCTATGGCTCCGGGGTTGTATCTTGCTACCGTCAGCAGCAGAATTGCTAATAATATCTTTCGCGAACTAACCAACAATTTCACTTTGCGCCGTAAAAATAAAAAAAAAATCAAGGTTGGTGTGGTGTATTGCAAATGTTTTACACCAATTTTAACTATTTGACTTTACAAATATTGTCTTTTTTGTTTTAATTTTTGAAATGAGTAATTTTCAAAAAACTAACTTTGCAAACATGTTTTCAACAAAGATAAGATTCTCATTCACCATACTGTTGTTATTTTTCTCAATGGGAATTGTCAAAACCAAAGCCCAGGAAATAGCAATCATTGACACATCAGCATATCTACCTCTTATCTTCGATGGCGCTCTGGAGAATAATCTCATGGTTGCCTCAATGTATGGCTATGAAAGTGAAATTGAAAGACTCATAAGAAAAGGAGCTGACATCGACAGAGATACATACGAAGGGGCAACACCGCTCATCTTTGCTGTGGCAAACAACAGGATGAACGCTGTTCTTAAACTCCTTCAGTATAATCCCAAAGTCGACAAAATGACTTCAACCTACGAGACACCACTTATCATAGCAGTCAGGAATCAGAATAGTGAGATAGCAGAGGTTCTGATCAGGAACGGAGCTGATATCGAACTTGCGGATAACTACAGTGTCTCTCCCCTTCATCATGCCGTTCTTTCAGGTAACATTGAAATGACCGATATGCTGATATATTATATGGCCGACTTAAATAAAAAAGCTTACGACGGCACCACTCCCCTTATGACAGCAATATTGCTTGGTTACCATGATATTGCCTTTCTTCTGATGCAAAAAGGCGCAAATCTTGTGGCAAGGGACAGGGACGGATTCACTCCATTACTGATTGCTGCCCAGAATGGAGATACTCTTATAATGAACGCCCTGCTGAAAGAGGGTGTGGACCTGTATGAAAAGAACAGGTTTAATTACAATGCACTGGGTCTGGCTATAGAATCAAACCAAATTCCTGCCGTCGAGTTCCTTCTCAGGAAGGGAAAGCTGTGGAACTCCGAAGCGAAGGGTGGAGTTAATCCCCATACAGTAGCGGCTTCATACGGAAGAAAAGAGATATCGGCTTTGCTTGAAAAAAGTAATGTCCCGGGACACCAGGGACTGAGAATTGATGAGATTACCGTTTCACCCTATATCAAGTTCAACACAAAGGATTATTTTGCCGGTGCATTCATCACGATGAAGGAACCTCTCATAAACGCCGGATTCAGGCTGGGCTTTGAAATAAAGCCTCAATATACAAGGGTTCTTGTTGAGAATAACGAAAGAAATTTCTACCAGTACTACGATAAAAGTTCCATTGTCTACGGAGGAGTATTCAAGGATTTCCGTCTGGCTGAACCCAGATCGGATATGACCATTCATGCTACAACTTATCTGTCAGCCGGATACAAATTCGGACCTGAATTCAGAGGGACAAATATTTCTCCAGGTAACGGTTTGAAAATCATTCCGGGTATCGGTTTATTGCTTAGAAAAAACAAGATAAACACCGGGGTGGACATAGAATACATGAATCCAGGCTTTGCCGGTCAGCCACCATTCTGGATCAGATTCAACCTGGGATATACATATTTTGTAAGCAAGGCGCGTATGCCTTTAAAAACCATCAAATGGAACTGAGAAAATGAAGCTTATCATGAGAAGACTATTATTTCTGACAGTTTTTACCATCCTCCTTTCATGTGAGGATCAGAGATGGTTTACCAACTGTTCAGACTGTTTCGCCAATGAGCCTGAATCAGCAGAACTACTGGTGAAGCTATCGGCGACCGATTTGCCGGTGGTGGTTACAGTGTTTGAGGGAGAACTTGAAGACAGTATAGTCTACTTTATAAATGAAACCAGATTAACTGAATACAGTATCAATGTAGGACTGAACAAGAAATATACCCTGACTGCAATTTACATAAAGGGTAACGAAACCTATACTGCTGTCGATTCTTCCGTGCCCAAGGTCAGGTACACTGAGGATAAATGTGAAAGCGCCTGCTATTACGTTTACGACAGGATCGTTGACCTGAGACTAAGATACTGATACCGCATAAATAATTCCTGTCCTCAGGCTGTAGCTTCATAACTAAAAAGAGGAACGCCGGCTGCAGCTTTTTCCTTAATTTCCATCACCTCCTTCTGGCTGAGCGGTTTGATTTCATTCCTCAGATTGACAGCTATAGAGAATAGTTCAGCTTCTCCAGGGGGAATTGCTGCTGTAACCGGATGCGACAATGTAAAACGCAATCCCATCTTTATTTCTTCCTCACCGATCAGCGGTTCATACCAGCACTTTGGATACCTTGTTCTGTCGGCCCCTTTCTGCCAGGGACCTTTGGCCATTGCTTTCAGTGCAAGTATACCCATCCCCTTGTCCCGGGCTTTTTCCATCACCTGCGGTCCGAAATTGCCTTTATGCCATGTTGCATAATTAAAGGGGAAAAGTATTGTATCAAAATCAAATCCGTCCATCAGGGCCATGGCTGCCTCGACAGAGTGTGCAGAAAAGCCAATGTACCTGATCTTGCCCTCCTTTTTGGCTTCGAGAAAGGTTTCCATTGACCCGCCGGGTCCAAGAAGTGTTTCAACATCGGGGAGAGTTGTAACGGCATGGTGCTGGTACAGATCAAAATGATCTGTACGAAGGTTTTTGAGAGAGTTTTCAAGCTCTTTGCGTGCTCCCTCCCTCTTCCTTTCCGTTGTCTTACAGGCAAGGAAAACGTCCTTGCGGTATGGTTCAAGCGCCGGACCAAGCTTTATTTCTGCGTCCCCGTATGACGGAGCCACGTCAAAATAGTTTATTCCGGCATTTACAGCCATGGCAACAAGCCGTGAAGCTTCTTCCGGAGAGGAGTCACGTACGACAATGCCTCCAAAACCGATAACAGAAAGCATTTCACCGGTGCGTCCAAGAGCTCTCTTTTCAATCATGTTCTTTTTTCGTGAACGTAAAACACCTGTCAGATCAGCAGGGAAAATACTGATCATTGGCACTGCAAGGGAACCAGTCTTAATAAAATCGCGGCGTTTCATGGGCAGAATTATTTGGTGTTTATATAAAGGTAAAATATATGAAATTGTTCACATACATACAAATATTTCTATTTCATATCATATAACCGGGCAACGGAGATTTCCAATCGCTGGTCATGTAGTTCCGCAGGATCTCAGATCGATTACCGGCTTTGCCGAATACAGAATAGTGTCATTCCTGTAATAGACCTTGTCCAGAAATAGTCCGCTGGGAGGAGCTGTTAACTTTGCAGGGACATCTGACCTGTTCCTGAAGAATGAAATAACATCACTGACACTTATTTTTCCTCTTCCCGCTTCAACCAGAACGCCGGTCATTCTCCTTACCTGCTTCCAAAGAAAATGGGAACCTATAACATGAAAAATTATCATATCGCCATGGACAGTCACTGATGAATGCAATATTTCAACCTTTGATGAACCCTGTTCCTGATCGGGATCGGTAAACGACTTGAAGTTCTTTAATCCGGTGAAATAACCTGCAACCTCATTCATCTTCTTTACATCAAGCTGGTCCTTTATCCACCAGACGTATTTTTTGCCGAGGGCTGTCCGCCTCCTGCTAATCTGGTATATATAGCTTCGGGCAATTGCATCATGCCGTGCATGGAATCCCTGGGCTGCATCCTCAACATTAACTATGCAGATATCCGAAGGAAGCCTGTCGTTTAACCCGTATCTGATCCTGAGCGCGGGAAGATCGGTTTTTACATCCAGATGAGCTGTCTGTCCAATGGCATGAACT
Source organism: Bacteroidales bacterium (assembly GCA_040772125.1). Taxonomy (GTDB): domain Bacteria; phylum Bacteroidota; class Bacteroidia; order Bacteroidales; family VadinHA17; genus LD21. The sequence goes on from JAXGYS010000003.1 coordinate 1,921,991, forward strand.
CCGCTGTCGGTCCTTCCGGCGCCGTACAGGTCAGTGACAGCCTCTCCGAAAAGGTCCCTGCAGGCATCAAGTATCTCTCCCTGGACTGATTTTCCGCCTTTCTGAATCTGCCAGCCCGAATACCTCGTTCCGTCATATTCTATTGTAAGTTTGAATCTTGGCATATCTAAACACTTTATGGCGGCAAGTTAGCACAATTATTTGCAAGGCAGGCCAGTATAGTTGATTGTTGTACATGATTTTCCCAGGCATGCTCGATTCGAAGAACAGTATCAAAACGAATCAATTTCAGCAGACAGAATTCTATTTGTATATTTGAAAACCCAATAATTCTGAAAGATGGAAACTTCATTTTTTGACTCAGGCATTTTTTCATACGGGATTATGCCCCTGTTAATTTTCCTTGCCAGGATCTGCGATGTATCGATAGGTACAATGAGGATAATCTTTGTGTCAAAAGGGAAGAAGAACATAGCTCCCGTACTCGGGTTTTTTGAGGTCCTCATCTGGATCATAGCAATATCCAAGATAATGCAGAACCTCGATAATTATGTTAACTACGTTGCCTATGCGGCAGGATTTGCCACTGGCAACTTTGTCGGTATGATTATCGAGGAAAAGCTCGCTATGGGTATTCAGATGATAAGGATTTTTACAAATGAACGCGGAATGGACCTGGTGAAGCTTCTCAACAGCAACGGGTATGGAGCCACCACGATTGAAGCTCATGGTGCCAAGGAGAAGGTTCACCTCGTCTATTCGATTGTTCAAAGGAATGAGCTTGAGAATGTACTTAAGGTAATCAATACTTTTAACCCTAAGGCTTTTTTTACGATCGAGGACGTAAAAGCAGTTAACGAAGGAATCTTTACATCTCGGAAGCAACATTCAATTTTCCCCTTTACCAACATTATAAGAGAATGGAGGAAAGGGAAATAAATATTTAGAAAATAATGGGATAAGGCTTGCAGCCAATGAAATTTTCCCGAAAATCCCTGTTAAACATTTTTAAAGCTAAAACCTGCACGAAATGAATCAGATAACAGACCATCCCCTCTACAGGGTGCACAGTATTGACACAGCCATGAATTCTACATGGGAATTCTACAGGAAAAGATTTGTTGCATTGTTCCTAATGGGACTGATCTTTTCGCTGATCATCCAGTATATCTCCTCATCGATTAACCTTACTGAACTGCAATCGATTACAGACATTAATGAAATGATGAACAGTATGAAAGATTACCTTTGGCCGATGATTGCCGTCTCGCTGGTAAGCCTTCTGTTCACAGCCATTTTGCAATACTATGTTATATACAATCCTCTCGACAGTGAAAAGAATGCACTCAGATGTGCCATTAATTCCATGAGATACTATTTCCCCTATCTTATAATATAATAATGGTTTTTCTTGCAATAGCCGGATCGTTCGCGCTTTTTCTCGGACTTATTATTCTTGTTATCGGAGCGGCTTTTGCGGCCATCTGGATAATGATGCTCTATCTCTTCGTCCTGCCTGTGATGATGGTTGAAGGACCAGATATCGGCAATACCATCGCAAGAACTATAAGCCTTTCGCACCGCAGCTTCTGGCCTAACCTGGGCTGGACGGCAGTTTTTCTTATTCTGCTGCTTGTAATTACGTTCATTCTATCAGGACTTATCGTTCTTCCCTTTACAGGAAGCCTTTTCAGGACTCTTACAAATCCTGAAGAAGCTGCCGTAATTTCGGATCTGGCATCCAAACCGCTTTACATTGTGCTTTCAGCATTGATGAATGCCCTTACAATGCCTCTTCTTCCAATCTTTGCGGCTGTGCTGTATTTCAACGCAAGGGCCAGGGAACAGAAAGCGACAGAATGGGTGCCAATGGAAAAAGAGGATAACAAGGTAAAGGTCGAGGATCTTTATGCAAAGCCGCTGCCTGAAGAAGACAGCAAATAGCGCCTTCTGACCGGCGCAGGTCATGATTTAATTTTAACTGCCCGGGATTTCATTTTCCCCTTTTACATATCCGAAATTCGCAAGTATCCCTCCATCGACATAAAGTATATGACCATTAACAAAATCGCTGGCTCCTGAGGCAAGAAACAGAGCCGCGTTTGCAACATCCTCAGGTTCGCCCCATCTTCCTGCAGGAGTGCGGGTCATAACAAGATCATTGAAAGGATGACCATTCTCCCTTATAGGTGCCGTTTGTGAAGTTGCAATGTATCCCGGGCCAATTCCGTTTACCTGAATGTTGTATTTCGCCCACTCGCAGGTCATATTCCTCGTAAGCAGAACGAGGCCTCCCTTGGATGCAGCATAGGCTGAAACTGTGTTTCTCCCGTACACGCTCATCATTGAGCACATGTTGATTATTTTTCCACAACGCTTTTTTATCATTCCCGGTACAACTCTTTTTGAAACAATGAGGGGAGCAACCAGGTCAACATCAATAACCTGCCGGTAATCGTCCACCTTCATTTCCAGGATTGGTGTTCTTCTGATTATCCCGGCATTATTTACAAGGATATCAACCGGTCCTGCTTCCTTCTCGATCACGGATATTCCCCTGTCAACATCGTTCTCGTCTGTGACATTGAATATCAGGGTAAATACATCCAATCCTTCCTTTTTGAATTCTTCCCTGCACTGAGCGGTTTTTTCCTCCGACAGGTCGTTCACAAAGACCCTTGCTCCTGCTTTTGCCAGTATGAGACCTGTTGCGAGACCAATTCCATGTGTTCCTCCTGTTACCAGAGCAGTTTTGCCTGTTAAATCAAATAATCCTTTAATGTCCTTCATTTATTAGAATTTATTGGCTGCTTCTTCACTCCCATTTCCTGAGAATGCCGTAACTCATAACCCGGAGTGTGAGAAATGAAGATAATTATCTGAGTGTATCGGGATATCTAATGTCCTGATCACCGTAATCGAGGTTCTCCCCTGCCATACCCCATATGAATGTATAGTTTGATGTTCCTGCTGCACTGTGAATACTCCAGGAAGGAGAAAGAACTGCCTGTTCATTCTTCATCCATATATGCCTTGTTTCGTCAGGATCTCCGATAAAATGACATATTGCCTGCTTTTCGGGCACCTGAAAATAGAAGTACGCTTCCATACGCCGGTTGTGTGTATGAACCGGCATAGTGTTCCAGACGCTTCCCTGTTTAAGTTCCGTCATTCCCATCTGCAGCTGACAGGTCGGAAGAATTGTGTTAATAAGCAGCTTATTGATTGTCCTGTGGTTTGACTCTCCTGGAGAACCCAGTGTAACGATCTCTGCTTCACTGCGTGTGACCTTAACTGAAGGGTATTTGTGATGGGCGGGTGCCGAATTGATGTAGAGCTTTGAAGGATCCGACCTGTCAGATGACCGGAAAATTACATCCACGGTATCCTTGCCTATATAAAGGGCTTCCTTGAATCCCAGTTTGTAAGTAATCCCGTCAGCCATTATTTCTGCAGGGCCTCCAACATTTATAATACCCATTTCCCTCCTTTCCAGGAAAGAGGCCGTCTTCAACTCATCAGCCGGTTCAAGCTGAAGATCCTTTCCCACGGGCATAGCCCCTCCGACAATGTATCTGTCGTACATAGAGTATACAAGTGATATCTCATCAGGGATGAAAATATCAGTGACAAGGAACTCCCTTCTCAGCTTTTCAGTGTCATATTTTCTGAAATCTTCAGGGTGTACCGAGTATCTTAATTCAATTTTCATGTCAGTTCCAGCTAATGATAGAAGTTATTTATGCTCAAAATTACATTCTTTGAGGTTAAAGGCAACCCAATGCATAAAATTTATTAATTATCAGCCTTAAGATCAATTCCCGACTTTAATTTACTATTTTAGTAAATATTTTTTTCAGTTCATACGACCTATATTAACTGACAAAAGCCTAAATATCAAATAGATGAAAAATTTTATCAATGATGATTTCCTTCTTGGAAGCAGGACTGCCAGAAGACTGTATCACGAGTATGCTGAGAACCAGCCAATAATCGATTTTCATTGTCATCTGTCACCAGCCATGATTGCCGACGACCGGCAGTTTGACAACCTGGGGCAGGCCTGGCTTGAAGGCGATCATTACAAATGGAGGGCGATGCGGACAAACGGGATCAGCGAACATTACTGCACTGGCGATGCCACTCCTGCGGAGAAGTTTGAAAAATGGGCTGAAACAGTTCCGGCAGCTATCGGGAATCCCCTGTACCACTGGACCCACCTCGAACTGGCGAGGTATTTCGGGATATACGACCTGCTCTCCCCGGCGACCGCTTCAAAAATATACGAGGAAGCATCATCGATGCTCAGAAGCCTTGAGTTCAGCACCCGGTCGCTTATAAGAAAAATGAAAGTCGAGATCATTTGCACAACTGATGATCCGGCCGACTCTCTCGAACATCATATGGCTTTAAGGGATTCATTTGAGGTACGTGTTCTTCCTACCTTCAGACCCGATAATGTTGTAAAGACGGAAGACCCTGTAAAATTCACAGACTATATTAATCGCCTGGAAACCGCCTCCGGAAAGAAAATAAGTTCTTTCACCGACCTGGTTGAAGTTCTGGATGAGAGACATGATTTCTTCCACAGGAATGGCGCCCGTCTTTCAGATCACGGTTTGGAAAGGTTTTATTACTCACCATACACAGATAAAGAGGTAAACCGGATTTTCAGAAAACTCCTCGACCATGACACTGTTTCCCCGGAGGAAGCTGAAAAGTTTAAAACAGCTGCCATGACGGAGTTATGCAGGATGAACCATAAAAGAGGGTGGACCCAGCAGTTCCATGTGGGAGCCCTGAGGAACAACAATTCAAGGATGTTCAGGAAAATGGGACCTGATACGGGATGGGATTCAATCGGAGTACCCCAGGATGCAGTTAAAATGTCTTCATTTCTTAACTCCCTCGACAATACAGACCAGCTTGCACAGACAATCCTATATAACCTTAATCCTGCCGACAACGAGATGATGGTGGCCATGGCCGGTAATTTCAACGACGGAACCCGGCCCGTGAAGGTGCAGTACGGTGCGGCCTGGTGGTTCCTCGATCAGAAGACAGGAATGGAAAAACACCTTAAGGATATTTCGGCTCTTGGCCTGCTGAGACGTTTCGTTGGCATGGTGACGGACTCCAGAAGCTTTCTTTCATATCCGCGGCATGAATATTTCAGAAGAATACTTTGCAATAAGGTAGGGGAAGAAATTGACAGAGGCATAATACCTGACGAAGAAGAGCTGGTGAGGCCGCTGATTGAGGGAATATCATACAGGAACGCAAAAGAATATTTTGGATTTGACAAATAAACCCACCTCTTTGCAGAACCTGTCAGATGGCCGGGATTCGCACCGGAACAGCAACATAACGGATCGAAATGATAAGTCCTTAGACACTGACAGACAGCAAAAAGAAAAAATACCAGTCTAATGAAAGAAATTATTGATCTCACAGGTAAAGTTGCCGTTATAACGGGAGGCGCCGGTATAATATGCTCGGTTATGGCCAAATCGCTCGCTGCGTGCGGAGCAAAAACAGTAATACTTGACCTTAACGAAGAAGCATCCGCCAGGATCGCGGATGAAATAAGAAATGAATTCAAAACCAATTCACTGGGACTCTCAGCAAGTGTTCTGGACAAATCCTCGCTCGAATCGGCAAGGGCAATTATACATGAAAAAATAGGACCGGTTGATATTCTTGTCAATGGTGCCGGAGGGAATTCTCCTGCCGCAACCACAAAGGTTGAAAAGATGGAAGGTGATGAAACCGAAAATCCTGATGATACCTTCTTCGGACTCAAGCTTGAAGGTTTCGACAAGGTTTTCGATCTTAATTTCAAAGGAACACTTCTTCCAACCATGGTTTTTGCTACTGACATGGTGAAGCGCAAGTCGGGTACGATTGTGAACATATCTTCGATGAATTCGTATCGTCCGCTTACCAAAATTGCTGCTTATTCAGCTGCCAAGGCTGCTGTTAATAATTTCACACAATGGCTTGCTGTTCACTTTTCCAAAACAGGGGTCAGGGTCAATGCCATTGCCCCGGGATTCCTTCTCACTAACCAGAACAAATTCCTCCTTGTGGATGAAAAGACAGGCCAGCCTACAGCGAGGTCATTAAAAATACTGAACAGCACACCTATGGAAAGATACGGCACTCCTGAGGAGCTGACGGGAACGCTCCTGTATCTTGTTTCTGATCTTTCGAAATTTGTGACAGGCGTTGTGATACCAGTCGATGGTGGATTCAGCGCTTATTCAGGTGTATGATACAAGGCACAGGCGAAACATTGACAATCTGCCGGAAACCGGCAGTAAACCAAACGGGAAGAAATAATGTGTTTAATAACATAAAGGAACTAAAACATGATCTACTATCAGTCAGGTTCTGAAAATACGGTAATGGGGCCGGCCGACCTTGAGTACGGGGTCTTCTCTGCCCTGGTAAAACTCGGACCAAAAAAGAAGGTCCTTGCTGTTCCTCCTGATTTTACAAGGTTTCATTCACGAGCCGGTGACATAACCACACTTGTCTATAATTATTACAGGGAAAATCTCACCGACATTCTTCCTGCCCTGGGCACACATTCACCAATGACCGGCAGTGAAATATCTGAAATGTACAAGGGGGTCCCAAAAGAATTATTCAGGGTACATGACTGGAGGAACGATGTGGTCACCGTGGGAACCGTTCCATCAGAGTATGTCCGTGAGCTTACTGAAGGAAAGCTCGACTATTCCTGGCCTGCACAGCTTAATAAACTTGTAAGGAACGGCGGGCATGACCTGATTTTATCAATCGGCCAGGTCGTTCCGCACGAAGTGGTAGGGATGGCAAATTACAACAAGAATCTTTTCATTGGAACCGGAGGTCCGGAAGGAATAAACAAAAGTCACTTTGTCGGAGCAGTTTACGGAATGGAAAGAATGATGGGTAAAGCCGACACACCGGTAAGGAGGCTGCTTAACTATGCATCCGAGAAATTTATTCCTGACCTTCCGGTTGTTTACATTCATACTGTAGTTGGGCGCGACAATTCCGGAAAGCTCGTAATAAGAGGACTTTTCATTGGCGATGATCCCCAGGTTTTCACACTTGCCTCGGAACTTTCGCTGAAAGTAAACTTTACTGTTGTTGACAGACCTCTTCGCAAGGCAGTTGTATACCTCGATCCCTCTGAGTTTAAAAGCACATGGCTAGGGAACAAGAGTATCTACAGGACAAGGATGGCAATGGCCGATGACGGTGAACTTGTCATTCTGGCACCCGGGCTGAGGGAATTCGGTGAAGACAAGGAAATTGACCGCCTTATCAGGAAATATGGCTACAGGGGAACACCGGCCACCCTTAAGGCACTTGAAAACAATAATGAACTCCTTAATAATCTGAGTGCAGCAGCCCACCTTATTCATGGAAGCTCCGAAGGCAGGTTTTCAATTACCTACTGCCCAGGCGTACTTTCGCGCCGTGAGATAGAATCGGTTAATTTCAGATATTCAGATCTTAAGTCAATGATGCTTAAATACGATCCGGCACAACTCTCGGAAGGTGTCAATATTCTCCCGGGCGGTGAGGAAATTTATTACATCTCCAATCCAGCAGTAGGACTGTGGGCTTCCAAAGACAAACTTCAATGATAAACTGGGGAATTATAGGCTGTGGAAAAGTGACCGAACTGAAAAGCGGTCCCGCTTTCTCCAAGGTGGAGGGATCGCGTCTTGTTGCTGTAATGAGAAGAAATGCAGCTCTTGCTGAAGACTATGCAAAAAGGCACAATGTTCCAAGGTTCTATTCCAACGCTGACGATCTCATAAACGACGGTGAAGTTAATGCAGTTTATGTTGCAACCCCTCCGGGAAGTCACAAGGAGTACGCAATAAAGGCCCTTAAAGCAGGAAAGCCTGTTTACATTGAAAAACCCATGGCTCTGAATTACGGGGAGTGCCTTGCCATAAACGAGGCAGGCAGAAAATACAATCTCCCGGTATTCGTGGCATACTACAGACGAACCCTCCCGGGATTTCTTCTTATCAGGAACCTGATCGGGTCGGGCGAGATCGGGAATCCCAGGTTCATTAATTTTCACATATTCAATTACCCTTCAGATGATGAAAAGGAAGGCAGACTTCCTTGGAGGGTCATCCCTGAAATTTCAGGAGCCGGACATTTTTTTGACCTTGCATCACATCAGCTCGACTACCTTGACTTTCTTTTCGGTCCGGTAGCCAGAGTGTCCTCACTCACAGTCAACCAGGCCGGTTACTACAGGGCGGAGGATTTTGTATCGGCTTCCTTCCTGTTTGAGAACAATATCGTTGCAACGGGTATCTGGAGCTTTGCGGCTGCCAGAGAGGCTAACAGGGATTCCTTTGAGATTATCGGAGACAAAGGAATAATTACTACTTCAACATTCACCTATGAGCCTGTAAGGGTTGTTAACAGCAACGGCACAAGGGAATATGCGAACGAAAAGCCGGATAATATTCAGTTTTACCTCATCGAACAGATAGTCAACGCACTTTCCGGAAAAGGTGATGGAAATGTTGTCAGTACGGGAATTACTGCTGCACGTACAAGCCGGGTGATGGATGAGGTTATCAGGGAATATTACCGGAACACCGGAAATTCTTAAAGTGAAATAAGAATCAGCAAATAAGCCAGTAAGTATTATTATGGATCGACAGGATCACAAATATAGAATCAATATAATATCTTAACTATGAATACACTATCTGACATCGGACTTATCGGTCTGGCAGTGATGGGTGAAAACCTTGTACTAAACATGGAGAGCAAGGGATTTCAGGTCACTGTCTATAACAGGACTACCCAGAGGGTTGATGATTTTCTTGCCGGAAGAGCCAAAGGCAAAAGGATTAAAGGAGTACATTCAATTGAGGATCTTGTTGCCTCCCTGAAACGGCCGAGAAAAATAATGATAATGGTGAAGGCAGGTGCCGCAGTTGACGATATGATAAATACCCTTATACCTCACCTCGATAAGGGCGACATTATCATTGACGGAGGTAATACCCACTTCCCCGACACCAACAGGCGGACAGCGTACGTGGAAAGCAAAGGATTGCTTTACATCGGAACGGGTGTTTCGGGTGGAGAAGAGGGAGCTCTTCTCGGCCCATCGATCATGCCTGGAGGATCAAAGGCTGCCTGGCCGGAGGTTAAACCTGTTTTTCAGGCCATTGCCGCAAAAGTTGAAGACGGTACTCCTTGCTGTGACTGGGTTGGAGAAAACGGTGCCGGACATTTTGTAAAAATGGTGCACAACGGAATAGAATATGGCGACATGCAGCTTATCTGCGAGGCCTATCACATAATGCGCGAGCTTCTCGGGATGAGCGCAAAAGAGATGCACAATGTATTCAGGGAATGGAACGAGGGTGAACTTGACAGTTACCTGATAGAGATCACCCGCGACATACTCGATTACTATGACACTGACGGAAAGCCTCTTATTGACAAAATTCTTGACACAGCCGGACAGAAGGGAACAGGAAAATGGACAGCTGTTACGGCCCTTGACCTGGGAATTCCCCTTACCCTTATCGGTGAGGCTGTTTTCTCAAGATGCCTATCAGCAATAAAGGATGAAAGGGTAAAGGCTTCAAAGATACTAACCGGTCCTGGCAAACTATTCAAGGAAGACAAGCAGTCATTTATCAATGACCTGAGGGACGCCCTTTATGCTTCCAAAATTGTCTCGTATGCACAGGGCTACAGTCTTATGAGAGCCGCCGCAGATGAATTCGGATGGAAGCTCAATTATGGAGGAATTGCCCTTATGTGGAGGGGAGGTTGTATAATAAGGTCGGTCTTCCTCGGCAAGATCAAGGAAGCTTTCGATAATAATGAGGGAATCACTAATCTCCTTCTCGATCCTTTCTTCAAAACCAAAATTGAAAAGGCCCAGAGCGGATGGAGAAATGTTGTGTCCGCTTCCGTGACGTCAGGAATACCAGTTCCGGCAATATCCACGGCACTGGGTTATTTCGACGGCTACAGATGCGAAAACCTTCCTGCAAACCTGCTCCAGGCACAGCGCGACTATTTCGGGGCCCATACCTATGAGCGCACTGACAGGCCAAGAGGTGAATTTTTCCATACCAACTGGACCGGCCGTGGAGGCACAACTGCATCGACAACCTATAATGTCTAAGCATACCTAATCCGTTACAATATGTCATTAACTTCAATCAATGAAAAGATCGGGAAATACAGGTGGACGATCTGCGCTCTTGTTTTTTTCGCAACAACAGTAAACTATTTCGACCGGAATGTCCTCGGCCTTCTTAAACCAATCCTTGCTGACGAAGGGATTTTCGGACCCGACAAGGCCAACCAGGAGCTGTACTATTCCTGGGTTGTAATGAGTTTTCAGATTGCCTACGCCATTGGAATGACGCTTGCCGGAAGGTTTATCGACTGGATAGGAACTAAAAGAGGATACGCTTTTTCACTTCTGGGATGGAGCATTGCTGCAATAGGCCATGCCCTTGCACATAATGCCTTCACTTTCGGAATATGGCGTGCTGCATTGGGAATAACAGAGGCCGGTAACTTTCCTGCCGCCAACAAGACAATGGCAGAATGGTTTCCAAAGAAAGAAAGAGCCCTTGCAACGGGTTTATACAACTCGGGAACCAACATTGGAGCAATCCTGACACCATTGTTTGTACCCTGGATAGCCACTCACTGGGGCTGGGAAATAGCGTTCGTTTTTGTAGGCGCAATAGGGCTGATCTGGCTCTATTTCTGGTTCAGGATCTATGCTACTCCCGAACAGAAGCTTAAAGCAGGTATACTCTCACAGGCTGAGTACGATTACATACACAGCGACCTGGATGAAAGGGAAGAGAAAGCAGCTGAAAAAACCAATACCGAAAAGGTACCATGGGCTAAGCTCCTGAACAAGAGACAGACATGGTCGTTCTTCTTCGGAAAATTCCTTACCGATCCCGTTTGGTGGTTCTTCCTTTTCTGGCTCCCTGCGTTCCTGAGCGGAGAGAATGCACGAAAGATACTGGAATTCAAGAATATGAATCCATCATACACAGGCGACGGCGCAGATGTTCCGGGTGTCATAAGCTGGACCCTGGCAGTAGCTGTAGTATATACTATTTCAACCATAGGCTCTGTTTTCGGAGGATGGCTCCCGAAGAAATTCATTAACGGAGGAATGGCCACATACAAGGCAAGGAAATTATCGATGTTCATCTACGCACTCATCCCTCTTACAGTTCTTCTTGCAAGCTGGCTCGGACAGTTCAACACATGGTATGCGGTTCTGGTAATAGGCCTTGCATGTGCGGCCCATCAGGCATGGTCAGCAAATATCTTCACAACTGTTACGGACATGTTTCCTAAGAAAGCAGTTGCTTCCGTTACCGGAATCGGAGGTATGGCAGGTGCAGTCGGAGGTATACTGATTGCACAGGTTGCCGGCCTGCTACTGAAACACTATACAGCGCTCGGGAAAGTTGAGCTTGGATATGGCCTGATGTTTATTTATTGCGGTATTGCCTACCTACTGGCATGGATTGTAATGCATTTTCTTGTTCCAAGAATGAAAAGAGTTGATAATATATAATTCAGCTTATGAAGCAACTCGGAAAATACTCAATGGGGCTCGGTGACAGATTCGGACACCAGGGCCATGCTCAGCTGAGAGCTGTAATTGAAGCCGGAAAAAAAGGAATCGAGATAACCCCGGTCTGGAATAAATCGAACCGCGAACACAACATCATCGGAACGCACCCTGCCGACGTCAGACATGAGGCTGACACCGTTACGGCGATGACGGGATTCGGAAAGCCATATTTCGTTGACGCAGATCACATAAATATGGATAATGTCGATCGTTTTATCGAAAGCTCCGACTTCTTCACGATCGATGTTGCATCATACATAGGAAAGCGTGCTGAGCAGAAGGACATTGATGAGTTTGTTTCATATGCTTCTGCCTATTGCGGAAAAACTGACGTACCAGGGTTAAAGGCCGGATTGAAGTGTTCAGGGGAGAAATTGCAGCTTATTGCAGAAAACTACCTTTACGCAGCAATAAAGGCCGGAGAGATCTACAGAAAAATAGAAAAGGCCAAGGGAAACGGTAATTTCGTCACCGAGGTATCTATGGACGAAGTAGCTCATCCCCAGACACCTGTGGAGCTGTTTTTTATTCTCGCCATGCTTGGGAAGGAAAAAATACCACTTCAGACAATAGCTCCGAAATTCTCAGGCAGATTCAATAAAGGAGTTGATTATGCCGGAGATCCGGCCAGGTTTGCCGTTGAATTTGAGGAGGATTTGCTTGTCATTTCCTTTGCCGTCAGGGAATTCGGATTGCCTGAAAGCCTTAAAATAAGTATCCATTCCGGATCCGACAAATTTGCAATTTACCCGCATATTTCGCGGTTGCTGAAAAAGCACAACAAGGGCGTACATCTGAAAACAGCCGGGACAACCTGGCTTGAGGAAGTCATCGGACTTGCAGAAGCCGGCGGTGAAGCTCTGGATTTTGTAAAGGGTATTTATGCAAAATCACTTGATAAGATAGATGAACTATGTGCGCCTTATGCAGATGTCATTGATATTGACAGACAGGCTCTTCCATCGGCAGATGCGGTGTCGGCCTGGAACAGCAGGAAGTTTGCAGATTCTCTGAGGCACGATCAGAATAATCCCGATTTTAATCCGGGTATGAGACAGCTAATTCACGTAGCATACAAACTGGCAGCCGAAAAGATGGAGTTATATTTCCGTCTTCTTAACGAACATGAGAAGATTATATCTGACTGTGTGTTTGAAAACATTTACAACAGGCACATTTGCCGTCTGTTCTCAATAAATAAACCAGAGCAAGTGTCATGAAAAAGAAATGTATTATTTTTATGACCGGAAATATTGTTATACCAACAATCGATTAACTAATAATAAATTAGAATAAGTATTATGAAAAAACCACAATCAAGAAGAGACTTTCTAAGATTATCGGCTGCCGGTGCACTTGGGGCCATTGTTATCTCACAATCAGGATGCGGCAATGCTTCAAAACCCTCAAAGCAGGCTGCCCAGGAACCTGTTGATCCAAAATCATTCGGGTTGGGACTTCAGCTCTATACCATAAGGGATGCCATGGCTGCGGACGTTCCGGGATCGCTGAAGAAAGTATCGGACTATGGCTATAAATATGTCGAGCTTGCCGATTATACCGAAGGAAAATTCTACGGCTACACCCCGGCTGAATTCAAAAAACTTGTTAATGATCTGGGAATGGAAATAATTAGCAGTCATACCCAGGTTGAGGGAGCCGGAGTTACTCTTGAATCAGCAAAGAAAATGGCTGAGGACCATGCCCTTATTGGAGCGAAATATTGTATCCAGCCATGGATTGTAGAAGAAATGCGCACATCAATAGCAAGTTACCAGCGTATGGCAGCCAACTGGAATGAGATCGGGAAGATTATGAAGGATCAAGGACTTCAGTTCGGTTATCACAACCACAACTTCGAGTTTGCAACAGTTGAAGGTAAAGTGCCTTATTTTGATGTGATGCTTGCTGAACTCGACAAAGATCTTGTGATCATGGAGCTCGATATGTTCTGGACAAACAAGGCTGGTCATAATCCTGTGGATATCTTCAACAAGTATCCGGGGCGATTCCCTCTGTACCATCTTAAGGATATGTATACCCAGCAGCCTCCTTTCTTTGAAGTAATAAAAGATGATATCGCTCCTGTCGGAGAGGGTGTAATTAACTTTAAAGAGATAATTGCTGCCAGGGATATAGCAGGAATGAAATATATGATCGTTGAACAGGATGAAACAAGGGGTGATATGTTTGCTGACATTCAGAAAAGCATCACAAACCTTACAACCAAAATCCTTGTCTGAGAAAATTACCTGAAAAAAATCCCCTTTCAGTATCAGGAAGGGGATTTTTTATTTATTGAAGTGTCTTAAAACCCACAACAATCTGAGGTTCCATCTGATGGAGGTCAAAAACAATCATTTCGTTCTGTCCCTTCCTCATAAAGGAGGCCGGACAGTAAAGTCTTTTCTGCGGCCCGATGTTCCAGTATCTTCCAAGGTTATGGCCGTTTATCCACAATATCCCCTTTTTGAAATTAGACATATCAAAATAACTATCCCCGGGAGCTGACAGAAAAAAACTTCCCTTGTAAAATATTCCTTCCTTACCCGTATTTTTCGCTGAGGACCTAAGATTGTAGATAAACTTCTGGTCCATGGGAAGATTGTACACTTTCCAGTTGAGAAGCGTCTCTCCGACAAGGGTAACTTTTTCAGTAATACCCTTTCGGTCGACTATGTACTGTCCGTAATTGATCCTGCCCATACCTTCAACAAGAATTTCAAGAACAGGAACATCAACCCCAGATTCAGGAATATCAATACTGTTTATACCTTCCCGTCTGTCGAGGTATCCCAGGTATTTTCCATTAAGGAAAACTGTTGCATAATCGTGAAGATCAGTCAGTGTCAGTTTTCCTTTCTTATTACCTTTAAGTTCCGTCCTGTAAAGTACAAATCCGTAATCCTGATTATATGATTCAAAAGTCCCGGGCTGAGGGGAATCGACCGGAACAGGAAGATTGTCCCACAAGGGTGTGAATACCGACAGGCCTATTGCCGGAATGTCATATGCAGGAACAGCTTCGGGTATTTCCGGAAGTTTTTTGCCTTTTGGAAGATAGGAGCCGATCAGTTTCCTGAGAGCCATATACTTAGCCGTCGGCTGGCCCTGCTCGTTCACCGGGGCATCATAATCATAGCTTGTTACATCGGGCTCATATCCCTTTTTGCCTGAATTTGCTCCTGCCGTATATCCGAAATTCGTTCCCCCATGAATAACGTAAAGATTGAAGGACTTTTTGTTATCCATAAGAAAGCGGATTTCATAATAAAGTATTGAAGTGTCGGGTCTGGCCCACTCTTCTCCCCAGTGGGTAAGCCATCCCGGGTATATTTCGCTGCTGAAAACCGGTACTCCCGGATTAATCCTGGACGCAAGCTCAAAATGTTCAGCCGTGGTCCCCGGATCAAGGCCTACGGCACATCCGGGAAGGGTTCCTGCTGTAAGCATTTTTTCAGTGGGTCCGTCTCCCGTAAAGAATGGCACGTCTATTCCCTTTTCAACCCAGATATCTCTCAGTTTTGAAAGATACTCCTTGTCGGTACCGAAACTGCCATATTCATTTTCGATCTGAAGCATAAGAATGTTACCTCCATTCGTGATCAGATAGGGTTTGATCACCTCAGCCAGTTTTGACATATACCTTTCTGCAGCAGCCATATACCTGGGATCAAGACACCTGAGCTTTATGTCGGGTATCCTGAGCAGATATGGAGGAATTCCTCCCAGCTCCCACTCTGCACAGACATAGGGTCCGGGCCTGACAATCAGCCACATATCCTCTTCCCTGACTAACCTGAAAAACTCAGTGAGATTACGGTTGCCGTTTTCAAAGTCGAAAACCCCTTCCGCCTGTTCATGGTAATTCCAGAAGATATAGATACTGATCGTATTGCATCCCATTGCCTTAGCCATCTGAATTCTGTGCTTCCAGTATTCAAACGGGACTCTTGCAGGATGAATTTCTCCGCTGATTATCTGAAAGGGTTCACCATTAAGAAGAAACTCAGTCTGACCCAGCAAAAAAGTATTTCTTCCCTTCTGTCTCTGCGAAAAAAGGGAGCTTGTTAAGAAAATAACAGTTAAAATTATTAATATAAGTTTTTTCGACATAATGTTTTATTTTTTCCTGACTGCCTGAATAAAGAGTGGTTTTCTATATTGCCTGGAAACCGTATAGTTTGCGATAATATCCTTCCTCCATTTTCATCAGTTCCGCATGAGTGCCTGTCTCGACAATCCGGCCGTCGTCAATGACAACGATCAGATCAGCATGCTGTATCGTTGAAAGACGATGGGCAATAACTATCGATGTCCGGTTTTTCATCAGATTTACAATGGCATCCTGTACAAGCCTTTCGGATTCGGTGTCGAGCGCCGAAGTCGCTTCGTCGAGAATCAGAACAGGAGGATTGGCCATTATCGCCCTGGCTATGCTTATCCTCTGCCTTTGTCCTCCGCTGAGTTTAGTTCCCGCTTCCCCAACGCTGCTGTCATATCCTTTTTCTGTCTCCATTATGAACTGATGGGCATTGGCGATTATGGCAGCGTTTTTAATATCTCCGGTCTCGGCAGTCTCAACCCCGAAGGCGATATTTTCCATGAAGGTTGTATTGAAAAGTATTGATTGCTGGCTTACAATCCCCATAAGGCTCCGAAGGTCTTTCAGCTTCAGATCGCGGATATCGGTCCCATCGATAAAAATAGCACCCTGGTCAACATCAATGAACCTTGGAAGAAGGTCGGCCAGCGTAGATTTACCTGCACCTGACTTCCCGACAATAGCTACTGTCTGACCTTTATGTATCTTCAGGTTCACATCCTTTAATACCGGTTCGCTGTTATAGCCATACCACACTCCCCTGAACTCGATCGATTCCTTAAAATCCTTTACGGGAACTGCATTTTCCTTCTCCTTTATCTTCTCTTCCGCTTCAAGAAGCTGATCAATCCTGTCTATTGAAGCCATACCTTTCTGAATATTGAACCATGCAGTTGTAATATTCTTTGCCGGCGGAATAACCTGAGAAAAAACGACCATGAAAGCGATGAGCCTCTCTACTTCCATATTACCGACTCCTTTAAGAGCCAGGGAAGTGCCAAAATACATTATTATCATCAGCACAATCGTTGAAAGGAATTCACTCAGAGGTGAAGCCAGATATGCCTTGCGTGTTACCCTTTTGAAAATCTTCGAATAGCTTTCATTTGTGCCGGCAAACTGTTTCTCCATCTTCTTCTCTGCGTTGAATCCCTTTACTATCCTTAAACCGGTCAGGGTTTCCTCAACAACGGAAAGGAGCTTTCCAAGCTGTTGCTGTCCTGAAAAAGCTGATGCTTTCAGAGTCCTGCTTGTCTTTCCAATGAACCAACCGCTGACAGGAAGCAAAAGAAGAGCAAAAAGCATTAACTGATAGCTTGTTATAAAAAGATAGAGAAGAAAGACAAGAATATAGAGAGGGTCGCGGAAAAGCATGGTCAGGGATGCCATCACAGAGATCTCAATCTCCTGTACATCATTTGATATCCTTGTCATGACGTCTCCCTTCCGGGCATCGGTAAAGAATGAAAGCGGCAGCCGGAGTATCTTGTCGTACATCTTCTTCCTGAGGTCTCTTACCGTGCAGGAACGTATATAGGCAAGACTGTTGTTGGCAAGAAAAATAAATCCGTTCTTGAAAAGGCTGGCTACAATAACAACAAGGCAAACAAGAAACAGGGTTTTAGCCTCGCCGTTCCTTTCAATGAAGGAATAAAGATAGTATTTGCCCGCCGATCCGAGATATTCGATAGTAGGCCTGAAACTTCCAGGATCAGGGAGCTCTTCGACACGATTGAAGAGGATCTTTAGGAAAGGGATAACAAGGGTATACGTTGCAAGGGCAAAGACGGCACTAAGCATGTTGTAAAGAGTGCTCCTGATGGCGGACCATTTGTAAGGAGCAATATATTTAAGAAGCAATCTCGCTTTATTCATACATCTTCAGAAGTTAATAGCCAGTATAGCTGAATGGGGTAACGGATCTGAGTTCCGATTTAACCTGTTCACTGACATCAAGGTTTTCAATGAAATCATGAACCGATTCCATTGTTATTTTCTCGTTTGTCCGGGTCAAAGCCATAAGAGCCTCGTAGGGTTTATGATAGCCCTCCCTCCTGAGTATTGTCTGAATAGCTTCAGCAACAACGGCCCAGTTATTATCGAGATCGCTGTTTATCTTTTCAGTGTTTACGAAAACTTTGTTAAGTCCTTTCAGCAGAGAATGAAATGCAAGTACTGTGTGTCCGACAGGTACTCCGATATTTCTGAGGACGGTTGAATCGGTCAGGTCGCGCTGTAACCTCGAAACGGGAAGTTTTTCGGAAAGATGTCCGAAAATTGCATTTGCAAAGCCGAGATTTCCCTCTCCGTTTTCAAAATCTATCGGATTTACCTTGTGAGGCATAGCTGACGAGCCTATTTCGCCCTTTCTGATCCTCTGCCTGAAATAATCGAGTGAGATATAGTGCCACATGTCGCGTGCAAAGTCAATGAGAATAACGTTTATCCTTCTAATATTGTCGAACAGTGCGGCAAGGTTGTCATAATGTTCTATCTGTGTGGTTGGGAATGAGCGCTGCAGTCCGAGCACTTCGTTTACAAAATCGTTGGCAAAGGTAACCCAGTCGATATCAGGATAAGCTGCACGGTGTGCATTAAGGTTGCCTGTTGCTCCTCCGAACTTGGCAGAATAAGGTATCTGTCCGAAATACTTTGATTGTTCATCAATCCTTGAAATAAACACGGAAATCTCTTTTCCCAGGCGGGTGGGGGACGCAGGTTGTCCATGCGTCCGCGCAAGCATGGGAATATCCTTCCATTCGTCCGCCAGTCCGGCAAGAGTTTCCCTGAGTTCAAGAAGTAGCGGGAAATAAAGGTCCGAAAGTGCATCTTTAAGTGAAAGCGGGATGGCGGTGTTATTTATATCCTGAGAAGTGAGTCCAAAATGGATGAATTCAGACCATTTTCCCCAACCCGACTGGAAAAACTTCTCCTTGAGAAAATATTCCACCGCTTTAACATCATGATTTGTTATCCTTTCAGTCTCTTTAATTTTCACGGCATCCGCTAAGCTGAAATCCTCATATATTTCCCTCAGTGAGACAAAGTGTTCCTTCCTGAAATCAGACAGCTGAGGCAAGGGTATCTCACAGAGCGCAATGAAATATTCAATTTCAACCATCAGCCTGTATTTAATAAGGCCAAACTCCGAGAAATAACGGTCGAGCTCGTCAATTTTATGTCTGTATCTTCCGTCAATCGGAGAGATTGCGGTCAGATTATTTAATTCCATTGTTCACCTTTTTGGCTTGCTAATTGTTATATCCATGTGCACAAATGTACTACTTTAGATGCAGTAAAAAACAATGAATGGATAAAATCAGGATTTCTGCGGTAAGGTATGCAAATACGTATCCCTTTATTTACGGCCTTACTGAGAGTGGTTTCGACAAAAGTGCCATTATCGAAACAGACCACCCTTCCGTCTGTGCTGAAAAGATAATATCGGGAAGAGCGGATCTGGGTCTGATCCCGGTAGGCGCCATGCCTGAGGTAAAGCAGCCTGTTGTTGTCAGCGACTACTGTATCGGGGCAGACGGTAAGGTCAGAACAGTCCAGATGATGAGCAATTCTCATCTGGAAGACGTTACAAGGATCTACCTCGATTACAGGTCAAGAACCTCTGTCAGGCTGATAAAGGTCATCGCAGGCAACTTCTGGAACAGGGATTTTGAATGGAGAACAACTGATGAAATGTTTGATTTCGGGATACCAGAAAAGAATGCAGCTGTCGTTCTTATCGGCGACCAGTGTTTTACTTATGAAAGCAGATATCTGTACCGCTGGGATCTGGCCGAAGTCTGGAAAATGAATACAGGGCTGCCTTTTGTTTTTGCCTGCTGGGTGGCAAACAAGGCTCTGCCAGATTCTTTTGTCAGTGAATTCAACGATGCACTGGCCATTGGAGTAATGAACCTTGACATGGTTGTTGAGAGATTCAGAAACACCGGCCCCATAAATGGGGCGGAACTAAGGGAATACCTTTCCAAAAATATAGATTTCATTCTCGACAACCAGAAAAGAAGGGCTATGGACCTTTTTCTTGATTTAGTCAGAAAGCTATAAAACCTTAGGGGATGAATATGGATTATGAAATCCGGCAATACAGGGATGGCGATTATGAAAACATCGCCGGCTTCTGGGAGCTCACCGGAATGGGCAGTCCGGAGAGAGGAGACAGCAGGGGGGTGGTTGAAGACACAATAAGACTCGGAGGAACCCTCCTTGTAATGGAAGAAAAAAGTTCAGGACGAATAGCAGGTACTTCATGGATGACTTTTGACGGAAGAAGAATATTGCTGCATCATTTCGGCATTCGACCCGAACTTCAGGGTAACGGTCTGTCGAAGGTCCTTCTTGAAGAATCACTCAAGTTCGTCAAACACAAAGGCTGTCAGGTGAAGCTGGAAGTACACAGCAACAACTTCAAAGCCATAAATCTTTATAAGAAATACGGATTCAGGCACCTTGGCGAATACAATGTGTACATAATAAGGGATATTTCGAGATTATGATTTATTCCATATTCTTCATATTTACTATTATAATGACTAACTTTGTAAAAGTCCTCTGCCAGGCAGGGGATTTTGCACGACATTAACTAATTAATCATATCATGGCAAAAACTATAACATTCAATGAACTCAGAAAGATCAAAGACAAACTTCCCTCCGGTAGTATGAAGAAGATTGCAGAGAAACTTGATCTGCATGAAGAAACTGTCAGAAACTATTTCGGAGGAACAAATTTTGAAAAAGGACAGTGTGTGGGCATTCATTTTGAACAGGGACCGGGAGGCGGAATAGTCACATTTGATGATACGACAATTCTCGAACTGGCTGAAAGCATGATTAAGGAGTAATTCACCCCTGAGGCCTGTTCAAAAGCAAAAGGCTTCGTCTTTTGCTTTTTTTGTTTTAGGATATGGAAATCAGAGATCTCATTGATTCTGCGGAAATAAAATACAGAAGGATACTTGAAGAGTTCTTCTCATCCCTGTGGGGCGAAACGACACTGTATTCCCACGACATCAACCACCACAGAAGGGTCTGGCAATATGTAAAGGAGATCCTTCTGCTTCAACCGGATAACGCGGATGAACCTGAAAAACTTCTTATCGCTTCATATTTCCATGATCTGGGAATGGTATCGGAACCAGGATTCAGGCACGGTGCCAGAGGAAGGGAACTCTGCGTTGGATTCCTTGGGACCCGGAACCTTTTCCCGGATGATTTTGCAGACGTTCTTGAGGCTATCGAGCATCATGATGACAAGGAATACACAAATTCTGCGGTGGAAAACAACAGAATATTGAAAATCCTCTCGGCAGCCGACGACCTTGATGCTTTTGGCTATGCAGGTATTTACAGGTATCTCGATATATATATCGCAAGAGGAATAAGCCTGGTGAATGTAGGGCATGAGATAAGGGAAAACGCAAATAAAAGGTTCAGAAATTTCAGGAAAGGATTCAGAAAATATCCTGAATTCTTCAGTAAACACAGGAAAAGATATTATTTTCTTGACTCTTTTATGTCGGCCTACAACACGCAAATAACTGACCCTCATCCTGATAATTCCAATGAAAATCCGGAATACCAGATTGTAAGCATGGTATCCGAAATGGTAAAGAGAGGGATTAATCCATCAGGAATAAAGGAGCTTTACAATGATCCGGGAATCAGACCCGGTATCAGGTACTTTTTCGACAGGCTTGATAATGAACTGAACCAGCATAAATGACACCAAAATATTTCATACCAAATAAAAAGGGAGTTGAGATTGTTGTAAAAAAGATCTTTAAATGCCTTTTCCCTTTCAATGAAAATCTGACCGAACTCCGGATAAGCATCACGGGAACTTCACTTGAAGAACAGGCAGGCATCATTTTTCAGGGTCTCACCGGCGACAACCTGGTTGCCGTCAGAAATATGATTGAACACCTCCCAGAATTAAAGGCCATCCTGCTCAGGGATGCTGAATTCATCCTTGATTCGGATCCTGCTGCCCGCGATCTTGCCGAAGTGATTGCTGTATACCCGGGCTTCTTCGCTATTTACTGTTACAGGCTTGCTCATTTCATTCTGGGAATGGAAGTTCCCATTCTTCCGAGAATGATAACCGAATATGCCCACAAAATTACAGGAATCGATATACATCCGGGCGCCGTGATCGGATCTCCTTTTTCAATTGACCATGGTACCGGAGTTGTCATTGGGGAAACCACAATCATAGGCAATAACGTAAAACTCTATCAGGGAGTGACACTCGGAGCTCTTAGCGTCAGCAAGGCCAAAGCTGCAAGAAAAAGGCATCCGACTCTGGAAGATAATGTTATAGTGTATGCGGGCAGCACCATTCTGGGCGGAGAGACAGTTGTGGGGAAAAACTGCATAATTGGTGGAAATGTCTGGCTTACCGAAAGTGTTGCTCCCTATTCGGTTGTTTATCACAAGAGTGAGATCATTGTTAAAGGGCAGAACAAAAATGGAGATCAGTTGAATTTTGTAATATGATCAATAAACCAGGATATGATAGCAGAATCGGTTCTTGACTTAATAGGAAATACACCTCATGTAAAAATCAACAGGCTGTTCAGAAATGATATTTCAGTATGGATGAAGCTTGAGAAGCAGAATCCCGGTGGAAGCATCAAAGACAGGATATCCCTGGCTATGGTCAGCGATGCTGAGAGTAGGGGTATTCTTAAGAAAGGAAGCGTTATCATTGAACCGACATCAGGAAACACAGGAATCGGTCTCGCAATGGTTGCAGCCGTAAAGGGTTACAGGATAATACTCGTTATGCCTGAATCAATGTCGCTGGAAAGAAGGAAGATAATGAGTGCCTTTGGAGCTGAATTTGAACTTACTCCCCGCGAAAAAGGCATGTCAGGAGCCATAGAAAGAGCTGCCTTCTTAAAAAGAGAAATCCCTGATTCATGGATGCCAATGCAGTTCGAAAATCCTGCAAACCCACAGATCCATCAGCAAACTACTGCTCTGGAGATAATAAACGATTTCCCTGAAGGGCTCGATTATTTTTTTGCAGGAGTTGGCACAGGCGGACATCTGACAGGATGCGGAAGAATCCTTAAGGAGCGTTTTGACTCATTAAGGATCATTGCTGTTGAGCCTGATACCTCGCCGGTACTGAGCGGAGGCTCCCCTGGACCTCATCCTATTCAGGGACTTGGAGCCGGTTTTATCCCTCCGGTATTGGATACCGGACTAATTGACGAAGTCATCAGAACAGGAAAAGAAGAAGCATACGGATTTGCAAAAAGAGCGGCAAGAGAAGAGGGTCTGTTTGTGGGTATCTCGACGGGGGCCGTGCTGGCTGCAGTTAACAGGCTGTCCGTAAATTTCAGACCCGGATCGAAGATCCTGACCTTCAACTACGATACCGGAGAAAGGTATCTGTCTGAAAAGGAATTGTTATGAAAGCAGGAAAAAGGCAGAACAGATCCTTTGATTACTCCCCTTCCTCCTCCCTCTCCCACGGGTTTACCTACAGGATCAGATTTGTGAGGCTGTCTGAAAGGTTCAAATAAGACATCCTAGTCGTTATGGGTGATTCTCTTTATTCTTATATGAAAAAAAGTCCTTAGGACGAAGAAGCAATGGTTGCAGAACGTTGCTTAAGAAAATTCCTTATGAAGAAGCCTGAAAGGATGAGCACCTCGTCGTTTGTATAGGCGGTTATTACCCCTTTAAATGGCTGGGAGTGATATCTGACAAGTGCTCCGCTGCGGGTTCCGATTGACCAGCGTGTTTTCAGCAAATTCTCGAAATGACACTTGTATTCCCTGCCGTTATGCACAAGAGTCGATTCGAGCTTAAGATTCCGGAACCTTATATAAGCTATCTCCTGCTCACTATGCATATCAATGATCTTTGTCTCGAAGCGAAATAATCCTTTTGTCCGGAACATAATCCTCCTTCCGTTAAGTTCCCCTTCTACTCCCGACAGCCATCCGCCTTTACTTAACGTTCCTGCAGGAAAGTCCTGACGGAATATTTCAAACTTTCTGCTGAATAGTGTTGTCTTCCAAGTGTAATGAGCTTCCATTGGTCCTTAAAATATATTTAATCACAGGGTTCCGTTGAACCTGGTCTGTTCAGGCAACAGCCTTCATCAGCCGCTGGCCACATCTTTACAGATTCAAGTCCTTCTTTTTCTTGCCCGTTAGCCAGGCTACCTTCTGAACAGAGGTATGGTCACGGCCAATTATGTTCCTGTAAAGATCGGGTCGCCGGGCCATGGTATACCTGTAACCTCCCGAATCGGTAAGTTTATCAGGAGTGAGAGTTGCAGTTACCATATCATTGTCAAGTTTACGGCACTCCGCTATAATATTCCCGAAGGGATCTATTATCATGGAACATCCATTCTTCAGCTGGTCGTCATCCATACCCACCGGATTTGCAAAAACTGCATATACCCCATTATCATAGGCCCTCGCCGGAAGCCATTTCATAAGCCATTCTCTTCCTTTCGGTCCGTCAAACTCTCTTCGAAGCGATTCCGGATCAACTTCCCTGTTCTGCCAGAGCTTCGGATCAACAAAGCCTGCTCCAGGGCGTGGAGAAGGAGTGCACATTGTCACATGGGGCATAAAGATAACCTGTGCACCAAGCAGGGCAGTCGCCCTGACATTTTCTGTTACATTGTTGTCATAGCATATCAGGATACCGCATTTCCAGCCTTTGAGGCCGAACACGGTGTATGAATCCCCCGGGATAATATCGGGGTGAATAAAAGGGTGAAGCTTGCGGTGCTTAGCTATCAGTCCTTTTCCGTCAACACACACATAGGCCTTATAGATCCTGTCGTCGGGGTCTTTTTCAAAGAGACCGGCGAGAACCACAATATTGTTCCTCTGGGCGATTTCAATCAGCCTCCTTGTGCTTTCGCCTTCAGGTATCAGTTCCGCTAACGCAAGAAGCTCGTTACCCGTGAGCCTTCCGGCAAAAGTATATCCGGTGACGGAGCATTCGTGAAATGCAACGGCATCAGAACCTTCTTCTGAAGCTTTCCTGGCAAATGACTCTATTACAGACAGGTTGTAATCCTTTTCGCCGCTCCTGTTCTCAAACTGTACGGCCGACACCTTTAGTTTCTTCATGGTAAATAATTAAAAAGCCGGCATTCTGCATGCCGGCTTTCAAAGTAAGCAAATATTTCCTAATAACTCTCTCTTTTAACATAATGAGTGTGGAGAAGGTCATGTGATTTATGGCTGTTGGGCTCATTGAGGAACTCCTTGTAGATAGCGATGACATCAGGATTGTCATGCGACTTGCGGAGAATCATGTGTTCATCCTCTGAATATATCGCTTTCATACGCTTCTGCCTTATATCCATGCTGGTCGGGATCGGCTGGCCTCCTCCTCCGATACAGCCTCCCGGACAGGCCATTATCTCTACAAAATGATATGGCGATTTTCCGGCCCTGACATCTCTCATTATCTTATTTGCATTTGTCAACCCATGGGCAATTGCCACTTTGACCTCTGCTCCCTCAAGGAATTTCCATGGTTCAAGGCAGCCTTCAATCTTTATGGAGGCTTCCTTAACACCTTCCATACCCCTGACCGGAGTAATGTTAAGGTTTTTAAACGGAACTTCACGGCCTGTTACTACTTCATAAGCTGTTCTGAGCGCAGCTTCCATTACTCCTCCTGTCGCTCCGAAGATCACGGCGGCTCCAGTCGATTCGCCCATAATTGAGTCGTAATGTCCTGATTCGAGATTTCTGAAATCAATACCAGCCTGCTTTATCATTATGGCAAGCTCGCGGGTGGTAAGAACAAAGTCGATGTCCTTGTAACCGCTCGATCTCATTTCAGGCCTGTCTGCTTCATATTTCTTTGCAGTACACGGCATCACCGAAACAGAAACGATCTTTGAAGGATCCAGTTTTTTCTTTTTTGCAAAAAAGGTCTTGGCCAGAGCACCGAACATCTGCTGCGGCGATTTGCAGGTTGAAAGGTTTGGAAGAAACTCGGGATATTTGTGCTCAATGAATTTTATCCATCCCGGGGAGCAGGAAGTGAACATAGGGAACTGGATTGATGTGTCTCCCTCTGCGAGGGCTTTTTTGAGCCTTGTCAGAAGTTCGGTTCCTTCTTCCATAATAGTAAGGTCGGCACTGAAATCGGTATCCAGCACTGAATCAAAGCCAAGTTGCCTTAGTGCTGTCACCATTTTACCGGTTACCCTTTCGCCCGGATCATATCCAAGGTCCTCGCCAAGAGCAACCCTGACAGCCGGTGCGGTCTGAACTACAACATGCTTATCAGGATCATAGATAGCGTCCCAGACATAGTCGATATAGGTTTTCTCAACCAGGGCGCCGGTGGGACAGCGGTTAACGCATTGTCCGCAGTTTGTGCATACCACGTGGCTCATTGGCCGGTCGTGGAAAGAGGATATCTTTTGATGCGAGCCCTTGTTGGCCACGGCAATTGCCGAGATGTACTGAAGCTCGGCGCATGTTCTTACGCATCGCTGACACCTGATGCATTTGCTGTCGTCCTTCATAAACGAAGGAGAAGACCTGTCGATAGTATAGGGGTGATCCTCGACGAGATCAAGGAAAATGGTGTCGCCAAAGGCAAATTCGTTCGCAAGGGACTGCAGTTCGCATTTCTGGTTCTTATAACACTTTGTGCAGTCAGACCTGTGTTCTGAAAGAAGAAGCTCAACGATATGCTTTCTGGCGTTCCTAACCTTAAGAGTATTGGTGTGAATATCCATACCTTCTGAAACCGGCATTGCACATGCGGCAATAAGGGTCTTGGCGCCTTTCTGCTCAACAATGCATACGCGGCAGTTCCCTGCCACACAAAGATCGGAATGGTTGCAGAGTGTCGGGATATTGATTTTCAGTTGTTTTGCCGCATCCAGAACTGTTGTGCCGGCTGGAACTGAAATCTTTTGATCGTTTATTGTAAGATTTATCATAACTGTCAGAATTTTCGGTTAATTTTTAGTAAATGATCTCCTCCCTGAAATTTTCAACAATCGTTCTGAAAGCGTTTCCCACCGACTGCCCGAGTCCGCATTTGGAGGCAAGCTTCATAGTATCGGCAAGTTTAACAAGTTCATTCAGATATGTTGACTTTACTTCACCCTTCTTGACCTTTTCAACTCCCTTAAGAAGCTGCTGGCATCCAACCCTGCAGGGTGTACACTGGCCGCATGATTCCTCGGCAAAGAAATCCAGGTAGTTGTGAAGTACATTATACATCGATCGTGAGCTGTTGAAAAGTTTCATTGAGCCTCCCGTGGGCACACCTTCAAATCCAATAATTGTATCGGCAAATCTTTTTCTCGGAACACAAAAACCTGATGCCCCTCCAACCTGCACAGCTTTGGTGTCTCCATCACCGAACTCGTTTACAAATTCCTGCACTGTCATTCCAAGTTCCAGTTCAAATATGCCCGGTGTTGGGGTGTCGCCGGAAACGGAGAAAACCTTTGATCCTCTCGAATCTGTTGTTCCCAGCTGCTTGTATGATTCAGCACCTTGCATGATTATCATCATAACCGTAACGAGTGTCTCCACGTTGTTAATTGAGGTAGGCTTGAAAAACACACCTGAAGTGGTGGGATAGGGTGGTTTGTTCCTTGGTTCGCCTCTCTCACCCTGTATTGATTCAAAAAGGGCGCTTTCCTCACCGCAGATATAGGCTCCGCTTCCAAGTCTGTAGGTTATTCTGAAGTCGTACCCTATCTCATCTATCATTTTGTGAAATTCATTCAGTTCAAGCAATAGTTTTGGCAGGAGGAACCTGTACTCGCCCCTGAGGTAAACTATTCCGTGCTTTGCTCCTATGGTTTTGCCTGCGATGGCCATTCCGCCATGAACCTTATATGCAACCCGGTCAAGGATCTCCCTGTCCTTGAATGTTCCCGGTTCTCCTTCATCTGCATTGCACACTATATATTTTTCGTCGGACTTTTCAGCTGCTGTGTACTTCCATTTCAGACCGGTCGGAAATCCTGCTCCTCCCCTTCCCTTCAGTCCTGATTCAAGAACCTGCTGGATGATCTCATCAGTGCTCATATTGAAGGCTTTTGTAAGAACCTCGCGTGCTTCAATCTTTTCGAAAATAAGCCCTACCTTGTTTAATCCTTTTGTTTTCATTTTTCAGCAGTTGTTTATTTGTTCATGTACCCTTTAATTATCTCTACCACCTTCTCAGGCGTCAGCTCGGTATAAGGCATCTCATTTATAAGGATTGCCGGGGCTTTGTGGCACCAGCCAATGCAGTTAGTCTCCACGATGCTGAAAAGCTTGTCTGAAGTAGTCTCTCCGACCCTGATCTTCAGCATATCTTCAAGGGTCTGGATGATCTCACCCTTGCCCTTCATTGAACATGTAATTGTTTTACAAACCCTTATGACATACTTTCCCCTTTCCTTAGTGTCGAGAAAGGTATAAAAGGATGCTGTCCCATAGACCTCAGCCGCTGATATGTCCAGTTCTTTGGCGATTTCAACCATCACCTCATCGGTCAGGTAATTATATCTGTCAACAACACCCTGAAGTATAGGAATAAGACTGCTCCTCTCCCGGCCATGTTTCTCCGATAATTCCTTCACCAGATTTCCAGTTTGATACATAACTATTTAAATTTAAAGTACTTAAAGATTAAAATTTCAACGATTACCCTTCAAAAAAAGTTGTGTTAAAATAATAACAATACTTTAAAAAAAAATAGTTATAAATCATTCATGCTAATTTAGAATGAAAATAAACAAGCTCTGAAACCACAATAAAACAAATGTTTAAGCTATTTACCCACTTCAATCCGGCTCAGAAGGGTTATGTTGCGGATATCTGAAAAACTGTACTGATACAAACCGTCATCGCCTATCATAACAAGAAGGTCACCTACAGGAATAACGTCATAGGCATTTATGTTGGGGTATGAATAGATAAGCCTGCCTGCAATGTTGCGGGGATCCTGGGAATCATAAATTTTAAGGCCTGCGTTTCCGTCACATATAAACAGAAGATCCCCTGATTTCCCAAGTCCATGCGGATTTGAAAGCGGATAGGTGGCCATAAGCTGAGGAGCTTTAAGGTTCTTTATATTCACCACATCGAGACAGTTGAGGTTTCCGCCGCAGGTTGTCCCTGACCTCAGGGTAACGTAAGCAAGGGTATCGTCGACAATAACCGGATCACAGCTCCTGGCATGATTGAAGAATGCAATATTTACCGGAACCAGCGGATTTGAAAGGTCGAGAATAATCATTCCTGTTGTCGTTCCGAGAAACATGTTGCGTTCTGTAAGGAACATCGTTTCAATGTTCCAGCCCGGGTAGAAATCTCCCATTTTCTTAGGTTCTGTCCTGCTGGTAATATCAAAAACACGAAGGGTATTCTGATCAACAATATAAAGGACCTTGTCGAGCAACCCGAATCTTGCCATTGAGCCGCCGAAGCCTGTTCCGCTTCCGCTGACGCCCGAAGATGCACCCATTGCATTCTTTGAATCAAGGAACTCAAGTCCTGCCCTGTAGTAAACCGGCCAGATAATTGGCTGATCATATATCCTTTCCTTAATGGTTCTGAACTCCCAGTCGACAACCACACCTTTCTTCTGGTCAACATATGCCATGGGATAATCATCATCCACCGGCGGTACCGTATAGGGAAGAACGTCCTTTACCCTGCCCACTTCACGGATATTGTCAATGTTTTGAACATCAAGCATCACGAGGTCAACAAAACTGTCGGCATAAAGAATGTAACCTGAAATCGACATGTCGACCACTCCGGGAATTACAACAAATGCCTTTTTTACCGGCGAGGAGGGGTCGCTGTTATCAAATACATGGATTCCCTTCATCTCTTCAACAATGAAGATATAATCATCTTTGTAATAGATTTTACCCGGATTCTCCAGCTCCTGGTTCTGAACTGTCTTTATTGCTTCCCTGAGGTCTTCGTAAGACATATATACAGGGGCATATCCGTCATACTCCCTGTAATTGGCGTCTTCACAAGACTGAAATAATACCGGGAATAACATCAGTAATGTTATAATTGGAATGATTTTTGTTTTCATAGTCTTCAGGTTTGGCTGATTACAAACATCAAAAATCATGCTAAACCCTTAAAAACCCAACCTGATATTAAACCTGAATGCTATGAAAAGATTCTTAATATTTGTTGCATTGCTGGCAGCAGCGATAATGTCTCTGCAGGCACAAAAAACGAAAGATGTACTATATCTAAGGAACGGAAGCATAATATACGGAAAGCTTCTGGAAATATCCGACAACAGATACAGCATACAGACCTCTGACGGAAGCATTTTTAATTTTGATTCAGAAGAAGTTGACAAGTTCATAAAGGAAACCCCGCGCTATGAAGGAAGGAAGACCTCCGGACCCGGGTTCGCCCTGGAGGCGGGCCTGCTCATAGGATCACAGAGCAGCGAGTTTGAAGCCCCATTCAGTTTTAACCTGATTGTAAACTATACTACTTCAACAAGTAATATTCTCGGATTAGGTTCGGGAGTAGAGTTTTTCGGATCAGCTTTTACCCCTGTCTTTTTTGAATACCGCCGGCTCCTTAATACCAGAAAGACATGCCCGTTCATTTTCATCAGAGGCGGTGGCCTTTTGCATACCGGTAATGATGAGGAGGAAGACAGCTATAACCAGAATTACTACAGAAAGGATTACAGGGGAGGCACTTCTTTCGCTGCCGGAACAGGAATTTCATGGACAAAAGATGATATTGAAACCTATCTGAGCTTTGCCTACAGGTATGCCCAGACCAGCTACAGGCAGAAGAATTACAATGATATACTTTACACCTATAAGAACAATTACAACAGGCTTGAAGTGAAGTTCGGATTCAAGTTCTGATTTCCGGATCCTTCAACTGCTTTACCGGCTTTTCTG
Organism: Bacteroidales bacterium; assembly: GCA_040772125.1. GTDB lineage: Bacteria > Bacteroidota > Bacteroidia > Bacteroidales > VadinHA17 > LD21. The sequence continues at coordinate 1,952,698 of JAXGYS010000003.1, forward strand.
ACGGATCTAAATGAAAAGCACTTTTCGAGCCCGTCAATACAGTATCGCTTTCCGGTTACCTGTTTTTTCTGTCACCAATATGTTATACATTTGTTACCGTTCAATAAAAACGGTATATTTATAGATTATGAGCAAAGATGTACACAAAAGGGCGGCGGATAATATCCGTATACTTTCCATGTCGATGGTTGAGAAAGCCAGATCGGGACATCCCGGTGGAGCAATGGGAGGAGCAGATTTTATCCATATTCTCTTTTCAGAGTTTCTGAATTTCGATCCGGATGATCCATTCTGGATAAACCGCGACAGGTTTTTCCTCGATCCCGGTCACATGTCGCCCATGCTCTACTCAGTACTTACTCTTACAGGTCATTTTACCGTTGACGACCTCAGAAACTTCAGACAGTGGGGAAGCCCGACTCCCGGGCATCCGGAGCTCGATGTGACAAGAGGAATTGAGAACACCTCTGGTCCGCTGGGGCAGGGACATACAATGGCGGTCGGGGCTGCAATAGCTGAAAAATTCCTTGGTACCCGCTTTGGTGAATTGTTTTCACACAGGATAGTAACTTTTATTTCCGACGGCGGGATTCAGGAAGAGATCTCCCAGGGAGCTGGAAGGGTGGCAGGCTTTCTTGGACTGAACAACCTCATAATGTTCTACGATTCAAACGACATTCAGCTGTCGACCGAGACCAATGCCGTTACATGTGAGGATACTGCAATGAAGTACCGGTCGTGGGGATGGAACGTTTCTGAAATTGACGGCAATGATCATGATCAGATCAGAGAAGCTCTTGAGAAAGCATATTCGGAAAAGGAGAAGCCCACTCTGATAATCGGAAAGACAATAATGGGCAAGGGCCTCCTCGACAATGAAGGGCTGAGTTTTGAGAGAAAGACCTCCACACACGGAATGCCTGTGGGGGAAGCAGGCGGTTCCTTCGAAAAATCACTTGTAAACCTTGGAGGTGACATCTCCGAACCATTCAGGATCTTTGACGATGTAAAGGAGCACTACATGAAGGTTCTGGAAGGGAAACGGAAGAGTGCCACAAAATGGAAAACAGACAAAGCAGCATGGGCATCTGAGAATCCGGATTCTGACAGCAAGCTGAAGCTCTTTTACTCCGGAGCAATACCCGAATTAAACTTCAGGGAAATAAAACAAAAGGAAAACATTGCATCCAGGGCTGCTTCCTCAGCCGTTCTGGCCTATCTTGCAACCAGAGTTGAAAATATGATTGTTGCTTCAGCCGACCTTTCAAACTCTGACAAGACAGACGGATTCCTTAAAAATACAAAGGCATTCGTAAAAGGCGACTTCTCAGGAGCCTTTCTCCAGGCAGGCGTTGCAGAACTGACAATGGCCGCTATAATGAACGGGATGGCTCTTCATGGTGGGGTAATACCGGCTTGCGGAACATTCTTTGTCTTTTCCGATTATATGAAGCCTGCGGTACGACTTGCCTGCCTGATGGGCCTGCCGGTAAAATATATCTGGACCCACGATGCATTCAGGGTCGGAGAAGATGGTCCGACACATCAGCCGGTTGAACAGGAAGCCCAGATAAGACTTATGGAACAGCTCAAAAACCATAATGGGGAGAACAGTATTCTCGTCCTCCGTCCGGCTGATGGCTGTGAAACAACATCTTCCTGGAAACTGGCTCTTGAGAACAGGAAAACACCCACAGCACTTATACTTTCAAGACAGAACATAAAAGACCTGCCCCCCACAGGAAATGACCGGTATGAGGATTCACTAAAAATCGGGAAAGGGGCATACATTATCCGCGACTGCATGGGTATTCCGGATGTTATTCTTATTGCAAGCGGCTCTGAAGTCTCAACCCTGGTCGAGGGAACAGAACTGCTTGAAAAGGATAATATTTCTGTTAGGATCGTTTCGGCTCCCTCTGAAGGCCTATTCAGAAAACAGAGCGAAGAATACCAGAAATCTGTTATACCCGACAATGTGCCGGTGTTCGGACTAACGGCAGGACTTCCTGTTACTCTGCGTGGACTTACAGGACCGAAGGGTGAAGTATGGGGTGTTACAAGCTTCGGATATTCAGCACCATACAAGGCTCTGGATGAGAAATTCGGATTCACCGGAGAGAATGTTTATCGCCAGGTAAAGAATTATCTGGCTCGCTATATGAGATAAACATTATGATCATTCGTTGAGGCCGCCTCATCAGCGGCCTCTTTTTTTTATTCATTTTGCAGGTTTTTCGTAAATTACGTAAACCTTTTTCCGTTATACAATCTAAAAAGAAATGCAAATGAAAAACACGATCCTGTCCGCAACTATCCTGCTCCTGTTCACGACAGTCGCCCTCATGGGACAGACTCAGGGCGAAATAACGGTAAACGATACGCAGGACGTAAAGGTGACCCTCTTTGATTCAGATGACTTAATGGAGATTTCCCTTGCGTTCGACATCTCTCATTACAAAAAATACAAGTCGAAGGATGAATATCTTGATGCGGTCCTGACTTACTATAACAGCCCGGAGGACTCGGTTGTGAAAAACATCAAAGTAAGGGCCAGGGGCAATATAAGGAGAACCGCCATCTGTGACTTTCCTCCCTTAATGCTGAATTTCAGGATGAAGGATTCGGAAGGAACTGAGTTCGAAGGAATAAATAAACTGAAGATAGTTCCATATTGCAAAATAGGATATGAAGATTATATTCTGAGAGAATATCTTGTTTACAGACTTTTTAATGTTGTTACTGATTACAGCTACAGGGTAAGACTGTTCAGGATAACATACATAAATACTTCCAGAACCCAGAAAAACATAACCCAGTTCGCCTTCGCTATAGAACCCACAGCCCTCCTGGCCGAACGTACAGGAACCACCGAAATTGAATACACAGGAACCACCCAGCGAAATATAAAACCTGACATGCTTGATATGGCAGCGGTTTTCAACTATATGATAGGGAATACCGACTGGTCAGTGCCGATCCAGCATAATGTCCAGCTTCTATATCAGCCTCAGGCTACCGGCAATGAAGCCAATCTGATCATTCCCTATGACTTCGATTATGCCGGAATAGTCCATACCAACTATGCCGTTCCATTTGAGTCGCTGCCAATAGAAAACGTCCGGCAGCGATTATACATGGCAATGTGCAGGGAAGAAGACTCTTTCCTGGAGGTGCTTAAGAAACTTCAGGATAAAAAACAGGAACTTTACAAGGTAATTGAAGATTTCCCGTATCTCCACCCGAGATCCAAAAGGGATATGACAAGCTATTTAAATGAGTTCTTTGCGGGATTGGAAAAGAGAAATCCTGTTCTCAGGAGCATAATGACTGACTGCAGATGGTTTGAGGAACAGTCAAACCTAAGGGTAAGATAAAATAGCTTCAGGCATACATCATTACACATCCTTTTAATCATTTTGATTATCTTTGCCCCTTCATCTGAGGATTATGATCTACGATATTCGTCCAGGGGTTAAGGGTCTTATTTTTGATCTTGACGGAACACTTGCCGATACCATGCCTTATCATTTTGAAGCATGGAAAAGAGCCTGCAGCAAATACAATGCAGTGATCGACAATGTTTTTCTCAGAAAGCATACAGGCAGCCCGGGATGGATAATTGCAAGGGAAATAATTCATAACAACGGACTTAACGGAAGTGTTACTGCGGAAGAGATCATCGGGGAAAAGCTCAGGGAATTTTTCAGCATGCAGCATCTGGTAAAACCTATCGAACCTGTGGCAGAAATCGTCCGTCACTATTTCGGCAGGTTGCCGATGGCTGTCGGAACCGGCGGACACAGGGAGGCTGTTGAAAGGACACTCGAGATAACCGCGCTCCGGAAATATTTTACGATTATTGTGACAGCCAACGATGTGGAATCATTCAAGCCCCATCCGGAAACCTTCCTCAGATGTGCCGGTTTGATGAATGTGGAACCCAGCCTTATTGAGGTTTTTGAAGACGGTGAGCTGGGAATCGAAGCAGCAATAAAGGCAGGAATGCATGTTACTGATGTCAGATCATGGTACGACTCTGACTGGTAGGACATAGCTCAGATAAAACGGCTTCCGGAGAAGCTGATGAACAGTTACTGTTAAAACATTGTTATCCTGAAAAGGTAAATGGATTAAGGAAGTTGAGAAAACTACTTAAAATAAAAGCCTCCCTGCTGATTACAGCATGGTTCATGCTCTTTGCGCACGATGTAATCCCTCATAACCATGTTTATGATGAGGCGCACCAGTGTGTTCATGAAACCTGTACAGGTGACGGTTACCAAATTACAACCCATCTTTCATTCAAAGCCCTGGGATCAGGACCGGACCAGCATATCTGCAGAATCTCCAACCTGCTTTTCCACACCTTGCATCCGGAAATAATCTTTGCTGAATTATCGAGGGACTTTACCTTTGGACCTGCGGATACAGCCTGTGAATTAATTAACAAGAATTCCGACCTCCGGAAATTCTGCAACCTCAGGGGTACATCCCTGCTGCGTGCTCCTCCCCTTTCCTGACAAAATTTCTTCAGAACTTTCATAACTGCTGTTCAGCCCATATCAGGGCTGGATGTCATTCTTTTAAAACATTTATAAATTCATTGGGGATGAGAAAATTATTAATCTATATTCCATTTCTTATGGCCCTGGTTTACTCAGGGTGCAACAACCTGCCTGAAAATCATGGTGCCGGTGAAAGCGAAGTTCCGGAGATTCTGCATGACCATGAGGAACACGAAACGCATGAACATGACTCTGACGCAGGGCATGATCACCAATCTGAGCTGGCTGACGGGCACGATACATCCACTCCTGAGCATTCAGTAATTAAACTGAAAAAGGAAGATTTTGCATTCAGTGTTCATACCGGAGGCCGTATATCCGCTGATAATAAATCAGTTATTATGATAACCTCAAACAGTTCGGGAATCGTGAGGTTTTATGACCGGTACCTCGTTCCAGGCTCAAGGATCAGAACCGGCGCTCAACTCTTTACAATTTCAGGGGACCAACTGCCGGAAAGCAATACCGAACTCGACATGAAACTTCTGAAGTCTGATCTCGAAAAAGCTGCTGAAGATTATGAGAGGGCAGGAAAACTAATAGTCGATCAGATTATAACCCGGGAGCATTTTCTTGAAGCAAAGAATAATTATGAAAAAACCCTCGAAAGATACAACAACCTTAACAGCGCAGCAGGAAGTTCCGGAAGGGTAATAAGCTCACCGGCCGGAGGTTTTGTCAGGGAGATACTTGTCACTGAAGGCCAGCTGGTAACTGCCGGACAGCCACTTGCTTCAGTTTTCGAAGGCAGCTCACTTATTCTTGAAGCAGATCTTCCTCCGGAATACCTCGGGCTTCTCAGCAATATAGTCAGGGCTGAATTCAGAACAGGTTACGGCAATAATGTTTACAGAACAGACGAGATGAACGGAAGAAGGATCTCAGATGCCTTCAGTGCTGGTGAAAGGTCATTCTATGTGCCTGTATATTTCAGGATCGACTACAATCCCCTGCTTATTGAAGGATCATATGCCGAAGTATACCTTTTCAGCGATGTAAAGAAGGACGTCATCGCTGTCCCGAACAGCGCACTGATGGAAGAATACGGGAAGCTTTACGTATTTGTAGAGGATGGATACGGATCTTTCAGCAAAAGGTATATCACGGCCGGTAACAGAAACCTTCAGTTCACTGAGGTTTTGTCCGGTCTTACAGAGGGAGAGACGGTAGTAACGGAAGGCGCCTACAATATCAAGCTTGCAGGAATGGCCGGAGCCGTTCCGGGTCATTCACATAACCACTAATATTTTCCGTCATGCTCGATAAAATAATCGCCCTATCGCTTAAAAACAGGCTGATAGTCCTTTCTGTGTCACTTCTGATCCTGATGACCGGAATCTACTTTGTCAGCAATATGGAAGTAGATATATTTCCGGAGCTTACCGCTCCTACAGTTGTTATAATGACCGAAGCTCCCGGTATGGCAACAGAAGAAGTCGAACAGCTGGTTTCATTTCAGATTGAAACTACAGTAAACGGTGCTACCGGTATAAGAAGGGTAAGGTCCAGCTCAACAATGGGATTCTCTATTGTATGGGTTGAATTCGACTGGGGAACAGATATTTACAAGGCCCGTCAGACAGTGGCTGAACGTCTTTTCCAGGTAAGGGAACTGCTTCCGGAAGGTGTCGACCAGCCTGTAATTGCTCCCCAGACCTCCTTGCTTGGAGAAATTATGATACTGGCCCTTGAATCGGACAGCATGAGCCTTACAGACCTGAGAACTATGGCCGACTGGAACGTGGCACCAAGGCTTCTCTCGATCCCCGGGGTAGCACAGGTCCATACAATAGGAGGCGATTCAAAGGAATACCAGATTCTGGCGGACCCGCTGAAAATGAATTACGCAGGTGTAAGTCTTGCGGAGCTCATCTCAACCTGCGAAAACATGAACATCAACACATCGGGGGGCTTCATAAACGAATACGGCAATAAGTACATAATCAGAGGAATGGCAAGGACCAACAACCTGAATGATATTGCCGGATCACTTATTAAAACATCCAATGGCAAGCCAGTAAGAATTGGTGATGTGGCTGTTGTGAAGACTGGAACTTCCCTTCCCATTGGTACGGCTTCATACAGGGGAAAAGATGCCGTCCTTGTTACTGTTACAAGGCAGCCCGATGCCAACAGCGTAAGGCTCACTGAAAAGATCAATGAGGCAATTGCCGAAATCAGAAAAAATTCAGATCTCTCCGTAAGGTTCCATACAGATATTTACAATCAGGCCGACTTCATTAAGACTTCAGTAAATAACGTCCTGAAAGCTCTCCTCGAAGGAGGATTTTTCGTTGTTCTTATACTTTTCTTCTTCCTGCTAAACCCCAGGACTACTTTTATCTCCCTTATGGCAATCCCGCTTTCGCTCGTTGTAACCCTGATTACACTGAAACTTCTGGGATACACCATAAATACCATGAGCCTCGGTGGTATGGCCATTGCAATCGGGTCGCTGGTCGATGATGCGATAATTGACGTAGAGAACAGTTTTAAGCAACTCAGGAAAAATGTTCTCAGGCCGGCCGGCGAAAGGCTGAAAGTAACGGATGTTGTATTCAGGGCATCATCCGAAATGAGATCATCGATACTTAATGCCACCATAATTATTATTATCGCTTTCATTCCCCTGTTCCTTCTTGAAGATCTCGAGGGAAGAATGCTAAAACCCCTGGGAATAACATTTATCGTTTCACTTTTCGCTTCGCTGATAGTAGCCATTACGATAACACCGGTATTGTGTACTTACCTGCTTTCCGATGAAACAAAGCTTGCAAAAAGCGCACGGGGAACATGGGCGGAGCGTAAACTGGGATCGCTTTACAGAAAAATTCTGAACAGGACACTCGAAAAGAACAGAATAGTCTTCGGGATTACCACTGCTATGCTTGCAGCGGCCTTTATTATGGCTCTGTCGACAGGATCGGCATTCCTTCCGTCATTCAACGAAGGCGCTCTGACGATAAACCTGAGCACAATGCCCGGGATTTCGCTGGATGAATCAGCCAAGATCGGTAGACAGGCAGAGAAAATACTGCTTGAATTCCCGGAAGTAAAAAGCGTGGGCAGGAAAACAGGAAGGGCTGAACTTGCTGAGCATTCATTTGGTGAAAACGTATCCGAACTTGATGTTCCATTTGCCCTTTTAAAGAGGAGCCGTGATGAGTTTATGGCCGAGGTAAGAAATAAACTGGGCAGTCTTCCAGGAACCAATGTGGAAGTAGGCCAGCCAGTAACACACAGGATAGATAATATGTTATCTGGTACCAAGGCGAACATAGCAATAAAAATTTTTGGCGATGATCTGAATGAGCTTTACACTTATGCCAATGAGATAAAGAGAAACATATCAGGTATTGAAGGCATTGGAGACCTTAATGTGGAACAGCTCGTCGAAACCCCTCAGCTAAAGATAAAACCGAGGCGTGAGATGCTCGCCAGATACGGAATAACCCAGGCCGGATTCAATACTTTTATTGAATATGCAATCAATGGCCGGAAAGTTTCTGATGTTCTTGAAGATGAGAAGAGATTCCCCCTTATACTGAGATATAATGATGAATCGAGGAGTACTCTGGAGCAAATCAGGTCATCCATGATAGACGCCGGCGACGGGAAAAAAATTGCTCTGTCGGCCGTTGCCGATTTTGAATCATCATCAGGACCCTATTCGGTAAACCGTGAGAACGTAAGAAGAAAGATCGTTGTTTCAGTTAACACAACAGGCAATGACGCCGGAACCGTTCTTCGGGAAATAAGAAACCGTATCGACGATACTATTGATCTCCCTGAAAACTACAATATTGAATATGGAGGACAATTTGAAAGTGCACAAAGTGCAACCCGAAGGCTTTTAATTGCATCACTTGCAGCTATCCTGCTTATTTTCATTGTATTGTACCAGGAATTCCGTAATTCGACCCTCGCCTGGATAGTGCTTCTAAACCTTCCTCTCGCAATCATTGGAGGAATTTTTGCAATACTACTTACATCCAATGTCATAAGCATACCCGCTATTATTGGATTTATAACCCTTTTCGGGATCGCAACCAGGAACGGGATCCTGCTGATAAGCAGATTTATCAGCAAAGAAAACGAATTGGATATAAAGAAAAGCATTATCGAAGGATCGGTTGACAGACTCAATCCCATCCTCATGACGGCCCTTACCGCCGCGCTGGCACTGATACCCATGGCGCTGGCAGGCGACAAACCCGGGAATGAGATTCAGAGTCCGATGGCTATGGTGATCCTTGGTGGTCTCTTAAGCTCAACTCTCCTGAACCTGATAGTTGTACCCAGTGTCTTTTATGTTTATGCAGGGAACAGGAAGCCCACTAAAAACAATGATGTAAAGGAATAACTATCAGGCAAATAACAAAGAAAGACAAACAAAATGAAAAGGATAATTCTAACCACATTCATTCTGCTGAATACTGCCGGTCTCATGACCTCTCAGGAAATATCCTCTTTTCTTAAAGATGTAGCGCAGAACAATCCTGAAATTCAATCATATTACAAGCTTCTTGAGGCGAGGAAAACCGAGGCAAGAACAGGTCTTGCTCCTCCTGATCCTTTCGTCAGTGCCGGTTACATGCCGGGTAAAGGAGAAGAAGCCGGAATTAAACGAACCTGGTCCGTAACGCAGTCGTTCCATTTTCCTACAAAATATCTGGCGCAGAGTAAACTGAGCAGGAACACGATAATTCTTGCGGAACACGAATTCATGATGATGAGGCTCGGGCTTCTGCTTGACGCCGAAATGATGGTCTATGATCATGTTTACTTCAGGAAGAAACTCGAAATGCTGAACAGCAGAACAGATCTCTTCACCCGGCTTGAATCAGCATGGAAAAGAATGCTCAGTGAAGGTGAAGCCACTATTCTCGACTATAACAAGCTGATGTTTGACTTTGCCGCGCTGAAACTTGAACTAAGCCGTACTGAAATCCAGCTTTCGATGCTTAGGGAGAAGCTTTCATTTGTCAGCGGCGGTAATACTCCTTTGCCGGATTTCTCGGAATATCCTGTTATGGAATCTGCTGCTCTTGAAACCATAATTGAGGAAAAAAGATCGCTCCACCCCGCATGGCTTATACCAGCAGCAGAATATACCGTGAGCCTCAATGAAGTTAAGCTTGCCCGTTCATCTTCGCTTCCCGAAATACAGGCAGGATACGGATCAGAAATGGTGCCCGGGGAAACCTTTACGGGACCCGTTGCAGGATTAACCATTCCGCTCTGGTCTAATTCAAACAGGGTGAAAAGTGCAGCGGCTTCCGCTGAGCATGCTTCGGCTTCAATGAATGCCCGGCTTCTTGAACTCGAAACAAAAGTCAAAGCCGATTTTCAAAATTGTTCCGCCCTCTCCCGGAATATTACTGAACTAAGGAGCCTCTCCGGAGGAGCCAGCTATGACCTCCTTGATAAAGCTCTTGAATCAGGTGAGATTTCACTAACGGAATATTTTCTTTATCTTGAGGCATCATTTGAAAACGAGGAGAAATTACTTGAACTCGAAAATGAATATTACCAAGTTATGGCCTCACTATATGATCATCGTTTGCCCTGAATGCACCCAATTCCCGGTTTATGGCTGAACTGATAATGACAGGTGACGGATCGCTTACAGTTTTTGATCCTGAGACGGGAGACCATTATCATTCCGTCCATGGTGCGATACAGGAATCACAGTTTATTTACACAGGCTGCGGGCTTGATTATTTTAACAGAGACTCCCTGGCAATTTTTGAAGCCGGGTTAGGAACAGGACTCAATGCTCTTCTCTCCTGCATAAGATCGTCCGACACCGGAATGAAACTGACTTATACCGCAATGGAAAAATATCCCCTCGGTATTGAGATTACAAATAAGCTTAATTACGCTGAAATCCTTAAAGGAGATGCCGGGAAGATCTTTGATGCTATCCATTCCTGCCCGTGGGAAACTCCTTCAGCAATAACTGAGAAATTCACCCTGTTAAAGATAAGGGGAGATCTCGTAACAGACACACTAACAGGATTATACGATCTGATATATTTTGATGCTTTCGGGCCTGATAAACAGCCTGAGATGTGGACAGACAAGGTCTTCAGAAAGATTTCCGGAATAACGGAATCCGGTTCGGTACTGGTAACATACAGTGTGAAGGGTGATGTAAAGAGAATCCTTCGCAGCTATGGTTTTAAAGTGTCTCTTTTGCCAGGCCCTCCCGGTAAGAGACAAATACTCAGAGCTATAAAAATCTGAAAAATATAAACATATTACCTCGTTTTATGAGGCATAAGTATTATCTTTGCGGAAATTTTTTAAATCTAAAACCATTTCAAATGAAAATCAAGGGATTAATCTTTCTTACATGTTTGATAGTAATAATATCGGCTTCATGTTCAAAGAACTCGATATCCGGCGCAAAGATCGAGACCAGGGTTGATTCCCTGTCATATGCCTTCGGGATTGTCAATTTCAATGCGCTTCAGTCAGATAGTCTTCAACTTAATCCGGCAGTGGTTGCAAAAGCCATGCTTGACGGCGAAAACGGCAAACCAAAAATGACTGACGACATTGCCAGGGGTATTATAATGGATTTCGTAAATCAGCGTCAGTTAGAAATGGAAGCTCAGCAGGCAGAGCAGGACAAGATCCTTTACAAGGACTATATTGCTGAGAACGAAAGTTTTCTTGCCGGCAACAAGAGTAAGGAGGGTGTTATTGTTACACCAAGCGGTCTGCAGTATGAGGTAATTAAAATGGGAACCGGACCAAAACCAACAATGAGCAGCATGGTTAAAGTTCATTATACAGGTACTCTGATCGACGGCACCGAATTTGATTCTTCGATAAAGAGGAACGAACCAACGGAATTTCCGGTATCAGGAGTAATCCCCGGATGGAGTGAAGCTCTTCAGCTTATGCCTGTCGGTTCAAAATTCAGGGTGTTCATTCCCGAGAACCTTGCCTACGGTGCAAGCCAGGCCGGTGAAATCATCAAACCTTTCTCAACGCTTATTTTTGAAGTTGAACTTCTCGAAATAACAGAATAGAATGAAGACCGGAGAAATTCATACATCCAAAGGAGTTATGAGCGTAACCTTTTACGAGGAGGACGCGCCCGGAACTGTTGCGAACTTTATCAAACTCGCCGGTGAAGGTTTTTACGACGGACTCGCCTTTCACAGGGTCATACCTGAATTTGTGATCCAGGGTGGCTGCCCCTTTTCAAGGGATCTGACCGATCCACGTGTCGGTACGGGAGGCCCGGGATACAAGATAAAGTGCGAACTCGACGGGAATAACCAGTACCACGACCGTGGAGTACTTTCCATGGCCCACGCTGGAAGGAACACCGGGGGATCACAATTCTTCATCTGCCACAACAGAACCAACACCCGCCATCTCGACCGTCAGCACACATGTTTCGGAAAGGTCACGGAAGGACTGGAAATTATAGATCAGATCAGACAGGGAGATAAAATTGAGAAAATAATAATAAACGAGGAGTAATATGTCCTTCGAGATTACCGGAAAAGTTATAGACATAATGCCTGTGAACCAGGTGAGCGACAAGTTCAGAAAACGCGAGTTTGTCATTGAAAAAAAGGATACCGGCGGACAGACTCTGTTTATTGACTATATAAAATTCCAGCTTGTCCAGGATAAATGCGATCTTATAAATGAGTCCTACCTTAATGAAGAGGTCAGGATAAGTTTTAACATAAAGGGGAACAGATGGGAAAGGGATGGACGTGTTAATTATTTCACAAACCTGGATGCATGGAAGATCGACAGGGTTTCAGACTCACCGGCGAATCAGGGGGCAGTGCCTGCAAGCGGAATGGAGGAAGTTCCGCCAGAGATTGATGAATTAAGTGATCTTCCTTTCTGAAGACTTGTAAGACTGAAATGAATTTTCAGTCTTTTTTTTATTATTTTCTGCTATCTTAGTTTCTGACATAAAAATACCCGTCATTAACCGGCTGTTGTACAGGAAGCCCTAATACTCTAACGACCATGAGATATGCATTAACTTTTTCATTCCTTGCTGTCTTTCTTAACTGCCTTGCCCAGGAAGTAAAGGAACCGGCTGTTGCGACAGAACCCAGGCAGGTTCAGCTGCCATATAACAGGATAATTCAACCGGCAGGAATCCAGATCTTTTTTGGAGATCAGGCTAACGAAAATCATGCACTGGAAACAGTTGTTTCGCCCGACAGGAAATGGATTGCAGTTCTCGAAAGGACAAGCATCGTCTTTATCAGCACGGAAGACAACAGCATAAAATACACCCTGAGGAACAGCCTCCACCCGTTGCTAAGGGGTGCAAACAATACATATTCCGGAATAATCTGGCATCAGACGGATGGAAATCCTGAAATATACTGGAGCGTTGTCGGAAATGATGACAGATCTTTCGTGGCTTCGGCAGTTTGGGACGGCACGAGCGCCACATTCGGACGCATTCTGGAATACGGAAAGGAGGAACCCGCCAACATGGCTCTTCCAAACGAGCTTCTTATCTCTTCAGAGTCTGAACGCGACTACCTTTATGTGGTCCTGAACGGAAACAATATGCTAATCAAACAGGATCTGGAAACCGGCGACACACTTTGGATAACAAACCCTGGTGTAGCTCCCTATGGCCTCACAATGGCGGGCGGGAAGATCTATGTCACCAACTGGGCCGGACGACACCCCCTCCCTGGCGATCCTGAGGTTGCCGGCGTACCCTGGGGATCTGCAAGGGTCAATAACAAGGCAGGCGGATCAACCCGTGAGGGAAGTGTAACAGTCATCGATCCGGCCTCGGGGGGCATCATTAAAGAAATAGAGGTGGGTCTGCATCCCAACGAGATTATTAGCGACAGAAAAGGAAGATATGTCTATGTAACAAACTCAAACAGTGATAATGTTTCGGTTCTAGATACCCGTACTGATGAGATATCCGAAACAATAAGCGTAAGGCTTCAGCCCGAAATAAATCCATTTTTCGGAGATTCACCCAATGGCCTTTGCCTGTCGCCGGACCAGAAATCACTTTATGTTGCCAACGGTATGGATAATGCCCTTGCCGTTATCAAGCTCTCAAGGAAAGCCTCCCGGAAAGGTTCGGGAAAAAACAGTCTTATGCAGGGATTTATTCCGACAGGTGCTTATCCCTCAGGCCTTTGCCTTACTCCTGACGGAACCCTATATGTTGCCAACCTTGAAGCTTCCGGAGCAAACATCGGAATGAATGTTCCGGGCACCGGCAATCTGATCTATAATTCACATCACATGCTGGCTTCAGTATCTGTGATACCGGTGCCGGATATGAAAAATCTTAAAGCATATACTGATACAGTAATTGCAGTTAACGACCTCTCGCGGGCTACTCTTGCCAGGGATCTGCCCAGACCAGGTATCGCCCCCAAACCGGTTCCCGACAGGATCGGCGAACCGTCGGTTTTCAAGCATGTCGTCTACATTATCAAGGAAAACCGCACATACGACCAGATACTTGGCGACATGGAGCAGGGTAAGGGCGATCCGGGATTGTGCACTTATGGCGCCCTTATTACACCCAACACACATAAGCTTTGTGAGGAATTCATGCTTCTCGATAACTTCATGGCGTCGGGAAAGTGTTCCGCTGAAGGCCATCAGTGGACCGATGCTTCAATTGTAACCGACTATATCGAGAAGAATATGAGGGCATGGTTCAGAAGCTACGCGCACGTACAGACCGATGCTCTTGTCTATGCCCCGACAGGTTTTATCTGGGACAACGCAATGTCGAACGGAAAATCTGTAAGAATATACGGGGAAGCTTCATTTCCTGTACTAAAGGAAAACCTCACCTGGACCGACGTGTATAGCAGGTACATGAACCGTCAGAGGATCGAGTTCAGCAACTACACAACAATAGAACCGGTCATAAAAATTCTTTGTCCGTCATATCCCTCTTACGGACCTCATGTATTCACTGATCTGATGAGAGCTGACGTACTGATAAATGAGCTCAGGGAATTTGAAAAGGTGCCGGGTGATCAGTTACCTAATCTTATGATAGTTGCCCTTCCAAATGATCATACTGCAGGGACCAGACCGGGATATCCGACTCCCAGGGCGATGGTCGCAGACAATGATGCAGCCCTGGGCAGGATAGTTGAAGCATTCTCCAATAGCCGTTTCTGGGAAAGCACGGTGATCTTTGTTGTGGAAGACGATTCCCAGGGAGGATGGGATCATGTTTCTGCCTACCGCACAGTTGCTCTTGTAATAAGCCCTTACTCAAGGCTGAAGAAGACAATAAGCACCTATTACACACAGCCTTCGATGGTAAGGACCATTGAGCAGATACTGGGCATGCCGCCCATGAATATTCAGGATGCCATCGCAAACCCAATGACCGAATGTTTCACACAGACTCCGGACCTTACGCCCTTTAAGGCCCTGCCTTCAAACATTCCAATCAACGAGATGAATCCTCCGCTGAATGCCCTAAGGGGCAGAGCGCTTCATTTTGCCAGAAAGAGTATGCTTCCTGTGTTTGACAAAGTTGATTCGGGCCACGACGACCTCCTGAACCGTATTTTGTGGTTCGCTGCAAAGGGCAACACACCATACCCAGCCAGATATGCGGGAGCAACGGGAAGCGGAGAGACCGATGAAGAAGAAGAATTTGAAATGAATGAACCAACCCATTGAATTTTACAAGTTTATTGACACAAATAATTATTATTTAACATGATCCTTTTTTTTACGAGCGGATCCGGAAATCTTATAGCAGTCGGAACAACAGCCGTCATGGCTGAAAATGACAGGGAAAAGCTTAAATGGCTTTTCGGGAACGCTACGCTTATTGACGGTAGTGTTGTTGAAGGCACTTTTGTAGGCCCCAGAAAAGAGATGATAACTCCCTGGAGCACCAACGCCGTCGAAATATCCCAGAATATGGGAATAAGCGGTATTGCCAGAATAGAAGAGTTCTTCGCTGCCGGCACCCCCGAACCGGAATTCGATCCCATGCTTCAGGCACTCTACGTTAATCCCGGTCAGGATATATTCACAACCGAAAGAGCTCCTGAACCAATCCGTTTAATCAGCGATATCAGAAAATATAACGATGAAGAAGGTCTGGCTCTAAATGACCAGGAAATCAAATACCTCGAGGGTCTTTCCGCATCTTTGGGCCGCCCTCTCACCGACAGTGAGGTTTTCGGTTTCTCACAGGTCAATTCCGAACATTGCCGGCATAAAATATTCAACGGGATCTTTATTATCGATGGTATTGAAAAGGATTCCACTCTCTTTCAGCTTATAAAGAATACTACTCATTTCAACAGGAACAGGGTGGTATCTGCCTACAAGGACAACTGCGCTTTCCTTCAGGGACCTGTTGTTGAACAATTTGCCCCGCTTTCACAGGACAAACCTGATTTTTTTGCTGTCAGGCAGTTTGAATCGGTCCTGTCACTGAAAGCCGAGACACATAATTTTCCTACTACGGTTGAGCCTTTCAACGGAGCTTCTACAGGAACCGGAGGTGAGATCAGGGACAGGATAGCCGGTGGAAAAGGAGCTCTCCCGATAGCCGGAACTGCAGTTTATATGACCTCCTATCCAAGACCTGAAGGACCAAGAGACTGGGAAAAACCGACTCCCGCGAGGCCCTGGCTTTACCGTACTCCTGAAGATATCCTTATAAAGGCTTCAAACGGAGCCAGCGATTTCGGGAACAAATTCGGCCAGCCTCTTATATGCGGATCAGTGCTCACTTTTGAGTATTTCACAGACCTCAGGAAGTTTGGATACGATAAGGTAATAATGCTTGCTGGTGGTATCGGACTTGGGAAAAAGCAGGACAGCACCAAGGACAAGCCCGCTAAAGGAGATCTTATTGTGATGATGGGGGGCGACAATTACCGTATCGGCATGGGAGGCGGCGCTGTTTCATCGGTCGACACCGGGAAATACGACAGTTCCATTGAACTGAATGCAGTCCAGAGAGCAAATCCCGAAATGCAAAAAAGGGTATATAACGCGTTAAGGGCTCTCTGTGAGGCCGATAAAAATCCTGTTGTCTCAATTCATGACCATGGAGCCGGAGGACATCTGAACTGTCTTTCAGAACTCGTTGAAGCCACCGGAGGCGTTATCGATATAAGTAAGCTTCCCGTTGGCGATCCTACCCTTTCGGCCAAGGAAATTATAGGTAACGAATCACAGGAACGTATGGGTCTTGTAATGAGGATATCCGATATAGATTCGCTGAAAAGGATTGCTGAAAGGGAAAGGGCTCCCCTGTATGTCGTTGGTGAAATTACAGGCGACCACATCTTCACCTTTGAAAACAGCCTTACGGGTGAAAAGCCAATCGACATGGCTCTCGAGTCGCTCTTTGGAGATCCGCCAAGAACCACGATGAACGACAGCCGTCAGGATTACAGGTTTGAAAACCAGGAATACAGGCAGGAAAAAATACTCGAATACGTTGAAAAAGTTCTTCAGCTCGAGGAGGTTGCCTGTAAGGACTGGCTGACAAACAAAGTTGACAGGTCTGTTACGGGGCGTCTTGCAAAGCAACAGTGTGCAGGTCCTCTTCAGCTCCCTCTTAATAATCTTGGAGCCATAACACTCGACTACAGAGGTAAAAATGGCATGGCAACCTCAATCGGACATGCTCCGGTTGCCGGGCTTGTCGACCCCGAAGCAGGTTCGGTGTTGTCAATAGCCGAAGCCCTGACCAACATTATCTGGGCTCCAATTACTGACGGAATAAGGGGTGTTTCCCTATCTGCCAACTGGATGTGGCCATGCAAGAATCCCGGAGAAGATGCCAGGCTGTACTCAGCTGTAAGTGCAGCGAGCAGATTCGCAACTGAACTCGGGATCAATATCCCGACCGGTAAGGATAGTCTTTCAATGACCCAGAAATATAGTGACCAGGTTGTTCTGTCGCCCGGAACGGTAATTATCTCGGCTGCTGGGGAAATAACGGATATACGTCAGATTGTCGAGCCGGTTATTGTAAACGACCCTTATACAAGCCTGCTTTACATCGATATGAGCAGAGACAACCTGAAGACCGGGGGAAGCTGTTTTGCCCAGGTTATCAACAAACTTGGAAATGAGGTACCGACAGTGACCGATCCGGCATATTTTGCAGCTGTCTTCAATACTGTTCAGAACCTTATAGTAAAGGGAAAGATTCTTGCAGGACACGACATATCCTCCGGCGGGATGATAACTACACTTCTGGAGATGTGCTTTTCAAACACATCAGGAGGAATTGCGGTAAACCTCAGTGCGCTTGACGACAGGGATATTGTGAAAATACTTCTGAGCCAGAACCCCGGCATTATAATTCAGGTGAAGGATGAAAATGAAACCGCCGAAATCCTCCTTGAAAACGGCATTTCATATCTGTCCATAGGTCACCCCGTAAACGACAGGATAATCAGTGTGACAAACCACGACAACAGGATCGTTTTTGATATTGATCATCTCAGGGATGTATGGTTCAGGAGCTCTTACCTGCTCGACCGCCGTCAGTGCGGACCTGAACTCGCACTTGAACGATTCAGATCCTATTCATCCCACGCACTCAGGTTTGATATGCAGGATTTCACGGGTTCGTTCAAATCACTTGGAATATCCCCTGATCGCAAAAAGAGATCGGGAATACAGGCCGCGATTATAAGGGAGAAAGGGGTTAACGGCGACAGGGAGATGGCTTATGCCCTGTGGCTGGCAGGCTTCGATGTAAAGGATGTTCATATGACAGATCTCATCAGCGGCAGGGAGACTCTTGAAGATATCAGCATGATCGTTTTTGTCGGAGGGTTCTCCAACTCTGATGTTCTCGGCTCAGCGAAGGGATGGGCCGGAGCGTTCAGATACAATCAAAGCGCCAGAAAAGCTCTTGAAAGATTCTACCGGAGGAAGGACACCCTTTCCCTTGGAGTATGCAACGGATGTCAGCTTATGGCGGAACTGGGTCTGATCTATCCCGAACACGAAGAAATGGTAAAACTGATCCACAACAAGTCGAACAAGTTTGAATCAGGTTTCATTGGAGTAGCCATCCCTCCCAACGATTCGGTGATGCTAGGAAATATGTCGGGTATGAAACTCGGGATCTGGGTGGCCCATGGGGAAGGGCAGTTCAGTCTTCCTTATCCGGCCGACAGGTACAACATAATAATGCAGTATTCCACGGGAACCTATCCTGCCAATCCCAACGGGTCAGTAAATGACATTGCCGGCCTCTGTTCGGCAGATGGCCGGCATCTGGTCATGATGCCTCATCTAGAGAGAGCTTTTTTCCCCTGGCAGTGCGGATACTATCCGGCCGACAGGCGGAATGATGAGGTCACACCATGGATCAAGGCTTTTGTAAATGCAAAAGAATGGATCCGTAATAAATCTAACGGCTCATAGGAGTAAGGATAACCGACATAAGCCTGGTATCTGTTCCTGAGCCTGCATCAAGAGCTTCCTTAGGCATAATTTTGTCACTTATGACCTGAATGCTGTATTCACCGGGTTCCGAGATGTATAGCGAACCCATATAGGAATCAGCTCTGAAATAGGGATAGGATACCTCCTCCGAATCAAGCACAACTTTATCGCACTCAGGCTCGACTTCAAGGAACTTGTCAAGAAGACTAAGCTTTACCGAGGTGGAATAACTGAGATCCGTTGTATCCCTGGTTGCACTCGTAAGCCACACCCTGAAGCTGCCAGGTTTTGAAACCACAACATTCCATTCTGCAGTGTTGCTTGAAGGATTTACTTCATCACTGTAACAGGTAGCTTCATCCATGTCGAGTGCCAGCGTGCCGTCAGCCTCCTGAAGGACTGCATTCTCTGCACTGCTTTCATCAGCTGTCCTATTTCCGCAGGACCATAGAAACAAAATTAAAACACTAAAAAGAGTAAAGATTTTTCTGCTCATTTCAGGATATTTTGATTAACAACTATATGATAACGACTGAATAGGAATTTCAGTATTATCTAAAGTGCGAAAAAAAACAAAAAAAATACCAAAACACCTAAAAACCAGTCAATAGTTATTAACAATAAACCTAAAAAAAAGTTCGGGTTTCAGATAATCCGGGCGGATTCCCTTATTGCACCTTTAATCCGCGAAGGCTTTTTTTTTGATAAAGTTGTAACAAGAGCCTCTGCAGCCAGTTCGGCAAGGTCAGCAACCCTCGTTCCTGAGACGGATGCAAAAGTCTTTTTACACAAGGGACACGCAGTCGCGAGGCAGTCAGGATTTGTACGCGTCAGTTCAGCGGCGGCATCAGAGGCAATACGTCTCCTGTCGCGCTGGTCCAGAAGCATATTTCCAAGGCTTCCTCCGCAGCACAGAGACTTCTCATCCTCAAAAGAAGTAAGCTCGAGGTTCGCGACATGTTTCAGAACCGCTTTCGGTTCATTGTATACTCCTGATCCCCTTCCCAGTTCACATGGTGTATGATATGTAACCCTTCTGTGCAGGTAGTTCATCTTTACTAGTCCTTCATCAATACAATTCTTTATGAACTGTGAGTGATGCAGAACCTCAACATCCAGATAATAGCTTTCCCTGAATATCTTGTAGCATATCGGGCAGGATGTTACCAGTGTCTTTGCTCCCGATTTCCAGATAATCTCCGAATTAATGTTGATAAGTTCCCTTGCTTCCCTGTCCTGGCCTGCAAGCATAAGCGGCCTCCCGCAGCAAACTCCGCCATCCTTGTCCATGAACGACCACTTAAGGCCCGAAGCATCAAGTATCTTCACCATGGCATCCTTTATCGAAGGCGTCAGATGCGTCATACATCCGGCAAAATACAACACATCGGTTCTCCCCGGATCGGCTGCCGGAACGAAACTGTATGAATTTGAGGGAACTGTTTTTTGATGTACGTTATTCTGCCTTTGCCTCAGATACCCTTTCCACACATTGGTGTATCTGGTCTCGCTCTCTCCTGCCCTTCTCTGAATCATCCTTATCGGCGACAGCTCTATCCCCACCGGACAGATCTGATCGCAGCGCCCGCACATCAGGCAGTTATGGGCAATGTCATGTGTGTCATAATTATTCCTTATAGCCTTGAGAAGATATGCCGACTGGATTGTGTGGATGCCTGCAGAAAAACTCATCTGGCACTGGTCGATGCACATACCGCACGAAGAGCACGAATGTACTTCAACCTCTGAAAAAGTACCTGCCCGATCGCCTGTTCTGATACCTGAATTCCTCATGAAAATAAGGAACAGCTCGGTAGGAATATGCATATATCGGGTAAGGGGCAGAAGGACAAAGAAAGTACCCAGGGATAAAGAATAGAGCCACCAGAAAGGATACGCAGCCTCTTTTGCGGGTAAAAAGGTTGCAAAAAGAGATCCAAGGCTGCCGGTAAGAAAGCTGCCGGTCCCGTAGGCACCGCTCGTCAGGCTCTCGGCAATAAGACGGCTTGGAAATATAAGCCACAATGAAGTAAGGGCCACCCTGTCAAGAATCCTGAGTCTTGTTGTCTGCTTCATTCCAACCGCTGCCTTCGATGCGAACCTTTTCAGTATGGCAAGTACAAGTCCCGAGAGGATAAAGGCAAGTATGAGGTCCATCAGAAAAGCATATGCCGCTTCAAATCCTGCCTTCCCGTGATCGGGATTGAAAAACTTGAAGAAGATAGCCTTGTAGGGAGGATTTAAATGCTTTTCACCAAAAATATCGGCTTCAATTGTTCCCAAAAGAATAAGAAGGAACCATCCGAAGGCGAGGCTCATGTGCATATAACCAAGCCTGAAATTCGATTTCAGGATTTTACGGTGTATCAGGCTCTCCATAAATATCTCCTTCAGGCTCTGTCCGAATGCCCTACCAAAAAAGCCTCTCTGAAGCCTGAGTTTATCTGGACGGGATAGCTCCCTGAACCAGATAACACTCCTTGCTACTGCAAAAAGAAGGATGAAGTAGAGTCCAAGGTTAAAAGGTATTATAAAGGGATCAAAGTGCATTTATATCGTATTTCTGAAAAGCCTGTTTTGCCAAAAAAACAACATTTCGCGTATTAACACCCCGGGGACACACCAGGATACACTTGCCGCACAGCATGCATTTCTTTATCTTTTCCTTTACCTGCGCGTTTTCCCCGCGTTTAAGCAGAATATGTATCTCTCTAAGACTAAAGCTTGTAAAATTGCCAGTGGTACAGGTGGCGGAACAACCTCCGCACTCAATACAAAGCCGCAGACTTGGTTCCTTCTCAAGGATGTGATTTATAACAGCCTTGTCGTTGGCATCGTAGTCAATGACACGGGCTTTCGAAACCGTGAACCCGAATTTGTCTTTAGCGCTTACTGCCATTATTCAGGTATTTTATTATTTCAGAAGCCGCGCTTCTGGCATGCGAGATTGTTTCAGTAATGTTCATGGGAGCCGCGCATGCGCCAGCGAAGAATACTCCTCTCAGATTACTCCTGTTACTCCCGAAATGGTGGTCAGCAGGAGAAAAGAACCGATTCTCCCCCCTTGTGAGCCCGGCCGAATCTGCAATCCTGATTCCGGACTCCGACATCTCCATTCCTGCCATTAGAACCAGCATGTCGAGTTCCATCCTGAGAGGACGACCAACCAGGGTATCCTCTGCCTTGATGACAAGCCTGTTGTCTATATTGACGCTTACTTCCGAAATCTTCCCCCTTATGAAATTAACTCCGTATTTCTCCTGAGCCTCCCTGTAAAGCTCCTCGTAAAGGGCTCCTCCCATTCTCATATCCATATAGAAGGAATAGACCCTCGACCCGGGAAGTTTTTCCCTTAGTTCTATAGCCTGTTTTACAGCTGTGACGCAACAAAGCTTTGAACAGTACACGTTTCCGGATTTCTCATCCCTCGACCCTACGCAGTGAAGCAATCCTATCTTTTCCGGAATTTTACCGTTAAGCAGCCTCAGGTCATTGTTCCTGAACTTGTTTTCAAGATCAGCAGAAGTTATGACATTGTCGTAAATATGGTACCCGTATTCTTCCTTTCTCTCACTTCTGAACAGATCGAAACCTGTTGTAAGAAGAAGGGCATCTGCCCTGATTTCCTTACCGTTTCCTGTTTCGATTACAAACTCATTACCCTTCCTCCGGAAACTTTCTGCTCTCGATCCTGTTATCAGTTCAATGTTTTCGTGATCTATCTGATCGGTAAGATATTTTAACACCTCGCTTCCGCTTCGCCTGTCAGGGAAGAGGTGATACCAGTTCCTTGCATGGCCTCCTGTCTCTGATTCCTTTTCAATAAGCATAACTGACAATCCGGCCCTGGCAAGTTGTCCTGCTGCTTCCATCCCGGCAGTGCCTCCTCCGATTATTGCCACGCTGCCTGTCATCCTATGAATTTATAAGATCTTGAGGAACGGGCATCTGCTTTCCGCCCTTTGTTCTGAACTTATCTTCCTTATTGTATTCAATACCCATCTTCCTCAGGAGCGGCTCCGACTGAACCATGTGATACTGAAGACCCAGATCCCATGGATTGTGACCCATGACAAGACCTGCCAGTTCCTCGTATGTCAGAACAGGGATCGACTCTCCGTCAACACCATAGGTTGTTCCTTCCATCTCCTTTATCGTATACTGCCACTTATCCATGAACATTGTACATCCCGGGCAGTTTGTTAGTACCAGATCGGGCTTGAACGGTTTCATCGAGGAAAACTTTTTTGTGGTGTTTGCCAGCGAATAGCCACGGTTGGCCTGAACGAGATACTGCCTGAAGCCGAATCCGCAACAGTGTCTCCTCTCGGGATAATCAACCACTTCGCCTCCCCATGCTTCAATCATCCCGCTAAGTACATGCGGAAACTCCGCTCCACCAACTCCGTATTTCGGAAAGATCTTTGCATAATGACATCCTATGTGTTCCACTACCTTAAGAGGCTCTCCCGTCATCCTGTTTATAAGCGGGAATTTTGCCTTTGCGGCTATTTCATTACGGAATTTGTAGATAATATCGCTTGTATGGGCAATAGTCTCGGGAAGATCAAACTCCCTGCCTGTTGCTTTGTACAGATACTCCCTCGTTTTCTCAAGTTCTTCCGGGAAATGCTTCCATGTTTCAAGGATCTCCGTATATATTCCGAATGATGTCACGCAGGAAATTGCAATGTTGCGGTATCCCGATTCCTTCATCAGGGCATAGTGACGCGCAATAACCGTCATTATTGTCTGAAAGGGAACGACATCCGCATGATAACCTATACCCGTGCAGGTCGTGTGCGAAGGATTTTCATAAACATCCTTCCCCAGATCTTTCCTGAGAAAATCGAGAAAGAACTGTTCCGATGCAGGAAAAAAGCTCTGACGTATGCAAGACCGTACATAAAAAAAATGATCATCAGCAATTTCCTTCTGATACTCGGTCCAGATCCTTTTCTTTCCTTCGTTTTCCATATTGATCTTTTTATGAAACGGTGTGCTTCCCGTTGTTTGCTGTGTATGATTCTATAAAATACTCATTGTCTATTCCTTCCCTGTCGAACTGAAGTCCCATTTCTTCGGCTTTCTTCTTTGAGTGTTTCTCTATTACCTCAAAAAAATCTGTTCCGCCTGTTACTTCAAAGATCTTTTTCAGTTCGTCCTTTGCATCCTCGGGAATCTTTCTGAGAGGGCCGGCGCCAAGCTCATCGATTTGCCCGCCAAGCCTTTCATAGACATCATATGTATTTTCGAGGATATATTCCCAGATGGGACCCTGTTCAACATGCATCTCAGGTCTCACTGCATATGTGGCAACACAATACCCATATTTGAAAATGTTCTCACCAACGGTTCTTTTAATAGCGAACTGCTGTCTTCCCTTTTCCGATTCCGTGAAGAAACCCAGTTTCTGGGAGAGAGTTCTGAGAGACATGACCACCAGAGCCGGAGTATTGCCTCTCGGGCATCTTGTTTTACACGACATGCATTCTCCGCAGTACCAGATGGTCTCAGATCTGAGAAGCTTCTCAATTTCATTATTGTCGCCCGTCTGAACAGTGTCAACGATCATCCTCGGATCATAATCATAAAATTCTGCCGCAGGGCAGATCGCGGTGCAAACACCGCAGTTCATGCAGGCATTCAATCCTTCCCTGAATCTTACATCCTCACTCAGCTGTTCGAAATAATTCTTCATCACTTTTGGTATTAACCCGCGACAGACTTTGTTAACTTATTAACAACAAAAGTATCTTTTTAACATATGGCTGAGTAGACAGTTAAAACCTATTTTTCAATGGGTATAAATGCTTATATGCCCACCTGTTACTTCCAAAAAAGATCAGACAGGGAGGGTTCTTTCCGGAGGGGGGTTAAAATAAAAAAGAATCAGCGAAAATGCGAAAATCCAGCTCTGTTTCGTTTTATGTGCTGGCCGTAAATACTTATTCTTCTTTTTGTACTTTTGAAATATGAAACTGATAGCTGACAGCGGAGGGACCAAAACCGAATGGTGTGGTGTAACACAATCTTCAGAATCTGCTGTTATTTCAACTGCGGGATTGAATCCTAATTTCGTTACCGAAGAGACTTTTGCCGGAGTAATCTCGGCCGAAGTTCTTCCGGGATTAAAAAACCCCGATGTTGAGGAAGTTTTCTTTTATGGCGCCGGATGTGCCGGAACTGCTATGGAACATAAAGTGCGCAACGCTATCAGAAGGGCTATACCAGGCGCTGAGGTCCATGTATTCTCCGACCTGACCGGAGCAGCCCGGGGAATGCTGGGAGATCGCAGCGGTTTTGTCTGCATGATAGGGACAGGATCAAACAGCGGCTACTACGACGGGTTCAGGATCGTAAAAAATGTCCCACCCCTGGGCTTTATCCTTGGCGATGAAGGAAGCGGTGCATGGCTTGGCAAGAGACTCCTTGCCGACTTCCTCAGAGGAATTATGCCTTCCGGATTATCTGAAATATTCAGAAAGGAATACGGCCCTGACAAGGATGAAATAATCACCCATGTGTACCGTGGAGTATTCCCAAGCCGATTCATCGGTGAGTTCGTAAGGTTCCTTAAGGCTTACATCAGCGAAGAATATTGCCATAATCTCGTTAAAACCGCCTTCGAGGAGTTTGTCGCCAGGAACCTCAGATTGTAC
The DNA here is from genome assembly GCA_040772125.1 of Bacteroidales bacterium. Taxonomy (GTDB): domain Bacteria; phylum Bacteroidota; class Bacteroidia; order Bacteroidales; family VadinHA17; genus LD21. Next base: position 1,978,370 of record JAXGYS010000003.1, read on the forward strand.
CCGACAGAGGGAAAAACTGAAATTGCCGTTACCGGATCGGTTGCCTGGCATTTCAGGGAAATCCTTGAGGAAGTTCTATCCTGTAATGGATTCATTATTAAAACAATAACAAAGGGACCTGTAAAAGGACTTGTAAGATATCACAGAACTCATTACTGAATCGCGGGAAGGTGTTCTTTACGTCCAGCCTTTGATCCCCCGAAAAAAATGATTAAAACAACCAATATCCGTCATAAGAGAATATGATCAGTTTCACAGAGTCCGAATCGCTATACCACGATCTCGAAAAAATGTCGGTCAGGGAGCTCCTTGAATCAATAAATGCTGAAGATCATAAAGTTCCTGAAGTCGTAAGGAAGAGCATCCCTCAGATTGAAATTCTCGTCGAGGCCGTAGTCTCAAGAATGAATAAAGGTGGAAGACTTTTCTATATCGGGGCAGGAACAAGCGGCAGGCTCGGTATAGTTGATGCTTCAGAAATACCTCCCACCTTCGGTCTCGACCATGGCTTCGTAATAGGGCTGATCGCGGGTGGGGACGGAGCAATAAGAAAGGCTGTCGAAATGGCCGAAGACAATGAGGAACTGGGATGGTCGGATATAATGGCCTTTAATCCTTCAGCACGTGATGTTGTTGTCGGGATAGCCGCTTCCGGAACTACTCCCTATGTTGTTGGTGCTCTCAGGAGGGCAAGGGAAAGCGGAATCTTTACTGGTGCAATAACCTGCAATACCGGAACCCCCGTTGCAGAGAATACTGATGTTGCAATAGAAGTGGTTACTGGTCCGGAATTCGTGACAGGAAGTACAAGAATGAAGGCGGGGACCGCCCAGAAGCTCGTACTCAACATGATAACAACATCTGTAATGATCAGACTGGGCCGTGTCAGGGGGAACAAAATGATCAATATGCAGCTGACAAACCAGAAGCTTATCAGGAGAGGTTCGAAAATGATCTCTGAGGAACTCGGCCTCGACAATGAAACATCAAAAAAACTCCTTCTGCTTCACGGATCTGTAAAAAAAGCCCTCGACGCCTTCAGGGATAACAACGGGACTATTTGATTTTTGCCTTCAGGTCTATCAGCTTACAGACCGTTTGAAGATCGCCGGATCCTGAAACCTTAATTGTTATGGGTCGCGTCGATCCGAATCTCCTGGCTGACCTGAAATCGCTTTTAACATTTTCCGGAAGAGTACTGCCTTCAATTACAGGCTCAGCTTTATCACCGAAATAAAAAGTGATTCTGAAAGTATCTGCAAGCATTGCAGACCAGAAAATGGTCTTCTTCTTAATCTGCATCCTGAAAAGCCACTGCTTCCCGTCGTTGTAGTATTTCCATCCGGAAATAACATCTTTATAATTCACTGTGACGTATTCAATAACCTTCTGCCATAGTTCCGTTTTCTGATCAAGAATTCCGCTTATAATCGCCTCTGAAGGGAAAACGGAAGGATCGCCCAGTACAAAAATTTCCTTTTCCGACATAAGTAATTATTTATCAGTGTAATAAATTAATCAAGAAATTTGTTTAAAATTAATATTTTTATAAGAACCAATATTGAACAGATGAAAAAGGACGAAATCATCGGATTGCTTTGTGCTGAATACCCTTCGCTGAAATCCCTCAAAGAAGAGCTTGCAAGGGCCGCCAATCTGATCACTGACTGTTATGAGAAGGGAGGAAAGCTTCTGCTCTGCGGTAACGGGGGAAGCAGCGCCGATGCTGATCATTTTGCCGCCGAACTTATGAAAAGCTTCGAAACGGCCAGGCCCCTCGACAAATCCCTTAAAGAAAGACTTGCAGGTATTTCAGATTCCAGGGGAAATTATCTCGGCGAGAAGCTTGAACATGCCCTTCCGGCAATCTCATTACCTTCAAATTCAGCACTTACCTCTGCAATTTCCAACGATACCGGTCCGTCCCTTGTATTTGCCCAGCAGATAATAGGTTTTGGCAACGAGGGAGATGTACTTGTTGCATTAAGCACTTCAGGGAATTCATGCAATGTCGTCGATGCCTGCATCACTGCCAAAGCACTTAACCTTAATGTCATAGGACTGACAGGTGAGTCGGGGGGGGAAATAAAGGAATTTTGTGATGTGCTTATTAATGTCCCTGAAAAGAAAACGGCAAGGGTGCAGGAACTTCACCTCCCTGTTATACATGCCCTTTGCCGGATAAGCGAAAACCATTTCTATAATAAATAATCAGCTGATGATGAAACCCGAGACACTTAAGGAACTGCTTGATAAGATAAGAAATGTCAAAATAGCAATTGTTGGCGATTTCTGTCTTGATGCCTACTGGTTCGTCGATGAGTCAAAAAGGGAGATATCAATAGAGACTGGCAAAACCACAACTCCCGTCAGAATTCAGAAATACTCGCTGGGAGGGGCCGGAAACGTTGCCAGCAACCTTGCCTCGCTGGGGGCCGGACAGATATGGGCTCTTGGTGTAACCGGCCGCGATCCCTTCGCGTCCGAAATGATCTCGCTGATGAATAAGGCCGGGATAAACACCGATAAAATGCTGGTTCAGGAAGAGAAATGGTCAACACACGTTTACATAAAACCTCATATCGGAGAAACAGAACAAAGCCGTATCGACTTCGGCAATTTCAACCAGCTGTCTGAAGAAACTGCTGCCAGCCTTCTGGAAAACCTTGAGAAAGTGTCAGGAGAAGCCAGCCTCATCATTATAAACCAGCAGGTTCTTTCAGGAATCCATACTCCCTTCTTCAGGAAAAGACTTGTTGATATTATCGGACGCTTTCCGGAAAAGATCTTTATCGCCGACAGCCGGGATTTCATGGCGGATTATGACGGTGCCTGGCGGAAGATGAACGACAACGAGGCAGCAAGGTTGTGCGGAATCGTGAGAAAGCCTGATGAGGTCATAACACGAAGCGAAGTTCTTGAATTTGCCGACGAGCTGAGCCATAGGTTCGGGAAACCTTTGTTAATAACACGTGGAAGCAATGGCTCTGTTGTTGCCGGAAATACCGGAATAACCGAAATTTCGGGACTGATGATAATATCCCCTACCGATACTGTCGGGGCAGGCGACAGTTATCTTGCCGGAGCTGCGGCCACTCTTGCCGCGGGTTATTCTCTTGAAACAGCCGGCTTACTGGGAACCTTCACTGCAGGGGTTACAGTCCAGAAACTGTATCAGACAGGAACAGCATCACCCGAAGAGATCATAGCAATAGGTAGCGCACCTGACTTCTCATATAATCCTGATATTGCTTCAGATATCAGGCACGCACAATACTATGGAGGAACAGAAATTGAGATCATCATAAAACCGGATGAGAAGCTGGCAGTGAAATATGCTGTTTTTGACAACGACGGAACAATATCTGCTTTAAGGGAAGGATGGGAACATATAATGGCTCCCATGATGATAAAAGCAATCCTCGGAGAAAAATACAGCGAGGCCGGTGACTCACTCTATGCCAGAGTGCAAAATGCCGTTAACGAAATGATAGACAAGACAACCGGTATACAGACCCTGAAGCAGATGCAAATGCTGATAAAACTGGTACGTGACTTCAACTGCGTGGAAGAAGAAGATATCCTTGATGAAGCCGGATACAAGCTCATCTATAACGAAGAGCTCCTGTCTATGATAAGAAAAAGGGAAAAGAAACTAAAAGAAGGAGAGATTTCAGTTGAAGACCTTACAATAAAAAGCTCTGTCGCATTCCTTCAGGTTCTTTATGACAAAGGTGTAAAACTCTTTCTCACAAGCGGCACAGACGAGGAAGACGTAAAACACGAGGCTGCTGTTCTTGGCTATGGTCATCTCTTCGAAGGCAGGATCTTCGGCGCAACGGGAAAGATCGACACAGAAGCCAAAAAAGTCGTTCTTGACAAACTGCTTGATTCAATCGGGACTGCTGAGTCATCATCGATAGTGACCTTTGGCGACGGACCCGTTGAGATCAGGGAGACCAGGAAACGCGGCGGAATTGCTGTCGGAGTCGCCAGCAATGAAATAAGAAGATACGGACTTAACATAACAAAACGGACCAGACTGATAAAAGCGGGAGCCGACCTCATAGTTCCCGACTTCTCCCAGTATGAAAAACTTCTTCAACTGTTAAACATCAGATAAATGCCCCACAAACAATTTGACAGGTCAGCTCTGGTCATCAGAAGCCTTGATGAAAGAAAGAACCAGATCGACTTCAGTGAGAAGCATGTTCCCCTGAGTTATATGCCTGAAAACCTTAAAGAAAACGACCTTGAGCTTATCCGCCTTACATCCGAAAGGATTATCAGGGCCAGAAAATCAGATAAGCCGGTAATTCTTGCCTTCGGTGCACATGCTATAAAGAATGGACTGGGACCTGTTCTCACCGAAATGATAAGGAGAGGTTGGGTGACACATCTGGCAACAAACGGAGCAGGAATAATACACGACTGGGAATTTGCCTTCATCGGACAAACTGGAGAAAATGTCCGTGAAAATGTCAGCGACGGCCAGTTTGGAATATGGGAAGAGACCGGACTTTTCCTCAATCTGGCTCTGGTGGCAGGGGCTTATGAAAAACTGGGCTATGGAGAATCGGTTGGAAAAATGATTTTCAGGGAAGGGCTGAATATTCCGGAAAAGGAACAGTTGATAAGCGAGGCCGTAAAGAACATTAAAACGGATCCCGGTTTCTCAGCTGCAGCGATAGACTTCTATGATGTAATAAGGAGGCGCAGACTGAAAGCAGGTTTCCTTCCCATTCCCCATCCGTTCAGATCATACTCGCTCCAGTGTGCTGCATACGAGCTGAATGTTCCATTCACCGGCCATCCTATGATAGGCCATGATATAATTTACACTCATCCTCTCAACCACGGAGCCGCTATCGGAAGGACTGCCCTCAGAGACTTCCTGAGCTACGCGGACAGCATAAGCAATCTTGAAGGCGGTGTATATATTTCCTTAGGTTCCGCAGTCATGTCACCGATGATCTTCGAGAAATCTCTTTCGATGTCCCAGAACATTGAGATAAAGAAAGGTGGCCTGATCAGGAACCATTTTATGCTTGTCGTGGACCTTGCCGAAAACAAATGGGACTGGAAAAGTAAAGGGGAGCCTCCCCCTGATAATCCTTCCTATTATCTCCGGTATTGCAAAACATTCAGCCGCATGGGGGGTGAGATGTATTATCTGACAGCTGACAACAGGGATTTCCTCTGCCAGATGTACCGCTTTCTGGCTGAGGCTGAAGGCCAATAACTCATCTTAGCAATACAAGGATTAGGATGGTTAAAATTGTGAGGAAGAAAAGGTGAAGGCGCCAATCGGTGATGCCCTTGAATGCCGCCATACCCTTTGAATAATCGACAGTTGTCTTAAGAAGCTTGGATGGATCTGTCTTTTCCGTGAAAGCAGACACAGCAAACAAAACTAGTGTTATAATTATCTCAGCCCATAAGCCCCGGTATCCGAAATTCAGGGTCAGCTTGTGATGAAGAAAAGGAAAAAGTCTCGATCCGGTTGCCTCACCTGCAACCTGGTCGACAACAAAGATCGTTGCAAGAATAATACCTGCAAAAACCGATGCGTATGCTCCCTTAAGGGTTACCTTCCGGCTGAGTATCCCGAAAAAGATTGCAGGAAACACAGGGACAACGAGATAGGCCGATATGGTCTGAAGGTACTTGTACAATCCTTCCTCATTTTTATAAACCATATATGCTGCTCCTATCCCGAGAAGAGTAACTGCCACAATGACCAGCCTGCCCAGCGAAACTTGTTTCTTTTCATCTGTTGCAGGATTGAATTCAACTATGAAATCCCTAACAACCAGTGTGGAAACAGAGTTAAGAACACCTATCAGTGAAGTTATCAGGGCAGCCAGCAGTGAAGCCATCAGTAAGCCCCTGAGACCTGCCGGAAGAAGATTGTTAAGAAGAAGAACGAAGGTCTGCCTGGTATCGTCCCCCTGTAGTTCCCCTGGAAAAAGGGCAAAGGCGATAACACCCGGAAGGGCAAAAATAAAAACAGGAAGAAGCTTGAGAAGGGTTGCGAACATGGCTCCCCATCGTGCATTGTTGAGATCCCTTGCAGCCAGGACCCTCTGGACATTCACCTGATCCATGCCCCAGTAGAAAACTCCGGCATAAAAGGCAGTGGCAAGAATACCCCAGAAAGGATAAACAGGATCGTCGTAGGGTTTGGCAATAGCCATCATCTCAGGAGCTTTCTCCATAAGACCCTCCAGGCCTCCTATCCTGCCCAGCCCGATTATAAGCATTATAAGCGAGCCGGCAATCATAATGATCACCTGGATGGAATCTGTATATGCGACTGCGGTGAAGCCTCCGATCATAGTAAAGATCGCAACAATCATCCCTATCCAGAATATCGTTGTCATTATTTCCCAGCCTAAAATACTGTGAAGCACCAGCGCTCCTGCAAAAAGTGTGAAGGCCAGTTTTGTCATGACACTGATAATCAGCATAAGACCTGAGAAAAAAGTTCTTGCTCTCCTGTTATATCTTAATTCAAGGAATTCGGGAATTGTAAACAGCCTGTTTTTCATGTAATAGGGAAATAAAACCGCACAGGCAACTCCAAGTGTGATAATGGTTGTAAGTTCAACCAGCCCCGCTGATAATCCATAGCGGTAGCTGTCGCCCGAAAGACCCACAAGATGTTCAGCTCCGATGTTCGTTGCGAAAAGTGAAGCTCCCACCACGGGCCATTTTATCGACCGGCCTCCCAGAAAGAAACTGGAACTGTCACGTCCCGACTTCCTGCGGTATGCCATGTACATTCCAAATCCCAGGCTGCCTGCCATAACGATGGAAAGAACAATCCAGTCGAGAGAAGTCAGTGATAATTTCATGTTATGGTAATGAGAGTATCCTGTTCAATTTATCAACACTCAGAACCATCGATCGTACCGTATGATAATTAATCTTCCATGAATGGCCCATATGTGTCCAGATCGGCTCGCCTTCACGCGTCATGAGGGGGAACCACTCTCCCACCCCCTTGTTTATCATTTTGTCAAAAACAAACCTGTGAACATTTTTATATGATTCCCAGAAGATTGGGTCGCCGAAGATGAGATAAGCATCAAGCATGGCAGTAAGTACCTCAGCCTGTTGCCAGAATTCCTTCTCACGGTCAGAAACGCCTCCTGAATGAGGCCCTTCAACAAATACTCCTCCGTATGTAGTGTCAATGCCATTATTGACCGTATGATCCGATATTTTTCTGAAGTCGGAAAGAAAAGGCTCCCTGTCGATTCCAAGAACCTCGAGGGCATGATTCAGAAGCCATAAAAACTCAGAGTTATGACCGAAACAAGTATTATCTGTTTTATTGACCTTGGTTCCTTCGCCGGTGAACCTGTCCCATCCCCAGATAATTTCAAACTTGATCTGCGGAGCAATTGTCCAGTCTCCGAAAAACTGAGGGATGCCTGTCCTGTATACAGGATGGTTTATTCTTTTCTGAAGGATATCAATTACCTCGAGAAGCTTTCGTCTGTGAACGTCCTTTCCCGAACATTCATAAAGAGTTGTAAAAGCTTCCATCAGATGCATATGAACATCGAGTGTCTTACGGTCGCCTCCGGCAGCACCCGGCCCCCTGAGAGTCCAGTCGCGGTCGAACATCTCCCAGTAACCTCCGTACATCGTATCGGCGCAATACTTCTGGATCAGGTCAAAGACCTTTTCAGCGAATTCAATTCCCCGTTTGTCGCCGGTGGCAAGAGTATACTCGCTGAGGGAGTAAATGGCGAAACTATGTCCGTAAATGATCTTGCTGTCAATCTTTACATTCCCCTTCCTGTCCATCATCCAGAAGAACCCGCCATGTTCCCTGTCCCACATCCTGTCAATAAGAAAATCAGCGCCGCGTCTGGCTAAATCAGCAAGCTTTCCGTCTCCGTAGCCTGCCCGGTGTGCTGAAGAGAGAGTGTACAGACACCGGGTCTGTGCTATCAGCGATTTTTCATCCTCGCCGGTATCATTTCCATTCCTGTCAAAATGAGTAAGATACCCGCCATTTTGCAGGTCAGCCATTCTCGTAGTCCAGAAAGGCAGAAGCTCGTTTACCAGATGATTCACGGCTTCATCCCTGAATTTTTTTACCTCTTCTCTTTTCATTTTTCTGAATATCAGATTTTTTCCGCTATTTTCTTATTGTTTTTTTCCATCAGCGAAGTAACACTTGCATATCTCCACATCTTCAATAAAAGCCTGACATAAAGTATTAATTGTGAAACAATCAACAACAAGAATACTCCTCCTGACGATGACGGCTTCCATCCTGACAGAATTCTCATCATCACAAGTCCGAAAATTACCTGGATTATGATCACTATCAACATCAGGAAAAATGATGACCCGAATTTTCCGAAGGTCTCTCCGAATCCGAATCCGACAGCCTGAAGCCCCGACTTGTTTCCTTCAATGGCAACCCAGGCTCTGGCATAATCTGCGACAAGGAGCAAAACAGCAATTATTATGACCGAAACCGAAACCGTCAGTCCAATAGCCAGGTTCACTACGCCTTCTGATACCCTGCCCGGCGTTGCTGCTAGTCCCATCGTTAGAACAATAACAATTGCAATGGAGGCAAATAGGATAAGGCTTACAATAAACAGTATGACAATATTGGGCCAGAAGTTACCGGCTCCTTTCCTGAAAAATTCCTCTGAACCGGTTCCGGTTGCTCTACTACTGAGTAATCCGAAAATACCGGCAGTTATAAAAGCATTCAGAAAGAATCCTGCAAGATAAATAAATAGCATGCCTGCAGAAAAATACGCCATGATATTTCTGAAGTTTTGCCCGAGATCTGTAAGCACATCTATATCAATCCCGCCAGCAAGACGCTCGGTTATCATGCTGTTTCCAAAGGCTCCGCCAAGGATGCTGCGTAAAGGGTAAACAAACAGAATGACCAGGATAAAAAGTGTGAACCACCAGACCAGAACCAGCCTTCGGGCTGCGAGTGCCCTGAGAAAACCTGAACGCAGTGAGTTTAAAATCTTCATCAAATTAATTTTACAAAAGGAAAATACTCAGATAAAACTGAACAAAAGCAAGGATTTTATTGGCGATGCGCCGTACAGGTGTCAGGTCTGGTTTTTCAGTTATAGAATTATTTATATAATTGACATCCATGATGATCCTGAATTCAGGATCGATCCTGACCCACTCAACTTCCCGTTTTCCCTTGTAGGTAAAATCCCTGAATCGCGCCCGGCCATCCCATTTCTCGCGTATTTCGGTACCATCAGTGAAACCAATGAGAACATCCACCGGCAGCATTACCTCACCCAGTCTCTGAAGCTGGACTGTCGAAATGAACAAGGAATCAGGGTCAGCACCTTCAGGCAGATCAATATCAATGGTATCGGTTCTGCCAGTGGGTTTTCTGTATTTATGATTTCTAATCATGAAGACCTTATAATCGCATAACCCCGTTCCGAAAAGAGTCTGGTCGAAAAACCAGTTCATATCCTTTCCAAACGTCTCTCCATGCTGTTTGGCTACAACCTCATTTACTACATTAATAAAGTCCCTGGTGCATGGATGTCTGAATGCCCATTTCCTGTAATATTCCCTGAATACATCATTTATGGTCTCCTCCCCTATTATCCCTGTCAGAGTATGAAGCCAGACGGATGCCTTCTGGTACGAAAGCATGTTGTATGAGTCCTGGGGATAGTTCCATGAGAACTCATAATTCGATGCTACCTGACGCAAAGGAGATACAAGGTAGTTCCTCCTGGCAAGCGAACGGTCTGATACTTTCAGTAGCCTGTGATTAACCATTCCATATCCTGATCCGTAATAGCTGTCCATTATTCTCTGTTCCCAGTATGAATTTATACCTTCATCCATCCAGGGTTCTTCAAATTCGTTCGTTGCTATTATGCCCATGAAATAGGCATGACCGAACTCATGTACCGTAACCATCTCGGGGCTGTATAAAAATTCCGGCATTTTGTCAGACGAGCCCGAGGTAAAAAGAGTTGTATATTCCATTCCGCCTGCACCTCCTCCTTTTGAAGGCGGATCGATAAAAGTAAGGTGCGGCCAGGGATAAGGACCTACATTCCTTTCAAAGTATTCAAGGGCATTCCTGACTGCTGTAAGTTGTCTATCCACCTGCTCAGTCCTCGCCTCCGGTATCAGAAGGGTAATATCCACATGTTTCCACTTATCAGTGAAGACCTTATATCCAGGCCAGGCTGTCCACGCAAAATCAACTATATCCTCAGCCCTGAATCTCATTGTTTTGAGAACTCCTCTTTTTTCTTCAGAAAGAAGAAGACCTCCAGTGCCTACGACATATGACGAAGGAAGTGTTATTGTTACGTCATATACGCTGTGGTTCGAGTAAAACTCAGAATGGGCATGATACTGATGACAGTTCCATCCTCCTTCTGTCGAATACCTCATTCCCGCTGGCTCATATACTCCAAACTTGGGAAACCACTGTGCCACGAAAATGAAATCGTCGTTGAAGCCGGTCCTTATTATCTGCGACGGTAATTTCGTATCAAAACTTATCCTGAGGTACACAGTGTCGCCTGGCAAGACCCGATCGGGCAAATTAATCCGTATAACTGTTTTGTCCTCACTGTTACCGTCATCCGGACTGATGTAGTCCATATAAGGTAAGAGATCGTTGCCTTCCCTGTCAAACAGGGATCTTATATCAGTCCATCCAGGATCTATCTCTTTTGTTCCGGGCGACCCTCCACTCTCGCGGAAAAAAGTTGACCTGTTACTCCTGAATGCATTCATGTAAAGATGCATTCTTACCTCCGGAACAGTATCGGAAGATATGTTCACCCAATAGGCTTCCATATCACCACTTACCGTTTTGGCTACAGTGTCGAGTGATACTTCCAATTTGTAACCGGTAATTCTTTCACTGAGAGGCTCCTTTACAACAATCTGAGCCGGCGTCAGAACAGATAAAGACCAGAGTACTGCAAACAGAAACAGCCTCCTCTGAAACGAAAGGCCCATAATTCTATTTGTTCTGAGCCTCCCTGGTGAGTGTGAGGGGTATTTCTCCTTCAACATAAGATGCTTTACCGGTCATTTTATCCTTGCCATCGGGTTTAAGTGAAATTGCAACCTCATTCCCCTCCACATAAACTGAAAAAGTAAGAGTGTCCTTTTCAAGCTTGGTATTTTCCCCTGCGATTTTATAATCACTGCCGGTGAAAGTAATCGAAGATGAATACTTGTTCTCTGCAAAGCTGAACTCTATTAATCCGGTATTGAATCCTTCGGGTGCGTAAGGAGCTTCAAATTTCCATTTACCAATCGTATTGTCCTGTTTTGATCCTGTCTGGGCAGAAACAGTTACAGCGCAAAAAACCAAAATAACCGTAAGTAGTAATAATTTGTTTTTCATGAGACGTTTTTTTTATTTATCCAAATATAAAAATCAATTTTGAAACTTTTCCTGACAGTGGTATTAATTCACCTTATTATGCCCTTCATGTCATCAGGAGAATTGATGTTAGTAAAAGCCAGCCTGTTCTCATCGGTTTCACTAACCTCAAAATATGCGAAGTTTTCTTTTACAAGAAAATCCCTTACTGCATTACTCCCGCCCTCCTCAAGGAAACGCTCAATTTTTCCGGCAAGACTGCATGTATATATTGCATGAAGGGGTTCAGATTTACCACCCAAGATGGGAATCAGAATGCTTTTATCTCCCTCCTCAAAAACAGAGATCATCTCCCTTATTATCTTCCTGCTCAGGAAAGGCATGTCGCCTGCAAAAACAAAAGCCGCCTCTCCGGAGCACGAACTTAGTCCGGAATGAATACCGGCCAGTGGCCCTAAACCGGAGAAGAAGTCAGATGCTGTCCTGATTCTGCTGCCAGGGGCTGATAATTCAGAATTGTTGCTTACCACGATGATTTCTCCAAAGAGATCCTGAATAATACCTGTTATCCTCTCAAGAATTGTATTCCCTTCAATGATGATGCTTGTCTTGTCAGTTCCACCGAACCTCCTGGCTTTTCCTCCGGCCAGGATCACAGCTGAAAGCCCTTCCATATATTTTCTGATTATTCCTTTCTTTCCTGGTCCTTGGATATAGCTTGTCCGGGATCAGAAACAACCCAGTTTCTCAGACCGGGGAGTTCGCCAGGCTTCAGCCCGGGTCTGAAAAGGCTGAAGGCCAGAGGCCATATTTTGTTCAGATACCTGTCCTGTTCCTGTTTTATTCTCACCGCCAGCAAATCGAGACAGTCGGGAGACTTTCCGGTATTGAACCTGTGTCCGATTGCCCCAAGCAGAACGGCATTGTCGTTGTATTTTCCAAGAAGCCGGGCCAGCGATTCAACTTTTTTTTCCAGACGCCTGACCGATTGCGGGTCCGGCTCCCTGAAATAGAACAACTGGTAAAGGAAATCCTTGGTCTTCTTCCTGAAATTATGAAGGTTACTGCTTTTTGGATTAAAACGGGCATTCATATAATATGCCGAGACAATTTCATACGATACTGTAAATCCGGAGAACAGCTGGCCGTCTGATTCCTCTTCAAGCCTGTGGAATCTTATGCGGTAAAGCGATTTGTGCAGAAGGCTTATTATTTTCTCCAGTTCCTTTCCGGTGTTCTGCCCTGGCACATTATCTTTAGCCACTGCTGCCATAAGAGCTTCAATCTTCTCATTGCCTTCAAGATCTGCAAAGATATCAGGATACTTCTTTTTGTAGCCCCTGAGAAGCTTGCGGTTTACAGATGATTCTCTCCACGATCCCATCAGTTTTCCTGCCTCCCTGAGCGCAGTATATTCCCTTTCGAACGATTTCACATCGAAAAGTGCTTCAAGCAGCTTCAACGATGCCCGGGCTTTCTTGAGAAGAACCCTTACATCATGAACGCATTTTTCGTCAGGGATATGATATGGATCAAGCATCTCTTCCGCCTCCCTGATATATCCGCAGAGAAAGGATTTTACGGATGTTTGTCTTGTCTTTTCTGCCGGCATGTGTTTCCTTAAGCTGAATGAACCTCCTAAAGATAAAATTAATAGCCCGTCCAGGCAAATTTCAGGTCTTTTTATGTTACGCTAAATCGCCTGTTACAGCTCTGTCCGGTTGACGAAAAAAGAGTAATTTTGTCTGAGTTCAAAAAACAAGGCTCTGATGGCAAAAATACGTACCGGACAGAAAATAGGCATACTGACAGCAGGAGGTGACTGCCCCGGCATCAACGCAGCTATTCGCGGTGTAGGCAAGACCGCAATAGTAGAATACAACATGACGGTGATGGGGATTAGCGACGGTTTTACTGGTATGATCAACAAAGAATACCGGGAACTTAGCGAAAATGATCTGTCGGGAATACTGACAATGGGTGGTACAATACTCGGGACCTCCAGGGAGAAGCCGTTTAAAAGCAATGGCAAGGGAAAAAATGATCTTAAAAAGCCTGTCCTGATCAAGGAACATTATGAACAACTCGGACTCGACTGTCTCGTCTGCATCGGCGGCAATGGCACTCTGAAGACTGCCTACCTCCTTTCGCAGGAAGGACTGAACGTGGTGGGGATCCCCAAGACTATCGATAACGATGTCTGGGGAACTGATCTTACCTTCGGGTTTGACTCGGCCGTTAATATAGCAACCGAGGCAATCGACAGGCTTCACTCAACAGCCAATTCACACAAAAGAATAATGATCATCGAGCTTATGGGCCATAACGCCGGATGGATAGCCCTCTATTCAGGATTGGCAGGAGGGGGAGACGTCATTCTTATCCCCGAAATAAAGTACGACGAAAAGAAGATCGCAGATTATCTTTTAAGCAGGTTCAGGGAAAACAAAGCATACTCAATAATAGTGGTAGCAGAAGGTGTCAGAACACCAGATAAGGAGATATCACCGGCACAGTACCTTAGCAAAAGAATCCCCGAACTTACAGGAATAGAAACGAGAGAAACAGTTCTGGGTTATATCCAGCGAGGAGGAACCCCGTCACCCATGGACAGGGTGCTGGCAACACGCTACGGAGCAGCGGCAGCTGACCTTATTGCGAAAGGCAACTATGGGAAAATGGTAGCTCTTAATATCAACATGATCACTTCAGTACCCCTTTCGGAAGTTGCAGGAAGGCTCAAACTGGTAGATCCCCTGAATCCAATGGTGATACAGGCAAAAAACATGGGAACCAGCTTCGGTGACTGAACAATATTCTGAAACCTGTTACGTAACTATCATAAAGCTCCGTAAATGAAGAAAATAATTTTTGTCAGACACGCCAGGGCCGAAGAATGTTCATCATCATTCTCCGACTTTGAACGGTCACTGACCGGCAACGGTAAGAAAACTTCCGAAAAGATGGCGATGAAACTTCTCGAAAAGGAAAAGGATGACCTGCTCTTCATAACGAGCCCGGCTTTCAGGGCTTATGAAACTGCTGTTATTTTCGCCAGGACAATGGAATCGGACCCTGACAGAATAATTCTGAGAAACGAGCTCTATTCGAAAGCAACCCTGAATTCATTCGCTGCGATCTTCGATGAACTGGATGATGGAATTCGCAGTGTTATCATGTTCGGGCATAATCCGTCATTTACCGAAATACCTGACAGACTCTCAAAAAGCGGATGCGATTTCGTGCCTAAAACAGGAATTGTGTGCCTGACATTCCTTACCAATACCTGGACAGGAATAATGCGTGAAAGAGGAACCCTGGAATATTTCCTGAAACCTGAAAAACCGGCATGAACAAGACCTACATACCAAAAGAGATCAGCTGGCTTTCTTTTAATGAACGCGTATTACAGGAAGCTGAGAACAAGGAAGTTCCCCTTATAGAAAGGTTTAAATTCCTTGGAATCTACTCAAACAACCTGGATGAATATTTCAGGGTCAGGGTAGCTACCTTAAGACGACTTTCTAAATTCGGATCCAAATCTAACGATGTCCTTGGTTACAACCCAAAATCGACCCTCAAGAAAGTCCATGAGATCGTTCTTGAACAGAATACCAAGTTTGAGAAGATCTACAACAACCTCATTGGCGAACTGGCAAAACATAAAATACATATCGTCAATGAGAAAGAACTGAAAAAAGATCAGGTAGAGTTCGTAAGGGAGTTCTTCTTCAGGGAAGTAAGGAACAGGCTCATGCCTTTTCTTATCAACAAGGATTCAGAATTGCCTAACCTTACCGATGATGCAATCTACCTGGCAATACACCTGTGGCTGAAAAATGACCAGAAAAAACGTTATGCCCTTCTCGAAATACCTTCTGGTGTTCTTCCAAGGTTTGTTCAGCTTCCTTCAGACGACGACAGCAAGTATGTGATCTTCCTTGAAGATATTATAAGACTTGGCCTTAAGGACATTTTCTTTATCTTCAATTTTGACGAGATACATGCCTATACAATAAAACTTACAAAGGATGCAGAATTTGAGATAATAGACGACATATCCGAAAGTTACATAGAAAAGATTTCCAGGAGCCTTCAGCAGCGCCGCCATGGCAACCCCGTACGTTTCATCTACGACAGGGCTATGCCTCCCGAAATGCTGAAAATGCTCACAAAACTCCTGAAATTCGGGCCTGACGACGTCATAATTCCGGGCGACAGATACCATAATTTCAAGGATTTTATGAGGTTCCCCTATCTTGGAAAGAAAAAGTTCTACTACGAACCACTCGTACCTGTCCAGCACAAGGATATTCTACCCGGCAAAAGCATTCTCTCAGCCATTAAGAAGAGAGATATAATGCTCTTTTTTCCTTATCACCCTTTTGATCATTTTATAGACCTCCTCAGGGAAGCATCCATCGATCCCTACGTGACTTCAATCCAGATAACCCTTTACCGGCTGGCTACAAATTCAAGTGTAATAAATGCACTCCTTAATGCTGTAAGGAACGGAAAGAAAGTAACCACTATCGTCGAACTTCAGGCACGCTTTGATGAAGAAGCCAATATACTGTGGGGCAACAAGTTAATGGAGGAAGGAGTTAAGGTCATCTACGGGGTCCCGGGCCTGAAGGTGCATGCAAAGCTGTGTCTTATAACCCGGACCAAAGGTGATGTAACGCAAAGGTTTGCGGCGGTGGGAACCGGCAACTTCAACGAAGATACAGCCCGTATCTACACCGATCACCTTCTCCTGACTGCTAATAAAAAGATCACCTACGAGGTATTCAAGACATTCAGCTTCTTCAATGTTAACTACCGGAAGGACAACTATTATCACCTTGTTCTCTCTCCCTTTTTCCTGAGGAATAAAATGACTCAGCTGATTGACAATGAGATTAAAAATGCCAAAGCAGGCAAGAAAGCCTTTATCGACATCAAATTAAATAACATCAGCGACCACGAAATAATAAATCACCTTTATGAGGCAAGCCAGGCAGGTGTGAAGATAAGGATGATCGTCCGGGGTATGTTCTCGCTTGTTACGGGAATTAAAAACATCAGCGATAACATTGAAGCAATAGGTATTGTCGACAGGTTCCTTGAACATTCCAGATTTATGATTTTCTGTAACGGAGGCGACGAGGAATGCTACATTTCCTCTGCAGACCTGATGACCCGTAATATTGAACACCGCATCGAGGTTACCTGTCCGGTCTTTGACCGTAATATCAGAAATGAACTAAAGCATATTTTCGAGATTCAGTGGTCAGATAATGTCAAGGCCAGAAAATTAGATCCTTCCCTGTCGAACCTTTTCGTTAAACCGGGGAAAAAGCCTGTAAGATCACAGAACGAGGTCTATAACTTCCTTCAGAAGACAACTGCCAGATGTTCAGAGAAATGATACCGGGTATTAATATTCCTGCCTTCATTGCCGGTACGGTCGTGATAATCGTTTTTTCCTGGTATTATTCCCTGAGAGCAGGAAGAAATCACGGCATCCCAAGGTTTTTCTCCTTTGAAAGCATCTACCTTCTCTTGTTGTTAAATGCAGATGGATGGTTCAGCGATCCCTTCTCTCCCCACCAGATTGTGTCATGGATACTTCTAATCCTTTCAGCCTGGGCAGGACTTGCAGGCTTTATTACCCTCAGAAGAAGAGGTATGGCTGAAGGAGGTTTTGAAAACACTACCCGACTGGTAACTTCAGGTATCTACTCAGTGATAAGGCACCCCCTTTACCTTTCACTCTTTCTTCTGGGAACAGGGACTATGTTTAAAAATCCCGGCTTACCGGCGGTAATTCTTGCCATCGTGAACTTCGCAGCAGTGTTTCTGACAGGCCTCACCGAAGAAAAGGAAATGATAAAAAAATTCGGAGCCGATTATAAGGATTACATGAAGGGAACCAAAATGTTCATCCCATTTATTATCTGACAATTACTTCGACTTCTGTTGCTCATTTCCCGGAACTGAGCCATGCAAGCGACTTTTCCGACTCAGGCTTTTCCTTTGAATACATAACGTCAAAAAGCTTCCCGTTTTCATCAACAAGGTATTTCTGGAAATTCCATTTTACCTCTGAATCCATTACTCCATTTAAATCCTTTGATGTCAGCCATTTATAAAGAGGATGAATATCATCTCCCTTAACTGATACTTTTTCCATCAGAGGAAATGTCACTCCGTAATTTGCCGAACAGAACTGCCTTATCTCCGATGCTGAACCTGGTTCCTGGTTTGCGAAATTATTTGCCGGAAATCCTATTATCACAAGGTCCCCGCCATATTTCTGATACATCTCCTCAAGATCCTTGTACTGGGGAGTGAATCCGCATTTGGAGGCCACGTTTACCACCATTACCTTTTTCCCTTTCAGCGATGAAAGATCAAAATCTTCTCCTTCAAGGGTAAGGACCTTGAAATCGTAGAGATTCTGCTGTGAAAATCCAACCATAGTCGCAAATATCAATACTGTAAGTAAAATTGAGAACTTCTTCATTTTGCTAAATTTTTCACGTTAAACAATTCCTGAAAGCTTTTGTTCAGCAACCAGCAACCCTCTTCCGCTACCAACTTCACTGCGTTTCAGTGGTCGAAGAAAGCTATGGCTTGCAAGGCAAGCAATGAACAACCAGCAACGAGAAACACAGTAACCAGCAGCAAGCAACCAGCAACGAAGTTTAACTACTGACCTTACTGATCACCGGCATATAAAATATTTGACTGAGACAGGATAACTCTGCCCGCAAAAGTCCCCTGACATTATTTTCTGTTTTATCCTACTTCTTCTCTGCAACAGTTTTCATATCCAGGGTTATGGGCATCACCATCGACATTGATGGTATTTCAAGATCTCCGGTCATTTTCATGTTTATTGTCTGTTGCTGGAAAAAACCTTCCTTTACAGCAAATGTAAACTCTGAAGTTGAGGTATAGGGGCCACTAAGGTAAAGATCCATACCCTGTGCAGACATTGACTGCGTAATTTTACCTTCACTTGTAATGGATACTTTTGCGGTTTCAACCCCATCGGTATTTTCAATGCTTTCCAGCCTGTATTCCGACTTGAATACGATTTTCATTGAACTTGAAGGAGATTTTGACATAACTGAATCCTGAACGATCCAGGTATCGCCAGCATTCACAGGTTTGTCGGGAAGTCTCGGAAAGAAATCGGCAAGAGCCTGACCGAGATTCGATTCCCCGGTACCATCAACGATATATTTAAATTCCTCGGCACCTGTGAGATCTATCATCTTACCGTCAGGAGAAACCACGACAAAACACGATTTTCCCTTGACATCACTTACTGCTCCTCCTGAACCTCCCATCGGGGACATTGTAGTCTGTCCGAGAGTGTCAACGACTATCTCGAGTTTCAGATTTGCGTCCTGGTTTCCTGCTCCTTTGACTGAAAATCCGAAAGCAGAATAAACATCATTCTGCATCGTCTGGCCCTGGATATCCATTACCTGGGCCATAACTGTTGAGACCATATAGTTCACACCCGTACCGGCAGGATAATTATACGCGAGCTTTAATTCAGCTGCTCCCGACTGTGAGTAAATAACCGAATACAGGCCACTTATTATTATGAAGAGCGCTGTAAACACGATTGTTCTGACTGACCTGGATTTCATTTTCTGATGATTTATTAATGTGATTAATCGTTTTAAAACAAGCTTAAAATTTAATACTAATTATTTACATTTATGGAATGAAAACCTATATTTTATTTTTATCAGCCCTGTTACTGACAGGCAGCCTGCTTTATGCAGAATTAAAGCCTTCGAGGCTTACATGTGAATACCTTAAGGATCCTCAGGTAATTGATGTTGCCCATCCCAGGCTATCGTGGGTTAATCTTGCCGGAGCGGGGGTACGCGGACAGTTTCAGACCGCCAGGGAAATAAGGGTTGCCACCAGCCGCGAAAAGCTTCTTTCCGGTGAGCCGGACCTGTGGAGCAGCGGCAGGGTAATATCGGAAGTCTCCTTTAATGTCCCTTACGAGGGAAGGGAATTAAGCTCAGGGCAGGAATGCTGGTGGCAGGTAAGGGTCTGGGACCGTAAGGGAAAAGTATCTGACTGGAGTGATCCTGCATTCTGGTGCATGGGCCTTCTGTCGCCTGATGACTGGAAAGCCAGATGGATAGGGGCTCCATGGCAGGATGAAGATCCCCTTCCAAGACCCGCATCACCGCGACCGGTAACGGTTAGCTTCAAACCTGCTCATTTGCCCCCTCCTGCACCCCTGCTGAGGAAAAGCTTCACCATTGAAAAAGAAATTGCTTCGGCCAGGGCTTTCGTAACCGGGCTGGGATTTTTTGAGTTTTATGTAAATGGAAAAAAAGTCGGCGACGACGTTCTGGTCCCAAATACCACTCTTTACAGCAGAAGGGACGACGTGGGAGCCATTGCAGCAATGACAGGGAACAACTTCAGGGAATACAGGGTGATGTACCTGTCGTATGATATTACCTCATTGCTCACAAGAGGTGAAAACGTTACCGGTGCAATAGTCGGCAACGGGTTTTATAACCCGCAAAGCTACTGGTGCCAGGGCTACGGAACACCTCGTTTCCTGGGCCAGATACATATAAGATATACTGACGGGACCGAAGATGTTATCTCAACCGACGAAACATGGAAAGCAGAGAAAAGTCCTATTGTCATGGATCTTGTTTATGACGGTGAACACTATGACGCCCGTCTTGAACAGCCGGGATGGGCTGCTCCTGCCTATGACGATTCACGCTGGCAGAATGCTGTAATCCGGAGCGCTCCAGACGGTATTCTCCAGGCTCACAGTTCGCCCACCGACAAGGTAATGGAGATCCTGCCTCCTCAAAAGATTGAAAAACTGGGAGAAGGTCATTACAAAGTTGATTTCGGTGAGGAGATATCAGGATGGATCCGCCTCTTAAACATGACGGGCGAGGCAGGAAGGAAGATCGACATAAAATATATCTGCGAATCAGCCATGGGGGCCAACTCATACACGATGAGGGGCAGCGGACCTGAATCGTACGGGGCAAGATTCACCTGGTTTGTCTTCAGGGAAGCAGAGATTAGCAACTGGCCCGGAGAACTTCGTCCCGAACACCTGAGAGCAGAGGCAGTTTACACCGATGTTGAAACAACGGGCCGCTTCGAAACCTCAAACAGCCTTTTCAACACAATAAACAAAATCTGGTGGAGAAGCCAAACCGATAACATGCATGGAGGAATTGCCAGCGACTGTCCTCACAGGGAAAGATCGCCCTACACCGGAGACGGCCAGGTTGCATGCGTGACAGTGATGCACAACCTCGATGCCAGGGCATTCTATACCAAATGGATCAGAGACATTTACGGTGCACAGAATCCTGAAAACGGGTATGTCCCAAACGGAGCGCCATGGCAGCCCGGCTGCGGAGGAGGAGTCGGCTGGGGTGCAGCAATGAACATTATGCCCTGGGAATTCTACCTCCATTACGGGGACCTTGATATCCTCAGGAATAATTACGAAGGAATGAAGGGATATATAAGGTACATGTTAACCTGGACCGATGAAAACGGGATAATGCATTCGCAGGCACCTGACAGGAACAAACCCAACAGATGGATCAACCTGGGCGACTGGGTTGCCCCCGGAGAGCTTCCTCCTGACGAGATGGTTCATACCTTTTTCCTGTGGCGCTGCTCAGAACTTACAGCAATGGCTGCCAGAGCACTGGGATTGAAAGATGATGAATCATACTACAATAATCTTGCGGAAAAAGTCAGAAAAGCTTTCCATGCTAAGTTCTACGACAACGAAAAAGGATCGTACGGCCCTGCAGGCGGGAATATTTTCGCTCTCAGAATGGGAGTACCCGACGAGCAGAGGCAGAAGGTCATAAACGCTCTCGTGACAGGAATAAATGAGGCAGGAGACCATCTCGACACAGGTATCTTCGGGACACAGTTCTTTTTCGAGGTCCTTTCAGAGTACGGGCTGCATGAACTGGCATTCAGGGTTATGAACCAAAGAACCCAGCCATCATATGGATGGTGGATAGAACAGGGGGCAACAACCTCATGGGAACAATGGGACGGAACAAACTCAAGGAACCATCCTATGTTTGGAGGCGGCATTGTGTGGTTTTACCGCAAACTGGCAGGAATGAATGCAGATCCTGAGAATCCTGGTTACAGACATATTATCTTCAGACCCCAGCCTGCAGGAGACATCGATCACGTCTCATACTCCAACCTGACACAAAACGGCGAGGCTTCGATATCATGGAAAAAGGAAGGGAGCGGCTTCACTGTTGAAACAACTGTACCCATCGGATCAACTGCTACTGTTTATGTTCCGGTTAAAGAAAACTCTTCGGTAAGAGAAAACGGAAGGAAACCAAAAAAATCGAAAGGGGTGACATTCGTTAGCAGGGAAAAGGATTATGAAGTCTATTCAGTCGCGTCCGGGAGCTACTCTTTCGAAACAAACTGGTGAAACAAGAATTGTGACAGGAATTGACGTCTGAGAATAATATTTCCTGACTTGTTACCTCTCGCTAAATTAGTGCTGTATTATTTTATAACACACTGAATATTAGTATTGAAAAAATCTTAAAATTGGGTTCTACCGCACTAACGCATATTATTATCCTGAACTCAGTAACAGAAAGGTTAAGACAAAGTCAGCATACACGGTTCAACCCTCTTTCTTTCCCGGGGAGAAGCAGAGTGTGTTGATTGTTGAAAGAGGCCTGTCGACTTTAGAATAAGTTCAGAGGATTTTGTTGCCAATCAGGTATTTAGTGTATCTTTAACAGGCAGATATCTAATTTCTTAACTTTCCCCTCCTTTCCAAGCTAATCTTTATACACAAGTCTGTAACATATTGGCTGTTAATAAAATACAGTATTATGTTAATATAAAGACCTGGTAATCAAATGATTAGTGTAGTGTGTTTTGTATCTTAACTACATGACACACAAAGAATTTGAAGGATTTTATAAGGATTTACTTCCTGATCCAAGGATTAGCTGCAGAGCAGAAAAAATGTTTGTAGATTTGTTAACAAAGGGTACCGCAGTTGTAAATAAGAACTGTGAGACACACTCAGAAAGAATAGGAGCTTACAGAATGTTAGCAAACGAGAATTTCAGTTATAAAGAGCTTGCCGAAGGATCGTACCGCAGCTTTAAGAAGAACGTTCATAAACAAAAGCATCTTCTTGGAATTCAGGATACTACTGAAAACAACTACACTAATCATGAGTTGAGTTTTAGCTTTGATGATCCGGACATTGGGCCTATCACAAATAAACACAGCATAGGATTTTTCTGCCATCCGATGCTAATAATTGATCCCGAAACTCAATTGCCTTTAGGCTTTTCATCGATCAACATTTGGAGCCGATCCAGAGAGATGGAGAATAGGCGTGTAAGAGATTATAAAAATCAGGATATTGAAGAAAAGGAATCATACAGATGGATAAAAAGTGCTGATGACACAAAAAAACTTATTGATGATGCATCAACAACCTTCACATTCATATCAGACAGAGAGTCGGATATGTATGCAGAATTTGTATTAGTGCCCGATAGCAGAACTCACTTGATAATAAGATCCAGCTATGATCGTAATCTATATGGGCAAAAGCAGAGGTTATTTGAAAAACTAAGTACTTCTAAACTTAGAGCAACATACGAAATCAACATACCATCAGGTTCTAAGAGGACAAAAAGGACTGCAAAAATGTCTTTAAGGTATGAGAAAGTCAAAATAGCTCATCCAATAAATAGATCTAAGGGGAGCTATCCTGATTATGTTGATCTATGGGCTATTGAAACAAGAGAACTTCCTGAAAGTGTTCCAGGGAAAGAAGATCCGATATTATGGCGATTATTAACTACTCATGAAATCAAAGTCGTTACTGACGCACTCACATATGTTGAATGGTACAGTCAGCGCTGGTTGATAGAGGAGTTGTTCCATATAATGAAAACTAAAGGTTTTTGCATTGAATCAGCACAACTTGAAAGTGGAGCCGGGTTAAAAAAATTATGTGTAATGACACTACAGGCAGCTTTGTCAGTAATGACCTTAAAACTATCACTTCAAAGCCAGCATAAAATAAAAGCATCACTGATCTTTCCTGAAGAATATCTACCATTCTTTGACATATTAATGAGCGACCTTGAAGGGAAAACAGAAAAGCTAAAAAATCCCTATGAAAGAGGAACTTTAAAATGGGCTGCATGGGTAATAGCCAGACTAGGTGGCTGGAGCGGTTACTCATCGCAAGGTCCGCCTGGATATATTACACTCAAGGACGGATTAGATAGGTTTAATGATAAGGTAGAGACATACTTAAGTGTTGTGAAATATTTTAATAAAAAAGATGTGTATAAAGATTAGCTTTCCAAGGAGGGGTGGCCCGTGCAGTGATTTTGTACGGGCCGGAATTCGATTCCGGGCCGGGGTGGTTAATCAGTTGTTATCTTACTTTACTCTGATGACAAACAAAAAGCTCTTTAACAGAAAATACCTCAAGCCGGTAAGGTCATTCCTGAGGAACAATTCTACCTCTGCCGAAGCTGTCTTATGGACATATTTAAAATCAGCCAGCGTTGATGGCAGAAAATTCAGAAGGCAGCACAGTATAGGAAAATATATTGTTGACTTTTATTGTCCGTCAGAAAAGCTTATCGTTGAACTTGATGGAGAACCTCATGGTGATTATATCGAGATTGAAAAAGATAAAATAAGGGACAGGTTTCTTGAGGGTCTCGGCCTTACTGTACTTCGATTTGAAAACAGGCTGGTATTTCAGGATCCCGAATACATACTTAAAGAAATAAGAAAAGCTTTTAAAGGAGAGGATAAGTGTATTTAGATATTGAGAAACTAAACTCCATAGCTATAACCACCCCGGCCCGGAAGTAGATCCCGTCCGGTTCACTAAACAGTAGCCGGGCCACCCCTCCTTGCGAAGGAGGGGAAAGTTATGGTATTAAAATATCTGCATAATAAACACCATATTAGGATTAAGATTAAGATGATTTAAAACATGATGAAAGGATTATGAATCGGCGATACTGAATTACAAGAATACAAGTAATTCCGCCATTCTTGCCGTCATCACTGACTCGGTCAGGTTGGTATAAAATGAGTCTGAATACATAGCTGACGCACTAATTGTCACAAGTCAGGAGAATTGTGGCAAAAATTGACATCTGAGAATAATATTTCAGACATATTATGATTTTATCAAAACTCATTGTATTTTTGCCGCACTTTTAAGACCTCCTTCGCTAAAGCTACGGAGGCCGAAGCGGGGTGTAGCGCAGCCCGGTTAGCGCATCTGGTTTGGGACCAGAGGGTCGCAGGTTCGAATCCTGCCACCCCGACAAAAGAAAAAGCCTTGCACGAAAGTGCCGGGCTTTTTTGTCTTAACCAGGCCCGGACTCGTCCGGAGCCTGGAGAAGATAAAAAAGACCGTGAATGAGCGAAGCGAATGAAAGGCTTTTTCTTTTGAATCACCCCCTAATCAGGATCATGAAATAATCCTGCTTCCGTCATAACTCTTCTCGTGGCAGGGCTTTTTCTTTTGAATCACTCCCCAAAGGATCACCGCAGGTAATCCTGCTTCCATAGACATATAAATCGTGGCAGGGCTTTTTCTTTTGAATCACTCCCCAAAGGATCACCACAGGTAATCCTGCTTCCATTGACATATAAATCGTGGCAGGGCTTTTTCTTTTAAATCACTCCCCAAAGGATCACCACAGGTAATCCTGCCTTCATAGATATATAGACCGTTACGGGTGCTTTTTCTTTTGTATTCCCCAAAATCAGGTTCATGACATAACCCTGCTTCCCGCTCTAAGGATAACGCAGTTTGCAATAAATCTAGAAAAACAGGTCAAACTGAACACATGATTCCGGAATAGGATGCTAAATATCGCCGGAACTTGCACTTTGAATTAAAAATTTTGTTTAACTTTGTAATAACTTATTAGTAGTGATGCGTTAACTTTTGAAAAAACTTTATAAGATATTGATAATAAAATTAATATAAGCGTTCTTTGATTTTTTGATTTGATTTGACCAGTAGTTTTGCACCTTATAAGTGCAAAATTATGAATTCAGGTAAGTATGTCTTCGCTCAGATACTTCAGTTTGTCAATAAGTATGAGTTTGAAAAGTGTGTTTCTCGCTACAAAGGAGACCATCGAGTCCGGGATTTAAATTGTTGGAATCAGTTCATTCAACTATTCTTTGGCCAATTAACCTCAAGGAACTCATTAAGGGATATTTGTTTATGTCTGAAGGCACACAAAAACAAACTCTACCATCTTGGCATAAAGCAAAATGTCAATCAATCCACATTATCAAGAGCCAATGAAAATCGGGATTGGAGAATTTTTGCTGACTTCGGTGAGTACCTGATAAAAACAGTCAGGCCTATGTACTCTGACAGCCCGATTCCTAATGTCGACATTGACAATGATGTTTTTGCACTTGACTCAACAACAGTTTCATTAAGTCTTAAACTATTTGCCTGGGCGGAGGGTAAATACTCCAGAGGGGCAATCAAGATCCATACAACGCTTGATTTAAGAGGTAGTATTCCCACCTTTATCTTTATCACAGATGGCAAGTATCACGATAGTAATATACTTGATGAAATTGTACCTCAGCCTGATGCCATATATCTGATGGACAAAGCTTACATTGATTTTGCTTCGCTCTATCGAATGAATAAAGCAGATTCATTCTTCGTGACAAGGGCAAAGGTTACAATGGATTACCGAGTACTTGAGAACAACTTCAATCTTGATGAGACTACAGGGCTCAGAAGTGATAGAATCATTAAGCTGAAAGGTCATAAGTCTAAGCAACTGTATCCGGAAAATCTTCGCATGGTAGAGTATTACGATGATGAAAAGGATCTGCTGCTTACCTTTATAACAAACAACTTTGAAGTCTCATCACTTGAAATTGCAAGATTATACCGTAATCGCTGGCAAATCGAAGTGTTTTTCAAATGGATAAAGCAGAACCTTACCATAAAAACGCTTTGGGGTCACTCAGAAAATGCGGTTAAAGTCCATGTTTGGATCGCTATCTGTACCTATCTCATCGTCGCTCAGGTAAAATACGCTCTAAAAAGCACTTTATCAATCTACGAGATAATGCAGATTTTAGGCATATCTGTATTTGATAAAACATCTGTAAAAGAACTACTTACAGAATTACAAATCAACCAAAATGTCAAAGAACAAGTTAATTTATTTAGTATCAATAATTTATTAACGCATCAGTAGTAATAACTTATTAAACTTAACACCTTAAAACCTCCTCCTTTCTTAAGTTCATAAATAATTGATTGTAAGATATCTATAAGCCTGTTAAAATGAAACACTCAAGTTTCTTTTATTCAATAGCTGTTATTTCTGTTATTATTTTAGGTTGTGAAAAAGAAAAAGAGGAACCTAAACCCAAGCCTATTGCTTCTTTTAAATTTGATACACCTGATCCTCCTGCTGGTTATACAAGACATTTTTGGTTAGACGAAACCATAAATTTTATTAACACCTCACAAAATGCAACAAGCTATAAATGGGATTTTGACGATGGAACGTATTCAGCTGAGGTAAACCCATCACATTCGTACACTACAGTTGGATTTTTTACAGTGAAACTAACTGCAAAAGGATTGGATAATCAGAGTTCAACTTTTGAGGAGCACTTTGAAGTTAATTATCCAGCGCCTATTGCAAGTTTTACTGTGGACAAAGTAGAAGCCAAACCAGGTGACATATTTACTTTTACAAATAGTTCCACGTATGCAGTTAGTTATTTATGGGACTTTGGGGATGGAAATACTTCTACTGAAGTAAACCCTACACATTCTTATTCAGAGTACGGAACCTATACAGTAACACTTACGGCAAAAGGACAAGGAAATGCAATTCATACATATACAGTAACGATTGTAATTCCATATCCTGCAGTGATTGCAGATTTTTCAATGGACAGAACAACTGCAAAGACAGGTGCAATAATTACTTTCACTAACTTATCACAAAATGCAACCAGCTACTCCTGGGATTTTGGGAATGGAAGTACTTCCACAGAAGCAAATCCAACATATTCATATTCAACTGAAGGAACTTATAGAATAAGGCTTACAGCCATAGGACTTGGAGGAGAAAATTCAACTTCAAAGAATATTACAATTACTAATGTATCGAATTTTGATGGTGCATGGAAAGCTACAATCACCGAAAGTGATGCAAGCCTTACATCAGCGAGTGTTACTTTTAATGTTGATGGGACATCAGTATCTATCTCACTCTGGTCAGCATCAACAAGTATTGGGTACTTTTGGGGTATGACTTCAACGACGCTTTCTAATGACAACAGTTTTACCGTTACAGAAAAAATAGGCTCAATAGAGTTGAAGTTTACAATTAAATTGGAATCTTCAACTTCCGGTTCAGGTACTTTCACATATCTGGGGAAAAATTATCCAATGAGTGTATCCCGACCATAAAGAATAGATATTAGCTATGGGGCTTTCTAAATATACAAAGTCGCCCAAGGCTAAATAAGTCTGAAATTATGACATAATAGTATAATTTATTTAAGACAATCTCTGTAATCAAATAGTATTTAGATTTTTAGTAGATATTATTAATCTTAACCTAAACTAATTTCCATGAAAAAGAATTTCATTGTCTTAACAACTTCACTATTAATAATTATTATTAATGGTTGCAAGAAAGAACCGTTACCTACGGTTGAATTTACTTTTAGTCCAACATCTGCCTTGGTGAACGAGACAATTACATTTACAAACACTTCACAGGATGCAACAAGTTATGCCTGGGATTTTGGAGATGGAAGTAGTTCTACAATCCAGAATCCTTCGCATTCATATGCTAGTGCTGGGACTTTTACTATTACTTTAACAGCTACCGGCGATGGTGGTGTCAGTACCGGGAAAAAATCCATTTCAATCACTTATCCTGCTCCTACTGCAGGTTTTACAATGGATAAAACTTCGGCACACATAGATGAACCAATAGCCATGACAAACACATCGCTGAATGCAAAAACCTATACCTGGGATTTTGGGGATGGAAGTAGTTCAACAAGTCAGAATCCTTCACATTCATATGCTAGTGCTGGGACTTTTACCATTACTTTAACAGCTACCGGCGATGGTGGAACAAGTACAGTATCTAATTCAATAGTAATAACAAAACCTCCCTTCAATATTATTCCAGGTGTTGGAGCTATGAATATTTCACTTGCAGAAACTTGGCAATCTGTAAAACCTAAATTAGGAACAGATTATACTCAATATGGTCCCTTGATGCTTTCAAGCAGTACTAAAACCTACATCATTCACCCAGTTGAATCGAAATCAAAAGGAATTCTCTTATACTTTTTATCTGTAACTACGAGTATGACCTTTAATTCAGCAGATGTTGTTTTCTTAATCGACCTTAAAGAAAACTTCGTAGGAGAGACAGAAAAGGGCATAAAGATGGGAAGCTCTCTTAATGAAGTGATTGCAGCATACGGTAACCCAACAACTCATGATTTAACAAACAAAGTTTATAGGTATCCTGGACTTGGAATAGCATTTTATTATAATAACTCGTCTGTGATTAATGAAATTACCATAATGACTCCATCGACAAAAAAACATAACGAAATTGTTGATCTATTAATTGAAAAAATAAAGAATTAGCTAATAGAATTTCTTTTACTTTCAAACCCCCGCAATTCTACTCCGAGGGTTCTTTTTGATCGGTTCTATTTAAGGGTAAGCACCTATATGTATATTCAGAAATTAATGGATCACCTGTTCCGATTTAATTGCCCTCCCTTTACGGACAATTGTCCCTTTGGGGGAAGGAGTTTTTGTCTGATATTCCGGCATATTATTCCCCTTGGTCTTTGAGTTTATTTCTTTATAGAAAAAATATGCGAAGGTAAGAAGGACAATTGAAATGGAAGTAAAGAACCTGATCGGCGTTTTACAAAATCTTGCTTACGGTAAAAGGATGATAAAAAGGGGTTTTAGAGAGACTTATTTTTAAAATTCAAAAAATCATTGACTTTAAATTAAACCTGTTGTAACGTTATTTTAATATTTCCAAAATTCCTCTCAACTAAAAGTATATAATTATGAATCAATTATTTAGAGTTATCATAACTTTGGTTCTTTTTGTAGGATTGACACTATGTCTTATTTCTTGCAAACCGAAACCATCTCTGGCAGTTGTAACAACTGCCATTGTTACTGGTGTTACCCAGACAACCGCAACAACAGGAGGAAATGTAACAGACGATGGAAATGCTGAAGTTACTGCCCGTGGCGTATGCTGGAGTACCTCCCAGAACCCGACAACCGGCTCCAGTAAGACAAGTGACGGGAAAGGAACTGGCAATTTCACTAGTAATATAACCGGATTGATCCCTGGCACCTCCTATTATGCCAGGGCATATGCAACAAATAGCGAAGGGACGAGTTATGGCAATGAAATATCTTTTAGTTCAAATCCAATAATTCTTGCTTCGTTAACAACAGCGAATGTTACTTCCATTACATCAACAACTGCCATTTCAGGAGGTAATATAACATCTGATGGAGGAAGTGCAATCACAGAAAGAGGGGTATGTTGGAGTATATCTGCAAATCCAACAATTTCTGATAATAAAACTCAGAACGGAACTGGAAATGGGATATTTACCAGTGAGTTAACCGAATTACTACCAAATACATCATATCATATAAGAGCTTTTGCCTTAAATACAATTGGTTATTCTTATGGTAATGATCTTACATTTACTACCCTCGCATCGGTCCCATTACTAACAACTAATTCTATATCTGAGCTTACAATGACAACGGTTACGTCAGGTGGTAATATTACATCTGATGGGGGATTGACTATATCAGCCAGGGGAATATGTTGGGGAACTACTCCGAATCCTGATGTTAACGGGGCACATACTTCTGATGGAACTGGAACTGGAATTTTCACAAGTGATCTTACTGGATTGACTCAAGATACCAAATATTACATAAGAGCCTACGCAACAAACAGTTTAGGAACAGGATATGGAGATGAAAAGAGTTTTACAACAATGAATAACAGAGGCATTCTTTTCAATCCTGATTTAACATATGGATCCATTACGGATATTGATGGTAATGTTTACAAAACCATTCAAATTGGAACTCAGACATGGATGGCAGAAAATCTCAAAACCACAAATCTTAATGATGGAACAGCTCTATCATACAACTTATCACATGAAGCTAGTTATTGCTGGTATAATAATGATGAAATAACTTATAGAAACACTTATGGAGCTTTATATACAGGATACGCCAGGAGCAACAGCAGACTCTGTCCTACAGGTTGGCATGTCCCCAGTGATGCTGAATGGACAACCTTAACAAATTGGCTTGGTCTTCTTTCAATTGGAGACATGAAAGAAACTGGCACTACTCACTGGAACATTCCTAATGGCGATGCAACCAACCTTAGCGGTTTTACAGCTCTACCTGGAGGAAGTCGTAGCTCTAATGGTGAGTTTGGTGGAATTGGGACAAGAGGTTCCTGGTGGAGCACTTCAGGATATAACCGTTCCCTTTCTTACCTTGACGGAGGCATTGGGCTGTTTCTTGACTTTACAAATAGTTACCATTCCGTCCGTTGCCTGAAAGATTAAGTACTTAGTCGACACTTACAAAGTACTTAACTTGCTGATTATTAATAATTAATATTAATAACATATTTTGATTATCTGCAAGGTAATTAGTAAATTAGATAAAAACCTTGCAAAATAAAAGCCAAAATTTCAAGAAATCCTCAACTGAATATTCCGAACGCCTTTGGTAAATGTGATAAACATGAAGCATGAATTAGTACTTCTTGCTCAGAAAACAGATTGGGTAATAGTCGAAGAAAGTTCTCTGTTTATTAACCCGGTCTTGGAAGAACAGCAGTCACGATAAGGAAGATGGTTGGCGGCATGTTACTGAAGAAAATAGATTAAAATAAAAAGAAGTAAAATTTCATGTACGTGCTCAAATGGCATTATTTGTTTTTCTTATCAGTCTGATGTCGGTTTAATAATACAATAATCAAATAACTACTCATTCCCAAACTAAATAAATTTAAGCATTATTTTTACAATGTGGCCAGATTGTCCAGTATATGCAAAGATACACAATACTCTGCAACGTAACATTTAGAGAGCAATCCGGATACCATTTACCTTGTTAATTGTCTTTAATACAACGAACTGCGTAACCGTATGTATATGGAGCTGACCAGACTTCCATTTTGGGTGAATTCCATGTAACCATCCAGGCATTTGCAATTGGTGGTTCGGTAATACTCCACCATGGTTCTGAAGTCCACCATATTGCTCCGCCGTCGTGTATTGAGGAAATTCCCGGATAATATCCAGAGGAGATAGCAGAAAATCCACTTTCATTCGTGGCTCCTTCATTTGGTTGCAACCAATAAGCAGTCCCAGTTTCCTTAAGTTTGCCTCCTGCGTTCTGTTCTCCAAGAAAAGTTTCCAGAACATCAAGTTCGGAAAGATTTGGTAAATGCCATCCAGATGGACAAAGTTTACCTGTATTTACTGCGTACCAATTATATAATGCTCCGGCAAAATTCTTATAATTAATATCATTCTCAAGCCAGCAAAAACCAGAAGAATTTAAGCTGACCCATACATTGCTATCAGTTACATATGGAATTGAAATCCCATCATTAAATTTCGATGTTCTAAGGTTTTCTGCAAACCAAGTCTGTGTGCCAATTTGAATTGTTTTATAATTATTCCCATCGATATCAGCTATAGTTCCATAAGTTAGATTAGGATTAAAGACTATATCTAT
Organism: Bacteroidales bacterium; assembly: GCA_040772125.1. GTDB lineage: Bacteria > Bacteroidota > Bacteroidia > Bacteroidales > VadinHA17 > LD21. The sequence continues at coordinate 2,010,682 of JAXGYS010000003.1, forward strand.
TCCATACTTTGCTGTTTTGAAAATTAACATTTCTCCATAATTTGTTCCGATGCTATTTGTAGCATATGCCCGTAAATAATAAGTCGTGTTCGAACTGAGCCCTTTACTTTTGCTGTTAAAGATCCCAACTCCTGTTCCATCAGACGTTGAAATAGATTCAAATACCGGAAATGTTTCAAAGTGAGAAATTTGAATACCACGGGATATTACTGGGGAGCCTCCATCAGATGTAATATTTCCACCTGAAACAACAGATTCCGCAGTTATTTCAGATGGTGTTAATGTAATAATTTGCGGAATGCCAGAACTTGTAGTAAAAATTAGAACATCGCCATAAGAAGTTCCGGCTGAATTGATTGCATATGCTCTGACATAATATGTAGTATTAGCAACTAAATCATCCAAAAAACAACTAAAAGAAACAGTTTCTTCCTCAGAGATAGTTTTATTATCCTCAAGGCTTGGATTATCTGAGGTCGCCCAACAAACACCCCGTTCCATAATAGGGCTGCCTCCATCATCAACAATTTCTCCAATAATAAGGGAAGATGAAGTGAAAATAGCAGTTACTCCAGATGTAGTAACCTGAGGCAATGCTATCGGACTTGTAGTAAAATTATTTTCAGATCCATAGGCTGTACCTGTTTCATTTGTTGCATAGGCCCTAACATAATATTTAGTGTTGGCTGTCAGGCCAGTTAATGAGCTTGTGAAACTTCCCATCCCTTTGCCATCAATTGTTTTTGATCCAGCTATTGTTGGATTTGAAATGGTTCCCCAACAAACCCCTTTGGCCGTTATTTCAGCTCCACCATCAGATGTTACATTTCCTCCTGATGAGGAAGAAGTCCTCGTGATTGCAAATACATTAGCTGTCGTAACTGTTGGAAGATCCGGCTTTTTCCTACACGAGAATAAAATATAGCCACCAATGATAAGGACAATTATTACTAATGAAATTTTACTTGATATTTTCATCGATCAAACGATTTAAAAATAACATAAATTGTGGTACTAAATATCAAAGTTACAATTAGAAAACCTATTAATTAAGTGAATGAAGTTTTTTAAACTTATTGATCCGTAGTATATTTTCCAATGATAAGGATAGACAGAAATTGAATTCTTATTTTAGCTTTAAAATCCTGGGTTACTTTACTAGAATTGAATGTATTGGCCATATACTGATGATACCTGAATATAACTTAGGTCGAGATAGCGCCTTAAATCGCTTTTCTTGAGGTCATTTTTGGCAGTTATAAAACAATATATAAAATAAAACCCCCGGTACTTATGACCAAGGGTTTGTGTCTGCACACATATTAGACCATTTGACTAATTCAGCATGAGAATCAATATCAGATTGCAAGTATATGAAATACCGGGGCCAAACGCAAATATAAATTTTAAATTACAGCGTTACTCACTTCTTAAACTAGTCAAATGTCCAAGGTATCTGTCCGTCTATCACTTTTTGCAGATTGGCATAATAAGGTACTGCTAGTAGAATATCGGCCTAGCGGTCGCATTGACACATCAGAACATAATAGTAATGAATTTTCCCAGCGATCTTATCTAAAAACTCTTTACAGTCTATTTGGACAGCCCCGAAATTAAGATCCGGGAGCTCAGGATTACTAATACTCCATTTATGACAATGTTTTTTCTCTATTATGTTTTCGATGGGTGGGTAAATTAAATAATAAGTTAACAATACTCCCACGATAATGCCAACTATGGCAGTAAGTAGACTCCACCAGCGAAGACCATGGATTGCTGAAATTACACCTATACTAATCCCAGCTAACACACCCAATGTTAGTGAAATCAAAGTTAAAATGGGAGCATTTGAAAAGTCTTTACAAATATGGTATCTTCGATAGGTCCTATGTATTCGCATTATCTTTGATTGACATTAAACCTGCAGCAACATGTAAATGAAAATATCAGTTATAACAATATTATTCTCTTTTGCCGTATTCTGCTCATGTGAACATGGTTCTGATCTCTCCGACGGCCTTGTCGCTCACTATCCACTGAACGGAAATGCTCACGATATTACGGGATTGAACGGCGACGGTACTATTTATGGAGCCTCTCCGGTTGAGGACAGGGACGGAAAACCCGATAAAGCCTTCCACTTCGATGGCGTAACAAGCTACATAGAACTGCCTCTGAAAAGAATAGCTTTTCTCAGTACCTATTCTTACAGCGTATGGATCAAAGCAGAGGGAGTCCCCACAAATTATTCGGGTATGATCTACAGCGTTGGAGATGCTATTACAGGATCAAGCCAGACACTTGTTTACCAGCCCACTTCGACTTACTTTGCAGGGTCGTACAACTGCTGTAAAAACCCGCTGCAATCCTACTCAAGATCAGATGTTATATGCCCTGATCAATGGATGCATATTGTTGTAACAAGAGATACGAATATAATCCGGATGTCGATAAATTCCTCCGTAATTCCTCCTGTTGAAAGATCCTATGTCCAAGGCCAGTATGCTCCTTATGGAGAAAACGGTATCAGGGCCGTGATCGGAGGAAGATGCAATCTCAGCCCCGACAGTTTCTTTACCGGAGTAATCGACGAGTTAAGAGTATATAACAGGGTGGTTAGCGATGAAGAGATACACTGTTTATTCCTGCTCGGAACTGATTAATCCCAAATCCAGTCACATAACACCCTTTAATAATCCCGCATTCCATTACAATCAAGCCCGGTATGACAGGCGTCATCCGGGCTTAATCATCTCACTGATAAACAACTCACTGCCCTCCCATCAGGGAACAATGGTTCTGACTAATATCCTAATGTAAAAATGTAACATCCCCTACCTCGTCAAAATATTTGCCGTCGGCATAACGCCCCGTGGCTTTCCAGACATAGACACCCTGGACAGCCAGATCACTTTCGTTGAAATACCCGTCCCATCCTTTGTAAAGATCATGACTTTCAAAGATCAGAACACCCCACCTGTTAAATATCTGAAGCTTGTATTCTGAAACATTTTCAAAGAACGGCCTGAAGACATTATCCATTTCGGGATAAACACCCTTTCTCCAGTATCCGCCCGTAGGCCCGGTTTTGTTCCATTTGAAAACGTTGGGGAAGTCAATATGTCCTTCAACCCATTCCACATTTATGGGTGTTGATAAAGTTGTGGAATCCACACAGCCGTCCTCCGAAACGACCACAAGTGTCACATTGTAGACGCCTTCCGACTCATATTTGTGATAGGGATTTTCTTCAGCGGAGGTATTTCCGTCACCAAAAAGCCACAATGATGACGCATCATGGATGCTGTTGTTAGAGAAAACCACTATCTGCTCATTATTAATGACATCAGTCGGATAAACCTCAAATAATGCAGAAGGGTCCTGATAAACGGTTATTATCCCGTTATGAACCGATTCACCGGCTGCATTGTAAACAATAAGCTTTACAATATAGCTTCCGGGCATATAATAAGTATGAACAGGATTCTTTTCCACCGAAAACTGACCATCACCAAAGCCCCATATATAGGTCTCACCATAAAGACTTGTATTTCTGAACTGAACAACGAGCGGTGAGCATCCCACCGTGTCGGGTGAAAATGAGGCCACAGGTACCGGAGGCATCATCACCCTTACATGGATGGTATCGATGCCAAAACAGCCATACTGGTCGTGGGCAGTCTCGTACGTAATAATGTGATCCCCAAATCCTGCCTCATTGGGAGTGAAAATATTTCCGGAGACGCCGTTACCCGTGTAAACACCTCCTTCAGGAGTTGCCGCCAGAATTACAGGAGGTCCGTTAATAAACTGGGTGCCGATGGACGGAAAGTCCACTACGGGTATTGGTACTACCGTAATAATTTCAGTATCAGAATCCTGACAATCGGGATTCACCAGATCATAACTTATCAGGTGATCGCCTGGCCCGGCTACGGAAGGATCAAATGTATTGCCGCTTACACCAGGGCCGGACCAGACTCCTCCAAGGTCGTGAGCAACAAGGGTAACGGGAGGATTGTCCACACAAAGTGTATCGACCGGTTCAATTGTGGCATCAGGAGTGGCAACGGTGATTATTGTTTCATCCGATGCTGTACATCCGTTTGCATCCGTAATCTCGTATTTTATTGTATGATTGCCGTAACCCGATACTGCAGGATCAAATGTATTACCCGATACTCCCGGGCCTGACCAGGTTCCGCCGGGATCGTGAGCCTTGAGTTCGATCGTCTTGTCGGTGAAGCAGAGTGTACCCACTGGAACAATTGTCGCGTCGGGCAAGGGGAAAACAGTAATTGTTGTTTCATCCGAATCGTTGCATCCGTCGGCATTTGTTATCTGATACCTTATTGTATGGCTGCCGGCACCGGCCACAGTCGGATTGAACATATTGCCCGACATACCGGGTCCTGACCATGTTCCACCCGGATCATGAGCAGTAAGCATTACAGGCGGTGCATTGGCACATAAGGGATCAACGGGGGTAATTGTGGCATCCGGATAGGGCACAATAAGGATCCTTGCTGTTGTAACAACAGGGGCATGATCGCCGTTCACCCTGTCGCGGGGCGGACCGGGAATTCTCGGATCATCATAGGGATTGCAGTAGTTCCAGTTCCGGAGAGTAACCTGAAAGTATTGTCCTATTAGTTTGTCGTCTGCCACGCTGATAACATCCGACCATACACCTGAACCCGTCACAGGACCGTTCAGAGTCACAATGTTATCAGCATAGGGAAAACTCCTGTTACGTCCGTCAACCCTTACCGGAGTTCCCGTCATGGTTATGTCCGTACCATAAATCCATTGTATCCAGCGGGTGTTAACATTGGGATTATCCCTCTCCTGAGGAGGAACGCAGTTAAACCTTGTAAGGTCCTGGAACCTCACCTCCGCGCTTTTCCCGAAACATACCGGATAAACCTCGGGATGGATATGCATGCGTCCTCCGTTGTGATCATCATCATCCCAGACGGTAACAATTTGTTCCTGTGTCGAGGAAGTGCAAAGAACACCATCCACCATCAAAGTTGCCTGAGGATGATAATTGCAAATATTACCTGCCGAAGTGTAAATATTTGTATCCGCAGCCTGAAAAACCCCTGGCGAGGTCTGAATGGCACGAACGGTCCTTACATGTCCGTTGTTCCAGTCGAATCTTATGCTTACCGGCGTACCTGCATTATTTACACCAGAATAGCTTACATTCCAAATAGCCGTAACAGGAGAACAGAGCTTGTCGGGTGTTATATTATTGGCCTTGGATATAATAGTACAGCTTTGACCAAATACTTCAGGACACAGTAGAACCGCCGATAATGCCAGAAGTAGAATTTTTTTCATATACCTAAGAGTTTTTTCTTCATTAAAAGTTAACTCCGAAACACCTTAGGGTAAACCTGCCCCACGGATGACTAAAACAAATGGTTTATGCTACTGATTTCCATCCACATAAACTAATAATGCTGAATTTGACTTTCATTTCTCCTCCTATTAACGGCAGCTATTGTCTATTATTACTGAAAAAATTAAGATTTTGACCAATTTATGGGTCCTTTACTGATGAATTAAGCAAATAAAAATACGAAGGCGCTTCCTGAGGATCAGGAGAAGCAACCTTCGTATTTTTAAGGTTATCAACCTAAAAAGCAATTCCCTTCAAATCGTCCCGAAAAGGAATTGCAGAATAAAATTATGCCTGTTGCAGAAAGAATTGCTAGCCTGTAAGGGTGTAATGGAATAATCTCTTTTTCAGCCTGTAATCCTCTGACTTATCTTTCCTGTATTCTTATTTTTAAGAATCAGTTTCACCGACCCGTCAGGCATTCTTTCTTCCTTTACCAGTAAATGTTCTTCATCATAATCCTTAAGGGCATTAATCTTCTCGGTTTTCTCCCTTCCCCTCCATTCCTTTAATTCAACTGCTTCCCATTTTCCGGATTTTGCTGACCGGTAGCACGCATCCATTATCTCATTCACAATATATCCGTCATAGAATGTTTCCTTAGGCAGGGTCTTGTTGTCGAAGGCATTGAACATATCGGTAAGCATATCGGTATATCCTAGTTCCACAACTTCATCACCCACAGGGAAGAGCCAGCCTTTTTCGGTCTCGGCTTTTTCGGCCACATAACCTTTCTTCCCTCCCGCTGTGAACATTTCAAAACCGGTCCTCAGAAAATTATTCACCCAGATTGTTCCCTCCGTCCCCATAACCTCATCCCTCAGATCCATACCGCCCCTGAACGACCAGCTTACTTCGAACTGCCCGATGGCTCCGTTCTCATACTTAACCCATCCCAGTGCATTATCTTCGGCTTCAATGGGTTTGACAAGCGTATCAGCCCAGCACATAACTTCTACCGGCTTAATGTCCTTTCCGATATAATTCCTGGATATTTCTATACAGTGGCATCCCATGTCGAGAAGAACGCCGCCTCCTGAAACATCTTTCGTCCAGAACCAGTCGCTGTGCGGACCGGGATGTGTCTCTCTCGAACGGGCCCAGATGATCTGGCCCAATGCACCGCCCTCCACCGATTTTAAAGCCTTGATTGTCTTTGGAGTATAAACAAGGTCTTCCATATAGCCGTGCACCACCCCGGCCTTCTCAACCAGGTCGAGCATCTCTTTTGCCTCAAGTGCATTCCTTCCCAGCGGTTTCGTGCAGAAAACAGCTTTACCTGCCTCAGTAGCCAGCCTTACAGCTTCGAGATGAAGATTGTTAGGGAGACCTATCATTACAACTTCAACCTCCGGATCATTTACCGCCTCCTTCATCGAGACAGTCCAGCGCGGAATGCCGTGCTTCGCAGCAAAGGCCTTTCCTCTTGCTTCATCTCGCGAATAAATGATACATACCTTATCACGGTTGCGCTGCCCGTGCATTGAGAATGTGTAGAAATCGCCGATAAATCCGGCGCCAAGCATTGCGACTTTTGCCATAGTATTTTTGGTTAAGGGTTATTATTTATTTTTTCCTGTATACAAATAAGAATCCGGTTGCAGAAAAGTTAAATGTTTCATTTGCAGACTATCTCCACAATATTTCCTTCAGGATCCAGTATCACACTCTCATAATAACCGTCTCCGGTTATCCTTGGCTTTCCCTTAATCCTCACGCCTTCCCGTTCAAGCTGTTCAGTAAGCCTGTCAACTTCTTCCCTGCTTCCGGCATTCAGGGCAATATGAGCAAGCCCGGTCTCCTCCCCTTTCCTCTCCCCGTCAATATCATCCCTGTTCATTATCTCGATCCTTGCCCCGTCCTGAAATGAAAGAAAATACGAGGAGAACTTCTTAAGCGGATTCACATAACGGGCCCCTGCAGTGCAGTTGAAATATCTCACATAAAAATCCTTTACTCCTTCAAGGTCCCTTGTCCAGATCGCAACATGATCTATATGCATTTCAGAATGATTGGTTACACTAACAAATATAAAAATATATGACAGAACTTTTTCCTCCCGGATTTGTTTAACGATTAATAAAAACTATTTACCATGGCAAACCTGAAGACAAAATTCATGGGTCTTGATCTTAAGAACCCGATAATAGCAGGAGCTAGCAACCTCACGCTTGACATTGAAAACCTTAAAAAGATGGAGGAGGCCGGTGCGGCCGCGATTGTTTTCAAATCGCTCTTTGAGGAACAGATACAGCTTGAAAACCTAGAGATACATGAGCTTCTGACAGAATATGAAGAGAGGAATGCCGAAATGGTAACCATCTTTCCTGGCAGCATTAAAAAAAGCAATTACCCGGTATTGCACATTGAGAAGCTGAAAAAGGCAAAGGAAGCAGTATCCATTCCCGTTATAGCAAGTCTCAATGCTCTTACTGATGCCTCGTGGGTGGAATATGCAAAGGAAATTGAGGCTGCGGGTGTCGACGGACTTGAACTCAACTTCTACACCGTTCCCGAGAAATCGGCGGAAAGCGTAACGGATATAGAAAAGAAGCAGCTTGAAACATTCCGGAAAATAAGGTCGGCAGTGAAACTGCCTCTTGCTGTAAAACTCAGTCCGTATTACACCAATCCCCTGAAGCTGATAGCGGACTTTGACAAGGCGGGAGCTGATGCCGTTGTTCTTTTCAACAGGCTTTTCCAGCCCGATATCGACATAAATTCAGAAAAACACCTCTACCCCTGGTCGCTCAGCAATTCAGAAGACAACAGGCTCCCACTAAGGTTTGCCGGTTTGCTCTACGATAACATTAAAGCCTCAATCTGCTCGAACACGGGCATCTTCACAGGCAACGACGTTATAAAAATGCTTCTGGCCGGCGCTGATGCCGTACAGGTTGTCAGCACACTCTATCTCAACCAGATAAATGTAATTGAATCGATGCTTGCCGATGCTGCCAGATGGATGGATTCAAAGGGATACCTTACCATTGGCGAATTCAGGGGTATCCTGTCGAAGAGCCGGGCTGAAGATGCACTTCCGTATCAACGAACCCAATACATCGATTTTAAGATGAGCACTTCGGCAATCCTGAAGAAATACCGGGCAATAAGCTGACAGGCACAATTCCTTCGGTCTGCTGTCTCTGACAATGTTCCGCAATATTCTGAAAGGAAACTACAGATTCTGCTTCTGAGAATGGGGTGTACCTGATGCTTATTGTCAGTCGACCTTCACCTTTACCACTATTTTCCTTACAGGTGAGTTTTCACCATCCTTAAGGCCAGGACGGTGAGCATCGTGAGGGAAGAGTATAAAAAACCTGTCTGGAATAGCGGGGTGGTTTTCACCTTTAGAAACTGTAAAGAACTCGATGTCCCTTGAATCATCATATGCTTCAAGGGTCTCTTTTTTCCCGCTCAGCGGAGCAATCCCGATCAGTTCCCTTCCTGCGGCAACATACTGGATGTCGATGTATTTCCTGTGTGCTTCATAGAGCGCATCCTCCTCATTCTTTGTCATGTATTCGCTGACAGTCGCATAGAGGTTGTCTCCGTCGATATCATAGCGCCTGAGCTCCAGCATGTCCGGATCATTTTCCCTCAGGAAGGCAAAGGCCTTTTCCCATCTCTCCCTGTTACTGAACCAGGAAACAGCAAAAGCTCTCCTGTCAATCGAAGAATCCGGACTGACTTTCCAGCCACCAAGCCATTCGCCCTTTTCAAACCAGAGGTCAATCTTTTTGCTGCTCCATTCCGAAGGTTCGGAATTACCTTTACAGCCTGCCAATAATGCCATTACAACAACAATTAATATTGATTTTCTCATACCGTTCTTCCGGACCTTAAGATCCGGTTTATTAGTGTAAACAATCCTTGATTTTGAGGCGAAAAGTTATTAAAAATGCTGAAAATAACATTCTCCGGCAGAAAAAGAATTATTCAGCCGGTGAAATATCGACTGTCAGCTTCATATAATAATCTGTATGACAACAAACTTTTGTAAATTTGTGAACAGCTGTTCTAAGTTGAATGGATCAGGGATTGTCTCAGAAATAAAACCATCTGCCATGAAAAAACTTGCCTTTACCGCATTTTTGATTCTAATATATTCTTCCCTTGAAGCGCAGGTTGCTACCGGCCTCCAGAAATACCTTTCGTCGGAAGACAACCTTCAGGCCATTGCAACGCTTGGACCTTATTCGACGGGAGGAATGGGGTTTGACAACAGGTACGAGGGTATAAAGGGAACCCCACGCCTTCTTGACACGCTGATGCCTGCGGCGCTGAGGATAGCAAGGCAATCATATTACATAACAATGGATGCTGATCTCGACCTTGTTGAGAACAACCTGATCTACAGGCATCCTGTGAACAGAAAAATGTTCTCGGTGCCGCTCGATGCGATAGATGAGGTGATAATTAACATTGACGGCGAGGAGGTGCTGTTCCGCGGTACATCGGGACTCGCGTTTGAAAAAGAACCTAAGAAGCACAAGTTTTATCAGGTTCTGAAAGAGGGCAGATACAGGCTTATAAAGGTCCCTGACAAACAGTTTATCGCAGCCGATTATAAAAATGCCTACAGCGCCGACAGACGTTATGACGAATATGTCCTTATGAACAAATACTACCTTAAAGGACCAGACAGCACCTATCACCAGATACAGCTGTCAAAAAAATCGGTATTGAAGGTCTATCCCGGCAAAAAGGATCTTGCAGGCAGGAAGGATGACGAGAACTCTTTTGCTGACAAGGAGGAGATGATCGTTGCCTTACTTGATAAATTCTGAGAAACTGGTCAGTCAGTCAGATCTTCTCTTTCAGAAGTACCTGCCGAAGCTCGTTGGCTGTAATGTTTTCCCTTATCACACCGCCCTCCGCAAGGGTTATATTGCCTGTTTCCTCCGAAACAACCACAACGAGAGCATCTGTATGTTCCGATATTCCCAGGGCAGCCCTGTGTCTCATCCCAAGCCTCGGAGGTATTGCTACGTTGTCGGTTATGGGAAGAGGGCATCGTGCGGCAAATATCCGGCCGTCTTCGATAAGAACCGCACCGTCGTGAAGAGGTGAATTCTTGAAAAATATAGATTCAAGAAGCTGCGCACTTATCCTTGCATCTATTTTCTCCCCTCCTTCCGAATAGATATCAAGACTGCTTTTTCTCCCCAGAACGATTAGTGCGCCAGTTTTCTTTGCTGCCATCGATTCAGAGGCTCTTACGATCTCCTCAGCCTCCTTGGGACTGCCGGTCTCTTCCTCCACCTCGCTGAAGAACCTCCTGAAGGAAAACTTCTGCCTGGCAATGTACCTGTTGCCTATCGCCAGAAGAAAGCGGCGGACCTCCTGCTGAAAAACAATAATCAGGGCAATGACTCCGACACCGATAACCTGCCCCATAAGAGCCCCGATCAGCTCCATGTTCAATGCCTTTACTACGAGCCAGAACATGTATATTATGAAAATACCGATAAAAATGCTCAGCGCCGTTGTCCCTCTTATAAGCTTGTAAAGCTGGTAGAGAATAATAGCAACCAGCACTATATCTATGATATCAATCAGTCTTATATCTATAACCATATTAACTTATTCCTGAATTTTTAATTCTTTCAACCAGTTTAACAGCTTCAACAGCTTCTTTGACATCATGCACCCTTAGAATGTTTGCGCCGTTAAGAAGGGCAATGGTATTCAACACAGTTGTTCCGTTCAGCGCTTCACCCGGATCAATTCCCAGAGTCTTCCATATGACTGACTTCCTCGACACCCCCGCCATTACCGGCAGGCCTGCAACTGCGAAGTCGCCCAGATTCTTCAGAATTAAAAAGTTGTGTTCCGCCGTTTTACCGAATCCAATCCCGGGATCAAGGATTATGTCGTTCACGCCCATTGAAGTGAGCCGGTGTATTCTTTCTGCGAACCATTTCAGAATATCCGCAACCACATTATCGTATGAAGGATTATTCTGCATTGTTCCCGGAGTACCCTGCATATGCATAATAACATAGGGTACCCTTAGTTTTTCGACCGTGCTGAACATTGCCTGGTCGGCTTCCCCTCCCGAAATATCATTGATCATGGCTGCGCCGTATTCAAGGACAGCTTCCCGGGCAATCCCGCTCCTGAATGTATCAACCGAAAGAACGATCTCCGGAAGTTCGCGGCTTATGAGCCTTACTGCGTTTATAACCCGTTCACGTTCCTCCCCGGGCGTAACATCCGGAGCCCCAGGACGGGAAGAATAACCGCCGACATCAATAAAATCAGCACCCTCCTCCATCATCCTGAAAGCTGCATTGACGATTTCATCATCCCCGGTATATCGGCTCTTCCCGTAAAAAGAATCAGGGGTTACATTTATTATACCCATAACCCTCGGAACCGAAAGATCTGTCAGTCTTCCCCTTATATTTATGAACCCGGTTCTGAAACTCATCCGATAATTAATTGACGTTCTAAAATTAATGCAATTAATTAAAAGTAGCCATAACTTTCAACTTTGATCTCCCGTTATTACTTTTGTACCTTACGAAAAAAAATCCCGGATGAGGCTAATTGTAATTGAAGGCGTTGACGGATCGGGGAAATCAACACAACTGAAACTGCTCAACAGATATTTTGTCAGCAAAGGTTGTAAATGTGAGTTCCTTCATTTTCCCCGTACCGGAGCACCATATTTCGGTGAGCTTATTGCAAGGTTCCTCAGGGGGGAATTCGGTTCCCTGAGCGAAGTCGATCCTTATCTCGTTGCCCTTCTCTATGCCGGCGACAGGAAAGATGCCTCTGAAATGATCGCTAACTGGCTTGATGATAACAGGATTGTTCTTCTCGACAGATACACCTATTCGAATATTGCTTACCAGTGTGCCAAACTGGAGGATACCACCGCCCGCACCCGGCTGATGAAATGGATACTCTCCCTTGAATTCGGACACTTTGCAATTCCACGTCCCGGACTAAATGTCTTTCTCGATGTGCCTTTCTCCTTTACCGAGGGTAAGCTTAAACCAGGAAGAGCAGGAAAAGACAGAAGCTACCTGAACGGCTCCGGCGATATTCATGAGGCCAGCCTCGACTTTCAGAGAAAGGTAAGAGACGTATACCTTGAAATAGCACAGACGGAAAATGATCTCGAGGTTATCGACTGCTGCGATCATCATGGATCGATGCTTTCTCCAGCTGCTGTTTCATCGTTGATAATAAATAAAATTACAGAAAGAAATATTATTCATAATGGATAAACTAAGATTCCTAAGCAGAATAATTGTCGGACTTGTTTTTATGTTCTCAGGAATAGTAAAGGCCGTCGATCCTCTTGGATCGGCCTATAAGTTCAATGATTATTTTATTGCCTTTAACCTCGATTTCCTCAAACCCTTTGCCCTCGTTCTTGCAATTTTACTTTTTACAGCTGAGTTCCTGGCAGGATTCTCGGTATTCAGCGGATACAGGATCAAAACAGGCATATGGGGTGTAATGCTGCTAATGCTTGTCTTTACACCTCTTACACTTGTTCTTGCTCTCACGAACCCCGTTTCAGACTGCGGTTGTTTCGGCGATGCCATACATCTGACCAACTGGCAGACATTCTGGAAAAACATTTTCCTTATGGTATTCACCGTGATACTCTTTGCAGGCAGGAACAAGATGAAAAATGTTTTTTCACCCCTTAAGGAATGGTCAATAACAGGTGCTGTTGCAGTTCTTTTTGTGGTTTTTTCGCTGCTCAACCTGAGATACCTCCAGCTTTTTGATTTCCTTCCCTACAAAACCGGCGTCAATATACCCGAAAGCATGATAATCCCTGAAGGAAAACCCGTTGATGAATATGAGACCACCTTTATTTATGAGAAGGATGGACTCCGGAAGGAGTTTACCCTTGAAAACTATCCCGCTGATGATACATCCTGGGTATTTGTTGACCAGAATACCATCCTTGTAAAAAAAGGGTATGTACCTCCTATTCATGACTTTATTATTACCTTTCCTTCAGGAGAGGATATTGCAGGCGAAGTGCTCGCCGATCCTGATTACACCCTGATTATGATCACCCAAAAAATCTCAGAAGCCGATCCGGAACACCTTTCTGAAGGCTTTGAGACAGGAGAGTATTGCCAGACGGCCGGCATCAGGTTCCTGGTTTTAACCGCTTCCGGGACCGATGAGCTATCTGGTTACCCGAACAGCCTCACTTTCTGTACGGGCGATGAAACCACACTCAAAACTATCGTCAGGTCAAATCCGGGATATATGCTGCTTAAGGAAGGGAACATAGCCGGAAAGTGGTCATGGGCAACCCTGCCGCCAAAGGAAGCCTTTTCGCCCGGAATGTCAGGTGAACAGCTAAGTAAAATGAACAGGAAAAGTCCGGTTCTGGCAGGCTATTCTTCTGCCCTGGCCCTGCTGTTACTGATACTTATCTTCATTCCGGCATTTAAAAGGAAGAAACAATAGTGTCCATCGGACGCAGAAAAATAGTTATATAAAAATCCAATCATACATAAACTTAAATACACAGAACTAAATGAGAAAAAAAATCGTTGCAGGAAACTGGAAGATGAATATGGGCCTTCAGGAAGGCCTTGACTTTGCAGGAACGCTTGAGGAATATTTCAGTTCAAAACCGGCCGCATGCGGAGTTGTTATATGCACGCCATTTATCCACCTGGCTGGCGCAGCCGCTGTACTGAAGAGCGGACAGGTAGCACTCGGTGCACAGAACTGCGCATCAGAACAATCGGGAGCTTTTACCGGGGAAGTTTCTCCGGGAATGATAAAGAGTACAGGCGCCACCTGTGTGATTATCGGCCATTCCGAAAGAAGAACCTATTATCATGAGGATGATCAGCTGCTTAACAAAAAAACCAGGCTCGCCCTTGAATCAGAGCTTGATGTTATTTTCTGCTGCGGGGAAGTAAAAGAGGAAAGAGAATCAGGAATTCATTTCGATGTTGTAAAAACACAGCTGGAAAAGGGAGTTTTTAATCTGGGAAGCGACGACTTCAAAAAAATTGTAATAGCCTATGAACCAGTTTGGGCTATTGGAACAGGACTTACTGCAACTCCTGAACAGGCTCAGGAAATGCATCATTTTATCCGCGGCCTTGTTGAAAACAAATATGGCACTGAAATTGCTGAAAATCTTACAATACTTTACGGAGGCAGTTGCAAACCGTCAAATGCGAAGGAAATATTTTCCAAGCCCGATGTCGACGGCGGCCTTATAGGCGGAGCTTCCCTGAAGAAAGAGGACTTCTGCGCAATAGTTGAGGCCATATGATTGTTTATTATACATGACCAGGAAGCTCATCATACTGAAACTGCTTTTACTGTTTCTTTTCACCTCTGAAATATTACCGCAGGCAAAACCGGTATTCAGCGGAGATCAGACAAAATTCAGGGATGAGCTTCTTGCTTTTATGGGGCCCTCTCTTTCAGAAGAGGATAAGGCAGTATTGAATACTTTCATTGCAAACTGGGACAGTACAGGATTCAGCTCCGGCAACAAGTCTAAAATACTGGATATCTCAGGCCAGCTGACAGAAAGACAATTCAGGCCTTCCCCTCAGTTTATTCAGTTCATCAGAACCCTTAATGATTTCCTCGTCTATAGAAAAGACGAGACCTTTCTGCAATACTGGCTCTCGGGTTTCGATGAGTTCCTTTTCAATCCAAGGTATCCAAATGCCACGATAGTAAGGTATCTTCAGAATACCAGCCTGATGATAACCGACAACCTTCTGATTAATACCGGCTCGGTGAAATGGAAGGTAAAGAATGCAGAACTGAAATTCGTTCACGACACTCTTTTCAAAATTCAGCTGACCGATGCTACCCTGACATGCTATTCCCAGAGAGACAGCACGGAAATATACAACGTCACCGGCAGCTACATTCCTGATCTTCAGCAATTTCACGGAACAAGAGGCATTATAACATGGGAAAAGGCCGGTTTTCCAAAGGACAATGTATACGCAGAACTAACCGATTATGTAATCGATATAACCAGAAATAACTTCAGGGCTGACACCGCCCGGCTGATGCATAAGGGTTATTTCCGTGAACCTGTTTACGGTGTTCTTTCCGACCAGGCAGCCTCGTTTTCAGTAAAGGAAAAAGCCACTTATCCCCGTTTCGAAACCTATACGAAACAGTTCAGGATAAAAGATATTTACAAGGGTATTGACTACGAGGGAGGACTGGCTTTTGAAGGAGCCAATGTCAAGGGCGTGGGAGAAAATGCTTTCCCTGCCAGAATTACCATCTTCAGGAATGACACCCTGTTTATGCTTATTGAATCGACCGATTTCATAATCTCGGCAAGCGGTTTAAACAGCCAGGAAACAGCGGCTACCATATACCTGCAGACAGATTCGGTGTACCATTCAAACCTGGGATTTTCATTTAACTCCAACAGCAGGCAGGTTAATCTGTTCAGGACAAATAACCCCGTTTCTGCAAGCCCCTATTACAACACATTCCATAACCTCGACATGTACTTTGAGACACTTACCTGGGACATGAACCGCCCGGAACTTGTGATCTCGCGTCCAATGGGTGCTGCCACGGGAAGGGCTCTTTTCGAATCGGCAACCTACTTCGATTCGGACGATTTCCTGAAGCTTATGGCCCTCGACAACTACCACCCCCTAACAAGACTGAAGCAGTTCAGTGAGTGGTATTACTCAGAGACATTCCCGGTCTCTGAATTTGCTAAATGGCTCAACAAACCGGAGGATATTGTAACAGGACTCTGTATTGACATGGCTAACCGCGGATTCGTATTCTACGACCGCGCGAACAACGAAGTGACAATCAAGCAGAAAACAAAGGACTATATCGATTCTTTCGCCGGAAAGAAGGATTATGACATCATTTCGATATTCAGCGAAACAAAGGCTCCTTCCGACAATGCAAGACTCGACCTGAAGGATTTTGAACTTAAGGTTAACGGAGTAAGGAGTGTTTTTCTCAGCGATTCCCAGAGAGTCGCCATTTATCCTTATGGCCAGCAGCTTACAATAGGAAAGAACCGTGACCTGAAGTTTAACGGAGTGGTACAGGCGGGCCTTTTCACATTCTTCGGACACGATTTTGAATTCAGCTACGACACATTCAAATTACGTCTCCAGAGAATCGACTCAATAATAGTTGCTGTTGAGACAGACAAAAAGGATGCTTACGGCAATCCCATTATCAGGGAACTGAACAGCCTTATCCAGCTGGCAGCAGGAGAAGTATACATCGATGATCCCCGTAACAAATCCGGACTGAAGAATTATGCACAGTACCCGATAGTAAATGCTCAGAAGCCTTCCTACATATTCTACGACAGGATACCGGGACTCGAAGGTGTTTACGGTAAAGAGGACTTCTATTTCAGGATAGATCCCTTCGTATTCGAGAACGTCGATCACTACAGAAGTGAGGATATGAACCTCAAAGGAGAGTTCTTTGCCGGGAACATACTAAAGCCCACCAGACAGTTCCTTATAATCCAGGAAAACAATTCTCTTGGGTTCCAGATGATAGTCCCGAAGGAAGGGGTGGAAATTTATGATGGTAAAGCCCGGCTGTTCGATGAGATCAGTATGAGCAACAAAGGACTTGTCGGGAGAGGAACACTGAGCCATCTTACCGCCCGGACTGTCTCCGACGAATATATGTTCTTCCCCGATTCAATGCTTACAAAGGCATCTTCCTTCAGGATGACAGAGGATGGAAGGGGCTTGTTCCCTGAACTCGAAAGCGAGGATGTGAAGATAAAATGGTTGATACCCGGGGACGAATGGCTCGCGGAAAATGAAAAGGGAAAAACATTCAGAATGTTTGCAAACAACACATCCCTCGACGGATCGCTAAAGCTTACGCCATCGCACCTTACGGGAAACGGTATTATCGACAGGCCCGACTCGAGGATCACTTCAAACCTGTTCAGCTTCACGTCGGATATAATAAAAGCTGATACTGCCGATTACAATCTGAAATCGCCTTCCACAAGCGGTTATGCATTCATTGCTGAAAACGCCAGCACCGAGGTTAATTTCGCCAGCCGGATGTCACGCTTTCATCTTAATACCGATTCATCCGTTGTGAAATTTCCCGAGGTGCAGTACATATGCACTATGACCGACTTCGAATACAACCAGACCTCAAGGATCCTTTCAATGGAAACGAAGGGCAGGAAAGCAGCGGACCTGATGAAACCTGATGAACTCCTGCGGCAAAACCTGAAAGGGCTTGATAAACCAACTTTTTTCGCAACCGACAATATGAGCGACACCATAGCTTTTACTTCTCTTAGTGCCAAGTATTATGTCGATGATGAATATATTGAAGCGGAAAACATTAATTACATACCCATCGCTGATGCGCTCATTCAACCTGAAAACGGCAGGATAAAAATAAACAGGAGGGCAAAAATTGACAAGCTTCAGAATGCCTTTATCGCAGTAAACAACCTTCATCTTCTTCATTCTGCGTCTGTTGAAATAGAATCAACAAAAAGATACTCTGGAAGTGCTGAATACAATTATGTTGACGACAGTAATACATCGCATGGAATCAGTTTTCCTGAGGTCCGGGTCGACACTCTTACCACAAGTGCAAGGGGCTTCATTCCCCCGGAACAGAACTTCAGGCTCAGCCAGGCCTTTTCATTCAGCGGGGATGTGAATCTGTCGGCAAGATCGAAAAACCTTCTCTTTACAGGTTCAGCAGGAATCCTGCACCTGTGCGATTATATCGAAAGTCATCCCGTAAAATTCAAATCTGAAATAGATCCCCTGAACGTAATGATCCCTGTCAGCGAAAAGCCCAGGGATCAAAACGACAACATGCTGTTTTCAGGCTCTTTCATAAATGTTGACTCCCTTCACATTTATCCGGCTTTCCTTTCACCGCAGAAGTCGTGGAGCGATGCGGGACTGATAACAGCAAACGGTATGTTGTGGTATAATAAATCCCTTGAAAGATATCAGATATCCGATCCCTCGAAGATAGCTGATCCTTCTGCACCGGGAAATCTTGTATCGCTCGACAGGAACAGGTGCATTGTTTCGGGAGAAGGTAAACTTAATTTCGGAACCAACTTCGACCTTGTCAAAATGGAAGGAGCCGGGAACACTGTCCAGACAACCGATTCGGGTAAAGTAAATATAAAGGCTGTATTAGCCCTCGATTTCTATTTCTCGCCCGAAGCACTCAAGATGATGAGCGATGATTTCAGGATGATGCCGACACTGAAACAGGTAAACGTCAACTCGGAATTCACAAGAAAGGCGATGAGCGACCTTCTTGGTGCGGGAGCTGCCGGTAAGCTGAAAGAAGAAACAGACCTTTTCGGAATCTCAGCAAATGTTCCCAGGGAATTCAACTATGAACTTCTTCTCAACGACGTTGATCTTTTCTGGAACGAGGCGACCTCATCTTTCCGGTCAACAGGAAGGATCGGAATAGGATATATCGGTCCCCAGCCTGTGAATGTTTATGTTGACGGCTTTGTTGATATCCAGAGAAGAAGAACGGGAGATATGATCGATATATACCTTAAGGGAGACGGTTCGACATGGTATTATTTCTCCTACTTCAAGGGTGTGATGATGGCCCAGGCAGCCAACCTGAAATTCAATACACTTCTCAGTTCCATTAAACTGAGGGATCGCCAGCATCCCCAGTCGAGCACAAGGGTTCCTTATACCTATATGATAGCTGTGGAAGACAGGCTTGGCCGCTTCCTGAGAAGAATGTCAGGAACGGAGGATATTGAAATGGCGCCCACCGACGGAATATTCAAGTAGTAATTACTCTGAAACCACTAACAGATGCAGCTTTTCTATGTGCCTGACATAACAGGAAGCCGGTGCGTACTCGAAAGGAATGAATCGAGGCACTGCATAAGGGTAATGAGGCTTTCCCGGGGCGACAGGATACTGATCACTGACGGCAGGGGAAGTCTTTATGAGGGAATCATCGACGATCCCGACCCGTCAGCGTGCGTGATAAGCATTGCAGGTCTGATCCCTGAATCCGGTAAGCGTGACTACCGGCTGCATGTTGCAATCTCCCCTCTTAAGAATCCTGAACGATTCGAGTGGTTTGTTGAAAAGAGCGTCGAGATGGGGATTGATGAGATAACTCCACTTATCTGCCACAACACCGAAAAGACACGCATAAAAGCGGAGAGAATTGAAAATATTATTATCTCAGCGATGAAACAGTCGCTGCATACTCTAAAGCCTGTTCTGAATGAACCAGTTGATTTCCACGATTTTATTTTACCTGGCACAGAAGGTATCAGGATGATCCCGCACTGCAACAAGGAAATAAGCAGAAGCCCTGTCAGTGCGGTATACAGCAAGGGCTGCGATGCAATAATACTCATCGGACCTGAAGGAGACTTCACCCATGAAGAGATCTCGGCTGCCATTGACAAAGGCTTCAGATCTGTTCACCTTGGATCAGCACGACTGAGAACAGAAACGGCAGGTATTGCGGCCTGCCATTCTGTGTATTTCATCAATCAGTAACTCCCCCATCTCCCCCTTCCTCTTCGGGGTTTCTTCCCGCTTTCAGTCTCCCCGCTTTACGCAGAGCCTGCTCAAGAAGGTACTCAATCTGACCGTTTGTGCTCCGGAACTCATCAGCGGCCCATTTCTCCAGGGCTTTAATGGTTCTGGGATCCATCCTCACCAGAATCGGTTTTTTCTTACTCATATCAGGTATGTAAGGTTCCTGTATTAACTACCGGTGTTGCATCCTTGTCGCTGCAAAGAACGACCATAAGGTTGCTTACCATCGAGGCTTTCTTCTCCTCATCAAGGTCAACGATATTCTTATCGGAAAGCTGGTCAAGAGCCATCTGAACCATGGATACGGCACCTTCAACAATCTTGTGACGGGCTGCTACCACCGCTGTTGCCTGCTGCCTTCTGAGCATGGCATTGGCAATCTCCTCCGAATAGGCAATATAGTTAATCCTTGCTTCAATGACCTGGATCCCCGCAATAGTAAGCCTTTCCCTGATCTCCCTTTCGAGCTCGTCATTAACTTCCTCTCCCCCGCTTCTGAGAGTAATGATAGCTTCATGATCCTCCAGATTGTCATACGGGTATAACCCGGCAAGCTTTCTCAGGGCCGCGTCGCTCTGGACAAGAACAAAGTGCTGGTAATCGTCAACCTCGAAAACAGCCTTGTAGGTTTCGGCAACTTTCCAGACAAGAACAAATCCTATCTTGATAGGATTCCCTATCTTATCATTTACCTTGATTGGCTCACTGTCAAAATTGCGGGCCCTTAATGATACCTGCCTCCTTGTATAAAAGGGATTCACCCAGAAAAATCCGTTATCCCTTATTGTTCCCTTATAGGCACCGAAAAGAACCATTACGCAGGAACCGTTGGGCTCAACAATCACAAGACCTTTTACGGTCAGAAAAAACAACAGGATCGACGCGATGCCCAGCCATATGATTTCATAGTAAAATCCGGCAATTGTCAGGCCGATGAATATCAGAGCCGCGAGCAAAGCAAGGTAACCAGAAACTGGTTTAACTGTAAATTCTTCTTTCATAGCTTTTTGGGATATTAGTATTATTATACAAATATACTAATATATATATCACTATGATATATTTTTCTATATTTTATATATAACTATGATATTATTTTGATATCAGAACCGCATTACATCCGGAAAAGCCTGCCCTGAAAGACAGTGGAAAAAAAAGAGGGTATCCCATTACGGACACCCTCCGGCTGATTTCTCAGTTTTGCTGCCTGACCCGCTCAATAAGGCGTTTTACAGTTCGTTTCCCTGGTTCAGGTTTAACCTGGTCGAGAAGCGTGAACACATCACTGAATTGTTGGTAGAAACCCCATGCATCTTCGTAGATATCAATATCATCAACATTAATCTCGTGATATGTCAGAAAAGGAGTAGAAATTTTACCCATAGGCGTAGTTAGTTTTTATTTTAAGTAAAAACGACCTATGGGTAAAAAAATTGTGCTGAGATTAATTAAAAGTCAGGCTGATTTTTTTCTCCTCCATCATCTTCCTCATGTTGATGAGGGCATATCTCATTCTACCCAGGGCCGTGTTAATGCTCACATCAGTAATATCAGCTATTTCCTTAAAGCTGAGACCCGAATAATGACGAAGTATGACTACCTCACGCTGATCGTCGGGAAGCTGGCTTATCAGTTTCCTGATATCCTTCTGTATCTGTCTTTTAATAAGATGATCCTCCACGTTTGCTTCAGCAAGTTTCTTTGAATTGAAAAGATCCGATTCATAATCATCGTTGGAAACAGTATTCAGCTGTTTTACCCTGCGGAAATGATCGATGATCAGATTATGGGCGATACGCATCACCCATGAGATGAATTTGCCATTGTCATAGTACTTGCCGGATTTAACCGACTGGATGACCTTCAGAAATGTATCCTGAAACAGATCTTCGGCAAGTGCCTGATCGCGTATATAAAGACTTATGTACGCAAATACTTTACTCTTATGACGGCGGATTAATTCCTCGAAGCAGGACTGCTCACCTTTTACGAACTGTTCGATAAGTTCGTAATCGGACATTGTTTTTCTCATAGCTCTCTCTTTAATTAGAAAATTAATAGAGTAGAGTTGTTAAATAGGCAGTCCTCCTGTTTTTGGTTTGTAATTGAAAAGCAAAGAAAACAATTTTTTTTAATATCAAAATAATATTGTTAATTTTTTTTAATTTTTTTCATCAAAATTCATTAATCTCCTGCTCTCAGTAAAGATATGAATCGCTTGCAACGCACTATCAGCTTAGAGTAACATCAAACCTAAACTCCTGTAAATTAATAGTAAAGCAAAAACATATTACCGGAGCTGCTATTGATGACAATAATATTGGCACTTTCAGGAAAAGCGTGTGGTTTTTTTTGCGTCATTTGCTGTCAAATAAGAATTATTGATGGATAGTTTTATTGAAATAAGGGGTGCAAGGGTACATAATCTTAAAAATATCAGTCTGAAAATACCCAGGGATAAGCTTGTTGTGATCACAGGAGTTTCTGGTTCCGGGAAATCGTCGCTGGCTTTTGACACGGTTTATGCCGAAGGACAGAGGCGTTATGTGGAGAGTCTTTCTTCCTATGCCCGACAGTTTCTCGGAAGGATGAACAAGCCCGAAGTCGATTTCATAAGCGGCATCCCTCCTGCCATCGCAATAGAACAGAAAGTAAATACCAGAAATCCCCGCTCGACTGTAGGTACCTCTACCGAGATATATGACTATCTGAGGCTTCTTTTTGCCCGGGCGGGAAGAACTTATTCGCCCGTTTCGGGGAAAGAGGTGAAGAAACACTGCGCCGACGACCTCGTTGACTTTCTTTCAGCCCTTCCTGACGGAACGAAGGTAATTCTGACCTCCCCGGGAGTCATTCCTGAAAAGATAAACATCCCTGAATATTTTTCCTTTCTTGTAAAACAGGGCTTCATCCGTATTGAAGAGAAAGGCGAACTTATAAGGATCGACTCATCCCCGACGGACAGTGAGTTTCATCCAGGCCAGGAGATAAACATCGTGGTCGACAGGCTTGTAATCAGTCACGACGCAGACAATATGAGCCGTGCGGCCGAATCGGCCCAGACTGCTTTCCAGACGGGAAAAGGATATTGTCAGATCCTTATCATGGATGAAGATTCATTCAGGAGGGAATCATTTTCAACCCGGTTCGAGGAAGACGGAATCGAATTCGAGGAACCAAATGAACACTTCTTCAGTTTCAATAATCCCATCGGAGCCTGTCCTCTCTGCGAAGGCTACGGTAAGGTGATAGGAATCGATGAGAGCCTCGTAATCCCCGACCAGAACCTTTCGGTATACCAGGATGCGATAGCCTGCTGGAAAGGGGAAACAATGAAAAAATGGAAGGAGAGGCTTATTGCCGGTGCTGAGAAGTTTGACTTCCCCATCCATAAGCCATATTATCAGCTGAGCGATGAGCAGCGTCAGATTCTGTGGACAGGCAACAGGTATTTCTACGGCCTTAACCGCTTCTTTGAACATCTCGAGGAAAAGAAATACAAGATTCAGTACAGGGTAATGCTTAGCAGATACCGCGGAAAAACAACCTGTCCGGAATGCAGGGGAGCCCGTCTCAAAAAGGAAACATCATACGTCAGGTTCGCCGGAAAGAGCATTCAGGAACTGGTAACAATGCCTGTATCATCCCTTTACAGCTTCTTCACCGGACTGAACCTCAGTGAAACCGATCTCAGGATCTCTGAGCGTCTTATCCGTGAAATAACCCTCAGGCTTAAATTCCTCGTTGACGTAGGCCTCCCCTATCTTACCCTTAACAGACTCTCCTCAACACTTTCAGGGGGTGAATCGCAAAGGATCAACCTTGCCACATCGCTCGGAAGCAACCTTGTCGGGTCGATGTACATACTCGATGAGCCCAGCATTGGGCTTCATCCCCGCGACACCAACCTGCTCATTGCGGTATTGAAGGAACTGAGGGATCTTGGAAATACAGTTGTCGTTGTTGAACATGAAGAAGAAATAATAAGGGCAGCCGATGAGATTATTGATATGGGTCCGGAGGCAGGAAGACTCGGCGGAGAGGTCGTTTACCAGGGAAAGGTCGATGAATCAGCTTCGAATCCTTCGCTGACATCCGCTTACCTGTCAGGCAGGATGGCTGTTAAGATTCCCGCCGTCAGAAGGAAATGGAACAGCTATATAGAATTAAAGGGTGGCCGCGAAAACAACCTGAAGAACATAAGCGTCAGGTTCCCGCTGCATACCATAACCGCTGTGACAGGGGTCAGCGGATCAGGCAAATCGAGCCTGGTAACTGACATTCTTTTCAATGCCTTGTCGAACCGTATAAACGGAAGCAATCTTAAACCCGGCCAGTTCCGGGAACTATCGGGCGACATTGCAGGCATTACCGGGGTTGAGCTTGTTGACCAGAATCCTATTGGCAAATCGAGCCGTTCGAATCCTGTTACCTATCTCAAGGCCTACGATGAGATAAGGAAACTCTTTGCCGAACAGCAGGCTTCGGTACAGAATAACTTCAAGGCGTCGCATTTCTCATTCAATATTGAAGGAGGGAGGTGCGAGGAGTGCCAGGGCGAAGGTCTGATAAGGGTTGAAATGCAGTTCATGGCCGATGTCGAGCTTACCTGTGAAGCATGCAGGGGAATGCGTTTTAAAAAGGATGTCCTCGATGTAAGGTATCATGGAAAGAACATCTATGATGTTCTCGAAATGACAATTGATGAAGCAATTGAGTTTTTCGGCTCACACCAGGGCAAGGGGGGCAAAAGAATAGTTGAAAAGCTTAAACCGCTTGCCGACGTGGGCCTGGGCTACATCAAAATGGGACAGTCGTCAAGCACCCTGTCGGGGGGTGAGAGCCAGAGGGTCAAACTTGCCTATTACCTTAGCCAGGAAAGAGAGAACGGACACATGCTGTTTATTTTTGATGAGCCTACTACCGGCCTCCATTTTCATGACATAAACAAGCTTCTCAAGTCAGTGAACGCTCTTGTCGACAAAGGTCATTCGGTAATCGTCATCGAGCATAACCTTGAAGTGATAAAAAGCTCCGACTGGGTCATTGACCTGGGGCCTGAAGGAGGCGAAGAAGGCGGCTATGTGGTTTTTGAAGGCCGTCCGGAAGAGCTTGCTCAATCGGAAAAATCCTACACGGGAAAATTCCTTAAGAATAAGCTTCAATGAATAGCCAGAAGGGGCTATTTAACCTTAAACCCGAACATTATTGCAACGCATCCCTTTGAAGGAGTGGTTCCTGAAGAGCCTGTAGTGCCTACCCTTATAACAACCTTTAGCTGCTGACTCGACTCGAGCCTGAAATCCCATACTCCCGACAAACCTGCATCCTTGTTTGAATAGACTATATTCCTGTTGGCATCCATAACCGTAAACTCAACGGGAGGAATGGTCTCATCACCCCGAACGACCATCCTGTACTCCATATCCGAATAGAAGGTCTTGAACAATTCGGCTTCTTCTCCTTCCGTAAGAACCGTTGCATGATAGTTACCGTCGTGAGTATATTCACCAAGCATAGGAAGGCAGGTGTTTTTGGCAAAAGTCTTGCACTGACCGCTCAGACTTATACCAATTGCAAGTATAAGAAAACCTGCAGCAGTAATCCTTTTAAGTATATTCATTTTAAGACTATTTTATCAGGTTATTTCTGATCCCGGCGACAGTGGAAGCAAGCTGATTGAACACTTCCGGTGTCAGATCGGAGCTGACCTCCGACTTCAGGAGGGTTACATTGCTTTCCTGATCAAATTCTGTTGTGACAGGCGTGGCAGTAAGGGTTATCTTGTCGAAGACCGTCCTTATCCTTCCTACCTGTACTATCAGCTCATCAACAGCCGGATGGCCCTGATTCTCCTCCAGAAGGCTCATAAGATTTCCTACTGACAGCTTCTGGTCAATTATCCTTCCGACAAGCTTGTTCCCGTCGAGATCCTCCATATCCACCAGCTGGGTAGAAATGAACAACCCTTCGATCCAGGCTCCTGTAAGCACAATAGCAGCTATGGCAGGCTGTCCGTTCTCATCGAGATATGAGTTTGAGTTGAGATAGGTTTGCGACACTATTTCCATTATAACATCCCTGTCGTGAATGTTTGATTCAAGTCTTTCGATATCCTCATCACTTATTGCATCGAGGATGCCCAGCCCGTCAGCCATCTTCTTCGCCGCGTTCATATAATTGATTATGAGCTGTGTCTGATCGTACAGGCTCGCAAAGCTCAGATCACATGTATAAATACCGAGATTGAGGGCCATGGTCCTGTTGGTATTATAATTATTTGAGTTTTCCACCGGATTCAGAAGCTCATCATCAAACTGTGCTCCTGCTGATTTTATCAGCATTGCTGACTCGAGAGGAGAAGGCAGGCTGTAAAATATTTTTTCGGCCTGCTTTAAGTCTTCATATAGTCCGGCGTCAGCGCCAGAAATGCTTTCTTTATCAGCGTTACGTCCCTCTCCTCTGCCGCCCTGGCGGCATCCTGCAATGGCTATGATGGATAGAATAACAATTGCATGAATAACGGTACTGATTTTAAGAGGTTTATTCATAATTCGGTGATTTTTTGTCCTTTTATCCCAACTAATTTATACAATATTATTAAAAATCAAATCCAGACATTATCCTTTTGGAGGGTTTTCTAACTTTGTAACAAAACAATACAAATGTCGACTCCTGAAAATAAACGCAAAGAACTTGAACATATTTTAAACAGGGATAACTTTGTTAAAATTAGCAGTGCCATTAAGGCTTTAAGGGACGAAAGTCCGTTCGGAGGAGCTATAGGGCTGCTGGTTTCCTTTTACGACAGAACAGATAATCATTCCATAAAAAGGTTAATCGAAGAATTTCTCAACGATCTGAAGGATCAGAATTCGTGCCGGGAAGTTGTGGATGAGCTCGGGAAGAGCCTTAAGCCTGAAACCCTGAGGATGCTTGTTGCTTCATGCTGGCAGTCGGGTCTCGATTATGCCCCTTACTCATCAGTCTTTGCAAGACTCTTCTTTTCAGACGATTACATGACGTCTGTGGAGTGCTATACTGTAATAGAGTCCTCAGCCGAGAATATCGACCGGGCAGGCAAAGACGAGGTTATCAGGATAATCAGCAACGGAATCTCCGCAGCTGGTAAGGATCTGGGCGCTCTCGCCGGGGATCTTATCCTGCTTATGAAGTGACTTTCCTCCTGACAGGGATATTTATTCGAAAGAAGAGAAGTATTTCATGAATTGGGTGCGCTCGAAGAAAGCGCGTTTCCCATAGTTTTTGTAATTAAGCTTTCCCCTGAAATCGTCTATTGACTTAAAACCTTTGGAATCCATCCATTCGCTTATCTGCCCGTTCATCTTTTTTATTAACGGAATTCCATGGGTGTAGAGGGCTGAACATACCTGTACGCTGTTGGCTCCTGCAAGAAGGTATTTTACTGCATCAAGCCCCGAGTGAACACCGGTTGAGGCTGAAATGTCGATTTTAATGTCCTGCGCACTTGCCATTCCGATCCATCTGAGAACATAACGTCTTTCATTTTCCTTGCTGAGAATCGAAGCAGGCACAACCTCTATTTTGTTTACATCTATGTCGGGTTCATAAAACCTGTTGAACAGTACAACTCCGCGTATGCCCCTTATATAAAACTGATCTATCATATAAAGGATATTGGAGAAACGGTAGCCTATCTTCAGGACTATGGGGATCCTGATAGTTTTTTTCAGTGTTTCAATAAGATCGAAGTAGAGTTTTTCCGATTCAGCCGCGGTCTTCTTCCTGTCGACCGGCATATAGAAAACGTTTATCTCAATGGCATCAGCTCCTGCATCGGCAATATTCCTTGCGAAGTCAGTCCAGCCTCTCGGGCTGAAGCAGTTTATACTGGGAATTACAGGAATCGTAAGGCTTTTTTTTGCGTTTCTTACAAGTTCGAGATATTCCTCCACTGAGTTGTCGTGAATATAATTTGCCAGGTAGTCGTCAGCCTCGGGATAGGCTCCGGAAGAGGTCTGGGCTGAATGAATGTGCTGGTTGATCTGCTCTTCGAAGAGTGATTTGAGAACAACGGCTCCGGCGCCGCTTTCTTCTGCTTCCTTTAGATGGTCGAGAGTGGAAGTAAGACGGCTGCTCCCCACGATAAGGGGACTTCTGAGAGTAAGGTCAAGGTATTTCGTAGCAAGATTTCCCATAATGTTCAAATATTATTGTTTTTTTATTCTCTCTCCAAATATAAGACTTCCTATCCTTACAATGGTGCTACCCTCTTCAATAGCTATTGAATAATCGCCCGACATGCCCATTGAAATCTCCCTGAAGCCGTCGTCAGAAGGGAAGTAATCCTTTTTTAATTCATCAAAGCATTTTTTCAGCCTGCGGAATTCGCTCCTGACCCGGGATGCATCATCCGTAAAAGTCGCCATCCCCATTACCCCGGCAATTTTGACTGACCTGATTTCATTCCACTCAGGCGAATCAAGCATCTCGCGGATTTCCTCCATAGCGAATCCATATTTGGTCTCTTCTTCAGCAATATGTACCTGGAGAAGACAGCTGACACTAATACCTGTTCCTGAGGCTTCGCGGTCAATGAATTTTATGAGTCTGAAACTGTCGGCCGACTCGATAACCGAAACGTTCGGAACCACCTGCTTAACCTTGTTGGTCTGGAGATGCCCGATAAGATGCCATTCTATATCCCCGGGAAGCTTGTCCTTTTTCTGAAGAAGTTCCTGAACCCTGTTCTCACCAAAAACTTTCTGTCCCGCACCGTATGCTTCCAGTATCTCCTCAAGGGTCCTTGTCTTCGATACTGCCACAAGTTGTACCGATGCAGGTATCTTCTCCCTTAACGTTCTGATATTTGATTCTATTTCTCCCATAATCAAATCCCCGGTCCTTACCGGGAATATCAGTCATCCTTCAATGGTAATCGAGTACCGGAAGAGCCCGGAGCCTGAACTTTTATAAAAGATGAATGACAAGTCCGCTTCTCAGCTTGGGTTCAAACCAGGTTGTCTTGGGCGGCATGATGTTTCCTGAATCTGCTATTGTCATCAGCTGCTTCATTGAAACAGGATACAGGGCGAAGGCAACCTTCATGTCACCGCTGTTGACTCGTTTTTCAAGCTCTCCCAGTCCACGGATCCCTCCCACAAAATCGATCCTTTTCGATCTTCTAAGATCCTGGATATCGAGAATGGGCTTCAGAATCTGTTCAGAAAGGATGGTTACATCAAGCCCGCCTATCGGATCGTTATCATCGAATGTTCCGGGACGGGCCGTAAGAGAGTACCATCTGCCTTCGAGATACATTGAGAAGTTATGGATCTTACGCGGTTTGAAGATCTCCTTACCTTTTTCCTTAACAATGAATCCCTCGTTCAGGCGTTCAAGAAACTCAGCCGGTGTAAGTCCGTTGAGATCCTTTACAGTTCTGTTATAGTCGATAATTGTAAGCTGATTATCCGGGAAATGAACAGCCATAAAGAAGTTATATTCCTCATCGCCCCTGTGATCAGGATTGTTTTCCCTCTTTTCCTTTCCAACAAGTGCAGCTGCTGCTGTCCTGTGGTGTCCGTCAGCCACATAGGTAAAGGGCACCTTGCGGGCAAAAAGTTTTTCGATCCTGCTGTTGGTCTCAGCATCCCTTATCACCCAGAATGTATGGCCGAATCCATCCTCAGCAACAAATTTATATTCCGGTTCCTGGCTTTCCGTGATTGAAGCCACGATCGCGTCAATTTCACTTACGGCAGGGTAGGCGAAGAAAACAGGTTCGATGTTGGCGTTATTAACCCTCACATGGATCATGCGGTCCTGTTCTTTGTCGGGCCGTGTGAGTTCATGTTTCTTTATCACTCCGTTAAGGTAATCATCTACTGCGGCACACCCGACAATTCCATACTGTGTTCGCCTCTTCATCGTCTGGGCGTAGATATAAAAATGCGGCTCCTCATCCTGAACCAGCCAGCCTCTCTCCTGCCAGAGCGCGAAATTGTCGACTGATTTCCGGTAAACTTCCTCAGAATGTACATCCGTGCCAGGAGGAAGGTCAATTTCGGACCTTGTTATATGAAGAAGTGAGCTTTCCCTGCCTTCAGCCATCTTCCGGGCTTCTTCGGTATTCATTACATCATAGGGAAGGCATGCCAGGTCGCTGGCAATTGATCGGGGAGGACGAAGTCCCCTGAAAGGTTTTACAACAGCCATTGAATGTAAGTTACATTATTTGTTCAATCTGAATTTTTCATTGCCCGTTTTAAAGTAGTCGGCTATCTGCCGTGCCGCGGCGACTCCTGCATTGTTATTTGCTTCGCCTGTCTGGGCTCCCATTTTCTTTTCGGTGAAGAGAAAGCGGCCCTTGAATTTCTCTTCCAGAAGGGCTTTGCAGTCAGGCTGAACGTCGGCAAGATACCTGAAATCAGGTCTTTCCCCGAAGACTCTTACAAGTTCCTCCTCATTTACCACCTCCTTGCGGGCTGTATTTACAAGTACAGCATTTGCAGGCATACGCATCAGAAGATCATAGCCTATTGATCCGGTCGTTTCTTTGTTTGCCGGCATATGAAGCGACACATACTGACATTCCGAATAAAGCTCCTCAGCACTCCTGCATGTATTTACACCGCACGAAACAATTGCCTCACTGGTAAGGAAGGGATCAAATGCAAAGACCTCCATTCCGAATCCCTTTGCAATTTCCGCAACATATCTTCCAACATTCCCGAATGCATGGAGGCCGAGCTTCTTACCTCTCAGTTCACTTCCGCTCTTACCCGAAAATCCTCCCCTTACATTATATAGCATCAGAAGGAAAACTAATTCTGCAACTGCATTTGAATTCTGTCCGGGAGTGTTCATTGCAATAACATTATGAGCCGTACAGGCGGCAAGATCGATATTGTCATATCCGGCTCCTGCCCTGACAACTATTTTCAGGCGCGGGGCGGAATCAAGGATTTCACCTGAGACAATATCACTTCTTACAATAAGTGCATCTGCATCGGCAACCGCTGCTTTGAATACGGAAATGTCTTTGTAATTCTCGAGCAGGGCCAGTTCATGTCCCTCAGCAGCAGCAACTGACCTTATCTGGTCTATCGCTGAAGGGGCAAAAGGTTTCTCCGTTGCAACAAGTATTTTCATGACAACAGGTATTTAGGATTTACAGGATCAGGGATACGGGATTTTAAAGCTGCAGGTCAATGTGCAGCTTCAAAATCCTTCATAGCATCAATAAGTGCCAGTACACTCTCTCTGGGAAGAGCATTGTACGTTGAAGCACGGAAGCCTCCAACCGACCTGTGGCCGGCAATACCGACAATCCCTCTCGATTTTGCAAAATCAGCAAAGGGCGTCTCAAGCTCCTTGTATTCGTCGGCCATAATAAAGCATATATTCATCAGGGAACGATCTTCCGGATCCTTTATAGTGGGTACAAAGAGCTTATTACGGTCGATCTCGTCATAGAGCAGTCCTGCCTTCTCAATGTTCATTTTCTGTATTGCCTTTACTCCACCGAGATCCTTCAGCCATCTGAGGGTCTGCTGGGCAGCAAAAACTGCAAACACAGGGGGTGTATTGAACATGGATTCAGCTTTAATATGGGTTCTGTAATTGAGCATGGTCGGGATCGGACGGTTTACCTTTCCAAGTACATCCTCCCTTACAATTACGACCGCAACCCCTGCAGGAGCAAGGTTTTTCTGGGCTCCGGCATAAATTACAGAGTATTTCGAAACATCAACCGGTCTGCTGAAGATGTCTGATGACATGTCGGCAACGAGCGGCACGGAAACATCCGGATCATTTTTAAGCTCGGTACCGTAGATGGTATTGTTGGTGGTGATATGGAAATAGTCCGCATCGGCAGGAACTGTGTAGTCTTTGGGAATATAATTGTAAAGTTTTTCCTTTGAGGACGCAACTTCAACAACCTCACCGAAGAATTTTGCTTCCTTAAGAGCCTTGTTTGCCCACTCCCCGGTGTTAAGATACGCGGCTTTGGTGTTCATGAGGTTCATCGGAACCATTGCAAACTGCAGGCTGGCCCCTCCGCCAAGGAATATAACCTGATATCCCTGGGGAACATCGAGAAGCTCTTTTACCAGGGATATGGCTTCGTTCATGCATGCAATGAATTCCTTGCTGCGATGCGATATCTCAAGAACAGAAAGCCCCGACCCGGCAAAATCCCTGATGCCTTCAATGCTCTTGTCAATAGTATATTGTGGAAGGATTGAAGGCCCGGCGTAAAAATTGTGTTTTTTCATAGTATAATAATTATTTAATCTGTTGAGGTTATTTTATAAAGGTCATTTATTACAAAAATAAAGATTTTTAGGTACAAGCAAGAATAAAACGGTCAGCCTGAGGCCATGTTTTTACATTCTCCCCGTGTTTCAGGGTTGCAGCGATCCGGATTACCCCCGTATTTCCTGCAGTAAAGGTGTTTAGGATTTTATCATGCGGATCCCGGAATGCTATTGTCCTTCCTTGCTGTAATCCATATTTACAAGGACCCCATCCATTATAACAGGGATCCTGGATGAAAAGTCCATGGAAAGACAGAAAGGGATGCAGTCATCCAGCTTTTTATCTCTCAGCCGTGAACGCTGGGCTGCTTTTTCAATGTAGGCTCCTATATCTTCCTTAGCCAGCGACCACAGATCGATGGCTGCAAGAGTAGAATCACATATAGTCGAATAAAGGTGTGATGAAAGAAGCTTTTCAGCAAATGCTCCGGCACAGACAGTGTCTTCAATATTGAACCTGTTCTTCCATCCGGCACAGAAGAGAAGTACATCCCTGTCCTGACTGATAATCCATCCGGTCAGCGCCCTGAAATTGAGAAAGGAACCGACAACAATATATGCGGCATCGGAAGCAAGTCTGATGATCCCTGTACCGTTAGTTGTACTGTAAACAATGGTTTTACCTGAAACTCTTTCTTTGGTAAAATTAAACGGCGAGTTGCCGAAGTCGGCAAAATCAAGTACAAATCCGTCGCGCTCTGCTGCAACAAGATAACCTCTGGCCTTGTATTCCCTTGCTTCTTCAACGGTCGATACCGGTATTATGGTTTCCGCACCGTTTTCAAAGGCGGTGCAGATAGCTGAGGTTGCCCTGAGAATGTCGATAATGACAACTATTGATCCCGAATGTCTGTCAGGCTCATAGAGCGCAGGAGAAAAGCATGTTTCAATGATCCTTTTCCCCATCAGCTCTTATTATAAAAGGGAAGATTCACCACTTTTGCTTTCAGGTCCTTGTTTCTTATCCTTATAAAGATCTCAGTGTCAAGCTTCCAGAATCCCTTGTTAAGGTATGCCATGCCGATCCCCTGCTTAAGCATGGGCGACATGGTACCTGAGGTTACTTCCCCTATCCTTGTTCCTGAGGAGTCCACAACCTCGTAATGCTGACGTGGGATACCCCTGTCGATCATCACGAATCCCTTAAGGCGTCGTTCAACGCCCTCATTTTTCTGTTTAAGAAGAAGCTCCTTGTCGATAAAATCCTTGTTTCCGCTGAATTTCGTTATCCAGCCAAGACCTGCCTCTATCGGGGATGTCGTATCATCAATATCGTTTCCGTAAAGGCAGTATCCCATTTCGAGACGGAGGGTGTCCCTCGATCCCAGTCCGGCAGGCTTTATGTTGA
Organism: Bacteroidales bacterium; assembly: GCA_040772125.1. GTDB lineage: Bacteria > Bacteroidota > Bacteroidia > Bacteroidales > VadinHA17 > LD21. Next base: position 2,044,315 of record JAXGYS010000003.1, read on the forward strand.
ACTCCCTGCCTGCTTCGAAAACCGCTTTCCAGAGTTTTGGTCCTTCCTCGTTCCTTACATAGATCTCGCAACCTCCTGCTCCAGTATAACCTGTTGTTGAGAATATTGCATCCTTTATTCCGGCAAACTCGATGATCCTGAAAGTGTAATATTCCATCGATACCACAGGCGCAGATGTAAGCTTCTGCATGGCCTTCAGGGCATCCGGGCCCTGTATTGCCAGCTGGGCTATATCATCCGATGCATTTATCAGGTCCCTGCCCGGTTCGATGCCGAACTTAGCTGCCTGGTAAACGCACCAGTTCCAGTCCTTCTCAATATTGGCTGCATTAACTACCAGAAGGTATTTATCGTGACTGAACCTGTAAACAAGCAGGTCGTCGACAATTCCTCCCTTCCCGTTGGGAAAGCATGAATACTGGATCTTACCATCCCAGAGGGCCGACACATCATTTGATGTAATGTATTGAAGGTATTTCTGTGCCGAGGGACCTGACACCCAGAATTCACCCATATGTGAAACATCAAACACACCAACCGATTCCCTTACGGCGATGTGCTCCTCATTAATACCCGTGTATTCAACCGGCATGTTGTATCCTGCAAAAGGAACCATACGGGCTCCGGCTTCCTCATGGAATTTCGTAAAAACGGTGTTTTTCATAGGTATGAAGTATTTTTAAAGGGATTGCTTATACATTTCCAATTTCTGATCATAAGACATTCGTAGTCAATTATTTGCCGTTCACAGGCGGATTATTGCCGTTTGTCGGAATTCACATGTTGACTGGATCCGGCATTTCCTGTTTTTTACCTGCGTCCGGCATCAAGGTTTATAACTCGTAAATTTAGAATATATTTCACTATATAAAAATGAAAGGAGCACAGCTTCCGTCTGCACGGATAACAAAAAGGCCCCGGCTGCCTGACGCGGACAAATGGGCAAAGGGTATTCCGGATACCTGTCATATTCTATCCATTCCTCTTATAACAATCTAAAGATAATAAGGTAAACAAAATAAAACCTGATTATCTCTGTTATTATAGCACGATCTTCTGTTTGAGAAAAAGGCTGTATTGATCATGGATTACAAGTTCATTAATACCGGATATATTGAAATGGTAGCAGGCGGCGACAACGACCTGCTCAGGGAGCTTATCGGCATGTTCAGGGATCAGGTTGAGGAATTCAACACCGAGATGAAGGTTCTTCATGGTGAAAAGAATTACCATGCCCTTGGAAATCTGGCGCATAAAGCCAAGTCGTCGGTTGCCATTATGGGAATGGAAAGCCTGGCCAACATGCTTAAAACATTTGAACTTCAGGCCCTGGAAGGTAAGAGTCCGGAGAAATACGATTCCTATATTTCAAGATTTGAGAATGATACCCGGTCGGCTCTGGAGGAGCTTGACATACTTGTCAGAAACCTGAAATGATGACTGAAATGATCAATATTGAACGAAGAAACAAAGTTGACATTATCACTTTCTCTGTCAATAAGATCAATGTTACTACCATTGAGGAGATAAAGGAAGGCGTCAGCAGGGTGTTTGACAATCCCAATGCCAAGGTCATCATTGATCTTAAGGGAGTTGAATATATCGACAGTTCAGGGTTTGCCTGCTTTCTGTCGCTTCACAAGGCTGCCAAAAACAATTTCGGAATGCTTAAGTTTGCCAATCCCGAAGTAAGGGCAACAGAACTATTTCACACCCTGCATCTTCACACGGTCTTTGAGATCTTCGATGATCTTGAAGCCTGCATAAGATCGTTCAGATAACTTACTACATCACTCTCCGTCCCAATCGTATTAATCTGTTAAAAGACGATTGCATAGACAAAGAAATCATAATAATGCTATCTCTTCTAAACAGATGAAAACTTCAGTCCGTCAGAATCTGCCTCTATCTTTACTGTCCCGTCCTTCTTTATCTTTCCTGAGATTATCTGTTTTGAAAGTTCGTTAATAATCTCCTTCTGGATAAGTCGTTTAACAGGCCGTGCTCCCAGCTGTGGGTCATAGCCATGACGGGCAAGCCACTCCGAGGCTTCTTCCGAGACCTCAAGCTTCAGGTTGTTGTTCTCAAGGACTTTTCTGACATTATTCAGCTGAATATCTACTATTTCACGTATCTGTCTCAGAGTAAGAGGCCTGAACATAACAATCTCGTCGACCCTGTTCAGAAACTCCGGCCGGAGAGACTTCCTGAGAAGCAGAAAAAGATCCCTGCGCAGGTTTTCGGCTTCGTTTTCAGGCAACTCGTTTTTCCACTCATCCATTCTGTCCCTGATAAGATCAGAGCCAAGGTTTGAGGTCATTATAAAAATTACATTCCTGAAATTAACTGTTCTGCCCTTATTATCTGTGAGCCGTCCGTCGTCGAGGACCTGAAGGAGAAGGTTGAAAAGGTCGGGATGTGCCTTTTCTATCTCATCCAGGAGAACCACTGAATATGGTTTATGCCTTACAGCTTCGGTAAGCTGGCCTCCCTCGTCATAACCGACATATCCCGGAGGCGCTCCGATCAGCCGGGATACCGAATGTCTCTCCTGGTACTCCGACATGTCGATTCGTGTAAGGAGGTTTTCATCGTTAAAGAGAAATTCGGCAAGAGCCCTTGCAAGCTCTGTTTTTCCCACACCGGTGGTACCGAGGAAGATAAAAGAGCCCACCGGTCTTCTTGAATCCTGAAGACCTGCCCTTGACCGTCTGACAGCATCTGAAACGGCCTGTATGGCCTCATCCTGCCCGACAACCCTCTTGTGCAGTTCTTCCTCAAGTCTCAGAAGCTTTTCCTTTTCGCTTTCGAGCATTCTTGAAACGGGAATTCCTGTCCATCTGGCAACAACCTCAGCAATATCCTCTGATCTCACTTCTTCCTGCACAAGAGAGCCTTTGCTCCTTTTGTGTTCAATCTGGCTTTTAAGGTCAGCGATCTCCTTCTCCATCCCTACGATCCTGCCATAGCGCAATTCCGCCACCTTCCCGTAGTCTCCTGAGCGCTCTGCCTGGTCGGCCTCAAAGCGTAAGGCCTCAACCTCCTCTTTTTTTGCCTGGACCTTTTCAATCATCTCCTTCTCCCCTTTCCATGCAGCCATCAGTTCATCCTTCTTCGACTGAAGCTCGGCGAGTCCGGAGGAGATATTTTCTTCCTTAAGGGTATCTCCGTCGCGGCGAACGGCTTCACGTTCTATTTCAAGCCTTGTTATCGCCCTGGTGACCTCGTCAATCTCATCAGGAACAGAATTCATCTGCAGCCGAAGCCGGGAGGCTGCTTCATCAATAAGATCGATAGCCTTATCGGGAAGAAACCTGTCGGTAATATAGCGAGTTGAAAGGTCAACGGCTGCTATAATAGCCTCATCACGGATGATTACCTTGTGATGTGTCTCATATTTCTCCCTGATGCCCCTGAGTATAGAGATAGAGTCCTCCCTGTCAGGCTCATCTACCATAACAACCTGGAATCTTCTTTCAAGGGCCTTGTCCTTTTCAAAATATTTCTGGTATTCATTCAGTGTCGTTGCTCCGATTGCTCTCAGTTCGCCCCTTGCAAGAGCCGGCTTCAGGATGTTTGCTGCATCCATTGCACCTTCAGATTTTCCTGCGCCGACAAGAGTATGGATCTCGTCTATGAACATCACTATTTCTCCATCAGATGATATCACCTCATTCACAACGGATTTAAGCCTTTCTTCAAATTCCCCCTTATACTTTGCCCCTGCAATAAGTGCTCCCATATCGAGCGAATATATGGTTTTCGACTTAAGGTCCTCAGGAACATCACCCCGGATTATCCTGTGTGCAATACCTTCTGCTATGGCGGTCTTTCCCACGCCGGGTTCCCCGATCATAATCGGGTTGTTCTTGGTGCGGCGAGTCAGGATCTGGAGTATGCGCCTTATCTCCTCATCCCTTCCAACCACTGGATCGAGCTTGCCGGTTCTTGCCCTTTCGTTGAGATTCACTGCATACCTGTTCAGGGAATTAAAGGTATCATCCGATGTAGGATTCTCCACTGAAGCCCCTTTTCTAAGTTCTGCAACCGCTGATTTTAATTCCTTCAGGTTAATTCCATAATCCTTGAGCATCTGCGATGCCTTGTCGGAGGTATCGAGTATGCCCATTAGGATATGTTCTGTGGTAACGAACCTGTCCTTCATTCTGGAAGCGTGATCGTTTGCCTTGCGAAGGGCCTCTGAGGCCCCTGACGACAAATAGGCCTCAGCACCTGATACTTTTGGGTAGGTATCTATCAGTTTCCCTGCATCTCTCAGAACCGATCCGGAACTGACTCCTATCTTTCCGAAAAGCCATTCGGTTATATTCTCAGCCTGGCTCAGGACTCCATGCAGCAGGTGAGCACACTCAACGGCCTGCTGACCTTTCGAAGCGGCAATGTTAAATGCCTGCTGGACAGACTCCTGAGCTTTCAGGGTAAAATTATTAAGGTTAATAGCCATAGTCTTTTCTCTTTGTTAATTGTTCTTTGTTCTTTTGTCAGCTGTCAGCGGTCAGCGATCAGCGGTCAGCGGTCAGCGGTTATCATTTACTATCTCTTTATTTCTTTATTATCTTCTCATTTCTGGACCCTATGTTGTACTATCAGTCCTGCAGAGAATATGAGAAGCTTTTTCCAGGGCATGCGAAGTTGTTATTCAGACCTGAAAAGCCTTCAACCCGCCTGCCGGAATTGATCATAATTCTTCAATTTCCCTGCCATTGCGAAAACTTGACGTTTTGTCACGGCAAACTATGGAAGCAGGTCAAAATGTCAATCAGGTCTTTCAGCTTTTGCAACAAGGAGGTATATTTGAAGAAAAAACAAAAGATGAGCAAGATCCTTTGGAAACCCGGCACGATGATCTATCCCCTTCCTGCAGTTATGGTCAGCTGCGGCGGATCGCCGGACGAATACAACATTATAACAGTGTCGTGGACGGGAACAATCTGTACTGATCCTCCCATGTGTTACATTTCCGTGAGGCCGTCGAGGCATTCATATGAGATAATTAAAAGAACAGGGGAGTTTGTTATCAATCTGACAACCAGAGAGCTTGCCTTCGCTACCGACTGGTGCGGAGTAAAGTCGGGTGCCGATCATAACAAATTCAGTGAGATGGGACTGACTCCTGTAAAGGCAGAAAAGGTAAAAGCCCCTCTGATAGGTGAATCGCCAGTAAATATCGAATGTGTGGTCAGGGAAATAAAGGAACTGGGGACACATCACATGTTCATATCCGAGGTTGTTGCTGTGAATGCCGAAAGTGAGTATTTCGACAGGAAAACCGGAGTTTTCAGGTTGTATGATGCAAATCCGATATGCTATTCACATGGCAAATATTACGAAACCGGCCGTTTTATCGGAAAATTCGGCTTTTCCGTGAAAAAGAAAAGAAAGTCTGAAAAATAAACAAGCATACCAATCCTCCGACAGCAGGAACTAACACCGGCAGGGCTTTATTAAACGACTGATGCAATGTCATTTTATATTTTTCAGACAACGCAATTAATTTGACGCTATCTGTTAGATTGTTAACAATAAATAAGCCAAATCGCTGTTTATGAAAATGGTTGGAGAGGATAAACAGACTGCCTGTATTTGACCTTTGCCATTCCACTGAATAAATTTCTGATCCGAGATGAATGAGAAGATCATTGAAGCTCTGATGCAGCTTTTTGCACTGATTGCAAAGCCCCGGCGTAACGACGCTGAGCGCATTAGCGTGGTGCATTCATTTCTCAATCATCATCTGAACCACGAGATGGTAAAGAAATACCTTGAGATTTACAGGAAAGCCTATAAAGAGGCACAGGAAAGATTAGAAAAAAGGGGGCCTGAAAGACGTGAAGGAGCTATCGCGATCAGAATAACAAAGCTTTGCAATGATATAAATGACGAGGGGCAGCTCGACCAGGAACAAAGAGTGGTGGTGGTTATACAGGCTCTTGAGTTCAGCAAGTCGGGGGGCGATGAAGTGACTGAGCTCGAGCTGGGATTCATATCCACACTTGCTGAAGGATTGAGGATCTCAAGAGACGAATACAGAGCTATAGAAAAGTTTGTACTTAATGATTTCAGTAATATTCCCGAAATATCCAACCTTCTTGTTATAAGCGGAGAAAAAAAGGTCAGGGGAAACAATGGAATAAAATATGCTTACAAAGAGCAGCTTAGGGGTCAGATCTGGATACTGTACGTTCAGTCGATCAATATGTATTTCATGAGGTTCGCCCGATCGGGGGAACTCTCAATGAACGGTCAGCTTCTTCAGGAAAACAAGGTTTATCCAGTCAGTCAGGGCTCATCCATAAAAGGTTATAATATCTCTCCCGTCTATTACTGGGACATTACAATGCAGTTCCTCAAGGAGGAGTTCCTTTCATCGAGGGTGGTATACGAAGTCAGCAACCTTGAATACAGGTTCAGGTCGGGAGAGACAGGAATCCACCAGATGTCGTTCAGGAGCGAATCGGGCAGAATGGTTGGTATAATGGGGGCCAGTGGTGCGGGAAAATCGACTCTTCTGAGCGTTCTGAACGGGATGAACCCGCCCTACGAGGGAAAGGTTCTGATAAACGGAATAGATATCCACAAGGATAAAGAGAAAATTAAAGGTCTGATAGGATATGTCTCTCAGGATGACCTTCTTATCGAAGAACTTACTGTTTTCGACAATCTGTTTTATAATGCAAGGCTGTGTTTCGGCAATCTTTCGGATGAGGAGATAACCACCAGGGTTGACAACGTATTGAAGAGTCTGGGTCTGTACGAGATTCGAAACATGAAGGTAGGCTCCCCTCTTAACAAGAAGATAAGCGGAGGCCAGAGAAAACGTTTAAATATATCGCTCGAACTCATCAGGGAACCTGCAATACTGTTTCTCGATGAACCTACATCGGGCCTTTCGTCGAGGGACTCGGAAAACATACTTGACCTTCTTAAGGAACTTGCCAGGAAAGGAAAGCTGCTTTTCATTGTCATTCACCAGCCGTCATCAGAAATCTTCAAGATGTTCGATAAGCTTCTTATTCTCGACACAGGAGGATTTCTTATCTATAACGGCAACCCGGTTGATTCTATAGAGTATTTCAAGAAGAAAATAGGACAGCCCAATTACAGCGAGAGCGAATGTTATGTGTGCGGTAATGTAAATCCGGAGCAGATCTTCAATATCGTCGAGACCAACATCTTTACAGAAAGCGGAAAGCCAACCGGTATCCGGAGAATAACTCCGGCTGACTGGCGCGAACTATATGAGGCGGAGAAAAAGGAGGAGAAAATAGAAAAGGGGGAAGGACTGCCGGAGATCACCTTTAAGGCCCCCGGACGGTTCAAGCAATTCCTGATATACACCAGGCGAGATATCCTGTCAAAGATTGCCGACCTTCAGTATGTACTGATCACCCTTCTCGAGGCTCCTGTGCTTGCTATCTGCCTTGCCTCACTGATCAGATACTTCGACGAAAGTGCAAAGAATCCACGTTATGAGCTTATTGACAACAGTAACCTGCCTGTATACATCTTCATGTCGGTTATAGTTGCGCTTTTCATGGGCATGACACTTAGTGCAGAGGAGATCTTCAAAGACCGCAAGATACTTAACAGGGAGGCATTCCTTAATCTAAGCTGGAACAGCTATCTGATGTCGAAGGTCACGGTGCAGTTTGGCATATCGGCAATACAAGCACTCAGCTTTGTAATAATAGGAAATGCTATTACGGGTATAAAAGGCATGACATTGCAGTACTGGCTTATTCTTTTCTCCTGCTGGGCTTCTGCAAATGTCATCGGACTGGTTATTTCCGACAGTTTCAAGGCGATAGTAACCATATATATACTTATACCCTTCCTGATAATACCGCAGATAATCCTGAGCGGTGTTCTTGTAAGATTTGAGAAACTCAATCCGAATATCTCATCACCGGTTTCCATTCCTTTTTACGGAGAGCTCGTTACTGCCCGCTGGGGCTATGAGGCTCTTGCAGTTGAGCAGTTTGTGAATAACCGGTATGCACAGGAGTTCTATGAATTCGACAAGGCGATGAGCAAAGCAAGATTCAAAAAGGATTACTGGAACCCGAGATTAAAGGTAAATCTTGAAAAAATCAAGAGCGATCTGCAGAAAGGATCCAGGGATGAGGATTTCAATGAAGATCTCCTGCTTGTTCAGAATGAATTCAGGAAAGAGCTGGAAATTATCAGCGGGATCAGATTCGACCGGCTCGAAGACCTGACTCCCGACAGGATAAGCATTGAAACGGCCGACTCCGCTCTGGAATACCTTGAAATTCTCAGAAGGCATTATATCAGGAAGTACAACGAAGCCAACACTCTTAAGGATAATTATATAACTGGCCTTGAGGAAGAAGACAGCGAAGGTTTCAGAAAGCTGAGGAATGAATATTTCAACAGGTCGCTTGAAGAGATGGTGACTTCGAGAAATGAAACCCAGAAGATCATCGATTATAACGGTGAAATCGTTCAGAAGCTCGATCCTGTCTATATGGATCCTGAGCACTGCTTTGTAAAAGCTCATTTCTACTCACCGGTAAAAGCTCTGTGCGGATTCTATTTCGATACTCTGCTGATAAATACCATTGTGATATGGGTAACGACAACCATATTATATCTCCTGCTCTATTTCAGGGTGCTTAAAAGGATATTGGGACTCGGAGAGAAACTACGAGCAGAAAAGGGCAGGTCAGCAGAGCCGGCATAAAATTAAAAGGCCGTCTTACAGGAAAATCCATGACGGCCTCTGATTTATTTGTGTAAAGGTTATCTCCGGTTATTGCACGAGGAGAAATCAGCCGCTGACTATTCGGTAATTTCAATCATTTTAAAAGGCACCCTGATAATTGACTCGTAATCCTCGCCAGCCTCAAGCATATCTTCATCATCCTCCTCATAGTACCAGTTTACTTCAACATCATTTTTCGCCTTATGTATAGACTCTAGCTTTTTAAACACGTCAAGGATACATTTTGACGAGCTGGTATTGAAGTACTCCAACCTGATATTCAAAACAGTCTTGTTCAGGGGATTGTCCTTATACTGATCCAGCCAGTCAACCACTGGTTTGTAAAACTCGACTGAATTTTCCGGAATTGAACGTCCCTTTATTTCGAAGACACCTTCATTAGCATCAAATTTGATAGTCGGGGTTTTCGGTGTTCCTTCAATGATGATAGGTTCCATTTTTATTGTATTTAAGTTTGAATCACTTTGTTTCGTTCACAAAAATGTCAAGATAGAAAAACGAACTCTTCCTGTCATATTCCCTGAAGCTGTATTCAAGCCTGTTGCCTGTTTTTCTTGCAATATCAACCAGTCCAAGTCCTCCTCCTCCTTTTGAAGAAATCCTCTGATGATTCAGAATGAACTTGTACAGGTCCGTAATTTCCTCATGGTTCGACTTGTTGATCTTTATTATCCTTTGCTCCAGATCTTTCACATTCTCTGACCTTATAAAGTTCCCGGTGATGATCCTGTATCCTTCTGCTGCACGCCTTATATCCACAATACCAAACCTTTCGGATGACTTATCCTCAAAGCCTTCTGCAACCTTATCAGCATGATGGTAAAGGTTCTGGAGGCTTTCAACGAGAACATTGTATACTTTTTTCCTGAGCCTCGGGTTTTCCTTCTCTGATATCATCTGTCCCTCAACCCTGTCGAGTACGTTGTTTATCAGGTCCGAATCGATGTTACCCTTAAAGTAAACGACCGGCTTCCCATCTGTAACTTCAGAAAAATAGCTTTCAACATTAAAGCTCATTTAAGCTTCTTTTTAATACGTAAACAAATATATAAAAATTATATGCACGTAAATTATTGTGAAGTTTTATTTGATCAACAAGTCCTTCTGAGCTTCCGGGACAAGGCTCAAGGTTCGTATGTAAGGATCCTGGTCTTGCTGCTCTTGCGTGAACCGGGATAGAGTTCATATTTTACAAGCAGACACTCAAGAGAGCCGTTAAAGAGAGTAGTTTTTGATGCCGGTTTAAGCCCGACATGCTTGAGTGAATCCATATCGGATGTTATCAACCAGGCTTTGAAACCCGGGAAATTATGCTTGAGGGTTGTTCCTATCATCTCATACAGACTGCCTGTATCTGCCACCCTGATTCTCTCACCATAGGGAGGATTCATAACAAGCACTCCATTATCAACTCCGGGTTCAAGATCGCGGAAGTTCTCCCTTTTAACCCTTATGATATCCTCCAGCCCTGCCGACCTGATATTCTCAAGAGCAAATTGTACTGCTTCTTCGGAGACATCGCTTCCAAAAATGAAGGGATCCTGGTTTATTATCTTTTTTTCACTTTCTTTTTTTACCTCATCAAAAAGAGGTGGATTATAAGTCTTCCATTTCTGGAATCCGAAGGATCCGCGGAATCGTCCCGGACAAATGCCTGAGGCAATAAGGCCTGCTTCGACAAGTATTGTTCCCGACCCGCACATAGGATCATAAAATGGAGTTGTTCCGTCCCATCCTGACATCAGTACGATCCCTGCAGCCAGAACCTCGTTGAGAGGCGCGGTTCCCTGTTCCCTTCTGTACCCTCTTTTATACAGCGGAACAACCGAAGAGTCAAGTGAAACAGAAACCTCGTCGTTGCTGATATGCAGGTTAAATACAATGCCGGGATTTTTCACGTCGACCGACGGGCGGCTGCCTGTCCTTTCTCGGAACCAGTCGGCTATGGCGTCCTTAAGCAGAAGACCGGCATATCCTGTATGACTGAACAGCGACGATTTGATTACCGGAACTATAGAGAAAGTGAATCCGCTGTCCATGTACTTGTCCCAGGGGATTTCCCTGCTTTTCCTGTACAATTCCTGGGCACTTTTAATCCTGAACCCGGCAACAGGAACAAGGACTGAAAGTGCTGTCCGAAGGCAGTAGTTTGCCCTGTAAAGCATTATTTCATCACCTGAAAAGGAAACAGCCCTGTTCAGGATGACAATATCCGAGGCACCGATTTCGCTCAGCTCTCCGGCCAGAACTTTTTCAAGTCCATACAGGGTTTTGGCAATGAATTTCATGCTAGTGAATTATCCCGGTCAAACAAACGAAGAAAATGTTGCAAAAAGCTTCATAATCACCGTGTATGGTATCCCAGAATTCTTTCATATTCAGATTTATCATTCAGAATCCTCAGGGCATTTGCGAGAACAGTATCATCTTCGTTGATTACCATATAGAATTCGTTTGTCTTCCAAATGTTGGCAGCCACGTAGCCCTTAAGCACCATAAGGATCTCATCCCTTGATATCCTGAATCCGGCCTCATCGAATTTTACACCTGATTCTTCTGCCTTTCTGATCAGCGCAGAAATTTCAGCATCGGTGAAACGGAAGTTTTTCCTGAATTCTTCGAAGTTACGGTAGCGGGAAGTAATTTCTTTCCTGCTCCTGTCGGAGTATTCCAGAGCATAGGAAGTAAGAAGTCCCCTCCTTACAAGGGACCTGTAATAGTCGGAATAGTTTGATGTATCGGCTGGTACGAATATATCAGGCATAATGCCTCCGCCGCCGTATACATTTCTCTTGTTTATAAGCGTCTTAAACCTCAGTGAATCGGGAAAATGCACGCTGTCGGCTGTAATGAGCTCACCATCAGTGTAACGTTTGTAAAAGTTTTCAAGATATTTGTCATATCCCTCATCATATGGACTCTGGATGAGCCGTCCGGTCGGAGTGTAGTACCTCGCGATGGTGAGCCTTATCATTGAGCCATCAGTAAGATAGAATCCGTTCTGGACCAATCCCTTGCCGAAAGTCCTCCGGCCGATCACAACCCCTCTGTCCCAATCCTGAAGTGCGCCGGCAAGAATCTCACTTGCCGAGGCAGATCCTTCATCAGTCAGCACCGCGACACGTGTTCCGCTCAGCGATCCGTTTCCTGATGATGAATATTCCTGACGGGGTGTCTTTCTTCCGTTAAGATAAACTATCAGGTTCTTTCCCGGAAAGAACTGGTCGGCAAGATCAGTTGCAGCCGACATGTATCCTCCTCCGTTTCCCCTGAGATCAATTACGAGATTCTTCATATTCAAAAGCCTGAGACTATCTACAGCTTCTGTGAACTCATCAAGAGTGGTTGCTGCAAATTTGTTCAGCTTTACATAACCGGTTTCCTTATCGAGCATATAGGCTGCGTCGAGACTGTTTATCGGAATTTTATCCCTGATAATGGTAAAATCAAGAATGCTCTTCTCCCCTTTTCTGAAAATGTTAAGGTTTACTTTAGTTCCTTTCATCCCCATAAGCCTGCTCCTGACTCCATTGGTCGAAATTCCGGTGCCTGCAACATTCTCCCCGTCTATTGCTATTATCCTGTCGCCGGCAAGAAGGCCCACCTTTTCCGATGGCCCCCCGGGAATGGGTTCTATAACAATTATTGTATCACGCAGAAGGTTGAACTGAATGCCTATACCTTCAAAATTCCCTGTCAGTGGTTCGTTCATTTCCTTTACATCCTTTGCAGAGATATATACTGAATGCGGATCAAGGCTTCTAAGCAGGTCAACTATTGTTTTCTCGGTAAGACTGTTCAGGTCGGTTGAGTCAACATACCAGGAGTCAATCAGTCCCAGGGTTCTTCCGATCTTGTAAGTACTTTCGTTCAGTGTCTGGGCAGAAACCTCATGGTTGAGAGCAGACATAATCACTAACCCTGCTATCAGTGCTCCGGTCTTTATCTTCATTTGAAATGACATTATATATTAAAGGTATTATTCTGTTTTTATTCTTTTATGACCATTTTCATTCTTTCATGACAATATTTATGCCCTTTTTTACTGATCCGGATCAATATGACTGACTAGGAAGGCATCAAATAACATAACGTCTCAGAATGTCAAATGTTTTCACATCAAGCCTGCTATTCCCATTCAATTGTTGAGGGAGGTTTGGAACTGATGTCGTAAACGACCCTGTTGATTCCTTTGACCCTGTTTATTATCTCATTAGAGACTTTTCCCAGAAAATCATATGGAAGATGCGACCAGTCAGCCGTCATTCCGTCAGTAGAAACAACAGCCCTGAGGACAGCCGCATTCTCATAGGTACGCTCATCACCCATTACCCCAACCGACTGCACAGGGAGAAGGATTACTCCCGCCTGCCAGACCGAGTCGTAAAGACAGTGCTTTTTAAGCTCTTCAATAAAGATGTTGTCAGCTTCCTTAAGAATCTCAAGTTTCTCGCGGTTCATAACACCGAGAAGTCTAACTGCCAGTCCGGGACCAGGGAACGGGTGTCTTCCCAGTATTGAAACAGGAATACCCAATGCCTGCCCTACTCTCCTGACTTCATCCTTAAAGAGAAGACGGAGTGGTTCCACAACTTTAAGGTGCATTTTCTCCGGAAGTCCTCCTACATTATGGTGCGATTTTATTGTTGCAGACGGTCCGTTCACGGATACCGATTCAATGACGTCGGGATATATCGTTCCCTGAGCCAGCCATTTTACATTGCTTACCTTATGAGCTTCCTCATCAAAGACCTCAATGAAAAGTCTTCCGATGATCTTTCTTTTCTTCTCAGGATCCGTAATGCCTTCGAGCTGATCAAGAAACCTGTCTCCTGCCCTTACTCCTCTAACATTCAGGCCAAGATCATGGTATGAATCCATTACGGTTTCAAACTCATTTTTTCGAAGAAGGCTATTGTCAATAAAGATGCACCAGAGGTTTTTTCCGACCGCCCTGTGAAGAAGCATTGCTGCAACGGTTGAATCTACGCCTCCTGAAAGGCCAAGAATGATTCTGTCGTCACCCAGCAGCTTTTTAAGATCGGTAAGGGTCGAATCTATAAACGAAGAAGGAGTCCAGCTTTGTGAGCAGCCGCATATTCCTGTTACAAAATTCAGAAGGATTTCTTTTCCCTCGGTGGTGTGATATACCTCGGGATGAAACTGTATTCCCCATGTCTTCTCATCCCTGATCCTGAAGGCGCCTGCCTTTACGGAAGCTGTTGATCCTGTTATCCTGAAATTACTGGGAAGTTCCTCGATTGTGTCGCCGTGCGACATCCAGACCTGGGTTCCAGGACTGATCCGCTGGAAAAGAGGGTCAGAGGTATCGAAGCTTACAAGGTTTGCACGGCCGTACTCGCGGGTAGCAGAAGCCGACACCACGCCTCCGTTCTGATGGACAAGGAGCTGTGCCCCGTAGCATACACCCAGAACCGGGAACCTGCCTCTTAATCCTGAGAGGTCAGGATCCGGGGCATTATTATCACGTACCGAAAACGGGCTTCCCGAAAGGATAATTCCCCTGACATCGTTTCCGGGATCAGGAAAATGATTGTAGGGATATATTTCGCAATACACATTTATTTCACGGATCCGCCGGGCAATAAGCTGCGTGTACTGTGATCCGAAATCAAGAATTAAAATTTTCTCCTGCACCTGACATTCAATTTAAACTGGCCAAAGATAAGCACTTTGCCTGGCTGTGAATCGCCCGAAAGTGACTTTTTTGATCATATCATTCCGGAAGGCTTTGACCGGATGCCTCAGAGTTATAGTTATCGCCGCTTAAATCCCCGATATCATAGGTTTTTCCGTCGATTGCAGGTATTGTTCTGGGGAAGATCGAGCGTGTCTCCTCCACGAGGGGAGAGATGTCCCTGTATCTTGCGGAGAAATGTCCTATCATCAGTGTTCCTGCTCCTGCATTAAGAGCCGTGCGGGCAGCATCGGCCGTGGTTGAATGGCAGACCTTTTCAGCAAGATCCGACATTGTTGTGTCGAAAGTAGCTTCGTGGTACAGGAGGGTTACATCTTTCACAAAACCGGCCAGTCTGCCGAAATACATTGTATCGCTGCAGTAGGCATAGGATAAAGGCTCTTCCGGTGCCTCTGTGAGATCATCATTACTTATTGAAACACCCTCTCCAGTAACAAAATCAGCTCCTTTTTTAATTGCCGGGATCCTGACCGCCGGGATTGAATATTTTTCAATCATTTCCTTTCTCATTTTCCTTTCGGCTGGTTTTTCCCTGAAGAGAAAGCCATAGGCTTCGATCCTGTGTTTCAGAGGAAAGGATGTAACAGTTATATATTTATCTTCCAGAATTTTAACAGGATCGTTTCCATTAAGGGGGTGAAAATTCAGTTCAAACCCCAGGTTTATATCGAAATCGGCCAGATGTGATGCGAGCATTTTTTCATAGACAGCAGGAGCAAAAAGCTCGAGGGGGTATTCTCTTCCCATAAGGTTGAAGGTGGAGAGAAGGCCGTAGAGTCCGAAGACATGGTCGCCGTGAAGATGGGATATGAATATGTGGTTTATCTTTCCGATCCTGATCCTGCATTTGCGCAGCTGCATCTGTGTTCCTTCACCGCAGTCGATTAAAAACAAACGCTCATGTGCATTAAGCACATGAGCGGATGGGAATCTTTCAGATGTCGGCAATGCAGAGCTGCTTCCAAGGACGGTAAGCTTCATGTTTTTCTGCACTGCTTCCTGATCAGGATATCATCTTTTCAGCTTCATCAACTGTTGATGTGATTGTAAGAACAGTATCAAGCTGTGAAATAGTAATTAACCTTTCAACTGCTTCACTTAATCCGCAGAGAACGAAAGTGCCACCGGCATTTTTACATAACCTGTTAGCGACAAGAATGGCGCTAAGGCCCGAAGAGTCACAATACTGACACTTTTCAAGGTCGAGGATTATGTTCTTTTCCCCTTTCCCCGAAACGAGCACCAGCTCTGATTTAAGTGCAGGCGCTATATGAGTATCAAGCTTTTCTGACTGAATCTGAATTAATGTGCTGTTATTCCGACTCTCTATGTTAAAGTCCATATTGATAGTTTTAATAGCCTAAAATTAACTATTTTTTCTATTTCTTGGATGCTTTGCCTGCTTTTTCTTCCATTTCTTCCTTAAGTGCTGCAAGCTGTGTTATATCGCCAAGTGTTGTCTTTTCAACATTGGGTTTAACTTTTCTTGCTGCTTTCTTTGAGGTATCGGCTTCAGGTTTACGAGCGGATGTTTCAGCTGCCTTCTTTTCGTCTTCAAATATCCTGCTGTGAGAAAGAATTATCTTCTTGGCCGACTTGTTGAATTCGATTACCTTGAACTCCATCTTCTCATCTACTTTTGCCATTGTTCCATCCTCTTTTACAAGGTGCTTGGGGGTAACAAAGCCCTCAACTCCATAGGGAAGAGCAATAACGGCTCCCTTGTCGAATACTTCGACCACTGTTCCTTCATGAACTGAATCGATGGTAAAGAGAGTCTCGAAAACATCCCATGGATTCTCTTCAAGCTGCTTGTGGCCAAGGCTGAGGCGGCGGTTTTCCTTGTCGATCTCGAGAACTATCACTTCTATTTCAGAATCTATTGAGGTAAATTCTGCAGGATGCTTGATCTTCTTGGTCCATGAAAGGTCGGAAATGTGTATCAGTCCGTCAACTCCCTCTTCTATTTCAACAAATACTCCGAAGTTTGTGAAGTTTCTGACCTTAGCCATATGTCTAGAACCAACGGTATATTTATCTTCGATGTTCTGCCAAGGATCGGGTTTGAGCTGCTTGATACCAAGCGACATTTTCCTTTCAGTCCTGTCAAGTGTAAGTATCACAGCATCAACCTCATCTCCCACTTTAAGGAATTCCTGGGCACTGCGAAGGTGCTGCGACCACGACATTTCCGAAACATGGATAAGACCCTCGACACCGGTAGCTATTTCAACAAAAGCTCCGTAATCGGCCATAACGACAACCTTACCTTTAACCTGGTCGCCCACCTTGAGGTCAGGATCGACTGAATCCCATGGATGAGGGGTAAGTTGCTTCAGACCCAGAGCGATACGCTTCTTGTCATCATCGAAATCGAGAATAACCACATTGAGTTTCTGGTCGAGCTGCACGATTTCTTCCGGATGATTTACCCTTCCCCATGAAAGGTCGGTGATGTGGATAAGTCCGTCAACACCTCCAAGGTCGATAAATACTCCGTATGAAGTAATATTCTTAACGGTTCCTTCAAGAACCTGTCCTTTTTCAAGTTTTGCAATGATCTCTTTCTTCTGCTGTTCCAGTTCAGCTTCAATGAGAGCTTTGTGTGAAACAACGACATTTTTGAATTCCTGGTTTATTTTAACGACTTTGAATTCCATTGTCTTGCCGACGAACACATCGTAGTCGCGTATCGGCTTAACGTCAATCTGAGATCCCGGGAGGAAAGCTTCGATCCCGAAAACATCAACTATCATTCCGCCTTTTGTCCTGCACTTGATATAGCCAGTAATGATCTCATCCTTCTCAAGAGAAGCATTCACGCGGTCCCATGAATTGATTGCGCGGGCCTTCTTATGCGAAAGAAGAAGCTGGCCTCTTTTGTCTTCCTGGCTTTCAACGTAAACCTCAACGGTATCCCCTACCTTCAGGTTTGGATTGTAACGGAATTCGTTAAGACTGACTACACCCTCAGACTTGTAACCAATGTTTACAACCACTTCCCGGGGTGTCATCTGAATCACAGTACCAGTAACCACTTCATCAACTGCAACAGTTGAAAGTGTCTTGTCATAAAGAGCTTCATACTCCTTATGTTTGGGGGAGTTTTTGAGTTCTTCGTTCTCAAAGGCTTCCCAGTCGAAATCCTCAGCTGAAGGAGTGTGTTTTACAGCTTTTACTGCTGCGATCTCGAGTTCATCATCAGGAAGAACATTTCTGATCTTTTTAAATTCTGAAGGCCTCTCCTCAGAAGTTTCTTCAGTCTCGTTAACAACATCATTGTTAGTTTCAGACTCAACTTCCGGTAATGAAGCCATATCTGCTTCATCTTCAGGAAGGATCTCCTCGTCGATAACCAGTTTGACGGGTTTTTCTTTCGGGTCTTTAAGTTTTTTTACAGGTTTAAGGCTTTCTTCAATGTTGTCAACCTTCTCTTTCCTGACGGGTTTCTTTTTGTTGTCGGTCATAATCGTAATTAAAAGAACTAATAATTAATAAGTTAGACATTATTTTGATAAAAAGTGGATGCAAAGGTATTATTTTTTTATTGAAAATTTACAATATATTTAAGATTTTCATGGTTTTAGAATGGAGGCGGTAGGCGGTAGGCGGTAGGCGGTAGGCGGTAGGCAGTAGGCAGTAGGCAGTAGGCGGCAGGCGGCAGGCAGCAGGCGGCAGGCAGCAGGCAGCAGGCAGCAGGCAGTTGGTAGCAGGCAGTTGGTAGCATAGACGTAAGACGGACGTGTCCTCCGTAGCCTTGGCAAAGGAGGGAGACCGATGACAGATGACAGACTGAAAATTACAATCTTCAAATACAATAAGATATGAAAGGAATAATACTTGCAGGAGGTTCGGGGACAAGGCTTTACCCGATAACTCATGCAATATCGAAGCAGATGCTTCCCGTATATGACAAGCCGATGATATATTATCCTTTATCTGTTCTGATGCTGGCAGGGATAAGGGATATACTTGTTATCTCTACTCCGCGGGACCTGCCGGGCTTTAAGAACCTCCTCGGTGACGGATCATCCCTGGGAATTAAGTTCAGCTATAAGGAACAACCATCCCCCGACGGTCTGGCCCAGGCTTTTATCCTCGGAGAGGAATTCATCGGAAACGACACTGTGTGCATGATACTCGGCGACAATATTTTCTACGGACACGGATTTGGCGAGACACTGTTAAAGACATCAGAACTTACAAGGGGAGCATGCGTCTTCGGCTATTATGTTACTGATCCTGAACGCTATGGCGTTGTTGAATTCGACAGGAACAAAAGGGCAGTAAGCATTGAGGAGAAACCCGCTAAACCAAGGTCTAACTATGCTGTTACCGGGTTGTACTTCTATGACAATTCGGTAGTAAGAAAGGCAAAATCGTTAAAACCCTCGGCACGGGGTGAACTTGAGATAACCGACCTGAACCGCCTGTACCTTGAAGAAGGAACACTGGAAGTAAGACTGCTCGGACGCGGAATGGCGTGGCTCGACACCGGCACCTATGAAAGCCTTCTCCAGGCTGCCAATTTCATTGCAACCCTCGAACAGAGACAGGGCCTAAAAGCGTCGTGCGTTGAAGAGATAGCCTTCAAAAGGGGATTCATAACCAGGGAACAGCTTCTTAGTCTGGCTGAACCAGTCAAAAAAAGCCAGTATGGCAGATACCTCCTTAGAATTGCCAATGAAGAAACGGATCATTTCTGAACTGGAATTAAAGACTATCGAAATAAGAAAACCGGAAAATAAAAATGTGATCTATGCAGATAATTGAAACAGGATTCGATGGATTATATATACTCCAGCCCAGAATTTTCACTGACAGCCGGGGCTATTTTTTTGAAAGTTACAAGCTTGAAACCTTCCTGAAGGCGGGAATTCCATTTCATCCGGTACAGGACAATGAATCGAAGTCGGCAAAAGGCGTCATCAGGGGATTGCATTACCAGCTGGAACCATTCGCCCAGACCAAGCTCATAAGGGTTGTTGTGGGAAAAATATTCGACGTCGCAGTTGATATAAGACAGCACTCCAAAACATACGGACGCTGGTTTGGTATTGAACTGGATTCAGAAAACAAAACCCAGTTTTTCATTCCAAAAGGTTTTGCCCATGGTTTTTCTGTTCTCAGCGAAGTGGCTGTTATTCAGTACAAATGTGACAATCTTTACAGTCCGCAGTCGGAAAGGGGAATTTCTATCAGCGATCCGTACCTCGGAATCGACTGGAAACTCGGAGAAATAGAGCCCACCATAAGCGATAAGGATCTCAGGCATCCGGGATTCCTTGATGCTGAAAAGAATTTCTGATCAGGTCATTCAAAATAACGCTGAATTATTCCTTCCGGCAATCTGAAAACCAATCCGGTGCTATTAATGAATAAAGGGGAACCCGTTGTAATTTTATCTTTAAGGATAATTATCCGGAAACAGGTCAAATGAATTATATTAGATGTGTTATTAATACTTTAAGATAATGGCAGTTATTCTTGTTACAGGTTCGGCAGGCCAGCTTGGAAGTGAGATCAGGGCCGCGTCGGTCAACTATCAGGGCTATGAGTTCGTTTTCACGGATATCGATGCGCTCGACATCACCAGTGAAGAAGCTGTCAAGGCAGCAGTGGATGAAATCAATCCCGACTGGATAATAAACTGCGTTGCCTACAATTTTGTTGACAAAGCTGAAACAGACAAGGACACTGCTTTCAAGGTCAATTCGCTGGCCCCCGGGCTTCTGGCTGAAGCTGCAAGAGGCAGCGAAGCCAAGCTTATCCATGTTTCGACCGATTATGTTTTTGACGGTATGGCATCGGTGCCGTATAACGAAAATTCACCGACAAATCCACAGACAGTATACGGACGTTCAAAGCTCGAAGGGGAGCTGAATGCCTTAAGGCATCACGGGACCATGGTGATCAGAACGGCCTGGCTGTATTCATCCTACGGTAAAAATTTTGTTAAGACAATAATAAAAAACGGCAGGGAAAAGGAGGAACTCCGGGTAGTCTTTGATCAGACAGGAACTCCTACCTATGCGGCAGACCTGGCTGAGGCTGTTCTGCATATTGTTTCTATGGTGATCAGAAATCAGAAAACCTTTATAGCGGGCCTTTATCACTACTCGAATGAAGGGGTTTGCAGCTGGTATGATTTTGCCACTGAGATCGTAAGTTCAGCAGGTCTTGATTGCAGGGTGGTGCCGATTCTCTCGGGCGAGTTTTCTTCGGCAGCAAAGAGGCCGGCATTTTCGGTTCTCGACAAGACGAAAATAAAGGAGAACTACGGGATTGTCATACCTCACTGGAGAGCAAGCATGGAAAAATGTGTGAGCTTATTGGTATAAATTTGTGTTGAAATTAAGCGGTCAGCGATCAGCGGTCAGCGATCAGCGATCAGCGGTCAGCGATCAGAGGTCAGCGGTCAGCGGTCAGCGGTCAGCGATCAGCGATCATCGGTCAGCGATCAGCGGTCAGCGATCAGCGATCAGCGATCAGCGGTCAGCGGTCAGCGGTCAGCGATCAGCCGTCAGCGGTCAGCGGTCAGCGGTCAGCGGTCAGCGGTCAGCGGTCAGCGGTCAGCGGTCAGTCATTGAAATTATTGAACTGTTATTATTATATTTATTCGCTTTTTGTCGTTATTGTATGACTGCAGAAAGAAATTAAAGGTCTGAGAATATGCCTTTTTACTGGTGAAGTTTACATTAACAGCGTGCAAAGCCGGAAATCGCAACAGGATTGAACAATTAATAATTAAAGATATGCTATCAATAGATCAAATAAGAGAAAAAGCCAGCCAGTGGCTCGGACCCGAATTCAACGAGGAGACTCGTAACGAAGTCAGGGAAATGCTCGAAAAGGATGAGAAGAAACTTGTCGATGCCTTTTATCAGGATCTTGAATTCGGCACGGGAGGACTGAGGGGAATTATGGGTGCCGGTACCAACAGGATGAATATCTATACCCTTGGCATGGCAACACAGGGGCTCTCCAATTACATTATCAGGGAGTGCGGATCCGGGGGGATCAGGGTTGCGATAGCCCATGACTGCCGAAACAACAGCAGGTATTTTGCAGAAACTGCGGCCGGGATATTCTCGGCAAACGGATTTGAAGTTTTTCTCTTTGAAGCACTTCGTCCTACGCCGGAACTCTCCTTTGCCATAAGACATTATAAATGCCAGAGCGGTGTTGTAATAACAGCATCCCATAATCCTCCGGAGTACAATGGTTACAAAGCCTACTGGAACGACGGAGGACAGGTGGTCGCTCCACATGACGAAGCCATTATTGATGAAGTAAGAAAGATTACCCGGATTTCTCAGATAAGGTTTGAAGCAAAAAAGGAAAAAATAAAAATCATCGGTAAGGAAACAGACAGGCTTTTTCTTGATGAAGTGGTGAAAATGAGCCTGAACCCTGAGATAATAAGGGAACAGAAGGATATCGGGATTGTCTTCACCCCTATTCACGGAACCGGAGGCACCCTCGTTCCCCAGGCACTCAAGATGTTTGGTTTTGAAAATATTCACAACGTTCCGGAACAGGACATCGTGGACGGTAATTTCCCTACTGTCAAATCACCCAATCCCGAAGAACCGGCAGCATTATCTTTGGCAATAAAGAAAGCTTCAGAAACGGGTGCAGAACTGGTGATGGCAACCGATCCTGATGCTGACAGGCTGGGAATTGCCGTGAAGAACAGCAAAGGCGAATTTGTCCTTCTGAACGGAAACCAGACAGGAGTGCTTCTGACACACTATATTCTTTCGCAGTATAAGGAAAGGAATAAGTACAAGGGCAATGAATACATAATCAAGACAATTGTAACGACCGATCTTCTCGACAGGATTGCAGAGAAACACAATGTAAAGTGCTATAATGTCCTTACCGGATTCAAGTTCTTTGCCGAACTTATAAGGAAACTGGAAGGAAAGGAGAAGTATATCGGAGGTGGGGAGGAAAGTTATGGTTTTCTCCCGGGAGATTATGTAAGGGATAAGGATGCAATTGCTTCATGCGCTCTTGCAGCTGAAGTTGCAGCATATGCAAGAAGCAAAGGGAAGTCGGTTCTCGACCAGCTTACGGATATCTATCTTGAATACGGACTCTATCGCGAGAAACTGATCAACATAGTCCGCAAGGGAAAAGAAGGTGCCGATGAGATAAAGGCAATGATGAAGGGATACAGGAACAACCCGCCTGAAAAGATAAACAACAGCAGGGTAGTGAAAATTGATGATTATGAAACCCTGATCTCGACTGACTGCCTTAAAGGAGAAAAAAAGAAAATTAACCTTATCAAGTCAGACGTCCTGCAGTTCTTCCTTGAGGACGGCACAAAAATTTCAGTCAGACCTTCAGGAACTGAACCCAAGATCAAGTTTTATTTCAGTGTAAACACAAAGCTTGATTCTGCTGCCAAGTATGAAGAAACTGAAAAATTCCTTGATCAGAGGATTGCTGATGTGATAAAGGACATGAACCTTCAGTAGAAGGAAGGAGCATAAGCAGAGAAGATCAGCTACTCCCCTATTATCTTCACCAGGACACGTTTGCGGCGTTTGCCGTCAAACTCCCCGTAAAAGATCTGTTCCCAGGGGCCGAAATCCATTCGTCCGCCGGTTACGGCCACGACTGTCTCGCGTCCCATAAGGGTCCTTTTTATGTGCGCATCTGCGTTGTCCTCGAAGCCGTTATGCCTGTACTGATTGTAGGGTTTCTCGGGGGCCAGCTTTTCAAGCCAGACTTCAAAGTCGTGATGCAATCCGGATTCGTCATCGTTGATAAAGACACTGCTGGTAATGTGCATAGCGTTTACAAGTATCAGGCCTTCTTTAATCCCTGATTCCTCCAGGCAGGCTTCTATCTTCGGGGTAATATTTATAAAGGCTCTTCTTGAAGGGGTTTCAAACCATAATTCCTTTCGATAAGATTTCATATCAGTATATAGAGATTTGTTGAAATTTATTGAGATTTATTGAGATTCACGATCCTGGCATTCATGACTGCAAGACTGCAAGACTGCATAATAGATTCCGGATGAACACAATTCAGTAACCGGTTTAAGCTTATGAAAAGGCCGGTTCAACTTTGGACATTACAGCTTACTACTAAAGAAAGATATCAATAAAACCGGCAGCTTTAACCTGGTTCCTGTTCTTTATGGTGCGCTTTCCGTCAGACAGGTTTGTAACGGCGCACTGACGGTAAACGGTGCAGTCGCCGTTGCTGTCAGGTGAATAGCCTTTACAAACACGAAGGACATCCGGGGAGATCTCGTCGATCAGAACAATTTTACCGTCGCCATATTTAAGCCGGCCAAGTTCAAATTTGCCATCGATTACATGGAGTCCCTTTGATTCAAATTCCAGGGAAACGATCTCCGCAATGCTCTTTACAAGATCGACGCTGAAAGATATTTCGTCGCGGCTCATGGCGCCGGTTTCCTCGAGGGCTTCAAGAGTGATCAGGATATCCGTATCTCCCTTTGTCCAGGCCTCAACCACCTTGCGTGTGTTTTTGCATGGTTTTACAAAGGGGTATCTTCTCCAGAAGCTTCCAGTGGCATTGTTCCGCCAGGTGAATTCAAGATTCTGCAAGGGTGCTGATCCCGGGAATTCTGGGGAATCGACAGGCATGCCCAGGGGGATTGCCGGTTCCACGATCATCTCGTTATCGGTTATCGTATCGATGTAATGGGTAGGTACTCCCCTCGCTTTCAGCAGTCTGAAGAAATGGGTGGCAAATCTGCAGGCTATGGAGCCCTTCCCTGGGATGGCGCCTACAACCACATCGTAGCCAGGGTCAAAAACCGGTTTGCCGTTTTCCATGTAACCGGTTGCCTTATCAGTAAAAACGAAGTGGTATTTACCTGCGTAGGGACCTTCGGTTATTTTGTAAACATCCTTGGATTTTCCGCTGTAAACAAGGTTATTATCTTCCATGGGATTCATTTGTTAATAATTGTCTTTCAAATATAATAATCAGGTGTGTTTCTGCAAATCTTTTAAAGAAATTGGAGAGAAATTTATTCCGATAGAATATGCCTGATCTAGTTTGTTTATGAAAAATCTTTCGTGGAAAACTACGGCTGTTGGTCAAGAAAATAAAGCTGTTGATCAAAGCGATATTGAGTATGATCAAATATTTACATATTTTTATTTTAATTACGTAATTTTTCATAAACCTTTTTGCTTTTCAGTTTGTTAAACCTGGTAATGATCGCTAAACAGAGTCTCACAAAAAATTTAAAACAATGAAAAAAACCAGATTGATTTTGAGCGGGCTGCTTTTGGTAGCTATTCTGGGTTCCTGTGACAAGGACCTTAAAGACAAGGACAATTTTGGCCCTTCAGCTTTGAAAAACGGAGCGCTCTCAACCATGGTGGAAAGTACCCCTGTCTCTGATGGTGGAATAACACCATACATCATACCGGGTGCAAACAATGGAGGAAACAGAACCTGTAAGGAAGTTGAAACAGCTTTTGATACAAAGTTCGACTTTTGTGGTGACAAGTTAGACTACAACGGAAGCTTCAGCGGACAATTCCCAGATGGACTTGAGGTAACCGTAACCGGAGGAAAATTTGTTGCATTCGAGATGGATGACTGCATAAAGATTGGAGACCATTACTATAAAGTAGGGGCTGTGATAGTTAAGGGCTCTAATTCTGCAAATGTCTACTTTTATCCTGGTGGAACGCTGGGTGATTCAGGTCTGGCTGCACCATTAAATGCAAGTGGATCACCGGCAGGATTGAGCAATCTTACTTTTTGCTTTGTTAAATGCACACCAACACCAAAAATAATCGCCCTTAAGAGTTACATGACTAAAGATTGGGCTGTAAGCGGCGGAGGAGTTACTAATGGTTACTTTATTGGTTGTTTACCCTTCGTCGTTGGTGCGAATTATCCATTATATCTTAACGGTGAGCTTTCTACCCCTGCCGGAACTCTTCAGATTGGCAATTTTGATGCAGATCCCTTGTTGGAGGTAAAAATTACCAGTACAATTGCCAATTCCTATTTTACAGAATCCTTCCTATATGTAGGTCCTGAAGGCTCCTGTACAACAGCATTCAAGAGTTACCCATATTATATTCTTCCTCCGGCCAATTCTTCAACTGTAACTTTTCAACTTCCATTTTAGAAAGCAATAGAAGAGAAAATGTACTGATTTAATTAGTATTAACAGAAAGGAGAGAATTTCTTTTTAAAAATTTCTCTCCTTTTTTTTAACTACTCAAACCATTGATCTTCAAAGTTAACTAAATACACCCTCTCAGTCGACCTTGTAATGGCTGTGTAAAACCATCTCAGGTAATCGAGGGAGATGTCTGTCCGGTTAAACATCCCCTGATCGATAAAGACCCTTTCCCATTCGCCGCCCTGCGCTTTGTGACAGGTCACAGCATATGCGAATTTTATCTGTAGAGCGTTGAAATAAGGATTTTCCCTGACGGCCATGTATTGTTTTCTTCTCGTCTTGAGGTGAAGATAGTCAGCCTGTATGTTTTTGAACAGCTCGGAGCTCCTTTCCTGAGGAAGCGAAGGAGTGTCCAGATGCAGAACGTCAAGCATCACCTTTGATTCCAGTTCAAGCTCGTAATCAGGGAAATAAAGAAGCATCCCGGCGAACCTGAAGCCATACAATTCCTCATATCTGATTATCCTTCTGATCTCCGCGATGTCGCCGTTGGCTATGAAACTGATGTTATCTTCTTCCTGAGGAACAAAGTAGTTATTCTTGACAACCATCACAAGATCACCCGGACTTATCTCTTCCTCCCTGAAAAAGATCCTGTTCCTTATTCCCTGGTTATATCTGTTTGCCTGTTTATTGGAGTTAACTACTATTATTGTGTTTTCAAGGCCGCAATTACCGTAAGCCTCAGAGATCTCCTCAATAAGGTCCTCCCCGCTGATCCGCATTATGTCTGTAAATTCTTCTGTTCTCAATAATGGCCTTTCCAGTCTTAAATCTGCTATCTGATTCCTTATCATCGTCGCATTCATCAGGATACCAGATGCCTCATTCTGGCGAAGAACCTGTTTCAGCTCAGAACTGACAACACCAAATCCTTGATCCTGAAGAACCTTAGGATCAAGTGCCGGACTGAGCACGGTACCGACCGGAGGAAGCTGGGCTGTGTCGCCTGAGAGAACAAGCTTGCAGCCAGTACCCGAATAAACATACTCTAAAAGATCATCCAGAACCTTTCCACTTCCGAAAATGGAAGAATCAGCCGGACTATTTGAGACCATTGAAGCTTCATCTACAATGAAGTAGGTATCTCTTGAAAGGTTGCGATCCAGGACAAAGCTTCCAATGCCTTCCTTCTGCGACTTCTGCCTGTATATCTTCTTATGAATTGTGAAAGCCTTCTTGCCTGTAAAATTAGAAAGCACTCGTGCCGCTCTTCCCGTGGGTGCAAGAAGGACACACCTCATACGAAGGAGGTCAAGAGTTTTCACCAGGGCGCTTATTATGCTTGTCTTGCCAGTACCAGCATACCCGGTAAGCAGAAAGATGGTATCCTGCTTGTCCTCAACTACATATGAAGCAATTTTTTTCAGAGCCTCAGATTGATCATCAGTTGGGGTGTTTCCCAGGTTTTGGCACAGATTATTGTATATGACTGTGTTGCGCATCTTGTTGCTGGTTGCTGGTTGCTGGTTGCTCGTTGCTTGTGACTTGTGGTTTATCAGGTTTTCCAATTTGATTCAACATATTGAATAAAGCTATTAATTTTTTCCCGAGATGATCATATTCAGAAGTTAATATTATTAGTATCCATATAAATTCCATCATATGAAAAATAGCCCTTACAAATTATACCGTTCTTCACGAACTCACCCCCTCGATCCCCCTCTCTATGGAATAGATAATCTTTACACACATCTTATAACGTTGGTTCACTTCATTTCCATTCTTCGTTCCACTCCAACAATCCCCGGAAAATGGCATGTCTTCCCTGGTTGTTCCACCCCCCAACCGAAGGCTTTCGAGATCGCTGAAGATTGCATTTCATCGCAGTATATTTTACCCCCCAACCCCCCTGAAGGGGGGCTTAAGAATCATAATAACAATGTTTTACAAAATAATAAGTCACAAAAAAAGATTAATATGTTTTGATTTGGAGGATTTCTTAAATTTGATTTTCGCTGCAATAAATTCTTTTGAATGAAATCGAGGGTGATTGAGAGAAATATGTTCTATGCCGCCAGCAGGAATACTTTTGAAATGGCTCATGCTCTTCGGAAAAATATGACTGATGCTGAAAAGATCCTGTGGAAAAGACTGAAAGATAAAAGAATATTTAAGGTCAAATTCCGGAGGCAACACCCGGCTGATACTTTCGTACTTGATTTTTATTGTCACGAGCTTAAGCTAGCCATAGAAGTCGACGGTGAGATTCACTTAAGCACTGAAGCGAGGGAATATGACGAAGGAAGAACTTACGAACTTGAAAAGTATGGCATCAAAATCCTCAGGTTCACAAATGAACAAATCTTTGAAAATATAGACTACGTTCAGAATTCTATACTCAACATAATCAAAGACATAGCCCCCCCTATATTTGTGCCATTTGGCAATATGTAATAAAGTTCTTTGACATAATTGTTAAGTTTGTTGTTAAGATTTGCGGGATGGAGCGAAGGCGTAGCCGAAGCGGAATCCCGCAAATCCGGGCCATTACCTTTTTATTCCTACCACTTATGATCAATAACTCCTCTCTTCAGAAATGGGATCGCCTGAAGCAGAAGCAGCAGGACACCCAGTTTGTTAACACTCTCATTCAGGGGATGAACTGCTCACAGTTCGAAGCCAAAGCCATCCTGAATGCCGTCTATGAGACCTATCAGCCATTCTTTGATAACTCCGGATCAATGAAGCCGGGACAGGTTCTTTTCGAAGTAGTATCACTCGAAAACTGTGCACAGAAAAAGCTTTCTGAATGCAAGATGGTCTCAGTGGTACTTACCCTGGACGCGGGAGAAGAAGACCTTCAGGTGAAAAAACAACTGGGCGTTCAGGGCCTTCGGCGACACCGGCTGGAGCGTATAGTAAATGAAGCTTTCCAGCAGGGCGGCCTGCTTACCGTTGAGGACATTGCCAACAGGCTTCTCAACTGTGGTGAGCGAACTCTCTGCAGGGATATCAAAGCCTTTAAGGAGCAGGATATAGTTCTTCCTCTTCGTTCAACGATCCGAGATATGGGCAAGTCTGTCACACACCGTAGTCTGATAGTTAAGCAATGGCTTTCCGGTAAGGAATACTCCGAGATTGCCAGGTCGACAAACCACAGTGTTGATGCAGTTGCAAACTACGTTGATAAGTTCAAACGTGTTGTTTGCCTGGCAAAGAACAACTATGAGATAAAAACCATAGCATTCCTGGTGAAGCTTTCACCCAGTCTGACGCAGGAGTATTACGAGCTGCATCAGACAATAGATGCAGTACCCCATAGGAGAGAAGAACTGGATGACCTTATAAAAAAAAGCCGACAGACCATTTAAACCAGCAAAAAGGCATGATACCAAAGATATCATCAGAAAAGCATTACAGTTCTGCACATGACAGGTTCCTCAAGCCTGCTATTGTGAACTTCTTTGAAAGAGAGTTCTGTGGTATGTTTGGCCCTGTTGTAAGAGAAAACATTGCTGATGCTCTTATCGATCTCTTCAACTCTCTTTGTCCGGAATCTTCCAGGTTAAAACCAGGCCAGGTCATTTGGAACGCTCTTGATAAACGAACGAGAGCAGACAGTGAAAAACGGAGATATAAACCTGTGATATTATCGCTGGTAACTGATGATGAGGTCTCAATGTTCGAAAAGAATTGTTCTGTTAAAAACATACGTCAGAATGTTATAGCCCGGATGATAAAAGAAGCATATCAACAAGGAGCTGTCTTGTCTACCAGAGACTTAAGCCTTCTATTGCTATCAGTATCATCAATGCTTTCTCATCAAAGAATCGAGTATGAAAAACAAAACCAAACGATACTTCCTCATACGGGAGTCATTCACGACATGGGCACCACTTTAACTCATAAACGAATAATAATCTATAAACATGTCGTTGAAAAGAAAGATCCTTCAATTGTTGCAAGAGAGACAAACCATTCACAACCTGCTGTCGATAAATATCTTAAAGACTTCAACAGGGTTAAAACGCTGGTAAATGACAATAAGGATATTGAGTTCATTCACCATACAACAAACATTGCCAGGCCAGTGATCAGGCAGTATCTTCAAATTATTAACAATTATGTCAAAGAACAATAAAAATATTTTTTACAAAACCCTTGCAATGTCAAATGACATTAACTTCAGGGGGGTTTGGGGGGTAGACCCGATCGGCATGATTGCAATTCACCTTAGCCTTCAGGGGGATTTAGGGGGTAGACAAATAGGATAAACGGACTCTTATTCTAACCGGCACAAAGATGTGTATAAAGGGTAGCTAAGACGTAATGAGGCGAAATCTGAGCTTCGCGAAAGCAGGGGGTGAGTACATGGCGGGCAAAAAAAGCAACCAGTATCCAGAAACTTTAAAATCCCCGTTGCTGCTTGCAAAGACAGTGATATTTTCTACATTTGTTTGAAATCATGACAGGTGATGCCGTACCTCGAACTATTTGACGAGACTCTGGATATTAATGCAACCGAAAACTACGAACTGGCGGTTCAGGTAAGCGCGGATGAAGTCTCTTTTTGCATACTGGATACCCTGAGGAACAAATTCGTGATGCTGAGGTCGTATGAGCCCGGTGGTGATGATTCATATAAGCCGGCTCAGATAGAGGCTATAGTTAAAATGGATGATTTCCTCACCCGGCCATTCAGGAAAAAGAACGTTATTACCCCTTCAGCAAAGTCGACTCTGGTACCCGCTGAATTATATGAGGATTCGAGAAAAAAGGACTATTTCTCAATTAACCAGACAATCATGGATAATGAACTTGTCCTTGTGAACAGGATCAGCTTTCCTGAGTCATTTCTGATATTTTCTCTTGAGAATGATTTTCACGACTCGGTAGATGCATCATTTCCGGGCAGCCAGCTTATTCATCACCTGAAGCCCCTGATTGACAGGGCAAATGCGGGAAAAGGAGCCGGGACGGGCAATATGTTCGTTCATATCGAAAGATATTTCATAAACATTGTTGTTTTTGACCAGAACAATCTGAAATTCTGCAATACATTTCCCTGCAGGATGGTCTCTGACATCCAGTACTATGTTCTGTATGTGCTTAAACGCCTCAATATAGATCCGCGGGAAATTGTATATTTCAGCGGAAGGATGAGCAGCAGGGAAGACATAACCCGTGCATTCTCAAAATATCTTCCCAACATCCGATTTACAGGACTTGCAGGGAATTTTATCCTGAGCTATATTCTTGGAGAAACGGAGATCCACAGGTTCATTAATATTTTCAATGCGGCAAGTTGCGAATAATCGGGGGTAAATACGGCGGAAGGACAATCGTGCCGACTTCTGGCATTACAGCAAGGCCGACAACAGACTTTGCAAAGGAAGGTCTCTTTAATATTCTGAATAACAGGCTCGATCTGGAATCTGTAAGTGTTCTGGATCTTTTCTCAGGAACCGGTTCAATAGCCTTTGAATTTGCTTCCCGCGGGGCAGCTTTGGTACATCTTGTTGAAAAAGATATAAAGCATGTTGCAGGAATAAAGCATAATATCAAAAGAATTGGCATCACAAATATTAAGGCCATCCATATTGACGCCAAAGCCTATCTGAAAGCATGCAGAATTAAATATGACCTTGTATTCGCTGATCCTCCCTATGATCTTGAATGGCTCAGGACGATTCCCGATCTGGTCTTGAATTCCGGTGTTGTAAATGAGGGTGGCATGCTTATCCTTGAACATCCAAGGTCGATGAATTTTGTGGATCATGAAAGATTCATGGAGCACAGGAATTACGGGAATGTGAATTTCAGTTTTTTCAGTTTCAGTTCACAATAAAACATACTGGTGAACAAAAAAATTCTTAATTATAACTACCATAATTCAGCGGAACAATAAATTATGAATGAGCCGTGTGTCAGGAGAATTCAGAACGATGAAATAAAAAGGCAGCAAGATTTAACCGGATTGCTTTGATTTCAGGATATTAAACAGTATTTACGTAAATTTGTTTTTATTAGTGTAAAACTATTATACTTGTTATTCTGTTAAGTGTTAATAATCAAATGTGAGAATTCGAAATGAGAGCCTTACCTATATTAATTATTATTTTTTCAATGGCAATTCCATTAAATTCGTGCGTGAAAAAAGAAACCAAATCCGATATGAATATTCTATATCTGCATCACAGTACCGGCGGAGTTATCTGGCAGGGGAACAAGTCTTCAATAGTCACCAGGGCAATAAGGAAAGCAAGTCCGGGTTTAGCTGAAGCCCTTGGAGGCAAAGCTGTTATACCGGCCCTTTTCGACGAATACAACAAAGAAAACGGAAAGGACTACCTTATCAGGGAAATGAATTTCCCTAAAGCTTCGCCTTACGGTTGGAACAATTATCCATATGATTATTACAACATATGGGTCAGGAATCAGGGAAATCAGGCCTACAAGGAGGAACCAACCCTTGAAATGCTGACCAGGGATTACCAGGTCATAATATTCAAGCATTGTTACCCTGTTAGCAGTATTAAAGCTGACCAGGATTCGGCGGATATTAACTCTGATTATAAGTCGCTTGCTAATTACAAGCTTCAGTATAACGCCCTCAGAGATAAGCTACTCGAGTTTCCTGAAACAAAGTTCATTGTCTGGACAGGAGCTGTACAGACAAAAGCAAGGCTTACTGAAGAGGAAGCTTTGAGATCCAGGGAATTTTTCAACTGGGTAAAAGAGGAATGGGATCAGGTAAATGACAACATATACCTGTGGGATTTTTACACACTTGAAACAGAAGGGGAGCTCTATTTAAAGGATGAGTATGCAACATCCCCTGAAGATTCTCATCCAAATTATGTTTTTGCCCGCAAGGCAGCAGATCTGCTGTTCAACAGGATTATAGATGTTATTGAGAAAAATGGAAATACCACTACTCTCACAGGAGAGAAAAAGTGAATGGCGTTTTGCGGCTTTTAACATTATTCTTTTAACAAAATATTTTGTGTATTTAAAAATTCCTTTAATTTTGCATCGCGAAAATACCGCTGGTGCGGTAGTTCAGTTGGTTAGAATATCGGCCTGTCACGCCGGGGGTCGCGGGTTCGAGTCCCGTCCGCACCGCAAGAAAAGCAAATAGCCGTACGAAAGTGCGGCTATAATATTTTAAGATGGCAGCGTTGATACCGCCTAAGCGGGAGCATAAGCTGACAAATTAAAATATTATGAATGCTGCGTTAGCAGCATTTTGCTTTTCTTGCTCAGGTAACCTCAGGATGAAAGGGTCCGACCGACCTTAGGGAGGTCAATCCCGGCAACCAGAATAAATCATCAGGTTTTATAATTCTTGCAGGGTAACCCCAGGATGAAAGGGTCCGACCGACCTTCGGGAGGTCAATCCCGTTTACCAAAATAAAAAATCAGGTTTTATTACTCTTGCAGGGTAACCCGTGGATGAAAGGGTCCGACCAACCTCAGGGAGGTCAATCGCTAAAGTGTTGCTACCCTGCATCATGACTCTTAGGATAGATTCAGGCATAGTCTGTCAACATCTTTAACAAATGACAATCGGAACGACTCCTCAACTGACTGTAAATAAGACATATCTGACTTATAAGGTCAGTGTAATCTCCATTTTGAACCGCTGTGAGTGGGAGAACTCCGGGCAATCTCTAGGGAAGGCTAAGGAATGTATCAACCATCTTGTCCATCGAGAAGAGGTTTTCTGCTTTTTCTCTGCTTACCTTCCTGAGTCTAGAAATCTCCTCTGCTTGCAGGTTACAAAACCATTCTATTGCATCTGCTATTTCATCAATTGAATTTGGATTGAAGGACTTTCCGTTACCTTCAGTCAATACCTTGTAATCAGAAACCTTACTCATTAATACGGGCAATCCGCTTGCCATGGCTTCACAAACTGAGTTTGGCATACCTTCCCAAAATGAACACTGTATCAATGCATCTACCTGATGGTGCATCTTCTCGATATCCACAACCGGTTTTCTTAAGAAAAACTCATCTTTAAGTCCGTGATCTTCAACCAATCTGGCGGCTTCAACAAAAGCTTCCGAAGGAGATCCAAGATACTCACTAAGGTCTGATCCATACCAGTAAATCCTGGGGGTCAGGTTTTTGCTTGTCCTCTTTATTTTATCAAGGGCAAGAATCAGTCCTTTGGCATTCTTGTGTGTTTGATGACTTGAAACAACAATAAAAGATCTTGGGGAACCTGGGAGATAATTTTCAACAGGCTTAAATCTCTTGAGATCCAAGCCATTATAAATGGTGCGAATTTTCTTTTTCAGATAGGGTGCACGCATTAATACCGCATCAGTTGTATATTCCGAATTGGTTGTAACAATATCAGCAATCCTGTGAAACTGAAGAAAAATTGAGTTTTTCAATGAATATTTCTGATAGATATTATTGCATTCCTGAATGATTATATTGAACCTCTTTACTGGAAGGGCTGAAAGTTCGGCAAGTAGAGAAGCTGTCCTGAGAAATGCAATTATCGTGTCTGGCTTAAGTTGCTTTATTTTTTTTCGGAAATTCATTATCCTTTTTATCGGATTCTTGTCGTCGATAAGGTAATAATCAATTCCATGACTTTGAATTGTACCGAGAAAATGATCCCCTTTGGCATAGCCAAGAATAACAACATTATGGTTTCTTTGCTTCGTGGTAATTGCCAGAGCAACAATCTGTCGTTCAGCACCACCACTACCAAGGTTATCTATTATAAACAAATACTTCATTTCCTTTTTTTATGTTAAATTTATTTAAGTTTCAGGTTTTGCCTGGTAACTTCTTTCCTTTGACCATTAATGATGATCATAACTAAAACGGTAACACATCCAAATCTAAAGAATTATTTGAAAATATTTCAATCGGAAATCTACATTTAAGCATTCTCTGTCTGTTATTAATTTAATTCTGATTGTGATTGGAAATTTCTCAGTCAGATTTTCACAAACTCCCTTACTGAATTTTAAATGTTTCCTTGATATTGTTGCAAAGTAAGCATCCGGTCTGGTGCATATTGGCATAGGTTAAGCCAACGACTATCTTGAGGCTGTTAGTTTTCAGTGCAACTTTCCTGGAGTTCTTTGAAAATCTTTATAAAAACAGATGGGTGTTTAACTTTTTCCAACGATCTCCAATAATCATTGGATCTCAGTTGGAGCTTTCCGGAGTTCCCGGGCAGCCTTCCAGTTATGAGGCAGGAGCTCTGCCAGATCAAGGCTGTAATCGTTATTGTAATAAGGGATCCTTGTCAGCACGTCTGTCAGCCACTCCCTGGGATTAACTTCCGTTGCAGCACAGCATCCGAGAAGTGAGTACATTATTGCAGCATTCTCTGCAGCATCATGATTGCCACAGAACATATAATTTTTTCTTCCGATCGCTAAGGGGCGAATAGTATTCTCAACGAGGTTATTATCTATCCGGTACCGGCCATCAAGGTGATACCTGGACAAGCGGTGGAAGAGCAGATAGGTATAGGATAACGCTTTACTCATTCTCCCTCCCTCTAATGCTTTGGGCATATAGTTTAAAATCCACTTTTCAAAAGCACACATTATTGGATAAGCAAGCCTTGACCGAAGCTCTGCACGTGCTTCATAATCCAGATCCTGATCATCTGCCATGCTTTCCACTCCATAGATCAGCCCGATTTGTTCCAGGGCATACTCAGCTCCGGCTTTGTCCTCTTTCAGGGCCTCATTAAATTTTCGCCTGGCATGTGCCCAGCAACCAAGAAGCAATACCCCTTTCTTGTTCTCGTAGATGGAATAAACATCATAACCGTCTGTCTGTACTGCGCCTTTGTAATTATGGAGAAGTTCTATTACCACTTTTTGTGCACGTGAACCTTTGTCATAATGAAAAAACACCAGATTCTTCATTACAGACCGAACCACCCACAGATAAGCCTTCACTGCCCGGTGTTTTTCACTGTTGATTACCGGGACTGTACTCTCGTCGATCTGTATATAGTCAGATTGAAGCACCATCTCCCTTAACCTGTAATACAATGCTCTGAGCAGATCACTGCATCCGGAGAACCAGTCATTTATTGTGGATGCCGGTATTCTTACTCCTTCAAGCTTAAACATTGATATCTGCCTGTGGAAAGGAAGATGATACATGTACTTGCCCATTAGAAGTTCAGCCAGCAGACTGGCCCCGGCATTGCTCCTGGGCAGCGGTAACAGAGGAAGAGGGGCGATCTTTACAACTTTATTCAGGCTCTCATCTGTACCCGTTTCCTGCTGCAGCTGTAAATCTTTTTTCAATGCATATTTCGGGCGGATGATACGCCGGACAAACACCTCACCGGGCTTATTTTCCAGCTGCTCTGTTATCTCTTCGCCGATACGTATCCAGTTATCGTCTATTCCTTCAGGTTCGATGACTTCTACCTCACGGCGAAGATCCTCCGGAAGAGGTAAACGTAAAGGCTGCTTTTTGTCATTTTCCGGATTTTTGCGCTTGTAAGTGATTATTTCACGGGATGCCTCGCTGATTACTGCTTCTTCTTCCGGTAGTATCTCCAACCCATCAAAATCTATCTTTCGCTGTGCCGGGTCAGCAGGTATATACTTTTCACTTGATGATTTCCAGAACTTCCGCCTGAACCATGCCAGCTGGTCGGTCAACTTCTTGATTAAACGGTCTTTCTCCTCTACAACTTCTTTATAATGTGCAATCTCCTTTTCAGCTTTGGCAAGTGCCCCTTTATCAAGCTGGCGTAATTTGGAAAGCTCCTGATAAAGCTCATCACGCTCAAGAAGAAGGTCCTCCAGTAATGTATCTTTATCAGCTTTATTCTCCACAGTTCTCTTTCCGTTTTTGTCTTGTCAAAGATAACAAAACGAAACGTGTCAACAAACTGATGTAATGTTAATAACTAACTGAATAACAGTTTTTTATTAACAATTTTATACGGTTTTAAACTTCTCATTTTTACACTTTGAACCATAGTCATCAGATCCTGCCAGTTTATGTCTATCGAGGTGGTATTTTCATCAAAAGCCGGCAGCTTAAACCGGCCTGATTCTAATCTCTTATGATAGATTACAAGCCCGGCATATTCCATATGCAGGATTTTCATCACATTCTGGTGGCGGTTCATGAAGATAAATACCCCTCCGTCGCGAACATTCTGATTCATCAGCGAGTTGACAACACCACTCAGGGTGTAAAAACTTTTGCGCATATCTACCGGAAGTGGATACAGGTAATACCGCAGTGAAGCGTGAAGATGGAACATAAACTCAGTCTAACAGGGATACAAGGGAACGCAGCCCTGCCAGATCCAGGGTTTGTCTTATTCTTAGGGTTGTTCCGTTTGGATAGGCGATTTCCAGAGGTGTATTTTCCATGTCAGGCACAGGTTGATGAACTGAGGCCGGGCAGGAGGCTGATCCCGCAGCCCTGACAAGTAGTGGTATAAACCGCCCGCTGCCGGTATCCTTACGGAGCTTCTTCTGCCAGTAATAGAATGTAGATGGTGCTATACCTTCGTTAGAACAAAAGCTTTTGACGCTTAATCCAGACTCCTTCTTCCGTTCCAGAAGAACTGTCATCTTTGAACTGTTTAACATCGCTTTTTTGCGATGAAAGTTAATCCACCCCCGGAGTCAACAAAATATGCCCTTCCCCGGATGCTTACGTTGCAAATATTTCTGAACTATTTTACCATACATGGATACTGCAACATTATAGATAATGAAAAGAACCAACCTGATTACCGGAAATCCATCAATCCAAATAATCAAAAATTTGATGCTGTCAGAAGTAAGTTCTCTGTTTTCTTTAGTGGATCATGATAGCTGCTGTTGCATACTCTTTGGATCCATTTGGCCCGTATTTTTACCTTCCAATAATTGCTTTACCTGTTTTGATGATCCCTGTTTTATTATCCAGTACGATCAGATATAATCCCGAACGAAGATTTTTTCTTTCAAAAATTGTCAGATTACTCTCCACGGATTTAATGGCAATAAGATGGCCATTTAGGTCATATAAGCTCATGCGACAATCTGTACAGATTTCATCAAGGGGAATTTTCAGGTCGCTCTCTCCCACAATAACCATCAATGGATCTGCAGGTTTAAGTAGAATTGATATGTCCATCTGTCCGACGATACCTGACCCATCTGTAGCAACAGCCCTTACAGTTACCAACCCATTGGAAACTGCGGTTACCAGTCCGGAATTATCGATAGAAGCACGCCCTGTTATATTTTCAACACTCCATACTACCTCCTGGTTTGTTGCATAGGATGGTGTGATTACTGCCCTGAGCTGAAGCGTACTGGAATTATCAGATATAGAAGCGGTTCCTGTTTCAGATGTTATAGTGATATTTTCGACCTGATTTATTTGATTTGAAATTGTTACAACCAGAGTGGCACTGACATTTGAACCATCTGAAGCTGTTGCCTTTACAGACACTGTTCCATTAGCAACTGCAGACAGAATTCCGGCAGAATTTATTGTGGCCAAACCAGTTCCGTTGGTTACTGACCATTTTACAGACTTATTTGTAGCATTGGCAGGTGATACATTCGCATTAAGTGTTAAAGTACCGTCATCAACGTCTATGACCGGAGTACCCTTTGATACTGTAATAGAAATACTTTTGACTGAAACAAACTGGTTTGAGATCGTTAGTGAAAGTGAACCGGAAACCCCTGAACCATCATTGGCAGTTGCCTTAACAGTAACTGTTCCGTTTGAAACTGCCCTGACTAAACCGGATTCATTTATAGTCGCCTGACCGGTGCCGTTTGAAACTGACCAGGTCACAGTTTTTGTGGTGGCATTTGAGGGTAGAACCGTAACCGCAAGCTGAAGTGTTCCTCCATTCGTAGTAATCGCGTTTCCTCCCGATATTGTGATCGAGGTTACAGGTATTCTCTGGTTTGAAATTGTCACTGTTGCCGTACCGTAAACTCCTGATCCATCATTGGCGGTTGCCATTATAGTTACTGTCCCATTGGCCACAGCTGTAAGAAGACCAGTTGAGCTATTAACAGATCCATAGGCCGATCCTCCTGTAATTGACCATGTAACTGTTTTATTCGTAGCATTTGAAGGCAGAACCGTTGCAATAAGCTGAAGAGTCCCTCCAGGAGCTGTAATGGCCGTTCCTCCTGATACATTAATGCTGGATACAGGAATAATCTGTACTGATTGCCCGGTAATATTGACAGTTATTGTACCATAAACTCCCGATCCGTCCTTCGCAGTGGCTCTTACAGTGACAGTTCCATTTGCAATAGCAGTAAGGAGTCCGCTTTCATTGTTTATGGTTGCAAAGGCCGCTCCGCCAGTTATAGCCCATGTTACGGATTTATCAGTGGCATTTGAAGGCAGAACCGTAGTCGTAAGCTGAAGTGTTCCGCCATTTGTGGTTATCGCGTTTCCTCCTGATATTGAGATCGAAGTTACGGGTATTCTCTGGTTTGAGATTGTAACTGTTGCCGTACCGTAAACTCCTGACCCATCATTGGCGGTTGCCCTTACAGTTACTGTCCCATTGGCAACAGCTGTAACCAGACCTGTGGAGCTATTTACAGATGCATAGGACGATCCTCCTGTAATCGACCATGTGACAGTTTTATTCGTAGCATTTGAAGGCAGAACTGTAGCCGTTAGCTGAAGGGTCCCGCCACTTGTCGATATAGAAGTTCCACCTGTGACAGTAATACTGTTAACAGGAACTGAAGAAGATGAGGATCCATCCCATCCTGCAATTCTTGCAAGCATCCACCACATGGCCTTGGCAAGTTTCAGAGCACCCTCGCTCCCAATATGGCCTATATCACCTGTACCAAGGTTTTCTGATGTTATTCGTGGATAACTGTGACCATTCCACGTAGTTGTTAACGATGTTCCATTATTGTTATGGCAAAGAATATCCGCGTAGTCGAACAGGATTGCTGATTCGCTTTTTTCAACGTAATCCCTGATACTTTCATATTTCAGGAAAGTTCCATAACCGGCTTCCCCATATATTGCATCAACCGGACCTGTTGTAAAAAAGACTCTGGTTGGTATGGAATTGCTTTTACAATAATCAATATACTCTTGTGTTACTTCAAGGTAAGTATCGAGATTAACAGAGTTACCTGTTATCGCATAATCTGAATCATCGAGACCCCATCCCCTGTCTCCTTCAGGACCCTGTTTGGAGACACCATACCATCGGCAACCGTAAACAGGATCGGGAGAACCCAGGCCCTCGACCAGGCTTAAACCCTGCAAATCCCAGCACCAGCCAAGACCGATGGCAGAGATTGTGTTGTTATTATTATGACAATAGCTAATGCCAGCTTTGGTTCTTGTAACAGCTGTCCGGTTTGTAAACCAGTCCTCCTCACCATAATTATAGATCCAGCCACTGGGATTTGAAAAGTCACCCCATGTTGCAGAGCTCACACGTAGATTCAAAGTCGTTGAAGGATCGGGGGTACCAGATTCCCTGGCATTAACAGCAAATCGGGGATACTGTCTGCCAAGAATCCTTAATCCCTCCCTTATTGCATATGAATGAGATTCGCCTGCATAAACAAGCCACATTTTTTTTACCTCATTTATATAATATTCAGGAATCTTTTCAAATTCAGAAACTATCCGGTGATCAGCGATTATCTGTCCAAAGCCCCTTAGCGGAGAGTTGAAGAGTACAAGAATAAGAAGTATTTTATGCAATTTTCTAATCATAACCATGTTTTCTTCAAACGGGAAGGTCTAAAAAAAATCTTACATATCCACTGGTCTTTCCTCAGTATACCTGAAAATAATCGTATCAAAATTACAACTAAAACATATAATATTCAACAAAATAGGAACCTTAGCCAAGGTCAAACCCGATAATTTTGCTCCATCCCCTGTGAACGCCAAACATTTAGGCAAACTGAGAATGCAAACCCGGTCTTTTAGCATAACTTTCATTTTTTCCTAACAATAAGCTTTTGTGCAAAAACAGTCAGATTACCCGATCCAAGGTGAAGGATATACATACCATCCTTTAAATCAAGAGGGATGTCAAACTCTCTGAACGCAGGATCCAGATTGGCAATATACATCATGGACCCTGATAAGTCAGATATTTTTACAAAATCCGGGTTGAAGGTACCATCTTCAATTTTTACTGTTACTCTTTCCCTTGCAGGATTGGGGTATAGTTTCACCGGTAATTTCTCATAATCCGCTGAACCTTTATGTCTGTATCCGTAGATTTTTAATTCAGATATGTAATTCCAGGAGTTTTCTGAATTCCCCTGTCCGATAATCCTCAGATAATTAAACTCTTTACCTGCTTTTGAAGGTGGAAGGTTAAAAGCCTGAAAATCACCCGAGAAACCACAAGATGCTGACTTATTTAATATCGGCTCCCATGTGATGCTATCTGATGAACCGAGTAAGTCAAAATAAGCCACGGTCTTCTGATTGTGATTAAAAGATAATGTAATATAATGTATCTCAAACGATTGCTTAAGTTTTACTGTCAGAAACTCATCATATCCGTCAACCGACCACATAGTCTGACTATTCCCATCATTAATGTTAACAGGATAATGATGTGAATAGTATTTGCTGGCATTAATTCCAGATATTTCAGCCATTTCAAGTTCAGGTCTGTATGGCAGTATATCGACAGTAAGGACTTCAGGAGGAGTGATTGTTTTCCCGTCACTGATTCTCAGACTGAATTCAATTCTGGCAGGTTCTGTCACAATCGGTCCCAGAAATCTTATAACAGGACCAGTGGTCTCAGATATATGAACACTGGATGGTGCTGTCCATATAAAACTCAGTTTGTCCTTATCCGAATCATAACTCTTTGAAGCGTTGATCTCATTAATGAACCCAGAATAGCTGGTCCTTGGCGAACTTACTGAAATTACAGGAGCAGTGTTTACTGGAGAAACATTATTTACTGAACTCCGGGCTGAGAATGAAGCAGCCTGGCCTCCTGAAGGTGTCTGTAACGGATTGGAGGATGGTTTTGTGTATGCCACAGTTACAATATTTCCATGGGAGACAGGGCTTGACAGAGTGAGTATGACCTTTGGACCAGAAATTGAAACCGAGGTAACTGAACGGGGCGTTGTGTTAACTGTCACAGTAAAAGCCGAGACAGAAGGAACTATGCTGGCCAGACTCATATTATAGGTCATCTCAAGACGTGACGGGGATGAGTTCTCAATCACTGAACTCACTAAAACAGGCACAGAGACCGCTGCAACATTATTCTTTACAGCACTGGCACCAATCGTTGCGGCCTGGCCTCCTGAAGGTGTCTGCAACGGATTGGAGGATGGTTTTGTGTATGCCACAGTGACTGTATTTCCATGGGAGACAGGACTGGAGAGAGTGAGTATGACCTTTGGACCAGAAATTGAAACCGAGGTAACTGAACGAGGCGTTGTGTTAACTGTCACAGCAAAAGCCGAGACAGAAGGAACTATGTTGGCCAGACTCATATTATAGGTCATCTCAAGCCGCGTCGGGGAAGAGTTCTCAATTACTGAACCCACGAAAACAGGCACAGAGACCGCTGCAACGTTATTCGTTACAGCACTGGCACCAATCGTTGCGGCCTGGCCTCCTGAAGGTGTCTGCAATGGATTGGAGGATGGTTTTGTGTATGCCACAGTAACTGTATTTCCGTAGGAGACAGGACTGGAAATAGTGAGTATGACCTTTGGACCAGAAATTGAAACCGAGGTAACTGAACGGGGCGTTGTGTTGACTGTCACAGTAAAAGCCGAGACAGAAGGAACTATGCTGGCCAGACTCATATTATAGGTCATCTCAAGCC
Organism: Bacteroidales bacterium; assembly: GCA_040772125.1. GTDB lineage: Bacteria > Bacteroidota > Bacteroidia > Bacteroidales > VadinHA17 > LD21. Next base: position 2,086,790 of record JAXGYS010000003.1, read on the forward strand.
GTGTCGGGGAAGAGTTCTCAATTACTGAACCAAGATAAACAGGGCTCCCAGGGCTTGGTGTTCCGGAACTGAATTCAAAAGCACCGATATCTGAATTATATCTTGAATTTCCTTCGAAATCAGTGCTCACCAGATTTCTTCCCGCATCGATTGCAGGAGATCCCTGAAAAAGCCTGTAATAATCAGGAGAAGTGTAAACTCCTGATTTTGTAATACTTGAAGTACTTATTACATCACCGGTACCTCTTGAATAACCTCCCTCAAGATTACTTACCGGAGCTTTGTTCCATAAATTGTTGCTGAATGTAATACCACCTGAACCATCATAAAAAATACATGGTGCTGAACCTTCCTGAATAATAATGTTATTGACAAAAAGTGAATTAGAATGTGTAAACCCACGGTAGATTATCACTCCCCAGTCATAACGGCTGTTAACAAAAGTGTTGTTTGCAATTGTACAGTTTATAAGACTGGTAGAAAAAAAATTACTCCAGGCACCATAACAAATGTTGTTGATAATTGAATTGTCAGAATTTGTATTACCACTATATTCATTATCACAACCTATTGCTACGTGCCGGAATTCGCCCATATCTTTAAGAATATAGACGAAATTTCTTTGGTATAGTCCGTTCTGACTATTGCATATATATATCCCGCCCTGATAAACAACATTATCTTCCATGACGGTATATTTTGTATAAACCGCAGAAACTGTCTCTCCATAAACATCATATATGGTACAATTCCTTATGGTATTATAGTTAGCTGTAATTGATCTTGATGGAAATCCTCGGATACTCACACCCGCACTATTGCCATCCTTTATACGCATATCACTATTGTACATGGAACAGTCATATACCGTGCAGAATTCCATAAGATTATTATTTCCGCAGATCTGAACTCCTCCATGAAAGGCATTATGTACAACACAATTACTAAGGATATTGTTTCCATTTAGGTATACCGCCATGTTGCTTTTGTACAATCCGGTCATGTCAGCATTTCTAATCTCAAATCCATTCAGCCGGACATACGCTGAAAAGATAGACACCAGTCCATTTCCGTCTCCCCCAAGATCTAAATTGGCTCCGTCAATGATGGGTCGTTCATTTGGAAAGGCTGTAATAACAATAGGATTATCAGCTGTACCATTATGGTCTGCAACAATAACTCGTTCGGAATAAACACCGGCACGAACATATAGAGTATCACCCGCCCTCAGGAAATTGACTCCCCGTTGTATCGTCAGGAATGGACTGTTAATACCGTTGTTTCTATCATTCCCTGTTTTTGCAACATAATAAGTTGTTGCATTTAAAACCTGGCCTATTGAGAATAAGAGAATTATGAGTTTCTTCATTAAATGCAACTAATCCGTTTACACCACCCTTATCAAAAATCTCTGGTTTATTCACCTAAAGGTTAACCGGTACTAATTATTCATTCTTTAAGTCAATCTACTGCAAACAGGATAAGAGTCAAACCCAGTTTCAGATCATCCGGGCTTTTGACCAATTCTGGCATCGGGTTAGCTTTTGCATAACTGACATAATAAAAGTTTGACCCAGTTCAGGCCTCACTGAATGAACTGATGGATGCAAAAAAACAGAAGCGGCAGCCAGATTAAATAATCCGCCGATTCGAAGGATGGCTAACTCTACCTTCATTGTAATCCCTTAACATATTTTGACTAACAGAATGATATATTTGATTAACATGTAAAAAATAACGACAAATGAAGCATTTTATTTTATTATTACCAAGTTAATGATTCGAAATTTCCTTTATAAAGCTGTAAGTTCATGATTCCAAATTTATGGAATTCAACTCCGGGCTGCAGAAAATCTTATTGAAACTGTTTACGAGTTTAGATTTACGATTTTCTGATACCGATATTCCGGCGAACCTAAAATCCATTTTACCCTCAGTAAATTCAAATAACATTTTTAATAACTCCATCGTCCTGCTTCCAGAGAACTCAAGGAAGTATCAAAGGGACAAGGAAGTCTCATCATAGAATTGGAATAACAGAATGCTGCATTCATAATTATGGGAAAGTGACAAAGAGGCAAGGCTATCGAAATAAACGGAATAGCGTAACTAAAGATGAACAAAAGCATTGACAGGAAGGTTTTCTACAAATAAAACCAGACAAGGATCATTAGTCGTGTCAAAATATGCAATTGAGGTTCTGCCAGAATAAAATTTTGACCAAATCACTGAAAGACTTGATTAATAATATTTTATTACGATACATGAGTACCTTAGAATTAATATATTTGACTTACTTATTTCAAACTTGTTCATTCTTTATGGAATTATGAACGTAAATGACATTATATGAAAAAATATATTTTAGTTTCATGTCTAATTTTGCTGACAAATGGATGCAAGGAAAGAGTAATTATTATGCCCGGAGAAAGAAACAATGACCAAATAATAGCAGATCACAGCATTGTTGGAGACTTTGTAAAGATACCTTCCTATTACATCGAGGAAGTAAAGAAAATGATCGTGGCTTTTCCGGGAGAATCTCATTCGGAGGCCTACAGGGAAGGTTTGCTGTTACTGCAGAGTCACCACCCGGAATTTAAGAGCCGGTTGTTCACAACGGAGGATTCAACGGAGGGAAGTTTAAGGATCTATGATGGTAAACCTGTAGGTGAGGCAGAATGGTTTACCTGGCATGCTTACGGGAGTAAGGAGAAGCCCAGCGAATCTGACTACATAAAAAAATTAATATCCGATTCCAATGGAAGCAGCAATCCCATACATGCAATTGGTTTTGCATGGTGCTGGGATTTGTACGCCAGCAGATCCCGAATTACTCTTAATCTCGACCGGATAACAGGAAGGGTTAGCATCAGACGCGATCCCGAACATGGTGTTTATTGGAAAGGTGCCTCAATAGGTGGGCCTGACGGGAACAGGGAATGGGGGCTCGATTCTGACGATTACAAGAATACTGGCAACAGAGTCAGTCTTTCATCATACATTCAGGCCACGGTGGAATATGAGAAATTCTGCAAGGATAATGGATATGTGACAAAGATAGTATACACTACAGGACCAGCTGATTTCTTCACAGGAGAATCAGGCTATCAGGGTTTCCTGAAACATCAGGCTATCAGGAAATTCGTTAAGGAAGACAGTTCAAGGATTTTATTTGACTATAATGATATCCTTTGTTACGATAATGACGGAAGCCAGACAACTACATCCTGGAGAGGACATGTTTATCCGGTCATCACACCGACAAATTCAGGGGATGGAAGGATTGGACACATAAGTGCCGAAGGAGCCATACGATTAGCAAAAGCCCAGTGGTGGATGCTGGCCAGAATAGCTGGCTGGGACGGAAACTAAAATGCAGGACTGACTATTGAAATACAAGAACATACGAAAAAGAATACTGTCTTTTATGTTATAACAGCAGATGCAAATTCATCCTATGACTATTGTCCTTAACCTTGTTTTTGCTGATGTTTGTCAAAGTTAGAATAAAATATGATCCTTTTTACTGCCAGACCATTAATTTTGTGCTTGTAGAATCAGCCACCAAACAACAATAAAATGAAGAGCAAGATTGAAAAAAACACGCATCGCCATGGTATTATTTTTTCCAGGGCACCTTTAGTCGCAGCATTTATCTCCATTTTTTTGCATTCGTGTGTTGTGCAAAAGCAGGTTGAGTATTTGCAGACCAGCTCACAATCAGACATAGAGTATGCTGAAGCCGAATTCCCTGACTACCAGTTAAGACCCAATGATGAGTTGTTTATCCAGATCAATAGTCTGGACGAAGGAACAGCCAACATTTTTTCAAATTCGCTGAGCCAGACATCACTGGGCGCCGGAAGCATTCAACCTTACGGTGCATCATTAATGTCATACTCTATCGACAGGGAAGGTTATCTTGTTCTACCCGTAATTGGGAATATTTTTGTTAAGGGTAAAACGCCAAATCAGGTCAGTCTTATATTACGAGATTCCCTGCAAAACATTCTAAGCCAGCCTATTGTGTCCGTTAAGCTAGTAAACAGATACGTTTCAGTATTAGGTGAGGTCAGGAATCCCGGAAACTATGTTTATTCCCAGGATAAACTATCAGTTTTTGATGCAATTGGTCTGGCAGGAGATATAACAGATTATGGGAACAGGGAAACGGTAGTCCTTGTAAGAAAAAACGAAGGGACCAATAACCGGATAAATATTGATCTTACGTCTTCAAATATTCTTTCGTCAGATTATTATTATGTGAGGCCAAACGACATGATATATATAAAACCCCTGAAAAACAAGTTCTGGGGTATGCGTCAGTTCCCTTTTACGGTTTTCTTTTCAACTCTGACCACAGGACTCCTAATTTATAATGTAATAAGACAATGATGAACACGAGCCTTCGTGTTATGCTAACCGAATAATACTAAAGTAAAAGAAACATGCCACAAAATCAAAACATTAATATTCAGGAAGAAACTGATATTAAAAAAATATTCGGAATATTCACAAACAATTATTTGCTATTCATAACCTTTATTCTGTTAGCTCTTATATTAGCTTTTCTGATAAACAGATATAAGACCCCAGTTTTCAAAGTATCTTCCTCAATACTGATAAAGGAAAACCGGACCCAACAGGGCTCCGGCAACGTTAATGATTTCCTTAACAGTAATATGTTTGGCAGGAATCAGAATTTCCAGAATGAACTCTGGGTTATGAAATCTTATCCCATAATTGAAGAGACAGTTAAGAACCTGGGCCTTGTCCTGACCTATTATACAAAAGGCAAATTCAATTACTATGAAGCCTATCAAACTATCCCATTCAAGATAAGTTATTTACAGAACCACCCTCAACCAGTTGGACTAAAAATTCAATTAAAATTCCTTAGTGACAGTACCTTTTCCATTTATGCCAATGGTAAAAAAGTCACATTCTACAATTTTGACCGGGAAGAACCAACCCATCACAAGGATAAGTGGAACTTTTCTGAGCAGCACAAATTCGGTGACCTGATTGAGACTGAGGATCTCTCATTGATTGTTGAGCCTTCTGATAACACAGTAAATATCGTTGATCAGAATATCACATATGCTTTCAGCTTCATGCCTGTTAGCCTCCAGACAAACTACTTTAAGGGCAGATTGAGCTATAGTCTTGTGGACCGTTTGGCCACTGTGATAAAAATAACACACAAGTCAGAACTCCCTACAAAAGGGATTGACGTTGTTAATGAGCTAATGTCTGTTTATTCGCAACAGAACCTTGAAAGAAAAAACCATATTGCCACAATCACAATTCAATATATTGAGAAACAACTTGATGCCATCTCCGATTCACTGACTCAGACTGAAGACAATCTTCAGAACTTCAGGGCATCAAATCAACTTTTGGACATTTCCAACCAGGCCACAGGACTTTCAACACAATATATGGACCTGCAGAACCAACTGGCAGAAATGGTTTCAAAGAAGAAGTATTATGATTATGTGTCTGATTTGCTGCAAGAAGATAATTTCTCCAACATGATGCTTCCTGCCTCAATAGGAATTCCTGATCCCCTTTTAAACAATATGATGTCAGAGCTTATCAGTGCACAGGCACAACGTTCCAATCTAATTGAAAATAATCAGGAAAGAAATCCGGTAGTCCAGAAGCTCGCCATCCAGATTGAGACCCTGAAGAAAACCATTTCGGAAAATGTTACTGCCTTCAGCAAAAGTACAAGTATCTCAATAGATGATATGACAAAACGGATCAGAAGTATTGAAAATGAAATAAGCCGTCTTCCCGCGACACAGAGAAGGCTTGGAACCATTGAAAGGAAATTCCGTCTGAATGACGCAATCTATAATTATTTGATGGAAAAACATGCAGAAGCAAAAATAACACAGGCTTCAAACCTGCCGGATGACATAATTATTGAACCTGCAAAAATGGAAGGAGCGGGACCAGTATCTCCAAACAAACAACTGAATTATCTGATAGCATTAATGCTGGGAATTGCATTTCCATTTAGTTTCATAATGATAAGAAATACATTAAACACTAAGATCGAAACCCAGGAAGATATTGAAAAACTTACAGAGTCTCCGGTGCTTGGCAAGATACTGCATAACAGATATAAGACGAATAATGTTATGCACGAATTCCCAAAATCCAATATTGCCGAATCATTCAGAGCGTTCAGAACCAATCTCGACTTTTATGTGAGAGGTGATCAGAAAAAAGTCATTCTGGTGACTTCGTGTATTGAACATGACGGAAAGTCGTTCGTATCACTCAATCTTGCGATGAGTTACGCACAACTTGGCCGTAAAACAATTCTGGTAGATGTGGATCTCAGAAAAACAAAGAGTTACTTCAGAGAAAATGACGGGGCAAGGGAGGGATTAAGCTCATACATGATAGATAAGGTGAAACTTGATGATATTATCTTACACTCACCGAATGAAAAGCTTGACTATATCCCATCGGGAATTCTGCCCCCCAATCCGGTCGAATTGCTTGCTCTTGAACAAACAAAGAATCTTGTAGCAAACCTTAAGGACAAATATGAAATTATTGTTCTCGACAGTCCTCCTCTTGCACAGGTGACGGACGCATATTTATTAATGGATCTGGCTGATCTGAAAGTTATTATTACCAGGCAGAGCTACACAATGAAGAATGTCTTTTCATTGGTTATGAAAGACCTGATTCAGAAGAATATCGGACAGGTCTGCGTTGTGCTGAATGATAACAAGATCTATCGGGATCAATACGGCTATGGTTACGGGTATTACAGTAAAGAGTCAAAAAGGAAATGGAAGACAATGGAAAAGAAAGCAATTCGAAACTCCTCCAGGTCAGAAGGTTCAGACATCAGAAATCATTCCTGACAATCGGATGAAACTAGACTCATTTTAAGTTTTTCATATTGCTGCGGTTTAAACACCTGGCCAGAAAACAACGCATGCCTGCAGGCATTAAAATCGGTCAAGTCTGATGACCTGGCTGACAATTGATAATCAATAACAGATTTACTTAGTCAGGCATTCAATGTGACTGACGAGGCGAAGCTGTAAATGGATTATGAAAACTCCAAAAAAATAGGTGATAATAAAAATTTAAACTAGTAACTGGATATTTTTTTTAAAATGCCCCTTGTCACGCTATCCTGAGATTAATATGAATCAAAAAAATCAGACTCTGAGAAATTTAGCCTTTAATCTCATAAGCCTAGTCGTCAACATAGGCTTAGGACTTTTTTACACGCCATATCTGGTTAAAAGCCTGGGCATAATGGCATACGGTATAGTCCCCCTTGCACTTGTTATCAATCAATATATCAACGTTGTTACCGGATCGCTAACTGGTTCCCTGACGCGTTTCTATTCTGTTGCTTACCAGAAAAAAAACTACAAAGAGGCTTCAAGGTATATCAGCAGTTCTTTTGTCGCCATTTCTGCTATAACAATTGCGCTGGTTCCGGTATTCACATTACTGGTACAAAAGATAGACAAAGTGTTCAATATCCCTTTGGAGTATACGGCTGAGGCAAAATCACTATTCCTGTTCACTATTATCAGTTTTATAATGTCGATGTTCTCAAGCCTTTATAATATCACCCTGTATTCACAAAACAGGCTGGATCTTCTCAATGTCGTCAAGATTGTAAGAATAATGTTCAAAGTAGTTTTCACAATTATCTTCTTTGAGTCTATTAAAAAAGGTATTTCATTTATCGGATATGCTAATTTCTTTTCTGAACTTTTGGTACTTATTCTAAGTGTCTATTATTTTAAAGTAACAGTAAGCAGGGATGTTAAAATATCATTGGGTTCTTTTTCAAAGGGTGCTTTGTTTGGTATTTTATCAATGACTTTGTGGGTGATAATACATCAAATCGGAGACACCGGCCTTTACAGAATAGACAATATTCTGGTTAATTTGTTCTGGTCAACCCGGGAATCCGGGATTCTGGGTGCGCTGTCAGAATTCGGAACATATGTAATGACAGTGGTTGCTGTAATTGCTTCACTTTTTGGCCCCCTCATACTTATTGCATACTCTGATGATGATCACAAATCAGTTATAAAGCTAACTTCAGATAATTCTCTGCTCGTTGGATTATCTTCAGCACTTCTGGTGGGTTTATCAATTGGATTTGCCAAACCAATTATTTCACTTTGGCTTGGAGAAGAATATGTTCTATATAAGCACTGGTTTATCTTAAAACAAGTCACATTGCCATTCTACGCAGCAGCCGGAGTTTTTGCCTTTGTCTACAGAGCCTGGAACAAGGTGATCTTTCCAGCACTGGCAACACTGGCTATAGGATTGCTCAATTTTGGGTTCTCTTACTTCTTATGTCAAATAAGCAATGGTTCTGAGAAGTTTATTTTTTATATGCTTTTAGTGGCAGTAGCCTTCATTATAGCCCAGAGTTACGGGCTGAACGCTTTCTATTTCTACAAGCTATACCCTGAGATAGGATTTAGAACCCCTCTTACAATCTTCTTTAAGATACTTCTCGGGCTTTTGTTAGCAGTATTTCTTGCAACATTATACACCTACATTGCCAGTCCGGGGGATATTATCCAGCTTATTTTCGGTCTGCTAACAGTATCGGCTGTTTTTTCCCTTACAGGATTCACTCTTTTCCTGAATCAGCGTCAAAAGGATTTCGTGAATGTATATATAAAGAAAGGCAGAATTTTCCTAACACATCATTTTAATGGATTTATCAATAATAATCCCGGTATTTAATACCGAGAAATATGTCATTAGATGCCTGGATTCAATTTTCAGCCAGGTTTTTGCAGGTACGTTGGAAGTCATTGTGGTTGATGATGCCTCAACTGATAAAAGCCTTGAAATATTAAATAATTATCAGAAAAAAGAGGAGCGTCTCATAATAGTAGAGCATAAAATCAACAGAAAAGAGGCGATTGCCAGAGCATCGGGCATGAATGTATCAACAGGGGATTATATTATGCATGTCGACGCAGACGATTGGCTGCTTCCTGGTGCTTTGGAAAACCTTCTTAATAAAATAAAAAGAAATAAATCTGATGTACTTGTTTTTGACGTAATCAGAGTCAGTAGCACTGGCAGTAAAACCAAGGTAAATCTGATAAAGAAAGAGCTTCGCACAGGAAGCAAGATGAAAGTCCAAAATCTTTTTTTCGGATCTTCCGTCAACAAGATCGTAAGCAGATCGCTAACAAATGACCTTATCTCCGGCAAAATTGAGGATATTAATGCCACTGCAGATTTTTTATATGCTATTGAAATACTGCTGAGAGCAGAAACAATCAGCACTACAAAGGAAATGTATTACGCTTATTTTATTAACAGAGAATCTATAACATGGACACTCCCAAATGACAAATACCTTGACAGTCAATGCATTGTCCTTCAGCAGTTTCATAAAATAGTCAAACACTACAAAGCAGAAAAGAAATTTGTTGTCAAAGCACTTAAATACCTTGAAAAGCATATCCTGCGTCAGATTTTGATTCTGCAATTCATTCAGAGAAAATCTTATGCAAAAAAGGATCTGCTCTTAAATAATCTGTCACAATTTTCTGAAATAAGTCCGTGGAAAATTAAAAGCTTTACATATTTGTTTGACAACAAAGTATTTCTTCTGGCTTACTCAATATTAATCCTGGGAGTAAAAAATCCAGCATCAGTATTGGTCAGAAGCATCACAGAAGATCCAGGAAAAAGAAATCAGACATCTGAAAAATAACAATGATGAAATCATTAAGGAGGCTAGCACACTTTGTTTTCTTTTTTTCAATCAATTTTGAGGTATGGGATCCACTCAATACCAATGGATTATTCTCAATTGCAAAACTGACAGGGTATATTTATCTGATTACAATGCTTCCTGAACTATTCTCATTCATTACAAAAAAGGAAAACAGAGCATTCATAAATCCACTTATCCTCTATTTTGCAATTTTGACGGTTGTAAATCTTTTCAACATCGATGCCAGTTTAAGTAATTTCTTTAACCTTACGATTTTCCAGAATATCGTTCTGTTTTATATCCTTATCAATCATGAACAGGAAGATCCCAACATTTTTGAAAAGGGAATGTTAAGTTTCGCGATGGGATCGTTTGTTCTTGCAATTCTTTATAACATGGGGATTGGAGTTGAGATAAGTGAAAACGGCCAGGTAAGCATATTCGATGATAATCAGAATTCTATTGGATTAAGAAGCTGTGTTGCGAGCATTATTCTGATTCACAACATACTAATAAATCCTCTTAAAATGGGGTATTCCAGGTTTCTCCTTTTGATCCCTCTTCCTTTGATATTCGAACTCCTTGCTGTCTCAGCTTCACGGTCAGCAATCTTAGCTTTTATTATTGCACTGATTGCTGGTGGATTCTTAACAAAAACCGGCAAAATATGGGTCAAATTTATTGTGTTACTTATTGCTGTAGGATTCTTATTTATCATCATTAATCTGCTTTTGCAACATGAAGTGTTCAGAATGAGGCTAATGTCTACAATCTGGGAAGGTGACCTTTCGGGTCGTGATATTATCTGGCGTAACATTTTTCCGTTGATACTTGATAATCCACTTTTTGGTGTAGGTACAGTTGGTTATGAAACATACAGTTTTATGGTTTTTGGTGAACTTAAAAGTCCACACAACGTTTTCCTTGAGATACTCTGTTATACCGGAATAACAGGTTTAACAGTTTATTTGGTGTTCTTATACAGAATCTTTAGGAGGAGTTTCCATTTATACAGGCAAACGAAAATAATACTTCCAATACTATTATTGATCCCAATATTTGCTTCCCTTGCAAGCGGACAAATCCTCAACGTAAAAATTGGCTGGCTAATTTTCGCTTATATAGCTGGCTGTTATCAACTGAACGCTGGTATCGGAATCCCATCAGAGGTTTATTCCCCACAAAAGCTCAAATCGTAATACAATACAAGCTATGATAAGGAAGATTCTCAATATTGTTTCTCTTTTTTTCTATTATCTGATTTTTAAAAATCTTCCATCAAGAAACTCACCAGGCGCTCCGGTTGTAGTTGCAAGAAGTTGCCTTTGTCGCAATATATTCCGGAAAACCGGTCATAGAATTAACATCCAGAGAAACGTTTACTTTGGAAAAGGAAATAATATTTCGATCGGTGACAATTCAGGAATTGGTGAAGATTCTATTCTCGGACAGGATGACGAAATAAGAATCGGGAACAACGTATTAATCGGCCCACGGCTGATGATTTTTACCCAAAATCACAATTTCAGTGACAGAACAAAGTTAATCAGAGAGCAAGGGGCTACACGGAAGCCTGTAATAATTGAGGATGATGTATGGATTGGAGCCAGGGTGACCCTTCTCCCGGGCGTAACACTTGGCCAGGGATCTGTTGTGGCAGCAGGGGCTGTTGTGACAAAAAGTTTTCCTCCTTATTCGGTTTTAGGCGGAGTCCCTGCTAAAATTATTGGTACAAGATAAATAAATTATGATAGGAATTATCGGAGCAGGTCTTACAGGACTTGCAACAGCTTTTTATCTCAAAGAACCGGCAGTCATTTTCGAAAAAGAGAAAGAGCCTGGAGGGCATTCCAGAACCTTCAACCACAATGGAAATCTATACGATTTCGGTGGTCATTTTCTCCATCTGAGAAACGATTGGGTAAAAACCCTGGTTACAAAAGATCTCGGAATTTCCTTAAACAGCCATTCGAGACATTCAGCAATATTTCTAAAGGGAGTTTATGGTGATTATCCTTTTCAGAACAACCTTCAGTATTATCCAGAAGATATTATAATAGAATGTATCGAAGGACTTGCCAAAGCAAAATTCGGGAACCAGGAAAGACAAATACAGACTTTTGAGGACTACATTCTTGCTACTATGGGAGAAGGGATTGCAAAACATTTCATGATCCCGTATAATACAAAGCTATGGAGTCTGCCTCCATCCCAGATGACAGTCAAATGGATGGGCAGATTTGTTCCTGAACCCCAGTTCACACTTGCACTGAAAAACCTTTTAAAAAGAAAGTCATTCGCGGAAGGATACAATAAGGACTTTTACTATCCCGAAGCTGATGGTATCGGCTCGATATCAAAGGCCCTGGGGCAAAAGATTGACGGTATTAAATATTCATGCGAGGTCCGTTCAGTTAACGTGACAAACAAAATGCTGAAATTAGATGATGGAAACTTTTTCAGATTTTCCCGGCTTATTAATACCATGCCTTTACCGGAATTAATCCTGAGAACGGAAGACGCTCCTGAAGCTGTGAAAAACGCTGCAGGAATGCTGAACTGGACTAACATAACTATCTGCAACGTATCAGTAAAAGGGTTAGATATAGGATACAACTGGGTCTATGTACCCGAAAGCCACTTTCCGTTTTTTCGCTTTGGCAACTATTCAAAAGTGGCACCAAACATAAGCCGGCCTGATATACAAAACCTGTATATCGAATTCTCGGGGGGTAAAGAGTTCAGTATTATTCCACCACTTGATAATATCCTTGGCTATCTAAAAGAAATGAAAGCTATTAAAAGTAGCGGTGAAATTATTGATAGTCTGATACTACCTGTAAAATATGCTTATATTGTTTACGACAAATACCGCGAAGACGCTGTTAAGACTATCCAGGATTGGTTAATATCAAATGAAGTGTATTCAATAGGAAGATTCGGAAACTGGGAGTATTCTTCAATGGAAGATGCAATTATTCATGGAAAAAAGATTGCCGAGACTCTCAACCAGTCCCAATAGGCAGTATGGGAAATCGCGATTACATACAACCATAGCAGGATAGCTTTATCAACCAAGAAATTACAAGGCATTTAAAATGAAAATACTGCTTCTCAGCACAGGAGGTCACATTGGTGGAGAGGAAACTTTCACAAGGAATCTTGCAAAAGCGCTGATTGAAAGAGGTCATAATGTTTTTGTTGCAGCTGGCGGACCGGTCCAGAAACAGGATCTTGAAAAAACAGGAATACCTCTTGCTGATATTGACATTACCAGCAGAAGTGTTTCTGGCATTTTAAAGGGAGTTGTTAGACTTAAAAAATATATTGAAAAAATCAAACCTGATATTGTTCACTGCCAGGCAGCAGGACCTGCAATTATGGGCGGAATAATAAAAAAGCTTGGATGGAGCAACGGAGAAAAATGGATTTATCACGACCATGGAATTAATAAATTTACATATAAATGGCTGCCATTTTTCCTTAACTCTCTTAACCTGACAATCACCAACTCGGATTTTGAGCTTATCAGACTGAAGGCAAACGGCGTAAAGGATGACAGGATCGTAAGAATTCATAATGGTGTAGAGCCAGGGGATTTCACTTTCCCTGAGGAAACCCGAACCGCTTTGAATCTAAAATACAGAAATGAATTTGGTTTGTCCGAAGAAGAATTCGTCCTTGGATATATTGGAAGACTTTCTCCTGAAAAAGGATGTGATCTGCTTCTGGCAGCCATGAAGGTCGTTTCCGATGCTAAGCCGGAAACAAAACTAATTATTGTGGGTGACGGAATTCTTCGGGATAAGTTGCAGGAGGATGTCAGAACCTCCAATCTCAAACAAAAAGTAATATTCACCGGATTCCGTAGTGACATTCCCGGGGTTCTTACTTGCATGAATGTTCTTGTTTTGCCTTCCTATATGGAAACTTTCAGCCTTACCACACTTCAGGCAATGTGTTCGGGTATTCCGGTAATTGCGTCTGACACAGGTGGCAATCCTGAACAGGTTGTAAATAATTTCAACGGATTCCTTTTTGAGACGGGCAACCACGAGTCTCTTGCGGAAAGAATCCTTCTGATGATCAATAAAAGAGACATAACAGGAATGGGGCTTAATGGTAATACCCTGATCAAAAACTACCTTAATGCCACAAGGATGATCGATGAAATTGAATACCAGTATAAAATAAAAAAGTGAATTATGCAGATTGCATTTTTAACCATGGGTAAAGACATTGGAGGGGCTGCCCAGGATGTAATTACTATTTCACAGGGTCTGGCTAATGACGGGCATGATGTATCTGTTATTTCCTCGACCGGGGTCATGGATTTAGCTTTAAGAGACACAAAGGTTCGTTTTATTAATGCTCCGCTTTATACCAGAAACCCTTTCGGGCTCTGGAAGGCTTCACGGGAAATCAGAAAGATTGCCAGAAAGTTTGATCTCAAGGTTCTGAATCCCCAGGGAATGTATACTGCTTTCAGCGCCTGGCTGGCTACTTTCGGGTTTGGAAAAACAGGTTTTAAAGTGATAACAACCATTCATATGATCTCCAGTCTGGATCTATACAGATACGTTCATACGCTCAATGTCTTCTCCGACCACATTATAACCGAATCTTATTGTGAGAGGAACAGATTAATAAGCAATGGAGTAAACAACAAAAAAATAACAGTGATCTCCAATTCAGTGGATATGGACAAATTCTCGGATAAGAACTCCTTCCCGGTCCTGAGAAAGGAATATAAAATTCCGGAATCATATTTCTGTTTTGGCATCATTGCCAGGTTAAGCAGGGAAAAGCGGCATTCTGACTTTATTGCTGCAGCAAAAGCTACTCACAGAGAGATTCCGGATTCAATATTCTTCATTGTCGGTGATGGACCTGAAAGAGAAAAAATACTCAATGAAGTTAAAGGCTGTGAAGATTTTATTGTACTGACCGGAGCACGCAAGGATATTCCAGACGTTCTGAAGAGCATAGATTGTTTTGTGTTGAGCTCTGAGGTGGAGTCTCTGCCCTTATCAATCCGTGAGGCAATGAGCATGTCATTACCTGTAATTGCAACCGATGTCGGAGGCATCAGGGAGGCTGTGATTCACGGTATAACCGGCATGGTCGTCCCACCCAGGAACCCTGAACTGCTGGCAAAGGCTATGATTGAAATGACGAAAGACAGGGATGCGGCAAAAAGCCTTGGGAAAAAAGGGAAGGAACTTTGCAGCACTAATTTCGAACTATCGAAATGGCTTCACAATACTATATATACTTTTAGTAATGTATTGAAAAACAAGTCCGATGCCTGATAAGCCATTAGTATCATTAATTATTCCCACATTTAATGAACAAGATTATATCAGGCTTTGTCTCTCTTCTGCCTATTCACAGTCATACCCCCAGGAACTAATTGAAATACTAATTGTTGATGGTTGCAGTGATGACGGGACCATTGAAATAGCAAGGGAACAACAGCTTTCTCATCCAAATATTTCAATACTTAAGAATAAAAAAAGGATCCAGTCATCAGCTTTTAACCTGGGTGTGAGTTACTCAAAAGGGGATATAATAATCAGATGGGACGCTCATTGTATTTATGATTCAGACTATATCCATTATTGTGTAATTAACCATTCTGAGAGAAAGTACGGCAACGTAGGCGGAAGCATAACTGTACTCCCCGGATCAGAAACACTAATGAGTAAAAATATTGCATTGATCTCCAGCTCTGCTTTTGGTCTGGGGGGTGCTGCATTCCGGAAATCTTCCCCTAAGGGCTTTGTAGATACTGTTCCGTTTGGCTCATTCAGAAAGGAGATCATTGGTGAAATAGGTCCTATGAATGATAAGCTTCCCCGGGGAGAGGATAATGAGTATAATTCAAGAATCCGTCAGGTCGGATATAATATACTTCTCGATCCCAGGATCAAATCCACCTATTTTGCCAGAAAAGACCTGAAGTCCTTCCTGAAGCAGATGTATACCAATGGATATTCTGTCGGGGTGTTGTTAAGATTGTCCTCTGCCTACATCGGCATAAGACACCTCGTCCCATTGTTGTTCCTGATGTTTATTATAACAGGCGCATTATTTTCCATCTTCACAGATTATTCGTTGTATGTACTATCTGCAGTTCTCGCTTTTTACTTACTGTTGGATTTTACTTTTGCCATAATTGCTTGCATCCACGGCAACATCAAGGTAATCCCGATGATGATTTATTCAGTCTTTCTGGTTCATCTTTGCTATGGTTACGGGACTCTCAAAGGACTTTTAAAAGGTCGTTACTCCATAAATAACTCTGATGCTTAAAAGGACTTTTGATATTATATTTTCATTAATTGGTCTGGGTATTTCACTGCCAATTTTACTTGTTATTACCTTGGCAATAAAATACGAAGATGGGGGACCTGTCCTTTTCCGGCAGGTAAGAATTGGAAAACATGGCAAGAAATTCATTATATGGAAATTCCGCTCCATGTCGGTTGTTGAGTCCACAAATGGATACGGCTTTGATCCCGGCAATAAATCCAGAATAACAAAAACAGGAACTGTTATCAGAAAAACAAAACTTGATGAACTTCCACAACTCATCAATGTTCTGAAAGGCGACATGTCGTTTGTTGGTCCACGACCGGAGGTGGAATACTGGGTAAACAGATTTCCCGAAAGGTGGAGTTATATTCATCAGGTCAGGCCCGGGATGACTGATAACGCTTCAATTGAATTCAGAAACGAGGAGGATATTCTAGCGAATTCTCCAAATCCGGAAATCGCTTACGAAAAGATTATAATGCCAAGAAAACTGACCTTGTACGAGAATTATGTAAAGAATAAATCTTTGCCTGGTGATATAAGGATTATGATAAAAACAATTATCGCCCTGTTTAATAGAAATAACTGAAAATATGAAAATACCCTATGCAAAAATCAGCCTTAAAGGAAATGAACTAAAATATCTCAGACAAGTTTTGAAAAGCGGATGGCTTACAACATCAAATAAAGCCCTTGAATTTGAAGAACGGTTTGCAGATCATACAGGAGCGAGGTTCGCATGTGCAGTTAATTCCTGTACATCGGCCTTACATCTTGCAGTTGATGCGGTTGGCATTAAACGGGGCGACAAAGTTATGGTACCTTCTTTAACATTTACTGCATCAGCAGAGGTAATAAGATACATGGAGGCTGATCCTGTGTTTATTGATGTTGAATATGGTACAAGCCTGGTTTCTCCCTCAATTCTGAAATCAGCATTGTTAAAGAACCCTGAGACAACAGCTTTAATTCTTGTTCATTATGGTGGACAAGCTGCGACAATGACAACATCAGACGGGGAAGGAATTCTTGATATTTGCAGAAAGAAAGGTATTCATCTTATCGAAGATGCAGCTCATGCATTTCCAACACGCTTCAGGGATAAGTTCATTGGATCATTTGGTGACATAACCTGTTTCAGCTTTTATGCAAATAAGACAATTACCACAGGAGAAGGGGGAATGCTTGTCACAAATGATGAGAATATTTACCGGAGGGCCAAACTTATGAGGCTTCATGGCATCAATCATGATGTCTGGGACAGGTTTATAAACAGTCATTCCTCATGGGAATATGATATAATAGCTCCGGGATACAAGTACAACCTATCCGATGTGAATGCTGCCATCGGCCTTGCGCAACTTGAACGTGCTGAACTTTTAAGGAATGAGAGACAAAGATGTGCTACATTCTATTATGAGAACCTTAATAACCTGAAATCTATTGACCTGCCCATATGTGAAAGTAACCTTGAAAGCCATTCCTGGCATCTTTTTCCAGTGGTACTCCACCCGGATGCTCCCATTTCAAGGGATGAATTTATCCGGAAAATGACGGAAAATGGAATTGGAACATCAGTTCATTACAAACCACTTCACAGGATGAAATATTACAGGGAAAAATATAACCTTGATCCGGAAGCTTTTCCGAATACCGAAAGGATATGGCAAGGCACCGTATCGCTACCTATTTATCCAGATCTAACAGAATTTCAGTTAAAGTATATTTGCAAAACTATAAAGAAGATACTTAAATGACTTTTCGAAAAACCGACAGGTCCCCAAAAAAATACAGATATTTTTTTATAATCAGCTGATAAAGTGGCTAAGACACCAATCCTTAAGCTTTTATACATATTATGTTAAGAAAGAGAATTCGTAAAATACTATTATTTTGCCTGCTTACGATTAATATCATAAGAGGCCTTCCGCATCTTATAATTTTATATCTGCATAAAAACAGATCCTCTGTTATTGCTGACACAAAGCGCTGGCTGTCCCTGATGGAGAAAGAAATCAGAATGCCATACGGATTTATTTATCTAATGGTGTTTTATGCACAGTTCAGAAATCTGTTCTACTACAGGATCGGGTCAGATAACTTCCTTTTAAACATTCTTTTCAGGAAAGTACCAACCCTTACTATTGCCACTGGATCAATTGGGGACGGTCTATTCATCCCGCATGGCTTCTCGACAACAATAGGAGCCCAGTCGATAGGGAAAAATTGCAATATTAACCATAACGTAACAATTGGGACTGTTGGTGGCAAACCCCGTCCTGTGATAAAGGACAATGTGGTGATAAACGCAGGTGCTGTGGTATTCGGAAATATTACAATCGGCAACAATGTTGTCATCGGAGCTAATTCAACCGTTAACACCAATATCCCTGATAATTGTACTGTGTTTCCACCCCAGTCGCGTATTATGAAATGGAAGACAAATGATGAAAAATCGTCAGAAATTATCTGAATCAGATAAACTGATTTGAATAATTATAAAAAGACTGGCAACCTTAATGACTTTTTGGTTGCAAACGTTCGCATATTAGAAGAGATTAGTCATATAGACTATTAGAAAAACAGATTTCCGGTGCAATCAGAAATCTGGTATAATTCAGAATTCAGGCAATTACAGTGATCAATTTTGATAGAAAATTGTTAATAGGAATAACAGACACATATCAGCAATTATCGCTTTCTAATGTTTAGGATTTGTAGTATAAAAAAATAAGTATATGAGACTAAAAGGATTGTTTTTATTCGTCATAATGGTTACCACCATAACCTGCTCAGCAGATAACACGCCTTCATTATCTACTGCTGAAGTAACATCCATTACAAACACGTCGGCAGTATCCGGAGGCAACGTTATAGAGGAAGGTTCAGGAGAAGTAACTGAGAGGGGTGTTTGCTGGAATGATTCACCATCCCCGACCTTAAATGATAACAAGACTGTTGATGGCAGTGGCCCTGGTTCCTTCACCAGTATTATAACAGGCCTTTCAAAAAACAATAAATATTACGTAAGGGCCTATGCTACTAATTATGCCGGGACTTCATATGGGGATGAGAAGTCTTTCACAACATCACCAGAGGAACAAATAATAGCCGATCATACAGCCGTTGAAAACTTTAACAAAATTCCGGCAAGTTATATTGATGAAGTCAAAAAGATGCTTGTCAGTTTTGTCGGCGAGTCGCATGCCTATGGATTTATTTCCGGACTGGATGCCCTCGAAAAGGAATTACCTTCCTTTTCCAGCAATACAGGTACCGGTGAAATGCCTACAAGTTCATACCTCAGAGTAAATTCAGGACCGACAATAGGAGAAGCAGAATGGTTCACGTGGAGGGCATATCCTGAGAATTCAATGCCTGCAGTAGCTACAACAATCAAGAATCATATCAGGGAATACCATGAAGACGGCCATCCAATAAGTGTTCTTGGTTTTGCATGGTGCTGGGATATGGTGGGTTTGGCAGTTTCAGGCGGAGAAAGTGATCCAGATCCTGTTTATGGTTGCAAATACTGGGGATTATCTGAGGGGGGGCCTGATGGAAATCTGGGATGGGGTCTTGATGAACAGGATTTCGCCTTGTCGGGAAACAGGGTCTGCCTCGACACATATCTGGAGGCAACACAGGAATACATCGACTACTGTGCTGAGAACGGGTTTAATACAAGGGTGGTATTTACCACAGGACCAGTAGATGGGGGTGGCGGAGGATATTTCAGGGGTGAAAAGGGTTATCAGGGTTATCTTAAGAATGAAAGAATAAGGGACTATGTCAGGGCGGATGAATCAAGGATACTGTTCGATTATGCCGACATTCTGAGTTATGATAATGACGGCAAAATAACCACGGCATCCTGGAATGGACACACATATCCTGTATGCACTGAAGCGAATGAATATCCCTTTCTTGACGCCCATATCTCCAGAGTGGGTGAATTAAGGCTTGCAAAGGCTACCTGGTGGATGCTTGCCCGGATTGCAGGATGGGATGGAAAATAGGGTGGTTGGAATTCCAACCATAATTAAATGCTATCAACTTTTCACCGATAAAGTAAGAAGTGGTTTCTAAATATTTCCCGGCGTTGAGTCTTTTCGTTTTGTCTGGGCAGTATAATAGCAGACAATTACCGGAATTTAAATTCTTTAAAAATCCCAAACGAGTTAATAACTTTTGGTGAACGTTTCAGGTAAGATGACACTTTTCATCTTACCTCTTTATGAAGGATTTGGTAATTAGTTAAAAATAGTAAAGGACTTTACTTGCAAATTGGCTAAATATCTTAACTTTAGGACCTGTTTATAAAGTAGTCTTGTAAAGATATTAAATAGTCATGAGTTCAATGAAATTTCCAATCTGGGTCCTATCGGCTGTATTTATTTTTTCATCCTGTGTCACAAACAAAAAACTCACATACCTGCAATCGGATGGTGCAAGGGAGGAATTCATTGCAATAACACCCGCAACGTACATTATTCAACCTTACGATAATCTTTTCATTAAGGTTGTCACTCCAGATCCCCAGTGGGCTGAAATGTTCAATACAATGCCTTCAACATCCTCCGGATACAGCATGAACGAGTTAAGTGCTGATATTCTCAGCTATTCCGTTGATGATGAAGGAGCTATCGAGTTGCCCTATGCCGGCAGGTTTATTGTTGCAGGAAAGACTCTTAAAATGGTAAAGGATGAATTGGACAAAGCACTGAAGAGTTATGTTGCGGATGCTGTTGTCTCTGTAAAGATTGTGAATAATTACGTCAGTATTATTGGGGAAGTCCAAAGGCCCGGCCGTTATCCTATTTATAAAGATCGGCTCAACATCTTTCAGGCTTTGGCTATGGCAGGTGATCTTGGAAATTACAGTAACCGAACTAAACTTCAACTTATCAGACAAACACCAGAGGGGAATATTATAAAAGAATTTTCAGTAAGGGACAGAAATATTATAGGTTCTCAGTTCTTTTATGTTATGCCAAATGATGTTATATACGCTCCTCCTATGAAAGGACGCTTTTTCCAAATGAACTCATTCCCATATTCTGTTATTCTGAGCACAATAACCACATTTGTTCTGATTTGGAATGTTATAAGATAGAGAATGGAAATCATTTCATTCTATTGGATTTTTATTCTAACACTAATAGCCATTTAAACCTAATAGTCACCCATGCCCTACAATCATAACATACAGTCTGGAGAGACAAGAGGAAAAACTAACATTGACAATGGATTAGTAATTAAAAAGTTACTTTCCTTAATTTTTACAAAATGGTATTTATATTTTGGACTTATTGCGGTAGCCTTTTTAACTGCATTTTTATACATTAAGTTTACTACTCCGGTTTACAAAGTCTCAGCAACGCTTTTAATTAATGAAGCGAATAATGGGATATCACTTGAGAATAGTCATCTTCTTAATAGAATCGGGCTTGAAGAAAGAACAACCAACCTTGAAAATCAGATCATGATTCTTAAGTCAAGGATGCTTATCAATAAAACGCTTGACGAACTTCATTACGACATTGAATATTACAATAAGGATCTTTTTAAGAAGGTGCCCTTATATCCAATTACTCCAATTAGACTTTACCCTGAAAATAAGGATAGTATACCACAAGATATTGAATTCAAGCTTACCTATTCCGGAAACTCCATGTTCAATCTCCGGGCTAATCCAAAAGATTCTGTTAAGTTTAAAACTACAACCTCATTCGGTAGTGTAATTCAATTACAAGGGAAGAAATTCCGTATTGCAAATCTCTTAAATGGATCTATTACAAGCCAAAAGACACAGGAGATTTATTTTATAAATCATGACCGGAGAAAGCTGGTTCATCAGTACCAGAAATTATTGAATATTCAACCTCTGTCAGAAGACGGAACAATGATAAACTTAAGCCTTGAAGGTTCTAATAGAAAAAAAGATGCTGATTTTCTTAATAAACTAATAGAAATTTTCCTGTACAGCTCTCTGGAAAAGAAAAACGAAGAAGCAAGTCGTATAATACAGTTCATTGATGACCAACTTATCGGAATATCAGATTCGCTGGTTATTGCTGAAACCAAGTTGCAACAATTTCGTTCAACACACAAAGTAATGGACCTTTCAGCACAGGGACAAGCCATAATAGAACAGGCTATGAATCTTGAGAATGAAAAGGCAAGAATTGAAATTGAGTCTAACTATTATAATTATCTGGCCGATTACCTGACCAAGGATAAGGCGGGCGAGGTACCAATTGCACCTGCTACTATCGGAATTACAGATCCGGGTCTTACAAGGCTTGTTGCTGATCTTGCTGATCTTCAAAGCCAATATTACAGCAAGAGTCTTGGCGAAATGAATCCCCTTCAGAATCAGTTGATACAAAGGATCAGAATTACCAAAGAAGCCCTCAAGGAAACTCTTAGCGGTGTTATGAGGGCCAATAATCTTGCCAGAAATGAAATTGCTTCTCAAATTCGTGCAGTAAATGCTCAGGCAACTGCTCTTCCAATAACTGAAAGACAACTTCTGGGAATTGAGAGGAAATTTAAACTTAACGATGAGCTTTATACTTTTCTTCTTGAGAAGAGAGCAGAAGCTCAGATAGAAAAAGCTTCAAACATGCCTGATAATGAATTAATAGATAATCCTGACGCCAGCGTATTTCCAATAAAGCCCAGAAAACCACTTATTTATTTATTGGCTTTAATGTCCTCCTTTTTTATAATCATTGCGGATTTAGGGATAAGAGAGCTTATGAATGACAAAGTCAGAAGTGAGGCCGATGTAAGTGGCTTTTCACCGGTTCCCATTTCTGGCCATATACCCTTGAGCCATATAAAGAAAACGAATGTAATGGTTGACAGCCCCGATTCAAGTACAGCAGAAGCCTTTAGATCACTTCGTTACAGAATCCAGTATATCACCAGAGATATTAAAAATCCAGTGATTACGATTTCCTCATCAATGCCAATGGAAGGAAAGAGCTTTACTTCTATAAATCTTGCATCTGCTTTTAGTTCTGTTGGGAAGAAAACAATTCTTGTAGGTTTCGATTTAAGGAAACCAAGTATTGGTCTTGAATTTGGATATGAAAATGAAAGGGGTTTATCTGATTGGTTTATTAATCAGGTTGAAATTGATGATATTATAAAGGAGACAATACACGGTAATCTTTTTATCTTGCCTGAAGGTCCTGTCCCACCTAATCCGGGTGAAATCTCAACCATTGATAGGACAAATGAACTTTTAAAAATACTAAAGAGTAAATTTGATTACATAATTATTGATACACCCCCGATGGGTGCAGTCCTGGATGCTTTTCACCTAACGACAGTATCTGACATTTGCATTATTGTTATTAGACAAAATGTAACATTGAAATATTTACTTGAGCATACCCTTAATGAGCTTAAGTCTGCTGAGGCAAAGAATATAAATGTCATCATGAATGGTATAAAAACTAATCTCAAAAAATATTATGCTTATGAAAGGAATTTATAGTTGAGAATTAGTTGCAGTTCAGCTTGTTAATATCCTTATTTGAAAAAGAATATCCATAAATTTGAATGTGAACTGTTTTTTTAATATGGATTCCGGGAATCCCCATATATCGGCAAGGGATCTATTTAAGTACGTTTTTAACTGATTCTTTTATCATTTAATAGATTCACCCTGCATAGTAGTAATGATTCACAATGGAACATCCTTAGCCGATAATTTTGAAACAGACAGGATAAGAAAGAACCAAAAGAATATCTTAAAAGTTATTACTAATACAGAACAGGTACCAGACTACCAAAGCTCTGAAAAGCAAAGCGCTTATTCTGTAAGAATAATCTAATGAAATATTTAATATTATCTCCCAGTAGTTGCCAGGCAAAAGCAATAGCAAGATATATCAGATTATATAACAATAATGCAGTTCTTTTCGGGGGAATTTTACTAAATGAACCTAAACCAAAAAAAAAGAAATTCTTTGATCATTATGTGCGAATAACAGATAAAACAGAGTGTTTAAATTACGACTACGTATTACCGACTAATTCTTTCTCTACAAGGATATATACAGAATGGATGCATGAATTTAAAGTAGGTCAGGTTTATTTTAACGAGGACTCGTTGAGAGTAAATAATAAACCGTGGCTTTTTTCAGAGGCGCAAAGTATCAATATTCCTATCCCTATCACATGGTCAAGTTACTCTGAAATTCCAGAAAATGCAAATGGTATTTTTCTTAAACCTAAATATGAAGGGAAGAAAGCTGTAAGAACGTGGGTAAAGTCAAAGAAAAAAGTCCCTTCCAGATTAAGGAATAATGATCTCCTTTTTCAGGAGAAAATCTATGGTAAAGATGTTTTCGGATTCGGTTTTATTGCAAGTTACGGGGATATAAAAGTGTCCTTAACCTATAGAGAAGTCTGCAGCGAACCAAAAGATGGGGGCAATGCGGTATTAATTACCGCATATAAAAGTGAACGCATAAAGGAATTGAGTGAGAGATTAATAAAGCATATCAATTATAACGGATGGGGATTAGTTGAATGGAAATATTGTAACAAACGAAGTGATTTTGTTTTGATGGAGATTAATGCGAAATGCTGGGCATCGATTGAATTTTCAATCAGAAATGAAAAAGAGTTTATTAACCACCTTTTTAATTTAGCCGGGCACAATGAAGATATCAAGAGTATGATCTGGCCCAAAAGATTTATGGGCACTTTCTTCTCAAACTTCATGGTTGTTTTTAAAACTGTGATTAATAATAAACCCAAACTCGGTATTGATGATATGCGGTTGCAATCTGTTTTTTCAGACTTGTTACCGATTTTATGGAAAGATAGGATCAGATATTTTTTTTATAAACGTTCTACATAATAATCTCATTAAAAGTAATATGGAAGAGAAATTATTTATTGATTTCACCCCAACCGGGATGATTCCAACCCGGAGTATGACACCACATGTTCCAATAAGTGTTTCAGAGATTGTTGAAGATATTCAAAGTGTGTTTGAAATTGGAATAACAAAGGTACATCTCCACGCAAGAAATCCTGAGACTGAAGATCCAACTTACAAGAAAGAGATTTATGCGGAGATAATTGAGGGTATCAGAAAATTTTCCAAAACCCTTGTTGTATGCGTATCATTGAGCGGAAGAACATTTTCGAAATATGAGGAACGCTCAGATGCCCTGGAATTGTATGATGATCTTAAACCAGACATGGGTAGTCTGACACTCAGTTCTCTGAATTTTAATAAAATAGCAAGCGTTAATTCTCCCGATATGATCCAGAACCTGGCACTTAAGATGAAGAGACTTGGTATTGTTCCAGAACTTGAGGCTTTTGATTCTGGTATGATAAACTATGCTAAATTCTTAATAAAAAAGAATTTACTTACACCACCATACTACTTTAATCTATTGTTTGGAAATATTGCATGCGCCCAGGCTGATCTTTTGCATGCAGGGATTATGATAAAAGACCTGCCTGAAAATTCAATCTGGAGTATGGCTGGGATTGGCGATCAGCAATTGAAAATGAATTCTATCGCAATTGCCACAGGAGGAGGAGTAAGGGTTGGTCTTGAAGATAATATCTGGTATGATTCTAAAAGAACAGTTTTGGCACGTAATTCTGATCTTATTAAAAGAATTCATCTTATTGCTGACGCCAATGAAAGAAGAATTATGAGCCCTGATGAATTCAGAATCAGGCTGAATCTAAATAAAGGATTTGGAGAGTATGGACGAAACCCTGAAGAAAACTAAAAATATGGTGACAAAAAAAAAAACTAGGATTAAACCTCCCATTTATGTCAAAATAAAAAGAAGACTTAGATATGGTTTAATCTGTTATTCATTAATGGAGATCCTAAAAAAAATAGGTATACAGGTTTCTCCCTATTACTTGTACCAGGAAAATATTCCTGAGAATACGAATGACCAACTAAAAAAGCAAGCAGAAGAATATTCTCTTGAGATATTGGGGATAAGTGAAATAAAGCCTCTTGAAGAAAAGTTCAGAATGAAAAATGGTGAATTATTGAAACTGCTGGAGTCAGGAGAAGAATGTATCGGGATGAGATTAAGTGGAGAGATTGTGGCTTTTTCATGGGTAAATTATAATGAAATCCGGCATAAACTAACAAACATTAACCTTAAGAATAATGAAGCATATCTCAAAACTATGCATACATTGGAATCACATAGGGGTAGAAATCTTGCACCAATTCTGCGACTAAAGTGTTATGATATATTAAAACATAATGGGAAAGATATTGTATATAGTATAAGTGAGTATTGGAACAGACCTGCAGTAAGATTTAAAGAAAAATTAAATGCAAAGAAATTAAAACTCATATTATACGTTGAGGTTTTCAATAAGTTTAAACGGACCTATATATTAAAGTCATACACAAAAAGCTGATTATCACAACCTAATTCTTTGCATAAGCCATATCGTTTACTAACTAATATTAAGGTAGTGTTAAGAATTTTGTGTAAATGAATTGGTAGCTGCATTAGGGACCGCAAGCGGTCTGGAGCCGGAAATCGAGCTCAAAGACCGTTTGGTTAGGCAGAAATAGTTTAATTTTAACCTAATTAGCAGCAACATGAGTGACAATGAGTTATTTAAAATCCCTGAGGAAGCATTAAAGAATATTAAATCTCAGGCAGAGTTCAAGGAGTTTATCCAAAAGCTTTATAAACTATAATACTCCCCTGAATTAAGACCACTGGTTAAGGTTAAATTTGATAACTTTAAACCAGTGTATTATGAAAGCAAAAAGACAAAAACATTCAGGAGCCTTTAAGGCGAAAGTAGCAATTGAAGCTTTACAGGAACGGGAATCTCTCAGTGAGCTTTCCAAGAAATATGGTATCCATCCGAACATGATATCACGCTGGAAGAAGGAATTTTTGGATCGTGCGCCGGAACTTTTTGACAAACCGGGTCATGATAAGAAAGAGGATGCTGATCTTGAGAAATTGTATGCCAAGATAGGTCAGTTAGAGATGGAGCGGGAGTTTTTAAAAAAAAACTTGAAGAAACTGGGTCTGTAGCCGAGCGTCTTGGTATGGTTAATCGTGAAGAGCCGTTGAGTATCCGCTGCCAGTGCAACCTGGTAAGTGTAAGCCGGGGCAGTTTTTATTACAAATCCCTGGGCGAGAGTGAGGATAACCTTAAGCTTATGAGACTGATGGATGAGCATTATCTTGAACATCCTACGGAAGGAGTAAAAAGGATGCGTGACTTTTTGCTTGCCCTTGGTATACTTGCCAATCATAAAAGAGTCCGTCGGTTACTGAGGTTAATGGGTCTGATGGCAATTTATCCAAAAAGGAATCTGAGCCGGCTTGGTCAGGCAAAGTATATCAGACCATATCTTCTGCGGGATATGAAGGTAATTCGTCCGAACCAGGTATGGGCAATTGACATAACATATATTCCTATGCCCAGGGGTTTTCTCTATCTGACAGCGATTATAGATGTTTACAGCCGCTATGTTGTCGGTTGGGGTATATCCAATACTCTTGATGCCATTTGCAGCCTTAATGTCACAAAAGAGGCTATAGCCAGGCACGGGAAGCCGGAGATCATTAACTCGGACCAGGGCAGTCAGTTTACCTGTCATGAGTGGATTGAGTACCTGGATAGTGAAGAGATCAGGATCAGCATGGATGGCAAGGGTCGGGCTATCGATAACATCTTCATTGAAAGACTGTGGAGGTCGGTTAAGTACGATTATGTTTATATCAAAGTGCCTTCTGACGGTCTGGAGCTATACCAGGGACTTATGGGATATTTTGATTACTACAACAACCAGCTATGCCATCAGGGCATTGGTCGGAAGATCCCGGCCAGCCTGTACAAGTCTGCGGCGTGATATTAACAGAAATTGGAGATGTTAACAAAAGAAAAAAGTAACCAAAAAAGAAAATGTGTTAATAACCAGAATAACTCTGCGAGTTATTTCCGGTTATGTAACACTGGATTACATCATCATAATAATAAGAAAACTTATATTTGTTAATCAGTGGTCTGATGGAAGGGAGTAGTTAAAACAAGGTGTTGAAGCTCTTCTGAAAGCTAAGATAAATGAACATCTTGGGTATCCTAAGCATGATCCTTCCGGGAAAAACAGCGGAAACAGCCGTAATGGCTTCAGCAAAAAAACCTTGAAAGCTAACCTTGGTGAAGTTCCCCTGGATGTTCCCAGGGATCGCAACTCGACCTTCGATCCCATAGTCGTACCCAAACATGAACGCATGTCAGCCAAAATAGAACATGCCATTATCACAATGTATTCCAGGGGTATGACCACCAGGGATATTGAAGAGACAATTAAAGACATATACGGTGTTCAGGTAATTGAAGGATCAATATCTAACATTACAGGTTCAGTTATTGAAGACATCAAGGAATGGCAGCAACGGCCTCTTGACCCGGTTTACTTTGTCGTCTGGATGGATGGTATAGTGGTTAAGGTTCGTCAAAGCGGAAAGGTAATAGGAAAGACTATTTATTTGATGATTGGTCTTAAGCACAATGGTTTAAAGGAAGTTCTTGGTATGTGGATCAATGAAACCGAGAGTGCCAGCTTCTGGCTCAATGTACTGACCGATATTAAAGCCAGGGGAGTTAAGGATATCCTGATAGCCAGCACGGATAATCTCTCCGGGATAAGGCAGGCAATCAAATCTGCCTTCCCCAATACCATTACTCAGCTCTGTGTGGTTCATCAAATCCGTAACAGCACTAAATATGTGGTATGGAAAGATCGTAAGCATTTCTTAGCCGATTTAAAACAGGTCTACGGAGCTATAAACAGAGATATGGCTCTGATGCCCTTGAAGATTTTGCCAGGAAATGGGGCTTAAAATATGCATATGCGTTAAAATCTTGGAGAGATAACTGGGATGAGCTGACTGCTTACTTTGATTACCCCATGGAGATCCGCAGAATAATATATACTACCAACGCGATCGAAAGCCTCAACAGCAACATCAGAAAATACACCAAAACAAAAACGGTCTTCCCTGATGATCAGGCAGCTTTAAAGGCTGTCTATCTGGCTGTTGCAAATAAGGAAAAGAAATGGACTCTTCCAGTCAGAGACTGGGGGTCAGTAATTAACCAATTAATAATTAAATTTGGAGACAGATGTGGCGTTCTTTAAACCTGGCAGTTACCAGTTTACACAAAATTTTTCACAGGCTCAATATTAACCAAGCTACAGTAAAAATTGTGACATAGATGTTTCCTATCTATGGATATTAAGCTTTAGTTAAACTTAGTTTTATAATACTTTGCAAGCTTATTCTCAATTGCAGGGTTAAATTTAGGGTTGATATTTTTCTGTACTTTTGATACCAATGACTTCATTATCAGTAAATGCAATCAAATATTCCATTGATCTTCTTCTTGAGATTGCTGGCTTACAGATTAATACTGATGATCTATTTCTGACACACCAGAATGGGGTATCCTGTGTCACTATCAACACCACTGAAAATAAAAAGATAATTTTCAGATTGATATCAGATTTTGAGATGGAACAACTTATAAAAGGATTGTTGAGACTTGGTGAGTATCCTTCATATGACAACAAATTAGACATCCCCATTATATACTCTGGATCAAGAGAAAATATTACTCAAACCTCTGAAGACGTTCTTTCGATTAATGCTGATATTTTAACTATAACATTTTTCCTATCCTCTCGTTATGAGGAGACATTTTATGCAAATAAAGACAAATATGGCCGTTTCGAGTATACTGACAGCCTCGCATTCAAGTATAACTTTATCGATATTCCAATTATTGATGAGTATGCCATGCTGTTGAGACAATGGATTGAAAGATTTGTTCCTGATCTTAAGATCCTTAAAAGAAAAAGCAGGATAATTCCAACGCATGATATAGATAACATCCTCAGATTTAGTAGTTTTTTTAAAAATATCAAGACTATTATTGGTGGCGATATTATTGCACGTAAAAATCCCTTAATCGCATTTAAATCGGTAAAACAATGCTTTGCAGCTTCTAAATCCAGAGTTAATGATCCTTTAATTCTTTCAATTCTAAAACTTATCGAGATATCTTGGTCAAATGGATTAAAATCGGTTTTTTATTTTAAAGGATTACAAAAGGGCCAACGGGATTGTTCATATGATGTTTTCATACCTGAGGTTAAATACTGCATGGATGCAATTCTCAATTCGGGAATGATTGTTGGGATGCATGGAGGATTAGATACCAATAATAATATTTCTCGTTTCCGTGAACAAAAAGAAAATTTAGAGAAAGTCCTTGGAGAGCCAATAACCGCAAACAGGCAGCATTATCTTATGTTTGACGTGAATTCATCTGTACAAATCTGGCAAGATAGTGGCATTCTGTCTGATTCTACAATTGGCTATTCTAATCGTGAAGGTTTTCGTTGTGGAACTTGCCACCCATTTTTCTTATACGATCTTAAGTATGATCGCAAAAGTACGATTCTGGAAATTCCTCTAATAGTAATGGAGGCCACTCTGTTTGATCACAGGAAACTGAACATCAAGGCTGCTATTCAAAAAATAAAAACTCTTTACGAAAGATGCGTGGCTGTTGAGGGAGATATGGTAATCTTGTGGCATAATGAGAATGTTTATCGAGATTACGAAGTGAAATTTAAAGAAGTGTATTGTGATTTTCTATTAAAATTTGCTTAGTGCTCAGATTACCAGTTAACTCATCAATCAGAAAAAGTGAATTCGCAAGAAATGCCATTACACTTACATTGGGTACCAGTGTTGCCCAAATAATTCCAATCTTGTTTTATCCTGTTCTAAGCAGGATTTTCTTGCCTTCGGATTTTGGACTACTTGCGACAATAACCTCAATTACCTCTATCCTGACTGTACTTTCCACTGGGAAATATGAAAGCTGCATCCTCATAGCCAGTTCCAAACAAAATGCAGCAAACGTAATTGGATTGGTCTTATCTTTAGGATTGCCTTTTCTAACTATTTCCTATCTTGTCTTGCAGACCTTTTCTGTCAATCTCGGTAACTGGCTTAGTCAGCCGGATTTATACAAATGGATTTTTATCTGTCCGATAAGTGCTTTATCAATTGTAATTTTTTCCTGTTATAACGAATGGTGTGTTCGCAATAAATACTTTGTAAGCCTGGCCTGGAATAAAATAATTAACTCTACAGCGATATCGGTTAGTAAACTTCTCCTGGGTATAATCCATGTTTTTAGCAATGGCCTTGTGTTTGGTGACTTAATTGGCCGAATGATTTCCGCGACCGGTTGTATCATTAGAGCTATATTTAAGGACAAACCTGAATTTATGAAGATCTCGCTGTCCCAAATGAAAATTATTGCTATCAGGTATCATGAATTTCCTAAGTTATACTTACCAGCCCAGTTGTTAAACACAGTTGGCGTTTCTTTTCCTGTTTTTCTGATTGGAGCATATTTCAACAGTAACGAAGTTGGTTTTTATGCAATGACCATGAGTGTTCTGTCAATGCCTTTGACAATAATAAGTTCCTCAATCAGGGATACATTCAGACAACGTGCCAATGAGGAGATTGTCAAAAAAGGGAATTGTAGGGAAACATATATAAGATTGTTAAAGATATTAACAATAGCAGGGTTTTCAGGATGTGCGATAATTATTTATTTTATGCCTGATCTTTTTTCATTTTTTTTGGGCGAGAAATGGAGGACAGCAGGTGAATATTCACAAATATTATTGCCGATGATGACAATAGACTTTGTTGCAATGTCATTAAGCGGAATTCTTATAATCAGAGAAAAACTGGGAATAAGCCTGTTATGGCAATTGTATTACGTATTCATCACGCTGATTTCATTGATTGCTGGGTTTTTACTTTTTGCTGATATAAGATCTACTTTAATATGCTTTTCCATTGGTCGCGGCTCTGCTTATTTATTACAGATTATAATTTCAAACAGGTATTCAAAAGGAAAGGCCCAAAATGTTTAAAGAAAGCAATAAAGACATAATTCTTGCTCTGGCAGCATTCTTTCAGTTTGTTGTTTTAATGCTTCAACAGCTTTTACTAGGTCTTGAGCTTGTGAGTTATGAATCGTTCAGATATATAAGCATATCACTTTCAGCCATTCCAATGATTCCTGCTTTTATTGTTATTATACAGAGGAGGATGGTATTTCTGCTTTTAACTTACTTACTAGCTTTGTTTATTATAATTATTACTCTTGCTTTCTCTCCATCAAATGAACAGTATATATCATCAGAGGTGTTTTATTTGCTGGCAATTAATATACCCGCTTTCTTATGCCTTGCATCAATTAAAGATCTTTCAGTTATTACCATTGTGATTCATTACCTGTCACTCATTATTGTACTGATTGGAGTTATTTATTTTGTCTTCATGTGGAGTGGTGAAATTCATTATGACCATTATAATATGCCATTTGGATATTATCTTCTGTTACCTGCATTGTTTTTTTTATTAAAAAGAAATACAATATCCAATATCCTTTTTGCAATAACAGTGTCAATGATGATGATAATTGGATCCCGTGGGCCTTTGTTAACCGTAATTGTCTTTTCAATCTTACTTTTTGTACTCGAGCTAAAAAAATGGAATGGCTTGATTTGGTCATTTGGTATCATAATAATTCTATTTGTAGTTTTCTGGCCCTCAATTCTCGAACTTACCTATGATTTAGGCATAAATTCCCGATCTATAGGATTATTGCAGGAAGGGGGATTTTTACAATCTGGTGACAGAATCAAACTTTATACAGAGGTATGGCAGAATATTCTTGATCATCCATGGTTAGGTCTTGGCATTTATGGTGATAGAACAATCCTGGATGGATTGTATTCTCATAATTTAATCCTGGAAATGCTAAACAACTTTGGAATCCTGTTGGGTACCTGTTTCATTCTTTTAATGGCTGTGAAATTTGTAAAATTTATAACCTTAACAGAATCTCCCGATAGACAGTTAATCCTTATGCTTTTCTGTTTTGGCATTGTTCCGCTGATGTTTTCAAGATCATACCTTAATGATCCCGGATTCGGTATATTCATTGGTTCCCTTTTTTCAATATCAAAGAAATTACAATCCAATCTACATTAATTTAGCCTTGATCATAAATAGTCAATTGTACACCTCCTTAGATAAATCCCTGGAAGGGACAATAATGCACCCAAGAACAAAATAATCCGATAAGAATAACATGAGAATAATTCATATAATGCTTTCGCAATATTATGTTGACAATTATAATTATCAAGAAAACATATTACCAAGAATCCATAAGGATGATGGCAATGACGTTATGATCCTTGCTTCCACTGCTACTTACATAAACAACTTAAGACTAGGATATTTAAAATCTGGAAGATACATAAATGAAGACGGAATTCAAGTTATCCGTATACATCACAGTTTATTTCTAAACAATGCGATCTCCAGTAAAATAAGAAGATACCCTGAAACATATAAACTTTTGGAAGAATTTTCGCCAGATGTAATTTTTTGTCACGGATTAATGACCTATGAAATAAAAACTATAGTTCAATACAAAAAAAAACACGATGATGTAACCCTGTTTTTCGATTCTCATGCCGATTTCAATAACTCAGCTTCAAATTTCTTTTCAAGAAAAATAATTCATGGAATTTTTTACAAAAATCTAATCGCTGCTATTTTGCCATCAGTTGATAAAATCCTATGTGTGACTCAGGAAAGCATTATCTTCCTAAAGAATATGTATGGAATACCCTCTAACAAATTGAAACTATACCCATTAGGTGGAGAAATTTTAGAAAGCAACCTTAGACAATCCAAAAGAAATGTGCTGCGATCAATGCTAAATCTGAAATCATCTGATATTCTCATAATTCATTGTGGGAAAATGACTAAATATAAAAGAACCTTAGAAATTGTCGCCGCATTTAAGAATGTCACTGACAAGAAGATGAGGTTGATATTAATAGGATCAATGGATAGGGAATTAGAAATTAGTATTGATGAATCTGTGAAACAGGATCCAAGGATATTAAAAATGGGTTGGAAGGAACCGAGTGAATTAGTTGACTATTTTTGCGCCGGTGATTTATACATTCAGCCTGGAAGTCAATCAGTAAATATGCAACATGCAATTTGTTATGGATGCGCTGCAGCCCTTTATCCCCATGAAAGTCATAAAAGCCTTTTGGGAGACAAAGTGTTTTATGTTGAAACTATCAATGATATGGAGCTCCTTTTTAAAGAAATTTCGGAAAGCAGAGATTCATTGGAGAATATGCGTAAAAGATCATTTGAATTTGCAAGAGAAAAATTAGACTATAAAAAGCTTGCCGCCATTGTTTATCAAGTTAGCCATAAAAGAATATAATATTTCCTTCAACTACCACGATAAGACGAGAAATAATCTTATTATCAAGAATCAAATGATCCTGGTAACTATGTACAATTTGTCTTGACAGTAAATTATAATAATTTAGAAATTTCAATACACAAAATATCACTCCCGATCTATTAAAGTAATTAGAGGTAAATATTTATTGATATCCCCATACAGGATCTTAACAAGACATTCATGTTTATTTTCCAATCATACCAATCTGGAAACTGAGAATATATTTAAATGTTTGTTTCAAACTGTGAAAACGAAATTAACAACCTATAATAATGTTAATTTTCCTTTATTAATAACTCACTCCCTTTGAGTTTGCATTCCAATAAATGCAAATTTAAGGAAGTTCATTAAGAATTTTGAATATTCAGAACTTACGTGTTATTGAAATGATTTTTTTTGGTGATGTAGCAAGCCCCAGCATAATAACTTCTAAATATCTCGAAGATTTTTTCAAGCATAATAAAAAAATATTCGATGATAAAAGGATCGTATGCAATTTTGAAGGGCTGCTTGTAGACAGAGCTCCGGATGACAATAATTCCCCCATTCTCTATAACCATCATTCAGTTTTAAAAACACTCGATCGTGGTTTTTCTCCGGTTCTATGTCTGGCAAATAATCATATACTCGATTTACCTCAAAACTTCAAGTACACTACTGACCTTTTAAGGACGAAAGGCATATATTTCGTTGGTGCGGGGAAAACCAAGGAAGAAGCCAATGCTCCGATAATAGTGCCAGCGGATGGAACAAAAGTACTCCTCTATAATGCTTGTTGGAGTCTGCTCCACTACGATAATCCGAATCCCAGTGTAGGAGTCTACGTATCTGAAATAGACGAGGAAAATCTACTTAAAAGCATTAAGAACTACAAATCAAATAATCAAGGTATTATTATTGTGGTATTTTTTCATTGGAACTTCGATTTAGAAACTCTTCCCTTCCCTATGTACAGGCAGATTTCAACAGAATTAGTTGACGCAGGAGTCAGTTTAATATTAGGATCACATTCTCATTGCTTTCAAGGTGCCGAAAAGTATAAAGATGGTCTTATAGTATATGGATTAGGAAATTTTTTTATACCCCATAACCAGTTTGTAAGTGGAAAACTGACTTATCCTGATTTTTCAAGATTAGAGCTGGCATTAGAATGGGATCCTATAACAAAGGAGGCAATTTGTCATTGGTTTAGATACGAAAATACTGATAATGAACATAAGCTTATCCATCTTGAGAGTGAGAAATTTGATGATTCCCAAAGGATAAAAACATTTTCACCCTTTAAGGGGATGGACGAAAAACAATATTTGAGATACTTCAGACAGAATAGACGGAAGAAATGGCTGGTTCCAGTTTATAAAGATTATCGAGATAAAAAAATAAATTCACTATTTAATGTTATACTCAAACTCAGAGGCTTGATCGTGAGATTTTTGGCTAAGAGAAATTTTATAAGATGGAATCGTTAGCATATGAATTTTGTCATTTTTTTTCTATTGTAATGTAACTATATCAAATTGTCTCTTACCATATATGACTATTAACAATAAAGGTAAAATAGTATTCATAAACCAGTGGACTGGTTACCTGATGAAAGATGTTATTAATGTTTTTGCGGAGAGATATGACTCAATTGCCTTGATAACTGGTCATATAAGCGATCTGGATAAACCCTTAAATGAAAAAGTCAGGATTTATCGAATTTGCAAGTATAATAAGAAAAGTATACTTAGCAGGGCATTAACCTGGTGCCTTGGGACAATTCAGGCATTAATATATTTAAAATTTAGATTCAGAGGCTATCATATCTTTTATACATCCAATCCTCCAATAATCGCTTTTACTACACTTTTCTTGGCCAACAAATATTCTGTTTTAATATATGATATATATCCAGATGCGCTTATCGCAGGGAGGTTTCTGACAAAGAACTCATTGCTATGCAAGCTTTGGGAAAAACACAATACAAAATATTTTTCAGGAGCTCAGAATATTTTTACACTGACCGATGGGATGGCTGTCACGATGTCTCAATACTGCAATACTGAAAAGATAAAAGTAATTTATCCATGGTCCTCTGGTTACAAAACCAGACTAATCGATAAAAGTCAGAATAAATTTATTTTGGCAAATGCACTTGAAAACAGATTTGTTGTGATGTATTCAGGAAACATAGGGCTTGGACATCATGTTGAGAAGTTGCTCGATATAGCTTCGCAATTAAAAGATCATAAAGAGATCATTTTTTTAATAATCGGAGAAGGATGGTATAAAGAGAAGATAAAAGAGGGGATTGAATCCAATAACCTATTCAACTGTAAATTAATGCCATTCCAGTCTTCACATATGTTTGAGCATTCTTTACAGGCAGCAGATATTGGAGTAGTTTCTATTTCCAAAGATTTAGCATCACTCTGCATACCCAGTAAAACTTTCAATCTGATAAATAAAGAAATCCCTATACTTTGCATATCAGAAGGCAATTCAGAGCTGGCTACTTTAATCACAAAATATGATATTGGGAAATGTTTCGATCCTGGTCAGGTAATTGAGATGACGAAATTTATTGTCACTATGAGAGAAAAAAAAGAAATGGTAAAAAAATACAAGAAGAATCTACGAGAATGCTATCAGTACTTTACACCGGATAATTCATTGATGTTCATTGAATCCTGGAAGGATCAGGTTCTGGATAAAAATTAATACAAAACTAAAGTTAGCATCGCTGTCCTTCTGTTTGTGTATTTTCGGAAAATATATCATTAGTAAGTCATATTAAGGAAAATTGCAGAAATCCATTATTTAATAAAATATAAAGATGAAACAAGGTCTCCAAAATGAAATTCAAGCATCCATTAATTCAATTACTCGTTTCTTGGGATTTACAGCCCTAATTTTAATAATTATCAGTGTTACATGCCGTCTTGTATATAACGATTCAATGCATGATTATCTTAAACGAATTCTGGAATATTTCTATGTTGATCAGGAGCAAAACATCCCCACATTCTTTTCATCATTTTTATTACTGTTGTCCTCAGCAATTCTGGCTATTATAGCAAAATTAGAGAAAGATAACAGGAGCACCAGTGCTCTGAAATGGATGGTGCTTTCAATCTGTTTCTTGTATTTATCAATAGATGAATCAGTCTCTTTGCATGAGAAACTTATCTTCCCAATGAGGAATATGTTGCCAGGGAAACTCAGCCACGGAATATTTTATTATACCTGGGTTATACCTGGAATGATATTCATTCTGTTTTTTGCGGCTTTCTTTGCAGATTTTATTTTAAAACTCAATCCAAAAATTAGATTTTATTTCATTACTTCCGCAATAATATATGTTTCCGGGGGTCTAGGATTAGAGCTAATCGGAGGTTATTTATACGAACTCAACCAAAGGACTATAGGTTACAGTATGCTTACCACTGTTGAGGAAGGCATGGAGATGGCTGGGATCATCGTTTTTATTTATGGATTACTAATATATATTTCTGAGAAATATCAGTCAGTAATATTCATTTTTACCTCAAGCGGACTGCAAAAGAGTTCACTTAAACAAAAAACTGAAGATGTCTAGAAATTTAAGAGCATTATAAATTAGACACGTTACAAATACCATAAACATTAATTTTTTATCAACAAAAGTTGATTCAATAATACTTTTATCCCAGTTGGATTCAAAATGTACAGAAAATATTTCAAAAGACTATTAGATATCCTTTTCTCAATCATACTGCTGATTCTTTTATCACCGTTAATGTCGATTGTCAGTGTTCTTATAATCCTTTTTATGGGATGGCCAATTATATTTATGCAAGACAGACCAGGCTTAAACGAAAAGCCCTTTAAAATTCTGAAGTTCAGATCCATGGCAATAGCTAGCAATAATCAATCAGAACTGACTTCTGATAGTTCGAGAATTACAGCCCTCGGTACGATATTACGAATGACGAGCATCGATGAACTACCAGAGCTTATCAACATTCTTAAGGGTGATATGAGCTTTGTGGGGCCCAGACCATTACTGACATCTTATATTCCTTACTATACAGAGGCTGAAAGAATAAGGCACAAGGTCAGACCAGGCCTTACTGGTCTTGCTCAAATAAACGGGAGAAATTATTTAAAATGGGATGAAAGACTAAAATTAGATCAGGAATATGTAAATTGTATATCCTTCAAATTAGATTTCAGAATTATTGCCAGAACCATAATTAACACATTAAAAATGTCAGGAATTGAACCCTTGACATCTGAAACTGAAGGTAACCTTGCTGAATTGAGGAAAAATAAACAAAACACAAAGTCAGCGGAATTAAAACAATGAAATATTGAGTTTTATATCTTTTATATCAATTATCTCATAAGTTCAATTTTAATTGCCAATATCCTCTTTTTATTTACTTTTGCCAATTATTTACATTGTAGCTATATCCCCAACCAATAGGAATATCAATTAAGGAAATTGCATGAAAATTTTTGAAAATATTAGAAGCAGCGCATTCTGGACTTTTGACTTTCTCTTTGGTGGCAAGATAAAAAGAAACTATAACGAAATAAAATTCCTTTTTCTGAATAGCCAGGATCCTAAAGCCAGGGAAATAAAAAATAAATACCTTGACAACCTGCTCAGATATGCAAC
Source organism: Bacteroidales bacterium (assembly GCA_040772125.1). Classification (GTDB taxonomy): domain Bacteria; phylum Bacteroidota; class Bacteroidia; order Bacteroidales; family VadinHA17; genus LD21. The sequence continues at coordinate 2,125,939 of JAXGYS010000003.1, forward strand.
AAAGACAACTCCTTTTTATTTTAACTATAAGGATTATCTGACTTTGAATGATTTCCCTGTGATAAACAAGAACATCATAAGAAGCGATTATTCCAGTTTTCGGCCAAAAGTTATTCCAACTGGAAAAAAGATGTACTCCGTAACTACAAGTGGATCAACAGGAACTCCTTTTACGGTGTTTCATGACAAGAAAAAAAGACTAAGACATATTGCGGATAACATATTTTTCAATGAACTGGCCAACTCAAAATTAGGATCAAGGCTTTACTATTTTAGAGTCTGGCATAAGATGGTGAAAAAGACCAAAGTTTTAAGTCTGCTTCAGAACCTGGTAACTTTGGACTCCGGCAAATTAGATACTGAGTCCATAGAAAATAACTTCTTGAATAAGATAAAATCAGATAAAAGCACTAAATCTGTTTTAGCATATGCTTCTACTCTGGAAGCGTTTGCCAGACACTTAAGAAAAAATTACAAATTTCCAATAGAGACAAAAATCAAGTCAATTATTTCACAGTCTGAAACACTATCCAATGAAGCTAAAGTAGACCTTGAATATTACCTTTCCAGCAAAGTAGTCTCAAGGTATTCTAATATGGAAAATGGATTTATTGGTCAGCAATGTTCAAGTGGCAATGGTGAATATCATTTAAATGAAGCAAGTTACTTTATCGAAATATTAGATATGAATCTGGATGTACCAGTTGAATCAGGGGAAATGGGAAGGATTGTTGTGACCGACCTGTTCAATTATGGAATGCCTTTGATTCGTTATGATACTGGCGATATTGGTACCGTTAAGGAAATAGCAAGCTGTGAAATTAAAAACAGAGTATTAGCTAAAATAGAAGGAAGAAGGACTGATTTTATATTTGATACAAAAGGAAATCTGTTGTCACCACATGTTATTACAAATACTATGTGGAAATATGTAGAAATTCTTCAATTCCAATTTATACAAGAGGCTAAAAAGAAATATATCATGATTCTGAATAAAGGCAATGTTCCGTTTCATGAAGAAGCCGACTTAATTAAGGATATTAAAAGCTTTCTTGGAGATGATGCTGAAATAACAATTAGGTATGTTGAAGAAATTCCTCTGCTACAATCAGGAAAAAGAAAAAAGATTATCAATCTGTTAAGTATAAACAATTAATAATATTTGCTTTTGCAGAGTTTTTGTTAGCCTATTGGTCATTAGAAAAAGTCAGCTTATAATTTAATTAAACTATTTTGTGTGTCCATGGGAACCAACTATTCTGATAAGATGCCTAATATTTCAATAATATTATCATAATGCAGACCGTGAGTGCCTGGGTTAAGAGGGTGTTATCCATTAATAACTTACTTATGATTTATATGATTTCGTAGTTTGGATCTTCAACTGTATATCTCCAACCGAACCTCTGATTCTATTCAGACCATATTCAATATATCTGAAACAATAACATAAAAATGGAACTCTTGCAGGATTCTTTCAAATGAAATCGTGGTATTGTTTTACATTGTAAAATTTAAATCACATTACCCTAGGACTTTAGCTAAGCTCTGATACATTATTAATCTCCATAAAACTCTATGAATATTTTATTCACTTGCGCAGGAAGAAGAAATTACTTATTAGATTTCTTTAAATCAATAAAAGGAGTAAAAGTTTTTGCATGTGATATTTCAGTTTATGCTCCAGCCTTACATACAGCCCACGAATCTTTTATTGTTCCTGATGTATATAACAATGAATACATTACAATCCTGCTATCAGAGTCAAAAAAGCGTGATATTAATGCCATTATACCATTAAATGATCTTGAACTGCCAATACTGGCTAAGAGTAAGTGTCTTTTTGACAAGATTGGAATAAAAGTTATTGTATCTGATTTAGATGTAATAAATATATGCTTTGATAAAATAAGAACCGTGGATTTTTCCGAATCTATCTCAGTCACTAAAATACCAACCTTTACAGATATAAATGAAGCATTTGCCTTTAAAAAAGAGAATAATGATTGCAGTTTCATAATAAAACCAAGATGGGGAACAGCATCAATTGGTATTGCCTCTGCCCAAGACTTAATCCAATTGGAATATCAATATAATTTGATAAAGAATAACTTAACAAACACCCTGCTGAATAAGATCAGCTCGAGTGATTCAGGAAGATCCGTAATTATTCAAAAAATGATTTCTGGAATTGAGTACGGGATCGATGTAATTAATGATCTGAATGGCAGTTACGTAACAACACTAATTAGGAAAAAATTGGCGATGAGAGCCGGAGAAACCGATAAAGCAGTTACTGTTCATGATAACAGAATTAACAAAATTGGTGAAGAAATAGGACAAAGGCTCAAACATATTGGATTACTCGACTGCGACATATTCGTGGAAGATAATAACATTTTCCTATTAGAGATGAATCCCCGAATTGGCGGAGGATATCCATTTTCTCATATTGCTGGTGCAAATTATCCAGTAGCATTGATAAATTGGTTAAAAGGGCATACGGCTCCCTCAGGATGTTTTGATTACAAGTCTGATTTTTTCTCGGCAAAGGCTGACAATATTATTGCAGTGAATCCCCAAAAATTGACTAGAAGTAAAAAAAAGTGAATCTGGACTCATAACTGATATTTGGATAATTTTTCCGGATAATATAGATCAGGTTAGTTCTTTAAGGTTCATGTTAATGATAATTTTCTCAAAATAGAAGTATTTGTAATGCTTAAATTAATTCCGTTTGTAGCCAGCGATATTGATTCTGATAATTGTACCGCCATTATAAACGGTGAGTTATAATTTCTCAACAGTAGTGGACTGATTAATAATATCCCATTGGATTTTTATATATATTAGTCCACTTTTTTCACATTAATTCAATTATTTTTCTTCAATCCTAAAGCATTGAAACATAGAATTTGGCTTTCATCACCTCATATGGGAGGCGGAGAACAACGGTTTGTAGATAACGCTTTTAAATCCAACTGGATAGCACCAACAGGACCTAATATTGATGCGTTTGAAAATTCTGTTGGCAACTTTGTGGGGATAGATCATGTTGCCGCTCTAAATACCGGAACAGCAGCAATACATCTTGCACTAATCATACTTGGTGTTGAGGCGGGAGATGAAGTCATTGTATCCTCATTCACATTTTGTGGAACCGTCAATCCAATCATATACCAACATGCAACTCCGGTATTTGTAGACAGCGAATCTGAAACCTGGAATTTATGTCCTGATCTCCTTGAAAAAGCTATTAAGGATCGGTTAAACAAAGGAAAAAAACCTAAGGTCATCATGCCTGTACATCTTTATGGAATGCCTGCCAATATGTCTCAAATAATGGAGATAGCATCCAGGTATGATATCCCTGTGATTGAGGATGCTGCAGAATCACTTGGCAGTAGATTTGAGGACAGGTCCGTTGGTACTTTTGGCACTATTGGAACTTTTTCGTTCAATGGGAATAAAATTATTACAACATCGGGTGGTGGAGCTTTAATCTCGAATGATAAAAAGATTGTTGAAAAGGCCCGATTCCTTGCTACTCAGGCAAGGGATAAAGCTCCACATTATCAACACAGTCACATTGGCTATAATTACCGGATGAGCAATATCTCTGCAGGAATAGGGAGAGGCCAGATGGAAGTGATTGAACAAAGAATAAAACAAAGAAGAGAAAATTTTCATTATTACAAGAAAAACCTTGGTTATATTGATGGCGTTAAGTTTACTGAAGAACCAAACGAAAAGTATTTTTCGAATCATTGGCTCACAACAATATTAATAGATTCTTGCATTACCGGGATAAACAGAGAAGAAATAAAACATGCTCTTGATAAAGAGGACATTGAAACAAGACCGTTGTGGAAACCAATGCATCTCCAGCCGGTATACTCAGAATATCCTGCGTATCTCAATGGATATTCTGAAGAATTGTTTAATAGGGGACTATGCCTGCCATCAGGATCAAATATGACAGATGATGATCGTGAAAGGGTTGTGAACTCTTTATTAGAGTGTCTTAAAAAAAGTTAGCAGCCCGGGGTTCTGTAACTTCTTGAAAAGTCATTCAACAAAACCTTTGCTATCTTATGACAATTAGCTTATGCGAATACTGTATAATATTGCTTAATCCCATCTGAATCAAATACATTCCAGGCTCAAGGTCAATAGGGATGTTCAATACCCTGGATTCCGAATCAATTTTTTCCTGCAAAAAACATATACCAGATATACCAACAATATTTAACTGGTCAAACAATAAGGTCGGGTCATCAATCTTTATATTTATGAAACTTTTTGCCGGATTAGGATATATCTTTACCGGTTGCTTCTCGAAGTCCACGATAGTTTTTATTCTTTTTCCCAGTATTCTGAATTCCGATAATGTATTACGCGAATCAGTAGAATTTCCGAAGCCTACATATTTAATAAATTTATAAGCTTTATCCGCTTTAGCCTCCGGTAATTTAAATACTTGAATATCACCTGAAAAATCACATGATTTTGCCTTAATTAATAATGGCTCCCAGCTAATACTATCATTTGAACCAAAAACCTCCAGATAAAACTCATGCTTTTGATTTGGGTCAAATGCAACTTCTATATGATTTATATTGAATGGTTCATTCAATTCAAAGAGAACCCATTGATTTTCTCCATAAACTGACCAGGATGTTCCAATATTTCCATCAATCAAATTAAATGGAAAGTTATTTAATGAATAATCACTCGCATATACATTAAGTACCTCGGCACTTTCCAGATCCGGTCTGTACTGTATTATTTCTATACTAAAATCTTTAGAAACTTTTGTTGTTCCGTCTGAGATACTTACACTAATTTCAAGTACCTCAGAGTTAATTACAGTAGGTGCAAGGAACCTTATTACAGGCGTGCTTATGGAAGAAACTGATACTCCATCAGGAATTGACCAGCTATAAATAAGTGCATCATTGTCAGAGTCATAGCTTCCACTGGCATCAATTTCCCCAATAAATCCGGAGAAGAAACTCGGAGAGTATTTCAAATCTATAACAGGAGCACTATTAAGCTTAATAACATTATTGACTATTTGCTGATTATTTATTGGTTCGATATGCGTTCCATTCAATAATTGAAGAGGATTTATTTCAGGTTTTGTATAAGTTAATGTAACTATGTCACCATACACAACTGGTTTGGTAAGAATAAGGGATAAAATTGATCCTGATATCGATACTTTATCTAAAGCTCTTTCAATTGAATTAACAAATACTTTAAAAGAGGAAGTTACTGGAATAATATTAACTGAAAGATCAAGATTAAAATGGATTTTGATAACCGAGGGACTTGAGTTTTCAATCAAGGAGCTTATTATCACAGGATTAACAATATTTGCCTGATTGCTAATACTTATTGCCATAGTTCCAAAGATTCCTGTTCCATCCATCGCTGTTGCCTTTGCAGAAACAGTGCCGTTGGCAATGGCAGTAACAAGACCTGATGAATTTATTGTTGCCTGACCTGTACCATTCGATATGGACCAGGTAACATTCTTATTTGTTGCATTTGAAGGTGATATTGTGACACCAAGTTGAAGCGTTCCGTTGTCAGTTGAAATTGATGTAATTCCATTAGATCCTGTTACTGTTATTCCTGTCACTGGAATAATCTGGTTAGATATCGTAAGCAACAAAGAACCAGACACTCCTGATCCATCCGCTGCTGTTGCTCTTGCTGTCACAGTTCCGTTGGCAATGGCAGTAACAAGACCTGACGAATTTATTGTTGCCTGTCCTGTTCCATTAGAAATCGACCAGGTAACATTCTTGTTGGTTGCATTTGAAGGTGATATTGTTACATTTAGTTGAAGTGTTCCGTTGTCTTTTGTTATTGATGTTATACCGTCATTTCCAAGAACAGTAATGGAAGTAATCTTGACATTTTGGTTGGAGACGGTATATTCAATTGCACCTATATCGGGTCTATCATTTCGTGGGTTACCAAAAAAGTCATCTATCAAGTCAGTAATCTCTACACCTTTATTAATTGCAGGAGAAGTACTTTTGAGAATATAATCATTAACATTTTGAAATCTATTACTAGTATTTACCATTTGCGGATCAGTATTCACCAGACTATGTTCGTCGTAGCCTCTGTCATTCCATTCCGACCAGTCATAATAACTATCTTGCACCCAAAAAGGTCTGGCTTTCGAACTATTCCAATAAAGATTGTAATCACATCTAAATGTCCCACTAATTGACTGAGGTGCACGTATGTACATTCCCTCTAAGTCAGTTGAAGAAAACCCCGCTATATTATTTCTGAAAACAAGAGCTGTTCCTGATCCAATGGTCATACGAGAGAAGTCTGCTAGAGTAGGAACTGTTGTGTTTTCTCCGGCCAAAATAATGTTGTTGAAAATATTAATGTCTCCTTTAGTAATTCCTGTTGCAGCCCAAATAGGCTCACCGAAGCCTGAAGACATATACATTATATTGTTATAGATATCTATCTTGCCATTAATGGAACTGGTCTCAAGATAAATACTGCCAAACCAATCCAGGAAAAAATTCCTTCGAATTATTGCATTCTTTGTCCGGACAACCTGAATGGCACCTCCACTTGCATCTATATTCCCATTGTAAATTTTATTCCCCTCCACAAGAACTCCATCACTTGCTCCTAATTTAATACCATAGCTTGAAATATCTCTGGACCTTGTAGAAAAGAACAGAGTGTTGTTAAGAATATTTATATTTTTCGGCTGATAATCATCCCGGTTTCCCTGAATAAGGATAAAATACCTCGCATCCAAACTGGCGTTAGCCTCGATAGTATTTCCTTCAATGAATATTTGATCCAATACCGGAGTGTGAGAACTGATGATTGCAGCCTGCACATTTATACCAAAGTGGCAATTTTTAATATAATTATCAAGGAAATATATATATCTTCCTCCATGGGCATCGAGACCTTCCCATGTTGGAACATCCGAAACATAATTATACCTCATTGTAACATACCGAGGTAATCCACTGGCATTACTCGAAGCTGATACTGCACAACCATAAGCATTCTGGCCAAGAGAACCCAAAACATTAATATCATGGATATAGTTATGATAAACTTGAAAATTTGAATTCTGAGTTAAATAGTTGCAGCCACCCAAAAGTATCCCAGCATATCCGCAATTGTAAATTTGATTACTATAAGATGTAGGTGTAGCACATGTTGTAGCATTAATATCTCCAATGACAATATTATATGAATCGCCATAACCTGAAATTCCAATCTTGGGACAATTGTGAATATCACAACTAGTAATTACCCAATCATGAGGAATATTGGATTCATATCCACCAAACTGAATACCGCATTTATTACTGCTCTGATCTATTAAAGGACTCCAATGTGATATTTCGAGATTATCGATAGAAATATATGACTGTGTATTTCCTTGGATTACACAGAAATTACTATTTGTTGAAATACTAATTATTGGTTTTTCACCTTGTCCATATGAAGTTGTTTTAATGGGCTTACCTTGTGTGCCACTTTGCTGCACGGTAATGAAATCATCCACTGGATTCGCACAAATCCATTTATCCCCTCTCTTCATATAAACAACATCACCAGGTTCAAGAGTAACCCGACCTGTCCACGTACTCATCCAGGGATGATGTGCCCATGCGTTTGCATCATCAAGACCCGAATTAGAATCATTGCCCCCATTCTTAACGTAATAATCTGTGGCAGACAATAATGATGTGACTGTCAGTAAGATAAATGCAATTACTAATCTCATCAAGAAACAGTATACGCTAATTTTAATTCTGAAAAATTGACTAACTATAATAACAAACGATCCGAATGCAAATATATTATAACCATTAAATATTCACATGGTTTGATGCCAGAAATCACTAATTTTCCTATTTAACGATTAACATGCACAAACTTACAAATGCTTCCGCAGTTTATGTAACAGATTAAAGTTATGTAAATAATTGTATTTAAAGCTCATATATAATAACAAAAAGTAGATTGTCCTTCATAATACCTCCTAATATTAGCATGGCACATTACTTTTGCAAAAACAAAACAATAAAAGAAAGATCTTATTGGTTATAGAGAAATGTAATAAACTTCGACAATATGCTCCACATCGGAATCACCGGCCAGGCCGGATTTATAGGAACACACCTCTTTAACTTTTTTGGTCTGAAGAAAGAAGAGGTGGTCAGAATTCCCTTTGAGGATAATTACTTTGAAAACACAGCCAGGCTTGAGGAGTTTGTCAGCCAGTGCGATGTTATCATTCACCTTGCTGCACTAAACAGGCATAATGACCCTCAGACAATCTATGACACAAATATCCTTCTGGTTAATAAACTTCTGAAAGCACTTGATTCCACCGGGTCAAAACCCCATATTTTGTTTTCATCATCAACCCAGGAGGAACGCGATAATATGTTCGGAAAATCAAAAAGAGCAGGTAGGGAACTCCTTGCAGCCTGGGCAGCGAAAAATAATGCGAAATTTACCGGAATGATCGTTCCGAATGTTTTCGGACCTTTCGGGACCCCCTATTACAACTCTGTCGTGGCAACCTTCTCCCACCAGCTTACACATAACGAATTGCCCAAAATTGAGATTGACGCCCAGCTTAAACTCATTTATATCGGCGAACTGGTTGACCTGATATGGAAAGCAATCAGGGAGGGATATTCAACCGGGGAGTACAGAATACCTCATACATCCGAAAAAAAGGTAACAGAAATACTCGACCTCCTGAAGTATTACCAGAACACCTATAATGAGAAAGGGATATTCCCGGATCTCAAAAACAGATTCGAGGTCAATCTTTTCAATACTTTCAGATGCTATATGGACATCCAGAACACCTACCCTGTTAATCTGGTAAAAAATACCGATGAGAGGGGTACCTTCGTTGAAACCGTCAAAACTGGACTGGGAGGACAAATGTCATTCTCCACCACCAGACCGGGAATAACAAGGGGCAACCACTTCCATACAAGGAAAATTGAACGTTTCGCCGTTATCAGGGGAAAAGCAAGGATCCAGCTCAGAAGAATCGGAACAGATAAAGTAATAAACTTTGAACTGGACGGAAGCCAGCCTTCATATGTCGACATGCCAATCTGGTACACCCATAATATTACAAACACCGGAGACGATGAATTATACACTATTTTCTGGATAAATGAGTTTTTCAATCCGGATGACCCGGATACGTTTTTTGAAGCTGTCTAGCTGTCAGCGGTCAGCGATCAGCTGTCAGCTGTCAGTTGTCGGGGAAAAAATTGTATTTATAATAATAATTCAAAAATTACTTTTGAGACAAAAGCTGACTGCTGAAAGCTGAAAGCTAAACACTAATAAACCATGAAAGACTTCCGAACACTAAATGTCTGGCAAAAAAGCCATGAACATGCAGTAATGATCTACCAGGAAACAAAGAAGTTCCCAAAAGAAGAGGTTTATGGTATTACATCTCAGATTCGAAGAGCAATCGTTTCAATACCCACTAATCTTGCTGAAGGTTGTGGCCGTGGAAGTGACAGGGATTTTGCTAAATTTGCACAAATTGCTTTTGGATCTGCCAATGAATCAGAGTATCTGATCCTGCTATCAAACGAGCTTGGTTTTATAGATAAGACTGACTCTGATGAACTTACTGAGAAAGTAACCGAAATTAAGAGAATGCTTACTTCATTAATTAAAAATCTACATAAATCAGAATCCGCTAAAAGCTGACAGCTGACTGCTGAAAGCTGACAGCTAATCTCTACTTAAATGTACAAATCCAGACTTAAGGTATTAACGGTCGTTGGGACACGTCCAGAGATAATCAGGCTCTCCAGGGTAATGTCCCTGCTCGATAAGCATGTGGATCACAATGTTGCCCATACAGGTCAGAATTATGATTATGAGCTTAACGAAATTTTCTTCAGGGATCTTGAGCTTAGAAAACCCGATCACTTCCTGAACGTCGATGTCTCATCACTTGAAGCTTCTGTGGGTGATATAATCCGGAAATCCGGCGAACTTATGAGAAATGAAAAGCCGGACGCCCTCCTGGTTCTCGGCGACACAAACTCCTGCCTGGCTGCATATATGGCGAAAAGACTGCACATACCTATTTTCCATATGGAAGCCGGCAACAGATGCTTCGACTTCAACGTGCCGGAAGAAATAAACAGGAGGGTCATTGACCATATATCCGACTTTAACCTTGTGTACACAGAACACGCACGAAGGCATCTGATAAGCGAGGGCCTACCCCACCGCCGTATCTACCTTACAGGCTCACCGATGTTTGAAGTGCTGAACTACTACAAGCCGAAGATTGAAGCTTCAAAAATAGCTGACAGCTTAAAGCTGACTGCTGACAGCTATTTCCTCGTTTCAACCCACCGCGAGGAGAACGTAGATAATCCGGGCAACCTGCTAAAGATACTTACGGTACTCAACAGACTTTGCGAAATTTATAATATGCCGGTTGTGGTCTCAACCCATCCCCGGACAAGAAAGAGGCTTGAGAATGTTAAGGATCTGGAAATTAATCCGCTTATAAGGTTCCTTAAACCTTTCGGATTCCTCGACTATAACAATCTTCAGATGAAAGCAAAATGCACATTGTCTGATTCAGGAACTATAAGCGAGGAGTCCTCTATCCTGGGATTCCCTGCTATTTCCCTGAGACAGTCGATGGAAAGACCGGAAGCCCAGGATGCCGGAACAATAATCCTCACTGGTTTTGATCCGGAAATCGTTCTCGCATCTATCGACACGGCAATAAGGGAGCACGAACAGAATGTACCAAAACAGATCTGCCCCGATTACCAGGTTCCCGACACTTCCTGGAGGGTGCTGAAACTTATCCAGGGATTGGCCTCCTTGTCAAATAAATGGCATGGCATAAATCAATAATAAATATTCTGCGGAAATCTGCGAAGTGCTATTCTGCGTTTATGTGCGAGAAAAAGAAAAGCCATTTTTTAAAACAAACGCAGATATGTAATCTGATTCTCGCAAAGATATAAATCAAAAAACCTGATGAAAATTCATCAGGCTTTTTTAGCTTTCCCCAGAACCTGGTCTAACCAAGGAAAGACTTATCTATTCCGGTTGTTCTGCCTCACAAATCCAGGTCATAAAACCCGAACTTCTTCATGTAGTTGCTGACAGCAGTTCCCAATGCATCCTTTCTGTCGAGATGACCTCCGGACTTAAGAAATTTCTTCACAGAGTTTGCACCTCCCAGATGAGCCGCAGCAATCATGCCCGATTTGGTCACAGTCACTCCGGCTATTGTTTTTCCTATATAGTGCTCGTAATCTCTCAACAGGTAGTTATTTACCTTTATGAGCGACTCAAGAGCCCTTTTCTGCAATTCCGGAGGAAAAGTTTCAGGGTTTGACCTGAACTTCTTCAGTGTTACCTGTTTGAAGCCCAGAAACTGTACCGTAGATTCTGCAAACTGCCATTCTCCGAAAAATCCGAATCTGTTTATGCACTTCCAGTTATTTCCTGATTCACGCCTTCCCAGATCGGTAATGAAACGGTCGTATTCCATCCTGTAATATCTCTCCTCTGCATATTTCATCCCTTTCCTGAGCATCATAACCTTCAGGGTGAAATCCTTTGTGGGAGCTGAAGCGAATTCTGCCGGGCACATGAAAATTATTAACAGAAACAGAATTTTCATGTAAACCGAAAATGTCTTTCTTTTCATAATTTCAGGTGTCATGTTATGGAATAAAGATATACCCTCTATCAATGCCCGGCAAGTAGCTACCTCCCGTCACATGGCAGAATGCGCACTTTTTACAGTAGCTTCCGTCAACAAATTGAGATTGTATGATCGCTTAAAACCGACACCTGCCTTCAGGATTTGTTCGTTGGTCAAAAAGAATAGAAAATTTACCGTGTCAGGTAAAAAAATTATTGTAAGGCAATAAATATTTTACCTATCACACTAATATTCTGTATATTACAGTGTGTTTTCATCCAGTTTTCAGATACTTCGGCTAAAGTTGTGATTTTGACTAAATGATTGATTTATTGGATGGAAAAGATGCTTTTGTGGCAAATTTTAAAGGAAATTTACTGCTTTCTCAGCCTTGAAAGCGCATATTTCTTCTAAAAAGCAAGAAAATTATCTTTATTGAATGACAGGGACAGTCAGACAGCGTCCTTGCTCTGACCTATATATTCGGAAACGACATGGCCGAGGATATTGGCGAATCTCACCCCTTCGATTTCTTCCTTACTTACATAAGCGAGCCGTTCTCCCTCGAGAAGAGTTATCGCCTCCAGCGGAAGGGTGATCTTTCCTGAATAGATGTACTTAATGTTCGGGTATGCATCCCCTTCCATACATATATATTCACGGAAAAACCTGAACTCCTTCAGATCAATATCGATCTCCTCCTTTACTTCCCTGACCAGAGCTTCTTCAGGACTTTCACCTTCTTCAATGTGTCCCCCGATAAGATCCCAGTGATCAGGGAATGGTATTCCGGGCTTGTTGTCTCTCAGGTATATAAGAAACTCCCCTTTATCATTTTCAAGAATTATCTGAGCTATCTTTTTCATCCGTAAATAATATTGATGTTAAGGCCGGATGCCCGCCCTGTCCCAGGCGGAAGAACCCACATAATTAAACGTGAATTATTTACATATATGGTTGTTAATTCTATAAATGTGGGGTTCATAGTTTATTATTCAACTTTGTCAGCCACCACCGGCCTTAAGGTTGCAAGAAGCAAAATTACAGCAATAGCTACCGGTATTGCAAGCAGAGCCATGTCCCTTCCGAGATTACCGGCATCCGTCGATTTGCCAAGCCAGTCTGTGATAAAGGCTCCTGCAAAAACGCCCGTCATGTTCATCAGTCCGTAACCCGCCGCACGGTGACCGGGTGAGACGAACTGGCATAAAACAGGCATGTTGTTTGCATCAAACATTCCAAATCCGATCCCGAAAATAATACCTCCCCCTATCGTTGCAAAAACCGAATTGCCGAATCCAACTAGAAACAGTGCTGGAATTGTAAGTGTGAGCCCGATTGCACCGGTAAATATTCTGCCCCTAAGGTTTCGTGAGATCCACCTGTCAGCAACTATACCACCGGAAACGACACCTGCAAATGACGACAAAGCTATTGTGAAAGTGCTCAGGGGTCCGGCTTTTGACATTTCTATACCAAGTTTATCCGAAAAAAGAGTCGGTAACCAGTTTTTAACAGCCCATCCAGGGAAACTTGGTGTGGCAAAATAGAAAAGAATAACCCAGAAGCTTAGTGTGCCAAGCAGTAATCCCAGGCTGTTCCTGATTGAAATGAAGGCCCCACTGAAATTTGTTACCTTTCCCGGGAAAGACTTTGCATCTCTTTTCTCATGAAGCAGCGCTATAAGCACCAGACTGTAAATAACTCCAACCAGGCCAATGGAAAAAAAAGTTACCTGCCACGACCAGTTACCCGCAATCGTTGCACCAAAGCCTCCAAGTGCCTGGCCGCAATAGAGGCCTGTCATGTGTATACCCACGGCAAGCGACCGTGTTCTTCCGGTATGATAATCAGCGATCAGTGCAAGCCCTGCCGGGATATAAAGCGCTTCGCTTACCCCCATTACAGCCCGCAGAAAATAAAGCTGGCTGAAAGTAGTGCACAGGCCCATTGTCAGGGTTACAAAAGACCATACAAAAAGGCTTCCGGTTATAAGCCACTTCCGGCTCACACGGTCGGCTATCAGCCCTGCAGCCGGCGACATAAGTCCATAGATCCAGAGAAAGACAGCCATCAGCCTGCCAAAATTCTCAGCCTTCTCAAGCTCCACGATATCGGCCATCATCGATATCTTCATTGTGGAAAGCATCTGGCGGTCGAGATAGTTAAGCATGGCCACCATCCAGAGAAGACCGACAACAAGCCAGGGATACCAGGAAAGCTTTCTGAGTTTTGTCATTACATAACTGCAGCTATAGGGAAAAATACCGGTATTCTTATTTTACTGAAAACAGATCTTCAATATCAAGTGAATTCACATCCCTTACAAATTCAGTATACATTTCATCGGTAAGATTCCTTACTGGAATTCTGAATTTTCCGCAATCAAGGCCGACATATCTCATAAATGCCTTACCCGTACCCATGCCTCCGTATTTTCCAAGAAGTTCTATCATATCGACCGAGAGTCTCTGCAGTTTTCTTGCCATGTCGATATCTCCCCGGTTAAAAGCCTCAACCAGTTTTATATAAAGGGGTGCTGCATAGTTGTATGTACTCCCGACGGCTCCCTTGCAGCCCAGGACCAGCGCAGAAAGGATATTCTCGTCCCTTCCCCAAAGAAGGTCATATTTACCTCCTTCAAAATCGAGACACTGCATGAAATCCATTAAATCCTCATTCGTATATTTAATACCAGCGAAGTTTGGAAGGATGCGTGATATTTTCGCCATAAAGGTTACCATGGGGAAATACACTCCTGTTAGTGAAGGTATGTGGTAGAAGTAAACCGGCATTTCGGGTACTGATTCTCCTATCCTTGCAACAAACTCTGCAAGACTGTCAGCTGTGGCCGGCTTATAATAATAAGGAGCAACTACTGCTATCGCTGAAAGTCCCAATTCCTTCGACATTACAGCATTCTCAATGCATTCACTGTAAGAAGTCCCTCCGACAAGATTTATTATCCTTACTTTCCCAGCCTGCTTAAGACATCCGGCCCAGGCCTCGGCCTGAAGCTGCTTCTCCTTATTGGCAAGAGAAGGTCCTTCCCCGGTTGAACCATTAATAAATGCACCAATAACTCCGTTCTTTTCAAGGAAGCGATAATATTCAGGGATCACCCCGTAATTAAGTTCACCCCGCTCATCCATTGGTGTAAACGGAGCTGCGACAAAACCTTCGTACTTCAATATCTTCATAACAGAACTTTTTTACTTTAAAAATAGTGATTATTTGTGATTGGATCTTGGTGCTGGTTGCTTGGTGCTAGTTGCTGGTTGCTAGTTAGTCAATGCCTAAATAACGTTGACCTTTTTATTACTTATTTTACTTCTTTTATAATTATAATTCTGATGATGATTTACTGTTGATAACGGGAGATTACTCGCAGAGTTATCCTCGTTATCAATAGTATCTTTAAATGATTTTGGTGTTAGTTTTCCCAATGCTTTGTGCGGTTTTCCAGTGTTATACATATGTACAGCCTTGTCTAGCAGTCTCCTGAGTGAGGCCAGGTTTGCAGGGCCATATGGATAAAGATAATTGTTTTTCATCGTACCGTTCACCCTTTCAGCATGTGGGTTTTCATAAACCTTCTCTTCAGTCATTGAATTTATCATTCCCAAGTCTCTTGTCAGTTCCTTAAATTCCTTGCAGTAATATTGGCCTCCCCCATCTGAGTGAATAATAGCACCTCTCAGATTGGCCCTGCCCCGCTCTTTGATCATTCGATGCAGTGCCGGCAGAGTAGTGCTCTCTGTGCGTAGATTATCGCTTGCCGACCATCCAACAATCTCACGATTAAACAGATCCATTATGAAAGTCAGATAGTAGGTCTCTGATCCAATATCAAAGTAGGTTATGTCACTCACAAAAACCTGGTTGACACGTGTAACCCTCAGATCTTTTATCAGGTTCGGAAAACGTGTCACTCCAAGGCTGTTGGTTGTAACCCTGTAGTTCCTTAGTTTTTTAATTCTATAACCAGAGTCCATGCAAAAGCGCTCAAACTGATCTCTGCCCATACAGCTTGGCTGAAGCTTTATGTAGATATCCCTGGCCGACATCCGCGGGTGATCCCGACGGATCTCATTGATCAGAGGTATCAATTGCTCCTGCTCTTCAAACTTATATCTCCTGCGGCTTAACATCTGATGAAATGACTGTTTGCTAATCCCAACTACCTTAAAAAGACTGTTCAACTTTCTTTTGTGTCCCTCTCGGTTGAAGTAGTACCAGAGGAGAGTCTGGAACCTACTTTTTTTTTGATATCGACGTTATAGGTAGCTTCTGCTATCTCTATCATCTTGTCCTTGAACTCAAGCAATAATTGCTTCTGTCCAATTATTCTCTCAAGCTCTTTAATCCGCTCCTCAAGAGCTTTTATCTTTTGTGTATCGCTCTTGGATTCAACTACTTGTTTAACTTGTTTCTTTGCCATTGCTGAATATTTGTAAATCCATCTATAAACTGATGTCCTGCTTACTGAGTAGGTTTTACAAATATCGGGAATGGATGTAATGTTTCTTTCTAATTCCCTGACTTTCTTTTTCTTGAAATCATCACTAAAATGTCTGTTAAAACGAGCTCTGGCTTGATGATCAAAACACACTACTTCTTTCATATTGTTAACCGTTTTTTTGGTCAACGTATTTCAGGCATCGACAGTTGCTGGTTGCTTGGTGCTGGCGATGGGCGATGGGCGTTGGGCGTTGGGCGATGGGCGTTGGCGCCGGGTTTTTGTACAATATGAATTAGTCTCTTCGGTCATTTGTCATCTTTCTGCGGTCTTCCGTCTTCGGTCATCCGTCTTTAGTCATCGGTCTTCCAAAGAACCCACCCCAGGCCCCTCTCCACCTTCGCTACCGTTACGGTGGACAAGCCGGGAGGGGATCTTCTGAGACCAACCTTGTATGTCTTGCGTCTTCCTTCCCCCATTCTCCCCCTCTCCCACTCTCCCCTTCTGTTATCGGCATTCTTCCCTGCGTCCTGTGTCCTGTGTCCTGCGTCCAGTCACTTACTTCACAACCAGATCATTATCAATAAGTCTTGCATTATAAGTCTGAATTATTGCCTTAAGTTTGGTTTCAAGTTCATCCTGTAAATCAGGCAATCTCCCGACCAGGTTGTTTTCCAATAAAGGGTCGTTTTTAAAGTTGTACATACCGGCAGACCTGATGTCGATCATCTCGAGCATATGGTCCTTCATGAAGAGCTGGTAGGTGCTTCCCGCTGTGTTGAACGCAAATGATTCTGAAGAATCGTCAAAGAGATCATTCCCAAATGCAATATATTCCCCTTCATAATTAAGGTAGGTCAAAAGTGAAGGCATTATATCGATCTGCTGTGCTATTCTTTCCCTGATGCCTTTCAGTCCGCTTCCGGGCTTATAGAAAATAATCGGTATTGAAAAAGACCCGTAATTATTCTGATATTCCTTTCTTACAGATTCATTTGTGTGGTCAGCAGTGATCACAAAGATCGTATTGTCAAACCAGGGCTGCTGAGACGCGTATCTGAAGAATTTCCGGAGAGAATGATCAGTATAGCCCACCACCTCGAGGATAGGTGCAGGACCTTTCGGGAATTTGCCTTCATACTGTTCAGGAACACTGAAAGGATGGTGTGATGATATTGTAAATACTGATGCAAGAAAAGGTTCCCGGAATGTTCCGATCTTCTCTGCAAAGAACTGAAGGAAGGGTTCATCCCAGACTCCCCACATACCGTCAAAATCGCTTTTAACCGGGTATTCATTGAGGCCAAAGTAATCATCAAAACCAACCATCCTTGAAAATGAATCGAATCCCATGGACCCGTTAGGCGCCCCGTGAAAGAAAGCGCTGTAATATCCTTTTTCCTTCAGGAGATGCGGCAGGCCATTTATGGTATTATTTGCATAATGCGATATGGTATAAGGGGTCTCAAGCGAAGGCAGAGAAGCAAATATTGATGGCATGGCGTCGATCGACTTCTTGCCGTTAGCAAGTGTTATTTCAAAGGTGAGACTGTTACTGATCAGAGAATCAAGGAAAGGGGTGTAACCTTTGTAACTACCATTATCGAGAACACCGTTCAGAGAACCAATATATTCTTTCGAAAAGCTTTCAAGGATCAGAATAACAACATTTTCCTTTCTAAAAGCCGAATCAGGCCTGCTTACCTTATGAGGATCGTAAAGTTGCTTAAGCTGTCCCTCATCAAAGAACTCGTATCTTTCAAGGGTTTTCTTTCCGCTGGTCCTGATAAGGCTGAAGGGTGTATTCAGAACTATTGCCACGTCGCGGGGATTCGACACGTATCTTGTTGCGTTGCTGATGCTTATCGGTCTTGTAGAGTGCTTGTACCCTCCTCTTGCTGCTATTATTACCAGCCCGGCGATGACCGGGACCAGGACAACATTGACAGCATGGTATAGTATCCTGTTTTTAACCAATGGTTTTTCAGGTTTCATCTTTCTGTAAAGAAAAACCATCAGGAAGATCAGGAAAAAGGTAAACAGGGTTGCCGGCCAGTAATCAATCTGGAACTTAAAAAACAGCTTTACAAGGTTATCCTCGTTCCCGAATGTCTGGAAAACATCGGCAGTTGCTCTTTTAAGGACAAAGCGGTAATACAAGTAATCAGCACCGTTGGCGAAAAGAGCCAGTCCGTTGGTGATATAAAACAGATACTTCAATACTTTCTGATACAGCCTGTTGTATCTGAAGTCAAAAGGGATTGCCTGAAACAGAATGTACAGACTGTTTATATAGACGGTTGCCGAAAGGTCAAAAAGAAGTCCTCCTCTCATTATATCAAGAAACCGGGAAAAGTTTATCTCAGGGAACATCCTGCTGTTAAAAACATAAAACCCTATCCTCGACAGCGACAGAAGGAACATTACGATCAGTATCCTGTATAGCAGGACTATATAGACGTTACGAGGTAAAATCAGTTTTCTCATTCAGCAAGCTTTTCCTTTCTTGGGAAAAACACCAAAAATAATAATTGAAATTATGGTTTTTCGAGCCATTGGAGATTTTTTTGACATAAAAAATGCCGCAGTATTTAACCAGCGGCATAATTTTATGATTTATAAAGCGTCCCGGAATCTCTCCGGGCAAACGAATCAACCGTCAATCAGTGTCCTTAAGCATCTCCTTCAGTTCTTCCTGACTCATATCCATGTACTTGTTCATCTTGTTCCGTGTGCTCATTCCTGCAATTGTAAAAAGGACAAGCAGACCGGCAAGAACATACATAACTATTTTCGAGGTGGCTGCATTTGCCTTGAGCGATCCTGTCAGACCGTGATATAAAAGGTACAATCCATAAAGGTTCACACCCAGTGTGACTATAGCCCCGAAAACAGAATTAATTCCCATTGTAAAACCAAGAAGGGCATTGATCGGCATTAAAACCATTACAGCAGCAACAACCCTTAGGTTTGCCTCAAAGTCTGTGCTCCCCTTGCATATTGCACTTATTATTAACATTATAACAGCTCCGATAAACAGTCCTATCAGTGCTCCTACAATAGTCCAGACGAGAGCCATGGCTCCGATCCCTGCACCAAAAACTCCCAGTGATCCGCCAAGGCCAAGAACTCCCCACAGGAATGCAATAATACCGGCAATAACGCCATAGATCAGGGCTTTCATTACGGGTTCAGCCATGCCGCCCGAAGTCCTCATTGCCGGGAAATAGGTATTTGGACTCAAAAGGGTCTCCTTGGACTCTTTAATAAAAGCATTCAAATCGAAAGAGGTTGTTTCGCTCATAGTGTAAAATTTTTAAAGGTTATACGATTACCGATCAATGTTACTTAAAGGTAAGCGTAAGTTAGAAAATAAATTTTACAAGAATGTGGAATTCCCTTACATTTTTTCTTACCTACTCGAGGTAGGTATAGCCGTACAATCCTGAACGATAGTTTGAGAGAAACTCCTTACCTTCCTCAAGGGTTATTTTTCCTGTCTTGACAGAAGTTGTCACCCATGTCTCAACCGTTCTCACAAGTTTCTTCGAACTGTACTGGACGTAATCGAGCACCTCAGCCACGGATTCCCCGTCGATTATCTGGTCTATCCTGTAGCTGTCTTCATCCACCGAAACATGAACGGCATTCGTGTCGCCGAAGAGGTTATGGAGATCGCCGAGAATTTCCTGGTACGCTCCCACGAGGAATACTCCCATGTAGTATGATTCCTTGCTTTTAAGGGGATGAACAGGAAGGTGGTACGGTGAATTCCTTGTAGAAATGAAATTATCGATCTTCCCGTCCGAATCACAGGTCATATCCTGGATGGTGGCTGATCTTAAAGGTTCTTCATTCAGCCTGTGGATAGGCATTATCGGGAAGATCTGATCAATTGCCCATGCATCGGGCAATGACTGGAAAAGTGAAAAGTTACAGAAGTATTTGTCGGAGAGGATCCTCGATATCTGCCTGAGTTCTTCCGGGACATGCTTTGTCACGTTGGCGAGCTGGTAGACACGTCTGGCTATCGACCAGAATAATCTCTCAATCTGAGCCCTTGTCTTAAGGTCAATGAGTCCAAGACTGAAACGGTCGAGAGCCTCTTCCCTAATCTGCTGGGCATCGTGCCAGGTCTCAAGCATTCTTGTCTGGTTCACGTTATCCCATAAAATATAAAGCTCCCTTACAAGTTCATGGTCATTCTCCCCGGCAACATCTTCCTCATCCCATGAAGGCAATGTTGTGGTTTCGAGCACTTCGAATATCAGAACCGAATGATGTGCGGTAAGTGACCTGCCCGATTCAGTGATAATATTCGGATGGGGAATGTTATTCTTGTTGGAAGCATCGACAAAAGTGCTTATCGAATCGTTTACGTATTCCTGAATGGTGTAGTTCACGCTGCTTTCGCTGTTCGACGATCCGGTACCGTCATAATCCACTCCGAGTCCTCCTCCGATATCCACAAACTCAACCCTGAACCCGAGTTTACGCAGCTGGACGTAGAACTGTGACGCCTCCCTGAGAGCAACCTTTATCCTCCTTATCTTTGTAACCTGGCTTCCTATGTGGAAATGAATAAGTTTCACACAGTCGACCATCCTGTTCCTCTCGATGAAATCGAGCGCTTCGAGCAGCTCGCTCGAGGTAAGTCCGAACTTGCTTATATCACCTCCCGAATCTTCCCACTTTCCGCTTCCGACACTCGCCAGCTTTATCCTTATTCCCAGATTAGGTTTAACCTTCAGACGCTTTGCGATAGTTGTAATCAGTTTCAGTTCATTAAGCTTCTCGACAACGAGGAATATCCTTTTTCCCATCTTCTGAGCTAGAAGGGCAAGTTCGATGTAGTCTTCATCCTTGTAGCCATTGCAGATAATAAGCGATTCAGGATCGGTGTTTATGGCGATCACTGCATGAAGTTCAGGCTTTGATCCTGCTTCAAGGCCAATGTTGAATTTTTTGCCATGACTGACAATCTCCTCCACAACAGGGCGCATCTGGTTGACTTTGATAGGATAGATAATAAAGTTCTGCGCCTTGTAATCATACTCTTCAGATGCAGATCTGAAACAATTTGATATTGTCAGTATCCTGTCGTCAAGAATATCCGGGAATCTGACGAGAACAGGGGTTGAAACATCCGACAGGATAAGTTCATCGATAAGTTCCTTAAGATCGACTGGAACGCCGTCTCTGAGAGGTCTTGCCTCAACATTGCCTTTCTGGTTGATAGAAAAATAATTAACACCCCAACCATTAATATTGTAAAGTTCAGCTGAGTCCTCAATTCTCCATTTTCTCATTTCAGGATCTGAATTATCTGTAATTTTCTATTGTGCAATGTTATTAAATTACTCTCAAATATTGAAATAATAAATTCAGGTTGCTTGTTGCTCGTTGCTTGTTGCTCGTTGCTCGTTGCTTGTTGCTTGTTTTTCCATCTTACTGCCAACTGCCCACTGCCAACTGCCTACTGTGTAATCAGGTCAGTCTTGTGGATTATCCTGTAAACAGGGTAGGGATAATAGCCCGTACCCCACTGCGGAACAAGATAACGGTCGAGGAAATTCCACGACAACAGGCCGTCGCTCGACTGGGGTTCGAGGAGATAGGCAGCAACATTCGCCAGCTTCTGGGCAGTCCTTACTACCATGGTACCCTTCGAGAAAGAGACTGTATCCCTTACATAGCTGCCGCTTATCGTATTTGTATAATGGCCCTGGTTAAGTCTTGCGGATCCCTTCAGACCAGTGATTGCAAACCTCTCAACTTCAAGGGTGGTGTCTTCACTGAGTCTTTCCGTAACAATACCGTGGTGTTCAAGAAGATCAATGATCTCAGGATCCGGAACCGTAAGGAGATATGCGTAAGGAAACCTAACATTCCTTGTTCCTTGCCAGTCGATAAGATAGGGAACGGTGACCGTTGTCTGTCTGTCGCTCTTCTGGTACCTTCTTCGTCCCTGAGCATCTGTCACCGATTCCGCCTCGTAGGTCATTATTGTAACCTTTTCCGGAAGCGGCTTTACACCGAATTCGATTGCAAAGGAATCTGCATCGGCGGGATTTAATCCCCGCTGTATCGTTCTCTTGTCAGCTTCCCGGATCCTGGCTGATATTTCTGATTTATTTTCGGAAACATATTCCGCCAGTGATCTGATAAGCGCGTAGCACCCTCTCACCCTCTCTTCGTAGCCGACATATACGTAATTCTCATTGAGAATGGCAAGCCTGTTCCTTAATCCATAATAATTCGTCATATACCTTGGATCAGAAGCCTCGTAGATCCATCCTTCTTCCGGCTTAAGCATATCGACAAATTCACCGTAATAGCAGTTCAGAACGCTGTACTTATTCCGGAGGGTTCCTGAAATCTCAGGTATCATACTTTCACGCATATAATCGATCAATGAATGATCGCCGTTGGGATTAACCATCCAGGTAAAAGTTACAGGCTCAACATGATATGAACCATTGGTGGTATGGCAATCCATAAAAACAGCCGGATCCCACTTATTGAAAACATTTTTCAGAAGGCCCCTGACTTCAGGGGACTCTGCTTTCATAGCATCCCTGTTCAGGTCGAGAAACTGGCCGTTGTGTCTGACTCCAACCCCGCTCAGAGGACCGGGCTGATAGGTTCTGTTCAATGGAGAGATCTGCTCATTACCATCGGGGTTGAAGTTGGGACAAAGAAGAAAAACAACATTTTTAAGAAGGGATGAATTCCTTTCCTCAAGGAGGTCCCTCGCAAACATAAGCAGTGCTTCTTTCCCCTCAATCTCACCGGCGTGGATATTTCCCTGGATATATAACACTATTCTTCCATCTTTCCGGGCATCCTCAGGTGTTGCCGGCAGAGGATCGCCTATTATCAAAAGCGGGATATCCCTTCCGCCGACTGATCTGGCGATCGTCTCCACCCTAAGGCGGTCTGACCTATTCTGAAGGTTACCAATAAAGGACAGTACGTCATCATAGCTGGAGGTTGAGGTAAATCCCGATTCTTCCGCAACGGTTAAAAGCGGCTGCTGACCTGATGTACTGATGAGAGAACAGAAGAAGAGAATGAAGGACAAAAACGTGCGGATCATAATAGTTATTTATTAAAATGGCAATATTAGATATTTCATAAGAAAGAGAAATGTAAACCGGGAAATTTAGTTTTTGATTCAAATTAGGTTATTATGGAAATAATGTTAAATTTGCAGCCTTAATTTTTTAAATCATATCAAAATGAACAAAGGAACAGTTAAATTTTTTAATGTATCAAAAGGATTCGGATTCATTAAAGATGCAGATTCAGAAAACGAATATTTCGTTCATGCTACAGGCCTTATCGACAAGATAAAGGAGAATGACGAAGTCACTTTCGAACTCTCGGAAGGAAGAAAAGGAATAAATGCCGTGAATGTCAAACTAGCATAGTTCAGCACACCACAGATTTATTATGAAAGAGGCCGCATCAGCGGCCTCTTTTCTTTTTCTATTTACTCTTTTCGGCTTTCTTTGCTTTTTTTGCAGCTCTTTTTTCCTTCAGTGATTTCGTTGGCTGTTTCTTAACCTTAGTCTGTTCTTTTGCTTTTTCGTGTGACATGACCTGGAGTTTTAAGATTTAACATTGAATTCAAATATAGTGAAATTCCTTCTATTCTGAATTGTTCCGGCAAGTCTGCCCGGCATGGCGTATTCAAATGCGATCATGGTCTCCGTGACCGGATATATTCTCCAGCAGGGAACCTGCCGCCTCATCCAGATACCATGCAAGCTTCCCTTCCACAGGCTTAACATACGATGCAGGGAATTTGTTGCTTTCCTGATGTTCATTAATAATTTCCGCAATTATTTCCGCCTTGCTTTTCCCCGTTACAATGAAAATAATCCTTCCTGCATTATTTATCACTTCTCCTGTCAGGGTTATTCTTTTCTGTCCGCTTAAAGGATGGCTAGCAACTGTGCAAACCGATCCGGTGTCAAAAAGATGTTCGTTTCCCGGAAAGATTGATGCAGTGTGACCGTCTTCTCCAAGTCCAAGAAGAACCATATCAAAAAAAGGAAGTCCGTTCCTGGCCCTGGTGAAGGCCATTATCTCAGCGGAATATCTTTCTGCTTCTTTTTCAGGCTCTTCCTCCCCTCTCATCCTGTGGATATTCTGAGCAGGAACAGGCACCCTGTCAAGAAGCAGTTTCTTTGCCATTCCGTAATTGCTTTCACTTTCGTCAGGACCAACGCATCTCTCATCAACCCAGAAGATATTTACGAGCTGCCAGTTCACCTGGCCTGAATACTTTCCGGCCAGAACAGGGAAGATCATTTCCGGTGTCCTTCCCCCCGAAACAGCAATTGTAACCGAACCCTTCCTGTCATTTATCCCAATGAGCTCTTTTATATCACCTGCAAGGGCTCCGGCCAGGTCGTCAGCAGTTTTGAAAATTCTGATATTAGCGTCCATGTTTTGATAGCTTTAATAACTGAAAGCTGATGTGGGTCCCTTTATGTCCAGATTAATAATCCCTGATCAGATCTTCCATCAGAGTTCACAATACAGCTCCTCATCAGCCATATTTTTACATGGGTATCGCCATGTAAGTCCTTCTCCTTCAATAAGATCGTGTGACTGTTCAGGACCCCAGGTTCCTGCCGGATAACCGTAAACCTTTATGTCGGGATTGTTTTCCCAGGCTTTTTGAATGGGTTCAACAAACTTCCATGCTGTTTCCACCTCATCGTCTCTTGAGAACAGCGTGGAATCACCCGTCATTACATCATAAAGAAGACGCTCATAGGCCGATGGTACCCTTACGTCGGCCATATCACTGTAATGAAAATCCATATTGACGTTCTTTACTTTAAAACCCGCACCCGGTTCCTTCATGTCGAACTTGAGAAGAATACCTTCATTTGGCTGGATCCTGATTATTAACTGGTTACCGGCAAGCTTTCCGATCACTCTCTGAAAAAGATGATGAGGAGTCTGCTTGAAATGAACGACGACCTCGGTAACGCGTGTCGGAAGCCTCTTTCCTGTTCTCACATAAAAGGGAACACCACCCCATCTCCAGTTGTTTACAAAAAATTTAAGCGCCACATAAGTTTCGGTACGGGAATCCTCAGGCACATTCTTCTCCTCCCTGTAACCAGGAACATACTCTCCCCTTATCTTGGATCCCGTATACTGTCCTCTCACTACATACTTTTCCACATCCTCCTCCCTTATTGGCTGAAGCGACTGGAAAACCTTAAGGACCTCATTTCTTATCGCATCGGCATCGAGCGATGAGGGAGGCTCCATCGCTGTAAGCCCTACCATCTGCAGAAGATGATTCTGAACCATGTCCCTCAGGGCCCCTGACGAATCATAATACTCTCCCCGGCCCTCTATTCCAATGCTTTCTGCCGAAGTAATTTCGATCCTGTGAACATAATTCCTGTTCCAGAGAGGTTCAAAAATGCCATTTGCAAACCTTGTAACAAGCAAGTTCTGAACGGTTTCCTTTCCCAGGTAATGATCAATCCTGAAGATCTGTTTTTCATCAACAAGCTCATGCAGGGTCCGGTTCAGTTTTACCGCACTGGCCAGATCGGTGCCAAAGGGCTTTTCTATGATGAATCGTCTGTATCCTTCCGATTCCCTGCTGAGTCCTGCCAGATAAAGACTGTTTGATATGGTGACATAAACATCGGGAGGGGTTGCCATATAAAAGATTATATTACCGGCTATGCCTTTTTCGGAACAGGATTTCTCTATTTCCAGTTTTAGCTCAGCATAATCACGTGCAGAGTTGTAATTGATTTTCCGGTAGTAGAAACAATTCAGGAAAGAGTCGATTCTGCTGAAATCAGGTTCCTTTTCTTCAGTAAAAGTCCTTATCGCCTCGGCCATCTTTTCCCTGAACTGTTCAGTGGTAAGTTCACTCCGGCCAACTCCTATCAGTGAAAACCTGTCCGGCATCAGATCCTGGTTCTTCAGGGAATACAGGGCGGGTATAAGTTTCCTGGCGGTCAGATCACCCGTAGCGCCGAATATTACAAGAATAAGATTATCCGGTCTTTCCATTTTGTATCTTATATGTTATAACAGAAGAGGCTAATATAAGAAAAATGCTTAACACCCAGGCTAAGCAATCTGACGTCAACCCTTCCATGGTTGTATGTGTTAGTTGGTACCTTTTCCCGGGGTGAGACCCGGGCTGATGGAAGCCGACACCCCGGGTACCGGAAAAGATTCAAATGGAGATCCTGCAACTTATACATCCACACTAAGAAAATACTTATTATTAACTATCATGTTGAAAACTTTTGTGTCATTTTAGTATATTTTTTTAATTTTTTTGACATTTCCTGTATCAAAATGAAAGTTTTTAAATATATTTGTCGGCGGAAATTAAAACAATGAGTATTAAACATATTTCAAATACGGGTTTTACATTTTTAGTCGTCAGGTTTAACCGGCATGACTGAGAATGGCGTTTTCATAGGATTAGGGATGACCGTTCTCTTCAATAAAAGAGAACGGTTTTTTTGTATCGGAAAGCTTGTTTATAAGTAAAAAAAAAGAGTTCAATGAGAACAGAAAGACCTTCGCAGGAAGGATTATACAGAAGTGAATTTGAGCATGGCAGCTGCGGAATTGGTTTTGTTGCTCAGATAAAGGGGAAAAAGTCGCATTCAATAATAACGATGGGGCTCGACATCCTGAGGAATATGACTCACAGGGGCGCTGAAGGAGCTGACAGTAAAACGGGTGACGGCGCCGGAATAATGATCCAGGTTCCGCGTGATTTTTATCTTATCCAGGGATTCGCACTGCCTCCTGAAGGACAGTTCGGTACGGGACTGATCTTTCTTCCGCGAAACCACGGGGATGCTGAAAAATGTCTTGACATCCTGAAAAAGATAATCCATGAAGAAGGGGTCAGCATAATAGGATTCCGTGAAGTACCAAGGGATAATTCCACAATAGGGGAAATAGCAAAGGGAGCCGAACCGCTGATAAGGCAGATACTTCTTGGAGCAGATATCCCTGATGATGAACTCGAAAGAAAACTCTACATAATAAGGAAAAGAGCCGAAAAGGCTGTAAGGGAATCGGATCTTGCACAGAAGAATGCATTTTACATACCCAGTCTATCAACAAAAGTGCTGGTTTATAAGGGAATGCTTACGTCGATGCAGCTCAGTGAGTATTTTCTTGATCTCACGGATGAAAGGCTCCACAGCGCAATAGCCCTTGTCCACTCAAGATTCAGCACAAACACCTTTCCAAGCTGGGATCTGGCGCAGCCTTTCAGAGTACTGGGTCACAACGGTGAGATTAACACTATAAAGGGTAACAGGCTCTGGATGGAAGCCAGAGAGTCGATATTAAAATCCGATAAACTGGGAGATCTGGCAAGGATCTATCCGGTAATAGAGCCTGACAAGAGTGACTCGGCTTCTCTCGACAACGTGCTGGAGTTCCTGCTTATGAGCGGAAAATCATTGCCATATGCCATGTCGGTGCTTATTCCGGAATCTATAAACAATAAGAACCCTATACCCACAGGACTGCGCGATTTCTACCATTACCATTCAACTTTTATGGAACCATGGGATGGCCCTGCTTCACTTATCTTTTCCGACGGAAGATACATCGGAGGAATGCTCGACAGAAACGGATTAAGGCCTTCGAGATATCTTATCACAACGAACGACCTGATCGTAATGGGTTCTGAAGCAGGGGTACTGTCATTCCCTGCAGGGGAAATCAGGGAGAAGGGACGCCTGAAACCCGGAAAAATGCTTCTTGTCGATACTCTCGAGGGCAAGGTATTGTACGACAAGGAGCTGAAGGAGAAGCTCGCTGCCGGATTTCCATATGGAAAATGGATAGAACAGAACATGGTCAAACTTGAAGAGATAGAAACAGGACATGTTGTTTCTCCTGATATGGGTGACCAGTATGCAAAATATCTTACAGTATTCAACTACTCTCCCGAGGAAACCGAAAAGCTCATTAAGGAGATGGCCGCCACAGGTAAAGAACCTGTTGGATCGATGGGCAACGATGTTCCGGCGGCTGTTCTTTCCTTACAGTCGTACAGGCTTTTTAATTACTTCAAGCAGCTCTTTGCCCAGGTGACCAATCCACCGATCGATCCGATCAGGGAAGAGCTTGTGATGACACTGTCGGGTTATCTGGGTTCGCTTCAGCAAAATCTTCTTGACGAATCACCCGATCATGTGAAGATGGTACGTTTCAGGAATCCTGTTATTTCAAATACATATTTTCAGATAGTAAAAAATCTGCGATACAAGGGATTTTCGGCAGCAACACTGAAAATGCATTTCGAAGCGGGGAAAGGCAGTGGTGAGCTGGAACGGGCTGTTGATCAGCTGTGCCTTGATGCCGAAAAAGCAGTGGATGAGGGAAAGAACTATATTATACTTACCGACCGGGGTGTCGATGAGAATCATGCTCCCATTCCTTCGCTTCTTGCAGTATCAGCAGTTCATCATTACCTTATTGAAAAGCGCAAGAGGATGCAGATCGACCTGGTAATAGAATCCGGAGAACCACGTGAGGTTATGCATTTTGCTCTTTTATTCGGCTACGGGGCAAGTATCATTAATCCATACCTGGCTTTTGCTGTTATCAACAGGCTGGTCAGAGACAAAGCGATACAGCTCGATTACCAGAAAGCTGAAGAGAATTACGTTAATTCCATAAACAAAGGTATCCTGAAAATAATGTCGAAAATGGGTATCAGCACTCTCCGCAGCTACAGATCGTCTCAGATCTTTGAAGCAGTGGGGATAAGCAGGGATGTCATTGATAGATATTTTGCCGGAACCACCTCCAGAATAGGAGGAATCGGATTTGACGAGATCACTGAAGAGGTTATGATACCGCACCGTAAGGCTTTCAGCGGAGCAAAAGTTCCCGAAGCATTTACTGAAGGCATATACTCTTTCCGCAAATATGGGGAAAAGCATGCCTGGAATCCTGAAACGATTGCTCTCCTTCAGTGGAGTACAAGAACAGGCGACAGGGCGAAGTTCAAAGAATACTCGGCAAGAGCCGACAGCGATTCAGTATCTCCGCTGTTTATAAGGGGAATGCTGAATATCAGAAAAAACCCTATCCCTATCAGCGAGGTTGAACCTGCCGAAAGAATAATGCGGCGCTTTGTTACAGGGGCAATGTCGTTCGGGTCAATAAGCCGTGAAGCACACGAGACCTTAGCCATTGCCATGAACAGAATAGGAGGAAGAAGCAACACCGGCGAGGGAGGCGAAGATCCGCAAAGGTTCAGGCCTCTTCCTGATGGCGATTCTGTTCGAAGTTCAATTAAGCAGGTTGCAAGCGGCCGCTTCGGTGTTACTGCTGAATACCTTGTGAATGCCGATGAGATTCAGATAAAAATTGCCCAGGGTGCCAAGCCCGGGGAAGGAGGTCAGCTGCCCGGACATAAGATCGACAAGATAATTGCGAAAACAAGATATTCCATTCCCGGGATAACTCTAATCTCCCCTCCCCCGCATCATGATATTTATTCGATCGAGGACCTTGCCCAGCTCATTTTCGACCTAAGGAACGTAAACCCCGAAGCAAGAATCAGCGTCAAACTGGTCTCTGCAAGCGGAGTGGGAACAATTGCTGCAGGCGTCACAAAAGCAGGTGCTGACCTGATAACCATAAGCGGCTATGAGGGCGGAACAGGCGCCAGTCCCACATCATCAATAAAACATGCTGGCATTCCGCTTGAAATAGGCCTCTCAGAGACGCAACAGACACTGGTAATGAATAACCTGCGCCGGAGAGTCACGCTTCAGACTGACGGACAGCTTAAAACTGCACGGGATGTTATCATGGCGGCATTACTAGGAGCTGAAGAGTATGGGTTCGCAACCAGTGCCCTTGTTGTCCTCGGATGCGTAATGATGAGGAAATGCCATCTCAATACTTGTCCGGTGGGAGTCGCAACCCAGAACCCGGAGCTCAGAAAGAGATTCCTGGGTAAAGCTGACTACCTGGTGAATTTCTTCAGGTTCCTGGCTGAAGACATAAGAGAATACCTTGCAGATATGGGTTTCAGGACAATGGATGAAATCATAGGGAGATCAGACCTTCTGGAAAGAAATCCACAGGTAAATCACTGGAAAACAAAAAACCTGGATCTCTCTGGAATTCTGAAGCTTCCTCCCGAAGCTGCATTCAACGAAATGCATTGCATTGAAGGTCAGAAAACCAAACTTGAAGGAATAATGGATCTGGAACTGATTTCAGAATCAGAAGAAGCACTTGCAAACAGGAAACCTGTCATGATCGAACGGCAAATAAAAAATACCGACAGAACAACTGGTGCAATGCTTTCAGGCAGAATTATATCTCTTCACGGCTCCGCAGGATTGCCTGAAGGAACGATCAGATGCCGTTTCACGGGATCGGCCGGACAAAGTTTCGGAGCCTTCCTTGCTCCCGGTGTAGAACTCTTCCTTGAAGGTGAATCGAACGACTATCTTGGAAAAGGATTGTCGGGAGGAAGGATAATTGTTGTTCCTCCGCGGGGTTCAACGTTTGATCCTGACAAGAACATTATAATCGGGAATACAGTACTTTACGGTGCAACCTCAGGTGAAACATATATTTCCGGTGTTGCCGGCGAAAGATTCGGTGTAAGGAACAGCGGAGCCAGGGCTGTGGTTGAAGGAGTCGGGAACCACTGCTGTGAATATATGACAGGAGGAAGGGTGGTCGTCCTGGGTAAGACCGGAAGCAATTTTGCAGCAGGGATGAGCGGAGGAATAGCCTATGTATTCAACGAGAAGGGCAATTTCGATTATTACTGCAACATGGGAATGGTCGAATTATCACTGGTTGAAGAACTTGCCGATATAGAAGAACTGAAACAGCTTATTTCGGCCCACCTGAAATATACAGGCAGCAAAAAGGCAAAAATGATACTCGACGATTTTGAGAAACTGCTGCCTGAGTTCATTAAGGTCATTCCGTACGATTACAAGAAAGTCCTTCAGGAACAGAAACTTGAAGAAATAAGAAAGAAGATAGCCAATGTCGAAATTGATGCCGAAATAGGCTGAATTTAATAAGATATTTATGGGAGACATTACAGGATTTTTAAAGGTTAAAAGAAAAGAAGCTGGCAACAGACCTGTCAATGAAAGGATCCATGACTTCAGCGAGGTGGAACAGATCCTTAACAGCGAAGACAGGATGCTTCAGGCCTCACGATGCATGGATTGCGGCATTCCATTCTGCCACTGGGGCTGTCCGGTCGATAATCTTATCCCCGAATGGAACGATCTTCTCTACAGGGGCAACTGGAAGGGTGCCTGGGAAAGGCTCTATTCCACAAACAACTTCCCGGAAATAACAGGAAGAATATGCCCCGCTCCATGCGAACATGCCTGCGTTCTCAATATAAACCAGGAACCGGTAACAATAAGGGAAAATGAAGTTGCCATAGCGGAAAGGGCATTCTCTGAAGACTATATCAGGCCTGAGCCTCCGGCGGAAAGGTCAGGCAAAAAAGTGGCAGTAATAGGAAGCGGTCCCGCAGGACTGGCAGCAGCAGACCTCCTTAACAAAGCAGGCCATTATGTAACTCTCTATGAAAAGGACGAAAAGGCCGGAGGACTGATGAGGTTCGGAATTCCCGATTTCAAACTGAGCAAGGCTGTGATCGACAGGAGATTGGATATAATGGTACAAGAAGGACTCAACCTGGTAACAGGAGTAACTGCCGGAAGGGACATAAGCGCACGTGAACTCCTCGCAACCTATGATGCAGTATGTATTGCAATAGGCTCTGGTAAACCACGGGATTTAAACATTGAGGGCCGGGAGCTTAAGGGAATACATTTTGCTATGGATTTCCTTAGCCGGCAGAACAGAATAAATTCGGGATATGATCCTTCGGACCTTAGAGAACTTTGCGCAACGGGAAAAAAAGTTCTTGTTATAGGAGGAGGAGACACAGGTTCAGATTGTATAGGAACAGCCATCAGGCAAAAAGCAGCAAGGGTAACCCAGATTGAGATCCTGCCAAAGCCT
This sequence comes from Bacteroidales bacterium, assembly GCA_040772125.1. Taxonomy (GTDB): domain Bacteria; phylum Bacteroidota; class Bacteroidia; order Bacteroidales; family VadinHA17; genus LD21. Next base: position 2,158,206 of record JAXGYS010000003.1, read on the forward strand.
CCTGAATCCCGGACACCCGACAATCCATGGCCTTTCTTTGGAAAGATCCTTAAAACATCCACTTCACATGAAGAGGGCTGCGAAAGACACTGGAGCCTCTCTACAGTGAGATTTACCGGAAACGGAAATGTTGCAGGTGCCGAGGTTGAAGAAGTAAAATGGGAACAAAACGGCACCAGATATACTATGAACCCGGTACCAGACTCTCGCCGCATAATCGAAGCTGACCTGGTCCTTCTGGCCATGGGTTTCGTTCATCCTGTCATTGAAGGACTTGTTTCAGAACTCGGAATCGAACTAAGTGAAAGGAACAATATCAGAACAAACGGATCACTTCAAACAAATATCCCGGGAGTATTTGCAGCCGGGGATTCAGTTTCTGGTGCAAGCCTTGTCGTTCATGCCATTGCCTCAGGGAGAAAGGTCGCAAAGGAAATTGACAGATACCTCAGGAGAGGCTGAGGGGTCATTATTCAACATAACCAGTGGGCAGTTGGCAGTTGGCAGTTGGCAGTGGGCAGTTGGCAGGGGCAGTGGGCAGGGGCAGTGGGCAGTTGGCAGTTGGCAGTTGGCAGTGGGCAGTTGGCAGGGGCAGTGGGCAGGGGCAGTGGGCAGTAAGCTGGAATAACAAGCACCTAGCAACAAGCACCCAGCAACAAGCACCCAGCAACAAAGCAACCAGCGCCCGGCAGCGTTCCATAGCTGTCATTGCAAGCAAATAAAAAATCTTGAGATCAGAAAATCCGGAGCTTTCAACAGCATGTGAGGATATTGTTTATAATATCTTTTTTTTCCATTGGCAAAAGTCGTTACATTTATTCGTTTGGCCACGAATTGTAATGAATCTATGTTAAGAAGAAAATCATTCCTGTTTGTTTTGCAATTGTTAGTTTTTTCAATGCTGTCGTCAGCCCAGAAGATCGACACAACATCCTTCGGTATGAACAGCAGATACAGTTTTTACACGATGGAAAAAACGGGTGAGATGATAATTCATGTCCCGTCCCGTTACCAGAATTCATGGCTATCAGTCACACTTAAGGCCGGAAGCAGGGAATTGAACTCATGGAAAGGCACATCCGGCGGTAAGCTCCTCACGATTGAATTTCCCCTCGATCCAGACCCGGGAACCTATAAAATAACCGCGGACATCAGATTGGCAACATCAACGATGTACAGGGCAACATCGGATTTAATCATTCTTCCCTTCAGGCATAACGAGGTTAAGACTGACAGGCTTACAGGCGGATTGATCACAGGAGAAAGGATAATGTTCCCTTTCGGATTTTACTGTTACTCGCCTGTTCAGCCTGAACTGCCTGAGCAGGAGATGGTGAAAGGTTTCAATATGATCTCTCCTTATCAGAAGATAATTCCTGAGACGCTGAAGGACAGGAAAGCCTACATGGACAGATGCGCCATGCTGGGAATGAGAGTCCATTACAACCTTTTATCTGTTTCGGGAGGCGGAGGTGTTTCATCTCAGATTGAAGGAATAAGCGATGAAGAGAAGAGATCGAGGCTTATTTCCGAGATTAAGGAATTCATGGACCATCCGGCCCTCCTTGCATGGTATATCGCCGATGAACCTAACGGATTCAGGATACCGCCCGGAAGGCTCGAGGAAATATATAAAACAATAAAGGATGTTGATCCATGGCATCCGGTTACAGTTGTCTTCATGGCTCCCTTTTTGTCATCAAGAAGATACGCAAATGGCCTTGATATCGTGATGGCAGATCCCTATCCAATTCCAAACGGGTCCCCTGCACAGGTAGGAATGGTTACCCAACAACTTGTAACTGAATTCAGGGGCAAAAGACCGGTATGGATCGTTCCCCAGGCCTTCGGAGGAGGCGAATGGTGGGGCCGTGAACCCACAATACAGGAAATAAGGAACATGACCTATCTGGCTATTGTAAACGGAGCGTCAGGGATACAGTATTTCATACGCCACGGGCTGAATTCATTCCCAAAATCAACAGCAGCATGGAACGAATGCGGAAGGATGGCAATGGAGATCGCCGAAATAACACCATGGCTCCTGTCCGGCGAAGAAGCACTTCGGGTCAGTCCGTCATCAGGCAACATCAGCGTTGCTTCGCGGATGTATAATGGCCGGCTCATGATAATAGCGGTGAACAAAGTCAATGCCCCTCAGAAATGCGACATCAGAGTCAGCGGAATTCAGGATAAAAGAGCAAGGGTTTTGTTTGAAAACAGAACTATCTCACTGAGTTCGGGAACAATTTCCGATTACCTGCCGGCCCTGGGTTCACAGGTTTATCTGATCGATGTCGCACCTTTAAAGGAAGAAATCAGGCCTTACAGGGGAAATCTCACCCTAGACCCCGGATTTGAGGATCTTTCCAGCCCGGGGATCCCGTCAGCCACTTATGCATGGAATGAGGGTGACAAAGGGGCAACCTTTTTCACTGATACCCGGGAATACTATGAGGGATCACACTCTCTCCGGCTTGTAACTCCGACGGAGAACAGGGGAACCCGGCTCAGATTCTTTCCGGTAAATGTGCAGAAGGGGAAAACCTATGTCATTACGGTTGTGGCAAAAACCGATACGACACTAAACATGGGCAGGGACAAGCCCTGCTTCGAACTCGGGCTTGGCGATTATGGAAGGAAGAAGTTCTGTCCGACCCATGAATGGAGACAATTTGTAACATCTGTTACAATTCCTTCCGACAGCATTCCTTCACCCAGGGTAAATGCCGTTCTCAGGATGCCCGGACAGGGAACGGCCTGGTTCGATATGATTCAGGTCTTCGAGGCTGTGGAAATCTACAGGAGCGTTAATCCAAACATCAGACGATTAGGCGAAACTGAAGATTTTTAATGTATTTTTATCAGTATTATCCGGATAAATTTCATCATATGAAAGATAGCCCTTTCAAACTAGCTCGTTCAACACGAACTCACCCCCTCGATCCCCCTCTCTACGGCGTAGAGAGGGGGAAGCCTGAGCTTCGCGAAGGCAGGGGGTGAGTTCATGAAACCACAGGGCAAGGCATTTTATCTTAAACGAAATGAAAATTCAATTTTATGTCTGGCAACATGAATAACAATATATATAGCTCTTAGTTAATATATTAAGCAGTATAATATAATAATATAATATGTTAAACTTTTTTCGGACCTAATATAATTTTAACGAATTATCGCACCCATACCAATGAATAAAACATTTTTATCAATAACACTTGCAGCGCTTCTGCTTTTTACAGGCTGCTCAGGCAAGCACGGGAATATCAGCTATCCTGGTAATCCGGAAACTATGAAACAGACCGCTTACATAAAGCTTCCTCTCGGGGCGGTAAAACCTGAAGGATGGCTGCTTTCGCAGCTTGAGGCTCAGGCAGAAGGCCTTACAGGTAACGTGGATGACTTCTGGCCCGACCTGGTAAACTCTTCCTGGAGGGGAAAAGACGGAGAAGCTTGGGAAAGAGGACCCTATTTTCTGGATGGCCTGGTGCCGCTGGCCTATCAGCTTGACGATGAAAGACTCAAAAACAAGGTTCAGAACTGGATTGAACCAATTCTGGCGAGTGCAACTGACACAGGATGGTACGGACCTCAGAAGAACTCTGACCGCTGGCCTCTTGCTGTTGCCGGGAAGGTGCTGATGCAATACTATGAAGCAAGCGGCGACAAGAGAGCACTTGATGTACTGACAGGATACTTCAGGTACCTGCATGATGCTCCGCCCGACTGGCCGGACAAGGACTGGCGCGGAGTAAGGGCAATGGAGAACGCTGTAACCGGATACTGGCTGCTAAGGCAGACCGGAGAGAAATGGATCACTGACGTAATTGAATCTATCCAGAAAAACAGCTTCGACTGGACCGGCTATTATGAAAAGTTCCCCTGGGACTCAGCTGCTTCAGCTGACGGAAAAATACCTCTTAACTGGGGCCCCGAGGGTCTTACTGCACATGTGGTAAACAATGCCATGGCAATCAAATACCCGGGATTATGGTATCAGCAATCGGGAGAAGAAAGGTTCAGAAACGCCGTTTTTTCAGGCATCGAAAAGTATGACCTCAACCATGGCCAGGCCGGAGGAAGATTCTCAGGCGATGAGCATCTCTCGGGAAAATCGCCTGACAGGGGAACGGAACTGTGCTCCGTTGTGGAATACATGTACTCTCTCGAAGAACTCTATTCGATCTTTGGTGACAACAGCCTCGCCGACAGGCTGGAACTCCTTGCATTCAATGCCCTGCCAGGAACCACTACAGCTGACATGTGGGCCCATCAGTATGATCAGCAATCGAATCAGGTTATCGTTAACGGAGACAAAAGGGCATGGAGCACAAACGGTAACTATTCGAATATCTACGGACTTATGCCAAACTTCGCGTGCTGCCTTGCCAACATGCACCAGGGCTGGCCCAAGTTCACACAGAGTCTCTGGATGGCAACAAACGACAACGGCCTTATTGCTGTTGCCTTCTCACCATCAACAGTCACTGCAAAAGCCGGAAACGGAAAAGAGGTGGTAATAACGGAAACTACTGACTATCCTTTTAAGGGCGAAGTGAAATTTGAGTTCAGATCGGACGATCCGGTCAATTTCCCTTTCTACCTCAGAATACCCGGATGGGCTGAAAATGCTGTGATTAAGTATAAAAACAAAACCACCGAGGCTGAGGGTGGATCAACCGTCAGGTTATATGCACGCTGGGATCCGGGTGATGTGGTAACGCTCAGCCTGCCGATGGAGATCCGTACAGAGAAACGATACAACAATTCAGTTACCGTGATGAGGGGACCACTAGTGTATTCATTAAGGATTGATAAGGATTACAGAAGTGTAAAGATCAACTACGACAACTTCGCATACAAGGGAAGTATTGACTGGGAAATATATCCGGAGAGCCCATGGAATTATGGCCTGGTGATAGATCTGAACAATTTTGGAAGAGGTATTGAAATAACTGAGAACGAAATAAGCAAATATCCCTTTGCTGACAAGGGCGACATGATATGGTCGGCCGATTCAGCCAGATACATTACCTGGGACAAAGACGCTCCGGTTGTTATTAAAACACGAGGAATGAAAATCGCCGGCTGGACAATCGAGAACAACTCGGCCGGAATACCGCCACGCAGTCCGGTTACGCCTGAAGGGATTGCCGAAGTGATCCATCTGGTTCCCTATGGAAGTGCAAAACTAAGGATAACTGAATTCCCTCTTATCGATATCCGGCAGATTGTCGACGAAATAAGGTAAAAGGGACAACCGGCAAAAGTAACAGGCAAATAAACTAAAGGGCTTCGGTTTTCATCCTGAGCCACTCTTTCTCTTCCTGCCCGAGAAAAGGGCTTATTTTATCATACACTTCCGAATGATATGAGTTAAGCCATTCTATCTCCTTATCCTCCAGAAGAGACTTGTCAATAAGCGACCTGTCGATATAGCAGAGAGATACCGTGTCGAACCTGAGAAAATGACCGAATTCCGTTATCTCATCCTCAAAGCAGAGTATAAGGTTTTCGGTCCTTATGCCATATTCGCCCTCGCGGTAGATAGCCGGCTCATTTGATGTAAGCATTCCTGCCTCTAAAACAGTCCGGTTATCTGCCGGACTTATGCTCTGGGGTCCTTCGTGAACATTAAGGCAGAATCCCACCCCGTGTCCCGTACCATGTGCATAGTTCATCCCCGAGCCCCACATTGCGCGCCTGGCTATAAGGTCGAGCTGGTATCCCCTTGTTCCCTGCGGAAACTTTGCGAGAGCAAGGTTTATATGCCCTTTCAGGATAAGCGTAAAATCCTTTTTCTGACTTTCAGACGGAACCCCCACTGCAATTGTCCGGGTAATATCGGTTGTCCCTCCCATGTACTGGCTACCGGAATCAACAAGCATGAGACCCCTCTCCCCTATCTCTGCACCTTCATCCGCACCCCTTCTGTAGTGAGGTAGAGCGCTGTTCTCATTCCATGCAACGATGGTCGGAAATGAAAGACCAAGGAATTCACTTTGCTGAGACCTGAATTCATGGTTCTTTTCAGCAACCGAAGCCTCTGACATCCTCACGGTACCGTGATTGTTTTCGAACCAGTGAAAAAACCTCGTCAGAGCCACTCCGTCCTTTACCATCGATTTTTCTATATTCTCTATCTCTGTGTTGTTTTTCAGAGCCTTCATCCTGGCCGGGATCCCGATGTCCTCGATAATAACCGACCTCTTTGAAACAGAATTGAACAGGTCGACAGAGGTTGTCTGCGGATTCAGCATCAGGGAATGGCCTTCGGTAACTTCCGGAATGATCCCGTCAAAATCTTCATACGGAAGAACAACAATTCCGTGACTGTCGAAAAGAGAAGCAAGCTTCAGTGGTATCTTGGCCTCATCAACGAAAAGGAGAATCTGATCCAGGCCCGCAAGGGCATAGCTTAAGAGAACCGGAGTGTATTGCAGATCAGCTCCCCTGATGTTCAGAAGCCACATTATATCTTCGGGGGATGTCAGAAGATGAAAATCTGCTCCTGATTTTCTCATTTCCTGCCTGAGTTCATCAATCTTTACGAATCTCTCTTTCCCACAGTATTTTACAGGATGATCGAATCCTGAAGAAAAAGGCATCGGAGGCCTGTCGACCCATATGCTGTTAATTATTTCATTTCCCGGAACAAAGGAAGGACTGATCCCTTCAACCCTCTTCATAAGACGCCTGAAAGAGTTCACGGAGAATGTTCTTCCATCAAAACCTATCCGCTGCTTCGGAAGGACATTCTCCACAATATAATCCATGTAATCGTTCCTCTGCCAGGCTCCCGGCCGGATGAACTGAAATGCTGTACCTGCCATTTGCCTTTCGGCCTGAAGAAAATACCTTGAATCGGTCCATAAACCGGCAAAAGAACCGGTGACAACAACAGTAGCTGCTGAACCAGTGAAACCTGTAAGCCATTTTATTATCTGCCAGTGGTCGGGAAGGTTCTCGCTAAGATGAGGATCCGTCATTGTGATGATAAAAAAGTCAATGTCGTCCTTAAGCATAGCTGCCCTCAGCAAAGCCAGTCTTTCAGAAGTAAGGTTCATAGATTCTTTATTTCACTTACCAGATTCTGTAATGTGGTTTTTGCATCACCAAAGAGCATTCTTGTCTTATCGTTGAAGAAAAGCATGTTCTCTATTGCTGCATAACCCTTCCCCATTCCCCTTTTCATGACGATAATGTTTTTAGCATCGCGGGCCCTGACAATGGGCATGCCATAAATCGGACTTGAAGGATCATCTTCGGCGGCCGGATTGACAACATCATTGGCACCGATAACAATAAGAACATCAGTATTGGGAAGATCCGGATTTATTTCATCACTTTCGATAAGCTGCTCATAAGGAACATCTGCCTCAGCAAGAAGTACGTTCATATGACCGGGCATCCTTCCGGCTACGGGGTGAATCGCATATTTCACCTCAACGCCCTTCTCCTCAAGGAGTCTGTCAAGTTCATGACAAATGTGCTGAGCCTGGGCTACTGCCAGTCCGTAACCAGGCACTATGACGACCTTTCTTGAATAACTTAGCAGCACAGCTGCATCCGAAAGGGTTATCTCCCTGATCGTGCCGGCTTCAGCTCCTGCAGCCGAACCGCCTCCTCCGAATACCCCAACAATAACGTTAAGAAGAGATCTGTTCATTGCCCTGCACATCAGAATTGTCAGGATCGTTCCGGCAGAACCCACAAGAATACCACCGGTAAGCATCGCCTGGTTGTTGTATAGGAATCCTCCCATTGCAGCAGCAACACCCGTAAAGGAGTTCAGAAGAGAAATCACCACAGGCATGTCGGCTCCACCAATGGGCATAACAAAAAGGACTCCGTAAACTACCGAGATGCCGAAAACAATATAGACATACCTTGAAAGTTCAGAACTTGCACTTACGTCGCGGGTCATGATGAATACTATGAATCCTGCCAGAACGATCAGGAAGGCAATATTTACGTATCTCATGGCTTTCACCCGCAGATCGCCAATTCTTCCGTCAAGCTTTCCGAAAGCTATCATGCTCCCCGAAAAGGAGACGGTTCCTATTACCAGGCCAAGCAGAATTGCAAGTACATGTCCGTTGGCCATTCCGGAAGATGCTATCAGGCCAGGGCTTACATGAGGAAATTCCATAATTGATATAAGGGCTGCCGCTGCTCCTCCCATCCCGTTGAAAAAGGAGACCAGCTGGGGCATGGCTGTCATCTTTACCTTCTTTGCTATTAACCAGCCTATTACAGTCCCCAGAGCGATAGCCGACAGTATCAGGGGTATGTTACCGATGGGCTGACCATCCTTTTCATGGAACAATATTGTGGCAATAATGGCAAAAGCCATTCCGAAAGCTGCAAGAATATTACCTCTTCTTGCTGTGAGAGGATGGCTGAGCATCCTGAGCCCGATAACAAATAATACCGAGGCCACTATATAGGTAACTTCGAGAATTGCCGTTCCGTATGGAATTTGATTTAATCCGCTCATCCTTTATGATTTAGTATCAGTATCCGTCATCCTTATTTCTTCTTTTTGAACATCTCGAGCATCCTGTCGGTGACGACGAATCCTCCGACTACATTAAGGGTACCAAGCACCACTGCCAGGAAGCCGAGAATCAACGACCCGGTAGTATCAGCATGCCCCATTACAATTATTGCCCCTATAATAACAACTCCGTGGATGGCATTGGCTCCCGACATAAGCGGCGTATGAAGAATCGCGGGAACATGGCTTATTACCTCTATCCCGAGAAAAACCGAAAGTATTACTATGAATATTGCCTCCCGGTGCTGTAAGAAGAATTCCGATAACTGTTCCATTTCAATCTCATTTTATTCCAAGCATCTGCTTTGCCCTCTGACTAATGTATTCCTTTTTGTGTACGGCCGTGGTTCCGGCAATGATCTCATCCTCCATATTCAGGTTCAGCGATCCGTCCTTTTCTGTGATGATCTTAAGCAGGTTCACAATGTTCGATCCGAACATCTTGCTGGCGTCGGCCGGCATTTCGGAAGGGAAATCTGATTTTCCAATTATTGTAACTCCATTGACAACGATAGTCCTGTCATTTTCAGTAAGCTCACAATTGCCTCCGGTCGATGCTGCAAGATCAACGATAACCGATCCGGGTTTCATTGCCATCACCGTTTCCTTCAGGATCAGAAGCGGAGCACGTCTGCCGGGTATCTGTGCAGTTGCGATCACTACATCAGAGGCTGAAGCGCATTTCTGTATGAGCTCCTGTTGCTTCCTCCTGTATTCCTCTGTCTGCTCCACTGCATAGCCGCCGGCAGACTTGTCTTCCGTTGCTCCTTCAACCTCAATGAACTTGCCTCCCAGACTTTTTACCTCTTCCCTGACAGCTGAACGTACATCAAAAACTTCCACAACAGCACCCAGTTTCCGGGCAACGGCCAAAGCCTGAAGGCCGGCAACTCCTGCACCGAGGATAAGTACTTTCGAGGGTTTTATTGTTCCAGCCGCCGACATGAACATGGGAAAAAACTTCGGAAGAACTGATGCTGCGGCTAGTACAGCCTTGTATCCGGCAACTGTTGCCATCGACGACAACACATCCATCGACTGTGCCCTTGTAATGCGCGGAACAAGGTCAAGCGCCAGAACCGTAAGCCCCTTTATTCTTGCCTTTTCCAACCATGCACCGTTCTCTGCCGGATTAACAACGGAACAGATAACCTGTCCTTCACTGCAAAGATCAAGATCAGTTTCGGGTAATGTATTTACCGTCAGCAAAACGGATGATTCTGAAATTACCTCAGATCTTTCCCTGACAAGTGCTCCTGCTGAAAGATATGCATCATCTCCTGTAAATGCTTTTTCTCCCGCACCTTTTTCAGTCAGAACATCAATTCCGGTTTTACGTACTGCAGCGACTTCAGCGGGAAGCAAAGCTACACGCCTTTCTGCTCCGGAATCCTTTAAAATTCCAATAATCATAGAGTTAGATTTAGGAGTTTAGATTTCAGGGCTTATTGTTATAATAATAACACTAATATAGCAACAAATATTTATTCTTTTCCAAAGAAATTTCCTAGCCAGAACCTGTTGGCTTCATTCCTGGAGTGCTGTGCCTTTGCTCCGCTGAATCCATGCCTGTTGTTCGGATAGATCATGAACTGGAAAGTCTTGCCTTCATCCTGCAGTCTCGAAATAAGATATATAGAATTTTGCATATGTACATTATCATCAATATCCCCGTGAGTCATGTAGAGTTTGCCCTTGTACCTGTCAGCCCAGGTAAGAGCTGATCCTTCCTTGTATCCCTCAGGATTTTCCTGAGGTTTATCCATATAGCGCTCAGTGTAGACATTGTCGTAGAGCCGGTAATCAGTTACTGAAGAACCTGCAAAACCATGAGTCCAGAATCCTGCTCCCTTTGTAAGTGCCAGGCAGGTAACATAACCTCCGTAAGAGCTTCCGGTAATACCCATTCTGGTACCGTCGACATAGGGTTTTTCAAGAAGCCATTTAACAGCATCCTGGTAGTCGAGAATCTCCCATTTGCCAAGGCAGCGGTGCATGTAGTCGAGCCCTCTCTTGCCAAAATGACCTGAGCCCCTGTGATCGACGGTGAAAGTAATGATCCCGTTCTGGGAATCCCATGAGGGTGAATTTCCCTGCCATCTGTTGGTAACGTTCTTTGAATCAGGGCCTCCGTAAATCCTGAAGATAACCGGATATTTTTTTGACGGATCGAAGTTCAGAGGATAGGTTATGATTGCAGGCATTTTAAAAAGCCCGTCAGAAGTTGTGATCCTTACAAGCTCGGCCTTGGAGTGTTTTGCCGGATCAAAGGCAGGTTGATCAGCCTTATATAGTTCCCTAACCGGATTTCCTCTTTTGTCGATTGCTATTACCGACCCCTGGGAACTGAGGCTGTTCCATGAATCAATGAACCAGGTTCCCCTGGGTGAAATGCTAACGTTGTGAGCCCCTGGTCCGTTTGTGATCTGTATCAGGTTCTTCCCGTCAAGACCCACCCTGCTTAGATGGCTGTCAGTCGATTCCGTCCCTGTTGCAGTGAAATAAACAAGTCTCTGACCCTCGTCGACCCTTTCGATTCCCGTCACCCTGTAGTCGAGACCGGTGAGCTGAGAAATAAGGTTGTTGTCCCAGCTGTAATAATAGAGATTCTCCCATCCGTTCCTTACACTCCTTACAATAAACCCCGATCCGTCTTTCATAACGTAAATATCCTTGTAGAAATCGAGCCATGCTTTCTGCTTTTCGCTGTAGATAAGGCTGAAATCGCCGGTAAGCGGATCTGCAAGAATTATCTGCATCTCATCCTGCCCGCGGTTTATTATCTGGACGGCCATCTTTTTGCTGTCGGGAGTCCAGAAAGGCCAGGCAATGTACTGGTCGACGCTGTAATCTGTCTTAACCCATGTTGTTTTGCCTGTCTGGATATCAGCTATTCCCATCTTTACCCTTGGATTGGGATCGCCGGCTTTGGGATAAGGCACCTGCTCAAGAGTGCCATGAATACCGTCGGGCTCGTCAAGACGGTTAAGGGTGAAGACGGGAACTTCAGTCTCATCGGTTCTCAGGTAGGCAATACGGTTTCCGTCGGGTGCCCACCAGAAAGCTGCATATCTGCTGGGGCGGTCGAGTATCTCTTCCATGTAAACCCACGACGAATATCCGTTATAGACTCTTTCCGATGCATCAGATGTAAGCCTTATCTCCTTTGAGGCCGCAATGTCATAGACATACAGGTCCTTATTTTTGGTATAGGCAATCCTTTTGCCGTCAGGAGAGAACCTTGCATTCACTTCCGGGATCTCATCGCTTGTGAGACGGCGCAATTCCTTGTCCCCGATCCTTATATAGTAAAGGTCATTGTCCCTCAATAAAGCTGCACTTCTGCTATCATCGCTGACGGCGTCTGTAAAAGCAATGTTTACACCCGAGGGCAGAGACTCCGAGAGAAGTTCCCTTTCCGTCTTTACGGGCTGGATCACCGTCTGCCTTCCCGTTCTGAGGTTTATACTCTTTACTACAGGTTTCATCTCAGAATCAAATGTCTGAACGATGCAGTTATTGTCATCAAGCCAGCCTGTAACGCGAAACTGACTTCCCCCTCTGGGTGGCATCTGCGAGTATAAACTCATTTCTGTAAAAAGGCCCGGTAAAAGGAGGACGGAAATGATAAAAGCAGGATAAAATCTCTTCATAATCAAAGTATATTATTTTTCAGTTTGAATTACCTTGCGACAAAAATAGCGATTTTAATATACTCATGATGGCAAACCCCTGTTTTATGGACTCCAACCCGTATTCAGAGACAAAATATTAATATAATATACTATATTAGCCGCCGCACTTATAATTTCACAGTAATGAAACGCCTTTTATTTACATTTCTAACATTTTACATTTTTCTTGTTAATGTTACTGGCCAGGATATAAAATCTCCGCAGGAATTTCTGGGCTATGAAACCGGAAGCCAATTTACATTTCACCACAAAGCGGATGAGTATTTCAGATATGTTGCAGAAAAATCTCCTGTGGCCGAATACAGAGAATACGGGACCACCTACGAGGGACGTCCCCTGGGAGTCTGCATAGTATCTGATGAAGCCAATCTTAAAAACATAGAAGAACTAAGAAAAAACAATCTCGTAAAAACAGGTTTGCTCGACGGAGATTTTACAGGACGGCAGATCCCCATAATATGGCTGGCATACAATGTTCATGGAAATGAATCGGCAGGCATGGAAACTGCAATGAAAGTGCTGTGGACCCTTGTAAGCGGGACTTATCCGGGGAGTTCCGACTGGCTTAAATCGTGCATAATAATAATTGATCCCTGCCAGAATCCCGACGGACGTGATCTTTACGCCGGCAGATACAGGAACACCATGAGCCTGATACCCAACGCCGACGGAAGTGCAAGGGAACATAATCAGGCTTTCCCCAGTGCAAGGCTTAATCATTACCTGTTCGACCTTAACCGCGACTGGACCTGGCAGACTCAGAAAGAGACTGCCAGCAGAATTGCCCTGTACAACCAGTTCATGCCCCATGTCCACGCAGATTTTCATGAGATGGGGGCAGAATCAACCTTCTTCTTCCCTCCGGGCGCTGAACCATGGCATGAAGTGATAACCCCCTGGCAGCATGAATTTCACGGACTGACGGGAAAAGTCAATGCACAACTTTTTGATGAGAAGTCCTTACTATACTATACAAAGGAAAACTACGACCTTTTCTGTCCGAGTTTCGGAGACACCTGGCCGCTCTTCAACGGTTCGGCAGGATTTACCTATGAACAGGGAGGAGGAGGCTATACGGGTCTGGCACTGAAAAGGGAAGCCGGAGATACGCTGACCCTTGAAAAAAGGATAGACGGCCATTTCACTGCCTCCATGGCAACACTGAAAGTATCGTATGAGAACCGGCAAAAACTGATTGAGGAATTCAACAAATTCTTTGACGACAACATCAACAGGCCGGCTTTCAGGTACAAGTCGGTCATAATCAAGAACCAGGATAACCTGACCGATCTTACCGACCTGCTGCAGCTTCTGGACAGGAACCAGATTAGATACTCCTATGCTGGCAATACAGGAAAGAAATACAGGGGATTCGATTATCTCCGGAACAGAGAAGGCGAGGTAACAATTGAGACAGGAGACATACTTATCAGTGCTTATCAGCCGCAGTCGAGGTTTGTGCAGATCCTTTTTGAACCCGACAGCAAAGCTTCCGATTCGCTGAGTTACGACCTGACGGCATGGGCCGTACCCTATGCCTACAACCTCAGGGCTTTTGCCATTGAAGAAAGGATAAAACCTGCTGAGGGCAGAATTCAGAATGATAAAGCCATAAATACTATCCCTTCTGAAAAACCATATGCATATGCTGTCGTGAACAGAGGCTTCAATACACTGAAATTCATCTCATCACTTTATGGCAAAGATATCAGAACAAGATACGCTCTAAAGCCTTTTAGCTCAGGAGGATCTGAATACCAGGCAGGAAGTTTTATAATAGCAAGGGGCGATAACATGTCGCACAACTCAGACTTTGACCGTATCGTCAATGAAGTGGCGAACAGAACAGATGTAAAACTATCTGTGCTGACCACTGGCCTGGCAGAAAAAGGCAAGGATGCCGGTTCGGATTATTCGGTTCCTGGAAGGTCAAGAAAGGTGGCAATCCTCATGGGCGACGGTATTTCACAGGGATCAGCAGGGGAACTGTGGTATTTCTTCGAAAGGGAGCTCGAGTATCCTGTTACGGTTATCAGCTCTTCTGATGCAGCCCGTGTGGACCTCACTGCTTATGATGTTCTTCTTCTCCCTTCAGGAAGCTACTCAGGACTTAAAGACACCATTGTCGATTTTGCAAAGCGTGGAGGCAGGGTTGTGGCATTTGAGAATGCTATTTCAATATTCAGCACTTTGAAATCGACATCCCTTTCAGCCGACACCGAGACACGTAACAATGAACTGAAGGCAGCAGACAAAAAAACCGGAAGCGGCGACCCTGTCCATCTTAAAAAATTCGGAGATGAGAACCGGCATATGCTTTCTGAAAGATCGGCAGCCAGCATCTACAGGGTTGTCGCCGATACGACGAATCCGTTTATGTTCGGACTCGGAAAAGAATGGTTCATATTAAAACGCTCCCAGCCTTACCCTTATCTCTCAAAAGGACAAAACGCGGGGTATATACTTGACAACAGCCCTGTCGCAGGATTTGCAGGCTACAAATACCAGAAGCTTATTAAAAACACCATGGTTGTCGGATCGGAGAATATCGGCGGGGGAATGGTCATTTATGTGGCTGACAATCCCTATTTCAGGGCATTCTGGAAAAGCGGAAGGATACTGCTCTGGAATGTTATTTTCAGGTGAAGGAATGCTGTTCCTGTGCAAATATTTGGTAAATTACGAAAAACAGTCAGATATGTTCAGCAGGAGTACTCTCTTTCTGGCGGCCGCAATTATTGCTTTATTAATGGCTTGCAGCCCGTCAGGTTCTTTTGAAGAAGCCAGGGAATCGATAAACATCAGTGGCCTCGAGAGGCATGTCATGGATCTGGGCTCTGACCAGTTCATGGGCAGGGAGCCTTTCACGGAAGGAGAAAAGATCACTGTGGAATATCTGGCTGATGAGCTCAGAAAAACAGGCTTTGAACCTGCTTTCGGAGACAGCTATTTCCAGGAAGTCCCGATGGTCAAGATCAGATCGGTTTTAAAGGATCCTGTACGAATAAGATCCAAAACAGGTTCCATCGTACTGGATACACCCGACGATGCGGCAATAATATCGCCGCTGGAGGAAGAAATGGTTAAAGTGGAAGATTCTGAAATTGTTTTTGCCGGATTCGGAATAGTTGCTCCCGATTACGGATGGAATGATTATGAAAACCTTGATGTAAAAGGCAAAACCGTAATTGTCCTTATTAATGATCCGGGACTTTATACCTGTGACACAGCCCTTTTCAAGGGCAATGAGATGACCTATTACGGAAGATGGACATACAAATATGAAGAAGCTGCCCGGCAGGGAGCTGAGGGGATACTGATAATTCACGAACCCAGGGGAGCAGGTTATTCCTATAATATCCCGAGAAACAGTTCCGTAAACCCTAACCTGTATATCGGGTCCGGTACCGGGAAATGCCGTTTTACCGGCTGGATCGCAGCTGATAAAGCAGATATGCTGCTCAGGGAATCGGGTTATACGACGGAGGATCTGAGAATAAAGGCCTGCGGAAGAGATTTCAGAGGCTTTCATCTCGGAATGAACATCTCGCTTGAGATCCGTAACAGCATTGAATACAATTCTTCAGTAAACGTCGCCGGAATTCTGAGAGGAACACTGAGGCCCGAGGAAAGCATTGTCTATACGGCGCACTGGGATCACTTCGGGATCGGTGAGCCGGAAAACGGCGATTCAATATTCAATGGCGCTGTTGACAACGGAACATCCATGGCCTGGGAACTGGCCATCGGTAAAGCTTTCTCCGGCCTTCGAAAGAAACCGGAGAGGAGTATTGTCCTCCTCTTTCCCACAGCCGAAGAACAGGGACTTATAGGTTCGCTTTTCTACACGGAACACCCAGTCTTTCCCATTGAAAAAACAGTGGCATGCCTGAATAACGACCTTCTTCTTCCCATTGGCAGAATGAAGGACCTTATGATCACAGGCTACGGACAGTCGGAACTTGACGATTATGCCAGTGAGGCAGCGGAGGAACAGGACAGGTATGTGGCTGCCGATCCCAATCCGCATACCGGAATGTATTTCAGATCAGACCATTTTTCCTTTGCAAAAAAGGGAGTGCCCTCTCTTTTCGCAAGGGGTAACACTGACAGCCGTGAACACGGAAAGGAATGGGCGGCCATGATGGAAAAGGACTACCTCGATAACAGATACCACCGTACAGCCGACAATTATGATCCGCTTACCTGGGATCTTGAGGGAGTAGCCGAAGATGCCAGACTTGCCTTTACCATAGGATATCGTCTTTCGATGTCTGACAGCTTTCCTGCATGGAATGCAGGCTCTGAATTTAAAAGTCTGAGAGAGTGAACATTACCAGTAGATTATATTTTCTGTTCGCCTGAAAACACAACATCAGCCTTCAGTTGAGAATAACTAAAAACAATATTAAAGTATTTTTTGTGTTATTTTATTAACATTGTTATTTTATTCACACTAAATTATTATCTTTGCTGCGTCAGTATAAAAACAAGCTGACTGAAACAATGAATTCTCAAACTTGCACAATGACAATCAGCGAAGTAGCAGAAAGGACTAACGGACGGATAGTCTGTTGCGGTAATAATACGGAAGCAGAAATAGAATATGCATTTTCCTCCGATCTGATGAGCGACGTTCTGAAAGTCGAAAAGGAAAATGTTCTGCTGATAACCGGATTGACAAACCTCCAGGCTGTAAGGACTTCCGAAATGTCAGAGATAAATTGTATCGTCTTTGCACGAAACAAGAAAATAGGCAGCGAAATTATTTCCCTGGCAAAGGAAACAGGGATTACACTGATCGAAAGCCCCTATTCTGTTTTCAGAATATCGGGAGAACTATACAAGGCGGGAATAAAACCCCTTTTCTAGACATGCAGTACAAGTACAAAATAGCTGGTGGCGATTTTGCCAATGCCGGTACTGTTGCAAGCTCTGTTAAAAAGACTCTCCGCCAGCTGAATATCGACCATTCGATATCCAAAAGAGTGGTAATAGCTCTTTATGAAGGGGAAGTAAATGTTGTTGCTCATGCCTACTCGGGAATCATAGATGTGGAAATTGAGAACGGCCGGATAAGGATCCTGATAAGCGACAGGGGACCAGGAATACCCGATATACCCAAAGCTATGGAAGAAGGATATTCAACTGCATCTCCACAGGTAAGAGAAATGGGATTCGGAGCAGGGATGGGCCTCTCGAACATGAAGAAGAACAGCGACATAATGAACATTACAAGCACTCCCGGAGAAGGGACTGCCGTTGAACTGATAACATATCTTGAACCGAATGAGTAACAAGGGGGGAGATACTGAGTTTCACCATGCACTTAAAGTTCATTCCGAACTTTGCACCGGCTGCATCCATTGCATGGCTGTCTGTCCGACCCGGGCAATAAGGGTCAGGAACGGGAAAGCCATGATTATCGCAAACCGGTGCGTCGATTGCGGAGAATGTTACAGATCGTGTCCGGTTTCAGCAATCGGAGTTGAGCAGGACGATCTCAACATGATTTTCGGATTTAAGACAAGAGCGATTCTGATCCCCAGCGTTCTGATAGGACTCTTCTCCCATAAGATACCTGTGACGGCAATCTACTCTGCCCTCGGGAAAATAGGCTTCACACACGTTTACCAGGTTGAGAACACGATTGATATGGTACTCGACGCTTACAGGGAGTTCAGGCTTGCAAACAAACAGCGTCCCCTTATTTCCTCATTCTGCCCGGCCATTGTCAGGCTGATCCAGGTAAGGTTCCCCTCCCTGGTCGACAATATAATGAGAG
Organism: Bacteroidales bacterium; assembly: GCA_040772125.1. Classification (GTDB taxonomy): domain Bacteria; phylum Bacteroidota; class Bacteroidia; order Bacteroidales; family VadinHA17; genus LD21. Next base: position 2,176,246 of record JAXGYS010000003.1, read on the forward strand.
TGAATCCGCCAATTGACATGTCGGCACTCTATTACCGCAAAAAGCTTCTCTCCGAAGGTAACGACGCAAAAGACATCGGCCTGTTTTATGCCACACCATGTGCAGCAAAGATAGCTGCAATAAAGAGCCCTGTCGGAGAAACCGAATCCGTTATAACCGGAGTGATAAACATGAATTACCTTTACAATAAGATACAGGGCTATCTTCAGAGAGACGAAGTAGACCAGGAAATGCCTGTCACTGATAACCTGCTGAGCCCTGCAGGGATACTCTGGAGTCTGACAAGGGGAGAAACTATCCATTCTGAAAAAAGGGCCCTTCCTGTTGACGGGATCAGAAATGTAACCGAAATACTTGAGAATGTAGAAAACGGAAAGCTCGACAGTGTTGATTTCCTCGAGCTTAGAGCATGCGATGAGGGCTGCGCCGGAGGAATCCTGATGTCGGGGAACAGGTTTCTGAACGTGGAAAGGCTCCGTAAACTGGCTTCCTCGGTCGAAAAGAATAAAGAGAACAATACAGCAAAACTATCAGACGGTTATATAAGCTTGAAAGAACACAGCTTTCTTGGCAACATTGAACCAAGGAACATAGAAAAGCTTGATGAGAACGTGTCGGCCGCAATGAAAAAGATGAAGCGCAAAAGAAGGCTGATGTGCTTTCTTCCGGGTTTCGACTGTGGTGCGTGCGGAGCTCCTGACTGCCAGACCCTGGCAGAAGATATCGTACAGGGACGTGCACAGATATCCCACTGTATCTTCATGCAGCAGCAGATGATAAACCAGAAACTGCTCAGTCAGGAAAAAGCAACTAAAATAACCGGAGAGATATGGGGAGCCGAAAGGCTTGAAAAAAATTGTAATAAAACAGGCGCAGAAGATGAAAATAAGTGATATTGCAAAAGAACTGAATCTCTCGGTCATATCGGGAGAAAAGGGAATCGAAAGGGAAGTATCGGGAGCTTACGTCTCCGATCTTCTCAGTGATGTTATAGGCAATGCAAGGGAAGGCAGCATATGGATAACCATGCAGACACACCATAATGTGGTTGCCGTTGCATCGCTGAAGGATCTGGCGGCTGTAATAATTGTAAGGGGGGCAAAGCCCGACGATGAAACTCTACGGAGAAGCAATGAAGAGCATATACCGGTGTTGTCGTCAGACCGCGACACTTTTACAGTTGCCGGCGAGCTTTTTAACTTATTGAAAAAGAAATGAAAGAATACCGGGCCGACCTGCATATTCACACACTGCTGTCGCCATGCGGCGACCTGGACATGAGCCCGGTCAATATTATTTCTGAAGCTCTGCGGAAAGGGCTGGATATTATTGGCATAACTGACCACAACTCAACAAGACAGGCTTCGGTGGTTGGCAGACTGGGCGAAAAACAAGGGATTCTCGTCATGCGGGGAGCCGAGGTTACAACAAAAGAAGAAGTACATTGTCTTGCGTTCTTTGAAAAGGATGATACTCTGGAAATATTTCAGGAGTTCCTCGATGATAACATTCCTGATTTTACCAATAATCCGCTTTTATTCGGAGACCAGGTTGCCGTTGATGAGAATGAGGTCATAGTGTACACTGAAAACAGGCTGCTGATAAATGCTACAGTAATATCTATCAGCGAGCTTGGGAAATGGGTTCGTGAACATAACGGAATCTTTATCCCCGCTCATATCGACAGGATGAAGAACAGTATTTACAGCCAGCTGGGATTCCTTCCCGACGACCTTGTAGCCGATGCCCTTGAGGTCTCAAAAAGAACAAGCCCCGGGAGCTTTGCTTCGCTTCACCCTGAGATAAGACAGTTTACCCTGGTAACAAATTCCGATTCGCATTACCCTCAGGCAATTGGAAGACCTTTCAATACCTTTATGATGAAGGAACTGACCTTTGAGGAGGTAAGGATGGTACTGAAAGGAGAAAACGGAAGAAAAATTATTGATAATGCAGACACTGGCGCTTAATATACTGGATATTGCCCAGAACTCAATAAGGGCAGGAGCTTCAAGGATATCAGTATTCGTAGGGGAATCGGAAACCGACGATATAATGGAGATATTCATAAGCGATAACGGATCGGGCATCCCTGAAAGCATAATGGAAAAAGTAACCGATCCATTTGTCACCACACGTACAACCCGGAAAACAGGCATGGGACTTCCTTTACTTAAATACCATGCAGAGCTTACAGGGGGGGCTCTCTCAATTGATTCGATTCCCGGAACAGGAACGGTGGTAAAGGCTGTTTTCAGCCTGTCGCATGTCGACAGACAGCCGCTTGGTGACATAGCCGGAGTAATGACAATTCTCATGTCAGCTAATCCCGGAATTGATTTTCTTTACAGCCACAAAACAGATATGGGTCTCTACGATTTTTCATCGGCTGAAACAAAGGAATTTCTGGAAATTGATGACTTTAGCGAAAGCACGCTGCTGGGAGATATTAAGGAGTTGCTTAACAGCAATCTGATTGAAATAGGAGTATCAGACTTCAGGTAAAACATACCTGACAAACTATTGCAGATGAGTAAAATAACTGAACTGATCATACAGAAATAAAACATAAAAACAATAAATTCGAAACACTAAATCGTATTAAGCATGTCACAAATCAAGTCGCTTGCGGATCTGAAAAAGAAACGCGAAGAAATCAAGGCAGGTCTGGACGTCAGGATAAAGGCCATTGATCCTGAAAAACATGTTCAGATCAAGGTTGCCATGGCAACATGTGGTATCGCCGCCGGTGCTAAGTCCATCATGGAGTTTTTTATCGAACAGCTTGACAGGAGAAGCATTCCGGGAATAGTAACCCAGACAGGATGCATGGGATACTGCTATGCAGAGCCTACCGTCGAGATCAGGCTCCCCGGCCAGGATCCTGTAGTTTTCGGCTATGTTGATCTGAAAAGAGCTGATCAGATAATCGAAAAATACATTAAGGAAGGAGAGCTGATCGACGGCATCATCCCCGTAAATTATGAAACAATAGATTCAAAAGAATAGGAGGATAAAACATGTCAAAATACAGCATGCATATTCTTGTATGCGGCGGGACAGGCTGCCATGCTTCTGAAAGTGATGCAATTGTGTGGAATCTCAGAGATGAACTTGAAGCCAAGGGTTTGTCGGAAAAAGTCCAGGTGATTCTTACAGGATGTTTTGGCTTTTGTGAAAAAGGCCCCATCGTAAAGATAATGCCCGACAACACTTTTTATGTACAGGTTAAACCTGAAGACGCACAGCTTATTGTTGAAGAACATATTATTAAGGGACGTAAAGTTACAAAGCTCCTTTATCACGATCCGAAGACTAAGGAGCCTGTTGGTGATTCAAAGCATATGGGCTTCTTCAAGAAGCAGCTCAGGATCGTCCTGCGCAATTGCGGCTTTATTAATCCCGAGAACATCGATGAATATATTGCCCGCGACGGGTATATGGCTATCGCCAAGGCTCTTACCGAGATGACTCCTGCTGATGTGATAAAGGTCATAAAGGATTCCGGACAGAGAGGACGCGGTGGCGCAGGATTCCCGACCGGACTGAAATGGGAAATTGCCAGCAAAAACAAAGGCGACGAGAAATATGTTGTATGCAACGCTGACGAAGGCGACCCGGGAGCTTTCATGGACCGCTCGGTACTGGAAGGAGACCCCCACTCTGTTCTCGAGGCAATGGCAATATGCGGATACAGCATCGGAGCCTCACAGGGACTTATATACATCAGGGCAGAATACCCCCTGGCTATCGACAGGCTTAAAACAGCCATCAAACAGGCAAGGGAATACGGACTCTTAGGCAAAAACATCCTTGGAACTGATTTCAGCTTCGACATATCGCTCCGTTACGGTGCAGGAGCTTTCGTCTGCGGCGAGGAGACAGCCCTTATCCATTCAATGGAAGGACACAGGGGAGAACCAACTATCAAACCGCCCTTCCCTGCCGAATCGGGCTTCAGGGGAAAACCTACCAACGTGAACAATGTTGAAACCTATGCTGCAATTCCAATTATCATTCTTAAAGGTGCCGAATGGTACAGCAAGATAGGAACAGAAAAATCAAAAGGAACAAAAGTTTTCGCCCTCGCCGGAAAGATAAACAATGTAGGACTTATTGAGGTCCCGATGGGAACAACTCTTCGTGAAGTTATTTTCGAAATAGGCGGAGGCATAAGAAATGGTAAGAAGTTCAAGGCTGTTCAGACAGGAGGCCCCTCAGGAGGATGTCTTACCGAGAAACACCTCGACCTTCCTATCGACTTTGATAACCTTGTTGCTGCAGGATCGATGATGGGATCAGGAGGTATGATCGTAATGGACGAAGACGACTGCATGGTATCGTTTGCCAAATTCTTCCTTGATTTCACCGTTGAGGAATCATGCGGTAAATGTGCTCCGTGCCGGATAGGCAACAAACGCCTTAATGAGCTTCTTAACCAGATCACCGAAGGGAAAGGAACCCTGGCTGACCTCGACAGGCTGAGAAATATGAGTAATGTTATCAAGGACACATCTCTTTGCGGTCTCGGACAGTCATCACCAAACCCTGTACTTTCGACCCTAAATAATTTCATGGATGAATATGTTGCCCATGTTACCGACAAGAAATGTCCGGCAGCACAGTGCAAGAGCCTGATGGAATACTATATAATCCCGGAAAACTGTGTCGGGTGTACCGCCTGTGCAAGGGTCTGCCCCGTCAATGCAATTTCGGGTCAGCGCAAGGAAATACACCATATTAATCCAGATGTCTGCATCAAGTGCGGAGCCTGCAAGGAGAAATGTAAATTCGATGCAATAATTATCAGATAACCGGAAAATTAATGGAAACAATAAAACTTACAATAGATAATAAAGAGGTTGAAGTAGAAAAGGGGATCACCGTATTACAGGCTGCCAGAAAACTTGGGATCGAAATACCCACTCTGTGCTATCTTCGCCTTGATGATCTGAATATTGAAAACAAACCAGGAGGATGCCGCATATGCGTTGTTGAGATTCAGGGAAGAAGAAACCTTGCCCCTGCATGCTCAACAAACTGCGAAAACGGGATGGTTGTCCTTACTCATACAACACGGGTGCTGAATGCCCGGAGAACGGTAATGGAATTTATCCTTTCCGACCACCCGAAAGATTGCCTGGTCTGTGCAAAATCAGGTAACTGCGAGCTTCAGGATATGGCACACCGCCTCGGCATAAGGGAAATACCCGGAGCTGAATATGCTGCCGTGTCAACATACAAACCCGACACATCGCCTTCCATAAAAAGAAATCTCGACAAGTGCATTATGTGCCGCAGATGCGAGATGATGTGCAACGAAGTACAGACCGTGGGAGCCCTTTCTGCAATAAACAGAGGCTTCATGGCAACCGTGGCGCCTGCATTCGAACAAAACCTCGAACATTCAACATGTACCTACTGCGGACAGTGTGTGGCCGTTTGCCCGACAGGAGCACTAACAGAGGTTGACAACACTCCCGAAGTTCTCAGAGCACTTGCAGATCCCACAAAAACAGTTGTCGTCCAGACCGCTCCTGCCGTACGTGCAGCGCTCGGTGAAGCATTCGGCCTTAAACCCGGAACACTGGTAACAGGAAAAATGGTAACTGCACTCAGGGCTCTTGGCTTTGACTATGTTTTCGATACTGACTTCGCTGCCGACCTTACAATTATGGAAGAAGGCACCGAACTTCTGGGAAGACTCACAAAACACCTCAACGGAGACAAGACCGCCAGGCTTCCCATACTTACATCATGCTGCCCCGGATGGGTTAACTTCTTCGAGGAATACTTCCCCGATCTGAAGGACATTCCCTCAACATCAAAATCACCACAGCAGATGTTCGGCGCTATAGCGAAAACCTATTTTGCCGGTATGCTGAAAGTTGACCGCAAGGACCTTGTCGTTGTATCAATAATGCCCTGCCTTGCAAAAAAATACGAATGCCAGAGAGATGAATTCTCCACCGACGGCAACAGGGATGTCGACTTCTCTATTTCTACCAGGGAACTTGCTGCATTCATCAAGCAGGCAAATATCGACCTGAATAACCTCGAAGACGGTGAGTTCGATGCTCCTCTTGGCGAATCAACAGGAGCCGGAGTTATCTTCGGAGCAACCGGCGGTGTTATTGAAGCTGCATGCAGAACTGCATATGAGATCTACACGGGAAAGAAACTCGACCGTATTGACTTTACGGAACTGAGAGGACTTGAAGGAGTACGTTCGGCTACCATCGACTTCGACGGACTGAAACTGAACATTGGTATCGCTCACGGACTTGGAAATGCCAGGAAACTGCTCAATGATGTGAGATCGGGCGAATCACAGTTTCATGCTATAGAAGTAATGGCCTGCCCAGGAGGATGCATCGGAGGAGGAGGCCAGCCGCTGCACCATGGAAATTCGGAGATCATAAAGGCAAGAGCAGCTGCTATCTATAATGAGGACAGGAACAAACCTCTGAGGAAATCCCATGAGAATCCTTTCATAAAGAAACTTTATGAGGAGTTCCTGGGCGAACCTAACAGCGAGAAGGCACATCATCTTCTTCATACAAAATACTTTGATAAGAAGAAAAAGATTGTCGTTAAACCGTAATAATAAACCTTTAAGGTCATAATAAAATTCAATGCTATGTCGAGTATAAAAATTGAACTGAGGCAGGAGGATATTACAAAGATTAAAGAGGTCTGTACTTCCTTTAATAATGATCCACAGGAGCTGATTAACATCCTCCATGGCTGCCAGGAACATTTCGGATATCTCCCTGCAGAAGTGCAGGAGGTAATATCCTCAATAACAGGCATTCCTGTTGCTAAAATCTATGGAGTCGTTACATTCTATTCGTTCTTTACAATGACCCCGAAGGGAAAACATCCGATAAGCATCTGCATGGGCACGGCATGCTATGTCCGGGGCGCTGAAAAGGTGCTTGATGAATTCAAAAAGGAACTTAACCTTCAGGTCGGACAAACATCAAAAGACGGGAAGTTCTCACTCTCAAGCCTGCGTTGCGTAGGAGCCTGCGGACTTGCACCTGTTGTGCTTATAGGAGAAAAAACCTATGGCAGGGTTGCCCCGGATGATGTTAAAAATATCCTTAAGGAGTACGAATAATTTTCAAACTCTCCGGAAGTTTATAAGCCCGGTAAAGGCTGTCCTGTAATCTCAGGTCAGCCTTTTTTTTTACCACTAAGCAATGCGCAAATTCATTGAAAGACATATGCCGGATGCAAAGGACTATTTCCTGCCGCGGGGATCTTTGGATTTTTGTCTTCCGGGCCTGCGGTACCAGAACAAAGATTCTTTTTGCCTTTTTCTCTCCTCAGCCTTCCTGGCGACATATACCTTTTTTCCTGTATAGGGATCAAAACCACAGTAATAAATAGTTGTAGCAAGGGTCATGGGCGTTGGAGTAAAGTCCTGAACCTGCTCGGGTTTAATTCCCAGACTCCTGACCTCCTCAGCCATTTCTGCCATCTCCTTTTCGGAAGAACCCGGGTGAGAAGAAATAAAATATGGTACTATCAGGTATTTAAGACCTTCGTCTGCGGTAATCCTGTCAAACTTACGCTTTAGTTCGCGGAAGAAGCTGAACGGAGCCTTTCTCATAAGACGCAGCACTTCGGGAGAAGTGTGCTCGGGGGCAACTTTGAGCCAGCCGGAAAGATGGTATACCACCAGCTGCCTGAAATACTCATTTTCTGCTCTTCCTGCTTTACTGTTCCATTCTCTGAAAAAAAGATCATATCTGATACCGCTTCCTATAAATGCTTTTTTTATGCCGGGAAAAGAATTCACTTTTTTATAAAGTTCTGTAAGAACCTGATGATCCGTATCGAGGTTTGAACATACCGAAGGCCAGATACATGAGGGTCTGGAACACTTCAAGCAAATATCCCTGTTGATGCCCTTCATGTTATACATATTTGCAGAAGGCCCCCCAAGATCTGATATGTAGCCGCTGAAACCCTTTATATTCCTTATCCTTTCAATTTCTTCCAGAATTGAGCGCTCTGATCTTTTTACTATATGTTTACCCTGATGTGCCGCTATCGCACAGAAGCTGCATCCTCCGAAACAACCGCGATGGATGTTGACAGAGAATTTGATCATCTCATAGGCAGGTATGGGCTCTTTCCTGTTATATTTCCAGTGAGGAAGGTAAGTATAGGGAAGGTCATAGGACCTGTCGGCTTCCTTCTCTTCCATGGGAAGGAAGGGTGGATTTATTACTGTCTTTTTGTCCGCTACAGGTTCTATAAGCCTTGCCGAAACCAGCTTGTTTGATTCTTTCTCGAAAACAACAAAATTCGCTGCGAAGGCTTCCCTGCTCCTTTTAGCTTCTTCATGGCTTTTGAGGATAACATCTTTCCAGTTTCGGTTGACCGGCAGGCTGGCAGCAGCATCAAGCAATATACCGGTCTGAGGCACTGTGGTTATGGATGAAAAAGGCACACCCTTCCCTAAAAGCCTCATAAGCTCCCTGATTGGTTGTTCTCCCATACCATATATCAGCATGTCGGCCCCGCTGCTATATAAAATGGAGGGTTCAAGCCTGTCATTCCAGTAATCGTAATGTGTCAGTCTCCTCATTGATGCTTCAATGCCCCCAATAACAACAGGAACATCAGGAAATAGTTTTCTGAGTATCCTGCTATAGACAATGGTAGGATAGTCGGGGCGGAAGCCGGACCTGCCTCCCGGAGTATAGGCATCATCTGATCTCAACCGGCGTGCGGCAGTATAATGGTTCACCATCGAATCCATATTGCCGGCTGTAATTCCAAAGAAGTATTTCGGGATCCCCAGTTTCCTGAAATCACGAAGATCATCCTTCCAGTTAGGTTGCGGTACCAAAGCAACCCTGAATCCTTCATCCTCAATGACTCTTCCAATTACTGCAGCTCCGAACGAAGGATGATCCACATAAGCATCCCCGGTAAAAATGATCACATCCGGCTGGTCCCAACCCAGATCCTCAATCTCTTTTTGTGATACAGGGAGAAAACTAAGTGTGTTTTTTGAAGAGTTATTCACTCGGTAAAATTACTTAATTTTATTAACTTGCCTGTCAATGTCAAAAGAGTCTGTTCACTCTTGCCATGCAATGACAGTTATTATTTAATCCTTTGATCGCCTGCTCCATTGAAAAAGGTATCCGGCATATTGATGATTTTTTCATTGCTGTTGTGTTTCCATTGCAACACGGTTCTTGCACAGAGTAAGAATAAAAGACCCTCACTGGGTCTGGCACTAAGTGGTGGCGGGGCCCTGGGGATGGCACATGTGGGAGTACTTAAAGTGATGGAAGAGGCCGGACTCAGACCAGACTATATTACCGGAGTAAGCATGGGAAGCATTGTCGGTGCGATGTATTCTTTAGGCTATAGCGCCGATTCGCTGTATAAAATATTCAAAGACACGGACTGGGACCTTGTACTTTCCAATAATGTCCCCGAAAACAAGGTCATTTTTACCGAAAAGAAGTTTTTCAACAACAGCATAATCTCTCTTCCCATATCCTCAAGAAAAGTAAGACTTCCGTCGGGACTTATTAACGGACAGCAGATTGAAAAAATGCTCAGCTATTATGCCTGGCCATCAGCAACTATAGATGACTTTTCAGAACTTCCTATACCTTTCCTGTGCGTCGGCACAGATCTCATCACCTGCAGCAAGGTTGTGATACGAAACGGATACCTCCCTGATGCAATAAGAGCCAGCATGGCGGTCCCATCCGCCTTCACACCTCTTAAGATCGATACTGCTGTGATAATTGACGGTGGTTTTGTAAGGAATATAGCAGTTTCCGAGTTAAAGGAAATGGGAGCAGATATTGTTATAGGCTCATATACCGGATTTGAAAGGAACAGTGAAGATGAACTTCAGTCAATAACCGGGATCCTCAAACAGCTTAGCTTCTTTAACAGCATCATCGACTTTGCCGACCAGAGAAAAATGATCGACTATCTCATTGAACCCGATCATACCGGGCTCTCATCAATGGTATTCTCAAACGTCGATACTATAGTACAGAGAGGATACAGATCAGCAGTTCCCTTCAGGGAAAAATTCAGACGGCTTGCTGATTCGCTCGACAGACTCGGTCCCCGGAAACCCCTGAAGGTGATCGAAAACAGGGAGGATTATGTTTTTGACAGGATTGAGATAAATGGGAATTATGTCATACCCGACGATCAGATAACCGGCCTGATGGAAATTAGGCCGGGCATCCCTGTTCAAAGAGATTATTTAAGCGATCAGATCGATCTGCTTTACGGACGGGCCTGGTTCGACAAGGTAAAATACAGTATCCGGCCGCGGAACGATTCACTTATATTGGTTCTGGATTGCACTGAAAAACCGCAGTCAATGCTCTATGGCTCTGTTCACTATGACAACTACCTCAGGGAAGGTGCAATAATTAACCTGTCTCTCAAAAACCTTCTCTCAAACAGATCCGCAATCGATGTTGAGTCATACATAGGACAGTTTTACAGGTTCAGCCTGAACATGACACAGTTTGTCGGAAGAAACCAGAATACTGCGATGACAATGTCTTCCCGCGTGTCAAATACAGAATTGCCCTACCTGACAATGAATGATGAAACAGGGAGGTTTTTCGCAAGGAGTTTCACGCAGACAATGAGCATTAATAAAAGAGCAGGGCTGAACAATCTCATGACTCTTTACATGAACTATTTGAACCTGAATCTTATCCCGGATTTTATATCTGTAAATAAGTATAACAGGATAAGCTATAACACTCTTTCAGGTGGCTATCAGACTGAGGTTAACTCAATCGACAGGAAGTATTTTCCGGATAAGGGGATTTTGTTTCAGGCATCGGTCAACACATCAAAATTAGTCTCGGGGAGTGTTAAAACCAACTTCTCAAAGCTTACATACAAGTCAGATCAGGAAGGGCCTTTCAGTTTCAAAAGAGCCTGGTCCTTTAAGGCAGACTACAGGCATTTCATTTTCCCATCAGGCAAAGTATCATTTTCCTATGGAGGCAATATCCTTCTTTCCTATACATCCGACACAGTGACTTCACCTCAGAATTACTACTATCTCGGGGGCAATGAAAGCACAACTCCCTTCTCGGTGCCTCTTACGGGCTTTCACAATAACGAAATTGCAGTCGACCAGACAGGTCTTGTCAGGCTTGATGCCGATATCGAGATCAGAAAAGACCTTTATCTGAGTATAATGACCAATGCAGCTATAGCAAGGGAAACACTGGTTAGAGACCAGTGGTCTTTTCTGGGAGGCTATGGAATCGGTATCAGTTATAACTCGGTGATCGGACCCTTCAGGGCAGGCCTGATGCAGGGTTTCAGCAATAACGAAAGATTTTTCGGATCAGTCAAAGGGTATATCAGCATCGGATTCACTTATTGAATAATCGGCACCCTGACAATTTAAACTTAGAAAATTATGAGAACTGTTAAGTATCCGGGCTTTTCTGCCGGCCCGATTGTTGTACTGCTATACAGGAAAATTGTTTTCTTTAAAAACAATATATACTTAAAAGACAGTGAATACCAACAAGGTTATACTTCAGCATAAACTGATCTGCAAGTTAATTTCGGAGAAAAAAATCAAAGAAAGTCTTGATATTCTGCAAGATATGATTGACGTCTCCTCGCTTGGAGATCTTAACGATGAGTACAATAATATAGTCCAGACATACCGGAACATGCTCTCCTACACCATTGAAGGCATCAATGACCCGGAAAGGCCGAAAGTATATCTTAAGCTTATTCAGTCAATTCTGCGTCTAGCAGACCGTCTGAGACAGGACATATTGTCACGTTATTCCGGATGGCATACATACTGGGTAATGCAGGAGACCCTCAAGGAACAGAAACTGACAGGAAAGAGCCTCGTTGAAACGGTTGATGATCTTATCTTCAAATCAGAACTTGATGAATGGCTTAAAAATGGAAATGTTGCTGATTCCAACCCGGAATCGGAAGGTTCATTAAGGCATAAACAACTGATAAGAAGGATTTACAATCATCTCTGGCTGACCGACTACTACGGCGATGCTGAAGAAAGTCTGTTAAGGATCATAGCCGGTTCAGGAAAATTCCAATGGTTTGAAACAAGCCTTTTTGTCAGTGCAATAACTTTGAGCAGTTTCAGGGTCTTTCAGCCTGAAAAACTGTTCCATCTTGCAGGTTTTTACGAAAAAGGACAGGAGAAAATAATGGAAAGGGCACTTTCGGGTCTAATACTCAGCCTGCATTACTTCAACAACAGGATTTTGTTCTATCCCGAAATAACTTCGAAACTTATTGAACTGAGTAAAAACAAAAGCTTCAGGGAACATTGCCGGATAATAGTTTTACAGACAATAAGGTCGAGGGAAACAGAGAACCTTAGCAAAAAACTGCATGAAGAAATTCTTCCAAAAGTAGCAAAGCTGAAACCAAGAATCGAGGAAAAGCTGGATCTCGACAACATCCTGCCGAAAGACAAGTACAGTGACAAAAATCCCGACTGGTCAGATATGTTCAGTGAATCGGACGAGATATTTAAAACCATGGAAGAACTCACAAAGCTTCAGATGGAAGGTGCAGATGTGTATATGTCGGCTTTTGCCAATCTTAAGCATTTTGATTTCTTCAGGGACCTTCAGAACTGGTTTGTACCTTTCCATCCTGACCACGAAATAATTAATGAAATATTTAATGACGAAGTGCTTGGTCCGGGTACAAACGAGCTTGCTGAGGCTCTCGATAAAACACCTTTTATCTGCAACTCCGACAAGTACTCCCTTATTCTCAATCTTAAATTTCTTCCTGCTTCCCAGAAATCAATGATGCTGAAGGTCTTCCGAATGGAACTTGACGGTCTTCAGCAAATGGAAGAAACGGAATCAGGATCCGATCCCTTCAGAAACTTCCGTACAAATGTGACTCAGTATCTTCAGGATATTTACAGGTTCTTCAAGCTGTCGCCCTACAGGAAGGAATTTGAGGATCTCTTTTCAGGTAAGCTTGATATATATAATTCTGAGTTCTTCCGGATGACCTGCAACTATGGCGAGGCTGAGGCCGGACTTGCGGATTATTTCTTCAGCAAGAATTATTTCGCTGATGCTCTCGAGCTTTTTCTAAGACAGGCAAAGGAAAAATCTGATGATTCGCAGCTGTATGAAAAAATCGCTTTCTGCTATCAACAGGAAGAAAAATTTGATGAGGCTCTTAAGTTCTACCAAAGGGCCGAGCTTATTGAAAGGAAGGTATGGACCCTGAAAAAGATAGGGCTTTGTCTCAGACGGCTCGGAAGGGAAGAAGAGGCTCTCGATTACTATCTCCAGGCGGGGACCCTCGATCCTGACGATCTTCATACAACCATAATGACCGGGCATTGCTACCTCGATCTTCGCGATTATGAGGCTGCGCTAAGGCATTATTTCAGGGTTGAATACAAGGATCCGGGCAATATTAAGATCCTGAGGCCAATTGCCTTCTGTTACCTGGCGCTTGGAAGATTTGAGGAATCAACGAAATACTTCGACCGCTTGTCTACCGGAAAGCTTACTGCCCATGATTTTATCAATAAAGGCCACCTTGCCCTGGCGCAGGACAGAAAAAAAGAAGCTGTGGATTTTTACAGGATGTGCATTGAAAGCGGCCAGATGTCGAAGGAAGAATTCATGAAAACCATGGAAGAAGATAAATCCTTACTTCTCTCTCTTGGAGTGAATCCCGAGGACCTTCCTATATTGCTTGATTATCTTTTATTTTCAATTGGCTGATGTTCCGGTATCTCTTTCCTGAGGCTGCGGTGGAGGCCCCTGGAATCCGGGCCTGCGGGTACCATCTGACGGACGGTGCCGCAGGTTTCTGACACTTGTCGTATCATTTTGCCGTCTCTCCCTCTCAAGTCTCATCATTTCCTGCCTGCGTTCATCCATTTCCTTAAGCAGTGCCTGCTGCTCCCTGGTCAGATTTGAATCCAGTTCCTTTCTCATCGCCCTGCCATTGGCTTCAAACTCCTTTCTGAAGTTGTTCTGGATCTCACTGTTAAGTTTTCCATACTTATCGAGTATCTGATCTAATTTTGCCTTCTGGGCATCGTCAGGCTGAATGGTTCTGTAAAATCCCTCCCTGAACCTCTCCTCTGAGAAATACATCCTTACTGGCTTAAGGCGGTGAAGGCGAAGCTGGGCTGAGGTCAGCATTCCGAGTACAAAGCCGATCACAAGGGTTATAATACCAAGAATTATTGTCCGTGATTTCATTATAATATCAGTTTCCTGTTAATAGACACAAGATGGTTTCATCATACCTGTCACCAAGACCGAGGAAGGAGTTGAGCGAAAAAGATCCTTCCATAATGAACAGGGAGATCAGCAATAAGACTATTGCAGCAACACCTGAGAGTGCTATTCTGTAAAACACAATGTTCAGATCCTTTACAAATTCGATCTTCCTGACAATGGCCGAATTGTCCGAAAACACCTTATCCAGAACTCTGTCAGTGAATCCCTCGCTGAAACCGAAAACAGCTCCTGCTTTTTCAATTTCATCTGCTGATGATGAAGGGTTATTATCCTTGTCAAGCGACCTGATCATTAAATCTTTTAAATCAGAAACCTTCATGACTGTTACAATTTATCAAGTATATTTTTCATTTGTTCCTGTGCCCTCGACAAGCGTGAGAGAACCGTACCAAGAGGCAGATCAAGAATCTCAGCGGTTTCTTTTGTAGAATATCCCTGAAGCATTCTCATCGCCACTATTACCCTGAATTTCGGATCGAGGCTCATCAGTGCCTTGCTGACCACTTCCCTTGCATCTTTTCTTTCCTCGCTCTCATGATCAGCCACCTCAATCTCATGCATTTCATTATTTCCTTTCTGCGCAAACATTGAAAAGAACCTTTTTCTACGCTTTATTTCGTTCAGTGTAAGATTTATGGCTATCTTCTGAATATAAGTTGACAACTTTGCCTCACCTCTGAACTCCGGAAGGGAATGATAAAGTTTAATAAACACTTCCTGTCCGATATCTTCCGTATAAACAGAATCGCCAAGCATCCCCTTTACGGTTCTGGCAACCATGCCCTGGTAACGGTTCACTATTTCTCCAAAGGCGTGCTTATCGCCTTCAAGAGAAGCCTTTACAAGTTCATCGTCGCCTTTTTTCCTGTACGATTCCATTAATCATACGCTTTATAGACAATTAATATTGCGCTAATATTCCCTTTTGTTAATTTTTATTAACAAAACTTATCAGAAATGATCAGGTTCTTCTGTTTCACTGGCATGTGTCTCGCCGGCACTCATCAGTTCAAGCTCGTAATTATTTGAATATCTTATCAGAAAGAGCTTTATGTTTTCAAACCCGTTCAGGATGCTTTTCCGTCTGAAGTCAAATTCTGTGTGGAGAAGGTCAGGATAATGTATCTCGGGATGTTCCAGGAATTCCTTACCATGGATCGCCAGACCTGAAAGGAAATAGTAAAAAATATCATATCCCTGCCATGCATAGCTCATCTCAGATGGCTCAGTCAGAAATTTCTCCCTGAATTGTGCATTGAACCGTATTACATCCCTGGATGAATAATCGATCCAGTAAGGTGAAAATATTTTAAGACCAAGCTCAAAACATACCCTGTGATCGAAATTCTCGAGGTATCTCATTCCGGGATAACCGTAAACGTCAACGTTATATTTCCTTGCAATAGCATGTACGTTGATGAGGGATTCACTCATCACCGGGGCATCTTCCGATGCAATGAGAACAACATTCTCCATTGTTGATGAAAGGTTTCTGGCCAGCCTGAGTGCTGAATCCCTGCTCGCTGACATACTGTAAAAGATCATTTCCTTCAGGTTAACAGGCTTCTGGGGCGCAACTGATCCGACCTCCTCAAGGATCATCCTTCGAAGAGACGGAATATCCTGGTCCAGAATGGAATGAATAATAATGAAGTTGCCGTTCTGATAATCCTTCATCTTCTGAGCGAGGGTGGCCTGGACCACTTCCGGGGATGGTAATGCCATGAACAGAAGAGGATTATAACTCAGGACACTGTTATCGCTTAACTGTACCGGTGAGACAACAGGTATACCGCGGTTTCCCGCCCATGATGCCACAATTGAGAGATTTGAAGGATGAACCGGACCAATGATCAGATCCATCCCGTTCAGCCTTCCTGAGCTTATTAGCTTCGAAATCCCTGTTGTGTCACTTTTTATATCAAAGGCATGCAGTTTTATGTCAAGACCCAGAGCCCGAAGGGTGTCGGCCGCAAGCAAAATACCCTCGTACATTTCTACAAAGCCCAGACTCCTTGGGTAGATCCAGTCGTCAGACCTGTTTATTTCAGTGTAAATCCTCCTTCCTGAAACAATCCTTGACGAGTCAATTTCACGCCTGACAGAATTCTCTTCAAGGTAAAAAGGCAGCAGGACGGCAACATCAAATGAACCACTAAGGTTCTCCACTGTAGTACGTAGAAGGGGTCTTTCAAACACAACAGGCATAGTGTCCGGCTCAGCTATCAATGTATCCTGAATAACCTCCGGCTTAGCAACGGGAGCTTCCGGTTTCATTCCCGGAATCCTGAGAAAGTCGCCGACCTGTGGAAAGCGCATGTCATTATTTGCTCTTCTGAGATCGCGGACAGTAATACCGTAACGCCTTGAAATTGAATACATGGTCTCACCCCTGGTCACCTTATGGTAATAGAATTCAGGATCCTGACGCGGCAAGGATCTTTCAACAGCAACCTGACTTATCCGGGGAATGGCAACCTCCAGTCCGAGAGAAAGCTTTGTAATGTCGATCCCGGGATTGCTTTTTACGATGTCACTTTCGGACACACTGTACCTCTTCGAAAGCGAATATACCGTTTCACCTGGCTGAACGCTGTGATAGATGTATTTTGATTCATCTCTTGGCATCTTAGGTAATGATGATTCAGCAGAGACTGGTTTTACAAGGCTTGCCCTGATCCTGAGGCTCTGTCCTTCTTTTGTGCCACTGGCGGCAGAAGGATTCTCCTTAACCAGTTCGTCAGCAGTAATGCCATACGCCCTTGAGATTGAATATGCGGTCTCTCCTTTCTTTACCAGATGAAGGTAGTATTCAATCCCGGAAATTACGATCCTGTCTTTGGATCTCTCCACAGGCACCTGTGAGAAACCATCAAAGCTGATCAGAACAAGGATCAGAATGACAGATAAATACCAGGATATTTGCTTTAAAGCCATTTCCTTTATTTAAGTTTTTCAAGAAAGTCAAGGCAATTCCTCTCAATCCTGTCCTTTACATGTGAAATATCGGATAAGATGAACTCCTCTCCTGTTATTTTCTCATAGAGTTCGATATATCTATCGGAAACCTGCTTTACAAATTCATCGCTCATAACAGGCACCGTCTGTCCTGCTTTTCCCTGAAAACCATTTTCCATCAGCCACTCTCTGACAAACTCCTTCGAAAGCTGTTTCTGAGGCAAGCCCTTGTCAAAACGGGACTGATACTCCTCCTCATAGAAGTACCTTGAAGAATCAGGTGTGTTGATCTCATCAATGAGCATGATACTACCGTTCATATTTCCGAACTCGTATTTTGTGTCTACAAGAATCAGACCATGCTCGGCTGCTATTGACGAGCCTCTTCTGAAGATTTCAATAGTGTATTTCTCCAATGCCGTGTACTCCTCTTCGCTCACAAGTCTGTTTCTAAGAATCTCATCCCTTGAGATATCCTCGTCATGGCTTCCCTGTTCGGCTTTTGTTGTCGGAGTGATTATCGGTTCAGGGAAAGCCTGATTTTCCCTCATGCCATCGGGAAGTTTTATTCCGCATATCTCCCTGGCCCCGTCCCGGTAGGTTCTCCATGAGCTGCCTGACAGATAAGCCCTTACTATCATTTCGACAGGATAGGGCTTGCATATATGCCCTATTGTAACTGACGGATCGGGTGTGGCGATCTTCCAGTTGGGTACAATATCTGCTGTAGCGTCAAGGAATTTGGAAGCTATCTGATTAAGAACCTGCCCCTTATAAGGAATTCCCCGAGGTAACACCACATCAAAGGCAGATATTCTGTCCGAAACAATCATCAGCAGATACTTGTCGGCTATGTTGTATACATCTCTCACCTTCCCGCGGTAAACACCTTTCTGACCGGGAAAATTAAAATCTGTTCTTACTATCGTTCTGTCCATAAATGTATTGAACTTGTTATTAAGGCTATAGTCTATTTTTCAGTAAATTATTATAAAAGTATTACCATCTCCCGGCAAAGGCTTCATTAATTAAATAAAGTCAGCCTGCACCTGATCTGGAATTCTGATCATTTTCATCCTGCTCGTAAGCTTTTACTATCCTTTTAACGAGTTTATGCCTTACAATATCCCTTTCATCGAACCTTATTATTGAGATACCTTCTATGCCGGCGAGAATTCTCATTGCCTGAAGCAACCCCGACTCTGACCTTTTTGGCAGATCGATCTGGGTTGTGTCGCCTGTCATAATGAATTTTGAACTTACCCCCATACGGGTAAGAAACATCTTAAGCTGGCTTATCGTGGCATTCTGAGCCTCGTCAAGAATTACAAAAGCATTCTCCAGAGTACGTCCTCTCATGAAGGCCAGAGGAGCAATCTGAACGGTACCATCTTCAAGCCATGTCTCAAGCTTCTTAAAGGGGATCATGTCGTGAAGAGCATCATACAGGGGCTGAAGGTAAGGATCAAGTTTCTCTTTCATATCGCCAGGTAAAAAACCCAGCCTCTCCCCTGCTTCAACAGCAGGCCGGGCAAGAATTATCTTCTTTACCTCCCTTTCTCTCAATGCCCTAACTGCGAGGGCTATTGAGGTATAGGTTTTGCCGGTTCCGGCAGGGCCTTCAGCAATTATAAGATCATTTGACCTGTAATCGTTCACAAGAGTGACCTGGTTTACCGTTCTTGCCCTGATCGGTTTGCCGCTGGTACCAAAAACAATAACCTGCTCGAATTCACCATTCGAAGCGCTCTTCATATGACCCGGATCGAAAAGGTATTTCTCAATATCATCCTCTTCAAGCCTGTGAAACTTCTGGTAATACTCGATCAGTTCATTGAACTTTTCAGCAAAAAGGGTAATCTCTGCCTCTTCTCCGACGCATTTTAGTTCGTTACCCCTGGCAATAAGCTTTATTTTCGGGAAAAATCCCCTGATCTTGTCTAGCAGAGAGTTGTTGGCACCATAAAAAATCACAGGATCAATATCCTCAAGAAATATTATTATCTCTGTCATTGAATCCTTCAAATGTTTATTGTTCTCCCTGCCGGTTAAAATAACGGAGTGCTACTTATGATTATTAAAAAAAGATCATTGGTCGTTACAAAGTAAGCTTATTTTTCTTTAGAAGATTATCTTTGTCTCAAGTTTTTTCCCTATGCCTGTCATTACCCTTACGACTGAATGGAGGCCGGATGATATCTACACCGGTATCATAAAAGGCCGGCTATGCACCCTTTGTCCGGGAGTGACAGTAATTGACAATGCATTCGGAATAACGCCTTTTGATATCTCACATGCGGCCTTCATTGTACGTAACACTTTTGTGAATTACCCAAAGGGTTCGATCCACATCATTTGTGTCCATTCAGAAGCAGAAAAGCCATTGAAACATCTGATTGTCAGAGCAAGGGATCATTACTTCATCGGAACCGACAACGGCATTTTCAGCCTTATCCTGAATTCAAATCCGGATGAAGTGGTTGCCA
The DNA here is from genome assembly GCA_040772125.1 of Bacteroidales bacterium. Lineage (GTDB taxonomy): Bacteria > Bacteroidota > Bacteroidia > Bacteroidales > VadinHA17 > LD21. Next base: position 2,195,999 of record JAXGYS010000003.1, read on the forward strand.
TCGAAACCAAAGACTCGACTGATGAACTTGAAATTTTTGCTGCGGCAGCTGCAGGTATTAACGAGGGCCGCTCGCTGGCCCAGCTCGGAAGTCCTCCGGAAAGCGTCAGCGAACTAATACCCCTGAGGGCAACAATTGACAAGGAGGTGATAATCGGAAGCGTAATCTTCATTGATTCCTACGGAAATGCCATTTCAAACATTACCAGGGAGATATTCCTGAGGATTTTTGACAAAAGGAAATACAGGATAGCAGTTCAGAGCACCAAGAACTATACAGAGAAGATCTCGGTTAGTTACAGCGATGTTCCGGTAGGAGATCTGCTCGCAAGATTTAATTCAATCGATCTTCTTGAAATTTCAATAAACGGCGCCGACATTTCAGAGCTGCTGAGCCTGGAAGTTGGTTCTTCCGTAAGGATTGAGGCAGTAAATGACAAAGCCCCGGCCGACAAATTATTTTAAACCATATTCATAATGACCGACAGGGAAAAAAGCTGCAGGGAGTTTGAAAGGCTTCTCGATATTATTGGTGAACTGAGAGAAAAATGTCCCTGGGACAAAAAGCAGACAAATGAGAGTCTCCGTAAACTCACCATAGAAGAGACCTTTGAACTTGCCGATGCCATTTCCTCAGGGAATGATGACGGAATTAAAGGGGAACTCGGCGATCTGATGCTCCATATAGTTTTCTATGCAAAAATAGGATCGGAAAAAGGACTTTTTTCAATGGCCGATGTCCTCAGGGGAATAAATGAAAAACTGATTTACAGGCACCCGCATGTGTTCGGGGAAGTAAAAGTATCAGGAGCGACCGAGGTTGAAAGCAACTGGGAACACCTGAAGATCAAGGAGAAAAATGGTTACAAACCGGTTCTGTCGGGAGTTCCTTCATCCATGCCGGCGATAATCAAAGCCAACAGGATACAGGAGAAGGTAAAAGGCGTGGGCTTTGACTGGGAGAAAAAGGAAGATGTGTGGGACAAGGTCATTGAAGAAATCAGTGAGCTTAAGGAAGAGATTGACAGCAACAATAAGGATAAGATAGAATCGGAACTTGGAGATGTGATGTTCTCCCTTATCAACGCCTCCAGGCTCTATGGCATCGATCCTGAAGCAGCCCTTGAAAAGACCAACAGAAAATTTATCAGACGCTTTAATTATCTGGAGAGCAGAACCATCTCCAGGGGTATATCGCTCCACGATATGAGTCTTGATGAGATGAACGAGATATGGGAAGAAGCTAAAAAGGAGGATCAGGAGAATATGTAGGTAAGCAGCTGGTAAATCACCTTTGCTGCAACAAAATCCGGATACTTAATACCCGGCGAAGGACATAACTCAACCACATCGAAGCCGACAACCTTCCTGCTGGCGGCAACATTCTTCAGAAAATGCATTATTTCATAATACCCCGGACCACCCGGTTCAGGAGTACCCGTCGAAGGCATAAGCGAGGGATCAAAAACATCAAGATCGATGGTTATGTAGACATTTTCAGTCAGAAGACCAAGAGCCTTGTCGTAAAGCGACTTATCATAATGAAGCTGATGTGCGTAGAAGATCCTCTCACTATCAGCATATTCCAGCTCCCCGGCCGACATGCTTCGTATTCCTGCCTGAACCACCGGTGCATATTCCCTTATCCTTGCCATGGCACATGCATGATTGTAGCGGGAGCCCTCATATTCCTGCCTGAGATCTGAATGAGCATCAAGCTGAAGTACAGAAAGTTTCTCAAAAGAGTGCGCCGCAGCCCTTGCTGCCCCTATGCTTACGGTATGGTTCCCTCCCACAACAACAGGAAATTTATATTCCCTGAAAAGCGACATCACCCTGTTATATACGGCATTTACGAGGGCTTCGGGGGTTGACTTCTCAATTACCGCATCTGTCGTATGAATACCGTGAAGATGTGCTTCGGTGCCGGTTTCGACATCATAGAACTCGAGGTTCACAGAAGCTTCCATGACAGCATCAGGTCCTTTGTCTGCACCTTTCATCCATGTGCTTGTCTCGTCGTAGGGGACCGGAACAATTATGATTTTTGAAGCTGAATAATCGTATACTACCTCTCCGCCGCCAAAATTCATTATTCAATCTGTTTATAAGATCAGGATCTATTCCCCGGATTCTTCAGGACTATTTTTCTTTTTCTTCTTCCGGACAGGGGCTTCTTCCTTCTTCTGCTCTTCCGTTTCTGCATCCGGTTTGTCATCAGCCTTCTCCGGATCCTCCCTTATCAGCAAATTACGGCTCTGAAGAAGGTTGTACCACTGTATTATTTTTTTTATGTCGCTGACATACACTCTCTCCCTTGAATATTCAGGGACTATCTCACCAAAGTAATTTTTAAGCAGTTCAGGTCCTGCTTTCGGGTCAATTGACTGGCCCCCCGATTCCCTGTCGTAAATCCTGTCAAGAACCTTTGAGAGCGGCAGGTCTTCATCTTCGGTGAAAACCGAAATATCTTCGAGCGAACTCACCTTGGCTGTGGTGAAGGCACTTTTCCTTTTACCTGTTTCAATATGTTCAACCACCATGGAGTTCTTACCTTGGGCAATGAATTTGAAAAGCCCCTGCTCCCCTGAGATCGCAATAATATCCTTCAGTACCATTTTGTATAATTTTGACTGCAAATTTAATTCTTACCCGCTTATTCCTGGATTTTTAAAAGACTTTTTTTGTTGTTCTGACCTAAACAAGGTTCCTCTCCTTTTTTATTTTTTCATACGCCTCATTTACTTTCCTGAACTTTTCATCGGCATTCTTCCTGAATTCATCGCCCAGATGACTAACCTTGTCGGGATGATACTTCATAGCCATTCTCCGGTATGCTTTCTTGACCTCCTCATCAGTTGCACCTGGTTCCAGTTCAAGTATCTTGTAGGCCGAATCGGTTTCGGGAACGAACATATTCTTAATTGACGTAAAATCCGATGCAGCTATTTTGAGATAGCCCGACATACTCTCAATTGCCTTAAGTTCAGCCTGGTTTACTGCCCCGTCAGCTACAGCTATATTAAACAGCAGATGAATAAGCTGAAGCCGTGAAGAATAATCCATATTTCCGCTGATCTGAATACAGACATCCCTGACAGGGATTTCCTGTTCAAGGATATTCTTTAGCATATGAAGAGCCTCCCTGGCTGATGATTCATCAAATTGCCGTGCAAAAAAACCTTTTACATATTCGAGCTCCGACTTCAATACCTTTCCGTCGGCCTTCATCATTGCTGCGATAAGAACGAGCAGGCTCATTCCGAAATCGCCGGGTGTAACCCGTCTGCCAGGTGACGAGTAAGTGCCTGTCTGTACTGTGGTCTGGTCGACCATCGAGCCCATAACAAAACCCAGAACAGCTCCTATCGGGCCACCCAGAACGAAGCCCAGCCCGCCTCCAATCCATTTTCCAAACCTTCCCATTATCCCGAATGCTTTTGATACTGACGCAACATCTCCTTGTGAACACCAAGCACAGCCGGGATTATCATGTCTTTCTCCGAATTGAAGATTACATAATCCGATTTACTGATCCTGGTTTCATCATCTATCTGATTCATGATTCGCTCCGTCACCTGTTCCCTTGTGAGCCTTTTTCCCTTCACAACCCTTTCAATCCTCTCTTCCATCGGCGTTACAACAGTTAAAATTCTGTCCATCATCTCGGAAGCTCCGCTTTCGAAAAGGATTGCAGCCTCCATTATCGAATAAGGAGTGTCCTGCTTTTTTACCCACTCCCTGTAATAACTGAAAACCGCAGGATGGACTATTGAATTAACTTTTTCGAGCAGTTCCCTGTTCCGGAAAATAAGTTCTGCCAAAGCAGCCCTGTCAAGCCTGCCGGAAGTAAAGAGATCCTTGCCAGCCAGGTCGTTAATTTTACGGCGAAGGTCAATATCATTGTCCTGAAGTTTTCTGGCTTCATCATCTGCAGAGAATACAGGTATGCCCAGAACAGAGAAAACCTTGCAGACCGTCGACTTCCCGCTTCCGATTCCCCCTGTCACCCCCAGTTTAAGCTGATAGTTTGTGTCTCCTCTCATTTTTGTTTCTTTTCTATCAAAAAATCCACCCTTTCAGGTGATACCCTGAGGGAACTAATGAAAGGAGGTATGTTCCTGAACGAAAGGGGAATCTTTTCGTTCGAAGCGAGATCGGCTTCGGCAAGGTCAAGTACCACCTCAAAAGGGACCTCTTTTATCTTCTTGTAGTCGCTGACGGCAACCATGCACTTAACCGTCACATTATCCGGAAATATCCTGACATTTATTGTGTCGGGAGAATTGAGGATCCTTACCCTGGTCTGGAACTCTGCCTCAGTAAACTGCTCAACAGGTATTGTCACCATTACCTTTCTGACCGGAACCGAGAAATCGTCCGGCACATCGACCGGAACCGACTTTGTTATTGTCTCGCTTACCCCCCTGAACCTTCTGAACTTTGTTCTTATGGTCTTAAGTGTGTCAACCATTCGTCTGGGACCCGTTACTATTACAGAATCAGGTTCGGCCGTGATCTTGCCTTTTACCAGATATTGCCGTTCAGTAACAACTTCCACATCAGGAACTATTGCTACTTCTTTTGAGACTATCCTGTCGAATGAGAAGAAAAGCGTATCTGGCCTGATGGATGTTATGTCGCACTGAGCCCTGAGCTGGTTTTTCAGCTTTGGAATAAGGCCGGAGGTCACGACATAGTAGCTTAATGTCCTGCTGCCGGGAACTCTTCTGTAGCTTATGGATGACATATCAAGATCAACAGGGGTTTTGTTGCCTGCCAGTTTGATCTTGAGGATTGAATATCCCGGTCCTTTCAGGTAGAGATCCAGTTTTGCCGGCAAATCATCAGCCAGCACTCTGTCTTCTGGCAGATTCACGTATCTGACGGGATATTTCATCTCATATTCAATATCCTTTTCCAGGGAATTGAGATACCAGAATATGAAAGAGAGAACAAGGAAAAAGGAAAAGGTTATGACCTCCGTGTTCAGCCCTTTTCCTCCCTTTTCAAGAATTTTCTTAAACCATATGCCATTATGAAATCTCATAAGGCTTCTGCAATCTTCAGTTCTGGGTGTCGGCTGTTGGATCCTTCAGGAGGGCGCTTTTGTCAACCTTCAGTCTGACATCACCTCCGACCTCGAGCATTACATGGTTGTCCTTAACTTCGTGCACCCTGCCGTATATTCCTCCGGTAGTAACTACCTTGTCACCTTTTTTAAGCGATGACCTGTAATTTGCCATCTCTTTCTGCTTCTTCATCTGAGGCCTGATCATGAAGAAATAAAAAACAACGAAAACGAGAAGCAAAGGAAGGAATGTCACAAGTGCGTTGCTCTGGCCTGCAGCTCCCGCGGGCTGTGGCAAAAGGAGTAAAAAGGCTAAGTTGTTCATAGTTGATGTTTATTGGTTAATTACATTATTTCTTGCTGTCAGATACCAGGGATTATGTTGGTGACCGGGAATGAAGACTATTAATTGTTTGTTCTTTTCCATATTTAAATTTCCCATAGAGTGTCTTCCTGAAAACAGCACCCTACTGGATTAATACCGGTTAGTTCCTTTTTAAAACCTCAGCTGATATCTTTAATATTACAACCTCTGAAGGTGAATTTGACCTTACCGAAATGGTCTTGGTCTGGACACCGCTTCTGCCTGAAGTATCAAAGACAACTTCCAGTGTTCCACCCTCACCCGGAGGAATGGGTTTACGGTCGTACTTAGGGACTGTGCAGCCGCAACTTGCAGATGCTGATGAAATAACCAGGTCCCCCGCCCCATTGTTAATAAACGAAAATATATGAGCAACCTTCTCTCCTTCAGTAAGTTTACCAAAATCATGTTCATACTCTCTGAAAACAATATCCCCTGCTCCTTTTTCGCCTTCTGCAGCCGGAACATTGCCCTTGCCCCTGCTGTCAGCAGGATTGCAGGATGCAAGAACCACTGCCGAAAGAAGAAAGGCAGCAAGAACTGTATATTTTATATTTTCTATCATTCCTGAATGATTTCTTCGCCAATCAGTCCTTTGCCTGTTTTTCTGAAAAGACCTTTTTCCCTTATTTCCTTCACGATATTATCAAGAATACCGTTGACAAATGTACTGCTTTTTGGAGTACAATAATATTTGGCAATCTCGATATACTCATTAAGAGTAACTTTCACGGGGATTTCAGGGAATTCAATTATTTCCGCTATTGCAAGCTGCATTACCAGGATATCCATAAGTGCTATTCTTTCGACTTCCCAGTTTGTTGTATTGTGATCGATAAGCTCAGAATAGCTGCTTGAATTCATCACCGCTTTCCTGAAAAGAAGCTTTACAAAATCCTCGTCTTCCTTGTTTTTAAAAAGAGGCATCATTTCAGCGTCCTCCCCATTACCTGCCTTGAATTTCTTCAGTGTCTTCTCGATCATTACAGATACATATTCAGTATCGTCGTTCCAGTAGATACTCTGCTCCTCGAAGTTCGACTCCAGGTCTTCATTTGCAGCAAAAAGCTTCGTCACCAGGTCAATTACAAATCTCTTGTCGGACATGTAGTTGTGCGTTTCCGATGACATATATTCCTCGTACTTGTCCCATGTGGTCATTCTATTGTACATCAGCCGGGGGATATGCGGAAAATTGACCCATGAAAGCTTCCTGGACGACATATACCTGTTGAACGACTTGTTGTTTCTCAGCTGAGCTATAACCAGGTTATCGACAAACCTCCTTTTGGGATTCAGATCCTCAGGCGTAGGCATCCGTTTCTGAAGTGCCTGATCGATTTTTTCTTCGGCAACAGCTGCTACTTCAAGAACAAGTAAAAGGAGATAATGATACAGATCGTATGTCTTTTCTATGCTGAATACCAGTTCCTTCTCCGCCTGTGCAATATTGCCATCCTCCCTCCGGTTGAACGCATAAAGTGCCATCAGGGCTTTTATTCTCAATAATCTTCTGCTTATCATCAATAAAGAACCTCAGATTTTGGCATCAAAAATAACCTTTTTCCATGACCTTCAAAACTTCCTTGCAAATTTAGATACATATGCCAGGCTTGTTTTTGATATAAAAATTTTTGTACATTTGAAAATCATAACACTTACCTGACCTGAACCTAAACTGACTTGAAATGGAAGAAGAAGACGGAATTATCGAGGCCTCAAATGGTAATGATGAAAAAAATCCAAGGGAGGAGATTTATACCAAGGTTGTTAGAGCCGGTAAAAGGACCTATTTTTTTGATGTAAAGGCTACCCGGAAAGACGATTACTACCTGACAATAACGGAAAGCAAAAAACGCCTGGGCAAAGACGGTAAACTATTCTATGAAAAACACAAAATATTCCTTTATAAGGAAGATTTTGACAAATTTGCCGATGGCCTTAAGGATGCTGTTACATTCATTGGTAATGGCAGGAATGAAATAAAACCGGAAATAAATCATTCAGAAGAAGAACTGACCCGGGAACCTGCTGAACTTTCAGCCGGGGAGTTTACCAATGTCGATTTCGACGACCTTGGAAAAAAATAAAGTGCATCTGTCTGGATGGTAGACTATATTATTCTTATACTGGCAGTTATTCTCATAATCCTGGGAATAATCGGATGTCTGGCACCTGTTTTGCCAGGGCCCCCATTAAGCTATCTGGGGCTTATCCTGATGCATTTCACGAAATTCGCTCATTTTAGCTCCACACTGCTAATTATACTTGCAGTAATTGTAACAATTGTTACAATTTTGGATTACGTCGTTCCTGTTTGGGGAACAAGAAAATTCGGCGGATCAAAATATGGTACCAGAGGAGCCACCGTAGGGCTTATTATCGGACTCTTCCTTGGTCCTCCGGGAATAATAATAGGTCCTTTTGTCGGAGCTTTTGTTGGAGAACTTATCTTCAAGGATGACATAAAATATGCCTTAAAGGCAGGTTTTGGCAGCCTCCTCGGTTTTCTTACAGGAGTGGGGCTGAAACTTGCGACTTCCTTCGTGATTACCTTTTACTTTGTAAAAGAGTGGATCAGATAGCTTTATCCAAGTGTGGCAACCATAACAGCCTTGATGGTATGAAGACGGTTTTCGGCTTCATCAAACACCACCGAATGCCTTGATTCGAAAACATCTTCAGTTACTTCCATTCCGTCGAGACCATACTTTTTGAAGATCTCCTCTCCGACCTTTGTTTCCCTGTTGTGAAAAGCAGGCAGGCAGTGAAGGAATTTAACATCAGGATTGCCTGTAAGGGCCATGGTACCGGCATTCACCTGAAAAGGCTTCAGTTTGCTTATTCTTTCTTCCCAAACTGAATCAGGCTCACCCATAGAGACCCAGACATCGGTATATAGAAAGTCGGCTCCTTTTACCGCTTCTTCCACATTATCCGTAATATTTATCTTTGCACCGGTCTCTTTTGCAATCTCCATACAGGCTGAAACCAGTTCCTTCCCCTGCTGGAAATCAGCAGGAGCTGCAGTCCGGAAATCCATTCCCATCTTTGCTGCTCCGACAAGAAGGGAATTACCCATATTGTAGCGTGCATCACCAAGATAACAGAATGATATTTTGTCAAGAGGCTTGTCCGAATGCTCCATCATAGTCATAAGATCAGCAAGTACCTGGGTGGGGTGAAATTCGTTTGTCAGCCCGTTCCATACAGGAACCCCGGCATACCAGGCCAGCTCTTCGACTATCGACTGACCATAGCCGCGGTACTCAATTCCGTCATACATCCTCCCCAGCACACGTGCAGTATCCTTCATCGACTCCTTCTGTCCCATCTGTGACCCGGTCGGTCCTATGTATGTCACATTTGCTCCCTGATCAAAAGCTGCAACTTCAAAGGCACATCTGGTCCTGGTAGAGGCCTTCTCAAAAATCAGGGCAATATTCTTACCCATTAAAACTTGCTTTTCAGTTCCTGCATACTTTGCTCTTTTAAGCTCGGCAGCAAGGTCTAGAAGGAATTTAATCTCTTCAGGCCTGAAATCGAGAAGCTTCAGGAAACTCCGGTTGCGTAAATTAACTGGCATAGCGCTGCGGTTTGTTTTTATTAAATAATTTTTAAGATTTATCTGCTGACCTGATCCGGAACATCCGGTAAATATCTCAGGTTATAAACTGATGCCAAAAATAGTGAATTTTTGAATTGATGAGGGACATAAACCAATACCATGAACAAATTCAGGATTCCGGTCAGTCTTCATATTCCATTGTTATTTTGGAACCGTATTTCTTGTCTGCCAGCTTGAAAGCCTCTGTAATGACACTCATTCTTCCGCCATTCTTTATGAAATTAAGACATGCCTGTATCTTGGGAGCCATCGACCCCTTTGCAAAATGACCTTCATTCAGGTACCTGACTGTATCTTTATAATTAAGAAACTCTTTAATTTCCTGATTGGGTTTTTTGAAGTTAATATAAATATAAGGCACATCAGTGAGAATATAAAACTCATCCGCCCCGATAAGGGTAGCCAGAAGTGAGGAAGCCATGTCCTTGTCAATTACCACTTCGGCAGGACGTACATCGTTCTTTTCGTCAATATAGACAGGAACCCCGCCGCCGCCGGCAGCAATTACTATGTTGCCTGATTCAGCCAGCCCGCGAATTATGGAATGGTTCATCACATCAGTGGGTACAGGTGAAGGAACAACCCTCCGGTATCCCCCGTCGACCTTGACCTCTTCCCTGAAAATCCAGCCTTTGCTTTCAGCCAGCCTGTCCGCCTCTTCCCTGGTGTAGATTTTTCCTATGCGTTTCTGAGGATCATTGAATGCAGGGTCGTTCTTGTCAACAACGACCTGGGTGACAATGCAAATGACATTCTTCGTTATTCCATGCCTGTTAAGGACATTCCGGAACATGCGCTCAATCATGTAACCTATCCCTCCCTGGGAATCAGCAACGCAAATGTCGACTGGCATCTGTGCAATATTGTACATCTGCTCTCCTGCGTCATTCCGCATAAGGATGTTGCCTACCTGCGGACCGTTTCCGTGTGTGATAACAAGCTCATAACCCTCATTGATAAGAAAAACAAGATTTTCAAGAGTAAGGGTAGTATTCTCTTCCTGTTCGTCGATAGTACCAACCTGATCACCTCTTAGCAAAGCGTTGCCACCCAGGGCAACAACTGCAAGTTTCTTTTTCATAACAAACTTTTATATCTGTGTAATGTTTGCAGGGAAATTCCGTTATTTTACTGCTTAAATGATTGAGTAAAGCACAAAGCTAATAATTTATGCATAGCCGCATCCGGAATACCGACGCGAGATGCATCTGCAAAATTAAACTAAAAAGGCTATATGAAAGCTGTTAGTATAAATAGCAGAGGGCTTTAATCAAATTAAAAAAAATATATACATTTACATTCTTCAATAAAACACGAGTTGGTGAGACAAGGGAAAGCACTCCTTTTTTTAATAACAGCCTCAGTCCTTCTTAACTATTCATGCCACAGGACTGGAGGAAGGCATCTTGAGCAGGGGGAAATACATTACAGCGTTCAGTACGAGGGGCACGTAAAAAAGATGCCGGAGGAACTAATGCCAAAAAACCTTATTGTTTCATTCAAGAATGATAAAATTGTTTATGAGCTTATCTCCCCTGTCGGTAATTCGGGGATAACAAACCTTTCAAATCCTTCGAAGGATATTTTTGACACATACCTCAGTCTTTTCACCATCAGGTACTACTACCCGTCAAAACCCGGGGAAATCTATCCCGGTTTCGAAGCCATGCGCGGCATAGAAATAAAGAAAACGACAAAATCTGCAGTTATCTGCGGTTTGAACTGTAAAGGCGCCGAAGTGACATTCCCTTCCGACCGTTCAAAAGTATATGAAGTCTGGTATACCCAGGAAATTCCCGTTAAGAATCCAAACGCATCTACCCCTTTCTTTGAAATAGACGGGGTTCTGATGAGCTTTTTCTTTTTCATAGGAAGGTCGGAATTCCGCTTTGAGGCACAGAATATTTACAAAAAAGAGATCCCCGACAGGACCTTCGAAAGGAAAGAGAAGTACAAAGAGGTTTCCAGAAAGGACATTAACAAGTTCATTAATAAAATGGTCAGTCTCTGAAAAACCGGAGCTTCATATTATCCTGAACCCGGGTACAGGCATTCTGCTTCATAACTTTCAAAATCATTCTGTTTACGTCTTTAGTAAAATTATTACCTTTGGAATGCTTTTCCGGAAGGGGCCTGAAGGCTTAATTGTATTGATAATGAGCAAAGAGAAAGAAAACAACGGTAAAAAGAAAACAAGGACAAAGGGATCCGGATCCTTCTTTACTGATGAAAGAATCAAGTTTATCACGGGATTCCTGTTATTTGGATTTGCCCTTTATCTCCTCCTTGCTTGCATATCTTACCTTTTCTGGTGGAAAACCGACCTTAGCCTTCTTGATTCGCAGGTGGTATCAAATGCAGATATCACAGTGAAAAACTGGTCTGGCAAGAGCGGTCATTATCTGGCAAAAATGATAATTGGATACGGATTCGGTTACGGAGCTTTCTTTATTCCTCTTATTATAGGAGCCATAGGCCTTTACCTGCTTAGCCTTCCAAGGGTCCACCCCTGGAAGCTTATTACGCAGTTTGCCTTCGCTGCAATCCTGAGCTCTCTTATTCTGGGATTTATCTTTGGACAATCAGGTGGATACCTTGGAAGCGGACCCGGTGGTGCACAGGGATTTAAGATTACGGAATGGTTCAATTCCTTTGCCGGGAAAATCGGAACCGGGGTACTCCTGCTGCTGCTTACTGTCGGCTACCTGATTTTCGCCCTGAAATTCAAACCTGAAACATTCACAAAAACCATTCCTTCATCAATAAAAACAGTAATTCCTTCTGTCATCTCTATGTCGGGAAAATCGACGGAAAAGAAATCATCTGAAAATGCCCGGAATAAAGATGAGAGCGGCAGCGACGGTAATGGTTCCGCAGAAGATGAAGAGCCCGGTGAGGATGATGATTCCGGTTTTGTAATAAAACACCCTTCAGGAGATGATGACAGTTACACAGGTGGCGTTGGCCGCGGATCAATAATCCACGTTATAGGTAAAGATGACGCCTCCCCGGCTTCAGGAAGCAATGTCCCCATAAATATTACCAAACCTGAAGCAACCGACATAATGCCTGACCATGAGGTTGATAGGCTGATGGAAAACTACGATCCGCGACTCGATCTTTCGAGATACAAATTCCCCCCGGTCTCCATCCTTACCGATCATAAATCTGGTAAGGATTTCGATGACAGGGAAGTCATTGAGAACAAGGAAAACATAATAAAGACTCTGGGCGACCACAAGATCAGCATCAGACAGATCTCAGCAACAGTGGGTCCTACTGTAACATTATATGAAATTGTTCCTGAAAGAGGGGTCAGGCTGGCAAGGATAAAATCGCTCGAGAATGATATCGCCCTGAACCTTTCTGCCCTCGGAATAAGAATAATCGCCCCTATACCTGGAAGAGGAACAGTAGGAATTGAGGTCCCGAACAAGAACCCTGAGATCGTCTCAATGAAATCACTCATCACGTCAAAGGCTTTTCAGGAAACAAGATTTGACCTCGCCCTTGCCCTTGGGCGCACAATTACAAATGATCCGTTCATTATTGACCTCACAAAAATGCCTCACCTTCTTGTTGCCGGGGCAACTGGTCAGGGAAAATCCGTTGGCATAAATGCTATCATAACGTCAATCCTTTATAAAAAGCACCCCTCCGAAGTTAAATTTGTCCTGATCGACCCCAAGAGGGTTGAACTCCCGCTGTATACCAAGATTGAACGCCATTTCCTTGCAAAGCTCCCCGGCGAAGAGGATGCCATCATTACAGATACCCAGAAGGTTATAAACACACTTAACTCACTCTGCATTGAAATGGACAACCGGCTTGAACTTCTGAAGGAGGCACAGGCAAGGAACATAAAGGAGTACAATGAAAAGTTTATCTCACGGAGGCTTAATCCGGAAAAAGGGCACAGGTATCTTCCCTACATAGTACTTATTATTGACGAGTTCGCCGATCTGATAATGACAGCCGGCAGGGAAATAGAACCCCCCATTGGAAGACTTGCACAGCTTGGAAGGGCTATTGGTATCCACCTGATAATCTCAACACAACGACCATCCACAAATATCATTACAGGTTTCATTAAGGCTAACTTTCCCACAAGGATTGCCTTCAGGGTCTTTTCCTCAATTGATTCGAGAACGATCATCGATGCTACAGGAGCCGACAGACTTGTCGGACGGGGAGATATGCTTGTTTCTTCGGGAGCTGAGCCGGTAAGGGTCCAGTGTGCTTTTATCGACACAAACGAGATTGAGGAGCTTACCGAATTCATTGGTTCCCAGCAGGGGTATCCCGACGCCATGCATCTTCCTGAATATATCGACGACAGCGAAACCGGATCCCAGGATATTGACCTCAGGAAAAGAGACCCGATGTTCGAAGAAGCGGCAAGGCTTGTTGTACAGCACCAGCAGGGCTCAACTTCTCTGATCCAGAGAAAACTGTCAATCGGCTACAACCGGGCCGGAAGGATAATCGACCAGCTGGAGGCAGCCGGAATAGTAGGACCTTTTGAAGGAAGCAAGGCAAGAGAGGTCCTTATATCCGATTACACACATTTGGAACACATTTTGAAGAGCATTGATTAAAACGGAAATGATGAGAGTTTTATATGCTTTTACCCTTTCGATGTTGTTTCCAGCATTCCTTTCAGCACAGAAGGATGATGAAGCTGTAAGGATTCTTGACAGGTTCTCGCAGAAAGCCCTTGGCGCACCTTCGGTATCGATGACTTTTGATCTTGAGACTACTGATCAGGTTGAAGGAACAGACAGCAAGATATCAGGATCGGCTATGCTGAGCAGGGACAAATACATGATAGAATTGCCTGATAACATTATCTGGTTTAATGGAGAAACATCCTGGAACTACCTGATAGCCGAGAAGGAAGTTACAATTGCAAATCCTGAAAAAAACGATGACTCATTCTATTCAAAACCTTCTGCGGTTTTCTCAGTTTACAAAAAAGGCTACAAGGTAAGGCTTCTAGAGGAGAGCAGCTCTTCTTACCTTATCGATCTCTATCCCGAAAATATTGAGAGTGATCATATCAGGATAAGGCTCATTATAGGAAAAGACGAGCTGGATCTCCGTAGTGTGGAATATAAGTATAAGAATGGCATTACTCTTTTGCTGAAAGTAAAGGACTACAATCTGAAAAAGGTTCCTGCAGCTTCCGATTTCGTTTTCCCGGCAAACAGATACAAAGGTGTTGAAGTTGTAGATATGCGTTAACCTCTCACCGTATCCCTTTTGGGGTATGCAATCCGTGCGTGATAAATGTTGGACAGACGTTTTATGAAAACATTCTTGATATCTGATATGTCCTTGAATGTCAAAGGAGTTTCTGCAAACTGCCCATCATGCTCCTGAATATAGATTATCCTCTCAACAAGTTCACTTATGTTCTCATCAGAGTAGTTTGAGATGCTTCTGGATGATGCTTCGACGGCATCGGCCATCATTACAATGGCTGTTTCCTTTGAGTTCGGCCTCGGTCCGGCATATTTGAAGTTTTCCTCCATATCGGTTCTTTTCGGATTGCGGTCGAGGTATCTTTTGTAGAAGAAATAGGCAAGTCCGGTCCCATGATGTGTCTGGATAAAATCAATGATCGGTGACGGAAGATTGAATTTCCGCGCGAGTTCCACTCCCTTCCTGACATGGGCAATAATAATTTCAGAACTTGCCAGGGGTTCGAGATTATCGTGAGGACTGAATCCCTCTGCCTGGTTCTCAATGAAATATTCTGGATTAAATGTTTTTCCGATATCATGGTATAATGCACCTGTCCTTGCCAGCAAGGTATTGGCCCCTATTTCCCTTGCTGCCTCTTCAGCCAGATTGGCAACCTGTAGGCTATGCTGAAACGACCCCGGAGCTTCATCTGCCAGCTTTCTGAGTAATGGTTGATTTGTGTCAGACAGTTCGAACAATGTTGCATCTGACAGAAATCTGAAAGTCTTCTCAAACACAAAAATCAGAGGGTAACTTAAAAGCAGAAAGACACCGTTCCCGGCAAACCAGACATAGTTCCTCCAGTTCATTTCTGACATGTTGGCTTCCTGCATCAGCCCAATGCCAAAATAAACTATTGAATATGAAAGGAAAACCATCAATACTGCAAAAAACAGCTTGGCCCGCCTGTAGACATTGGTAAGGGAGACAATTGCTATAACCCCCGCTATATAGCTCATGAATACAAACTCAAAGGAGTTGGGTACAATGAATCCGGCAAGTAATATTGATACTGTATAAACAAACAGGGCAAGCCTTGAATCGTAGAAGGTCCTGATCATAATAGGAATCAGCGCGAAAGGCACAAGGTAGATTATATTTCCGGGGACAGGGACGACAAGCCTTGTAATTATAATGAACAGAAGTATGATGAGAATAATAAAAAAAGTCTTGTGTGTTGAGCTCAGAACGTCAAAGCGGAAATTGAACATGAAAAGATACAATGCAAGATAGCAGGCAGAAACCAGTATCAGTCTTCCCAGAAGGAGAAACCACATATCATTCTGACCCAGTCTCTTTTCATACTCACTGCGAAACGACTCAAGAATAGTGTACTTGTTTTCATCAATGATCTCTCCCTGCGAAATGATAAGTTCCCCTTCCTGCACTAGGCCGCGGTTAAGACTTATCTCCTCAACGAGCCTGTTCCTCACTGCCGCAGAAGTAGATGCATCGTACGAGAGATTGGGTTCGATATACTCATAAAGAGCGACCATCGACACGAAGTCGCTCAGGGATCTTGCAGCGACAGAAGAATAGCGTTTCCGGAGCTCCGATTTCTTCTCTTCGGCATATTGATATGCAGATTTTTCAATAAAAACCGAACGCAGAGGTTTCTTTTCGGCAATCTTTCCCCTGACGATTGTAATATCCTCAGGCATCCTTTCGGAAGACAAATTCTCGAAGCTCTGAAGAACTCCCCTCTGATAGATTTCGGAAAGAATCGAATTAAGTTCTCTTTTCGCAGCTGCATAAGCCATTGGATCAAGAGACTTATTTTCAGCTTCATATCTCGTGAGCAGCGTGTTAAGATAGTTGTCAAAATCAACGATCTCCCTCTTTTCAATCTCCTGATCCATTTTGTAGTAGGGAGTAAAGTATTTCAATATGCTGTCGCGCTCGGCAGCGATAACATCGGCCGGTTTAAGAACAGGAAAATCCCAGGGAGCTATCAATGAAGAACTCAGCCATGGTTTTCCTTTCTGGAACTCATACCTGAACTTGCCTGCTCTGGGAGATATAGCTACAACGATCAGAATGCTGGCAATAAAAAGAGCAAGATGATAGAGGTACTTTTTATTGCTTTTAATTTCAGGGGGTCTTCTGGATCCGGCCATTACCACAAATATTTGATATACCTGATAATCAAAAGCAAAAATAGGGATTATTTAGTAATTTTGGACAAATTTATTCCAGATGGAAACTTTTGTATGCGAGAATGTATTTGTCCCTCTCCGTTCCGGTCCTTCTCACAAAGCCGAGATGACAAGCCAGGTCCTTTTTGGGGAGAAATACCAAATTATTGATATGTCAGGCCACTGGTACAGGATTGAGACACTTTTTGACAGCTATAAGGGGTGGATAGACATCAATCATCTTCAGCACACCAGGTCAGTTTCGGATAAAAAGGGTCACGTACTGACCAGGTCGCTGCTCTGTCACCGGGAAGATAAAACAAAGCTGGTTCTTGAAGCAGGTTGCGAGATCTATGATCCTGATCCTGAAAACGGAGTTTTTTATGCAGGGAAAGACAAATTCACTGCCGGCCATGACCTGGGTTCCGCCATTTCCGTCCTCAGTGAATCGATCAGTGATACTGCAATGAAATTCATCAACAGTCCTTATATCTGGGGAGGGAGGATTCCATCCGGAATCGATTGCTCGGGCTTTGTTCAGTTGGTTTATAAAATAAGGGGGCTCAGTCTTCCACGCGACAGCCGTCAGCAGGCTGAAACAGGAGTTGCTGTTACTTTTCTGGAGGAGACTATTCCCGGCGACCTTGTATTTCTCGACGACGAGAGAGGCAGGATAGACCATGTTGGCCTTATCCTTGCAAAGGGGCTGGTAATACATGCCTCGGGCAGGGTAAGGATTGACGGCATAGACCATCAGGGTATCTTTAAAAATGAAATCAGGGCTTACTCCCATAAGTTAAGGACAATACGGAGAGTCAGCGTATCCTGAAATGCTGGCTGAACAATATCGGAACCCTTTCAATCTTATTAATTCATAAAAAAGGCCGCCCATAGATCCGGGCAGCCTTTATGATTAAAACCTTTGGTTGCTTTATGGCGTCATAAGCTTGTTGTAACTTAATTCGCTGTCAGGAACCGGCCAGAAATATGATTCTGAAGTAGCGGGTATCGGGGCGACTGAGCCAAAACCAAAACCATCTTTCCCTGGTATAGTAAGTCCCAGACGCATCAGATCCAGATTACGGATTCCCTCTCCAAGAAACTCCATATTCCGTTCCATAAGAATTGCATTATAAAAAGCTGCAGCATCAGCAAAGTCTGCTACTGTATAGGCGCCTGCAGTGAATGAGCGGGTTCTAACTGCATTCAGAAGATCCACGGCTTCCTGTGTCACAGCACTTCCTGACCTTACGAGAGCTTCAGCCCTGTTCAGAAGAACCTCTGCCCACCTTATTACAGGGGCATAATCAGTCCGTGTTCCCTGATCCACATACTTGGTCAGGTAAACCTGGTCATCAACGGTTTCCATCATAAGCTTCCTTGCATCAGTATCATCCATAGTTGCATAGGCTGAACCGGGAGCAGTTACCAGGAAGTATGACTCTCCCGATCCTGAACCGAAGTAATGAGCGAGGTGGTTCTGGGTCCCTGCATTGTTGGATGCAGTGTTGGGCATCGAAAGTATGGATTCCTTCGTGCTGTGCGGAGAAGCAAATATACCTGCATAACTAGGACTCAATGCATTTGCCACGCCGCTGGTTGCGGCAAAGGGAGCTGCTGCAGGAACTATTTTGCCCGATTCAGTAACTACCTGAGCCCAGTTGTTCATGTGCAGATATACTCTTGTTTTGAAAGCGATGATAGTGTTCTTGTGGATTCTTGTGACATTAAGATGATCATCACCAAAATCCGACACGGCAGTTGCCTCAGCATCATTCAGATCCTTAAGTATCTGGTCATAGATTGCTGCTACATCACTGGGAGCCAGGTCATTTCCTTCGGCTGATTTGTTTGCAACAAGCCTCAGAGGCACACCGCGGTTTGATCCATTACCCATATGAAATGGTTTGGAATACATCTGCATAAGGTCGAAATAACATATTGCCCTTATTGCCAGAGCTTCGCTTTTATAATTATTAAACTCTTCCTGGGTAACGAAGCCTGTTATTTTCCCTTCGTCCCATGCAGCCTGCATACCATCTAGGAAAACGTTGACCACGTTTACTGTCTGATAGACTGCACCCCATAAGTTCTGGACCTCGTTTGTAGAACTGATCACCGTATGGTTCCATGTTGCAAAGCAGGTTACAAGGTTGGAGCTGTTCGGAAGGAAGTTGTCGCATCTGACATCATTGTAGACCTGAAACCTTCCTCCAAGATGCTGTCCGCTCTTAAGTGAAGCGTACATACCGTTAACCTGGTTTTCGATCCTTTCCTTTGTGTCGAATACTGTCAGATCAGAAAGTGAGGTTATTGGTGCCGGATTCATCCACTCATCCTTGACGCATCCGGTAATCAACAGTATTGACACCGATAAGACTGTATACTTGAATATATTTTTCATATCTGTTTCTTTTTTGTGTTTTTAAAAACTTACATTAACCCCAAAGGTAAATGTCCTGGCCTGCGGTGCGGTGTTCCTGTCGATCCCGGGGGCGAGGTTGGAGTCAGTGTTCGTGGAAACTTCAGGGTCAGATCCGGAGTATTTTGTAAATACATATGGATTGAAGACCTGGCCGTAAATCCTGAGACTTTCAATATCCAGCACATCCTGCCATATATTCTTGAATGTATACCCCAGGGAGATATTTCTTATTTTCAAGTAGTCGCCTTTCTCAACATTCTCGCTGATCGCGAATGCAGAACCGTTCGAAACGTTATCATTCATAACCGGCTTCGGTATATTGGTTATATCACCAGGCTTCTTCCATGCTGTCTCATACACTTCGACAGAGTTGTTCCACCATCTCTGGTCCCTGATTCCTGCTTTTGATCCGCAGTAAACATAGAATCCGAAAGCGTAGGTCATATTAAGTGTAAAATCAAAATTCTTATAGCTGAGGGTATTATCAATACCTCCATAGAACTTTGGAAGAGGCGAAGCATAGGGAATACCGTCATTCGCAGTGTTTATTGCCGGAGATACAGCGCCATCAGATTTATAAGTCCATTTCGATGCGGCTGAATGATCATAAAGCACTTCCTTGCCTGCTTTATTTACATAAATCCTTCGTCCTGTTGCAGGATCCACACCACGGGTTTCAACAACCAGGATGTTTCCGACTGGTTTACCCACCACCGTAATGTTGGTAGTTTCCAGACCTCCCGTAGATGTACGGATCTCATCAACTCCGGGAGCAAGTTCGGTAACCTCATTCTTGATAGTGGTGAAGTTGAAATTGGTGGTCCAGCTGAAGTTTGGTTTGGTTATGTTGTAGCTGGTAAGTGAGAATTCAAGACCTCTGTTGTACATCGATCCAACGTTGGCAGGAATTGAGTTTCCAGGAATACCTTTGGATGGAGACTGCGGCACACTCAGGATAAGGTTGTTTACATCATTGTAGAAGAAATTGATGTCTGCCTGCAACCTGTCGTTAAGCAGACCGAAACTAAGGCCTACATCATATTTGTCACTGGTCTCCCACTGAAGATCAGCATTCCCTGCCTGTGAGAAAGCAAGAGTGGGTTCTTCTCCGTAAAGACTGGCTGAGTATAGGAACAATGAACTGTAGTTGCCAATACCGAACATATTACCTACTCGGCCATAGCTGAGTTTTAACCTCATATCTGAAAAGATGTTGTTAAGACCAGTGTTGGCAATGAAGCCTTCATTTGAGATGTTCCACATAAGAGATACGCCTCCGAAATTACCCCAGTGGTTATCTTTCGAAAGACCGCTGTAACCATCACGCCTGAAGCTTCCCTCCAGATAATATTTCTTGTCCCAGTTTGTATTGAAACGTCCGAAATACGACATGTAGTAGTTCTCACCGTATCCTCCGCCAGGAACACCGTATCCTGTTGACCATGCTCCTGCAAAAGTTTCAAAGAAGGGATCAGAAACCTCGGTTTTTGCTGCATCCCAGCTGCTTCCAACTGTTCT
Source organism: Bacteroidales bacterium (assembly GCA_040772125.1). Taxonomy (GTDB): domain Bacteria; phylum Bacteroidota; class Bacteroidia; order Bacteroidales; family VadinHA17; genus LD21. The sequence goes on from JAXGYS010000003.1 coordinate 2,216,386, forward strand.
CTGCTGTTCCGTCCCCGCCAGAAGACCAATGTTTAGTTTCTCTTTCAGAGTTACATTGTAATTGGCTGTATTTGTCCAGGTCCATCTTTTATCCTTTCCGGTCCAGTTATACGCATATCCACCGTAGCCATATCCGTCGCCGCCTATAGCCGACCAGAAAGTCGTTGTCTCCCTTGCAAGATTATCCATACCGTAGTTGGTCTTGAGAACCAGTCCCTTGACAAGCTCCAGGCTGGCTGTAATATTTGCAAGTACCCTGTCGGATTCAGTTGTGTGCTTGTTGGTTTCAAATATCTGGCCGGGATTATGGTAACCAAGCCCTGCTGCCAGACCTGTTCCCATTCCCCCTATACCTCCAGCGTAAACGTTATAGGATCCATCATTAAGGAAGGGACCAATAATAGGAGGAAGAACGAAGGCAAGACGAGCAGCACCGGAAGTTGCAAAGCTTGAACCAGTGTTTGGTGATTCAGTGTAACCGTTAGTATAAGCTACATTAGCACCGATCGTTAAATACTTGTTGACCTTGTGATCAACATTCATCCTTGCATTCTTTCTGTTATAGAAGTTTTTCTTTATCATACCGTCCTGATCGGTAAATCCTACAGAGAGGAAATAAGAGGTTGAAGGCGAAGAACCGGAAACTGTTACAGCATGATTCTGCTGAAACCCTTTCTGGTAAACATAGTCTGCCCAGTTTGTGTCGATGGGTTTTCCGCTGGCATCATTAACCTGTTTCAGAACAACAGTGGATCCGGCATTGGCATAAGCAAGATTCTTATGCTCAAGATACTGCTTCGCATTCATAAGGTCAAATAACCTGTAAGGCTCGGTCCATCCGGTATAACCATCATAGGTCACCTTGGTACGTGCACCGGATCCTCTCTTGGTCGTAATAATAATTACACCATTCGCAGCTCTTGAACCATAAAGGGCTGTTGCTGAGGCATCCTTCAGGATCTCCATGGATTCTATATCCGAAGGGTTGATGTCCGCAAGGGAGTTCTGGATTGCAGTTCCTCCGATGTTACCTGTAAATACGGGAACACCATCTACTACAACCAGTGGGTTTGAACTGGATGTGATCGAGTTGAATCCCCTGATACGGATTACCGGAGGGTTGTTAAGCACACCATTGGGGAGTGTAATTGATACACCGGCTGCCTTACCGGCAAGTCCCTGGTCGAAACTCTGAAGGTTCATTTTGGCAATCGATTCACCATCGACTGCGGATATGGCACCGGCTATTTCACGCTTTTGCTGTGTGCCATAGGCTACAACCACAACTTCATCGACATTATAAAGGTCCTGTCTCAGCACAACATCAATGCTTCTCCTTCCCTGGATCGGAACATCCTGGGTGATGAAGCCTATGAAACTGAAAACGAGAGCCTGGGCACTTTCAGGAACTGAAATGACATACTTGCCTTCATTTCCTGTTATGGCCCCGATTGTGGTCCCTTTAACAGTAACGTTTACTCCGGGTATGCCAAGTCCGTCCTCGGAACTTGTAACTGTACCCGTAATCTGCACCGTTTGACTCATAACAAGAACTCCTGCTATAAGAAACAGTGTCAAAGTCATTAGGAATTTTTTCATAGAACAACTGGTTTAGGTTAATCGCGATAAATATAGACTATTTATTTACAATGACAAAGATCACTTTTAACTTTTTTTATATTCTCAGATCCTTGCTATAAGATTCACAGACAAAGCATTGCAATTTCTAATATATATCACAATAATACACCAGTTGCTTTACGGATTTAATACAGGAGCCTGTTTTTCCTGAATAATTTTGAAAAAACAATCATTATCCCTTAACAGGATCAGATGTTAGTTAGCATAAAAAAGGTAAATATCGCGAAGTTTATGCAGCTCTTCAACAAGACCATTAAATCGAAAATCCTTACAGATTAAGGGTACGGGCTGTCAGCCTCAGTATTTCCTCCTCCTCAGACGAAGCTTTTAGCTCCAACTCTTCACCTTTTGACAGAAGATCTTTGACAAAATCCTTGTCATCAAGTCCGTTTGTATTGATCTTAACGTTAAGAAAGGCTCCCTTTATGCAGGAACGAACGGCAAGAGCACCCACGGCGGAATCAGTAACCGAATTCGGATTACCATTAATAACCATGTATCTGAGGAGTTCAAAAGCCGAAAAAGCCGTTTCCATTACCCTGAAAGGAACAAGTGATGCTTCCCGTGTTGCAGCCTGAACAGCCTGGTGCCTTAAGGTTTTCTCCTCATCCGTGGTCCTGGGCAATCCGAACGCATCAAGAATTTTGCTGAAAGCCCTTGTATCTTCGTCGACAAGGGCGAGAAGCTTATTCTGGATTTCCTTACCCTTCTCGGCCCAGTCGGAAAATTCTTTCCAGCGCTCATCCCAGCCCCTTTTGTGACCAGAAATGTTGGCAGTCATAGTTCCAAGGGCAGTCCCTAGAGCACCCATATAAGCTGAGACCGAACCTCCTCCCGGTGCAACCGACTCCGAAGCCGTTTCATTCATGAAGTCTTTAAGACTCATGGCAATGAGCCGTTCCTCCTTATCCTGATCCAGCATATATTCTATTATCTTCTCCTCAGGCTTGAATGGATTAATGTCTCCAAGCCCCAGCGATCTGACAGCGATCTTTATCAGCTCTTCATCAGATACTCCAAGCGAACGCTTCTGTTTTGCCAGGTAATATCTTCCTGCATCGAGCATGGCGTTAAGAGGTATCATGCCCACAAGTTCCGAACCGGTGACTCTTACTCCCCTTTCCTCAGCCTTGCGGCAGACTTCGTCGAAGGCAACATGCACCGGAGTAACTGAAATGTTTGTCAGATTCATTGAGATCTGGGCAACTCCATATTCAGCAATATACCATCCGATTGCCTTGACACATTTTAGAGTTCCGGGTACTGTTACTGATTCTCCATTTTCATTCTTTACGGTCCTCCCCTTTTCCCTTACATCGAAAGCAATGGCATTTGCCCTTCGTGTGGAGGTCGTATTAAGATTAATATTGAAGGCGACAAGAAAATCCCTTGCCCCAACGGCTGTGGCTCCGGCTCTTTCATTGAACTCAGCCGGACCAAAATCGGGCTTCCAGTCAGGATCAGCAAGTTTCTTCCTCAGACCTTCATATTCTCCTGCCCTGCAGTTGGCAAGATTTCTCCTTTTCTCCTCAAATGCAGCGTTTTCATAGCAATAAACGGGTATTGACAACTCCTCTCCTATCCTTTTTGCCAGTAAACGGGCATAGACGGCTGTCTCCTCCATAGTAATGCCTGAAACCGGGACAAGGGGACAGACATCAGTTGCTCCCATCCTAGGATGTTTACCATGGTGCTTCGACATATCTATAAGCTCGGACGCCCTCTTTACAGCCCTGAAGGCAGCTTCACAAACCTTTTCCGGTTCTCCTGCGAAAGTCACCACAGTACGGTTGGTGTCGTACCCGGGATCAACATCCAGAACTCTGACCTCTGCCACTGTCCCGATGCCATCAGTGATCTGCCTGATTATTTCCATATCCCTGCCTTCGCTGAAATTAGGAACACATTCAATTATCCGTTTCTGCATATCATTGTATTATTAAAATAGTCTGTTTATATCCACATGATTCCTGAAGATATCCAAAGGTTCTGTAATCCTTCAGTCAATTATACTTCCCCTGAGGATCACTTTTTCCACCAGATTACTTCCAAAAGCATAAGGAAAGTAATAAAACGAAGGCATCTCTCCGGTAATAAAAAGATTAGCAACCTTGCCCCTTGCAACCGATCCATGCGTTTCGGAAATACCCATTGCATATGCTGCATTAAGTGTCACTGCATTGAATGATTCTTCTGGTGTCATCCTCAGTTTTACCGTGCCAAACGACATTATAAGTTTCATATTTCCGGAGGGTGATGAACCCGGGTTATAATCCGAAGCCATAGCTACTGCAAGTCCCCTGTCAATCATCTGCCGGGCCGGAGGATCGGGCAAACCAAGGAAAAATGCAGAGCCGGGAAGAAGCGTTGGCATTGTCTCCGTTCCTGCAAGTGCCTCAATCTCCTCCTCTCCAGTCCTTTCGAGGTGGTCAACTGAAAGAGCATTGTATTTTACCCCAGTCTGCACACCCCCGGAAAAACCTATTTCATTGGCATGGATCTTGGGAACAAGACCGTACTTAAGACCTGCCATAAGGATCTTCTCGGTTTCATCAACAGTAAAGAATCCGGTATCGCAGAAAACATCTATATAGTCGGCAAGCTCCTCATAAGCAACCAGGGGGATCATTTCGTTTATTACCTGGTCAATATACTTTTCACGTTCATTTTTATAAACCTGAGGAATTGCATGGGCTCCCAAAAAGGTGGCTTTAACTTCAACAGGCGAACTGTCCTTTATCCTCCGGATTACACGGAGCATTTTCAGTTCATCGTCCGTATTAAGGCCATAGCCGCTCTTGATCTCAACCGCTCCTGTTCCGGATGCTATTATTTCCTCAACCCGCTTCATCGACTGTATGTACAAATCATCTTCGGAGGTCCTATGCAGTAAGGCCGCAGAATTGAGAATCCCTCCGCCCCTCCTGGCGATCTCTTCGTATGAGAGTCCTTTTATCCGGTCGGCAAACTCCTGCTCGCGGCTTCCGGCATATACAAGATGGGTATGGGGATCGCAAAATGATGGAAAAACATATCTGCCTGCAGCATCAATGACTTCCGTGTTTTTGTCTGAAACGGAAGGTGCATCCCCGGGAAAATCAGCCATACTGCCGAAAGAGGTTATCATTCCGCCATCAACCACAAGATAAGAGTTTTCGATAATGTTTACTTCCGACATTTCTCGGCCGCAGACCCTTGGCCTGGGTTTATCCTCAGTTCCCGCCAGCCCTTTAATGTTCTTAATAACGATCGCCATATGAGCTTTTTACAGTAAAAATATTGCCTAAGGTAGCAATTATTGAAAAAAATATCTGTGATTTATACTTTTCTTTATGTTTATCGTCCTCAACCAAACCTGAATCATATGAAAAAGATCCTGATAATATTAGTTGTGATGTCTCTGATGGCTGAAGCCGCGGGGCAGGAACAAAAGATAAAGACCGGATGGAAATTCGGAGGGGCACTGCCGGCCATATCATTTGACTCTGATCTTGGATTTCAGTACGGGGCGCTGGCTGAATTCTTTAATTACGGAGATGGAAGCAGGTATCCTGAATACTTTGACCATATCTACGCTGAGATCTCAAGATTCACCAAGGGAAGCGGGATTTACAGGCTGATGTTTGAGTCGAATCATCTCATACCAGGAGTGGAATGGATCAGCGACCTTTCCTACCTCCCCGATCAGGCAAACCATTTTTATGGCTTCAACGGATATAATTCGGTGTTCAACAAGAACTGGATGGACGAGGAATCATCAGACTACAGAACCAGGATGTTCTACAGGTTTGAAAGGAACCAGTTCAGGTTCAAAAACGATTTTATCGGGAAATTATCAGGTGAGCATCTGAAATGGAGCGCAGGATTCAGCATACAGAATTTCGATGCCGGCTCCGTCAATATTGATAAACTTAATAAAGGGAAAGATGAAGATCTTTTGCCATCTCTGTCAGAAGAGCCTGGTCTCTTTGAAATCTACCGTGATTCGCTCGGCCTGATTGGATCAGATGAAGCAAAAGGAGGCTGGGTGAACACTCTCAGAGCAGGGATTACATGGGACAGCAGGGATAACAGACCCAACCCGATGAAAGGTATCTGGACGGAAATGGGAGTTGAATTTTCTCCGGGGTTTCTGGGAAATGACTGGAGTTTCTCTAAATTCTTTATAACACACCGGCAGTATTTCACACTTATTGAAAATGATCTGTCGCTGGTATACAGGCTGGGATACCAGACGACCCTGTCAGGTGAGGTTCCGTTCTTTTATCAGTCGCAGGTCATAACCTCAAGGCTTACAGGCTATTCAAGCGAAGGTCTCGGCGGATCCAGTACTCTCAGGGGTGTACTGAGAAACCGTGTAATCGGGGATGGCTTCGTTCTTGGCAATATTGAACTGCGCTGGAAACCCTTTTACTTCACATTCCTGAAGCAGGATTGCTACCTCGGACTCAATCTTTTCTACGACATGGGTATGATTACCAATGAGATCGATATGCCTGCCGACCTGCAGAGCCGGTTTAACAATAATCTGACACAGTATTCCTATAATGATTTTTTCTCCTCCGGGAAGGAGAAACTCCATCAGAGTGTGGGTATCAGCATAATGCCAGTTATGAATGAAAATTTTGTGGTAGCCGTTGATATTGGAAAAGCTTTTAACGAGCAGGACGGCAACATCGGAATTGCTATCGGACTAAATTATCTATTTTAGAGACCTTTATAATCCCTTCATAAAAAATCCCAGGGCAACACCCAGGTAGTTTCCAATAACATAACCTATTATTCCGACGGTTATGCCTGTGATTATCACATCCTTGTTTTTAAGAGCCACGGCCACAACAGGAACAAAGGGAGGCGAAAAAACGAAGGCAGTTGTGGTAATAAGATAATTGTCGGCATCAATTTTAAAAATAACCGATAGAAGAAGATGAAGAAGAAGTGAACCGAAATAACACCAGGTAACAAATCCAAGCACTCCAAGCATGTCAAGGCTGAAAATTGCCCTTAGATCAGCCATCGAAGCAACTATAAGCGAAAAGATAAGAACAAAATACATACCCAGCTGGAATGTCTTTTCAATTTTATTTATCCAGGTGAACAGGGAGGCGATTATTGAAAGTGTTGTTATAGAAAGAATAATTACCGGGTCAAGCATTTTGCCAAAAAGAAGTATGCTCACCCCTACCGATAATCCAAGAATAACAAATGCAATCCCGAGAGCCTTCAGCAGATTAATGACAACGCCCTTTTTAAACATGCCCGAGTAGTCTTCAAAACTTTCCGCATCCATTACCTCGCCTGTCTCATCTGCTCCCTCTATCTTCCTGAAAGCCGGCAGAAACGCCCTGAAAACCCTTGGCCCGGCAGTGATAAAAAAGATTATTGTTATGGCCCCGACAACCATGTCGTAAGTATTTGCCATGATAAACATATTTGGTTCCACATCAAGTGCAAGTTTCAGTGAAACCATGTTGGGTGTTCCTCCTGTATAGACCCCGACAAGCATCCCCCCCACCTTCCAGCATTCAGGAACAAGATTCCTGAAAATCAAAAAACCGCTTATCACAATCACCACAATTGAGATAATTGCAAGAAACATTGAAAAGAATCCTTCCCTGGCATATCTGAGCCAGCGGCGGATGTTAAGTGAAAAAAGCAAAAGGGGAAATGCAAGAACACCTACCGCTACAAGCGTATCCTGTGTGGTTGCAATATTATTTACAAGAATATCTTCATCAGTGATCTTTCCCGATGTAAAAAGCGCTTCAGCCTCCTCGGCAGGAAGATATTTATCGCCCTGTAAAGCTGTACGGTACTCATCGCTTCCTCTCGGAAGGATTCCGATTGTACTTATCAAAAGCCCAAATCCGTAGGCGAGTACTATTGATCCCAGCTTCCTGAAAAAAGACCAGCGCCGGCACATCCATATTATCACAAGGGGAAATGTGAAATAGAAAACTACAAGCAGGATAATCTGTAACATCTTTTTATGATATGCATCAGATCCAAATATAAAAAAAGCGATTTACCAACCAGTAAATCGCCTCTAAAATAGGTATTTATACTTACTCATCCTCCTTGCAGTCACATTCCTCAAAACTCTTTTTGTATTGCTCTATGGCTCTCTGGCTCATACCCATGCTGGAGAATCCTCCGTCATGATAAAGGTTTTGCATTGTAACCTTCCGGGTAAGGTCAGAGAACAGGGATATACAGTAATCTGCACATTCTTCTGCTGTTGCATTCCCTAGAGGTGACATTCTTTCGGAGAAATCGACAAGAGAATCGAAGCCGTGTATTCCACTTCCGGCTGTTGTAAGAGTAGGTGACTGGGAAATGGTGTTGATCCTGACTTTACGGTCACGGCCATAAATATAACCGAAAGAACGGGCTATCGATTCGAGAAGTGCCTTGGCATCGCCCATATCATTATACCCGGCAAGAGTTCTCTGAGCGGCAACATAAGAAAGTGCAACAACAGATCCCCATTCATTGATTGAATCATATTTATAGGCTGTCTGAAGAACCCTGTGGAAACTAAGCGCCGATATATCAAGGGTCTTGAGCATATTTTCATAACTGGTGTTCTCATAGGGAATATCTTTCCTTACATTAGGGGACATTCCGATCGAATGTAGGATGAAATCGAACCTGCCTCCGAAAATTTCCATACTCTGGACAATAAGCCTGTCGATATCATTCATGCTTGTCGCATCGGCAACAATAACACTGCTCGATGTCTTCTCAGCAAGCTCGTTTATTGTTCCCATCCTCACGGCAACCGGCGAGTTGGTAAGGATCAGTTCTGCTCCGTTCTGCCATGCCTTCAATGCCACATGCCAGGCAATGGATTTGTCGTTCAGGGCACCAAAAATTATACCTCTTTTCCCTTTTAATAAACCCTCAGTCATTGTATTATATTTATTTCAACCTTAATACTATTCATTTGTCTTTGAGTCTGACCTGATAAGCTCCCGGGCATTCTTTATCGAGATTTCAGTCACTTCGCTTCCGCTGAGAAGTCTTGCAACTTCCAGGACACGTTCCGACGATGATAACAATCGTATCCTGGTAATTGTTGAATCTCCGCTGTCTTCCTTGTAAACATGAAAGTGCTTTTTTCCCCTTGCCGCAACCTGAGGAAGGTGAGTTATGTTAATGACCTGCATATACCGTCCCATGCCTTCAAGGATGCGCCCGACCTTGTCTGCCACTTCACCTGATACCCCGGAATCTATCTCGTCAAAGATAATGGTCGGCAGATTCCTGGATTGGGTAAGCAGTGATTTCAGGCTTAGCATGACCCGCGATAGTTCACCCCCTGAAGCCACCTTTGCAATATTCTCCGGTTCCGTCTGTCTGTTTGCAGAAAAAAGGAAATCAGCCTCGTCATTACCATAAGGTGTATAGTCTCTGGCCTTCGCGATAATAATCCGGAACCTTGCGTTAGGCATTCCGAGCTGTTTTAACAGTTCAGTGATCCTGTTCTCTATCCCGGGTAAGGAAGATGTTCGTTTTTCTGACATTTCATCTGCAAGACCGGACAGAGTATTCTGAGAGGAACCGAGAAGCTTCTCAAGCTCTTCCAGTCTTTCATCTCCTGATGCAATGGATCGCAAAAGCCCCGACAGTTCCTCCCGCCTGCTGATTAGATCATTAAGATCCTTCACCCTGTGCTTCCTGATCAGTGTATAAATAAGATCAAGCCGCGCGGTAATCACCGGAAGCCTCCCGGGATCAGCCTCCGTGTTACGGCTTAGCTTGTCAGTTTCGGCTGCAAGATCATCAAGTTCAATCAGTATCGAGGACAGGCGCTCAGTCAGATCAAGCTTCGGAGGAAGAAAATGACTTATCCTGCCTGCGGTTGATTTCACTTCACGGATCATCGACAAAACCGATTTATTGTCACCTGAAAGAAGGGAGGAAATATTTAAAAGGGCCTGTTTTACCTCCTCTGCATGCTCAAGGATTTCCTGTTCCTGTTCCAGTTCATCCTGCTCTCCGGCCCTGAGATTTGCCTCAGTGAGCTGGTTATGCAGGAACTGATGGTATTCCAGGTCAGCCTTGTTTCTGTCTGCTTTTTCCTTAAGGAGATCATACTCCTTCCTGAGTCTCCTGTATTCATCGTAAGCCTCCCGGTATCGGGCTCTGAGCGTTCCCGTGCCTGCAAAGGAATCGATTATGTTCAGCTGGAAGACACTGCTGTTGAGCATGAGTGACTGATGCTGGGAATGGATGTCAATCAGTTTGTCTCCTATATCCTTCATCACCGAAATCGTTACGGGAGTATCGTTAATGAAAGCTCTTGATTTACCTCCGGGAGTGACCTCTCTTCTGAAAATGGCCGGACTTTCATAATCGAGATCATTTTCGGAGAACACTTCCCTGAGATCATATTCATCAATCTTGAAATATCCTTCCACTATGCATTTCTCCTCCCGGTCAAGCAGCACCGCAGAATCAGCCCGTGAACCAAGAATGAGTGACAAAGCCCCCAGCAGAATTGATTTTCCGGCACCCGTTTCCCCCGTAATTATTGTAAGACCATTGTCAAACGACAGGTCAAGTTCCCTGATCAGGGCATAATTCCGGACAGAAAGTTTCTGAAGCATGCCGTATTATGGTTAATTGGCGGCTGTTATTTTTTCGTATTTATTTTTGTTCCCCGGGTCAATCTCAATAAGGATCTGGATCACCCGGCTTTTTTCTTCGGGGAAGGCTTCGGTGAATATATTCACCAGTTCATCTGCTTTAGATTCCATAATAATCTGAACCAGATACAAATAAGGATCAGGCTTTGCCCGGTAAACCTCCTGAAGCAGTCTCAGACTTTCAACCATGCTGGTACGGGCTTCTGTAATCCTCGATTCCATCCTGTCAAGTCCGTGAATGTCATATTCATAAATGAATCGCCTCACTCCCTCATATTGCTTGTCAAGAAGGTTCTTGACAAGCCAGTACCTGTTTCTGTTCCTTGATCCGTCGTACGGCTTCCATCCAGGTTCTGAAGCATTCTGGGCATTGGTGACTATCTTCTCCGCTATCTGGAAAAATTCAGTCCCTCCAAGAAGTGAGAATGAGTCATAATCGATGCCGATTATTATGTATGCATAATAGGCCAGAACCGAGACAAGACTTGACCTGTAGGAATTCGGGTCAAACTCGAGTGGCTGGAATTCCACGTATCTGAACTGAAAATTGTTGTCAACAAAATTCAGCATTGTTGAATTATAGGTTGTGTTAAAGACGGGCCTGCGGAGTTGAATTTGTATTGTACCCCTGAACTCATCAGCTGAAAGTTGTTCTGTAAGGTTAATAAGTATATTGCAGTCGATCCTTTCAGCGTAGCTGTAAACATGGTTGGTCCAGACAGTATTGTTCATGAACTCATAGACATCCCTCTGCATCGATTCAAAGACCTGTCTGTTCGATCCCTGTATCTTCTGTGCCGATATCTGGACATTGCAATTTAGCTCCTGGGAATTTGCCGTGATAAAAACAAACGGCAGAATAAGCAAAGAAATATATTTCAGGCCATTAAATAGTTTCATCCCGGCCGGTTTTTAAATATTTAACAATCTTGTCGAGAATATCACGGGCAGCCTCATCCTTAGATTTCAACTCAAATTTATCAATATTATTGTTACTGTCGATGATGGTGATCCTGTTTGTATCGTATCCGAAACCGGCTCCCTCATCATTGAGGGAATTCATAACGATGATATCAAGATTTTTCCTTCTGAGCTTTGCCGAGGCATTTTCAATCTCATTGTGTGTTTCAAGCGCAAAACCGGCAAGAAACTGACCGGGTTTTTTCATTTTCCCCAACGTACCTGCAATATCTTTTGTGGGAATGAGCCTGATTAAAAGTTCATCACCTGTTCTTCTTATCTTCCGTTGTTCCCTGACAACCGGCGTATAATCTGCAACAGCTGCAGCCAGAATACCGATGTCGGCCGACCGGTATTGTTCAATGCATTCATCAGCCATCTGCTGCGCGGAAGTGACTTTTATTACTTTTATGGTTTCAGGAACCGGAATATTGCTGACAGGACCCAGTACCAGCGTAACATGGGCACCGTACTCAGCCGCGGCTTCAGCCAGGGCCAGCCCCATTTTCCCTGAGGAATAATTACTGATATATCTCACAGGATCAATTTGTTCCTGCGTAGGTCCCGCATTAACAAGAACCCTTTTCCCTGTCAGAGGCTTATAGTTTTTTTTTTCGTAAAGAATCCGGTAATCCTGTTTACGATATCCTCCGGTTCGAGCATGCGTCCCTTGCCTGTCAGTCCGCTGGCAAGCTCCCCTTCCGAGGCATCAAGTATGATAACCCCGAATGAACCGAGTTCTGCCAGATTTCTGGCTGTAACCGGATGCTTTAGCATATCGACATCCATCGATGGAGCAATCATAACCGGACAACGGCAGGAAAGGTAGGTTGCCAGAAGAAGATTATCGGCAATGCCTGCTGCCATCTTTGCCATGGTGTTCGCAGTGGCAGGCGCTATGAGAAAAAGATCAGCCCAGGTTCCCAGTTCAATATGACTGTTCCATGTTCCGTTCTCCGGATTGAATGATCCTGTCATCACCGGGTTTCTGGATAAGGTTGAAATGGTGAGAGGCGTAATGAAATCCCTGGCATGATCGGTCATAATAACTTTTACATCAGCACCTTCCTTCACAAGAAGCCTGATAACCGATGCACTTTTGTATGCTGCGATCCCTCCGGTAATTCCGATAAGTAACTTTTTTCCCTTTAGCATTTCTGACTATGCTTTGCTCTTTCCGGCGGGTGCTTCAGGATTACGGTAAAAGATCTTTCCTTCCTCAAGCTCCTGAAGAGATATCAGAGTTGGCTTGGGAAGCCTTTCATAGAATTTGGATATTTCTATCTGTTCGCGGTTCTCGAAAACCTCTTCAAGGTTATCGGTGTATGAAGCAAACTCTTCAAGTTTCTTATTGAGCTCCTGCTTCATTTCAACAGCTATCTGATTGGCACGCCTTGAGACAATTATCACTGTTTCGTAAATGTTGCCCGTATCCTTTACCATCATCTCCATATTACGGGTGACTGTAGTTGACGGGGCCATTGATTTTCTGTAGTCCATATATTCTTATTACTCTAAATTTTCAAGTTCCTGAGGGCTCTTTACCTTGAGATACTTTGTTGTTACATCATAAATGCGGGAAACTTCCCTGGAATATTGGCTTTTGGGAAATTCCTCCATAAACGAAAAATATTCATCCAATGTTGCCTGATATCTTTCTTTCTGCCTGATCGCATAACTGTTCTCGGCATAAAGAAAAAGCGAATTCAGCTTCAGAAACATCATCTCTTCCCTGTATTTTGAATCAGAATACTCCTTGAGGCTGTTGGTAAGGGCTGTTATCGCGGCCTTGTATTCTTTCATGTTGTAATAAAGCCTGGCGTTCAGATAAGATTTTTCAACAAGCCTGTCCTGAAGCTCCTGGATGTATTTCCTGGCCTCCTCAGCTTTCGGACTTGCAGGAAATCTTGTCAGAAAAAGGTTAAAGCCTTCAATCGCGCTACGGCTGCTTGTCTGGTCCAGCTCTGCACGCGGGGCAAGGTTATAGTCACACAGGGCACCCAGGAAGGAAGACTCTTCAGCATAGGGGCCAAAAGGATATTGTTCGGCTATCGACTTGAAGTATGAACCTGCCACATCATACTGCCGCATGTTGTAAAAACTCTGGGCATTAAGCCAGAAAAGCTCTTCCACTTCAGCTGATGCCCTGAAACGGGGTATGACCTGACTGAACAGCTCTGTGGCCTTTCCATACTGCTTGGCATTATAGTACTCCACAGCCTTTGCTTTTTTCAGTTCATAATCCGTGCTCTTGAGTATCTTCTCATACTCTCCGCACGATACCGCAGCAATAGAAATCAGAAATATGATATAAAGTCTGACTTTCATAGAAAAATTGTTGCGCAAAATTACAGTTTTTTTTGATAACTATTGCAAAAGACCAATAATTATAACCTGTGACTGTAGCCTTAGTCTGAACAGGCTTCCTTTAACCATAAACAAATTAGGTATAAATAGGTATGAGTTAATGTTCCTTTATACTTACATTTGTGCAAAATTTTCAAAAGCATCATACAATGGATATTTTCAACAAGATCAAAACAAACAAAGGGGCTCTTGGCCAGTATTCCGATATTGCTCACGGATATTTCACATTCCCGAAACTTGAAGGGGAAATATCCCCCAGAATGACTTTCAGGGGAAAAGAGGTTCTTACATGGAGTCTGAACAATTACCTAGGGCTTGCCAACAATCCGGAAGTAAGAAAAAGTGACGCGGAATATGCTGCCCAGTATGGTCTTGCTTATCCAATGGGTGCAAGAATGATGTCAGGTCAGACTACGAATCATGAAAAATTTGAAAGAATGGCTGCCGAGTTTGAGCAGAAGGAAGATGCATATCTCCTCAACTACGGTTACCAGGGAATGGTTTCAATTATCGACGCCCTGGTCGACAGGCACGACGTAATTGTTTACGATTCCGAATCACATGCATGTATCATGGACGGTCTGAGACTTCATTTCGGAAAAAGATTCGTTTTTCCTCATAATGATATTCAAAACTGTGAAAAGCAGCTTCAGCGAGCCACAAAGATAACACAGGAAACAGGAGGAGGAATTCTGGTAATTACCGAAGGCGTTTTCGGAATGGCAGGCGACCTTGGCAAACTTGATGAAATTGCTGCTCTTAAGAAAAAATACAACTTCCGCTTCCTCGTTGACGATGCACATGGCTTTGGGACAATGGGAGCAAAAGGAAGAGGTACAGGTGAACATTTTGGTGTCCAAAATGAGATAGATGTCTATTTTGCAACATTTGCCAAATCGATGGCAGGTATAGGAGGTTTTGTTGCAAGCACAAGGGAGGTGATAAACTATCTGAGATATAACCTCAGATCACAGATCTACGCCAAGTCGCTCCCGATGGCAATGACCCTGGGTGCAATAAAACGACTCGAACTTATTCAGGCACATCCTGAATACCGCGAAAAACTTTGGACAATCGTTAATGCTCTCCAGAAAGGTCTCAAGGATGCGGGACTAGATCTTGGTAAAACAGCTTCGCCGGTAACTCCTGTATTCCTGAAATGCGACCTGACCCAGGTGACTCAGCTGATATATGATCTCAGGGAAAATTACAATATCTTCTGTTCAGTTGTCATATACCCTGTGGTACCGAGGGATGTGGTAATGCTGAGGCTTATTCCTACAGCCGCTCATTCGCTGGAGGACGTTGCATATACCGTTAAGGCTTTCAGCGAAATAAAGCGCAAGGTCGACAACGATGAGTATCCGAGAGTAATGGCTGATTTTAAAATGTAGAGCCCTTGGTTCTGTCCTGTTTCACTCATTTTTATAAGGGAAAGGTTAATCCCGGTTGTTCTCCGGGATAAGCAATCCCAGAGATACTGATCCCACTGAAGTTTACTGGCTGACAGCCGGTTAAGTTTTGAATCCAGGTTACTTCTATCCTCGTGATTGGTGTTTTTTTTTCTGTGATCTTTGAACAAAAGCAGATCCAGAAAGGTTATTGTCACATATTCTATGATATGGCCCGTAACCATAAAACCACAGTTGGCAATCCGGATGAAAGGAACTAAAGAAACAGAAGAGAACGCTGTTCTCAAAGGATATAATATGCTTCTCTACTTTTCGGGCAGCATGATAATGTATGAACCAGTTGAAGAATGTGTTGTGGATTTCTGGTCGAAGGGGATCCTGAAATCACTTCCTGTAAAAAGCGGTAATCCGCGTTTTATGGAAGCCGCCTCACAACTGAGAGAATCATGCAAAGACACAGCTACGTGCCAGGCGAATCTAAAAAAAGATTATATGGCTCTGTTTGCTGATCCTGGTCTGCCTCTTGCTCCGCCTTTCAAATCATACTACACGGATCTGCTGTCAGGAAGCAGTGCTAAGGAGAAAGTAACTGATTTCTATAATGCTTACGGGTGGAAGAAGAGAACAAGATATAATATCCCAGATGATAACCTGGGAATTGAATTGCTTTTCCTGACTCTCCTTATCGAAAAATACATTGCGTTCGACGATGAAGCGTGCCGTAACGAGATGAAGAATGAGATAAGAAGTTTTCTCCGGCTTCATGTTCTTTCCTGGCTTCCTGAATGGAACTCAAGAATGCAGGATTACGCCGAAACTCTCTGCTATAAAGGAATATCTACTCTTATATATGCATGTTGCGAGGATATAAATGACCTTCTGGGGAATCCGCCGGCAAAAACCGGTTTTGCAGGGCAAGTCAAAAATTAGGATTAAAGAAGCTGATTATAGCACCCATATAATACTCTCTCCATCCTTCGGCAATTCCTTCAAATTCCTCATCCGGGATATTTATATGATCAACAGTTACATTCGAATCAGAACCTGCCGGACTGATCGTTATTGTGACAACTGAGGCTTCAGCCTGATCGCCAAAATACCATTCCTGAACAACCTTCCTGTCTTTAATAAACTCTATGTTCCTTCCGCTTATGTCGCCTTCCCAGAGGGAAAACTCGGATCCTGGCTCCTCCGACATTACCGCAGGATAGCCCGACCACAGCTCTATTGTAAAAGGATTGGTCAGAGCAGCATAGATGTCAGACGGCTCTGCATTTATCCTGAAACTTTTTCTGAAAGATTTCATTTTATGAATGTGTCTGAATAAGATATCGTTCGGCATCAATGGCAGCCATGCAACCAGTGCCTGCAGCCGTTACTGCCTGCCTGTAGACAGGATCCTGGACATCTCCTGCAGCAAAAACACCGGCAACATTCGTTAAGGTTGTACCGGGTATTGTTTTTATATATCCCGACTCATTGGTCTCCAGGAATTCCCTGAATATTTCGGAATTAGGAGTATGACCTATCGCAAGGAAGAAACCATCGATCGGGATCTTCACTATCTCCTCCTCCGGCGTTCCCTTTTTCCTGACCAGTACCACTCCTTCAACTCCGTTTTCTCCGAACAGGTCTATTGCCTGATGTTCCCACAAAACCTCTATATTGGGTGTTTTCATTACCCGCTCCTGCATAACCTTCGAGGCTCTCAGAACATTCCTCCGGACAATCAGGTAGACTTTCCTGCAAAGACCTGCCAGATACGTTGCTTCCTCGGCCGCTGTGTCGCCTCCGCCTACAACTGCAACATCCTTACCCCTGTAGAAGAAGCCGTCGCAGGTGGCACATGCCGATACTCCCATTCCTGAATAACGGGTTTCAGCCTCAAGTCCGAGATACTTTGCGGTTGCCCCGGTCGCAATGATCACCGCATCAGCTTCAATTACTTTTGAATCATCAATAGTAATCCTGTGCACCTTCCCGGAAAGATCGGCCTTCGTGGCAATCCCGAAACGGACATCAGTACCGAAACGCTCTGCCTGCTTTTTCAGATCTTCCATCATAACAGGACCTGTTACACCGTCCGGATATCCGGGAAAATTATCAACCTCTGTTGTTGTGGTAAGCTGGCCTCCCATCTGCAACCCCGTATAAAGTACAGGTTTAAGATTGGCCCTTGCTGCATAAATGGCGGCAGTATACCCGGCGGGGCCAGATCCGATTATCAGGCAGCGGACCTTTTCTACGCTCTCAATATTCGAAGCTGTATTGTCTTCCTTAAGATCAAGTGGTTTAAAAATATCCATATATCAGTATTATGTTATTATTATCACCTCGTAAATCCGATCAGTAAATGCATGTCTGATATCTTTCTGACAACCGCACTGTCAGAGGAAAGATCAGGATTAATCCCGTTTAACTCAAGAAAAGACATAAAGGAAGCCTGGTCATTAAACTTTACAGACAACAGGTTCTTCTCGCTTTTAAGAACAACAGCTGTAAAGTTTCTTATGCCTTTGAAATGATCTTCCAGATCCGGAGAACCATTGACAATACCAAGCCGTCCTTTTGCAAGAAAGGCTCCTGAACTTATCTTATCTCTTTCAACATCAGGAAGATAACCCGACAATTCAACCTCCTTTCCTTTTATCCTTTCTGCAATTATCTTACCTATTTCTGATGATGCAAGGCTGTCGGCCCTCGTCCCTCCCGTATTGATGATGTTAATATAAAAATCACCCTTGCAGAACTGAAGCTGGTATTTTGTGCAGCATGAATAATCTCCCACCTGAGGCATTCCCAGACATCTGTATTTTGAAACGGAAAAGATCCCGTAGGCCTCCTCCGGACCGTTCATCCTGTATATCTCCGTCTTGTACTTTCTCCCCCTGTATTCAATCTCGTTAATAGTTGCATCTGACAAGCCGTATTCAAGATATAACTCGGCTCCTCCGTTCATATAACCGAACAACGAGGTTCCGCTGAAGCTCCTTGATGAAGTGAATTTTGCCCCCGGCAGATCATCAGCCTTTAATAGAGGGGGATCATTTGTATCCTGGGATAATCCCTGTATGGAAACCAAATATAAAAAGAGTGCAAAAAACAACCGTGCAAGTCCTGTGATCCGGACATTGATAATGTACAGGAAACTTTGTGTTAATATTTTAACATCAGGTCTCATGAATTTCAAACTTATCAGACAATTCTCAGATCGATCCGTTCTTTGTCAGCTATTCCCAGTCCCAGCGATGATGCCATTGACAGAAATGACAGAACTCCTGGTGTGGGCTCCCTCTGTATTCCTTCTTCAATCCTTTTCGCAGCAACAATGTCATAGGCTATTCTGTCCATTGCTACCGGATCACTTGAAACAAGAATGGTGTTATAGTTGCAGATAAACTGAGGACTTGCTCCCGGACCTCCATTGAAGCACCCCCGGAGCCCGTCGGATATGTTGAGCACAACTTTATCGCGCAGGGGAGAGAAGGCACATACTTCTGCACAGGTTTCGTTCCACAGGGAGGCATGCAGCCTTCCGGTGTTAGTAACTGATCCGAATGCAAGGTTCTTCATCGCGTTTGTTATTGATGCCCCTGCATTTTTCAATACAGGTATATTGATGATCTTATCAACTTCCCTGGTTACTATTTTTGTGAAATAGGAATACTTGCCCCCGTTTATCATGTAAGGCATCGTTTCGGCATCATATTCGCCTTCAACATCTGCCCAGTAATACCATTCCTTATCGATGTTCCTTTCTCCATAAAGTTTGCCGTTCTCATCTGTAAAAGAGCCTCCGGAATCCTGGCATTCTGTACCACGGATGGTTATTCCGGGATAATTTTCAGTCGTAAAACCCGTGTCTTTCAATTCCATATCCCTTCTGTCCCAAATAAGTATATCTTTCCTGTCGATTCCGCTTTCTGTCAATTGCCTGACAACAGACTGAACTACTGCATGACTGGTACTTAGAAGCCTTCCGGCCACAGGATTTACTTTCAATCCTATCTTTTCACCCGGACTGACAAAGAGCCTCCAGGCATCTTCGGTCCTGGCCGCTCCGGTAAGCTCGAGCATGGATTTCGCGATCATTGCATAAGCTACAGATTCAACAGGAACATCATCAATTACTGAGTTGGGATCCCTTGCAATAACTACCTTCCCGGGGAACCTTCCAGGCATGGAACCTGGTTTCCTGGCTGTTTTTGCAGCATCACTAATATTTGTAGCCGGCTTTGCCTGTTCCTGATTTTCAGCTGTTCCCATTACAAGCAAGGGTCTGGCTGCAAGCGAAGCCCCTCCCGCACCCAGAAGGGTGAAGAATCTCCTGCGGTTTAATGATTTTCCCATTTTCTTTTTATTTTCAGCGGCTAAATATAGCTATTTTACTCGAGCATGAATACTTTAATAACTCATGAAGTTCAACCTAAAGGCTCTTACTCATTCCCTTGGAGGCATTATTAATCCTGCATCATTTCCCGGAGACCTGTTCATTATGACTCGACCTGAAGTCATCCTCGTTGTCTATCTCAGGAGACTCTTCAAGCGATTCCCATCTGAACTCCTTGTCATAGGGATCAAGCGCAAGTTGAGGATCAAAGATCCTTTTGTCCACCATTACCGCATCATAGGGTGTGAAATCAGGCTCATGGGTAAAGAAGTCCTGCAGAAGTGTGGCAGTTGCATCAAACTGGTTAAGGGGCGGGATATCGCAAATATTGTAAATAGTCTTCAGTATAGCCCCGAAATTCGAATGCGCCTTTGAAACATAGCCGCGTTTTACCCATGGACTTATCAACATCAGAAGAGACCGGTGGGCATCAACATGATCCCGTCCGTCCTGAGCGTCATCTTCCGTTACAATTATTAGCATCTCAGGCCACCACAAGGTATGACTCAGTCTTTCAACGACCCTGCCAAGAGCGAGATCATTGTCAGCCATGTATGACTCCCGGAACGGATACCCGTCGCCCGGTCTTTCCGACGATCCGTGGTCGTTTGGAATTATCATTGTTATTACCGCGGGAAATTCCTCTTTTCCCGAAAGCCATTTTTCCTCAAGCTCCTCTTCAAACATATCTATTCTGAACTGGTCGGGAACACTTGTATTGTAAGTAGCATACTTCCTTGATGTCCTGTCAAATAACGGTTTCGGCATTGGAAACATCACTCCCATCTTCACCCCTGTGTACTTGTGCCATTGTTCCTCAACCGATCCGGAGAATTCAAATCCCTGACCGAAGTTGAAGAATTCGATACCATGTCTTGAAAGATGTTCCCACATGCCTCCTGCTTCATTATAATCTTCCGGATAGACAGCCCCTGACGATCCTGCAACATACTTCCTTCCCGGAGCAGCGCTCATGAGATCACGGGTCATTTTCATGGAGCTGTTTATCTCAACCCACTCATTCGGATAAGTCCCCACCATCCATCTGTGACCGTGGACAGAAGCATCAGAATCACAATAGAAATTATCGCTTACTGCAAACTCCCCTGCCAGCTTCTGGTGATTAGGCATAACATTCACATCAGTCACAATCCTTGTATTGTCCTTAGAAACAACCCTGGCCTCAGTTCCATACCTGGCCAGTGAAGGATCACCCTCAGCATTTTCCAGCTCACCAAACACCTCATCGAAGGTTCTGTTTTCCTTTGTTATATATACAATGTGCTTTACAGGGCTTTTTCTCAACCCGGGAACCGGCGGCAGCGGATTTTTCCCGTCATCCTCTATTCCAGTTTCCACGAAAGTGTTGGAGATCACCCGTTTTGTTTCAAATTCAAGATCAGTCGATGCCAGGTCAATTCTTTCAAAGGTCCCAAGCATAATATCGCCCACGTAAGTTCCGGCTTCGGTGAGTGTAAAATTTTTTCCTCCGTTAGGACCGGAGCCGAGACCACGCGCGGTAACAACATACAGGGTAAGGTCGTCGGGAGAGATCTCCACCTTGGTTGGAAACCACCCCGTTGGGATATATCCTGCAACCGATCCGCTTTCAGTATCTACAACCGCGATACTGTTAAGTCCGCTCAGGGCAACATACAGGCGTTTTTCATCATTGCTGAGTGTTATTCCGAAGGGTATCATTCCCCTGTATTGATCTATCCTTTTGTCAATATTGAGTTTTATGGTGTCGGTCACCTTCCCTGAAAAGGGATCGAGAACTGAAATATTATCGTTGGTTGCATTAGTGACATATACCTTGTTCCGGCCTGCAGCAACTGAGTTGGGACTTGAACCTCCAACAATTTCGAGCCCCTCCACCATAGCTCCCATCCTGAATCCTGTTTTTTCCATCGCAACTACCTCGCTACTCTCAAGGTCTATGGTCCACACAGATACTGCTTCAGGGACACCAGGAGTACCAAGACCGGGAATATATCTTCCTTCGATCTCAACTCCATTGACTGCTTCTTCTGATGGAAAACCGTAAGGAGGAAAATCAAGACCCGCTTCTTCGATGTTGTCTGCGGTGAGTCCGGGGGCAAGAGGATAATCAAAAACACCTGTATTTGCAACATAGGCATAGCTGCCGTCATGTGAAATTTCCAGGCCCAGGGGAAATCGTCCGACCGGAGCGACGGATGTAACCTTGCTGCTCTTCAGATCTATTGTCGCCAGCCTGAAATTGAACTGATCAAGTGCATAAAGTTTTGTTCCGTCGTCCGAAAGCTTAATGTCGCCCGTAAAGCTTCCCTCGTAGGATTGTCCTCCATAGTTACCGTTAAGACTAATCCTCCTGATAATCTTCATTGAAGAAAGGTCAAGAACTATTACGTCACCGTTATCCCCGCCGCTCAGATAAGCAATACTGTTGTCATTTGTGATTGCAGCGCCCATGTAGGATCCCTTGCCCTGGAAAGGTGAGTTCTCCCTCCTGGCTTCAAGTGCCCCTGTCCCGATGAGCGTTAGTGCATTATTATGGACGGCCAGGGCTATTGAGCCGTCAGGCGACAGAGTAAGGCCAAAAGGATCAGGAGCAATCCTGATAAAGGTGCCTGCCGGTTTTACTATTCTTCCGTTGGGGATAACACTTTCTCCTTCAGGATCGACTCTGCAATATCTGTCATAGCCCGGTACTTGAAGGACATTGACCTTTTCCCGTTCGGTGCACGAAATACACAAAATGATAAATAAAAGCAAACATAACTGTCTCATGTCGGAAATATTTTTTCTGGTTAGGTAATCTGTTATAAAGCTAAGAATAATCCCGGTCAGGGATTCCTGCTGAGATTACAAATTGCCGATTTTTTACCTATGTTGTTGGCATAAAATTTTTCAGTTTGGATTTCTTGATTAATTTTGCAGGGATTTTACAGGCTTCCTGACAGAATTCCGGCAAAAGCTGTAATTAATCCGGGGTGTGGCGCAGTTGGTCCCGTCATGCAACGCATGACGAGGATCCTCGATCCCGAGGAAACGGGATCGGGACTAGCGCATGGCGCCTGAAGCGCCAGGGTCGGCTGGTCAGAGTGAAGGAACTATAAAATAATCGGGGTGTGGCGCAGTTGGCTAGCGCACTTGCATGGGGTGCAAGGGGTCGTCTGTTCGAGTCAGATCACCCCGACTAACAAAAAAGGGTGTCCTTTTCAGGCACCCTCTTTTTTTGGCAAAATTTTAACAGGTTTACTCTCAACCTCTTACTTCAAGGTTGTCGCTTTTTATGTGGCCCAGATAAGGCCCCGGCTTTGTAAGCTGGACCTTTTGCAGGAACTGAATCCTGGCAACTTCATCAGGGACCCAGATATCAGCTTCTATCCATGTGGCGTTATCGACACGGACAAATTTCGTTGTTTTTGATGACTGGCTCTTCCTGCTTCTCATGTTATTGAAGGTTTTCTAAGCTATAAACGCCGGGTCATCCCAATATATTGCGGGAATGACAAGTTAATAACCATGAATTTTCAATCCCTGATGATGACTGCAAACAACAACTTTTATAAGCTTTTTCCCGTCAGGATGTCATCCGTTAGATGAGACATGCCAACCGTTAACCGGGTGTTTTATCGTCTTCCTTTATGGAATAATTTCGTTTCGAGACTGGAAACAATCCATACCTCAATAAGGACAAGAAGTTTGGACAGAAACTAGCAATAAATTACAAATTATCAATTAATTCTTTAAGCCATGAAAAGGATGTTATTAGCAGCAGTACTTCTTACAGGAATATGTACTGCATCGTTTGCAGGGAAAGTTATCGCCGAAGGAAAAACCTTTACATCCCTGGGTGATTACAAAATTGAAAAGGCTGATAACCCCCTTCCCATTATGGGAGAGGACTGCCGTTCATATGTTATCAGCTACGAAAATTCCCCGATGAAGGTTACAGTGGCAGTCTGCACTGAGGACCGGAACTGCAGGAAGTATGTTGTTGTCTCTGATAAACTTTCGGTTCAGTACGTCTGTAACGGAGACTATTTCGGGGTGGAAAAGCTGGACAAGGCTTTTGAGAAAGATGGTTACAAAACATCTGAGACAGATCTTAACAAAGCCGAGTATTTCCATCAGAAACTTATCGTACACGGGAAAAGAAGCGAGCTTGAGTCGACACAGCTCATAGCCGCATATTTCCCTATGCTTCTCAACAATCCGACTGAAGCAATTGCTTTGAGGTAGGATCTTCATCAGGCCGCCCGGCCAAAACTGGTTTTAGGTTTTTGTTTAACAAAAAGGGGCATGCAGTCGCATGCCCCTTTTGCCTGTAAAATATACATCCCGAATTACCCTTTGAATTTAGCCATCTGCGAAAGGAAAAGATCCTTCCTGTTTCTGGAAACGGGAATAACGGCTCCATCCGACATTTCAATATAGCCTCCCTCCTTCCTCAGAAACTTCCTAACATATTTCAGATTGACAAGGTGTGAGTTATGGGGACGAAAGAAGTACCTGTCTCCAAGAAGCTCCTGAAACTCTTTCAGATGCTTTGACACAAGCATCTTACGGTTTCCGGTTACAAAGAACCAGGAATAACTCCTGTCAGCCTCAATCCTGATGATGTCTTTCGGATTGAGATACTCCATTCCATCAGATACAGGTATGGCCAGTCTGGTAGGCGAGGCTGTCCTTATGTTTTCCATAAGGACCTTCAGATTTTCATTGCTATGGGAATGTCTTTCCTGTCTTTTTTTTGACGCCCGCTCTACAGCCTCAATAAACTCGTTTATGTTTATAGGTTTCAAAATATAATCTACTGCACTGAACTTGATTGCCTTGATTGCATAATGATTGAACGCAGTTATGAATATCACATCAAAGCTCTTTTCAGGAAACTGTGCCAGTAGGTCAAAACCCGTACCATTGGGCATCTCGACATCAAGAAAGAGAAGATCAGGTTTCCGGGCTTCGATCTCCGAGATCCCCTGAAAAACGTTATGGGCCTTACCAACAACTTCGAGTGAGGGACAATATTCCCCGATAATTGATGCAATGAACTCTACGGCATCGTGTTCATCGTCAACTATAACGGTTCTCAGTTTCCTGGTCATTTTATTATTGGTATATGGATTTCAACCTTCGTGCCCTGCGGTTCATTTTTTTCATTTTTCAGATCGGTATACACGATCTTCAGATCCGACCCATAGAGTTCGTTCACAAGATCGAGACGTGAAGCAGTGATCTGGGTTCCAAGCGAGTTATGGTTTTCCCCTCTTTTCTTGTTCATCTCCCTTGAGGCATCCCTTCCTATTCCATTATCCTCTATGGTACATAAGATAAAACCATCCATGAGTTTAAGGTCAATGCTTACCAATCCTTTCCCTTCTCCGGGAATAAGCCCGTGATTTATCGAGTTCTCAACATAAGGCTGTATAAGCATTGTAGGTATCTTGTGCATCAGTGGATCGATCTCATCATCAATGGTGATAGAATATTCAAACTTGTCCCTGAACCTCAGTTTTTCAAGTTCCAGATAAAGATTTACCGCACTAAGCTCATCACTAAGCGGGACCGAGGTATTTCTTGAATTATCAAGCACCTTGCGCATCAGTGTTGAGAATTTTGTAAGATAGTTATTGGTGGCAATCTTATCGTGCTGGTACATGTAATACTGGATAGAGTTAAGTGTGTTGAAAATAAAATGAGGATTCATCTGCTGGCGAAGATTTGCCTGGGTAATCTCTGAAACCTTGCGGTTTAGTTCGCTTAGCTTCCGTTTGTCCTTGAGTTTCGATCCTCTGAAAAGCAACAGTCCGATAAAGGTTATAAACAAAATAAATCCTGCAAAACCATAATTAAGCAGACGGTTATTCTTTAGCCTCAATGAAAGCAGCTCAACTTCCTTGTTATGCGTATCAGCTTCATATCTTATGCGGGCATCTGCAAGTCCCTGTGAACTGACTCCTTTATTGTATACATCCGAATACTTCTTAAAAAGGACATAGTTCAGATATGCGTTCGCAGTATCCCTGTTCCTCAGATACAAATCGCTCATATCGCGGTGTATCCACCATAACTCATAAAGATCATTATCCTTGTGTGCCAAGCTAATACCCTTACGGTAGTAAGCCAGAGCCTTACCTGTCTGACCCAGATCACGGTATATTGTCCCGAGATTACCAAGCGAATTGGCTGATATGGTCAATAGCCTGCCCGGAATACTGTACTTCAACGAACGTTCATAGCAGGCAATTGAAGAATCATATTTCTGTTCAAGGTAAAAGTTCCATCCGAGATTCGCAGTAGATAGCGCAATAAACGATGTATCCCTTATTGCAGAGGATATTTCAACGCTTTTTCTGAGCAACGAATCCGCTACCCTGAAATTCCTTCTTTCTGAAGTTGAAGTATCGCCAAGAAATGAACTTCCAAACCTGTGATATCCTGCAATAATGAATGCTGAGTCATTTTCGGCCTTTGCCGATTCAATTAGCAACTGAAGGTTTTCCCTGTAACCTTTCATGTCATCAAGGGTGTAATAAATGTTTGAAATTCCTGTATACCCAAGCGGAATTATCTTTTTCATTTTCTGCTTCGCGGCAACTGAAACAGCATTGTTATAATATTCCATGCTTTCCTGAAACATCCCTGTTCTTCTGTAATAATCTCCAAGAAACAAGTATGTTTTAGTCAAAATATCATTCTGCCGGCTCTCGGAAGACTTTTTCAGAGCCATTGAAGCTTCCTCGGATGCAGTGCGCAGATCGCCAGTAAGAAAATGATACCTTGCCAGCAGCAGATGAAGGGACGCCGGAACCTCTATGTTCCTTTTGCTGCATATCTGCACAGCACTGTCAATTGACACCTTGACCTCTTCAAACGCAACCTTCTTCGACGACAGAACGGAAAAACCCTTACGGACAAGAGAATTAACCAGTGCTGTATCCCGGTCATACTGTCTGTCTGATCCTGAACGAAGTGACTTTCCGGCCGATAAACTGAATTCATCCGCAATAACAGAATTACCAAAAAGCAACATCATCAATATTGCAGCTGCAGTTTTTTTCATGCTCAAAACCGCACATCGTGTGCTATTTTTACTTAATATTTCCATCTTAAAATACGGTCAGGGTGGTTATCGATCATTAAAATAGAAAATATTGAGGAACCAGATCACGCTCATTTTACGAATGGCAATTCTGAATTAACAACCGGTGCATCTGATGCTGCAAAAAGCAAAATAATCCTATTTCTGATAAACTCTTACGTAATCAACAAAAACTGTGTCGGGGAACATGGTAGTTTCATCGGGATTTCCCGGCCATTGTCCTCCAATTGCAAGATTCAGAATAATATAATGTGGTTTGTGGAATTCCTCAGTACTGTTGACGGAATCGGTTATACACCAGGAATGATAGCTGTTGCCGTCAATCAGCCATTTGATGGAATCCCTGTCCCATTCAACCGAATAATTATGGAATTCTCCTACGGTGCAGGGTACACTGTTCCCTGTGGAAACATGGCGTTCATTATGCCAGTGAAGATTCCCGTACAGAATGTCCTCTTCATTGATGTGCTCCATTATATCAATCTCACCGCACCGGGGCCATCCCACTTGATGTATGCTCTGACCAAGCATCCAGAAAGCGGGCCACATCCCCTTTCCCTTTGGAAGCTTCATCCTTGCTTCAATTTTTCCGTAGGTCCAGTTGTACCTGCCGTCAGTGGTAATACTGGCTGATGTATACCGTGCAGTGTCATATTCCTCCTGCCTTCCTATAAGCAAAAGATTTCCGCCGGCAACAACGGAGTTTTCGATCCTCCTTTCTGTGTAATACTGCAGTTCCCTGTTACGGATAAATCCGACTTCATTTACCCATTTAGTAGTATCAGGCAGACCTGTATAGTTGAACTCATCCGACCAGACCATCTTCCATCCCGGCTCAGTGACCCGGCTGCAGGACGACACGACAAGTAAGAGCAAAATTATCTTCTTCATATTTTAAGGATTCTCTTCTCTTGCAAAGATAGAAATAAGAACTTCGGAATTTGATTAGATTTGTGATTTTAATGACCTCTGTACGGGAATATGGATGCACAGATAACAATAATCGGCGCAGGAGTTGTAGGACTTGCAATTGCTGAAAAGCTTTCGCGTGATTTCAGTGACCTTTTTGTGATAGAGAAACACGACACATTCGGTCAGGAAACCAGCAGCAGGAACAGTGAGGTAATCCATGCCGGAATCTATTATCCTGCAGGCAGCCTGAAAGCAAGACTTTGCGTCGAAGGGAAGAAACTTCTTTATGACTATTGTAAAAGATATGATGTTCCGTACGTTAACTGCGGGAAACTAATTGTAGCCACCACCGAAGATGAACTGGACATTATCGCTGAGTTGAAGGAGAAGGCAGAAAAAAACGGGGTCACTGATCTTGAATTCATCGGACAAAAAAGGATCGCCTCATTGGAACCCAACATAAAAGCCCTGGCGGCTCTCTTTTCGCCTTCAACAGGTGTGGTCGATTCCCATCTTCTCATGAAAAGGCAGGAGACAAACATAATCAACAATGGAGGACAGATCGTCTACAGATCAGAGGTAACAGGGATAAAGAAGAAAAACAGAGGATATGAAATAACCCTGACCGGACCGGACAAGAGCGAATTCAGATTTACAAGCAGGATTGTCATCAACTCTGCCGGCCTTAGTTCGGACATAATCTCGGGTATGGCCGGGCTTAGCGATCCGTACCTGAAGATATTCTTCTGCAAAGGTGAATACTTCAGGCTCAAGCCGCCGCTTAACCGTCTGCTTAACAGATTGGTGTACCCTGTTCCCCATACAAATCTAGAAGGTATCGGAATTCACGTCACGATTGACACAGCCGGCGGAGTTAAACTCGGTCCTGATGTTACATACCTTCAGACCAATACCCCCGATTACAGCGTAAATCCTTCAAAACGCGATGCCTTCTATACTTCAGCCAGAAAATTCCTTCCTTTTCTTCAACCTGATGATATCTCTCCGGATATGGCAGGAATCAGACCTAAGATACAAAGACCAGGTGAGCCTGTAAGGGATTTTTACATAAAGGAAGAATCCGAAAGGGGACTCCCTGGCTTCATAAACCTGATCGGAATAGAATCACCCGGACTTACTTCATCTCCTGCGATTGCAAACTATGTGGAAAACCTGATAAGAATCTGAATTATATTTCTAAATTTGGTACGTTATAACAATTAGATCCATTAAAAAATGAAAACAAGAAGAATCGTAATAACTGCAGTGATCTTCCTCTCTCTGTCAGCTATTTCCTTTGATATTAACGGACAGCAGAATCAGCAGGGCACTGAATACGTTCCCCAGATCGGGCAACAGGGAAAGGATGTGGTTTGGGTTCCTACTCCCCAGGAACTTGTTGACAAAATGATGGAAATTGCCAAAGTAACTCCTGATGATTTTGTAATCGACCTCGGGTCAGGTGATGGACGAACTGTTATTACAGCCGCCAAAATAGGAGCTAAAGCCCTTGGTATAGAATATAATCCGGATATGGTTGAGCTGTCTAAGGAGAATGCAAGAAAGGAAGGTTTAACCGGTAAGGCAGAATTCATCAAAGCCGACCTCTATGAGACCGATCTGTCTGAAGCTACAGTAATTACTATGTTCCTCCTGCCGGAAATCAATCTCAAACTCCGTCCCAGGCTCCTCGACCTGAAGCCTGGTACAAGGATTGTCTCCAACACCTTTACAATGGGCGAGTGGAAAGCCGACGTGGAAGTAACAACCGAAGAAAACTGGAACAGCTGGAACACCGCTTTCCTCTGGATAATTCCTGCAAAAGTCGGAGGGATATGGAAACTCGGTAATGGTGAATTAAATCTTAATCAGGAATACCAGTATTTCTCCGGCACATACAGTACAGGCAGCAGGAGCTTTTCCCTGACCGACGGAAAACTTGAAGGCGATGCTATATCATTTATGGTAAACGGTGACCTTTACACAGGCAGGGTTTTCGAAAAGGTCATGAAAGGGACTGTTGTAAATGCTGCATCCGGAACCAAATCAGACTGGACTGCATCCCGCTGATACCCTGAAGAAAAGTCAGTGCTTGCTCCTTAGAAGTTTCTGAAGCTCCGTCATCTCATCCCTGAACCTTGCTGCCTCGATAAAATCAAGGACTGAAGCGGCTTTTTCCATGTTTTTCCTGGCTGTCTCCACTGCTTTTTCCAGGGCTTCACTGTTCATAAACCTGACAACCGGATCAGCTGCAATATCAGGTCTCTCAGGCTCAACATAAGCTTTCATGGCAACACCCTTCCTGCTGAATC
Organism: Bacteroidales bacterium; assembly: GCA_040772125.1. Lineage (GTDB taxonomy): Bacteria > Bacteroidota > Bacteroidia > Bacteroidales > VadinHA17 > LD21. The sequence continues at coordinate 2,246,127 of JAXGYS010000003.1, forward strand.
CGCTCATTATTGTTCCGGTTTTTTTCATTATCTGACGGGGAATTATTCCCATCTTTTCATTATACCGGTGCTGCTTTTCCCTCCTTCTGTTGGTTTCGTTGATCGTCTCCTGCATGCTTCCCGTGATTGTATCTGCATACATAATTACCTTCCCGTTAAGGTTCCTTGCAGCACGCCCTGCAGTCTGCGTAAGCGACCTGGCTGACCTCAGGAATCCCTCCTTATCGGCATCGAGGATGGCAACAAGGGATACTTCCGGAAGATCAAGTCCTTCACGTAGCAGGTTTACCCCAACGAGTACATCAAACTCACCCGAACGGAGTCCTTCCATGATATCGATCCTGTCAAGAGTATCAATATCCGAATGAATATAACTGCATTTGATATTGAATTTCTGAAGATAGGCTGACAGCTCTTCAGCCATTCTTTTCGTAATGGTTGTAACTAGTGTCCTCTCACCTTTACCTGCCCGTTTTTTTATCTCAGCCATCAGATCATCAATCTGATTCAGGCTGGGGCGGACTTCTATAGGAGGATCCAGCAAACCTGTCGGTCTGATTACCTGATCCACAAATACTCCTTCGCTCTTCTCGAGCTCATAGTCTGCCGGAGTGGCGCTCACAAAAATAGTCTGGCCGGTAAGAGCTTCAAATTCCTCCATACGCATCGGCCTGTTGTCAAGCGCTGCAGGAAGCCTGAAACCATATTCTACAAGAGTCTGCTTCCGGGAATGATCGCCTCCGTACATAGCCCTTATCTGCGGAACACTCACATGACTTTCATCAATGACGGTAATAAAATCATCCGGGAAGTAATCCAGAAGACAAAAAGGCCTCGATCCCGGACTGCGACCGTCAAAATACCTGGAATAATTCTCAATGCCGCTGCAGTAACCAAGTTCCCTGATCATCTCAAGATCGTACATTACCCTCTGCTCAAGCCTTCTGGCTTCCTCTCTTTTTCCTATTTCCCTGAAATGAGTAACCTGTCTGACCAGATCATCCTGTATATGACTTATGGCTGCGTTGATTCTCTCCCTTGTGGTGACGAAAATATTTGCAGGGTAAATAATGTACTCCTTAAGACTTTCCATCACCAGGCCATTAACTGGCTCAAACATTAAAATCTCCTCAATCTGGTCACCGAAAAATACGACACGTATGGCTGTATCACTGTATGAAGGCATGATGTCAACAGTATCCCCCCTGACCCTGAATGTGCCATATTTAAATTCCAGCTCGTTACGTGAATACAGACTGTCAACAAGCTTCCTGAGAAAAAGATTTCTCCCATAAATCTGCCCTTCCCTTATATGCACACTGCTGGAATGGAAATCATCAGGATTGCCGATCCCGTAAATACACGAGATGGAAGAAACTACAATCACGTCCTTTCTTCCCGAAAGAAGAGCCGAGGTTGCGCTTAGTCTGAGCTTCTCAATCTCTTCATTTATCGACAGATCTTTCTCAATATAAGTATCAGTGACGGGAATATAGGCTTCCGGCTGGTAATAATCATAGTATGAAACAAAATACTCAACTCTGTTATCCGGAAAGAATTGCCGGAACTCACCGTAAAGCTGAGCCGCCAGGGTCTTATTATGACTAAGGACAAGGACAGGCCTCTGAACCCTCTCAACTACATTGGCTATTGTAAATGTCTTACCCGACCCGGTTACTCCAAGAAGGGTCTGGTAGGGCACACCCCGGTTGAGTCCGTCAACAAGCTGTTCAATAGCCTCAGGCTGATCACCCGTTGGCAGGAAATCCGAAATAAGTTCAAATTCCATCGAAAGCCAAAATTAAAAGGTTCTTTTTATAATACTGATTTTTTTTACTTCTTTTGGTAGTTTTACATGCTGAAAAGATTATATAATCACGATACCTGATTGAAAACCATAAGGAAATATATTGCCAGGATTTCATTGTTTGTCGTGATCTTTTCCATATCAGCCCTGAATACAACAAAATCCCAGACATATAATATACAGAACTATACAACGAGAGAAGGTATCTCACATAATGAAGTCAGGTCAGTTGCCCGCGACAGCTCGGGCTTCCTCTGGATTGCTACCTGGGACGGGCTGAACAGGTTTGACGGGTACTCATTCAGAAACTATTACTATAATTCAGAAGATTCCCTTTCCATTCCATATTTCTCAATAATGAGGATTGTGATAGACAGATTTAATAATCTCTGGCTGTTCTCTGATCTCAGGCAGGCAGCTCTTTACGACCGCAATAAGGATAACTTCTCAACAGTTGATAGGCTCTTTGAGGGATTGCCATCAACATATATGAACATGTGCTCTGATGAATCTGGTAACCTTTGGCTGATCGGATACGGAAATTTATATATGTTCAATCGGGAAAAGGGTGATTTCGATCATTTCAGATTAACAGGCAGGAACGGGACTCATGATGAATTTATTCCGCCAGGTGACTATTATTTCTTATCCGTTCAGCAACCCGGTAAAATATGGCTATTGGCAGATAATCTTTATGAGTTCGAAAAAGCATCCGATAATTCCTTTCAATTGTTGAATCAATATTCTCTTGACAAAACCGGCAGTTTTCATAACGCTGATTACAACTATTATACCTGGTACCGACTGATCATAAACCAGGACGGACAAAAATGGCTCTTCACCAACAAGGGAGTTTACCTTCTTGATGAAACATCGATGATCTTCAGGAGATTTACCGGAGAATTTCCCGGAGATAAATTCAGCGGTGAAGGTTATCTTTACTGGTCGGATCCTTTCAGGGGAATAACAATCCATGACCCAAAAAAACGCAGACTCTATAAAATTCCTCATGAGAAATGCCAGCTGGTTAAGGAAATGTATTTTGATAAGGATAATATCCTGTGGTTCTCGAATATTTCCATGAACGGATCCTCCCTGGGTTTAAACAAAACAATATTTACAAATGACTTTTTTAAATACTACCCTCTGTTTTCTTCTGAAACCGAGATTCCATCCGTATATGCTTTAGCTAAAGACAATTCAGGCAGCATATGGGTGGGTCTTAGGGGACAAGATCCCTTATTAAAGATCGCTCCGGACGGAAAAACGAATACTGTCAGAATTCCATCTTCTATACCGGTAAGCGAGGCAGGAGCAATCCGTTCTCTGACATATGACGGAAATGGATTCTGGATCGGTTTCTATATGAAGCTTTTGCTTTATTATGATATTGAAAAACAGTATTTTACAAAACACGACATAGAAGCGCAAAGTTTAAGGCCTTTTGCTCAAACCTCTGATGGCTCCATTATTTTCTCTGCACCTAACAATTCCCTGGCCATTTATGATCCGTCAGCCAAAAGAATAAGGCAAAAAACACAATACTCAAATGCCACTTCCATATACAAGATATTGGTTGACAGTAATAATATTATCTGGGCAGGTGGAAATTTCAGTACACTTATCAGATATGATCCGGCAAGCAACAGAACAGACGCATTCGTTATATCCGGGGCTAAATTTAATATTGAGGACATCTGTTTCGGTGATAACGGCGACCTTTGGCTTGCCCTTCTCGGAGGAGGCGTTTGCAGATTCAACCCGGAAACCGGCAGCAAGACCTTTTATACAACCTCATCGGGCCTTGCAAACAACATTACCTACAGCATTCTCCGGGACAGTTCCGGAAACTACTGGGTTTCAACAAACACGGGAATTTCCAGGATAAATCACTCAACAGGAATTATCAGATCATTCGGCAGCAATGACGGACTAGTCATAAATGAATTCAACTCCGGGGCCTCCCTCGTGGACGATGACGGGCAATTCTATATGGGAGGGATGGGAGGTATCGTAAGTTTTTATCCTGAAGAGATCAACAGGCATGAAAAGGAAGGAGTGAAACAGAAAGTCTTTATCACAGAAATCAATGTTTCGGGTGAACAGGTAAACTTGAACCGGAATGTTTCAGATAACGACACACTTATACTTGAGAGGGGAAGTAACAATTTTCAGGTTTCGTTTTCTTCTGCCGACTTCATAAACTCCAACAAAACGATCTACAGGTACCGTCTCTCAGGAATCGAAGAGAACTGGATACAAACCGATTCAAGGCACCGAAGTATCAATTATGCGAATCTGAAGCCGGGCTGGTACAGGATGGCAGTCCAGGCAACCGACAGGATGGGAAACTGGAGCTCATCAAAATTCCTTGATGTAAGGGTCCAACCCTATTTCTACCAGACTCTGGCATTCAGGATAATTGTCCCTTTACTCCTGATATTCTTTATTGCCGGAATGATATGGCTTTATATAAGACAAATAAAACAAAAAGCTGAACAACAGCAGGACACCTTAAGACTTCGCTCGCTTCAGGGTCAGATGAATCCCCACTTCATCTTCAACTCTCTTAATTCGATAAATTATTTCATCTCAAAGAACGATGCCCTTTCAGCCAACAGATATATAGCCGATTTTTCTAAACTCATCAGATCAATTCTCTACAACTTCAGTTCCGATTATATTTCTCTAAACAAGGAGATCGAATCAATCGAAGAATATCTTAAAATAGAGCACCTCAGGTTCGGTGATAAATTCAACTACAAAGTGAGCTACGACAGTGATATCCTTTCATCGGGCAATCTGCAGGTTTCTCCAGGACTGGTTCAGCCTTTCGTTGAGAATGCCATCTGGCACGGTATCAGGGGACTTACCAACCGCAAAGGCAATGTAAAGGTGATTTTCGAAGTTAATAAAGACAAAGTGATCTGCACTGTTGAGGACGATGGTATCGGGAGAGCCGGAACAGAAAAGGTAAAGACTCCCGGCGATAAGAAGAAATCGAAGGGTATCTCAATAGTAAGCGAACGCATGAGGATAATAAACAACCTGACAAAAAGCAATCACCAGATACTTATAAATGACCTGTGCCCCGACAAAAATGAGACGGGAACCAGGGTTACTATTGATATACCTGTTAAAAAGAATTAATATCTGCAATATGCTCCGCACAATTGTTATTGACGATGAGAAACTCTCGAGAGAAGTGATCCGGAATTACCTCAGGGAATACTGCCCCGACATAGAAGTATCCGCAACAGCCTCATCAGTACAGTCAGGATACAGGATGATAAAAAAACACAAGCCCGATTTCGTCTTCCTCGACATCGAAATGGCCGACGGAAAAGGTTTTGATCTCCTGTCGATGTTCGAAAGAATCGAGTTTAAGGTTATTTTCGTGACAGCCTATTCGGAATACGCTGTAAAAGCATTCAGGTTCAGTGCAGTTGATTACCTGCTAAAACCGGTGAAAATCGATGAACTTATTTCAGCTGTTGAAAAGGTGAAATCATTCAGTGAAAAAGGGGTTGATAAAGAAATCATTTCGTCTCTGCTCGAGAACCTCAGAACAGGATCCTCCTCCCCGCAGATAATACTGATACCGCACCTTAAGGGTTTTGAAGTATTGAGGATCCGTGAAATAATAATGTGCCAGGCTGACGGCTACTGCACTAATATTTACCTTACGGGCAACAGAAAAGTGATCAGCTCCAAAAATCTTAAACACTTCAATGAGATCCTCGAGGATCAGAGATTTCTCAGGATACATCATTCATATCTGGTGAACCTTGACCATGTTGCCGGTTACAGCCGGCAGGGTGAGATCTTTCTCACCGAAGAGAACAAGGCGTTCCTTGGAGATTCATATAAAAATGAATTCATAAAAAAACTTAAGGGTAAATAGGGTAAGCCCTGTAAAAAACTGATCGAAAAAAAATACTGCCAACAGCCGGCAGGTGATCTTCTTTCCTGCATCCTGAGACTGATTTTATTCTTATCAAAACTATATTGATATTTATCAAAAATTACTTGAAAGTTAGCTTTTTAGTTAATAAATTTAAAGGTTATAACTGCAGATTCATAATCTGTAGAGTGTTGTATGCAGTTGTACTTTAAAATTACTTTTATCAGCATTATTACCGTTTTCTGAATTCATGGCTTACTGCTGTATTTTCAAATGCCACCGAAGATGACATAAGCATTTCATTTGCCTTATGTCATTGGATGTGAATGGTTAAAGAACAAAAAATGAAAAGATTTTCAGGAATAATATTTCTCCTGTTGGTTTCATTGGTTAACCTGCGGGCCCAGTGTGGAATTTCAGGAGAACTTACCGTCTGTACCGGATCAACCACTTTGCTTACAGGAACAGGGACACCTGCAGAAACTGATCCATGGATCTCCGCCTCTCCGGGAGTGGCGACCGTTTCAAATGCCGGTCTGGTTACCGGTATTTCAACAGGTACAGCTCTTATAACCTATACCGACAGCGAAGGATGCATAGCAACCGAAACCATAACAGTGGCAGATGACGGAAGTCCCTTCATAATACCACAGTTCTCAGAATCAGGTCCCTGGTGTGAAAACGCAGATATCCCGGATCTTCCGCTTACATCACTCAACGGTATAACAGGATCATGGACTCCTGGCATAAACAACGAGGAAACAACTATTTATACTTTTACACCTGATCCCGGCCAATGTGCGACCACAACAACCCTGACAATTATTATCAGTCCGGAAACAACACCCACATTTTCAACGCCCGGACCATATTGCTCAGGGGCCTCGATACCTGCACTCCCGACAACCTCGGCAAACGGCATAAACGGCACCTGGAGCCCCTCGATAAACAATACACAGACAACACTCTATACATTTACCCCCGCAGCGGGACAATGCGCTTCAACAACAACCCTTACGATTGAAATAACCCAGTCAACTACACCCACTTTCACTACACCGGGTCCGTACTGCTCAGGAGCCTCCATACCTGCACTCCCGACAACCTCGACAAACGGCATAAACGGCACCTGGAGCCCGTCGATAAACAATACATTGACAACACTCTATACATTTACCCCCGCAGCGGGACAATGCGCTTCAACAACAACCCTTACGATTCAAATAACCCAGCCGACTACACCCACATTCGCCACACCGGGCCCTTATTGCTCAGGAGCCTCTATTCCTGCACTCCCGACAACTTCAACAAACGGGATATCCGGCACGTGGAGCCCGGCAATAAACAATACCCTGACAACAACTTACACATTCACTCCGAATCCCGGACAGTGTGCCACGACAGCAAACCTTACAATTGTAATCAATCCGATTTTAACCCCGGCATTCTCAAACCCGGGGCCTTATTGTTCAGGGGCTTCAATACCTCCGCTTCCAACAACTTCGACAAATGGTATTTCCGGCACATGGAGCCCGGCAATAAACAATACCCAGACAACAACCTATACATTCACTCCGAATTCCGGGCAGTGTGCCACAACAACATCCCTGACAATTACCATCAATACGAATACGGTTCCCACATTCTCAACACCCGGACCGTATTGCTCCGGGGCATCGATTCCTGCACTCCCGACAACTTCAACAAACGGGATATCCGGAACATGGAGCCCGGCAATAAACAACACCCTGACAACAACCTATACATTCACTCCGAATTCCGGGCAGTGTGCCACGACAACATCCCTGACAATTACCATCAATCCGAATACGGTTCCCACATTCTCAACGCCCGGACCATATTGCTCAGGGGCAACGATTCCTCCGCTACCCACAACTTCTTTAAACGGCGTAAACGGGACCTGGAGCCCGGCGATAAACAATTCGCAGACAACAACCTACACATTTACGCCTGTTCCGGGCCTGTGTGCCACAACAGCTACCATGACCATCGTAATTACACAAAATATAACACCTGCATTCACCACACCAGGACCGTATTGCTCAGGGTCCACGGTACCTGCACTCCCGACAACTTCCACAAACGGGATATCCGGCACATGGAGTCCTGCTATAAACAACACCCAGACAACAACTTATACCTTTACACCAAATGCCGGCCAGTGTGCCTTAACAACTACAGTTACGATAATTATTAACAGCCTCCCCCAGGCACCCGTTATCAGCTCAGTTATCCAGCCTGACTGTACAACACCAGGAGGAACGGTCAATCTCCGGGATCTTCCCTCCTCCGGCACATGGACAGTGACCCGTACCCCCGGAGGCGTAACAACTTCCGGATCTGGTACTACAGCTTCCGTTTCCGGAGTACCCCCCGGATCATATACTTTCAGGGTAACAAATTCCCAGGGATGCACTTCCGCGTCTTCGGCAAGTGTCACAATAAATAACCAGCCTGTAACCCCTCCATCACCGGAAATATTATCAATAACCCAGCCTACATGCAGTACCTCTTCAGGCAGCATAGCCCTTACAGGCCTTCCGGGAACGGGAACATGGACTCTTACAAGAGGCCCAGGAAATATAACGACAAGCGGTTCGGGAACGACTTATACTGTTACAGCTCTTCCGGCAGGCACATACTATTTTACAGTTACCAACTCACAGGGTTGTACCTCCCCGGTATCAGAAAATGCTGTTGTAAATACTCAGCCTGTAACACCCTCCGCTCCTCTGACCGGAAGCGTTACTCAGACCTCCTGTACTGTGGCCACCGGAAGCATTACCCTTAACGGACTGCCGGCAACAGGAACATGGAACCTGACAAGGTCACCTGACGGAGTAATAACAAGCGGTACCGGAACAAGTACCACCATAAGCGGATTGGTGCCAGGAACATATTCATTTACAGTTACAAATTCATCAGGGTGCACCTCCTCCTCCTCCGGAAACAACACCATCAGCCCGCAGCCTTCCACTCCACTGCCTCCTGTTACAGGTATTGTAACACATCCGACATGTGTTTTGGCCACGGGATCTGTTGCTCTCAGCGGACTTCCTGTATCGGGAACATGGACTATTACAGGATCAGATGGTCTCTCCTTGCAGGGAACAGGCTCAACAGTGACAATTACAGATCTGGAAAGCGGAACCTATACGTTTACAGTTACCAATGATGCAGGATGCACATCTCCAGCATCCCAGCAGGTCCTTATAAATACCCAGCCCCTTACGCCTGCCACACCTGAAGTATCAGACGTAACTCAGCCTACCTGCACCACAGCAACCGGAAGCATTGTTATTGGCAACCTGCCAGGAACAGGAGCCTGGACACTGACATTGAATACCGGAGACACCCGAAGCGGAACAGGGACCAATACAACCATAGATGGGCTTGAAGCCGGAAATTACACCTTTACCGTTACAAATACTTCAGGGTGTACCTCCCTGCCATCAGCAACTGTTACAATAGATCCCCAGCCGGTAACCCCGCAGCCTCCCGCTCCGGGCATCATTACCAACCCTACATGCACAAATGCCACTGGTACTGTTAGTCTCGGCGGCCTTCCTGGAACCGGATCATGGACCATAACAGGCACTCCCGGAAACATAACGCTAACAGGTACGGGTTCATCAGCGGACATTGCCGGCTTATCACCGGGAACCTACAGCTTCAGAGTCACAAACAGTGAAGGATGCATCAGCTCTCCATCCACAGAAGCCGTTGTCGAAGATCAGCCACCTACTCCGCAAGCTCCCGTACCTGGGGAGGTAACACACCCCACCTGCTCGTCATCAACAGGAAGTGTAATTCTGACAGGTCTTCCTGAAACAGGCACGTGGACCATAGTCCGGGATACGGGAAACATTTCAGCTGCCGGCAGCGGAAACAGCGCTGTTATTAATGGACTGACGACCGGGACCTATCGTTTTACCGTTACGAATTCATTTGGCTGCATTTCCCAGCCATCGCCGGATATTACCGTTAATACCCAGCCCCCGACACCCAGCCCTCCTTCATTGGGGACAATTGTCCAGCCAACTGAGGATAGACTCACGGGAAGCATAACATTAAGAGGCTTACCGGCCGGTAATTGGATCCTGAACAGGATGCCCGGAAACGTCGCCTTCCCGGGGACCGGTTCGGGAACGACACTTTCCGGACTGAATCCCGGAGTTTATACCTTTACTGTAACTAATAGTTTCGGTTGCACATCCGGGCAGTCCCCTGCTGCCGGATTGTACATGATGAGAGTTTATGGGCCTGATAATCAACTGCTCCGGATAAATGACACCATAAAGCTTGGCAGCTCCGAGCCCGGATCATTCACGTTCCGTGTAGAATCAAACAGCGAATGGGAAGTAACTGATAATTCTCTCTGGCTTAAGGCAGAGAAAAATGAACCGGAATCACAGGTAACAGTAACATACCTGGAGAACATCTCTGTCAGGGAAAAAGTGGCATCTGTGCTGGTCTCATACCTGTCAAATCCCGACAGGATAATAAATATCAGCCAGAAGGGACGGGTGTCCCAACTGCCGGTGTCAAAACTCGGTAAGGTCAGGCTCTATCCCAATCCGGCGCCCGGACGTGCTTCAGTAGATCTTGGAGATGAAGAGTTCGATAAGATCAGTGTGGCGGTTGCCGATATAAACGGAAACATCCTTTCATACAAGGATTATTTCAGCTTATCCCACGGCACTGTAATTGAGCTGGATCTGACACGATTCCCTTCAGGCCAGTATATTATAAGAATTGCCGTGGAAGGATCGCAAAGGAGTTTCCAACTTATCAATTTCTGAAAACAGATCTGCGGAATTTCTGGTTGCTTCTTACCATCATAAAACCAGGGATACATTTCCTATTTTGAATCCTCGGTTCCTATTTCCGACAGCTGTGCGGCCATGTTCAGGGTGTGATCTCCCGCAAAACCAAATATTTCAGATCTGATCTTCGCTTCCCCGTTGTTACCTATATAGAGCCTCCAAATTGCAGATGAACCCTGATCTTTCTCAAGGGAAAAAACACTGGACGCTTCCGTTTCAAGGAGATGAATGCCAAAAAGTCTGATAGTCACCCTTGGACCTGAAAATACCATCAGATCAGAGTTGTCAGGCACTGAGGGCCTCAAATAATCATAGAGCACCGTATTTGTAACTGGCTGGTCAGACCAGAACCCTGCTTCGTACCTGGTACTCAGAGAGCTTACCCTGTCCTGTCTCACTCCGGAATTTACAGAACCAGAGACCAGTCCCTCAAAGCCGGCAATCATTGATACCTCAGGAACAAACACCAGACTGTCAATAATAACCGGCCTGTGAAGGAACTCTGCAGCTGTAACCTCTCCTGACCCGCTGAATGAATTTCCCGATATTATTGTAAGTTCATCAATTCTGTTTAGCGTGGCTGCCAGGTTTATCCTCTCTATCCTGTTTGATCTGATAATTATGGATATCTCAACTTCGGCACCGAGGCCCATCGAACCGTTTAATTCTGCTGCAGCAGAGCCCCCGCTTGAGACTTCAAGCTTGTCGAGAGTAATTGCCAGACCTTCGAAAAACTTGGATGATTCATTTATCAAAACACCCGGCGTTTTAGATCTCAGGACGAAGTTCTTTTCAAGGAGTGTTTCATTCAGGGTGATGGTGCCATCCTTCACAGCATCCTGCAGAAGCGCGTCTTCTGTGTTCACAGTCAGAACTTCCCCGCTTTTCTGCAATGAGGTAACTTTTCTGAGCAGACCATAGGGTGTTTTTTCCGATATACCAATCACAAGGATGCTCGTGCCGGTTATCTTGTCAATTTCTCCGGTAGTCCTGCTGAATACCAGACGGTTATCTGTAACCTGTTCAAGAATGGCAAGTTCGGAGGCTCCTAGAAATACTACATTCCCCGAATATGTGATAGCCCCTACTTTCTGCCCCCAGATGAACTCCTCCTTTTTGCAGGAGGATTGAACAACAATAAGCACTGCCATCAAAACCTTAACAGCATAGCCGGCAAGATTCCGTATGCGGAACCGATACCTGTGAATACCCGTTGAAAAACTGCTCATTTCAGTCGAATGTTTTTCTCATTTTTTGTGTGATACTCTTTTTTCTTATTGTCGATTGGATGAACCCATAAACAGAGACCAGCGAAACTCCTCCTGAAATATATGAGTTTCTGTCACAACTAAGGCTCTTATCGTATAATTTCTTTGCCATCTCTTCGGTTTCTGCAATCCTGGATAGTGAAAGATTCTGCTGAGCCTCGGTCCGGAAGTAAATGAAAGAGGCGGTGGCGGCAGCAGTGAGCGGAACTGAAATGATCCTGACAGTCTTGTTGAATTTCATCCTTCTCACCATAGAATTATCATATGGAAGGTCAAAATCCGCAAACAGTCTCTCGTTTAGATTGACTGCAGATTCCGGTCTTTCCGTTTTAACGACAAGCTCTATCAGGCCTGAATCACGCCGGGAAATAAGCTTTGAAAGTTCACCGTTCCCCTGTATCCTTGAAATTGATGCAGCGGTCAGTCCCTGTTCTGTTTTAATGCCTTGTTTAGCGCCGTTGAAAACCAGATCAGCAGCAATTCCTGTATGGTCCATCTCTGAGGCAATATGCAGTGCAGTATATCCTGAAGGCCCTTTCATATCTATAACAGCCCCTGCCCTTACAAGATCAGCGGCAATTGTCCTGTTATCAAGTAATGCAGCGACATGCAGGGGTGAGAGGCCAAGGTTGTTCAGAACATTTGTCTCAGTACCCTTTTCTATAAGCCACCTGGCATATTCATTGTCTCCCGCCGCGATTGCAATGTGAAGCTGTGTGTTCCCATCATTGTCACTGTCGCTTGTGGATGACCCGGTATCCGTAACAGCTTCTGGTTCGCCCGGGATAAGGGCAATTGATGCAGAAGGCGTGTCGGCAGGATTATCAACTTTAACAACCTCGGGAATTATGTTTACTTCCAGATTCAGCTCGGCCAGGTCATTCCGCCTTTGTATCTCGGCTTTCTCTTCGGCTTTCTGCAGACCTGAGGAGGAAGTAACATCTCTTGACTCAGTACCGGGAGCAGCCCTGGTTGGGGCTGATGAGGCCCTGGGGGATCCCGGCCGGGCATTTTCAACCGTACGCGTCTGATTTCCCTGCCGGTCTCCAGCAACCTGTGCTGGTGCCGAAGATGTAGCAGCCGAAGCAAGAACGGCCGGATTAGGAAAGTAAACATAGAAAGGTGTTTCATGAACCTTTGTTTCGTTACTTTCAACCGGTTTATACTCAATTATAAGCTTATAACCACCTTCAAGGTCGAGCCTAGGGATCTTTATCTCGGTAAGATCGTCAGAGATCCATGGAGACCAGACTGTGAGCCGGCGATCAACGGAGGTCTCCAGTCCTGCAGGGATCTGAAGTCTGTAACGATAAAGTGATACAGTCATCCTGTTACGGAAGAAACTCAGGTCAATCCTCTCCAGAAGTTTTTTCGCCGGTGGAACCGGAGAGAGAAAATAAAAGGGAGTCTGCTGTTGCAAAGTGAATATTTCCCCGACTGCCGGTTCATAGCAATTGCCGGTGCTTCCTGCTCTTAGGTCAATGGCCCCACAAAACAGCATTATGAGAAACAATAAGTATTTCATCGATCCGGGCCTGAATTATCACAAAGCTTAAGTCTTCCAGGAATTAATCTGCTCTGGTCTATTCTGGATATTAACTTATAAAATTAAGGATTCTGCTACTCTTTTCATAATAATTTTGATAAACTATCCGAATAAAATGATAAGAAGAAATACCTGCAAAACCATATAAATATCAACCACATAAGGGCAGAAATTAATCGTATCACGGAATCATATTGGAACAATCAGGGGAAGAGTGAACCTGTCAAAAAATACCTCTTTCCTGATTATTTGCGTTTTCAGGGCATTTATTAGCCGAAAAAGGCATTCTGTAGGTTTTCTAAAAAAAAGATACGGCCGGGGATTATATTTGTCAATAATCGTTAATAATAGCATTATTCCGCAGAGCGGTAATCTGAATTACTGTATTTTCCCCTGCTCGCAGTTACCAAACATGCGAGTGTTTTAGAAACAATCCTCTCCCCGGGGATTGTTTTTAATAAAAAGGGACGCCTTTCCAGGCGCCCCTTTATAATTATATTCCTTTTAGTCTAACCGAGATATCCCTTGAGTAATCTGCTCCTGGAAGTATGTCTTAATCTTCTTATTGCTTTTTCCTTTATCTGTCTCACCCTCTCCCTTGTAAGCCCGAATTTCTCACCAATTTCTTCCAGTGTCATTTCCTGGCAGCCGATACCAAAAAAATATCTTATAATATCCCTTTCGCGTTCGGTAAGTGTTGCAAGAGCCCTGTAGATTTCCCTTGAAAGCGACTCATCCATAAGGAGCTTGTCTGCAACCGGTGAATCAGAGTTTGTGAGAACATCCAGCAGACTATTGTCTTCACCTTCTATGAAAGGAGCATCAACAGATACGTGGCGACCCGACACTTTCAGGGTATCGGTAACCTTTTCCTTTGGAAGTTCAAGAACATCAGCCAGCTCTTCAGGTGAAGGAGTACGTTCATTCTCCTGCTCGAACCTGGAAAAAGCCTTATTGATCTTGTTCAGCGAACCAACCTGGTTAAGGGGAAGCCTTACAATTCTCGACTGCTCAGCCAGAGCCTGCAGGATAGATTGTCTTATCCACCAGACAGCGTACGAAATGAACTTGAAACCGCGGGTCTCGTCAAACTTCTCCGCTGCCTTGATAAGCCCGAGATTACCTTCATTTATCAGGTCGGGCAGACTGAGCCCCTGGTTCTGATATTGTTTTGCTACTGATACAACAAACCTCAGATTTGCCTTTGTCAGCTTCTCGAGAGCAGCCCTGTCTCCCTTCTTTATTCTTTGTGCAAGTTCAACTTCTTCTTCTACAGATATCAACTCTTCTTTACCAATCTCCTGCAGGTATTTGTCGAGTGATGCACTTTCCCTGTTTGTTATGGATTTGGTAATCTTTAGCTGTCTCATTTTGCCTCCGAAAAAATTTCCGCAAAGATATTGCTTTATTAATTAATAACAAAATATTTACACAATTGTTATGCCAAAAGGGGCTTTAAATACAAGCCCCTTGTATACCAATAAGTTATAATCCTGATAATATTTACTTTCTGAATTCAAAACTGAAGAGTGTCCCGTTAGGCTGAATCCCTTCAATAGAGTTGAGGACCTTTTCATTTTCAGTTGCCTGACGGGCCTCTGAAGCTGATCTCACCTTTTTTCCGTTTATGCTGAGAATAATATAGCCTCTTCTTATTCCGATATCCCTGAACCTGCCTTCTCCGACTTCTCCTACCCTGACTCCGTGATCAACATCAAATTTCTCCCTTTCGTCTGATCCGAGCGATTCAAGCCTTGCACCGAATACAAGACCTGATGTTACTCCCATTTCGCGGGTGACAACGCTGGTGTTCCCTGCTACATTCTTCATGGTTATCGAAACAGTGATCTCTTTTCCGTTTCTGATATAGGTGATAAGTGATTTATCGCCAGGACGCTGTTTGCCCACCTGCTCCTGAAGTTCTGAGACTGACGACACTGTAACACCGCCAAACCTTATTATTATATCGTTTTCCTTCAGCCCTGCAGCCTCTGCCGAACCTCCGGGTACTATACCTGTTATACGGGCTCCCCTGACTTCCGAAAGCTTATATTTCTTTGCATCCTCCTGAGTAACTTCATCAATGGTAACACCTATTATCGCTCTCTGAACCTCTCCAAACTGCTTCAGGTCTTCAACAACCTTCCGGGCAATGGTAACGGGGATGGCAAAAGAGTTTCCGGCATATGCTCCGCTGGGAGTAACAATTGCAGATGTTATTCCGACAAGTTCACCCCTTGTGTTGACAAGAGCACCGCCGCTGTTTCCCATGTTAAGAGCCGCGTCTGTCTGAATAAATGACTCTATCCTGAGATCGTTTTCAAGTATGCCAAGACTTCTGCCCTTGGCGCTTACTATTCCGGCTGTCACAGTCGATGTGAGGTTGAAAGGGTTGCCTACGGCAAGGACCCACTCTCCAAGCCTGAGCTGGTCAGAATCACCATACTCAACAAAAGGAAGATCGCTTGCCGTAACCTTCAGAAGGGCAATGTCAGTACTGGGATCCCTGCCTACCACCTCTGCCTGGAAAGTCCTGTTGTCATTCAGCTTTACCTCAACATTCTCGGCATCTTCAATAACATGATTATTTGTTATTATATACCCATCAGCAGTAATAATTACTCCCGAACCAAATCCCTGGACTTCCCTTGGCCTTGAATACCTCTCACCGTAAAACCATTCCATGATGGGATTGGTTGCCTGCGGACCAACCATGCTTTTTGTCCTGACATGAACGACCGCATGTACCGTTTTCTCTGCCGCATAGGTGAAATCAATCTGTCCCTGCTGCATCGTAAGTGATGTGAGAAGTGCCTCAGCATTACGCGATTGTATGCTTGAACTGTCGCTGGAAATCCCTGCCGGCTGTCCCGGATTTATTTTTGTATATGCAAATAATGCAATCGCAGCTCCTGCAATTGCCATCAAAAGACCGCCTAAAAAATATTTCATTTTCATAATTATTTCATTTTAATGTTTTTAGCCTCAATTTCTCCAAGTCTGTCATTCCGGACCATTACCGGACTGCATAGTTTATAAAGATTTATATCTTTACAACCGTTTTTTTTCAGAATTGTTCTGCAAAGTTCATGCAATTTTTAATTGCTTGTGTCTAACTGACAAATATTTAACAACTCTTTAACAATGACATCATTACATTTTAACAAATATCAGGGTGCCGGAAACGACTTTATTATAATAGACAATCGTAATCAGATTTTTAATCCTCACGATAATATCCTTATTGAGAAATTATGCAACAGAAGGTTCGGAATAGGCGCTGACGGACTGATCCTGATCAATAACCTTCCCGACTATGATTTTGAAATGGTCTATTTTAACTCCGACGGATATCGGGGTTCAATGTGTGGTAACGGAGGGCGCTGTGCTGCCGCTTTCGCAATAAAAACCGGCATCGCCTCAGGGAAAATGAAATTCATGGCATACGACGGCATCCACGAAGCATACCAGACAGGAGACCTGATAAACCTTAAAATGAACGATGTCAGAGGAACGGAAAATGTGGATGGAAAACTTTTCATAAATACAGGTTCACCGCATTGCATAATATTCAGGAAAAACGTGGATGAGACAGACGTGTTCACGGAGGGACGGACCTTAAGGTACTCAGAAGCATTCAAACCGGGAGGGACAAACGTCAATTTCGTTGAGACCGGTAAAGAAGGGATTTATGTACGGACCTACGAGAGAGGAGTGGAAGATGAAACATTATCCTGCGGAACAGGTGTAACTGCATCTGCCATTGCTTCAGTTACGGCAGGACATTTTGACAGTGGCCCTGTCGATGTCAGAACAAGAGGTGGAAATCTTACTGTGGATTTCAAGATAGGAAATGATATGATAACAGATATCTGGCTGAAAGGACCCGCCCTTTTCGTGTTCGAAGGTATAATCGAAATTTAGAAGGCTTTTATTGCATTGACGGGAAGGCAGTCTCAGATGCAAACCGTTTAACTGTTTTTAATATCTTTATAAGCCTTACATTATTAATTAAACCTTCAGTGTCATGAAAAATATTCTCCGGATCGCATGCATCATACAAATTTTCCTTGCGGCCCCGCTTACCGGCCAGCCCGGAAACACCGAGCTGATGGATGCAATAAAGAATGTGGGATCAGGTTTTGAAGCTCTCGATCACCGTCTTGATATCCTTGAAAAAAAGATCGATGACATTTACTGGTATAACAAGGTGGGAGATATAGCCTATATCGATAAAGTATATATCACCGGTCCTCCCCTTGCAAAGGAGAAGAATCCCACCGCCCAGGGTGCTGGTAATCCGGTGAAATTCTGGAATTACATCTTTATTCCCAGGGATGCCGATCCGTCCAGAAAATATCCCCTCATTGTGTTCCCTCACGGAGGCGTACATGCCAACTTCGATACATATTACACTCATATCGTCAGGGAACTGGTGTCGCAGGGTTATATAGTTACTGCAGCGGAGTACAGGGGATCGACAGGCTACGGCAAGGCGATGTACGACAAGATAGATTACGGAGGGCTTGAGGTTCAGGATGTCAATGCCAGCCGCCAGTATATGATTGACAATTATTCGCTGGTCGACAGCGAAAGGGTGGGAATAGCAGGCTGGAGCCATGGAGGTTATATTGCCCTTTTCAATATTTTCCAATATCCTGGTAACTATAAAGTTGCCTTTGCCGGTGTCCCTGTCAGCGATCTCGTGGCCAGGATGGGCTACAAGAACCAGGAATACCGCGACCTTTTTTCAGGCCAGGCTGCCATTGGAAAACCGGCTGATGAGAATGTTGCTGAATACCGGAAAAGATCTCCGGCATGGCAGGTGGAAAAATACCAGAACACTCCGCTTCTCATCCATACAAACACCAACGACGAGGATGTTAATGTCCTGGAGGTTGAACATCTTATTAAATCGCTGAAGGCTGAAGGGAAGAAAAATTTCACCTATGAAATATTCAGGGATATGCCTGGAGGCCATTCCTTCGACAGAATGGACTACATGGAGGCAAAAGAGATCAGACTAAGGATCTATAACCACCTCAAACGATACCTGAACCCTCCGAAACCATTCAATTCGGTGAGGGAACTACAGATGGCAGGCTATGGATTCAACTGATCTTACCACAATCCGGCACCCTGTTAAAGTAACCGGACATTCATAAGCATATGGTCAGGGAACGATTATTCGGGAAAACACTGGACGAACTTATTGCTGTCGCAAAGAGGGCAGGATTACCCGGCTATGCTGCGGCACAGATGGCTGACTGGCTTTACAGGAAAGAGATAGGGGAAATCGGAGAAATGACCAACCTCTCAATAAAAATGAGAGACAAACTGTCGGAAGACTTTGAAACAGGATTATCAGAACCGGTCGGTGCCTCCGAATCAGCTGACGGAACCAGAAAATACCTTTTCAGAGTACTGGGAAGCAAGTATATTGAGACAGCCTATATCCCGGATAAGGACCGTGCCACTATCTGTGTATCATCCCAGTCGGGATGTAAAATGGGTTGCGTTTTCTGCATGACAGGCAGACAGGGATACCAGGGGAACCTCTCATCGAACGAGATTCTCAACCAGTACCGTTCCATACCTGAATACCTTAGCCTCACCAATATGGTATACATGGGGATGGGAGAACCACTAGACAATATAAATGAGGTACTGAAGAGCCTCGAAATAATGACATCTTCGTGGGGTTTCGGATGGAGCCCGTCAAGAATAACTGTAAGTACCGTAGGAATACTGGCAACAATAAGGGAGTTCCTTGAGAAAAGCCGCTGCCATCTGGCTGTAAGCCTTCATTCACCCTTTGACGAGGAAAGAAAAAAGCTCATGCCGATACAGAGGACCAACAGCGTTTCACAACTTCTTGATATAATAAGGGGCTTTGATTTCACGAGCCAGCGAAGGGTCTCATTCGAATATATTGTTTTCGAAGGACTTAACCATTCTCCCCGTCATGTGAGGGAACTTGCAAGGATCCTGAACGGAATAAAATGCAGGATCAACCTGATACGATTCCACGCTGTGCCTGGCTCCGACCTTCAAAGTCCGGATGAAAAACAAATAATCGAATTCAGGGATGCTCTCAATGCCAAAGGAATAATAACGACAATCAGGGCAAGCAGGGGACTCGATATTCAGGCAGCCTGCGGGCTTTTATCAACCCTAGCACAGAACAGGTCATGACTTCATCTGCCAGAATACTTTCGGTATTTCTGCTCCTTCTTTGTCCAACAGGGGCTCAGGCGCAGCAAAATGCCCTGCATGCCCTTCTTTCTGATTCATCAATGGCTGCTTCCTCGGTTTCTTTATCAATCCTCGAAACATCGGCAGGCAACAGGCTGTTTGAATATGAACCTGCAAAAAGCATGGCTCCCGCTTCGGTATTAAAACTGTTTACAACAGCTGCTGCTCTCGAACTGCTTGGCCGGAACTACAAATTCACCACAAGCCTTGGGTATACGGGAAAGATCGACAAAAAAACAGGCATCCTCTATGGCGATCTTATTATAAAGGGAGGAGGAGATCCTTCTCTCGGTTCGGAATACTTCTCTTATCATTACGGAGATTTCCTTTCAGAATGGCTGGTGAAGATCAGGCAGGCAGGCATCAAAAAGATAGAGGGCAGAATAATTACCGACGATTCAAGATATGATTACCAGCCCGTACCACCGAAATGGCTGTGGGAAGATCTTGGTAACTATTATGGGGCTGGCGTTTACGGCTTATCAATGTTTGACAATACCTTCAGGATCAGTTTCAGGACAGGCAATGAGGGAAGCGTCCCCTTCGTGACAGGATTTTACCCCGCCATCTGCAGGTATGAACTTTTGAATCTTCTGATATCCTCAGGAACAACCGACAAGGGATATATATTCTCCGCTCCCTACTCTGAGACCGGCTGGATTGCAGGATCTGTTCCGGCAAACAGGAATGAGTTCATCCTCAAAGGCTCGGTCGGAGATCCTCCGTTGATTGCTGCAAGGCTCCTCGACATGATGCTCGACTCATCAGGAACAGAGGTAACCGGAATCCCGACTACTTTCAGACTTGAAAAAAATGTCGTTAAGGATTATGAAATGACATTAATAACAAAGACCGAATCTCCGACGCTCGAAAAAATTGTGAATGTCATCAATAACGAAAGTGTCAATCTGTATTCGGAGCACCTTCTCAAAGAACTTGGAAAACAGACTTTAAATACGGGGTCTACTGCCGCCGGACTGGAAGTTATTAATAATTTCCTTAAGAAAACAGGAATAAATACTTCCGGAGTATTTGTTGAGGATGGTAGCGGTCTGTCTCCGTTAAATACAATAACATCACGATCAATGGCCGAAATGCTTGTCCACATGAGAAACAGGCCGGATGATTCGGATTGCTTTTACAATTCACTTCCCAGGGCCGGAACCGGTACTCTTAAAAGCTCATTTAACTCTGTTCTGTTTTCCGGCAGGCTCAGGGCTAAGAGCGGGTCAATGACAAGAGTAAGAAGCTATGCAGGTTATTTAACCGCACAGTCAGGAAGGGAATTTGCCTTCTGTATCCTTGTAAGTAATTTTTCCGGCTCGTCGCGAACCATTGTGGCAGGAATTGAACAGATTATTTCCGAAACCATCCTTAACAACTAATCCATCAGCTATTTATGAACAGCACCGTAGCGGTCCGAAAATGCATGGAATATGATTTCGGTCTTATCTATTCTCATATAGAAGAGATCTACAATATCTGCGGAGGACCTGATTTGCGAAATAAAAAGGTATTATTGAAACCCAACGTTCTCTCCGATAACATACCCGAAAGATGCGTTACCACCCATCCGGTTGTTCTCGATGCCATGATTGCTTTTGCCAGGGACCGGGGAGCCACGGTCTTTGCAGGCGACTCTCCGGCTATACATTCAAGGGGTTTCAGACCTGTTAAGACAGGAATAATTGAAGTGTGTGAGAAGAGAGGAGTGCCATGGATCGATTTCATGGACAGGCCCTCTGAGATCAGACTTAAAAACGGAAGGATAAAGGTGGCTTCTATTGCCAGGGAAGCGGATCTGATAATTTCACTTCCAAAATTCAAGACTCATGAACTCGTGTACCTGACCGGGGCGATCAAAAATACTCTGGGTCTGGTTCCGGGATTTATAAAGGCCAAACAGCACGCCCTTTACCAGAACAGGGAGAGTTTCAGTTCCTTTCTTGTCGATCTTACTGAGAGTATCACCCCTGACTTCTGCCTGATGGACGGGATTCAGGGGATGGAGGGACCCGGACCAGGTCAGGGAACTCCGGTCAGAACAGGAGTTCTGATAGGTTCTTCCAATCCTCTGGCGGTCGATATAATAGCCTCAAAAATAGCAGGATATGATCCCATGGATATACCCACAAACAGGATTGCCCTGAACAGAGGGAACTGGCTCAGAACGCCCGAAGCGCTAATTTATAACGGACCAGTTCTTGACAGTCTTGTCAAGAAGGATTTCAGGCGGATCAGGATCACCTCCGACCGGAATATTTCCTTACAGTTCATAAAGAACAGGATAAAAATTCCGAGGAAGTTTGAAAGAAGGCCTGTCTTCATTCATGAAAACTGTACCGGTTGCCGTGAGTGCATAAAGATATGTCCTCAGAATGCCATTGTAATGGATGAAAAAAGGAAGAACCATGTAGTTCTGACCGACAGCAAATGTATAAGATGCTTCTGTTGCAGCGA
The DNA here is from genome assembly GCA_040772125.1 of Bacteroidales bacterium. GTDB lineage: Bacteria > Bacteroidota > Bacteroidia > Bacteroidales > VadinHA17 > LD21. The sequence goes on from JAXGYS010000003.1 coordinate 2,268,214, forward strand.
GGTATGCAATTACAATGCGGTAAAAATAAGGGTCAAGGTATTCGGAGTATAACCGGTCCCTGACCCTGTAATGATTTTCTCTGTCTGATTTAAATATCAGACGTCTATCCTGGCATATTTTGCGTGAGCTTCGATGAATTCCCTTCTGGGAGGAACCTCATCACCCATAAGCATTGAAAATATCCTGTCAGCTTCTGCAGCGCTGTCTATTGTTATTTGTTTCACAGTCCTTGTCTCCGGATTCATGGTGGTTTCCCAGAGCTGCTCCGCATTCATCTCACCAAGACCTTTGTACCTCTGTATCGTAACAGCACTTTCCTTTCCGCCTCCAAGTTCTTTTATTGCTGCTTCGCGCTCCTCTTCTGTCCAGCAGTATCTCTCAGCCTTGGCTCTTTTAACAAGATAAAGAGGCGGCATGGCAATATACAGATAGCCTCCCTTTATCAGGTCCTGCATGTATCTGAAGAAGAAAGTCATAATAAGTGTGTCAATATGAGACCCGTCGACATCGGCATCGGTCATGCAAATTATCTTGTGGTACCTCAGACCTGCAGTGTTAAGGGCTTTGCTGTCTTCCTCCGTACCGATGCTTACCCCAAGGGCGGTGAAAATATTCTTTATCTCTTCGCTTTCGTAGATCCTGTGCTGCATAGCCTTCTCAACATTGAGGATCTTACCCCTGAGAGGCAGAATGGCCTGGAAACGCCTGTCGCGTCCCTGTTTTGCAGTTCCGCCTGCCGAATCTCCTTCCACGAGAAACAATTCGCATTTTTCAGGATCACGGTCAGCACAGTCGGCCAGCTTACCCGGGAGCCCCGATCCGGAAAACTCATTCTTCCTCTGGACAAGCTCCCTTGCTTTTCTGGCCGCATGCCTTGCCGTTGCTGCAAGGATAACTTTCTGAACGATAATCTTTGCATCCTTCGGGTTCTCTTCCAGATAGTTTGTAAGCATGGCACTTACGGCCTGGTCAACGGCACCCATTACTTCAGAGTTACCGAGCTTCGTTTTAGTCTGGCCTTCAAACTGTGGCTCAGCAACCTTCACCGAAATAATTGCAGTGAGGCCTTCCCTGAAATCATCTCCGTTTATGTCAAACTTTAGCTTCGATGTCGCTCCCGACTCATCGGCATACTTCTTCAATGTCCTTGTCAGTCCTCTCCTGAAACCCGCCAGATGAGTACCACCCTCGATTGTGTTGATGTTGTTTACATACGAATGCACATTCTCCGAAAAAGAGCTGTTGTACTGAAGGGCTATCTCAACCGGTATTTCGGTTTTATCAAAGGTGATATGAATCGGTTTTTCTATTATCCTCTCGCGGTTGGAATCGAGGTATTCTACAAATTCCTTCAGCCCGAGTTCCGAGATGAACTCCTCGCTCCGCATTTTTCCTCCGTTTCCATTCTCAACCAGCTCCCTCTCATCCTTGATCGTAAGTAGTATCCCTTTATTCAGAAAAGCAAGTTCCCTGAGCCTTGCCGACAGAATCTCAAAATTGAACTCAGTGGTCTGGAATATTTCATTGTCTGGCTTAAACTTCACAACAGTACCAGATTTGTCAGATAAGCCGATGGCTTCAACTTCCGTAACCGGTTTCCCCCTCTGGTATACCTGCCTGAAGATCTTGCCTTCTCTCATCACAGTTACCTCAAGTACACTTGAAAGGGCGTTGACGCATGATACTCCTACACCGTGAAGACCTCCTGATACTTTATATGAGCCCTTGTCAAACTTACCTCCTGCATGCAGGACAGTCATAACTACTTCAAGAGCTGATTTCTGCTCCTTTTCATGAAGACCTGTTGGTATCCCGCGACCGTCATCGGCAACAGTAAGGGACCCGTCTTCATGTATAAGCACATCGATCCTGCTGCAGAAACCTGCAAGAGCTTCATCAATCGAATTATCAACAACCTCATATACAAGATGATGCAAGCCTTTAATCCCTATATCCCCAATATACATTGCAGGCCTTTTTCTCACTGCCTCCAGACCTTCAAGCACCTGAATACTCTCTGCAGAGTATGCAGCGCCTTCCTGCAACTTCCTTTCATTTTCACTCATATTTCAAAGAATTACAACAACGTTTCTTATATACCACATCCTTATTCAGGACTATTTATTATGGCATATAATCGATTGATTTTATGAATTTTAAATCTAGCCCCAAAGATACTTCATTTGGCTGTTTTTTTTAGTTAAAACAAGTTAAAAATAATCCACAATTTCATAAAGAAATTAACATGCAGACATGTCAAATTGTCCTGTTTTCCCCAAAAAAAGCATTTGAAAATTTCCGGAAAAAAGTATATCTGAACTTTCACCCAAAAACAGCCCTGTGAGTTGCCCTTTACCCTCTGTTAAAGGCTGTAAGTGAAGCCTATAAGGAAATTGAACATCTGTGAAGGATAATATTCCCATTCATAATAACGTTCCCACGAGATATTATTAACCTTCGCCCAGAATGAAAGTATCCGGGTATACCTGTATTCAGCGCTCAGGCCAATGTTGATATGAGCAGGTTTGCTGACTGTCACCGGCGAAAGTGTCATCCATCCGGTCGGACTCTGATATACCTGAAGCTTCCTGGGACCAACTACGTTGATTTCAGTGCCAGCTATGATCTTGTTTCTCAGATTGTAGTAAAATCCGATCATTCCGTCCCAGTCAGGTTTGTTGACCGCAAAGGGTAAGGCCGAAAGAGTGTACCTGTAATAATCAGCCCTTGAACGGAATGAAAGCCTCGATGAGAAATTCCCGCTCAGCTCTCCATGAAGATTGAAGATATCGGCATCATCAGGGGTAACAATAAAATGATTTCCCCTTTCGGTGACCGAGAGTGTATCGGGATATACCACGTTGGAGAACATCAGCATATTGCTTACAAGGGAATAGGAAGCTGAAACCTCATAATTACCTCCAAAGCCGCTGTTTCCCTTAAGACCTCCTGAAATAACGAGCGAATGATTAGTATTTGGAACTCTGAAAAGTGACCCGTCCGGAACGAGGTAGGGATTCATCGAAATCACTCTGAGAGGATCATTGTTCTCAAGTTTTCCTGAAAGCCGGGCAAAGAAGTTAATATATTCAGGCACGATCGTAAACCCAAGAGAAAGATCAGGATGAAAATAGATGTTAGTTTCCGGTTCGATATTCTGTTCAAAAGATATGCCGGCTCCAAGGTTAAAATTCCACTGATCAGTCATCTTTTTCACATAGGGCCTGACCGTCATGATGTATTTCGGGTCGAGACCGAGTGGTTCTGCAAGCCTGTAATGATCAATGTTGATAAGTCCACCGATGTAGAAACCCTCGTAAAGCTTTGAAAGAGCACCGGTAAAGCCTACACGGTGAAGGCTCCTGTCAGCCGTATTGTTGAAATAATCGTAAGAAAGGCCGAACTTGTATGAAAACTCCGTTGAGTCGAGATTCTGTGAGGCTACGGTAGCATCAGCCCCGATATCATAGTAGGTCTGTTTTATTTCCTTTTTGCTGAACTCGTAAAAATCGTCCGTATTATACCCGTAGGCATATCTTGACCTGTGAAGAAAATCGGCAGATATGTCGAAGTAACCCTCCCGGAAGAATTTTCTTCCGAATACAGTTGCGTCATTATCCATAAAACCAGAAAAGACCTTCTGCTTGTTTTCAAGGGGAACTTTCCCGTTCGAGGAGTAATGCCTGGCAAAAATACCTACTGCACCCTTCTTTGACCTTTGGTTGGTGACGCTGAGTTCACCCAGGGGAGTATTATTGTTTCCGAGGCCAAGCCGTAAATAACCCTTGTAAAGCTTTGGAAGGGGATCAGAAAGCAAAGAAGCAGGTTTAATTGTACTTATTGTATAAACAGGAGTGAATGCCTTAGAACTCACCTCATAGCTGAATACCGGATTTACTTTGGCCGTATCGGTTATCTCGGGAAGGAAACTTTTTTTCCTTGCATCAGAAAGCGATGGCTTATAGGGATTATAAAGAGTGACTTCCCTTTTAAGATCCTGAGCTTCATTAGCCTCCTGCGCCACAGCCGGAAAAATGAACAGTACCGGCAGCGCCACGGCGAATATTGTTCTTTTAATCATATCTTTCAGTGTAATGTTGTCGTTCACGGGTGCTATAATTGTCTTCCGGAATAATCTGTTAATAATAATCTCACTTAACATCATCGAGAGAGGCAAGCTTTTCCTTAACCTCATCCAGGATACCGTCATCGGTGATGGTATAGTATTCCCTCAGGCTCTGCAGCGTAGCCCTTGCCTGCAGGGTATCCCCCTTATTTATGCTGATGTCCGCCAGAAGAAGGAACATCTTTGCCATCCAGAAGGGATGAGGACTGTTCTGATCGATAAACTGTGTCACATTTCGTTCCGACTCCTCGATATTCCCATTCCTGAAAAGAATCTCAGCTACCCTGTATTTGGATTCTGCTCCCTCTGCACTCACAACTTCTCTGGCAAGCCGTCTGAAATCAGCAAGTGCCTCATCAAATTCATTGAGACTGTAATGAGCCTTTGCATTAACGAATGTTGCTTCCCTCATCAGCTCTTCAGGAATACCCTGGCTGTTTTTTATCCTTTCAGCCGCTTTTATGCTTTTCTGTGCATCACCCTCCTGATAAGCCGACCTCAGCTGTCCGCGGAGTGCAGTCAGCTTTAAATCTGAGGTCGTGGCTGACTTTTCCAATCGCTCATAATACTCAAAAGCTGCGGAATATTCCTCCTGCTCATATAGAATAGCGGATGCCGAAACAAGAGCCTGTTCCATGAACTGATTGTTCGGTATCCTGATCACTTCACGGTAAAGACCGATGGCTTCAGTTTTGTTGCCCGAAGAGTTGAGACATTCCGCAAGATAGAACTGGGCATTCAGCCTGAAGCTGCCGTTCTGGAACTCCCTGAGATAATTTCTGAAGATCTCCGACGCCCTTTCGCAATTACCTGAAATGTAAAGATTTTCACCTGAAGCATATAACATCGAGTCTTTCTCAGCCAGGTTCACATCACCATAGCCTATCGTTCTCACATAGCTGAAGTAACTTTCCACATCGTTCATTTCTATGTATGTGTTTTTCAATCCTGTGAGTGCGTATCTTGCTTCAGGTGTTGAAGGATATGTCTCTATAACCTTCTTAAACTGAGCGACTGATTTTTCATTTTCGCCCCTGTTGTAATACAACAGACCAAGCTGTACAATTGCCCTCGGGACGAATGGGCTAGACTGATGATTGGCAATTACATTGACAAAGTCAGCCTCTCCCCTTCCGTAATCCTCCATCACAAGGTAAGCCCTGCCCCTTTCATAAAGGGCGTTCGGAACATATGATGATGAAGGGAATCTGGCAATAAGGCTGGTAAGAACATCCGTCTTCCCTCTTTGATTATTGGTAAGCCCCATACAGAAACCCTTCTGATACATTGCATAATCGGCATCGGCTTTGCCGTTAAGAATAACCATGTCATAATACGAAATTGCCTGTGGATAGCTGGTCGTAATGAAATAACAGTCGGCTATCCTGAGTTTCGTGTCTGCAACAAGCTCTGGTCTCGTTCCCCTGTATCCGCTTTCAAAATTCCTGAATCGTGTCAGTGCAGCAGGATATTCCTTAAGATTATAAAGAGTATAACCCAGGTTGTAATTTATCAGTTCAGCCTCAGGAAGACGCATGGCTCCCGGGATGGCGAGGAATAATTCATAGTCATCCCTTGCATTTTCATACTGCCCTGTCCGGTAATAGGCTTCTCCCCTCCAGAAGACCGCCCGGGCCCTGAGATCCCTGTTATAGCTTTCGTACTGAAGCGACCTGTTGAAGAGGCTGATCGACTGCTCAATCTCCATATTATTGAAAAGTTCAAGCCCCCTGAAGAAAGCCACCCTCTGGTAGGCAGCCTCAAGCCTGCTGTCCTTGTTCCTTATCTTGTCAAGTGCCGTCAGTGCAGCACTGTAATTCCTCATCTCAGTGAATGTAGCCACGAGATAGTTATAGGCTTCTTCGATTTTGTCAGAGCCGGGGTACAACTCAATATACTCCTGAAAGGCAGCTATAGCTTCTCCGAACGGTGATGAGGAGGTCTCATATGTAAGCTTTGCGAAGTTGAAAAGAGACTCTTCCTTCAGCTTTTTGTCAAAATCCATTTTTGATGCCTGTCCAAAAGCAAACTGAGCCCGCTTCTTGTCGCCCTGCTTAAGGTAACAATCGCCGAGAACAAACCAGATGTTCTGGCTCAATATGTCCGATCTGGCCCCGGCACCCAGAAGTGTCTGAATGGCCTTATCCGTGTTGCCTGTCCGGTAATAGCAGTAACCAAGCTGATACTTCTCCTCCCTTTCCACTGTTTTTGACACTGAAGCATATCTCTCAAAGAACTTCAGGGCTTCAGCATAATCACCCCTGTTGAAATGAGCATCCCCCACAAATTTGTACAACTCTGCTGCTCTTTCTGCGGGAGCCGATTCCAGAAGTTCGGGAGCAATTTCAAGAATGCCTTCGTAATCCTTGTTCATGTACATGATCTGGGCAATGTAAAACGGAACGATAGGTCCGAAGGTCTCGTCATCACGAAGCTTCATAAACCCTTCAAGAGCACTCTGATACATCTGTTGCTCGTAAGCAATGTGAGAAAAATAATACTGGGCAGGAGCTGTATATTCGGTGTCAATGTCCTTTATCTCCGAAAACATCAGCAAAGCCTTTGCCTTGTCACCTCTCATATAAAGGGAATAACCGTACCTGAAAAAATACTCAGGCAGTTTATCGCTGTCAAGCTCATGACGGTTGACAGCCTCGAACCATGTTGCCGCTTTCCTGTAATTCCTGTTCTGATAGAAATAATCTGCGAGTTCTATCCTTGCTTCGTTTATCCTGGGCGATCCCGGATGAGCTGAAAGAAATACGACCATCCTGTATTCGGCATCCGGATTCTGAAGCCTGAGGGCTGAAAGAGCGGCATAATACTCCGCTTCAATAAGGCGGATTCCTGACTCATCCTCCCCGCTTTGTACATAATCGTCAAACAGTCTTATCGCCGCTGCATATTTCTCCTTGTTGAACAGATCTGTCGCCCTGTTAAAATCAGACCTCAGATCGTCCCCTGAAAATGACGCCTGAGGCAAAGCTTCAAACATCACCAGAAAAAAGAAATAAAACAAAAAACCTGCCTTCTTAATGTTCATAACTTATGCTTTTAGGCTATATATTACTTAACAAAAATCGCACAATACAATATATTGCGACAATAACTAATTAAGAGTTAGCCACATACAACTAAAATAGATTTTCCTGACTCTGGCAAAATTACAATTTATAAACGGCGGCCCGGATCCTTTATTACTGATTTTATTAACAGATAAATACTATTTATCAATTCTTTCTGTATTTTGCGATTCAAAATCCACTGTAATGGACGATTCCCACTCTCCTGACCCGATAATTGAGCTTTCCGGCTGCAGTATCTGGCAGCAGGACCATCTTGCCCTTACCGGAGTAACCCTGTCGGTAAACAAGGGTGAGTTTGTATACCTTGTCGGAAAAGTGGGAAGCGGAAAAACAAGTCTTATAAAAACACTGAATGCCCAGCTTCCCCTCAGGGAAGGAAAAGGCATTGTTGCAGGTTACGATCTTGCAGCGCTTAAGGAAAGAGATATCCCTTTTCTGAGAAGGAAACTTGGAATAGTCTTTCAGGATTTCCAGCTGCTTATCGACAGGTCGGTTAGCGACAATCTTGAGTTCGTTCTGAGAGCAACGGGATGGAAAGACAGGAATGAAATAAACAGAAGGATTGATGAGGTTCTTGACAAAGTCGGCCTTAGCCTGAAAGGATACAAAATGCCCCATCAGCTGTCGGGAGGTGAACAGCAGAGAGTAGTAATAGGAAGAGCCCTGCTGAATGAACCGGAAATAATTCTCGCCGATGAACCGACCGGTAATCTTGATCCGGAGACATCAGAAGGAATAGTACGTCTTTTAAAAGATATCAGCAGCACCGGAAGAGCCGTTATCATCGCAACACATAACTATACAATAATCAAGAAATTCAGCGCCCGGACGCTTAAATGTGATAACGGAAAAATAACCGAGATAAGGGATGATGAGGAGATAGAACTCGAAGCTCTCTGACCGGTTGATGATTGCCGCAATAGTTTATTCCCGTTATATTTCCGGTATAATCAACGAGCTGCAACCTCACTGAATCCACCCTCCATAAAACACTAACCGGCCTGCTCTCTTAACATATATTCAAAAAAATCCCTCCACTGACTGTTCCCTTCCCCTTGAATGAGAACCTCGTAATGCCAGACTGATGAAAAGGTTCCTCCCGCTTTCCTGATCGCCCTGATGATATTCCCCATAGTCTCAACCGCATTTTCCTGAATGCGTCGGCTCCCGGGATCCTTACCCGCGAAGGTGTCATGGGTCGGAAAGATCCTGAGTAAGGTTGTTCTCTCTTCAATCAGGTCATAAAAAAGGAAAGGCCTTGAGATACCCGCTCTGAAACCCGGAACATCATGGTATCCCATTGAATAATCCTCACTGATTCCTGCCTTTATCAGGTTTCTGTACGAAATGGGAAGCCTGAATCCCATCCTCTGAAAAATTCCGGAACGGCATACTTTTCCCGTCAATTCATCAAGCTCCCTGCATTCAGATTCCACAGGAGGTAGAATTGATGAGTCCCCCCCTGAGTAACTCAATCCAATCCTGCCATTCTCAGAAATTTTTCGAATAATGCTGCTTAGTCTCTCCTTCCGGGGAATGAAATCATTATCATCAATCTCACTATCCCTTGGCGAACAGAAGAATATTACATCTGAATTGCTGTATCTTGTTTTCTCATTGATGTAACCGACTACATCACCCACATCATCTGTCCTTGCTTTTATGCTTTTCCCGTACTCATCCCCGTCCGTAAGCATCTGAGCAGCATCTTCGCCATTTCCGCGTTCATCAATTTCATCCATGTTTTTGCCTGCAGGAAAAGAATCAACAACATCAATTATTATGAGCTTCCTGAATTCCTTCCTCCTGAACGACATGTTATGAAACTTTCTGAGGAGCAATACTGCCAGTTCACGTGACCAGAAATCTACCACGGGAATTCCAAGAAAACCATTTCTGCATGCAATGGACGCCGAAGCAGGAAAGCTTCCCGCATGGTCCGGTTCATATTCAAGATATTCCTCATATCTTGAAACAAGATAGAACACCGCTGAAAATATATCGAAGGGAATGTCCGGGCCATTGCCTGTAAAAAATATGACAGGAAGCCTGTTCCACTCACCTGTTTTAATATTCTGATAACGGAATCCCTCTTCAGAAAGTAAACCCGAAGGTCTGATGTTCAGGGAACCGGGAACAATCTCTTCGGAATAATTGATTATATGATGCTTCCCCAGCTTACGCCTGTCTGATACGATATCCCATCTGAGGCCGAGTATTTCTCCCAGTATCAGATCAGCTGTATACCTTAAACGGGGGGTATTGCTGGCAGCGTATATCTTTAGCGGCCTGGCCTCCATATCTGCAAATGTAATCAATTGTGCAGAGAAAGAAGTTCATTTCAGCATAATTCCATTTATGAAGTACCTGACGGAGTGACAGATCACCGGCTCAGATAATCATCAAAAAGCCTCTGAAGAAAGGCCTTGCCTGACTGTTCCGCAAAATCAGCTCCGGAGCCTGAACTCTGAACAACTTTTCCTGCTTTATGATCATATATAACTGACGAAGTGTCGGTTATAAAGGCAAACCCTTCATTGAAGGTGTAAAAGGCAAATGAATTTGAACCCTCAGAAAGAAGATCTCTTGCAAAAGGAAAATCCCCCTTGATATCCAACTGGTTGAGAAGTGTTTTGGATATATCCACCTGGGTACCTGTCCTGGCAATTCTTACTCCGGCTGTATCAACCGCTCCTCCAAGCCACAACATGGGGATCCTGAAAATCTCAGGTGAATACACCAGATCCTCAGGTGAATTACGGCGACAATGATCAGCAACAAGTATTACAAGTGTATTCTTCCACCAGGGAGTTGTTTTGGCCCAGTCAATAAAGCTTCCCAGCGTTTTGTCGGTATAATAAACTGAGTTCCTGAATTTTGTCAGATCATCGGTCCCCTCGAAAACAGGGGCCATCGGCACTTCGAAGGGCTCATGGCTTGAAAGGGTAAGTGCCACCCGGAAAAAGGGTTCCCTGACAGAGGTCATGGAATCCTGAAGCGCCTGCATAAAAACATCATCGTGAACCCCCCATTTTGAGTTGAAATCGTCAGGATTAAAGTTCTCCATAGTAATGATCTCACCGAAACCTGAAGCTATGACAAATGACTTGAAATTTGCAAAATTGATATCGCCTCCGTACCAGAATGAGGTGCTGTAACCTATTCCTTCAAAAATCCTGACAAGGCTGCTGAGCGATTGTGTCTTTCTGGGTTCCTTTATTATAGACACGGCAGGCTGCGCCGGATAACCATTCAAAATAGCCGGCATGGCCTTATCTGTCCTGTTTCCTGAGGCATAGAAACTGGTGAAAAGGATCCCATCATCCGCAAGCCTGTTGAAATTCGGGGTTGTCAGCGAATCACCTCCCAGAGGCCCAATAAGCGAACTTCCAAAGCTTTCAAGAATAATAAAAAGAATATTGGGTCGTCCGTTATTTAAAACCTTTAAGGTTGAATCGCCTTGCACAAGAAGCGAATCTGTCAGGAACCTTACCTTATCAGGCTCATGGAAAATGTATGGGTTTTCGGTTGGCCTGCTGTGAAAAAGCGAGCTTCCAACGTTCCAGACCACATTTACTGCAGTATGATTGACAAAAAGATGAGAATTGAAATAAACTGTACCTGCATTTATCGGAGCTACACCAAATCCACCCCTTACCGGAATAATCAGCGAACCTGTAAGAAAAAGCATCAGAATGCTTGCCGGGATCCTGTGTCTTACAGGGCCGGAATCGGAGAAACTTTTGCCATGAAGGCGGTTATAGATTAAACCAGATATTACTGTTAACAAAATAACAGCAGAAAAAACATAAATTATCTTGCCGGTACTGACGGAAGCTGCTGCTTCCTGCGGAGTCTTAAGATATAAAAGCGGAGTATGATCCATCCGGTATCCCCAGTAGCTGTATAATTCTGCATCACCGACAACTATTGCAAGGGAAAGCAGAATAATGATCCATGTATAGATCCTCATGAAATGCCTGTACCATTCACCTCTGACCCAAATTGAAACAAGGGTCGCCAGGAATGGTATTGCAAGCACATAGGCAGTTGCGGAAATATCAAGCCTTATTCCGTGGGTAAATGTACCGGCCATGAGCCTGAATCCGAATTCAGAGGCCTCCCTGTGGTGAACCAGAATAAAATAGAGCCTCGCGAAATAGAATAGTATCAGCCAGAACAATGAATAGAAAAGCAGGGAAATTAGTTTCTTCTTCATTTAAATGATGAAATGGATTTGTTTCGAGTACTAAATCTTCCGTTTCCGAGAAAAAACAACATCAGAGATAAAGTAATTATTATCATCCCGGTAATTGTCAGCCACTCGGGCTTTTCTCCGGGTACGAGAAGCCAGCTCAGTATGGCGCCCACGACAGGAATAATGAATTTCCATAGGTTAAGCTCGGATACTTTTACTCCCGGTCGCTGCAATAACTTGTACCATAGAGAGAATGCAAAAGCCGCCATAAAACTGAGCCAGATGAGAATCATCCAGTAAACGGCATGGCCCAGGTCACGGCCTCCGCCTTCCAGGGGGAAAGAGATAAGATAAAGGATCAGCCCTCCGATACCAAGCGAGGCTGAGCTCAGGACATAGGGATCGATACCTCTCCCCCTGAGCGAAACGACCACATTGCTGGTTGCCGTGGCTATATTGGCAAGCAGGATAAAAAATACACCCAGAAGCTCGATCGCCGAACCTATCCTGAAAGCCTGCCGGCCGGCACTTATAAGAATAACACCGGCTATCCCGAAAATGATCGTAACTATCTTACTTTTAGTGAGCGGATCCTCCCTGTGCATCATCGCCGCCACAACAGCTGTAACAAGAGGCTGCGACCCTACTATGACGGCTCCGAGCGCTCCGGGAACCATATCCATTCCGATATAGAACAGAGTGTAGTTTATAAGGGTCTGAAGAACAAGTACAATCATGACGACCTTCCAGTTTTCACGGATCATCCTGAAATAGACTCCCGGCTTTACCGTAAAGGGCAGGATCATCAGTCCTGAAATAATGAATCTCAATCCCGCAAAATGTAAGGGCGTATCATACTGAAGACCAATCTTGATTCCAGCGTATGCGGTTGACCATAACAGACAGGCTATAATAGCCCAGAATATGGTGTTGGTTTTGGTATCCACCGGGAAATAATAAGGGGGCAAATATGGCAAAAAAAATCATTTTTCCATGAAATTCCCGGATGCAGGCTCAACTAAATTTTATACTTCATGCCATTGAGATGAGCATTCTCTTCTGTAACCCTGAAAAATCACTTCATCAATGAAGCTTTGATCCTTTAAATTGTGATTTTGCTTCAACATCATGAAAAAGATCCGCTTAATCTGCAACTCCCGGGAATAAGACAGACCTCACATTTCTGAAGAGCGGTTTACGAAAACCATTTAATGACAATGTAGTGAGAAACAAAAATTAAACTTTCTGAAATTCACTCCATTCTGAATGATTAATATTTATTTTAATAGATTTGTAAGGTTATCATCAAAGTGACAGTGACAATTGCCGAACACATAGCGGAATCCCTTTACAGAAAGGGCGTCAGATTTGTTTACGGAATACCCGGCGGACCATCCATTCCTCTGATGGAAGCATTCAGAAACGCAGGCATTGAATTCATCCTGGTTTCTCACGAATCTGCTGGTGGAATAATGGCTGACATCTCGGCCAGGCTTACTGGTATACCCGGGGTATGCCATGCAACATCGGGACCTGGTGCGGCGAATCTCGCAACTGCAGCCGGAGAGGCTCTTCTGGACCGTTCACCTTTAATTATCCTAACTACGGAAATGAGCGACAGGATGATTAATAGGACAACCCAGATGAATATTGACCACCAGAAATTGTTCAGGCCGGTGACGAAAGCCTCCTTCAGGATGACACCTGAAAACTCATGGCACCTCATTAACGATGCGTTCAGGATAAGTCTCGCTGAATACCCCGGACCTGTACACATCGGGATACCCTCCGACATCTCATCAGTTGAAGCATTGACGGCAACTGCACTGCCGGATGAGGTCGTGACTGAAACCCCTGACAACGACGAAGAACGGATAAGGGAGATAATCAAAACTTCCTCAAGACCGGTCATTGCAGCAGGTCTCACTGCTGCCAGACACGGGACGGGTAACATGCTTGCTGCTCTTCTTGATGATCATAAGATCCCTGTGATTCTTACTCCAATGGCAAAGGGTTTAATAAGTGAAGATCATCCCTGCTATGCCGGAGTACTTTTTCACGCTCTCAGTGACTATCTTGAGGACATTGTGAATGATGCTGACCTGTTGATTGGACTGGGATACGATCCGGTCGAATACGACTATGAATCGTGGATTACGGATGTTCCCCTGATCCATTTCAACACCATTGATGCAGATCTGCCTGAGAGGGAAAATATATTCAGCTATACCGGCCCACCTGATGAATGGTTCGGGCTTTTGAAAAATCTGGACATGGTATCCGGGAATTCAGATATTTCCAGGGTAGAAACAGTCCGGTATGAAGTAAGTTCTGTCCTTGACGGATTCAGGGATCATTTCGGGCCCGTGACTGCACTTGCCGTTCTTGGTGAAGAAATCCCTCATGATGCAATCGTTACCTTCGACGTTGGATCACACCTGCATCTTGCCGGACAGATGTGGAGAACCTACGGAAACCCTAACATGCTGATCACCAACGGCTGGTCAGGGATGGGATTCGGGATTCCTGCGGCCCTGGCAGCAAAACTGATCAGACCCTCCTCTACGGCAGTCTGCGTGACGGGCGACGGCGGTTTCCTCATGATGGCAGGCGAACTGATGACAGCCAGAAGATATAACATTCCGGTCATTATTGTAGTATTTTCTGACGGGGAATTGAATCTTATAAAACTAAAACAGTCGTGGAAGAATCTGCAGCATTATGCTACGGGGCTTTATTCCGCCGACCTGTTTGAATCAGATACTTTTCTGGGTATTGATGTAATAACAGCCGACTCGGAAGTGAGTTTAAGAAAAGCGATAAATGAATCTCTTAACGTCAGCAGGCCTGTGATAATAAATGCCCGTATTGACCCTGACGACTATAAATGGCTTGTTGTAAGAAAGGAAAGTTAGGCTTTCTTTTCTTTCTTTGGCTTTGTTTCTTTTGTGTCCTTCTTTTCCTTTTCAGATTTCTGGGCTTTGGGCTCCTTTTTTGCTTTAGCGGCTTTGTCTTCCCTGTTTTCAGTATCGACCACTGTTTCAGCCTCCGCCTTTACAGGTTTTTCCTTTATTAGCTCCTTCGTTTCCTTCTCAGACCTGGGTTCAGCAATCTCTTTGACTTCCTTTACTTCCCTCACTTCTTTCCTCTCCTTCAGAGGTTTTCTTTCCTTAACTTCATCAGTCTTTGAAACAGCAGCCTTTTTCTCTGTTGCTTTTGCAGCTTTCTGCCTCGGGCGTCTTACACCATATGTGCCAAGAATGATTTTGCCTCTTCTGCTTTTTTTATCACCTTTTCCCATATTGATATCTTTTTATATCTCACTTACTGAATATCGCAAATTTAATAATATTCTTTGTTTCTATTCAATAAATATAAAGGTTTCATTAAACAGTTCCCTGGTCAGCAGACATAAACATTTCTGCTCCTTTAATCCCTGATAAGATGCCGGCCAAAATAAAAAGTATCCATGTACGGAACAATTTCCGGGTTTGTATGTTAATTGGAAAGGAATTTAATCCGGCGTTGCCGGATGGAACTAAAGAAATGGCAAAAAGCTAATAAATGCGGTTAATTTCAATATATTGTGCGGTTTTATTTTCAGATCTCAAAAATAAATATGACCTTTGATAGACTAATTTACTTTAATTTTTGAATTATGAACATTTACGTAGGAAGTCTTCATTTTAAAATGAATGAAGCAGAATTGAAACAGTTATTTGAGGAGTATGGTGAAGTTGCAACTGCAAAGATCATCATTGATAAGTACTCCGGGAAAAGTAAAGGATTTGGTTTCGTTGAGATGCCTAACGAAGCTGAAGCAAAAAAAGCCATTGAAGTTCTTAATGGTTCTGAAGTCCAGGGCAGAAAAATCATTGTTAACGAATCTATTGAAAGATCAGACAGAAGAAGTAATTTCAGAGGTGGCGACAATGACCGCAGAGGCGGTGGTGGCAACAGGAGAGATAATTACAGGTAAGTATTATTAAACTCGTGAATTATGAAAGGTACGGTTAAATGGTATGACAGAGTAAAAGGCTACGGATTTCTCCAGACAGAGGATCAGAAGGACATCTTCATCCACCGTTCCGGTCTGGTAGTGCCTCATACCGAACTTGAAACTGGACAAGCCGTCGAATTTGAGATTGAAATGAGGGAAAAAGGGCCTGTCGCTATAAAAGTCAGAAAAGCAGAATAAGTTCGTACTTGTTTATATAAAAGAGGCTGTACATCTGGCACAGCCTCTTTTTATTTATTGCTTATGCTTCCGTTCCTATACCAGGGTCCACGGAGCACGGTATTCATAGTGCAGCCTCTTTGTGGCCTCACCATCGGTGTCGTCAACAAAGGTTTCTGTCGCCGGATCCCATTTGATTGTCCTCTTCAGATCACAGGCTATGTTGCCCAGCGTACATACCGTGCAGCTGCTGTGTCCTATGTCGACTGAAGCAACAGGATCCTGACGTGATCTTACGCATTCGATAAAGTTTACCTGATGAGGAATCCTGGTTTCATACGGTCCCTCCTCTGCTTCAGCTGCCGAAGCCGGCGGATTGAACTTGGGATCGGAGGCATTGTAATATCCGCGCGAAACTTCTATCCATCCGTTTTCTCCCCAGAATTTTACACCTTTAGTCAGCTTGTCGTCGAAAGGCTCAGATGTCATGACAACGCCATTTGCGTACTTCCATGAGATGAATTCAGTACCGTCGCCGATGGGTGATATCTCGACAGGTCCGTTTTTGTCCATTCCGAGACCCCATTGTGCAATATCAAACATATGGGCTCCCCAGTCGGTTGTGAAACCACCTCCCATCTCCTTGTACCATCTCCATGCACCCCATATCTGCTCATCCTGCACCGGATCAAGCGAGATCGGCGGATTCAGCTGATTGTTGAAGTGAATGTCTGCCGGAAGCGGACCGAGCCACAGATCCCAGTTAAGATCAGCAGGAAGAGGTTCCTCCGGAAGATCATAGGGAGTAGGCGGAGCTCCGACATAGGCGTTTACCTTGGTTATCTTTCCAAGAGCGCCTGTCTGCACAAGGTTAACAGCATGCTGGAATGCCGCATCTGAACGCTGCTGGCTGCCTACAGCAAGAACCCTGTTGTTTTCCCTGACGGCTTTCTTCAGCTCCTGACCTTCCTTGATTGTGAATGTCATCGGCTTCTCAAGGTAAACATCCTTTCCGGCTTTGCAGGCTGCAATGGCTATCATGGCATGACTGTGATCCGGAACGGCAATTACAACGGCATCAATATCCTGCCTTGCAATAACATCCTGATACTTCTCATAGGTATCAACCTTGAACTCCTTCCCTGCCTTGGTGTAGAAGTCACTTACCCTCCTTTCGAAACGGGTACGTTTGATACCGTAAACGTCACATCCGGCGACAACCCTGACACCTTCCACCTGCAGGAAGCCGCTCAGAAGGAACATGGCCTGCTGACCAAGACCAATGAATCCCAGAGTGATCTCATCCACGTCTGATTCAGCTGCCTTCTTCTTTCCCTTGCATGAACTTGCTATTCCGGGAATAATTATCATCCCTGCCATCCCTGCTGCTGCTGAGCCCAGGAAACGGCGCCTTGACCATACATTCTTTCGATCTTTCATAAATAAAATCAGGTTTTTTGGTTTAAGTTAAATTGATTATTAAGGTTAGTTAAGGAGCTATAAAAATAGTTTTTTTTTGTATTCTGATAATACTTGTCCTTAAAATATCAGAATCTACCAAAGATAGAGTATTTTCCTGTGTTGCAAAAGATCGACGAATACAGGAACAATCCATTCACATTAGTTTCCATTCTCCTCTCAAGATGCAGAACTGGCTGATCCCTTCTCAGGGCAAGATGCTTCCTCACACCCGGGGAAGGCGATATGGCCCTTATCCTCTGTTCCCCGGATTTTATTTCAACACCATAATACTCCCTTAATACAGCAAAAAGAGACCTGTCTTCAAACTGCCTCGATGTGAGCCGGGGCATATTTATATTTGCAATGTAACTTATATCAAAGAAAATAGGATCATCATCAAGAAGCCTGAGCCTTTCCATGTAAATGCATCCCGACTCCGTTTCAAGGTCCGAAAGCGGAAACATAAAATCCTCCGGCCACGGAATCAGAACCGGCTTCACAACAATCCTTGTCTTCAGATCCCTGCTTCCCACAGCCGATGTGGTACCGGATACTGACAAAATTCCAATGTCCAGTGGAGGCTTCCGTACAATGCTGCCTTTCCCCTGATGCTTTCGTATGAATCCGTCATTGGCAAGACAGCCCAAAGCCTGCCTTACAGTCGGTCTGGTCATGCCGTAAATACGGCATAACTCGTTCTCTGAAGGCAGCAGATCTCCTTCCCGGTAAACATTACCGGTAATATGCTTTCTAAGTATCTCATACAGCTTGCGGTAACGGGGAGCTGCCTGGCCAGTGACCATCTTTTATAATTTTAGCGTAAATATAGCGTTTTTTACTTGTAAATACAAGTTTATTTCTTAATTTTGTAATCGCATTAATATTAACACATTCAATACAAATTAAATAGAATATTTTACAACTTATAATAACAAGTTAAGTATCTCTCAGGGTATGTCCCGGGCTTGATCCGGCGAACCTGATCCATAAGGAGAAAGTACTCTGAATCCTGACAGGCAGGAAGAAGAAAATTGTTGAATTACTTATACAAATAACCAATTACAGATAAAACAATGGCAACTCAGGTAATAATGCCAAAACAGGGACAGTCGGTGGAAACCTGCATAATAACCGGATGGTACAGAAAAAAAGGAGAAACCGTAAAAACCGGCGACCTTCTTTTCTCCTACGAAACCGACAAGGCGGCTTTCGATTTTGAATCTCCCGCCGACGGAATTCTTCTGGAAATAATACACCCTGAAGGATCAGAAGTTCCTGTTCTCGACATAGTTGCCCTTATCGGCCAGGAAGGAGAGGAAACCTCCTCCCCGAATATTCCTGACGTATCAGCTATACCTGCTGAAGAAAACCAGACGCCATCAAAAGAATTTCGCGAAATCTCTGCCACCGCTGCCCCCGTAACCGGACAAATTGATACTGAAGCATTGCCGAAGTTGAGGATATCTCCAAGGGCGAAACGCCTTGCCGAAAGAAAGGGAATCGATTATGCATCATTAACAGGATCCGGGCCCAACGGCAGAATAATTTGTTCAGATGTTATGGGCGCGATTGCAGGGACCAGTCTTGCAACAGAGCCTTCACTGAAGACAGGAGCTGAGTATACCGACCAGCCAGTAACCAACATAAGGAAGCTTATCGCAAGGGCCATGCACGATTCCCTCCTGAATTCAGCCCAGCTTACCCACCATATGAGCGCTGATGTAAGAAAGATCCTGGAAGCAAGAAGGAAAATCAAGGAGGGTATGAGCACCGGTAAGAATACACAGGACATAACAATTAACGACATGATCTGCTGGTGTGTGATCCGGGCTCTCAAAAAGCATCCTGAGATTAATTCCCACTTCCTCGACGACAGGATAAGAAGGTTCAATACTGTAAACCTCGGAATAGCTGTCGATACCCAGCGGGGCCTGATGGTCCCTGCAACAAAGAGTGCAGGAGACATGGATATACGGAGCCTTTCGGCTGCGCTGAAAAAAGCCGCAGACGATTGCCGCAGGGGAAACATAAATCCCGAGCTGATCCAAAGCACGGCTGCAACATTCACAGTCTCAAACCTTGGCAGCTATGGTGTGGAAATGTTCACTCCCGTTATAAACCTGCCGCAGGTTGCAATACTGGGTGTATGCACAATCATTAACCGCCCTGCCGACCTTGGAAACAATACTTTCGGCTTCGTTCCCTATATCGGACTGTCACTAACGTACGACCACAGGGCAGTCGACGGTGGACCGGCCACTCTGTTCCTTGGAGAGATCAAAAAGGAAATCGAGAATCTCACCTTATGAATCCTGAAGGGGTCGCTTTTCCGGGCTTAGATTGAGTTAACCGGAAAAACCTTGCCTTTCAGCCTGACTAACAAGAATATAAGATATTTAATAAACCAATAGCAATGCCAAAAAGTCAGAATCTTTATCCGGGGGAGATAAGAAAACCACAGTTCATTGAATTTGGAAAGATCCCGGTAAACCAGTACAACAGAAGCATAGAGGACGAAAAAAACCGGTTCAGTAATGACGATTTCCTGAGGATCTATCATGACATGGTAATAATCAGGGAGTTTGAGACAATGCTGAATCTAATCAAGACAACCAGCGAGTACAGGGGAATATCCTATAATCATCCCGGGCCCGCCCATCTTTCCATCGGTCAGGAAGCTGCTGCCGTGGGAATGGCTTACACGCTCGGAACAGATGATTATATTTTCGGCTCACACCGCAGTCATGGCGAGATCCTTGCAAAAGGACTGTCTGCCATCCACCGGCTTGACGAAGACACCCTCTACGGCATAATGAAGAACTACTTCGCAGGCAAGGCCCTGAGCGTTGTCGAAAAGGGTTTTTCCGGCACTGTCAGGGAACTGGCAATACATTTTCTGCTTTACGGAGCGCTTGCCGAGATCTTTGCCAGGGAGAACGGATTCAACAAAGGCCTCGGAGGATCGATGCACGCCTTCTTCACTCCTTTCGGGATCTACCCCAACAACGCGATAGTAGGCGGTTCAGGAGATATCTCGGTAGGCGCCGCTCTTTACAAAAAGATAAACAGGAAACCAGGGATAGTGGTCTGCAACATCGGCGACGCTTCCCTCGGCTGCGGTCCTGTCTGGGAAGGAATATCTTTTGCCACAATGGACCAGTACTATAAACTGTGGGAAGGAGAATTCCGCGGAGGCCTCCCGCTCATATTCAACTTTATGAACAACCTTTACGGTATGGGAGGACAAACAGCCGGGGAAACTATGGGCTTCGGAATCCTGGCCAGGGTTGGCGCCGGCGTTAATCCCGATATGATGCACGCTGAAAGGGTCGACGGATACAACCCCCTTGCCGTTATCGATGCCTTTATGAGGAAAAGGGAAATCATAAACGAAAAAAGAGGCCCGGTTCTCCTTGATACTCTGACTTACAGAATCAGCGGACACTCTCCCTCCGATGCTTCATCTTACCGCTCGAAGGAGGAAATTGAGGCATGGCAGAATGAGGACTCGATAGCATCGTTCGGACTGCAGCTCGAAGAAGCAGGAATAGCCCCGAAGAACATTCTGGAGAAAATTTACAATGATGCCGGTGACCTGATAGCCCATTTGCTCAGACTTGCAACAAACGATGATATATCGCCCCGGATTGACCTGGCAGCTGATCCTGATGCCATTGGGAAGATGATGTTTTCAAACCAGTCGGTCGATAAGATGGAGGACCGTAGTCCTGATGTCCTGATACCAGCTTCAGAAAATCCAAGGGTAAAATCAATAAAAGGAAAGGAAAGGTTCTGGACCGACAGCGAAGGAAAACCTGTATCAAAAGCCAGGACATTCCAGCTGCGCGACGCACTGTTTGAAGCTATTCTCGACAGGTTCTATAAAGATCCGACCCTGGCAGCCTGGGGTGAGGAGAACCGCGACTGGGGAGGAGCCTTTGCAGTTTACAGGGGCCTTACCGAATCCCTTCCCTATCACAGGCTTTTCAACTCACCCATATCGGAAGGAGCAATAGTCGGTACGGCAATAGGTTATGGAATGTGCGGGGGAAGAGCCATTGCAGAAATAATGTACTGTGATTTCCTTGGCCGCTCAGGAGACGAAGTCTTTAACCAGCTTCCAAAATGGCAGGCTATGAGCGGGAACCTTATCAAAATGCCTGTTGTAGTTAGGGTTTCAGTCGGATCAAAATACGGAGCCCAACATTCTCAGGACTGGTCATCACTGGTGGCTCACATACCCGGACTGAAGGTGGTCTTCCCTGCAACTCCCTACGATGCCAAGGGCCTGATGAACAGCGCCCTTCAGGGAACTGACCCGGTGATCTTCTTCGAAAGCCAGAGGATATATGATACAGGTGAGATGTTTCATAAAGAGGGTGTTCCTGAGGATTATTATGAAATACCCCTGGGCGAACCCGACATAAAGAGAGAAGGAAAAGACATTACTATACTTACCATCGGAGCTACCCTTTATACAGCCGTTAAAGCAGCCGACATCCTTATGGACACCTACGGAGTAAGCGCCGAGGTAATTGATGCGAGGACTCTCGTCCCGTTCAATTACCAGCCGGTCCTGGAATCGGTCAGGAAGACGGGAAGAATAGTCCTTGCCAGCGATGCCTCCTCAAGGGGCTCCTTCCTCAAGGAAATGGCCCATACCATCACCACTCTTGCATTCGATGAGCTTGATGCTCCACCCGTTGTTGTCGGATCCCGAAACTGGATTATCCCTGCCCATGAAATGGAAACAAGTTTCTTCCCTCAGCCCGGATGGATAATCGATGCAATCCATCAGATGATAATGCCGCTGAAAAATCATAATGTAAGCACCGGAATTTCTGATGACATAATCATCGGACAAAATAAAGAAGGCGTATAACTCCTTTTTGATATCTTTACGATAACAATAAAGTCATTATGGTAAACATAACAGAAGAAATCAAAGCAAAGGCAGGTTTCATCATCGATATGGATGGTGTTATTTACCACGGAAACAAAATACTGCCGGGGGTCCCTGAATTCCTGAGATGGCTTGAAGAGTCCGGGAAAAAATACCTCTTCCTCACAAATGCCAGCCAGCGCACACCCAAGGAACTGCAGGAAAAACTTCAGAGGCTCGGAATAACTGTCGGGGAAGAACATTTCTACACAAGCGCCCTTGCCACTGCCGGATTCCTTTCGAGCCAGAAACCCAACGGAAGTGCTTTCATAATCGGAGATGCCGGCCTCATTCATGCCATGTACAGCGTGGGATATACAACAAATAACGTCAACCCCGATTACGTTATCGTCGGCGATACCAGCAGCTATAATTTCGAAAAAATAGAACTGGCAGTTAATCTTGTACTTAAGGGAGCCAGACTGATCGGAACAAATCCGGATGTGAGCGGACCGGTCGAAAACGGAATATCCCCTTCCGTAAAGGCTCTTATTGCCCCGATTGAGATTGCGTCAGGAAGGGAAGCATACTTCGTAGGGAAGCCAAATCCTCTGATGATGAGGATAGCTCTGAAAAAACTCGGACTGAAGAGGGAAGAAGCGATTGTTATTGGCGACAGGATGGACACTGATATCAGATGCGGTATGGAATCGGAGATCGACACACTCCTCGTTCTGAGCGGAATAACCGACCTGGCATCTATCGACAATTTCCCTTACCGGCCAAAATATGTCCTGAATGGTATTATCGATCTGGTAGGATAAGAATGACTGATCAGGAGGCATACCGGAATGAGCGCAGAGAGGTCGCACTTTTCATGCGAAGACTCTACAGGCAGGGCCTTACAACAACCTCGGGCGGCAATATAAGCCTTAGAATCAGTGAGGAGATTATACTCATAACGCCTTCTGCAACTGATAAGGGCAGGATGAGATGGAATGAAGTCGGGATTATGACAATGAAGGGCGAAAACCTCACCCCGGAGCTGAGACCTTCAATAGAGAGCGAAATGCATCTGAGTATCTACAGGGCTAAAAATGCCATAACAGCAATTGTCCATGCCCATCCACTGTTTGCCTCAGCATTCACAGCCATGAAATCCAGGATAAACACCTGTCTTACTGCCGAAGCAAGAGCGATATGCGGCGAACCCATTCTTGTCCCATATGCACTCATGGGTACCGCTCAACTGGCAAAACTGGCATCTGAAAACATTCACGGCTCAGATATCCTTTTACTCGAGAACCATGGCATTCTTGCTGCCGGAACTTCTCTGCTCCAGGCATTCGACAGACTGGAAGTTCTGGAAAATGCTGCAAAAATGACCCTTATTACTGAAATCACCGGAAAAGGGAAACCTCTTGGAAAAGCCAGGATCATGGAACTCGACCGGCTTTTCAGGTAAACTACTGATATTAAAGATCTTTAACGACAATTAGTATTAATACCATAATCTAATAAAGCGTGGATAAGCATTTTCTGGCAAATTACCCACAACCTGAGGAAATCAGGAAAAAAGTTGCAGGATCAGAAATACCCGATTTCAGGGAAGTGAACGGCCATATACATACACCCTACTCATTCAGCTCATTCAATGATATGGATGAGATATTCAGGATGGCCAGGGAAGAAGCAATTGCCGTCCTTGGAATAAATGATTTCTTTGTCACACACGGATATGAATCATTTTACAAGCAATCGCTGAAAAACAGGATATTCCCTCTGTTCAATATAGAATTTACCGGCCTGATGAAGAGCGAAAAGGCTAATGGAACAAGAATAAACGATCCCAACAATCCCGGGCGGATATATTTCAGCGGCAAAGGCCTGGATTATCCTTTTAATCCCGGTTTCCTTAACAGGATTAAACTGAATTCAGTTATAAGGGAGAGCCAGTCGCAGATGAAGGCTATGATAACAAAGCTCAACAAGCTCATTACCGATGTTAATCCTTCCCTTAAGCTTTCATATGATGAGATACGAAATGATTTTGCAAGGGAAATGGTGAGGGAACGGCACCTCGCAAAGGCAGTAAGGGTGCTTGCAGAAAAAAAATACAGCGATCCCGGAGAAAGAAATCAGTTTCTCGCGAAGCTTTACGGAGAAAACAAAACAGTGACCGGCAACGGTGACCACGCACAGCTTGAAAACGAGATAAGATCAAATCTATTGAAAAGCGGCGGCAGAGCTTTTGTGGAGGAAAACGAAGCAGCTTTCCTTGATATAGGAAGAATAATCAAGATTATACTGAACTCCGGCGGAATACCATGCTATCCGGTTCTTCTGGACGATGCCAAAGGAAGATTCACGGAGTTTGAGTCCGACCCCTCGAAACTTCACAAAGCCCTCACAGAACTCAGAGTCGGATGCATCGAACTGATACCCGGACGAAATGATATCTCCATTCTGCGTGAATTTGTAGAGTTTTTTCATGAGAAGAACTTCATTATTCTTTTCGGGACGGAACACAACACTCCGGGGTTGTTTCCCCTTACGGTGGTTGCCCGCGGAGGAGTACCTCTTGACAATGACCTGAAAACCATTGCCTGGGAAGGGGCATGCATTACCGCTGCCCACCAGTATCTCAGGGCTAAAGGGATGCAGGGATATATCCTCGCCAACGGGATGCCGAGCTTCGAACAGAAAAAGGAACTTTCCTACCTGGGCCGGCTCATAATCGAATTCTTCCTTACAAACAACTGATATCATGAGACCGGAGATCAAAGAACTGATTGAAATATCCAGATTTTACGGGAAAAACAAGGATTATGTAATTGCAGGCGGCGGAAATACATCATTCAAGGATGATTCAACTATCTGGATCAAGGCCAGCGGAAGGTCACTTGCATGCCTTGATGAAGGAAGCCTGGTGGCTCTTAGCCGTGAAAAGCTTCATCTTATCTCAGAAAAAACTTACTCCGAAGATCCTGTCCTCAGGGAGGAACAGGTGAAAAACGATCTCTATGCCAGCATTGAAGGATCAGACCTCAGCCTGAGACCCTCGGTAGAAACATCATTGCATGAGCTTATCCGGTATAAATTCATTGTCCACCTGCATCCAACCCTTGTAAACGGGATTTTGTGCAGCAGGAATGCAAAAAAAATGGTGCAGAAGCTTTTCGGGGAAAGAACGCTCTTCGTTCCCTATACCGATCCGGGCTATATACTATTTAAAAAACTCGGGGAGGAGATTAAAACATTCAGGAATAATTTCTTATCCGATCCTCACCTGATAATGCTCGAAAATCATGGTTCCTTTGTGGGTGCCGATTCGACGGAAGAGGTTAAGAACATTTACGATCAGGTAATATCGGCAATCACGAATGAGATCGGCACTCTTCCGGAAACAACAGATTTGCAATATAATCCGCTTCTCAATAAGGTTCTTCCTGCCTTACGGATGCTTCTTTCAGATGATGGCCCGAAAGTAATAAGATGCCGGCATAACACCCTTACAGAGAGATATTACAAATCACAGGCGGATTTTCATAAGATATCCCTTCCCCTTACTCCTGATATTATAGTATACTGCAAGTCGAGATACCTTTACATCGAACAATCCTCTTCTTCAGAAAGAATTTTGCAATCAGTGAAGCAGCAACTTCCTGTATTCAGGAATGAGTACGGCTACCTTCCATCGGTGATATTAGTAAAAAACGCAGGTATAATTGCCGTTGGCAGCTCTGCTGAGTCGGCTGAGACCATTCTGGATGTCTATGAGGATCTTGTAAAAGTAAGTTATTACTCTTCGCTTTTCGGCGGGACCAAGTCTCTGACACCAGAGCAGTCGGCTTTCATTGATAAATGGGAGGTAGAAAATTACAGAAGGAAGATGGCAGGGACCAGGACATCTTCCTCTAAACTGAGCCACAGGATTGCCGTGGTAACGGGTGGGGCACAGGGATTCGGGGCCGGAATAGCAGAGGCTCTTTTCAGACAGCAGGTTAATGTGGTCGTTGCCGACCTGAACGAGGAAGCCGGCCTGGACCTCGTTAAGGTCCTGAATTCGGAAAGGACGGGAAACCGGGCCGTTTTCGTGAAAACAGATGTTTCTGACCCGGCTTCTGTGGAAAAAATGATCGAAAAGGCTGTAAGCGAATTCGGCGGAATCGATATTATGGTTAGCAACGCCGGCATCCTCAGGGCAGGAGGCCTCGATGAAACCGAACCTGAACAGTTCCTGAAAACAACAAACATCAATTATGCCGGATATTTCTACTGCGCCAAGTATGCTTCCGAAATAATGAAAATTCAAAATGCCGAACGTCCCGGTTACTTTTCCGATATCATCCAGATAAACTCCAAGTCAGGCCTGAGAGGCAGCAACAGGAACTTTGCATACGCCGGAGCCAAATTTGGAGGTATAGGTCTGACCCAGTCTTTTGCCCTGGAGCTCGCTCCCTACAGGATCAAGGTCAATTCAATCTGCCCCGGTAACTTCTACGAAGGTCCCCTCTGGTCCGACCCGAAAAACGGACTTTTTGTCCAGTACCTAAATACAGGCAAGGTCCCTGGTGCAAAAACAGTTGATGATGTAAGAAATCATTATGAGAATCAGGTTCCTCTGAAAAGGGGCTGCCGGCTCGGGGATGTTGTAAAGGCTCTGCTCTACATTATCGACCAGGAATATGAGACCGGACAGGCAGTACCCGTTACGGGAGGCCAGGTAATGCTGGGATAGACATAATTAACCCGGACCGATGCATGATTCCCGGATTGCATGATAATGAGACGTTTGGGATGATAAAACAAGTATAATATGAGAACCAAAGCGGTACGCATCTACGGAAAAAAAGATCTCCGGCTTGAAGAGTTTGAACTTCCTCCTCTTGGCGAAGATGAGATCCTGGCCCGTGTCGTCTCCGACAGCATATGCATGTCATCACACAAGGCCGCAATCCAGGGCGAAGATCACAAAAGAATTCCCGACGATATAAATATCAACCCGACAATCATCGGACATGAGTTCTCAGGGGTAATACTTGAAGTGGGGAATAAATGGAAAGGGAAATTCTCACCCGGACAGAAATTCTCCATACAGCCGGCTATGGCACAAACCGGCTCGCTTGACGCTCCGGGATATTCTTTCAGGTATATAGGGGGAGATGCGACTCATATCATCATTCCCGATATCGTAATGGAGACAGACTCGCTTCTTCCCTATGAGGGTGAAGCTTTCTATCCTGCTTCCCTTTCAGAACCAATGTCATGCATAGTCGGAGCCTTTCATGCAAGTTACCATGTGCCTCCGGGAACCTATAACCATATAATGGGGATAAAAGAAGGCGGGAATATGGCAATTCTTGCAGGTGTGGGTCCTATGGGCCTTGGAGCAATAGATTACGCTATCCACCAGGACAGGAAACCGGGACTTCTGGTTGTCACCGATATCGACGACAGCAGGCTTGCACGGGCAGCCTGCCTCTTCCCTCCGGAAAAGGCCCTCAGGGAAGGAGTACGGCTGGTGTATGTCAACACTGGTAAGACTACCGATCCCGTAAAAAATCTAAGGGATCTTACAGAGAACAAAGGCTTTGACGATGTATTCGTTTTTGCACCCGTCAGGCAGGTGGTTGAACAGGGAGATGCCCTTCTGGGATTCGACGGCTGCCTTAATTTCTTCGCTGGTCCGACGGATCCGGAGTTCAGGGCTGAATTCAACTTCTATAATGTGCATTATGCCTTCACCCATATCGTCGGTACTTCAGGAGGAAACACAGACGATATGCGCGAATCACTCCGGCTGATGGCCGCCGGCAGGATAAACCCCGCGGTGATGATAACCCACGTGGGAGGCCTTGATGCAGTACCTGAAACAACACTAAACCTTCCCCGGATACCAGGAGGTAAAAAACTCATCTATACCAACATCTCAATGCCGCTTGTCTCTCTTTACAAACTTGGAGAACTGGGAAAAGCAGACCCTTTCTATGCAGGTCTGCATGAGATAGTTTCAGCAAACGACTATATATGGAATCCGGACGCAGAAAGATACCTTCTTGCTTACGGCCGGCCCATCTGATAACTTCCCGGATTAAAATCTTCCCTTTACTTCCGAGGCAAATTCCCTTGTGATGTAATTTTCATAGCTCATACAGACCTCACTGGCAAAATCAACTCCCAACCCGACAACCTCCGCCCAAAGGTCACCATCAGCAAGGTGTAAACGGTCTCTCTCCGTTCCCCTGAAATAAAGTGCTGCCATCATTCCCGCGTTGAAATTGTCGCCTGCGCCTATCGTGCTCACTGGTGTTATTCTTTTCACAGGAAACCTGCCGCTGAACTTCTCTGTCCTGACAAATACACCTTCAGCATTAGCCGTGTATACGAGGCATTTACAGTAAGGCCTGACTGCTTCCCATGCTTCATCGGCATTGGCTGCACCGAAGATGTTGCTGAAATCCTCATCCGATCCTCTCACCAGAACGGCCATCGACATGTTTTCCACGATAAGGGGCTTCAGGCGATCAAGCTCATGACGATGGGCGCTTCTGAAATTGGGATCATAGATCACCACTGCCCCGTTGTTGTACGACCTGCTTATGAAATCCCTGAAACCTGCCCTGATTTCATCGGTTATCGCATAGATCGATCCGCACAGCACAATGTCATTTCTTTGCGGCGAAGGAAATTCAATATCAAGCCTTTTCTCAGAATATTTCTCATAGAAGGTGTAAGCAGCATCATTTCTTTCGTTGAGAAAGGCCAGGGCAAGCTTTGTCTTGCCATCACGGTAATGATGAACAAAGGAATTGTCAACTCCGTTTTCGCCGAGAAAATCATCGATCAGTTTCCCGACATCGTCGTCGGCGTATTCGCTGATGAAATGAACCGGAAGACCGACCCTTCCCAGAGAAACAATGCTGTTGAGCATTGCTCCCCCCGGCTTCGCGGCCTGCGGCTGTCCGTTCTTGAAGATAATATCGAGCACTGTTTCTCCTATCGCGTAGATCTTTCTCATAATAATATATTTACTTAATAATTCCTGAAATCATTTTAAACACCCCCGTACCGGCAATCCTGGTAAGCTCAAACAGAATGCTCTCCGAAGTTGTAATAAGCGCACCCTCCTGCCGCATGCGTTCAACAGCAATCACCTTGTCGTTGGTGTTCCTTGAAGAAATACAATCCTCAACCACCACAGGCTGATATCCTTCTGCAATAAGGTCGAGACAGGTCTGAAGCACACATACATGCGCTTCAATTCCAAAAAGTATAATGCTTTCCTTTCGCAAAGTCTCCAGCTGGTCCCTTACCAGTGGCTCATCCATACAACTGAACGATATCTTTTCAATATAGCTTATGCTGCCTGCCTTTTCTCTGACAGGCACTATGGTGGGCCCGAGACCTTTGGTATACTGCTGCGTGGCTATTATGGGGACGGATAATACTTTAAGCCCTTCAATAAGTCTCAGACAGGAAGCAAGCATCATATCGGCCCCGGACATATGGGGAAAGAGCTTCTCCTGAATGTCAACAAGCAACGCTGCCGTCTCTTCCTTTAAAATTCTCATATCCGCCGTGAATGGTGAGAATGTGAATATACAAATTTTAATTCCAGAATCGATAACCAATAGTGAAGTTAAATATGGCCTGGGCTGATATGAAGGCACTGCTGTCTGTCATACCACCTTCAAGGCGGAAAGTGATTCTGAAATAGTATATATTTGTCTTATACTAAAAGGCTGTTTATGAAAGCTATGATGCTTACGGGGATACGTTCCATGGAAATGAAGAAAGTTCCTGACCCTCAGATCATCAGACCAGATGATGTACTTATAAGGATCATTGTTCTGGGAATATGCGGTTCTGATATCCATTATTACAACAGAGGCAATATCGGTTCGCAGAAGGTGGTCTACCCTTTTACTGTCGGACACGAATGCGCCGGAATTGTCGTTGACACAGGTCCTGAAGTAAGGAGAGTCAGAAATGGAGATGTGATTGCCGTCGAACCTGCCATGTGGTGCGGAGAATGCGACCAGTGTCTCTCTGGCAGGCATCACACATGCAGAAGGTTAAGGTTCTTAGGATGTCCCGGACAGGCAGAAGGCGCTCTTTCAGAGTTTATTGTAATGCCTGAGAACAGCTGCTACAAGATCCCCGGTAACCTGACTGCCGACCACGGTGCAATATCCGAACCTCTTGCCATTGGTATCTATTCTGTAAAAAAAGCAGGTTCGTTGCAAGGTCTGAATACGGCAATTCTAGGCTTCGGGCCGATTGGCATGAGTGTAATGCTGGCAGCAAAGGCAGATAATGCCGGAAGGATTTTCGTTACCGACAGGATAGATGAAAGGCTGGCCCTGGCTTCCAAGGAAAAGTCAGAGTATTCCGGTAATCCCCTGAGGCATGATATAGTTAGGGAGATCACTGAAAAGGCTCCGGAAGGCCTTGATGTCGTTTTCGAATGCTGCGGACAGCAGGAAGCCGTCGATCAGGCTCTTGAGCTTCTGAAGCCTGGCGGAAAACTTATAATAGTTGGCATCCCGGAATTTGACACCTGGTCACTTAGTGCAGACATAACGAGAAGACACGAGATCTCAGTCCAGTTCATTAGAAGACAGGTTGGCTGTGTCGATCCTTCCCTTGAAATGATGAGCGACGGCAGGATTGACGTTTCAGCCATGGTAACACATCGCTTCCCCTTTGAAAGGACCAGGGAGGCCTTCGACCTTGTGGCATCCTATGCCGACGGCGTTATGAAAGCAATGATAGATTTTTAAACCTCTTCCTCAATAAGAGCTTTGTACCTCAGCAAAGCCTCAATGAAATAGTAATCGGCATAGGTCAGAGGAACATCAACCTCGCTGTTTGCCGGCAAAGATCCGACACTGTGCCTGAGAATGAAGTTCCCGTTTTCCCCCGGCTTAGCTATATATTGGGGTGAAGCCAGAGTCCGGATCTGCTTTTCGGCAACACCCAGATATTCCTTTTTCTTCTCTTCTTCAACATACCCGCTAAGTTCAATAAGGGCCGATGCCATAATTGACGCTGCTGATGCATCTCTTTTTGCCTCAGGTATTCCCGGTGCATCAAAATCCCAGTATGGAATCCTGTCTTCAGGCATGTTGGGATGCTTTATCAGATAGTCGGCAATCCTGACAGCCTGATCAAGATATCTGGTCAGACCAGTCTCCCTGTACATAACCGTGTAACCGTAAAGGCCCCAGCTCTGGCCCCTCGACCATGCAGATCCGTCAGCCGCACCCTGATGGGTTTGTTTCTTTTCAACCTTTCCGCTTATGGTGTCATACGATACTACATGCCAGGTGCTGTAGTCGGGCCTGAAATGATTGACTATCGTTGTATCCGAATGCCGGACTGCAATATTGTAAAACGACGAATCGCCTGATTCCCTGAAAGCCCACATCAGAAACTCAAGATTCATCATATTGTCTATTATTACAGGACACTGCCAGTTCCTGCTGCTTCCCCACGACTGGATGCAGCCTATGTTGTCCCTGAACCTTGTCGACAGTGAACCTGCACCTGTAAGAAGTACTTCCCTGTAACTGTTTTCGCCGGCAATCCTCAGTCCGTTACCGAAACTGCAGTAAAGCATAAAGCCGAGATCATGGGTCCCCCTGTTGTTTTTTTCCTTTTCTATGAGCGATGTAAAGCCGAAAGCCGCATCCCTGAACTTTTCGTCACCTGAATATTCATACAGATACCACAGACTGCCCGGGAAGAAACCACTCGTCCACCATCCGGTGTTTGATGTTATAAGAACTCCGGCGGTATCGATTGTCCTCGGCAGAAGACCCGGCTTTGACCTCATCTCTTCGATCATAAGTCCGTACTGCCTGAGCGAAAGATCAAGAGATCCTTCAATGACCTCTTCCATTGTCTTCTCCCTGGCACAGGAGACGCCCAGTAACAATGCAATAAACGTAAAACAAAACAGTCTGTAATTCATCATGGTTTAAGATTATTTGAATATAGAACGGGTTTTCTCAGATTTCTGATCCGTGAAAATAATAATCATTTATTTTCCCCAAGAAATAAGAGAAGGAAATGTAAATCAAATTTTGTTAAATTTATCTATTCAAACTTAAACCTATTGATCCATGAATAAAAAAATAGTGCTTCTCACGGCATTCGTTGCTTCCTGCATAATCGCAGGAGCCCAGAATGTAGGTTCTTCACCCGAATATGTTAAAGCCCTCACTTCCGAGTGGAAGGGGGAACGGTTTCCCGACGGAAGACCAAAAGTGCCCGATTCATTTCTCGAGAGGCTTAAGAACATTTCAATTGAAGAAGCATGGGGCGTACTTCGCAATAAGGGATATCATAACCAGTTTGAAAGCGACTGGCAGATAATAAATCCCGACGAACCGATGACAGGCCGTGTGGTTACTGCACAATATATGCCCCTCAGGCCTGATCTTGAGAAATATGTGAAGGAGAAGGGAAAGGCCGAAGGGAGAGCCCAGCAGGGAGGGACAAACTCCTGGCCTATCGATGTTCTTGTTGACGGTGACGTCTATGTGGCTGATAGCTATGGTAAAATTATCGACGGAACTCTTATTGGTGACAATCTTGGAAACTCGATCTTCGCAAAATCAAAAAGAGGAGTGGTTTTCAACGGTTCGGTCCGTGACCAGGAAGGACTGAGTGAAATAAAGGGATTCAATGGCTGGATCAAAGGCCAGGATCCTTCCTTTATAATGCAAATGAGCCTCGTCTCAATCAATGCGCCCATAAGGATAGGAAGGGCAATCGTGCTTCCTGGCGACGTGGTGCTGGCAAAAAAATACGGAGTGGTGTTTATTCCGGCACACCTGGTCGAAGAGCTTGTCATCACTTCTGAAGTTACCGCCCTCCGCGATGAGTTCGGCCACCTCCGCCTGAAGGAAGGAAAGTACAAACCCGGCGAGATCGACAGCCAGTGGAGCGAAGAGATAAGAAAAGACTTTATGAACTGGCTTGGCAACTATCCGGGAAAACTGCCCATGACTAAAACAGAGCTGGATAACTACTTTAAGGAGAGGAACTGGTGATTTGTGATTTGTGTTGGTTAATTGGTAATTATTGGCAGATGGTAAGTGAAAAAATCAATAAACAGAACATTTAAAATGAAGGATATTATTACTAAAATCAGGGAACAGAACCGGCAGAGGGAAATGACGGAAGCTGAAGCAATAAGATACGAGATCAATAACCAGGCAACCGACAGAAGCCGCAGGAACTTCCTTAAAAAAACGGCACTCGGCGGAATCGCCCTTGGCGGACTTTTGAATCTTTCCCTTGAAGACACGATTGCGCAGACAACTTCGAGGGTAAACAGGGCTTCCAGTCCTAGCGACCTGAAGATAACCGATATGAGAGTTGCCGTGGTAGGCAATGTCGGAAGAACGGCAATCATAAGGATAGACACCAACCAGGGTATCTATGGCCTTGGTGAGGTTAGGGACGGAGCCGACGAACGATACGCCCTGATGCTGAAAAGCAGGATACTGGGACTGAATCCGTGTAACGTTGAGATGATATTCAAGATAATAAGGCAGTACGGTTACCATGGAAGGCAGGGAGGCGGAGTTTGTGCTGTCGAAATGGCCCTCTGGGATCTGTGCGGAAAGGCATACGGCGTTCCGGCGTGGCAGCTCCTCGGAGGAAGATACCGCGACAAGGTCAGGCTGTATGCCGATACCCC
Source organism: Bacteroidales bacterium (assembly GCA_040772125.1). Lineage (GTDB taxonomy): Bacteria > Bacteroidota > Bacteroidia > Bacteroidales > VadinHA17 > LD21. The sequence continues at coordinate 2,301,861 of JAXGYS010000003.1, forward strand.
GGGGGCAAACGACCCTGTCGCTTTCGCCGCGACGATGAAACGAAGAGTCGAGGAGCAGGGCTTTACATGGCTGAAGATGGATCTGGGAATACATGTTGTTGCAAAAGAAACCGACACTCTTGTAAACAACAAATTCTGGGGAGGAGCAACTGGCCAGTACGATCTCCGTGAATATATGGGATACGGAAATACCCTTCATCCTTTCACCCAGGTCCAGATTACCGACAAAGGGCTGGAAGGATTGGCTCAGTATGTCGAACAGGTAAGAAACGCAGTAGGCTATGAGATGCCTCTCTGCGCCGACCATTTCGGACATTTCGATATCAACAATTCAATTCGCTTCGGAAGGGCAATGGAAAAATACAGGCTTGCATGGCTCGAAGACATGGTACCATGGTTCTATACTGAACAGTGGAAAACAGTGTCGGATGCCCTCGAGACGCCAACATGCACCGGAGAAGATATCTATATGCTTAAAGGAGGCTTCAAACCCCTGCTTGATGCCCGTGCCGTTGACATCATACATCCCGACCTTGCAACTTCGGGAGGCCTTCTCGAGACAAAACGCATAGGCGATTATGCCGAGGAATGCGGAGTGGCTATGGCAATGCACATGGCAGGAACTCCTGTATGCTTCATGGCAAATGTCCACTGTGCAGCGGCAACCCAGAACTTTCTCTCGCTCGAGCATCACAGCGTCGACAGCCCATGGTGGGAAGGACTTGTCAGAATGACAGGCTCACAACCAATGATAACAAAGGGATTCGCCAATGTACCTCTCGATTCACCGGGACTTGGTATTGAACTCAACGAAGAGGAGGTGAAAAAACATCTGCATCCGCGGGCAAAAGGTTTCTTTGAACCTACCCCCGAATGGGATGACAAAAGATCACACGACCGCCTCTGGAGCTAGCGTATAACCCTGCCTGAAGCATCACCTTTCATAAGCTGCTCCACCTCTGCGGCTGAAACGAGATTAAAATCTCCATGGATGGTGTGCTTCAGGCATGATGCTGCCACTGCAAAGTTAAGAGCCTTCTGGTCATCGTCACTGTAAGTCAGCAAACCATAAATAAGACCTGCCATAAAGGAGTCGCCCCCTCCTACCCTGTCGACAATATGCGTTATCTGGTACACAGGTGCCTCGTAAAGTCGTAATCCGTCAAAGAGTACGCCCGACCAGGTATTGTGATCGGCACTTACTGATCCCCGCAGGGTTATTATAACCTTTCTTGCCCTGGGAAAGCGCTCGCTTAGCTGCCTGCAGACAGTCTCGTAATGCTCGCCCTTTACATTGCCGGCCGTTATGTCAGCTGTCAGCGATCTGATGCCGAAAACCTTCTCCGCATCCTCCTCGTTACCAAGGATTATATCGCATTCCTCCACAAGTGACGGCATTACTTCCGAAGCTTTCTTTCCCCAAAGCCAGAGATTCTTTCTGAAATTAAGATCACATGATACCGTAAGTCCCCTTTTCCTTGCTGTCTTAACAGCCTCAAGGCATACATCAGCCGCACCTTCTGAGATCGCGGGGGTTATCCCTGTCCAGTGAAACCATCCGGCATCAGCGAAAACGTTGTCCCAGTCGATCATCCCTTTCTCAATAGCAGCTGCCGACGAATGAGCCCTGTCGTACAAAACCTTGCTGGGCCTCGCCACTGATCCGGTTTCAAGGAAATAAATACCGAGCCTGTCTCCTCCCCTCAGTATATGCTTCGTCCCGACATTGTGCTTTCTCAGCTCCATAAGAACAGCTTCACCAAGATCATTCCGCGGAAGCCGGGTAATATACTCGGTTTCTATTCCGTAGTTGGCAAGCGATACCGCAACATTGGCCTCTCCTCCGCCGAACGAGGCGTTGAAAGATGCTGCCTGACTGAAGCGCTGATGCCCGGGCGTTGCAAGCCTGAGCATTATCTCTCCGAATGTGATGACCTTCATATTGTGAAATGTATTATTAATTTTACTATTTGTCCGTGATACTTAAAAAACACCTGTCCCTTTCCTGAATCAGGTCTACCTTAAAATATTCTGTCAGCTCCTGGTTTCACTTTCCGGACTGCTTTCATCCTTTACGGGCTTCCCTCTCCACCAGTTGGCAAGGACAGATCCCGTAATGTTCATCAGGGGTCCGAAAATAGCCGGTGCCAGCCCTACTGTGGCAAGCTTTCCCATCTGGTTGGCAAGCCCCGAAGCAAGGCCGCCGTTCTGCATGCCTACCTCAAAAGCAATTGTACGGCGATCCTTTTCAGGCATCCTGAAAAGCCATGCAAGACTATAACCCAGGGTATAACCCGAGAGATTATGAAGAATGCTTGTCACTACAAGAAGAGGGCCAACAGTTAGAAGGCTGTCACGGCCCGATGCTGTTATTACTGTAACAATAAGCGCTATGCCGACCATTGAAATAAGTGAAAGTATCTTTTCCATTAGTTTCCCGTCGCTCCCGAATGCTCTTAAAAACATTACGCCTCCGGCCATTGGCAGGAAATAGAATACTGCCATCATTTTTGCAAACTGCACAAGAAACTGAGCCATTGTGGCATCCTTTGCCCTTACAAAGACCAGACCGGTAAGTATCATAATGAAAGGATAGGAAACTAGTTGTATAAATTTCGACTTTGTGCCTGCTTCCCTTTTCAGGAAGAGGTTGAAAATGAATCCCGCCACGATAGGCAGAATGATCATTTTAAGGATATCAAGCATCATGCTCCAGAAATCCACTTCGATGAACTGCCCTGCAAGGTTTTCCATAAGAAAAGGGGTAATGAAGGGAGAAAGAAGGGTCGTCACCGCGGCAAGTGTAACTGCAAGAGGGACATTAGCCCTTGCAAGGAATGACATAACATTGGAAGCCAGACCGCTGGGTACGCAACCTATCAGTATAATTCCGGCAGCTATCTCGGGGGGAAAACTGAATATGGCAGCGATGCCAAGGGCTATAAGAGGCATAAGGGTGAACTGGGATATTACGCCAATGATGACTCCCTTTGGCATCCTGATAATTCCTGCAAAATCGTTGAAGCTCATCTGCGATCCCATTCCGAACATTATAAGCTGGAGAAGAGGCGTTATAAGCCTGCTAAGCTTGAAATTGCCGACAGAGGTCAGATACTGGGGATAAAAAAGTGAAACCACAACCGCTGTGAATATCCAAAGGGTATACGAAAGACCTTTTACCTTCGGATAACCCCTGACACCGGTTGCAAGAGCAACAAACCCCGGGATCAGCAAAATGCTCGTAAGTGTTATGTTCCCTGAAAAATAGGATATAAGCGACCCGGCAATAAGAAGGGCCGACATTATCAGCAGATAAGCATAAATTCTGTTCTTCATCTTTTGAGTGATCATGCCTTTTGAGTTCATTTAGGCAAAACGGAAAGATCCCTGCGTATAGCTCCGCTTTGCATGATAAATAGTGGAGCGTAATTTAATAAACAATTGAAAAGAATGAGCTATATTCGGACTTATTTCATAATTGTGTAAGGATCTGTTTTTATGGGAAGAATTGTTGTCATTGGTAGTTCAAACACCGACATGGTGATAAAATCCAGAAAAATACCCTCACCCGGCGAGACTATCCTGGGTGGCACATTCCTTATGAATCCAGGTGGAAAGGGAGCAAACCAGGCTGTTGCTGCAGCAAGGCTTGAAGGAAATGTAACATTTGTTACAAAAACAGGAAACGACCTTTTCGGCGAACAGGCCCGGCATATCTTCGAATTCGAAAAAATCGACAGCAGGTTCATGGTTAAGGACCCGCGGAACCCTTCAGGAATTGCCCTGATAATGGTTGATCAGGAAGGGGAGAATTGCATAGCCGTAGCCCCGGGAGCAAACGGAACCCTTTCAGCATACGATGTTGCAGATGAAGTTTACGGCAAGGATCCTTCAGATGTCTTTCTCATGCAGCTTGAAATCCCAGTGAGTACTGTTGAGTTCATTGCCCAGAAAGTGTCTCAGAAAGGTAACCGGGTAATACTGAATCCTGCACCGGCGAAACAGCTCTCCGACGACCTCCTTGCATGCCTTTTTGCAATAACACCAAATGAAAATGAGGCTGAAATCCTTACCGGGGTGAAGGTCTCCGACAGCGAATCGGCATCAGTGGCGGCGGAAAAGCTGTTTGGAAAGGGAATAAGGAACGTTATAATAACCCTTGGCGGCTCGGGAGCATGGCTGAAGAACGAAAAGATATCAAAACAGATACCCGTTACTCCGGTGAGAGCGGTCGACACCACAGCAGCAGGTGATGTTTTCAACGGCGCCCTGGCAGTGGCTGTTTCCGAGGGAATGGACATGGAGAACGCAGTCACCTTTGCCAACAGGGCTGCATCAATTTCGGTTACGAGAATGGGAGCACAGGCTTCGGCACCCTACAGAAAAGAACTATAAACCCTCTGTCCGGGCCTTAACTGGCCTGAATGGGCAGAGAATAACATCCTTAACCTGAATTATTATGAAATATCTTGTCTTTTGTTTGCAGCTGTGCCTGTTTCTGACTGCCGCCTGCAGTGTTAAGAATGATCCGCCACCGGTTAAGATCATATTCGATACCGACCTTGGCCCCGATTACGATGATGTCGGAGCCCTGGCCATCCTCCACGCGATGGCCGACAGCGGAAAGGCTGAGATCCTTGCAACCATCTCATCCAACAAGCATGAACTCGTTGTCCCATCCATTGAGGTAATAAACACCTGGTTCGGAAGACCAGACCTGCCTGTCGGAGCGCCTGCAGGAGAAGGGGCAGTAATGGGATCCTCACAACATTGGGCCGATTCCATTACTGCAAGATATGAACACAGGACAAAAAGTACTTCCGAAGCTCCTGATGCAGTAAAAATATACAGGAAAATCCTTAGCGGGAGTCCCGAAAAAAGCGTTACCATCGTTACAGTGGGATTCCTTACCAACCTGAGCGACCTCCTTAAATCGCCTCCTGATGAAATAAGCACTCTCAGCGGCCGTGAGCTTATCGAGAGCAGGGTGTCGCGGCTTGTTTCCATGGCCGGCCATTTCCCTGCCGGCAGAGAATTCAACGTATTCATCGATTCGGCCGCATCCAAATACGCCTTTGAAAACTGGCCGGGAGAAATAATCTTCACGGGATTTGAGATCGGCAGGGAAATATTGACCGGCCTGAGGCTTATCCAATCACCCGTACAGAACAGCCCGGTGAAGGATGTGTTCAGAATAAGCATTCCACTGTCGCAGGAAGACACCAACGGCCGTATGAGCTGGGACGAGACGGCAATAATAATTGCAGTATACGGCACCGACGGCTTCTTCGACACAAAAAGGGGTACGATAATCGTCAGTGAGGATGGAAGCAATACCTGGAAGGATGACCCTGAAGGCTTACACAGGTACGTTATCCAGAAAATGCCTGTTGATGAGTTCACCAGGTTCATCGAGGACAGGATGATGCATATCCCTGCAAACAATCGATGAGAGAGCCGGATGAAAGGAAAGATTCATCCTCAGAAAACCTGCATTGCATTAAAAATAAATCATAGTCATAAACCAAATTGTGGTAAAATGAAAAGAAAGACAAGTCTCCTTCCCCTATTGTTTCTGCTTCTGTTATCTGTCTCCTGCAAAAACACAAAGGGCGATCAACTCATAATCAGCAGCGATGAACTTCAGGATAAAATAGCAGGAGGATGGGCCGGGAAAATGATTGGGGTCTCCTTTGGAGCCCCAACTGAATTCAGGGCACAGAACAGGATCTATGACGATCCCATCGACTGGAAACCCGAAGATGTAAGAGGCAGTATCTGGCAGGATGATATCTACGTCCAGCTCACCTTCCTTATGTCGATGGATAAATACGGGATCGATGCTCCGGCAAAACTTTACCAGGAGATGCTTGCGACGGCAGGATACCCCCTCTGGCATGCAAATATGCAGGCCAGGAAAAATTACTACGACAGTATTTTCGCCCCACTCTCGGGAAGTCCTGAATATAATATTCATGCCGACGATATCGACTTTCAGATAGAAGCCGACTACATAGGGTTCATGTGTCCCGGAATGCCTGCAACTGCCTCGAAGCTGGCAGACAGGACAGGCCGTATAATGAACTATGGCGACGGCCTGTATGGAGGGATCTTCGTGGCGGCACTGTACTCAGAAGCTTTTCATGAAAAAAATATCCGGACAATAGTGGAAAAAGCTCTTGAATCCATCCCTTCCGAAAGCGATTATCACAAAATTATAGCCGATGTAATAAAGCTCTACGATCATTACCCTTCTGACTGGCGTGCATCATGGAACGAGCTTCAGGAAAAATGGGGAGAAGTCGATATTTGCGGTGCAGGTTCTCCTTTCAATATCGACGCCAAATTAAATGGCGCCTATATAGTTATGGGACTCCTTTATGGTGAAGGCGATCCCATGAAAACCCTCGAGATATCGACGCGCTGCGGACAGGATTCCGACTGCAATCCTTCAAACGCCCTCGCAGTACTTGGAGTTATGAACGGATTCAGCGGACTTCCTCAGGAAATGCAGGATGCAGTTAAAGCCATCGGCGACTCAACCTTCATTAATACGACTTATTCATTCAACTCGGCGGTGACCGGCACCTATAACCATGCTGTCGCTCTTATTACAAAAGCAGGAGGAAAAATAAAGGGAGACAGGATCGCAATAAAAAGAGAGGATCCTTTTTCACCTGAGCTTGAAGTATCCTTTCCCGACCTGGTATTTGACCGTAGTGTGTCAGTCTTTGAGAAGGAACAGTGGAAACTGAAAGGGAAGTGGAAAACTTATATGGTTAAGTCCGGAAGCGAAGGTAATGAAAGGGAGCAGTCGGTATATTCTGACAACGCTGGCGATGAACTGGCTTTCACTTTCACAGGGACGGGTATCTCACTTGAAGGAAACTGGTACCGCGATGGCGGAAAAGCTGATGTCCTGGTCGACGGAGCGCTCCACAGGACAATAGATACCTACTACGATTTTGCAGGCCAGCAGCGCACCGAAAGCATCTGGCACGTCACCGGCCTTGATCCGGGAGAACATACCATAAGGCTTATCGTAAAAGGCGAAAAGAGACCCGAAGCTGCCGGATCGAGAGTATATGTTTCCTCGGCCACCATCTTCAGAACGGAGAAGAAAAAGAACGAAACGCACAAATTCTCTTTTGAATAAAATATAACACCGGGTAAGACCAGGCAGTTTCACCCGGCGAAAACGGACATAAATCCGTTTCGCCGGAATATGAGGGTTAAGATTAAATCCTTTCGTGAAGGGCAATGTATTCCTTCTGCCCGTAAACATTCTTAAAGGCCGGACGTATGATCCTCTTGGCTGAAAAGGTAAGCTCCTCAATCCTGTGAGTACACCATCCCGAGACTCTCGCGATGGCAAAAAGGGGCGTGTAAAGTTCCTTTGCAATCTCAAGGCATGAATAGACAAATCCTGAGTAGAAATCAACATTGATGCAGAGGACCTTTGTCGATTTGTCCCCCTTGAATTCCCTGAAAGCCTCAGGACTGATCCTCTCAACAAGGGAATAAAGTTCAAACTCATCAAGCCTTCCCTTTTCAATGGCAAGCTCCCTTGCCTTCGCCTTCAGTATCCCGGCCCTGGGATCGGAAATAGTATAAACGGCATGCCCGATGCCATAAATTTTTCCTGAGAAATCATTGGCCTCCTTCCTGAGGATCTTAATAAGATAAGCTTTTACCTCTTCTTCATCGGTCCAGTCGCTGACATTGGCCTTTATATTCTCCATCATTTCCAGAACCCTTACATTTGCTCCGCCGTGGAGCGGACCCTTCAGCGAACCTATCGCAGAAGTCACCGATGAATAGATGTCTGTCTCAGAGGAACTGGTAACCCTCATTGTGAATGTTGAATTGTTTCCGCCTCCGTGTTCGGCATGAAGCACGAGCATCAGATCGAGAAGATCCGACTCAAGCCTTGAATAACCCTTGTTATCGCCTTTTATAAGGTAGAGGAAGTTTTCAGCAGGACTCAGATTAGGCTGCGGGTGGCGGATGGAAAGAGTCTTTCCCTTGTACAGATGCCTCATGGCCTGATAGGAATAGGCTACTATCGTGGGGAATTTAGCTATGATATTTAGCGACTGCCTGATCATATTGTCGAGCGATATGTCGTCGGGTTTCTTGTCAAGAATATATAGCCCGAGAACCGATCTGGCAAGAATGTTAAGAACATCCTTTCCCTTCATCGACAGGATCATATCCTTGACAAAACCGTCGGGAAGCGGCCTCAGCGAACCCATGTGGGCCGAAAACTCCTTCAGTTCATCCCTTGACGGCAGATGCCCGGTAAGGAGAAGGAAAACCGTCTCATCAAAACCATGCCTGTTTTCTCTCTGAAACCCGGCAGTTATTTCTTCGATATCAATACCCCTGTAAAACAGCTTGCCGGGGATGGCCACCACTTTACCATCCTCTTTCTTGTAGCCTACAACATCCCCGATATTGGTCAGACCTACAAGAACGCCGGTGCCGTCTGCATTACGGAGACCTCTTTTGACATCAAAAGTTTCAAAAAGGGAGTTTTCAATCTGACAAGCCTGCCGGACAGAAATTTCGAGCTTTGAGATGATACTGTTGCCTTTCATGACATGGTTTTTTATAGTTAGTAAAAATCACATACCGGAAATAATAAAATCAGCGAATTCAGATGTTTTCACCAGAGTCGCATTCTCCATAAGACGATGAAAATCATATGTCACATATTTGTCTGATATACTCTTTTCAATTCCCCTGTAGATATACCCGGCAGCTTCAGACCACCCCATATACTCAAACATGAGAGCGCCGGAAAGGATCACTGACCCCGGATTTACCTTATCCTGCCCGGCGTATTTGGGAGCTGTGCCATGAGTGGCTTCAAAAACAGCATGACCGCTTTCGTAGTTTATGTTCGCTCCCGGTGCAATCCCTATTCCTCCCACAATAGCAGCAAGGGCATCCGATATATAGTCGCCGTTTAGGTTCAGAGTGGCAATAACTGAATATTCCGCCGGCCTGGTTAATATTTGCTGGAGAAAGGCATCGGCGATGACATCCTTTATGATAACCTTTCCCTCCGCAATGGCTTCCTTAAGACATTCTTCCGCGACGTCAGTTCCCTCTTCCGCTGCTTTCTGACGGTACTCCATCCATGTGTACACCTTGCCTGCAAATTCTCTTTGTGCAAGTTCATATCCCCATTTCATGAATGATCCTTCGGTATATTTCATAATGTTCCCTTTATGGACGAGTGTCACAGAGGGAAGCTTCCTTCCGACAGCAAATTTAATAGCCTGCCTTACCAGGCGTTCTGTTCCTTCGACCGAAACAGGCTTAATGCCAAGTGACGAGGTGGCAGGGAATCTTATACTTCTGACTCCCATCTCATCTATTAAAAACCGTTTCAGTTTATCGGTCAGAGGATCGCCGTTCATGTATTCGATCCCCGCGTAAATATCTTCCGTATTTTCCCTGAAAATATGCATATCGACATCCTCCGGATGCTTCACAGGGCTGGGTACACCATTGAAATAGCGCACCGGACGGTAGCAGGTGTAAAGATCGAGCTCCTGGCGGAGAGCAACGTTAAGGGAACGCATCCCTCCTCCCACCGGTGTGGTCAAAGGCCCCTTTATTCCAACAAGGTACTCTCTGAAGCCGTTTAGAGTTTCCTCAGGAAGCCATTTACCTGTCAGGTTGAAAGCTTTCTCTCCTGCAAGAACCTCTTTCCATATTATTCCTTTTTTACCATTGTATGCTTTTGACAGCGCAGCGTCAAACACACGAACTGAAGCTCTCCATATGTCGGGCCCGGTTCCATCACCCTCTATAAACGGTATCACGGGAAAATCAGGCACCTTCAGCCCGGCTTCCGACATTTTTATCCTTTCTCCTGTCATCTTTCCAAATTAAATTTTCTTATAAGATTAAGCGCACTTCCTGCTTTGAACCATGCGATCTGGTTGTCGTTATATGTGTGACGCGCCCTTATCAGCTCAACCGACCCGTCAGTGTGCCTGGCTTTCAGAACAAATTTACTTCCGGGGGCAAACTCTCCGAATCCCTCAACATCAAAACGGTCATCCTCCATTATCTTTTCATAATCGGAGGGATCTTCAAACAAAAGTGCAAGAATGCCCTGCTTCTTGAGATTTGTCTCGTGTATCCTTGCAAAGGATTTTACAATTATCACTTTAACACCGAGAAACCTTGGTTCAAGGGCTGCATGTTCCCGGGATGAGCCTTCACCAAAGTTATCCTCTCCCGATACAAGGGAACTGATTCCCTTTTCCATGTATGACCGTGCAACAATGTCCACACGGTTATAATCCTTCGAATGCTGGTTGAGAACGATCCCAGCCTTTCCTGTAAAGGCATTGACCGCGCCCGACATGTAGTTACCTGAGATATTTTCAAGATGCCCCCTGTATTTTAGCCATACACCCGCCATCGATATATGATCGGTGGTACATTTACCGGAAGCTTTTATGAGAAGGGGCATATCATTAAAATCACTAATCCTGAATTCATTGAACGGCTTCAGCAACTGCAGCCGTTCCGAACCGGGTTTTATAATAACCTCTCTGACCTGACCCTCTTCAGCTTCCTGAAGTTTCAGCTTCTGAGTATCACCCTTAACCGGACGAGGAAGCGATTCCCCGGAGGGTTCTTTCAGCTTAACAACCTGCCCGTCGCGGTTTACAAGGGTATCTTTCATCGGATTGAACCCCAGAACTCCTGCAATGCTAAGGGCTGTAACAATTTCCGGTGATGCAACGAAAGCGTGCGTAAGAGGATTTCCGTCCGCCCTTTTGGCAAAATTCCTGTTGAACGAATGAACGATGGTATTAACGGTCATCTCCCTGTCGTCATACCTATGCCACTGTCCTATACAGGGTCCGCATGCACTTGCGAATATCCTGCCTCCGGCCTTATTGAAAAGATCCATCAGTCCAGCTTCCTCTGCAATCCTTCTCACCCTTTCAGAACCCGGAATAACGATGAATTCAGACTTCAGATCAAGCTTTTTTTCAGCTGCATCGCTTATTATTGATGCTGCCCTCGAAAGATCTTCGAAAGATGAGTTAGTGCACGATCCTATCAGACCGCTGCTCACCTCCAGGGGCCAGCCGTTTTTCTCAGCCTCAACCTTTATCTGTGAGACGGGGATAGCCCTGTCGGGTGTAAACGGACCGTTGATATGGGGCTCGAGATCTGAAAGATCAATAGTGATAACCCTGTCAAAAAATCGCTCCGGTTCCTTATAAACCTCCCTGTCACCTTTAAGATGGACACTATTATGCCGGGCGAGAAGGGCTACATCCTCCCTCCCTGTGGCAACAAGATAATCGTACATCGGCTGGTCGAAACCGAAAACGGAACAGGTGGCTCCGGTCTCCGCTCCCATGTTACAGATTGTCGACTTGCCTGTGCACGAAAGCGACTCCGCTCCTTCTCCAAAGTATTCTATTATTGAATCCGTTCCGCCCTTTACAGTCAGCAATCCGGCCAGCTTAAGGATAATGTCCTTGGGCGATGCCCATCCGTTTAGCCTTCCCGTAAGCTTCACCCCGATCAGTTCGGGAAACTTGAGCTCCCACGGAAGCCCTGCCATAACATCGGATGCATCTGCTCCCCCGACTCCGATTGCGATCATTCCCAGACCTCCCGCAGTGGGTGTATGCGAATCAGTGCCTATAATAAGTCCACCGGGAAAGGCATAGTTCTCCAGAATGACCTGGTGGATAATGCCAGCCCCCGGTTTCCAGAACCCGAGACCGTATTTTGCACAAACGGAACTGAGAAAATCATATACCTCGCTGTTGGCATTGAGAGCCGAATCAAGATCATGAGGATCACCCAAACGGCCCGTGATAAGATGATCACAGTGTACCGTTGCGGGAACAGCGCTCTTCTCTTTTCCTGTTACCATGAACTGCAGAAGAGCCATCTGTGCTGTCGCATCCTGCATGGCAACCCTGTCGGGACTGAATTCAGCGTAATCGATTCCCCTCCTGATCGCTGAAAGATTTTTCTTTTCAACAAGATGGCGGAAAAGTATCTTCTGCGCCAAGGTCATCGGCTTCCCGTAAAGCTTCCTTACTTCCTCCGAAACCGATGAAAGATCGCTGTAAAAAGATTTTATGGTATCAATATCTATTGTCATTGAATGGCTTTTACTATTCCCTTATGTGACCTTCTCCTTCAATTATCCATTTGTACGTTGTAAGCTCGGCAAGGGCCATGGGGCCTCTCGCGTGAAGCTTCTGGGTGGAGATTCCTATTTCGGCACCAAGCCCGAATTCACCACCGTCGGTAAAGGCGGTGGATGCATTTGAATAAACAGATGAAGCATCAACATGTTTGAGGAAGAGGCCGGTATGTTCGCTGTCTTCGGAGATGATTGCTTCGCTGTGCCTCGATCCGTATCTTTCAATATGTTCAATAGCTTCGTCAATGCCTGATACCGTCTTTACGGCCATTTTATATGAAAGGAATTCCGTCCCGAAGGAATCTTCATCTGCCTTCCGCAGCAGCCCTTCAGGGTATTTTCCTTTAAGGGACTCAAAAGCCCTTTCGTCGGCATATACTTCCACTGCTTTACCTGCACACAGTCCAATGAGGTGCGGCAGATCGGTCAGCCTCTTCTCATGGATGATGAGGCAGTCGAGGGCATTGCACACGCTGACCCTTCTTGTTTTGGCGTTGTGAATTATTGTCCGGCCCTTTTCCGTGTCGCCGTATTCGTCAAAATAGGTATGACAGATTCCGGCTCCGGTCTCAATGACAGGAATAGCTGAATTATCCCTGACATAATCTATCAGGCTCCTGCTTCCCCTGGGTATGATAAGATCGACATACTGCCTTGCTTTCAGAAGCATTGTGGTCTCGGCACGCCCTGGCGGCAAGAGTGTCAGTACACCAGGGTTGACATTGAATTCGACGAGGACATCCTTAATTACCCCGGCGATTGCCCGGTTCGAGCACGAGGCATCGCTGCCTCCTTTGAGGATACAGACATTTCCCGACTTGATGCAGAGGGTGAACACGTCAAAGGTCACATTCGGCCTTGCCTCATAGATGATCCCGACAACACCGAAAGGCACCGAGATCCTCGAGATCTTAAGGCCATCCGGTCTTACGTATTCCGACAGTATCCTTCCCAGGGGAGATTTCATCCCTGCCACCTTCCGGATATCGGAGGCGATGGCCTGAATTCTTTCCTCCGTCAGCATAAGGCGGTCGTACAGGGGATTGGTCTTTTCCATAAGGGCCAGGTCCCGCGCATTTTCAGCAAGTATGTAGTCAATCCTGTTAACAGCTTCTTCAGACAATCTGAGAAGGATCCGGTCAATGGTCTCCGCGTCCAGTCTGTTGAGGGATCTGCGCGCTGCTGATGCTTTTATTAATATATTATCCACACCTGTCATGATCAATAGCAAGATTATGAGGTCCCATACCCGTTCTTAAGATCGTCATTAAGAACGAGGTAATGATAATGTATAAAGGGTCGCGGCAGTTTTGTCCCTATGCTTTGCTCAGCCTTCCTGGAATCATAGGACGACTTTCCCAGGCCGAGATTGTTGCCGTCTTCATCAAGTATCCTTACAATATCGCCTTTCTCAAAATACCCTTCAACCCTTGTTATTCCCACCATCAGAAGACTTGAAGCCCTTTCGTCAAAAAGAGCCTCTTTCGCACCCTTGTTTACAACAACAGCTCCCTTGGCAAAAGTGTCGGAATGATACAGCCATTTCTTCACGCTCCTCGGCCTTCCGTTGCATCTGCTTATCCGGGTGAAGGGAACATCTCTTCCACGCATTATATCCAGAACAACTGAATCGCGGTTTCCGTTCGCAATGAAAACATCGACTCCCTCTGAGGCAATTTTTCTGGCTGTCGAATACTTTGTAAGCATTCCGCCCCTTCCAAATCCCGATTTTGTTGTTGATATGAACTGCTCGAGGCTGACCCTGCTGTCGCAAACCTCCTTTATAATTTCCACACCCTCATTGCCCGGAACTCCGTTGTAGATACCGTCAACATTTGAAAGGAGGAAAAGAGCCTCGCTGTCCATCATGGAAGCGATCATACCCGATAGCTCGTCGTTGTCGGTGAACATAAGCTCGTTTATAGCCACAGTGTCGTTCTCATTCACAACAGGCAGAACCTTATTCTCGATCATCGCGGAAATGCAGTTCTTCATATTGAGATAATGGCGCCTGTCGCCAAACTCTTCCTTGGTTGCAAGCACCTGCCCTGCAATTATATTGTATTTTTCAAACAGGAACTGATAGGTCGACATAAGCTTTACCTGCCCTATCGCAGCCCATATCTGCTTTGCCGAGACAATATTGGTCCTTTTTGCCGGAACCACCGATCCCCTGCCCGCGGCTACAGCTCCCGAAGAAATAAGGATCACCTCTATTCCCTGCTTCGTAAGAACAGAAATGTCCTCAACTATCCTGAGCATACGTCCGACATTGAGCGAACCGTCTGCCTGGGTGATCACATTGCTCCCTACTTTAATTGCGATCTTTTTGTATTTCCACTCTGTTTTGTTCAATTTGATACTTTTTTGCGCTTTTCCTGAAATTTTTTGCGCAAAAATAACAGATTTTATTAATATATTATACTAATATTGAGATTTATAAATCCCTTCAGACTGATCCCTGCCCTGGAGAAACAGTCAACGCCGGAAGACAGGGGGTCATAATAACCATTAAAGAACAGCGCTACCGCCAGTACTGTGACATTGTTATGACGCTTTAAAAAAACTTGCCGTAACAATTATCTTTTTTACTTTTACAATATACCAAAAATGACCGGTTTTGTGCCTTAAATAATCCTTTAAATAACACTAGCGCCGTGAAATACAACAAATCTTTAATTATTGCACTGTTATCTGTGCTGGTTTGTGCATCAGCCGGCTCATGTAAAAGAAGTGACGAGGTACAGGTATCAGGCGAGCTGAAACAATGGCATACAGTAACGCTGACCTTCAACGGACCTCAGGCTGGAGAATATGATACCCTTAATCCATTTACTGATTACCGCCTCGACGCTGAATTTACAAACGGAAGCCTGAGCTATAAGGTTCCCGGATATTTTGCAGCTGATGGAAATGCCGCTGAGACTTCGGCAGAATCAGGTAACCTTTGGAGGGTAAAATTCTGCCCTCCCGAACCGGGTAATTGGACTTACAGGATAAGCTTTGCAAAAGGAAAGAACATTGCAGTATCCGGCGACCCGGAAACGGCTCAGAGAATTTATCCCGACGGTGCGGAAGGATCTATTGAAATAACCGAAAGTGACACTGATGCTCCGGGTTTCCTGTACAGGGGAAGGCTCATTTATGACGGGACAAGATATCTTAAACATCAGGGGACAGGCGAAATATTTCTTAAAGGAGGAGCCGACAGTCCGGAAAATTTCCTGGCTTACAGGGAATTCGACGGAACATATTATGGCGGGAACAATAATGCCAGAAGCGGGGAAGCTGATCCAAACCAGGGACTGCACCTTTACGAACCTCATGCTGCCGACTGGAAAGAGGGAGATCCTTCATGGAAAAACGGCAGGGGAAAAGGGATAATCGGAGCCCTTAATTATCTTTCTTCGAAAGGGATGAACAGCTTTTATTTCCTCACACTGAATATACTTGGCGATGGTGATGATGTATGGCCCTATACAGACCGTAACGAGCGTTACCGCTTCGACTGCAGCAAGCTCGATCAGTGGGATATTGTCTTTTCACATGCCGACAGGCTTGGGATAATGATGCACTTCGTCCTGCAGGAAACTGAAAATGAATGCCTCCTCGACTGCGGTTATCTCGATGTTCAGAGAAAGCTTTACCTGAGGGAACTGATCGCAAGATTTTCACATCACCTTGCAATAACCTGGAACCTCGGGGAGGAACACCACGCAGTTGACTGGTCACCTTACGGACAAACATACGGCGACACCAAAAAGATGGCTGAGTACATAAGGGATACCGACCCGTACGATAATTTCATCGTGATACATACCCATTCAAATCCTTCACAGAGAATAAAGGACATGTCAGAATATCTTGGATTTAAATCCGTCGAGGGCCCTTCAATCCAATGCGGCAATGTAGATGAAGTTCATGAAGATGCGATCCGCTGGATAAAGAAATCGGGCGATGCGATGCACCAGTGGGTGGTTTGCATCGATGAGATAGGCCAGCACTGGAAAGGAGCTTTACCTGACTCGTTCGATCCCGGACACGACACAATAAGGCACAAGGTCCTGTGGGCTAACCTTATGGCCGGAGGAGCCGGTGTGGAATGGTATTTCGGTTACAAATACCCGCACTCGGACCTCAGCTGCGAGGACTGGCGGAGCCGCGATATACTGTGGGATCAAACACGGACGGCACTTGATTTCTTCCATAAGCACCTTCCTTTCAATGAGATGACAAGCGCTGATGAACTTACCAGGGCAACTGACGATTACTGCTTCGCGAAAACCGGCGAAACTTATGCAGTATATCTTCCCGAAGGAAAGTCAACGGAAATACTGCTTCCTTCAGGTGAGTTCAGCGTCTCCTGGTTCAATCCCCGTACAGGAGGAGAATTAATGACAGGGACCATCGGCAGAATTGCAGGCGCAGGGTACAGATCAACCGGTAATCCTCCCGGTGAGCCGGGAAAGGACTGGGTTTGCCTTATAAAACACTTACAGCCTTCCTTATAAGACCGGTTGATGTAAAGCTCAATGTAATATCATTTTGATATAATAATATATCATTATAATATTATTATTATATTATTTTGATATCAATCGGCCTTTCATTTCTAAATCAGCCGAAGACGACCATGAGATTCCTGGAATGCACTAATGGTACATGGGGTAAATGACTTAGCGATCTGGTTCTATTCGTGCATTAGTGGCAAAAAAAAGTGACCACTAATGCACGACTGTCCTGACTTGTTACGTCTCGTGAAATTAGTGCGGTATTATTTTATAACACACTGAATATTAGTATTGAAAAAATCTTAAAATTAGTTTTTACCGCACTAACGCATATTATTATCCTTAACCCAGTAACAGAAAGGTTAAGACAAAGTCAATATACACGCTTCAACCCTCTTTCTTTCCCGGGGAGAAGCAGAGTGTGTTGATTGTTGAAAGAGGCCTGTCGACTTTAGAATAAGTTCAGAGAATTTTGTTGCCAATCATGTACTTAATGTATCTTTAAAAAGCAGTTATCTAATCTCATAACTTTCCCCTCCTTTCCAAGGAGGGGTGGCCCGTGCAGTGATTTTGTACGGGCCGGGATTCGATTCCGGGCCGGGGTGGTTGATCAGTTGTTATCTTACTTTACTCTGATGACAAACAAAAAGCTCTTTAACAGAAAATACCTCAAGCTGGTAAGGTCATTCCTGAGGAACAATTCTACCTCTGCCGAAGCTGTTTTATGGACATATTTAAAATCAGCCAGAGTTGATGGCAGAAAATTCAGAAGGCAGCACAGTATAGGAAAATATATTGTTGACTTTTATTGTCCGTCAGAAAAGCTTATCGTTGAACTTGATGGAGAACCTCATGGTGATTATATCCAGATTGCAAAAGATAAAATAAGGGACAGGTTTCTTGAGGGTCTCGGCCTTACTGTTCTTCGATTTGAAAACAGGCTGGTATTTCAGGATCCCGAATACATACTTAAAGAAATAAGAAAAGCTTTTAAAGGAGAGTATAAGTGTATTTAGATATTGAGAAACTACACTCTATAGCTATAACCACCCCGGCCCGGAAGTAGATCCCGTCCGGTTCACTAAACAGTAGCCGGGCCACCCCTCCTTGCGAAGGAGGGGAAAGTTATGGTGCTATATATCTGCACATTAAACACCAATTTGAGATTTAAACGATTTAGTACATGATGAAATGTTTATGAATTAGGTGTCATTGGCTTGGATACAATCAGAGTATGTAATTTTTGAAGTCATCACTGGCAAGAATAAATGTTCTTGAATATTGAGTAACTATTCTCGATGGCTATAACCACCCCGGCCCGGAAGTAGATCCCGTCCGGTTCACTAAACAGTAGCCGGGCCACCCCTCCTTGCGAAGGAGGGGAAAGTTATGGT
This sequence comes from Bacteroidales bacterium, assembly GCA_040772125.1. Lineage (GTDB taxonomy): Bacteria > Bacteroidota > Bacteroidia > Bacteroidales > VadinHA17 > LD21. The sequence goes on from JAXGYS010000003.1 coordinate 2,319,971, forward strand.
ATTAAAATATCTGTATAATAAAGACCATATTAAGATTAAGATGATTTAAAACATGATGAAATGTTTATGAATTAGGTGTCATTGGCTTGGATACAATCAGAGTATGTAATTTTTGAAGTCATCACTGGCAAGAATAAATGTTCTTGAATATTGAGTAACTATTCTCGATGGCTATAACCACCCCGGCCCGGAAGTAGATCCCGTCCGGTTCACTAAACAGTAGCCGGGCCACCCCTCCTTGCGAAGGAGGGGAAAGTTATGGTGCTATATATCTGCACATTAAACACCAATTTGAGATTTAAACGATTTAGTACATGATGAAATGTTTATGAATTAGGTGTCATTGGCTTGGATACAATCAGAGTATGTAATTTTTGAAGTCATCACTGGCAAGAATAAATGTTCTTGAATATTGAGTAACTATTCTCGATGGCTATAACCACCCCGGCCCGGAAGTAGATCCCGTCCGGTTCACTAAACAGTAGCCGGGCCACCCCTCCTTGCGAAGGAGGGGAAAGTTATGGTGCTATATATCTGCACATTAAACACCAATTTGAGATTTAAACGATTTAGTACATGATGAAATGTTTATGAATTAGGTGTCATTGGCTTGGATACAATCAGAGTATGTAATTTTTGAAGTCATCACTGGCAAGAATATATGTTCTTGAATATTGAGTAACTATTCTCGATGGCTATAACCACCCCGGCCCGGAAGTAGATCCCGCCCGGTTCACTAAACAGTAGCCGGGCCACCCCTCCTTGCGAAGGAGGGGAAAGTTATGGTATTAAAATATCTGCATAATAAAGACCATATTAAGATTAAGATTAAGATGATTTAAAACATGATGAAAGGTTTATGAATCGGCGATATTGAATTACATGAATACAAGTAATTCCGCCATTCCTGCCGTCATCACTTACTCGGTCAGGTTGGTATAAAATGAGTCTGAATACATAGCTGACGCACTAATTGTCACAAGTCAGGAGTGGCAAAAAAAAGTGACCACTAATGCACGACTGTTTTTATGCTTGTATTCCCAATCAGATCCCCAGATATTTTTTCAGTAACGTCTTGCCCGTCATAATGGCTTCTCTACCTGAGGATTCAATTCCGTACCATCCCCTGTAACCTCCATCGTGACTTATCTTTATCATTTTTGCTGTAAGCTCCTCTGTCGGCTGGTTCCTGTATGACATCCCCACAGCCCAGGGCAGCATCTTCTCGAGATAATCTACATTATCGAAATCGGAAGCCGGTGCCCGCCAGTCGGGATATGAGCCAAAGTAGAGATTATTCACCTCCTTCAGTAATGCCACCATCCAGTCAGCATCATTCGACACCCCTCCGTGATTTTCAATGCAAACACTTATACGAGCCTGAACAGCATATTCGAGCAGCATGTTGTATGACTCTGCCGCCCACTTCAGGGCTTCCTCCTTATTCACATTCTGTGGTCCCCTGCAATTGGTTCGTATGGCTTTGCATCCCAGATAATCAGCAACATCGATCCATTTCCTGTGGTTTATTACGAATTGCTTTCTTAACCCGGGTGTTGGTTCACAGCCATCTCCTTCCGAATCGACCATGATCAGTACCATCGATACCCCGTGGCTGTCAGCATTCTTCTTCAACTGATTGAGATAGGATACAGTTGGCACTTCAAACAGGGTATTCACAAACTCGATGCCGTTCAGTCCAAAGTCTTCCCTTGCAATCCGCGGAAAATCGAGGTTCTTCCATTTCCCGTCCCTTATCTCCTGCACCAGCGCCCATTGAGCAAGTGAAATGTCATCTTTGGTCATCCCTGGTGTTGCCATGGCATTCGCTTGTTGAATCAGCCCGGGCGCCATCATTCCGGCCGCACCCAGCATTACAGTTTTTTCTACAAAACTTCTTCTTGAATATTGCTTTCCGGTGTTTTTCATGTTCAGTAATTATTAAGAGTTATCAGGCATTTAGTTCTATATTTTAAAAGAGCAGGTCAATTTAACCTTGTAAATTTCAGCGCCTTGATGAGACCGGCTTCTTCCCTGCTCCTGCTTACAAGCTTGATTGTAATCTCCTCCCTGCCCTGATCCAGTTCAACATTTCCTATATCCATCCACGACCAGGTGCGTTCAACCGACTCGCTGCGCTTTACATAATCTCTTTCCGGAAGAATCTCTGATTCAAACGGTTCACTTATCATGAATGAAAGCGTACCTGAACCTGTTACCAGTTCCATCTGGCTTCCCGTATTCTCTGCTGTGCATCCGTATTGCAAAGCAACTTTATAAGTGCCCTTACTTACAATATTAAGTGTCCATACTATTGAATCCCCGTTCTGGCTCCAGTTCTCAGTATGCGACTGGTTGGGGTGAATGCTTGAATACCTTATCTTCCCTGAAAGAGACGCATCCTGCACGGGAAGAGTAAAGCTCTTTTCTTCCCTGAATCCGGCTTCGATGGTAGTAACAGGCTGGTAATTTGAAATCAGTTCTTCATTGTGACGAACAAGATGGTCAAGCAATGTGCCTGTGGTTTCTTTGTCATTAAAAGAAATATCATTAAGCTGGCCGGGATCATCAATCATGTTATAGAGAAGGGTATCACGGCGTGTCAGAACCAGCCGGTAGGTATTGTTTCTCACCGAACTGTTGCATTCATCAAGGTTCTGATTGCCCTGACGTGAAAATATCAGACGGTCAAATTCCTTTTGGTTGCCCTTTATGATCCCGGATAGGTCTGTTCCGTCGAAGGGCTTTTCAGGATTGTATTTCACACCGCACAAGCCCAGAAGGGTGGGCATGATATCGATATCCTGTGCCAGCTGGTCTGTTTCTGACGGTTTGATCTTTCCAGGCCATTTTATGTAGAAAGGCACCCTCACGCCCCCTTCATCCACTGATCCCTTTCTTCCCTTCATTCCTCCGTTGTAGCGATCGGTATTGGGTCCGTTGTCAGAGAAAAATATCACGATGGTGTTCTCAGCAATCTCCAGTTCCTCAAGCTTATCAATTATCTTTCCGATGTTCTCATCCATATTCTCCACCATCCCGTAGATGCAGGAAAGCGTTGAGTCGAGACCCGCCTGCCTGTACTTGTCGAAATACTTTTCCGGAACCTGGAAGGGTGAATGCGGAACATTATATGTTACCAGACACAGAAACGGATTATCCCTGTTTCTTTCAATGAAATCAATTGCCTTTCCGGTGAAAAAATCGCTTGTGTACCCTGACGATTGCTTCTCTTCGTCATTGTGAAGAAACCATGCATCATAATAATATCCAAGATGCCCGACGGGAAATCCAACAAACTCGTCGAATCCCTGCCTGTTGGGATGCTGGGAAAAATATCTTCCGTTGTGCCATTTACCGAAACATCCGCTTGAATAGCCGTTATCTTTAAGCACTTCAGCTATGGTTACCTCATCGCTTCTCATATTTTCATAACCGCGGGTGACCGATGAGACCCCTGTCCTCAGGAAATATCGTCCGGTAAGCATCTCAGCCCTTGTAGGAGCGCTCAGCGGACAGACATAAAACCGGTCGAAACTTAGACTTTCCGATTTGAGCCTGTTAAGGACCGGAGTTGAAATATTGTCATTACCGTTGGCATTAATGTCACCCCAGCCCATATCATCGGCAAGGATCACAACAATATTCGGATTGGAATTTTTTGCCAGATTACTGCATGAAAGTGAAGCAATTGCAAGACCTGTCAGGCAAACCGGACCAAGACTCTTTCCATTTATCATTTTGTTTTATTTGAGTGGTTTGTAATCAGGGTTTGGAACAGGCATCAGGGCATTAACCCTTTCGCGCCATTCGATCAGCAATTTATGCAATTCCGTCGTTTTTTGTACCATTTTGTCCGAAAGGTCTGTTGATTCCGAAACATCATCCTTCAGGTTATACAATTCGATTTTTCCGGTTTCGTAATTCTCTATCAGCTTATAATCCCCTTTCCTTATTGCACCTGATGGCCGGCCCAGCTGGTTTGAAAAGTGAGGATAATGCCAGAAAAAGGAACGGTCGGAGTAAGCCCGGGATTCTCCTTCAAGCAACGGAACGATGCTCACCCCGTCAACCTCTGATGGTATTGTCTTTATTCCCGCTATCTGACACAGGGTAGGAAGGTAGTCGATTGAGGAAAAGGAAGCCTCTGATACTGATCCCGGATTTATCTTTCCCGGCCAGCTCATAATTGCAGGGACCCTTATGCCTCCTTCATAAACATGACCTTTCCATTTTCTAAGAGGCAGATTCGATGTCGGGGTCGGACCAAGCTCGTCAAGTCCCAGGCCTCCGTTATCCGAAGTGAAAATTATCAGTGTATTTTCAAGAACCCCGTTCTGCCTTAGTGTTTCAACAATTCTTCCAACGCCGTCGTCGATGCTTTCCACCATCGCCGCGTAGTAGGGATTGAACTTTTCATCCGACTGGCCGTATTTGCGGAAATACTTCATCAGTTTATCCGGACGCGGCACTATGACCACATGGGGCGCTGAATATGCAAGGTAAAGAAAGAAGGGCTTGCCTCTGTTCTTCGAAATAAACTCCAGCCCGTAATCTGTGAGCTTGTCGGTGAGGTATTCTGTTCCTTTGTCGGTGAACTCCTTATCATAGGAATCCTCATAAATTGAATAATTATAATAATCGAGCCCGTTCTTGCCTATCATTCTTGAATAGTCAAACCCCTGGTTCCATGGTGCAATGGAGTCGTGGCCTCCCAGATGCCACTTGCCGGACATCCCGGTAGAATATCCTGCTTCCTTAAGCAATTCTGCAATTGTCACTTCTCCCGATTCGAGGTATGGTTTCCAGGGAGCCGGCAGTACCTGAGATGTGGGATCCGTTCTGTTTCCTGCTATGAAATTTGTCAGCTGAAGACGGGCAGGATATTTACCTGTCATTATTGATGCTCTTGTTGGTGAGCTTACAGGACAGGCTGCATAAGCCTGAGTGAAGAGGATCCCTTTTTTTGCAAGTGAATCAATATTGGGAGTCTCAGTAAAATTATTTCCGTAACAGCCGAGGTCTTTCCATCCCAGATCATCAGCCAGTATAAAGACTATATTCGGCTCCTGGGAGGAAACAGGATTATTTATTGCGACGGATGCAAATGCAATACTTTGCAGATAAACATTATAAAAAATGCTTCTACTCATCTCTCAAAAGTTTAATTAATTCAATTCATCTTTTAAAAAGTATTTATTTAACGTATATTCCGGCTGCCACTTATCCGGTTTGCGGACAAGTTTAGTGTGGTCATACTCCAGAGGCAGTTTATGCGCTGCATTAAGCTGAATTGTATCACCTGTTATTTTTTGCCAGTCCGTTAGTTCCCTTAACATCTGATTTTGAATTGTGTTATATGCTGTATCGCCGGATAGATTATTCATTTCAAATTGATCATTTTCAAGATTAAACAACTGTGTTAAACCTCTTTCAGGATATTTTATCAGTTTCCATTCATCTGTACGCACTGCTCTTACTGTATTCCTGTAGGCAGTAAAAACTGAAGACCGGATCTCCTTTGCCGTCCCTGAAATAATGGGATTAAGACTCAGACCGTCAATGCCCTCAGGAATGGGTAGGGAAGACAATTCTGCAAGTGTGGGAAAGAGATCGAACAGGTAAGCAAATGCTTCTGATTTCTTCCCCTTTGGTATCCCGGGACCAGAAATTATAAGGGGGACCCTCATGCTGTGTTCATAGAGGTTCTGTTTTCCCAGCAGGCCGTGACTGCCGATTGCAAGACCGTTATCGGAAGCAAAAACTATTATGGTATTCTTATAAAGGCCATTCTCTTTAAGAGTGTTGATAATACTCCCTACACTTTCATCAAGATGTGTAATCAACCCATAATAATCGGCCAGTACCATTTTTACAAAATCAGCCGGTCTGGGCCAGGGAAGAAGGTTTTCATCGCGCACTGTCAGGTCGTCGAACGCAAATGGATGCAGAGGCATAAAATTCGCCGGAAGACTTATTGAATCGGGAGAATATCTGTCAACAAAATCCGGCCTGGGCGAATAGGGGTCATGAGGGGCTGTAAAAGCGACATAGCAGAAAAAGGGATCTCCTTTCCTGCCCCCCGGATAATCATTAATAAATTTTATGGCAGCTTCGGCGAAAAGATCTGTTGAGAAACCCTTTGAAACAGGTTGTGTCAGTTTACAGTCGTCACCCATATCGCATAATGGTATATTGAAATGATCAGCCATACCGCCAAGAAACACATTCTTACCTTTATTGAAGCTGGCTTCAAAAGCACTTTTCTCATTATGCCATTTTCCTGTTCCGAACGTTATGTAGCCATGTGTAGAAAAGTGCATGGGCATTGTTACAATACCATCAAGTTTATCATAAACATTAAAAAGGTGTTTACCACTCAAAAGCATTGCCCTGCTTGGTGCTGAAATTGCCCCGTGGTGGCCTCCCATTATGTAGCTGTTGGTAAATTGCATACCTGTTTCTGCAAGACTGTCGATATTCGGGGTTTTAATTATATTATTCCCATAACAGCCCAGGGCATCGGCCCTGAGGTCATCAGCCAGAACAAACAAAATATTTGGCTTCAGATCCTTATTGGCGCAGGAGTTTGCTAATACCATAAGAGACAGACTGCATGCGCATCCGGTCATTATCCTTGTTTTTATCATTGCTATAAAAAATTAATAATCATTCTCTTATATAATGTCGATCACACCAGGCGGGCACATCACATAATATGCACCACAACCAGTGCATTGTTCCATTTTCACAACAGGAATGGTTGCCATCAATTCCTCTGATTATTTGTACTCAATCGCATTATAGCTCCTGTTGCCCATGCATGGTATAGAATCTTGACTCCCGATTCACTTATCCTCTCATCCATCACATATTTGGCTGCCTCGGGGTCAACAACGGGATTAACCTCTGATATCGACATTCCGAGGTCTTTCAGTCTCCGGGACATCTCTCCTCCTATTCCATATATGACCTGTTTCCTGCGGTTCCGCCTGTCAACTGCATGGGTTGATAGAAGCGGAAGAACAAGTCCGCCTGTCCACAGCCCGCCCAGATGATTATACCTTTCAACAAGCCATGTTTCAGCTCCAGGCCTGCTTGCAGCAATAGCCGCCGCTGTTCCTGCAGGGCCTCCGCCTACAACAAGAACATCTGTCCCGGCAAGGACGGGTATCTGCCGTGCAGGTTCCGTAATGGTCCTGCCTGTAAGTCCCGCCAAAGCTGGTTCAGGAACAGGCTGCTTGCCATCTGACGGAGTGGAAAGCTCCCGTCTGCAGCCTATTCCAAGGCTAATGGTTCCTCCCGCTATCAGCGATTTTGTAAGAAAATCTCTTCTTTTCATAGTCTGAAGTTTATCAAGTATATTCCAACGTTTATGCTCCGTGTTTCTCTGTGTCTGTGGTTATTTTTCCCCCCCCGAAAAGGTGGGAAATCCTCGGCAGCCACATGGGCACCTCTTTCATATAGACCCTGTATTCTTCACCAAAATGCTCAAGAAGAATCTTCTCCTCATAGCAGGAAATCTTATACAGGAAAACGGTTGTAAGCAACCAGACAACCATTGAAGCTATCGACAGTGAAAAACAAATCAATCCTATGTACAACAGGATCTCTCCAAGATATAAAGGGTGCCTTACAATCGAAAATACCCCTTTCCGTATAACTTCAGGCTTCTCCCTTACCTCATCAAACACAATACTCATTCCGTTGAATGACAGGAACCCGGATACGATTAACACGATTGTGCCTGCAATGACACGTATCACATTCGGTACATAATCATTCAAAAAGGTAGAGAAATTCAGAAAGAATGAATCCAGAACATAAACTGCCACGAATAAAACGGCAAAAATAGCCTGACCTGCATCACCAATCCTATGTTCTCCAATAAGATCCGATCTGCCCTTATGCATTTTTGTTTTCATTTTCGGTTGCTTATCCATTTTTATCTTTTTGTTCCATTCTGAAGCTATATATTTATCCCCGGGGCATCGCCCTAATAGGGTTTGCCAAGGATATCAAGATTCCCGTCACCTTAAGAAGAATTACCAGTAATGAAAAATGAATCGTAACATTTACTTTTTTGTTAATTGATATCACTACTGTCCGGTTAAGCAAAAAATTGATTTGTTCATGAAAAAACATCCAACGTCCAGAATTGTAAAACGCAGATTTTATGAGATATGGAATTCTTCATTTTCGCTTCAGTGTTGTATCTGTGAGATTTTCATTTCAAATCGAAAAATGCTCAATGAGCTATATCTGCCACATTAACAGCCATATATGGGGATTCGTGTATTTTTAACCGGACACTACTGAATTGATATCTTTATTGAACACTTACTTATTGCAGGGAAGCGTCTGAAAATAAATAATTCATACGTCGGAAACATCTTTGGTAATACCTGCCAATATGATGCATTTTAATCCAAATTTACTTGTAAGTATTTACTCCAACTAAATAAAAATAATTGTTTCTGATATTTCTTTTTGTTTTTTTCCAGAATATTGAATAATATGCGTTTGATAAAGGATTAGAAAGATCAGAAAATTAAGAAACAAGGAAGAAATTTGGGAACGATGATTTGGTAATCATTGTGACTGAGGGGTTTTGTATTGAACAAGAAAGCAGGTCATTATTAATGCTTCACCTACCTTACATACTAACTAAAGGTGCAGATTAATTTTTTATATTTTACTGAATTCCAGATTGATATGAAAAAACCCATTCCATTTTTCAGACGAATAATTATGTTCATAATTTTAGTCTTATTATTCACTCACACATACTCTCAGCCAAGTTCATTTACATGGCAAAATAGGCATAAAGAGTGGAAAAATCCCGTTTCTCCTGCAAAAAATCAAGGACTCAATGGACCTTGTTCGATTTTTGCAGCTGTTGCCGGAGTTGAAGCTATGACATCAATCTACTATCTATTAAATGACACACAAATTATTCTCTCTGAAAGCAGTATTTATAATGCGGGCTCTAATGAAGGATGTGTTGGCATAACCTGCGGGACAGGTGATGTTCAATCAGCATTGAATATAATGAATTCTATTGGAATTGTGGATAACGTGAATTATCCATATCAATCCAATTGTAGAGATGATTGCCAAACAGTATTTTCAAGCCAGAACTACAATTATAAAATAAAGATTCCTAAGGCAACCGGATCTCAAATAACAATAGACAGTGCAGTTGCTCTTCAACAAGCAATTATGGATTATGGACCTATTATAGCCACACTTGGAGGAAATTATGGGGGATATTATGTAACTCATTATTTATATCCTGAATCTGGCATTAACACAGATCATTCAGTTTTAATAATTGGTTGGCGGCATAATCCAGAATTAGAATGGCATATTAAAGATAGCTGGCATGAAAAGCATTCGATTTACTATCGGTCAACGGATTCTATAGATATATTTGATTTTGGTCCATCGTTTTATCGAGTTCATCCATTAGATAATAGTAATAATCCAATTAGTTGTGCAGGAGATGGTTGCCCTGGCGCAATTAGCAATAGGATTCCTGAAGATCATGATGGGGACGGTTTCTATAACTGGGGAATAGGATTAAAACCACCTAACTTTCCAGGAATTGTTAGCAATATGGACGTTGATGATGGTGACAAAAAAGTAATTTTCCGTGATGGGTACAATATTTTAGCCGGACCGTATATTTCAGATACTATTCATTCAAAATATATTTGTTCTGGGGGAAAGACTTTTACTTTAGAGAACTTTGATGCTCTTTCTCAACGAGGATTTACTGTTAACTGGAACTTATCCCCCTCAAATTATTTTTCTAGTTCTAGTGGTAGTTCAAAAACGGCCAATGTAATTCCTTACTCATCCTATTATGGGAAAAAATGTAGTTTAGAATATCATCTTTACAAAGGCGATACACTTGTAACCACGCATAAATATGAATTTTATATTAACGGCCCCCGTGAAGATCACGTATCAATTTCAGTCCTGGATTCCTATGGTGGTTCACCTACTAAATATGGCGATACTTATTATCTGTGCCCTAATACCAATTATACCATTTCATATAATAACTATGATGATTCATGTACTACTTCAAATTTCAGCTGGGGATTACCGTATGGTTGGTCAAAGAATTGGGAATATAATAACCAGGTCTCAATAAATACAAATAATAATCCTGATGGATTCCTAAGTATCTCAGCACTTACATCTTATTGCAATGAAAATATTCAGGTTCTTAATCCTTACTTCGGAGCCTCAGAATGCGGTGAATATTTTGTTCTGTATCCAAATCCTGCTGAGTCTTTTGTTGTAGTTGATATTATGAAGGATAAATTCTCATCTGAAAAAATATCTTATGAGGAAGATTGCACTTTAACTATAATGGATAAAGTAGGGATAAGTAAAGATATTGTTAAATTTAAAGGATTCCCTTATACACTAGATACAAGTAAATTAAAAGAAGGACTTTATTTTGTTATTATTCAACTAAATGATATAAGGGCAACACTACAACTTGTAATAAACCCTTAGCCATGAATAATTGACTCGGTTAAATCCAGATAATTCTGAAAATTTACGGGAGTGTAAAGAATTTCAATAAAGGTCACTCATTATAATAAAATTATGACCATTCAGACCAATAAACATATGATTAACAACAATTTATTGATATCAGCTATTATCATTTACCTAGTGGTAATTTTATCCAGCTGTAAGAAGGAAGAGGATCATTCAGGCCTACCGGTTGATGGAGATGGTAATGATTATGACACGATTGTTATCGGCACGCAGACATGGCTGAAGGAGAATCTCAAAACTACAACATATCGATTTGGTAACCCTGTCCGATTAATAACAGATGATACTCAGTGGTCCACCTGGCAACAACCAGCTTATTGCTGGTATGACAATAATCCTGATAATAAGGATGTCTATGGTGCCCTATACAATTGGTTTGCCGTAAAAACACAAGCTCTTTGCCCTGACGGATGGCATGTACCTACATTAATTGAATGGAACACCTTAATTGATTTTTGTGGAGGGGAATATGAGGCTGGATGCAGATTAAAGGAGACTGGAACATTCCATTGGGAATGGCCAAATACCTGTGCTACGAATGAGAGTGGATTTAGTGCATTACCTGGTGGTGCCAGATACTTTGCAGATGGCACTTTTTACAAAATTAAAGAAATAGGACTATATTGGGCATCTGATGTTTGTTACAGACTTGGATTAGGGTCTTCATATGGTAGCACTTCTATGATTTATTGGTACAAACAAGCCGGATTTTCTGTACGTTGCATCAAAGACAGATGATCAATTATGACAGTATTCTTATACTTCCTCATTAAATATAATAATGTATTAAGCCGCATTAAATCAGCACAATAAAGCATCCTGATATTTCTGTTTCTAATGTAATGAGCTGATTTACTTCATCATAAAAAAATCAATATCCATGAAATGTCTGCTTGATTTCTTCCAGGATAATGAAAAAGGCAGGACCTCCACAATCAGACGTGTCATTAACCATTGAAATACGTCTTAGGATCGTTCTTGAAATTTAAAGGCACGTATGAGAGTAAGCATATTAATCTGCGCCATCCAAGGCCGCTGACGGTCCCGGGCGTTTTCAAGAGCTTCAAGAGCAATATTGACATCCTCCACAATCTGGAAATCATACATCCCCAGACAGACAAAATCGGCTCCGTTCCTGAAGGCGTAACTAAGTCCCACCTCAGGCTTGATGGCTCCCGCAGCAAGCACCTTGAATGCAATCCACGGCTCCGACAGGGTTCCCATTTATACTGGAGAGTGTTGAATCAAGTCCTGCCTGTCTGTATTTGCTGAAATACTTTTCGGGAACCTGAAAGGGTGAATGAGGAACATTGAATGACACGTAACATAAACATGGATTATCATTGTTTCGTTCCATGAAATCAATAGCCTGACTTGTAAAATAATCACTTGTGTATCCCGACGATTGTTTTTCTTCATCGTTATGGAGAAACCAGGCATCGAAGTAGTATCCCAGATGCCCTACGGGTAATCCGACGAATTCATCAAAGCCCTGCCTGTTTGGATGCTGAGGATAGTATCGTCCATTATGCCATTTGCCAAAGCACCCTGTTGAGTACTGGTTTTCTTTAAGTACCTCTGCAAGTGTCACCTCGTCTCCCCTCATATTCTCATAACCTCGTGTCACCGAGGAGACACCAGTCCTCAGAAAATACCTGCCGGTAAGCATCTCAGCTCTTGTGGGCGCACTTAAAGGACATACGTAAAACCTGTCAAAACTGAGGCTTTGGGCTGCAAGCCTGTTAAGAACAGGTGTTTCAATCGCAGGATTCCCATTGAGGTTCACATCGCCCCAGCCCATGTCGTCAGCAAGGATTACAACAATATTCGGATTGGAATTTTTTGCCAGATTACTAAATGAGAGTGAAGCAATTGCCAGACCTGTCAGGCAAACCGGCGCAAGACTTTTTCCTCTTATCATTTTCTCTTATTTGAGTGGTTTGTAATCAGGGTCTGGAACAGGTATAAGGCATTAACGTTTTCGCTACATTCGATCAGCATTTTATGCAATTCCGTTGTTTTTTATACCATTTTATGCGAAAGGTCTGTCGATTCAGCCGCCAGGAAATTAGATTGGAATCAGTTTTATTGCTCCCGGGGGACAAATCACGACGCAGGCACCGCATCCTGTACACAGTTTCTGATCGATAAGCGGCAGGGCCTCGCTGCCTTCTTCTCCCAGGCCGATGGCGATTGCATCATACCTGCAAGAAACCTCGCACCTGTTGCATTCACGGTTGTTTGACAGCCAGCATTTATCAAACTCTATCTCCGCCTTTCCCATGATTATCTTCTTCTTGTCCCCGGGGCTGAAAAGGGATATGCTTCCAGAAGGACATACCTTGCTGCAAAGGTTGCAATCCTCGAGGCAATATCCGTTTATGAACCTCACCTCAGGTGTCATGAGAGATATAAGCCGGGAGCTATCGATATGATGATGCAGAATCTTTGTCGGGCACGACCTGATGCAATTGCCGCAGCGGATGCAGAGCGTATTGAAAGTATCTTCAGGCACAGAACCGGGAGGTCTTATTAATGGTTTACCTTCAGGGTTTATTTGTTTTGGAAGAAATACTCCTGCTGCAACACCTGCACCGGCAGAAATCAGATAACGTCTGCCTGCCGAAAAACCCCGGCTGGATCTCTTTTCATTACCGGATAGTGAGTGAACATTTTTTCTCAGATCCCATGCAACGTTTTGAAGACCTCCAAGGGGGCATAGTTGTCCGCACCACAGATTTGGAAAGAAATAATTAAGTACAAGCAGAAGAGGAAGCCCCGCCAGGGCAATGATACCCTTAAATTCAGTATTTCCGGCCAGGGATGTAAAAAATCCGTGAAAAATGGCCAGGGGATCGACGAGAATAAAAAGAGGCAGGCCTGCTGCAGCAGATGCAATAGAAACAAGGGCTATCCACCGGCTTATATCCGGAAATTTCTTAAGAAAGGATGCTTTGAAAGGCGATACCCGGGAAATAGCATCGCAGGGGTACCCGACCGGGCAGAGATAAACACAGAAGAAACGCTTTTTAAAAAATGTTGTGGCCAGAACTGCGACAGCGGCAGTGTTAAGGAAAACAAAACTTTTGAGGGTCAGCACAGAATTAAGCATGATAAAGGGACTGAACCACAGATAAAAACCGGTGAATATTCCCCACCCCAATGGAAGGGCAAGCAATACGGCAAGGAGGGTTGATATCAAGCGTATATCCGACGGACCGGTTCTGGTTCTTATCCAAGCCATGCGCCTTGTTCGGTGAGAAGGGTTTTCAGTTCTTTCGTATTAACATCCCGGGCTCTTATTCCCTTCTTTGAAGCGATGGCAGCTGCGGCGCCTGCTCCGTGACCGGTAACAAGGCAGGTTCCTATGATCCGTGTATCTTCAACAAGGTCTCTTTCGAAGCAGAAGCAGCGGCCCGCGACAATCAGGTTCTCTGTATTCCGGGGAAGCAATGAGCGGTAAGGTATCTGCCAGTAAGGCCTCTCTTCTGGTTTTACAGCCCTTCCTTTAAACATCATCGTTGTCCATGCACCACTAATTCCAATAACATCGGGGAAAGCCTTAAATGTCATGGTGTCTTCAAGTGTCAGCCTGTATTCACCATCGAGAATGCGCGACATTCTCACTCCCATCTGTGAAGCTGTATCGACCAGGAAAACCTCCTCAAATCCCGGAGTGGAACGTATTCTCTGAGCCTTCTCCCATATTTCCTTACGGTAATCCATCTGGAGTTTCGACAGGTTAAGAACATCCACGCCGTTCTGATCGCGACGCCCCTGCATGTTTACCCAGTTAACACTTTTAATTGGTGTGGGGCTTCCCAGATCAAGGCCGTCCGGAAGCGCTGAAGGGTCCTTTATCCTGTCGATATTGCCAAGCCTGTGAACAAGACCTATATGGTAATTCATCATGTCGTATTTCTCACCTGCAAAATGATAGATATCCCCGTCGCCGGTACAGTCAATAACTATTTTTGCAAGAATGGCCATCCTTCCTGATTTGCTTTCAATAAACACTCCCCTGATGACATTTTCTTCCATAATCGCTCCTGTTGCCCAGGCATGGTACAACATTTTGACTCCCGATTCACTTATCATCTCATCCAGAACATATTTGGCTGCTTCAGGGTCAACAACGGGATTCACCTCGGATATTGACATCCCGAGGTCTTTCAGGCGCTGAGCCATCTCTCCTCCTATTCCATAGATAACCTGTTTTCTGCGGTTCCGTCTGTCAACAGCATGGGTTGAGAGTAGCGGCAGGACAAGTCCGCCTGTCCAGAGGCCGCCCAGATGGTTATACCGTTCAACAAGCCATGTCTCGGCTCCAGCCCTGCTTGCAGCGATAGCAGCTGCTGTTCCTGCGGGTCCGCCACCAACAACAAGGACATCTGTCTCGGCAAGGATGGGTATCTGCCGTGAAGGTTCCGTTATGGTTCTGCCTGTCAGTCCAGCCAAAGCTGTTTCAGGAACAGGCTGTTTGTCATCTGACTGAATTGAAAGGTCACGTCTGCAGCCGATTCCAAGGCTTATAGTGCCTCCTGCAATCAGAGCTTTTGTAAGGAAGTCTCTTCTTCTCATATTGATGTTTTATCAAATATAATCCAACATTTCTTCTCTGTGCTTCTCGTGTCCTCTGTGGTTAAATTCTTCTCACCAGGGGGGCACAGAGGCAGTTAGATTAATGGCTTTACAAGTTAATTATATCACCAGGTTGTTCCGTTCTGAAGCCATATATTGAGACCGGGGGCGCCTCCGTCGTACGGCTTTCCAAGTATATCCAGATCACCGTCCCCGTCAAGGTCCGTTATCTCCGAATCGTGAAGATCAAATCCCCTGGATATTATCAGGTCCCTTTCAAAATTTCCCTTCCCGTCCCCGAAGAGGATCCTGCTGACAGCATCCTTATAACCTCCGAGTGTCATTTCCGCGTACCAGATATCATTATTGCCGTCGCCGTCAAAGTCGATAATGGCCAGCGAGTGTCCGTTCGCTACTTTCGGCACTATCTCTTTTCTTATCCATGTATTTTTTTGATATTCATACATATACATTGGAGCGACTCCGTCACCCACCACCAATACAATTTCCGGCCTTCCGCCGGCTACAAGCTGTCCTGCAGCGGACCGGCTGAAGGTATAAGCGGCATCGACAACATTATATGAAAACCTGTCATCACCCAGATATTTGAACCAGAGTCCTCCTCCCACTATATCCTCAATTCCGTCTCCGTCGATATCGGCTTTTGCCAGACCTTCGTGCTCATTCGTACGCTTCCACGAGGGATAGCTTCCATGCTGTTCCATCTGGCTGTCGCTGAAGTATTTGTAAACCGGTATAAGTTTCCAGTTCGCCTGTTCATAAGGCTCTCCGGGAATACGTGTGAAATATAAGGTCTGATCGCCCTGGGCCCAGAAGACAAGATCAGCTTTCCCGT
Organism: Bacteroidales bacterium; assembly: GCA_040772125.1. Taxonomy (GTDB): domain Bacteria; phylum Bacteroidota; class Bacteroidia; order Bacteroidales; family VadinHA17; genus LD21. The sequence goes on from JAXGYS010000003.1 coordinate 2,335,989, forward strand.
CACCGTCAAAATCGCCCGTGATCTGATCATGAACCTTGTTTCCACCGATGTCGCGGATCAGGTATCTTGGCCATGCAGGTTTTGAGAAATCGGGATATGGATTCTCCCACCACCACACCTGGTTTGTCTTTGATTCCCCGCCGGCAATGATATCCATATCACCGTCATTATCAACATCAAAAGCCACCGTGCCGGCTTCAATAAAACAGATAGCGTCTTCCACAATGTGTCTTTTCCATCCGTCTTCCGTACGCTGGTACCAGACAACTGAAGGCGCTGAGGTACGTTCAGTAATACAGAAATCATTTATTCCGTCGTTATCGAAGTCTCCGATTGCGGCCGAGGTCTGCTGCTTTCCGGGATTTGGGATTTCCAGGTCGCCGCTTTTGGTGGAAAGGTGTACCCAGGTAATCTGGGCAACGATATAGTCTCCTGTAAAAGCGGTAATTATTAAATAAAGTATCATCTTCTTCATGGTGATTAAACATTAACCAGGCTCATCTTTGGATTTTTTGCGCTTAATGCAGATCATCCCTGGTCTGTTCTTTACAAATTATTGGGAATACCTCAAAGGTAATTACTGTTTTGAACTTGCTGAAACACTAATGATCAGAAATAAGTTATTGATTTTATTGATTTTTCATAAGTTCTCTGTATCGATTTTCCCAGCTTCCTGACACGATCCAATTCTGAATCATAACCTTTAATGAGCTGACTCAGGCCTGACACAATATCGCTGCCACTTACCTGTTCAATTTCAAATACCCGGTCGGACAGACCAAGATCGTAATACATCTGGCCTTTTATGGTGTCTTCAGGCTGCCGGAGGTAGAAGGCAGGAGTACCGTTAACCAGCGATAAAATCGGTGAATGGCATTCAAAACTGAGTAACGCAAATGCATGCAAATAAACTGACGCTGCTTCGTCAGGAAGCCAGTAGCCGCGTTTTGTTACTAAGGGTTTTACATCATCCGGTAGAGGATTGATAAGGAGCTCATCCATAATATCGATCTGGTAAGTCATTTCAGGACACACAAGCACTTTGTTTCCTGTGCTGCGAACCCATGAAATAATGGCTTCGCGTAATTTCGAATGATCTTCCTCTTTTTTTGAATCATTAAGTGCATCGATACTTTTTATCTGTTCCTGAGTATAACTTCCTGGACGGATAATGTAGTACGGAGTTCTTCTTAAACGGGGAATGACACAGATAAATTTCCGGTGCTCCAGACCCTTTTCCTTCAGGAATATATCCGCCCTCTCTTCATCTTTCAGATGCATAAAAAAAGTAGCATCAGGGACAAAATTTCTGATTGGCTTCTCAATTCCGTTTTTAATCAGCACATCAAAAGAAGCCGTTTCGCGGGTGTAAATGAAAGATGCTTTTAAAAGCAGGTTCTTCAGGGTTTCGTCAATTGTCTGAATGGTAGTGCCGAATATTCCGAAAGGTTTACCTGTTGCCTTTACCCATGCTTCAAGATTTGCAGATCCTACTACGGATGGACCTGATCCATGGATCATAATACCGGCGCTTCTGAACGCATCTTTTACTTCGCTGCTGCTCACATTGAAGTCAGCATCTACATCTCCATGAATTATTCTCACTCCTGGAAAGTTTCTGCTTAACCACGCTTCGACCTCGCTGCCGGCGCTTTTCTTCCAGAGAATAAGTTCTGTATCAGGCAGAAAGGTCTGAAGAATATTAAGCAGTCCTGGAGTGTGTGCTATATCACCTATATTTATATCCTGCCATCCGGAAACGATGAGGATGGTTCCGGGCTTCTTAATATTCTGATACGAAACAATACCGCTAATATTTATTCCCAGAGAAGTCAGGACAATGGATTTTAATAGCTTTCTTCTTTTCATCTGATAATTTTCAGTTGCTTTTTTTGGTTTTTATCCGTTTTACCAATTAGTAATGTGAATCGATGATTGAATATTGATAAAGCATTAATATATAAAAGACTAATTGTCAATACAGTATAATCGTCTTAATATTTAAAGCAATGGCAGCCATTCTCTTCAGGCGTAAATCCCCAGGTTATTTCTACAAGCATGATTTTCAAGGTAAAAGAGCTGAAGTTAAACTCTACTTATCTATGTATATGTAAAATATATGATTCCTTGTTTTAAATACCTCTGTCGGTGCGCCGGCAATAATAATGATCCTAAGTAAACCAATCAGTGGGTTTTAGCCATTTACATTTATTTTATGAAAGTTGAACAACGATTAAAGATAAAACAAATGCACAGCTTTGCAACGATTATTTTTATTTGGTTTGTGACTTACACGCAAGTCCGGCACACTAATACAAAACGATGATAAAATATATGATACGACCAATTCCAGTCCGTTTAAGAAATATACTACCTAAAAGCGGAATTCTTATAGATACTTTAAAAAAGTTTTCAAACCGTTTTGAAATAATATTCTAAAATATCCTGCTATTTTATTTGAAAATTTAATAATCTGATGTGCTTCATCATAATAAAAACTTTGCCTATGACATTCCTTCTTGCTTTTTTCCCGGATAATGATTAATATGCGTGTGATTAAGGATTAGTGAGATCATAAATCATGATTTAAGGTTGGGGTATAGTGATCGATGTGCTGTTTAGTAATTTAACTGAGAAGGCTTTGCTGTTATTTACATATGGGAACGAAAACCATATTCTTTCATTTGGTGCTGAAAATATTTCAAATGATTCAAACTCTTTAAACCAGTAAGTAATGAGAGAATTAATTTTATCCTTTTGCTTTCTGCTATTCGGATACAGTTTATTAGCCCAACCTGAATCGTTTTCATGGGCTGATCGACATAATGATGGATCAGGTTCCTATTATAATTACATTTCTCCCATTAAAAATCAAGAAGATAATGGGCCATGTAATATTTTTGCGTCAATTGCTGCCGTGGAAGCTATGACTCAAATTTACTTTAATAAAGAATCTCCTGTCCTTGATCTGGCTGAAAGCAATATCTACAATAATGATTGTGGTTTATGCGGAACAACAGCTTTTTATGCTTTGAGTTTTATTAAAAACAATGGAGTGGTAAATGAAACATGTTTTCCATACGTAAATAACTGTGATGTCGACTGTGACAACATTTGTCCGGATCCATTGCAACTGGTAACTATACCTGATTTCGGATCTCAAACTGTCAGTAATGTTACGGATTTGAAGTTACTCCTTATGAATAAGGGACCTTTGGTAGCTAATATTTCAGGGGGATCAGCTGTTTTACACGGAGGCACAGGCGTTGATCATGCAGTTTTGTTAATTGGGTGGAAATACGATGAAAATAATAATCTATTGTGGGAATTAAAGGATAGTTGGCCCAGTGATAAAGCAGGAACTACAAATTTCGATCTTGTAGCTTTTAATATCTTACAATATTGTTCTACATTTTTCTTTGTAAATCCAATTTATAATAGCAATTTCATAGAATGTGATGCAGGTGTTGACGGGCTTGATTGTTCGTTGTTTTCACGGGCAACACCTGTTGATAATGATGGTGACGGTTTCTTTAACTGGGGTTGGGATTTTGCTTCAAAACCCAGTGGAGCTTCTTATCCTGATCTGATGGACTTCAATGATGGTGACGACTCAAAAATATACAGATCCGGAGATACAATATATCCTGCACCCGAAATCTCTGGCACTTCAGGGAAAGTATGCCAGTCTGGTGGTAATCCATCAGGATATCCATTTGCATTGAATAATGTTCCGCCTGGTTTTTCATGCTCCTGGTATATTTCAAAGAATGCTTATTGTTTCAGCACATACCAGGGTAATGGCAGTTCAATAACTTTGTATCCAAATTCTACATGTACAGGAAAGGAAAGTGAGATTACTTTCAGGATTACGCAGAATGGTGATGGCGGTTATGCAGAATACAAGCAGAACTTTTATGTAAACTGCCCAAATGAAGTTTTAATGTCTTATTACGTATTAGATTCTTACGGCAACCCACCGCCTGAATATGGAGACACTTATTATCTTTGCCCATATACTTACTATACTATATACTTTAATGAAACCGATCCTGATTGCACCGTGACGGGATTGACCTGGAATCTCCCATCTGCGTGGACCAAAAACTATGAGTATAATAACTATGTTTCAATATATACAAATGATGTACCTGACGGATTTGTTCAAATAAAAGGATATACAACGTGTTCTCCGTCTACGAAAGCGGTTCTCATGAATCCATATTTTGCCGCAGCTGAATGTGGCGGATACTTTCTTGCATATCCAAATCCTGCCGGAAATTTTGTTGATATTGATATTGATAAAGCAAAAGTAGATGCAGAAAGCCTTGTCATTGATGATGAATGTACTCTGTCATTAGTTGACAATTCAGGAACAATAAAACTCAAAACGGAATTTAAGGGTTTTCCTCACAGGATTGATACTTCTTTTTTACCTGATGGCTTGTATTTTGTTAATATAATTCATAAAGGCAGGACCTCCACAATCAGACTTATTATTAAACATTGAATTACGCTCTAAGATCGTTCTTGTAAATTTAACGGTTCGTTTCAGAAGACAGACTTGAATTCATGAATTATTTCGGACAAATTATTTTAGTGATCACATCATAACAGCCTATATTCTTTTATTTTAATGGAAATGAAGAACATATTTAAAATCACAGGAACGAATAATTCCACCAGATTGAACTTGGTATTCATACTTGTAATATTCTCTTTCTTATTTTTTAAGTGTGAAAAAGATAGCGGCCTGCCAGTAGACGGTGATGGAAATGAATATGATACAGTAGTTATCGGATCACAGGTCTGGTTAGCTGAAAACCTGAAGACAACTAAATATAACAATGGAGTTTCTATTCCTTTAATTACTGATAATGCTCAATGGACCTCAATGACTTCTGCGGCCTTCTGCTGGTATGATAACAATCCTGATTATAAAGAAGATTATGGCGCTCTATATAATTGGTATGCAGTTAATTCAAATACACTTTGCCCTGTTGGCTGGCATGTTCCGACTCAGGAAGAATGGAACATATTAAATACCTATCTGGGAGATTTAGCCGGCGCCAAACTGAAAGACAGGGACGAAAGACTCTGGTCTGCCGAAAATACTTTTTGTGGAACCGATGACTATGGCTTTAAAGCACGTCCGGGAGGTGTTCGCAATTCAACTGATGGGCTGTTTTATTTAATAATGGAAAAAGGCCTATGGTGGACCTCAACTGAATCAATTAATGAAGGCTGGATAAATAGGATCTCACTTCAATATGATATCTGCAAATTAGAATTAGATAGAAGAGTTAGACCATATTCTGGTATATCTATTAGGTGCATCAAAAATGAATAAAACAACGATGTATTAATCTATGCCATCCACGGCCTCTCCCGCACCTTTGAGTTCTCAAGGGCCTCTAGAGCAATATTGACATCCTCAACAATCTGGAAATCATACATCCCCAGACAGACAAAGTCGGCTCCGTTCTTAAAGGCATAATTAAGTCCGTCTTCGGGTCTGATGGCTCCGGCTGCAAGAACCTTGAACGCTATCCATGGCTCCGGGAGAGTACCCATATAACGTACCGTCTCCTCCGGATCAAAATCAAACTTATTGTCGTTCCATTCCTGGTTGGTCTGAGCCGACCAGTAATTGTAGTTATGGCATGTCTTTACCCAGAAATCAGGTTTGATTCCATAATCAACACAGGCTTTTATAGCTTCAATCCTGTGAGCCCCGATGCCTGCGGGTTTTCCATTGGCACGTATCTCGTCGATTCCCTTCTTTATCAGCTCCATCCGCTCTTCAACCGTTCTCTTTTTCGGATCGTCCCACTCCGGATTTGTAAAGCGGTCGGTGATCTCCCCCTGGCAGTAAAGGGCATCCCAGTCGGCAGCCAGCGACATCCTGATACCGGCCTGAAAATCGAGATTGGTGCCGCAGTCGGAAATAAACTTTATCTTTCCTTTAAACTCATGACGGTACTTTTGGAAAACTCTCCCCATCTGAGGATTGGAGATTATAGCATTCATCCCGCATTTCTCCCCGAGAGCAAGGGTCTGAAGCACCTTTTCATCGGTATGATATGTCTTTACAAGCTTTGAAACATATATAAGATCCCTGGCATGTGCCCATCCGCCGATAAGATTCCCTCCCATAAGAAGCCTGCTCAGTTCAAAATCTGCAGGGCTTCCGTTCTTATCCCTGTATTGTATGAAGCCTTTTGGCACCTCTCCTTTAAGGTCCTTCAATGTCGAGTAATTGAATTTCAACAGAGTGGCACCGGAGTTGGCATCCATTCCGTCAATTGCAAGTAGCCTTTCCTCGAAACTGTCCCATTTCTTTTTCCTGTACAGGGCATAGGCAAAAGCTCCCAGAGCAGGTATGGATATCAGATCCCTCAGAACTTCACGGCGCCCCATCCCGGTTTCCCTGCCAGACACCGTTTCGCCGACCGGGACTCTCGCCTTCTCCTCCCTCCATCGCCGGATGAGCCTGTCGAGACCATACTGTAACGAAGGAGAAATAAATATGAAAACCGAAAGAGCGAAGAGCTCTATCAGGTTACGGTTAACCCAGAGGTAACTTCCCTCTACGGGCACCCCAAACATATAGCCCGGAACTGGAGGGTAAGCGACAAAATAGAATAAAAGCATCACGACACCTCCAAGGCTTGCCCACCGGGTAAGAAGACCGGTAATGAGGCCAAGCCCGACCAGGATCATTCCCCAAATGTTCATCTGATCAATAAATCCCACCATCGCGGGACTTTCAGCCATAGCGTTGAAAAGAGGGGCAAAGATCCATCTCGATCCTGCAAGATAAGGAGCTGAACTCCAGTCCGGAGACATGAGCTTTGCAATACCTTCATATAGGAAATGCCAGCCTATAACAATACGTACAAGAGTGAGCAGCCACGTTATTAACCTGTCTGCTCCTGATTCAGCCCGGGTTTTCATATGCTAAGGTTTGAATTAAAAGGTTATTTGCATACAATAATAACCAATTTATTAAAAATACAGACAATCAGCAGTTTGGTTTTTATCAATAATTTTAACCCGCTGATCCAAAGCACTAAGCCGCGCAAAAGTTGTAATTTTAAAAATCGTTAATCCTGAAAGATCATGAAGAAAATACTTACCAATCACCTGGCCTCAATAAACTCCATACTTTCCTGCTTCTGTCTTCTTCCTGTCCTTTTAATGGTTACTTCATGCAACAGAGTAACTAAACATGCAGAATGGTATCTGACCAACCCCGACATGAGCGCCCTGCTGCTCAGGGAGGACAGCCTCGAGGTAACGGCATACACCGGAGACTCATCCAATACGATTACCATTAATGAGGATGTACAATATCAGACCATAGATGGGTTTGGCTTCGCCCTGACGGGAGGCAGCGCGATCCATATCAACGCAATGGAACCTGAAGCCAGGGGGAAGCTCCTTGACGAACTTTTCGGCAATGGCGACAGTTCAATTTCAGTATCATATCTTAGACTGAGTATCGGAGCCTCCGATCTGAGCGACAGGGTATTCAGCTACAATGATCTTGCTCCGGGCGAGACCGACCCGGAGATGAAAAAATTCAGTATTGAACCCGAACAAAAGGATCTCCTGCCCGTGCTTAAGGAGATAATTGCCATAAGACCCGATATAAAGATCCTCGGTTCACCATGGTCCGCTCCACTCTGGATGAAGACAAACGGAAGCTCGGTAGGAGGAAGTCTCAAGCCTGAGTACTATGACGCCTATGCTCTGTATTTTGTAAAATACATTCAGGCCATGAAGGAGAATGGGATTGATATCGATGCCGTCACAATCCAGAATGAACCCCTTCATCCAGGAAACAATCCGAGTATGTACATGCTTCCAGGTGAGCAGGCTGCCTTCATAAAGAATAGTCTGGGACCTGCATTTGAAAAGGCAGGAATCGATACCAGAATAATTATCTACGACCATAATCCAAACAGAACCGACTACCCTATTACGGTCCTTAATGACCCGGAGGCACGGAAATATATCGACGGGACTGCTTTTCACATGTACGAGGGGGAGGTTGACGCCATTTCCGATGTAAAGAGAGCCCATCCCGACAAAAACCTCTATTTCACGGAGCAGTGGGTGGGTGCACCAGGCGATTTTGCAGGCGATCTTCACTGGCATATTAAAACACTTATAATCGGGGCCGTGAGGAACTGGTGCAGGAATGTAATAGAATGGAACCTTGCCGCCGATCCCTATCAGGATCCCCACACCGAGGGAGGATGCACCAGATGCCTGGGAGCCCTGACGATTGACGGGAATTCAGTGGCAAGAAATCCGGCCTTTTACATAATTGCACATGCTTCGAAGTTCGTCTCTCCCGGTTCTGTCAGAATTGATTCCGACATTCCTGACGGACTTCCGAATGTGGCCTTTAAAACGCCGGATGGCAGAATCGCAACCGTTGTGCTGAATGATTCCGGATCGTTACGGGAATTTCAGATACGAAGAAAGGATAAAAGCATTAAAGCCAGCCTACTGCCAGGAGCAGTAGCAACTTTTGTATGGTAAGGGTAGTTTATTTCTCCCTTTCAGAAATAATATCGTCGAAACGTTCTGCCAGTTCAGGATCAAAAGCAGCAAGCCTTTTCCATTCATCAGAACCATAAACCCCGGCTTTTGAATAATCGAAAGGCATGAAGCGGATTTTTCTGATGGCCCTGGTATTATTGAAACGGAAATCGAATGCCCGGGCATTCACGAACATCGGATCGGCAATGACTGAATGTATGTCCTTCCCTGATTTTTTCCAGGTGTCAAAAGTCTGACCGGCAAAGTCCGGTTCTTTTTTCCTGGTATCCCAGTAAAGGTTATAATCGGTCAGAAGACTGAATTTATGCCAGTTGCTGCTCAGAAGGGTTCCTCTGTCGAAATAAACAATATTATTCATGAATGAGAGCGACCTGTGATCCTCAATGCGGGTTGCCTGCAACTGCGACCTAAGGTTAAAGGCAAAAATATTGTTCCTGATAATATTCTCTTTCCCGTAATGCTGATGAAAACCCGAGTTCTTGCACATGTAAACAAGGTTGTTTTCCATGGTTATCCCATAGGAGCCTTCGTCGGTATAGAGGCCCCAGCCTCCGTAATCAAAGGAATAGACATGATGGATGTGATTGTCTGAAACCACTGTCCCTTCCGAAGCTCCGAGAGTGTATACCCCTCCCATGTCGCAAAGCTCTCCCCAACCGAGATGGTGGATATGGTTGTATCTTATCTCGTTCCGTTTTGAGGGACTGTGGGCATAACCCCATACCCAGCCGACAGAAATACCGGTGTAGCGCAGGTCGGCTATCTCATTATGAGTGATCTTATTGTCACACGCATTGAAAATTATCACCCCGACAGCGCAGGGAAACACATGTCCGGCATCCCTGATTATATTATTGTCGACAGTAATATGACTTGTAATCTCGCTTTCGTCAGGACGGATTACGGTCTCTCCTATCTTGATACCTCCTGCCCCCAGATCATACATGTAACATCCGGTTACCGTGCAATTGCTGCATGCCCTTCTGAACCAGAATGCATAGGTGCCGGTATGGGCTACTTCACAGTTTTCAAAAGCAATATCACGAGCATAGTCGGCTGTAATGACAGCACCGACCGGAGCTGCTGCCTGGGCGGGTTCATTCCCGTCTGACGGTGTCAGATAGCCGGCAACCCCGAAAACCAGATTCTCAAATCTTATGTTGCCGACCATTTCTTTCTCACCGGCTTCGCCCCTGATAACAACAAACTCATTAAGAACAGGTATGTGAAAGGTGGTATTGGAGGGTGTCTCGCCCTTTCCGGGTATGTAATACAGGTACCCCGTACGCTCCAGGAACCATTCGCCGGGAGCATCGAGAGCCCCGCGGAAGTTCTCTAATAGGTACCTCGACTTTGAATTAACCGGGTTCCAGGGTTTCATGCCTTCTCCAACCGTATACACCGACGAGGAATCTCTTGCATATCCCGTTATGCGCTTTCTGGTGTTGTCCCAGTTATGGTAGAAAATGATGAGTGCATCCCTGAAATCGTCACTGGTAAAAGACTCAAGACATTTCGCATCAGCAGGATCGAGGCCAATTTTCTGAACGGCAAGTTCCGGGGCTCTTCCCGTTCCCTTCTCCAGAACCGTCTCCTCAACTTTTCTTACACGGAGGAAGCCCTCGTTTGGTGTTCTTGCCCTTATTGATCTTTCTCCGTTGACATAGAGCTGTTCAAAATATGAATTATTGTAAGCAACCTGAGGGATAAATGCCCTCCAGAGGCCCGGGCTGACAACCTCCCATCCTTCCACGGGGACGCCTCCCCTGAGTATGGCCTTCCCCCTTTGCTCAGCACGTATGATAAGCGGTGATTCTTCGGTTCCGGAGTCTTCTGCCGTAAGGACAAGAGGCTGCAACATTGTATATTCTCCTGCTTCCATTATTATTTCAAGAGGCTGACCTCCCCAACCTGCTTTTCTCATTTCTCTCGCCTTGTCCCTTGCCGAAGTAAGAGTAAGAAAGGGGCTGCCGGCTGTACCCTGATTGTTGTCGCTTCCCTGAGGAGAAACGTAAATCTTCTGGGCGGAAATAAAATTCGGAATCGTGAGAAATAATGCAGCAAGACAAAAGAATGACTTGATTTTCTTCATGGCGGGATCTTATATATAACGACTCAGGTACCTTTTACTAAGTGTGAGTGCCTTTTTTCTTTCCTCCAGAGTATTTTCAAAGGCTTTGTCTTCAACCTCAACACAGATATGTCCGTCAAACCTTATATCGTACAGGGCTGAAATGAACTTTCCCCAGTCGATATCACCAAGTCCAGGCAGTTTGGGACTGTGGAACTCGAGGGGTGTGGCCATTATTCCAACTTCATCAAGCTTGTCGCGGTAGACCTTTGCATCCTTGAGATGTATATGAAAAAGCTTGTCGCGGAACTCGTACAGGGGTTTAATATAATCCATCTGCATCCAGAGAAGATGGGAAGGATCGAAATTCAGCCCGAAGTAGTCGCTTCTGATCTCATTAAACATTCTTCTCCATATGGCAGGAGTGGTGGCCAGGTTGTTGCCTCCGGGCCATTCATCGCCCGTAAATATCATCGGGCAGTTTTCAATACCTACTTTAACCCCCTTATCACCGGCATGCCTGATAATCCCTGGCCATACCTTCCTGAAAAGTTCAAAATTCTCCTCAACAGATTTGAACCTGTCCCTGCCGATAAAGGTGTTTACCCTGTACACCCCAAGCAGAGCTGATGCATCGATCACCTTCATGATGTGAGAAATGAAAAACCTGCTTTTTTCCTCATCAGGATCGAGCGGATTAGGATAGTAACCAAGAGCCGATATCTCCACTCCTTTGGTTTGGCAGTAATTTTTTATCTCCCCTGCCTTTTTTCCGTCAAGCGTTTCAACATCGATATGGGTCACGCCGGCATAACGTCTTTCAGCTTTTCCAAGGGGCCAGCAGCATATCTCAACGCATGAGTAGCCATAAGCTGCGGCAAGATCAATTACTTCCTCAAAACTTAACTCGGGAACGATAGCGCTAACAAAACCTAATTTCATATCTCCTCCTTTTTTATAAAGAATACCATAATACTCGTCAAATTGTGCTGCAAACCTAAGACTGATCACCGTCGGGGACAGCACTTTAACTATGCTTTATCATTTATGGGGTCAGGTACGAAAAGCTTTCAGTCAATAAGTGCTGACAGTGCCGCTCCTATCAGGCTCGACTGGCCGACGTTGGTGAATTCAACATAACGTTTCCTGTCTCCCTCAAGGTAAGACCCGAAATAATCCTCAAATCTCGATTTTAGATTATGAAGCCGGTAAAAGGCTGTCCCTTCAATTGTTATAAGCACAGGATGCTCAGCATTTTTGCCTTTATCAGTCTTAAGCACAACGGCAGCAAGGTTGGCAGCAACCAGCCTGGCTGCCCTGTCAATCAGGCTGTCAATAATATAAATACTCCTCCTCTTGTCCGACTCATCGGTAAAGCATCTGAAAAGAATGTTGCCTGAAGGTTTCACCTCCGACACGTATTCACTTGCCTCGCCTGATGAAAGTTCTTTAATCTTCTCCAGCCCGGATGCGCCGCCTTTCGTAAAAAGACCCTCACTGGCTGCAGCCTTCAGAACAGTAAGACAAAGACCCCCGAAATAACCACCTGAAAACATTTTCTCGAAGGAGTAGTTGCCCGGATTGCTGGTCGTCCTGTCAAAAACAAGATCGAGATCCGACCTGGGCGCCAGGGCAAAATTACCCGATTCGATATTGATAATCTGGCTCCTCGTCCTGTCGAGCCCGCCGGTCTTTGTAACTGCACTGTTATGTTCTATGTAGCATGTATTTGTTCCCGTGCCGAGGATGTACCCGATGAATGAGTCATATGTCTTCCCGAACGAAGCTGACTTGCCTGCAAGCAACGTTGCAACAGTGTCGTTGAGAAGCACTATTTTCTTTTCTGGCGTACCCAGGGCTTCAAGAAGCGACTTCCCGATAAGCTGGCCCACTACCTCGGGGGCCTGAACTTCCTTGCAGAACTGAAGAAGGATTCCATCCTTGTGAGGCAGGATCTCGGTGGGATAAGAAAAGCAGAAACCTATTCTGTCAGCTTTTTCTGAAACAGGCTTTATGAAACCGGCCATGGTGTCAAAAAACTCCTTCTTCGAGACTTCCCTTTCAAGTCCGGGCATTCCGTGATTTAAAACTTCGCCTGTCTCCAGCTTACCCTCACTGCTGAATGAAACAAGCGCCGCCCTGAAGTTGGTTCCGCCTGCATCAATGGCAATTGCCGGTGTATCAACAAGAAACTCATTATCTGCCTCAATATAGGTTGGTATCATCCTGAGCGAGCTCTCTTCCCCGCTGAGGCCTTTCGCCATCTCCGAATGAAACAGCGAGACAAGCCTGTCCATATTGATATCACAGGCCCTTATCCTGTGCTTTTCCAGAAATCTCTTTGCTTTTTCCATGATCAAGGTATCGTTTGTATATTAAACACAGCCTCAATTTAGCTGGTCTTCAATGATTTGAATTTTGAACTTAATTATTACCAAAGTATAAAAAAAATTTATCTTAACTTTAACTGAACGTAATAACAGGGAAAAAATCGTGAATTAATCAATAAGTGCATAAGTTCCTTATCTTGTTTTAAGGGCTTTCCATTTCCTTCCGGGGCATACAATAAGCTGAAAAACATAATTATTATTGAAATCAATCCAAACTAAAACAGAATTATAAATATGAGCAAGGTTTCAGAAATAGCAAAAATGATAGATCATTCCATCCTTAATCCTACACTTACCGACGAGGATCTGAAGAGGGAGTGTGAGGTGGCAAAAAAATATAATGTCGCCTCAGTCTGTGTCAAACCCTATGCGGTAAAACAGGCCGCAGTTCTGCTGGAAGGAAGCAGCGTCCTGGTGGGAACCGTGATAGGTTTTCCGGCCGGAAACTCGGCTGTTGAGGTGAAAGTCTTCGAGACAGAAACTGCGTGCAGGGACGGAGCAGTGGAAATTGACATGGTTATAAACATAGGCAAAGCACTTCAGGAAGACTGGGATTATCTGAGGGATGAAATAAAGGCGGTCGTCGATGCCTCTCATGCCCATGGTGCAATAACAAAAGTGATATTCGAAACCGATTATGTAACACGCGACGAGCATAAGATTAAACTTTGTGAGATCTGTTCGGATTGCGGGGCCGACTATGTAAAGACATCTACCGGTTTTGGATTTGTAAAAGGACAGGATGGGAAATACTCCTATGCCGGAGCAACTGCTCACGACATTGCACTGATGAGAAAACACTCGGCACCTCATGTAAAAATAAAAGCAGCAGGAGGAGTGAGGACCCTTTCGGATCTGTTACAGCTTAAAGAGCTTGGGATCTCAAGGTGCGGCGCCACCGCTACCGCGACGATGCTGGAAGAGGCAAAAAAGATCTTCAGCGAGGAATAAGTCTCTTCACTGGCAGGCCAAAGTTTTTGACAACATTGCCATGATTCAAAATATACAAACCTTCACCTATGAAAAACAGATTTATAATCGGCCTGCTGTTCCCTCTCTTCCTTTCTTCATGCCAGGAAAAGAACATCCCTCTTTCCCTTCATCCGGATAATCCTCACTATTTTCTTTTCAGGGGTAAGCCAGTCGTTCTCATTGGTTCAACCGAACATTACGGAGCTGTTATGAACCTCGATTTTGACTATAAGGTATATCTGGATGAACTGGCCTCAAAAGGGCTCAACGTCACCAGGACCTTTTCCGGAATTTATGTCGAGCCACAGGGTGCTTTCGGTATTGCAAAGAATACCCTCGCACCAGGCTACGGACGCTTTATATGCCCATGGTCGCGTTCAGAACAGCCGGGTTATGGTGGAGGCGGAAACAAATTTGACCTTGAAAAATGGGATGATGCCTATTTCGCAAGACTGAAAGATTTTATAGCTGAAGCAGACAAAAGAGGAATTATCGTTGAACTTGATCTGTTTTCCAATTTCTACGATACGATACAATGGAAACTCAGCCCGCTTTATCATGCCAACAACATCAATAATACGGAACCGGTTGAAGACCAGAAGGAAGTGTTGTCTCTCAGACATCCCGGCCTGCTGAAGATACAGGAGCAAATGGTAAAAAAAATAATGGAAGAGTGCAATCAGTTCACAAACCTTTACTATGAAGTCTGCAACGAGCCATATTTCGGCGACCTGGAAGCTCTGGCAGAGTGGCAGGAACACATGACGGATGTTATGGCCGGTATTGAAGACGGATTGCCTCTGAAACACCTTATCTCACAAAACGTGCAGAACGGATCATTAAAGGTCGAAAAACCGCATCCTGCAGTAGGGATCTTCAATTTTCACTATGCGAAACCTCCTGTCACTGTTGAAATGAATTACAATCTCAATAAACCCATTGGCGATAACGAAACAGGATTCAGGGGGATAGAGGACGTTCATTACCGTACCGAGGGATGGGATTTTCTCACAGCAGGGGGAGCCCTTTTCAACCACCTCGATTATTCATTCACGGTTGATGAGGAAGATGGTTCCTTTAAAGTTGAAAAAGGACAGCCGGGAGGAGGAGGAGAATCCATAAGGAACCAGCTGAGTATACTTAAGAATGTCTTTGATGAACTTGATTTCATAAACATGAGGCCGGTAGCTTATACCCTGACACCTGAGATCCCTGAAAGAGCGACGGTCAGGATTCTTGCCAATGAAGGAAAGGAATATCTTGTTTACATCGACAACTGGCATCCTGTGAGAGATGCCCGGCCAGCGGCTGAAGTACGTGACAATACAGAAATAGATATTCCCATCGATCTTCCTTCAGGGAATTATGACTGCACATGGATCGATCCGGTTACCGGTGAGAGGACTTCATTCTCCGTCAGGGAGCATGACGGCGGTATTTTCCACTTCACAACGAACCTTCTCAAAGATGACCTGGCCCTTCTTATAACCCGTTAAAATCCTTCATGGCATGAAAAAAGCGCTTCTCTTCTGTCTGTCAGCTCTTGTTGCTGTTTTTGCAGCCGCAGCCGATACAGAACAATACACCGTCTTTGAAATTGAACTTAAAGGACCATCAGCCGGAAATCCTTTTACTGAGGTTCAGTTATCAGCCGAATTCAGCCTCCTGAACAGAACCATTTACTGTGACGGCTTCTATGACGGCGGAGGAATATACAGAATAAGATTCATGCCTGATGAACCAGGTAAATGGACCTTTATCACCCAAAGTAACATAAAGGAGCTGAATCTAAAAAAGGGGAGCTTTAACTGCATTCCCGCCTCCGGTGATAACCATGGTTATGTAAAGGTCAGAAACACTTTTGATTTTGGGTATGCCGACGGCACCCCCTTCTATCCCGCCGGAACCACCTGCTATGCCTGGGTCCATCAGCCTGCCGGCCTTGTAAATCAAACCCTCAGCTCCCTGGCCGACTCTCCTTTCAACAAGATCCGCATGACCGTAATGCCAAAGAATTACGATGTGTATATCAACAACGAACCTCCGTTCTATCCTTTTGAAGGTTCAAAAGAGGAAGGATGGGACTTTTTCAGGCCTGATCCTGCATTCTTCAGAAATTTCGAAGAGAAGATCCTTGCCCTTCAGAAACTTGGAATAGAAGCAGATGTAATTTTATTCCATCCATATGATTTCGGGAAATGGAACCTCGACAGGATGAATGCGGCGGAGTCGGCTTTCTACCTCAGATACCTCATTGCAAGGATCGCCTCATTCAGAAACGTGTGGTGGAGCATGGCCAATGAATACGATATCATGAGAAGGACTGACGAAGAATGGGAAGCATTGTTCAGGATCATTCAGAAGTATGACCCCTATGGCCATCTCTGCAGCATTCATAACGGAATGGGCTGGTATAACCATTCCAGACCATGGATAACGCATCTGAGCATTCAGACAGCCTATCTTCAGGATATCCAGGACTGGAGGGAACTATATGAAAAACCGGTGGTAATTGACGAATGTGTTTATGAAGGGAACATCCCCAACGACTGGGGAAACCTCACTCCCGAAGAGATGGTGAACCGTTTCTGGATCTCATACTGCAGGGGGGCATACTGCACTCACGGGGAAACCTATATCCACCCCGAGAACATCCTCTGGTGGTCAAAAGGAGGATTGCTGTATGGGAAAAGCCCTGAAAGAATCGCCTTTCTTCACAGGATAATGACTGAAGCGCCCCCCGAAGGCCTTTACCCTTTTCACAACAAATGGAACAAGGAAACTTACCTTATAAAGGACAACGAATATTACCTTTTTTATTACGGGAACAGCCAGCAGGCGATGGCAAGAATGTTTCTTCCCACAAAACACCGTTTCAGACTCGAAGTCATTGATGCCTGGAACATGACAGTAACACCTGTGGATGGAGAATTCAGCGGAAGGACCGAGATCCCATTGCCCGGATTGCCATATATAGCTGTCAGGGCAACAGTGATAAATGAAAAATGACCTCCTTGTTTCAGTTGAATTATTAACCTTTGCTGTAATGTTAAGATATATATATTCCCTTTTGTTGCTTTTATGCATACCGGCATTTATTTCCTGCTCCGGTGACGGTCAGAAAACGGTAAAGGACATGCCATCAAAGCCTTATGCCCGCTACTGGTGGTTCGCTTCGGAAATAAAGAAGGAAGACGTGAGATACAATCTCAACTGGCTGAAAGAAAACGGATTTGGCGGAGTTGAACTGGCATGGGTCTATCCCCTGAACAGGTTCAATCCGAAGGATACGACCTATACCCCCCGCCAGGAGTGGCTTAGCAGCGAATGGACAGACATCGTTGATTATACTGTCAGATACGCGGATTCCATCGGACTGGGTTGCGACCTTACCTTCGGGACTCTCTGGCCCTTTGGCGACAGCCGTGTTGAAGCCGGTCAGGCAACACGCCGTTACGGCGATCCGGAATGGCGGCAGGTAATAACACGTTCGTGGGAACACCCTGTGAGCGGCTATGTCATAGATCACCTGACCCCTGAAAATTACTTCCCATATTTTGAAAGGCTGTTAAAGGCATTTCCGCGACCGGAGACCTCAGTTCCTCAATCATATTTTATCGACAGCTGGGAAGTTGAAACCGAAAAGCTCTGGAGCGAGGGATTCGGCGATGACTTCCTGAAAAGATCCGGTTATGACATTACTCCTTATATGGATTCTATTTATTCTCCCGGGAAGGAAATGTACCTCTACGATTATATGTCCCTCCTATCTGATAAAGTTCTGAGGTTTTACAGGGATTTCGATTCGACATTGAACTCTGCGGGAGTGAGATCCAGGGGACAGGTCTCAGGTGCACCCTGCGACCTCATCTCGGGATATGCATCACTCGATGTCCCTGAAGGCGAAGCAATGCTCTTCGAGCCCGAATTCAACACTATTCCCGCATCCGCAGCACACCTTTCCGGAAAGCGGATCATATCATCCGAAACATTTACCTGTCTGTACGGATGGCCGGGCGATTTTATGAGGGAAGAACAGACAGCCGATCTGAAGCTGGTTGCCGATGCCCTTTTTGCAAATGGAGTCAATCATATAATCTGGCATGGCAAACCCCATAATCCTTCAGGTTACGATACCGTGAACTTCTACGCAACAACACATATTGGTCCTGATTGCAGCCTTGCTGAGGATATCCCTGAATTCAACAGTTACCTGGAGAAGGTTTCCTCATTTATGCGCATGGGAGAAACCTACTCAGACATTGCTGTCTATCTTCCCCTTGAAGATGCCTGGTGCAAAGGAATCATGCCAAAAGAGAAGCAGTTTATATGGGCCTGGGGGTATTATGAAATGCGTTACGTTTATTTTCCTGAAGAACTCAATGGCTACTCTCCTACCTGGATAAACTATTCCTTTCTTGAAAAAGCCACTGTGGAAAAGGGTATCCTGAAGGCAGGGAATGCCGAATACAAGGCACTCTATATTGACGCAGAATACCTTGATTACAAACTCATTAAGAGACTCGTGGAATTAACGGACGAAGGATTGAGAGTGGTTATAAAAAGAGAACCCGTGGAACCGGGTGCAGTTGCTCACTCAGACTACAGTTCCCTTGTTAGGCAATTAATGGGCTCATCAAATGTTTCCGACCGGGTCCCCGGCGACATCATACCTCTTCTTGAGGGTCGGGAACTGCCTCCATACTGGTGCAGGGAAGATGACAATTCCCTGTATGTCTTTTTTGCAAACCCCAAAGCTGCAAAGCTTAAATTTCCCCTTGAATATGGACAGGCTCTTAATGAAGAAACAAAAAAGATAACGCTAACAATCAACTTCAAAGGAAGAAGCTACTCTCTTGATCTCATATTCGATCCATATCAGTCGCTTTTGTACAAAATAAGCGGTAAAAAAGCCGAAAAAACAGATATTTCGTTTTTGCCAGGGAAACCCTCAGTCAGAATGAGAACAGAGGGATATGATGCACCCTGGCTGGTTAAATAGGAATTGATCTCAGTATAAAAAATATAATCATATGAAAATCATTCCTATGTCTTTATCCGGACCGGGTAATCTGTTAATTCTGATAATGAAAGAATTTCAACGACCCTGAGGCCAAATGCATAAGTATTGTTGATATTTTGAGTCCCGTATACAATTAATCTAAAATTAAACACAATTTTCAGTCATTGATTAGTTACATAAAGATGAATAAAAGACAAACAGGCTCATTTCCGGCGTTCTCACGTATTATCTGCAGCAATGTTATAAAAATTGGAATGTATGCACTCCTTTTATCCGGATGTAAAAGCGAGGGAACAATTCCTGAAGTTCAGCAATGGACCACCTGCGAGATCACCCTTATCTCACAATCCTCTTACAATAACGACTATGTGGATATGGATGTCTGGGCGCACTTTACGAACGGTAAAGGGGACACCCTCATAAGACCTGCCTTCTGGGATGGAGGGAGAATCTGGAAAATCAGGTTTTCACCTCCTGATGCCGGTTCAACCTGGTCCTGGACGACTTTTTCCATACCTGATGACAGAGAACTTTCCGGTAAAAAAGGTTCTCTGATATCTATTGACTATACCGGAAGTAACAGCCTTCTGAAACATGGTCTCCTGAGGATGTCTGAGGGAAAACGCAATGTCATTCATGCTGATGGAAAACCCTTTCTTCTGGTTGGCGATACTCCCTGGGCTATACCATTCAGGGCCACAAGCGACCAGGTAAAGATATATGCAGCCGACAGGATGAAAAAAGGGTTCAACGCGGCGCTTCTTATGAGTGTCCAGCCCGATATGTATGCCGAAGGTCCGGATGCAAGGAACACGGTTCTGGGATTTGCCAGAAGTTTTGATGATCTGCATGAAGGACACCTTAACAAACTAAGGCCTGATTATTTTCAGTATCTCGATACCCTGATACAAATACTGGTCGATCATGGTATTGTTCCTGTCTATCAGCCTGTTTTTCACGGATTCGGATGGAAGGGGAAAACAGTTCTCGGCCCCACGGCCGATCCTGATGAATATTCCAGGTACTGCATGTATCTGGTTGCCCGTTATGGGAGCATGCCCGCTTTATGGCTTGTAAGCGGAGATGCTAACGGATTGGATCCCGGAGTTAAGCCGGGGGGCGAAACCATTGAAAAATGGGACTGTTATAATCAGCCGACAGGTATTCACTATAATCCCGCCGATGACTATCTGGCTTCGTGGGCAGGAGGTGACAGTTCCCGCTGTTTCCATTACAACCGTTCATACCAGGATGAACCCTGGCTCGATTTTCAGTGGGCGCAGACAGGGCATGACGGATTACATCTCTACCATAAAGTCGAAAGGATGTACGATAACAAACCTGCAAAGGCAAACCTGAACGGAGAACCCACGTACGAAGGAATGGGTAACGGCAAAAACGGACTTGGCTGGTGGCAGGGAGAGGAAGCATGGAACCAGCTCATACACGGAGGTACAATGGGTATAGTCTATGGAGCCGCCTGCCTGTGGCAATGGAAGATCACTGCTGACGAACCCGGCTGGGATGCCTGGACAGATGCCCTTATGTCGTGGAAAGAGGCCATGAACCAGGAAGGCAGTAACTATGCCGGTCTGATTTCAAAAGCATTTGAGGGTTTCGACTTTGCAGATGTTGAAAGACGTCGGGATCTGACGGATTCAGACCGCTACATTCTGGCAAAGGAGGGATTATTCTATATCGCATATCTGGATAAGGGCGGTCCGATAAAGATAAAAAACATGAAATCAGGTCTGCCGTTTTACTGGTTCAACCCGAAAACAGGTGTATTTGAAACTGAAGGAAAAGCCTCATCCGAAGGCAGCTTCAAGGCACCTGACAACAATCCATGGGTACTTATAATCGGGGAGAAAAAATATTAACAACAACACCTCTGTAAAATTATGACAACCCGTATTTTTTTTATTCGGAGCCTTGCTTGAATCGGGCTGCGCCGGAAAACAGTCTGGTGAATATCTCACTGCAAACCTGATTAACGATGATAATACCCCAAATTTAAATTTTCCCTATATTCATAGACAATTAAAATCAAAATATCCGGATGAATAAGAAAGAATTATATAACGCTCTTCTGAGAGGTGAAAAACCTCAAAATAAAATATTTTTCAGACCAATACTGATGCATTTTGCAGCCAGATTCAACAATACAACTTACGGGAAATTTGCCTCCGATTTCAAGGCATTGGTTGAGAGCAATATCCGTGCAATGGAGTTCTTTGACACAGACATGGTGAGCCTTATCTCAGATCCGTTCCGTGAAACTTCTGCCTTCGGTGCCCCTATTGAATTTATTGATGAGGGAGTTCCACGATGTCTTGAACATATTGTTAAGACAATTGATGATGTAAAAAATCTTCCGACTCCTGATGTTCATAAATGTGAACGCACTCTGGACAGAATCAATGGAGCCGTTTATTATCAGAAGCTCCTTAAAGGGACAGTTCCCGTCAGCGGATGGATTGAAGGCCCTCTGGCAGAAGCATGCGATCTTACAGGTGTAAGTGAGTTTCTGATATTCCTGATGATTGATCCTGACTTTTGCAATATACTGATGGACAAATGCATGATTACGGCAAAAGATTTCGCAAAAGCCCAGATTGAAGCCGGATGCGATCTGATAGGAATAGGTGATGCAATCTGCTCACAGATTGATAAAGACACATACGACCTTTACATAAAGAACCGGCACATTGAACTGATATCATATGTGCATGAGTGCGGTGCATCAGTAAAACTTCATATCTGCGGAAATATAAACCACCTTCTTGATTCACTGAAAGAACTAAATGCCGATATAATTGACCTCGACTGGCAGGTTGATATGGATAGTGCCAGGAAAATATTAGGTGATAATATAGTGCTTGGCGGAAATATAAACCCTGTTCTTGTACAAGATAGATCCGAAGAGGAAGTATTTAATCTGTCTAAAGAACTCGTTGAACGATATAAAGATCAAAAGTATCTCATCGCAGCGGGTTGTGAAATAACAGTACTTACACCCCATAGAAATCTTATGGCAATGTCAAAAGCATCAATTCGTTAACCAATAAGATGAAATAAAGGTAGTTCAGAATCTGAATTCCAGTCCTGCAGCTGCATAATTAAGCAGAGCAAAGTTGTAAACCTCATCATTGTCGGCTCCGCCTTCAAGGATCCTGTAACCAGCCCTGATACCGATTTTCTCAGAGACCATGTATTTAATCGCCACTAGAACATCCTCGGCTCTTCCCTGCGGTGCTGCCAATGCGTCTCCGTTAAGGAGAAATGACAGATTATCACTTGCTTTCCATTCAGCATGAAAATTTATTATCGGGACGAATCCTACATTCGTCTTGACGCTTTCATCGCCAGCAGAGTAAAGGGCGATTTTGGCATCCCGTATTTTGGCGGTGAATCCCAGCCCAAACTCGAACTTTGGTCTTTCTACAATATCATAGCGATAGGTAAGCCGGTATGAATTGAATTTATATGTTCCTTCAAGAGGAGTGCTGGCTGGAAAAACAACACCCTCAAAAGTCAGGTCACGTGAAATACTCCCCTCGGATTTTATCTCAAGCGGCGCATATAATAATGACAGGTTATGACGTGTGCCGAAGGTGTATCCCGCACGTACCCTCAGGAATATTTTCGGTGATGCGTCAAGTTCTTCACTCAGGGAGAATAAAGTCCCCTGATCGCCGGGAATCCGGACATCATTGTATCCCGAAAAAGTAACTCCCGATTCGACATCAAGGAAAACCTGAGACTTTGCTTCTGTTAATCCGGAAATGATTGATACAATAAGTAGTGTTTTTATTATAAAGAAAGTTCTTTTCATCTGACAAATTATTAATTATGCTTCTATAACAAAAAAAACCAGTTTTGGTTCTGATGAATCCCTTCCTTCACACAGGAAGGATTGGTTATATTAAGATTATCCTCGTTTCATCAGTTCAAAATCCGATTGATACTTCAGTCTTTTCTTTCTTGTTTATTTTAAGCACTCCTCCGGATTCCAAAGGAAGCCAGCTCCATCCCTGCAATTCCATATCTTCCGTTTCGGGAAGCCGGATATTACCCATTTTTACTGCCGAAGGTTTAGTGGTCAATCGAAGTATCTCTGTCGAAACTGTGTCGTAAGTCTGATAGTCTATTGAACTGTCTGAATATCTGATTGATCTTACTACTGACGAGCTTCCAAGCAGATGATTTCCATTCTCCGGCGAAAGATCTGGCCTTACAGCCATTGCCCTCAGATAATGGCGAACATAGTCACCATAACCATCTGTGAGCCATATATCGTCGCGGATATACCTGTTACGCCCGTCTGATGCCACGGTATAGGTGGCCCAGTCAAGTGTCCTGACCGCATTTTCAGTATACGAAGCATCACCTGAAAGATCGGCATACATTAATTCGACCGAAGCCTGCCGCGATGAATGACTGTTGCCGGGAACACGGTATACAGTCTGCTCGTTCATGACGGTGACCTTGTATTTCTGGTATTCGTTATTCCCAAGTTCCCTGTATGTCCAGTCAAATATACCTTTCACATCTTCCTTCCACGTAGGAAAAAGTTCCCTGTGGTTCATTATGAACATGGCAAAACTAACTGCATTGGTCTGGGTGTCGCTCCAACCAGGGATATCCTCAAAAAATGGCCCCCATTTATTGGTACGCAATGGATTCTCCTTCATCCATTCAAGAAAAACATTAAAGCTCCTCCAGTACATTTTATCATTCACCGGATCGAGCTTCCTCATTTCCTCAAACAGCATCATTGTGCCCGTCCAGTTCGCAGTGTACAATGCCGGTCTTACCTTCCTGGAATTGTCATTGCTGTCAAATAATGACCCGATCTCTCCTGTAACAGCATTTACCCTGAAGGGGAGCGGTGACCTTATGCTATCCCCTTCAATGATTTTTGAAGCAAGTGTGTGTGCAATTTTTTTTGCGGCATCGAGATATTTGCTATTACCGGTTATCTTGTAAAGATTTACCAGTTCATACCCGAAAGTCCCTGCCTTATCCGGCTGGGTGATACCTGTTCCGTTCCGCATATCGCCATCGTAGACACCAGAGTGGACATCCGTGTTATAAGGATAGGGAATATCCGGCCAGCTATCCCCTGGTTTCGATAAGGAACGGGCAAGGTAGTTATCCGCAAGGTAAACCATGTTTTCAACTATCTCATAATCTCCGGTATAGGCATATAAAAGGGCCCATGATGAAAGGGCCATGCTTATCTGGTCGCCTCCGATCCCCCTCACATCATGTTCGGGTCTCCAGACCTGATGGTTCAAGTAATACTTCAGTCCGTTCGAATCAGTCTCCATGTTTTTCCAGAAGTGCCATACAAGCATTAAGACAGTGTCGTATGACTGGCCTCTATCAGAAGAGAACCATGGTAAAATCGATCCGTCGGTTTTATTGATCCTTACGGGATGATACTGTATCGTATCGCTGACAAGAACTGTATCAGCAACAGCAAGATTTTCACCAGATCCTCTATGACATGAGCTGAATCCGGATATTAGAGCGATAAGAGCGCCAATTTGTAAATATTTCATATTAATTTTATAATAAAAGTTTAATACTCCCATACGCACTGTTAAGTTAATAACAAATCTCCTATAAAACCAACCTGAATGAACCGCAGAACCTTTATCAACAGTACAGCCAGAACAGCTGCCGGAGTTGGCATGGCAGGCCTGATGCCGGCCCTTGCCTCAGAAAAGACCCAGGATCCTTCTGACAAACTCAATGTTGCACTTGTCGGATGCAGGAATATGGGTTTCGGGATCCTCGAGCATCATCTAGCCAATCCAGGTGTCAGATGTGTGGCTTTATGCGACATCGACGACTCAATATTAAATAACAGGGCTGCTGAGGTGCAGAAGAGATTCAATCAGACACCACGCCTGTATAAAGATTTCAGGAAGCTGCTTGAGCAGAAGGACATTGATTCGGTGATCATAGGAACACCTGATCACTGGCATTGCTTAATTCTGGTATACGCACTACAGGCCGGAAAACATGTTTACGTAGAAAAACCTATGGCCAATACCATTGCTGAATGCAACATCATCGTCAGTGCATCAAAATACTATGGCGACAGGGTTGTTCAGGTCGGTCAGCAGCAGAGAAGCGGATTTATTTTTCAGAAAGCAATGGAATTCATTAAGGGAGGGCAAATAGGCAAGCTGCGCAAAATCAATATATGGGCTAACTTTGAGTATGGTGCCGGGAGCAGGATAGAACCGGATGAGCCGGTGCCTGCAGGTGTAGATTTTGATATGTGGCTCGGCCCGGCTCCTGCACGATCATTCAACAAATCGAGGTTCCATGGTAACTGGCGGCATTTCTGGGATTATGGCGGGGGACTGGTTTCCGACTGGGGAGTCCACCTTCTGGATATAGGTCTGTGGGCAAAGGATGTTCAGAGTCCACCCCCAAAGGTTCTTGTGTATGGCGGAAATACATTTCACGAACCCAGAGCCAGGGAGACATTTGACACAATGTCGGTGGTTTATCCATACACCGATTTTGTAATAAACTACAATGTTACTGGCGGAGTTGAGAAAGGTCCGTGGGACATGCCTTACGGACTTGAATTTATAGGCGACTATGCCACAATGGTGATGGACAGAAACAGTCTTAAAGTCTATCCCGAGTGGGATAACGCGTCCAAAAAGCCAAAAACGGCAGAATACTCATTTACAGAAGGAAAAGAATCGCATAACGAACATGTTAAAAACTTCATCTCATGTATTAAAGCCGGGAATAAACCTGCATGCCCTCCGGAAACCGGCCGGGCTGCAGCTCTTCATGTACATTTCGCGAATATTGCTGCAAGAACAGGAGAACCGGTCCTTTTATGGGATGATTCAAAAAACCATTTTACCAACAGCGAAACGGCAAACAGACTAATTACGCCGGTATACCGTGAATCCTGGACTCTGCCAAAATTCTAAATTAATAAATATGATAACACGCCGGAAATTTATCTCAGGAACTGCAGCAGTTCTGGTCCTTCCAACTTATGCAAATTATTTGTAGCCTAAAAAAATATGACCAAAATACTATCATTGCTGCTTGGATTACTATTCATTATCTCAGGAAGGGAAGAAGACGGTTTCGAGATAGTCCTGAGGCCTGAGTCAGACAGTCTTATGACAGTTACAATCCGCAATGCAATAAACCTTTGCGCTGAAAAAGGAGGAGGAACCGTCAGATTCACCCCGGGTGTTTATAAAAGCGGCACTATCGAACTAAGGGATAACATCACATTAGTTCTGGAAGAAGGAGCGCTTATCAAGGGTAGCGATTCATATGCCGATTACGAGAATGACGCTTTTATCTTTGGTAAGGATCTTAAAGATATCTCAGTAAAGGGCAGCGGAGAAATTGATGGCGTGAATTGCTTTAACCCTGATGGTGAAGAAGGTTTCAGGGGACCTCATTGTTTAAGGTTAATAAACTGCAGCAATATAGAACTGAAAGACTTTACCATACGGAACTCAGCCAACTGGGCTGTTAATTGCAGATACTGCTCTTTCGGAAATGTAACAAATGTTACAATTCTGGGCGGTCATGACGGTCTCCATACACGATTTTGCGATAATTTTACAGTTAAGGATTGTGATTTCAGGACCGGCGATGATGCCTTTGCCGGAAATGATAACCGCGACTTCCATATCTCCGGCTGCCTCGTAAACACATCATGCAATGGATTCAGATTAGGTTGCGTGAACCTTAAGGTTGAAAAATGCAAACTATGGGGACCGGGAGAATACATGCACAAAATCCAGAAAAGGAACAATATGCTTACGGCTTTCGTGCACTTTTCACCAAAGGATCAGAAGCCTCAGCTGAAAAGTGCCAACTGGCAGGTGAGTGATATAACAGTTGATAATGTTGACATATTTTATATGTACAATTTCAATAACGGACTCTGGCAGACTGGCCAGCCGGCATCTGATATACGATTTGATAATATAAAGGCAACAGGTTTGCTCAGGGCTTTTTATATCGATGGCAGAAAAGATTCCCTTTTCAGTCTTACCATAAAAAGATCCGCTTTTACCTTCAGGGAGGGAGATGAAGGTCCGGGACCAACTTTTGAAGGAGCCAGACTTTCTTCTGACAAGTTTTTCTTCGCAACAGGCTTTTCTCAACTGAAGCTCGACAGGGTAACCTTTAAAAAGAAGGATCCGGGTCCGGTTATGGTATGTGAAAACGGCAGGTCAGTTGTAATGAACAAAGTAAAATTCCCCGGTACAGAAGGGGATTTGGGTGTTTCCCTCAGGGAAATATTACAGAAAGAAGAAAACTGACCACAAACTGATACTGGTTCAGCCTTTTACCTCCGCCGAAACTGTTCTATATTCACTTCTGTCAGGAATGAAGATAATTGATGGAAGTTCTTTTTTCAGGTTCCTCCGTCATTTTCATAAAGAATGACCATTACCCTTCCGTGTATGGAAGATGCGGCGTCGCAAACAGGCCTTGATAAAAAACAGAACTTCAGGGTTCCACCTCAGGGAACTTTGAAGTAATTCCTTCGCCTATCTTTATGTAACGCCTGCTCTTAAGGACATCGGAGCTTCCGGAAGGATAAAACCTTGTTGTAAGCAGATAAGCCCCCTCTTTCGCTGGTAACTTAAGCTCAACCGGTTTGTTTGTTCTTCCAAAAGGCTCAATAGAAATCTCGGTACTGACCTTCTTCTCAACCCTGTTATTTTTACCTATCACCAGTAATTCAAGACGGCCGCGTGACTCAACAGGATTATCGTTAATACCAGCCAGGTTCACTGAGATTTTCTCTCCCGGTTGAAAGTAACCATTAGGAAAATAGCGCTGATCGGCCAGATCGATAAATACATTTGCCGGAGCAAAAGCATGGCGGAACCATTCAAGCACCGGCCCTTTTTCAAGGTCGCGGATGCTATTTATATACCAGTCGCCTGTAAAACCATAATTGTTTGTAAGGTGAGTGAACGCAAGTACACCAGCAAAAGACCTCTCGGCCCTTAACCATTCTGTTTCGCACTGAAGCCAGTAGGCCTGAAATTTTCTCCTTACATCGGCCGAAGCATCCTCCCCGACAAGCAGGTCATATGCCTTTTTTGTCAGTTTGGCAGGCTGACCATCTCGCCAGAGCCAGTTCCATCCGTATTCATTAACCAGCTGCGCCGCAGTGGCTGTAAGGAATTTGCGGTGACCATCCTCCCAATCGTCGAGTTTGCCAAGTCTGTAAGGATTTTGAGCCAGATAGTCTGCAGGATCCGGGGAATTCATTAATCCCCATCCTGCCCTGTAGGGATGAGGCTCATCGATATTGTCCTCAACCGACAGGTCGGTGGCTACCATATAACCTGCATCCCATATCCTGGTAGGATCGAGTTTCTCCAGCTCCGGAATGAGGGTGTTACCAATAAATGTGTTCCAGTTCTCATTTATTGCATCCCATATCACTATCGACGGATGATTTCCGTCGCTCCAAACCCAGTCGGTGTATTCTTTCCTTATCTGTTCATCCCAGCCATGGTTCTGCCAGTACATCCATTCATTCTGGAACATCATGCCGTATTCGTCAGCGAGATCGTACCAGAAATCAGGCACCAGCCCTACACATATCCTCATTGCATTCCAGCCAAGCGATCTGGGATCATCAATAAGCATTCTCCTCACCCATTCCCTGTCCCATGGAAGAGACTGACAATCTGGATCCTCAAAAAACCTGTGAAGAGTTATGTTCGTCCCCCTCAGTATTATCTTTTCGCCATTGAGATAGAAATATTTCCCCCTTCGTTCAAAGTCTCTCATTCCGAAGTTTTTAGAAAACCGATCAGTAACAACATCTTTTTCAATAAGTTCTGCTTCTGCAGCATACAGGAATGGATCCGAAGGAGTCCATTTTTTATAATCCCGCACCTTAATGACCGTCTCAAGTATCGTTTCGTTATCGCGGGTTGTTATTCCCTCAAATGACTCTTCAGTAAGTACTTTCCCGGTAATTCTTTCTTTGATTTTTATCCTGATCCTTACAGAATCGTTCATGGGATCGCCATACATTACCTGCTGAGGATGGAAATTCCTGATCACAAACTTCGCTGTTACTGTGCTTCCCTTTACCGAAGGAAGATATAATGCCTTTATTATCATATGTTTTTCTGAATACGACAGGAAAACATCATCCCATATCCCTGGTAAATAATTGGCCTTTTCCTTATCGGTGCCTCCGGCGGCTTCGGGAGGAAGCCAAACCCTTTCCCCTACCCTTATCAGTATCTCATTGGGCATGTTCCACCTGACTGCATCGGTAATTTTTAATCTTACAGGTGTTGTACAGGAAACAGACTGGCCCATATCGCGACCGTTAATATAAACCTGGGTTACAAACTGGCTTTTTAGTATTGTAAGCATCACCTCGGTATCAGGCCTTCCCGGAGCAATCGTGACAACCTTCCTGTACCAGCTGTATTTAGGTTCATACTGCAGTTTCCTGAAATCAGAGGCTTCAGCCGTGTAGGATGCAGATGGTTTCTGAAAAAGTTTATCGCGGGCCTCTATTGCCGGCTCTGCAAGATGGATAAGCCCGGGCACCGGGCATTTCCTGCTGTAAGATTCTGGAGGGAAAGCATCTGTGGTTTGTTCAAAATCCCATTTACCGTTAAGGCTGATGCGGGTACCAGGGTCCTGCCCGGGTATGGGGAGGTGAGCAGTTAATAAACTGATCAGGACAAGCAGTATCTTTTTCATAATGTTACTATCTTATTCTTAAAATTACTCCTATTTTTGAGATAACTAACCTGATGATGATCCATAATCTCTTATCTGGCATTAATCTCTCATTGCGGAAGGGATTGCTCCCGGAATTGGGTGTTCTTATAGTCTCAGCACGCACAAATAAAAAATCCCTTCAGCTTTCATCCTGGGTATATGAGTGATAACAACCATCCGGTACGCCTGAGGGCCGGGATACTTGATCTTGTTTATCATGACGGAGCCATCAGATATATAAGATCGGGACCGGCTGAGATCATCAGAATGATCTATCCTGCTCTGCGCGACCACGAATGGCTGAACATTCATGGTGTTATAAGTGATGAAAAATCCGACATAAGGAATGATTCATTCCTGCTTTCTTATAGTATCAGGTATGCCGGCGCCGGGATCGATTTTAAAGCAAGGGTCACGATAAGCGGAACGGGTGATAATAAAATCATTTACCGGTTCGAGGGAGAAGCAATTACTTCATTCCTGAAAAACAGGGCCGGCCTGTGCCTTCTGCACCCTGCCGGAGAATGTGCCGGAAAGCCCTGTCTTATAACCCATAGTGACAAAAGCACTGAAAAACAAATATTTCCGTATTTCATCAGCCCTCATCAGCCTTTTTTTGATGTTAAGGTAATGGAATGGATAGAAGGCGGACTCAATTGTGTGATAAAATTCACCGGCGATGTATTTGAAACCGAGGATCAGCGGAACTGGACCGACGACTCATTCAAAACATACTCTACACCCCTCTCACTTCCTTTCCCCGTCAGGCTGAATGAGGGTGAAAAGATATTCCAGGAAATAGAACTTACGGTAAGAGGTCAAACGGAAGGAATTAAGGAAGAAAGTACGATTGATCTTACTGCTGAAGATGGTGAACTTCATGCCTTCCCCTCAACCGGAATATGCAGGACGTGGCGTAAGGAACCGCTGAATGAAGCTGAACTCAATATTATCAGGGAAACGGGATTCAGCCACTACAGAATTGAGATAGATCTTACCAGCGAGGAATGGCAGAGCTTTGTCACTGACGCCTGCGCCGAGGCAGCCTTACTTAATCTGCCAGTTGAACTTGCTCTTTTTCTTGACGACAACGCTGTTGAGCAATGCACCGCTGTTACTGGCCTGCTGGATTACCTGCATCCGGATATAATTCTGTTGATAGTCTATCACAAGTACCAGCCTTGCACTCCCGACGAGCTGTCGGATGCCATAATCCCGCTTCTGAGGAGTTCATTACCCGGTATCAGAATTGCCTGCGGAACGAATGCAAACTTTGCCCAGATGAACAGGAACCGACCACGGTCATTAATGCCCGACCTTAGGTGCTGGTCCATTCATCCGCAGGAACACGCATCCGATTATGCAACCCTGGTTGAGAACCTGAGGGCTCAGGCATGTACTGTTGAGAGTGCAAGGGATTTCCGGCCTCAAAAGGATATCTGGATCACGCCGGTAACCATTGCCCGGAGGTTTAATGCAAACCTGGGTTTCCACACCGATATAAACAGAAACGATGAATACCCTGCAGCTGATTTACGCCTTAAAGACATGAGAGGAGCATGCTGGGTGGCCGGATCATTCAAATATCTTGCAGAATCCGGTGTGGCCGGGATTTCGTTCCTGGAGACAGCAGGTGATGCCGGGATCATTGACTCCGGCAGCCTGGACGGGCAGGAAGGGAAAATGAACGGAGAAAAGGTCTGTTTGTTTCCGGTCTCTCACCTTTTCAGGTTCCTGCTTAAACATAAAGAATATAAAATACTTACTTTAAAAAGCACTGACAGGCTCTCAGCAGAAGCACTCGGGTTGGTTCACGGCACCTTACTGATGCTGGCGGTAATCAACTATACACCTGAACCAAAAGTAGTGAGAATAAATCTGGGGCGGGACCTTCAGATAACAGGAATTTTACACCACGATGAAAAGAAAAAGAACCTGTATAGTGTGGTGAAGCCTTCGCAGCCGGTAATGATTAATCGTGGCGGCTTATTGATTCTTAAGCCGTTTTCGATTACATTTATCAGGGGAATTGACAAAGAAAAAATTATAGACTAACTTAAACTAAACTGAGAATTATGGTACTTGTTCAGAACTACGCGCTGGCTGTCTTTCTATGCTTCGTTGCAATGGTCTGCTGGGGATCGTGGCAGAATACCCAGAATCTAATCGGCAAGGAATGGAGATTTGAACTATTTTACTGGGATTACACTATCGGGATATTCCTTTTTGCCCTTCTGATGGCTTTCACTTTCGGAAGCTTTGGCAGTCAGGGTCGCAGCTTTATTCCTGATCTGGCCCAGGCTGATGCAAGGAACCTCCTTTCATCTGCTCTCGGAGGTTTCATCTGGAACATTGGAACACTTCTTCTGGTTGCCTCAATATCCATTGCAGGAATGTCGGTGGCATTTCCGATTGGAGGAGGACTGGGATGGATACTGGGTATCTACATCAACTATCTGGGGAAACCCGAAGGAAACCCGTGGCTTCTCTTCGGCGGCTCAGCAGTGATTATCATTGCAATTCTTCTCAGCATGCAATCGTACAGGAAGCTTGCCAGCAACCAGAACAAGCCCCCCGCAAAGGGGATCATCCTGGCTCTTCTTGCAGGTCTGTGCATCGCATTCTTCTACAGATTCGTGGCCTCTTCGCTCGCTACCGATTTTTCACCGGCCGACGACGGGAAAATTAGTTCCTATACTGCAGTAGTGTTCTTCTCACTTGGAGCTATCCTCAGTACTCTGATAGTAAATCCCATCTTCATGGCTAAACCCGTAGAAGGACGTCCGGTAAAGATATCGGAGTGGACTAAAGGACCGGCCCGTGCTCATCTTCTCGGCCTTCTCGGAGGTGCAATATGGTGCCTTGGAAACTCGGTAAGCTTTATGTCGGTAGGTGCAGCCAGCCCGGCAATCTCATACGGCCTCAGCAATGCGGCTCCGGTAATCGCTGCCCTATGGGGAATATTTGTATGGAAGGAATTCAAAGATGCTCCGGAAGGTACGAACAGACTGCTTGCCTTTATGTTTGTCTGCTATCTTATTGGACTTGTAATGATCGTCTGGTCAAAATTAGCCTGAACATTTTAAAATTTGATTTATGATAAGCAGAACATTAATTACCCTGAGTCTTTTTGCACTCAGTTTATCAGCATCATCCCAGACTGGTTTGTGGAAGGGCCCTTCAGCCGATCTTTCGCACGGAAAGCTTAAAGTATCGGAAAACAGAAGATTTCTTGTCTTTGAGGATGGGACACCCTTTTTCTATCTCGGCGACACCGGCTGGGAATTATTTCACAGACTGAACAAGGAGGAGACGGAAAGATATCTCGAGAACCGCAGGGCTCTGGGATTCACAGTTATCCAGGCTGTCGTACTTGCTGAGGTCGACGGTCTGAATACTCCAAATATGGAGGGGAACAAACCCCTTATCGGCAATGATCCTTTGAAGCCTGATGAAGCTTACTTTAAACATGTTGACTGGGTTATAAAGAAAGCCGCTGAGAAAGGTATTTTCATAGGTCTTCTTCCCACATGGGGCGACAAGTGGAACAGGAAATGGGGTGCAGGGCCCCAGATATTCAATCCTGAAAATGCCATGGCATATGGAAAATTTCTTGGTCAGAGGTACAAGGATCAGACAAACATAATTTGGATTGTCGGCGGCGACAGGCCTGTCGAGAATGAACTCCAGCGCCAGACGGTCGTCGCAATGGCTGAAGGTCTGAGGGAGGGCGACAGAGGCTCACACCTTATAACCTTTCATCCTACCGGGGGATCTGGCTCCTCACAGTATTTCCACAACGAAACCTGGCTCGATTTCAACATGAGACAGAACGGACACAGTCTGAGCTTCACGGAAAGGTATTCTGCCACCTATGATGATTACAGACTTGAGCCTCCCAAACCGGTAATTGACGGTGAACCGGTTTATGAGGACCATCCCATCAATTTCAATCCCGATGCGAACAGCCATTCAACGGCTGCTGATGTCCGCAGGCCTCTGTACTGGGATCTTTTCACAGGTGCCTTCGGGCATACCTACGGACATCACTCAGTGTGGCAGATGTGGACCTCATCCAGGTCTCCCATCAACCGTCCGCTTATGCCCTGGTACGAAGCCATTGATCAGCCTGGAGCCGCGCAGATGCAATACGGGCGTCTTCTGATTGAATCGAGGCCGTTTCTCACACGGATTCCCGACAACTCAATTATTGTGGCCGACAATGTTGCCTCGGCAGTTCCTGGCTCAGGCTCCTACAGGTTTGTCGCAACCCGCGACCAGGAGGGAACTTACGCAATGGTTTACGTTCCGGTCGGAAGAAAGTTCTCTGTAAGGATGGATGCAATAAAAGGTAAAGAGGTTCTTGCATGGTGGTACAACCCGAGAAATGGGGAAGCCGTAATGACAGGCAAATACCCCAATACCGGAATCCAGACCTTCAACACACCCACTCCCGGCGAAAACCTCGACTGGATACTGGTCCTTGATGATGCTTCGAAAAAGTATTCTGCCCCCGGGTCAAGAAAATAACCATCATGAGGTTAGGAATATCATCATACACATATACCTGGGCGATCGGAGTTCCGGGATCGTCACCATCTAATCCGCTGAGAGTCTGCGGTCTGCTCGAAAAAGCCATATCAAATGGGATCACTGTTGTCCAGATTGCGGATAACCTTCCTCTCGAGAATCTTTCAGAAGAAGAAACTGATCTTTTACGTGATTTTGCAGATACAAAGGGTATAAGCCTTGAATTAGGCGGCAGGGGTCTTATTCCCGGACATGTAATGAAATGCCTGAAGACGGCTGAAGCAATCGGTTCCCCTATCCTGAGAATGGTCATTGATACAAACAATTACGAACCGGAAGTTCCGGAAATAATTGCAATCATACAGGAACTTGAAACAGAATTCAGATCGAGGAAGATCAGAATGGCGATCGAGAACCACGACAGGCTTAAGGCAAGGGAATTCGAGAATATCATCCAATCAGTCGGATCAGAATGGGTGGGAATTTGTCTTGATTCCGTTAATTCAATGGGCGCCGGTGAAGGTTTTGAAACTGTATCTGATATACTGCTTCCTTATACAATAAACCTTCATATTAAAGACTTTACAATCCGAAGGGTCTCTCATAAAATGGGGATAATAATAGAGGGTGTACCAGCCGGTAAAGGATTGCTGAATATCCGCGATATTTTATCCAGAGCCTCTGCGACTGGTATCTGTAAAAGTGCTATCCTCGAGTTATGGACTCCTCCTGAAAAGAGTATTGAAGAGACAATTATCAAGGAAGAAAAATGGGCTGAAGAAAGTATTCAGTATCTCAAATCATTAAAATTATGAAGCTGTAAACTCAGAACAACTAAAATGAATCCACTTCGCGGTATGCTTTTATCAGAGCTAGTTCACCTTCAGACCCGGGCATTGAGTTCCCGTGTTCCATTCCGACAACATCCCTGTAACCCTTGTCATAGATGTATTTAAATACATTAAGGTAATTGATTTCGCCGGTTGTGGGTTCTTTTCTTCCCGGATTATCGCCCACCTAATGGCAAACATGCTGGTTATGGTCTTTATAACTTATAGCTATTGTGGTATTCGTGTTTGATCCACTCATTGCACATTTCCAGCGCATTCTGCTCAACCCAGGTAGCAGCTTCGCGTTCCACCTTCCTGGTTATGATATCGCTTGAGAAGGGAGTCAGTTTTGTCGTCCTGATCTTTTCTCCGGCGCCGATATTGGTTACCTGCATGTTATTGCTGTCCCAGAGCAAAGTCTTTTGAAGCGACTGCAGCCTGACGGCAAGGTTTCCCATCACCACGAATTCGTTGAAAGGACCCGAGTATTCGAAGCTGGATGCCGGTTTACCACCATTCTTGCAGCACTCCACGAAATGCATTTCGTGCCTTCCCCCGCCCAACTGATTGTCGGGTATTCTTCCCAGGTCCACCCGGGTTTCGGGAATAAACTCTTCGCCATTTCTGTAGGTTTTCCAGTTAGCGCCGTAACTTTCAGCGATCAGTACCCCGTCTGTTCCGATGAACATGAAACCGCCACCCGGGTTCATCGGTGCATCGTTGGGAAGGTCAAAGGGCCTGGCAGGCATCAATCCCCCGTCATACCAGATCAGTTCCAGTTCGGGTAAAGCGAGATAGGGCAGGTTCTTCCTGGCCGGGAATTTGTAACTGATCTTTTCCGAAACCGGGGCGCTCTCCGTGTTGACCAGCGAGGAGCTGGCCTGGAAAGCTACCGGTTGCCCCAGCTGGAGGGCAAAATTCGGCACATCCAGCAAGTGGCAGCCCATATCACCCAGGGCTCCGGTTCCGAAATCCCACCACCCGCGCCATATCCAAGGATGATATTCTGGATTGTAGGCGCGCATTTTAGCTGGTCCGATGAACAGTTCCCAGTCAAGTGTTTTCGGCACGCGCACCTCTTTCAGGGGTTTGGGCATTCCCTGCCTCCAGATGGGCCTGTTGGTCCATACGTGCACGTCACGGATGGTACCCAGGCATCCGCTCTGCACCACTTCTGCCACTTCGTAGACCGTATCATCGGAGTGACCCTCATTCCCCATCTGTGTAACCACACCAGTTTTCCGGGCCAGATCTGTAAGA
Source organism: Bacteroidales bacterium (assembly GCA_040772125.1). Taxonomy (GTDB): domain Bacteria; phylum Bacteroidota; class Bacteroidia; order Bacteroidales; family VadinHA17; genus LD21. The sequence continues at coordinate 2,372,421 of JAXGYS010000003.1, forward strand.
TAACGGGATTCCCAGACACTGTGGGTCAGCGGTTTCTGAAGGTAGACATGCTTCCCCAGCTCCATGGCCGCGGCTGCCGTCACTGTATGGGTGTGATCGGGAGTTGCGATAACCACTGCGTCAATATCTTTTTGCTCATCGAGCATTCTGCGGTAATCCATGTACCTTCTGGCATCGGGATAGGTCTTAAAGACCGGGTCGGCATAAGCATAATCACAGTCACACAATGCGACGATATTCTGGCCCACCATGTTCCTCAGATTGACATTTCCCTTCCCGCCAATTCCAATTCCTGCAATATTCAGCCGGTCGCTGGGAGGAATATGCCCCAGCCCGGAAACTGCAATACTGGGAACTACCGAAAAGGCAAGGCCCGTGGCACTGATGTTCTTTACAAAATCTCTGCGTCTCATAACTTTTATTTTAAATGGTTATGGTATAGTAATTATAAATCCAAATTGATTTTTTCTGAGTGTTTGAATTTTAAACAAACTGCTTTTTGATGTGGAACTAACTCAAATATAACAATTAAATTCTATTTTATCGAGGTTGGGTGTTTTAATGGTGGTATGACCAAAGATGCCTGAACACTTTAACCGGGGTTCTCGGCAAAAATGACTATAATGTTGGGCTTGGCGGTATTTTCAATATTGGTGTCTGCTGCAGTTGCAGTTTGCTGCCCAGCATATTCATGCGTTCCGATACTTTCTTTATATCCGGATACCTTTTCTTACTACTTCATGAAAATGAATGTCTTACAACTTTTGATTGGCCGTTTGATTTTTTCTTTGTATTTTTCATCCTGATGGTGATGATTTTTGTCGAAAATTATATCTGCAGCGACTTGAAGATAAGCAATTAACATCACTATTTCTAATTCCTGATATACTTTATCTACAATACTTTAAAAAAGAAGCGTATGGAAAGGTTGAAATTTGCTATTCTTGGCTGCGGATTCTGGTCGCAGTTTCAACTGGGAGCCTGGCAGGAACTGGATGGTGCTGAGTGTGTGGCCCTCTATAACAGAACCTTATCAAAAGCCGATGACCTGGCCAAACGATTTGGCATTCCCCATACCTACGACGATGCCGAAGAGATGATGCAAAAAGAAGAACTTGATTTCGTTGATATCATCACTGATGTGGATACACATTCAAAGTTCGTTGAGCTTGCGGCAAGGCACAGGAAGCATGTTATTTGTCAGAAACCTATGGCTCCATCTTTCTCTGTCGCAAAAAAAATGTTGCAGGTTACGCGTGATGCAGGTGTTAATTTCTACGTCCATGAGAATTACAGGTGGCAGCCCCAGATAAGGAGGATTAAACAGATCCTCGATTCAGGTGTGATAGGAAAGCCATTTCGCTGTAATTCATTTTGGAACACTGCGTTTCCATTGTTTGAAACACAACCTTTCCTGGCTACCCTTGAGCAATTTGCGCTTACAGATCAGGGATCTCACCAGTTTGATGTTTTAAGATACCTTTTTGGTGAAGCTGATACAATTTTTACACAGATACAAACGATAAATCCGGTAATTAAAGGTGAGGATGTGGCGACATCCTTACTCAGAATGAAAAACGGGATGGTATGTGTTCAGCAGATTTCTTTCAGCTCACCGCTTGAAAAGGAGGTCTTTCCACAGGTGCTCATGCTTGTCGAAGGTGACAAAGGCAGTGTAAGACTCGACCCTGATTATAATTTTGCCATTACATCCGGCAATAAGACAACCTATGAAAGAATGACGATGCAAAAATACCACTGGCAGACAGAAAGGCTTGAACCCGAACCTCCGGCCATTGTCGCATGCAACAACGATATTCTTCAGGATCTGCTCGAAAACAGAAAAGCAGAAACCAGCGCAGAAGATAATTTTGAAACTGTCAGGCTTGTGTGGGCCGCATATGAATCGGCCAGGACCGGGAAAAACATCAGAATTGAAGATATTGTTTAATCCACTTAAGTCAAAGAATATGTTGAAAGTTGCATTAGTCGGGGCTGGAGGCAAAATGGGGCTCCGCCTCACACACAATCTTAAGGATTCAGGGTATAAAATGACGTACCATGAAGTAAACCCGGCGGGTATTGCCAGGCTTGAAGAAAAGGGCGTAAGGGTTTCAGACCCTGGATTGAATTTGCCTGAATCTGATGTTGTTATCCTTGCGGTTCCCGACGTAGCCCTTGAAAAGGTCTCGGCCGAAATCATTCCTGCCATGAAAGAAGGAGCTCTTGTTGTAACACTCGATCCTGCGGCAGCCCTTGCAGGCAAATTGTACAACCGGAAAGACATTTCATATTTCATTACACATCCGTGCCATCCTTCAATATTCAACTGGGAACCAGAAGAGGAAAAGATGAAGGACCATTTCGGAGGCAATCTGGCAAAACAGGCTATAGTTTGTTCCCTGCTTCAGGGATCTGAAGAGGATTACTCTTTAGGTGAAGAGATTGCCAGAAAATTTTACGCCCCTGTCTGGAAAGCTCACCGTATCACCACAGAACAAATGGGATTGCTCGAGCCAGCTCTTGTGGAAACCCTTGCCTCAACATGTGTCTTTGTTATCAGTGAGGGACTGAAAGAGGTTATAAAACGCGGCGTTCCGGCCGAGGCTGCAAGAGACTTCCTTCTCGGCCACCTGAGGATACAGATGGCTGTTCTGTTCAATGAGCTTCCTGGGGCAGTATTTTCAGACGCCGCCAACAAGGCACTCCGGAGAGGGCTGAATGAATTTATTAAAGACGACTGGAGAAAAATATTTGAGCCTGACAATGTAAAGGAACAGATCATTGCCATTACCTGACATGCCGGCTGAAAAATACCCACCTAAACATAAGGAGAAGTATCTGCTGAGAATAAAAGGATGACGCTCAGCTCACAGGCATTTTGAACATAGCTTCATAATGCGGCACCGGCTCAAAGATACAGCCCGCCTTGCTGAAGTAATCATCATCCAGCTCATAGATGCCTTTTCTGACATTTATCCACCCGGAATCCTTACAGGGATGATAACCGAGCATCTTATCCCAGTTAACATAATTCTGATGACCATTACTCTCCAGCAGACCTAGACTTCCCATTCCGGGAAATGAGTCAAGACGGGCGGCTACGTTTCTGTTCCATTCCAGAAGTACAGGATTCACAGTGAGGTCAGCGCAGAAACAGGGGACCGACCTTTCATAAGCTGCCTGGGCTATCTTCATGGTCATGCTGAGCGTCTTGGCAATAGCCTTCAATGCTATTGCCCTGTAACCCATTCCAATCCTCTTTATGACATCTTCTTCTGTATGAGCAGTTTCGTCTGATGCCAGCCTGACCGGGATATCGCTTACATCAATTTCCATCTCCTCTGCAAAAGGCTCCTCAATCAATGCTATCTGATCAAATGCCCCGATTTTTTTTGCATGATCAAGAAGTCTGAGAAGAGTTTCTTTCTTTTCATAGCGTCCATTGGCATCGAAATAATAGGGCATCTTTCCGTCGGAAGTATGTGGTGTACTTATATCTCCGATTTCTTTATGAATTTCCGTAAGCCTGGCAATGTCTTTTGCAAGCATCTCTTCCTGAGTGCCGGGCTGCCCTATTTTTATCTTCATGAAAAAGTATCCCTGTCCGGCAGTTTCCCGAATCTCCTCCACAGGAATGGTGTAAGCGAACAAGGGAATTCCCGCTACCTTGCTGTGCCTGTGGCTCAGAGCAGGCCGGTATACAGGGGGTATAATGCCGTCAAATGAGGTTATCCTGTTTTCACGGGCATAGAGGATCCAAGCGGCATTGTCAACGCCCACAAGAGCGTTGAGAGCAAAAGTCTTTCGTAATGAGGGATTGGAAGTTATCTTTTTGCCATACTCATATACCTCGGGATAAACCTCTTCAAGAAGCTCTACAGGTGATGTAAAAGCCTGACCTCTAAGGATCTGGAGTGCTCTTTCCGTAAGGGCATACATCAGGGCATTGCCTCCGCTCTCGGAATTGGATGTGAAGACATTCGCATCCGACCAGAGTATGCTTTGGGTGCCGATGCCTATTGAATGAACTCCTGATGCGCTTTCAAGATACGCTGCTGTCTGCCACAGTTCCGTCAGGTAACCGCCCTTGAAGCCCATCGGCCTTATCAGGGGCTCCCTCTCAAAATCAGAACTGACCTTTGAAATCGTAATACTGCGCGGCTGCAAAGAAGAGCAGCCGGCCGTCATTATTTCAAGCGGTGAAGCAACCATGGCGCCACCTGCTGCCATCATGCCGTTCCTGATGAACTTCCGTCGGGAAATTTCCGGTTTTATTGTCATGTCAAATTATACTTAACTAGATAACTCCTGAGAAAATCCATATCCTTACTGAGCTTGCCCGCAATGATCTCCTGTTTCTTCAGAAGCGTCAGGCTCTCTTCAGCCTCCGAGAGAAGAGGATATTCGACATGAATGGTTATTGGAGCGGATATGTTCAGTCTTTTCACTGTACTGAAAAAAAGATCCCATTTAACTATTCCTTCGCCCAGAGGCACAGTAACAGCCTCCGGCCTCCCGTTAACAATGAGCCATGTGAAATCCTTAATCGCCAGACTGTTGATGTGATCAGCAATAAGGTTCATTCCGAGAATCCATGTATTCGCTCCTTCGACAGAAGCATGCCTTACATCATACTGGCACCCAAAAACATCAGGTGTAAAACCGTCGAGCAGCCGGTCAATATCCCAGACAGGACCTCCAACTCTCGTTCCTGAGTGGTTCTGGTACCCTCCCGTTATTCCGTACTTCCTGTTCAATCCGGCTATTGCCTCCAATTCATTCCTGCAGCTGTTTATCGATTGTACAATTCCTGATTCCTGTTCATAGTCGTACCATCCAAGCCTGTAGTATTTAATTCCTGTAGCCGAAGCATTTTTTAATATTTTCTCCGTCATCGGATCCCTTGCCGACAGGATACCTGTCACCATCATGTCCAACAAGAGATTATATTTCCCTGCTTCTTCAACCAGACGGGGAAGATCCGTTTCAACTGCCGATGGCTCAACCTTTCCGCCAGGGCGGACTGTAAGGTCAAAACCGGCTATGCCAGACTGAACAAGACAGTCGCACATGAAACCAAATTCATACGAATCAATGGGTTTTGAAAAAAGCCGGACCGGATATCTGACGTCCTGAACAATGGTCCTTCCTGATAGTGAGGATGAAAGCAAAGGCAGGGCAATTCCGGCTCCTGCCACCCGTGCAATGAAAGTTCTCCTGCTCTGTTTCATAATGGTGGTATTTTCTGATTCCAATATCAGAAAAAAACCTCAGATAAGAACCTATCTGACAGTAAATACTTTCGCTGATGAAAAAATCCTGCCTTCCTCTGAGATACCCTCAACCACAATTTCGTAGTCACAGCGGATATCGGAAGTCCAGAAGCTGAATGAAGCCTTACCCTGACTGTCAGTCAGGACCGAGGGATTCCAGTAAAGCAGGTTCCTGAAGTCGGGTATACGGCTCTTTCTTTTCAAAAGATCAGTGTAATCTGGAGCCAGAAAATCCGAGGTGGACTCAGTAACCCTGTATACCAGCCTGACAGCATGATCAGGAAGGGCAATACTGTTGAAATCCCCTTCCTTCGTTATTACATTTACGATCCCGTAAAAAATATGATCGCCAACAAAATACCTGCATTTTAATGCATCTATCCTTTCAACAACTTCCGGATCGAGACCTGCAATAAGAGCCGCGTCATTAATTACAACACCGTCGACCATCATCAGGGGAGAATTGTCATAATTTTGATTCTCAACAGGATCAAAGATCGTTAACTCAAAGTCATCCTTGCGCTTTCTCAGATTGACTCCGGGCAAAAGCTCGAAAAATATTTCCTGCATAACCGGCAGCTTTATGTAGTCGTCAAGGACAATTTCCAGGTCAGGCTTGCCGTAGAACCTGTTCTCTCCAGCGGAAAGGCTTACAGTCTCACGCGTATCCGGAGTATCAACCGATCTGTAGATCTTCATAACCTGATGATTGACGGAGAGTCTCCCGATGTTGTCATCTACCTCAGCCACAGGCCGGGAGCGATCAGTAAGAGGAAGATACCTTTCCGAAAAAGGTGTCTCCAGGACTATCGTATTTCCCCTTTCAGGCTCCTCCGGCTGTATAATAAGGTCGCGGGTCCTGCCGTCAGACGGAATGCTGAGGGTAAAATAACCGTCATCGCCACTGACGGCATACTGAAGAGTGGCATTTTTACCAGGGATGGAAAGGAAGACGGTCCTGCCCGGATCAGGATTCCTTGTGATGCTGTTTAAAAGACATCCTCTCAGATAATGATGCCTGGTCTCCTTTTTGTAGTTTATCTCCGGATACTTTCCTCCAAGAATCACATCCCAGTCGATCCAGCAGCCCGACAACCCTGAAAGAAACTCTTCCTGTTTATCGGAACTCATCTTCCCGATGCCTCCTGAGATGACCTCATCAGGTAAAATTCCAAATTCTGAACCGAATACCAGGTAATTCCTCATCCCGGATGAAGAATGGCTGTTTAGCGGAGCAACCGATACACTGAGTGCCGCAGCTTTTAACAGGCTGGCACCTGATCCTCCTGCCAGTTTTACATCAAGTTTCTCCCTGGTACCAGCATTAACGGGTGTTTCCAGGATAATGTCATCCGTCCCGGGCAATGGAGTGTAGATATACCTTTCATACAAGGGCCTGCCCGAGGCATTGAAAAGTGTTATATGATTGATCCCGCCGGGTATAAGTCCTCCCGGAACTGCAAGGGCTGACGAGTCGGAGGAAAGGGTAATACCAGTCCTGTAGTTAATGTTTCCCCTTGTCTGAATAAATAAATAATATAAAGTGCCATTCTTTAACCTGAAATCCCTGGTACTTATGATATCCAGAGCAAGACCGGCGGTCCCGTTTTCTCTTTTCCTTATTCTTACTGATGATTGCGTATTAGTTTCATATTTCCCCCCGGAATCTGGAAATACCGACTGATAGCGGCTATCTGAAAAACTGGTTCTGTTGAGGGGATTGTAAATCCTTACTAGCTTCATGAAGCAGTTCTGCGGCATAAAATTCTTCATCCAGCTGGTATAGGCCCGTATCATATACAATCCCGAACTAAGAGTGTCAGGCAGAACGACATGCCCTGACCCTGTACCTCCGTCAAGGCTGAATCTTCTCTGTATCACAGGCCTGTTGTCGGGATTCAGTATCTCAAAATATGCGATGCTGCTTCCTGCAGATAGCTTATTGCTTTTGCTGTCAACAAGATAAAACCGGAACCAGACGTCTTCACCTGAAATGTAATCCTTCCGGTCGCAGTGAACATACATCTCCTCCCTCGGAAAAGCGGATGTGTAAAAATCAAACTTTTGTGCAATATTGTCGGCAACCGATGACTGCGGGAAAAGAAGAGAACCCTGAAACAGAAGGAAAAGCATTCCAAGGCACAAGATCCTGAGACCTCGCCTGGTCTGTGACATCTGAACCATAACTTTATTTGTAATCATCCCAGAAATCAGGTTTTACCGTTGTGCCCCTCACTGAACAGTCGGCGCAGGTCTTTTTGTTTGTTATCACTCTGTATGGCGGACTGAGATAAGGTTCGTCCACAATAACCCATGCCGAGATGTCGAGGTTGGGGATCACTTTGTTTCCATATATTGTATCCGAAGGACAATCCCTGTAAAGATTTACCAGACCCCTGAAATTCTCCCTTATAAAAAGCCTTTCGGAAGTTTTGCCTGAAACACTGAAGTACCCCAGGACCTGTTCGGCCGGATCTTCAACGCAAAAAACATTTCCGGGAACCGAGGAGGGTATGATGTCATACAAGCCACCCACCTCCTGAGAAATTCTCTGAAGCTTTTCCCAGTATAAATACTCATCCTGATTAAGGGAATACTGGTTGACCAGGATGCTGTACCTGACACTCAGCCTGTCAGACTCATTCGAAATAAACAGGACAGGATATCTGTTTATAAAGGGTTCTTCAAGAACAGTTGTATTCTTTACCTTGATAGTCCCCGAATTATTGTGAAACCAGCATACCCGGTTGGTAACCATGTAAGGAAGCTGAAACTCCCATGTCTCAGCAAAATCCCACCTGTAATACCTGCATTTGCCGGTTGGGTCGTGAGTGTCAAGATAAATTTCGCAGCCTTCGAGCGGGCCTGAAACATCATTTTTTTCCCTTATCACAACCTTTTCGTAATAAAGACTGTCGACAGGAGGAACTGATACAAGTTCAACCGGGACCGATTCGTAGTTTCGGCTTTCCTCTGCCCCGTAAGTTCTTATATGCAAAGTGTATTTCCGTCCAGGAACTGCACGGAAAGCGGAAGCGTCTGATCTGTATATCCCTCCTGAATATTCACTGAACCAGAACTGATTGTCAGTGTCGTCGGCAACATAAACCTGGCAGCCGGTAACCGGTACCTTAACAGCTTTGCTGCCCAGAGGCATCGACCTGGAAAGCTTTACTGTGTATGGCCCGGGCTGATCAGTAATCAGTCCCTCAACAACAAGCAAATCCCGTGCTTCATCTGTTTCCGGAATAAACTGCGTTATGCATCCGCCAATAAATATCACTAGGCCGGGAATAATATACCGAAGGAATCTCATGAATATAAGGTTCTCATAGTTTTAAAAATCAAAGTTGAAGCTCACCGAAGGGATGGCTCTGCCGAAAACAGACAGTCTGTATCCGTTCATTGTATTACCGTCATTCCTGAAATAGACAGAATAGACATTCTGACGCCCCAGAAGGTTGTAAACCGAGAAGATCCAGTGAGGATTTGCGATCTTGCGCGAACGCAGGTTCCCGCTGACCTTCAGGGAGAGGTCAAGTCTCATATAATCCGGAATCCGGTATTTGTTCCTTTCGGAATAATGCACAAGATGGATGTCGTCCATGTAGTATGTCGAAACAGGGTATGTAACCGGACGCCCTGTACTCCAGGTATAGTTTGCAGAGATGCTGTATCTCCGTGAAAAGAGGTAATTGAATGTCGCAACCAGATCGTTGGGCTTGTCAAAATTAGCCGGGAACCACTCGCCGTTATTGATTATTTCATCCCTGAACCTGCCGGTACTCCTGAGGAATGTCCTTGAATAAGTATAGCCCAGGCTCCACCTCACCCTCCCTTCATCCTTTCTGACAGCGAGTTCAAGCCCGTAAGCCTTACCCTTCACATTCACAATGTCCTTCTCAATATTCTCAGCCATAACCAGGTCAGTTCCACCCTTGAAATCCGTCATATTGCCGATCCTCTTGTAGTAGACCTCAGCAGAGGTCTCTATTTTGCCGTTGAAAAGCATATGATAAAATCCAAGTGCCAACTGGTCGCCTGTCTGTGGCCTGAGATAATATCCGCTCAACCTCCAGGTGTCGGTCGGTGATATGGAGGTTGTATTCGACATTAAATGAAGATACTGCCTCGTCCTGTTATAATTCAGCTTGAGAGAGCTTTTCATCCCTGTCCTGAAGTTTGCCGATAATCTTAACTCTGGCCCGGCATAAGTCTTGTAATTTCTTCCCTTACTGAATCCGATTGTGTCGGTTATTGTTGACATGCTCCTTGAATACGCCGGATCATAAACAGGAAAGGAAGCCGGCCCGAAAGCAAAAAAGGCTGAGGTCCTGATTCCCGCATTTACCGACAAATAGTCAGTCACAACATATTTATCCTCAAAATAGACAGCTGTTTCAAGCCCTCTCTCCTCCTGAATTGTTCTTGGCACGACGAGTGATGAATCGCCCATTGGATCATAGTTTCCGGGAAGAACGCTGTAATATGTCCCGTCAATACCAAAATTGAATTCACTTCTTCCCTGGAAAAGGTTAAAATCAGCCTTCAGACCCGTACTGCTAATCCTGTGGGTCATTCTGAAACCCTCGGCAGACGAGCTGTTGCCCGACACATCGTATTCATAATTGCTGTGGTTCACCCCCAGGTTGGAAAAGAAGCGGCTGTTAAAGAAATGCCTCCATTTAAATGAAACCATGCGGTTGTCGTAACCGTAGGTCGTATCGGAGTTGAACCTGAAGGAGTCGTGGCTGAGATATGAGGAAAGCTCCAGCCTGTTGTTCCTGTTTATGTCGTGGGTAATCCTTCCGTTCACATCGTAAAAGTTGGCCCTGCTGTTCTTAAGGTCCTTATCCTCCATAAGACCAAGAACCCAGTTGGAATAGGTCGTCCTGGCAGTGATGAGGTAAGTTGTGGTATCCTTTTTTATCGGGCCTTCCAGCATCAGATGGGCAGTGATGGGACTTATTCCGGCATTTCCTGCAAATTCCTTCCTGTTGCCGTCTCTCGGGGTGATATCCATAACCGAAGATATCCTTCCTCCGTATCGTCCTGGTATCCCGCCCTTGTAAAGAGTCACATCCTTTATCACATCCGAATTCACGGCAGAGAAGAATCCGAAGAAATGTGAAGAATTGTAAACCGGTGCGCCATAGAGAAGTATAAGGTTCTGATCAGATGAACCGCCCCTTACATTGAAACCTGCCGACCCCTCTCCCACCGTCTGTACACCGGGAATGAGCAGGACGCTCTTTATGATGTCCGACTCACCCATGGATGTCGGCAGCAGTCTGAAGGAGCTAATGTTTACTTTTTCAACCCCTGCTTCAAACCTCTGGAATATAACATTCCGTTCAGCCGAGACAACAGTTTCCTTGAGAGGGATAAGCATGCTGCTCATTTCCATATTCATTTCACCCGGTCCGTAGAGATTGACATTCACCTGCTTTTCTCTCATGCCGAGGAATGAATACTGCAGAAGGTGAGCTCCCCTTGGAAGTGTTATGGTATAGAAACCGTATTCGTTTGAGATAGTGCCTGTTGAAAGCTTCTGGACAAGCACCGTGGCTCCCGCTACAGGTTCCCTTGTGTCTTTGTTCGTAATATACCCGGTAAGCGTAACGCTGCCTGACTTGAAACGGTCGGCAGGATTGCCTATGTCAACACTCAGGTTGCCGGAAAGCTTCTGCTCGTCACCCGAATCATAATATCCTGCAGGGGCAATGTAATTGGTGTCGCCGGGAAGAGTAAGGCTTTCCCTCTTTACAGCAAAATTCTTCGTTATAACAACATTCCCGTCGTCATCAATAAAATAAAACAGGGCTTTGTTCCTGAACAGCTCGTCGAGTAATCCTGTAAGGGATCCGTGTCCGGGATGTTCGGCGGGCTTTAGTTCATTTATCCATTCATCCCTGAAAAAGAACCTTAGTCCGAATACATTCTCCGCCTTCTCAGCAAATTCGGGAAACGACATCCCCGAGTAGTCCCAGGTTATACTGTAATCCTCCTGCGCTGCGGCCCTGACTGATAAAAGAAGTATTAAAACCAATAGGCTTACCCTGGATCTCATTTCAACGTTAATTTTTATCCAACCCATCGTAATATTCCAGTACAGGAATGAAACTCTCCGGGTCCTTCCTGCTGATCCTGATATTGTTGCTCCTGATGAAGGAATGAACCTGCTGCTTTCTGTCATTCAGATGACTCAGAAGGTCCCCTTTTCCCTTTAACCTGTATAACTTTCCCTGTCTGACCAGATAAATGCGTTCGACCTGGCTGAAAAGATCATATTTGTTCTCAACCGCGAGAGAAAGTATTTCTTTGCTGTACTTTACCAGGAGGGAGGTATTTCCCCCGTAAAGAACCCTGACATACCCTGAAAGGCTGTTCAGTGAATCTGCATCAAGACGCCTGAAATTATAAGTCTTACCTCCGTATTCAAGGTTGAAACTGTCGACATTCTCTTTATTGAGCTGAAGGACAATCTTCTTGCTGGTCACCAGTAGGATCTCATCATTATAAATATCATATTTCAGCATCTGGTTGCTGAAAAACAAACCTCCTGTCCTGACACTTCCAGACAGGAATTTATCAGAGAAAAGGAACTGGTCGCCCCTTATACTTGTGTACAGGTTGCGCCATGCTCTTCCGTTATACAGGATCTGGACCTCTATTGAATCGTCTTCGGGGAGGCCGGCAGCAGCGATCCCGGAGCCCCCAGAAGAAAAAAAGCCGAGTATTGTTAAAAGAATAACAGGAATCTTACTGAACACCTTATCCATCATGATCAATAGGTACCCTGACGGGTTGCATGTGCGATTGCAGGCACGGCTCGTTTGACTATGCCTGCCTGAGTAACCCGTTCAGGTCCGGTATTAATAGACAATCGGCGTCAGCACAATATTCCGGTACGACACGTTTCCGTGATCACCCTGAAGATAAATTGGACCGGGTGCGAACACATCCGACTGGATGGCGCCGCCAGTGGGGCCATAAACAGGCTGGTTATCAATGATCTTAACTCCATTCAGGACAACAGTTGCATGACGCTTGCACAGCGTGATGTCGAGGGTCTGCCATTCGCCTGCAGGTTTTTCAGCTGCAGACAGAGGGGTGATCCTGCTGTAAACTGCTCCCATATTATGCGGATCAAGGGCCTTTTTATATGAATCAACAACCTGTATCTCATACATCCCGCGCAGATAGACGCCGCTGTTGTTGCCAGCCGGAACATTGACCTCAAGCTTTAGGTTGAAATCTTCAAATTCCTTTTCTGTACGCAGATTGCCATAGCTGACATGGGGTTCTCCCTCTTTCTGGACAGGGTCGTTAACAAGCATTCCGTCAACAACCTTGAATCCGTTGGCCTGTTTTTCGTTGATAAGCCTCCAGCCCGTAAGGTCAGTGCCGTTGAAAAGGTTAATGGGCTCACCGTACTTCAATGCCGACAGATCTGGTGCCGGACCCACTTCCGGAAGCCTGGTTCCTGTAAAGGCGGTTGTATCAAGCCTCATGCCGTTCCTGGCCGGAGTCAGAAGTATGCCGTTAAGTTTTTCGCCGTCCCTTACAATTTCCATCCATGACGTAATAATCTGATTTTTGAGGGGATTCCCACTTTCATCCCTCTTTCTGATAATATTGTTCGAGCGCTGAACCATCAGCAAATAGTCTTTTGCAAGAAAGATATTCGAAACAGGAAGAACACTGCCTCCCCCCCAAAGAACATCCCCGTCGAGGAAGCCATCCTCCTGGCGGACATCGAGCCAGCCCACCGATCCACCTTCGATATCAATTGTCCAGTGGCCCAGAAACCAGGAGATCTCAGTTTTCTGCAAAGCATCTGCTGATGCATCCTTTTGTGTTCCTGAACAGCCGCCAGCGATTATCATTCCTGCTGTCAGGATAAGAGCAAAGAGTTTAATTTTCATGATTCAGGTTTTAGAAATTGGAAAATGATCTGTGAAATTAAGAAATTAGTTTTCATTGTCAAGGCAAAAAGCTATAAAATAAAAGTATTAAATAAAATAATGCATCTGCCCGCTTAATGGTCAGATGCATTTTAATATCAGCAGACGGCGCAAAGCTATCCGTAAGAGCGGGAGTATGATATACCGGTTACCTGAGGATATTGCTCAACCTGAACACATAGGCAGGCTGGTAGTCGTCGGGACTCAGGCGCGGAGGAACTATTGTTATACTGCCTCCCTGAGCCTTCATCGCGATCCGCGCATCCGAACCAAGCATCTCTGCCTTTACTCCGGCTGATGATCCGAGTCCCTTGAGAACAATATTTTTCTCAGGCCATTCAGTGCAAAGGATATAAAGATCCTTCCCTTTTTTTGTAAAAAACAGACTATTGCCTGCTTCAGGATTTATTTCAGTCCCCTTATTTCCGGTAACGAATGCCCTTGTACCATATATTGCCTCCCCGTTTACCTTCAGCCAGTTTCCGATATCCATCAGTCTTTGCTGCATGATAACCGGAATGGTTCCGTCGTCTGCAGGCCCTATGTCCAGAAGAAGGTTTCCTCCCTTTGACACTGTTGAAATAAGAATTTCGATAAGCTCCTCAGTTGTCGAATAGCTGTCGAAATTTTCAGTCCTGTTAAAACCGAATGATGTACCTATCCCCCTGCATTCCTCCCACGGGTGATACACAGATTCGTCAATTCCCTCCTTCTCACCGATAAGACCATATTCGGTTGTGTAAATCCCTCCGTGCTTCGAGCGTGTCTCACTTCCCCACCTGTCGTTAACGACCACGCTCTCCTTCACCGGCGAATCGTTGTAGAGCCAGGCAAGAAACTCCACACTTTTCCATTTGTCGCTTGTCATATCCCATTCACCATCAGTCCAGACAATATCCGGACTGTATCTGTTAACAAGGTCCTTCATCTGCGGGATCATATGATGATCGACATATCCTTCGCGGTCCTGAAGGTAAACAGGGTTGAACCATTCGTAAAGGGAATAGTAGAATCCCATCCTGAGCCCCTCCTTTTTGACCGCAGAAGTGAGATCGCCGCAGATATCACGGTGCGGGCCTATATCAACGCTGTTCCAGTTCCAGCTCTGTGCACTCGGCCAGAGAGTGAATCCTTCGTGATGTTTTGAGGTAAGAACGACATATTTGGCACCGGCATCCCTGAAAAGTGTTGCCCATTGCCCGGGATTGAAAAGCTCTGCTTTGAACATCGGTGCGAAATCCTGGTATTTGAAGTCAGCGCCATAGGTCTTTTCGTGGAACGTCTTGAAATGACTGTTTACCTTGCTCGACTTGTTAAGAAGCTTGTTCCAGTACCATTCCGAATACTTGTCATAAACACCTATATCGCTCCCCACCGGCCCCCACGCAGGTACCGAGTATACACCCCAATGGATGAAAATCCCGAATTTGGCATCCTCGAACCACCCGGGAACAGGACGACTGTCAATCGAACTCCAGTCAGCTGTATATTTCTGGGCTGACAATGTCATTGATGCAAAAAGCAAAACCGGACATAATAGTTTTCTGATCATAAGATTTATTTTTAACTGATACTACAATTAAGTTCTCTCCATATTTGCTGCCTTCGTCTACCTGTTATTCCTTTATCTCCTGTATCTCAAGGATTTCGATGTTGCGTTTTCTGTTCTCAAGTATCCTGACATATTTAAGGGCAGGTCTTATCCCGTAATCTTCCCATGCTTTCTGTGCCCATCCCAGGGCTTCATCAACCGAGCCGTTTATCTCGCTTATGATCGCCATGTTGTAGGATGCCCTTCCTGCTATTTTCGCATCCGGATTCGATACTTCCCGTTCCCACAGATTACCGGCTTCATCCCATTTGCCTGTCTGGGCTTTTCGTTTTGCGATTTTAAAATTATCCGTTCCCTTTACGAAATAGTCCCTCTCGACCCTCAGCATCCAGGGAAGTATCCTCGATGCATAGGTGTATCCTGCATTGCGGCTCACCTCCCTCACGGCATCCTTCCTTCCCTTTATGGCCGAGATGGCGGCAACCGGATTAATTCCCTTTCCTGCGAAGATCAGCGACTCGGCAAAGCTGAACTCATCGAGAATGCCTCCGGGTGAATAGATCCTCCAGCCTGTCTTTACTATCGTTTCCATCGATGCCTGAAGGCCGATTACCGGAAATGTCCCAAGGGCCACTTCTATCTTTCCCGAGGGAGTGCTGAAATCAACACGTGTATCCGTATCGAAGCGCTCAAGGGCAAACAGTGCATCCATCCCTGTCAGACGGCAGAGACTGTCGACAATCCTGCCATTCAGCGGAACAGGCAGAATTCCGATCCGTGAAGCCCTGAAATCAATCTCATCAAGTTCCCTTACTTCATTGAACCTGTCGTTGTTCCTGAGCTCGGCGGGAAGTCCCGAAATGCTTTCCCACGCTCCAACCCTGTCGAGATCGGCGCCTTCAAGGGAAAGAATCCTGTCGAGAGCATCAATGGCCTTTGTTTCGTCGGTGGGAATGCTCCTGTTTATTACCCCGACCTTTCTTACTTCCTGCGGCAGGGTGACGGGAGCAGGTTGTAAGACATTAAGATATAACTGATTGGTCTTGCACGACATCATAGCGGCTGCAAGAATGACCAGAAAAATTGTTCTCATAAAAATTTAAATTTGTTACAGTGACTTTCAATCTATACAAAGCAGTACATTTTTCTTTTTTAGCTATCCCCCAAAGCTCCATTTAAACCAGGTCAGGAGGAAAACTCCCTGGGACATTCATGGCTGGCCAATTCTGAAAAGCCTTATGTTCCTTACCTCGCCGGTAGTCCTCCACGATGCAATACCAAAGGGCATAGAAAGATGGACCTCAGGACGAATCGAAAGGACCTTATCGCCTATCTCAAGATCTACAGCAGGCTCATCATCGATCCATGCCAAGATATTGCCACCGGCAACCCTCAATCTTACTGCGTACCATCTGTCCTTTTCAAAACTCCGCAGGCTTGTCGTCTCATTTTCCGAGGCATCCCTGCCGTTGATGCTGCTGAGCCCGACAACGGTACCCCCCCATCCTCCAAGGATAAGTGAGCAGGGGTAATCACCTGCCGGGAAAGTTATCCCGCAGAAGAAATCATTTCCCTCGACCCTCCTTGCCTCCAGAGTTACTTCATAGTCAACCTTTGGAAATTCACCCTTCCATGTGACTCCGGTGCAACCATCGCCCATGCCGAGGACTATCGATTCGCCGGACACATAAACAGGCCCCTGCGGACCAAATTGCGTTATCTCCCAGCCCTCAAGGTCACGCCCGTTAAACATGAAGGTGCTGTCCTTCCCGCCGGAAGATGTATCTGCATTAACACTCTCCTGATCCCTTCTTCCATGGCAGCCTCCAGATGCAAAAAGAAATATCAGAAACAAGGTAAAAAGGCTTAACGGCTTGCTCTTGTCCATTCTTCCAATCGTTGATGTCAGGTCTCTGGTTATTGTTTACTGTTTCCGCCCTATCCCCTCCGGTAAAAACATGGTTCCGGCATACAGCCGTTTTTCATTAGTAAATATATGAAATCTGTGTTATTCATTTGCTCCGGGCTTCATCGTTAACAAATAATTCATCAGCCTTATTGCTTGCCTTTTAACATTTTTCCTTATTTTTGGGTTTAGGATTCCGGACTATGGAATACACATGGATACTAGAATATAAGATCAAAATCAACCGGTCGGGCCTCTGCTGATAATCTTACGGGAAGTCTCCCATTGCTCAATATAGTTCTTATGATATCATTATGATATTATATTGATATTTTATAATATCATAACAATATCTAAATGATATTAATATTTTCAAAATACAGATAAAAAACATTATGGAAAAACTTATAATAACAGGTAATAATCTGACCGTTAATGATGTAGTAAACGTTGCAAGGCACAGGCAGAAAGTCGGGCTTCATCCCGATGCGCGAAAAAGGATAAATGAATGCAGGGCGATGCTTGAGAAGAAGATAAATGCCCATGAGATAATGTACGGTGTCAACACGGGTATAGGCGAGTTCTCGGAGATAGTGCTGAATGATGATCAGATAAAGGACTTTCAGAAGTACCTTGTTTATAACCATGCTGCAGGCATCGGAGACCCTGCATCTGAAGAGATAGTAAGAGGTGCAATGCTTGGAAGGATCAATGTTCACGCCCATGGCAATTCAGGGAACAGACTGGAGATCACCGAGACTCTTGTGGAGATGCTTAACAGGGGTGTTACTCCCTACGTTTGCCAGAAAGGTTCAGTAGGCGCTTCGGGCGATCTGGCCCCGATGTCGCAGATAGCTCTTCTCCTTCTCGGAGAGGGAAAGGCATGGTATGAGGGCGAGCTTCTTGAAGGGGCCGAAGCCCTGAAAAGGGCAGGAATACCTGTGCCCGGACTCCAGGCACGCGATGGGCTCGCGGCCATAAACGGTTCAAACATGCTTACGGCAATGAGCGCCATCTGGCTTGTTGATGCAAATAACTGGCTGAAGCAGGCCGAAATAGCCGCTTCAATGTCGCTCGAGGCCCTGAAGGCAAATATGAAACCCTATACTCCGCTTCTGCACGAAGTAAGAGGATTCAAAGGGGCTGTCCGCAGTGCCAATGCAATAAACCTTTGCATCTCAGGCGGCGACCTGAAGGAAGGAAGGGTTAAATCGAAGGTTCAGGATGCATATTCAATGAGGTCGACACCTCAGGTAATTGGATCTGCCCACGACATGCTTGCCTACGCCAGGTCGCAGGTGGAGATAGAACTCAACGGAGTGGGCGATAACCCGGTCTTCTTCCCCGACAGGAACATTCAGCTTTCAGGGGCCAATTTCCAGGGTTCGCCGGTATGCGTCCCGATGGATATGGCAGGAGCATGCATAACAATGGTAAGCGTAATGTCGGAGAGAAGAATGAACAGGCTCAATAACCAGGCCCTGAGTGTCGGACTTCCGGATTTCCTTACAAAAGGGGCAGGGATGTTCTCGGGAATGATGCTCAGCCAGTACACGGCCGACACTCTTATCGTCGAACAGCGTATCCTTTCGGTTCCGGCTTCAATACAATCGATCCCCGCAGCAGCCGACCAGGAGGATTTCGTGTCGATGGGAATGAACACTTCAATAAAGAACAACCAGATACTCGACTGCGCATACGGTATTCTTGGAATAGAATTCATGGCAGCAGCACAGGCTCTCGACTTCAGAAAAGAAGAGTACAGCTTCGGACATGGCGTTCAAAAGGCGAAGGATGTCATAAGAAAATATGTCGATTTTCTCGATATCGACAGGCCCCTTTATCCCGACCATACCAAAATGAAGGATCTGGTGAAATCGTGTGAAATTCTGCACGAAGTAGAGAAGGTAACCGGCCCTCTTGAATAAAAAAGAGGCTATATTTGTAAATATCAAAACAAAATATATGAAAAGAACCCTCTTTGCTGTCACTTGTGCGGTGGCTGTTGCTATGTTATTATCTTGCACATCAAAGCAGGAGAAAATGGAAAACAGGATGAAGAAATTCCTTGCCGGTCACGAAGCCAGGGTTATCCCACTCTACCGCGAGGCAGCACTTGCCTCATGGGATGCCAACATCAGCGGAACTGATGAAGACTATTCGAGAAGCGAAAAGGCCTCCTTCGAGCTTGCAAAGGTTTATACCGACAGTATTGCCTTTGCTGAGCTGAAGGACATAAAGGAATCGGGAGCTGTAAAGGATCCACTACTCACAAGGCAGATTGAAGTCCTTTATAACTCATACCTCGGAGGACAGGTCGATCCCTCTCTCCTTGAGGAACAGATAAGGATGGAGACGGAAATAAGCAAGAAATTCTCCACGTTCAGGGCTGTGGTCAGCGGAAAGGAACTGTCGGACAACCAGGTCGAAGAGATACTGAGAAGCTCAGTTAAAAGCAGCGAGCTTCAGGCAGCATGGGAGGCTCATAAACAGATCGGACCTCTTGTTGCCGAAGACATCATCCGTCTGGTGAAGCACAGGAACATTATTGCACAGAAGACAGGTTTCAGCAATTTCCACGAGATGAGCCTGAAGCTTTCAGGGCAGGATCCGGCGGAAGTAACAACCATCTTCGATGAACTCGACAACCTTACCAGGGATAGCTTTGCCGTACTGAAAGACGAAATTGACACTTACTTTTCCTCATACTACAAAATCGGAAAAGACAACCTAAGGCCATGGCACTATCAGAACCGATACTTCCAGGAAGCTCCGGCAATTTATTCCGTTGATTTCGACAGGTATTACGAGAACCTCGATCCTGTAAGGCTGGCTGCCACGTTCTACGACGGTATCGGGCTGAATGTCGATGCGATACTTGCCGCAAGCGACCTGTATGAAAAGCCTGGCAAGAACCAGCATGCCTTCAGCACCGACATCGACAGGGAAGGCGACGTCAGAACACTCGACAATATAAGGCCGGATTCATACTGGATGAACACGATCCTTCATGAGCTGGGACACGGTGTATATTCGTACTACAACGACAGGGAGCTTCCCTTTACCCTCCGCGACGCTGCCCATATGTTCACAACCGAGGCTGTCGCCAATTTATTCGGAAGGCTCGCCACCGACCCTCTGTGGATGCAGAAAATGGGAATTATCGATGATGAGGAAAAGGAAAGGATATCGGAGATGAGCCATAAGGCGCTGAGGCTGCAGATGCTCGTATTCAGCAGGTGGGCACAGGTAATGTACCGCTTCGAGAAATCGATGTACGAAAATCCCGATCAGGACCTTAACCAGCTATGGTGGGATACTGTGGCCAAGTATCAGATGCTTCAGAAACCCGAAGGCCGCGATATGCCCGACTGGGCGACAAAGATCCACATCGCACTCTACCCCTGCTATTATCACAACTACCTTCTGGGAGAGCTTCTTGCTTCACAATGGTACAGCCATATCACAACTCATGTTACTGATAATCCTGCCTTTGCCGGTGATAAGGCCGTTGGAGAGTACCTTAAAGAGCAGGTTTTCAAGCCCGGGATGAGATACTACTGGAATGAGATGATAGAAAGGTCGACGGGTGAAAAGCTTACAGCCAGGTACTATGCCAGGCAATTCGTAGAATAAGGCTGGCTCGCGCGGTATAAATTACTGTTGAGGCGCTCGGAACTGCCTCACTAAAGATATATGTGACAGAAATTCCCTTTCCCTCAGGCGAAGGGGCCGAAAGAATAATAATTAAAAATGAAATAATATTCCTATGAAAAAATTACTGTTCCTTCTTCTTTTAGTATCGGCAGCATGCTCATCTCCTGAAATAAGGGAGCAGGCCGCAGGAAAATCGGAGTTTATCGGCCAGCAGGCCATCAGCGCACTTATCGACAGTGTGAGGGCAATTTATCCAATGGCTGACCAGGCTCTTCTTGAAAAAGGAATCCGTCATGCCGCTTCCCTATGGAGGGCAGAGGATGGAACCCCTGCAGAATTCTCAAAACTGGTCAGGGTGAACTATCTGGCTGACCCCGGAAAAAGGTCTGCTGTCTTCAGAAAAATAAGCAGCTATTTTGAATCGGTGAACGGAAACTTCAACGAGATAACCATTGATCTAAAGAAAAATCTTGATGAGGCTGCAGGTGAGATTGACGAGATTGACCGTATGTTCGGCAATTACTCTGTCGGCTCCCACCTGTCGGATGACCTCTATTCCAACAAGATAGCTTTTGTCATTGCCCTCAATTTCCCCTACTATACCCTCGAAGAAAAGGAAAAGTCGGGACCTTCGTGGAGCCGTGAAGAATGGGCTATGGCAAGACTCGGTGATTATTTTGTCTCCCGCGTACCTGCAAAACTTAACCAGGCGCTCGCCGTAGCTACAGGAAATGCAGACATGTATATCGCCGACTACAACATCCACATGGGCCGCCTTCGCACCGATGACGGAAGGCAGATCTTCCCCGACGACATGGTATTACTTTCGCACTGGAACCTCAGGGATGAACTCAAGGCTGACTATGCCGATATGGAGAAGGGCGGGGAAAAACAGGACATGATATATAAGGTTATGGAACGCATCATAAACCAGGATATCCCTCAGGTGGTCATCAACAATCCTGAATATGAATGGGCTCCCTTCTCCAACAAGGTCACGAGAAACGGAGAGGCTGTTGATGCCGCTCCTGAACCCGATACGCGGTATGAGCACATTATAAACACATTCAGGGCAATGAGGGATATCGACCCCTATAATCCGGAAATGAATACCGCCATCCTCCGCAAGTTCTCGCTCGAAATGGAGATAGCTCAGGAAGAGGTGGAGGAACTCTTCGATTCATACCTGAGTTCTCCCCTTCTTGCAAAGACCGGTGCTGTTGTAAAGGAGAGGCTCGGACGTGACCTCAGACCTTACGATATCTGGTACAGCGGATTCAGGGCAAGGACATCCTTCCCCGAAGAAATACTTACTGCCAGGACATCTGCCCTATATCCCAATCCCGAAGCTTTCAGGGCCGGAATGCCGGCAATGCTTAAAAAACTTGGATGGAGCAGCGAAAGGGCACAATACCTTGCTTCAAAAATAGTGGTGGATCCGGCCCGTGGTTCAGGCCACGCATGGGGAGCAGCAATGAAAGGGGCTGTGTCGCACCTCAGAACAAGGGTGTCGGATAAAGGAATGGATTTCAAGGGATACAATATTGCTGTTCATGAGTTCGGGCATAACATAGAGCAGACCATCTCGCTTTATGATGTTGATCATTACATGATGTCGGGTGTTCCGAACACTGCAATCACCGAAGCTCTTGCCTTTATCTTCCAGGACAGGGACCTCCTTCTTCTGGATATGAAGGACACCAATCCCGACAGGCAAAAAATGGAAACCCTCGATGCAGCCTGGTCACTGATGGAAATAATGGGTGTGGGAATGGTCGACATGAAAGCCTGGAAATGGCTCTACACTAATCCGGATGCCACACCTGCACAATTCAGGGATGAGGTCGTGAAAATAGCGAAGGAAACTTGGAACCTTTACTTTGCCCCTGTTTTCGGTGTGAGCGATTCACCCGTTCTGGCTGTTTATTCGCATATGGTGAATTCCCCGCTATACCTTGCAAACTATTCCTACGGACAGATCATTCAGTTTCAGCTCGAGGAACACCTGAGGGAGAAGAAACTTTCGGATGAGATCGACAGGATATTCAGCCAGGGAAGACTTACTCCACAGCAATGGATGACTGGCGCCGTAGGTTCCAGGATTTCGGCCCAGCCTATTCTGAATGCCCTCGAAAACGTTCTGAATGAGTAAGAGCAGTATTGAAATAAATTAGAAGGAAGAGTTGACAGGTATGCCCTGCCTTACTTCGCCGGAGAAAGACCCCAGCACTTTAATCTGATATAACAGACTGAAAAATAATTAAATACCTGACATATGAAAATAAAGATAAAAGACTTCCCTACCTTTGATAAAGAGTGGGACAAAGAGGAAACAGAGGAGAAAACTAAAAAGATCCTCAAAAAAATAGGCAAGCTTCAGAACAAAATGTATGCCCAGGGCAAGTTCAGCCTGCTGGTAGTCCTGCAGGGAACCGATGCATCGGGAAAAGACGGTTTGACAAAGGGTCTTGTCAAATACTGCAATCCATTGGGGATCAAGATCCACAGCTTCAAGAAACCGACTCCTGCCGAATACGCACACGACTTTCTGTGGAGAGTGCACCAGGTTGCTCCGGCCAAAGGCGATCTGCAGGTCTTCATTCGCTCACATTACGAGGATATACTTGTTCCCTCAGTGGAAAAATACATTCCGGCCGACATCATTGAAAAAAGATATGAGGTAATCAACGATTTTGAAAGGCTTCTGGAAACCAACGACACCAAAGTCCTGAAATTCTTTATGAACGTGTCTAAAGAGGCCCAGAAGGAAAGACTTGAGGAGCGTATTGAGCTTAAGGAGAAACACTGGAAGCATAAGGACGGAGACTGGGATACCCGCGAGAAATATGACCAGTACCTCGATGTTTACGAAAAGATCCTTAATACCTGCAACGTGATACCATGGCACATTGTTCCTTCCGACAAGAACTGGCAGAAACTGTATGCCGTTGCAAATGTTATACTTAAAACCCTTGAGGATCTCGACCTGAAGTGGCCCGAACTTGTGAGCGAAAAATTCGGCCAGTCAAAACAATCCTGATCCGTATATTCAGCATTAAACCATAAAGCTAATTGCCATGCGCCTGAAATTCTCAATAATCTTTCTTTTTTGCGCTGCTCTTTCAGCAGAAGCACAGCAAACCTATACTCCTGCTCCCGAAAATCTTAAAGCCCGGGAATGGTTCCAGGATGCGAAATTCGGTATGTTCATTCACTGGGGTGTTTACAGCATTCTTGGTGACGGTGAGTGGGTGATGAACAACCAGCGTATCGACAAGGCAACTTACCAGAAACTGCCTGCATTCTTCAATCCCATCAGCTATGATCCGAAAGAATGGGTCGCTCTTGCAAAGGCTGCCGGAATGAAATATATCACCATTACAAGCAAGCATCACGACGGTTTTGCAATGTGGGATTCGAAGCTCACCGACTGGGACATTGTGGATCGTACACCTTACGGGAAAGATGTTTTACGGGCGCTTGCCGAAGAATGCAAAAAGGAAGGAATAAAACTCTTCTTTTACCATTCGCAGCTCGACTGGTACCAGGAAGACTATTTCCCGAGGGGGAACACAGGCAGCACAGCAGGAAGACCCGACAAGGGCGACTGGTACAAATACCTCGATTACATGGACGGCCAGCTTACCGAACTGCTTACCAGTTACGGTGAGATAGGAGGAATCTGGTTCGACGGCCACTGGGACAAAAAGGATGCCGACTGGAGACTTGACAAGACCTACAGTCTCATCCATAAACTGCAGCCTGCATGCCTGGTAGGCAGCAACCACCACCTGGCAACATTCCCCGGCGAGGATTTCCAGATGTTTGAAAAGGATCTCCCGGGACAGAAAACCACCGGATTCAATCCTGAACAGAAGTTGGGAGAACTTCCCTACGAGACCTGTGAAACAATGAACAACTCATGGGGATTTAACCTCCAGGACAAGAATTACAAATCAACAAAGAGCCTGATCCATTATGTGGTCAAAGCCGCCGGGTTCAACTCGAATTTCCTTCTCAATGTCGGCCCCATGCCCGACGGGAAAATACAGCCTGAATTCACCAAAACGCTAAAGGAAATAGGTGAATGGATGGCTAAAAACGGAGAAACAATCTATGGGACCAGAGGCGGCCCTGTAAGCCCGAGGAACTGGGGTGTGACAACCCGGAAGGGGAACAAGGTATATGCTCATATACTGAACCCTGAAGATAAAAACCTGCTTATTCCCGATTTTGGAATGAAAGTGAAGAATGTCTCATTATTTGAAAGCGGAGCAAAACTTAAGTTCAAACAGGATGCCTTTGGCATCGCAATATCGGTCCCGGAAGGGAGCTTTGATGAAATAGATACAATTCTTGTAATAGAAATTTAGCTTATGACAAAAAAACAGAACCGCCGAAGCTTCATCGGCGCCACTGCAAAAGGAATGGCTGCAGCAGGACTCCTGGCAGCTTCGTCATGTGCCGGTTCAGGGAAGTGTCTCACAGAAGACCTTTTTATTCATCATGTCTTCTTCTGGCTAAAGCAACCGGTTACACAGGAGATGAGGACCAAATTCGAGGGGGAGCTCAAAAAACTCGTTACGGTCGAAACCATTGCAGACTACCATCTCGGGGTACCTGCTCCGACCGGCCGCGATGTGATTGACAACACCTATTCCTACTCACTGCTGACAGTTTTCAGAAACAAGGCAGACCAGGACGTTTACCAGACCCATCCCACCCACCTGAAGTTCATTGAAGAGAGTCAGGATCTGTGGGAAAGGGTTGTAGTGTATGACAGCGTAGGTATCTGATCTGACTGGGGAAAACCTGACGCTTTACTTGTCCGGCTATTTATCTCCCCTATTTGAGAAATACTTCCAGAACCGGTATCTCCACTGAAGGTTTCAATACAGGCAGCTGGAGGTTAAGGTTATTCTGGAATTCATTGCTTCCCGTACTGAACCTTATCTCGGAAGCATCGTGCAGAAACTGTACATAGCTTATCCTGCCGGCCATATTCTCAAGTGTAAGTGAACCCATTGGATAAGCAAGAAGGTGGATATAGAGTCTCCTGGTTACAGGATTCCAGGTAAGCAGCGTGTTGGCCGGGGCCTTAATATCCGTAGGAGCCTCGGTACAGTTATAAACCGAACGGCCGTTGTATTTCATCCACTCCCCCATTGCCGAAAGTCTTTCCTGCGCCCTGTAATCGAAGGTACCTCTTGCCGTGGGTCCCACGTTCAGAAGAAGGTTGCCTCCCTTGCTGACCGATTCAACAAGAAGTTCGATCAGCTGCGCAGGGCTTTTCCATGTAGTTTCGTCGCGATAATAACCCCACGATCCGGAGAAAGTCTGGCAGGTCTCCCACGGAACCCTCTTTCCGTTTACCTCCGGCCACTTCGCAACTTTTACCTGCTCGGGAGTGGTGAAGTCCCATCCTCCTTCAACATCTCTAAGATCGAGGCGGTCGTCGACGATTATCCCGGGCTGAAGCGACCTTGCAAGCTTAAGGAGATTCTCCGAATCCCAGTCGCTGCGTCCCTTGCCGTTCTTACCGGGGAAGGAGAAATCGAACCAGATAATGCTTATCTCACCATAATTGGTAAGTAGTTCCCTTACCTGGTTTTTCATGTATTCCCTGTAGCGGTTCATATCCTTCCCTGTGTTCAGGCGCTCATATTCAGCATCGGATTCCTGCCTCTGCGGATGACGGCTGTCTATCGTATAATCGGGATGATGCCAGTCGATAAGGGAATAATAGAATCCTACCTTAAGCCCCTCTGCCCTGAAAGCATCCACATATTCTTTTATAAAGTCCTTCCCTGCCGGTGTGTTGGTCGATTTGTAATCGGTGAATTTCGAATCCCACAGGCAAAATCCCTCATGGTGTTTTGCAGTGAGAACAACATATTTCATTCCGGCTTCCCTTGCCATTTTTGCCCATTCTTTCGGATTGTAAAGGTCGGGATTGAAATTGTCGAAGTATTTCTGGTATTGCTCGTCGGTCATCCGTTCACGGTTCTTTACCCACTCGTGCCTGGCCGGCATCGCATAAAGTCCCCAGTGGATGAACATCCCGAAACGGGCATCAGTCCACCATTTCATTCTCTGTGCCTTCTGGGCCTCGGTCTCTTTCGGAAGCTGAGCCTGGGTAACCTGTGAAATGAATAACAGAAATGTCAGAAGGAATGTCAGGGTTTTGTTGAAATTTTTCATAGTCAGAGGTTTTTATTGATGTTTACTGTTTTTTATTCCTGAGTGCCGGATATTCTTACTGATAATATCGATAATTCCGAGGTCACTTTAGGTCTGAAAATTAGCAATTTATGTTTTTCAGGTCGTCAACGAACTTCTTCATTTTCTCATAATGCGATCCTTCCCAGTACAGCTGGCCGCAGCGGCGGCATTTCCTGAAAACGGAATAATAGTCCCTCGTCCTTGCAGGAAGCTGATCGAGGATCTCTTCCTTACCGATATCATCAAGAAGACCGTTGCATCCCATGCATCTTGTAAATGGCCTGAACAAACCGGCTATATCAAAAGAACGGAGTACTTCACCAATCTGTTCCACGGGTTTCCGGGAAACTATCCTCAGTCCAGGGGTGCCATTTAAATTCCTTATAAGATCCTTGTCACACGAAAGTACGATCCTTTTACCTGAACTTGCTATCCTGATTATCTCCCTGTCATCCAGTGAAGCGTCATACAAAGTGTCAAATCCGCATAGACGGAGGTATCTTGCAAGTTTTCCCAGATGAGCGTCAGAGATGAATCTTACCTCGTTCATTCAGGTAATTTTTTTCAGAGCCTCGACCGGAGAACACTTTCAAGGTGTTCTTCGTCGAGGGCAACAGGATTGTTCTTTGAATCAGTTTCCCTGCATATCATTTTTAGATCCTCCTCCCCGATCCCGAATTCCCCGAGACGCGGCAAATGAAGGATTTCCGTAAGCTTCCACAGGAACTCAACAAAGGCATCAACATAATAATCATCTGCTTTTTTCTCATCAGCATCTGTGAAAAGCCTGCCGAGAGCGCTGTATTTCTTAAGGGCGCCGGCACCCAGACCGCCTGACCTTATCTGCTTTACCGTTGCCTCATTAGCTGAAGCAGCAAGGGTCCCGCAGATTATTCCATGCGGAACACCGAACAATCCTCCAATCGCTGAAGCGAAACCGTGAACAGTTCCCAGTCCTGCATTCGACAGGCAGATCCCCGAAGTAAGTGCTGCAAATGCCATTCCCGTCCTCGCTTCAATATTCTTTCCATCTTCCCATGCCAGCATGAGGGATCCCCTTACAGCTTTCAATCCCTCCCAGGCAAGGGCGTCAGTATACAAGGTGGCTTTTGTTGAGAGGAAGGCTTCGATAAGCTGGGAAAAACAGTCCATCCCGCTTGATGCCGTAACGCCGGTTGAGCAGCTGACCGACAGCACAGGATCGACAAGAGCTATGTCGGGTACAAAATTGTCATGACGAAGGGATCTTTTAAAGCCATCCCTGCCGATCCGGGAAATAACAGCGTTCTTTGTTGCCTCACTTCCCGTACCTGCTGTTGTCGGGATTGCTATGAAGGGCACTTTTGCACCCGGATGTTCCCTGTTACCGACCCCCTCAAGGTACTCCATAACGCTTTCACGGCGGTAAAGCATGGCTGAAATCGCCTTGCCGGCATCCATGACACTTCCTCCGCCGACAGAAACCACCGCATCAATCCTTTCGTCCATGAATCCTTCAACGGCATTGTCGATAATATCCGGGGTCGGTTCCCCGGGAACGCTTATCCCCGGAAATTCAATTCCCTCCTTCCTGAGGGCTGAAAAAAGCTCTCCTGCTGCCTCCGTCCTGTTGAAGGAACTATCGTTGGAGACAAGGATAATACGCGTTCCAAACCTTCTGATCAGTACCGGAAGCAGATTTAACTTTCCCGGTCCGAAATATATAAGCGGAATCCGCGCAAAGTTAAAGGAGCTTACCATTCAGACTTGTCCTTCGGTTCAATAATATAGTATTTGATACCGTAGCGCGGTTCGGCCATCATATCCTTCACGGTGTCGCGCCATTTCAGATAATGAGGTGTTTCCTTGTGGGCTGCAACTGCAGCCTCTGATTCGTATGCCTCATACATCATGAACCGCGAAGGATCATCGGCCTGACGCACAAAGTCGAATCTCAGGTTTCCGGGTTCCTTTACAGATTGTTTGTGGTTCTCGACCGAGGCTTCAATAAAAGCATCAACCGCTTCAGGCCTGACATGAACATGTACACAGGTTACTACCATTGGCTCTGTTTTTCAGTAAAGTTAAGCCATTTGGATAAAAGACCAAACTCATTTTCACGGTCTATTTTGCTATCTCGATCTCGCGTTTTTCCTTGAAGAAGAAGATAAACAGGATAAGAACGGCCACGGCTATATAGGCGGGAACCATCCATATGCTTCTCCACTGGTATGCGCCTTCAACAGTATAGTATGCGGTTGTAAATCCGGAGAACCAGGTGCCGATGAACATTCCGAGCCCGTAGGTAACAAAGGTAAAGAGGCCCTGGGATGCGCTTTTTATCCTTTCGTTCGACTTCTTCTCAGTGTACATGTATCCTGTTACGAAGAAGAAATCGTAGCAAACGCCATGAAGGATTATACCAGCATAGAGCATCCAGACATTAGGTCCCATATCTCCGAAGGCAAAGCAGAGGTATCTTGCCAGCCATGCTGTCATTCCGATGAGCACCATGTTCTTTACCCCTATCCTGTTAAAAAGGAAGGGGATGGCAAGGATGAAGAGCGCTTCGGATATCTGCCCCATAACCATTTTACCGGCCGCATTCTGCATCCCTGCCTGATTGAGGAAGAGGTTTGCAAATCCGAAATAGAACGACAGGGGGATGCAGACAAAAATTGCTGCTATGAAGAAGATCAGATAAGGCTTGTCCCTGAAAAGCACAAAGGCATCTACTCCCATAACGCTCCTGGCACTTGACGGGGTTTTGGCCTGCGGCGGTGTATCGGGAAGAAAGAAACTGTACAATCCCAGGGCTGCCGAGATAAGTGCAGCCATAATGAAAGTTCCCGGGGTCTGTTCGATCCCGAAAAGCGCTATCATAAAGCCTGAAATAACCCAGCCCACAGTTCCGAAGACCCTTACCAGCGGAAATTGTTTTCCCGGATCGCTCATCTGACGGAATGCAACACTGTTTGAGAGCGCAATTGTCGGCATGTAGGCAAGTGAATAGAGCATTATGACCCAGTAAAAAGCCGAATTTGTGGTGATCTTCGATGCCATGAACAAAAGTATGGCGCCGATTATGTGAAGAACACCCATAACCCTTTGGGCGGCAAAGAACCGGTCGGCTATCATGCCCACGAAGAAAGGAGATATCATAGTTGCTATTGCAAGTGCACTGTAGGCAGCCCCTATCTGAATGCCTGTAGCATTAAGGACTTTTGTCATAAAAGTTCCCATGGTTACATACCACGAACCCCATACATAATATTGGAGGAACATCATGATCGAAAGGACAACGCTGGTTTTCAGTTTCATAGCAGTTAGTTTTATTATGTCAGGAATAAAGGTTAATCTGATATTAAATAACCCAATATTTTTCAGATTTCAAAAAGAGAGTTAAATTTTATATTTAATTAACTTTATTTCCCGGCAGGGGTATTTACTTTTATCTAATTTTATAAGCAAATTACAAGAACCTAAACCTGAATATTTATGAAAAACACGGGCAATCAAAAACACTCTATTTCAAGGAGAAAATTTCTGGGAAGCTCAGCTGCCATTGCAGCATTGTCAGTTGTACCAGCATCTCTGGCCTACAGCGGCAGTCCGACGGCTGTTGCCCAGACGGCTGCCGGAGATAAACCAAATTCGAATTTCGGCGGTGTGCAGATAGGCGCAATAACCTACAGCTGGAGAAGCATGCCGGGCGGAGTTGAGAACATAATAAAGTATTGCAAGGAAGCCGGCATCAATGCCATCGAGCTTATGAGCGGCGATCTTGAAGATTATCTTGGCGCTCCGAAGAACCCCATGGCAGGGATGATGCGTCCACCTGCACCACCTCCCCCTCCCCCTGCGGCCGGAGCACCTGCAGCTGGAGCGCCCCCTGCTGGAGCACCTCCTGCAGCAGCAGCTAACGCACCCAGGCAGCGTCAGCAGCTTACTCCTGAACAGCAGGCTGCAGTAGAAAAATACAATCAGGATCTTAAGGCATGGAGAATATCCCTTCCCATGGAAAAAGTTGAAGCAGCCCGCAAACTCTTCAACGACGCCGGAATAAAAGTACATATCGTCAAATTCTCTCCTTCACGCTGGTCCGATGAGGAAATTGACTACGCCTTCAGGGCTACAAAGGCCATGGGAGCAAAAGGCATTACAGAAGAGATCGGTGAAGCAGCTGTAAACAAGCTGGGACCGATTGCCGAGAAACATGGCATGTATGCGATATTCCACAACCACATGCAGTTTGCAACCGAAGGCTTCAGCTATGATCCTTTCCTGGCTGTGTCGCCCGCGGTAATGATGAATTTCGACGCAGGGCACTTCTTCGGATCAACAGGAATCCATCCTAATACAATAATTGAAAAGTATCACGACAGGATCTTCAGCGTTCACATCAAGGACAAGACCGGACCCAATTCCGAACCGCCCAACACCAACCAGGTATGGGGACAGGGAGAAGTACCCCTTTCAGATGTCCTTAACCTTATCAAGAAGAACAAATGGCCGATCTACTGCGACATTGAACTCGAGTACGAAGTAAAGGCATGGTCAAATGCAGTAAAAGAAACCAAAACCTGCGTTCAGTATGCAAGGAATATCCTGATCTGAAAATATCTGATTATCATAAAAAAAGAGGGTGTAACTTAAACACCCTCTTTTTTATTTATGCCAGAGGAAACTAATCCGCCTTTGTAATAATAATTGAAGGATCGAGTGTAAACCTGCCCGAATCCTTTCCATATACTGATAATCCTCCTTCGGCGGACCCATGGTCATCAACCTGGAGCCTGACAACTATCTTCCCTTGTTCTGCTGCCTTCCGGATCATTGATTTATCCAATTCTGCCTTAACCAGATAACCGTAAGAACCGGCTTCATCAAGCAGCCAGCGCCTGCTCCTGTCGCTGCTTCCCCATGCCCAGCCCGGTTCCTGGTTCATCCAGGAGAGTATTCCGACATGATCGGCAGGGTCGTCGGGCAGCTCAACCGTTGCAACAGAGGTTCCGTTGCATGAAATTTTCACCGTGGAAGAATAGAGCTTCTGATCCGTCTGAGGATAACTGTTCCGGCCGTAACCGGGGGTTGTACCCTTGTCGGTGACCACAGTCATTCCTATACCCTCTGCGACACCTTCTTCGAGATACTTCTCCTGGGGATAGCGTGCTGCGAGTTCAGCCCTGAACTCCATCGATTTAACTGCAGAAGTGTCGAAGCCTGCCGGAAGCCTGAACTCAAACTCAAAGAATCCCATACCCATCCCCCATACTTTCTTACCCTTCTGCGGACTATGATGCCTTATAGTCCAATCGGCAGCAGTGAAGGCAGATGGCGGGCTTGAAATGACAGTCTTTCCTGAAGGACCTTTCCCTTCGACCCTGAACGGAACGAAATTCTTCTGAAGAAGGTTTCCTGCACCATCCTTGAGTGTTACGGCCAGGATCATTACTGAATTTACGTCAGGGAGCTCAACTTTTGCCGGCTCGAGGCTCACAAAGGTGAAAGGCTCTGCTTTCGCCGGAATTTCTCCATTTGTCCCTTCAAACTTCTCTCCTTCTGAATCCCATCCCGAAAGGCTGTACTCTATCTTAAGCCCGTCAGGTATGTCGTTAGTAAACGCACTGAGCCCAATAGGTATCTGAACTGTTGATCCGCCCCTGTAGCTCCTGAAGAAATCGTCGCCGGCCACGACATAGAGATCGCTGTGGAGATCACTCATCGACATGCCCGGGCAAAGCTCTTCAAGACCAAATTCCTTTATGCTTCGGTCAAACCTGTAATAACCGTTCCATTCGTTTATGACATCATGGAATTCGGTAAATAAGAAGCCTGCTATCTTGGGTCTTTTCCTGAACTCATTCATCATGATATGATACTCCCAGGTTATGTCAATGTCGCCTGTACTGCCGCTGTAACCCCACACTGCACCACACTCTGAGTTGAGCATGGGCTCTCTTCCCTGAACATTGCCTCCGATATAATTGTAAGCAGAACCGGGAAAGGTCTTTTCAACTATCTCATCAAACAGGCCGGCCCACTGACGGGCAGGATTGTACGAATGCCAGGTGTTTAGGTCGGTAATTACATGGTCGAGGTTGCAGGGAGAATTATCTTCAACAAGCCTTGTAGGATCTAGAGACTTGGCTTTATGATACCACGATCTTACCCAGTCCTGGGTGGAAGGCATGTATGCCCTTCTTCCGCTGACAGTGTCTCTTGTAAAAAGACCCCAGGTCTCATTGAAAAGCACCCATGAGAAGATCGAGGGATGATTGTAGTCTCTTTCTATTTCATTTTCAGCGATGTACTCCCAGTTGGCCATGGCTTCGGGAGTTGGTTCGCCCCAGTAGTTGGGAATATCTTCCATGATAAGAAGGCCCAGCTTGTCGGCCCAGTAAAGTTTACGGGGTATTTCGGCCTTAATATGTATCCTCAGCCCGTTCAGTCCCAGCTGCTTTGCCCTCAGAATCTCATCCTTCATAAACTGGTCGGAAGGGAAAGTATAAAAACCTTCGGGATGATAGCTCTGATCAAGAGTAAGTTTCAGGTAAATGGGCTCATTGTTAAGAGCCACGTACTGAAAATCTTTTCCCGGGATCTCCACCGCGGAGAACTTTCTCATTCCGAAATAAGTGCTGACAGCATCAGCTTCTCCGGAGTTATTCCTGAGTGAGGCTGTAACCTCATAGAGGAAAGGATCGTCGAGATTCCACAGGCGCATATCTGAAACCGGAAGTGTATGGGAGAATTTTTCCACACCTGTCTGGACAGGAGCCTCGAAACTGATGTTGTTTTCCTTTCCGTTCAGGGTGAATTTATAACCATCGGGTGCCGGGGCCGAAAGGTCAACTTCAAAAGAGACCTGGCTTTTGTCTATATCTGGGGTAAAGCGAATGCCACTGATATGGATCTCATCTCGCGGTTCAAGGTAAACTGTCTGCCATATCCCTTTGGCATTACCGTAGTACTGCTTACCAGAGGGCCGGTTATCAAGTTCTTCATCCTCCACCCTTACTACAAGGCTGTTATCACCCCTTTTAAGGAAGGGTGTTATATCGAATTCAAAAGGTACATAGCCGCCTTTATGTTCTCCAGCCTGCTCCCCATTGATCCATACCCTGGTGTGAAAATCACTGGCTCCGAAGACAAGATAAATCTTCCTTCCCGACCATTCTCTTCCGCTGATGGTGAATGTCCTTGAATACCATCCTACATGAACATCGGGCAATTCAACCTCGCTCATCGGCGATGCCCATGAAAAAGGGACCAGGATCCGGGAGGTGAATGATCCGGGGTTTTCCTGCCAGTTCTCACCCTCTCCTGCATTTGCAGAATCGGGCATGAAATTCCAGTATCCGTTAAGATTCTGCCAGACAACTCTTTCAAAATCCGGACGGGGATGTTCCTTCAGCGGAATATCCTCGGTAATTACATTTTTATTACACGAAATTATCAGCAGCAAAACTGAAAAAAGCAAGATACTTCTCTTCATTTGTTTGATTTTTATCATTTATTATTTAGCTATCAATCAGGCCATATCCCATTGTTCACGAAGCAGCTTAAGAGCGGCAGGCACTACAATGCCCTTATCTCCCTTTGATCCGCATTCAAAGCTTACATAATGGGAATAATTAATCATTTTAAGAGCCTTAAAACCGTTAACATAATTGTCTCCCTCATCTTCGCCAGGGGTATTTCTTGTCTTTCTGCTGGCAATATGGACATGGTTAAGATAATTCTGTCCGGAAATGAAGGCTCCCATGTCGTCCGTTTCCTCCCATGTCATGTGCCAGAAGTCGCCCATACAGGTTACTCCCTTGCTGTCGACGTCGCGGCATATGGCTGCAGCATCGGCAACCTGGCGTAGAAACCAGGCTTCCTTCCTGTTAAGTGGCTCGAGAATCACAGATGTATTATGACTGAGTGCGAATTCGCCAAGTTCTTTAAGCTGATCAATAAGAATGGCACGTGCCTCAACAAAGGGGAATGATGGCTGCTGTCCGTTGAATCCGGGTACAAGGATCATTCCATAGGAACCCAGAGCGCCTGCTGCCTGGAGAATCTCCTTCGAACTTTCCATGCACTTGGTCCGTTCAGCCTCATCGGTAGCGATAAGCCATCCTTTAAAGCCTGCACAGATTGCTGATATCTTAACCTTCCTGTTCTGAAGCGCATTCTGGAATTCGGTAATCCTTGCCGGCAGGTTTCCTCCTCCCACCTCAAGTCCGTAAACGCCATTTGCCTCCATGAAATCGAGCTTTTCATTCAGCGA
The DNA here is from genome assembly GCA_040772125.1 of Bacteroidales bacterium. Lineage (GTDB taxonomy): Bacteria > Bacteroidota > Bacteroidia > Bacteroidales > VadinHA17 > LD21. The sequence goes on from JAXGYS010000003.1 coordinate 2,407,258, forward strand.
TTCACCGGGAACCACGCCTTCCTGAAGACCGAGGTTAAGAGCTGCATCCGGAGCACTCTTCTCTTTTGTTTCTTTTACGGTGCATGACGATATTACCGCACCGCTTCCAAAAGCTGCAAAAGCAGACCCGATACCGACTTTCCTGATAAAGCCGCGACGTGTGTCAAGTTTCTTGTTTTCCATTTATCCTTAGTTGTTTATGGTTTATAATGATTGTAATTCCGGTTTTTAAATATGTCCTGTGAGTTCTGAAACCTTTTCATAAACAAGTTTTTACAATGCTGAAGTGAAAGAATGCCTGCCTTAGTCAGCCAGCTTTTCCCGTCGTATGCTGACTTCTTCCGGCTGAAACGGGGATTCTGTACATCAGTTCCAAGAGGGTTTATTGCATATTCAACCAAAAGGTTGCCGAGAACTCCCGATGAAAAAGATGAATTATGAAAAAAAAGAAAGGCTACGGAAATAAAAAAGAATTTTGAAATACCTGATCTAATAGGTCTTAGCATGACTAAATGTTATATTACTAACAAGGGATTTATTCACTTCTAAAATAGTAAAATAACGTAACAGTTTCGCAACGACGGTCTTAAAAGAAGCAATAAAAAGCTCTGTCCGCTTCCATGATTTGCCGGAAGCGGACAGAATAGGTAAAAACAAGGAAAGCAGATAATTCTTACCTGGTAAGGCTGTTACAATCAATCACCACCTTATCGCCGGCACCGTCATAGCGGAGAGGAAGGAAATCGCCCCCTGCAAAGTCTTCCTGGAAAGTAATCTTGTAGTATGCACACCCTCCCGATTTTGTCTTTACAGCCATTGCTGCAATGCAATAACGATGAAGAATAGCTCCGGAGATTTCATGGCGCCTGATTTCCCAGTCGTATGTTATTGCTGTTTTCAGAACTTCTGTTCCATCAATCCTGCCTGTTTTCCAGTCATTTGAATTTTTCAGAGCTGCAACCATCCGGGCTTCCCGCTCACTGTCGGATATAACTGCACGAGGAAAGGATGCGGAGGCAACTCCTGCATTAAAAGCTGCATCGTTGATCTGTTCAGCCTTTACTGCATAGATATCAAAGTCGTCACCCTTCAGGGTAAATTCTCCCTGGGCTACAGGACTGTAATAGCAATTAACGACCACCTTCATCCTGTGTTCCCCCGGGCTAAGCTGGGCAAGAGCCTCAGCAATTCCCACCGGGCCTTCATACTTCCTTCCAAACTTGTTGTAGATTATTTCAGAGTTACCATAAGCAGTTGTGGCTGAAGGATCGGGGACCAGGTCAATTACAAGGTATTTATTGTCCTTTATGCTTCCCGTAACGTACATGTTGGCAAAGGTTAACTGAATATCCATAGGCTGCTGATATTCGTACATCGGAGCTTTCCTCTCGTAAATAAAGATTTCAACCTGAAGTTTTTCGCCGGGTGTGGCATTCGGATACAGTTCTTTTACCGATTGCGGCAGGTAGGCAACTGAGTAAATATTTTCGCCCGCGCTGAAGGCATTTTTAAGGTTCCCGGGCTGTTTCGCATTGATAGCAGCAGATGAGAAAATTATTTCTCCTGCATTTTGTGATGATAGATCTCCCATGATGCTTATGAATAATAGAGTGGTTACTGTTAATCTGAGTATTTTTTTCATGATGCTGTTTTTTTGGCTATGATGAGATTTATTATTTCTGAGCGCCATATTCTCTTACATTGCCAAAAAGGTTCAATGCCTCCTTCCAGGGATACTTGTTACAGAACATTGATACAGTCGAAGTCATTGTTCCCTGAAGGTTCATTCCCAGAATTGAACGCCACTGGTTGGCAGGGGAGTTGCGGTCGAGGTCGGTCTGCTCGGAATACCTGGCAGCAAGATAGCCTTCAAGGTAAGCCTTGTTCACTGACAGGCCGACCGGGATCTCATTCTTATTTCCTGAGGCGCTTTCAATATCAAGATCACCGAAGTCGCCGGAATCGATTCTCAGACGTGTGTTGCTGGCGGGGCTGTAGTGAAGATCTTTGTCTTTGTTAACAAAGAAAATATTATTGTCGATCTTAACCCATTCGTTTTTATTGAAGCGTGTATGGTCGATACCGGCAAGAATGGATGCTCCGATAATATTATTATGAATGTTGTAGGAGCATTTAGTCATCACCCTGATACCATAGCCCATATCCTGGAAATCCTTCGTCCGGCTCCACGAAAAAAGGATGGTATTATCAGCTATTTCCACCTCACCGCAAAGAGCCATCGAGCCGGGACCTCCCGTATTTGCACAGGTGCCGTAGATCTCGATGGCAGCCATCCTGTTGCCTACAAAAACATTGTTCCTGACAGTGAATTTACCGCTGCGATGGCCTGCCTGCAATGCAAAACTTGCACCGTTTACAAAAACACAGTTTTGAACCGTTACGTCCCCTCCGGTCGTTGCACTTACAAACTGAAGAAGTGGTTCATAAACCGTTGCATAGCCTGCTGAAGGCTTTTCGGTATCCGACATAAGGCGGCCCCCTTCAATTCCCTTCACAATCCCCTCCTTAACATGATAAGAATTGCGCTCACCGGCATCAAAAACAAGATGATCGATAATTGTTCCCTTTACATCGCGGGTGAATTTAAGAAGAGCCTTGCGTGTCGAGCGGGCGCTCTCATTATCAGGCTGAATAAGTGTTGGATGTTCAACAATATCCTGGCTGGAAAAACTTTCGTCCCAGCTTCCGTAAATCTGAACCGGCTTATCGCTCTCAATGAATCCCACATTCAGGGTTCCCGTTTCAGGTCCTCCGGCGATGTAAATCTTTCCTCCCGGTTCCGACAACTGAATGGCCTTGTCGAGGTTCTTCAGGGGTGCTGACTTTGAACCGTCATTCTTATTGTTGCCGTTTTGTTTTGAAACATAAAGTATTTTCTCCTGCGCCGGTTGTTCATTGCTTACCTGTGAACCGGGTGAATTCCTTTCTGTTCCCTGGTCTGATACCTGATTTTCCATAGTCTGTGTTAATGTTTTGGTTAAACCTTTTTCAGTTTCTTGGTTCTTCTGAAGAGTTTCGCTATCAGTAAAATGCCTTTCAGACCACCCCGGGATGTGACCAGAAGCAACTGAAAATACAAATACGGCTGAAAGCGCAAGAAGAGTAAGTTTTCTTCGTTTCATTGTTTTGATTTTAAAGGGTTATTGTCTTGTTTTGATATGTGACCATGCTATAGTCTTATCGTGTGGCATAACGACAATTGTAATATTGTCGCCTTCAGTCAGGGTGTTGTACAGATCCTCCGGGCACTTTATCTTCCTTCTTTTCCCGTCACGAATTTTTAAAGCTCCCGGTCCGGCTTCAGTCAGCAATGTCTCCGATTCAACCTTCATGATTATGTAATGTGTTGCATAACTTGTCATGGTGGACTCTTCCGTGAAACTGTCAACAGATTTCGCAATCACAATTCCTGAAAAGATCTCAGGTTGCTTTGACATTCGCCATAAACCAACGGCATATTTCCCTGAAAACATGATAACTCCGACTACCATAAAAACAATGACAACCGGGTTCTTCCTGAAGATAAGTATGAAGATCAACAGGATAATCATCCCTGCCACCAGTGTTGCAAGGAACATCCACTTGCCGGAAGCTTTTACCGCTTCCGTATTCAGTGACTGATACACATCTGTCCAGTTTATATAATGATCTTCCATGGTTTCAGATTATTTCCTGGCTGAAGATATAATACAATTATGGCCCGTGCACGGATTAGGTGGCAGGATGACACTTCACGATGCCGGGAAGTTAATATTTGATGGCGAATGGTAAAAATTACCGGTTATTACTGACAGCAGACCAGTTTAAACCTTTCTTATTGAATTCAGGAACGATTTGCGGAAGCTGCGGGCAACCGGGACATTGTACCCTTTTAAGACTGCAGTCTGTTCCCTCTCGTTAAAAGAATCGAGGTTATCAAGATTTATAAGGAATGACCTGTGGACCTGTATGAATGAAGGTGGAAGCTGCTTGCAGAAATCCTTCAGTGTGGTCCGGCACAGAATTTCCTTCCTTGCTGTAACCAGTGCGATGCAGTTTTCACCATCGGCCCTTATTGCAAGCAGATCATCAATATTTACCCTTAACAGTTTGTCGCCGACCCTGGTAAAAACCACACCCGGCTCTGTACGCGGTTTCTCCTCCGTTCTTTCATCTTTAACCTCCCTGCTCACAGCCAGCCTTATCGCAGCTGCCAGGTTCACCCTGTCGACAGGCTTATGAAGATATCCTGCCGGGTTTGTTGAAATAGCCTCGAGGACAACATCCTCCTCAGAAAATGATGTTGTGAAAATATGGGGTATATTCAGCGCGCGGTTGATCTTTTCAGCAAGTGTTATCCCGTTGTTTTTACCGGGGAGTGCAATATCGACTAGGACTACATCAGGGCAGGCAGCTTTTATCCTTTCAAAAGCTGAATCCGCATCGCGGCATTCTCCGGCAAGTTCAAAACCCGCCTCCGAAAGCTCAATTTTAATGGCTTCCAGATGTATATACTCGTCTTCAACAATGAATACCCTTATTTTCATCTGTAAATAATCTTGATTTTAAAGCTCTGATGCCTGCCCCGGATCAGTCAGGGGAACCCACATGTTTAAACGCGCATTATTAACATATGAGTTTGTGTATTCTATACATTTGGGTTTCATAAAGCTTTATTTGGCAGAGTGATTGTAAAAGCAGTGCCTTTGTCAACTTCGCTTCTTACTCCGATGGTTCCGTTGTTCCTGCTTACATGTTCATGCACAAGCTGCAAACCCAGGCCTGTGCCTTTTTCACCTGCCGTGCCGACTCTCGATCCCGAGTAGCCGAACTCGAAAAGGCTTCCAAGGATTTCGGGCGGGATGCCGCACCCGGTATCCGAGACCTCAATGAATGTGCTGTCACCTTCAGACCATGATTTTAACGTGATAAGACCTCCGGCAGTGAACTTTAAGGCATTGAAAAGCAGGTTTCTCAGGATAAGTCTGAAACTCTCGCGGTCGCACCAGACCACCTCTTCTCCTGAAATGATTTCAACCCGGTTTGACTTTGCGGCACAAAACTCATTTAAAGATTCTGATTGTAAAATGAATTCCTCATTTAACGGGAAAAGACTGAAATCGGGTTTCAAACCCTTTATCTGTAACAAAGCCCACTCCAGAAGATTATCCAGCATTGAGGAGAGGTTTCTTGCATTCTTCCCGATCTCTGAAGCAAGAGGAATCAGTTTTTCAGGCTGCCCCTTCTCAAGATGATATTGGATGATCCCTGAACCCGACTGATAGGCTGCAGATACATTCCGAAGATCGTGGGAAATGATCCCGAAAAGACGGTTTTTCATCTGATTAAGTTTGTCAAGCTCCGCATTCTTCTCAGCCAGGATCCGCTTCTGCTTCTTTACTGTGACATACAGATAATTCAAGCCTATCAGGAAGACGCAAAGTATTATAAGGCCCCCAAATGCAAGGTTACGTTCGCGTTTTCTGAAATTCACCTCTTTCAGGCGCAGTTCATTTTCTGCTTCAAGCCTTACTATCTCGCTTTCCTTTTTTTCGGTCTGATATCTGGTTTCCAGTTCCTCGATTTGTTTTGCTGCTTCAAGCTTGTAAAGTGAATCGTTGGCGCTGGTACGCATCTCCAGATATTTCAGCGCTTTTTCGGGCTGAGAGGTGAGCTTGTAAAAGTTGTAAAGGTAATTTCCTGCTATCGCCTTTTCGGGGAAGGCATTGGCCCTATCTGCCATTTGTTCCGTTTTAAGGTAGTAAGTTTCAGCCTTGCTTAAGTCGCCCTGCATCTGATATAGTTCTCCCAGCCTTCCGTAAATCCTGGTAAGCCTCGAGGGAAGGTCCGGGCTGGTGAAATATTTTTCTGACTGCTCAAGATAGTTTCTGGCTCTTGAGAGATCATTGAGAGCCATGTAAGATGTTGCAAGGTTAAACAGGCGGATTCCTATTTTACCTGCATTGTAAGCATCAGTGTCGATCTTCAGAGCCCTGTTGATCCACCTTATCGCTTCTCCATGATCTCCCATCAGCTGATAGGCCAGGCCTATGTTGTTGTACCTGACTGCCAGGATCTCCCTGTCGGAAACAGTATCCAGAAGAGCAGCCGAACGCTTGTAAAACTCTATGCCTGTTCCGTACTTCCCCCAGTCGACATACATCCTTCCCAGATTATTAAGAGATGTAGCCTGGCTTTTTGTGTTTCCGGTCGAAAGATCGATCCGGTACACTTCGTCGTAAAGGCTTATTGCCTTTTCAAACTGTCCTGTTTCAAAATAAACAGTAGCAAGGTTGCTCATGGCGCTGGCCATATCATCAGGCAGATTCAGCCTGCGGAACATTTCGACCGCCTTGTTAAGGTACTCAAAGGCCAGATGGTTCTTTTCGAGGGAATTGTAATTCAAACCGATATCGTTGCAGGCTTCGGCAATAAACGCTGAATCGGCTTTTACAGATTCTGCAAGCGCCAGAGACCTTAGCAGATACTCATTCGATCTTTCTATACTGTCGCTGTAATAATACGCATCCGAAATAGTCCTTAGCACCCTGGCTGTGAGAAAGGGGTCCGCCTCCAGCTTCCTGTTCTTTTCAAGAAGGGAAAATGACAGAGTAAGCATTTGTTCAGGTTCACCGGTCAGGGTGTTGCAGAGGCTTATCCCTGTTTCGATCTGCTCTGTTCCCTTCTGGATATTGAAAAGCGACAGTAAACTGTCGGACGGCTGACTATATGAAGATAAGGATAAAAGAGCTGTGAAAACAATAACAAAGGCCGTCTTTAGCATAGAACTGTCGTTTACAACAAATCTATAAAAATAGCGCAATAGTTCATCTATGCATTGATTGAATAAGTATTCATAAATAAAAAATTCCGGGGCGAAAAGTCCTGTTTTCCGCATTTTTTTGGGACACCCATGTAAATCATTGTAAATCAATATATGATTGTTATTTTTGGGTGTCCCGAAAAAACAAGATATGTTTGTCCGCACCAAGCTGAATAACTCCGGAAGTACTAGTGTTCAGATCATTAGCAAGGCCAGAGGGCGATATAAAGTGGTCAAAAGCCTTGGTTCCGCCACCACACGGCAGGAAATAGATCGTTTAGTTCAAAGGGCCCAGCAGGAGATAGATCATCTCTCCAAGCCGCCGGATCTCTTCCCCTCTGAGACCGATCAGATGATAAGGAGCGTCTTATCTACCCTCAGTAACTCGAACATACAAACAGTTGGCCCTGAGATAATCTTCGGGAAGATCTATGATCATATCGGTTTTAATAAGATAGGAGAAGAGCTCTTTCGTCATCTGGTTATCTCACGCATTGCCTTCCCACTGAGCAAGCTGAAGACCATCGATTACCTCTCCCGGTACCAGGGAGTAAGCCTAGAGATTGATAGTGTATACCGTTTTCTGGATAAGCTCAACAGTCGGTTGAAGGATCAGGTAGAGCAAATAGCTTTTGCTCATACACTAAGAGTTCTTGAGGGGAAGATCAGTGTGGTGTTTTACGATATGACCACGCTCTATTTTGAAGCCTCCGACGAGGATGATCTTCGCAAGACCGGCTTCTCCAAGGATGGCAAGCATCAGCAGCCCCAGATCTTCATTGGTCTTTTGGTAGGCATGGGCGGCTATGCCATCGGGTATGATATCTACGAGGGCAATACTTATGAAGGTCATACACTTATTCCATTTCTTGAGAAGATAAGCCGTAAGTTCAGTCTGGATAAGCCAGTTGTTGTGGCAGATGCCGGATTGCTTTCCAATGAAAACATGATGGCATTGAAAGAAAATGGGTATGAGTACATTCTTGGCGCCCGGTTGAAGAGTGAGCCGGAGAGGATTAAAAAGAAGATATTGCAGACCACCTTTACCGATGGATCAACGATTAGCATAGCAAGATCTGAAGATACAAGGCTCATAGTTAATTACTCATCTGTCAGGGCGACAAAGGATGAATACAACCGAAGGCGTGGTCTGATGCGACTTGAGAAGCAAATAAAAGCAGGCAGACTTACAAAATCACACATAAACAAAAGGGGTTACAATAAATACTTGCGGCTAACAGGAGAGATAACCATTGATATTGATTACGAAAAGTACAATTATGATCACGTCTGGGACGGACTTAAAGGCTATATCACCAACAGCAGGATAAGTAACCAGGAGGTCATGCAGAATTACAAAAACCTATGGTTTGTGGAAAAGGCCTTCCGGATGTCAAAGACTGATTTACGAATAAGGCCAATTTACCATAGACTGCGTGACAGAATAGAGGCTCATATCTGCATTGCCTTCACAGCTTACTGCATATACAAAGACCTGGAAAGAGCATTGTACCGGGCTAAATCAACACTGTCACTGAAAAAAGCAGCAGAAGTCACACATAACATGTACCAGATAACTTATACCCTCCCTGCATCCAAACACACAGAAAGTCACTTGCTTAAGATGGATCAGGAGCAGCAGGAACTATACGATATTATCCAAAATAATTTTTAGGGTGTCCCATTGCGGAAAACAGGAAAAATTCCGGGGCGAAAAGTTTTTTTACTCCGGTTTTGCTTTCGGAACAGGCTCATACGGGATCAAAAGGATTGTTTATGAAAAACAGAATCCCGCCAAACCTTGTGAGCCGGTCTGACGGGAATAACAAAAACCCGGTATCCTGTTTATCGCAAGAACATTCTCATTGCCAGATTGATGACAACTCAGAGACCTGTATTGATCTGACCAGGAATTTCCTGCTTCCGCCCCTCATATTCGAAGAGCCGGTAATTCCGGCGGAAACCGAAGGCTCCTTTTTCGAATTGAAAGCCGATACGTGGTATAACTCTCCATCGTTGACAAAAAACTCAAGAATATTCTTGTCGACGATTGCCTCGACTTTAAAGATGTCCGAACCTGGAACATAAATAACAGGTGGTTCAACTGTCGGCGGCGGGAATGGTCCTGCCGGTCTTTCAGAAGCTTTTTCGCCGGCATCAGGGTATGTGGCTTCAAAAATCCACTCATTATCAAATTTTATCTCGAAACCAAGTATGTTTAAAGTAACCGGGGCATCACCTCTTTCAATCTCGAAAAGAATATGCAGGGGCTTGTCGGCATTGACAGGCATCTTTACTGATTCTCCTGATGACACAAGTTTGTCATTTAATGATTTCGTGTCCTTCTTAAGAACATCTATCTCCCTTACCGGCACGGGGCAAAGGCGGTATCCGGAGAAGGTCCTTCTCAGCTTCAGTTCGCAAGGCATGAGCTGAGGCTGATTAAAAGGCATTCCCGGCTGGGTAATATTGCGTCCCCAGCCGATCTGTATCCTCCTTCCGTCGGGAGTATTATTAAATGTCTGGGATGCATAAAAATAACCCCCGCCATGTTCATATTTCGTGAAATGCTGTTCTGTTTTAAAAACTTTGCCGTCGAAATCACCAACTATGTACCGGCCGTGAGCATCGTACATTATCCATTTTCTATTGCCGGGTTCTCCCTCAACGGGTAGTTCAAAAAGCTCCGGACACTCAAAAAAACCGGAAATCCCTGACTGATACTTCCAGTTCTTAAGGTCCGATGAGGTGTAGATTGAATGTTCCCGGAGCGAGACCTCTTCCCCGTTGCTGAGCTTTTTTGGCATCCCCGATTCCCATACAACCATAACCCAGTGACCGCCTGGTTCATACCAGAATACCTTGGGGTCGCGTCCGTTATGTTTCAGAACAGGATTTCCGGAATATTCCTCGAAGGTGCGACCGTTGTCGTAACTGATCTTTAAACATTCTCCTCTTCCCGTACTGGTGTACACAGCAATCATGGGATCAATTCCATCTCTTCTGAATCCGGCAGTATTTAGCGGATCAGTAACTGCAGACCCTGAAAAGGCGAAATCTTCCCTTCCTGAAATATCTTCGCCAAGATAAGGGTATAATGCCTCATTCAGCTGCTGCCAGTGGATCAGATCCTTGCTGACTGCATGGCCCCAATGCATGTTTCCCCACTGCCATCCATAAGGATTATGCTGGAAATACATATGATACTCTCCGTTATAGTAGATCAGTCCATTGGGATCATTTATCCATCCTCTTGAAGCCGTAAAGTGAACCTGAGGCCTGTCTTTTTCCCTGTAAAGGCTGTCCTGGCCCGGAAAATATGAATCAGCAAATATCAGGTCAAGAACCTTGGGATCCAACTGGTTGTTTTCAGAGGTCCCGGAAGCGTTCTGCTGACCTGGAGCCTGAAAGCCCTGCGGTGCATTTTCCAGTTCAACCGTGATCCTCTGTCCCTGGTAGGGCGAGACATCAAAAAAAGTGTAGAAGGAAGGATCCGCTGTTGCCAGATTGATTGTAAACCTTTCAACAGGCTTTCCTTTTACCGTCACAGTAGCTCTAACCAGCTTATCCGAATTATTTACTGGAAAATTAAGATAGGTCTGCCCTTTTTTGATCCGGATCTCCTTCCTGATAACATTTCCGGTCACGTTCTGGCCGTCAGCAACTGCAGTTAAAGCAATAAGGGCCAGTGATAGTATAAAGTTCTTCATCTTAAATTATTTTACTTTATCAGAATAAATAATGAATTTTTTAAATTCAGGGAATATCCTGCGTAATTCAATTAATTCACAATTACCATCTGAATTTCAGCAAAGCTTTCTGACAGCGATTTTCAGATATTATAACAATCCGTAAAGAAAGCCAACTAAGTCTTTACTCACAAAACCCATATAATTAAAACCAACTGATCTCCTAAAGCGCTTATCTGGCGTGAGTTACTTTTGGAGAAACAAGGAACAACAAGAAGGCAATACAGACCAGCAGTACAATCAGTGCGCCTACCTGGCTTCCTAAAGCATCAGAGAACACACCCATCAACAAAGGTATTATTGCACCACCTACTATACCTGTGATCATAAGACCCGAGACCTCATTCTGACTTCCGCGGCTTCTGACCAATGCCTGGGAAAACATTACAGGGAAAATATTTGAATTACCAAGACCGAATGCAGCAATACCAAGGTATAAAATAGTCTTGTTGCTTGTGAATAAGCAAAGTATGCCCAGAAGAATCAGAATTGTGCTTATCAGGAAGATCTTCTTATCTCCAAATTGTGCAAGAAGGTATGTTCCCATGAGGCAGCCTGCCGTTCTGAAAATAAAATAGAAGCTTGTGGCAAATCCGGCGTCGGCAAGAGAGAGCCCGAGGTTCTCTATTAAAAGTTTCGGAGCAGTTGTATTAATCCCTACATCAAGTCCCACATGAGCCATTATGCCCAGAAAGAAGAACAGAATATACTTGTCCTTCAGCAGTGAGAAGCAATCCCTGAATGAAACTGCTTTCGATTCATTGTTATCTTCCTCATATCTGGTAAGGCCAAGGTAGATCAATGAAATAACAGCTATGGCAGCAAATCCGGGGAACAGGATCATCCGCCAGTCACCGAACTTAACGACAGCCCAGGCTGCAATTATCGGGGCAAGGAAAGAGGCGATCGCTTTAACAAACTGCCCGAATGTGAGTGAACTCGACATTCTTTTTCCGCTGACAATCCCGGCGAGAAGGGGATTTAGTGAAACCTGAAGGAGGGTGTTTCCGACTCCGAGCAAGACAAATGACAGCAACATTGAAGGGAAACTGTAAGTTATCAGCGGGATCAGAAGGGACGGTATCATGACAAGGATACTCAGCAGTACGGTTTTCTTACGGCCGATCTTATTCATCAACAGTCCTGTGGGAACAGCCAGTATAAGGAAGCAGATAAAAACCATTGAAGGCATCAGGTTGGCGAGGGTGTCTGAAAGATTAAAATCAACCTTGACATAATTGGCGGCTATTCCTACCAGATCGACAAATCCCATCACAAAGAATGCCAGCATTATGGGCAGAAGTTTGTATATTTTTGATGAACTTTCCATAAAAATTATTATTAGTTATTTAATCCAGATTGATTTCAACGAATATACTTTTAAATCTTTAACTTCAATATTATTCCCAAAAAATCTAAATCCTTCACTATTGTTTTTTACTGGTCTCCTCTCAATTGCATAGGAAAAAGCTCCACCGTCGACAAAAACCTCGACCGATGTTTTATCAAAAATAATATCAGCATTTATTTCCATGCTCGTTCTGTCTTCAGGGGAATAGAACATTCCATTAACCGTATTGAAATTCATATCATATCTGAATACCTGCTGTCCATTCAGACTCAGTCCGGCATCAGTGGCGTGGGATAATTTAATCGTTGTCTGTATCCGGAAGCTAATTTCATCTTTATACTCCTGGATTATGTCTGATGCTGATTTTGCATCAAGGTCCGACCAGCTTTTCGCCTCGCCTTCCAGTGAACTGATCTCCTTAACAGGACTATTAAACAACCTTATTCCTTCTTTTGTAGTTTTCAGAGTCAGTTCAGTCGGTAAAAGCATCATGTGCTTGAATGGCATCCCGGGATGTTCGATACGGCCCCATCCGACCTGGATACGTCTTCCGTCTGAATCGGGAATATTATTAAAAGTCTGAGCGGCATAAAGCGCTCCATTGCCGTAATAATATTTCCCGGCTTCAGGTTTAAATGTCTTCCCATCAAAGCTTCCGATCATATAAGTTCCTGAAGCACCATACATTACCCATTTTTTATTTGATACTTTACCGTCAACGGCAAGTTCGAAAAGCTGGGGACATTCAAAGAATCCTGTTGTGTGGCTTTGATATTCCCAGTCTTTGAGGTTTCGGGATGTATAAATTGAATGACCGTCACGCTCATAAAGGACCATTACCCACCACTTTCCAGGGGCATACCAGAATACATGTGGGTCTCTGAGATCCTTAGTGTTCCATTTGGATTTGGAATCGATAACAGGATTACCCGAGTATTTCGTAAAACTACGACCGTTATCCAGACTATAAGCAAGGCATTGCCGTTGGTTGTCCGGACTGTCAACGGTATAGCATACTATCATCGGTGGTATTCCATTCTTCCCAAAACCTGATGTATTATCATAGTCGATGACAGCTGAACCAGAAAACATTGTTCCCATAGTATCAGGCAGCAGAGCAAGAGGCAGCTCTTCCCAATGGACCAGGTCTTTACTTACAGCATGTCCCCAGCTCATGTTCTGCCATTCGCGTTCAAAAGGATTATGCTGATAAAACAAATGATATTCCCCTTCATGATATACCATACCATTTGGATCGTTGTTCCAACCTCTCCTGGAACTAAAATGGATTTGTGGCCTGTTTATCTCTCTGTATAAAGTATCAAAACCATTAATAACATTATCCTGGTATATTTTGGTCAGGCCTTTATTGTTTCCCTCGTAGTAGATCTTAAGTTCCCTTCCATTAAACGCGCTGACATCAAAAAAGACCCAATAGTCTGGCTTTTCAGGGGCTAACCGAATAACAAACTCCAGCTCTTTCTTGTCATCGACAACAAAAGTCATCTTTTCCTGGTTTTCATTGTGTGAAACAGGAAGATTTAAATATTGCTTTTCAACATCAATAGAATAGTATTGATTTACTGTATTACTTTGGTCCTGAATCCCTGATTTACATGAAATGATAAAGATAATCAGGAAAACCGGCAGGATTCTTATTTTAATCATAGATATAGGTTTATAAATTTATCCAAGGTATTATACATTCCAAAAATAAGCCAAATCATTATTTAAAGAAACAGATGCAACTATCAATAGATGCTTTTCATCTGGTAGGCATCAAGAGAAAGAAGCTGAGCCGACTGGCCCTGGGCTCGTATGGATACTCCTGTGCTATTCTTCAGGCCCGGGTATACCCTTGCTGCAACACACTGCCGTCCGTTTACAAAAACCTCCACAACACTCTTGTCGACGAATATTCTCAGAGATAGCTTCTCTCCTTGTTTAATTGTGACCGGAGCTGTTTCAGGGGCCCTGGACATAACATCAGGAAGAACAGAAGAATATGACGTTTCCAGAGAAATCATACTGGAACGTGGATTTGGAGCTGTACCCCGGAATCCTCTATCTTTATAAAATGCTATTCGGGTAAATTCCTCCTTTTTGCTAGAACGCAACACGTTTATTTCCACCATAGGGGCTCCCTTAGGATCGATTTCAGCAACTATTTCCATAGCATTACCCTTAATATTATTAAGAACAATCTCCTTGTTGGCAGGAAGGTCCATTTTGCCGATTTGCTGATGCTGATATCGTAAAGACTCAATATCTCCGGCCGGCTGGATTCCAATTTCGTCCTTTGATTCCAGTGTCAGAAGCCGCGGTAATGTCATTATCTGGTTCCAGCCTTTTGTTGGTTTTGCCGGGTTCATATTGAAAATTATAACAACCCCTCCCTTTCCGTCAGGAGCAGCTGAAGGGGCATGAACTCCGGCAGGGTTTGCAGCTCCAAAATTAAACTTACCGTTTGATGTTACAATGAATTTATCCCTTACTTTATCATAATCACCAAGCATATATTGTCCCCCGCTCATGTGACTGAAAAAAGGAAGTATATATCGGTCTCCGATAGGCCAGAAATAGGGACATGCTCCATCATCGCCTGGAAGAGTAAGTCTCTCTCCCTCAGTAAACTCGTGCATATACTCCCATTTGGCCAGATCAAGAGATCTGAACAGGAAGTTTGCCCTGAATGGTTTGCCTCCCGGACCAGGCAATGTTCCACCCGAGAGAGAATAATACACAGAATCTTTTTTCCAGATACAGGGGTCAAATACTCTGTAAGGTAAAGGAAAACCTGTTGAGCTTTTCATGGGGATAACGGGCCCGTTATTTACCTTCTCCCAGTTAAGCAGCAATGGGTCGTTCGAAACTGCGACCATGTTCCCAACCCTTGTCCCATGGTACATTGCAATAACCCTGTCGTTTTCTACAAGAGTAGCTCCTGAAAAGCACTGATATTCAGGATCGGGGTATATAGCATAAGGCAGATCACGCCAGTGGATAAGATCCTTGCTAATAGCATGTCCCCAATGCTGTCTTGTATCTTCCGGAGGATAAGCCTGATAAAACATATGCCAGTAGCCATTCCAGAAGCAAAGCCCGTTGGGATCATTAAGATTACCTTCAGGATTGACATAATGGTATATTGGCCGGTAAGGATCGGAAGACAATTCCTTTCGCGACTGATTAAGCCTTATCATTAAAGGATTGGTCTTCAGTTCTGCTTCCTGGTCCTCAAGATTTGAAGAGAATCGATATTTAGGGACCTTGGAGGTATAGTCCTGAATAGAGCTCTGACCGAATGCAAAGTTGCAAAAGCCAAACATGAAGGCTGCAAATAGCATACTGCCCAGGATGGTTGTTTTAGTTTTCTGTAGACTTTTCATCACAACAGATTTAGGGTGAATATCATCAAATTTTGTAATCTATATTTTTTACTGATAAATATTTTTCATCTGCCAGGCCTCAAGAGACTTAAGTTCACTGCTTTGCCCGTGTGAACATATTGAAAATCCCATGCTGTCATCACGACTTGGATATACCCTGACCGCGACACACTGTTTACCGTTTGCAAAAACTTCGACGACACTTTTGTCAATAAAAATCCTAAGTTTTAATGTCTCATCCTTTTTCATGACAAAGGATCCTGTCTCGGGGCCTCTTGGCCGGACATCAGGATGGAGAGATGAATGAGATGATTCTATTGAAACAAGACTCTCTGCTACCGGCCGAATAATATTGGTTTGCCCCTGAGCCGGCCTGCTTGGTTGAATCCCCTGGATGCGTGCTATCTCTCCGTAACGATAATCACGCCCGGCACCCATTCCGCGTTCTCTGTAGAAATTAATCTGTGTATACTCTTCCTTTCTTGCAGAACGCAACACGTTCATCTCAATTACCGGAGCATCCTTCGGATCAATCTCCAGGTTTATCTCCATTGCATTTCCTTTTATATTCTTAAAGACTATCTCTTTATTTGCCGGAAGTGTTATGGGTGCTTCTTTTTTATATCCCGTCCTTAAGGATTCAATATCTCCGGCAGGCTCCTGAAGTATTTCATTATTATCCGTAAGGGTAAGCTTCCTTGCAAGAGTAAAAATCTGATTCCATTCACCAGTTGGTTTTCCGGGATTCATATTAAAGATAATAATCAATCCCCCTTTTCCATCAGGAGTGGCAGAGGGAGCTTGTACTCCTGAAGGAGCAGCAGGTCCGAAATTGAATTTTGCTCCATGCGTAACTACGAACTTATCTCTTTTTGTGTCATAGTCTCCCAGTAAATACTGTCCTCCACTCATATGGCTGAAGAAAGGCATGATATACCTGTTGCCGATCGGCCAGAAATATGGACAGGCGAAATCATCACCAATGAGTGTAAACCTGTCACCCTCAACAAATTCATGCAAATATTGCCAGTTTACAAGGTCTCTTGACCGGAAAAGATAACACTCGGCGATTTGTTTTCCTCCAGGTCCCTTCGGAGCTCTTCCGGCAGACAAAGCATAATAAACGTCGTCTTTTTTCCAGATACAGGGATCAAAAACGCTGTATGGCAGAGGGAAATTGGCTTCCGTTGTAAGTGGGATTGCAGCACGGTCAGAGGTTGTTTTTTCCCAGTTCAACAACAACGGATCTTTTGAAACAGCAACCATATTTCCTACTTCCGTACCATGGTACATTGCAATTACCCTGTCTCCGTCCACAACTGTACTTCCAGAAAAAACAGCACGTTCCGGTCCTGGATAAATAGCATAAGGGAGATCCTTCCAACTAACAAGATCTTTACTTATAGCATGGCCCCAGTGTTGCCTGCGATCCTCCGGAGGATATGCCTGATAGAAAAGATGCCAGTATCCGTTCCAGAAACACAGACCATTCGGATCATTTAAAGTACTTTCAGGACTTACAAAATGATATATAGGCCTGTACCTGTCAGATGCCTGCCTGCTCCTCGACTCAGCAAAACGAACCATCAGAGGATTCGTCTTAAGCTCAGATTCCTGTTCTGCGAGTGAGGTAGGGTAAACGAACTTCGGAACTTTTGAGGTATAATCAGGTAACTTTGTCTGACCATCAGTAACCTGCAGGCTAACAATAATCCCATTTAGGAATATCATTAGCAAGGTCTTGAGCAAAAAGGGTTTGGTTTTCATATTTCAAGAGTTTTAGTGAGTTCGGTCTTTAGTGAAGGGCGAAGCATAAAAAAATGCAAATCCCCTATCATTTAAACTATAATTAACCATACAGAGAGAAAAAATTCATCTGAAATGGTCGAAGTATATATCTGTAAAATATTTATATGACCTTACTGATATACCTACAAAGATTTGAATTTTTCAATCCTACGAAAGAAATACTTTACCTGTAATTAAAGCTACACGGTGAATTTTCAATTTATGTTAACAGTACCAGCAGTCAGAATCGTTATATCAATTCACTTAGCAGAATATAAACCGTTGCCAATAAAATAAATAAAATCGATTCCTAAGTACGTAAGTCTTTAATTATAGATACTTTTCATCTGCCAGGCATCCAGTGATTTCAGAAGAGCATCCCGACCGTGTGCTTTAAGAGAAACCCCTACGCTGTCATCCCTTCCCGGATATACTCTTACGGCCACACATTGCTTTCCATTGACAAAAACCTCAACAATACTTTTGTCAATAAAAACCCTGAGATTTATGTTTTCTCCCGGATCAAGCAGGAACGATCCTGTTTCCGGTGGTCTTAGTCTTACATCGGGAAGATTTGAGGATTGATCAGATTCAATTGAAATTAGGCTTTGCGGGAATCTTGAACCCTGTGCATATGATTTCTGGCCAGTAAGCGCAACCAGAAGGTCAGCAGGAATCATAACAGTCCCATCTCCCGACTTATAATCCAATCCCTTTGAAAATCCCCTTTCTTTGAAAATAACAATCCTGGTATATTCTTCCTTATCCGGTGATCGCAGGACATTTAATTCAACGACCTGGGAGCTCAACATGTCAATTTCAGCTTTGATCTCCATTGCATTCCCTTTTATTCCCCTCAATACAATCTCTTTATTAGCAGGTAAATTAACTCCTTCCAGTTTTTTGCCTCCGAAATGCAACGAAGACAGATCTGCTGCCGGTTCCTGTCCTATAACATCCTTAGAGATAAGCGTTAAGCGGCGTGGAAGGGACATGATCTGATTCCATCCTTCTGTCTGCTTCGCCGGGTTCATATTAAACATTATGATGATATTTCCTTTTCCATCCGGAGTTGCAGAAGGGGCATGCACGCCACCAGGGCCAACGGTACCGTGATTGTATTTGCCAGCTGATGTAACAATGAATTTGTCGTTTTCTTTGTCGTAATCTCCAAGCAAATATTGACCTCCACTCATGTGACTAAAGAAATTTAAAATATAACGGTCCCCAATTGGCCAGAAATATGGACAGGCACCATCATCTCCCACAAGAGTGAATCTGTCATCATCCACAAATTCATGCAGATACTCCCATCTCGCAAGATCTTTTGAGCGAAAAAGGAAATTCGCCCTTACAGGATTTCCTCCCGGACCATTGTATACACGGCCACCTGATAGTGAATAATATATTCCGTCTTTTTTCCATATGCATGGATCAAAAACACTGTATGGAAGTGAAAACCCTGAGCTACTGAGAAGAGGGATTACTGCCTTACCGGTTACCTTTTCCCAGTTCAAAAGAAGCGGATCTTCTGATATGGCAACCATGTTACCGGCAAGAGTGCCGTGATACATTGCAATTACCTTGTCATCCTCAACCAGAGTTGAACCAGAGAATACAGATCTTTCGGGATCAGGGTATATTGCATATGGAAGATCTCGCCAATAGACCAGATCTTTGCTTATTGCATGGCCCCAGTGCTGCCGGGGATCTTCCGGCGGATAGGCCTGATAGAACAAATGCCAGTAACCATTCCAATAACACAGTCCATTTGGATCGTTAAGATTTCCTTCCGGATTAACATAATGAAAAACAGGTCTGTATTTGTCGGCACTTAATCGCTTCCTCGATTCAATCATTCTTTTCATCAATGGATTGTCCTTCAGCTGTATTTCCTGTTCCTGCAGCGTGGCACCAAAAGAAAACTTCGGAACTTTTGAAACGAAGTCTGATGATGGTTTCTGCGCCTGACCCAACGAGAAGAAAAAGAAGAAAAGAATAAATAAGAAGGCAGAGTGTCTCTCCTTGTTTGCAATTTTCATGATAATGCTTATTAGGTTTAATATGGGCTTACCAAATATTCTGTTTAATTAGGACTTAAAAGGTCTCTGACAACCAGATTATACGAAAACTTCAACACCTAAAGATATCAGATAGGTAGCTGTAAATCTGTCATTTTAGAATGAGATTTAAAGTAGCGGAAGTTTTTACAACTTCCACTACTTTACCTAACTAACCCAGTCCAACTATGCACTAACTAACCTACCATCCGTTATTTTGTATATAAATACCGTCAACCAGGTTTATCTGCGCCTGAGGAATTGGCAGATATTCATCCCTGTTTTTCGTAAAATGTGCATCCTTTAAGAAAACAAATCTCTCCTTCTCAACCGCGAAATGGGCATTCAAAGTTTCAGCTGCAATTCCCCAGCGAACAAGATCAAAAAATCTCGGACTCTCCATGGCAAATTCGAGTCTTCTTTCAAACTGGAGAGCTTTCCTTGCATATTCCTTCGTCCAGGTACAATTCACACCATCAATATATGGCTGAATGTTATAGTTGCTGACAGGATCACCATTGGCATAAACCAGCTTACCGGTACTGTTTGCTGCTCTTTCCCTTATCTGATTAATTAACGGGAGTGCTTCGGCTTCACGGTCAAGTTCTATAAGTGCCTCTGCTTTCCAAAGTAGAAGGTCATCATATCTGAGAATGTCGCTGTTTAAAGCTGTGCCAATAAATGCACCGTACTTTCTGAAAGTAGGGTCACCTTTTGCAACAACTTCTTTCATTGTTGAATAATATCCGTAAACGTGTGGCGCCCTCCTCCAGTTTGGCTGGTAAATCCAATCGGGTATATACTTGAATGGATGCCCCGCAACTCCAACTGTATGATCGAACCTTGGATCAATTGTGTTATTCCAAAAATCTTCAGGATTTTTTAAAACTACCTCATCAAAGGAGTCATGCAATGGTAGTCCGTTTTCATCAGTTCTAAATGCGTTTACCATATTCTGGCTTGGATTATGGAAATCGCAACAGCCAAACTCAGGAGCCATGTTATAATTCAATCCAGCTGCCTTAAAAATTCTTCCTGTGGGAGTACCATCATCAACTGAAAACTGAATGGCAAAGATTGATTCGGGTCCATTTTTAGTTTCAACAAGAAAGTTATCTGCAAAATCCGGGGAAAGATTGTGCTTACCTGAATTGATAACATAATCCGCATATGTTATAACCTGTTGCAGATGTTCCCTGTTGATGCTTGTTACTTCATGTTTATCGTTCTGTTCATATGCCTGATAAAGTCTTACTTTTGCAAGGTAAGCCCAGGCTGCAGTCTGACTGGCCCTTCCTATCTGGTCCTGCACCAGGGGAAGATTATTAGCAGCAAATTCAAAGTCTTCCGCAATTTTATCCCAGAACTCATCACTTGTATATACCAGGTTGGGTATGTTTTTAATTTCTTCTTTCGCGACAGTCTCATCAACCCAGACAGGATTCTTGAACATAATCTTCAGGAGAAAATACCAGTGTCCTCTTAGGAAACGCAACTCGGCCTCTCTTTCAATTTTCTGAGGGTAGTCTGCTTCTGTTGCCTGGTCAATCCTCCCAAGTGCGTCATTAGCACGTCCGATTCCTTCATATACATTTGTCCAAAATCTGTTAGGCTTGCCTAGGTCCGTTCGAATGGTCACAAATTGTTCCATAAAGTCCATTTCTCCCTGGTCACCAACGCTTCCACCTCCTTTAAATGAATCATCTGACCGTACGCTACCCCATATCCACATATGTGAAATAGCCGGATCCCAGTCATCATTTCCTAGTGATGCGTATGCTGCAGTTACTAGTTTATCTAGGTGCTCAGGTGCATTGAGCATGTCTCCTCCCAGCTTGCCTTTGGGTGTGTAATCCAGGAAGCTTTCAGAACAGGACACTGCCAAAATCACACTAAAAAGCAGTATGATGTGTTTAATATATTTTTTCATAATTATTATTTTTAGTTGTTATAAGGTTACATTTATACCCATTGTCAGGCTGACAGGTCTCGGGTAAAGAGTGCCAGGAGTTTCAGGATCTGGTCCTGTAAAGGTTCCTTTACCTGTGGGTTTGACAAGAAGAAAGTTTTCTCCCATCACATAAACACGTAACATACCAACACGTATCTTCTGAGAGATCTCTCTCGGCAATGTGTAAGCTAAAGTGGCATTCCTCAACTTGAAGTAAGCTCCGTTTACAAGCATGTAGTTCGAAGACCTGGTTTCATTATTCCTGTTAACCGCCGATAACATAGGAATATCAGAACTTGTGTTCTGTGGTGTCCATGCTTGCAGAACCCGTGTCCCAAAGTTCATTCCCTGACCACTTGCAAAATCGGTAGAGCCCTTCAGACCATCACTAACAGTTTTGCCTGACACACCCTGTCCAAATACTGAAAAAGTAAAATTCTTATAACTTACTTCTGCATTAATACCATATTCAAAGTCAGGCAGGGTTGTCCCTATCCAATCCTGATCATAGGTATTAATTACTCCGTCGCCATTCATATCCACATAGCGCAATCTTCCGATGCCTTTACCAGGTTGGGTTGCATGAGCAGTAACCTCTTCCTGATTCTGGAAAATTCCATCAGTACGGTAGCCAAACACGGAGGTCACTGAGTGACCCAGAATAGTCTTTTCCTCATTCCCAGCATATGATTTGACAACTGATGCAGGTAAGAAGGTTATTTTGTCATGGAAGGATGTAACAGTTCCCATAACGCTGTATGAGAATTCACCAATCTCCCCTCTGTTTCCTAGAACAATCTCAAATCCCCTGTTTTCCATTGTAGCTCCGTTTACATACTGATATGAGCCTTCTCCCATGGCTGCTGCATAGGGTGGTCTTGTAAGAATGTCTTCAGTATTACGTGAGAAATAATCAAACGATCCGATTATCTTTTCGTCAAAGAAACCGAAATCAAGACCAAAGTTTAGCTCACTGGTGGATTCCCACCTGAGGTTTGGATTTGCAATCTGCGTTGCAACATAACCTGATGGAAGATTACCGGTTCCTGCTCCATATAGATCATATGCTGTCCCTGTGATCCTGTTACCAGACTGAGAACCATAATTGGTAGCATAAAGTCCAAACCTGGCCTCATCACCAATCTCCTGGTTACCAACAATACCGTAGCCAGCCCTTAATTTAAGATTGGAAAGAAAATCCAAGTTTGCCATAAAAGTCTCCTTGTCAATCCTCCATCCTAAGGTGAAGGCAGGGAAAAATCCGAAGCGGTTGTTTTCCCCAAACCTCGAAGAACCATCAACACGAAGGGTTGCGGAAGCAAGATACTTGTCAGCCCAGGAGTAATTGACTTTGCCGAAATAGGATAATAACTGGTGGCCTGTTCTATAGCCCGAATTAGTAGCAACACCAGTACCGGCGCTGAACTGGAAATAATCGACTGACTGATCTGCAAATCCTTCCTTATAACCTAACATCTCCTGATAGTCGTTTTTAATAGCTTCCATCCCGACGAGAAAATCAAATCTATTTCTTTGTATCTCAAGAGAATAGTTCGCAGTATTCGACCAGGTCCAGTTAAATTTAGAGCCCTTCAACCTCTCCATAAAATTGATCTTTCTGCTCAAAAATCCTTCCTGATAGGTTCTTTCAAAAGCCCACTTGGTAACATCATCGTAATCAATTCCAAATACTGACCTAAGTAGAAGGTTCTTTATGGGTTTAGCCTCAAGATATACATTACCAAATAGCATTAAATCGTTAACCCTGTTATCCTGATGAAGCCAGGCAATGTGCAGAGGGTTATTCCTGTCTGAAAAACCTGTTCCTGTCGGCCCTGCAAATTCCCCATTGGCATCATATACGGGCAACCGGGTCTGCATGAAAAAGGTGTTTGAGATGATTGTAGTGCTATTGAAATTCGCAATACCGGGTCCGTTGTGGTCTCCACTCAAAGGAGCTTCTTCCGATCTGGCGATATGCAAATCCTGTCCAACCTTTATCTTGCCCTTGAGGAAGGAGATCGAACTGTTTATCTGACCATTTATTAGATCAAAAAAGTTGTACTGGATAACAGATTTGTTGTGATGATGCCCAACACTTACAAGAAGTGAGCTGTTTTCAGTTCCTCCAGAGATGGTTATTGCATTATTGGTTATGAGCCCTGGTCTGAAAACTACTGACTGCCAGTCAGTATCAGTAGACCTTAACAATGGATTACCTCCTACAAATTCGACAGGGATAACTTTGTCAAGTATGGGAACACCATTTTCAGTACGCCATTCGTATGTATACCTTGCGGATAGCTGGGCGGGATCAGTTCCGTCATTGACAGCTGCCTGCCATAGCGCACGGCCATATTCTTCCGTATTACATACATCAAGCCTGCGTGTAAACCACTGAGGCGCAATGCTTGAATTTATTTCAACCTTGAACTTGTCCTTCCCCTTTTTTGTAGTAACAATAATGACACCATTGGATGCTCTTGAACCATAGATTGAAGCAGCTGCTGCATCCTTCAATACCTGGATTGATTCTATACTGTTCGGATCCATGTAGCTAAAGATATTTGCATCCTTTGAAGGGACTCCGTCAATCACATACAATGGGGCTGTGTTCCCAAGAGTGTTAACACCCCTGATAAGCAGGTTTCTGGTTCTTCCTGATGGATCACCAGTCGTCTCGATGTACAAACCAGGGACTCTACCCTGAAGTGCTTGCATTGCATTAGCTGATACTTTGTCAGAAAGAGATTCAATGTCGACAACTGCTATAGCACCGGTTAAATCGACTTTCTTTTGAGTCATATAGCCCGTGACAATAATTTCATCAAGCTGGCTCAAAGATTCTCTTAGATTAAAAGTGATGAAAGTTGATTGCCCGACAGGAATTTCCTGACTTATCATACCAACGAAAGAACAAACCAGCGTTGCATTGGGGCCTACCGAAATAGAGAAACTTCCATCTGGTCCCGAGATTACGCCATTTGCAGTTCCTTTTTCAAGGATTGTCGCACCGGGAAGAGGCTCATTCAAGGTAGCATTTGAGACGCTTCCCGTAACACGAATTTGCTGCGCATTTGTTTCTGCAAAGAGCAAAATGAAAAACACAATCAGGAATGCCCTAAGGAATTTCTGATTTGTCAGTTGTAGATAAACTCTTCTCATAAGTTAATAATTAAGGTTTAGTGATTAGAAAGATATTTTAAAAATTCATGGTTATATGTAATTACGTTGATTAATAGCATCTTAACTACTTCTTTGAACATCATTCGTTTATAAGCTCCATCATTAACCATTTGTTATGATATCTGAGATCTCCGATAGTTCGTAATGGGGAGTACCTCCGGCCTTTGTAGCAACCAGAGCACCTGTTGCACATGCATAATCTAAGGCTTCACTCAATGGTCGATTATCCAAGTACTTTGCAAGAAATCCTGCAAGAAAAGCATCACCTGAACCCACTGTATCAACAACATTAACCTTGTAACCAGCATGTTCAATCAGTTCGCTTTGATCATAGATTAAAGCTCCATTAGCTCCTCTGGTGATACATACTATCCGGTTCCCGTATTTCTTAGCGAACCAAGTGGTGATACGATCAACCGAGCCATCAACAGCGTGCCATCCGCCAACCACTTTAAGTTCATCATCATTCAATTTCACTATGTCTGCTTTAACGAGAAGCTGCTCAATCACCTCTTTATCAACAAAGGGAGGACGAAAATTTACATCCATTAACTTCAGACATTCATTGTCAAGCATTGTAAGTATTGTATCACGGGTTATAGAATGCCTTGAAGCCAGGGATCCATAAATCAGTACGTCTGATTCTTCAGCGCTTTTTCTTAATGCAGTAGTCAATTCCATTCTGTCCCAGGCAACATTATCAACAATATCAAACTTAACTTCATGATTAGGACCAAGAACAACTTCGACAGTACTAGTCGGGAAACTGGGATCAGTTTGTATCAGGTCAGTATTCATTCCTTTATTAATAAGGAAGTCCTTCAATGATTGACCAAGTCTGTCATTACCAACTCTTCCGGCAAATTTTGAATCAAAACCGAATTTCTTGAGATGGAGGGCGACATTCATTGGGGCTCCCCCAGCTTTGGATCCCGTAGGAAGCATGTCCCATAGAATTTCTCCAGCGCAAAGGATCTTTTTCTGCTTATTTTTCATCTTTATTGAAAGAATAATTTATCCTGATTTTTGTCAATTATAAAATTAAACCCCAGATAAGCTTGTATACGGGGAAAATCAGGTCAATCTAGGGGTAAAAACCGGTAACGGAATTCTTTCATGATAAAACATCTATAATATTGGTGTTTTGATATATAATTAGATTACTGCTAATTACACCGAGAATCTTATTTATTGTTTAAACCATTATAATTGATAATTAACAAAGCTCGAGGTTTTCAAGTAAATTATTTTGGAATATCGCACTGGTAATATTTCTATATTTGTTTCCAAGGATGTATTTATTAGAATCACAATAGATGGTTAAAATGAAAATAATACTGGGGCTATTTATTGGTTTCATGTTCCTGTTAAGCGGTTGTGATAATGATCCCATATTTTCTAATGAAAACAAGCTGACGATCGGTTTCTCACAATGCACAATGGTCGATGCATGGCGAAAAGCCATGGTGGAAGAGATGAAAAGGGAGATTGTTCTCTATCGTGACTAAAATATTGAACTTATAGTTAAAGATGCCCAAGACGACAATGCAAAGCAGATATATGATATAAATGAATTGATGAAAAGCGGCATCGATATCTTAATAGTATCACCTAATGAAGCTGAGCAGCTAACCCCTGTTGTGGAAGAAGTATATAATAGAGGTATCCCTGTTATAGTAATAGACAGAAAAATTAACTCTGAAAAATACACGGCATTCATTGGACCTAATAACCTGACTATCGGGAGGGAAGCAGGATACTTTGCATATGAATTATTAAAAGGCAAAGGTAAGGTTCTTGAAATAACAGGCCTTAAAGGATCAACCCCTGCCATTGAAAGATCAAAAGGATTTCGTGAGATAGTAAAAAACTATCCTGATATTACAATAAAAAAAATCATCGAAGGAGACTGGCTTGAAGACAAAACACTTAATATAACTGACAGTTTATTGCGCTCTTTCAGGGATTTTGACCTGATCTTTGCTCACAATGACTTTATGGCCTATGCAGCTTCAAAAAGCTCTCTGAAGTATAATATCAAGCCATATATTATCGGTATTGACGGGATGAATATCCCTGATGGAGGTGTTGATATGGTTATAAATGGCCAGATTGACGGAACAATATATTATCCTTCTGGAGGGGATAAAGCGATCCAGCTTGCTATAGATATTATTTCAGGGAATCCATTTGAAAAAAACACAACCTTAAATACTTTCCGTATCGATGGAACAAATGCCAGGACTATATGGCTGCAAGGTCAGCAACTTCAAAACCAGCAGACCAAGATCGACAAGCAGAGTGACCAATTAAACAGCATGTCATCAATATTGAAGAGAAGGAACAGCCTTCTTTTACTCACAAGCCTGACGATATTTCTCCTTGCACTAACCATTATTATAATATTTACAACCTTAAGGAACAAGAATAAAATGAATAAGCTGCTGGATGAAAAAAACAAAACAATTAACCAGCAATTTAAAATAATAAGTAAACAACGTGATGAGTCAGTGAACCTTCTTATGGTTGCAGAAGAAGCCAAGGAAAACAAATTAAGACTGTTCACCGATCTATCTCATGAGTTCAGGACAATAGCTACACTGATAACAAGTCCGATCAAGGACCTGCTGAACACAGTCAATGATGATACAATCAAAAGTAAATTAAGGGTTCTGCAGCGTAGTTCCGAACGGCTTGCCCGTCTTACAGATGGGATCTTAAAATTCCGGAATCTCGATGAAAACAAGTTTCATCTCGTTTATGTAAATGCCAATATTTCTGATTTCATCGAGCATATTCTGGAGGCCTTCCGGGATCATATTACCAATAAGGGTTTAAATCTTAATACACATATAGCTAAGGAAATATATGCGGAATTTGATCTCGGGGTAATTGAGAAAGTAATGTATAATCTGTTAAGCAACGCGATTAAATACACTGATAAACCTGGGACTATCTCAGTGACTTTAAAATTGGAAGATTTTAATGTGTATATCGATGTAAGCGATACAGGATTGGGCATACCTGAAAATGAACTTCCTCTTATATTTAACCGTTTTCACAAAATCAATAATCCGAAAAAGAAACAAGGAACTGAAAACATCGGAATCGGACTTGCACTATGCAAGGAAATGATCCAACTCCATGGTGGTCTTATTTCGGCTACCAGTAAAATAAATGAAGGAACAACATTTAAGATAAAAATACCACAATTTCATCAGATTAATGGGTCTACTGCTTTACCGACCGACGAATTGCTTTCTAATATCCCGGTGAAAAACATTGGCACAGATTATAAAAAAACAGTATTAATAGTTGAAGATAATCCTGATGTTCTCATACTTCTTGCTGATCTGATCAGTAATCACTATAAGGTTATTACAGCAAGCAATGGCAAAGAAGCCCTTGAACTGGCTAACAAAAAAATTCCTGACCTTATTGTAAGCGATATTTTAATGCCTGTAATGGATGGCATGCAACTATGTATTGAGATCAAAAAACACATTATTACATGCCATATCCCTGTTATATTGCTCACAGCGATAGATTCACAGGAGAATATTATAAAGAGTTTTGACCTGGGTGCCGACGCTTATATAACTAAGCCATTCAATGATAATCTGTTATTGTCGAATATCCGGAATCTCATTGAAAGCAGGGAAAAACTAAAAAGCTCCTTATGCCCTTCTCCTTTTTTCAGAACTCTCCTTGAATCAAAAAGTGATGGAAATGAGACTTTTATTAAGGATTGCATAAATAATATCTATGAAAATCTTGAGAATGAAGACTATTCCATGACAACCCTATCCCAGAAAATGAATATGTCAAGATCAACACTATATCGCAGAATAAAGGAGGTTGCGATGGTTAAGCCTGTTGACTTCATTAAAAAAGCCAAACTGAATTATGCAGCAAAACTTCTACTGAAAGAAACAGGGTATAATGTAAATGAGATTTCATGGAGGTCAGGCTTCAATGATCCGAAATATTTCAGCAAATGCTTCCAACAGGAATTTGGGATCAACCCAAGTCATTATTCAAGGGAATCGATTGTCAGCATGAATGAACCAAATCAGAAATAGATTCGCAATATTCAGTATGGGTGTATAGATCTGGAATTCTTTTTATTTAAAAACCGAATGACTGACAAATAAGAATATAGGATCCTGTTTGGTTATGAAGAGTTGACAATTAGAAATAGATGGACTTCGGACAAGACATTAATAGTGTCCTGATCAAAAAATGACTTTTTTTATTAAATCAATATTAGTATTCCTGACGGTTTTACAGGCGTTATTTTCGTGGCCATCCATGTCTTTGGGAAATTCACTGAATTGGTCTGTTGACTATTTTCACACTAAAGTGGGAGTTCAGGAGAAGTACCTTACTGTTACTCCAAGTAACCAGAGTGTTGGACCGGAAGCTGGTCGCGTATCTTTTATCATCTCATCAAATACAGAATGGACTGTTTCTGATGATTCTGAGTGGATCATAATACTTTAAGAATTATGGACCGGCAAGAGGGTGTCTTACTTCATGAAGAGGCACCCTCTCTGCCTTAATTACCGGGCAAATAAATACTGATGATCACGTACCGTTGATCCATGATAGTTAATAATGCTTAAATAGTGAATACTGAAATACTTAAATCAGTATATTAACAGAAAATAAATAACATTAAAACCATGAAACACTTAATTACTCTGACAGTCGCACTCTTTGTATTTACCAGCAGCTTTGCCCAGATGCCTCAAAGACCTTCACCCGCTCAGCAGGAAGCTTTTAAGAGAATGCAAAGCATTTATGATTCACTTACCCCAATGCAGAAAAATATGTTTTTTACCGAGGTAAAACATATAATGGATCCTGAAGTAACCATAATACAACCTGGTGCATCCAGCAGTTATCCACCATCTGACGCAATAATCCTTTTTGACGGAAAAGATATTGACAAGGAATGGGAGGAGGCGGCCTGGCGGCCTGGTACGACCCCCACCATCAAACCCGCTGTTACCTGGATCGTAAAAGACGGAGCTATGGAATCAGTAAAAGGCTCCGGTTCAATACGTACAAAACGTTCATTTAATGATTTTCAGATGCACATTGAATGGAAAACTCCGTCAACCATAACAGGCGAAGGCCAGGGAAGAGGGAATAGCGGAATAATCATTCAGGGAGTCTATGAACTTCAGATACTTGACAGCTATAATAACCGCACCTACAGGAATGGTCAGGCAGGAGCAGTATATATGCAGCATGCACCTCTCGTAAACGCAAGCAAAAAGCCGGGAGAATGGCAGACATTCGACATTTTTTATACAGCTCCACGTTTTAAGGACAGCTCAACCTATTTCACCCCCCCGAGAATTACTGTCGTCCATAATGGTGTCCTGATACAGAATAACGTGAGTATTCAGGGGCCCACAGTATCTCCCGGTATTCCAGAATATAAAATTACTGAACACGGACCAGGGCCGATTTCGCTGCAACAGCATGGCAATCCGGTGGCTTTCAGAAACGTATGGATAAGAGAACTTTAACCCGACAGAAGATATTATTCACTTCCGGGCGATATCAGATTTGGGTTTTAAATATGCAGACCCGGAAAGTAAAGAATATAAAAGAATCAGAAATTACTTTTTCCAACAATCACAGATAACATAAAATGAAAAAAACACTCGTTTTGATTTTTGGGACTATCATTTGCTGCTCGCTGTCTTTCGGACAGAAAGTGCAATCAAATCCTTTAAAAGCCGGAGCAGCAAAAGTTAACATAACCCCTGCAAAAGCAGAACTTCCAGCCAATTACCTGGGTGTAAATGACAGCATCTACAGCAGGGCGATAGTTGTTAACAGCGGAACAGTAAATGCAGCCCTGATAACAGTAGATATCGGAGCAATAAGGGACAATATGTGGCAGAATATTACCCGGCGAATTGAGAAAGAACTGGGAATACCTGTTCAGAATATCCTCATTACTGCAACACATACTCATGCCGTTCCTTTCGGAATGGGAGGAGAAAAGCTTGAACAGAAGATATTTGAATCAGTAAAACAGGCGAAGAATAAACTTCAGCCTGCCCGGATTGGTTATGGGACAGGAGTCTCCTATATAAATGTCAATCGCAATATTATCGATCCTGGAACTCGCAAATGGTGGGAAGGAGCTAATTATGAAGGCCCTTCAGATAAAACCGTTGCCGTTGTTTCAATTGAGGCTCTTGACGGTACCCCGATTGCAGTATATTACAACTATGCAATGCATGCTGTACTTACCGGTAATCTCGATCTGGTAAGCGGTGATGCTCCGGGAGCGGCTTCAAGATACATAGAAAGTTCCTTTAATAACAAAATAGTTGCACTCTGGTCAACGGGGTTCGAGGGTGACCAGAATCCGGTCTTCTTCCAGCAGACCTTCGATCTCAGAAACATACGCATAAAAGAATATGCCGCCAGAGGAGAAGATATCAGCAATGCCATGCCTCCGGGTGGAACAGGTATGGACAGGAATAATCCTGAAGTAGCACGATTGATGAATGAACAAAAGGAAATTACAAGATCCATGGGAGTAATGCTGGGTGAGGAGGTAAAACGGGTTATGAGAAATATTGAACGTCCCGTCACTTCTGCTACAATCGCTGCAGCCCAAAAGACAGTGTCATTCCCCGGACGCCGGCGTACAAACCAGGGAAGAGCAGGTTATGAAGGGACCTATGTTGACGGTGATTCAGTGAACCTCAGGCTGGGCGTGCTTCGTATTGATGATATTGTCCTTGGAACTGTTAATGCCGAGGTATTTAACCTTATCGCCCAGCAGCTCAAGAAAGAATCCCCGTATGCCCGGACAATAGCTGTTTCTCTGACCAACGGAACTGCAAATTCAGGATATATACCAAACGATGCGGCTTTTGGTTACCAGACCTTCGAGGTACTATCCTCGAGATGCAAACCTGGCTATGCCGAAAGAGCTATTATTGACGGCATACTCGATTTAATCGCAGAAGTAAAATGATTATTTCCCCGGAAATCAAATGATATAAAAAATAAAAAGCCCCGGCTCAATGATGCCGGGGCTTTTTATCCAATGATACAAATAATCATTTTGCCCACGCTTCTCCTTCAGGAGTGCGCCGCCATTCAAAATATTTATCCAGGACTTTGAGCGACTCCACACTTGGTACAGGTCCGACATAGGGATTATTATTGAAATACATTACAGAAGGATTGGTATCGCTGAATGCAGGCCAATCAGGCAACCCTTCCCCGTTAGGATCTCCGAATCTGGCAAAGTTTGTCCAGTAGGTTGACATAGCCTCAGAAATATCTTCATCGGCTTTCGTAATCTGACGATTTACCATCATCGGACCTGATGAATTCAGATGCTGGAAAACATACGGTATCTCCATGCCGTGAGGCGAACCATAACCTGCCCTTGGTGAATCTTCAGGATAATCGGGGTGCTGATCGAAATAATAGTAGAATACTTTTGATTTCCCGGTTTGCGATTGCAGTCGTGCCCATATCCAGGTGTGCCAGCCGAAAGCTGCATCCCGGGCCAGATCACAGGCAGTTTTGGGTACAGTGTTTTCTCCCGGAGGATAGGCTTTGATCAAATCTTCAGCGAATTTGCCGTAACGTGCCCTGACACTGGAAATATATTCCTCCGGAGTTTTAAATTGTGAAAAACTCGCACCTTCATCTGAGTTATATCCGATAAGAACCGGAGTGTCGTTGTAATTTCCTGCTGCATAGAGCCTGTATTGATCGTCCGGGATCACATATCCATCTATTACAGGCCAGGCCATCCCGATTCCACGTCCTCCGGGAAGCTTGTCTGCAGGTAACTTCCGAAGCTCACTGACAGATGAAACCCCTGCATTTTTTAAATATTCTATCCCGGCGAGTTCAGCATCATGAAGCCTCTTCATGTTCTCTCCCGGAAAAGTAGTTGGTCTTGAAGGGCCAAACGAACCGCCGCTCTGAGAAATGGCACCGTGAAACAGCCCTTTGGCCAGCGGTGAAGCACACAACATGCTAACAGCTATTCCTCCGGCTGATTCACCAAAAATAGTCACCTTGCCGGGATCTCCACCAAACGCAGAGATGTTCTTCTTAATCCATTGCAGACCTGCGATCATATCCAGAAGACCGTAATTTCCGGACACATGATCAGGACTTTCCTTACTCAGTTCCGGGTGTACCAGGAATCCTAACTGCCCTACGCGATAGGCAAGACAAACGAGGATTACTCCCTTTTTCGCAAGTTTATCCCCGTAGAAAAGTGCTTCGGAAGCAGATCCTGCACCAAATCCACCTCCATGGATCCATACCATTACCGGTATCCGGTCATTCTTTGACTTCGCCGGTGTCCAGATGTTGAGGTATAGACAGTCTTCGCTCTTTCCGAAAGGAAAATTCTGGCCCTGAATGGGTCCCGGAGCAAACTTGTCAGCTTTCAGTATACCATCCCATTTTGCAGCAGGCTCAGGAGCACGCCAACGCAGGTCTCCAACAGGTGGTGCTGCAAAAGGAATACCTTTATACACCGTTAAACCATCTTCAACAGTCCCCTGTATCTTACCTCCTTCAACTTTAACCGGATCAGGTAACTGTGCGATGCAGATTCCGGAGGCAATAAAAAAAAGCATTGCGAGTAACCCATTTTTTCTTTTCATAACACTGTCAATAAAATTTTAATAATTGCATTTTTCGGATAGATATTTAAAATCCATTTTTTCTTATAATGTATTGTTAATCAGTACCGGATACGAATGGTCAGATTCGTGGATTCAAGGCTTAAGTGTTTGACATAAAGTTAGTGTAATACCAATACAATTCTTATGGGCTGATTTAATAAGAGACTATTCTGACCTGAAATTCACCCTGAAAAAGTCAGAATTGCCATTCATTTGTTTTATTAAACTGGCCTTAATTATGACTTCGACTCAAAATTTGCTGAATCAAACTGAATTGAATGTCTGGAATCCGCTTAACTTAGTAAGGGAGACTGAAACAGCAGTGATTGGGATATTAAACAGGAAAAGTTATATTTAATATTTGCTCCATAACAGTTAAGCTTCTCATAAATCTGAATAACAGTATTATTATCTGAAAATATTAATTATGAATATCAAAAGACAAATAAGAAAAAGAGCCTGCCTGATTATTACCATGTTTGCAATCAGCTGCTTTTTATTCGCTCAGCCTGGTATGCCGGGTATGACCGGAAGAACCTCTCCTGTTGTTAACCCTGACCTTACCGTAACATTTAATCTGTTTGCCCCTACTGTTTCAGAAGTGCTACTAAGATTCGAGGGTGATACGGCAAAATATCCGATGAAAAAGGATGAAAAAGGAAGATGGACAGTTACGGTTGGCCCTCTGAAACCAAGAATTTATACCTATGCCCTGCATGTTGACGGTCTGAGGATACTTGATCCGCTGAATCCCGAATTGCAGACAGGTACGGTACCCGGATATAACCTTCTCAATGTTCCGGCTGATCCTCCCCGGTTTGATGAAATCAGGGATGTACCTCATGGGAGCGTGCATATAAGAACATATTACTCAACTGTCCAGAAAAAACTACGCAAACTATATGTATATGTCCCGCCGGAATATGATCTGTCATATGACCGAAAATATCCTGTTTTATACCTACGTCATGGCGGAGGGGGGAATGAGACATCATGGTACAACGAAGGCGCTGCCGGTATTATAATGGATAACCTTCTGGCGGAGGGAAAAGCCAGACCTATGATCATTGTGATGACAAATGGAAATGTTGAAACTGGAGTGCCCGGGGGATACAACAATGAAGCGCTGCAGGTCGGAGCTGATGAATTATTTACTGATGTTTTACCTGTGATTGAGAAGAATTACAGGGTTTATAACGATCAGTCAAACAGAGCAGTAGCGGGACTTTCAATGGGTGGCGGTCAGTCTTTTTACATCGGACTGCGTTATGTTGACAAATTCGATTACGTAGGAGTATTCAGTACCGGCCTCTTCGGAGGAATTGCTGAGGCTAACTTTGATGCTGAGAAAACAATACCGGGATTGCTTACAAATAATCCTGATTTTAATAAAAGCCTCAAGCTCTTTTATATTTCCGTTGGTGAACAGGATCCCAGGATCGATGCAACAAACAAATTTGTTAATATCCTAAGGCAGAATAAGATGGATGTTGAGTACACAACCTTTCCGGGTATCCATGAATGGCAGGTATGGCGAATGTCACTTTATGATTTCCTTCCCCGGTTGTTCAGTCAATAATAGAATCTGCCAACCGGGTCAGGAGAAAAAGTTGATTCAGAAATTACAGGAATGGCCGGTATCCTGATTATTGATGCCTAGGAAGATCAAAACTTTTCCTAACTTGCCAGTCTAACATCAAAAACCCGGCAGACATGAACACAAAGATTTTCAGATTGTTTGTAATAATCCTGACAGTATCCCTGACAGCTTGCAATTCTGCGGATAAGAAACTTACTGAGGAGATGAAGACCAGTCTCGAACGATTCAAAGAGGTTACGCTTACTACTGACCTGAGCTTCCTCAGCAGCCAGGAAAGGGAAATTACGGGCTTGCTTATTGATGCTGCAGCCATAATGGATGATATATACTGGACGCAGGCATACGGTGACAAAGAGGAACTTCTATCCGGAATAAAGAATGAGTACGCCAGGGATTACATAAAGATTCATTACGGCCCGTGGGACAGACTAAATGGGAATGCTCCATTTATTCCAGGGTTCGGGGAAAAGCTCCCCGGGGCTCAATTCTATCCTGCTGACATGACAGTAATGGAATTTGAAGAATGGGATGATCCGGAAAAGACCAGTCTCTATACCATTGTCAGACGCGACAATGATGGTAAACTGCTTTCGGTACCATACTCTGAGGCATATAAGGAACAGCATTCGAAAGCCGCTGAGCTTATGTTAAGCGCGGCAGAACTGGCAGAGGATCCTGGTCTGAAGAAGTACCTCACCATGAGAGCTGACGCCTTGATCACCAACAACTATCAGCCGAGCGACTTTGCCTGGATGGAAATGAAACAATCGAATATCGACTTCGTCGTTGGCCCCATTGAGAATTATGAAGATCAGCTGTTTGGTTACAAAGCTGCCCACGAGGCATTCGTTCTGGTGAAAGATCCGGTCTGGAGCGCCAGGCTTGAGAAATTCAACTCGATGCTCCCGGCCCTTCAGGAGGGACTTCCTGTCGATCCTGCCTACAAAGCCGAGAAGCCAGGAATTGATGCTGATATGAATGTATATGATGCTATTTACTATGCAGGCGATTGTAATGCCGGGAGCAAGACCATTGCGATAAACCTGCCAAACGATCCCGAGATTCACCTTGCGATCGGAAGCCGCAAGCTCCAGCTCAAGAACTCCATGAAGGCCAAATTCGACAATATTCTCATGCCCATAGCATCAATGCTGATTGACGAGAGCCAGCGCGGTCACATAACCTTCGATGCCTTCTTCGAAAACACCACATTCCATGAAGTTGCCCATGGCATGGGGGTGAAGAACACCATAAACGGAAAAGGACCCGTCAGGGAGGCTCTGAAGGAACAATATTCTGCCCTCGAAGAGGCTAAGGCCGATATTATGGGCCTGTACCTGGTAACAAAACTCTATGAAATAGGGGAAATTACAAACGGCGAGGTGATGAACAACTATGTTACTTTTTTCGCAGGTATCTTCCGCTCCAGCCGGTTTGGTGCTTCGAGTGCGCATGGAAAGGCCAATATGCTCTCGCTTAAATACTTTGCTGACAACGGGGCATTCATCTACCAGGACAACGGTTACTATAAAGTGAACCTGGATCAAATGAAAAAAGCAGTGGAATCGCTTGTTGAAAAAATCCTTAAGGTTCAGGGTGATGGCGATTATGATGCAGCCAAAACCTGGGTTGAAGGCGACGGCGTGATGACGGAAAGCCTGCGCCGTGACCTCGAAAAGGTCAACACAGCCGGGATCCCTGTCGATATTGTGTTCAAACAGGGAAGAGAAGTGCTGGGATTGTAAAATATAGCGTTAATGATTTCCTTTTCTGTGACCACTGGTGCCCTGAATTAGTAAATTTGCCGGTCACTGAAGAATTTATCCTGTTTAAATCCTTATATGATCAGGTATCTGTTGGGGAAAAAAGCATTGATTATCAATCGCGGCTGAAGTATTTTTCTAGCAGGCTCCGGAAACGGATATCATAGCGTAATCCTGACAGGTCAGCGTTGGCTTTCAACCAGTACAGATCCCTGTAACCGATGTCAAGGGCACGCTCAAGATTCCTGAGTGCCTCCTGGATATTCCCCTGCACACAAAAGGTTTGAGCAAATTCAAGGTATTTAGCGGAATCCAGGGCAATGGCCTTCTTCAGCATACTATCCGATAGTTCCATTTCGTCAAGCCTGGCTGCAACGCAAGCCAGGGAAGTATAAGTTCCATAATAATCCGCAAAGTTATTAAGCCAGTTTTCCTCTGCATTCTTTTTATACCTAAGATAGTATTTCCTTGCTTCCTGATCATTTCCCATTGCATCATAGTTAATGCCCAGGTCATATACGGCAGAGGCGTCTTCCGGGTTTTTTGCAAGTATTCGTTCAAGTACCTTTATCGCCTCCGGATATTTTTCGAGATGCCTGTAGACATGAGCTAATCTGAATTGATTATTGACGAAATCAGGATCAAGTTCTGAGGCTCTTTTAAAGAGACTCAGGCTCGTTTCAAGGCTGTCGTGGCAAAACCATGCAGAAGCGAGATAATAATACCCCCAGGCATTATCAGGATTGTCTGCTATCATCTTTTCACCCCAAACGATCACAGAATCAGGCATCCCCAGAAATTCCCCATAGATCCACAGGATTCCCGAATAAGTCAGTCCCTGGGCAGGATTAATTTTAACCGCCTGCTTGTATTCCTCCACAGCAATGTCATACTCCCCTAACTGCTGATGGTACCAGCCAAGGTTGTTGCGGATCACCGGCTCATCGGGATATAATCTCCTCAGTATCTCCATATTGTCGATTGCCTTTTCATAATCATGTTCCACATGCTCGGCATAGAAGGCCATTATTCCGTATTTCTCACGGTCAGTAAGATTGTCCGCATTGCGAACCGCTTCTCTGAGAAGCTCCTTTCCCCGGAGATCGTTAAATTTCTGAATAAGAATATTTCCCAGAGATGCTTTGGCTGCTGTGAATCCAGTATCGATCCTCAGGGCATTTTCGTAATATCTTCTTGCATCGCTGAAAGAGGAGTTCAGATGGCTTTCTATACCAAGGGAATACTGCTTCAGGGCGGCCAGTGATGAAGTAGTCACTCGGTTCAGGGGTTTGTCCTGCAAGGAAATATGATATCTTGACTCACCAAGGTCCTTTCGGATTTTTCTGCATAATCTGTCTATCACAGGCAGGATTTCATTCTGTTCCTGAGCATAAAACACTTCAGACTTAAGAACATCGCCTGACTTTGTTTCAAGGATTCTTGCCGTAATTGCATACTGATCCCCTATTTCGCTGATGCCCGGCACTATAAATAAACCGATCCCTTCCCTTTCAGCCATTTCCCTTCCTGTTCTTTCATCAACAAATGTCTTATCTTCCATTTCCATCCTTGCCAGAGTCTCCTTCATTCTTGCTCTCGAGAAAATGTTTACATATCTCGATTGACCTGTGCTAAGAGAAAATGCGGTATAAAGCGAATTGTCAAACACCGGATTCCCGGTAAGATTTTCAAAATCAGTTATCAGCAGCCAATCCCGTCTGGAAAAAGGAAGAGAGCTGCCTCCCAGAAAGAGATATATTGCTGCCAGAATAAGTATTATCAGTGAAGAACTGAATGTAAATAACATCCTTTTCTTGGTTGAACCTGATTTCTTTCCCTTTATCTCCGAATCCGCCAAAGGAGCTGGAGCGGCCGAGACAATTTCAGTTTCCGCAAACTCTGATCCGGTTTCCGCCTCCTTCATCAGGCCGGAAATAACCTCATCAATTGCATTGGCAACCTTGTTGATCTGGTTACGATAGCTGATTTTGTGAATATTTCTCTCTTCTGAATCTCCAGGTAAGAGCGGACGGTTTACTCCAGGCTCCGAGTACACAAATTCAATGGCTCTAAGGAATCCTCCCAGGAGGCTTTCAACAAGTGATCTGTCTACGGATTTCAGTTCGTGTATCTGAACAGGCAATACTCTGAGTGCCACGTTGCCATTCGGAAGCTTCACCTTTAGTCCGAACTGATCATGAGAAGCCATTTCAACAAACGCCCTGAATTCGTGTTCCCATGCGAAGGATTTCGGATCACAATAAGTTCGGGAGATGACAGGAATAAAAATCAGGCATTTAAGCTTCTCCTTAAGGGAGGCGTCGACGTCGTGGTTTGCAAGAAGACCGTCGTGCGGATTAATATCGAAATAAACACTTATTTCTTCCTTGAAGGTAGCTTCCAGCTCACTCTTCAAATGATTTACAAACTCCGATACCCAACCGTCATATTTATTGTCTTTCTGACGATAACTTATAAAGATGTCATAGTTATATCCACTGATAATCCCTGACATGCAAGCTATATTTTTATAAAGTTATGAAACAAAAGCAGGCAAGTCAAATAAAGATGAGCGTAATGGGAATGCACGGCGGGGTCAGATACTAATGCCGATAATGGTTATATCATCTGTCTGATCTTCATCCCTGTTCTTTTCATCACGCCAGCGTTCAAATTCCTCGTATAGAAGATCGCCCTGTTCAGGCATAGGATTGTTACTGATTTTCAGAAGGAATTCTCTGAGCCTTTTTCTGGTATAGCGCTGATGATTTCCACCACCGAACTGATCAGAAAACCCGTCAGAGCTGATATATAACTTGTCGCCGGGATCAAGTCTGAGGCTTTTCACCGCAAAATCATATCTGTCATTATTATGATAGTTTTCATGGCTGATGCCTGAAAGATTATCAGAGATTTTTCCTCCGGTAACATGAAAGACCATGTTGCAAACCCCTGTGAAGCTCAGGATATTGGTATTCAGATCAAAACTGCCCAGGACGATCGCCATATCGTCTGAAGCGCCGGAACCAGCCTTATCCTTACGGAGGAATCTGTGGATACCCATAAAAAGATTATTCAGTGCTTCTGCCGGGTCTGTTACCCTTAGAATATTTACGGTCTGATCCAGTATTCCGTATCCTATCGTACTAATCAGGGCGGCCGGAATGCCATGGCCTGTACAGTCGGCAAGCGCGAAAACCACTTTCCCGTTATGCCTGTTGAAAAGATAAAAATCGCCGCTTATTATATCCTTCGGTTCGTAGAGAATAAAACTTTCGGGGAAGCATTCGCGGATGTCGAGGGCATCAGGAAGAAACGCTTCCTGGATATGCCTTGCATAATTGTAACTGCCCTGCACTTCGCTTATCGAGAGTTTTATCTTCTCATCAATCGAAGTAAGCTTAGCCCTGATCGACGGTGTGTTTTCTGCGAGAGGACCGATCCCGGCACTTAGTTCGTTTATGCCATCCAAAAGCTTGTGTATGCTGCTTCGTGGTTTGACCGCATACGATAATCTGCTTATCTTTCCGGGGGCAACAGGATATGCTTCATATCTTATATCACGAAGCAGTGCAGGTGTCAGCCTTACCAGCGCACGATCCTTTTCTTTCTCGTTTTCACTGAGTTCCCCATAGGGAACAAGGTCAGGATGCGCTTTTTTTCTGACATCCTTTACCTTTCCGTATGTCCATCCGTTGATCCTTTTCTCCCAGCTCCACCTGAGGTGTTCAACTTTTGCCATAGTTTCAACCTCATATTCATCAAGATGCAGGACCCGTGATTTGTATCCCTTTCTAACAGGTCGTATCCTGTAGCCGATGGCCAGCAGTCTGGTTGGCAGATGAACAGCGAAATCAATATTCGACTGTAAAATCTCGTGTGACAGATCATCAAAGCCTTTCATCAGAGACCGCTCGACTAAGGAGGAAACGGGAGTCTGTCTTGCTGTTTCAGACAGGTAACCTGCATGAACAACCCTGGCAATCCTGACAAGAAGGGATTCTTCAACTGCATCAAGCTCCAGCTGTCTGATGATCTCCAGGCCTGCTTCCCTGAGGCTTGCAGGGATCAGATGGTTCAATTCAGGAAAGAAAAGGTTATTGTCTGTGGCAGGTGAATCACGTGCAAACTTGTCCAGGTCGTTAGAAACAAGGGCTTCCATCTCCTCATCAGTGATGATACATGTTCTGCAATAATCACTGAAGGGTCTTAAAAAAAGGTCGAAAGACATTAATTTGTCAGCTATTCCTGAAGAATACTCAACCCAGAACCGTTTTTTCTTTTCCCCGAGATCTTCAAACTTCTTACCCGAACGAAAGCCGGTGGGGGAAAATCGGCTTATCCTTCTCAAATTATCATAAAGATACTTTGCCACTATAGCGGACCGGGATTTTCTGAATTCATCAGGGCTTACAAATCCTGCAAAGGATCTCATCTCATCTCTGATTCAATAAATTCGAAAGGCAGGTTCACAATACGTGCTATCTCCCTTCCGGCTTCGAGCATGTCATCATCGCCCTTCTCATAATGCCATCTGGCAAAAGCATCTATCTCGCGCGAACGTAGCTTCGCAAGAATCTTGCAGATATCGAGTATGCACTTGGCGGATCCTGAATTGAAATAATTGAAATTAAAATTTATAACAACGGGATCCCTTATGTCATCAGAATCAAGAATCCTCTGACTGTAATCATTCATCCATTCCACGACAGGAAGATAAAATTCGCGAACATCCTGGGGTCTTGACTCGCCAACGATCTCCATAAGATGCTTCTCATGGTCAAGTATGACCTTCGGTGTAAAGACTGTCGGATTTATGATCAGCTTATCCATAAGAGCCTGTTAAATGTCAGTTAAAAAATTCGCGGGATGCATATGCAGACCTTAATGCCTTGAGGTTAATCTAAAAAATTTCTCCGGATACAATTTAATTAGTAACTTGATATACTTAAACAAATATAAGATTATTTGCATATTTCAAGAGAAGAAAACCCGGAAAATATCCTGGTGATTATTACTAAATTCTCAGTAGGATGAGTGAACCTATCCTGAAAGCGCTGATCCAGTTGTTTGCCCTGATAAGTGATGTTCATGCAGAAAGGGAATTATCCACAAGGGGACGTGAGGTTGTACGGCTCTTCCTGTCAAAGCATCTGAATAACGAACAGATCATCAAATACATGGCATTGTTTGATGAGTATCTCAGGCTTTATTACCCCGAGGGGATTCTGAAGGATAGCATAAAAGACCGCAAACGCACCTCCCTGACATCAATGAGAATCCTTGGTATATGCGAACAAATAAACGAGGAGCTTCAGCAGAGACAGAAGATATACGTCATGGTCCAGCTTATGGACTTCATAGCTTTCAGTGAGGGCATCACCGAAAAAGAGCTTGAATTTGCAGATACTGTTGCTTCAGCATTCAACATCGAGCAGACTGAATACCATGATATCCTGGGGTTTATTCTTGAACCGGATAAGGGAAGCATCCGGAAAAAGATGCTGATTACCATTAACAGCAAAAACGATAAAGACCGCTCTGGGATCAAACATATTGTCAATGAGAATCTCAGGGGCATGCTGTCCTTTCTTAATGTTACAAGCATCAATACCCTGCTTATGAAATATGAGGGGGAGGAGGATCTTTTTCTGAACGGACAGAACATTTATCCCGGACAAACCTATGTGTTTGATCATGGATCGTCAATACGGGGGGCTTCGGTAAATACAATCTTTTACAATGATATTGCCGAAATATTTACAGGAGCTGCATTCAAGGTCCGTGTTACGGTTGAGGCGAGGGATATCAGCCTCAGATTCAACGACAGTGAAAACGGGATACAAAACCTCAGCATCCGCGAAGAATCAGGGAAACTTATCGGGATAATGGGAGGAAGCGGTGTAGGGAAATCGACCCTGCTCAATCTCCTGAGCGGCAATTACAAACCCGGATCAGGAATGGTGCTTATCAATGGTTATGATCTTAACAGTTCAGAAGGCAGGGAACATCTTAAAGGAGTCATCGGCTTTGTACCCCAGGATGATCTGTTGTATGAAGAACTTACCGTATTTCAGAATCTTCTCTGCAATGCCAGGATGTGTCTGAACAACCTTGGAGAAGCCGGCATCAGGAAGGAGGTCGAGAAGATCCTTAACGATCTTGATCTTTATGAAATAAAGGACCTGAAGGTTGGAAGCCCTGTAAATAAAATAATCAGCGGCGGCCAGCGAAAAAGACTGAACATAGCACTCGAACTTATAAGGGAACCGACCATACTTTTTGTCGATGAGCCTACTTCAGGTCTTTCCTCCGTCGATGC
This sequence comes from Bacteroidales bacterium, assembly GCA_040772125.1. Classification (GTDB taxonomy): domain Bacteria; phylum Bacteroidota; class Bacteroidia; order Bacteroidales; family VadinHA17; genus LD21. Next base: position 2,449,936 of record JAXGYS010000003.1, read on the forward strand.
AGAGACAGTTATGACAATGCTCAAGGAGCAAGCTTACAAGGGAAAACTTATAATCACAACGATACATCAGCCGGGTTCTGATATCTACAAAATTCTCGACCGTATCATGATCCTAGACCGTGGTGGTTACATGATATTCTATGGGAATCCCAATGAGACTGTTATCTGGTTCAAAACCCGGGCCAATCTTGCCAATGCTACTGAGGATCAGTGCATCAACTGCGGCAATGTAGATACAGACCAGCTTCTGAGGATAATAGAATCTAAGGTGGTGAATGAATATGGCAGGCCAACCCGCCTGAGAAAAGTCTCTCCGGCTGAATGGGCTGAAAGGTTCAGGGCAGAAAAACAGAAAAAACCTGCAGAAAAAATCCTTATCCGGGAACCCTTGCCCGAAAATAAATATTCAATACCCGGACTGGCCAGACAATCGGTTAACTTCTTCACACGAGATCTTCTGGTAAAAATGGCTGACAGGCAGTATATGCTTATTAGTCTGCTCGGAGCACCTCTTCTGGCTATCCTTCTTGCCTTCTTCACAAGAAATGTTTCAGGCGAGGCCTACAGCCTCCGTGAGAATGAAAACCTTCCTGCCTACATGTTTATGTGCGTTATTACAGCTCTTTTCATGGGACTTATCATCAGCGCTGAGGAGATAGTCAGGGACCGTAAAATCCTCAAGAGGGAATCTTTTCTAAATCTGAGCTGGTTCAGCTATATAAATTCAAAGGTGATGATGATGTTCCTGGTATCAGCACTTCAGACAATATCATTTGTTTTCGCAGGAAACCTGATTCTTGGAATAAATGGAATGACACTGACATACTGGATAATACTGTTCAGCACCTCATGCCTGGCCAATCTGATAGGACTGAACATCTCATCTGCCTTTAACTCGGCGGCGACGATCTATGTCCTTATCCCTTTTATAATCATTCCCCAGCTGTTGTTCAGCGGAGTGCTGGTGAAGTTCGACAGTCTCCACAGGAAGGAAAACACCCACAGTGAATTTGTCCCCATTATCGGTGATCTTATGCCTGCCAGGTGGGCTTATGAAGCGCTGGCCACCGAACAGTTCGAAAACAACAGGTACGAAAGAAACTTCTTCAGGTATGATATGGAGATAAGCCAGAACACCTGGTATGCATCATTTCTGACGGATGCTCTGAAAAAGGATCTGTGGATCTGCTTTAATTACAGGGACTCTTCCCGGTATAGGGAGCTTGTTGCTGACAATCTTGTGAAACTGAGAGAATATATCGGGAAAATGTCGGAGCTGGCCGGATCAGGACCTCTTCCGGGAGATATTAAAAGCTCGCTGGAAACCGGCAGATTTGATGATTCTGTAGCAATCAGGACAGGAACTCTGCTTGACAACCTGGCTGAACGTTTCAAAGAGGTCAGAAAAAAGAATATTTTGAAAAAGGATTCCGTTACAGCTGACTTACGGGCAGAGATTGGGGATAACGCACTTATCGAACTGAAGAATAACCATACCAATATCAGACTCAGGGAAATCGTCCTTGATGAATTTTCAACACAGAAGATCATTGAGACCAGGGATAAGATCATTCAGAAATATGAACCAGCATACATGAAACCTGTGTCAGCCAACGGCCGTGCTCATTTTTATGCTCCTTACAAGAAAATAGGGAATAAGCAGGCAGATACTTTTTGGTTAAATATAATTGTCCTCGGCTCGTTTCCTTTATGCTTTACCTGTTCCTCTATTTCAGGCTTCTGAAGAGAGCTGTCAATTCCGGAACGGGCAAAAGGATATTGACAAAAAGAAAGAAGTTACTGAACAATCCGGAATAAGTCTTCAATTGTTATTGGTCTGGTCTTTTGTCTTAACCCAAAAATTACCTGACAGAATCTGAAAAGTTACCCTGTTGAACACAACAGGTTTTTCGACAGGCATGAGATGACTGGAATTCAAGACTTCTTTCTTATTCCGGTCCTTAATAAGTAATCATCCAGTGGTTCAAGTCCGATCTCTCTTCTCCATTCATCAACCTTTGACTCGTCCTCAAGAGGATACAGTTCATTTGTATTGCCTCTTGAAGGATCCATATAATGGTGTGTACCATATCTTTGCGGCTTATCCTGATTCATCCTCATCCGGTCGAACATCAATGCATATTGCTGCCAGTTTCCTTCGCCTTTCCTGCAGGCAGCCTCGAACAGTTCTATATACTACTCCTGGATCCCGGCATTTGAATGCTGAATGATAAAAAATGCAGAACTGGCCGCCTGGCTGCCAACCTGGCTTATCCCGGGCCATCCTTTTGAACTGATCAGCGCCTCCAACTCTGCAAGGTTTTTTTCATTCTGCCATGTTTGTAACCTTCTGAGCGCAGTTACCACCGGGGAGTCGTGCCCAAGACTTCTGACGGCAATTCCGACTTCATAAAATACCGACATTTCCTGGCACAGGATTCTCAATAGAGATTTTGCGTACTCTGTATCCTTTATACTGTTGTCTGTTATCTTATTTACAGCTGAAATCAGTTCATTTTCAAATTCATCCCAGCCCTTTGATTCCCTGACCGCAAGCAGGTCAGGATCAGTAAGAACGGAAACCGAAGGTTCATTCTTCACTGCTTCATACAAGAAATGAAGCGAACTGTCTGTCTGCCCCGATCGGGAGAGAGCGCAGGCATATTTGTAGATGATCTCTCTGTCATTCTTATTCTGAGAATACAAAATCCGGTACTGCTTAACAGCAGCTTTTATGCTTCCTGCCTGGAACAGGCTGTCGGCTTTGGTCACCTGACCCGACAAGGCTGTATTGGCAGGAGGAGGTGGAGGTGGAGGAGGCGGTAGCGGGGTCTGGGCAATCATGATTGCAGATCCTGCGCAGTAAATGACTGATGCCAGTATGATTACGGCCTTTTTTTTGTTGTTTTCTGACATAATCTTGTGCTAATGTTTCATTAATCATAATATAAACAGATTCTTAAATTTAGACTATTATTCCCAGACATTAGGCTGATGATTATATATTTTGTGGGTTTGACTTTACAATCGGACCATCTCATACATTAGTCAGATTCTTTCCATTGAATGACTGAAATATTGTTCAATGCCTTATCCGGGAAAGAAACCGGTCGTTAATTACCTTTATGGGAAAAGAGTTCAAGAGTATTGACTCTGCATAATATTGACAAACCAGGGATAACGAAAGTTGGAGAGAATCTTCCTGACCTTTGAATACCAGAAATTAATCTTTCGAAGGCTTCAAAACCATGACTCAACTGCCGCCGGAGAACTGTTGCATGTCTCCCTGAATTGAATGCTCCTTTCGTCAAAAAGTTACTTCCTGAATACTTTATCATACTATTCTTCGGTAACTTTTGCAACATTAAGAAACATTAATTCATTACTTTACTAATCTTTGTAAAAATATAATAAAGTCAAAATGAACAAGTACCTTGATACCTGGACAATGATTACAATAATTATAACCATTGTCTTATTCGTCGTCGCTCTTTTTGTAAAGGGGTTTACTCATCAGCTTCTGCTCGAAGCAGGTGTTCTGCTGGTATCTGTTAAGATAATACTGATGTCTTACAAAAACATTCAGAATTTTGAAGAGATTAAAGAAGACCTGAATGAAATAAAGGAATTATTAAAGGGAAAATAAGCTGAAAAAAGAAGGTCTTCCTCCTGCTGATGCAACTTCAACAGGATATTATCCGATACTTATCCATAGACTTCACGCGATAAGACATGTATGTTGCATGCCAATAGTTTTTCAGAATAGCATAACTTGCATATAAATTGTAAAAAATCTTCCAACCTGTAAGATCGATTTTTCGTCTTGAATAATAAATTGGCAGCTGATGCTTCCGCGGACTTTCAGACTTGCGGGCTTGTTTCTTGTCCTTTTAAGTGCTGGATGTACAAAAAGGGAAGAATTTACCGTCCCTGTCAGGGTTCAGTTTGAAGTTGGTATCAAACCATCCGGAGAACTCGCAGATCCGGGTTACTTTCACTTCAACTGGGTCCATGTCCTGATCGGAAGAATTGAATTTGATGGAAAAAGAGAAGAAGGTGGTGATATTTATTTTCAGACTGATCCACATCTTGAGGGGCCATATCTGGAGTTTGACACGAAACCTGTTACCATTACCTCTCTTGATCTTCCACAGGGTGTTTACAACCCGATGTTATGGGATATATACCTGAAGAAGATAGAGATTTCAGGATTGACCGGTATGAATCTGCCCAATACAGGAATGATAATCTATGGTGGATATGAATATACTGATGGTACGGCCATCAATGTATTCATATGCTTAAATGATACTGAATTATTAAGTTTCAGGTCTTACAATCCGGAATATGAATCCGAGATCGTACTGTCGGCTGACAGAACCTATAAGGCGATCCTGCTATTCGATCTGTACAACGCCTTTCTCCCTGTAAGCAGGGAATCAATCGAAATGGCAGATAAATCAACTGGAATAAATGGGGAACCGGTAATAATTATTTCAAGCAGCAAAAACAAGAATTTGTATGATCACTTGCTATACAGGATAGCGAGGTTTTCTGAGGCTCGTGTATTTTAACAAGGATCTTCTCTTTTTATAGAATAATGAGATCTGATGAACTTAGTGACGAAGAATTGATAACAGGTTGCAGGCAGAACAACAGGATGAGTCAGGAATTGCTTTACCGGCGGTATGTAAATGCTTTGTTTGGTTTCTGCCTTATGTACGAGAATAATCGTGAAAAAGCAAGGGACATTCTTCAGGAGGCATTCATCAAGATTTTTACAAACATTAAAAGTCTGGAGAATGCTGGTTCACTTAATTGCTGGATGAAAAAGATAATATCAAACACTGCAATTGATTATTACCGTAAAACCTCTAATGAATTACGATTTATTCCCATTGATGACGTAGCACAGGAAGCCTCTGATGAAGAACCGATTGGTGCTGAACTTAGCTCTGATGACATTTTATCCCAGGTCAACAAACTACCAAAAGGCGCAAAACTGATTTTCCGGCTTCATGAAATTGAAGGATACAGCCATAAAGAAATTGCAGAGCTGCTTCATATTTCAATAGGCACCTCAAAATCACAGATTAACAGGGCAAGGCAATTGCTCCAGCATTGGATGGGAGAAAACAGACTCTGAATTGGAAAAGGACAATAAAATACCGGGTGAAAACAGCAGAAAGGCAGATTCGATTTTCAACAATCGGTCAGGATCAGATCAGTATTCTTTTTTAAGTCAGGAAGAAATTGATCAGATGTGGAAGGAAATTTCATCGGATCTGGAGATTGAAGAGCTATGGGGCAGAATATCAGACGATCTTGATGTCGTTATGCCGGAACGATACGGTTACAGTATTATTCTAAAATCAATTGCTGCTTTAATAATTATACTGATCGGTTTGGTTCCTGTTCTCAGAAAGGCAGTCAATGAAATTGATGAATCCCATCCCGGAATTGCTGACATGATCTATCAGTCTGAACAGGTGCCGGTGATGAATTTAATTGACAGCGAAGATGGCCTTAGAACAGAATATGCAGAAAATAAAAACATCATACAAAAAGGGGAAGAAAAAACAGACAACGATTACAGGTACCATCCGGGTGTTATTATTCCCCAAATTCAGTTTCATCCTGATCTGGTTATCACAACTGAGGAGAAAATCCTTGAAAATAAAAAAGGTGAACCGTCATTGCCTTATTTTGACCAGGAACTGGCGGGAGTGATTATTGAAAACGAAAGGGACAGCCTGAAAAGGACCAAAAGCCCTTCATCCGGAAGAAACCTGACGGTTCTGAATGAAAGTGGCAGAATCTCAGCCGGATTGTCAATGTCATTCAAGAATACATGGTTATTGAACAACGAAACATTTGAAGGATTAAGGCCTGCGTCTCTCAACAGGACCAGAATAGTATTCTTCCCTGATATTGGAATAAATCTGAATTATTCAATTAATACAAACTGGCAGCTCCAGGCTGACGCGTTTTTCTATTCGGTTACCGGACAGAAATACAACAAATATGAATCAGGGCACTATATTTCCAAAGAGATTACACTCAGATATTCAACACTTGCCATTTCAGCCAGGCGCAGGTTCCCGGGAGGCGCATGGTTCCCTTCGGGTACGACATTCGGAGCACAGGCAGGCATTTATTTATCCGTTCTGCAGCAGGCTGATCTTAGAAAAAACCTTGAAATTAAGGATATCGGTTCACAATTTCAAGGATTTGATATTGGTCTGAGATTAGGAGGTGAGATAGAACTGCCACTTACAAAAAATTTATCAGTTGCTCCTGGAATTTCCTTATCACTAGGATTTCCTAATATCTATAACGATAATGACAAAATTCCGGGCTATCTGAAGAGGACCAGAAACGGAAGTGAAGGATTCTGTTTTTCATTTTATTATCATTTTAACTGAATATTCGTTTTTGAATTCCAACATTGCTGAATGTTTTTCCGTCTTAAGTACTGAATCCTGATATAAGTGACCGTTCTGGTTTACCAAGCCCGATAAGCGGCTGTATATGAAAATTAATATAACCTCTAAGGTAAATACGATGAAGACGAGATCGAAATTTCTGATATTCCTGGTGATAATTACTATATACCTTTTATCATGTACCAGGGAAGAGTCACCACTATCTCCTGATAATGAGAAAGGACCTGACATTATTCCTGCATTTTATCTGGCTTCCCTGAAGGATACCCATGTATCCCTAAGGACACCTATTGAGGCTGTTGCAGGATTTGATATTGCCGACAGCGGAGGCGGGACGATAATTAAATACGGTGTTTGCTGGAGTACGGCAAAATATCCGACCACGGCTGACAGGCACATTAAAAAATCCGGGGCATTTTCAAAGGATGAAAAATATCTTATCGGGGGATTGGCCACCAGCACGACATATTATCTGAGAGCATTTGCATCAAACAGCGTTGGCAAGGCATACGGGGAACAGGTATCATTTACAACACCCGGTTTCTCACCAGATAGTGTTTCCTTCGGATCTGTTACTGATTTAGATGGCAATACCTACAGGACAATTCAGGTCGGTCCTCAGGAATGGATGGCGGAGAATCTGAAAACGACGAAGTACAATAATGGCGGTGAGATCTATTATTGCACCAACGGAGGACCGGTTGGGCATACTGAATGGTTCGACCTGGACCGTGGAGCTTACTGCTGGTACGATAATGATCCTGAAGCAAACAGGGATCTGGGAGCGATCTATAACTTCAATGCCGTGAACACACGGAAGCTGTGCCCTACCGGTTGGCGTGTGCCTTCCTATTCAGAGTGGGTTTCATTAATCTGCTTTTTGGGAGGTACAGTAGGTTCTTTTAGTGAGCAAACAGAGAATGCTCCTGTTTATTGGAACAATCTGGAACGCAATATTGAATTAAGCGGTTTTAATCCGGATCCCGGAGGTTGTTTGAATGGTTTCGGTTTTATTCAAAAGGATTACCCAGCAACTCGTTTCTGGTGGACATCGGATGCATATGATTATTATATGATTCCACCATATGCCTATCTTGTATCTTTTAACTTGATCAGCGTCGGACCGTCGTCGTATGGATTTAATGTACGCTGTGTTAAGGATAAATGAGATCGTATAAATTGGTCTGTAAACTGGCTCATTCTGCTACAAACCCTTAAAGCCATACCGATATCACGGTATGGCTTTTTCTCGTATCATGAGAAGCAATTGTCTCCGTTTTTCGCTGACAGAGTCAGCTTCGTCCGACGAGGACTTCGATTCCTTTTCTTACGTCTTCATTATAAAGGCATTAACATTACATTAGTCCCGTTTTTGCCTGAATTGGACAAGACATTGCTATTAACCTTACATGTTTAAGACAGATCTTTATCTGCATCGAAGGTTCATCCTGATTCATATTACTGAGATAATGGAAAGTAACTAAAGTAACCGGATAACAGCAAGGATAAAAACGAATTATCCCTGACTCGATTCAATTACATTCAATTCTATTAATTCCTGAACAATATCAATGATTTCAGGTATATTATTTTTGTCTACGCCTGCTTTTGTCATAAGTTCTGTTATGGTCACTGGCTCGGCAGTAGGAAAAGGCAGGTGAAAGAGGAATTTGCCCTGCGGATAAGATAAATTAAATTTTCTTTCACTACGATCACGTCCCTCTCCCATCCAGATCACTACGCTGCTTATATAATCATTGCTCCTTGAAGTTGTAAATCTGGCTTTGGCATTTTTTATCTCCCTGATTTTCATTCTTAAACGTGAATCGGCAACTTTTTCCACCACATTCAACCTGGTCAGATCCACACTGAAAGAAATCTCTTTCACAATAAGGCTGTACCTGAAATAAGGACGTTTACCTTCATATACCTCCTCCCTCTTAAGAATTTCAAGGCTTTGAAGATCCTCAAGTAAATCCTGAGTTGTCTTTATATGAATGCCCAACCTTGACGCTGCTTCCGAGGCTGAAATGCTTTCGTATGTGATCAGCAGTCTGAAAAGATCCTCGGCATAATCTTTAGAAAGACACGAACCTAGTTTTGCTGCTTTTTTAAAATCCACTTTTTTTAAAATTTTATGATGTCAGGCCTAATCCGACCTCATCCAGTTCATATAATATTCTGTCAGCTTCACCTTTACGGTAATACTCCATGAACCGGATAAATAAAATTCCCATATTTTCACAAAGCAGGTCAAATGAAAGCTCTTCCTTATACCCGAGGTAGTCTATTTTTGAAATGTTAACTGTTATATTTCCGTGGAAATCAAAAGCAATCCAGCTCCTTTTCTGCCTGAATTTTTCAGGGCTGAACAGATAGCTGAATGAATCGTCCATTTTAACCGGGACAAAAACAACACGTTCATTTTCAAAATAGGGCATAGCAATGAGATGGCTGCTCATAAACTTTGCGAAACTGCTTAGTTCACTTCTTGTATAATCAGTTCTGCCGGCAGGACGGGGACGATCAGTAAAGCCATCTGGTTGAGGCTCCGTTGAAACAGATGCCAGTTCAAATACTTCCCGCCCTTTCCATTTTGCCCGTTTTTTGAAGAAAAGATAGAACAGCCAGATCGTCGAAGCCACACACATCAGGAGAATCAGTGCTGAAATTTTTGAATCCACACTCCATATAACCGATAACTTCGGATGTGTCAGGAAAAACAATCCGAAAAAAAACTGGAAAAGGGCAGCAGCTATATAACTCAGGTTCCCGGTCCGGGAAAAAATCCAAATTGAGAATCCGGAATACAGGATAAAAAATACTCCGGCTACAGCAATACCTGCTTTCGGTCCGACAAATATCACCGCAAGAGCATATAATACAATGCATGTAATTGCAGGTATAAAACCTGTAATGCTGAATTCATGTCTTTGTTTACGGCTGAAATACATAATTTTATTTATTTTTTAATTTTTCAATCTGTGTTTTTCCATATTCGTATTCAGGATTAAGTTTTACAGCTTTCTTAAAGAATTTTAGTGCCTGTTTCTTCTGTCCATTCTTTAGATATACTTCTGCCAGGGCATCATTAGTCATAAACGAATCGGGGTATTCAGCAACATTTTTTGCAAATATTTTGATTGCATCCTCTTTCCGATTATCCTCTAGCAGTTTATGCCCAAGTTGATGGAGCATCTGTTCCGAGAAGAAATAGTGGCCGTCTCCTGTTTTTTTTATCTCATCATACTTTCTCAGCCCGGCATCAACATCCGAAGCATTCATAACTTCTTCAACAGGATTTGTAACAGGTTCTCCTTTCAGGAAATCAAGGGTGACAATCAGTGCCATAAAGACTTCCTGTTTATTGATTTCATTAATAAATGCTATCTCATACGCCCCGGTCTTATCTGACCAGGCATCTCCATTTTTAGTATAACTTATTTTACCTTTTGATTTTCCCACAGGGTCATTTGTAGTCAGCATTCCTTTTTCAAATGATACATTAAGGGAAAGATGTGCTGGTTGAAACTGGTAGTTACCAGCAAATTCCCTGTATTCGTCAGGGATGTCATTCAGAGCAGAATCGGGGGAAGATATTTTCCTGAGCATGAAATTCTGATTCAAAAGAATCTTCTCAACATTTCCATTTTGACTTTGTACCGGTACAAGACTTATTTCCCTGGTCAGTATTGGATACCATCTTCCCTTTTCATCCGGAGGTTTTAAATCAAGAACCATCCGACCCGGAATATCAATTGCAAGTCCGCCGTTTCTGTAAATTACGTTGAACATCCTGTAATGTTCAACATTCATGTAAGCTCCCAGGATCTTCCTGAGGTCTTCGGGAACTGTGTCTTTGTCAGTATAAGAACTTGTTTTGAAATCCAGTATCTCCATACTGACCGGCCTGAAAGATGCATTCTCACCCAGCCTGATGTGACCTGCATCAACATAATCCGGTTCATTAATAGTGGCATCTACAGGAATCCATCCGTTTTCGCCCATAAAAATTTCGGTCCAGGCATGCTGACCAAATCCTCCTGAATAATAATTGGTGAACATGCAGCCAACTACAACTCTGGCAGGTATACCGACGGCCCTGCAGAATGCGGCAAGAAGCCGTGAGTGTCCGCCGCACTCAGCGCCCCTTGTTCTAAGAGTATTTATCGCAGAAATGCCTCCGGGAAGCACTCCGGCAATATTCGTGGCTACCCATCTGCTGAGCCTGACAACTGCCTCCCAGGAATCTTTCGAGCCTTCAGTGATCTTCCTTGCCATATCAATGATTTCAGGTTCATCAGATTCAATCATCACCTCATTTGAAAGGTATTTCTTTAACTGTGGCGAATTAGTGAAATCGGGTGGAAAAGGCTGAGAATTTTCACCGGAGTATTTTTTCAGTTCAGTTTCAAAGATCCCCTCAATCAAACTTCCGGTAACCGTACCCGTAAATTTCTGTCCCCTGCTGTTTAGCGATTCTGAAGTAAGCCTTTCACCATAAGAATTTATCTGTGCGCGTACCCTTAATTGTGACAGATTAACGAAATCAGGGATAGTCTTTCCAACGGAACAAAAAAGCTCTTTATCAAGGTCGGCAACGGTTACCCTGGAAGTAACAGATCTGTCGGTGAGGTAAATATTCCTGTTAGCCACTGAAGTCCTGACATTGTAGCCATCAGTTTTATTCAGCCATAATATTGCTTTCAGACCTGTTGAATAATCTGTTTCCTCAACCACCAGGGTGTTAAAGGAAGAATCTCTGAGGACTATTTTTTCATCAGGCTTCCTAATGTATCCCTTATCGACGATTTCACCTTTTAACGGGTCATAAACCCTATACCTTCGTTCATCTGATCCTTTCCTAATAAAATCGTCGATGAGATGTGGATACCAGAATAAAGAAGAAAGAATTACCCCGCTTGCAAGAGTAATGGATTTACTCACTCCGGATGTCGGACTGGTAAAATATGCTGTATCACCCGAAACTATTGTATTGAAACGAGCGACCGATTCTCCATTGATCACCTCAACATTTAGCTTCTCAGCCCTTCCGGTACCAAGATTCATAACAGATCTGTATTTAAATCCGCCATTCATCTCAGAACCGAGAACTCTCATCTTCAGAAATACATCCGAGTTTTCATATCTTATATTCTTCCCGTCTATAACTGCATTGCAGTAATTTTCGGCTGAATATCCGCAGAGCACATTGTCAATCTCAATTGCGAAATAACAGGTCTGTCCTCCTGTTCCGCAAGGATTTGACTCCTGTCCGAAAGCACTTGTTGTAACCATTAATATACAGAGGACAGGAAAAAAACTGTTTAAAATCCTTTTTCTTTTCATGGCTGTCTATTGTTAATTGGTCATATAAGGCTGAGGTAAGAAGTGTTGCATGACGTCTGATGTGGCAGTCGTCATTTATTTTGTTTTCCCGATTTCAGTTCAATCGCAATTCTCGATTCAAGTCCTTTCCTGTAGTAATGGAGGAACCTTGAAAAGATATCCGCAAGTGATGCGCACAGCTGATCAAAGCTTAGCCTTGTGCGGTAATCAAGGTAATCCTTTTCTGATACTTTAACTGTAATACTGCCATCAAATCCGATTATAACATGGCTTACTTCCTTTCCATCGTCTATCACCATAAGGCTTTTATTCATTGAAAAGGCAAGACATATGCTCTCTTCAGAATAAAATGGCATTGCAATGAAATTTCCATGAAGGTACCGTGCATAACCCAGAAGTTCATCCCTCGTGCATTCAAGCCTGCCACCCGAATAATGCCGTTCGGTAAATCCATTTTCAGACCTGTAAATCGCCTGGGAGGCAAGCCGGAACAACCTCCTTGAATTAATCTCGAACCGCTCATGAAAATATATGGTATTCCAGTTTACGACGACAAAAGAAACAAGAATGATAAACGATATGAAATAGGTCATTTTAACGATCCCCGGGCTATTGCTGTGAGGGTAAAGGAATGATACCTGGACGGTGGTGATGCCGACAATAAATCCCAGGGCAGGGTAGATCCAGTTCCTGTACCTTAACCATTGTTTTATCCCTAAAACAATGAACATCAGAGCAACAAGAAGAATGGTAAAATATGGAACACCTGTGATATCATAACCTTCCTGGGACAGGTATCGCCTGAGTTCAAATTCGAGTATCAGCAACAGTAGTGTCCGGTTAAAAATACACGAATCCCCATATATGGCTGTTAATGTGGCAGATATAGCTCATTGAGCATTTTTCGATTTGAAATGAAAATCTCACAGATACAACACTGAAGCGAAAATGAAGAATTCCATATCTCATAAAATCTGCGTTTTACAATTCTGGACGTTGGATGTTTTTTCATGAACAAATCAATTTTTTGCTTAACCGGACAGTAGTGTATCAGCAATATATATGAAGTGAGAATCCCAATGGGGTAAATCCATCCTATCGACATCCTGATTCCTGTTCTGTTTTTCATGGCTATCAATATTTTATATACTTTATTTCTTTTAAACTATACAAAGTTATAACTTTTAAATAATACAAGTCAAGTTTTTTTTGATTTTTTTTCTTCCCTAAAATCCACCAAAGAATCTGGATGCAGAATAGAACCTGTCCTGATATAAGCATGACACAAAAAAACACCTGCAGGTTTGACTATGTAAGTGTCTAATAATCTGTGCATCGAGAGCGTCATTTGCCTCCGTACCTCACTAACAGTGTCAGCTTAGTCCGACGAAGACTGCAATTTCCGGAGGGTGTACTTTATAAGCTATCACCTGTTTTTACTGGTTTTCAATTTCAATATGTTAATTTTACTATATTAAGGTTAGACAGGGGTGATTAGATACATGATGTTGAAAAACTCCTCTGAAGGATCTAAGACAATTTCAAAGAGATTTCTAACTTCCCATTCGTATTAAACTCAATCTGAGTTAATCTAATTTTAGAATCGACTTCAATATGACCAATGAGATTGAAAAGAAGCAGATAAAGCAATCTATCAGGGAGATAATAAAGCTCCGTTGTAAGATTCAGAAAAAGACACCGATGGAAGTGGTCCGGGAGATGAAGGAAGAGTTAAGGTTGCTCAAGGAAAAGAAATAGTCAGGCCTGGTTACGGTCAATAAATAAGAAATTCACTTCCGCAACTGATGGTAACGCGAGAGTGACCATAACTGGAGAATCCGAAACTATTGCCGAAACATGATCTCAATCCACGCACCCGCATGGGGTGCGACAATTAATGAAAGTTAACCAAAATCTTATAACCATGTTTCAATCCACGCACCCGCACGGGGTGCGACCGTGGCACCCACAGCTAAATCTGACCCCGGAAAGAGTTTCAATCCACGCACCCGCACGGGGTGCGACCGGTAAGGGCAGCGTTCAAAGGCTCAACTTGATGTTTCAATCCACGCACCCGCACGGGGTGCGACTTTTCCCATAAACATACTCTTTATGGTGTACATGTTTCAATCCACGCACCCGCACGGGGTGCGACCCCTTAGGATCAATAAGGTAAGTTGCCTTAAAAGTTTCAATCCACGCACCCGCACGGGGTGCGACCAGAACCTGCACACTATTGGCAGTATTTCCATCGTTTCAATCCACGCACCCGCACGGGGTGCGACTTGCTGTGAGTTATGCAAAGGACTTAGTTGTCGCAGGTTTCAATCCACGCACCCGCACGGGGTGCGACAAGTTTATTAACTTGTGACTTTGTTTCTTTAAGTGTTTCAATCCACGCACCCGCACGGGGTGCGACATGTCTCTCACAAGTTCTGCTTTAGTTACAGGAGTTTCAATCCACGCACCCGCACGGGGTGCGACATCCTTTTAAGCTCGTTAAAATATACTTCATTAGGTTTCAATCCACGCACCCGCACGGGGTGCGACCAGCTTTTATCCTCGCAAGGAGTTCAGCCTCATCGTTTCAATCCACGCACCCGCACGGGGTGCGACCGGGAAATATGACATTCCTGAACCGGGGAATTACGTTTCAATCCACGCACCCGCACGGGGTGCGACAATGTGGGAAAACTCACAGGTGAATGTAATGAGGGTTTCAATCCACGCACCCGCACGGGGTGCGACATGGAGTAAATCTCCATTTCGCATTACGATTGCTGTTTCAATCCACGCACCCGCACGGGGTGCGACCGGTGGTAGTTTATCAATGTTTTCAGCATATTGCTGTTTCAATCCACGCACCCGCACGGGGTGCGACAATCACAGCCGAAGTCGTAAGCGGCAATAGCGGTTTCAATCCACGCACCCGCACGGGGTGCGACCCCCGGCTTCAGGGCTTTCATGGCGAAGTACGTGTTTCAATCCACGCACCCGCACGGGGTGCGACCCTTGCCTTTGGACGTGCCGAGTGATGGTCAAAGTTTCAATCCACGCACCCGCACGGGGTGCGACAACGGGGACGAGGTTTAAGAATCTCATGTCTAAAGTTTCAATCCACGCACCCGCACGGGGTGCGACGGACTTGAGTATTGCGACTTTGTAAGCTACTGTGTTTCAATCCACGCACCCGCACGGGGTGCGACTGCTCAGCTTTATTTAGGCCAAGATATGCCGGTGTTTCAATCCACGCACCCGCACGGGGTGCGACCCCAACTACCGGATTAGTGATTTTTATATCAGTGTTTCAATCCACGCACCCGCACGGGGTGCGACCCATCTCCCCCGGTGACTCGACCCATGTAACATGTTTCAATCCACGCACCCGCACGGGGTGCGACTATACATATTGTATTTAACTGTATATCTGCATATTACAATACATTTTCCGCGAATGTCCATTTTTTAGGTCTTATCTTTTCTGATTTTCTCCATTTATTCATCTTTATCATTCCATTACGTCAAAGAACGCGGCTTCCCGGTGCTTTTTATGATAACTTAATTTTCGCAGATTCATATTATCAGCGTGTCATCCTCAGGATTGAACGAGTCCTTTGCTCCGATATGCTCCACTTTATTTTCCCAATTACTGCCTAAATGGTAAAACCTTAAACTGTCTTTCTGTTCATCAATTATACTTTCAAGCCTGTGTTTCAAAATAATAAATTGTGAGGGGTCAACGACACACTCAAATACCGAATTCTGAACCCGCTGTCCAAAATTGACACACTGTTTTGCAACCTTTCTTAAACGGGCCCTTCCCTTTGGTGTAGCGGTTTCAACATCATATGTAACCAATACCATCATAGTTCATTTCATTACAAATACCGGGTAATTGTCAACATCACCTCTGACAAACCTTGAGAATAAAAGGGCCTGAGTATAGGGCAAAAGCCCAATTGGTACAGATTCCTTCAGGAAAGGATGCTGTATTTCGTCCTGCTTTCTTTTCTGCCAAGCAGAAATTACTTCCTTCCTTGTTTCATCATCCATGATCACCCCGGATTCTTCCCTTTCCTTAAAACCGTTTGGACTTACCTGCTTTCTGTTTATTAATGTGAGCACCAATCTGTCTGCCAGATACGGCCTGAATTCTTCCATCAGATCCAGCGCCAGACTTGCCCTTCCGGGTCTTGCAGTATGAAGAAATCCCACGTAAGGATCAAGACCTGCGCTTTCAAGAGCCGACTCTGTTTCGTGTGCAAGTAACGAGTACACAAAAGATAACATGGCATTCACCCTGTCCTTTGGTGGTCTTCGTGACCTGCCGTTAAAAATAAAATCATCCTTCTGTGAGATAATCAGATGATTGAATACCCCGAAATATGAATTGGCGGCATCACCTTCAATTCCGCGCAATGAATCCATATTCTCTGCTCTGAGAGCTTGTTTCTGTCGTACATCAAGAGATACCGACGCATCAGTCAAAAATTGAGAATTAACCTCTTTCCCATGATCGCGGACGGCTCTTTGTAAAACATTCCGGCAGTTTGCAATTTTTCCTGCAACAATAATCCTGCTTATTTCCAGCGCAGCATTGGAATCATCCGCCATCCTGAATTGCTCTCTTCTCAATAAAACGTTTCCTCTGACAGGACCCGAAACTCGTCCCCAGAATCTTCCGTTCTCTGTCAGAAAACTAAGCCCGATATTCCGTTCAGCACATAACCCCATTAATGAAGGGCTGGCGCCCGGATATCCGAAACAAACTATTCCTTCAATATTGTGTACCGGGATCCTGAATTTTTCAGTTTCAGCAACCCTTACGACGACATTTTCACCATCTCTTGACAGATAGGCATCAGGATTTGTTACATATAAGGTATTGAGAAGCTTGCGCATATCGTTGGTTATAATTTCACTAAAAATCCAGGACCTGTCTTAAATACCCTGAAGCTGAAACTGAATTATCCATAGTTCCGGGAAGACAGATGTCTCTCAGGGAACAGGACCGGCAACGAGGTTTAAATTCTGCCGGAGGTGTTGTGTGTTTAGAATATAGCTCATGCATTCTTGTTGCATGATGTTCTGCCTGTTCCCTGAGCATACTTGTAAAATTTACCAGGTTCCGGCGCCTGACAGTGCCATAGTACAGGTGCCCTTCATTAATGTTCACATTGAACATTTCTTCCAGACACATTGCCTGGGCACATAACTGGACTTCATCACATTCATCAGGTTTTGGCTTTCCCCTTTTGTATTCCACAGGTACCAATTTCCACCTGCCGTGTTTTTTGTCTATTGAAATGGTATCAGTCACATTGCCGGTCACTCGTACAAGTTCGACAACATCAGAACGTCCATAAAGCCCAAGCCTGTAAGAAGTCAGATAGAGAGATCTCCATGTCATGATATCATTTCTTGATTCATCTTCAAAGGGATCATTAACCCTCTCATGAAGAAACTGACCTTCAATGGTCAATACATTTTCTGCCCATTGTTGTTCAATATGGATCAGCGCCCATTGCCTTTCACAAAAAGCAATATGTTGCATTCCGGATAGCATTAACAACTCATCTTCGCTGTACATAAGTTCCCTATTTGGTCTTGCGTAAGCCATGCTTTTTGAGCTCCTGATCAAAATCCGACTCAAAAAGTTTTTCCTGTAGAATACTGTACTTATCAAATTCTTCTCCTGCAAGTGTCAGGGCCACCTCATGCGATATTTTTCCCTGATGATGCAATACCGCCTCTTCGTTAAATTTCAGAAATGCATCAAGTTTCCTCACCCAATCTTTCATAAACATCACAACCCCTTTCTTCGCCTGATTTTCGGCATAATCGAGGTACATGCCAACAATCCTGTTCAAACCATCCAGTTCCTGTTCATTCAGGTAATTTTTGGCAACAACAATGTCTGTTTTACGAATTGCCCCTTTAGGGGCATTTTTCCAATGGGTAAGTCCCATATTTGGTTTGGCGCTGTCAGCTCTTGTCGCTATGATTTCTGCAGCAGTCTGTCCTGTGATGGCCCAATGAAGCTTGTTTTGAACCGTAGCAAAAAAGTCTTTTGTAATTTGTGCATCTACAGTATAATCGGCACTGCATTGTGAATAAATATCGGTGATCTTCTGGTAAAAACGCCGCTCGCTGCTACGGATGTCTCGGATGCGGGCAAGCTGCTCCTCAAAATAATCCTTTCCGAAAATATTGCCGGGATTTTTCAGACGTTCATCATCCATGGTAAACCCCTTGATGATGTATTCCTTTAGTCTTTCGGTAGCCCACATCCTGAAATGGGTTGCCTGAATGCTGTTCACCCGGTACCCCACTGATATAATGGCATCAAGGTTGTAAAATTCAATATTCCTGGTAACCTGTCTTGCCCCCTCAGTTTGAACTTGTGCAAAATTTGCACAAGTTGCTCTTTTCTTTAATTCACCTTGTGCGAAAATATTTAACAGATGCTTGGTTACCACACTCCTGTCCACCCCGAACAAATCAGCAATCTTCTGCTGCGAAAGCCATACGGTTTCATCCTGCAGATAAATTTCAACCTTTACCTTTCCGTTGGGTGTGGTGTACAGGAGGATTTCGTTGAAACCTACATCTTTTGCTATTTTTCTCTCTTTTGCCATCTAAAGCAAGGATTAAAGCTTTATAGTTAGCTCTACCCCCTGAGGCAGTTTCTTTTTAATTTCCTCCTCAGGTGTAACTGAATAATCACTCCAATTCCTCGGTAAATCAACCTTTTTTTCAATTTTTACCAGATCGAACAATTCTCCTGAACGGGCATTCCCCAAATGATTGGCGTGTTTGAATATAATGAGTTCACGAAAGTTCATTTCTCCGCGAGCAGCAGCACGATCGTGCTCAAATGCATTGAGCAGGGCTTCCCATAGAAGATTAATATCTTCATCATTGAAACCTGATTTTTGGGCATCAACTGCCGATATAAAACCGTGCATACGGTATAAAGCATAAGGTATTGTAGACTTACGACCAAAGGTTCTTTCTTTCTTTAAATCTTCCTCTTTTGTAACTGAGCATCTTGTGACCGAATGTTCTGCTTGATATATTCTATCTTCTGAACGAGAAAAAGTAAATTGCACTGGGCCTCTTACTGTGCCGACACCCTTCTTCCCTGATTCATCCTTTTCACCGGTGGATAATACTGCTCCAAATGTTCTTATATCGAAATAATCTTCGCACAATGCCTTTTTTGCACCCTCTCCTTTTTCTTTTTTTGCTTTATCAATAGCTCTATTTAAAACAGCTCCTTCCTGAATAAAAATATCAAAACCTTTATCAGGAATAGTCTCCCCTTCTTCAGTTTGTCTAGCTTTTTTTATCCCAACATAATTTCTTACTTTTCTTTTAATACATACATCCGTAACAAGGCCCTCCTGGTTTTCGGCATCCACACGGGGCAAATTGGCCTGATCGGGATCTCCGTTGGGGTTGCCGTCTTTTACATCGAAAAGAAAAACAAAATCATAGCGGTTTTTAATTGCATTGTTTTCCATATTATTATTCCTCCTTATAATTTTCTATTAATGATTGCATTTCTTTATTGTTTTTATAATTATCATAATCTTCTTGCTTTTGATGATAATAACCAAGAGCAAATTGTCCTTGTTCTTCAAGTGAAAAGATTGGTGGAAAAACATTTAAAAGACTGCATAACTCCTGTAGTTGCTTATCAAGAATAATCGCTAACCCGGGCTTCTCGTGTTTTAATTTTGAAATGTGATTTTGTGACAATTTCATAAGCCTCCCAAAAGCCGGAGCCGGACTGGTTGACACAAAAGAGAAAAAACGCTCTCTTATCCCTGCGTTAATTTCTTTGCCTAAAGCGGCTCGCTGAATACTTTCCATCACAGCGAATATTTTTCCGCATATAATGGCCGAATTTTTATCGTTCGGATCGTTTTGTTCTTTAATCATATAACCTCCATTTTTATTATTCCTGTTTAATACGAATCTTAGTAAGGCAGCTCTTTCAGGGGTAACAGAATCTTTAGGTTGACCGTCTGCCGTTTGTTCGACAAACCTGATCCTTTTTAGAACAGCGTTGAGTATCCATAAGGATGGCACCGTATTTTTAAGGGCAGCATTCCAAAGTTGAGTTGCAATACGCGAATTTGTTGGATCACTATCAGATTTGGTATTATGCCCTGCTCTGGCTAGTACATAAAGCGGAAAATACCTTTTTTCCCCGTATGCCCGAATAGCCGTATCTTCAAACCATTTCGCAATATTTTGTTTGTATTCATCAAGACTGATTTCAATCCAGTCTCTGATAGCTATACGGGCAGCTGCACCGGAAAGAGTAAGGGAGTAAAACTGATTTGACTTTATATTTGCAGCTCTATTTTTTTGGGCATTGGCCACCGATTCAATAAGGTTGGCCACACGCCCGGCATCGGGTTTATCGAACCAGTTCATTTCATCAAGCGCTTCGGGCTCCCGTGTCCAAAAAACCATGGCTGTATCAGAACCAAAATTTTTACGGTTAGTGGGCATAAACTTTGGTTTTGTTTTTCCGTTTTGTTCTGACAATACCTCTGAACCATTATTCAGCAACCAGTTTAATCCAATAATATAGTTCTTAATACAGTGGGTACAGATTGTCGAATTGTCATTTCCCTTAAATCCATATGATTCAAACGAGTCAGCATTATATGAAATCAGGCTACAACCGGCCGGTTGACCATCGGGCACTCTTTTAACTACTCCATGAACTGAAACATTTTTCGTCCTATAGTCTGTCTCTCCACAAACAGAACATTTAATATTGTCAGTGCCTTTTCTTAAAGCCTCTTCCTTTTTATATTTTTCAATTATTGCCTTATAAACATTCGTATTTTCATGAAGAAATTTATTATCATCAGCAATCAAAAAAGCAATATTTCCTTTTTCGTCTATCTGCTTGTTTTTTACTTTAAAACTAAAATCTTCATAAGCTGCCTTAAGTCCGGATTCCTTTTGATAGAATTCAAAAACAGGTTCAAGGTCTTTAATATTTAAATATTCGTAAAGTTTTTTTACAAACTTCTGATTACACTCAATGGATCTTTTCTTGTTTTCAGGGAAGCCTAATACATATTGAGCATTATCAACCAATAATCTGGGTAATATCCCACTAGTTCGACCTGCATCTTCAGTTCTGATAACATCTTCCACTCTTGTGTCTTTTTCAGTAGCATAAATATTTCTAAAAGCTCCTTCTTTGGATATCTCAATAATAAGATCAATGTGTTCAAATTCAAGAGCATCTTCTAAATTGTCTATATCTGTTCTTATTCGCTTTCCGAATTCAGCAAGTTCCTTAATCATAGTATGGCCTCCTTTTCTTCTGAAAGATTGTAACTATATATAACTGCTGAAACCTCGTTGTCCATATCGGGCCGAAGGTGTGTTGCCTGCATCATTTTTTCATTTTCGGCTTGCGGGCATTCCAATATGCCATTAACAACAGCGACATCGTAGAAAAAAAGAGGTGAGGGATTTCCCTTTTCATCATAAAAAATATCGAACAACATGCTCCCAATAGGAATGGTATCGCTTATAGGCTGTTCACTGCCGTCTGGAATTGAGAATTCGGCAGCAAACTCGCGTGTACCTAAATAAGGCCTGCGCCAGCACTGGCCTTTCTTTACCCTGCGTTTAAACATCTCAGCATATTTTTTTGGCGGATTTGCCGGGTCAAATTTCTTTTGATATACCGAGGCTTCAATAATATATTCTACATCTCGCAAAACTATACTGTGCCGTTGTGCTCGGTGAACTGGTTTGCCATCTTTACCAATCAAATCAATTTCAATAGGTTTCTCAGATTGTTTGTTTTTCAATTCGTTTCTCTTTACCGAGAAAAAACTTACTGGTTTTAATATTAATATCCGATGCGTCCACCATTGGAACTCCGGTTTCCAGAGTATTGAGTCGAGCACACCACGGGCTGCAGAGGGTGTCATACAGGGATAAGTCATGCGTTCAACCTTTAAATCAGGACGTGTAAAACAGGCAAATTCGCCTGATACTTTAATCCTTACTATTTCATTGTCTAGCATATTATTTGATTATTTTAGTGATCAGGAAATCAGAAGCGGATTTTCAGTACTTATGCCGTATTCGTTGCTGTAATCACCATGCCATAACCAGTATCCCTGCGGTTCACGGCCTAATTTCCCGATATTGTCTTTTACAAAGTGGTCATAAACTTGTACCGAATACTGCTGCATAGCCCTGTAGTCATTACGGGATAAGTGAGGTTTATAGCGAATACTTTCGTA
Organism: Bacteroidales bacterium; assembly: GCA_040772125.1. Taxonomy (GTDB): domain Bacteria; phylum Bacteroidota; class Bacteroidia; order Bacteroidales; family VadinHA17; genus LD21. Next base: position 2,472,026 of record JAXGYS010000003.1, read on the forward strand.
CAAATCCCTACTTTCATCGCATAAAATAAATACCGGGGTTGTGACATTGTCAATAAGATGATATGACTCTGCGACTTTTTTGTAATTAAAGTCCTGCCGGTTTTTTTCAATGTTATACTTATCTTCCGGGATAAACAACTGAAAAGCTTTTCGATAATACTCGCTGAAAAAATCATGTTCAAATAACAATTCCTCTTTGCCATTATATAAGGTGTTTGCAAAATCAGCAAGTGAGTAATATTGTTTCATTGGCCGTGGCCTTTCTTTCAATGAAAAAATATACACTTCTCCCGGATTGAGCATTTTACCCTCCCTGTTACAACGTCCGGCCGACTGAATAATAGACTCTAGCGGTGCAATTTCACGATAAACACAGGGAAAATCAAAATCAACTCCAGCCTCAATCAATTGTGTAGAGGCAACAACTATATTCTCTTTGTTTTTGAGACATTCGCGGATATTGTCAATCACTCGTTTCCGATGTACAGGATACATACCTGTTGAAAGATGAAAAGCCCTGAAACCTGCTTTATATCTGATTTCATCATAGAACAAAAATGTCTGTTTCTTAGTATTAAAAATATTTAGAGATGATATTTCCTTTTCCAATACCAGGTTTGCCAATTCCGAAATGGTGACTGGCTGATAATGGTTTATTGGTGAATACTTAATGCGTTTGGTTGCATCAAAAACTTCTTTTGGATTCTCGACAAGCGAAACTATATTTTCAATACCGTTAAATTTATCGGTTTTTCCAAAGGCAGGCAATGTCGCTGTACAAAACAAGAATGAAGTTCCCATTATCTTTTGAACATTACGCAACATCGACAATGTGGATAAAACCAATTCCTTAGGTAAAGTTTGCACTTCATCGAAAATGACTACTGATTGGGCAACGCTATGTACCTTGCGGCAGCGTGATGGTTTATTGGCAAATAACGATTCTAAAAACTGTACTGAAGTGGTCACAATGATGGGAAAATCCCAGTTTTCTGTAGCCAGCCTTTTTGCATAGTCGTCGTATGAATGATTTTCGCTTGCAATTTCGTTGTTTGCCAATTCATCCTCATTGAAGTTGGAGTGATGCTCCAAAACCATTTCCTCGCCAAAGATGCGCTTAAGCTCCTTAGCGGTTTGGTCAATAATACTTATAAATGGTAGTACTATGATTACCCTTTTAAGATTATTGTGCCTCGCATGGCGTAAGGCCCAGCTCATGGACGCCAGGGTTTTTCCCATACCTGTAGGTAAGGCCATAGAATAAAAACTAATACAGTCTTGCGCTTTTGACACAGCAAAATCCCTTACCTTATTACGTAACTGGTTTATATTTCCTTCTTTGCTTTTCCTTGCAATTTCCTCCTCTAGTTTTTCAATCAATATGTCAGCATTAAAATCAGGGGCCTTTCGTTGTGTGGATATTTCACTTTTGAAATGTTCTTCGGTATCGAGCCAGTCAGCATCGGTTAAAGCGCTGAATATATACCTGATCAGTAATTCCCTTTCTGATTGTTTTATTTGGTAGGGAGTAACTATAAAGTTATCCTCTCCTAACTTCATGTCATTCAGAAGCAAATCCTTCCCTGTATCTCGAAATTCATCGCTTGAATTCATAAGTGCATCACAATCGTCCTTTAAATCCGCTTTATCCGGTAATCCTTTGTGATGACCATCAATTGCAAAAGCAGCTTCATAGAGTTTATATTGTAAAGCCAGAAATGCTCCCCAAGCCGAATGAGGCACACTTCCTCTGCGACCGCCTTCCCGAAGGTACTTCTGAAAAGATGTTTGATACTTGCCGAAATCATGAAGCAGGCCGGTAATTCTGAACAAATCCAGATAATCAGGGTCAGGATCAAATGATTCCATTCTGGAAGCTACTCCTTCCAAATGATCCCGTAGTAAATGACCCAAATTTCTTGAGTTATATGAATGTGCAAGGTACTCCTCCTCCCCTTTTTCTATTGATTCTGACATTTCTGGAATATCTTAACAATATTTTATCAAGAATTTATGATCGTATGGAAAACTCTCCTGCGTGCTAGTTAACATACTGATTAAACAAGGAATATAAAATCACCCATGAATCTTTACTCTCACTCTATCAAATTTAAGAAATTTTAGGATAAAAAGAAAATAACCAAACTATTTGTAATATAATTATAGGCTTTTCCAGTGGAAAAGCCGCAGACCTTTACCACCTGTCGCTAGTAAAAATTGGCCACTTCACACCAGAATTAATCGTATGATTTATAGACAAATATAGAAATGTTAGGTTTCCGGCAGAATGTGGTTAAAGCGACCGGCATATGCAATTATCTACTGAATCCTTGGCTGGGATGAAAGGAGGATTTCAAACTCCCTCAGAAGGCTCGGACTGTTTGAGGACGCTCTTTCTTTTTATGACAAATAAACCACAAAAAAAAATTCTGTGTATTCGATTGTGTGTTCAAATAAAAAAGACAGTCATAGTTTTTATCTAATAACTGCCTGATTATCTGTGTAACGAGAGGGGGAATTGCCTGTGGCGATTCCTTTAGGGGGTGCTTAACAACGGGAAGCCCGACATGCTGCGCGTGTCTCAGGGCTTTTTGTTTCATCCTGTCGCTTGCAAGCAAGCTTGCAGCTCCATCCTGAAACAAAAAGCCCTGGCACTGCGTGCCGGGCTTCCCTTTGTAGCGAGAGGGGGAATTGAACCCCCGACCTCATGATTATGAATCATGCGCTCTAACCATCTGAGCTATCTCGCCATAAATCTTTTATTCAATGAACCCCCGAAATTAACTAAAAATTATCGGGGCGCTCTAATCCCGAAAATCTTAACCACTGAAAGTGGTTTTGATTTTCGAGGATCCTCGAAAAATATGCAAATCACAGATTTGCTATTTTTCGGGACCATCTGAGCTATCTCGCCCTTTGTCCTCCGTAGCTTCAGCGAAGGAGGATCCTTTTTGAGGGTGCAAATATAAGGAGTTGTTGCTAATAATCCAATTCGATTTTTTCTTTTGATATTTTTTTCTATATTGCAGGGAAGATGCCTTCAAATCATAACCTTGACATGAGGATAAAATACGAACTTGAATACGCTCTCAACTGCTCGCCAAAAATGATCTGGCCAAGGTTAAGCACACCCGACGGACTGAGTGAATGGTTCGCTGACGAGGTTAACGTGGATGGAAATATCTTTTCTTTCAGATGGAACAAAACCATCGAGAGGGCAAAGCTGGCGTCGGTAAAGGAATTCCGCCTTGCAAGATTTGAATGGGAGGAGGAAATCAATGATCCTGAAACAAATTTCTTCGAATTCAAAATAACGGTCCACGACCTTACCGGAGACCTGTCACTCCTTATAACCGACTTCGCGGAACCCGATGAAAAGGATGATGAGATCTACCTGTGGGATACCCAGATAAATAACCTTAAAAGAGCCCTGGGAATATGACCCTCCGGTAAACGGATCATTTAGACCCCAAAAATAACAATATGAATTCTGCCAAAAATCGAGTATTTTTGCAAATCAAAAATTACAGAGGCTTTGAAGAAACTCGATAAATTTGTTTTAAAATCCTTTGTCGGACCGCTGATACTTACCTTCTTCATTGTGCTTATTATCCTCATACTTCAGTTCCTCTGGATGTATGTGGATGACCTGGCCGGAAAAGGACTGGAAATAGGAGTTCTTGCCGAACTGCTGTTTCAATTTTCCCTTTCGTTTGTCCCGATGGCCCTGCCGCTTGCAATTCTGCTGGCAGCACTGATGACTTTCGGCAACATGGGCGAATACAGTGAACTGACTGCCATAAAGTCTTCAGGGATCCCCCTAGGAAGGATTATGAGGCCTCTTATAATACTGATGGGAGTAATCTGTATAGTCTCATTCTTCTTCTCGAACAACGTTGTGCCCTATGCAAACCGACAGGCAAGAACACTCCTGTATGACATCCGGCGTAAAAGACCTGATATAAACCTTCAGGCCGGAACCTTCAACAACGATATCGACGGATTCAGCATAAAAGTAACCTCAAAGGACCCTGTTACAAACCGCCTTGATAAGATATTCATTTACGATCACAGAAAAAACCTGGGAAACAGCGATGTGATCTATGCCGACTCGGGGTATATGAAAGTGACACCGGATGAGACGGCCCTTTCCCTCGTTCTTTTTAACGGCTATTCATACAGCGAAATGCCCGAACAGGATCCGGGAAAACCTGCAAGAAAATATCCTTTCAGAAAAGATGTTTTCCTGGAACAGACGCTGGTCGTTCCGCTTTCCGGATTCGACCTCGAAAGGACTGAGATCGACCTTTTCAAGTCGAACTCGGCAATGAAGAACATTGCCCAGCTGACTCACGATATTGATTCACTCAACAGGAGATACCTTCAGAAAGTAGATGATTACTACAACGACTTTTCGGCATCCCTGATCTTCACCGTGCGCAACTATAGCGGAAAATACAACAAGGACCGCGGAGTTGATACTTCCGAATCACGACGGATATTCAATGCAAGAACCCTGTATGATTCAATACCGGTAACGGAGAAGAAAACAGTTATCACAAAGGCGATCGAAAACACCAAGAACGGAAGCAGCTACCTTATGACCCAGGCTGAAAGCCTTCATAACGACGTCAAATTCATAAAAAGGTATGAAGTAAACTGGAACAAGAAATTCACCCTTTCAGTCGCGTGCCTTGTCTTTTTCTTCATCGGAGCACCGCTGGGGGCTATTATAAGAAAAGGCGGACTCGGAACTCCTGCTGTGATTTCAGTTCTTTTCTTTGTAATATGGTATGTCATTTCACTTTCAGGAGAAAAGCTCGTTGAGGAAAACCTTATCAGTACATCTGCGGGAATGTGGGCATCAACTTATTTGCTCCTTCCTGCAGGATTATTCCTCACATACAAGGCTTCGACCGATTCGGTAATAATGAATATTGATACTTACCTTGCATTTTTCAGAAAGATCAAGGATTACCTGTACAGAAGGCTTATCGCAGGGACGAGACGTAATCCGGATTTTGAAGAACAATAACATTTTGACACAATGGAAACCATGCTTAACACTATTGAAGAGGCAATTGAAGACATCAGAAACGGAAGGATGCTTATCGTTGTTGATGATGAAGAGAGGGAAAATGAGGGAGACTTCATTTGCGCTGCAGAGCTCATAACTCCCGAAATAGTCAATTTTATGGCAAAACACGGACGCGGACTTATATGCGCCGCTCTTCCCGAGGAAAGATGCGAGGAACTGGAACTCGACCTGATGGTGGGTATAAACACCTCCCTTCACGAGACACAATTTACAGTATCCGTCGACCTTCTGGGCCCGGGTACCTCAACAGGAGTTTCGGCAAAAGACAGGGCAATGACCATTAAGGCACTCGTTGATCCGGCAACCAAACCTTCCGACCTCGGCCGTCCCGGACATATCTTTCCTCTGAAGGCAAAAACAAAGGGTGTCCTGAGAAGAGCAGGCCATACCGAAGCAGTGGTTGATCTCACCCGACTTGCCGGACTTCATCCGGGAGGAGCGCTGGTTGAAATAATGAATGACGACGGTTCGATGGCACGGCTTCCCGATCTTGAAAAACTGAGGGACCGGTTTAATATTAAGATTATCGCTATCAGGGATCTTATTCGCTATACTCTTGAAAGAGATACTATAATTGAAAAGGGTGAGAAGGTTAAGCTTCCCACCGAACATGGAGAATTTGAATTTATCCCTTTCAGGCAGATCAGCAACGGACTTGAGCATGCGGCTCTCGTAAAGGGAAGCTGGACAAGGGAAGAACCTATTCTGGTAAGGCTCCACTCGTCATGCTTCACAGGAGATATATTCGGTTCGATGCGGTGCGACTGCGGGGCACAACTGCACAAGGCGATGGAAATGGTTGAAGCTGAAGGTAAAGGTGTCGTCATTTATCTGAGCCAGGAAGGAAGAGGAATAGGTCTGTTCAATAAGATAAAAGCGTATAAACTCCAGGATGAAGGTATGGACACAGTCCAGGCAAACCTGACACTCGGTTTCGGTGAAGACGAACGCGACTATGGCGTGGGAGCAAGTATAATGAGAGAGCTCGGTTTGGGAAAAGTCAAGCTTATCTCAAACAATCCCGTCAAGAGAGCAGGCCTTGAGGGTTATGGTATAGAAATAGTCGAAGCCATTCCTCTCGAGATACCTCCAAATCCCTACAATGAGTTCTATCTTGAAACGAAAGCCAGCAAGATGGGACATAACCTTACATGCTATAAACATATTGTAAAGGATTGACTTTTTTCATAGCTTTGTAAGACACCTCATCTGTCTGCAACTATGAAAAACCTGAGGATTGTGTACATGGGCACCCCGGAGTTTGCTGTTGCCCCTCTGGGTTCTTTGATCATGAACGGCTACAACGTGGTATCGGTCGTTACCACACCCGACAAACCGGCCGGCCGTGGACTGAATGTAAGCAAATCAGCTGTCAAGGTTTTTGCAGAATCCAATTACCTTCCTCTCTTGCAGCCAGACAATCTGAAAAGCCCTGTTTTCATAGAGAGGCTGAAAAGGCTAAGGGCTGATTTTTTCGTCGTGGTAGCATTCAGAATGCTGCCCCGGGAAGTGTGGGAGATACCTCCGCGCGGAACAATAAATCTTCATGCCTCACTCCTTCCGCAATACAGGGGAGCAGCTCCCATAAACCATGCCATTATCAACGGGGAATCGGTAACGGGAGTAACCACCTTCCTTATAAATGACAGGATCGATCACGGGAATATCCTCTTAAGACAGGAGGTGCCTGTTTTTCCGTTTGAAAATGCCGGAGATCTTCACGACAAGCTTATGAAACACGGAGCAAGGCTTGTTATCCAGACACTCGAGGCCCTTGCAGGAAACTTCATTAAACCCCGTCCTCAGTCTGATTTCATGATGCCCGGTGAAAAACTGATCCCGGCTCCCAAAATCTTCCCTGATTTCTGCATAATCGACTGGAAAAAAGAACCACAGGAGATTCAAAACCATATCAGAGGACTATCCCCCTACCCCTGTGCAAAAACGACTTTCAGTAATGAAAGAAAAAGCCTTCTTGTGAAAATTTACGAGAGTCAGGCTGAAAAAGAAAATCATATTATCCAGCCCGGAGGTATCGTTTCCGACGGAAAAACCTTTATCAAAATAGCCTGCCGGGGTGGTTTCATAAGAATTCATTCACTCCAGATCGAAGGAAAGAAAAGACTTCCAACCGAAGAATTCCTCAAAGGATTCAGGATGGAAGAGTTTATTGTCCCTGTCAATTAGCAGGCTTCTGCGATTGAAGCCATATCTTCTGCCCGGCCGATGGCTCAGTTCCAGGCGACATACTGTTCATGTCCAGAAGACTTTTAAGCTTTATACCATAACGCTGAGAAATGAGATGCATCGTTTCTCCTTCCGTGACAGTGTGGAACTCATTCCCGGATGCCGCCTTGTCACGCTTTGGCTCCAGGTAAAGAATCTGTCCGGGAAGAATAGTGAAATCCGTCCCGAGATCATTGTACCTTGACAGCTCCCACCTCATAAGCTGAAATTCCTTTTCAATGCTTTCCCTGGTCTCACCGTCCTTCACTATAATATACTGGATCCTGTTATTCTCCATTATCCTCGGCACCCTGGCCATGACATTGCCAAAGGTTATGGTATTCTGATTTACGGGTGAAGGAGCAGATGTGAAGGTCTGCCCGCTGTCGGCCGTAAGTGCGGGTTTTTTCCCTGACTCTGTTACTGCAGCAGGCGGTACCCGGACTGTCTGGCCCTGATCAGCCTGCGTTGTCCTGGCATTGTCAGAAACGGATGGCTTAACCGGTCCTGCAACATAGCCCCTGTCGTAGGCATAGAGGCTGTTTTCCTCTATCTTCCTTATAAGCAGACCGGCATACTGCGGATCTGTTGCATAGCCCGCTCTTTTAAGCCCGTGAGCCCAGGCCTTGTAATCGGCCGGATCAAGATCAAAAAGAAACCTGTAACGCGAGCCTTTCATTAGGAAATCACTATGATCGCGGTATGACTCTTCCACACTTCTGTACTTCCTGAAGCATTCATTCCTCCTGTCATCATCCTTCCGGAAGGTCTCGCCCTTCCAGTCGCTGTGACATTTTATACCGAAGTGATTGTTTGCCATCCGAGCAAGGGTACTGCGGCCATAGTCCGATTCCAGCATGCCCTGCGCAAGTGTGATGCTGGCAGGAACCCCGCTCCTTCTCATTTCACTAACAGCCAGATCCCTGTATGTGTTAATATAATCAGCAGCTGTTGCCGTGATAACTACCGGCGCCGATCCGGGACGGGAGACACGACATGACAGCACTCCCGTTAAAATCACGATGATCAATATTATATTTCCTTTCCTGCCCATCTGAAAATTCCTCTCCGGCGCAAAAATAGAAAAAATGACCCTGCCAAAATCATAATGTTATTCACAAAAGCAACCTTACTTACTGACATACTGTTTATTCAATAATTGTTAGCTTTGTAATAAACTTAATAAACAGATTTTATGCCGGAATCCATTAATATTTCCTTTTCATACCAGGAATATGGAAACCTGAAGGAACTGGCGGATGACGACAGGGATCTTGTGCTCATCGCACGAAAGGCGGCAGAAAATGCCTACGCTCCTTATTCGCTTTACAGGGTTGGTGCTGCCGTGAGACTTGATTCAGGCCGTATCGTACATGGCTCAAATGTTGAAAATTCAGCCTTCCCGTCAGGCATCTGCGCCGAGAGAAACGTGTTCGCCACGATTGTTTCAGGATATCCCTGCGAAAAACCTGATACAGTGGCGATAACTGCTTTTAATGATAACAGTATCATTCCGGATGATGTTTCACCCTGCGGTAACTGTCGCCAGGTAATGGCTGAGGAGGAAATGAGAACCGGTTCTAGGATCAGGATTATTCTTGACGGAAGGGAAAAGATACGTATAATAGAAAGTGTTTCAGATCTATTGCCTTTGCAGTTCAGCAGAGATAACCTCACTCCCCGTAATCCCTGATGATCAGCTGGAAACCGGCCCCGTGGATGTTCTTTATATTTATTCCGGGATCATCAGAAAGGAACTTTCTTAATTTGGTAACATAAACATCCATGCTCCTGGCTGTAAAATAATCATCCGATCCCCATATTTTCTTAAGTGCCATTTCCCTGCTTATCAACTCGTTGGGATTGACAGCAAGCAGTTCAAGCAACTGTGCTTCCTTCGGAGAAAGCTTTTTTTCCTCATCACCTATGGTAAGGGTACGGAGTCTTGCGTTGAAAACGAACTTCCCTATTTCGTAAATATCACGGGTTCCTGTCTGGAAATCGCGTCTTGCAAGAATTGCTCGTATTTTTGCCAGAAGAATATCTGTATCAAAGGGTTTTGTGATGTAATCATCGCCTCCTGAACCATAACCTTTCAGAACATCATCTTTCAGCTTCTTTGCCGTAAGGAAAACTATCGGTACACTCGTATTGATCTTCCTGATCTCCCCTGCGATCGTAAAACCGTCAACGTGCGGAAGCATCACATCGAGTATACAGATGTCAAAGGACCCTTTCCTGAAATGTTCTACAGCATATTTTCCATCATCAACCCAGTCAACCTGGTAATCATTTAGTTCAAGGTATGATTTCAGGACTGATCCAAAGCTCAGATCATCTTCAACAAGGAATATTTTCGACGATTTCATATTGGATTTAATTCTCGGGATTATACGGGAGAAAAACCTCAAAACGGCTTCCCTTTCCTGGTTCACTTGTAACTGTCACGCTGCCCTTGTGAGCATCTATTATAGCTCTGGCATAATTAAGACCAAGGCCGAATCCCTTGACATCATGAACATTACCCGTTGTTTGCCGGTAAAACCTTTCAAAGATCCTGGCCTGGACGCTTTTTGACATCCCGATCCCCCTGTCAGAAACGGCCATTGTTATTCCCCTCTCACTGTCCTTAGTCTCAACCGTTATATCAGGATTATCCGGAGAATACTTCAGGGCATTGTCTAGAAGATTATTCACAAGGTTCGCAAGATGCTCGCTGTCTCCCCTGATAACAGGCTCACTGGCTTCAAGCATGAGATTGATCTTCCCGTTACGCTGACGGACCTGAATATCAATTGTGTCAGCAGCCTTTTCAATTAGCGAATGAAGTGAAACGTCCTCATACCTGAATTCAATCTCTTTCTTATCTAGTGAAGCTATCTGAAGGATAGTCTCCACTTTTTTGTTCATACGGTTGTTCTCCTTCTTGATCATTCCTATGAAATGCCTGATGCTCTTTTCGTCGCTTATCACCTTCGGATTCGTTATCGTATCAGCAGCAAGTGAAATTGTGGCAATAGGGGTCTTGAATTCGTGGGTCATGTTGTTAAGAAAATCCGATTTCATTTCGGAGATCTTCTTCTGGCGGATGATGAAAAACAGACTTAAGGCAAAGGTCGCAAGAATAATGAAGGAAAACAGAAGCGAACCTCCAAGGAGCCACGACATCTCTCCCAGTATATAATTTCTCCTTTCAGGGAAAATAACTGAAACAAGAAGGTTTTGCCTTACAATATTATCGGGGAACAGCTGAACCATGTAATTACTCTTCAGAAAATCATTCTTCTGCGACTTACCGAAGACTCCATCCTGAACCACCCCATCCCTTATAATAGCATACTCGTAAGGGGTTTCTATCCCGGCAAACCTGAAAGACCGGTCAAGAATGAAGCCCACTTCCTCCTTTTTAATATCCATTGTTCTCTCCCACTGGTAAACCTCTGAGATCATCTGATCGCTCATGTTCTGGAATTCAGATGCTCTTCTTTTTATCCAGTCGACAAGCTCGTTCCTGTTCACAGTCAGAGGTGATGATGACAGGCTGGCTGAACCTCCGGCGGATGATCCCGGCAACTCTGCGTTCAGATCGCCTGCTATCAGTCCCACTCTACCGGTGTCGCTCCTTAAGACAGTGTCCTTTCGCGAAATAACGGGAGGATTTAACCGTACCTTTCCTGATGAATCGATGGTTCCCGTCATTGTCTGGCTTGTGACACTGTAACTGAAATTCCTTCCGTCTTCAGAGGAGTAGCTGCCTACACTCATATAACCCGAGATATCCGAAGCCTGCTGTGATCCTGAAAAAAGGGGATCATTGAAAAAGAAATTCATCTCGCGCTTCGATTCCAGCTCATTTGCAGCGTTGCCCAGACTGTTGAAAACTGCCCAGTTAAAAGCCTCATTCCTTATCGAGACGGCATTGCTGATCCAGACTGTCTGAACCCAGATAATCCCGGTCAGCGACAGAACCATCATAATAACAAGAATAATGAACCTGTTTTTATTCATGCGACAAATTTAAGTTTTTAAGGGATTAATCAGCAATGATTTAACTTTTCCTTAACTCTAATTAACCAGATTTTAACTCGATCGCCCGGAACAGAAATTACCTTTGTATCTGCATCAGTTTCCCGGAATGGTCTGCCAGGGATCAGAAAGGATAGGAGTGCTGCAGGGGATAAACAGAACACTATTATCAGGGGAAAGATCAAGGAGTTGAAGTAAAATGGTGTTCGGACAGATCAGCCGGGATACTGAGTACCGCAGACTGAATGAGAATTAAAAATTAAGGTCAGATAGAAGGGTTACAAGGTTTATTATTTCATGACTACCGGAAATGGGCAGGTTTTTAACCTGCTCATTTTTTTATTGGACAGCTTCTTTAAAGAATTCCCAGACATCCCCCTCAGGCAACGGGGCAGTTATTATTATCTTCTCCTTTTTTACCGGATGAATGAACTCGAGTCTTCGCGAGAAAAGACAAATACTTCCGTCCTGGTTGGAACGCGGATATCCGTACTTGAGATCTCCCTTTACCGGACAACCGATTTTTGCAAGCTGAGCCCTTATCTGATGATGGCGACCGGTAAAAAGCTCCACTTCCAGAAGATAAAACCGTTTCGACCTTCCTGCGATACGATATGACATGCTGGCCTTCTGAGACCCTTTGACCTCATTATCAAAAACATATGTCTTGTTCTGCTTTTCATTCTTTTTCAGATAATGAGTCAGAAGAGCTTCGTCGGCCGGAGGCCTGTCTCCGACAATTGCAAGGTATACTTTCCGGACATCACGGGTACGGAACACTTCATTCATTCTCTGCAACGCTTTGGATGTCCTGGCAAAAAGGATAACCCCTCCCACCGGACGATCGAGCCGGTGAACAATTCCCAGAAATACTTCACCCGGTTTACGGTATTTTTCTGCAATGTATTTCCTGACTTCCGAATCGAGCGGAAGGTCTCCTGTTTTATCTCCCTGCGAAAGATCAGAAGCCCGCTTATTTACGGCAATAAGGTGATTATCTTCATATAGTATTCCGATCATATGGCCGCCATTCAGTATTGTTCCTTTTCATTTGGGAAAGACTGGCCCCTGACATCGCTGATGTACATCTTAACAGCCCCTTTTATCTCATCATAAAGGTTATGGTATCTTCTGAGAAACCTGGGCGAAAACTCACGGTTAATTCCAAGCATGTCGTGCAGGACAAGCACCTGTCCGTCAGTCTTGCCTCCTGCTCCTATCCCGATCACCGGTATCTTTAGTGTTAAAGCTACCTCTTCTGCCAGCAGCGCCGGGATCTTTTCAAGCACAACCGAAAAGCATCCCAGCTTTTCCAGGAGCCTGGCATCTTCAATCAGGCGGCGGGCTTCATCCTCCTCCCTTGCCCGAACCACATAGGTTCCGAACTTGTGGATCGACTGCGGTGTAAGTCCGAGATGACCCATAACCGGTATCCCTGCCGAAAGAATCCTCTCCACTGACTCTGCTATCTGCTGGCCTCCCTCCAGTTTAACGGCAGAGGCGCCGGTCTCTTTCATGATACGTATTGCTGAAACAAGAGCTTCCTTTGAATTGCCCTGGTACGTCCCGAAAGGCAGGTCAACAACCACCAGAGCTCTTTTGACGCCACGCACAACCGAAGCAGCATGATATATCATGTTATCCAGGGTAATGGGAAGGGTAGTGTCATATCCTGCCATTACGTTGGAAGCAGAGTCACCAACAAGTATCACATCTATTTCCGCCTCATCCAGGATCCGGGCCATGGAATAATCATAGGCCGTGAGCATGGCTATTTTCTCCCCCCTGAGCTTCATTTCATTAAGTACATGGGTGGTTACTTTCTTTACTGTCTTGTAAACGGACATATCTGACATGGTTTGATTTTGATGACAAAGCTACAAATTTGCATGGACCTAAAGGCCGGTGACATCATTCTTTTTGGCCTGACACCATTGTTTCACTGATTATGCCTTTTTGTCATAGCAAAAGGTCAGGATGTAAGATGAAGTGCCATAATTGCATGAAAAGGCATTTATCCTTCAATGGCATAAACCTTGCTGTAGGGTGAGTCATAAAAAGAAAATCATTAAATAACATAAAATGGGAAAAATAATAGGAATAGACCTGGGAACAACAAACTCATGCGTTTCAGTGATGGAAGGCAATGAGCCTGTGGTTATCCCTAACAGTGAAGGAAAAAGGACTACCCCTTCCATAGTTGCATTCGTGGAAAACGGCGAACGTAAGGTCGGAGACCCGGCCAAACGTCAGGCTGTAACAAACGCCAACAAAACCGTCTACTCGATAAAGCGCTTCATGGGCGAAACTTTTGACAAGGTAAATGCTGAGATAAAGAGAGTTACTTTCACTGTAGTCAGAGGCGACAACAACACCCCCAGGGTTAAGATCGACAACAGAATGTATTCTCCTCAGGAGATATCGGCAATGATACTCCAGAAAATGAAAAAGACTGCAGAGGATTACCTCGGACAGGAAGTCACTGAAGCTGTAATCACTGTTCCTGCATACTTCAGCGATTCACAGCGACAGGCAACAAAAGAGGCAGGAGAAATAGCAGGACTTAACGTGAAAAGGATAATCAATGAACCTACTGCTGCAGCACTTGCCTATGGCCTTGATAAAAAAGCACAGGATCTCAAGATAGCTGTCTTCGACCTTGGAGGAGGAACTTTTGACATATCAATACTGGAACTCGGTGACGGTGTTTTTGAAGTTAAATCAACTAACGGCGACACCCACCTCGGAGGAGATGATTTTGACCATAAGATAATAGACTGGCTTGCAGAAGAATTCCAAAAGGATGAGGGAGTGGACCTGCGCAAGGACCCCATGGCCCTTCAGAGACTTAAGGAAGCTGCCGAAAAAGCAAAAATCGAACTGTCAAGCTCAACAACGACAGAAATAAACCTTCCCTACATTATGCCGGTTGACGGAATTCCGAAGCATCTTGTAAAAACCCTTACACGCTCGCAATTTGAAAAGCTTTGCGATTCTCTGATACAGGCCTGCATCGAGCCATGCAAAAAGGCCCTCAATGATTCAGGTCTGAAGGCTTCCGAAATTGATGAGGTCCTTCTTGTCGGAGGGTCAACCCGTATTCCTGCTATACAGCAACTGGTCGAGAAATTCTTCGGGAAAGTGCCAAGCAAGGGAGTCAACCCTGACGAGGTAGTAGCCGTCGGAGCTGCCATCCAGGGAGGAGTTCTTACAGGCGAAGTTAAGGATGTTCTTCTTCTCGACGTGACTCCTCTGTCGCTCGGTATCGAAACCATGGGCGGCGTTATGACGAAACTTATTGAATCAAATACCACGATCCCGACCAAAAAAACCGAAGTGTTTACAACAGCCGCCGACAGTCAGCCCTCAGTTGAGATACATGTCCTTCAGGGAGAAAGACCTATGGCAGCCGGTAATAAAACAATAGGACGATTCCATCTCGACGGGATACCGCCAGCACCGAGGGGAATACCTCAGATCGAGGTTACTTTCGATATCGATGCAAACGGGATCCTGCATGTGGCTGCAAAAGACAGGGGAACAGGCAAGGAGCAGAGGATCAGAATAGAGGCATCCTCAGGGCTCAGCGACGACGAAATAAAAAGAATGCGTGAGGAGGCCAGGGCAAATGCAGAAGCTGACAACAGGGCAAAAGAAAAAGTTGAAAAACTGAACAGTGCCGACAGCATGATCTTCTCTACTGAGAAACAACTCAGGGAATATGGCGACAAACTGCCTGCCGACAAAAAAGCTGCGATAGAAAACGCACTTGCAAAGCTCAGGGAGGCTCATAAAGCACAGGACATTCCCGAAATTGACAAGGCCCTTGCTGATCTTAATGCAGTATGGCAATCGGCATCTGAAGAGATGTACAGAACTGCCCAGAACACAGGACAGGCAACTTCACAGCCCGGACCCGAACAGGGAAGCAGCAAGGCACAGCAGGGCAACGATGAAGTGACGGACGTTGATTTTGAAGAAGTAAAATAAACCGCTGAATCGCAATGAGAATCAAAGAGGCTGATCTTATCGGCCTCTTTTCTTTTTTTGTATTTTTGCCGGGTAACAACATCGAAATGAACATAAAAATCAAGTCAGCCGTAATATTTCTCATACTTGTCTTTCATTTACCCGCTTCATCCCAGACAACAGAGTCAATAAACCATAGCGATGAAAATGGGAGAAAACAGGGACACTGGATAAAGAAATATCCAAACGGCAACATAATGTACGATGGGTATTTTACAGACGACAGACCTTCAGGTGAATTCAAACGTTACTACGAGGATAACACGCTGAAATCAATACTGGTATTCAATAAATCAGGAGAAGAAGCCGAAGCTACCCTGTATTATCCCAACGGACTGCCTTCATCCAGGGGAAAATATCTGAACCAGATGAAGGAAGGAAAATGGCAATTCTACTCCCCTTCGAACGAGGAGGTACTTATAAGTGAAGAGGAATTTTCATCTGATAAGAGAAACGGGGTCTCAGTGACCTTTTACCCCGACAGCACAGTAGCAGAAAGGATACATTATACTAAGGGAATCAGGAACGGAGAATGGCATAAATATTATCCCGACGGATCTCCAATGCTGAAAACAAACTACCGGAACGGCAGGCTGCATGGCAAATTCGAAGGATTCTTCGAGAACGGGAAACACGAATTTCTTGGAAACTACAGGGACGACCTGAAGGACGGCCTGTGGATTATATATAAAAAAGACGGATCGGTAAGGTTTAAGACCACCTACACTGCCGGTATGCCCGATAACAGACAAAAGGATATCTATGAAACGAATTTCATCGACTCGCTTGAGAGAAGTAACAGAAATATCCCGGACCCGGAAAAAACAGGCGAACCATGGTAGGAGGATCTTCATCCCTGAACCACCTGAATCAAAAAATAGTAATCCTCTTATTTTTTTACTTTCTAATTCCGGGTATTCTTCCCGCACAGCAGGATAATACAAGGATATTTTACAGAATCTTCTTCACTGATAAGGGAACATACTCTGCTGCAGACTTTTCACTAGAAGAACTTTTCACTCCAAGGGCAGTCGAAAGAAGAAAAAAAACAGGTCAGACTGCACCGGATTTCCATGACATACCGGTATACAGCGAATACATAGAAAAACTGTCATCAACCGGACTGTCACTTCATTGTACGTCGAGATGGATGAATTCAGCATTGTTCGGAAGCAGCGTGCCCGCAGATACTGAAGAACTGGAAAGCATGCAATTCATTAAACTTATACAGGAAATAACTGTAAACGACCTGAAGGGCCCTTCTTCAGAAAAACTTGAATTCAGTCTCACTGAAGATGACACCCATGAATACACACTGCCCCTTGAAATGCTGAACGGTCTCAATCTGCAAAACTCCGGATTTACAGGCAAAGGAATACTCATAGCTGTCCTTGACGCAGGATTCGCAAATGCGGGGCGTATATCTTCGCTGGAAAACCTGATGAATAGAAACGGGATAAAAGGCACTTATGATTTCATTGAAAAGAGTGATAATGTTTATGCATTCCATGATCACGGTACCGCAGTCCTTTCAATCCTCGCGGGAAACCTTCCGGGAGAACTTGCCGGCTCTGCCCCTGATGCTTCCTATCTCCTCCTAAGAACAGAGGATCACTTTGCGGAATATCCGGCTGAAGAAGACTTCTGGACTGCCGGCGCTGAATACGCAGACAGTCTCGGAGCTGACATAATTTCCTCATCACTTGGATATTGCACATTTGATAATCCTTCCTATGACTATAAATACTCCGACCTCGACGGCAAGACTGCTTTTGTGACAAAAGCAGCCGGAATAGCAGCATCCAAAGGAATAGTTGTTGTCAACAGCGCAGGCAACGAACGCGACAATGACTGGAAATACATTATTGCACCCTCAGATGCTGAAAATGTTATCTCTGTCGGAGCAGTCGACATTAACAGGGAAATCTCAGCTTTCTCATCAGCAGGGCCATCATACGACGGAAGAGTAAAACCGGATGTTACAGCAATGGGAGTTGCTGTTCCTCTTCAGGTGAATGAAATGTATGTGGAGAAATCAAACGGCACATCCTTTTCATGCCCGCTCATAAGCGGAATGTGCGCCTGCCTGATGCAGGCAGTTCCAAAGGCCACCGGGGCGCATATTGTAACTTCTGTCAGAATATCATCCGACAGGTATCTATTCCCTGACTCTCTGTATGGATATGGAATACCTGATTTTAAAACAGCTCTTCAAAAACTTCAGGATGAATTTGTCTTTATTCCTGCGTGGTCACCGGTAGTGAGCCCAAATCCTTTTACAGACAGGATCACGGTAACATTTACAGAAGATCCTGCATCCCTCGCGATTGAGATCTTCAGCCTTAACGGAAAGCTCATGTTCACCAGGAACTACAATAATTTCGCCGGCCGTTCAGCTACACTTGAGGTTTTCAGTAATTTTGCAGAAGGAATGTACCTGATGAGGATCAAAACAGTAAGGGGCGCATCGGTACACAGAATAATAAAAATTAACGGCAGACCATGAATGAAATGCTGACTTTAAGTGAATTACAGCTCCTTATAAGGGATTCACTGTACCTTTCGCTGCCGGATATGTACTGGGTCAAAGCCGAAATTACCGAGATCAGGGAAAATTACAATGGTCACTGCTATCTGGAACTTGTTGAGAAAAACAGCGGCGATACTAACGTTAAAGCCCGGGTCAGGGCAGTCATCTGGAATAACCGGTACAGGTTCATAAAAACCTATTTTGAAAACTCAGCAGGCGAATCACTCAAGGCAGGAATGAAAATCCTGGTGAAGGTCAGGATTGAATACCATGAGATATACGGTCTCAGCCTCGCGATTAATGACATTGATCCGGCCTTTACGATCGGCGAGATGGCTATGAAACGCCAGCAGATCCTTAAAAAGCTTGAGGACGAAGGCGTTCTGAATATGAATAAGGAGATTGAATTCCCGTTCATCCCGCAAAGGATCGCCATCATATCCTCACGAAGTGCCGCAGGATATACCGACTTCATGAAACATCTGTCAGGAAACAGCAACGGTTATGTTTTCTACAGCTCCCTCTTCGAGGCGCCCCTTCAGGGAAGCGATACCGAAAGGGGAATAATCAGTGCCCTTGAAAGAATAGCGGGCCATATTGAGAATTTCGATGTTGTCGTAATTATAAGGGGAGGCGGTTCACAAACCGACCTCAGCTGGTTCGACAACTACAACATTGCCTATTTCATAACACAGTTTCCGGTCCCGGTCATTACCGGTATAGGCCATGAAAAGGACCTTTCAGTAACCGATATCGTCGCCCACAGGTCTCTGAAGACTCCCACTGCTGTCGCAGATTTTCTTGTCGAATGCATGCTGAATGCGGAGAACTATATCATTGAAATCAGTAATGAGCTTACTGACAGATCGCTGAAGATAATCGAACAAACAAAGGAGTGGATGATCTCAGCAAAAATGAAACTTATTCCTCTTGCCAGGATCATGATATCAGGTTTCAGGGAAGAATTATCATCAACACTTGTCAACATGATCAGTACCGGAAAAGAATACGTTCACAGGGCAAAGCTCATTCCCGAATCCCAGAAAGGACGCCTTTCTTCGGGAATGAGATCCATAATTAATAACAGCGGCAGTCTGATATCGGGATTCAGTCAGAGTACTGTAAAAAACTCAAAGAATTTCATACTGTCGCGAGGCAAAACCCTTGCCGGATACGAAAATTCACTTAAAATTCTTGATCCGGTAAATGTCCTTAACCGCGGATACACTATAACCTCAATGAAGGGAAAAATAATAAAGGACAGTGTTGAGCTGAAGGAAGATGATCAGATTGAAACGAGATTCAGGGATGGCACTATAAAAAGCAGGGTTGTTTAAGGCATTGACAGGGAACTGATTGTCAGGACTGACAAAAGAAACTATTATAATACTTTACAATAAAATGGCTAAAAAGGAATTCTCATTTAACCAGGCCGTCAGAGAGATAGAGAAGATACTTCGCGACATCGAAAGCGGCGAAATGGATGTTGACAAGCTTTCGGTAGAGGTCAGAAGAGCTTCAGAATTAATCAGACAATGCCAGAAAAAACTCAGGAGTACAGAGGAGGAGATAAATGCTATTTTCAAGGACCTTGCATAAAAAACCCGCGGGACGACTGCCCGCGGGCTTTTACTTTACTACCCTAAACCTAAATCCATGAAAAAAACTTTTTGTAACCGGACGGTTACTACCTAACTGATATAAAACGGAATAAAGGTAGGCTTTGTTGCGTTCTCTGCAGTGTTTTTTTTCACAAAAACAGACTTATTTAGGGTTTGCTGAAAAAGTATGATTATTTTGTCATCATGTTGATAATCAATGTAGTAAGTTAATAACTTTAGCTTCATAAATTAGCAAAAATGCAAGGAAGAACATAAATTGCCTTCATAAAGCTTGCATTATGGTACGGTATACTTCAGAGAAACAGTTATCAATCGAAGAATTCAAGACTCCCTTTCGGGCAAATCTATCAGCAGATAACCGGTGGGTGAAACTGGCCCGGGTTGTACCCTGGGATAAGTTCGCCAGTGTATATATGTCGCTTATGAGCAGTGATTCAGGCCGTCCCGCTGTTTCTCCGCGCACAGTACTTGGGGCATTGATTATCAAACATCTGGAGAAACTGGATGACAGAGGAGTTATACAGGCCATCCAGGAGAACCTGTATATGCAGTATTTTGTAGGGTTGGAGGAGTTCAAGGTCGATCCGGTATTTGATCCCTCACTGTTTGTTGAGATAAGAAAAAGAGTTGGGCACAAGCAATTTGACACTCTGAGCGCAGACTTAATCCGGACTGCCAAAGGACATAAGGATCAACAACATAATAAGAAGAAAAAGAAGGAAGGCTCGGATGAACCGTCAAACAATGGGAAGCTCCAGGCAGATGCCACGGTAGCAGACCAATACATCACGTACCCGACCGATAACGGGATACTGAACGAGAGCAGGAAGAAGTGTGAGGGACTAATCGACAAGTTATACGATCAATCCGGAAGCAAGGGCGTCAAGCCCAGGACCTACAGACGTACCATGGATAAGGCCTGGCTTGATTACTCGAAGAAAAAGAAGAAAACTGAATCCGCTCACCGCAAGATGACACGTAAGCTGTTAGAGAGTGTAAGACGTGATATAAATCACATAAACAGCATGTTGGACAAAGTCGAGACAAGAGGGGAGCGGTTCCCGT
The DNA here is from genome assembly GCA_040772125.1 of Bacteroidales bacterium. GTDB lineage: Bacteria > Bacteroidota > Bacteroidia > Bacteroidales > VadinHA17 > LD21. The sequence continues at coordinate 2,492,622 of JAXGYS010000003.1, forward strand.
TTACCCACCGTGAGCAACGTCTTCTTTGGATTATACAAACCGCCTACCTGCAGCAGAAACAAATGTACGATACCAATACACATAGTTCCCCCGATCGTATCGTCAGTATCTATCAGCCTCATGTTCGTCCTATTCCAAGAGGAAAGACTGGTTCACAGATAGAGTTTGGGTCCAAACTTGGGGTTAGCCTTGATGATGGTTTTGCCCGGATAAATACCTTTAGCTGGGACGCTTATCACGAAGCCGGCGACCTGATTGGGCAGGTAGAGGAATACCTTACATTGCACGGCCATTACCCTGAACTGGTGCAGGTTGATAAGATCTATGCCACCCAGGAGAACAGAAGATGGTTGAAAGAAAGAGGAATCAGGATCACGGCCCCGCCATTGGGTCGAAAGCCGGCAAAGGAAAAGCAGAGCTACTATAAGAAGAGGAAGGCAAGAAAGGAAGCCGCTGAACGTAATCATATAGAAGGTAAGTTCGGACAGGGTAAGAACGGATACGCATTGAATCAAATACGAGCCAGACTCAAAGAAACTTCAGAGAGTTGGGTCGCATGTATCTTCTTTGTGATGAACCTCATACATTTTGAGGCTAATCATTTTTTTGGCTCATTTTTCAGGTGGATTACTGCCTTGACTGACGGATCCTTATTTGATATGGCCCCTGGGGGTCATCTATTTTCTATCAGGATCAGCAACCAGAGCAGGAATCTCAGGGCGTTTAATTGCTCAACCTGATTTTTTCAGCAAACCCTATTTATCAACATTATCCTTTTCAACTCCCAGAACATCCTTGAATGCCTTTATAAAGGTCTCTTTCGGCAAGGCTCCCATTGCCATCTGAGGCTGACCTTCAGCCGGTATGAAAAGCAATGAGGGAATGCTCCTGATTCCGAAAACCGCTGCCAGTTCCTGCTCCTCCTCCGTGTTTACCTTGTAGATATCAAGCTTACCGTCAAATTCCCTTGAAAGCTCCTCAAGAACCGGAGCCACCATCTTGCAAGGACCGCACCAATCGGCATAGAAATCTATCACACACGGCTTATCGCCTTCAAATTTCCATTCCTTGTTGGTTTCATAATTAAATACCTTGCTGAGGAAGGTCTCTTTTGTCAAATGCTCTAACATGATTTTTTTCTTTAATTAACAATCAAAATAAACCGATGTTCATTCAATACCAATATCGTACCATAACGCCAAAACCGGCCCGCAGGTTTTAAAAATACTTAATAATTGTAACTTTGTCATATTAATTTAACAAATTGTCATATTTATATATGCATATATGTCTTAATGACAATATATTCCCAATCCTCTCTGAAGTAGCTGAAGCCGAGAAAATAAAGGCTTGGGTGATAGGAGGATATGTAAGAGATTGCCTTCTGAAAAGAGATCATGGCGGTAAAGATATCGACATTGTTGTCGTTGGCAGCGGGATTGATTTTGCCAGGAAAGCTGCAAAGAAGCTTGGTCCTGCAATAAAGGTTACAGTTTACGGGAACTTCGGAACTGCTATGTTCAGGTACAGGGATTTTGATGTGGAATTTGTAGGGGCAAGAAAGGAATCGTACAATTTTGATTCAAGGAAACCAGTCGTTGAGGAAGGAACAATAGAAGACGACCAGAACAGGAGGGACTTTACCATCAATGCCCTGGCAATCAGCCTAAACCGTGAAACTTATGGTGATTTTTCGGATCCTTTCGGAGGAATGAACGACCTCAGGGCAAAAGTAATAAGAACACCTCTTGATCCCGATATTACATTCTCTGACGATCCGCTCAGAATGATGAGGGCTGTGAGATTTGCCCTTCAGCTTGACTTCACAATAGATGAAACTACATTCAGATCAATTGCTGCAAACGCAGAACGGATAGGCATCGTCTCAATGGAACGCGTGATAGTTGAACTTAACAAAATCATGATGTGCAGGAATCCCTCAAGAGGATTCATTCTGCTCGAAAAAGCAGGCCTGCTGAAACATATACTTCCCGAGCTGGCTGATCTTCGCGGCGTTGAGGCTAGAGAAGGCAAAGCACACAAGGATAACTTCATCCATTCCCTTAAAGTTCTGGACAACGTCTGCAGAAAAAGCGACAACCTTTGGCTCAGATGGGCTGCCCTTCTTCACGACATCGCCAAACCGGTAACAAAAAAGTTCGATCCCGAAACGGGATGGTCTTTTCACGGACATGAATTTATTGGGAGCAAAATGATCCCCGACATCTTCAGAAGGCTTAAGCTCCCATTAAACGACAGGATGAAATATGTAAGGAAGCTGGTTGATCTTCACCTGCGTCCGATTGCCCTTTCAATGGAAAATGTGACCGATTCCGCCGTAAGAAGGCTTCTTTTTGAGGCAGGGGATGATATCGACGACCTCATGACTCTTTGTGAAGCCGACATCACATCAAAGAATGAGGCAACCAAGGCAAGACACTTAGAGAACTTCGGAATGGTTAGAAACAAACTGAAGGAGATCGAAGAGAAGGATGCTGTAAGGAACTTCCAGCCTCCTGTAAGCGGAGATGAGATAATTGCCATTTTTGGCATAAAACCTGGCAGACAGGTCGGAATCATCAAAAATACCATACGCGAGGCTATCCTCGACGGACAGATACCCAATGAGCATGAAGCCGCATATCAGCTTGTGCTGTCGAAAGGAAGGGAACTAGGACTTAAGCCCGTGGATAAGGGATCTAGCGGCAAAGCCTGAGACTGAGCACTACAGGCAGATGGTCGCTGAAACCTCCCTGATACCTGTAACCATAGAAGGTTGGAAAAGTTGTTTTACCCGGGTATGTAGGATCATCCCTCAGGAGGAAATCCGGTCTGAAAACACTGAATGATCCGGGACTGGCGGATAAACCGCTCAGGGAATTCAGCATTTCTCCCGAAACAATTATCTGATCAAACATCTCCCATTTACCCTGGTACCTGTATGTTCCGTTACTATTATCCAAAAACTCCCCTGCCATGTTTACAAGAACCGGAACAGCTGTTTTCCCCGGGTTTACAAGACGTTCCATAACATCATCATCCGGGTTGCAGTTGAAATCACCCATTATAATTACCCTTGCACTGGCAGATACTGTGAATATCGAATCTACATTTTCCCTCACCATGTCAGCAACTGCCTCGCGCGTTAGTTCTCCGGCAAGAACACCTCCCCTCCGTGACGGCCAGTGATTGATAAAAAGATGAAGGGTGTCTTCCAGAATCGTCAGTTTTGAATACAACACGCTGCGTGTACGGAACTGGCCTGAAGGCATTGAATCCGGGACCAGAGAAGAATATTGCAGAACCCTGACCAGATCCTTCCTGAAAATATAACAGACATCAATCCCTCTGGGATCAGGAGAATCAGAATGAATAATTCCATATCCCAGACCGGTGAGCGGCGAAAGTGAGATAAGATCATCCAGCACCTTCCGGTTTTCCACCTCACATAAACCAACCAAAGCAGGAGGATTCCACTCCCCTGCAGCCAGAATTACCTTTGAAAGGTTATTGATCTTTTTTGTATATCTTGCCCTGTTCCATCTTCTGACCCCTCCCGGAAGGAATTCATCATCTTCCGTTTCTGCTGAATCATCTGTATCAAAGAAATTCTCACAGTTATAGAACATCACCACAGCCTCATCAGGAACATTTTCCTTCTGACCACTGGCTGAAACGCACAGCAGGAACAATGGCAGAATGGCAAATACACCAAAAAAGCAATGCTGTCTTTTAGTATGCATTGATCCAGCGGTATCTCCTGGCGCTGGTACCAAATTTAACTGCAAGCGAAAATTCGTGCGAACCCATACTCTGGTGCCTGATATCGGTAAGAGTGAAATCAAAGGCATATGCAAAATAAAAACGGTCGTATTTTAAACCAAGAAGCATTATCAGGGCATCGTTGGTTCTCCAGGAGATCCCTGCCCAATAGTCGTTTTTGTAGTAAATGCGCGATGTGAGGTCAAGCTGTATGGACTTCAGGAACATATCCGACGATTTGATGAAGGCTGAAGGTTCAAGCATCCAGTTTCCTGAAAGAGGCAGTTTAACTCCTCCTGTAAGAAAATAATGTCCCAGCTCTGTATTTTCATTGTCGCCGGAACCTGAAAACATCAGCGTGCCCCTTAGCAGGTTCGTCATGGCAAATCCTGCATAGTATCTCGGAGTGGTATAACTCACGCCAAAATTAAAATCCGTTATAAAAACCGACCTGTCATAATTGTTCAGATACGGATCATCCTTATCGTAAATAAGGTCCCCGAGATCTGTTGAGTACTGGTATGCTATGAGTGCAAGTCCGAATGATATGTTACGCGAATACTCGTCATCATCTTTACCGAGAGGTATGTTGTACGAATAGGCAGCCTGAGCCCCGGTTCGTCTCATTATTCCGTTGTTGTCATTGAAGATGTAACCTCCGACACCAACCTGGCCCCCTCTGGTTGGGCGTACAAGTTTCCGCTTTACCGTCGTCGATTTCGAGATGTAACTGTCTTTCAGTATCCTTGTCTGAAAGCTGAGTGCATAGGTCGATGGCGCATCAAGGAGGCCTGCCCATTGTTCTCTGACGGTCAGGTTTACTGATGTATATCCATCGTGTCCGGCAAATGAAGGGTTTATGAGAAATCCATTCATAATATACTGGCTGTACATCGGCACCTGCTGTGCCTGGGCTGTTCCTGTTATAAGGATCAGAAGTGCAGCTGTCAGTATGTTACGCAGATAAGACATTTTAAAGCTCATGTTTATACTTTCATCTTATAACGCTGATAACACCGGTCCTCGGACTTGAACCATCATTAAGGTACAGTATATAATGATAGGAATCGGTCGGAACCAGTTTCCCGTCGGATCTTCCATCCCACGGATTGCCGGCAGGGTTCCTTGTGCTGAATACCAGCTTGCCCCACCGGTTGTATATCTTGACTTCGGCATTCGGGTACATTTCAATGTTTCTTATTCTCCATTCGTCATTATACCCATCGTTGTTTGGTGTTATTACCTGCGGAATAACCAGACAATTATATGAATAGTTACTTCCAAGCTCCACTGTCAGTTGTTCTGTGCAACCAAAGCCGTCAGTTACCAACACTTCGTAATCTCCCGGAAGCAGATTAGTCCGGAACGCCATGGTTGTACCGTCTGACCACAATATTGAGTAGGGAGCGATGCCCCCGCTTATCGCAAGTGTTACAGAGCCGTCGTTCTCATCGGGGCATGATGCCGGAACCACCTCCGGATCAATAACGAGGGCCTGACTTTCCGTAATGGTAACCGTTCCTTCCCTGATGCAGCCGTAGCTATCAGTAACTGTAACTTCATAACTTCCGGCCGACAGGCCTGAAGCAGTCGCCGTGCTCTGGACAGGTGTCGTATTCCATTCATATGAATACGGAGCAAGACCTCCGGTAACAGCTGCTGTCGCAGAGCCTGTGGCACCTCCGCCGCAAAGTATATCCTGCCTGGTAATGGTGATCACAAGATCTGTCGCCGGCTGACCCACCGTAACACTTTCTTTGGAGAAACATCCGTTTGAATCTGTTACTGTTACATCATAAGTTCCCGCCGGGACCTGCGTTACGGTAGCGGTTGTTGTTGCAGGAGTGGTGTTCCAGGAATAGGTATAAGGACCTGTACCCCCGGTGACCGATACGGTCATGCTGCCGGTACTGCTTTCGTAGCATGCTGCATCCTCTGCTTCGACTGACAATACCATTGGGGCCGGTTGTGAGATGACGAAAGGAACACTGTATGTATCATTTTCGACATCTCTTAAGGTTATTGTGTGGTTGCCCGGACTCAAAGAACCAAATGTTCCTGACGACTGGAAAGCAGAACCGTCAAGTGAGAACATATAGGGTGAGGTCCCTCCCACTCCTTCGACAGTAACGCTTCCATCGCTCAATCCGTTGCAGGAGACATCGTCCTGTTCTGCAATTCGTCCGGAGAGTTCCAGATCAGGCTGGATTATCTCAACTGTAAGTTCTGAAGAACACATGTTTGCGTCTCTGACCCTTACCAGATATGTTCCTGCCACGAGCGATAAAAATGTTCCGGATGACTGGTAGCTGCCGGAATTCAGAGCATACTGGTAGGGGGATGTACCTCCCGCTCCCGCAACAGTAACTCTTCCGTCGGTACCGCCATATTCTGTAACATCATCAACTGAGACCAGACTCAGAGACAGTCCTGCCGTCGGCTGGGCAACTGAAGCAGTGAAGACAGCTACGCAACTTCTTGCATCAGTAACAGTAACTGAGTAATTCCCCGCTGCCAGTCCTGATATATCCTGAGTTACGGCTCCGTTGTTCCACAGATAGGTGTAAGGAGGCGTTCCCCCGCCCACTGTCAGATCGCATGAACCCTGCGACTGGCCGAAACAATTTACGTTGTTCACCCTGATGTTCCCGGTTATTGGAGAAGGCTGTCCCACAGTTGAAGTTGCCGTTCCTGTGCACCCGTTTGCATCGGTAACGGTAACGCTGTAATTTCCGGCAGGAATGTTGACAAGATCCTCTGCCACTGCACCGTTGCTCCACAGGAAAGCAAAAGGAGCTGTTCCATTCGATACGCTCAGGTTTACAGAGCCGTCAGAACTGCCATTGCAACGGGCATCCGTCTTAACAAGCTGAACCGAAATGGCCGCTTCAGGCTCTGCAATTGTAACAGTTGCTGTTGACTCGCAACCATTGTCATCCGTTACGGTAACCATATAGCTGCCTGCAGAAAGACCCGAAACCGAAGCTGTAGTCCTGGCAGGTGTGGTGTTCCATAAATATGTGTAAGGCGGTGTTCCCCCGGAAGCATTTGCCTGAGCAGTGCCGGTCGTTCCTCCGACGCATGCCACATCCGTGTGAGAGGCTGAAACAGATAATGGGGAAGATGGCTGAGAGAGGGCCTCGCTGGCAGAATAAATGCAACCATTTGAATCCCTTACGGAAACTGTATGGTTACCTGAAGCCAGACCTGTAAATGTGCCTGAGCTTCCGTAAGGGCCGCCGTCAACACTGTACTCATAGGGAGGTGTGCCACCCGAACCCGAAACAACCATGCTCCCCGATGCTTGTCCGTAACACAGTGCATCAATCCGCGAAACAACCATAATATTAAGGGGTGAAGGAGGCTGGTTGATAGTAAAGGGAATTGACTGGATACAAAGGTTTGCATCTCTTACCGAAAGGGTATGTTCTCCCGCAGACAGAGATTCAAATGTCCCGGTCGTTACAAAAGGCCCGGAATCAAGCCTGAACTGATATGGCGGGGTTCCTCCGCCTGCTTCAAAGGTCACTGATCCGTCTGACTCGCCGAAGCAGGTGACATCTGTAGTCCCTGTCACAGATCCGCTAAGCGGAAGCGGTTGCCGTATCGTAAACTGGATCTCATAGAGGCATGAAAGGGCATCCCTGATCGTAACAGTATGGTTTCCGAGCGATATCCCTGAAAATGAACCTGACGACTGAAAAGCTCCACCATCAATCGAATAGGAATAAGGAGCAAGACCGGTACCTGCATCAGCGGAAACCGATACCTCACCGTCCGATCCTCCGCTGCAACTAATATCCGACTGGGAAATGATCCTTCCTGTCAGATTGTAGATATTTACATTAAGAGTTACCGAACCGGTACAGGTTGTATTATTGCCGGCTGTAACAGATACCATTCCTGAAGAAGGTCCAAGCCATTTTACCGTAACAAAATTGTCATAAACTCTTCCTCCGGCCGTAATTACACCTCCTGTAACGGTCCAGTTATTGAATGTATATGTTCCGCCAAGGGTATATGTTGAGACTGAATTACTGCAAACATCGGTTGAAGGATTAACAAATGACGGAGTGGGTATTGGAATAACCGTCACCGAGTCGATAACGGTTGATTCGCATATTCCACCGGCGAACAAAACATTGGGTTTCCTTATTGTTGTCGTTATTATTCCGTCAACTACTCCCTGGTTCCAGAGAACGGTAATTCTGCTGGTATCCTGATCGCTTGTAAGGATCGTTCCGTTTGTCACACTCCAGGAATATATCGCATCAGGAACATGATTTACCGAATATGTTCTTGCTTCTCCTTCGCAGGCTTCCGAAAACCTGATTGTCCTGTTGTTGAAAATCGCTCCTGCATGGTTTATCCTTATCAGTGAAGTGTCGGAACATCCGTTAGCGTCGGTTACAGTCAGCCGTATATCGTAGAGGCCATCGGGCATCGTGTTGTTGAAAAAAGCTGTTTCGATTGCTGATGTATTCGAAAAAACCAGTGAGGGAGGGAAATCAATGATAACCATAAAAGGTCTGGAGAGAGGATCGACTCCCTGCCATAAATATGAATAGCTGCCGTTACCTCCGTCAACATCAGCTTCAAAGAGGGCAAGGGTCGGTGACATTCCGCAGCTGCTGAGGCTCATTCCCGCAATGTTCAGGGTTGATGATACATCAACAACCACGTCCCTTGTGCTTATATTTCCGCTTGCATCGGTGGCAGTCATGGTAATTGTCTTCCTGCCCAGATCAGTACAGGTAAATGTGCTCTGAGAGAGTGAAAGTACCACGCCTCCGCAGTTGTCAAATGATCCGTTATCAAGATCATCCGGAACTACTGTAGCTGTACCTGAAGCTCCAAGAACCACATTGAAAGGTCTATAATTAATTACCGGTGAAACAGTGTCCGCAATAAGCACCTGTGCCGTACACGACGATGCATTTCCCGAGGAATCTGATCCGAAAAGAGTTACAGCAACCGGTGATCCGATGTCGGAGCAGTTGAACTCAGTCCTGCTCACATATAATATAAGATCGTCATCACAGTTATCCGCTGAGTTATTATCAAGGTCGGAGGCGCTGAGAAAGGCCTGACCTGATTCGTTAAGGTAAAGTGTAATGTTCCTGCAGCTGAGAACCGGGGGCATTCTGTCTACAACAGTAACAGTGGCTTCACATGAGGAACTTAAACCTTCGTTATCGGTTACCGTAAGAGTAACAGTAACCGCTCCGGTCATTGTGCAGTTAAATGAGTTCGGAGTCACCGTCCTGCTTACTATCGTTCCGTCGGGATCATAGGAACCTGCATCCACCTGTGCTGCAGTAATTGTTGCTGTTCCTCCCGGACCAAGTTCGGCTTCTATGTTCCTGCAGAAAGCCACAGGGGGCAGGACAGGTCTGACGTCAGCTTTCAGCTCGGTCGTAAAGACAATGGTAAACAGAGGGATAAAGAAAATTGCCGTCTTTAATGCTTTCGGCAACCTCAGTATAGTTGCCAAAAACCAGATTACAGTTCTTACTGGTTTCATGAAGGTCAGGTTCAACATTTGATCACAAATACATCTCACTGTATATCAGACTCATAGGACCGCAAACGGCTGGTATTAAGAATTTTATCCCCAACTATTTGGCTCATCTTCAATATAAACGTGAATATATCCCATTTTAATACGCTCAGCCTAAATGATTTTTGCAGGTTTTCAACACAAAAGCCTTATTTATCAAACATTTTGTCAATGGCTGCAATGTCTGGCAATGAATAATCAGTCAGGAGAATAGCTGCTTGCTAACCCGGTGATGTAACAAAATAAAAATTATGAATCTATTTATTTTGCAGAGAACAAAATCTGGATTATATTTGCACCCGTTTCAGGGCGATTAGCTCAGCTGGTTCAGAGCATCTGCCTTACAAGCAGAGGGTCGGCGGTTCGAACCCGTCATCGCCCACAAAATCAGAACCGGTCCGCATCAGATGGACCGGTTTTTCTTTTTAAAGGGCCGGAGTTGCAGCATAAAGCAAAAAAAGAGGCCTTTCACTCGGCCTCTTTTACAAATATATATTTCTTCAGGTATTAATTATTCCTTATTTAAGTTTCGCAAGTGATTTTAGGCCGCTTGCTTTAGTTCGATATTATCAAGATTTATAAAATGCTTAAAAGTTTCACTCCGGTTAATAAGGGTATCCATGACCCTTTCATCGTCGATCTGGAACGCCTCTGCTATGATTCTGACAAGTTCCTGAAGGATCCCCCATATTCGTTCTGTGACCGAGAGCTGAACAACTCCATCGGTGGCTTCATGGAAAAGTCCTCCTATGGTTTCATAAGATTTAAAGCGCTTAACTGTTCCCAGGATGTTGTACTGTAGCACCGTAATGGAGATGCTGGCAATCTGGGAGGCAAAATCCCGGGCTTGGGATTTTCCCAGGCCAAGTAGGCCCTTTGCCTCCTTGAAAAATACTTCGACGGACCATCTCATTGAATAAACATGATAAGCTTCGAAGAAACCAAGTTTAGTATTGGTTGTCAGCAGCCCAGTCCAGTCGCCGTTTTTTGTTCGCCTGCAAAAGAAGAGTTTAACCTTTATTCCGGAGAGTTCTACTTCCGCCTGCCCGTAGTAACACTTCAGGCGCTGGCTGTAGCGGATCTCCTTGCTTGCCTGAAGAAGCTTCAACATCTCTCTGGCACTTTTCATCTTCCCTTCAAAACGGTACTTGGTTTTGGCCATCTTGATCATGCCCAGGAAATGACACCTGATATGTCTGGATTTGATAAACCGTACGATATCGGTACAGGTAAACCAGCTGTCAGAGAGCAGATAATCAAAACGGATCCCTTCTTTGATGGCCCGCCTGACCATATCAATAGCTTTCTGGATTTTCTTTTGGGTGTACTCTTCAATTCTCTCTTGTACGGCTTCTGTTTCCTTGCGTTCCCTGCGGTACTGCTTCCCACGCTGTTCCCTGGTCATCCCGAAAGGTTTTTCCGGCCGGCTCCCTTCTTCACCATGAAGCGAAAAGTCCAGAACGGTCTGCGTCCTGCCGTCAGTGCGACAAAGAAAAAGAGCCTTAAAGCCAAGAATGGATTTATGAGTCACATGAGAAAATATCCGGCCTATTTTCTCGATCCTTTTGCCGGTTTTAGGCAAGTCAGAGTCATCAACAATGAGGCAAACCGGATCTTTGCCTCTGCAGGAATCGGCCCTGACTGCGATTTTCCCGATCAACTGCAAATTGATCCTGTACAGGATATTTCGCCAATCCAGAGAACCATTGGCCATAAAGCGGTAGAAAACATCCTTCTTGCACGAGAGAACCTTAAACAGAGCTGATTCAGAATAATGAAAAGCGTTTTTAATCATGAATAAAGGAAACAGTAATAATAGCTCGAACACCTGTAATCGTGTGAACTTGCAATTGTCACTACTCTCAGGTGACAAGGATTTCCCGTTGATTTTCAGATGCCCGGCTATATCCATTATGCTATTAATTGCTTTTCTGTTATCATTCTCCGGGAAAAAACTATTAATCTCAGAGAAAATACTTGTACCTTTATTACTAAGCATTGGGATCAGTTATTTATGGTTTGGTCACTTTAAATATACTGATTTTCAGAGATATCTGAAAGATCCCTTTGCTTTTTTTATGCCATTTTCTTAACTTTTTATTACTTGCGAAACTTCAATTCCTTATACATCTGACGGATTTACCCGCAGTTTTTGATATGGAATTCCGCCAGACTGTTGTGTAATTACTGTTCAGATTACGATAGAAAACAGTATTATCAATATGTTCAGATGATGTCATCCAGGAACCTATGGTTCCCTGACCATAGAATCTTCCATCTTCCCAGTAGCGGTATCCTCCGGGAAATCCCGACCATCCGCTGGAATTGGTTCCATTTCCGCCAAGACTCCATCCTGAAACAGTTTTCAGTTTTGTACCCTGATCAACTCCTCTCCAGTATGGGGCATCTGCCTGTTCCTGGCTCATCCCCAGGTACATTTCCAGGACCTTGTATTCCTGGTCGGAAGGTATGTGCCAGCCTGTCGGGCATAACCTGCCGGTGTTCCCTGCAAACCAGTTGTAAATTGCTCCGCAAAGTTCTCCGTAAACCGCAGGCTGATTTGCATACCAGCAATAAGCAGGTCTGTCGAGGGTTCTCCATGCATCATCACCAGTTACCAGCTCAATAGGATCACCATTTGTATAATGAGTGGTCCTAAGGTTTTCGGCCATCCACCACTGGGTACCTATTCTAACCGTTCTGTAAACATTTCCGTCAATATCGGTCACAGTTCCTTCCTCAGGCCGGGTTGTGAACTCTATCTGGCTTCCGAATGATGTTCCGGCATTATTTGTTGCATAAGCGCGAACATAATATGTTGTTCCGGGAGCAAGTGAAGTCATGTTGCTTGTATATGATCCTGCTCCTGGTCCGTTGTTTGTAAAGAAATCCGAGAGGTCAGGATTGATCTGTGTAGACCAGCATATACCCTTATCGGAAATCGTTCCTCCTCCCGTTGAAGTAATTGTACCTCCTGATGTTGCTGAATTCATTGTTATTGATGTAACACTTGCAGTTGTCACTGTAGGCGGAGAGGAAGCCTGTGTGCTGAAGCTTATCTGATCCCCGTACGAAATGTCAGTGCTGTTTATGGCGTATGCCCGTACATAGTAAGTAGTTCCGACAGTCAAGCCTGAAACTGTTGCCGAAAACGGGCCTGTTCCGGATCCTATTGCCTGATGAGGACCTGAAAATGAAGGATTCTGACTGGTTGACCAGCAAACTCCCCTTTCGCTCACGGGAGCTCCTCCGTCAGATAACACATTCCCACCCATAACTGCCGTGGTCTGTGTAAATACAGTGACACTGGCAGTGCTTACAGTAGGTTTCTCAGCAAGGGTCCTGAAAGTTACGTCATTTCCGTATGTAACGGCTATGCTGTTCACTGCATAAGCCCTGACGTGATAGGTTGTGCCGGGGGTTAATCCGGTTATTGTCTCCGCAAAAGGGCCTGTTCCTGACCCGATAGCCAGATGTGAACCGTCTGTTGTCGGATCGGCTGTCAGTCCCCAGCATACCCCCCTTTCAGTAACATCAACGCCTCCGCTTTTAGTAACCTCACCCGACATCAAAGCAGTTGTGGATGTGAATTCAGTTACCTGTGCTGTTGTAAGTGTTGCTCCGGCAAGCGCCTCCGTCTTGAATGCAATTTCGTTCCCGTAGGCAATACCTGCGCTGTTCATCGCAAAAGCCCTGGCATAGTATTGTGTATTTGGAGTGAGCCCTTTAAGACTGCTTGTATAGTTTCCGCTGCCCGATCCGTCATTTGTATGCGTTTCCGATACGGAAGGATTTGGAGCGGTATTGTAACATAATCCCCTTGAAGTGATTTCCGCTCCGCCGTCAGAGGTTATGCTACCTCCGGAGATTGCAGAATTTACACCAATTTCAGTGACACTGTTTGTTGCAAGCACCGGTATCTCAGGATCTTCCTTACATCCTGCTGTCATTAACAACAAAAAAACTATGAATAGCGTGAAGACTTTTGCTTTTTTCATCCTTATTTAAAATTAGACCTGATTTGTTTTTCAATTAAAATGAATGGGTAAGTATTTCAATTATAGTAGGATTTTAAGATCCCAAAGTAAATTCCGATTATTTCATCATGCAAGATTTTTTTGATCAGAAGCAAAAAAACAATGACAGACAAAACTTTTTAACAGTACAAATTTCAGTCTGTCATGTAACATAGAACGGAATCAGGCAGTTTTTTATTTTTTTAAAAAGAAAAAAGGTTAAGAATAATCCTAACCTTTTTTCATCATCGTGATAAGAAATAAGTTACAAAACCTGTATTTCCATCAAAGGACCTTTTTCTTTAATTAATTTACCTTCACGCATCTTACAGAGAATCCGGCTGCATAAGGCACATCAACCCTGTAAACAGTGGCGGTATTGTACCAAAGCTGCCTGTAGATGTAATTAGTAGCTGAATGAGATGTTGATGTTCCGAATGATGCAACTGCTCCCATAGCTGTTGAAAGACCGTCCTGATAAAACCTGTATCCGCCCGGCACAGCTGAGAATCCGCTGCTGTTCGTTCCTGCAATTCCGCCCGGGTTCCAGCCTGTCGGAGTTTTCATCTGAACGCCCTGATCGGTACCGCGCTCGTAAACACCATCAGCCTGCCCCTGGGTCATACCGAGTTCCATTTCAAGCGTTTTGAAATCATTATCCGAAGCGACTCTCCATCCTGTCGGACAAAGCCTTCCGGTATTGATCGCCCAGAAGTTATAGAGGGCTCCGTAGGTTGCTCCATAGGTCACATTATCCATGTAATAGCTGTAGCCGGCTGATGTTGCAGCAGCCCAGTTGGCGTTACCCGTAATATTAGGAATAGCAGTATCATCATTGTAACGTCTTGTGTTGAGGTTCTCTGCCATCCATACCTGGTCGCCGATCAATACTGTGTTGTAAATATTGTCTTCGACATCCGAAACCATTGTAAGTATCTGTGCCTGGGTTCCGTAGGCAGGACCTTCCTCATTAATCACATAAGCTCTTACATAATAGACTGTGCCTTCCAGAAGTCCCTCAAGGGTAACCTGGAAAGTTCCGGTTGTTGAAGTAGCTGAAGCTTCAGTGTCATCGTCAATATCCGGATTGGGTGTTATAGCATAGCATACACCGCGCTCAGAAATCGTACCGCCTCCTGCTGAGGTTACATTACCGCCGGCAGTTACTGAAGTGGATGATGTAGCGATAAGTGCAGGAGCAGTGGTTGTTACAGTACCAAGAACAACGTCAGTGGTTGTGAAATCAAGTACAGTTCCGAATGAAGTACCTGCCGAGTTGGTAGCAAAGGCAACAAAGTAGTACCTTGTTCCTGCAGTAAGAGTTGTCAGGTTAACTGTAAATGACCCTACATCTCCGAGTGTAGCTGTTACTTTAGTTCCGGTTGTTGCCGGATCATTTCCGGTACCGAAATATACACCTCTTTCAGTGATTGCTGCACCTCCTGTAGAAGTAACAGATCCACCGGCTACAGCCGACGACTGGGTCACTGAAGTGGCCTGAGCTGTTGTAACGGCAGGAGCTGCTGCAAGAGCTGTAAACTGAACAGCGGTTCCGTAAGATGTTCCGGAACTATTGGTGGCAAAAGCCATTACATAATAAAGTGTACCTGGAGTAAGACCGGTAAGGTTGACTGTAAAGGCTCCGGTACCTGCTGCTGCTGCAGCCACTTTGGTTCCGCCCGATGAGGGATTGCTGGTTGTTCCGAAATATACACCGCGTTCGGTAATATCAGCACCACCGTCGGCTGTTACGTTACCTCCGGCCGTAGCTGTCGTCTGTGCGATAGCAGTAACAGCTGCCGTGGTTACTGTAGCGCCAACAACCTGAGCTGTTGTGAAAGAGACTTCATTACCGTAGGCAGTGCCTTCACTGTTGGTGGCAAAAGCCCTGACGTAATAAAGTGTGTTAGGAGTAAGTCCGGTCAGGTCGGCAGAAAAACTGCCAGAACCAACTCCGCTGCTTACTTTCGATCCGCTGGTAGTCGGATTGGTGGCAGTGCCCCAGCATATACCCCTGTCAGTAACTTCAGCCCCGCCATCATCGGTAATATTACCTCCTGATGTTGCTCCCGTTGTGGTAATTGCGGTCACAGCCGTTGTTGTCAAGGTTGGCATATCCTTGTCCTTCTTACAACTGTTAAGAGTTGTAATACCTACCAGGAAACAACCTAAGATTAATAAATTCAATACTTTTTTCATAATCATAATAATTAGAGAGATTTGTTTTACTTTTTGTTTTATTGTTTTACTGTTTAATAAATCCAGACCTAGTGTTTCATTTACGTATTTATCTCGTATTTACCCCGTATTTTTCTCATATTAAACTATTATCCATCAGGTGTTTATCACATATTTTCCAAAACAGTCCGCTATAAACACGTCCCGGAAAGGTTCTTTTAAATCTTCAATCAAAACGGTAAACAACTTCATTTGTTGTGTTGCAACGAATAAAGTAATACAATAATAACTGACAATAAAGAGCAATTGATTAACAGGCTGACTTTCATCCTGCTGTGATCCGGATGATTTATTTTACTGAGAATCTCTCTCTTAGTTCTTGATGCACCGAACCGACATACCGTAATCCGGTTCTATATAGCCCCTGTAGGTTCTGTCGTCATTATACCATATCCTTCTGTACCATGGATTTGTAAGTTCCGACGATGTCCACCAGTAACCATAAACTCCCAGCGACTCGAAAGCTCCGTTATCTCCCCTTCGCCAGCCTCCGGGAAGTGCCGTGAAATCCGATTCATTTGTCGCACCAGTATTGGGCGCCTGCCAGTGAGCTGTACCCTCTTCCTTGAGCTTCCCTCCGGAAGGACTCTCTCCCCCAAGGAAAGTAACAAGTGTATACCACTCGTCATCTGTCGGAACATGCCATCCGGTAGGACAAAGCTTTCCGGAATTAACGGCATGCCAGTTATAAAGCACCCCGTAGGTTATCCCGTTGCCTGCTGTGTTATTATACCAGCAGTAAGCCGGTGTGGTGCTTCCGCTCCATGCTGTTCCTCCGGTGACATTGGCAATTGCAGCATCATCGTTCAGGGTAGTTGTCCTCAGGTTCTCTCCCATCCAGAGCTGATTACCCAGACGAATTACACTGTAACTGTTATCATCATTATCGGTGACAGTAAGAGGATCTGTGGTAAATGTCACATCATTACCGTAAGCTGTTCCCACAGAATTTGTTGCATATGCTCTTACATGATAGGTTGTGTTTGGTGACAATCCTGATATCTCTGACGCGAATGAACCCGGTCCTCCTCCATCGTTTGTCCTGCTGTTTGAGATTGTCGGATTTGCTGAAGTACTCCAGCACACTCCTCTTGCAGTAACCGGAGATCCTCCCTCTGCTGTAACAGTTCCGCCTCCCGAACCCGTGCCTGTTCCTGTAGCCGAAGGTATTGCTGTATTCACTGAGGGAAGAACAGGACTGGTTTTAAACGTCACTTCCTGACCATATCCCGTTCCTTCTTCATTAACGGCATAGGCTCTTATATAATAGGTTGTGTTTCCTGTCAATCCTGTAATATTGCTTGTAAAAGGCCCTGTTCCTTCACCATTTGTAGTTCTTGAATTGCTTGTGGTCGGATTCCTGCTTGTGCTCCAGCAAACGCCTCTTTCGGTTACTTCGAGACCTCCGTCACTGCTAATGTTACCACCTGAAACGGCACTTACCTGGGTTATTCCGGTTGCATTTGCAGTTGTCAGCACAGGAACCCCGTACTGGGTAGTTGTAAATGTTATCTGACTGCCATAGCCTACTCCTTCGTCGTTTATCGCGTATGCCCTTACATAATACAAGGTATTGGGGGTTAGCTCCTCAAGGATGCTGACAAAAGGTCCTTCCCCATACCCGTCAGTTGTCCTTGTCCCTTCAATGTCAGGCGATTTCTTCGTCCCGTAGCATACTCCCTTTACAATTACATCAACATACCCGTCATGAGTAACTTCACCACCGGTCAGGGCAGTTTTTGGTCCGATTTCAGTTACCTCAGCGGTAGTAACCTTAGGTTCCCTCTTGAAATGACATCCTGGTACAAGCAAAACGACCAGTGTAATTATCAGAAATCTATATGATCTTGTCATTTTATCCCTGTTCATCTGAATAATATTTAGTCACTATATATAACGGCTGATGATCCCTTAAAATTACAAAATTCTGAGTATCGGGTACTCCGGCAATAATATTAAATTCCTTTCTCCTTGTCGTCGGTCGGCTTTTTAGGCAATGTGAACCGGAATTCGGCTCCTTCCCCGGGTTTGGACTTCAGCCACATTTTCCCGCCCATAAGTTCAACATAGGCTTTGCAGATTGATAACCCCAGACCGGTACCACCGAATTTCCTGCTTATCATATTATCAACCTGGTAAAATCTCTCAAATATCCTGCCATGATGTTCCGGCGGTATCCCTATTCCCGTATCCTTAACAAAAAATTCAATAACCTCATCCTTAACCTGATATCCAAAATCGATTTTCCCTTCCCTGGTAAACTTAACTGCATTGCTCAGGAGATTGGATAAAATCTGAACAAGCTTTGTGTTGTCTGTTACTATTACCGACTTATCATCAGCCAGCCTTGTATGCAGCTTGATTGAGATCTTATCAGACTTTTCTCCATGTCTGAACTGTTCATTCAGATTTCTCAGTGTGGCATTGAGGTTCATTTCCCTGAAGTTCAGCTTCACCTGGCCGCTTTCAATGTTTGCAATGTCGACAATGTCGTTTATAATTGAAAGAAGCTGACTTCCGCTCTGGAAAATTATGTCAGTGTACTGCCTCCTTTCTGCCTCTGTGGTCTCCGGCTCACTCAGAAGGGCCGAAAATCCTATTATGGCATTCATCGGCGTGCGTATCTCATGAGAAACATTATGAAGGAATGCAGTTTTCAGTCTGTCGCTCTCCTCGGCCTTTTCCTTTGCAGCAATAAGTTCTGCCTCGGCAATTTTACGTAAAGTAATATCCTCAATCATTGCAAGGAAATACTGAACTTCATCTTTGTTGTTCCTGATAATGCTTACCGTAGTTGATCCCCATACATCACTTCCATCCTTACGGATATATTTATTTTCTGTGTGATACACCGGTATCTCCTCGGCTACAAGTCTCATCAGAGAAATGTCATCTGCCGAAAGGTGATCAGGATGAGTAAGATCGCGCAGCTTTTTTTCCCTGAGTTCTTCCTCCCTGTAGCCCGACATACTGCAAAAAGCCGTATTGGCTCTTATTATGCCAAGATCCTTTCCTGTCATCACTATGCTTATCGGACTCTCCTCGAATATCTTCCTGAAGCGCTCCTCACTCTCGCGCAAAGTAGCTTCTGCATACTTGCGTTCGGTGATATCCCTGCATATCGACTGGAAATATTTGACGCCCTCGATTTCTACCTTCCGTGCACTTATCTCGACCGGAATGGTTGTGCCGTCCTTTCGCTTATGCAGTGTTTCGTATGTGGCGTATCCTTTTTCATCCAGAATCCTGGTCTCGTTCTGAAGTGACTCCAGAGCTCCCGGAGCCCTTATTTCAGCAATGTTCATTCCGATAAGTTCGCTCCTTTCACGCTGATATACCTCAAATGCCCTGTCGTTGGCTTCAATAATCGACATGTCCCTGTCGGTAAGGAAAATTATGTCGTTGGCATATTTAAGGATATAGTCGAAATGCTGCCTTAAAGCCTGCCTGTCGAGCTCAGCCTCATATTTCTCACGGTAGAATCTTGCATTTTCATTCCATTCTATGGTACCGAGAATCAAACCAGCAGTCAGGATAAAAAGTATTATAATTATGATGATCATGGTCATCTGCTCATTCAGAACAGAAAAAACCTCATTATGATCAATCTTGGCCACCATGTACCATGGCGAACCAGGAACTTTCTTCATGGCTGCTATCACCGAGGCTCCCCTGTAATCAATACCATCAAGTGTGCTTTCGATTCCTCTCACAGCCATTGCTGCAGGAAGTCTGTCGTCCGTAAGCGGTCTTGAAAGAATCAGCTCCGAGTTCTTTTTGAACCTGAGCTCAGTCAGGTACAAAACCTTCTCACCCTCTTTCCTTATCAGCAGTGATTCAGCAGTTTTGCCCGGAACAGGCCATGTCTGCATAAGAGGATAAAGAGTAACGGAAGGGTCAATGCGGATGGCGAGCAGGCCGAAGACCGTAGTGTCTCTGCCCCAGGTGTTGAGAAGAGGTATTATAAGATCAAGATGAATATAGCTTACCTGGTCAACTTTATGAAGGTCGGTAAGCATGCCTGATCTCAGGTTTATAAGTATGGGGAATAGGGTTTTAAGGTTCTTTCCCATTGCAGTATCCTGATTGGGATAAAATCCCCTGACATTCCCGAGTGAATCAATCAGAAGAATGTTCTTGTATTCAAGACTTCCGGTAACAGACTTCAGGCTTTCAATTATTTCAGCCCTCTTCACTTTTCCTGAAGGCTCCCTCAGGTATTCATGCAGCTGTCTGAGAAAAGGCTTGTTCCCTCCTATCATCCTTGAATCCTCCATACGCTCATTCCGCCACTGTGCAATCTGTCTTACCTTCAGATCGGCTATGGCTGAAAGCTCAATCTTCTTGTCATTTAACAGCCTTTTCTTCTGGCTTGCATAGTACACATAACCCAAAAGGATACTTCCTGCTGAAATAATTATAAAAAGGATGATCAGCAGCCACGGAGTTCCGGGTTTTAGCCTTTTTGAATACATTCCTGTCCGGCCGGTGTTACTAAATTGATATTATCTTACTTTCACAAACTGATTTGTAAATGTAATATTTTAATCTGACAGGAAATTATTTGAATATTCCTTAAGGAGAAATTACTTTTCTTTTATAATAAGGGAGGCAAGAATAGTTATCACAAGAATGGATACTATTACCAAAAGGGAAATAACAATGGGTATTTCAAAGTGAAAATATGCCGCGAGCATCTTAAGTCCGACAAAGGAAAGAACCAGTGCGAGACCTACCTTAAGAAACCTGAAATATCCCATTATTCCCGAAACGGCAAAGTATAGCGACCTCAGGCCGAGAATTGCAAAAATGTTTGATGTATATACTATAAAGGTATCCTGGCTTATTGCCAGAATGGCAGGGATGCTGTCAACAGCAAAAATCAGATCGGATGATTCTACTACCAGAAGTACCAGGAAGAGTGGAGTGGCATAAAGCTTCCGGTTCTGCCTTACAAACAGTGAGTCGCCGTGAAGTTCTTCGGTTACCGGCATAAATTTCCTTAAAACCCTGACAAGGGGATTTTTTTCGGGTGAAACCGAGGCCGATGATTCTTTCTGGAAAAGCATTTTTAACCCTGTGAAGACCAGGAAAGCCCCAAAGATCAACACGATCCAGTGAAACTTGTTAATAAGGGCAACTCCTGTAAAGATGAATATTCCTCTCATTACCAGCGCTCCCAGAATACCCCAGAAGAGTATCTTGTGCTGGTACTGCGGCTTTACCGAGAAGTAGGTGAAAATGAGAATGAAAACAAAAATATTGTCAACACTCAGGGAGTATTCGATTACATAACCTGTAAAGAATTCCAGCGCTTTGGTCTTGCCAAACTCAAAAAGGACAAATACGTTGAAAGCCAGGGCAAGCAGAATCCAAACCGCACTCCAGATAAGGGCCTCTTTGAGAGAAATTTTGTGGGCATTTTTATTAAAAACACCAAGATCAAGCGCAAGTACAGAGAAAACAAGAACATGAAACCCGATCCAGAAAAAAGTGTTTACCTCCATCTTTTTAAAATAATCTGCAAATCTAAAAAAATAATCTCATCATAGCTGATTCGGCCAGTAGTTTTACAAACCAACCACTATGTCAGGCTTTCATGAGAAAATTTATCCGGAAAATCTTTTTAATTTTGGAACACATCAAAAATCAATAAATGAAATCAACCGGTATAATTCTCCTCTCCGCTTTGCTTTACTTTGCGGCCTTTTCACCTTTGTCCTTTTCCCAGAAAAGCAGCAACGGTATCAGTAAGATCAATTCTGAAGATCTTGAGGCATATGTCTCCTTCCTTGCCTCACCAGCCATGAACGGAAGGGCAAACGGGGAACAGGAGCTTGACATCACTGTCAATTATCTGGCTTCACAGGCAAGGATACTGAACCTCAAACCAGCTAACGGGGAAAGCTATTTACAGCCCTATACTATAATGGAAAAACAAATTGATCCATCCGGTTCAATGATTGAGATATACAGTGAGGGTAACGACCCGGTAATGAACAGCGAACCCATGTACCAGCTGTATCCGACAGGAGCAGCCGATTTCGTTATTGAAGGAGAAGTTGCTTTTGCAGGTTACGGGATAAAAGCTGACAAATACGGGTACAATGACCTGGAAAACATATCTCCTGATGGCAAGATACTCCTGATAATGAACAGGTCACCCCTGTCGGAAGACGGAAGCAGATACCTCTTTGAAGAACCCATGTGGGAATCCTTCATGAGCATACAGGCGAAGATTATAGGACTGATGTTCTCAAAAGCCCGGGCCATTCTCGTGGTTACCGACCCGAAATCGGGCTTTACTTCGGTTGATCAGCAATACCCCGGAATAACCGGGGAATTGAGATCGAGCAAATACCTCAAGGGAACAAAACCGGTATCGTTCGATCTCCCTGCCATGCCTAAGATTATCTATGTAAACAGATCAGTGGCAGATGAATTATTACGGGGAACAGGACAAAGCCTCGACGATCTGCAGAAAAAAATCGACTCCGGACTCAAACCTCAATCATTCGTCATTAAAGATAAAAAGATAAGGATCACGGAAAAATCTATGCTTAAGGAAACACAACAGTACAATGTTGCCGCCTGGATAGAAGGCAGCGATCCGGTCCTTAGCAGGGAGATTGTTATTTTCAGCGGACATGCGGATCATATCGGGACTACGGGCGGACATGTGAATCCCGGAGCTGACGACAATGCCTCAGGCTGTGCAGCAATCCTCGAAATAGCACAGGCTTTTCAGAGTCTTGAAAAAAAACCGCTGAGGTCAGTGTTGTTCCTCTGGGTAACAGGTGAAGAAATAGGTCTCTTCGGCTCGCAATCATATGTTAACAATCCCCTTTTCCCTCTTGAAAACACAATTGTTGACCTGAATATGGATATGATCGGACGTGTAAAAGGAGTGGCCGATACTACAGATGATAATCCGATGACGGGCCCTCTTGAGGTTTTCGCGATTACCGGTTATCAGAGCAGGGATCTGACCGAAATTGCAGGAGAAGCCGACAGGAGATCAGAGATTGATCTTAATTATTCGCTTAGCAGCAGAACTCATCCGCTTCAGCTTTATTCCAGAAGCGACCACTATAATTTCGAGAAGAAAGATATCCCGGCGATCTTCTTTTCAACAGGCCTTCATACCGATTATCACAAACCAGGAGACACAGCAGAAAAACTCGATTTCGAGAAGATGGAAAAGATCACCAGGCTTATTTACGATATCGGCTTTACTGTTGCCAACCGCAAAAACAGGCTTGTCGTGGATAATCCTTTCAGCAAATGGTAGAAACCTAAACTCCTGCAAAGCAGGAAGAAAGCTTCCTACTCCTCACTACTGAAGACAGAGACGGGAACCGAATACTTCCGGCTTATATCCGGAATACCATCGCCGTCAGTATCTTCCATTGAGCCGATGAACTCCATTAGTGCCAGCCATTCCTTTCCTTCCTGTATCCCGTCAACAGAGCTGTTCATGTCGATAACAGCATCTTTCATGTCGGTGATCGGTTCACCTTCAGAATCCTTCGGAACCACATTTATCAATCCGAAACTCATTTTCTTGATTATTCCAATGAATTCCAGCATGTAGGAATTTGCGGAAATGGAATACAAAGTCTTGTTCTCTTTGGAGAAATCAACCTCCGTGGTTGCACCGGATGGCTCTTCAATCTCTATTTTCAGGATCTTCCTTAGTAATCCTTTTTCGGGATCCAGCCGGACTCTGAGTCCTGAATAAAAGCAAAAATTCGACGGAGAAGATTTGTAGGCAACCTGAAGAATCTCTAAAACACTTTTAAGTTCCCTTCCGGTAACATAGATCCTCGACAGGGGATAACCCGGTATGTCATCTGAACCGGAGCCAAGTGACATTATCCTGAAAACATCCGGAGAAGTCAGAATCCCGGGAATGATCCTGTCCCTGATAACGCCAACGGCAACCATACTTACATCTGTGCCATTTTCGGAATGTTTATTGATATAAGCGTGTATTGCATCAGCAATCATTGGCCCCAGGTTACTATTCATAAAATCGCCGTATTCATTGCACTCAAGAAGAAAATCTGATTCTGCAACAGGCTTCTGATAACTTATGTTCAAGGGAGAGAGGAGAAGGCTGTCAATAAGGTCCCTCTGTTCTCCTATTATCCTTTCAATCTCAGGATCACCCTGAACGTTGTCGTCGACCGGTATAAGTGAATAACCTTCAACAAAAAGTTTTCCATCCCTGTAAATCATTGACAAACGGCCTATATTCTTTCCGTATTCACCTGTCTGGACTATCGGAATATCTCTGACAACCAGTGGTTCAGGAAGCGTGGAATGCGTATGCCCGCTGATAATGAGATCTATCCCTTTTACTTTTCTGGCAAGCCTGACATCCTCTCCTTCCCACTGTCCGTTTTTGTCCCTTGTAATCCCCGAATGGGATACACATATTATTATTTCACATTTTTCATTTTTGAGTTCCCTTACCATTTTCCGTGCAAAAGATTTCTGTCGCGAGAATTTCACAGGTCTTGAAAGGGGAGCAACATCTTCAGCATCCTTTCCCATAACCGAAAAGACGCCTATTCTTAAACCATCCCTCTCCAAGACGATGCTTCTCTTTATCAGACCATCCGTGAGGAGCTTCTCCAGCTGATCATCCCCGGTATCTTTATCGGTGAAGACTGCATTCCCGGCAAGAACCGGAGGGATCTCCCCCATATCATCAGATGTCTTAATAATGCGTGCGAGCCTCTCAGGTCCGAAATCGTATTCATGATTACCCGTAACTACCACGTCATAACCCATCAGGTTCATCAGCCTGAGCTGAAATCCTGTTCTTTCCTCAAGGGCATGAAAAAGTGTTCCCATAAGAAAATCGCCCCCGTCTATTGTGAGTGTTATTCCGGGATTCTTCTCCCTTTCGTTTTTCAGGATAGCGGCAATGCGTGAAAACCCTCCTCTTGTAGAGTCGTTGCCTGTAACATCAGGTGAATAACTGGCTTCAGGCGAAAAACCATACAGCCGCGAATGGAGATCGTTTGTATGGAGTATTACTATTTTTTTCTCACTCTGCGCACTTGTGCCGGTTATCACCGACAAAAGGACCAATAACAAAAACATTCTCTTCATTTTATATCGGTTTTGTTAATTCAGGAACAGATAAAGCATCTGCGACAATAAAAGTGCTTCCGCCAATAAAGACAAGGTCATCCGCGGCAGCTGAGGCTCTTGCTGCCCTGACCGCTGATTCCACATCCGGGAAAGAGCTTCCCTTGAGGCCAATCCCTGCGGCTCTCTCCATTAGTATGTTCTCATCAAGAGCCCTGGGCACATCGGCCCTGGTAAAATAATAGAGTGCCTCGGCCGGCAGAACGGGAAATATCAAGTCGAGATCCTTGTCGCTTACAAAGCCGATTACAAAATGGATCCTGCCCTTAACAGTCTTCCGCAGCTGATTCACCACATATTCAAGACCCTCCCTGTTGTGTCCCGTGTCGCAGATGGTCAGGGGTCTCGTGGCAAGGACCTGCCATCTTCCCTGAAGACCTGTGTTTCTGACTACTCCCTCGATGCCATCAGCAGCGTTCTTCTCCGACACCCCTTCTATCCGGCCAAGAATATCTGCTATCTGCAGAACTGTCTGAATATTCTTTGCCTGATAATCACCTGTCAGTACTGACAGACCTTCAAAGGATCTTCCCGTTATCAGATTAATTGCCTTGTATGTCAAGGGCTCTCCCTGATTCTTTATTTCATCAGGAATGCACTTAAAGTTCCTGTCTGCGAAAAATATATCCGAACCCGCAGCCCTTGCTGAATCAATGAAAATGTCATCAATGGTTCCCTGGCTTTCTCCGATGACCACCGGAACACCTTTCTTAATAATTCCTGCCTTTTCAATCGCTATCTTCCCGAGGGTGTCGCCCAGAAGATCCATATGATCATGTCCGATATTGGTAATTACGGAGAGTACAGGGGTTATAATATTAGTGGAATCGAGCCTTCCGCCCAACCCCACTTCAATTACAGCAACCTCAACTGCGGAACTGGCAAAATATTCAAAGGCCATTGCCACGGTCATCTCAAAAAAGGATGGTTTCACGGAGTCAATGATCTTCCGGTGCCTGGCAACAAATGAATTAACATATGTTTTTGTAATCATCTTACCATTAACTTTAATCCTCTCCCTGAAATCGGTAAGATGAGGCGAGGTGTAGAGACCAGTCCTGAATCCGGCTTCCATAAGGACCGACGCAGTCATGTGCGACACAGATCCTTTCCCGTTTGTGCCGGCTATATGTATACTTCTGAAACTCCTGTGGGGATGCCCCAGGTAATCGTCAAGGGCAAGCGTGTTACCAAGATCATTTCTGTATGCAGCTTTGCCTATCCTGTGATAAGCCGGGAGCTGACTGAAGAGAAAATCCAGTGTCTTCTGGTAATCCATAAACTGTCAATTAGCCTATTTAACGGGTTATCCGGAATCCGAGCCCGGGAATAACAATATCCCGAACCAGAACACAAATTAACATACTTTCAACACATGCAGCAAAATATCCCTTAATTTAGTTAATTTTGCGCTGAGCAGGATCACAGCATGCAGGTGCTGTATATAATTGAATTTAAAATACTTATTAATGAGAAAGAAACACAATAAAAAACTTTTCATTATTGACACCAATGTTCTTCTGCACGATTACAAATGTATTTACAACTTTGAGGAGAATGATGTTATAATACCCATAGTTGTACTCGAGGAACTCGACAAGTTCAAGAAAGGCAACGACATAATCAATTTCCACGCGCGCGAATTCAACCGTGAACTCGACAAGCTGTCGGGCGATATGCTTCTTACTGCGAACATTCCGCTTGGTGAAAACCTGGGCAATCTTCACATTGAAACCGGACGCGATTTTTCAGAAAAAGTAAGCGCTTCATTCCCTGAGAGGACACCGGACCACAGAATACTGGCCATAGCTGATTTCGTGTGTTCGACCAACAAGGACAAAGCCGTTGTTCTTATCTCTAAAGATATTAACCTCAGGATGAAAGCCAAGTCGCTGGGGATAATGGCACAGGATTACCAGAACGACAAAGTGGCAAATATTGATGATCTGTACAAGGGAATTAAGGTGC
The DNA here is from genome assembly GCA_040772125.1 of Bacteroidales bacterium. Taxonomy (GTDB): domain Bacteria; phylum Bacteroidota; class Bacteroidia; order Bacteroidales; family VadinHA17; genus LD21. The sequence continues at coordinate 2,519,328 of JAXGYS010000003.1, forward strand.
TTGAAGGCGTGCAGCACGGCCTCATCAATAAGCTTTATGAGGTGCCTGAGGGGATCAGCGCCTCGGAATTCAATATTGAACCGGATCTCAAGGGACACCAGTTTTTTATCATGAAAAACAGCGGAGCAAGTGCTCTTGCACACTATAACCCTGCAAGCAAGATGCTCAACAGGGTCATAAAGCAGACAACATACGGAATTGATCCAAGGAATGCCGAACAGACTTTTGCTCTCGATGCTCTTTGCAATCCGGATGTTCAGCTGGTTTCTCTTACAGGAAAAGCCGGAACCGGAAAAACACTTCTTGCCCTTGCAGCCGCACTCCAGCAGCATAAGAGGTATAAGCAGATCTTCCTTGCAAGACCAATTGTACCTCTGGCAAACCGCGACCTGGGATTCCTGCCGGGTGATGTCAAGGAAAAAATGGATCCTTACATGCAGCCGCTCTATGACAACCTGACTGTTATCAAGCACAAATTCAGCCATCAGAGTCCCGAATTCCTCAGGATAAACGACATGATGAAGGAAGAAAAGCTGGTGATAACACCTCTCGCATATATCAGGGGAAGAAGCCTTTCGAGCATTTTCTTCATTGTCGATGAAGCACAGAATCTTACTCCCCATGAGATAAAGACCATTATCACAAGGGCCGGTGAAGGCACTAAAATGGTATTTACCGGCGACATTGAACAGATCGACTCCCCATACCTTGATACCGGATCGAACGGGCTCAGCTACCTGTCAGATAAAATGAAAGATCAGGAAATATTTGCCCATGTAAATCTGGTTAAAGGGGAACGAAGCTTCCTTGCGGAACTGGCAAGCAAATTACTTTAATCCAGATACATCCTTATATTTGTCAAAAATCTAAAATCGAATAAAATGAAAACAAAAAGATCCCTTTTCCTGATAATTGTTCTGATCGGCCTCACAACATTTTCATCCGATATTTACGGGCAAAAGCGCCAGAAAGCTCCCAGGCCTCCGAAAAAGGCCGGAACTGAAACAATTAAGCTTTTCAATGGCAAGGACCTCTCCAACTGGGCCTTCTACCTTAAAGACCAGAGCGTTGACCCTTCGACTGTTTTTACCATACAGAACGGCGTGATCAATATTAAAGGAGATCCCTTCGGTTATATGAGAACAAAGGAAGCATACTCGGAATATGTCCTTAACCTTGAATACAGGTGGCCATCGGAAGCAACCAACTCCGGGGTTTTCGTTCATGCCCAGCTGCCCGACACAATCTGGCTGAGAACCTTTGAATGCCAGCTTAAAGCAGGCAATGCCGGCGATTTCGTCTGTATGAGCGGAGCTACCATGAATGAGAAAAAAGGAAACTCAATCGTAGTTCCTAAAATGGCCGCATCGTCAGAAAAACCAACCGGAGAATGGAACTCTATGGTTGTAACCTGCAAGGCTAATACCATCGAGGTCATGGTTAACGGGGTCCTCCAGAACAAGGCAACAGGTATCTCCGAAACTAAAGGACATATCTGTCTGCAAAGCGAAGGCAAGAACATAGAATTCAGAAACGTTTATATTACAAGAAATCCTCAGGGCAGACGTAAATAACTGACAGCCGGTTCTTTAATCCATACACCCCTGGGGCAGTCTGAAAATGGGAATATCGAAAAAGAAAGTTTCTTTCCACACCCTTGGCTGCAAGCTTAATTTTGCCGAAACATCAGCCATTGCAAGGTCACTGCCTGACGACAGGTACGAAAAAGTCCCTCAGGGAGCCGATGCCGATATCTATGTAATAAACACCTGTACGGTAACCGGAACAGCCGACAGGAAATGCAGGCAGACCATCAAGAAACTTATCAGCAGATCGCCGGATGCGATTATTGCTGTTGTGGGATGTTATGCCCAGCTGAACCCTGAAAAAATCCTTGAAATCCCAGGTGTGAAAATAGTGCTGGGCAACCATGAGAAGTTCAACCTGTCTGAATACCTCGACAACAGGAAAGACGGAGAAATAATCCATGCCTGCGGAAATACCGCGAACGACTCATACTTCCCTGCATTTTCTGTGGGCGGCAGAACACGGTCTTTCCTAAAGGTACAGGACGGATGCGACTATCGTTGTTCTTACTGTACTATACCAGATGCGAGGGGACCGAGCAGAAATCAGGATATAGCATCGATTGTCTCGGAAGCAGAGAAAATAGCAGGAAACGGAATAAAGGAGATAGTCCTCACAGGCGTCAACATCGGCGATTTCGGAAAATCGACCGGAGATACATTCACAGGCCTACTGAAAGAACTTGTCAGGGTGGAGGGAATTGAAAGATACAGGATATCATCAATAGAACCGGATCTTATCAGCAGTGAACTCATCGATCTTGCAGCCGTATCCGGAAAGATCCTTCCCCATTTTCACATCCCGCTCCAGAGCGGTTCTGACCGCATTCTGGGACTGATGAGAAGAAGATATAAAAGAGAGCTCTTTGAAAGGAATGTCAGCCTTATCAATACAAAAATCCCAATGGCAGGTATCGGTGCCGACGTTATTGTTGGCTTTCCCGGCGAATCGGATGATGATTTTGAGGACACTTTTACCTTTCTTGAAAGAATGCCCCTGTCCTACCTGCATGTATTCAGTTTCTCGGAACGCCCCGGGACGCCCGCATGGGAAATGCCCGGAAAAGTACCTTTCCCGGTCAGGGAAGAAAGAAGCAGGAGACTGATTTCCCTTTCAGGCCGTAAACACATGGAGTTCTGCACAGCAAACACCGGAACGAATGCCCATGTCCTTTTTGAACATAGCAGGAAAGAAGGAATGATAACAGGCTTTACAGGCAATTACCTTAGCGTTGAATATCCATGGAACATTAGCCTTGCAGGAAAAATCAGAAAGGTGATCCTGACAGGCATAGCTTCATCAGGGAGAATGAGCGCAGAAATAATAAATTAAAATGACAGACCTGAAGAACCTTTGTGCTGAGATTGAGACAGCCGCAAGGAAAGCGGCAGAATTCATTATGCAGGAATCGGCACGATTCAACATTAAAGCAACTGAGTCGAAGGGACTCAATAATTTTGTGACCTATGTTGATAAAGGATCTGAGAAAATGCTTGTGGAAATGCTCGGGAAACTGATCCCTGACGCCGGCTTCATTGCAGAAGAAGGAACGAGCGACAAAAGAGGGGAAATTTACAACTGGGTCATTGACCCCCTCGACGGTACCACAAACTTCCTTCATGGGGTCAGGCCTTTTGCAGTCAGCATCGGACTCAGGGAAAAAGATGAGGTGATTGCAGGAGTGATACACGAGGTTGGAGGAGATGAGACCTTCAGTGCCTGGAAAAACGGTGGTGCATGGCTTAACGGAATAAGAATAGCCGTCTCCGAAACAAACAGGCTTTCAGATTCCCTTGTGGCAACAGGATTTCCGTATAACCTGTTCGACAGGCTCGATCCCTACATGGACCTTCTTAAATATCTTGTCAAAAATACCCATGGGATCAGAAGACTGGGGTCCGCATCAATCGATCTGGCATATGTTGCATGCGGAAGGTATGATCTTTTCTTTGAATACGACCTGAAACCCTGGGATGTTGCTGCCGGAATGCTTATGGTCAGAGAAGCGGGAGGCGTTTTCAGCGACTTCTCAGGTAATATGTCGGGACTTACAGGCGATGAAACCCTGGCTTCAAACCTGCTGGTTTACAATGAACTATTGAAAACAGTCAACGCTTTTATGAAAGAAGCTAAACGGAATTAAATGATGAAAGCGGCTTATTATATTTTCTTCGCGTTAAACTGGCTTGTTACCCTTCTGCCCCTCAGAATCCTTTATATTACATCAGATTTCCTTTACTATTTACTGTATTATATTCTCTCCTACAGGAAGAAGGTTGTTTTTGAGAACCTGAGAAATTCCTTCCCGGAGAAGGGAGAAGAAGAGATAACTGAACTGGCAAAAAAATACTACCGCCATTTCGGAGACCTTATCGTTGAGGTTCTGAAACTTACTCACATGAGCCACCGTGAGCTGAAAAAGAGAATGGATGTGGTCAATCCTGAAATAATTGAGAAAATATACGATTCAGGCCGTGATATTGCAGCAGTGGTTAGTCACTATAACAACTGGGAATGGCTCGGAACTTCATATGTGCTTTACACCAGGTATAAAGCTGTAAGCGTTTACAAACCGATACAGAACAAGTATTTCAACTCCTTCATTAATAACCTGCGAAAAAAGAATGGGGCCGGACTCGCTCCCATGAACAAGATTGTAAGAAGTATAGTAGAGAACAGAAAAAACAATGTTAGAAATATTTATGGATTTATTTCCGATCAGACTCCTGCCAGGGTTGAAATACAATACTATACCACTTTCCTTAATCAGGAAACCCCTGTATTTCTCGGAATCGAGAAGCTGGCTTCAAAATATGACATGGCGGTTGTGTTCATGTCCCTCAGGAAGGTAAAACGCGGACACTACCAGGCAACTGCTGAGTTGCTTTTTGAAACAACAAAAGACCTTCCTGAATATGCCGTAACCGAAGCCCATGTTAAAAAGCTTGATGAACTGATCAGGGAGAATCCCGAATACTGGATATGGTCGCACCGCAGATGGAAATATAAAAAATCCGATCAATGACAAAGACAGCTGTTGTAATTCTCAACTGGAACGGTAAAAGCTGGCTGCAGAAATTCCTTGATACGGTTGTAAGGTTCAGCAGTGGTGAAGATGCATCCGTATGGGTAGCTGATAACGGATCAACAGACGGCTCGGTGGAGTGGATCGAAGGAAACTCGCCGCAGACGAAAATCATCAGATTCACTGAAAATAACGGATTTGCAGGAGGTTATAACCAGGCGCTGGAGATAATAAAAGCTGAATATTTTGTAATTCTCAATTCTGATGTTGAGGTAACGGAAGGATGGCTTAAACCTATGATCCGTTTTATGGATGAAAACCCTGATGTTGCTTCATGCCAGCCCAAGATCAGATCATATTACAACAGGGACTATTTTGAACATGCCGGAGCTGCAGGCGGTTACATAGACAAATACGGATTCCCCTTCTGCAGGGGCCGTATCTTTGACAGCACAGAAAAAGATGAAGGACAGTACAATGACCATACCGATATCTTCTGGTCGTCAGGAGCCTGTATGATGGTCAGGGCCAGCCACTGGGAAATTTGCGGAGGCTTTGACAGCGACTTTTTTGCACACATGGAGGAAATAGACCTCTGCTGGAGATTTCATAAAGCAGGCTTCAGGGTTTCCTTTATCCCTGATTCGGTGGTTTTTCATGCAGGCGGAGGATCACTTCCCTATGAATCGGAGTATAAAACATACCTGAACTTCAGAAATAACCTGTTGATGCTTTATAAAAACCTGCCTCAGAAAAACCTCCGCCTCACACTTTTTAAAAGAAAAATCCTTGATGGCTCTGCAGCATTGCACTTTCTCCTGAAAGGGAAACCCCGACACTTCATATCAATAATAAAAGCCCATTACCATTACTATAAATGCAGTAAATCCCTGAAGTCCAAAAGGAGTGATATCCTGAAAATATCAAAACCTGACAGTGTCAGTCAGATTCTTGACAGAAGCATTGTTCTGGATTACTGGATCAAAGGCAGGAAGACGTTCAGTGAAATAAACAGTAAAATAAAATGAAAAACTCGCAGCTTATCATATTCTTCGCGATTGTATTAACCATTTACTCATCAGTAAATATCTACATCTTTTTTAAAGGCTACCATGCCGTTCCTGCATTTAACAGGAACAGAGGGATATACCTTATCTTCTTTCTTATCCTTTCACTTTCATTCATTGCCGGAAAGATACTGGAGGCACGCAATTCCTCTGTATTATCGGATATACTCAACATCACCGGAGGTTTCTGGATGGCATTCATGCTATATGGTTTTATATTTCTTATTCTTGGTGATCTGATATCGGTTCTTCTCAGATCAACGGGCGTACTTGATGAGACATCATTACCGGTCTGGCGGAAGTGGTACGTTATTGCTGTCATGGTCGTCTCGGCAGGACTCATAACGGCCGGATTCATTAATGCCCTTATTCCTAAAATCCAGAGATATGAGATAAGCATTCCAAAAACTGCAGGGGAACTAAGTGAGATGAAGGTTGCTGCAGTCTCCGACATACACCTTGGCAGCATAATACGGAAAAGGAGCATCAAGCAACTTTCCGAAATACTTAAATCCCTTGAACCGGATATTGTCCTTCTGCTCGGAGACATTGTTGATGGAGAAATCAAGCCTGTCCTCAGGGATGACCTGCTTCAATATTTTCATTGTCCTGCCTGCCGTGCCGGGCTCTTCGCAATAACAGGAAACCATGAATTTATCGGTGGAGCCCAGCAAACAATCCCTTACATCGAGAGTAAAGGCATCAGGCTTCTGAACGACACCCTTGTAACAATCGAAGGAGGAATACAGCTGGTTGGAAGACTTGACAGGGACTCAAGAAGGTTTTACGGCAAGGAAAGAAAAAAACTCAGTGAAATTATGATTTCTGCAGATCATTCGAAACCAATAATATTACTCGACCATCAACCTATTGATCTTGAAGAAGCCCGGAAAAATGGAGTAGACCTGCAACTGTCAGGCCATACCCATAACGGACAGATGTGGCCGCTAAACCTTCTCACCCGCAGAATTTACGAACTCAGTCACGGATATATGAAAAAAGGAGACACTCATTATATTGTATCATCCGGATTTGGCATATGGGGTCCGCGTGTGCGGCTCGGAAGCCGCCCGGAGATCCTTTTCGTTACCTTGAAGTTCGGGAATCAGCCCTGAAAAAGGAAGCAGATTATTTTTCTAAAGAAAATCATATATCCTTTCAAGGGCAATCCCCCTCGATCCCTTAATTAATATATGACTGCCGCTGATTGGTTGGGAAACAAGATATTCAGTCAGTCCGTTGAGATCCTCAAAAACGAGGAAGCCTGAACCTGCTGCTGCCTGAATGAAATTCTTTCCTACAAGGATAACCTTTTCAGGCTTTAGCTTTGTCAATTCATCGACAATTTTTTTGTGTTCCCGCCCGCTGCTTTCTCCCAGCTCAAGCATATCGCCGAGAATCAGTACTTTCCTTTCACTGCTCAGGTTAAAAAATGATTTAACTGACAGAAGCATGCTTGTCGGATTGGCATTATACGAATCGCATACCAGAGTGTTTCTTTGTGTGATCCTGATCTGCGACCGGTTGTTCCCTGGCTGATACCCGGCAAGTGCCTCTGAAATATCCTCTATCTTTACCCCCAGGAACAGTCCGGCAGCCGTTGCTGCTTTGACATTTTCCATATTGTACGCTCCGAACAGGCCGGTCTGTATCTCCTCGTCAAAATGTCTGTACTTAATATTAACCTTAAGATTCATCGGTGAAGGAAGGGCTTCGACCCTGAGTTCGGTTCCGGACGGGAATGAATATGGAACAGCCTTGTTTACAGTACTGTATATTTTATTTAGCAGTAAAGGGTTCTTATCATTGAAAATAGCGATGCCTCCTGACAGACTTAAATACTCATATAGCTCAGTCTTTGCCCTGATCACCCCTTCAAACGATCCGAATCCTTCAATATGGGCAGTACCGATATTGGTTATTATTCCATAGTCAGGCATTGCAATATTACAGAGGGCCCTGATCTCACCAATATGATTTGCCCCCATCTCAAGCACCATAATTTCAGTGTCATAAGGAGCTGAAAGAATAGTGAGGGGCAATCCTATATCATTGTTGAAATTGCCTTTCGTATAATGAACCTTAAGCTTCTTTGACAGAATTCCGGCGATAAGTTCCTTTGTAGTTGTCTTGCCGTTTGATCCTGTAATGCCAAGCACGGGGACACCAATTACTTTCCTGTGATGAGCCGCGAGCGATTTAAGGCTTTCAAGGGTGTTTTCCACAAGGACAGTCCGGCCTTTGTTGAAAGCAGGGTCGTCTGTTACCGCAAAGGAAGCTCCCTTTTCAACAGCTTCGGAAACGTAAATATTGCCGTTGTAGTTCTGCCCGCGGAGGGCAAAGAACAACTCACCTTTTTTTACACTACGCGAATCGGTCGAAACTCCGGCAGATTCCCTGAATATCCTGTAAAGCTCCGTTAAATCCATCTAAAAAAAAACCTCATTATGATTGCATAATGAGGTTAAATGTAATAAATATTATCCTATTATAGTCCTGCAGGACTTCCTACTCTGATCATCGCACATCTGAATCCTATATCATCGCGGCTGCTTTCCTGGTCGAGGAACCTCCGGGTTGAAGGATTGAGCCAGTAAGCCCTGTCCTTCCACGATCCTCCCTTGTAAACCCTGGCATTGTCGTTAATAAGGGTATAGTAATCATTTTCTTCCTGCGCGTACATCCTCGATGAACCTCTCCTGTTGTCCTCTGTAGTCCAGTCAGAACCGCTGGGTATAGCCGACTGCAGGTCGCCGTCGCGGTAGTTCCTGTAGTCTCCCCTCTGATAATTATATCTGTTGGCAACATCCCTGTCCTGTACAGTATCAACGTAGAGCCTGCCGAGGTTATCCTTGCCAACAACCTGTCCGTTAGCGTCACGTCTGAGATCAGTGTAAACGTTTCCCCTGAAAGGATTGAAACCATCAACATCCTGAGAGGTAAGAGGCCTGTAAACGTCCTGAACCCACTCGTTAACATTGCCTGCCATGCAGTAAAGACCGTAATCATTTGGCCAGTAAGACCTGACATCTGTGGTTATGCTCCCGTTGTCATTAAGACTTCCTGCAACACCCATCATGTCGCCACGGCCCCTTACGAAGTTTCCCATCATCTCGCCGCGGGATTTTTTTGCTGAATTCCTTACATTATGACCGTCCCATGGGAAGATCCTTCTTTCATATATACGTTCCTCAAAGGTGTTTCCTCTCAATGCGTAGGCTGCGAATTCCCATTCTGCCTCGGTAGGGAGCCTGTAAGCGGGAAGAAGAAGTCCATCCTCAAAATTGGTACGCCTCTCTGTCTGATTTGGATTAAGGCTTTCGCGAAGCCTGTTAACCACTCCCTCATACTGACCGGCCAGATATGCCTCAGTATTGAAGTTCTTCTCATTCAGCTGGTTTGGATCAGGATTGAGTTCTCCCTCTTCTATCAGAAGCTGCTCGTTCACCCTGTCTGTTCTCCACAGGCAGTAGTCGTTTGCTTTTGTCCAGCTTACGCCTACAACAGGATAGTTATTGTACGAAGGATGCCTGAAGTAATACTGAACATAGGGATCGTTAAAACCCATCGGGCTTCTCCATACCAGAGTATCCGGCAATGCTCTCCTGAATACTTCAGGATAATCCCTGTAAACCCTTTTTATCCAGAAAAGGTACTCGCGGTAGTCAACATTCCTGACCTCGGTCTCATCCATGTAAAACGATGATACCGTTACCGTCCTGGGTTCATTGTTCCAGTCAAACATCACATCCTGCTCAACACGGCCCATGGTGAACCGGCCACCTTCAATAAGAACAAGGCCGGGACCCGTCCTCTGTTCCGCCCCGATTGCCACTTCAAATCCTCCGTTATCCGGATCGTTATATCTCCATCCTGTAGTTTGAGATACATTTGAATCTCCTCTTGTGCCTCCCTTGCAGGAGAAGAGTACCATTGCAACAATAAATACAACCGACAAGGTTCTGAATCTATACATAACTACTTAATTTAATCGCATTTATGATTTGTAAGAATACAATACTTCCAAAAATGTTTTTTTGGACACCAAGTATAACTATATAAGTGGCAATTTTATTGTACCGTATTTTAATCTTTTTTCAACTTTGTTTAATCTGTACGTCAGGCCTGTCTGGTGAGCAAGAGAAAATGGCAGTAGTGAGTTCCCCGATAAAAGATTAAACCTGTAATTGTAGAAAAAGGCCAGATTCTCCTTACGGAAGGAAAAGCCTGCCTGAATATCAGTATTGCCACTGTTTTTCAGCATAAGTAATACATTTGCAGCAACTACCTGGTTGCCTGCCGAGGCCCCGGCTCCGGCACCAAAGTAATCACCCTGCACTGCTGCAAATAATAATGGCTCAATTTCCATGCCACTTCTCTTCCCGAGTTCGAAATCCCCCTTCATATGAAAGAAGTACTTCCTTTTCAGCCTTTCCACCGGTTCACCGTCATTATTAAGATCAGGCTGGGCGAGGTGGGTTATTGCCAGACCTCCCGAGTAATTCCTGTACATTAGCATAAAACCCGATCCGACATCAAAAATTGTCCTGTTCTGATCAGAAAGGTTTTCAGACGTCGGCAGTGAAGCACTACCCATCATGTCAATCTGATCAGGGAACAGTGCATCGGAGAAATTAAATCCACGGTGAAAAAATGACGCTGAGAGTCCGGCATTTATGTACAGTTCCCTCCCGGCCTGAAGATGGTATGAATAAGCTACTCCTCCCCGGAGATCGTTGACGATCCCTCCAAGATAGTCGTTAGTCAGGAAGACTGAAGCTCCTCCGTGTACCGACTGAAAATAGGAATCGTATGAAAAATACACAGAATGAAAATTGTAATTCTGACCGGGATAGTGATTAATGTATGAAAGTCTGAAAGTGCCATACTCCTCGACACCTGCAACCGATGGATTATTTACTGCAAGCGACTGGTAACCAAAACCATGGTCTGTCTCCTGACTCAGGCCGCTGACCGGGAGGAGAAGTAAAACAGCCAGGCATGCATATCCGATCCGGCTTCCCTTATTATTTGCAGAGGGAATCCATCCCATAAAAGCTTATGATTAAATCCGGTGATAATTTCATAATGCAAATAAACTAAAAACAGCAACTACATTTCTATCTTTGGTACAAATAATGATCAGGAAATCATACATAATCTTCATCCTGCTGAATCTTATCCTTGCTGCGGCAGGGAAAGGTCAGGATAAAAACAGCTTCGCTGCCTCATCCATGCTTTCATCCGGTACATGGTTCAGGATTGCAGTCACCGAGGACGGCGTTTACAGGATCGATTTCACAAGACTTAAACAACTTGGACTGACAAATCCTTCGTTTCCCAGGATATTCGGCAATAACACCGGACAACTATCATGGTATAACGACGGTACAGCTCCCGACGATCTGAGGGAACTGGCTGTTTATCTCAACACCGGCTCCGACGGCATCTTTAACGAAGGCGACTACCTTCTCTTTTACGGACAGGGCACCGGTAAATGGTTGTTCGACAGTGATACGCGGACTTATTCATTCCGGAAGCATTTCTATTCCGACACTGCTTACTATTTTCTCACCTCGGGCACTTCTCCGGGCAGGCTTATCGAAATCCGGGATATGCCCGTTAATGAACCCGCAGTTGTATCGACAACTTCTGATGCCCTCTTTGTTTATGATGTCGATAGCGAAAATCCCATCCATTCGGGCAGGGAATGGTATCATCCGGTAAGCTGGTCAAAGGCTGCCGGAATTGATCCCGGATTTGATAATATCATTACATCAGAAAAGATCAGTTACAGCCTCAGACTTCTTGCAAGATCCCCTTCATCATCATCGTTCAGTTTTGCCCAGGAAGGTAAAATTATCAAATCCCTTCCTGTTGCCGGAGTTGACTACTCCTCAGCAACCGGCACTTATGCACGAATCGTTGAGGAGGATGGTGAATTTGATCCAGTGTCCTCTTCTCCTTCCTTTTCCATTGCCTTTATGAACAACGGACAGACATCGGCAAAAGGCTGGATTGATTTTTTAAGACTCCATGCCAGAAGGGACAACATTTTCAACGGAAGAACACTTCACATACGCGATTCAAAAACTTTTAACCCGGGTACTGTTACTGAATTCACAATAAAAAACTCATCCCGGGAACCGGTTATCTGGGATGTAACAGACCCATTCTCGCCTGAAATAATCCCCTTCTCGGTGAACAACGATATCCTGTCGTTCAGGATTAAGACCGATACAATGAGGACCTTTGTTGCTTTCGAAAGCAAAGTTGCCCTTATACCTGTTTTTGAGGATGAACCTGTTGAAAATCAAGACCTGCATGCCTCTCCGGATGCTGAAATGATAATTGTAACCCATCCCATGTTCATGAAACAGGCCCTGAAACTGGCAGCCCTTCACAAGCTGAACAGCGGATTAAATTCAGTTATAGTTACGCCCCGGCAGATTTACAACGAATTCTCAGGCGGAATACCCGATGTTGTTGCAATAAGGAATTTCGTCAGAATGAAATACATCCTTCAGAAAGAATCAGTCATGCCTCTGAAATATCTTCTTCTCTTCGGGGACGGATCGTATGACAACAAAAGTAATATACCCGGTAACCCAGCCTTTATTCCGACATACCAGACGCAGAATTCAAATGTCGTTATCTCTTCATTCACTACTGACGATTTTTTCGGCCTTCTAGAAGAAGGAGAAGGCGGAGAATCAGGTGACCTGGATATAGGAATAGGCCGGCTTCCCGTTTCAGACAGCTCGCAGGCGTCTCTGATCATCTCGAAAATTGAAGACTATATCACTTCACCTCTTAAAGGCAACTGGAAAAACATTCTGTGCATAACCGCCGATGACGAGGATGGCAATACACACCTTGCTGATGGGGAGGGGCTTGCCCGTATTGTGGAAGAAAAAGCACCCTGGATCAATACTGAAAAAATATATTTTGATGCCTTCAGGCAGGAAACAAGCTCAACCGGAGAATTTTATCCTGATGTTGAGAAAGCCATTAATGACCGTATTAACAACGGGGTATTGATTTTTAATTACATAGGGCATGGCAACGAGCTGAACCTTGGACATGAAAGAGTGGTAACTCCTTCCTCCATATCAAAATGGGATAACAGTGGACAGCTGCCACTTGTAATAACAGCGACATGTGAATTCAGCCGTTTTGATGATATGGAGATCAACACTCTTACCGGTACGGCATCGGGCAAAAACTCATCAGGCGAAAACATCCTGTTTTCAAAGGGAGGGGCAATAGCCCTGATGTCCACAACACGACTGGTTTACTCTGCTCCGAACTATACACTTAATAAAAACATTTTTGATATTGCCTTCAGCCGTGATCACAACGGACAGCCCATGAGCTTCGGTGATATAATAAAAACAGCCAAGAACAACTCCTCAAATAACATGAACAGCAGGAACTTTGTGCTTCTGGGCGATCCTGCACTCAGACTTGCCTGGCCATGGAACGGTGAAATAGTGACCGACTCGGTTAACTCAAAACATGTATCCGGAGATATCGACACGCTGAAAGCCCTTTCGCTGGTTACCATATCCGGACATGTTACCGATCACCTCGGAAATATACTCGAAAGTTATAATGGATATGTCAACCCGACAGTTTACGGTCAGGAAATATCAGTTAAGACCCTGGCAAACGACGGAGGATCTCCGGTTGAGTTTCCTGAACGAAAGAACATCCTCTTCAGCGGAAACACAAGATCAATAAACGGCAGATTCAGTTTCGCGTTTATTGTGCCGCGCGACATTGACTATTCATACGGAACAGGCAGGATAAGCTATTATGGATGGGATGAAAAAGGTGAATTCAAGGGAGTTTTTTCCGGTATAACAATCGGCGGATTCAGTAACGTAAACCAGACTGACACCACAGGACCAGGTATTAAGCTTTTCATCAGCGATACCCTTTTCAGGGACGGAGGAATTACCGGATCCGATCCCATCCTGCTGGCACTTATTAATGATCCGTCAGGAATAAACGCAACTGGAAAAGGTATCGGACACGATCTTGCCTGCTGGATCGATGATGACAGATCGGAAATCTATATCCTGAATGAGTTTTTCGAAAACGACCATGACAGCTACACCAGCGGAAAGGTTACTTACAGGCTTCCCGGTCTCGACCCCGGCAGACATACCCTTACCCTGAAAGCCTGGGATAATTTCAATAACTCTTCAGAGAAGAGTATCAGCTTCGTTGTTGATACAACCGGTCAGTTCATAATAAAAAACCTCGTCAACTATCCCAATCCTTTCAGTGAGCTGACAAGGATAACTGCAGGGCATAACAGACCGGGAGAGACAATCGGTGTCACCCTTCTTATATACGATATGAGTGGCAGGACTATCAACATTATAAAAAGACAGATCAGTTCATCCGGGTACCAGCTTGAATCGCTTGAATGGGATGGTACGAATGCAGCAGGAATGAAAGCAGGCCGGGGTATATATCCTTATATACTCAAAGCAACCCTTTTCAACGGTGAAACTGCCACTATTTCAGGCAGAATGATCATTTATTAACAGCCACACAATAAGTCGCTGAAATATTTGTTTTATATTTGCAAAATCAAAAAATCACCGCATGAAGAGAAAAATTACACTGCTTATTTCAATAATATTCCTATTCACACTGGCTCCGGGGCTTTATGCACAGGAACTTAATGCCATTCAGACTGTTGTTCCTTTTCTGACGATAGCCCCTGACTCAAGAGCCGGAGCTATGGGTGATGTGGGTGTAGCAACATCTCCCGACACATACAGCCAGCACTGGAATCCCGCAAAATTTGCTTTTATCGAAGGCAAGGCAGGCGTTGGTATTTCCTACTCACCATGGCTGAGAAACCTTGTTCCCGATATCAACATCGCATACCTGACAGGTTATTACAGGATTGACCAGAAGCAGGTGGCTAGTGCAAGCCTGCTTTATTCATCCCTCGGAGACGTTCCTTTTACTGATGAGTTCGGGAACCTTGAAAGGAATTTCAAACCAAACGAACTTGCATTCGACCTGGGATATTCAAGGATATTCGGTGAATATTTCTCAGGAGGGATAGCTTTCAGGTTCATTTACTCAAACCTTACGGGAGGGACCTACTCCGGCGGTGATGCCACAAAGGCAGGAACATCATTCGCTGCCGACATTGCCGGCTATTACCACAACGAGGATCTGAGTCTTTTCGGAAAAGATGCTGAACTGGGTTTTGGTGTCAACTTCTCCAACATCGGATCGAAGATGAGCTACTCAGACGACCAGAAATCGGATTTCATCCCGATGAACCTCAAACTTGGTACCGCAGGTACTTTAAACCTCGACAACTACAACAAGATTACCCTTGCGATTGATTTCAACAAACTCCTTGTACCGACACCTCCGGTTTACAACAATGATATGGAAATTATTGACGGCAAGGATCCTAACGTTTCTGTACCTGTAGCAATATTCCAGTCATTTTATGATGCTCCGGGAGGATTCAGCGAGGAAATACGTGAGATAACATCCTCAATAGGAGTTGAGTACTGGTACAATGAACAGTTTGCCATCAGGGCAGGTTATTTTCATGAGAATGAAAGCAAGGGTAACAGGAAGTATTTCACTGCCGGAGCAGGATTTAAGCTGAAGGGCTTTGAGATCGACTTCTCTTACCTGATGCCTACGGTGGCAAACCACCCGCTTGCAAGGACACTGCGCTTCTCCCTTGCATTCGACATCAATACTTTGCAGAATAACGGTAATTAAACCGGATGAATATACGAATCGGCCAGGGGATCGATTTTCATCGTCTCGAACCAGGTCTTGAACTTTGGCTTGGAGGAGTAAATATTCCTTCAGATAAAGGATGTGTTGCACATTCCGACGGGGATGTGCTTATTCATGCCATATGCGACAGCCTCCTGGGTGCTGCAGGCCTCAGAGACATAGGCTTCTACTTCCCTGATAACGATCCTCAGTACAAGGGTATCGACAGCAAGATACTTCTCAAAAAGAGCTACGGACTTATCAGCGTTGAAGGATTCAGGATTAACAACCTCGATTCAACGGTATGTCTCGAAAAGCCGAAAATATCATCCTACATACCTGAGATGAGAAAAATAATCTCCTCCATTCTGAACATCTGGCCTGAAAACGTTTCGATAAAGGCAACAACAACAGAGAAAATGGGATTTACAGGAAGAGAGGAAGGTATTGTTGCACTATCCGTTGTCACCCTGATCAAGTAATGCCTTCTCTATCAGCCTGTCATCAGCAATGACGGGCATTGTGACCTTTAATCCGGGAGTTCTCTGCATTTCCCGCCGGAGAGTATTGACAGCCCCTTCATTTCTTCCCCAGCTCCGCCGTGCAATCCCGTTGTTTACATCCCAGTGAAGCATCATGACCAGCTTTTCTTCAGTCTCCTGTCTTCCGTCAAGAACCATCCCGAATCCGCCATTAATTACTTCACCCCAGCCAACGCCTCCTCCGTTATGAAGAGAAACCCAGGTGGCTCCCCTGAATGCGTCGCCAATGACGTTCTGCACTGCCATATCAGCAGTAAACTTCGATCCGTCACGTATATTGGATGTTTCCCTGAAAGGAGAATCAGTCCCTGAAACATCATGATGATCCCTTCCTATAACAATTGGAGCAGATATAGTCCCTTTGCGGATTGCCGTGTTGAAAGCCCTGGCAATGGAAATCCTTCCGGCTGAATCAGCATACAGGATCCTTGCCTGCGATCCCACAACAAGCCTGTTTGCTGAAGCTTCCCTTATCCACAACAGGTTATCCGACAGCTGCTGTTTTACCTCATCAGGGGCAATAGAAAGCATATCTTCCAGAATAACCGAAGCAATCCTGTCGGTGGCCTCAAGGTCGGCGGGATCGTTTGAACAGCATACCCAGCGGAAGGGTCCGAAGCCGTAATCAAAACATAAGGGCCCCATAATGTCCTCGACATATGAAGGGTACCGGAAACCTCCTGAGGGAGCCATTATGTCGGCTCCCGCCCTTGAAGATTCAAGGAGAAAGGCATTCCCGTAATCAAAAAAGTATGTTCCCCGCGACGAATGGATATTTATCGCCTTTACCTGCCTCCGGAGCGACTCACGCACCAGTTCCCTGAAGCGTTCCGGGTCAGAAGAGATCATTTTGTAAGCTTCATCAAAAGCAATCCCTGCGGGATAATAGCCGCCTGCCCAGGGATTGTGAAGAGAAGTCTGGTCAGAACCAATGTCCACCCTGATGTTCTTCAATGCGAATTGCTCCCATACATCCACAATATTACCCTGGTAGGCAATCGATACAACCTCCCCCTTTTGCTTTGCCTCCTTAACCCTGAGGATCAGGGATTCTGTGTCCGTAATAACCTCATCGACCCATCCCTGTGAATGCCTTGTCCTTACAGCCCTCGGGTTAACCTCGGCAATAACTGAAATCACTCCTGCTATGCTGGCGGCTTTGGGCTGTGCTCCCGACATTCCACCCAGTCCTGAAGATACAAAAAGCAAGGGACCATTGCTGCTTCGACTGTCTGTCAGCTTCCTGCGTGCGTTAAGAATGGTTATTGTGGTTCCGTGAACGATCCCCTGGGGGCCTATATACATATACGATCCGGCTGTCATCTGACCATATTGCGATACGCCTAGTGCGTTAAGCCTTTCCCAGTCGTCCTGTGATGAATAATTGGGGATCACCATTCCGTTCGTCACGACCACACGGGGCGCATTCCTGTGCGAAGGGAAAAGCCCTAGCGGGTGTCCTGAATAAATAACAAGAGTCTGCTCATCAGTCATCTCCGAAAGATACTTCATCACAAGCCTGTACTGAGCCCAGTTCTGAAAAACGGCTCCATTGCCTCCATAGGTTATCAGTTCATGAGGATGCTGGGCAACATTCCTGTCAAGATTATTTGAGATCATAAGCATTATTGCCCCGGCATGGACCGATCTGAAAGGGAATTCATTTATATGCCTGGCCCTGATCTCGTAATCAGGCCTGAACCTGTACATGTAGATCCTGCCATAATCCCTGAGCTCGGATGCAAATTCTCCTGCCAGGACACTGTGGAAATGCTCCGGGAAATACCTGAGGGCATTTTTAATGGCAAGCTTCTTGCCATCAACAGTAAGAATATCCTTGCGTTTTGGCGCATGGTTCAGGGTTACGTCGTATTCCCTCGGCGGAGGCAGCTTATCCGGAATACCTTCCGTTACCTGTCTCATGAATTCAGATCTTGCCATGGTTGTAACATATTTATTGCATAAGCAAAGTTAGAAAATAAAAAAACCACCCCGAAGGTGGTTTTCTTTTCACAATAATGTATTGCGTCAATTAAACTTTGCTTTCATTTATAATCTCGTCGTCAACAAGAATCCTTCCGCAGTATTCACAAACAATGATCTTCTTTCTCGATTTAATATCAAGCTGCCTCTGTGGGGGTATCTGATTGAAACATCCTCCGCAGGCATCTCTCTGGACGGGAACAACTGCAAGGCCGTTTCTTGCATTTGATCTGATCCTTTTATATGCTGTCAGCAACCTTTCTTCGATACGCTCCTGGATTTTATCCAACTTGTTATATAATCCTTCTTCTTCCTTCTGAGTGTCGGATATTATCTCATCAAGTTCAGCCTTCTTGTTTTCCAGATCGGTCTTCCGTTCTGCAAGAGTCGCCTCCGAATCGGCTATGACTCCTTTCTTTTCGTCCATCTGCTGGGTGAACTCTTTGATTTTCTTGTTGAAAAGCTCTATCTCAAGATTCTGAAATTCAATCTCCTTTGACAGCGAGTCAAATTCCCGGTTATTTCTGACATTTTTCTGCTGTTCTTCATATTTTTTGATCAGGGCCTGTGCATCAACAATTTCATTGTTTTTCTTTGATACAGCCTTTTCAAGGTTAACAACTTCCTCCCTGAGGTTGCCCAGCCTTGTTTCAAGTCCTGCTATTTCATCCTCGAGATCCTGTACTTCAAGCGGGAGTTCCCCTCTGAGTGTTTTAATCTTATCTATTTCTGAATCAACCAATTGAAGGCTATATAAAGCTCTCAACCTCTCCTCTACAGATATCTCGGGTTCATGTGTTTTTGCTTTTTCCATTTTACAGATAGTTTATCGGATTGGTATTTATTTCTGAAAACCGGAGTGCAAATGTAGGGAATTTTTCGATAATTAGATCGTATAAAATTCCGGTTGCATATTTTTCCGTTTCATAATGACCACAGTCGATGAGCAGGATCTGATCGCCGGCATCAGAAAAGGAATGGTACTTCAGGTCAGATGTCAGATAGGCGTCAGCATTTGCTGCAATTGCATCATTCAGCAACGAGGCTCCGGCTCCCCCGCACAAGGCTACCTTTCGTATTGTCCTGCCTGCCGGCTTTGAGTACCGGATCCCCTTTGCAGACAGTGATGAGGAGACTGCTTTCAGAAAATCTCTCTCATCAAGGGCTTCGCTGAGATAACCAATGCACCCAAAACCAATTCCTGAGTTATCGTTTCCGAGAGGAATAATATCATAGGCAACTTCCTCGTAGGGGTGGGCATCAAGCAAAGCCTTTATTACCTTATCCCTGAGATGCGAAAAAAGAACTGTTTCAAACCTCACTTCTTTTTCAAAATGCATTTTGCCCTTTTCCCCTATAAAAGGTTCTGCCCCCTCTCCTGCCCTGAAACTTCCCGTTCCGTCAACTGTAAAACCACATTTGTCGTAATTGCCTGTTATTCCTGCGCCGGCACTGAAAACTGCATCCCTGACCTTTTCAAGATGTTCATCCGGAATAAAGGTAACAAGCTTGAGTAGCCTGTTCTTAAGACTCTGAAGGACACTAAGGTTTTCCAGGCCAAGGGTCCGGGCCATTCTGAAGCTGACTCCGTTTTTCAGTACATCAAGATTGGTGTGGGCAGAGTAAATGGCTATCCCGTTATTTATTGCCCTGAAGATAATCCGGCCTGCCGGCGTCTTTTTGTCAATACGTTTTAACCCATTAAATATCAGAGGATGATGCGAGATTACTATCCCGCATTCTTTCTGAACTGCCTCCTCAATGACCTCCTCTGTAACATCAAGAGTAAGAAGTCCGGAATTGATTTCTCTTCCATCATTCCCCACCTGAAGGCCGGAATTATCATATCCTTCCTGAAGCGAAAGCGGAATTGCCTGATTGAGGTGATCAACAAGTTCTGAAAGTTTCATGTCAAGAGATTTTTTCAGATAGAGTCCCGCAATTCAATAAGAAGATCTCTGACCTTCCTGAGCGATTTTCCTATCTCATATTTATATTCCTCTTCGTCCCAGTGACCCGAGAGCTTCTTTTTGACCCCTGCTATCGTCATCCCTTCTTCCTTGAGAAGCTTATGGATGACGCCCAGGTTTTTCACATCGGTGGCCGTAAACATCCTGTTTCCTTTCTTGTTCTTCATAGGTTTCAGGATGGCGAACTCGTTTTCCCAGAACCTTACTGTAGAAACCGGCACATCAAGCATCCGGGAAACCTCACCTATGGAATAATAAAGCTTCTCTATTGTTTTCTCTTTGTAGGGCATAATTTAATGTATATTTTCAGGGAACTATGGCAAAGTTAAGCCGGCAATACCGCGGAAGAGGAATCAGTCAAACGACTGGCCCGTTCTTGCAGCTATATCAACCATCTCTTCATACTCTGCCGGGGTCAGATCGTTGAAAAAATAATTTACCGGATCAACATTCACTCCGTTCAGCTTTATCTCGTAATGGAGGTGCGGAGCAACCGACATTCCGGTATTGCCAACGAACCCTATTACGTCTCCCCTGTGAACCTTCTGTCCCTGCCTGACATTGAAACTGTCGAGGTGGGCATAAACCGATGTATATCCGAAGCCGTGATTTATGATGATGTAGTTCCCCATTCCCCTCTTTCCCGACTGCACCAGTTCTACCGTACCATCACCCGAGGCATAGATCTCGGTTCCCGTTGGAGCTGTAAAATCCATTCCTGCATGGAACTTGCTTATCTTGTAATAGGGATGTATCCTGAGTCCGTAACCGGAAGCAATACGCGTAAGATCCTTCAGGGATATGGGGATAATAGCAGGTATGGACCTGAGCATGTTCTCCTTTTCCTTCGCAAGAAGGATCAGATCATCGAAGGATCGTGACTGGACGTAAACCCGTTTTTTGATTACATCCAGTTTTTTGGCTGTCTCAACAACCAGCCTCGAATTTTTAAATCCCTCAAGCTGACTGTACCTGTTTACTCCCCCGATGCCCGCCATTCTCTGAGTAGCCTCGATAGGCTCCGCACCAAAAATAGTCCTGTAAAGGTTGTCGTCGGTTTCCTGAAGATGCTCTATAACCTTTTCAAGGTTTCCCATCTCCCGGTGAATAAGATTATATTGCAGGGTCAGCTGTTCAATTTCGCGTTTAAGGGCTTTTTCCTTTGGCGTATCAAAAAACAATCCGAAAATAAAATTGAATACAATGGCAATTAAAACAGAGCCAATAATATATGCCAGAGACCGGAGGAATATCTCGCGAGCCCCCAACCGCACCTTGTCGAAACTTAGCGATTCCGGATTAAACTTATACCTGGGCTTTGCCATGATTCGGCAAAGATAAAATTTTTACTTCTACAAATAAAATATTGACTGGTAATCTGACAACAGCGAGGATCTGCAGGGAGGGCAGATTACTACCTGAACCTGGATTGGGATGTCAGAGTCTGAATCATCTCAAAATACTCCTCCTCGGTAAGATCATCATTGAAATAGTGAAGAGGATTCCTGTGCTGTCCGAAAAGATCTATCTGATAATGCAGATGAGGACCAGAGGATGTTCCTGTGCTTCCGGTAAGACCGATTAGATCCCCCCTCTTTACATTCAATCCGACTGTTACCTTCATATTGCTCAGATGTCCGTATGTTGACCTGTACCCATATCCGTGATCAATAACAATACAATTTCCGAATCCTCCCTTCCACCCTGCCTCGATAACCTTGCCCGAACCTGTTGCGAAGACCTCAGTGCCGTAGGGAGTGCTGAAATCCTGACCATGATGCCACTGGGGTGTACCGAGGACCGGATGCTTTTCCCTGAACTTCACTCCATCGCCAAGCCGGTAAACAACATTGACCGGACTTATCATCGGCAGGTACTCCAGTTCCCTTTTCCACTCATTCTTCTGCTCCTCGATCGACCTGAACGATTCGTATTGAACTGTAGTCCTGTTCTTAATCTCATCCACTTTCATTCTCATGGCAAGCATCAGGACTGAATTATCATAGCCGTCAAGTTCTTCATAGCGCACAACACCTCCGGTTCCCATCTTCCTCACAGACGCTGGAATGGAATCCATTTCAAGAACCGGCCTGTAGCGGTTTGCATCCGACAATTCGAGATCAGAAAGAATATTCAGGGAGTTATTGATATTCATCTGCATTATCGAATACTGAAGCTTGATATCCTCAATCTCCTGCTCAAGGGCTTTTTCCTTAACGGAACCATAGGTGCGGTTAAAGATCGAAGTGTAGATGAAGGTCACTGCAACTGAGGCAAGCAACCAGAGAGTGATGCGGATGATTTTGCCCTTGAAAGGTACTCTCACCTGCTTGAAAAGCAAATCTGTATGATCAAGAAAATATTTCTTTTTAAACATCAGGAAATCCTGTTTTTTTCTCCGGGATGGACAAATCTAACACATTTGAATTAATTTTACAAACTCATTTTTACTTTAATTATTGTAAATTTTATATGCCAAATAACCGAAAAGCACAGGAACTCAGACAACTCTTCTTTGATTTTTTCAGTGAAAAGGATCATCTTATTGTTCCCTCAGCTCCCCTGGTCATTAAAAACGACCCCACACTGATGTTCACAAATGCAGGAATGAATCAGTTCAAGGATATTTTTCTCGGGCATCAGCAGCCTGCATCAAAAAGAATTGCCAACTCACAAAAATGCCTGAGGGTTTCAGGCAAGCATAACGACCTTGAAGAAGTGGGTCATGATACCTACCACCATACCATGTTTGAAATGCTCGGCAACTGGTCATTCGGCAATTACTTCAAAAAGGAAGCCATCGACTGGGCCTGGGAATTTCTCGTGACAAGACTGGGAATACCTGAAGACAGAATTTACGCCACCGTTTTTGAGGGAAACCCCTCAGAAAATGTCCCCCGCGATGATGAAGCATTCAACTGCTGGGAAAAATGCTTCAGCGACCCCGAGGGAAAGATCCTTGAGGGATCGAAGAAAGATAATTTCTGGGAAATGGGCGATACAGGCCCGTGCGGGCCATGCTCCGAAATACATGTCGACATCAGGGATGATGAGGAAAGGATTAAAGTACCCGGCGCCACCCTTGTAAACAAAGGACATCCTCAGGTTATAGAAATATGGAACCTTGTTTTCATTCAGTATAACAGGCTGGCTGACGGCCGGCTTGAACTGCTTCCTGAAAAACACGTTGATACCGGAATGGGATTCGAACGACTTTGCATGGTTGTTCAGAATAAAAAATCCAACTACGACACCGACATCTTCCAGTCAATCATAAGCGAGATATCAGCCATAACAGGTAAAAGCTACGGAGTTGAGGAAAACTGGGATGTGGCATTAAGGGTTATAGCCGACCACCTGAGGGCAATCGCCTTTTCAATAGCCGACGGACAGATCCCTTCAAATAACAAAGCAGGCTATGTTATTAGAAGGATCCTGAGAAGAGCCGTCCGTTACGGATACAACAACCTAGGCATGGAAGAACCCTTTATCCACAGGCTCGTTGAAGTTCTTGCCTCTGTAATGGGTGATGCCTATCCCGAGATCAGGAGCAGGAAGGATACGATCAGGAAAGTGATCTTCGAAGAAGAAACCGCATTTCTGAAGACACTCGGAAAAGGCCTGAAGCTTATTGAAAGGAAGATCGAAGAGCTGAAAAACAGTAAGCAGACAATTCTGCCCGGGAAAGACGCCTTTGAGCTGTACGATACATTTGGATTCCCTCCCGACCTCACACAGCTTATTTTAAAAGAAAACAACCTTTCCATTGACAATCAGGGCTTCGAAAAAGAGATGAAAAATCAGAAGGACAGGTCAAGGGAAGATGCTGCCGTGGAGGCAGGCGACTGGGTCGTCGTAAGGGAAGCCGGTGAAACAGAGTTTACAGGCTATACCAAAACAGAGGACTACGTCCGCATTGTTAAATACCGCACTGTAAGATCAAAAGGAAAGGAACAGCTTCAGATAATACTCGACCGCACTCCCTTCTATGCCGAATCGGGGGGGCAGGTCGGAGATACAGGATTACTCGTTTCAGATTACGACAGAATAACAGTTAACGACACAGTAAAAGAGAATAACGCAATAATCCATATAAGCTCCGGAAAGATCAAAGAGCCCGAAGCAAGCTTCCATGCAGTTATCGATCAGGATAAACGGGCAATGACGGCTAATAACCATACCGCCACGCATATTATTCATTATGCCCTCCGGTCGGTTCTCGGGAACCATGTAGAACAGAAGGGATCTCTTGTAACTCCTGAACGTCTCCGGTTTGACTTCAGCCATTACAGCAAGGTTTCAAAGGAAGAACTGAAAATGGTGGAAGAGATGGCAAACAGGATGGTGAGGGAAAGCTCTACCCTGAAAGTCTCTGAAGGCATTACGATGAACGAGGCAAAGGCTTTGGGAGCAATGGCCCTTTTCGGTGAGAAATACGGAGATACTGTAAGGGTTGTGGAATTCGGTGAATCAATAGAACTTTGCGGAGGTACACATGTTAACAATACAGGCAGTATCGGAATAATAAAAATAGTATCCGAGTCGGCAGTTGCAGCAGGGATAAGAAGAATTGAAGCTGTCACCGGAAAGAAGGCTGAAGAATATGTCAATTCCGTGGTTTCGACCATTGACGATATATCATTACTGCTGAAAAGCGCAGGCAACATAAGGGAAAGTGTCGAAAAACTTATCGAGGAAAACGCTTCTCTTCGCAAGGAAATAGAAAAACTTCACAATCAGGCCGCTGCGAATATTGTCAGGGATCTCCAGGAGAAAAGCATAAAAATCGGAAGCCTCAGGTTCATGTCGGCAGTCGTTGATACAGATACCACAGAGGTATTGAAGAGCATCGCTTTCCAGGTCAGGAACAAATCAAATGATTCGGTTCTGGTACTGGGTGCTGAAATAGATTCCAAAGCCAGTCTGGTCGTAATGGTAAGCGATGAGCTTGTTAAAGGGATGAAGCTTAATGCCGTTTCAATAATAAAAGAGATAGCTTCAGAAATTAACGGAGGCGGTGGCGGTCAGCCATTTCTTGCCTCGGCAGGCGGAAAAAAGCCTGCCGGAATTCAGTCGGCTCTCCGGAAAGCAGAGATGTTAGTCAGGGCGCTGGCAGAATAATCAGATGTTCGGTGCTGTATCCTGGTGAAGTAAATCCTCACAGGACACTCTGCTGATCCATGCAAGTCTGATTTTTAGATGGTCTGCCTGAGAGCTTAACTATATTTTGTAATTTTGGGTCTTTCAGTTTTTAATGAACAGAACAACAAGGTTATTTATAATTGCCCTTTTTGCTGCCGTCTCAGGAATATTTGTGACCTGTACTCCCGAGGCTTGCTTTGAGGAGACGAATGCCTATGTTAAGGCATTCTTTTACAGCGACATCACCAAGGAAGCCATCGCTCCTGACAGCATTACACTCTATGGGATTGGAAATTCATCTTCGATGATCTATAAAAGGACCTCTGACGTCCAGCCTGCTCTTATTCCGCTGGACGCTTCTTCGGAAAGCTGTACTTTCGCACTTAGAATCAACGGAGTAACCGACACGATAACTTTCATGTATTCAAGTTACCCCCACCTGATCTCAAAGGAATGCGGGTATACTTTCTACCACAACCTTGATACGGTCTACCACACGAAAAATACAATTGATTTCATCTTCAGGAACTCAGGCAGCATAACAACAAAGAATGAGGAGAACATACGTATATTTTATTAGCATAATGATCATGCTTTCAGGCCTTGACCTGAGAGGACAGGATACAGTTATGTTCCCCCTCAAGATAAGGGCCGGGGTCGACATTGCCGGCCCGGGCATTTATGCAGGCAACAGGGACAATCTCAGCCTCGAGGGATACATTTCATTCGACAGGAATGAAAAGACCTCTTACGTAATTGAAGCAGGGTACCTCGATTACAAATATTCCCAGTATAATTATTCCTACAGCAGCAAGGGCGTCTTCGCAAGGCTGGGTGCCGATTTCAACATGCTTCAGCCCTCATCGGCAGCCGGAAAGCACTGGGCAGGTATAGGCCTCCGATACGGTATAGGTATCTTCAACGCCGAAACACCCTCATTCGAATACACCAACTATTGGGGCAGCGTTACTTCTTCGGTCCCCTCCCGTGCAAGTACCGGTCATTTTATTGAGGTAGTTCCGGGAGTCAGGACAGAGTTGTTCAGGAACTTAAGCATGGGATGGAACATAAGACTTAAACTCCTTATTGCCGGTGGCGGAGGAAAAGACCTCAGACCTATTTACTTTCCCGGTTACGGGAACAGCGGTAAAAGAACCGCAGCAGGAATAACCTATTACATTTCATGGAATATCCCCTATAAAACCAAAAGGGTCATAACAATTCCTAAAGAGCCTGAAGAAGAGGAAGAAACTCCGGAAGTCTATTAAACAGACCTTACCTCCCGGTTGTGACTGAATGCCCATAATCCTGCAAAAGTCAGAAATCCATTCAGAAGAAGCAGTTCAAATCCGAACTTGTAACCGTTGAAGAGGACCTCCGAATTTACGCTGAGAAAATAACAGATGACAGGCGATAGCACCGCGATATAAGGCGTTACCCGGTCATTTGCAACCCTGGTTGTGAACAAACCGAAGGTGAAAAGACCAAGAAGGGGTCCATAGGTATATCCCGCTATGGTAAACAATTTGTCAATAATCGCCTTGTCATTCAAAGCACGGAAAATAAGAATGGCAATAAAAAATATGGCCGCAATGGTAATGTGAACAACATACCTTGTTCTTATTTTCTCCCTCTCACTCATTTCATGCTTCTTCTCAAGGCCAAGAAAATCGATACTCACCGAAGTGGTAAGAGAAGTCAGTGCTCCGTCGGCGCTGGGGAAGGCAGCTGAGATCAAACCGATAAGAAAGACAATTCCTGCAACAGGACTGAGATACTGGAAAGCTATTGTGGGGAAAAGATCATCGGTCATTGCCACAGATACACTCCGGCTCCTTGCGTAAAGAAGAAGAAAGGCGCCCAGGATAAGGAAGAGAAAATTGACAAGTACAACTATTCCGCTGAAGGTAAACATGTTCTTTTGTGCTTCCTTAAGGTTCCTGCAGCTCAGGTTCTTTTGCATCATCTCCTGATCGAGACCTGTCATTGAGATTGTAATGAACATCCCGCTGAGAAACTGCTTAAGGAAAAACCGTTCATTATGCCAGTCGGTAATGACAATCCTCGAATCAGGGCTTTTCAGAACTTCACCGGCAAGCCTGAAGAGAGGTTCTCCCATTTCCCTGCTGATATAAACGACAGAAAGCACTACTGCCAGCAGCATGAATGTGGTCTGAAGGGTGTCAGTCCATACTATTGTCCTTATCCCACCCTTTAGAGTATAAAGGATAATAAGGGAAATGAAGATCAGGACATTGACCCAGAAGGGAACATTCCATGCGTCAAAAACAAATATTTGCAGAACGTTGATAACAAGGAACATCCTTAACGAAGCTCCAAGTATCCTGGACAGTATAAAAAATCCGGCTCCCGTCTTGTATGACCAGAATCCGAATCTCTTTTCCAGATAGGTATAAATGGAAGTAAGCTTAAGTCTGTAGTAAAGAGGAAGAAGAACGGTGGCTATGGCGATATAACCGAAAAGGTAACCGAAGACAACCATCATATAGCTGAACTGTGTCTCCTGAACCCAGCCCGGAACCGACATGAAGGTAACTCCCGAAAGAGACGCTCCTATCATCCCGTATGCAACAACAAACCATGGCGACACCCTGTTCCCTACATAAAATGTCTGATTGGTTGCCTTTCGCGAGGTGAACCATGTTACTACAAATAAAAGAGCCGTGTATGCAATGAAAATCCCCAGGATGAGTATCGGATTCATAGATATCAGAATTTAATCTGCAAGAATAGCAAAAAGTACGCAGGTAAAAAATCCCCAACCCTCTGGTCAATGAAATAATATTGGTTTAAATTTGCCTGAAACATCCGCTAATGAGTATTTCATCATATCCCTCCAGACTGCTGGAAAACGCAGTGAATGAGTTTGCTTCACTTCCCGGGATCGGACGGAAGACAGCTTTCAGGCTCGTTATGAACCTTCTTAAAAAAGACCCTGCCGAAGTGAAAAAATTTGGCGAGACCATAATCAGACTCCATGGAGAGATTCATTATTGCAAAAACTGCCATGGCATTTCAGATTCCGAGACCTGTTCCATCTGCAGTGACGATAAAAGGGACAGTACTACGATTTGCGTTGTAGAGAATATTCAGGATGTAATGGCCATTGAAAACACAAGGCAGTTCAGAGGGCTCTACCATGTACTCGGAGGGATTATCTCTCCTGTCGACGGTATAGGTCCGGCGGACCTTAAGATCGATTCGCTTGAGGATAAAGTCCGGAACGGAGGAATAAGCGAGGTCATCCTGGCACTCAGCACAACAATGGAGGGAGACACGACCAACTTCTACATCTTCAGGAGGCTCAGCAATTACAATATCCTGCTTACCACACTTGCCAGAGGCGTAGCCATCGGCGATGAACTTGAATATACTGATGAAATTACCCTGGGCCGGGCGATAAACAACCGGAATCCGTATCATCAGTAATTCAACCGGATAATTAACCGGATACCTGATGCTCCATTTACGACAGATTTCTGTCAGCCAATGTGATGCATCTGTTAAACATATTTAAGTCTGTGTTGTTAATGTAGAAAAAAGATCTGATGGCAAAACTGAACATAATACTCCCTGCAATGGGGGAAGGAGTTATTGAGGCAACAATAAATAAATGGCTTGTCAGCGCCGGAGCGGATGTAAAGGAAGATGATCCTCTCGTTGAGGTTGCGACGGACAAGGTTGATTCGGAAATACCGGCTCCTTCTTCAGGAAAGGTGATTGAGATAAAAGTCAGCGAGGGATCCGTTGTAAAAGTCGGTGAGATAATCGCTGTGCTGGAGAATAATGAGGAGGCAGGGCCGGAAGAGGAAAAACTTGTTGAGAAAGAGGTTGAAAGGATACGGGAGACGATAAACGAAACCCGTCAGGAGCTTAAAGAAGAAAAAATTGCATCTGAAGAGATGAAGAGCCGGACACGCTCCGGAAAGTTTCTTTCCCCGCTTGTGAGAAGCATCGCGGCCAGAGAGAATATAGGATATGATGAGCTAGACAGGATCAGCGGCACCGGAATGGACGGAAGGATAACAAAGGATGATATCCTCGCCTTCCTTGAAAGCAGATCAAAAAAGGCACAGAGGGAACTTCCCGCAGAAAAGACAGAAACACAGGAAAAACCGGCACCATCAAAGGCATCTGAAGGCGATGAGATTATTGAAATGGACAGGGTAAGACGCCTTATTGCAGACCATATGGTTATGTCAAAAAGAACGTCGCCTCATGTCACCTCGTTCATCGATGCAGATGTTACCCGCCTTGTCAACTGGAGAAACAGTGTAAAAGACAAATTTCTTGCTTCCGAAGGTCAGAAGCTTACTCTCACTCCGATCTTTATCGAAGCAACAGCGAGGGCTCTTCAGGATTATCCCATGATAAACATTTCGGTTGACGGAACAAATATCATCCGCAGAAGGAATATAAACATCGGAATGGCAACTGCCCTCCCCGACGGTAATCTTATCGTTCCTGTTATAAAGAACGCAAATGAAAAAAATCTGACCGGACTGGCACGTGCTGTTAATGATCTTGCAGCAAGGGCAAGGGGGAATAAACTTAAACCCGACGAAATTACCGGAGGAACCTTCACAATTACCAACTTTGGGACGTATAATAATCTTTCAGGCACACCAATAATTAACCAGCCTCAGGCTGCCATACTCGGTACCGGAGCAGTAAGAAAGATGCCTGCTGTAATTGAAACGCCTGACGGAGACGTGATCGCCATACGGCATATAATGATATTATCGCTGAGTTATGACCACAGGGTCATCGACGGAGCTCTGGCAGGAAAATTCCTTGGAAGAATAAAAGAACTTCTTGAGAATTATTCATCCGACATTTTCTGATCAGAATCCGGAAACAGGAACAGCCCTTTTTTGTCAAGGATAAAAATAGAAGCTTCCCTGACTGTTTTTTCTCAAAATTGTTATATTTGTTATAATGATTATAGTCAGGAGGAATATGTATTGCCGTTTTCTGCAGTTAACCCTGCTTTTGCTGATCGCTTTTTCCGCCTCAGCCCAGAAATCTTCCCAGAACAGGAAAATCTTTGCCGAAGCCGAATCGTGCAACCTGTTTGAAGAATATGAGCTCGCCAATCCTCTTTACCTCCTGCTTGATCAAACCGACAACTACAATATTCAGTACAAGATAGGAACCTGCTATCTGAACATACAGGGTGAAAAAGACAAATCCATACCCTTCCTTGAGTCAGCCGTAAAAAATTCTGCATACGATGCAAGGGTAAATAAATTTTCAGAGAAGAGGGCCCCCCTCGATTCATGGTTTTTCCTTGCAAAGGCATACATGATCAACAATGAACTTGAAAAAGCCCTTTCGACATTTGAGCACTTCAAGCAGCTCGCAATGGAAACCGAAGAAAAGGGAGGAATGAAAAACCTGACTTATGTCGACCAGCAGATAGCAGCATGCAGGAATGCAATGAAAAATGAGGAAAACCCGGACAGGATAAGCAAAAGGCAGCTGGGTAAAGAATTCAGCCAGGGATCGATTAACGAAAATCCGGCTGTCAGCTTCGACGGGAATACGATTGTGTACACTGAAAGGAGAGGTATTCTGAACGCCATAATGTTTTCAAAAAAGACAGGCGACAAATGGCAGACTCCGGTTGAGATAACTTCAGACCTTCAGGCAGGCGACGATTGCTCCTCAAGCGCTCTCAACTACGACGGAACTTTCCTCCTGCTGTATAAAACCGATAACTTCGACGGTAACATCTATTCTTCAGAGTATGTTAACGGGAAATGGACTCCGATAAAAAAACTCAACAGAAATATAAACACCAAATTCTACGAATCTCATGCTGCCATTTCCGCCGACGGCAATAAACTTTACTTTACAAGTAACCGGGATGGAGGAAAAGGAGGCCTTGATATTTACATGTCGGTTAAAGATGCCACAGGCGACTGGGGCATCCCCATCAATCTGGGCAACAACATCAACACTGTCTACAACGAAGACACACCCTTCATAACCCTCAACGACTCGATTCTCTATTTCAGTTCCGAAGGACACAGCGGCATGGGTGGCTACGACATTTACCGCAGCCGTGGGAATGGTACGGTCTGGAGTACCCCCGAAAACCTCGGCTTCCCTCTGAACACTACCGACGACGACAAATTCTTCCAGCCTTACAATAACGATGAGAACGGCTACTACTCAATAGCAACCCAATACAAAAAGAAAGACATCTTCTACATAACCCTTTCAAATCCCGCGCTTAACAAAATCTATGAACTGACGGGCAATTACAGCCTCAAGGATACAGTGGTTCAATATGACGAGTCAAACGCCATATATCTTATTGACAAGCTTTCAGGAACAATCCTCGAAACAGGATATCCCGACATGCTTACCGGGAATTACAGCTTCATAATAGGTCCGGGCAACTACAGCATCCTCTATACGGGACCCGAAGGCTACTACCCCCAGAATATAGACCTGGTTGTCCCGCCCGATACCCCTGCCGGAGTAATAAGGATAAGGGACGTTGTCCTCGAAAGGGAAACGCCGGACGAAGATGAAAAAATCGACCTGACTGAAATCCCTGTTGTAACGACAATTGATCCCGGAATCCTTGTGAGAGACCTTAAAATTTCAGATGTCACAGATACCGATGCACAGGATACCACCATCCTGTACTATACCGTTCAGGTAATGGCCCTCTATAATCCAGTGGATATAAGTTACTTCAGATATGTTTCAGATATAAGGGTCTTTTACAGCGAATCTGACTATTTCTACAGGTATACCACAGGAATCTTTAAAGACAAGAACCTTGCCTATGCCCACAGGGATGGACTAATAGGAAAAGGATATCCTGATGATCTGTTCGTAAAAAAGGTAACACGCACTACCGACGACACACCCGTTGCCAGCAGGAAGTATTTTACCATTCAGCTTAAAGCCACCAAAACTCCGGTCGATATCAGTTCTACATTCAGAGGACTACAGGGTGTCAGGGAAACTAAAGAAATAGACGGAATGTATCATTATCTTTACGGAAGGTACACATCTTCAGGGGAAGCAAAAACAGCAATGCAGAACCCGTCGCTGATGCTGTTTGAAGATGCTTTTGTGAGGGAGATCGACGTTCTGATACAAAAATAATCAGAAGGACTGTTTTGTTTGTTTTGTTGTTATCTTTATAAACAAAAACATATATCACTTTTCCAGAAAATTAGTAAACTTTCAACCATAACCAACCGGAAAATGAAAAAGATCTACCTTCCTAAACAAGCATTGGTATTGTTAGCACTGCTGACCGGATGGGTTTCAGTTTCAGCCCAGGAAACGGCTCAGAGAGAATTCATCAGAGCATTTCAGAATGCAGATATGTATTATCTGTATGACGGTAATTACCTGAAAGCTGCAAGCCTTTATGAACCCTTGCATAAATCCAATCCTGACAACTATAACCTTGCTGCAAAACTAGGAATATGTTACCTGAATATCGATGGCAAAAAAGCGGATGCCCTACGTCTGCTAAAACTTGCATCCCGGGGAGTGGTTTCAAGCGAGAAGGAATACAAGCAGACAGGAGATAAAGCACCTCTGGATACCTACCTGTACCTTGCTACCGCATTCCATCAGAATGACAGCCTCGACCAGGCGATTGGCTTTTTCAACGATGTCAAGAAAAGACTGCCTGAAACATCTGCCTATCAGCAGGATTTTATCGACCTGCAGATTAGAAACTGCATGTACGCCATGGAGATGAAGAAGAAACCGGTAAGGGTTATCTCCGAATACTTCGCCCCGTGGATGGCAGATTACCAGGGAGCAACAAATCCTGTCCTTGCGAAAAATGATTCTGTCTTTGTTTTCACGGTCAAAAATGAGGGCACTACGCAGGTTTATTGCTCATATAAAAATAAAACCTGGCAGCCTCCGTCAAATATTACCAGACAACTTGGCGGATACGACAGGTTTTATACCAACTCCATTACCGCTGACGGCAAAATGCTAATTCTTTTCATGGACGATGGAGGTGACGGCAACCTTTATTACAGTGTCAGAAAAGATACAACCTGGACAAAGATTAAAAGCGTAGGGAAATTTGTCAACTCAATTTACTGGGAAGCCCATGGTTTCATTACACCCGACGGCCAGACCATGTATTTCGCTAGCAACCGCCCGGGTGGTGAAGGCGACCTCGATATCTGGACATCACAAAGACTTTCCGACGGATCATGGGACAGGCCGGTGAACTGCGGAAATGTAGTCAACACACCCTATGACGAAAGCACACCGTATTTCGATCCTGAAAACAATGCGCTTCTTTTCAGTTCCATCGGACATATAAGCA
Organism: Bacteroidales bacterium; assembly: GCA_040772125.1. Taxonomy (GTDB): domain Bacteria; phylum Bacteroidota; class Bacteroidia; order Bacteroidales; family VadinHA17; genus LD21. The sequence continues at coordinate 2,552,765 of JAXGYS010000003.1, forward strand.
TGGGGGGATACGATGTCTTCAGGTCCATTAAAAGGGGGGAATCGTGGACCCAGCCTGTCGGAATGCCATATTCGTTCAACACCGTGCAGGAAAATGCGCACTTCATTCTTAACAATAACGCTCCGGGATTCGTAGCCAGCCGCTTCGACGACAAGACAAACACAAGGTTCATTTATGCGGTTGTGGCTATTGACCCTGCTGATGAGATAACCAGAGCCTCCGGAAAGATAAATCTTGAGGATGGAATGGAGGTAGATCCCAAAGTTTCGCTTATAACAGTCAAAAACCTTGCAACAAATGAAATAGTCCAGAATGTTCAGATCGCTCCGGACGGAACCTTCAACTTCGACATCAAGCCCGGAGAATATGAGGTCTACATTAGCCACGACGGATACCACACCGATACTATAAGCCTCAGTCTTCCACTCTATTATACAGCAAGCTATCTCCCGGTCAACCCCTCACTTGCACCAGATAAAGTGTCAGCGGGCGATTTCCTTTCGATCAGAAATATTCTCTTCGATTTCGACAAGTCCGATATAACTGATGAAGCTAAGCCGACACTCGAATTATTGAAGAATATTATGATATCCACACCCGAACTGAATATTGAGGTTGCCGGCTACACCGATTCAAAAGGTAGCACGGAATACAACCGCAGGCTTGCCGACAGAAGAGCTCAGGCTGTAATCGACTATCTGGCAGCAACTGGTCTGAACACAGAACGGTTTATTAAAAAAGCATTCGGAGAATCAAATTTTGCTGCCCGTAATACAAACCCTGACGGAAGCGATAATCCCGAAGGAAGAAAATACAACAGGAGGGTTACCTTCGGTATTGTCAATCCAAGGACAGGAGTTGTCCTGAGGCAGGAAGCCTACACTCCGCAGCACCTGCGTCAGCCTGGCTCACTGAAGTACAGCATTGTACTTATGCAGACAAAGGAAAATCTGCATTCGGGTTATTTCAGCAACCTGATAAAAGATGAAATGCTCTTTGTAAGGACAATAAAAACTGACTCCCTGAACCTCTATACACTGGGTGTTTTCTATAACCAGCCCGATGCCGTAACCTATCTCGGATACCTGAAGGAAAGAGGTATGAACGACGCCTATATTGTTAATCAGTATGACCTCGAATTCAGGGAGGAGGAATCGTATGAACAAACTGTCATTTACCCTGCCCAGACAAGAAAGGTGTTCACCATACAGCTTAAAGCCCTGAGATCGCCCGTCGATATTGAAAGGATCTTCCCGGGTTTAGACGGCATAAGGGAAATTCCTTCTGAAGACGGATTCTATAAATACGTACTGGGCGAATATACCTCAATCGCACAGGCAAGGGAAGCTCTTGAACGTGTCAAGAAAGATTTCGATGACGCATTTATAAGGGAAATCAACGTACCAATAAACCAGTAAGAGATTTATTATTACCTCCATGGAGTACAAGGAAATAAACCTGCGCGCACCGGAACCAGAGGATCTGGAATTACTTTACACGTGGGAGAATAACATCAATTACTGGACGATAAGCAATACACTTGTGCCATTCTCCAGGTACACACTGAAAAGGTACCTGGAGAATTCACACAGGACTATCTACGAAACCGGACAGTTACGGTTGATGATTGACCATATTGCCGACAAGGTGACCATTGGCACAATCGACCTTTTCGACTTCGACCCCTTTCATAAAAGAGCCGGAGTGGGAATACTTATAGCCGACGAAAGATACAGGCGAAGAGGATACGCCTCAATGGCACTTAAGAGCCTGACAACATACTGCTTTTCCACTCTGCAGATGCATCAGCTTTATTGTAATATCCTGGCAAACAACTGCGAAAGCATGGATCTCTTCCATAAAGCCGGCTTTGTTCAGATCGGGATAAAGAAAGACTGGGTAAAGACCAACGACGGCTTTCTCGACGAACATATGTTCCAGATGATAAACCCATCGCTGTAATATCACCTCAGACCGGCGGCAAGAAGACCGCAGGCTGCAGAAACATCAGTTCCTTTTGATTTCCTTATCGAGGCAGAAATTCCCGAAACAACAAGCTCATGCTTGAACTTCATCATTGTTTCAGGCGATGACGAAATGTCCGGATCTCCGGGGACCATATGATAGGGAAGCAGATTAACCCGTATCCGCGAACCGTGAAGCATATTCCTCAGCTCCGACAGATGAACATCTGTGTCATTTTTTCCCCTTATCATTACATAGGCAATACTGATCCTTCTCTTTTTTTTCAGGGGAAATACTTTCAGCATTTCAATTATCCCGAGAGCAGGATTGTGCTTCTCAGCCGGGACAATTGCAATTCTTTCATCAGGAAATGGCGAATAGAGGCTCAGTGTGAGATTGCACTCCGATTCAGACAGAAACCTCTTTATCCCAGGTACCAACCCCACCGTTGAAACAGTAATGTTACGAGGACTCAGGGCCAATCCCCATTCTGCCGTAAGAATATCACAAACCTTAAGAACATTGTCAATATTGTCCAGGGGCTCACCCATCCCCATAAATACAACGTGAGTGACAATATCCCTTTCAGGAATACTTATAACCTGATTCACAATATCCCCGGCTTCCAGATCTCCCCTGAATCCGTACTTCCCCGTTGCGCAGAAAGGACAACCCATCCGGCAGCCCGATTGTGATGAAACACATACTGTCTTCCTCTTTTCATCTGAAAGAAAAACCGTTTCAAACCCCAGTCCTTTCTCATTTCTGAAAAGATATTTCACGGTACCGTCTGACGAACTCACTGAAGATGAAGGCCGGTAAATACCTGATTTGAACGAACTCATCAACTCTGTCCTGACCTTCTTTGATATTCCAGGAAGCAGAGATAGATCACCTATCCCCTTTTTATAAATGGAATTGGAGATCTTAACAGCAATGGACTGGTCAATCCCTGCCAAGGTACTGATCTCGCCAGCACTTAAACCGCATAAGGATGCTGTCTTCATAAAACGAATGAACAAAATTAAATCGATTATGAGAAAATTATTGCTTATTTTCATCCTTAAATAATTTTGATTCTAAAAACCGGATACCTTCCCCGCCTCAGGCAGGGGAACCCACGTGTTTGAACACGAATTATTTACATATGGTGTTGTGTATTTGATATATGTGAGTTTCACGATCCGGTTTAAGGATCATAAATAATATCACCGATGAACAGACTTCTTTCAGCACTGCTCCCTCTGCTGTTTATTGTCTCCTGCAGCGGACAACAAAAACAAAAAATCAACAACAATTCTGAAATCATGACAGACAACTCATTGAAACTTTACGGATACAACATCGATTTTCTCAGGCAACATACTGAGGTAATTGAATTGAAAAAAGGACAATCGGCTGTTGCCGTTGTTCCGGCATGGCAGGGCAGGGTAATGACCAGCACTGCCGAAGGACCGGCAGGGTTCAGCTTTGGATGGATAAACCATGCTCTTATTTCAACAGGAAAAGGTTTACCACATATAACGCCTTATGGAGGAGAAGAAAGGTTCTGGCTCGGTCCCGAGGGAGGCCAGTATTCGATCTTCTTCAGGAAAGGAGATGAATTCACCTATGAAAACTGGCAGACGCCTGCATTCCTTGACACATTGCCATTCACACTGGTGTCTGTCACAGAATCTTCAGCTTCCTTTTCCCACGACACCCAGGTCGAAAATTACAGCGGCACCATTTTCCGGATAGCGATTGAAAGGAATTTATCCTTACTTGGTGAAGAAGATGTAAAAAAGGAAACCGGAATTGACCTCGAGGGAACCAGCTTTGTTGCATACCGCTCTGAGAACATCCTCAGGAACAGGGGCGAAAATGAATGGACGAAACAATCCGGACTTCTGTCGGTATGGATGCTGGGAATGTTCAATCCCTCCCCTGCCGTTACCGTTGTGATACCGGTCAGGGAAGGCTCTACGGAGGAATACGGACCAAAGGTGAACGACAACTATTTCGGTTCTGTCCCGGCCGACAGGCTTAAGGTTGCAGGGAATATTGTCTACTTCAGGGCCGACGGGAAAAGCAGGGGTAAAATAGGTATTCCCCCTCTCAGGGCGCTGGGAACACTTGGAAGCTTCGATTTCGAGAACAACATCCTTACCCTTCTTTTCTGCAGACTCCCTGAAGGCGTAAAGGATTACGTCAATTCAGCATGGCAGATTCAGGAAGAACCCTATTCGGGCGATGCACTTAACAGCTACAACGACGGACCGCTTGAAGACGGCTCAATAATGGGTCCATTCTATGAGATAGAGACATCGTCTCCGGCTGCAGCGCTGAAACCGGGCGAAAGTCTTACTCACATTCAGACAACCATTCACATAACTGGAGACAGAAAGCTCCTGAACGACATTGCATTCAGGAGCCTTGGTGTAACTCTTGAAGAGATAGATAAAGCCTTCGATTAGTTGCTCATTGTCACGAGGCCCCTGTTCCTCAGCAGAGGCTCTATCTGAGGCTCCCTGCCCCTGAAATTTACGTACATCTGCATGGCGTCCATCGTTCCGTCCTTCTCAAGAATGTTCCTTCGGAACGATTCTGCTACTGTCCGGTCGAAAATTCCCTTCTCCCTGAAGGCTTCAAATGCATCATGATCGAGGACTGCTGCCCAGGTGTAGCTGTAATAGCCCGAATCGTACCCGTCGATAATATGAAGAAAATAAGTACTCCTGTACCTTGAAACTATCTCCGGGATAAGCCCTATCTTCTCAAAATACTGCTTTTCAAATTCCTGGATATCAATATCGACAGGGTGTTCAAGGGTGTAATATGCCATATCAAGAAGTGAAGCGGCCAGTAACTCGGTATTAATGAAGCCCTGGTTGAAATGCTTGCTCTTCTCAATCTTCTTTACAAGTGCGGAAGGCATCGGCTCTCCTGTCTGGTAATGCCTTGCGTAAACATTCAGGAGTTCAGGTTCCGTTACCCAGTGTTCCATTATCTGTGAAGGCAGTTCCACGAAATCCCATGCTATATATGAAAGATTATATGAGTTCTTGCTGAACAAGCCCTCAAGTGCATGTCCAAACTCGTGGAAAAGCGTTTCCACCTCCTCAAGGTTCAGAAGGGCAGGAAGATCGCCGGTCGGACGGGTAAAATTACAGACAACCGTAACAACCGGTGTAACAGGTACGCCGTCAACAAGGTGATGGTTTCTGTAACCGCCGCACCACGCTCCCTGACGCTTGCTTTCGCGGGGATGGAAATCCATGTAGAGAATTCCGGTATGGGTTCCGTCCGCCTCCTTAACCTCATAGGCCTGAGCATCCGGATGAGGCAAGGGGCATCCCTCAACAGGTTCAAAAGTAATACCATAAAGCTTGTTTGCCAGTGTAAATACGCCATCCCTTACATTGTCAAGTTTGAAATAAGGTCTAAGCTCATTATCATCCAGATCGTACTTCTGCTTCCTGAGCTTTTCTGCATAATACCACCAGTCGGAGGGTTCAAGGCTGAATTTTCCGCCCTCCCTGTCGATTATCCGTTGCATCTCCTTCACTTCATTCTGTGCTACAGGCACAGCCTTTCCCCAGAGATTGTTAAGGAGATCGAAAACGTTATCGGGATTCCCTGCCATCCTTGGTTCAAGAACCAGATGGGAATGCGACTCATAACCAAGCAACCGTGCACGTTGAGCCCTGAGCTTCACGATCTCGGCAAGTATCTCGTTATTGTCGTTGGCATTGCCATTGTTTCCCCTGTTAATATAAGCGTTGAACAGCTCCCTCCTGAGATCCCTGTTTTCAGAATACTGAAGAAAAGGGAAAATGCTCGGCCTCTGAGTTGTGAAGGCCCACTGTCCCTCTTTTCCGGCGGCCTTTGCGGTCTCAGCAGCAGCATCCTTCAACGATTGGGGAAGTCCGGCGAGACCTTCCTCACCGACAAAAAGCCTGTAGTTGTTTGTCTCTTCAAGCACGTTCTGGCTGAATTGAACGCCCAGGACAGAAAGACGCTGGTTTATCTTCCTGAGGGTATCCTGGTCTTCCTTTCCAAGATTTGCCCCGTTTCTGACAAACTGTTTGTAAAGATTCTCCAGAATGAATTTCTGCTCGGGTGTAAGACTGAGATTCTGCTGATTTTCATAAACCTGCTTAACCCTGAGGAAGAGATCAGGATTGAGCGTTATCTCATCATAGTATCCTGCCAGCCTTGGGGAGATCTCCATCTCTATGTTCTGGATCGAATCGTTCGTATTGGCGGATGCCTGTGCAAAAAACACAGAACTCACCTTTGTCAGGAGTTCCCCGGCCTTGTCAAAGGCGCCGATGGTATTTTCAAAATTGGGTTCTTCACGGTTTTTTAAAAGTGCCTTCAGATCTTCCCTTCCTTCCTCCATGCCTCTCTCAAATGCAGGAAGGTAGTGTTTTGCCATTATCTTCTCAAAAGGCGGAACGTTGAATGGAGTGTTATACTCCGAGAAAAAAGGATTTGTGCTATCAACTTCAGGCTGATTCTGACATGAATTTAATGTGAAAGCTGATAATCCCATAAGCAATAACATTTTAGTTACGTTTTTCACGACTTCTTTTATTTAGGTTATTAATTAATTATCTGACTTTTATGCAAAATAAGGGTTTAGAACCCTGTTATCAAAACAAATGAATGATTTTTTAAGAATAAATATTTATTACTTTTGTCAGCCCTGTATTAAGAAGACTGTAATGCCTGGAACGGCAGTAAACTCCGATGGCAGCAGTCCCTTAGTATCGCAACAACAGGAGAGATGGCAGAGTGGTCGAATGCGGCGGTCTCGAAAACCGTTGTCCGCCAATCGGTGGACCGGGGGTTCGAATCCCCCTCTCTCCGCAAAGCCAAAATAATCCCCCTTCCGTCAGGAAGGGGTTTTTATTTTCATCCAGGACGTGCCATGCTCGCATGAGCACGGACGGGATGAAAATAAAAACCTTGCGAGGAGACGAGCAAGGGATTATTTTGGCTTTTAGCTCCCCCCTCTGGGGATCATGAGCGCAGCGAATAATCCCTGCAGAAATTGTGAATTTTTCATCCTGGATGTGCCATGCTCGCATGAGCACGGACGGGATGAAAATAAAAACCTTGCGAGAGCAGCGAGCAAGGGATTATTTTGGTTTTTAGCTTCCCCCATTGGGGATCATGAGCGAAGTGAATAATCCCGTGAGAGGACGGAGGACAGATGACCGATCACGTCTGCCAGCATCATGCAAATACGTAATTAATTACGTAATAAATTACGTATTAAATTACGTAAATGATTCTTCTTACATCAGAATCCCTGCAAGCGACGCGGAGATATACGATGCCATCGTACCGCAGATCATTGCTTTGAAACCCAGCCGGGCGAGGTCGGCCTTACGGGAAGGAACCATTGCACCTATCCCACCGAGCTGAATGGCAATGGAACTGAAGTTGGCAAAGCCGCACAAAGCAAAACTTGCTATAATGATCGATTTGGGACTTAGTAATCCCTGTTGTATCATCGGAGCCAGATCGGTGTAGGCAACAAATTCGTTGATAACCATCTTGGTACCCATCAGCGAGCCCACCTCGAATGATTCAGCAACGGGAACTCCCATAACTATTGCAAAAAGGGAGAAGAAAGCTCCGAAAACATCCTTAAGTCTAAGGTTTTGAACGTCAAGTCCGATAAAATCAAGCGACAGACCCGTCCAGCCGAGAAAAAGCCCGAAATATCCGAGAAGGGCATCAACAAGAGCAACAAGGGCAATGACTCCTATAAGCATGGCAATAACGTTGATGGATATTGTCATCCCGTCACTGGCGCCATGTGAAATGGCATCCATAATATTTGTTTGTTCCTTCTTTACTTCAAGCTTAACAGCTCCCTTGGTCTCGGATTCACTGGTTTCGGGAAATACTATCTTGGAAATAACAAGTGCACCAGGAGCAGCCATAAGGCTGGCGGCAAGAAGATAAGAAGCAGGAACACCCATCGAGATATAAACAGCCATCACTCCACCTGCTATGCAGGCCATGCTTCCTGTCATCGAGGCAAGAAGCTCCGACATCGTCATACCTGAAAGGTAGGGCCTTATCATGATCTGCGCTTCCACCTGCCCGACAAATGCACTCGCCACATTTGAAAGGGCCTCGCTTCCGCTAACCCTCATTACCCTGTGCATGAAACGGGCCAGTACAGCAACGATCCTCTGCATTATGCCAACATGATAGGCCATCGCAACCAGAACACATACGAAAATAATAGTCGGGATCAGAGTGAAAAGGAAAACACCTGCGCTTGCAATAGTAGGGGGGAGAATCGAAGTTATCTTCATTAGATCCCCGAAGACAAAAAGAGCTCCTTCCTGGGAAAAGTCAAGAAGCTTGTTAATCACCTTCCCGAGCCAGGCGAAGATATCCTGGCCAACCGGCACCTTCAGGATGAAAACAGCAAGCGCTATCTGAAGAAGAAGGCCTGTTATAACAAGCCTTAAATTAATGGCTTTCCTGTTGTTAGACCAGAGGTAGGCCAGTCCTAAAATTACAATGATCCCAATAATACCGGTAAATCGTGCCATGCAGGTTGATTAAGTTTAGAGTCAGTATCAAACCTACATTTTTTTTCGATTCAATTGTAAACCTGACGAAAAAAAGATCCTATCTGTAAATAGCTATCTGTCCGTTGCGCGGAACAGCCCGGTAAATTACCTTGGCGTCGGACTTGGGGACACGTATCTTTATGAACGGGTGATATTCAGGAACTTTAAACCGGAGCGTTCTCCAGAGTGACCCAGTTACGCTCTTCATCCTGTCCCTGAGATCGAAGTAAAAAAGTGAATTCCTGTCCTTTGCAATGGTATCTGTCTCCTGATAGACAAAAATCCTTATCCCGCTGTCCATCTCAAGAATGTAATTCACGGGTTCGTAATCGGATGTATCAGGAATTACATCGGGCTTGAACTCCGAGGTGTCCTTCGGGGCAATCTTTACCATGAGTGGTTCTTTCCTTATTGTAGCATAATCTTTTACAATAGTCATAGGGGATGCGAGCATTGATGAGATCACCACATCGTTCTCCCTTCTGAGTATCCTGCTCATTTTGAGGCTGCTTATCTTTGCTGTATGGACAGCAACCCCGCTGATCTCAAGATTGGCCGTGCTGTCGGCGAGGTTAAGGGTAATGTAAACGGAATCTGTCTCGGCCATCGAGATCCTTGACTGAAGAAAAGTCTTCCTGATCATCATTTCCACGAAGGCGGAATCAGTAAAATATTCGCTTCCGGGGATCATCTCTCCTTCCTGTTCGGTACCGAACCCGGCACGTATCTCATTCAGCTTGCGTGAAGGGGCAATGAGCGACATGACCGTGTAATAAACAAGAAATGCAGCGACAACTCCTGCTGCAATAATAAGGTTCATATTCCGGGCCTTTTCCTTCAGCGTGCCGTTACCGGTAGTATTTTCATTTTGTTCCATTTGATTACCGTTTTATTCGGTTCAGAAGATATAAACCCTTGATCCCACACTCAGGGTGTTGTATATGGCTTCGAGATCCTCGTCATTAAGCCTGATGCATCCATGGGTAACAGGCATCCCAAGGAACCTTTTGTAAAGAGTCCCGTGAATTAGATAACCGTCGCCAATACTGAGGGCATAATCGCCCAGTACTCCGTATTCCCACCTCGACGGGTGGCCGGCAGGGGGGATTGGCAGTCCTTCCTCAACGAAAGCCCAGTCGGGTTTTCTCCAGACGGGCGATGTTGTCTTTCCCTGGATCCGGTATCTTCCCTTGGGTGTTTTGAAAATCCATTTCCTCTCTCCTTCTGCCATAAGCATCGTGTAACTTCCCGAACTGCAGAAGCCTTCCCTGATGAGTTTCTTGTTCCTGTAGAGGTAAAACCTGTTGTCGGTTGTATTGATCACCACGTATGACTGACCCGACGTGTAGGAAGCATATTTTTTCGAAAGTCTCTGTATATCCTTCGAAAGAGAGGATATCTGCTTTTTATATCCGGGATCAGCTGTCAGTTCAGGATTGCTGACAAGTTTTGTACCGCGACCAGCCTCTAATTCCTGAATGCCCGGGACTATATAAATCAGAAACGCAAAAAGGAATAAAAGTGCCAGTAAGGATGCCCCGACAGGCATCGCTATGCGGAGAATTCTGTTCTTTAATATTTCCTCCATTAGATTTATGTTATTCAAAAAGCTGGTCATAACCAAGCATAGAACCCACTATCGTAACAGGCGTGCCCTCGCTTGCAATCTTATATACAACATCCATCTCGCTGTTTATAAGAGCCACGCATCCGTCGGTCCAGTCAACGCCTCTTCCACCATCGCCGTGGATCTCAATAAGACTCCCTATCTTTGCATTCTTCGGAAGAGATCCATTTGCAACTCCCTGCCTGAATTCTTCCCTGTCGGTTGCATTTGGATAATCAATGAGAAGCGCCTTGTGATACTTTGTCCTGCTATTCCCTAACTTCTTTGTTACCCTGTATAAACCCTCGGGAGTGGCCTTGTCTCCCTTCATCTTTTTGTCTCCGACCCAGTTAGGTCCGAGTTCTGCATTATACTCATATTTCCTGACTCCCGCATGATAAATCATGCATTTCCGTGAATATTTATCCACAATAATGGCGTAACTGTTGTTCCTGCGGGAATCGGCAATAGTCTTATCAATCCATTTCTTCCATTGGGGATATGAACTGAAGTATTCGCTAAGATGACTGCTCGCTTTCTCATAAGAGCCTGAAAGAAGCAGATCGGCCTCAGCAAGTTTTGTCCTCGAATGGGCATAATCACTCTTTTTATAAGATACCTCAGCTTCCTTCAGAAGCATCCTTCCTTTCGAGATATCTTTCCAGACTTCCGGTGAAAGAGGATACGCCGAGAACCTTTTATTTATCAGCCCGGAAATATTGTTAAGCTTTTCAATTTTCTGCCCGAGATAGATATTAAGGTCGGTAACGTTGTTTTTTGATATTTTTGCAGCCTGTCTTGCTTTCCTGGCTGACTGGTCTGCAAATTCAGAAACCCTGGCGTAATCCCTGAAATATATGAATCTCTCGTTTTCGGCCTGCCAGTTTATCATTGCGGAGTCGTACAAAGACCTTGCTTCACGGTAAAGCTTCCGTGAATAAGTATCCGCCCTGTTGGCAGTGGCTTCAGAGAGTGCCAGCCTGGCAAGCTCCACCTTTTCGGCAGGGGGTTCGGGGACAAAGCGGACAAGCAGAAAAACCGCAAGCGCTAATGCCGCAGTAAGCCCTGCAATCCGGAATGTTATTCTCCAAGCCCTCTTAAGCCTCATATATTGAAATGGTGTAAAAAAAACCCCGGCATAACCCGGGGATTTTTATAATCTATAAAGACAATATTAGAATCTGATCCTTGCCTTTGTCAGAACTTCCTTAACCTCTGCGTTAAGACCATCAGCCTTTTCCTTAGCTGCTTTGATCTTATTCATTGCATCCATGAAGGAACCATTGTCGAAAAGACCCTGTGCCTCAACAACAGCTGCGTCAACTGTTGCAACGTCGGCCTTGATCTGCTCGATAACCTCTGCACCTTCCTTGCCTCTCGGAAGTTTGGGGATGAGCTTGGCGTTCTCTTCAATAACAGCTTTGATCGATGTAAGAAGATTGGCAGCCTCGGCTTTAACCTCTTCCTTCTTTGTAGCTGCATTAGCTGAAACGGTGCTGGCAAGAGTTGCAACCTGTGCAAGTTTTTCTGTTTCAACACCGAAATTTTTGAAAAGCTTTGATTCTTTTGCTGTGATGGCAGCCATAACAGCATTCAGTGAATCCTGAAGGGCTGAAAACTCCTCAGGAACATAAACTGCTGCTTCAGCAGTTCTGGCAGCTTCAATTGCAGCATTGGCAGCATCAATCTCAGCCTGAGGCTTCTTTCCGCAACTCGAAAGGACTGCAACCATCATAATAGCTGCTAATCCCATTAACACTTTGTTCTTCATTTTTTCTCCTTTTTTAATACTTTGTTTTGTTAATTTCCGATTATTTTATGCTAATCGTTTACTTTGAAAAAAATCGGTGCGAATATACATATTTTACGGAATCCGGCAACAAAAAATAACAATTATATTTTTATTTCAACTGCCTTATCTCAAAAGATGCCCTTTTACTGTAAATCAGAGCCTTCAATTCACGAAAAGAAAAATCTAATTTAGGACATTTTGTTCAAACCATGGACTGTTTCAGGCTGTTTTTTAATAAAAAGTAACATCACCGGACAAGGACTTCGGAATAAAAGTCCCTTTCATAAATCTTCTAATACCTTCTTCTCATTCAGAAAACACAATCTGGCTCCTTTCGCCCACTCCATTTTCGTTGATGGCTTCGATTACAAAATAATAGGGTTTTTCGCTGTCGAGAGTTTTCAGCCAGTACTCATTTGAACCGTAAACCATAATGCAGTTGTAAAGCTTGTCAGGTTCAAGCCCCATGTAAATATTGTATGCGTATGCATCGGCTGACATCTGCCACCTGATCCATGCGCTTCTTTTATCCTTTGCAGTCCGCAGAACCGTGAATCCTTTCACCTTTTCAGGTCTGGAACCGTTTCCCTGGCCAAAAACCCTGAGTCCGCTGATTGCGAATTTCCCTGTGGGCATATGTTCGTTTTCAAGACGGATCCACCTAACATTGACTGGTTTCTGCAGCTCAATATAATCATGGGGGACATCAGTCATATTCCTGCTTTTATCAGCAACCAGAGTCCATTTCTTTCTGTCGGACGATCCGTAGATCCTGTACTGGTGGTATGCTCCCTGTGACTTCCCGAGGAACTCAGCATCCTGATCGGCATAGTTGATCTGGATCGCCCTGACTTCCGAAACCTCTCCAAGATCGGTCTCGATCCATTCGCCGGGATCTGCTGATACAGCGCTCCAGTATGTTTTTATATTCTCATCAACGGCATAGTTGGGTTTAAAGCCTCCGAGGGTCGATGAAACCGACACCGGCTTATTATAGTTCAGGAGCATCCATCCTGTAAACCGGCTTTTCAGATGATCGGAAGGACCATCAGGAAGCCAGGCAGGATAATCTCCGAAAGCCTGGTCACAATACATAACCCCGTCGTCGTCAAAACCTGCCGGCCATATGCCGATCCTTCTCTCAAAATTGTTCTTTACTGCAATTGTTATTGTTGATACGTGCCAGTAGTTTTCCCATCTGTCGGTGAATGTGGCTCCATGGCCTGCCCCCCTTGCAAAACCGCCTGGTTTGAAACTGAAGGGCATCGACTGGGGAGTGAAAGGCCCAAGTGGATTATCACCGGCTATCACTCCGTCGGAATAACCGCTGAACTCCGTTCCGGGAGCCCCGTACTGAAGGTAATACCTTCCCCTGTGCTTTGTCATCCAGGCCCCTTCCATGAAGGGATCAAGAAAAGTGTCGTCCATATATTCCCCGAACCTCTGCCATCCATATCTCCATGGCTCCAGAAGGTACATCTCCTTTCTCGTACCTTTGGGCGCCATGGTCTTTCTGTCGAGCTCAATGCCGTAGAGAGGGAACCTGTTGCTGCTGCCGTTGTACATGTAAAATCTTCCGTCATCATCGGTGAAAAAGGCAGGATCCCAGCCACCAATTTCAAATGAATCAACAAGCGGTTTCCAGTTGTCCTGCTTCGGATTGGTACTCATCCACATGGTAAACTCACTCGTGTAAGTCGAGCCGAAGACAAGCATGGTATCGCCGATGACACCTACAGCAGGGGCGCATAACTCATCATAGCCTGCGTTCCAGGGCCGGAGAAATTTTCTCGGAACGAAATTCCAGTTTAACATGTCACTGCTCCACCAGTATCCCCACTGATTTGTTGAAAAAAGGAAATAATCGCCCTTGTAGTTCACAATGACCGGATCGGCCGTGGCCCTGTGCCTTCCCGCCACGGCAAAGTCGGGAATGGGAGTGTAACCGTAATCGATATTAACGGGATTGCAGTAGGTCCTTTGTGTCTGAGAGTTTAAAGGCAGGCTCAGACACATTAATATGAATACCAGTGTTTTTGCTTTTTTCACGGAATGATATTTTTGTTTCTTACTCAAATTTAAACAAAACAGATGGATCACTGACATCAGTCCGCATCAAGAGAAAAAGGAATTCCCAACTTTTCATACTTGGATGGCGTAAGGCGGTTATATTCCAGATATTCGATCTTTAACCCGGCTGCCATACCATCAATAAATTCTAGTATTTCCTTTTTATTGCCTGACGAATCCGTAATACCACTGATGAGAGGAACCCGTACCAGAACAGGTTTTCCGCTCAGTGCCAGGAACCTGAGGTTTTCCCTTATAATATCGTTAGGTTTACCTGTATAACGTTCATGCAGCATCCGGTCAGATATTTTCATGTCTGCAATAATATGATCGGTATAGTCAAGAACTGTTTCAAGAACCTCCCTTTCACAGTAAAGTGATGTTTCAATTGCGGTACTTATCCCTTCACCCCTGCAGGCCTTCAGAACTGCAAGACAAAACTCCCCCTGTGCAAGAGGTTCTCCGCCTGTAAGGGTAACCCCACCTCCTGACAGACTATAGTAAAGAGAGTCTTTCCTAATTTCGGCCATTAGTTCACTGAGACTGATTTGCTTCCCCGAAAAATCAATCGACCTCGTGGGACATTCCTTCACACATTCCCCGCACAGTGTGCACAGGTCGCGATCGATTTCAACTATCTGTCTTCCGTTGAAGGATCCGAATGATAGCGCTCCTTCGCCGCAGGAGGATATGCATTTCCCGCAAAGAATGCATGTATTGCGGTTGTACCATAGTGTTATTGCCGGACTGATCCCTTCGGGATTATGACACCAGATACAGCTGAGCGGGCAACCCTTGAGGAATACCGAGGTTCTTATCCCCGGTCCGTCATGAACGGCGAAGCGTTTGATGTTGAAGATAAATCCTGAGAGATCCGGATCAGCCGCCATAGGTGCTTCGTTTTATAATTTCATTCTGAAGATCCGCTGCCAGTTCTGTGAAGTAAGCGGTATATCCGGCGACCCTTATCGTAAGTCCCTTGTACTGCTCGGGAAAGGCCTGAGCCTTGAGAAGGTCTTCTTCAGTTACCACGTTGAACTGAATATGGTGGATACCCAGTCTGACAAAAGCCTTCAGAAGAAAGCAGAAGTTCTTCAGATCCTTCTCAGACCCGAAAAAGGAGGGCAGGAATTTCATGTTAAGAAGAGTACCGTTGGAAGCCAGGCGAAAGGGAAGCCTTGATGCCGAGTTCAGCACAGCCGTAGGACCTAGCTTGTCGCGTCCGTACATGGGGGAGATGCCCCCGTCGGCAAGAGGAGTGCCGGAAAGCCTTCCGTCGGGTGTAGCGGCAACATTCCTTCCCATAGGAACATGGGCAGAAACGGTATACAGACCAACATGATATCTGCCTCCCCTGTAATTCCTGTATCTTCCCAGAACTTCTGAAAAGTAACGGATCCAAAAAGCGCCGGTCTCATCGACATCAGCCTCATCGTTACCATACTTCCTCACCCTGTTGATGCAATGCTGACGCAACAGCTCATTCCCCGCGAAATCAGAGAGAAGTGCTTCAAGCATCTCCTTCTTTCCGACCAATCCTTCCTCAAAAACCAGTTGTCTCAGGACTTCGAGCGAATCGGCTATATTGGCAACCTGAATCGCCTGGATTCCTGAAAGGTTATACCTTGCGCCTCCGGCCGTCACATCAATTCCTGACTCAAGGCAATCATTAACGACTGAAGAAAGGAAGGGCGAAGGAAGGTGAATCTGATGTGCCTTTTCGATTTGTTCACAAAGCAGTACCATCTTCCCTGTGAAATAGTCGATCTGCCTCGAAAATGCTTCTTCGAGCCTGCCGAAGGTTTCAAATTCGTAAAGGTATCCTGTGGGTGGACCAAGCCTTTCTCCTGTGAGCATGCAGATACCGTTATTGAGGGTCAGTTCAAGAACCTTGACAAGGTTGAACATGGCCGCATCACTCCATCCGAGAAGGTTGCCCTGGGTGCTTAATTCAACACATCCGACCAGTGCATAGTCGCATGCATCTTCATGGCTTATTCCGATATTCTCCAGTGCCGGAACAATGCTTGTATCATTTACCATCTGGGGCATACCGGTTCCCAGCCCTATCACCCTCGAGCACTCCATCAGAAATTCGTCAGAAGAATTCTCATGCAAACGGGCCGTGAGATTTGGCTGGGGAAGCCTTACATGATCCTGAGCCTTGAGAAACAACCAGGTAAGGTCATTGACTGCATCCATCCCTTCTGCCGTCACACCCCCTATCGTCACATTGAAACCGATTGGAAACCCGGCAAAGTATTTTGCACTTCCCGCATTTCGCAGGTAAACGATGTGGTTGAACTTTATATAAAGAGCCTCAATAAGTTCCAGGGCAAATGATTCAGTAAGCTTCCCGGAATCAATATCAGCCCTGTACCAGGGCATAAGGTACTGGTCCATCCTTCCCGGTGAAAATGAAGAGGAATTTGACTCCATCTGCAGGATCACAAAAAGAAACCAGACCGACTGCAGGGCTTCCCTGAATCCTTCAGGAGGTTGTACGGCGATATTCTCACATACAGAAGCAGTTTCGAGCAGATTTTCCGACAGGGGGTTGCCGGAATGACTCTCCGCAAGAGCTCTGGCAAGCTCCGAATAACGTTTGATGAAATCGCATGCAGCCCCGAGAACTATAACAGAACTCTCATAAAAGTCCCTTTTACAGTCTCCAGCATTCTTCAGCCTGTCAAGTGAAATTTCCAGCAGTCCGGCAGGACCAAAGTGAAGCCATTTTTTCACATCCGGACAAATATGTCCCTGGGCATGGTCCCTCTGGTTTATCTTCACTACCTTGGCGATGGCGTTTATTTCACTTCCGGAGTTCTCATAAATATCGTCCTCCATTGTCCTTCCGAGCCAGAAGGGTTCTATCTGCTCCCTGAAAAGACCGGCATCTTCCTCCCTGACTTCAAAGGGATCCTGCTCCCTCACGTGAAGGGTATCCAGTTCTTTCCCCAGCCATGTGATACCTGCTTCAGGGAATACAACTCCGGACCTTATCCCGGGAGTACGGTTGCCGGCAATAAGTTCCTCAGGATCGATGGAAATGGGCATTTCACGGAGGCAGGCGGCCAGGGATTTTGCCCTTTTTATTATCACAGGATCGCTCCCGTTCTCACTGTAAACCCTGGTAATGATGGCAGCCTGATCGATTGAAAGAAATCTTTTCGCAGTCAGGGTCTTTTGCCTTAATGATCTTATCCTGTCGCTTACCTTAAGTCCTGCAACAATTTCCTTTGTCCTCAGATGACCTTTATACTGTTTATGAACTACATCCATATATACCTGAAAAAGACAGGATACCAGCCATGATCCTTATAAATTAACCCTAAAATAGAAAAAACAATCAGAACAAGGCTATAAAGCCAGGCAATAAAGCTCAGCAGGCAACCTGTCATTCATCATCCTTATCCACACGCTTTCTTTTTCCCGACCATTTTATAATATCAAGGCGGATTATTTCGGTGATTCCTGAAAGCTTCCGAGCATATTCGAGTCCGGCCGCCCTTTCCCCCGGAGAATATTTTTCAACAAAAAGGGCAAGAGCCTTCATCCTCTCCTCTTCGGGAAGATTCCTGTGAGCACTGCATTCAAGAATGATGCTTTCATATTCGGTGGTGAATTTCCCGGGAATGACATTTGTCTTCCCGACGACACAGAATGATACGGAGTTTCCGGAATCAATGCATCTCAGTTTACGGCCTTCCTGAGCGCAGTGCAGATAAAGCGCCTTTTCATCATTCCAGACATAGCTCAGGGGTAATCCGTAAACGCCTGTGTAAGTGCACATCACCGACAAAACCCCATATTCGCCTGTTTTCAGAAGGCCCAGAGCGGATTTTTCATCAAGGAGCCTGTCCTGCCTCCTGACATCTGAATTTGAATAGATCATTCTCTTTTTTTTGGGATGAAAATACTTGTAATTAGGGTAAAACGGTGCCGGGATGTAAATAATTTTTCCTGAAAATAACATCCGGGTTTATTTGTGGCACATTTATTTCCTATGCTAGTAGAGGCGGCAGATCTGCCGCATCTACAAAACGTTTCTCTCGCAAGGTTTTTATTTTCATCCCGTCCGTGCTCATGCAAGCATGGCACGTCCAGGATGAAAAATTCACAATTTCTGCAGGGATTATTCGCTGCGCTCATGATCCCCATTGGGGGAAGCTAAAAGCCAAAATAATCCCTTGCTCGTCTCCTCGCAAGGTTTTTATTTTCATCCCGTCCGTGCTCATGCAAGCATGGCACGTCCAGGATGAAAAATTCACAATTTCTGCAGGGATTATTCGCTGCGCTCATGATCCCCATTGGGGGAAGCTAAAAGCCAAAATAATCCCTTGCTCGTCTCCTCGCAAGGTTTTTATTTTCATCCCGTCCGTGCTCATGCAAGCATGGCACGTCCAGGATGAAAAATTCACAATTTCTGCAGGGATTATTCGCTGCGCTCATGATCCCCATTGGGGGAAGCTAAAAGCCAAAATAATCCCTTGCTCGTCTCCTCGCAAGGTTTTTATTTTCATCCCGTCCGTGCTCATGCGAGCATGGCACGTCCTGGATGAAAATAAAAACCCCTTCCTGACGGAAGGGGGATTATTTTGGCTTTGCGGAGAGAGGGGGATTCGAACCCCCGGTACAGTTACCCATACGGCAGTTTAGCAAACTGCTGGTTTAAGCCACTCACCCATCTCTCCGGGAATAAATTCCGGCGCGACAAAAATAGTCAAACAAGTGTTAACTGCAAAATTTGACCTTACTTATTTCAAAGCCTTGAAAGAAGCACAACATTCTCAACATGATGAGTCTGCGGAAACATATCCACAGGCTGAACGGCATCAACACGATACCTTTCCGATAAAATCGCAACGTCGCGCGCCTGAGTGGCAGGATTGCAGCTTATGTACACAATTCTTGAAGGCGATGCTTCAATCATAGTTCTGACAACATCCTCATGCATCCCCGATCTCGGAGGGTCGGTAACAATTACATCCGGTTTCCCATGAACTTCAAAGAACCCGGGGTTCATCACTGCCCTTATGTCTCCTGCAAAAAAATCCGTGTTCCCTATCCCGTTTATCTGCGAATTAACTGCTGCATCCCTTATAGCCTCATCAATATACTCAATTCCAACCACTTTGTCCGCCGAGGGCGCAAGGAAATTCGCTATTGTACCAGTGCCTGTATACAGGTCGTAAACCGTTTCCTTCCCCGTCAATTGCGCAAATTCCCCTGCTATCCTGTATAAGCGCTGCGACTGCCCTGTGTTGGTCTGAAAGAAGGACTTCGGCCCTATCCTGAACTTCAGGCCATCCATTTCTTCTGTCAGGAATTCAGATCCAGAGTAATGAACGGGGTTCTGGTCGGCAAGGGAATCGTTCTTCTTGGTGTTCACAATGTAGAAAAGAGATGTGATCTGAGGAAACTCACCGGCAAGATAACTCATCAGCTTCTCAATTCTCTGCCTCTCATCGAGGAAGAAAACGACAATGACCATCACCTCTCCTGCTGACGTAGTCCTTACTACCAGGTTCCTGAGAAAACCGGCCTGCTCCCTAAGGTTAAAAAAAGGAAATGCATTTTTGTGTGCGAACCTCCTTACTGCATTTCGTATTGCATTTGATGGTTCGGCCTGAAGGAGACACTCCTTAATGTCAAGAACCTTGTCGAACTGTCCGGGAATATGGAAACCCAGAGCATCTTCCCTGAGTGGTTCCCTGTCAGAATTCATCTCTTCACGGGTAAGCCACCGTTTGTCGCTAAAAGTGAACTCAAGCTTGTTCCTGTACCTGAAAACTTCAGACGATCCGATAATCGGATTAACAGAAGCTATATCCACCTTCCCGATCCTGGAAAGGTTCTCCTTTACCTGCTTCTCCTTGTGATGAAGCTGAAGGTGATAAGGAAGATGCTGCCACTTACAGCCTCCGCAGATGCCGAAATGCTGGCAGACAGGCTCTATCCTGTCGGGCGAATACTCATGAAACCTGACTACCGAACCTTCGAGGTATTTCCTTCTCTTTCTCCTGACCTTAATGTCAACAACATCGCCCGGAACAAGCATGGGAACAAAAACAACCTGATTATCCACCCTGGCCACAGCATTTCCTTCAGCACCAATGTCGGTAACAAGAACCTTCTCAAGCACCGGCAGCTCTTTCCTCCGTCTCACTATCTTATTTATATAAAATAATACATTCCTCTTAGTTATCCCTGAGTTCAGTAAGGAACTTCAGTCCCTCAACCATGCAGGGCAAGACCGCATCTCCATGATCGAGCCCTGGAAAAGTCAGCTTAGTGATGTCAGATACTGAAGTTCCTGCCTCAATCATAGATCCGTAAAATAATGTCGTGACGTCAGGATCAACATGGGTATCACCATCTCCGTGTACAAGCAGAAGAGGAATTTCCGATCTGTATCCCTGAATGCTGTTTTCAGTCAGAGCCTCACGGACCGATGCGTATTGCTGGCTGAGATAACCGTTCCGGAACTCTTCAGTAATAAGTTCGGGAATAGATGTTGTTAGTTCAGAGTTGATCTGACCGGTAGAATGGTTTCCGTCAAAAAGTGAACCCAGAAGAGAAGCATAAGTCTCATTCAGTATTTCATCCGGATCAACCTCAAAAAATCCGTAATGGCTGTAAGCATTAACTATATATGCAATGTAAGCGGGCATGGGGTATGTATCAGCTTCTATCATCCCTGTGAAAAGTGCGTACAGGTCGTAAGGGCCTGCTCCGCAAACACTTCCCCCGAGATTGAACTCGTTTCCGGCAGACTGCTCGAGATGCGAATGAAGGGCCATTGTTGCCCAGCCTCCCTGGGAATATCCGATAAGGTAATACTCATTTCTGAAGCTTACCCCGCTGAATTCTTCTTCAGCCTCGGTTACAGCCCTGAACATGTTGACGATTGCATCAACGGTGGGTTCCTTTATAAGATAAGGATGAGGAATATCTGCTGAGCTTCCGAACCCTGGATAATCAGGAATGAACACGGCAAAACCCATTCCCGCAATATATTCAACAAGCTGATACATAAAACTGCCAGGATCTTCACTCGGGGAGTCGGCATTGACGGTATTGGTCCCGTTCTGAAAGCTGAGAACCGGATAATCGCCCGGGGTCTCAGGCACCGACAACAGGCCCGAGGCTTCCACAGTGCTTCCGTCAACAGTGGTCCTGTACACGATTTTGTAAACCTTCACCCCATCGTTTATATATGATTTAAGGCCTGCAGCTTCAGGGAACGAAAGAGCCGCGAGGTCGATGACCGCCTCGATGTTTGCTTCAGAATAAGACGCTACCTGTGATCTGCTAATAAAATACTCATATGTAGTATCATCGTCTTTCCGGCAGGAAAACAGCACAGAGAAAACAAGCAGCACTATTATCAAGCTTCTTCCTCTCAGAAAAAATCCTTTCATGGATGACCTCCTTTTTAAAGTCAGGCTAAACAAAATTTAACGCTGTAAAGATATATTATAGGGCAATACCCTCCTCTTTACAGCCTGACATACTTTTTCTATCTTTGTCGGGTTTATTTCGGATTATGGTATCGGTACAGAATCTCTCAGTCACTTTCGGAAGCTTTGATCTCCTCTCGGACATATCCTTTCTGATCAACGAACAGGACCGGATCGGCCTCACCGGACGGAACGGCGCCGGAAAAACAACCCTGCTAAGGGTGATAGCCGGTTTGCAGAGCGCTTCAAAGGGCCATGTTGACATGTCGAAAGAGGTGACTATCGGATATCTGCCTCAGCAGATGAGCGTTGACGACACAACAACAGTAATGAATGAAACCCTGAAAGCCTTTGGGGGTCTTAAAGGGTTATCGGAAGAGATTGAGAATTGCAGCAGGGAGATCGCCGAGAGGGACGATTATCATTCCGAAAGCTACCTGAAGCTTTGCGACAGGCTTACAGAAGCCGAGGAACAATACAGGATCCATGGAGGCGACACCTATCTTGCTGATACAGAACAGACCCTCATTGGACTAGGTTTTGAGAGAAAGGATTTCGACAGGCCCACAAGAGAACTCAGCGGGGGATGGAGGATGAGGATCGAACTGGCAAAGCTCATCCTTGGGAAACCTTCTGTTTTCCTTCTTGACGAACCGACAAACCATCTCGACATAGAGTCGATACAGTGGCTCGAGACATTTCTCGCCTCTTATAACGGAGCTGTAATGATGGTCTCGCACGACAGGGCTTTCCTCGACAATGTTACCAACAGGACCATCGAAATATCTCTCGGTAAAATTTACGACTATCGCGTTCCGTGGTCGCAGTACATCGTCCTCAGGGAGGAAAGGAGGACACAACAGCTGGCTGCCTTCAAAAACCAGCAGAAAATGATTGGCGACACCGAGAAGTTTATTGAAAGGTTCAGATACAAGGCGACAAAAGCTGTTCAGGTCCAGTCAAAGATAAAACAGCTGAACAAGCTGGAAAGGCTGGAAGTTGATGACGAAGACACAAGCTCCATTAACCTGAGGTTCCCTCCTTCCCCGCGATCGGGGACCGTTGTCGTACATGCGGAAAACCTTTCGAAATACTACGGACCGCTTTGTGTTCTGAAAAACATCTCTCTTACAATCACAAGGGGTGAAAAAACTGCATTCGTTGGCCGCAACGGAGAAGGAAAAACTACACTGTCGAAGATAATTACAGGCGAAACAGACTGTCAGGGAACACTTAAAACGGGGCACAATGTCAGAATAGGATATTTTGCCCAGAACCAGGACGAGCTGCTGAATGAAGATCTCACTGTCTTTGAAACTATTGACAATGTTGCAAGGGGAGATATCCGGACAAAGATAAGGGACATGCTCGGAGCCTTCCTTTTCAGGGGCGAGGAGATTGACAAAAAGGTGAAGGTCCTTTCGGGAGGCGAGAGATCGCGCCTTGCCCTTGTAAGGCTGCTTCTGGAACCATGCAACCTGCTTGTGCTTGATGAGCCGACAAATCATCTCGACATGAGATCGAAAGATATCCTTAAGCAGGCTCTTCTGAAATATGATGGCACACTAATTGTGGTTTCTCACGACAGGGATTTTCTCGACGGACTGGTATCGAAGGTCTATGAATTCAGACATAACCGGATAAGAGAACATCTTGGAGGTATCTATGACTTCCTCAGAAAAAAGAAACTGGTGAATCTTAAGGATATAGAAAGAAAAGACCAGCCTTCAGGGACGGCACCAAAGGGAGACAATACTTCGGGAAAACAAAAATACCTTGAAAGAAAAGACTTTGAAAGAAACCTGAGAAAGCTGCGCCGCAGACTTGAGGAATCTGAAAAGGAGATAGAAAGAATGGAAAAGGAACTTGCATCGCTCGATAACGAATTGCATCTCGCAGCCAGTTCGCCTGAAAGTGCAGGTATCTATCTGAAGTACCAGGAACTGAAGAAGAGCCTTGATGAGGAAATGCACCGATGGACAGAATATTCGCACGACGTGGAAGAATATCTCAAAAATGATGAATGAAGATGGAGCTCAGGGAATTTAACAAGGACTACCGGATACATGTTTACGAATCAGGACCTGACGGAAAACTGGCCCTTTCATCCCTGTTCGATTTCTTTCAGGATATTGCTTCCGAGCATGCCATCGCTCTCGGCTATGGAAGGGATGAATTAATGAAAGATAATAATTTCTGGGTCCTTTCCAGAATGTACTCGGTAATTGAACGATGGCCCTCTCTGGGAGAAAAAATAAGCATAAGGACCTGGCCGAGGGGAACCGAAAAGCTTTTTGCCCTGAGAGATTTCATTGCAAGGACGGAGGACGGAATTGTGATTGCCAGGGCAACATCCTCGTGGCTCATTATCGACTATAATACAAAACGGATCCAGCGACCCGACGACAATCTGAACAAACTTAACTTCGTTCCCGCCAGTGAAGCGGCCCTCAGCAGAAATGCATCCAGGATCGGGGCACCGTCCTCAGAAGCGAAGCTTAACCGTGAGTTCAGCGTAAGGATCAGCGATCTGGATGTCAACCTGCATGCGAACAATGCCAGGTACCTTGAATGGGTAACCGATTGTTATGACCTTGATTTCATTATGAATAATGCTCCTGTTTCGGCTGAAATAAACTATCTTGCCGAATCGCACTTCAACGACCGGGTTGCCATTATGATAGCAGGTCAGGAAGGGAATGAGAGGATTTCTGATCATTCCATCGTGCGGACTGATGATGATACGGAACTGTGCAGGGTAAGAATACAATGGAGTGAAAAACAGGCTTAAACTCTTTAAAAAACGGATATGAGACGGATATTTTCAGCAGGCACCACGGCGATCCTGATATTAGCCGCACTGGTCAGCGGGATAATCACCTCTTGCAGTACAACACAGAGAGTCACCGTCGACACAAAGGATCTGTCGTACCTCTATAATCCCACAAAAAGCTCAATAAAGCCAAGCATAAGCGTTTTCAACGAATCGATGACATCTTCGGTTCTGTCTGTCAAATTCTTCGCTCCCGACCTCTTCTTCTCTGAAGCCAACCCGAGAGGAGTGCCTATGGCTCAGCTTCTCATTACGGTGAAGCTTTACAATACCACAAGCGGAAGAATACTGTCCGACACGGCTTATCTTGACGCTGATGTGGTTAAGGAAGACAACCGGCAGGAGTATATTTACAAGATCCCGCTCAGAGTTCAGCCTGCTTCGTCTTATGTGGCCGAGTTAAAGATACTCGACAAGATAAGGGCTGAAGTCATTCAGTCGTTCGTCAACTTCAACACCCAGTCGTATTACAACCGTTACAATTATATTGCGCGAGGCCATTTCGCCAAAAATGAACTTCACAACCCCGTGATCAGGGAAAATGAATACGTCAACCTGCTTTATCCTTCCCTTCCGGCAGATTCGCTTTTTGTTTTCTACTACCAGCCTCTGAAAGTAGTACCATACCCGCCTTCGATGCTTCTCCCCGAAAGGCTTATCGATTATCCTCCCGACACGGTTAAAGCTATGCCCTATTCCGCTGAGTTGCCTCTGATGTTCCCTGAGGAAGGTGTATATTTCTGCACTGTTGACCGCGAATCACAGGAAGGATTTACTTTTTTCAACTTCGGCAAGGCATTTCCAGGAATGACAACTCCTGAGGTGATGATCGAACCTCTTGCCTACCTTGCTTCCGATGAAGAAATGTCAGCATTGCGCTCAGCATCAAAGCCTAAAGTTGCTCTCGATGAATTCTGGATAAAATGCGGAGGCAATATCGACAAGTCGAGGGAGCTTATCAGAATTTTCTATACACGGGTCATGTATTCGAATTACTATTTCACATCGTTCAAGGAAGGATGGAGGACAGAAAGAGGGATGATCTATATCATGTACGGTCCTCCCGACAAGGTCTATAAAAGCAACGAGGGTGAAAGCTGGGGTTACCGCAGGCCCGTCCTCAGGTCAATGTGGGGAGGAAGGTTCAGGCTAAGGGAAGATTATCTGTGGTTCAACTTCAGGGTGAGAAACAATAATTTTTCGGAAAACGACTTCTACCTGGCCCGGAGCGAAACCCTTGTAACACACTGGGACAAAGCAGTTGCCGCATGGAGAAAAGGCCTTGTTTTCCGCCTCGACAATCCTGAAGATCTCTGATAAAAATGCAAAAGGAATCCGACTACATCTTTGGACTGCGTCCGGTACTTGAAGCCCTGAAAGCCGGAAAGCAGATTGACCGTCTTCTCGTCAGACAGGGATTGCAGGGCTCTCTATATCATGAGCTCATGACCGAGGTGAGAAAATTCGGCATCCCCTATCAGACCGTACCTGCAGAAAGGCTGGATCTTGTTACCCGGAAAAACCACCAGGGTGTAATAGCATGGATCTCACTTGTGGAATTCCAGTCGGTCGAAAACCTTCTCCCCGGTATTTTCGAGAAAGGGGAAGAACCACTGTTCATTGTTCTCGACGGAGTATCGGATGTAAGGAATTTCGGAGCTATTGTCAGAAGCGCCGAATGTCTCGGTGCCCATGCCATAGTAATACCCGAAAAAGGATCGGCAAGAATAAATGCCGATGCGGTAAAGACATCGGCAGGAGCGCTCCATACATTTCCTGTTTGCAGGGTTAAAGCCATAACACGTACTGTTGAATTTCTCAAAGAATCAGGATTGAAGATAATAGCCGCCAGTGAAAAGAGAGGAACCTTAGCTTCGGACATATGCCTCACTGGTCCTGCAGCTTTAATAATGGGATCGGAAGACAAGGGCGTGGGACCGGAATTGCTTTCAATGGCCGATCATCATGTTATGATACCCATGACAGGGATAATAGGATCGCTTAATGTATCGGTTGCTGCCGGGATACTGATATATGAGATAATAAGGCAGCGCGGGGCCTGATCAGCCGATTATCCCAAGTATCCTCTGATCAAGTTTTTCCTGGTCGGATGTGAAGGATGCAAGACCGGCAAGAGTAAGAAGCGTATCGGGAGCTATCTTTCCCTCCCTGATCTTCCCGCTCCACACAGAATAAACAGGTATCTTTCCTCCTTCAGAGATAAGTTCCTTTTCCTGCTTCGATAGAACAGGGAACATGTCGGCACAACCTTCCTCATGCGCAATATGAACCAGCTCTTTTCCCGAGGAGGGAAGATTCTCAGATAATCTTTCTGAGAGGCTTAGCACGTTATTGTCGACAATCCAGAATTTTTCAATTCCTGCTTCCGCGGCAGAAGGATAAACAACAGCATCATAGTTCTCATGAGTCCTGGAACTGAAATTGCCTTCAAGCTTATTCCTTCCTTCCATTGCAACTTTAGGGGGGATGGTGAATACATCGGTCCCGGCCAGAAGCTCAAGCTGGTTGTGATGCCTTATGCTGGCTGCAATCTGCCTGGTCTGCCACTCGTTAAGCGCCGAAATACCTGTAACCCAGTTCTGCGACGAAATGGTAGCCTTCTCACCAGCACCCGATCCGTCACCCAGCTTGTTGTCCATCATGAAGGCTCCTATCCTGCCAAGAAAGACATTTACATAATCAGGTTTGGCAACCCTTGTGATAAGAACATTCTGCCGTGCGCTGAAGCCAAGGGTGAAGTTAACCCTGACGCCTGATTCTTTCAGGCGCCTTGCTCCGATAAGACCCTCCGCAGTAAGAGGGACCTTCACGATAAAATGTTCGGGACAGATCTCATGAAACCTTTTTCCATAGTACTCGATTGCCTTAATATCGTGGGCTGTATCGGTATGAAGCTCAACGCTTACGTACCCCCCGAACTTTTCAGCCAGTCTCAGACCGTGACGTGCATTGAGAATAAAGGCTATTTCCTTTACCTTATCTTCAAGCGGAAGACCGTTAAGGATGTGTTTGGCTTCGGAAACAAAAATATCATAGATGCCTTTCTGTATCTCATTGTTGAGCAGAGTATTATTCGTAGTAAGGGCGCTCATTTCCGATGACCAGACTGCTTCAGCCTCCTCAATGTCGCCGGTATCCAGCCACAACTCCGTTCCGGTTGCACTTAATGACTCCCAGAAGGGATCCTTCCTGCCGTTAACATGCTTCTCGTTCAGGTTTTTCCAGACGAAATCGCTTATCCTTGTATTAAGATCGGCCATGATATGTTGTTTTTGATATTAACAATCGTAATGCACCTTTGTTTCAATACCGCTCAGGTTTCAGAAACAGGCAGTATTTCAACATCTTCTCATCGAATAATTCATGTCCTTCCAAATGAAACCTGACCCGTAATACTGGTTTCCTCCTTCCCTAATACAAACGCTTTACGCAAAAACCAGGTGAATGATCCGGAGCAAAATTAAATAAAATCTTTATCCTTCTTGATGAATATTTTTAGCTTTACGCAAATTAATCTCTACAGGGAAATGATAAAAAAAGCAATACTTCCGGCTTTGATCTTCTGCTCAGTCACATTAAGCGGCCAGACGGATTTCGACAGGTATTTTACCGAAAAAGTGCTGAGGTTCGACTTCATGTTCGCAGGCGACAGCAGGAAGACAACGGTTTATCCAGCGGGCATGAAGGAAGAAGCCATCTTTGCAGGGTCGCGCACAAACCTCATTGATCCTTTTGACTACGGCAATTTCAAATATGAACTCTTTGATGCTGAAGTAAACAAACTGATCTATTCAAGGGGATTCTGCACACTATACCAGGAATGGCAGACAACAGGCGAAGCGAAGGAAATGGAACGCAGTTTCTATGAAGTTGCCACGATGCCTTTTCCGAAAAACAAGGTCAGATTCGTAATAAGCATCCGAGGCAGGGACGGCATCTTCAGCAAACTGTACGAGACAATTATCGACCCTGCCGATTTCTATATAAGGAAGGAGAAACCTGCTGAGGCTGCTGTTACAAGGATATACGGATCGGGAGAACCATCAAAAAGTGTCGATATAGCCTTCGTGGCAGAAGGATATACCCGGGATGAAATGCACCGTTTCAGGGAGGATGTAAGGAGGATGGCCGATGCACTTTTCGCCGAGGCTCCGTTCGGAGAATACCGCGAAAGGTTCAATATCTGGGCTGTGGAAGCCCCTTCAGCAGAGTCGGGAACGGATGTCCCGGGCGAAAAAATTTACCAGAACACCATTCTTAATTCAAGCTTTTATACCTTTGGCACCGACCGTTACCTTACCACACAGGATATTAAATCGGTGAACGACTACGCCGCTTCAGCTCCCCACGACAACATTGTGGTGCTTGTAAACAGCGACCGGTACGGAGGAGGAGGGGTTTACAACTATTACAGCGGAACAACGGCCGGTCATTCACTCTCTGAAAAGGTCTTCATCCATGAATTCGGCCACGGATTTGCAGGACTTGCCGACGAATATTATTCTTCAGAAGTTGCCTACGAGGAATTCTATCCAAAGGAGACTGAACCATGGGAGCCCAATATAACCACTATGGTCAGCTTCGAGAAAAAGTGGAAGCACATGATCGCGGAGGGGACCCCTGTTCCCACTCCTGCCACTGAGAAATATGAAGGAGTAACAGGATTGTTTGAAGGCGGCGGCTATTCGGCAAAGGGGATCTTCAGGCCTGAAATTGACTGCCGGATGAAAAGCAACGGACCAAACGGGTATTGCTCTGTTTGCCGAGATGCAGTGAGAAAAATGATTGAGTATTATATCAAATAAAGCCTGAAACAAACTTCAGACTACGGTAAAGACAAGAAGGCCGCTGCGAAAAAAACCCACTCCCGGTGATCCGGGAAATGGGTTAACAGGCAGCCAATGACCGGTGTTTTATTTCGCTTTCCTTTCGATGAGGTAAAAGGCCACAAGGGCAAGACCACCGAAGATGAATATCATTGAGAAATAGCCGGCCTCTTCTGAAGGAAATGCGTTTATTGATTCAAGGATAGCCCCTGCAATAATTCCCAGGCCGACACCTATCATAAGCATCCCGGTCTTAAGGGCAAAGCCGCTCCATTTGATTCCGGCTCCGGCTGTTTTTCCGGTATTGAAAAGGCTTGCATCAGCCCCTTTCTCAATAAGAGCCATTCGTTCCCTGTTACGGGTTGTATAGAATACATACAATATCCCGAAAACCATTGCGAAGAAAGCGATAAAACCAATCAGTGTTTCCATTTTTTCATGTATTAATTATAAGTACTTGTTTTGCCCTTTAGACACATAACGTGTGTGACTGGTTACAGTATCCTGATTTTTTTTGAAATTATTTTATTCCATCCATATCCGGATAAGTTTCATCACAGGAAAGAAAGCGCTTGCAAATTATGCCGTTCTTCACGAACTCACCCCCTCGATCCCCCTCTCGACTGGGTAGTAGAGAGGGGGAAGCCTGAGCTTCGCGAAGGCATGGGGTGTGTTCATGAAATCACAAGGAGAAACTCAGTACAAAGCAAGGTCAGACGAGGCAACCAATCACAGAAAGCAGCCATGGAGATTTTTATTCCCGGATGTGGACCAACCCATGAATGTATTTTTATTCCCCTGGAAATATGGCAATCGCGTTAAAAGCCGGGTTATTACGCCGGAGACCTTAATATTTTACAGAAATAAGTGTTTTTGCACGAAACCAGGCTGTAACTTTGTGCGTCAAAGGGTCTGAATGGACACAAAAAGCGACAGATATTACATTGAGCAGGTTCTTGGCGGCAGCATGAATGCCTTCTCCCATCTGGTGGATATTCACAAGGACAAGGCATTTAACCTTGCATTCAGAATATGCGGAAACCGCGAGGAAGCTGAGGAAATAGCCCAGGATGCTTTTATGAAAGCCTACAGGTCGCTTAAGGATTTCAGGATGAAAAGCAGCTTTGCCACCTGGCTCTACAGGATCGTTTATAACACTGCCGTATCGCTTGTCAGGAGCAGGAAGAGAAACATTCTGTCGCTCGAGGAATTCCCTGCCGATGCCGTCGACTTCATGTCGATGGGAAAAAATGAGGAGGAATCGGTGCTTGAATACAGGAATTCTTTGGTTAATTTTGCTCTTCAGAATATTCCTGAGGAGGACAGAGGGCTGATAACGCTGTTTTACTACGAGGAGTTGGATGCCGCGGAAATATCGAGGATCACAGGCATCAGCAGGAACAACATTAAGGTCAGGCTCTTCAGGGCAAGGCAGAAGATGGCCGGTATAATAAGAAAAGCTGAAATGAAAAATATTTATTCAAATGACAAGGCAGGAATTAAATGATGATGAACTTCTGAGGAATTTCCTCAATACCGGGATGGCCGAGAAAGCTCCGGAGGGGTTTACCACAAAAACAATGACCAGGATCCGTATTGAATCGGGGCTGGCCAGGGAGAAATTCCCTTTGGGAAAAAAGATCCCGCTGATTTCTGTTGTTATTATGGCAGTTTTTACAGCTGCGGCTATTCTTGTTCCGTCAGGCGAGACAGCAGGTTTCGTCTCATCGCTCTGGGATAAGGCAAGAGAACCGTTGTCAGCCGTTTTCAGCAAAGGTGATCTATCATTGCCGGCAATCAGTTTGCCGGAATGGATACCTTATGTAATGGCAGGAATTCTGATCTTTGGATTTTTTGATCTTGCCCTTTCAAGAATATTTCACCGGGAATAGCGCACAGGATTTCAGGACGTTATTATTTTACATATCCATTACCCTGGAGTTAAGTCCTTTTGCGTTGAGCGACTTGCTCATGGCCTGAAGCACTTCCTTTATACCAAGTTTTATCTCGCAGCTTCCCCTGAGATGCACAATCAGTGCACACTGTTCAGCCTGAATGGCATCATGGCCGCAAACCTCAACGAGCGATTTTATAACATGATCAAAGGTATTAACCTCATCATTGTAAAGCACAAGTGAATGCTTTACTCCCCCGCTTTTCAACCTGTCGTCTCTGTGTAGAGTTTTTTCCTTCATTTCTGCTTTTCAAATAATTGCTTTGCCGTTTCAACGGGTATCTCTGTGCTGCCTGCATATGCCGTCACCTTAGCTTCCCTGAAACCGTTCCGGTTCAGAAGTCCGGCATATTCGGAAGCCGACTCAAAAGTAATAAATTTCCCGATGAGATATACAAAAGTGCCATCTTCCTTCTCAATAATCTCAAAACCCCGGTTCCCGGCAACCTTTCTGTAACTCTCTGTTTCAGAATCACCCGGAGGGACAGGCGAGCGCAACAGTTCAACCCTGAAGACAAGCGTGGCGGCTTCCTGCCCACCTGGTTTCTGGGCTTCCACAACAGTAACAAGCGGCCTTGTGCCCCACTCTTTCTCAAGGAGGGCCGCCCTTTCTGCTGAAACCGCTTTCCCGTCCATTACGGCCGTAACAAAAGCGTCGCGGAATCCCATCTGCTTCACCCTGTTAAGCGAGGCAGCAGCATCGCTCATCCTGCGGAACATTCCTGCAAAATACCTTTTCGCACTGCTGCCTGCAATGGAAAATCCTGCAACAGGCGATAGTCCTTTGAAAAATGATATGTCGGGCGTTTTGCTGAAAACCCCGAGCTGGATGCGGTAAATCAGTCCTGAAGGCAGTTCGGGATCAAATGAAATTCTGATATTTTTGCTCCTGACAGGGTCAGTCTCGATACTGAAAACTGAGAAAACGCCTGTTTGCCTGACAGCAGGTTCGGGAGGAACTGTTGCAGCAGCCCTGTCAACCGTATTATCTGCAGCGGCTCCGGCCAGCTTTGCATCGGCAAGCTTCTGATACTCGGCCGACCTTGCCTGCATCCCGGCAGCCTTTTCCTTCTCTGTCTTTTGCTGACCGGCAGGGATATTGCCTATCTCGCTCTTCGATTTAGCGGCAAGCGCATCAAGCGAATCAGCTTTTACCTGGTAATTCATCGCCTGAGTAAGCACCTTATCAACCTCCTCGGGCGCATCTTCCTTTACCGGAACAGGTTTCAAAGCCGGGTCAGGGGTCACCTTCCGTTCAGCCGCCGCAATACCCCCCTGCATCCCCAAAGGCTCCCTGAGTTTTCCCCTTCCTTCATTACATTCCCTGATATACTCGGGAACCTCCATATCCCGTGCCTTCTTCTTTCCTGCCTTCGACTCAAAAACCCTGTAGGCCTCTATCGCCTCAGCAAAGCGTCCGGCAAGCTGCTGCGAACGTCCGAGATAGAACCAGGCATCGTCGGGGACATTCTTTATGTCGAGCGATCCGTTTAAAGCATCCTGCAGATGTATCTGTGCCTGCTCGGGATCGCGGTTCATCCTGACCAGGCTGACACCGGCATAGTATCTGTAAAGAGGATCTTTCGAAAAGTTGTCGAGCAATATCACGAACTCATTGTAAGCCCTTTCATAATCACCCTTCGAGAATGCATCCATAGCCGCCTGACGCGAAGGTTTTTTCCTCGCCTCCTGGGCCCGGGTCTCATCAGGTGCGGTCGTAAACAAGAGAATGATCAGAATCTGCAGGATGTAATATATTTTACCGATTTTCATTCCATCATAATATTTGCAATAATCCAAAGGTCAGCACTTTCCCGTTAAGATGCAAGCAGGAGTGCGATATTTCACCATGTTAATAATAAATATTGCCAATTAATACCAAAACAGTTCAA
Organism: Bacteroidales bacterium; assembly: GCA_040772125.1. Classification (GTDB taxonomy): domain Bacteria; phylum Bacteroidota; class Bacteroidia; order Bacteroidales; family VadinHA17; genus LD21. Next base: position 2,585,771 of record JAXGYS010000003.1, read on the forward strand.
ACTTCGTAAATTTACCCCTAATAACAAAATTACCACACTATGGCAGAGCTCAAAGAGGGCATGAAAGCCCCGTATTTCGAAGGCAAAGATCAGGAAGGCAGGCTTGTAAAGCTGACCGACTTTGCAGGTAAGAAACTGGTACTCTACTTCTATCCCAAGGACAACACTCCGGGTTGTACCGCTGAGGCCTGCAACCTGAGGGACAACCACGAGGATCTTATCAGGAAGGGATTTGCAGTTGTGGGCGTGAGCATGGACAGTGAGAAATCGCACAGGTCATTTGCGGAAAAGTATTCACTGCCTTTTCCCCTTATTGCCGATACTGAAAGAAAAATACTCGAAGATTACGGTGTCTACAGGGAGAAGAAAATGTACGGGAAAAGTTTCCTGGGTATTGTGAGAAGTACATTTCTTATTGACGAGAAAGGCATGATTGAGAAAATAATCTCAAAAGTGGATACAAAGAACCATTCGGAACAGATATTCAAATTATATCAATAATAACACCAGTAATATGAGCATTGAAAGAAAAGAGATCAACAAGGAGAAACTTAAAGCACTTGAGGTCACAATAGGTAAGATTGAGAAGGATTTCGGTAAAGGAACAATAATGAAACTGGGTGACCATGCCATAGAGAATATACAGGTCATTCCAAGCGGTTCCATCAGCCTCGATGCAGCGCTGGGAATCGGGGGTTTTCCAAGAGGACGCGTCATTGAGATCTACGGGCCTGAAGCATCAGGTAAGACTACCCTGGCCATTCATGCCATCGCAGAAGCACAAAAGAACGGAGGAATTGCAGCCATTATTGATGCCGAGCACACATTCGACAGGAACTATGCAGAAAAACTGGGGGTTGATGTCGAAAATCTTCTGATCTCACAGCCGGATAACGGAGAACAGGCCCTGGAAATAACCGACAACCTCATCCGTTCAGGAGCTCTCGATATAATAGTGATCGACTCGGTCGCAGCCTTAACCCCAAAAGCAGAGATAGAGGGTGAAATGGGAGATTCCAAAATGGGACTGCAGGCGAGGCTTATGTCGCAGGCTCTCCGAAAACTTACAGCTAATATAAGCAAGACGAACACTTCGTGCGTTTTCATTAATCAGCTCCGTGAAAAGATCGGGGTTATGTTCGGCAACCCGGAGACAACTACAGGGGGAAATGCCCTGAAATTCTATGCTTCGGTGAGGCTCGATATAAGAAGGACGAACCAGCTTAAGGAGGGAGAAGAGATTATAGGGAACCGCACAAGGGTCAAAATCGTTAAGAACAAGCTGGCACCCCCGTTTAAAAAAGCTGACTTCGATATCCTCTACGGAGAAGGCATATCGCAGCTTGGAGAGATAGTTGACCTCGGTGTTGATTTCGACATTATTAGGAAGAGCGGTTCGTGGTTCAGCTACGGAGAAACTAAACTCGGGCAGGGACGCGATGCAGTCAAACAGATCATCAGGGATAATCCCGAACTTTATGATGAACTGAAAATGAAAATCTCTGAGGCACTCAGAAAACAGTAACAAAATAACCGGTCAAAAATGAAACTCAATCTTTATCCGGGGATAATACTTTATGCTATTATCCCTGCTCTGATATCATGCAGTCAGAATAAGGAAACAGTGAGTGAATCACCCCGGGAAGAAGCCCCGGAAATAAACACCTCCCTTACGGAAGAAGAAAAATCAGGAGGAGTGATGACTCCGGAAATAATGTGGAAATTCGGAAGGATGGGATCGATCGCTCTCTCTCCTGACGGATCCACAGTACTCTACACGGTTACCAGCTATGATCTTCCGACCGAGGCAAGGATAACAAATATTTACAGTGTTCCATCGGGTGGTGGCGAGTCTGTAAGGCTTACTGACGACGGAGGATCGTCGCCTCAATGGATCGGGGACGGAACGAGGATAGCATATGTCAGCGGAGGCGACCTTATGACGATGAATGCCGACGGATCGTATAAGAAAAAGGTTGAAGGGATATCTGACTTTGAGATATTCAGCATCTCTCCCGATGCAAAACGAATACTTTTTACCCGCAGGGTTAAACTCGATCAGACCGCAAATGAAAAGCACGGGCTTCCTGAGGCCAGGGTCAGGATAATAAATGACCTTATGTACCGCCACTGGAATGCATGGAGCGATTTTTCATACAGTCATATCTTCACTGCCGGGTTTGATGGTACAAAAGTGAGCGGAGAAAAGGATATAATGAAGGATCAGAAGTTTGAAGCTCCCACAGCGCCTTACTACGATGAAAGTGAGATTGCCTGGAGCCCCGACGGAAAATACATAGCCTACACATCCAAGAGGCTGAGGGGAATTGATGACGCCAGAAGTACAAACTCGGACATCTTTCTTTATGAAGTCTCTTCAGGCAGGGAGACCAACATCAGTGAAGGCAACACCGGTTACGACAGATGTCCCGTATTCTCACCTGATGGTTCCAGAATAGCTTTTCAGAGTATGGAGCGCAACGGATATGAAGCCGACCTCGACCGCCTTTTTGTTTATGATATTGCAAAAAAAAGCCGTACATGGGTTACCAAAGGATGGCAGTTTGATGTTGCAAACCTTTCATGGGCGGATAATACTACAATCTTTTTCACGTGCTCCCACATGGGAACAACCCAGATCTTCAAAACCGGTCTGGCTTCTGGTGAGGTCGTAAAGGTTACGGAGGGAGTTCACAATATGGGACCTGTAAGACTTAGTTCCGGAGTGCTCGTTTCGGGAATTACTTCCATGTCGATGGCAACCGAATTGTCGAAGGTTGATATTTCAAGCGGCGAAATAAAACAGATAAGCTCTGTTAACAGTCATATCTACGAATCAGTTAAGATGGGCAGGGTTGAAGAAAGGTATATTAAAACGAAGGATAACATGGATCTCCAGATGTGGCTTGTCTTCCCTCCCGATTTTGATCCCGCAAAGAAATATCCCGCACTCCTTTTCTGCAACGGAGGCCCGCAATCGACACTCGACCAGTTCTGGTCTTACAGGTGGAACCTTCAGATGATGGCTGCAAAAGGATACATTGTTATAGCTCCGAACCGAAGGGGTGTGGCTGGTTTTGGTCAGGCCTGGAAGGAACAGATATCCGGAGACTACGGAGGAGCCAACATCCAGGATTATCTTGATGCAACAGATGCAATGGCTGCAGAACCCTATGTCGACAGAAACAGAATGGGTGCAGTGGGTGCAAGCTACGGCGGTTTTTCGGTTTTCTACCTGGCGGGGGTACACGGAGGGCGATTCAATGCTTTCATTTCACACTGCGGCATGTTCAATTTTACAAGCTGGTACGGAAGTACTGAGGAACTATGGTTTCCCAACAAGGATATCGAAGGGCCCTACTGGAACAACCCCAAAAGTTACAGTTTTTCACCCCACCTGAGAGTCGCTGAATGGGATACACCCATCCTTATAATTGTAGGAGCCAACGATTTCAGGATTCCCTATACACAAAGCCTTGAAGCATTCCAGGCTGCACAGCTCAACAACATCCCGAGCAGGCTCCTGTTTTTCGAGGACGAGACGCACTTTGTCCTGAGACCACAGAATTCCGTTATCTGGCAGAGGGAGTTCTTCGAATGGCTCGACACCTATCTGAAATAAGCTGAGAGGCAGTTTCAGAAGACATTCATGATCTGAGAAGCTCCATTACGGCATCGGTCTTCTCCTGCATTGATAATTCACCATCAATCCAGTGGATTACAATGCCCCTGCGTTCCATTCCCCTGAACCAGGTCATCTGCCTCTTTGCAAACTGGTGAATGGCGATCTCAAGCGAACGGAACATCTCCTCATAAGTTATCCTGCCTGTAAGAAAAAGGGTTATATATTTGTATTCAAGGCCATAATAAATGAGTGTTTCAGGATCAACTCCACTGTCAAGAAGATCCTTTACCTCCTCGCACATTCCCTCTGCCAGTCTTTGCCTGAGCCTGCTGCTGATCCTCTCCCTCCTCCTTTCGCGGCTGTAAAGAACTCCTGCAACCAGGGGCTTAACAGAAGGGCTTCCGGAAATACGGCCCGAACCGGCCTGTTCGTAACGGCATATCTCAATAGCCCTGATGGCTCTTTTTTTTGAATCGATATCAGTTTTGTTGTGAAGCTTTTTATATGAGGCCAGGATATAGGTTAGCTCTTCAAGTGTCTTTTTCTCCAGCTCAGCCCTGAGAGCAGGGTCAGGGGCCACCTCCTTAAGACGGTAACCTGAAACGATTGCATCCACATACATACCCGAACCTCCGCAAACCACAGGGAATACATCCCTCGATCTCAGGTCGTTCAGAACCTTTGTAAAATCGCGCTGGTATTCGAAAACGTTGTACCGGTAACCGGGATCTGCAATATCTATAAGATGGTAAGGAATCCTTTTCCCTCCTGCCAGGTAATCGTTATAATCCTTTCCTGTACCGAGGTTCATGCGGCGGTAAACCTGTCTTGAATCAGCGCTTATGACCTCACCCCCCAGTAGTTTTGCCATCCCGGCCGCAAGGGAGGTCTTCCCCGAAGCTGTCGGACCCGTTATGACAAGCATATTGTATTTTAACCGTTCTTTCTCAGCCATCTTTATACGCCGGCCGGACTTATTCCATTATTACCATAAAATTAACTAATTTTGCCTGACCAATCATGTCCATTATGGATTTCAGATATCTGTTCAAGACCATAAAGAATATCATCGTAAACACTGAGCCGGAGTGGGATGTTGTTGTTAATGAAAAGAGGACTTCAGGATTCATCACAATGAACCTTCTTCTGCCTCTGATCATTCTTGCTTCCCTGTCAGCATACCTTGGGTCGTTTCTTTTTATCGATACAGGGCTGAATCAGGCTTACGCTGTGCTGTCGGGACTAAGATATCTAATCCTTTTCCTTGTTGTCATTTTTCTGACAGCTGTCCTTTTAAAGGAAGCACTTAAAAGATACGGAGCGGACCCCGGCTTTGAGAACGCCTTCAGGATAACTGCTTTGTCTTCTGTTCCTCTGCTTCTGTGTCAGATAATCAGCAGGCTATTTGAATCGTTTATTTTCGTTAATGTCCTGGCAGTATTCGGAATTTATATCTGCTGGGCCGGCATTGACAGGCTTACTGATCTTCCAAAGAAAAAGAAATATCAACTGCTTCTTATTGCAACTGTGCTCTTCATAGCAGTCTGGTTAATTACCAACCGCCTTCTGAAATTTGCGGCGGACGAGATATATTATTCATTTTTTGCATAGCGGGTCGAGATGAGGAGAGGTCATTCAGACATTGTGATAAAGAACAGGAAGGCCCATCACGATTACGAGTTCCTGGAGAAATTCACTGCCGGGATAAAGCTTACGGGTACTGAGATAAAATCGATCAGGGAAGGGAAAGCCGCACTCACGGATTCATATTGCCAGTTCACAGGCGGGGAGCTTTACATAAGGGGTATGCATATAGCCGAGTACTGGTGGGGTAATCTAAACAATCATGATCCTCTCCGGGAAAGGAAACTGCTTCTCACATCACGCGAGCTAAAGAAGCTTGAAAGAAAGGTAAAGGAGTCGGGCCTAACGGTCATTGTAATAAAAGTCTTTATCAACGAAAAGGGTCTGGCAAAAGCAGAGATTGCCCTGGCAAAAGGAAAAAAGGAGTATGACAAGCGGGAGACCCTCAGGAGAAAAGATTCCGAAAGGGAACTCGACAGGCTCAGAAAACGGTAGTTTAAAAGTTGGGGCTGAGAAGATACCTGGAATAAAATTCAGAAATACATTCTACAGCTTCGTCAGAAGTATCAACAAGCTTGAAAATATCAAGATCCTCGGGGGAGATGTTTTGTTCTTCATTAAGCATTACCTCCTTTATCCAATCAATAAGTCCGTTCCAGTATTTCCTTCCGACGAGTATTATGGGGAATTTCCCGATTTTTCTTGTCTGGATCAATGTTATAGCTTCAAAGAGTTCATCAAATGTTCCGAATCCTCCCGGAAGGACGATGAAACCCTGGGCATACTTCATGAACATTACCTTGCGGACAAAGAAGTGATCGAATGTTATCAGCTTGTCAGAGTCGATGTACTGATTCGCCTGCTGTTCAAAAGGAAGGTCGATATTTATCCCCACCGACTTACCATTTCCCCTTTTTGCTCCCTTGTTGGCTGCTTCCATTATTCCCGGGCCTCCTCCTGTTATAACACCGTAGCCGTTCTGGACCAGCTTGAACGCTATATCCTCTGCCAGACGGTAATATTTATCATTGTAATGAGTTCTTGCCGAGCCGAAGATCGAAACACAGGGGCCTATCCTGGCAAGCTTTTCGAATCCTTCGACAAGCTCCGAGAGTATCTTGAACACTCTCCATGAATCGGTTATGTGTATCTCATTCCAGTTTTTTTGTTCAAAGGCTTCCCTGATAAGATCTTCCTGCTTTTCCTTCTTCATATTGTTTTCTTTAAAATCCAAATATAAAAAATTCTAAATCCCAAGCTCAGGATTAAGGTACAAACCTGTATAACTGTTTCGGCAACGGGCGAGCTGCTCAGGGGTGCCGGAAAAGACTATTTCGCCTCCCTCCTTGCCTCCTTCCTTTCCCAGGTCGATAATATAGTCGGCCATCTTGATAACATCCATATTATGTTCGATCACGATTACAGTGTTCCCCTTGTTAACGAGCTTGTCAAGCACATCGAGAAGGACTCGTACATCTTCGAAATGAAGGCCTGTTGTTGGTTCATCAAGGATATAAAGGGTTTTTCCGGTATCGCGGCGTGCCAGTTCGGTGGCGAGCTTAACCCTCTGTGCTTCTCCTCCCGATAAGGTCGTCGAGGGCTGACCCAGCCTTATATAACCCAGACCCACATCCTGAATTGTCTTGATCTTATGGTAAATCGAGGGAACGTTCGAGAAGAAGTCTACAGCCCTGTTAACCGTCATATCCAGCACATCGCTTATTGTCTGTCCCTTGTATCTGACTTCGAGAGTCTCGCGGTTGTATCGTTTGCCGTTGCATTCCGTGCAATTGACGTAAACGTCGGGCAGAAAGTTCATCTCTATTGTTTTAACTCCTGCTCCCTCGCATCCCTCGCATCTTCCGCCTTTCACGTTGAATGAGAACCTTCCCGCCGTGAATCCTCTTATCCTGGCTTCGGTTGTCTGCTCAAAAAGCTTGCGGATATCGGTAAAAACCCCTGTATAGGTTGCCGGGTTTGATCTCGGCGTCCTTCCAATGGGCGACTGACTGACTTCGATAACCTTATCGAGGTTATCCAGACCTGAAATTTCCCTGTAGGGAAGCGCAGGCTTGCCGGAATGATGAAACCTCTGTGCAAGAGCAGGATGCAGGGTCTGATTAATAAGGGATGACTTCCCGCTGCCTGACACACCCGTAACACATATCAGCGTGCCAAGAGGGAATATCGCGTCAACATTTTTAAGATTGTGACCTGAAGCACCCTGTATAATCAGGTATTTTCCGTTCCCTTTCCTTCTTGAATCAGGGATTTCGAATTTCCTTTCATGTTTCAGATAGCCAGCTGTAAGAGTATCAGTCGACATTATTTCTTCAGCTGTTCCGCTGGCAACAATCATTCCTCCGTGCCGTCCCGCCCCGGGTCCGATGTCGATGATGTGATCCGAAGACATTATCATCTCGCGGTCGTGTTCAACGACAATAACTGAATTTCCTGAATCCCTGAGTTCCTTGAGAGCAGTTATGAGGCGTCTGTTGTCTCTCTGATGCAATCCAATGCTGGGCTCGTCGAGAATGTAAAGGACATTTACAAGCTTTGATCCGATCTGGGTTGCAAGCCGTATTCTCTGGCTTTCCCCTCCCGAGAGGGTTCTGGCTCCTCTGTTGAGCGACAGATATTCAAGCCCCACATCAAGCAGAAAACTGAGTCTGGATCTTATCTCCTTCAGAATTTCGGCTGAGATGGCTCTTTGTTTTGAAGTCATCCTGTCTTCGATATCAACGAGAAACCGTGAAAGGTCTTTTACGTCCATCGCGGCCAGTTCTCCTATATTCTTCCCGTCGATCCTGAAGAAAAGGGCTTCCTTTTTCAGCCTCGTGCCATTACACTCAGGACATGCATCATACTGTACATACTGGTCCTTTATCCTGGTACCGTTCTTCTTTCCGTTTATTGCCTCAAGGTTTCCAACGAAATTAACTACTCCTTCAAAAGTCAGGAAATAGTTGGAAGTCATCCCCAGCGGAGTATTGGAAAGCTTAAGCACCTCGTCCGAGCCGTAGAGCACTTTATTAAGAGCTTCCTCCGGGATATCCTTTACAGGAGTATCGATGGTAAATCCGTTCTTTTCCGCTATAGCTTCTATCTGCCAGAAGATCCAGACATTCCTGTATTTTCCGAGAGGTTCTATTCCTCCTTTCCTAATACTTAGTTCCGGATCAGGGATAAGCTTTCTTATGTCGATGCTTGAGACTTCGCCAAGACCGTTACAATGAGGGCATGCTCCTACCGGGGAGTTAAATGAGAAAGTGTGGGGGGCAGGTTCATTATATGATATCCCTGTTACAGGGCACATCAGGTTTCTGCTAAAGTAGCGAGGTTCGCCCGCTTCTGAATCAAGAACCATCATCACCCCGTCGCCCTGGTCGAGGGACATCAGCACTGAATCGTGAAGTCTTTTCTCGGCTATCTCCCCTACCCTGAACTTGTCGACAACAAGTTCGATGTTATGCGTCTTGTACCTGTCGAGTTTAAGCCCGTGAGTGAGCTCCCTGATGTCACCGTTTATCCTTGCATGAAGAAATCCTTTCCGCCTGAGCTGTTCAAACAATTCCTTGTAATGACCTTTCCTTCCTTTCACAAGAGGAGCAAGAAAATACACTTTCCTGCCTGAGAACCTCTCGTTTACAAGGGCCAGTATCTGATCATCATTGTACTTGACCATCTTCTCACCCGACGCCCACGAATATGCCTCACCTGCCCTTGCATAAAGGAGACGGAGGAAGTCATAGATTTCGGTTATTGTTCCCACTGTGGACCGCGGGTTGCTGTTTACCGATTTCTGCTCAATGGAAATTACCGGACTCAATCCTGTTATCTTATCAACATCAGGGCGTTCCATCCCTCCCAGAAACTGGCGTGCATAGGCTGACAGGGTTTCCATATAACGTCGCTGACCCTCGGCATAGATAGTATCAAATGCGAGGGATGACTTTCCGCTTCCGCTCAATCCTGTAATTACCACGAGGCGGTTGCGGGGAATCGTAACGTCAATGTTCTTAAGGTTGTGGACCCTGGCTCCGAGCACCCTGATTTCGTCCTTCATTTTGCGGCCTTCTCTTCTGTAGATCAGTCTTCAGTAACAATGACCCCTCGTGAACGCATACCCTCAGCAGGAATTTTAATAAGATATTCCTTGTTTGCCTTTGGGGTCAGATATGGTTTACGCAGCCATGGATTAAGAAACTTTAGCAGTTTGTAGTTTGTCCCGAATTTTTTCGCAAATACCGAGAAATCGGCAACTGCAGTATCAACCTTCACCTCAAAGTAATCGAGTTCGGGATAGAGGTCGTTTTTGTCAATTATGAATCCATACTTTGCCGGATCGTTGATCACAAGCTTGTATGCGACTACCCTGAAAACATATCTTGCAGTTTCCTCATTAAGCAGCAGGTCATAGTAGTTGTTCTCTTTCTGAATCCTTATCTGTTCGTCGACCGATGCACGTCCTCCGTTATAGGAAGCAGCAGCAAGTGTCCAGTTACCATATTTCTCGTACGACTTCCGGATAAAGTTGCAGGCGAAGAGGGTGGATTTTTCAAGATGATATCTTTCGTCAACAACGGAGTTGATCTCCAGTCCGGCTTCAAGACCGGTTGCGCGCATTATCTGCCAGAAACCTGTTGCCCCGGCAGGCGAAACGGCATTGGTGAATTCACTTTCGGCTGCAACAAGATATTTGAAATCGTCGGGAATATTGTTTTCTGCAAGGATCTTTTCGACAACCGGCAGATACCGGTTAGCCTTCTTAATTATCATTATTGTTGATGAATGCCTGTATGCGCTCATTATAAGCTCACGTTCAAGGCTCTCGCGTGTATCAAAATTCTCAAGCGGCATCCTTTCCCCGGCAAAGGTGACATTGTCGGGCAGGCTGTATGACCGGTTAAAGACTTTCGGAACAGAATCGCCCGGAGTCAACGGATCCGCGGTTTTGGAAAATACTTTAAAACCCTGGCTTACAAAGAATGCAAAAACAATAAAAACAACAACTACTGCTCCTGCCGTGACGGAGCTTCTCTTTAATTCTGGCATACTCAGGAATTACTTGTTTGAAATAAAATGCAAAGGTAATGTTTTTACCCCTTAATAATAACCGATGCTTCTGCCAAAAATTATGAGAGGCAAACGAAAAGAGCAAAGAAAATAAAGATTAAAGTGATTTGTCAGAACCGGTATGAGAGACCGGAGAAGACTCCGAAAGAGTAGGGATGTATCTTCATGCTGTTCATATCGGAGAAGGAATTGAGATAATACCTGAATGTAGGTTCAAGATTCAGAGAGAATTTGTCTGAAAGGCTGTATTCAATTCCCATACCCATAGCACTGCTTATAATGAAAGGATTAAGACCGTCTGTCTTACCAACATTGTAACGGGTACCTTCAATAACCGTATGTACAGAGTTATTTACAAGCATATTGTATGAGAATCCGCCGATAAGGTTGAAGTCGATGCTTTTGTCGATGACCTTGTATCTGAGCATAACCGGCATTTCGATGTAGGTGAAATTCTGGTACAATGAATTGCTCAGGTATGAAAGATTCGACTTGAAGGGATCAAATACGTCGTTGGTGTAGCGTGTCAGTACACGCTCACCGGCTTTATCAACAAGATAGATGTCGGGATTCTCGGTATAGATTCTTCCTGCGGTTGTCAGGACCATGAAATTACGGTCGCCCTTTGTCAGATCGAAGGGTCTGAATCCTGCAAAGGAGTTAATACCTGACACTTCATTTCCAACTGAAGCATAGTATACACCCGACTGGATGCTGAGTTTCTTGTTGATCCTGTATGCAAATCCCACCCCGCCTGAATAGGACAATCTCGATTGCTCACCTGCTTTCATCTGGCTGGTAAGCTTATTTCCTGCAAGGTCGGTCTGAAGATAGTATGATGGCGATCCGCCGGCAATAAGAGACCATCTTCCTCCCTCCCTGATCCCCGGAGTCTGGAATACTTCAAAATCAGAGTTGTCGGGTTCCGGGGTAAATGTGTATGTTTTACTGCTTAATCCCGGCACTGTATTGTACATTTCAGGTATAAGAAGAGCGGTATTTCCTGCAAGCGCTGATGCTGTTTCCTCAAGGGTATTCGGGACCTGCACCTCTTCTGCCATCTGATTATCATTATCCGGTTCAGTCAACCCTGCCATTCTATCAGAATTCCTGTAAACAAGCGGAGAGATGACAGGCATTCTTCTGAGTATCCCTGGCCTTGCAGAAGTACCCGTGCGCTGAACAGGATTATCCCTGACAGCGATCATCTGGTCTTCATTTCCGGAATTCAAAATGATTCCGTACCGGTAGGCGATAAAGCTGAGGGAAAGAAGAACTGCTATGAGTGCAGCAGCCCTGAGATAAACGAAAGGTCTGTTCCGTTTCCTGACCGCAGGGAAAATATTGTTCCACGCATCAGGCGGAGGCAGGACCTCAAAATCCTTGAGCCCGTTACGGAAGAGAAGATCAATATTTGCACCTTTATCAGCCACTTATAGCTTTTTTGTTAATTCCGGTATATAAGTTTACCTTTTTCTGTAATATTATTCTTGCCCTTGAAAGGTTGGATTTTGAGGTTCCTTCCGAGATGTTTATCATCTGGCTTATTTCCTTGTGTGAGTATCCTTCTATCGCGTAGAGGTTGAAGACCATCCTGTATTTCGGGGGCAGTTCCCTTATTATGTCAAGCAGGTCAACCGCCTCAAGTCCGGCATAGTCTTCTGTCTCAGGGTCAGCGTCGGGTTCAGGGATAAGATCGATATCGTCAACCCTGTAGAGATTATGTTTGCTCCGGTATTTCTCGAGCGCTGTATTCACGACAATTCTCCTCATCCAGCCTTCAAAAGAACCTTCATTTTTGTAATGGATGAGGTTTTCAAAAATCTTTATGAATCCTTCCTGGAGAATATCCCTTGCCTCATCATCATTACCTGAATACTGAAGGCACACAGCATAAAGCTTCGCTGCATGTCTTCTGTACAGAAGTTCCTGATCTCTTCTGTTGCCGTCAAGACAACCTTTAATAATATTTATTATATCAGGCAAGGCGGATTACCTTTTGAGAATATAAAAATATATAAAAATTGTCTTTAATACAGCAATTCTCGTAAGATTGATGCAAAAAAACCGTAAAAGGTTGCGTCTATAGATGAATTACTTCACCATAGGCGGCAGCAGCGGCTTCCATGACGGCCTCCGACATTGTCGGATGGGGATGGATGGCTTTAATTATTTCGTGAGCAGTTGTTTCAAGTTTTCGTGCAACTACTATCTCAGAAATCATCTCAGTAACGTTTGCTCCTATCATGTGCGCTCCCAGGAGCTCTCCGTAGGCTGAATCGAAGATCAGCTTCACAAAACCGTCCCTCGCTCCTGAGGCACTTGCCTTTCCTGATGCGGTAAAGGGGAACTTTCCGACTTTAACATCATAGCCGGCTTCACGTGCGGCGCTTTCCGTAAGTCCGCATGATGCTATTTCAGGATTAGTATAGGTACAGGCTGGTATATTGCCGTAATTGACGGGCTCCGGATCGAGGCCTGCAATCTTCTCAATACAGGTTATTCCTTCGGCCGATGCCACGTGTGCGAGCGCAGGACCGTGGACTATGTCTCCTATTGCATATATTCCTTCAACATTGGTCCTGTAAAACTCATCAACGACAACCTTCCCCTTTTCAACATTAACACCGGCTTTCTCAAGTCCGATACCTTCGAGGTTTGTCGTTACTCCGACAGCTGAAAAGACTATATCTGCCTCGACCTCTTCAAATCCTTTAGGTGTCTTTATTTTAACCCTGCATTTTTCGCCGCTTGTGTCTGCTGACTCCACGGATGAGTCGGTAAGTACACGCATCTTCATTTTTTTGAAGGATCTTTCAAGCTGTTTTGACACTTCCTCATCCTCATTCGGAACAATGCGGGGCAGGAACTCAACAAGTGTCACATTTGTTCCAAGCGACTGGTAGAAAGATGCGAACTCGCTTCCTATGGCTCCAGAGCCCACCACAACCATCGATTCAGGCTGTTTTTCCAGATTCATGGCTTCCCTGTAACCGATTATCTTCTTTCCATCCTGCCGCAATCCGGGTAGTTCTTTAGATCTTGCCCCTGTGGCAAGGACTATATGCTTTGCACTGTAGCTTTTCTTTTCTCCTGAACCGTCGACAACTTCCACGCTGTTGTTTGAAGCAAGAGAGCCTGTGCCGCTTATCAGCGATACATTGTTCTTCCTGAACAGAAACTGGACACCCTTGCTCATTCCTTCAGCAACCGACCTGCTTCTTGCAATGATGGCATTAAAATCAGGCTTCACCTCTCCCTCTATTCTGATCCCATAATCGGATGCATGTTTTATATAGTCAAGAACCTGTGAACTCTTCAGCAGTGATTTGGTCGGGATACATCCCCAGTTAAGGCATATTCCTCCTATTTCGGATTTCTCAACAACCGCAACCTTCATTTTAAGCTGCGATGCCCTGATAGCTGCCACGTATCCACCGGGGCCGCTTCCTATAATAATTATGTCGTAATCCATCTTTTTGATATTTAATTATTATTACGATTTCCTATTTTGTTGGTTCCGGCTTTCGGAGTATTAAAAGGATGCACCAGAACCTTTGCCAGAATCCAGATGATCACCAGGGTGAAGATTATGGTAGCTCCTACCGGAATGCCTGCGTAATATGAAATGGCATAACCTGCCGAAGTACCTGCAAACCCGATAAGGATCGAAAGCCAGACAATGTTCCTGTAAACTTTTGTGAACAGCATTGCCGTATTCGGAGGTATTGTCAGAAGTGAAATGACCAGAACCACTCCTGCCATCCTTATATTGAGAACAATAGTCAGGGCGACAAGAGCTGTTGTGATATATCTGAACAGGCTCACATAAGGTGAATATGTTCTCGCGTACTGCTCATCGTACGACATATACAGGATGGTCCTGTAAAATGCGGTAAAATACCCGATCAGAACTACCGACATGATGCACAATGCTGTTATGTCGGCCCAGGTAACCGTAAGTATGCTTCCGAAGAGATAACTCATCAGGTTAGGGGTATAACCAGGCGTAAGGTAAATGAAAATTATTCCCGTAGCCATTCCGAAGGCCCAAAGGATTCCAATTGCAGAATCCTCCCTGATCTTCTGCCTTACCGAAAGGTATTCGATGCCAAGTGCAGAGATTACGCTGAACACTCCGGCTCCCACTACCGGGCTGATTCCTGCAAAATATCCTATTCCTATCCCACCGAAAGAGGCATGTGCAATACCACCGGAAAGAAAAACCATACGTCTCGATACTATGTAGGTACCTGTCAGTCCTGCAGTTATGCTTGCGAATAATGCAGCAAGCACCCCTTTCAGAATAAAATCATATTGTAAAATACTTCCTTCCAAGTGTCAGTGTTTTTTTAGAACCGTATGGGGGACCTCCCCATGAGTTATGAGTTGTATCGGACATCCGTAAGCAATAAGCTGTTCATTGGTGATTTCCGATGACGGATGATAGTTCAGACGGCGGTTAATACATGCAAAAGACTTAATGTGCGATGAGATCGTTCCTATATCGTGAGAGACCATCATAATTGCCATCCTTTTATTTAAGATCTTCAGTTTCTCGTAAAAATCGGTCTCAAAATTAGCGTCAACAAAATTACCTGGTTCATCCAGAAGGAGAAGCATTGGATCTCCAATGACAGCCCTTCCGAGGAAGACTCTCTGAAGCTGTCCTCCTGAAAGCTCGCTAAGGGATGAATGTGCAAGTTTGACCAGGCCAAGCTCTTCAATAACCCTGTCGGCTCTGATTTTATCGGCAGATGACATTCCCGACATAATACCCTTTTGCATCATGAGCCCCGAAAGGACCACGTCTCTCACTGTTACGGGGAAAAAACTGTCGCCGGTCGATATCTGTGGCAGATACCCGATTGTGTTACTTCCTTCCAGCCCTTCAAGGAAAGATATTGTTCCGCTGACAGGGCTTACAAGACCCAGTATCGCTTTGAGAAGAGTTGTCTTTCCTCCGCCGTTTGGGCCGATAACACCAATGAAATCATTTCTGTAAACCTTCAGGTCCACATCCTCAAGTACAAGATTGCTTCCGTAAGCAACCGAGACTGATTTCATTTCAAGAAGTGGATGAGGCATCTATTCCGTTTTTAATGATTCTTCAAAACCAGATTTCAGCACTGAGATTATCCCCGTAACAGTTGAGTACCAGTCGGCCGAGAGCGGATCAATAACCACAACTTTTGCTCCCGTCTCGGCTGCCACTGTCTCTGCATTCCTTGGATCATATTCCCTCTGTAACAGGATTGTCTTAATATTTTCCTTTTCAGCAATGTCAATAAGATCTCCCAGCCGCGAAGGAGAGGGTTCCTTTCCGTCGTGCTCCACTGCGATCTCCTTCAAACCGTAATCCCTTGCCAGGTATGCAAGGTTTGGATGATAGATCATGAATGTCCTTGCCCCGGGCATGAGAGAAAGCTCTCTGGCCATTGAATCAGCTGCAACAATTTTTTCCATCAACCTCCCGTAATTGGCAATGTATTCTGTTCTTCCCTCTTCATCAAGCGACACCAGGAGATCTTTTACGGCCTCTGCCATCTTCATTGCACATTTTGGGGACATCCAGTAATGAGGATCGGCTTTCTCGGTATGCTCCCCGGAATGATCATGGTCAGCTTCAAGCGGATCAATACTTTCTCCAAGGGAAAGCCTTTTCATATTCCTGTTTATCTCATAGAATCGCTCAAGCCACGACATCTCAAACCCAAGGAAACCATTGCTGATATAGGCTTCCGATTTACGAAGTCCGGCAATCTGGCCCGGATAAGGTTCGTATATATGAGGGTTGGCTCCTGCAGGCACCATAACGTTAACATCAAAACTCCCTCCCGATATTTCATCAACGAAATATTTGAAAGGAGCAATGCTGACCGAAACCGTTCTTTTGCCGGATTCATTTCTTTGTCCGCATGAAAAAAGAAATACAAGGGGAAGCAGTAGGAATAATACCCGTCTCATCATGGAAGTAGATCATTAAGTATGCAAAAATAACATATAAGAGGCGAAAAGGTTTGTGTGAGTGTAATAAAATAGCATGGACTCTTTCGTCAGGAGTCCCCTTCGACAATTAATATGCCTGCAGGCCAACTGATGATCAGATTGTTTCACTGTAAGAATAAGGATTTTTTTATTTGCCGGGGCACAACTAATAAATAATCTGCTATTTTTAAAACCACAATTTTCCTAACCTGTCTGAACGAATTAATAAAGAACGCGAATGAAGAAAAGTACATTACTTTCTGCCATGGCGGCCCTGCTTTTAACAGCTTGCTATACGGCTCCGGCAGCAGCACAGTATCACAGCAACAGTGAATTCTCATCCATGATAAGGGAGCTCGGCACAAATTACCCGCAGCATTGCGCCGTGAGATCGCTTGGTAAAACTGCTGCGGGAAATGACATCTGGCTTATCTCGATCGGCACAGGAGACCGTGACAGCAAACCGGCCATGGCTGTCATATCGGGAGTAGACGGGATATACATTTCCGGCAGGGAACTCGCCCTGGGTTTTGCCAAAAGGATATTGGAGAACTCGTCAGAGAGGCAGATAAAAGATCTCCTAGAAAAAATTACTTTCTATGTGATTCCCGATGCAAGTCCGGAAGCCTCGGCTCAATTCACATCCTCGCTCCAGTATGAAAGAAGTATCAACTCGCG
This sequence comes from Bacteroidales bacterium, assembly GCA_040772125.1. Taxonomy (GTDB): domain Bacteria; phylum Bacteroidota; class Bacteroidia; order Bacteroidales; family VadinHA17; genus LD21. The sequence goes on from JAXGYS010000003.1 coordinate 2,602,722, forward strand.
TGCAGTTGACGATGACAGGGATTTCCGGATAAACGAGGACCCCTGCGAAGACCTTAACGGGGACGGGCTTATTACTCTTATTCGCATAAAGGACCCTTCGGGTAGACATATTCCATGCAATGAAGATGAAAGGATAATGACTGAAGCCGACCTGTCAAAAGGAGAGAAAGGGAGTTATCTTGTCTATACTGAAGGCACAGACAATGACAAAGATGGAAAGTTCAATGAGGACGGCGAAGGCGGAGTAAGCTTCAACAGGAATTTCACCTATAATTATGAGGAGTTTGGACAAGGAGCAGGATTACATCCTGTTTCTGAGCCCGAAACAAAGACTGTCGCTGACTTTCTTTTCGACAGATTCAATATTTATGCAGTTTTTACATTCGGACCGCAGGACAATCTCGGTCAGCCAATGAAAGCCTCCGAAAGGCAGACTGAAAGCGGTCGCCAGAACCAGGAAACCGGACAGGGCTTCACAAGGATGCAGAGAACAAGGGTCACTTCGATCCTGAAGTCGGATGAAACAATAAACCGTCTGGTATCAGATAAATATCACAGTATTACAGGACTCAAGGGATCACCTGCACCGGTTACCGAACCGGGTAATTTCATGGAATGGGCATATTATCACTATGGTCGCTACAGTTTCAGTACTCCCGGCTGGTGGTTCACTACTGAAAAAGGCAGGAATCCTGGCGCGGAGCTGCTTAAACAAGCAGGTGAAGGAAAGAGCAGTGAGCTTTTTGTACCCTGGACCGCAACCAACCATCCCGATTTCCCCGGCAAGATCGTAGAAGTAGGGGGATTGAAACCGTATGTAATGATCAATCCACCGGCAGATTCGCTTCCAGGGCTTATCGGGTCACATTACAAATTCATAACCGAAGTTGCGGCGATGCATCCCGAACTTGAATTCCTTGACGTAAAAACCGAAAATGCGGGGGAGAATGTTTTCAGGTTAAGCCTGAAAGTCCATAACAAAGGTCTTTTTGCTACATGTGCAGAGATTGGCGATCAGAATATCTGGACAAGAATCATGAGGATAAGCATTGAGCCCTCAAAAGGCCAGACTATTCTCAGCGGATTAAAAGTCCAGAGGATACAAAGACTTCAGGGCGACGAATCAGCTGAATTCAGCTGGCTCATCTCCGGGAAAGGCAGTGTAAGTATAAGCGCTGGTTCTGACGCTGCCGGGACCATAAGTTTACCTGTCGGACTGAAATAAATGACTTAATAATGCTATCTGAAAAACAGAGCAATACATGAAATCACATATCAAAAGACACATGAAAATATTAAGACACACCATAGCTATTGCCATTTTCCTGTCAGTGAGCTTTCAGGCAAGGTCCCAGAATGCCGAACTTTTCTTCAAAGCTGCAGGAACGCCTTCCAATCCAAAGGTTGAAGCAGCCTGGAACAGGTACCATACCTATGACGGCATAACCGATCTGTGCAGGAGGCTGGCAAAGGAACATCCCGGTCTTGTTATAATGGAAGCGGCCGGAAAATCCTATCAGGGAAGGGATATCATCGCCCTCACAATAACAGACAGAAGTACCGGAAATCCGGACCATAAACCTGCTTTCTATATCGATGGTAATATCCATTCGAATGAGATACAGGGAACTGAGATGGCTCTTTATACCGCCTGGTATCTTTGCGAGATGTTCGATGAGAACAAATTCATCAATCAGCTTCTTAAGGATAAGACTTTCTATATTCTGCCCACCATTAACCCTGATGCCCGTCAGTATTTCATGGATGAACCCAACACGGCCAGTTCTCCAAGATCAGGACTTGTTCCTATGGATAACGACAGGGACGGGTTGTATGATGAAGACAAGCCCGACGACCTGAACAATGACGGGATAATCAGTATGATGAGAAGAAAAAGTCAGTACGGGACCTATAATGCCGATCCCAAGGACCCACGGAGAATGATCCCTGCAGAGCCAGGAAAAACCGGAGAGTATGAATTGCTGGGTCAGGAGGGGATTGACAATGACGGTGACGGTCTGGTGAACGAGGACGGCGTCGGAGGATATGATCCGAACCGTGATTACGGTTTTAACTGGGAGCCTGCCACCCTTCAGCAGGGCGCAGGGAAATACCCTTTTTCTTATCCCGAAAATCAGGTGGTAAGGGATTTCGGATTTCGTCACAGGAACATTGCTGGTTCACAGTCGTTTCACAACTCGGGAGGGCTTATCCTCAGAGGGCCATCAATACAGGGAGCAGGAGCCGAGGTATTTACACGCGCCGATGAGAACGTGATCAACACTATTGGCAGGAAAGGAGAGCAGATAATTGCCGGATATAAGTTCATTACCATATGGAAGGATATGTATACTGTTTACGGTGGCGAGCTTGACTGGTGGTACGGAGCCATGGGAAGCTATGTCTTCTCGAATGAGCTCTGGAACAACTTCCTGATGTACAATGACACGGCGGAAGCTGATACATATGAATTTGACAGATACCTTCTTTTTGAAGATGCATTCGTCTCGTGGGAAGAGGTCGATCATCCGGTTTACGGAAAGGTTGAAGTAGGCGGATTCAATAAAAATTTCGGAAGGACCCATCCGGGATTCCTCCTTGAAAGCGATACCCACAGGAATGCAGCCTTCTGTATCTACAATGCCTGGGTTACCCCGAAACTGGAGGTTAAAGATATATTTGTCAAAGATATAGGAGGAGGACTCAGGGAGGTTAGTGCCACTGTGGTGAACAGCCAGCTTATGCCTACTCATTCCGGAAACAACCTGAAATACAAAATAGATCCCCCCGACTATGTTTATCTGGATGGAGGAAGGGTTATTGCAGGAATGGTAGTTACCGACAAGGACAGGAACCTTGCCACAGAACAGAAGATGAATCCCGGAAGAATTGAGCTGGATAACATCGGGGGTTATCAGCAGGTTTATGTAAAATGGATTGTCAGCGGAGGCAGCAAATTTACCGTAAGGGTGGAGAGTGTAAAAGGAGGACGTGCATCAGCTTCCAGCAACTAGGTTAAAAAAGAAGGCCGGAAACAAATTCCGGCCTTCTTACTTATACAAGGAATGAAAAACTAATAGGTCTGAAGAGATATCCTGAAAAATCCCGTTGCCTTCGAAGCATTGATCTGGAATTTCCACTCACCTGATTTTTCCTTGTTTTCCTCCTCAGATATCATAAAAGATTTCTTCCAGTTAAGATTGCCGAATTCATCAATCATTATGTCGGAATAAACCTTGTTGTCAGGCATAACTATCTTTATTCTGATCTCACCGGCCTTGCAGTTGCCATTAATAGCCATCACTACATTTTTTACGGTTGGCTCAACATCAAAGCCGAAGCTTTTGTTGAAGGATTTCTCCTTTACATTCCTGGAATACGTAAGCGACGAACTCTCATTGTCGGAATTGTAGTGATTCATCCTGAAGCTTTCAAAACCCGGGATGAACATGAAGTTATTGCCGTCAAAGGTTTCACCTAAAGGTCTCGATGGATCACCCTTGTAGTAGAATTGCATTGCATCCCGGTATTTATCAGAAGCCTCAAGCTGTTCCCTCGCCTCCTTCATTGCCTCTCTTATTTCCTCATTCTGCGACTGCATCTCCTTCAGGAATTCCTCCTGGTCGATTTTCTGCTTTGCAATAGCTTTTTTCTGAGCGTCGAACTCTTCCTTGATTCTCATTTCCCGCTCAATTTCCTCCTTGCTCTTTTCCTGTGCAACCACCCTGCCTGTAAAAGCAACAGTGAAAATGAGCAAAGCTGACAAAATTAAAAATCTGATCTTTTTCATGACTACCCTGTTTTTTATTTATCCTGGTTCAAAGTTAATGCCCATATTGCCGATATTTTGTTAACACAGGGTTAATGCAGGGTTAATGTTTGGGCTTCAAATCATTCGTGTTGATAATTTAGATAAATTTGAGGATCTAAAGGCAAGCTATGAAAAAAAGAAACACTGTCCTTATTCTTGGGATCATTTCGATAATATTGCTCATTACCGTTCAGGTGATAATAATAACAGGGGTCTGGAGGCAGAAGGATGAGATGTTCAATCTCAGGTATCGGCTTTTCTCTCAGGATGCTCTTGCCTCAATAAACCGCAGGCTCGGGACTGATGGTTTTGACACTGCAAGGATGATGATCGACAACTTTGCAGAGAAGGCTGTTGCTGAAATCTCACAAATGACAGACTCGGCCGCCATTGAGCTGAAGAAGAAGGATTTCCTTTACTTCGTCAGATTTGTCCTTAATGAGGAACAGGACCTTTCGGGATTAATTTCCGATTATTTTGAACGCCGGAGGGTTGATAAGAACTTCAAGCATAATATAGTTGTCAACAATCTCGAACTTATCAGCAATGACAGCCGTTTCCCGGTATACATGAGTGAGGAGTATTCAGCCAGGAGGCCGGTCAGGCGCGACACTGTAGTCAGACAGCCCCAGGAAGGCAGGCAAAGGCCCCCCGGCATGTCGTCAGAGATACTTGTTAAGGCCGACCGTTCGGAGCGGAATCATTACAGGCTCGATTTTGATTATTTTATCGACTTCACCGACAAGCAGAAAATAGTGCTTCGTGAGACTTCGGCCTCACTGGCACTAAGCATCCTCAGCATCCTGGTCGTCGTGACACTGTTTTACATCACTTATAAAAATCTTATGGAGGAGAAGAGGCTGTCGAACCTTAAAACGGACTTTATCAACAACATGACACACGAACTCAAGACACCCCTCTCAACAATCACAGTTGCAGGGAAGACTCTTGAACTTCCATTGATAAGATCAGATGAGAACAGGATACTCGAGACTGCCAGAATGATAGGAAAACAGAGTGTCCACCTGAATCAGCTGATAAACATGATCCTGGAAATCAGCATGTGGGAAAGGACTCAGTTCCAGCTTGACAAGAAAAAGGTCAGGATCGGGGATTTTATGAACGACATCGTCGAGAGCTTCAGGACGGGAGGAGGAAGCATTGCCACAATAACCCAGAAATACAATTTCGACTCCCGCGACATAGAGCTTGATGCAGTGTACTTCACGACACTGATAAACAATCTTCTCTCAAATGCCGTCAAGTATTCAGACAAGGATCCCGTGATCGAAATCGAAGGATTCACAGAAAACAATACAGTCAACATAAGGGTGGCTGATAACGGAATCGGGATAAGCAAGAACGACCAGAAGCACGTCTTCGACAAGTTCTACAGAGCCTCGACGGGGAACATTCATAAATATAAGGGTCTGGGCCTCGGACTTTATTATGTAAAAAAAATAGCAGAAGCTCATGGAGGAGATGTTACCGTATCCAGCAAACCCGGAAAAGGTAGTATATTTACAGTAACTATACCTTATTAAAATATTATTGAGGTCATGAAAATTCTATTGGCAGAAGATGACAGGGATTTCGGGAATATCCTGTCGCAATACATCTCAATCAGCGGTTACGATGTGATTCTGGCACGCGACGGGAAGGAAGCCTGGGAGCTTTTCGGCCAGAACAAGCCTGACATGTGCGTGCTCGACGTAATGATGCCTGAAATGGATGGTTTTACCCTTGGAGAGAAGATCAAACAGTCCAACCCGGAAATGCCGGTTATATTTCTTACTGCCAAGAGTCTCAAGGAAGATATTGTAAGGGGGCTGAAGATCGGAGCCGATGATTATATTACCAAACCTTTTGATCCGGAAGTTCTTATTCTCAGGATAAACAACATCCTCAAAAGAGCCTATTCGTCGGCTAATGATGAGTTCAGGATATCGGAAACGATTCTGAAATTCAACACTCTTGAGCTTATCTGCGGCAAAACGAAAGAGAAGCTTACCCTTAAGGAAGCACAGCTCCTGAAATATTTCATTGTAAACAAAAACAAGATACTGGCAAGGGAAGATATCCTGACCGAGATCTGGGGGGAAGATGACTATTTCCTGGGACGCAGCATGGATGTTTTCATTTCGAGGCTCAGAAAATATATTTCAGACGACAGACACATCGATATAAGGACTGTGAGGGGAACCGGATTCATCCTTGAAGAGATTAAACCAGGAGAAGAGTTCACGAAAAATGATGAATGACTTGTTCTGAAACAGGTCCTGAAAAACATGAACCCCGGATGTCGGATAATCCGGGGTACATGTTCTTTATACAAGCCGTTTTGCTGGCAGGGTCATTCCTAACAGTAATTCTTCACTATTTACTCAGCAGTTCCTTAACCGTATCATACAGAGCCTGTTCTCTTAGGTTTTTGGCAATAATAACGCCGTTCTCATCGAGAAGGAAGTTGGCGGGAATACTATTTACTGCATAAAGACCGGCAGCTGCGCTGTTCCAGTACTGAAGGTCTGAAACATGTGTCCATGTTAGTTTATCATCAGCAATTGCCCTTACCCAGTCGTCTTTTTTCTGGTCGAGCGAAACGCCGAATACATCAAATCCCTTCTTGTTAAATTCATTGTATACTTTTACAACATTAGGGTTCTCCCTGCGGCAGGGTCCGCACCATGCAGCCCAGAAATCTACGAGAAGAAGTTTCGGGCCCAGTTTGGAATAAAGAGAAACAGGATTCCCTTCCGGATCATTAAGTGTAAAATCAGGCGCCTTCTGTCCTATTGCAACAGATTTCATCTTTACAACTCTCTCTTTCAGGTCCTTTATCATGTCGGTATTTGCGACAGCCGTATCCATGGCGTTGATAAACGACTCAATCTCGTCACCTTCCATCTCATAGCTAAGTGACGTAAGGATTGAAGGAGCAACAAAAGATGCGGGATTGTTACGTATAAAATCCTTCTGGAGGGCGGTCATCTCCTTTTCAAGTGACAGAGCTTCTTTTTCAAGGCGCGATGCACTTGCCGTATCGCCCTTCTGACTTGCAATCTGGTATTCGTTGTAGAGGCTGGTATATCTGTCATTCAGAACCTTGCTTGACTCTACAAGGCCCTTGTATTCATCATGGCTTTTCGAACCGGTTATCTCAGCTGCATAGAGGGAATCGAGTTTACCTGTGATGGTAATTTCCGAATTCTCGAGGTAGAATGAAGTTCTCAGTCTTGTTTCGGCTGCAGTCAGAAGAACCATCTCCGGATACCTGACAGCTCCGCCTTTCATTTTAAAACTTCCTTTCAGAGCCATAGCAGAGTCGATTGTCACCATACGGCCTTCTTCCCTTTTCTGAAGGAGGAAGGTAACGCTGTCGGCACCCTCTATCCTGCCGTTAATAACATAACGAGGCTCCTTTGAACAGGCAGCCACTATGAGGACCATTACCAAAATTGCCAGTATTCTTTTCATTTTCCTTTTTAAATTATTGATTTGGGAATCTTTTTAAATTCGCGCAAAGATATGAAAATAATAAAGTAAAGTCATTTTTTGTAATATTTATCAAGCAATGACTTAGCAGCTTTAAAGGAAGTGATTGTTCCCTGAAGCAATTGTTTTTCCACTTCAGGAAGAAGGGCCCTTACGCCTTCATTGTTATGGAAGGAATATCCGAGTGACTCATTGATGGTATCGTGCATTCTCACAACAGCCTGCTCCCTCCTTTTCTCCTCAAAGTACCCGCTTTTACGGGTGAAATTGATATAATCCCATATTACTTTCCAGATTTCCTCTATTCCGGTATTGTTCCTGGCCGAGCAGCTAAGGACCAGGGGTTTCCATCCCGACCGCGGCGAAGGGAACAGGTTGAGTGCGTTCTGGAACATCATTCTTGCGTTCCCGGCATTTATTATGTTATCACCGTCTGCTTTTGTTATGGCAATTGCATCAGCCATTTCTATGATACCGCGTTTTATTCCCTGTATCTCGTCCCCGGCTCCCGCAAGCATCAGAAGAAGGAAAAAATCAACCATTGAGCTGACAGCAGTCTCCGATTGTCCGACTCCGACAGTTTCCACCAGTATGGTATCGAAACCGGCAGCTTCGCAAAGAATAATAGTTTCACGTGTTTTCCTGGCAACACCTCCCAGAGTACCTGCCGATGGTGACGGCCTGATGAATGCATCAGGATGGACACTTAGTTTTTCCATTCTTGTTTTATCTCCCAGAATGCTGCCTCCCGTGTTGCGGCTGCTGGGATCGACAGCAAGGACTGCTATTTTTCTTCCCGTGTCCACTGCATGAAGACCGAAGGTCTCTATGAAAGTACTCTTTCCGGCACCGGGTACTCCCGTTATTCCAATTCTTACCGACCTGGCACTTGAAGGAAGACATTTTTCTATTATTGCCTGGGCTGTTTCGAAGTGTTCCGGGAGGGAGCTTTCAACAAGTGTTATTGCCTGACTTAGTATGGTTCTGTTTCCCGAGAGTATTCCCGACACGTATTCATCAACAGAATAGTTCATTCTCTTCCTGCTCCCCTTCCTGATGACAACTTTCGGATTGATGCTTGGGGGAGGCTGAATACCGTTGAGAACCTTCAGTGATTTTGATTTTTCCTTTTTGCTGCTGTCCATAACAGTGCTTTAGTCAGTCAAAAATAGCAAAAGGGTGCCAGATATTTTGCTGACACCCTTCTGTCTTTTAATGATTTTCAGATTATCCTTTTAATTATTGGCGGTAGGCTGGTCAACTTCCGCACTTACCATCAATACCACTTCGGAGTTCTTCGGGTCGTTGGTATAGACATATATAGCCTTTGTTACCTTGCCTTTGTAGCCTCCCGAGTTGAATACAGCCTTTATGGAACTTGACTCGCCCGGCTTTATTGCCTGCCCCTGGACTCCCTGCTGGAGAGCGGTGCAGCCACACGAAGCTTTTATATACCTTATTACGAGATCGCTTTTGCCATTGTTAGTGAATTTAAACTCCACATTGTTTGCTGTCGAACCCTGTATCCTGCCCAGATTGAATGTTTTGGAATCAATACCAAATACCGGTGCATTTGCTATTTCTTCCTTTGTAAGACCTGAAAAATCCTCAACAAGGTTGGCGCTAACGGCATAATAGACATTCTTCTCCTGAACATCATTTACTTTTATTCTGAGCATATCTGTTGTATAACCCCACGACTGGTTTTTGGTAGCGTCGTATGTGCCTTCGATCAGCCCCTTCTGCCCAGGTTTGAGTGTAACTGGATTTGCTTTGATTGTCAGATGCGGCGGAACATTTTCAAATTCAATCTTTGCAGGCTGGTTAGATGTGTTGATGACCTGCATGGTCCTTATCTTCCTCTCTGTCTTTTTGACATTGGTGAAGGCAAGATGGTTGCTCTCAAAGCGTACTGAACCAACCGGGAACATAAACAGCTCCTCAACAGTTTTCTCCCTGGGGATAACCTCTCCCTTAAGGACAATAACGGTAACCTCCGGCTTGGAATTGGTATATACCGAAAGAGTCTTGCTAAAAGTACCCGGCCTGTTTGCAGGATCATAAATGGCGGTAATCGTTCCCGTGCTCTTTGGTCCGATCGGACTCTTAGTCCACTCAGGCATAGTGCAGCCACATGAGGCAACAATGTTTTTGATCACCAGCGGCTGATCGCCTGTGTTCATAACAACAAAATCGAACTTCTGCTTGCCGGCTTCTTCCCTGAATTTTCCAAAATCGTGTTCACTGGCCGAGATTTTCATCACCGGCTGTGCAAAAACCGAAACAGCAAAAAATGCCAGTGAAAGGATCAAAAAGTACTTCTTCATTTTTCATTAGTTTTGTTAAAAATAATAACGGGCCTTCTGATAGAGGCATATAATGATGATAATATTAAACGGACAACTGACAAGTTTATTTGATATAATGCACTTACTGTCTAACAAATTTCAGACCATTATGTTAAAAAGGTCCGCAAAGCAAAAATAAGAAAGTTTCTTTTTTATCCGGAATATTTATAGAATATCTTTAGTTTTGCTTCCTGGCTGGATAAATTTTGGAACACTATTTGAGGCTGTTTAAACCATTCTGCCAGGTCAGATTGCTGATGATGAAAAAAAGATACAGGCTCGCATTTACTTTTTTTGCTGCCTTTCTGTTGCTGAATGCACAGGCTCAGTTCTACAACGGGCATCAGATGTCGTTCGGCAAAAACAGGGTGCAGCATTATGATTATTACTGGTCGTACTACAGGTTCGACGAATTTGACTGTTATTTCAACGAATTTGGAAGGGACCTTGCTCAGTTCACAGCTAACTATGCACAAAAAAAACTTGATGAGATCGAGGATTACTTCGATTATGACCTTGAAAAACGTATGATATTCGTTATCTATAACAAGAATAACGAGTACAGACAATCAAATATAGGACTGATCACATTCGACGACGAAAGCTACAACACCGGGGGTTACAGCAGGATAATCAACAACAAGGTGATGCTTTATTACGAAGGAGATCATGTTTCATACCAGAAACAGATAGCCGCTTCGATTACCGAGGTGATAATCAAAGAAATGCTTTACAATGCCGATTTCAGGGACAGAATCTCCAGTTCCTCCACCATTTACATGCCTGAATGGTATATAAAAGGTCTTGTAAACTATGTTTCGTCAGGCTGGGATTATGAAACTGAGAACAGGGTCAAGGATGGAATAGTATCAGGAAAATATAAAAATCTTAATCACCTTGAGTTTGACGATGCCATTTATGCAGGCCACTCCTTCTGGAGATTCATAGGAAGAAAGTACGGCGATGCGCTTGTTCCCAATATTATTTATCTGACAAAGGTCTATAAGAATATAGATGACGGTTTTCTTTATGTCCTGGGAGTCAAGCTCAAGGACCTAATAGGCGAATGGAAAGAGTACTACAACGAGGAATATGCCTCGGACCGTAAGCTGCCCGGGGATGAGAACACTCTCAGAAAGGCGCGTAAAGAACAGATATATCAACAGGTTAAGATAAGTCCCGACAGGAAATTCATAGCTTATGTCACAAACGACTGGGGAAGAAAAAGGATATGGCTTTACGACCAGGCAACGGGAAAGACAAGGGCTATCTTCAGGGCTGAACCGAAATACGAGCATAAAACCGACAATACCTACCCGGTAATCGGCTGGCACCCCTCAGGAAGGATTCTGACATTCATCAACGAGGAAAAAGCCGGTATGGTGATTTATTTCTACAGAACCGAGGAGGAAAAGACAGAAGAGAGGAATTTTCTGTACTTTGACAAGGTTCTCGATTTCTCCTACTCTCCTGAAGGTACAAGGATTGTCCTGTCTGCAGTAAAGGATGGCATAACCGACATTTACATCCATACGGTAGCATCAGGTATCAATGACCAGATAACAAGGGATGTTGCCGATGACCTTCATCCTTCATTTTTCGGGGCCACGGGAAAGGAGATAATTTTCTCTTCCAACCGGCTGAATGATACTCTTCTAAACAATGCTGATCCATTCGAGAAGCTTGCCCCGACATTTGATCTGTTTACCTACGACATCGAAAGAAGGAACAATATACTCCTGCGTCTTGAAGAAGGAAAATACTCCAGCAGATATCAGGCATCGTCCCCCGATGGCAATACCATAGCATACATAGGAGACAGCAATGGTGTACTGAACAGGTATTCTGCAGTGTTCGACAGCTCAATAAGCTATATTGACACAACAACACATTACAGGTATTTTCTTAAATCTGATGCTGTAACCAACTACGACAGAAACATTGATCACCAGTCGGTCCAGAACGGTTCGGATGAATACGGAGAAGTGATTTTCAGGGAGGGTAGATACCTGCTCAGAAAAGGATCCCCTGCACTTTCAGAGAAAATACCGGAAAGCGAGATCATCAAAACCAACTTCAGGAAGGAACAGGACAGGCTCCTTCATAAGGCGGACAGCATCGACCAGATCAGAAAATGGATAATCGCCGAAGACAAAAAGAGGAGGGATACCCTTACAAAACCTCTTTACGAGTACTATTTCAACGAAAATGAACCGATAAACATCAGCCATTATATTTTTGAAAAGGAAAAACAGAATTTCTATGAGCAGCAGTGGAGAAAGAAATATATGGATATTGACCTTGACACTGCGAAAATCCCTTTGCCACTTATAAGGATATATGAGACATCATTCTATAACAACTATATTGCCAATCAGGTAGACTTTACTTTCCTGAACAATTCATATCAGGTATTCAACGGGGGAAGCTCATACTACAATCCCGGAATAAACCTTCTAACCAGAATAGGCATTCTCGACCTTTTCGAGGACTACCGTATCACCGGCGGATTCAGGTTCGCTGGCGATTTTGACAGTAATGAATACCTCCTGAGTTTTGAGAGCCTGAAAGGAAAATTCGACAAACAGTTCATTTTTCACAGGCAGGGATATTTCAGTTCCGACGGATTTGACCTTTTTAAAACTCATACGCATAACTTCTATATCTCATATGCAAAACCAATTACACCCGTACTGGCTCTGAAAGGGACACTCTCTTACCGCTATGACAGAAACGTAACACTTGCACAGGATCTTACCTCCCTGACATCAGAGTCTTTTTCCCAGCACTGGGGAGGCTTTAAAGGAGAAGTTATATTCGATAACACGAGGAAGAGAAATGTAAACATTTACTTCGGAACACGGTTCAAGATCTTCGGCGAATATTACAGGCAGATCACAGAAAACAAATCTGACATGTTTGTCGTCGGAGGAGATTTCAGGAAGTACATAAGAATACACAGGGAATTGATCTGGGCAAACCGCTTTGCTGCCAGCTCATCTTTCGGTCCCACAAAACTCGTTTATTACCTTGGAGGTGTCGACAACTGGATGGGATACCTTTTCAACAAATACCCGATGTTCGACAACACGATACCTGTGAGTCCGGACCAGAATTACGGGTTCCAGGCAATTGCCACCAACCTGAGAGGATTCTCACAGAACGCACGAAACGGGAATAATTTTGCTCTTATAAACAGTGAGATCAGGTGGCCCTTCATAAGATATTTTGCCGGGCATCCACTGAAATCCAATTTTCTCAACAGCCTGCAGATTGTCGGATTCTATGATATCGGAACAGCATGGACCGGCGTCAGCCCCTGGTCGGGAGAAAATGCCTATGATACCGAAACCTACGAAAATGGTCCGGTACAGGTAGTGGTCGATTCCAACAAGGCTCCCATCGTATCAGGTTTCGGAGCAGGATTAAGAGCTCAGCTGATGGGATATTTCATAAGAGCCGACTGGGCCTGGGGAATTGAGGACAGTTACATCCTGCCAAGGATATTTTACCTTTCATTCAGCCTCGACTTTTAAAACAATGCCTTAAAACATTGTTTGGCATAATGTTTGAATTCAGTCCACCTACTAAAGATCAAGGAAATAACAAATATTCTTTTTCAATTGAAAAAATTAGAATATGTTTGCGGAATTGATGTAATACTTAACCAAAAATTAATAGAAATGGCTTACAAAATTAGTGAAGATTGTACTGCTTGCGGAACATGCATTGATGAATGTCCTGTCGAAGCGATATCTGAGGGTGACATTTATAAAATCGATCCGGATATCTGTACAGACTGCGGCGCATGTGCAGATGTCTGCCCTGTTGAAGCAATTCATCCTGCAGAATAGTATTACAACCTATAGAAAAAGGGGCTCCTTTGGCCCCTTTTTTTATTTGGGATCATATTTTGCCTTTTCAAGTATTTCCTGGATGTTTACGTTGTCCATCAAAGATCCAAGATCGTTCTCTTTCCTGTTACCTGACATATACGATTCGATAATCCTGAAACCCAGCCAGACTGCTGCCCTGCCTGGCGACTCATTGCTGAAGTATGAAGTAAAAGGCGCTTCTCCGATGAGCTTCCGGATCGTAAACTGATCGGTCTTAAAAATAAGGTCGTTCTCAATAAGGTATTGCCACATCAGATCTTCATTATTCCTGCAGAATTTCATCTGTTCCGGAGTAAAACCAAAAACAAGCTCCTCCGGCAGTTCAGGAAGCATGCATCTAGTGAAATACCTCAGTTTCCCTTCGTGAATCATTTGTGCAAGAACGTTATCAGCAGGGTAAGACATCTCATTGTAATCCCAGACACTTGCAGCCCATCCGTAGAGACAATCCGGAACTACATTGTATGGTGTCATCCTTGCCGCCATGTAGTTATAAATTCCGAGGCCGGGGTAATAACTGCAGTCAGCCCCAAGGTACTTGTCGAGACTTATTCCAATAACAGGTACACCCGACATGGTAATAATGCTTGCATTGAATCCCGTGATACACGTAAAGATCTCAGGGATTCTCCATCCGGGGAAATAGTAACGATAGTGTCTGAAAGCATTATTAAGTTCCTTCTGAACAGGATCTGTGTCGGGAAAAACTTCCATTACGGTTGCATAAACCTCATTATTCTGCCTGTCTGTGCAGAATTCAGTCAGATACCCGCCATAAGAGGGATCATCAATGCTGCCTGTATTTACTGCATAGCTGAATAACTGAAGTAACGTATCATGCTTCTCTATAAGACCTGGTAATCTGTCAATGATCTCGTCAGGCTGAATGCTGAATAGTTCCTTTTCCAGCCGTGTAATCCTCACATCCGCTGAAATGCCTTTAAGGCTGATCTTGTAAGGATCTCTTTTGCAGGATACTGAGAGCGTTAAGAGCGTCGTCAGCAGGATCAGAATTTTAAACATCGCTTTCATGATAATGTATACCGGCTAAAATAGAAACTTTTGATTTAATTCCAACAATTGCTTCAGTTCGCAACTGTCTGTTATAATTTATTAATTTTGAATAACGGAACAAAAGCAGCCTTAATGTAAACAACAGAAAATAATTCATGAAATTATGCGGAAAATAAATAATTCAAGCGGAAAGAGAAGCATGATAGTTGCTTTTTGTATGATGATGCTAACTGCAGGAGATCTGGCTGCACAGGAATGGAGCTTCGGTGCCTATGCCGCTCCCGTCATATCGTGGTTCAAGAGCAACATTGATGAAGTTGAGAACAGCGGGGCGAGGGCCGGATTTCTTTTCAGCATAAGAGCCGAAAAACATCTCACCGAAAACTGGTATTTTGAAGGCGGACTGTCACTGACAAATTCCAGTGCAAGACTTAAATACAATAATCCTTCCTTTTTCAGGTTCCCCGGAAACACAGCTGTCCTGAGCCAGGGATCTACAGTGGTCTACCGGATACAATACCTTTCAGTGCCATTCGGGATAAAAATAAAAACAGACGGATCAGATGAATTCACATATTTTGCAGGATTTGGTATCGATCCTAAAATAGTGGTAAGGGGAGTGGCAGATATCCCATCCATCAGCGTTAAAGGAGACGGAGCCATGGACGAGCTCGATCGCCTGAATGCAGGATATCATTTCGATGCAGGACTTGAATATGCATTAGGACAGTCCGGAGCGCTTGTTCTCGGGATCGGCTACGAAAACAACATCTTCGATTCAACGGTTGACAATGACGGAGAGATAGCTGACCGGGCAGTTCAGAGGTTCATTAAATTCATCTTCGGTATTAAATTCTGATCTGAATTACCATGAGAATCAGCATCGCGCAGCTCAACTACAAGATAGGAGATTTTGCAGGGAACAAGGAGCTGATAATTAACGCTATCAGCAAAGCCAGAAATGACAGGGCTGACCTTATTGTCTTCTCAGAATTGTGCATACCGGGGTACCCTCCTCTCGATCTTCTCCACAGGATAGACTTCATTGAGAAATGTAATATTACCGCAGGGGAGATTGCTGCGGAATGCAGAGATCTTACTGCAATTGTCGGCTGCCCGACATTCAATAAGGGAAGCGAGGGAAAGAAACTTTACAATTCAGCTTTAGTCCTTTCCGGAGGCAGGATAATCTTCCAGGCAAACAAGGCTCTTCTCCCAACCTACGATATCTTCGATGAATACAGGTATTTTGAGCCGGAGAAACAGTTCGGGATATTCCATTTCAAAGGACTCAGAATAGCTCTTACCATTTGCGAGGATCTGTGGGATGAACAGCCCTTTGAAAATAAATTTGAGAAAACGAGGCTTTATACAATCTCGCCAATGGAAGAGCTGTCAAAAGAAAATCCGGACCTTATTATCAACATTTCAGCCTCTCCTTTCTCCTACACAAAGACCGAAACAAGAAAAAAGGTTTTTACATCAAAAGCAGCCAGATACAATATCCCTGTAATCACATCAAATCAGACCGGGGCCAACACTGAGCTTATTTTCGACGGGGCATCGCTTGTAATAAATCGTGAGGGCAGGATCTGCCGGCAGCTTGGTTACTTTGAAGAGATGGTTGAAACCTTCGACCTTGATCAAATACTTGAATGCACTGAAGATTCTCAGGAAAAAATGCCTGGTCAGCTTGAACTGATAAATAAGGCACTTGTAACCGGAATAAGGGATTACTTCAGAAAGACAGGATTTAAAAAGAGTATTATAGGGCTGTCAGGTGGAATAGATTCAGCGGTATGCCTTTGTCTTGCCTGTGAAGCCCTGGGCCCTGAAAACGTCCTTTCTGTCCTGATGCCTTCAAGGTACTCCTCCGAACATTCAGTTTCAGATTCAGTGGCTCTCGCAAGGCAGCTCGGAACCAACTACGAGATCATTGGTATTGACAAGCCTTTCACCGCCTTCGGGGAGATCCTTGCACCTTTGTTCAACGGTACCAGACCAGATGTGACGGAAGAGAATATCCAGGCCCGGATAAGGGCAGTCATCCTGATGGCTATCTCGAATAAATTCGGCTATATGCTTCTAAATACGTCCAATAAAAGTGAAGCTGCAGTGGGCTACGGCACCCTTTATGGCGACATGGCAGGAGGATTATCAGTTATCGGGGATATATACAAGACAGATGTCTACCGTCTTGCAGCCTTTATCAACCGCGACAGAAGCATAATTCCGGAAAACATCATAAAAAAGCTTCCTTCTGCTGAACTCAGACCCGGACAGCTTGATTCCGATTCGCTTCCCGATTACAACATACTTGATCCTATCCTTTACCAATACATTGAACTTCATCTGCCCGCCGACGAGATAGATCCGGGAAAGGCTGACAAGGAACTAATTGCCAGGATCCTGAGAATGATCAACAACAACGAATATAAAAGATATCAGGCTCCTCCTGTTCTGAGAGTTTCCTCCAAATCCTTTGGCGATGGAAGAAAAATGCCACTCGCGGCTAAATACTGAAGACCAGTACCTAACCTTCAAGTATCTGTAATTGAATGTGTTAAAAAATGTTAATTTATTTTTTACCACATTCTTTTGTTATCTTTGGAATTTTGTAAACGAACTTCGTTGAAATGCAGTACAGAGATCCATATATTGAAATATGCATCGAAGGAGCATCTTCAATTTTCAAGGTGTTAAGCCCGTCAGAAAAGGAGATGCTCGATCAGCATCATCTTGTCATGAATTTTAGAAAGGGGGAATCAATACTTAATGAAGGATCCAGGCCAAAGGGAATAATCTGTTTTGCTTCAGGCAGCGCCAAGCTTTTCAGTATCGGTGCAGGAAACAGGGAGCAGATTATTAAGATACTGAGACCCGCAGAATTTGTCAGTTTCAGGACTCTTTTTTCCGACAGTCCCTATCCTTACAGCGTGGTAGCACTGGAAGAGACTTCAACAGTCGTATTTGAAAAACACAATATGTCAAGAATACTCAGGCATAATGCTGAGTTAGCGATTAAATTTATAAAGACAATATCGGAAGATCTTATTTTTTCCAATAAAAGGCTTATATCCCTTACCCAAAAGCATGTCAGGGGTCGTCTTGCCGAATCCCTCCTCATCCTCAGAGACACCTATGGTTTTGATACGGACGGGAGAACGCTGAATGCACTCCTCTCGAGAGAAGACCTTGCCCACCTCTCGAACATGACCACTTCAAATGCCATTAGGACATTATCCGGATTTGCTGATGAGAACCTTGTTGAAATCCACGGAAGGAAGATTGTCATCCTCGATTTGAAACAGCTTGAGGAGATCAGTGAATCGGGCCAGTAGAGCTACTCCCTGTAAAATATCCTTTTCACCCTGGCAGGGATCGACGTCAGAACCTCATAGGGTATTGTATCGCAAAGAGAGGCAAACTCATTTATTGTAATGTTGCTGCCGAAGATTTCAGCTTCATCGCCTTCAACTGCAATTATGGAAGTAACGTCAGCCATGCAGGTATCCATGCATATATTGCCAACGAGCGGAGCTCTTTTCCCTTTAATGAAAAGACTTCCTTTCCCGTTTCCAAGTTTTCTGCTGAGTCCGTCAGCATAGCCGACCGGCAGAATGGCGATGACACGTTCCTTTTCCGAGACATCCGTGCAACCATATCCCACAGGATCTCCTGCCGGGATCCGTTTAATCTGCGATATCCTTGTTTTGAACGTGCTTACATGCCTGAGTGAGTTCCCCCCTGGTTCACCGGACCCATAGATTCCTATTCCAGGGCGCACCATCTCGAACTGGTATTCCGGGAAACGAAGTATCCCTGCAGTGTTGAGAATATGCCGGAGGGATGTGTATCCCGTTGCCTGCCTTATCTTTTCAGCTGCACCGTTAAAAACTCTGGCCTGCTGATGGGTGAAACTGTCGAGGTCAGGGTTTTCACTGGCTGACAAATGCGAAAAAACCGAGATCACTCTTATACACGAAAGATCCTTAAGGCGTCTGGCCAATTCGTCAATGTCGTCAGGCATGAATCCAAGCCTGTGCATTCCGGAATCGATTTTCAGGTGAACAGGATAATTATCAAGACCATAGCGCATGGCAGCTTCTGTGAAGCGGGAAAGTGATGAAAAGCTGTATATCTCAGGTTCGAGGTTATTCTGGATCATGATACCGGGACTTGAAAGGTCGGGATTCATAACCATAACAGGCATGGTTACGCCCGCTTTTCTGAGTTCGACCCCCTCGTCCGTGTTTGCAACACCAAGATAACTGATGCGGTGATACTCAAGCAAGCTGGCAATCTCAGATGGTCCGGCCCCATAGGCAAAGGCTTTGACCATAACCATAATCCTCGTGCCCGGATCGAGATGTTTCCTGAACTCATTAAGATTGTGTGATATGGCATCAAGATTAATCTCGAGAACCGTAATATGAACCTGCTGTTCCAGAAGCCGTGCGATTTTCTCAAGTTCAAAAGCCCTGGCTCCCTTTAACAGGATTACCTCATTATGAAAATCCCTGCTATCGAAATTTCTTATGAAATCGTCGGTATTATAATAGAATTCTGCTTCTTCATCAAAGAAAGAAGAGTTTCTCACAAGTGCTCCGCCAATTCCCACAAACTGATCGATGCCTGTTCTGCGGACAAGAGCCGCCACTTCGCCGTACAACTCTTTTTCATCACGTCCGCTCTGTGCAAAATCAGATAAAATAAGGGTTGTTTTGCGGTTAAGCTGTGACCTGAGATAATCGATTGCCATCTCGAGCGAACCAGGATCAGAGTTGTAGTAATCCTCGATAAGCTGGCAGTTGTTAATTCCATTCTTGATCTCCATCCTCATAGCTACGGATGACAGTCGCGCGAGACCATCTGCAATTACGGAGCGATCAACACCCATAACAAGGCAGGCGGAAGCCACTGTGATGCAATTCTCAATGGACGCCCTGTCAGTAAAAGGGATTGTATAACTTCCGGTATTGCCTTCATAAGTAATTTCAAGAAAGGTGGTATTTGACCCAGAACTCTTTCTCGAGGCATAAACGACCGCCTCCATGTTGGTTAACGACCAGTCGACAAGCCTTTTACCTGCAAGAGCAGGGTCTTCCCTGATAATCCTTCCGGGAAGAGAATGATCGCTGCAATAAATAATTGTTGACGCATCTGAAAAAAGCCGGAGCTTTTCCGATGCCTTCTCCTCATCACTTGTAAAGTTTTCCCTGTGAGCATCGCCGATATTGGTTATTATACCTATATCAGGATCTATGACTTTTCGCAGACTGTCCATTTCTCCCGGAAGCGAAATCCCAGCCTCAAAGACTCCATAGCTGTACTTGTCATCGAGTTTCCAGACAGAAAGAGGAACTCCTATCTGTGAATTATAGCTTCTGGGGCTTCTAACGACAGGGCCGGTAAGGCTCAGAATATCAGAAAGCCATTCCTTAACAATAGTTTTACCTGCACTTCCTGTAACAGCCACTACCGTTGACCGGAACGAAAGGCGCTTTTCTGCTGCAACAAGCTGAAGGGCATTAACAGAAGACCGGACAAGAATAAAGGCAGCATCAAAGTACAGGTCCATTTTCGCAGGCAGCGATTCAACAATGAAGACCCTGACTCCTTTCCTGAACATGGAATCGACGAAATTATGCCCGTCGTGATTGATCCCCTTTATTGCAACGAAAGCAGCATTTTCAGAATAACTTGCCTGCCTGCTGTCAGTAAGCAGGGCGCTGACAACAAGATCAGCCGGGCCGCTCAGGGTTCCTCCGGTGATCCGTTCAATATCGCCTGATCTGAAATCCATGCTATTCCTTTTTCATAGACTTATTAAAACACTCCCTGCAAAGAGGTTCATACTTGTCTTTTTCCCCCAGAAGGACAACCCTGTGATCCTCTGACTTCCGGAATGAGTAATTTGCAAGGCTTCCGCAGCGTGTGCATATAGCATGTACCTTTGTTATGTACTCGGCAACAGACAGTAAAGCGGGCATCGGTCCAAACGGATTTCCCAGGAAATCCATGTCGAGTCCTGCAACAATAACTCTTACTCCCCTGTCGGCCAAAAGGTTGCAAACCTCTGCAAGAGATTCATCGAAGAACTGTGCTTCGTCAATACCAATAACTTCAGCGTCGCCTGAAAGCAAAAGTATGGATGAGGGATGATCGACAGGGGTGGAGATTATAGATTTCTCATCATGCGAAACCACCCTTTTTTCAGAATACCGGTTATCAACGGACGGCTTGAAAATCTGCACATTAAGTCCTGCAAATGTCGCACGGCGAAGCCTCCTTATAAGCTCCTCTGTCTTTCCTGAGAACATTGAACCCGTTATAACCTCTATCCAGCCACGCCGGCCGGCTGCCTTGCCTGTATTCTCAAGAAATTCCATAAACCCTTATTGAACCAGTGGATAAGTTAAATGTAACTTAATACCGTTATGACTTATGAATAATATTTACTTTTGCAAAGTAAGGAAATGGTTTCATTAATACATCAAATGGATGGATTTAAATGCTGCTATTGATATAATCATAAAAGATCTCACTGAGGCACAGGAAATCATTGATGATCTTAAGAAATACAGTGAAGTGCCGGTCTTTCAGATTGAACTGGCAAAATCGAAATGCAAAAGTGCTTCAGATGTAATAGCTTTGTTCAAAACACTGAGGGCAGATGCAGATTACCGGAAAGAAGAAAAGAGTGAAAGGACTCCCTTTCAGACTGTTGATGACAAAAGTCCTGAGCCGGTGAAACATGAAAAACCTGAAGTTCACACGGAGGAGCCTCACTCCTTCCGGAAAACTGAACCGGCAGTCACGGTACAGCCTCAGTTTGTTGAAGAAAACGTTTCTAATCCCGCGCCCCCTGTCCCTGTTCCGCCGCCACCTGAGACGGAGCAAAAAAAAGCAAATGAGGCCGTTACTATTGCCGACCGCTTCACCGACAGGCCGGAAAGCTTCAATGAAAAATTAGGCAGCCTCAAGCATGACGGTGATCTGCTTGAAGTCCTGAAGAGTAAACCTCTCTCAAGTCTGAATCAGGCAATAGGAATAAACGATAAGTTTCTTTTTATAAGGGAGATCTTTGACGGGAATCATGAGTCATACAACCAGGCAATAACCAGACTTGAATCAGTTTCAAGCCTCGAGGATGCCAGGTCTGTAATTGTAAGCTTCTCAGGCCATGACACTGAAAATGAAGCGGTAAAGCAGCTTCTGGACCTGATAAAACGAAAGCTTCCCGCAAATGAGTAAACTTTATGTTGTTCCTACTCCTATCGGCAACCTGAGGGACATGACCTTCAGGGCTGCCGAGGTACTCGGGATGGTCGACCTTATTCTTTCCGAAGACACCAGGGAGTCGAGGAAGCTGCTTAATCACTACAAGATAAACACACCTCTTCAATCGCACCATAAGTTCAACGAGCACAGGAGTGTCGGAGCGATCTGTTCAAAGATAGAAGCCGGGACCTCTATTGCTCTCATTTCGGATGCAGGAACGCCTGCCATATCTGATCCCGGATTCCTTCTTGTACGGACATGCATAAGAAGGGGTATAGAGGTGGAGACCCTGCCCGGAGCCACAGCCTTCGTCCCGGCTCTTGTCAACTCAGGACTTCCTTGCGACAGGTTCGTTTTTGAAGGCTTCCTCCCCCCGAAAAAAGGAAGAAGAAAGAGACTGACTGAATTGTCGGAAGAAAAAAGGACCATGGTCTTCTATGAATCACCTTACCGCCTTGTAAGAACCCTTGATGACCTCGCCTCATTCTTCGGACCAGAACGTGACACTTCCGTTTCGAGGGAACTGACGAAGATCCATGAAGAGAATGTCAGGGGTACGCTGGTTTCTGTTGCTGACCATTACAGGCTTCATCAGCCAAAAGGCGAGGTAGTTATTGTTGTTTCAGGTAAGAATGACGAGTTATCAGACAAAAATACTGAAGAATAATATGAAGGAAGTTTTCCCGAAATTGTTTTCATTCCTGATTTTATTGCTGGCTACTGCGTCTTTTAATCCGATCCCTGCTCAAAAACTCAACGGAACCATCACCGATAAATCCGGAAGCCCTGTGCCGTTTGCGACGGTTTATATCCAGGAACTGCGCCAGGGAACAACTTCAAATACGAAAGGCTACTACGAGATAAAACTTATTCCGGGACGATATTCTGTAAGTTACCAGAGCCTGGGATATGAGCCGCTGCTTGAAACAATAGTCATTGAAAAAGAAGACCTGACACGAACCATAATCCTGACAGAACAGGTCTATGATATCCCCGAAGTCAGCATATCACCATCGGGTGAGGATCCAGCATATTACATTATGAGAAGGGCCATAGGCATGGCTCCTTACTACCTGAACTATATCAATTATTACAAGGCAGAGGTCTATCTAAAGGGCAACCTTGTGATCAACAGGATCCCAAAAATAATTGAAAAGTCAATGCGGATGTCGTCGTCGGAAGAGAGCATGTCGGTCTCAGCCGGCGGCAGGTCGCCAGGCGGATCACAGCAGATAAAGGAAGGTGACTCCTTTATGATGGAGTCATTTAATGAGATAGAATTTACGGCTCCCGACCAATATGTACAGAGAGTAATCTCCTACAATAATTCATTTCCCGAGCAGGGCAATGAGTTTTCTCCGATGCAGTATGTTCAGGCAAGTTTTTATCAGCCCGTTCTGGTTGATATGGCAATTTCTCCCCTTTCGCCCCAGGCTTTCTCACACTATAATTTCAGGTATCAGGGTGTGTTTCTCCAGGGCGATTACACCATTAACAGGATCGCGGTGCTGCCAAAAAGAAAAAGCCAGCAGCTCTTTACGGGAACCATCTATATTATTGAGGATTTATGGTGCCTTCACAGTGTAGACCTCACCAATGAAAATCTTGCCGGAACGATAAGGGTAAGGGAGCTTTACACACCGGTCGAAAAAGAGATCTGGATGCCTGTAAGCCATCAGTTCGACATTAAACTCAGCATAATGGGATTCAGAGCTGATGCCGGATATGCAAGCTCGGTAAAATATTCAGCTGTTCTGCCAAACGACAAGCTTCAGAAACCGGCAGACATTGTTGCAGGCCTTCCGGCTTCAGGAGCTCTTGATACTGCAAGATCGGAAACAAGCCGTAAAATTGAACAGATACTTCAGAAGGGGGAACTTACCAACAGGGATATGGTAAGGCTGTCGAGGCTCACAAGGAAGGAAACGGAAAACAGCAGGCCCGACTCTGCTGCAAATAATCTTGAGATAAAAGACAATACCGTTCGGGTCGTTGATAAAGGTGCAGGCAAAAGAGACAGCGCCTACTGGGAGGAGATACGACCCATACCACTTTCGGATATCGAAAGAAGAAGTCTTCACATCCGCGACAGCATAAGATCAGAGCTTGCGGAAAAAACTGTCCAGCCTTCGGATACCGCTGCAACATCAGGGAAGAGAGGCAAGGGAACATTCAGGAAGTTCACAAGTACAATAATTGATGGGCGAACATGGTCAGACACGACAGGGTTAAGCTTTACCTATAATGGACTTATAAATGCCGGAAATTTAAGTTTCAATACAGTCGACGGCTTCGTGTACGGATTAGACTTCAGGCTTAAGAAGACACTTAACCGGGGAAGTACCTTCTCGGTCTATCCGGAAGTGCGCTATGCCTTCAGCCGTGAAGAGCTTATGTGGAGGATTAACAGCGATCTGGCTTACGGGTCGATGAACCGGAACCGTTTTTTCGTCAGGAGCGGAGTAACAAGCAGGGATATGACAAGCACTACCGGAATAAATCCCTTCCTTAACAGTATGACGTCCCTTCTTCTTAAGAAGAACTATATGAAGCTGTATGAAAGCAATTACTTAACACTAGGTTTTGAAACGGAGAGAAAAAGCGGGATAAAGCTTGAATTTTCAGCAGGATACGAGAACAGAAAGAGGCTTCAGAACAGTTCATCATTCTCAATATTCAGGAAAGATGAGGAATATTCACCTAATGTACCTGATAACCGCTATGTCATCGAGCATTATGATGTAATTATTCCGGAGCTTCAGAAGCATTTTGAATTTGTAACAAATATTACATTTACACCCTTCCAGAAATACAGAGTCTACAACCAGAAAAGGATCCCGATGGGATCTGACAAGCCTGTTTTCACTTTAACCTGGAAGCATGGAATGAATGAAAGAACCTTGCCCGGGGATGGTTACAACCATTATGATATGTTCCGTTTTCAGGTTACACAGGAACGTGAGACAGGTGCTTTCAGTGAGTTCCGCTGGACAGTGAGGGCTGGTGTCTTTACCGACAACAGGAACCTGACATTCCTCGATTATTTCCATTTCAACACACAGCCCCTGGAACTGGTTTTCAATGAATACAGTGATGATTTCAAGCTTCCCGGCTATTATTCCTTAAGCACACCTGAACTCTTTGGGGAAGCCCATTTCAGATACACAACACCTTACCTGCTTTTGAAACTCTTACCTGTACTAAGCAACACCCTGATCCGTGAGAATATTATTTTCTCATTCCTTGGTTCGAGATACAATACTACATACACAGAGATTGGCTACAGCCTTAGCGAGATCTTCCTTCTTGGTGAAGCAGGTATCTTCGCAGGCTTTGATGACCTTAAGTACCGGAGTTTCGGCATAAGGCTGGCACTGAGATTCAATTGATTCAGGATCACCTTATGAAAGGACAGCCGGTAAGAATCATGTTCATCCCGGTCCAATCCATTGCTGGTAATTATGCAAAGGGAGGTTCGTTAAGAAGGTCCGATTCGTCGTCGAAGCCGTTTCCTGCCCTGTGGAATTTATCGTGATTCATTTTTGAACCGAGCGTAATGCTCTGTGAGCCTTCTGAAATGCCAGGGCCGTCTCCGAATTCGAACTCATCAATATCGAGGAACTGGGCTTTTTCCTCCCTGAATTTCAGGCGGACATCATCAACAGGTCCGTTACGGTTCTTGGCAAGGATTATTTCGGCTATACCCTTGGTTGAACTGCCGTCTTCAAATGTCGGTATTCCAAACTTTTCCTGCCGGTGTATGAAGACAACCATATCAGCATCCTGTTCTATGGCACCTGATTCGCGGAGGTCTGAAAGAAGAGGCCTCTTGGTTCCCCCTCGCATCTCGACCGAGCGGTTGAGCTGGGAAAGAGCCAGTATTGGTACGTTGAGTTCCTTTGCAATGCTTTTCAGCGAGCGTGAGATAGTACTAACTTCCTGCTCACGGCTTCCGGCGTTTTCAGGACCCGACATAAGCTGAAGGTAGTCAACAATGACTATGTCAAGCTTGTGCTGAGCAACAAGCCGGCGGCATTTAGCCCTGAGTTCAAAAATTGATATTGCAGGGGTATCGTCGATAAAAATAGAAGCCTGAACAAGTTTCTTTATCCTTGAATCCAGTTGTTTCCACTCCTCTTCCGAGAGCCTGCCGTTCTTTATCTTCTCACCCGGAATATCTGTTTCGGCAATAATAAGCCTGTTTACCAGCTGAATCGACGACATCTCACAGGAGAAGATAGCCACTCTCTTTCCATGGTCAATTGCCATGTTCCGTGCCATCGACAGGGCAAAGGCAGTCTTTCCCATCGAGGGTCGGGCAGCAATAATGACAAGTTCTGCCTTCTGCCATCCGGAAGTAAGCCTGTCGAGTTTTGTAAAACCCGAAGGGATACCCACAAGTGCGTCCTCTCTTTTTCCTGCTTCTTCAATTTCTCTTATGGCCTCCTTTATTACCACGTTGATAGGTGATACTTCCCTTTTAATATTCCCTTCAGCTATCTGGAAAAGCTCATTCTCTGAAAAGTCAAGAAGTTCTGTAACATCGATAGAATCGTCAAACGACCTGTTCTGAATCTCGGTCGAAACCCTTATCAGCTCCCTCTGAATGTACTTCTGAGCTACTATCCTTGCATGGTAATCCACGTTTGCAGCCGACACTACCTTGGAAGTAAGCTGGGTAAGATAAACTGGTCCTCCCACGCTGTCGAGCTCACCGTGCGACCTTAGTTCCTCGGTAACGGTATAAAGATCGACCGGATATTCCCGGGCAGACAGGTCCGATACAGCTTTAAAGATCTTCTGGTGAGCCTCCTTGTAGAAACTCTCAGGCTTGAGTATATCCAATATTGTTATAACTGCCTCTTTTTCAAGCATTATAGCTCCAAGCACAGCCTCTTCCATATCTATTGCCTGAGGAGGTACCTTACCAAAGTCAGGCAGAGGGGTAACCACCTGACGGATATTCTGTCGTTGCTTCGCCATCAATATAATTCACTGATTTACTGATCTCCTGTGAAAAGTGCCAGATCTTTTGCCGGCTGACCAAAGGTAAATATAAGGTCAGGCATTATTCAGGAAGTCGTTTTTTTATTACAAACATTTTAATGTTTAAAACTTGTTGAAAATCCAAAATAATGG
The DNA here is from genome assembly GCA_040772125.1 of Bacteroidales bacterium. Lineage (GTDB taxonomy): Bacteria > Bacteroidota > Bacteroidia > Bacteroidales > VadinHA17 > LD21. The sequence continues at coordinate 2,629,709 of JAXGYS010000003.1, forward strand.
TTTAATTGCCTTAAAATCGATCCCTAATGGTATTTTTGCATTAAACACAGATCGCCATGCTGGTTTTCCCAAAAGCCAAGATCAACCTTGGGCTCAATATTATCTCAAGACGCGATGACGGGTTTCATGATATTGAGACGCTCTTTTATCCCGTAAACCTCTTCGATGCCCTTGAGGTTGTTCCGGCATATGATGATCCGGGCAAGGATGTTCTTACGTTAACCGGAAATCAGGTTGCGGGAGAAACAGACCAGAACATTGTGCTGAAAGCGGCAGAGAGGATCCGTGATGAATTCGGAATACCCAAGCTGAAGATCCATCTGCACAAGAACATTCCTGTCGGTGCCGGACTGGGAGGTGGTTCATCGGACGGTGCATATATGCTTAAGACTCTTGACAGGCTGTTTGGACTTGGGCTCAGCTGCGACGATCTCAAATCGATAGCTGCAGGACTGGGAAGTGACTCTGCTTTCTTTATCGAAGGCCTGCCTGCTTTCGCATCCGGCAGGGGGGAGATACTGAAGCCGTCGGCAGAATTCCTTAAAGGCTACTATGGAGTGCTTTTAAATCCGGGGATCGATGTAAAAACCAGGGATGCCTACGCCGGATGCATTACCTCCGTCCCTGCCGATAGTCTCGAGGTACTGCTCCGGAAGCCCGTTGCGGAATGGAAGGATTACGTCGTAAACGACTTTGAAAAAACCATTTTCCCTCTTTATCCTCAGATAAGGGAGATCAAGGAAACATTGTACAACTGCGGAGCCCTCTACAGTTCAATGTCGGGAAGCGGATCTACCGTTTATGGAATTTTCGACAAGCTGCCTGTATTGCCTGATTCAATAAAGAAATATGTGATATTCAGAGGACTTTTCTGAATTTATTCTATCTCGATCAGACTGGTTCCTTTCGACACCCTGTCTCCAGCTTTTACACAGATCTTTTTGATTCTGCCGCTTCTGTGACACTTGAGCCTGTTTTTCATTTTCATGGCATCAAGTATTATAAGATCATCTCCTTCATTTACCTTCTGCCCTTTCTTAACAAGAATCTCAAGCACAGTCCCCGGGATAAAACTGGGAATAATGCCTGGATCGGTAGGTTTGTACGGCTTCCTGTTCCTGAACTTGCTGCTCAGCCTCGTGGTGTAGAGGCTGTTATTTATATTTAGACTACCCAGATCGTCAGATTCCTGCATCTTTTCAAGGGTTTTTACGTTAAAAATCAGAATGGTGGTATTCCGTGTTTCTTATCGAGCAACTTTACCACCTTGTTCCTTGATACTTCCATTGCATGGAGGAGGAAGCGCCTGGTCTCCTTCGGTTCAATAACGGCATCGACATAACCTTTCGAAGCAGCAACATAAGGATTTGCAAATTTTGCCTTGTACTCCTCAACCTTCTGTTTCCTCATTGCCTCCGGATCATCCGAAGAGACAATTTCTTTCCTGAAAATAATATTGGCAGCACCTTCTGGTCCCATAACAGCAATCTCAGCGGTTGGCCATGCAAAAACGAAATCGGCTCTGAGGTGTCTTGAACTCATTGCAATATATCCTCCTCCATAGGCTTTCCGCAAAATTACCGTAAGCTTTGGGACTGTAGCTTCGCTGTAAGCATACAGAATTTTTGCCCCGTGCCTGATCACACCTGCATGTTCCTGGTCCACTCCGGGCAGGTATCCCGGAAGGTCAACGAGTGTAACAATGGGAATATTGAAAGCGTCGCAGTACCTTATAAACCTTGCAGCCTTGTCGGACGAGTCAACATCAAGGACCCCAGCCATTTCAAGAGGCTGGTTGGCAACGAAACCGGTTGTCATCCCTCCCATCCTGCCGAAACCTATTACAATATTCTTTGCATAAAGCTCCATTATCTCAAAAAAATCTGAACTATCGACAATCGACCTTATTACATCCTTAACATCATACGGCAGCGTAGGATCGTCAGGTACTATCTTCTCAGGATTAAATCTTACATCAGGTTCCGAGGCCTCAGCAATAACCGTGTTGTTCGTGTTGTTTGCCGGGATCAGCGAAACGAGCTTTTTAATCTGTTCGAAGCATTCATCCTCGCTCTCGGCAAAGAAATGGGCATTGCCGGTTATTTCACTGTGCACTCTTGCTCCTCCCAGTTCCTCCATTGAGATCTCCTCGCCAAGAACAGTTTTTATTACTTCTGGTCCGGTAATGAACATTTTGGAGATATTATCCACAACAAAGACGAAATCCATAAGGGCAGGTGAATAGACAGCGCCCCCGGCACATGGGCCAAGGATAACTGAGATCTGTGGTATTATCCCGCTCGATATTGTATTCCTGAAAAATATCTCCCCATAACCGGCCAGGGAATTGACCCCTTCCTGTATCCTCGCCCCTCCTGAATCATTAATCCCAATAAGAGGTATCCTCATTTTAAGGGCATGATCCATTATCTTAACAATTTTCCTCGAGTGCATATGGCCCAATGAACCTCCCGCCACTGTGAAATCCTGTGCAAAAACAGCTACCGGTGAACCGTTGATCGATCCTGAACCGATAATCACCCCATCGCTCGGCAAGGATTTCTTGTCCATATCAAAATCCCGTGCATCATGCTCCACGAACATATCATACTCGATAAATGAATTCTGGTCGAGAAGAGCCATGATCCTTTCACGCGCTGTGCGCTTACCCATAGCTTTCTGCTTTTCTATGGCCTGTTCTCCCCCTCCGAGCAGTACTTTTTTCCTCTTTTCCTGCAGCTCTTTTATTTTCTTGTCAACTGCCATGATTCTTATTGTTAAATTTTAGGGATTTTAATTAATTAAAACCGCAATATATGATTTTTCGTTCTTGAGAACATCTATTTTGGTGCAAGTTTATACAAAACAAGTGCAACCAGGGCATACATAATGTTGGGTATCCACATTGCTATCATTGGTCCTAGCGTTCCCTTGAGCGAGAACTGGGAGGCAAACTGCATAAAGAGTATGTAAGAAAAACTAAGGGCAAGTCCGATCCCGATATTCATACCGATACCACCCCTTACTTTTCTCGCAGATAGCGTAACTCCAATGAGCGTGAGGATAAAAACTGCAAAAGGATTTGCTATCCTCCTGTGTTTCTCGATAAGGAACAGGTTCAGTTCATCTGAACCCTGAAGCTTGAGCTGTTCGATGTAGTCGTTGAGCTCGTCGAAGGTCATGGTACCAACAAAACCTGGTCCTCTTGAAAAATCATCAGGACTGATCACAAGGGCCGTATCGATGCGGTCTCCGCTTGTTATCCTGTCTTTCCCTTCAAAAATATCCCTCTGGTAATAATTCACAACAACCCATTTGCTGGAGGCTGTATCGTACCTTACCATGTTACCGCTGAGCTTCGATTCAAGCTTGCCATCCTCATTGAATTTTTCAATTGTAAAATTCCTGCCCGACTGGCTTATGGGATTAAAAGATTCCATGTAAATAAGAACGTTCCTGCTGACCTGCCTGTGAATATTGAGCACAGGAGTTCTCCTGTTGGATGGCTTATAATATTTATCCTCGAAATCCATCCTGTTGAGGTTTGCCCTTGGAATAACAAAGTTGGTAAGCAGAAATGTGAAGAGAGCGATCACGAATGCGGAGAGAAAATAAGGCCACAGCATCCTTCTGAAACTCATCCCGCTGTTGAGAATAGCAATTATCTCAGTGTTTGCGGCCATCTTTGAGGTAAAGAAGATCACCGAAATAAACACAAAAAGAGGCGAGAAGAGTGTCGCAAAGTATGGAATGAAATTAAGGTAATAATCAAAGATTATAGCCTTTGCCGGCGCATCTTTCTCCATGAAGTTATCTATCTTCTCGGCAAAGTCGAACACCACGGCAATAGTAAGTATAAGCACAAGGGAAAAGAAGAAGGTCCCAAGGAACTTTCTGATGATATACCAGTCGATGATCCTCGTACGAAGAGAACCTAAAGCCTGGTCGAAACTTTTCTGGTCATCTGTTCTTTCCATCTGCTGAAATTACCCTCTTCGATTTTTTTTCGTGCTTCTTCAACAAGTCTAAGATAAAAGGCAAGATTGTGTATGCTTGCAATCTGTGATCCGAGTATTTCACCCGATATTATAAGATGCCTCAGATATGCCTTTGAGAACATCAGGCTGACCGATGAAGGTCCTGCAGGGTCGATGGGGCTGAAATCATCGGTCCATCTCCTGTTCTTTATGTTGATTATTCCTTCGCTGGTGAACAGCATCCCGTTCCTTCCGTTTCTTGTTGGCATTACGCAGTCGAACATATCTGTTCCCCTGTCAATAGCCTCAAGAATGTTCGCCGGAGTGCCCACACCCATCAGATAACGGGGTTTATCTTCAGGCAGTATTTCATTTACAACATCCAGAACCCTGTACATCTCCTCCGCAGGTTCGCCTACAGAAAGGCCGCCGATTGCGTTACCTGCCATATCAACTGAGGCTGCTTTCTCTGCAGATATCTTTCTGAGATCGTCATATGTGCTTCCCTGCACAATAGGAAAAAGCAACTGTTCATGCCCCCACAGAGGTTCAGTCTCCCTGTACCTTTTTACTGCTCTTTCAAGCCACCTGTGGGTAAGGGCTACCGATTTCTCAGCGTATCTCCTGTCGCAGGGAAAGGGAGCACACTCGTCGAGGACCATCATTATGTCTGCTCCGATTATTCTCTGAATATCAACTGTATTTTCGGGGGTGAAAACATGAGACGAGCCATCAATATGCGATTTGAAGAGAGCGCCCTCCTCTGTCAGTTTCCTGTTGCCGGAAAGTGAAAAGACCTGATAGCCTCCGCTGTCGGTCAGAAGAGGTCTCTGCCAGTTCATGAACCTGTGAAGTCCCCCGGCCGATTTCAGAATATCCGTGCCGGGACGCAGATACAGATGGTAGGTATTGCCAAGGATAATCTTTGCATCGATATCATCCGTCAGATCCTTCTGAAGAATGCCCTTAACAGTACCTGCAGTGCCAACCGGCATAAAAATAGGTGTGGGAATCTCACCATGGCAGGTAAAAAGAACTCCTGTCCTTGCCCTGGTGCCGGTTTCCCTTCCTTTTATCTTAAACATACATATCCTGTTTCCGGAGGCCAAAGGTAATTCATTCAACCTGCTGTTAGGTGGCATAGCCTCGATAAGTTATGAACATAGTTCTGCTATCATTCCGTTTAAAACGATATAACTGTTAACATCAAAGTTAGCATTGATCAGAATTTTAGAGATAACAATCTTTCTACGATTCCAAAACTATTGTAAAATATAATTGTGTAAATATGCTTGGAAATCATCCTTCTAAAGGTTTTAGTTTGAACAAACCTATTTGAATATTAATGTGTCTGACAACAACTTAGGGAACTATTATTTATGAAATGAACCAAAATTGGCAACGAATAATATCTTATTGTAACAAATACATTTTATTTAGAATTAATATAAATTGCAGAATTTCCGAAAAATAACATAAAATGGTGTCACGTTTGTAGCAATTCTGACATGTTACAGTGGTTGATATTTGTTTTATTTTGTTTGGAAATTTGGAGTATTTAGACGGTTGCTTTAGATAAATTTAAAGTTATTACTTTTTAGCAGTGTTACGACTACAATTAAATTCTTGTTTAATCTTTAAACCAAATGAAGACAATTTCCAAAATTTTATTCGCTTTCGGAATTTTTCTTATAATGGCTTTTAGCTGTAAAGAAGATGAAGAAAAGATGGACTCGCAGAAACAAAACGTTTCGGGCCTGGTACTTTATTTTGGTGATCCGGCTGTCAATGGATGTGGCTGGCTTATTGAAATAGACAGTGTAATCTACTCTCCCATTTTATTAGATTCGAAGTTTAAAAAAGATAGTCTAAAAATCATTTTAGATTGTGATATTTTAAAATCTACTTGGAACTGTGGTTGGAGAGAACCAGGTTACCCTAATATTGAAATTAAAAAAATCAAAATACAATAAAACCAACAATAAAAAAATGAGAAATCTAAATTTTAGAAAAAGCATCCTGTTGGTGTTAATTGGCTTATTTTACTTAAGCTTATTTAACTCAAATATTAATGCACAGAAAAAGGTAGGACAAATTTGGCATTGTAACACCGCTGATAATCTAACTCCAAGTACAATTTCAAATCTTTCTATTGAGAGTATTACTTCTGCTGATACATCTTTAAAAATCATCAATGTTTTTATACACATAATCCGTAGAAGCGATGGAACCGGAGGATTAACAGATGCACAAGTAAATAATTGGATGACACGTTTATGCAATGATTACTCCATTCACAAAATATTAATCCGTGAAATTGGCCGTTCTGGATTAAACAATACGACTTTTTATAACGGAATGACTGATAATAACTATAATACTCTCACTAGTGTCCCGTTAAAAGTTGTTGTCACTGAACAGGTTAGGAGTATCATCAATTGGGACTATTGTTGACGATCTGCTAAAGAGTTCATTTAGAGGCACTTTCTCGAAAGGAGTAATGCCGCAAATTTGAGAGAATGAGTACAATGTCTGATCTATCTTCCATCGTTTTTTTGCGATAGCAAGAATAAGGAACATGCACAGTGCAATCCATATCTGACAGAATACAGCGTTTTGACTGGTACCATAAAATGATTTTATTCTGAGATGCTGCTTGATCCATTTAAAGAAAAGTTCAACCTGCCAACGCTCCCTGTAGAGTTCGGAGATAGTGAGCGGATCAAACTCCGTGTTGTTGGTAATGAACCTGTAAACGACACTGGTAGCATAGTCCTCATATGTTACCATTCTGATGGGTTCGGGGTAATGTTTTTTCGATTGGTAACCTGTAAGTCTGATCAATTCATCACTGACAACACCCGTCTGGTTATCAATACTATTGGAGCTTTCAACAACATACCGCATGTTGTCTTTTGCCCTGGAGACAAAAAACGCTCTCTTCTTGTGGATGAGATTGAACATCCGAAAGAAATCCAGGTAGCCCAGATCAATCACATAAATAGCTGCCGGCTCTATATAGAGCTTATCGAGGATATTGACATCATGCACGGAAGCCTCGGACAAGTAGACAAAAACAGGAAGGTTGCACCTGAGGTCCAACAATGTATGCATCTTGATACCTCCCTTGTTTTCCCTGAAGGTAGCCCATGGACAAAGCTTCAGACACAGGCTTATAGTGCTGCTGTCAAAAGCATAGACAAGATTGTCAATATCAAGCCTGAAGTTATTATCTCTTTGATACATAGGGCGTGCAATATCAATAAGCACCCTGGCAAAATCTGCATATATGCGCCAATCACGAAGCTCATTGGCTTTTGCAAGGGTGTTTCTCGGAACCGCATGCTTAATGCCGCAGTGATAGAGTTTGCCGGAGACTGCTTTAAGGCAGTTTTCAATATCCCGAAGACTGTCTCTTTGGGTAAGCTGGGCAAAGCTCATGACATAGAAATGATCCCGGCAAGTAAAATGGCGGACTCGATGGTTCCCGTTATAGCGGTCTACACATTTATCAAATTCGTATTCGGGTATCATGGACATAAGCTGAGCAAAGACGGTCTTCCCTTGATTCATGGCGATAATCGTTATGATCTCGCCTTAAATGTAAATTTCAAATCGTTTAAAAATTCAATCTTTGTAATGTATTTATTACTAACTTATTATATATTAAACTCCTGATCTTAACGGGACAGTAGTGTAATACTCTTATTAATACTGATACCCATAGCAATGCTATTGATATTTATTTACTTTCTCCAACTGACACTTATTCAAGAGCATCAGGTATTCCTGGCATTGCTTTAGCAGTTGGAGGAGGTTATCAAGGAACATCTGTATTAAGTCATGAATTTGGTCATTGCTTAGGTTTATATCACACTCACTCTGGCAGAGGATGTAATGATTATGCTAATTGTTCTGAAAATATTAATGGATCAAATTGTTCAACTTGTGGGGATTTAGTATGTGATACTCCAGCAGATCCTTGCTTAGCTGGTAATGTAGATACCGACTGTAATTATATTGGTGATCCAAGTTTTGCACCCGATGTTCATAACATTATGTCATATGCTCCACCCATATGTTTGAGCCATTTAACTGTCGGACAAACTTTAAGAATACATGCCTCAATATTAAACAATTATACTATATTTGATGCAAGAAGTTACAAACCATATATCTCTGGGCCCAATTTCAATCTCGTATGTTCCTCGGGTGGCACCTTTACAGTAAATAATCTTCCGCCTTCAGGTTGGACTATTTCCTGGAATAAAAGTGCCAATTTAACTCTTCAATCTACGTCAGGCAATACTGCTGTATTCAAAGCTAATGCTGGTGCAAATAGTTCAGGTTGGGTAGAGGCGACAATTACTACTTGTGGTTCGGTTGCTCTTCCACAATATATTGTTTGGGTTGGTACACCACAAATAACTAATCAAAAAGTTGATGGTAGTAGTTACTATGCTGGAATGCAGATATGTCCTGGGAATCATTCGCTTAGAGTGACACCTGTTGGAGGTAATGCAGGGACTGCAACTTGGACTGTCCCTCCTGGTATCACATATTTTGTAGGTACAAATACGTTAGATTTTACATTCCCATCAAGTGCAAGTAGTGTGACAATTCTAGCTCGTTCAGCCAATTCCTGCGGAACAGGCGTTAATTATAGTTTTTATTTGATAAAGAAGACATATGGTTGCTATCTTTCTCTTGGAATGTCACTTTATCCTAATCCTGCTTCAGATAATGTAACTATTACAATGATTGAAAATCCACCTTTAGTTGAAAATGATGATTCTAGTTTAGCAAAGATGCTTGTAACAGAAGTTAACTCCGAGGAACCAATAACCTATACAATCAATATATATAACAACCAAAGTATCATAATAAACACCATGACTAGAAGTGGTAATAGTTTTAATATACCTTTAGTCAACATGTCTGATGGCACTTATATTATTGAGGTTAGCGATGGCAAAAATTTATATCGTCAGCAATTAATTGTAAAACATAACTAGCCCTCTTTTATACCTTATTAAGGAGTGAATCCTTGATAAGGTATTTTTACTTCATAATATCTAATTCATAAACATCTATGTTGTTAAATTCTTTCCTTTATTTACCCCTTTAAGTTAAAATGTTCCAAACATCCCAGAACTATTAGATTAATATTGTAAACATGCAACTAAAATTATAAAAAAAGTGCATGCAAAAAAAAAGCTTGATGAAATAATTCATAAAAAGAACTCTACACCTAACACGGACAATGGGTAAGTTGTTTGTCACAGTTTTTGCTTTTATTCCTGCTCTCAAGACAAATTCTTAATGATTCTTGCACCCGTACACGCGCATCTGCCCGCAATTAAAATCCTACATCGTGACAGATTTCTGGCTTCGAGATAAATTGTACCGCGATACTGTGCCAGTACTTTCCACTAAATTTGTAACCGGGGATAAATTCGTAGCTCCGACCCAACTTGTACCGTAAGCATCCGGGGAAGGGCATATTTTGTTGACTCCGGGGGTGGATTAACTTTCGTCGCAAAAAAGCGATGTTAAACAGTTCAAAGATGACAGTTCTTCTGGAACGGAAGAAGGAGTCTGGATTAAGCGTCAAAAGCTTTTGTTCTAACGAAGGTATAGCACCATCTACATTCTATTACTGGCAGAAGAAGCTCCGTAAGGATACCGGCAGCGGGCGGTTTATACCACTACTTGTCAGGGCTGCGGGATCAGCCTCCTGCCCGGCCTCAGTTCATCAACCTGTGCCTGACATGGAAAATACACCTCTGGAAATCGCCTATCCAAACGGAACAACCCTAAGAATAAGACAAACCCTGGATCTGGCAGGGCTGCGTTCCCTTGTATCCCTGTTAGACTGAGTTTATGTTCCATCTTCACGCTTCACTGCGGTATTACCTGTATCCACTTCCGGTAGATATGCGCAAAAGTTTTTACACCCTGAGTGGTGTTGTCAACTCGCTGATGAATCAGAATGTTCGCGACGGAGGGGTATTTATCTTCATGAACCGCCACCAGAATGTGATGAAAATCCTGCATATGGAATATGCCGGGCTTGTAATCTATCATAAGAGATTAGAATCAGGCCGGTTTAAGCTGCCGGCTTTTGATGAAAATACCACCTCGATAGACATAAACTGGCAGGATCTGATGACTATGGTTCAAAGTGTAAAAATGAGAAGTTTAAAACCGTATAAAATTGTTAATAAAAAACTGTTATTCAGTTAGTTATTAACATTACATCAGTTTGTTGACACGTTTCGTTTTGTTATCTTTGACAAGACAAAAACGGAAAGAGAACTGTGGAGAATAAAGCTGATAAAGATACATTACTGGAGGACCTTCTTCTTGAGCGTGATGAGCTTTATCAGGAGCTTTCCAAATTACGCCAGCTTGATAAAGGGGCACTTGCCAAAGCTGAAAAGGAGATTGCACATTATAAAGAAGTTGTAGAGGAGAAAGACCGTTTAATCAAGAAGTTGACCGACCAGCTGGCATGGTTCAGGCGGAAGTTCTGGAAATCATCAAGTGAAAAGTATATACCTGCTGACCCGGCACAGCGAAAGATAGATTTTGATGGGTTGGAGATACTACCGGAAGAAGAAGCAGTAATCAGCGAGGCATCCCGTGAAATAATCACTTACAAGCGCAAAAATCCGGAAAATGACAAAAAGCAGCCTTTACGTTTACCTCTTCCGGAGGATCTTCGCCGTGAGGTAGAAGTCATCGAACCTGAAGGAATAGACGATAACTGGATACGTATCGGCGAAGAGATAACAGAGCAGCTGGAAAATAAGCCCGGTGAGGTGTTTGTCCGGCGTATCATCCGCCCGAAATATGCATTGAAAAAAGATTTACAGCTGCAGCAGGAAACGGGTACAGATGAGAGCCTGAATAAAGTTGTAAAGATCGCCCCTCTTCCTCTGTTACCGCTGCCCAGGAGCAATGCCGGGGCCAGTCTGCTGGCTGAACTTCTAATGGGCAAGTACATGTATCATCTTCCTTTCCACAGGCAGATATCAATGTTTAAGCTTGAAGGAGTAAGAATACCGGCATCCACAATAAATGACTGGTTCTCCGGATGCAGTGATCTGCTCAGAGCATTGTATTACAGGTTAAGGGAGATGGTGCTTCAATCTGACTATATACAGATCGACGAGAGTACAGTCCCGGTAATCAACAGTGAAAAACACCGGGCAGTGAAGGCTTATCTGTGGGTGGTTCGGTCTGTAATGAAGAATCTGGTGTTTTTTCATTATGACAAAGGTTCACGTGCACAAAAAGTGGTAATAGAACTTCTCCATAATTACAAAGGCGCAGTACAGACAGACGGTTATGATGTTTATTCCATCTACGAGAACAAGAAAGGGGTATTGCTTCTTGGTTGCTGGGCACATGCCAGGCGAAAATTTAATGAGGCCCTGAAAGAGGACAAAGCCGGAGCTGAGTATGCCCTGGAACAAATCGGGCTGATCTATGGAGTGGAAAGCATGGCAGATGATCAGGATCTGGATTATGAAGCACGTGCAGAGCTTCGGTCAAGGCTTGCTTATCCAATAATGTGTGCTTTTGAAAAGTGGATTTTAAACTATATGCCCAAAGCATTAGAGGGAGGGAGAATGAGTAAAGCGTTATCCTATACCTATCTGCTCTTCCACCGCTTGTCCAGGTATCACCTTGATGGCCGGTACCGGATAGATAATAACCTCGTTGAGAATACTATTCGCCCCTTAGCGATCGGAAGAAAAAATTATATGTTCTGTGGCAATCATGATGCTGCAGAGAATGCTGCAATAATGTACTCACTTCTCGGATGCTGTGCTGCAACGGAAGTTAATCCCAGGGAGTGGCTGACAGACGTGCTGACAAGGATCCCTTATTACAATAACGATTACAGCCTTGATCTGGCAGAGCTCCTGCCTCATAACTGGAAGGCTGCCCGGGAACTCCGGAAAGCTCCAACTGAGATCCAATGATTATTGGAGATCGTTGGAAAAAGTTAAACACCCATCTGTTTTTATAAAGATTTTCAAAGAACTCCAGGAAAGTTGCACTGAAAACTAACAGCCTCAAGATAGTCGTTGGCTTAACCTATGCCAATATGCACCAGACCGGATGCTTACCTTGTACCGCGATCGCGCCAGCACGCAATAAAAATTGTACTATGACGGCAAAAACTGCGCCATACCCTCCTTGCACCGTGATAACTTTCTGGCCCCGCTGGCGCGGGGTACCAGGACACTGCCCGGATGCTTCGTCGGGTAACACAACCTCCCCATATTGCCGGGCCGTTAGGTGGCACAGCCTCGATTTGTAAGATTAATGAATATTATATTCTAAACATTTGTTTCTTTAAATATTAAGTCCTAATTTTGTAAATTAATCTTATGGATAATATGTATCATATTAATCCTTTGCTCGTTTGGGTACTTTAGTTGCTTACAATCTAAGAATAATTTAGTCCTACTTATTAATGCAATACTTAGTTGAACATGTGAAGAACGGGTCAAGAAGGATATGGGTTTACCATGATTATCTACTTTTTTAGGATATATTGAGATCCTATTGATCAGTTTGACTTTGTTTAAATCTAAAACTCGAGATTCGAAAACTTAATTTTAATGCCATGAAAAGGATAATTGCAATGTCTTTGATAGCATATTTAGTTGGTTCAATGTCTTTTGGACAAAGTGAAAAACCATATTTTAAGGGTACATTTTTAACTGGAGGTTCATTATCTTTAAATTTTGAAAAGGACAAAGAATTCTTAAAAGGATCACCACCGAATCCTGACGTTACATATATAAATAAATTAAGATCTATTGAAACAAGTTTCCAAATTGGATATTTTATCTTGAATAATTTTTCAATTGGTTTTAAGAGCAATATTTCATTTACGAATAATATTACTTCTGATGAAGGAAGTTCGATCATTATTTGGGATATTAAAGATAGGGACTTAATTACCGGTCCGTTTTTTAGATACTATTTGAATCCAGGTTTATTCTTTGAAGGGTTTGGTGGATTTGGATTTCAGAATCAGGAAACCAATGATAAGAAATCCAAACAAATCATCAATGCTGTAAGTGCAGGAGTTGGTTATAGCTTCATCCTAAACAAGTTTGTTGCATTAGAACCTATCTTAAGTTATGATTTACTACAAAAAAAAGCCTCTGACTATGATAAAAGAAATACTGTTAACAAATTTTCTTTATCCCTTGGCCTACAATTCTATCTTGGCAAAAGAAACCGTTAAATTTTGAATCAATGAAAAAATCCATTTTACTATTTGAGATTAGTAGTGATGCGTTAACTTTTCCAAATTTTGTATAAAGCACTGATAATAAAATTTATATAAACGTTCTTTGATTTTTTGATTTGATTTGACCTGTAGTTTTGCACCTTTTAAGTGCAAAATTATGAATTCAGGTAAGTATGTCTTTGCTCAGATACTTCAGTTTGTCAATAAGTATGAGTTTGAAAAGTGTGTTTCTCGTTACAAAGGAGACCATCGGGTCAGAGATTTAGACTGTTGGAATCAGTTTATTCAACTATTCTTTGGCCAATTAACATCAAGGAACTCATTAAGAGATATTTGTTTATGCCTAAAGGCACACAAAAATAAACTCTACCATCTTGGTATAAAGCAAAATGTCAATCAATCCACACTGTCAAGAGCCAATGAAAATCGGGATTGGAGGATTTTTGCCGACTTCGGTGAGTACCTGATAAAAACAGTGAGGCCTATGTACTCTGACAGCCCTATTCCTAATATCGACATTGACAATGATGTTTTTGCACTTGACTCAACAACAGTCTCATTAAGTCTTAAGCTGTTTTCCTGGGCCGAAGGTAAATACTCCAGAGGGGCAATCAAGATTCATACAACGCTTGATTTAAGAGGTAGTATTCCAACGTTTATTTTTATCACAGATGGCAAGTATCATGACAGTAATGTACTTGATGAAATTGTACCTCAACCTGACGCCATATATCTGATGGACAAAGCTTACATCGATTTTGCTGCGCTGTATAGAATGAATAAAGCAGATGCATTCTTTGTAACAAGGGCAAAGGTGACTATGGACTACAGGGTACTTGAGAACAACTTCAATCTTGATGAGACTACCGGGCTCAGAAGTGATAGAACCATAAAGCTGAAAGGTCCAAAGTCTAAGCAACTATATCCGGATGCTCTTCGAATGGTAGAATATTACGATGACGAAAAAGATCTGTTACTTACTTTTATTACCAACAACTTTGAAGTCTCGTCACTTGAAATTGCCAGATTATATCGTAATCGCTGGCAAATCGAAGTGTTTTTTAAATGGATAAAGCAGAACCTTACCATAAAAACGCTTTGGGGTCATTCAGAAAATGCAGTAAAAGTCCACGTTTGGATCGCTATCTGTACCTATCTCATAGTCGCTCAGGTAAAATATGCTCTTAGAAGTACCTTGTCAATCTATGAAATAATGCAGATATTAGGCATATCCGTATTCGACAAAACGCCTGTAAAAGAACTACTTACAGAATTACAAATCAACCAAAATGTCAAAGAACAAAGTAATTTATTTAGTATCAATGATTTATTAACGCATCAGTAGTAATTTGAGATACTGACTTTGCTTATCTCATTTAAGAGTAACAGCCAACTTGCTGTAAATTGCGTAACGGATTGTTATAGGACCATAAAATATGAGTGCCAAACTCAATATAGTGATTATGATCTTGATGTAGTGCCTCCATTATTTTATGTAACTGGCTTACAAAATGGAGTAACGTATGATATTGTTACTATTCATACAAATGCATTTGGGGGTGTCTGGCAAACCGAGTACATACCATTTAACTTTGAAAAATCTGGAAATTATTGGAAATGGACCCATTCTCAAACTTCTGACTCTGTTTATTTTAATATTCAAGGCTATTACCAATATTGGGTTGTTGGAGCTCGCGACATAATAAGATATAGTATTAAAGTAGCTGGTGGGCCTCCTGGACCTTGGAAAGGTGCTGAAATTTCTATTGTGGATCCAATGTCCATCTCTGGTTCAGATGGAGATGTTTTCTGTAGTAATCCTGTCTCTTTTACTCTAGATCATATGCCTACTTCTTTTACTTAGTCGATCCTTAAAAAGGGCTTAACATGTTGATTATTAGCAATTAATGTTAATAACATATTTTGATTATCTGCAAGGTAATCAGTAAATTCGATAAAAACCTTGCAAAAATGAAAGGAAAAATTCCGAGGAATCCCCAACTGAATGTCTTCCGAACACCGTTGGTAAATGTGATAAACATGAAGCATGAACTGGTACTTCTTGCTCAGAAAATAGACTGGGAAAAAGTCGAAAAAGAGTTCTCTGTTTATTACCCCGGTCTGGGAAGACCGGCCGTACCGATAAGGAAGATGGTTGGCAGCATGTTACTGAAGCAAATGTATAACCTTGGCGATGAGACATTCGTGGCACGATGGATTGAGAACCCTTACTGGCAATACTTCTGTGGGGAGACTTATTTTCAATACGATAATCCATATGATCCTAGTGACTTTGTACACTTTCGCAAACGCATCGGAGAAGAGGGAGCACAGAAGATATTAAAGCTCAGCATAAGCCTGTTCGATTCCAGGGAAGTCCATGAGAAGGAGATACTGATTGACACCACCGTCCAGGAGAAGAACATAACATTCCCGACCGACTCCAAGCTTCATAAAAAGATAATAGAAGGATGCCTGAAAATAGCTGAAAAAGAGAAAATAAAGTTAAGACAACGTTATACCCGGATTGTCAAACAGCTCATGATCGATCAACGGTTCAGGGAACATCCCAAAAGGATGAAAAAGGCAAATGCTGCAGCCCGTAAACTGAAAACTATTGCCGGCCGGCTGGTAAGAGACATTGAACGCAATCTTGATGAGGTTGACAGATTAAGCAGCTATGATGAACAGTTATGGTTGTACCTTCTTGTCCTTGGACAGAAAAGGGATGACAAGAATAAGTTATACAGTTTTCATGCGCCGGAAGTAAAATGTATTTCAAAGGGCAAGGAACATAAGAAGTACGAGTTCGGCAACAAAAGCTCCTGTTTTCCGCATTTTTTTGGGACACCCATGTAAATCATTGTAAATCAATATATGATTGTTATTTTTGGGTGTCCCGAAAAAACAAGATATGTTTGTCCGCACCAAGCTGAATAACTCCGGAAGTACTAGTGTTCAGATCATTAGCAAGGCCAGAGGGCGGTATAAAGTGGTCAGAAGCTTTGGTTCCGCCACCACACGGCAGGAAATAGATCGTTTAGTCCAAAAGGCCCAGCAGGAGATAGATCACCAATCCAAGCCGCCGGATCTCTTCCCCTCTGAGAGCGATCAGATGATAAGGAGCGTCCTATCTACCCTTAGCAACTCGAACATACAAACAGTTGGCCCTGAGATAATCTTTGGGAAGATCTATGATCATATTGGGTTTAATAAAATCGGAGAAGAGCTCTTTCGTCATCTGGTTATCTCACGCATTGCCTTCCCACTGAGCAAGCTGAAGACCATCGATTACCTCTCCCGGTACCAGGGAGTAAGCCTAGAGATTGATAGTGTATACCGTTTTCTGGATAAGCTCAACAGTCGGTTGAAGGATCAGGTAGAGCAAATAGCTTTTGCTCATACACTAAGAGTTCTTGAGGGGAAGATCAGTGTGGTGTTTTACGATATGACCACGCTCTATTTTGAAGCCTCCGACGAGGATGATCTTCGCAAGACCGGCTTCTCCAAGGATGGCAAGCATCAGCAGCCCCAGATCTTCATTGGTCTTTTGGTAGGCATGGGCGGCTATGCCATCGGGTATGATATCTACGAGGGCAATACTTATGAAGGTCATACACTTATTCCATTTCTTGAGAAGATAAGCCGTAAGTTCAGTCTGGATAAGCCAGTTGTTGTGGCAGATGCCGGATTGCTTTCCAATGAAAACATGATGGCATTGAAAGAAAATGGGTATGAGTACATTCTTGGCGCCAGGTTGAAGAGTGAGCCGGAGAGGATTAAAAAGAAAATACTACAGACCACCTTTACCGATGGATCAACGATTAGCCTTGTAAAATCAGACGATACAAGGCTCATAGTCAATTACTCATCTGTCCGGGCAACAAAGGATGAGTACAACAGAAGGCGTGGTCTGATGCGCCTTGAGAAGCAAATAAAGTCAGGCAGACTTACAAAATCACACATCAACAAAAGGGGTTACAATAAATACTTGCGGCTAACGGGAGAGATAACCATTGATATTGACTACGAGAAGTACAATTATGATCACGTCTGGGACGGACTGAAAGGTTATATCACCAATAGCAGTATAAGCAACCAGGAGGTCATGCAGAATTACAAAAACCTATGGTTTGTGGAAAAGGCCTTCCGGATGTCAAAGACTGATTTACGAATAAGGCCAATTTACCATAGACTGCGTGACAGAATAGAGGCTCATATCTGCATTGCCTTCACAGCTTACTGCATATACAAAGACCTGGAAAGAGCATTGTACCGGGCTAAATCAACACTGTCACTGAAAAAAGCAGCAGAAGTCACACATAACATGTACCAGATAACTTATACCCTCCCTGCATCCAAACACACAGAAAGTCACTTGCTTAAGATGGATCAGGAGCAGCAGGAACTATACGATATTATCCAAAATAATTTTTAGGGTGTCCCATTGCGGAAAACAGGAAAAGGGATGACAAGAATAAGTTATACAGTTTTCATGCGCCGGAAGTAAAATGTATTTCAAAGGGCAAGGAACATAAGAAGTACGAGTTCGGCAACAAAAGCTGCTTTGCCATAACGAAAACGACCGGAATAGTTGTTGGAGCCATGGCCTTTGAAGAGAACATTTACGATGGACATGCTATTGAGCCTCAGCTTGCACAGGTTGAAGATCTTCTTGGTCGGTTACCTGAAACAGCTCTGGTTGACAGAGGCTGCAAGGGTCGGAAAAACATAATGGGGGTCAATATAAAAATACCAGGTTCAGGGAAAGGCAAGACCGCTTACCAAAAAAGAAAAGAAAGAGAGCGGTTCCGAAGAAGAGCATCGATAGAACCAGTTATCGGACATATAAAACAAGATCACAGGATGATGAGAAATTATCTCAAAGGCATTGAAGGTGATATGATTAACACACTTATGGCCGGAGCAGCATTCAATATGATGAAGATTCTTCGGAGAATCCGTGAATCGATTATCTATGTCTTAAATGAGCTTTTTGAAAAACTGTTCTGGAAGTATCATATCCAGTTAAAATATTATCAAACCTGATTTTTTAAGGATCGACTACTTAAGCTACATGGCAAATAAAACAAGGCTCAACTATTAAGGCATCAGGTAGCGGTACTACTGCTACAGCATACAATCTTTCAAATGGCAATGGCCAAGTTATTTTTAATGTTACATTCACATGTCACCTTAATCCACGGACTTATACAAGGAACTTTCATTTTGGTCCATATAGCAGCTCAGATTATCCAATCTCGGGTCCGAGTTCAGCTGGATGTAACACAAATGTTTATTATTCAATCCCTACGCTTAAAGGGGTAACATCAATTAATTGGGTATGGCCAAGTGGGTGGACATATGTTTCAGGACAAAACTCTCAGTATTTAGCTTTACGAACGGGAACCTATAGTGGAAATGTAATGGTGGGTGTAAACAATATCTGTGGTCAAAGCGGAAGTTATGCATCAAAATTCACTTCTGTTTCATGTTACAAAATGGTGTTGGCTCCTAATCCAACCACTGATTTGCTTAATGTTAAAATCATTAATGAGCAATCAATTAGCAGTGCTGATTCTCTTAATATTACTGAGACTCCTGATATTGATAAGAATTCAACCTTTTTAGTTACAATACAAGATAAAATGGGTGCAGTTTTTTACTCAGAAAGTAAATTTTCGAATAGTTTTACTCTTTCAGTTGGTAATTTGAAAGATGGGACCTATGTCCTTACAGTTCGATTCAACGGAATAACAGTCTCCTCTCCTTTTATAAAGATTAATAATTAAGAGAATTCACATAATTAATCGTGGAATCACAATTTTTGTAATAGCAATGCTTGATATATTACTACTTATTTCCTTATACATCATTGACCTATAATATGTTTAAGAAGAAACTCCTTTATGAATTTTAATTCTATTCCGCCGTGATCCTTAGTAGATATTGAAATTGCTACAGCCACCTAACACGGACGGTAGGGTTAATAAGCTTGTCACACTTTTTGCTTTTGCTCCTGCACCCAAGACAGTTTCATAATGATTCTTGCACCCAGACACGCGCATCTGCTCGCAATCAAGATCCTCTATACCTTGACAGTTTTCTGGCTTCCAGACAGTTTGTACCGCGACACTGCGCCAGTGCTCATTTTGTAACATTTGTTACATATTGACAGTTTCGTTTCATTTATAAAACATGTACCGCGACACGCGTAATGCTCAATAAAATTTGTACCTGGACGGCAAAAAGTGCGCCATACCCTCCTTGCACCGTGACAGTTTTGTGGCCCCGCTGGCGCGGGGTACCAGGATTCTGCCCGGATGCTGCGTCGGGTAACGCTTACTAAGCCCTACCGCCGGGCCGTTGGAAATCCTGTCGAAAAATTTTCCGACCTGCTGACCTTTTTTCTAAAAATGTTAGTGCTTGTCTGATTTTGGTATTCAGATTATCTTACTAATATTGCAGGCAATTTCAGAAGTCAAATGATACTTCATGACAATCCGGTCCTGGTCGCTTTTACAATTCTTTTTGCCATCTCATTTCTTGTACAGGCTTTTTATATCCTTTACTTTTATCTGGCTCCGCCGCTTTACAAACATCCTGAGTCATTGCAGGCCAGAGAACCGGTTTCGGTTATCATATGTGCCAGAAATGAAGAAGAGAACCTCCGGAGGTTTCTTCCGGCGGTCCTTGAGCAGGACTATCAGGACTACGAGGTAATAGTAGTCAATGACTGCTCAGAAGATGATTCTTACCTGGTCCTTGGGGAGTACATGAAACAATACCCGCATCTCCGTGTTACAAATATCCTCAAGGATCCAAAGTTCACCCATAACAAGAAGTTTGCGCAGTTCATTGGAATAAAAGCGGCAAAAAATGAGCTTCTGGTCTTTACCGATGCTGACTGCAGGCCGGATGGCAACAACTGGCTGAGGTCAATGGCATCTGGATTTGACGAAACCACTGACTTTGTTCTGGGCTACGGGGGATATTTTGCACAAAAGGGGATCCTTAACAGCTTCATAAGGTATGATTGCATGACAATAGCAATGCAATACCTGGGAATGGCTGTCAGGGGCAATCCCTATATGGGAGTGGGCCGGAACCTGGCCTACCGGAGATCACTCTTTTTCAGCAAAAAGGGATTCTCTTCACATACCCACCTTGCTTCCGGTGATGACGACCTTTTTGTTAACGCTAACGCTTCCGGAAAGAACGTTAAGGTTGAATTCAGACAGGGATCACATACAAGATCAGTAGCCGCTGAAAACGCCGGAGAATTATACAAACAAAAGAAAAGACACCTCACAACTGCAAATTACTACAAAAACAGCGACAGAATGATACTTATAGCCGAACCGGCCAGCAGGATCCTCTTCTATGCCTCATTCACTGTCCTGATCACCAACCTTTTTCTCTGGCCATGGGTTCTCGGCCTCTTTGCAGCCAGAACAATAATGTTGCACATAGTTTTTTTCCTTAATTCCAGACGCTTCAATGAACCCCACCTGTTGCCTTATCTCCTAATATTTGATATCTTGTCACCAGTTATCAATGCCATGTTCTATATTGGAAGCCAAAGGGACAAGAGTGCAAAAACCTTATGGAATTAGATAATACATTATCGGAAAAGGCAAAAAACGATCTGGTTCTGGTGGAAATGGCGAAAAACGGCAATGAAAAGGCATTTTCCATGCTTTTGAACCGTTACCGCGACTCAATCTACTTTATGCTGATAAAAATGGTCAACAACGCCTCGGATGCCGAAGACCTTACAATTGAAGCTTTCGGCAAGGCATTCAGGAACCTTGACACCTTTACCCCTGATTTCGCTTTCAGCACATGGCTCTTTAAGATCGCTTCAAACAATTGCATTGATTTTATAAGGAAGAAACAGCTGACCCCTGCACCGCTGGATCAGATCCAGGACAATCTCGACGATCTCACGGTCAATATACAGTCAGACCTGCCCGACCCGGAGGAAGCTCTAATCAACGATCAGAAGATCGCCGTTCTCAGGAGCATTGTCAACCAGCTTGAACCACGCTACAGGTCACTTATCGAACTCAGGTATTATAAGGAGTATTCCTACGAAGAGATTGCTGCAGAACTCAAACTCCCGATCGGTACCGTAAAAGCACAGCTTTACAGGGCAAAAAACCTGCTTTATAACATATTTATCAAAACCGGCAACAGATAGTGATCGATACTGTCATCAAATATTTCCCTGATCTGTCAGAAACACAGGTAAGCCAGTTTATGGAGCTCCAACAAGCCTATTCATACTGGAACAGCAGGATCAACGTCATTTCGAGAAAGGATTTCGGGAATTTTTATCTTCACCATGTGCTTCATTCACTCTCAATAGCCCGCATAGTTAATTTCACCGACGGTACCCGGATACTTGACGTGGGAACCGGGGGAGGCTTCCCGGGAATACCACTTGCGATAATGTTTCCGGGCTCAGCCTTTACCCTTATCGATTCAATTGACAAGAAAATAAAGGTTGTAAAATCGGTCATCATGGCTGCAGGACTATTAAATGCCGAAGCAGTAAGAAAAAGAGCTGAGGAAGAAAAGGGAAAATACGATTTCATTGTTAGCAGGGCTGTCACTGCTCTTCCGGATTTTGTAAGATTGACCGGGAAAAACATTTCGGAGATAAGCAGAAACAGTCTGAAAAACGGTATCCTCTACCTCAAAGGCGGAGATCTCAGCGGGGAACCTGAAGAAATCAGCAGTAAGGCCAGAATATGGGAGATCAGGGAGTTTTTTAACGAGCCGTTCTTCGAAACAAAGAAGATAGTGTACCTCACCCTGTGAATTTTTCAAAAAATTCCGGTGCGGGTTGTATTAATATAAAAATTAATTATCTTTGCGAACTCAAAACAGCTTACAAAATTCAAGTAAAAGACAAGTGATATGAAAAGGACATTTCAGCCATCGAGAAGGAAAAGAGCGAACAAGCATGGTTTCAGGGAAAGGATGTCCACCGCCAACGGCAGAAGGGTTCTTGCTGCACGCAGGGCCAAGGGCAGAAAGAAGCTTACTGTTTCAAATGAACTAAGATTGAAATAATTAAAGGTTTGATACTCCTGAAAGGTGCCCGGGTATAAGGCACCTTTTTTTTTGTTAGCTTTGGAGTGCTTCAGAAACATAAATGACATACATAGAAAAACTCAGCGACGACAAGGATATCAGGGCAGTTTCGGAAAAGATACTGGACGGGAAGCGGATCTCCCCGGAAGAAGGGCTTATTCTGTATGAAAAGGCGGGTCTAGCGCTTCTTGGGGTTCTGGCATCATTCGTCAGAAGAAGTATAAACGGGAACAGGGTTTTCTTTAACAGGAACTTTCACATAGAACCCACAAACAAGTGTATTTACAACTGCCTTTTCTGCTCATATCATCGCCGCCTGGATGATCCGGAAAGCTGGGAGTTAACTCATTCCGAAATGCTTGAAATGCTGAAAGCTTTTGACGGGAAAAAGGTAACAGAGGTTCATATTGTCGGAGGTGTTCATCCCCTTCACGACCTTTACTACTGGGGAAGCCTGATACAGAAAATAAAGGAGCACCGCCCTTCGATTCATGTAAAGGCTTTTTCGGCTGTTGAGCTGGATTACATGATAGAACGCAGCGGCCTCGGAATTGAGGAGGGTCTGTTACTACTCAAAAATTACGGACTTGATTCCATTCCGGGCGGGGGAGCTGAGATCTTTGACGAGGAAATAAGGGAAAAGATCTGTCCGGAAAAGTGTGATGCCGGGAGATGGCTGTTGATACATGAGACCGCTCACAGGCTTGGAATACCTTCAAACGCTACGATTCTGTATGGTCATATAGAAAATTACATGCATCGAATCAGCCACATGAAAAGATTGCGCGACCTTCAGGACAGAACAGGAGGGTTCAATGCCTTCATCCCCCTGAAATACAGGAAGGAAAACAACCGGATGTCAGAAACGGGAGAGACAAGCATAGTTGAGGATCTGAGGAATTATGCCTTGTCGCGTATTTTTCTTGACAATATTCCCCATATAAAAGCCTACTGGCCGATGACAGGAAGGGAGGCGGCTCAGATAGCGCTTTCATTCGGTGCTGACGACCTCGACGGAACCATTGAAGATACCACCAGGATATATTCCATGGCAGGATCGGTTGAGAAAAATCCGGCAATGACAACTGATGAAATAATAAGACTTATTAACGATGCCGGTTATGTGGCCGTTGAACGCGATTCCCTTTATAATTTTATACATACCTTTGCGTTATAATTAAAGACGGAGAGCCGTTATGAGCCTTAAAAACTTCATTTTTAGCAAGACATTCCTGAAAAATACCGGAATAGCTGCAGTCATTGTGGTCGGACTTGTGATGGCCCTTCTTATCTGGCTGAATTTCTATACGCGTCATGGCCAGAGCAGACCCGTCCCGGATTTTAAAGGGCTGACACTTGAAATGACTGCCATCGCAGCAAAAAAGGCAAAGGTCCGCTATCAGGTCATCGATTCAGTGTATACGGCAGAAGTTCCGAGAGGATGCATTGCCGAACAAAATCCCAGGCCGGGTTTTAAGGTAAAAAAATGGAGAAATGTCCTTCTTACCATAAATGCCTTCAGCCCCGAAATGGTTGCAATGCCGAACCTTGTTAACCTTCCCAAGAGGCAGGCAATGGCTCTTATTGAAGGGGCAGGACTTGAAATGGGTTCACCAAGGTATGTTCCTGATATCTCATTTGACGTTGTGCTTGAGCAGCTTTATAACGGGAGAAATATCAGGGAGGGCGACTCGATCCAGAAAGGATCGGTGATCGATCTGGTCCTCGGTAAAGGCCTCAGCAATCAGAGGACATCGGTGCCTGATCTGATAGGGCTCGATCTCGAAACTGCTAAGGACAGGATCTTCGGAGCATCGCTTACCCTCGTTACATCAATCTACGACAACACGATAGTCAATGGTGCTGACTCGGCAAAATCTTTTGTATATAAACAGAATCCAGACTACAGCGCCGAAGCAACCCTGCAACTTGGCTCCTCTATTTACCTTTGGTTTACCACCGACTCAACCAAACTCACCTTAAGCGATTCAACAGTTGTAGTCGCTGATACCATGTCAGACTTAATATCCGGAGAACAGGAGTGAAAAAATGCACAGAAAACATGCTGCCATTATAGCATTCTGCCTTTTGGCAACAGCTTCCTCCGGTCAGGAGGTAGTAACCGGATTACAGTATAATCCTTCAGTTGCTGCATTTAAAAACAACAGGACCGGCATTAAAGGCCTGGCAGCAGATCCTGTAGAACTCCCCTTTTTCGATGATTTTGCCCGAAATACAATCGTCCCCTCTCCTTTATTATGGAGCGACGATCATGCCTTCGTAAATAATACCTATTCACTCGACCAGCCAACAATGGGGATGGCAACCCTCGATGCTATAGATAATACAGGGAAACTCTATGAAAATGCATCCAAAGAGGGATTTGAAGCGGATCATCTTACCTCACAACCAATAAATCTTGCCTACCCTGCCTCTGCCAATATATGGCTCAGCTTCCATTACCAGGCAGGAGGTCTGGGAGACAAACCGGAGCCATCTGACAGTTTAACGCTGCATTTCTATGCTCCTGAAGAAGACAGGTGGTATCCTGTATGGAAAACCCAGGCGAAGGATACAACTGCATTCATTCCTGCAATAATCAGAATCGAGGACCCGAAATTCCTCAGACAGGGGTTTATGTTCAGATTCGTGAACTGGGCAACGTTAAGCACAAGTTTCAACGACCCCTCGATGCTTGGAAACTGCGACCACTGGAACATCGATTATGTGCTTCTCGACCGCAACAGGAATGCGGGAGACACAATAATGCGCGATGTGGCGTTCAGGACACCTATGAGAACCTTGTTAAAAACCCATGAGTCGATGCCATGGAAACAGTTCAGACAGGTATATCTTCAGGAAATGGGGGCATTCATACCTGTAAAATACAGGAACAACGATCTTATCACCAGGAATGTCACACGGAACTTTGAGATACGTGATATGTACACGGGAAATCTCACACATTCCTTCTCGGCAGGAGCATCAAACATTGATCCGGGAACCGATGTCGATTACAACGCGAGCCTTATATATACATTCAATAACAATAACAGCGATTCGGCGCTCTTTAAAATAACCTCTTATCTGATTACCGACGAATTCGATCGCAAGTCAAATGACACTATAACCTATTACCAGGTCTTCTCCAATTATTTTGCCTTCGACGACGGTACGGCTGAAGGGGGTTATGGCATTAACGGTCAGGGATCACGGAATGCAATGGTTGCCTACAGATTCAGGTCATTCATTCAGGATACAGTCAGGGCCATAAGCATCTGTTTCAACGACAGTTATATGAACAGAAACCGCAGAGCATTCGACCTGGCGATATGGAATGACAATAACGGGATACCGGGCGAAATGATCTATTCGGCAGAAAACCTTATTGTTGAACCAGAAGAATCAGTTAACGGATTCAGGACTTACATCCTTCCCGACGGTCTAATGGTTGACGGAATTTTTTACATTGGCTGGAGACAGAGGAGCGAGACATTTCTCAATGTCGGATTTGATGTCAACACTCCCCACCGAGGGCGTCAGTATTTCTGGCTTAACGGTATATGGCAACAGTCTCAGAAGGATGGGAGCATCATGATAAGACCCCTTGTCGGACCTCCGGTGAAACCAACCTCCTCAGATGACGTACCTTTTCCTGAAGAGAGGCCCAGGATAAGAATATGGCCGAATCCTGCCACCGATCATATAAATATTGAAAATGACGATATATCCTTACCGCAACCTGCCTATATCTCGATAATCGATCTGCAGGGACGGGAACTCCTTAACGCACCTTTCAATGAATTACTGGATATCTCATCACTCAGACCTGGAATATACACGGTGATCATTAAGAACAAAGCAGGAAGATCGGGCTATTTCAGACTGATAAAAAGACCATAGCACCAAATGGCAGAAGAAGATCTAAATGATCAGCAGGAACTGTTTGAACATTACAGGTATGTCGTCGATCCGGGCCAGTCGCTTCTGAGGATCGATAAATATCTTTCAGCAAGGATAGAGAACGTGTCAAGGACAAGGATACAGGATGCGGCAAATGCCGGTAACATACTGGTTAACAACAGTCCTGTCAAACCCAATTACAGGGTAAAACCCTCAGATGTTGTTCAGATTGTACTTCCCAATCCCCCGCGTGAAATTGAGCTTATTGCTGAGGATATCCCCGTCAGGATTGTATATGAGGATGATGATGTTATCGTTGTAAACAAGGCTCCCGGTATGGTTGTCCATCCTGCTTACGGCAACTACTCGGGAACACTGGTTAATGCACTTATGTGGCATTTCAGGGACCTTCCGCTTTTCAGCAGCGGAGAGCTCAGGCCCGGACTGGTGCACCGGATTGATAAGAACACATCGGGACTACTGGTTATTGCCAAGAATGAGTTTGCTCTCAACAGATTGTCAAAGCAGTTCTACGACAGGACAACCGGAAGAAGATACCTTGCTTTGGTCTGGGGTGTTCCCGACCCGGCGGAAGGTACTATTACAGGCCATGTCGGCAGAAACCTGCGCGACAGGAAGATAATGCAGGTCTTTCCTGACGGAAGCCAGGGTAAACCGGCAATAACCCACTACAGGGTGATAGAGGATTTCGGATATGTCTCGCTTGTTGAGTGCAGGCTCGAAACCGGCCGTACGCATCAGATAAGGGTGCATTTCAGCCACATAAGGCATCCGCTTTTCAACGATGATGAATACGGAGGTGACAGGATACTTAAAGGAACAACATACGCTAAATACCAGCAATTCATAAGAAACTGCTTTGCCCTGCTACCCCGGCAGGCTCTCCATGCTAAATCGCTCGCTTTTGATCATCCGGTAACAGGCGAAAGATTATCTTTCGATTCAGAACTTCCTGACGACATGGAACAGGTTATCCAGAAATGGAGGATTTATACTTCAGGAAGAAGTATCACTGAGCAGGACTAAGGTTCTGAAGGAAACTATGCATTTACCATTGTATCTTTTCGCTGCTGACCTGTGGTGTGAGACACATTACCAGCTTCCGCTGGCGCCTCCCCCGCCAAAGCTGCCTCCACCAAATCCACCGAATCCGCCGCCGCCACCGCCGAAGCCTCTTCCCCCGGAGAATCCTCCCCAACTGCCGCTGTGACGACTGCCTCCGGAGTTCATCATGGAAAGAAGCACCCACAAAGGCAATCCCTTCCGGCTAATGTGCTTCTGGTTCGACCCTCCGCTGCTGCGGATGAACATGAACACCAGTATCAGGAACAATATGAACAGGAAGGCACCCAGACCTCCTCCGGAAGACACTTGTTTGCCATACTGGTCCGGAGGAAACTCACGGCTTGCCAGTGACATGAGAACTCCGGTTGCCTTATCCAGCCCCCTGTAATAATTTCCTTCCCTGAATTCCGGGATCATCTCATAGTCAATGATCTGTGCACAGACTATATCTGGTATCACGCCTTCAAGTCCGTATCCGGGGGATATATTCACCTCTCCCCTGTCGGATTCTGACATCTTTGGCTTAACAAGAATAATTACTCCGTTATCATTGCCTGCGGTGCCGATACCCCATTTCTCAGCCAGACGGTTAGCATAATCGGCAATATCATATCCGTTGAGACCGGTAACGGTTACCACTGCAATCTGGGTAGAGGTGGAATCGTTGTAAGCAACCAGTTTCTGCTCAAGGGCATCGATCTCTTGAGGCTCAAGTATCGAGGCAAAATCATTCACCAGTCTTGGAGGAAAAGGCTTTTCCGGGATCTCCTGAGCAGCAGACCTTCCGGAAAGCAGAATCAGGACTGCAATTATACCGGCAAGTTCTGATAATAATCTTTTTTTCATCATTTCACAGGTTTTGTTCAGGAGTGTCGAACGAGATATCGTCGGGAAGCTCATTAATATCATTCTTCTGCCTGGGGAAATGCTCCCTGAGCTTTGAACCTGTAATCATTATCCCTTCAATCAGCCCCCCGGTAAAATCATTCCTGGAAAAATGCAGTTGCATGGTATCCTTTATGTTATCCCAGAAATTTTCAGGTACCTTTTCGTTTATCCCGCCATCTCCTATTATGGCATATTCCCTGTTTCTGACTGCAAGGTAGAAAAGAACCCCGTTACGGTTATCTGTTGCGTGCATGCCGATCTGACGGAAAATCCAGGCTGCCCTGTCTAGAATATTTCCCGAGAGAGAGGTCTCGATATGGACACGGATCTCTCCCGACGTCTCTCCCTCAGCCTGTCTTATGGCATCACGAATCTGATCCTGTTGTTCCTTTGTAAAAAAGGTCGAGGCTTTTACTTCCATATCCGCGAATTTCCTCAGAATGTTACTTCAGGAGCTCTTTCTGCTCCTTCCATCGATTCAAAGTATGGACGTGCAGTAAAACCAAACATTCCGGCCAGCAGGTTCTGAGGAAATCTTTTTATGTAAGTGTTCATTTCCTGGGCTGTCTCGTTGAATTTCCTTCTCTCAACAGATATCCTGTTCTCCGTACCCTCAAGTTCAACCTGAAGATCCCTGAAGTTCTGTGTAGCCTTGAGTTCGGGATACTTCTCCACTACAACCATAAGCCTCGAAAGTGCTGAACTTAAATCTGTCTGAGCCTGCTGATACTGCTGGATGTTCTCCGCAGTCATATTTGCCGGATCTATTGTTACCTGGGTTGCCTTAGCCCTGGCCTCGATGACCCTTGTAAGGGTTTCCTGCTCAAAATTAGCGGCGCCCTTTACAGTATTTACAAAATTCGGAATCAGATCCGCCCTGCGCTGATATTGTGTCTCAACATTACCCCATTGAGCTGTAACCTTTTCCTGAAGCGAAACCATGTTGTTATATACCCTGGTGCCCCATGACACAACCCCAAGGATCACGAGTCCGGCAATGACCCCGACTATTATCCAGATAATGCATCCTTTTTTCATTTTTTTCTGTTTTATGAAATTTTATCAAAGGTAAATAATATCTGATAATTGAAAGTATTTTCATGATTCAGGACACTACTGTCCGGTTAAGCAAAAAATTGATTTGTTCATGAAAAAACATCCAACGTCCAGAATTGTAAAACGCAGATTTTATGAGATATGGAATTCTTCATTTTCGCTTCAGTGTTGTATCTGTGAGATTTTCATTTCAAATCGAAAAATGCTCAATGAGCTATATCTGCCACATTAACAGCCATATATGGGGATTCGTGTATTTTTAACCGGACACTACTGGATTCAGGAAGTAAAAAACATCCGGTTTGAAAAGGCATATTACCAGTGAATCCATGCCGGTTACTGGCAACATAATAATTAAAGACCCTGCATGAGAGAAGCCAATATTCAAAGATTTGTCACTGTTTGTAAAATCATTTCACAAAATCTCTAATTTTGGCAGATAATTTTAGCTGTATGAAAACCATAGCAATTGCAGCAGGAGGCGATTCCTCTGAATTTGAAATTTCTGTAAAAAGCGCCAGGGAAGTTGAAAAAGTACTTTCGGGAAGGTACAGAACTTACATTATCCTGATGAAGGACACCACCTGGTACTGGGAAGATCCCAGAGGTAGGGTGCATTCAGTTGACAAAAACAGCTTTACCCTTAAAATCGACGATGAATTTGTAAGGTTTGATGCCGTATTCATTGCTATACACGGGACCCCGGGAGAAAACGGCCTTCTGCAGGGATATCTCGATATGATCCGCATCCCTTATACCAGCTGCAACCCTTTCTGTTCGTCACTGACCTTCAACAAGCAGGCCTGCAAGTTGTATCTGAAGGAGTACGGGGTGCCGATGGCAAGGAATATTCTGGTCAGGAAGGCCAGACCTTTTGATCCGGAAGTGATAGCCGGAACTGCTGGCCTGCCCTGTTTTGTGAAGCCCAACGACAGCGGGTCGAGCTTTGGAGTCAGCAAGGTAAATAATATCTCGGAGCTTGTCCCTGCAATAAACAAGGCTTTCAGTGAGAGCGATGAGGTCATGATCGAGAGTTATATGAAGGGAAGAGAAGTGGCTTGCGGGATCGTTAAAGCCGGTAACAAAACAATAATTCTTCCCGTAACCGAAATAATAAGCAAGAATGAATTTTTCGATTACGAGGCAAAATATACTCCTGGAAAATCTGAAGAGATAACACCTGCTGATCTGCCTTCACACGTTACAGCCAGCATTCAGGAGCTCAGCTCGGAAATCTACGATCACCTTGGCTGTAAAGGCATAGTAAGGGTCGACTTTATCGTAATCGGCGAAAAGCCATTCTTTCTGGAGATAAATACCGTTCCGGGAATGACACGCGAAAGTATCATTCCCAAACAGGCAGAGGCTGCAGGAATCGATCTGGCCGACCTCTATTCGATGGTCATAGAGAATCTTTTTGCCTGAGCAGCTGCAGTCTATTCTTTTGCCTTTTTAAGAGCGCTTGTTGTCGTGTAGTACTTGGTCAGCATTCCCGGCACTTCCCATTCAGGCAGCTTGCCGTCTTTAAGATATTCAAGATATTTCTGTGTTACCTGCCCGAAATGCTCTTCGTGAGAAACCCTGTATTTTGAGGGTATGCTTATTTTAAATGAACCGCCCTTAGCCGGAACCACTTCCAGACTGTCATATGGGAGTCTGCCTAATGCTGTTTTCAGCTGTCCCGAGAACTCCTCCGGGGTAAATCCCCTGATATTTTCAGCATATAATGTCGGAATATAGTTTTCCTCCGCACCCTGTCTTATCACCAGTTCACATTTGGATCCCCGCATTACAGAATAATGCGTGTCACCTCCTCCTGAAGGAGCCATGAAGTTCCACGTCACCGAAACGTTGGCCCAGATTCCTTTAAGCCTGTAAACCATCTCGCCGTTGGAATAAACATGGAGTTTTCCATCCCTGACATCTTTCTGCAGGTATTCAGGGAAATCGTCGAGACCGGTCACACTCCTGAATTCCTCTTTTGATATAACAGTGGGCCATCTTCTTGCAGATTCAATGTTAACATCGGAAGGAGAAAGGATCTGTTCGGGGAAACACTCCCACTGAATAAGATCGACCAGATGTGTGGTGACATCAACAATGCCTTCGCCCTGCTGGTCAACGTCGAAGAACCATGCCGGCCTCTGCAGTGAAGATCCTGAGACGATTTTTGAAAAATGATGCACGCTTACTTTAGACACAGCAGGATTTTTCTCAGAACCGGTCTCGAGCTTGCCGAAAACGGTCTCGTCAAGTGACAGGAGTTTCTGCAGAATTGTTGTTATCTCGAACCTTTCTGTCATAATATCATAGATCAGAACTCCCTTTTCGGAGGCTGTCCTGAAAGCTTCCTCCAGCCGCGGAAAATCCTCCGGTCTGATTATTACAGGCTTGTCTGCCAGAACATTCAGACCCTCGTTGACCGCTCTCGTTATATATTCTGCCTTTTTCCTGTTATTACCTGAAAAAACAACCACATTGCCTGGTTTCTCGGATATCATCCTTTCAAAGAAATCATCGCCGAGGTAGACTATCTCGTTCCATGAGGTTGGATTACCGGGGCGGTTATTGTATGACTCTATCCTCCCGAGATGCTGCTTCACATCCGGTCCCTCCGGGGCATAAACATGAACATCAGGAGATACCTGAGGATACATGGTCTTCTGGACCAGGGCAGCATGAAAATGACCCGGATCAACTGTTATTATTTTCACATCATAGTTTTCATTCATGTCAGAGCTTGCTTTAGTTGAAGATTTTCTTTCTCCTCCGCTTTGTCCGCACGATGCCGTAATAATTGCGGCAATCAAAAATGCTAATGTTTTTTTCATATTTCTGGTTATTTTATGTTCCTGACTGCCCTGATAAATGCTAAAAGGTTTTCATCCTTCACACCGGGAGGCATCCCTCCCCCTGCCGACCATATGAGGTTACCGTAAACAGCAGTTTCGGAGGAAGCTCTTTCGACTGCCTTGGCTACATCATCAGGTGTTCCTCCGGCAAGCACGTCTCTTGGAGGAATATTGCCCACAAGAACTACTTCCCTGCCGGCAAGCTTCTGAATCTCTCCAAGAGAATGGTTATGAGAAAAGTTGAACATATTGACACCCATCTCCCCAAGGTATTTTGCTGTAATAAGTCCGTCCGCATCGTTGTGCAGGAACCTGACATCAGTTCCCGTTTTGTTGAATATCCTCCTGAAGTAAGGTACAACAAATTCATTGAATTCCGCATCACCAACAAAACCGATTATATCGTCAAGAAGAAGAACTCCATCAATAGAAGGGAAAGACTCTCTCTGCCACGAAAGCCAGTCGCAGATAAAGTCCGTAATCTTTTTAAGGAGCCTGTGCGATCCATCGGGATCGAGTGCAAGCGACATCATGAATTCGGTTGTTCCCATAAGAAAGCTTGCAATATTGAAAGGACCCCTTGAAACCGCGAATCTTATTTCATGATCAGCCTCCCTTATGGCAGAATGCTTGTTTCTGAGCCTGTTTATCATGAATGGAAGCAGACCGTCTGTTTTCACGTTGGGGACAGGAAGAGTGTCAGCTTCAGAGATTTCTTCAAGTATCTTTTCGGCATGCGGAAGACTGAACTCACTGAAAACCATTCTGGAGCCGTATGCCGAGGGTTCTGTACACATACCATATTCTGACCAGAAACCGGGCATAAACCATACATCAGGGAATCTCTCTGCAGCGGCAAGATTCGATCTGAACCAAAAATCGTCGGAAGTATAGTAATCGAGTGATGATATTCCATACCAGCCTGGGATCCATGGACTGTCAATAATGAATCCGACCGGTCTGTAACCTATATCTCTGCCGCTTATGAGTGCTTTCAGATCGATCCAGGATGAGTTTCTCACAGTTAGTTCGTCTTAAAAATCTTACAATACGGTTTATACCGGGGAAAAAGTCAGGCCGGAAAGCTAATCCAGCTTAAGTATCTCCATCCTGTATGAATCGATCGGGTCGCAGGTGCAGACAAGATTCCTGTCTCCATACCCAGCATCTATTCTTCCAACAGATGGCCAGAATTTGTTTTCCTCCACCCACCTTAGAGGAAAGGCGGCTTTCTGCCTGTCGTAGGGGTGGTTCCATTCATCGGAGGTTACTGCTTTTGCTGTATGCGGTGAATTATGGAGGACATTGTCTTCCCTGTCTGCCTTACCGTTCCTTATCTCCTCTATCTCCCTTCCTATCGACTTCATGGCATCGATAAACCTATCAAGTTCCCTGAGCGATTCAGATTCTGTCGGTTCGACCATAAGAGTGCCGTGAACAGGAAATGACAAAGTTGGAGCATGAAAGCCGTAATCCATAAGCCGTTTTGCAATATCTGATTCCGTAATTCCCGTGTCGGTCTTGAAATTCCTGCAGTCGAGAATAAGTTCATGAGCTACAAAGCCTGTACTGCCAGTATAAAGGGTCTTGTACCAGTCTTTCAGTGCGGCTGAGATATAGTTGGCATTAAGAATTGCATACCTTGTCGCATCAGTTAGCCCCACGGCTCCCATCATGAGAATGTAAGCATGTGAAATTGAAAGCACATGGCCACTGCCAAACGGAGCTGACGCAACAGCTTTTGTCCCGTTTTTGCCACCTGTCCTGACAATGGGATGTGTGGGAAGAAAATCCGCGAGTTTATCGCTTACAAGGATCGGACCCATTCCCGGGCCGCCGCCTCCATGAGGAATGGCAAAGGTCTTGTGAAGATTAAGATGACAGACGTCGGCTCCGATATAACCCGGGCTTGTCAGACCAACCTGCGCGTTCATGTTTGCACCATCCATATAAACGAGGCCACCATTTGAGTGAATTATCTCCATCATCTGTGTTACGGCAGGTTCAAAAACACCATGGGTGGAGGGATAGGTTATCATGAAACATGCAAGGCTGTCCTTATTCTCATCTGCCTTCTTCCTCAGGTCTTCAATATCAATATTCCCCTTTTCATCGCATTCCACAACAACAACCTGCATTCCTGCCATAACGGCACTTGCCGGATTTGTTCCGTGTGCAGAAGACGGGATAAGTGCAATGTTTCTGTGTCCCTCTCCTCTTGTCATATGATATTCCCTTATTACAAGAAGTCCGGCATACTCGCCTGCCGCCCCGGAGTTTGGCTGAAAGGAAACAGCTGCAAATCCTGTTATCTCCTTCAGTGCAGCCCCCAGTTCATCCATCAGCATGTAATAACCTTCTGCCTGATCCTCAGGAACAAACGGGTGAATATTTCCGAATTCAGGCCAGCTCATTGCAAACATGGCTGTGGCGGGATTAAGTTTCATTGTACAAGAACCCAGGGATATCATGGAGTGTGTCAGGGAAAAATCCTTTCGCTCGAGCATCTTGATATAACGCATCATCTCCGTTTCGCTGTGGTAGCTGTTGAATGCCGAGGCCGAAAGGAATGATGATTTTCTCAGAAACTTATCTTCCAGACATTTACATTCAACAAGCGATTCGACCTTTTCAGCTGTCTGACCCGCTGCCCGGGCGAAAATCCCTACAATTGTATTGATGTCTTCAAGGGAGGTTACCTCATCAGTGCTTATAAGAATGCGGCCATTGCCGGGATAATAGAAATTTACCTCTGAAGCCAGGGCAATTTTCCTGATATCTTCCTGGGTTATGCCCTCATGAGGGATAACCTGAATGGTATCGAAGAAAAGGCAGTCAGGAACGAGATACCCGATTTTTTTAAGACTGGTGCTTATTGTCGATGCTGACCTGTGAATATGCATGGCTATCTTTTTAAGCCCTTCGGGTCCATGGTACTGTGCGTACATCCCCGACATTGTTGCAAGAAGGGCCTGAGCAGTACAGATATTTGATGTTGCACGTTCTCTTTTTATATGCTGTTCCCTTGTCTGTAGTGCCATTCTGAGAGCCTTATTCCCATGAACATCGACCGAGACACCTATAATACGACCCGGCATGCTCCTTTTCAGATCGTCGCGCGTTGCAAAGTAACCGGCATGTGGTCCTCCAAAACTCATCGGAAGTCCGAAGCGCTGGTTTGACCCGACCACTATATCGGCTCCCCATTCACCCGGAGGAGTCAGAATGGCAAGACTCATCAGGTCAGCAGCAACACCAACAAGCATACCTGCAGAATGGGCCCTTGACGTAAAATCAGCATAATCATTTATTTTCCCTGATGCAGCAGGGTACTGAACCATTGCACCGAAAAAGGTTTCGTCAAATGCCATTTCATCAAACCTGCCCCTGACAATCTTAATATTCAAGGGCTCCGAACGTGTTGCTATCACGTCAAGAGTCTGAAGAAAAATATCCTCATCAACAAAGAATTTGTCAGCTCCTGCTTTCACAGCTGCCCTTGAACGGGCATTGAACATCATAATCATAGCTTCAGCGGCAGCAGTTGCCTCGTCAAGCAGAGAAGCGTTGGCGATCTGCATACCGGTAAGTTCTATTATCATAGTCTGGAAATTGAGAAGGGCCTCAAGCCTTCCCTGTGAAATTTCAGCCTGATAAGGAGTATAGGAAGTGTACCAGGAAGGATTTTCAAGAACATTGCGGATAATAACAGAAGGGACGTCAACGCCATAGTACCCCTGTCCTATAAATGACCTGAACTGTCTGTTAATTGATCCCAGCTTCCGTATATGAGAAAGATATTCATATTCACCCATAGCCATGGGCAGGTTCAACGTGCTCTTTAACCTTATATTTGACGGAACTGTCTTGTCTATAAGTTCATCGAAGGATTCAACACCAATTGTCTGAAGCATGCGCTGCAGATCACTGCCGCGCGGACCTATATGCCTTGAGGCAAAAGTATCAGATGACATATGATTATTATTTAATTAGTTACGGATTTGAGAAAAAATATTTGGCAATCCGTGAAAATAGCAAATAACGCTTACTAAAAAAAGCAAAGGTTCAATTTGCAATAAAAAAGGGATTAGTGTCTCTCTCCCTGCCCACCGAGGTATCTTCCATATGTCCCGGGTAGACAATAGTATTGCCGGGTAGCGTAAAAAGCCTGGTTCTGATGCTGTTGATAATTGTCTCAAAATTCCCTCCGGGCAGGTCAGTTCTTCCTATGCTTCCGGAAAAAAGTGTGTCGCCCGTAAAGACAATACCTTCCTTTTCACAGTGGAAAGCTACAGAACCGGCTGAATGACCCGGCACATGAATAACCTTCAGTTCAGTTTCTCCGAATGAAACAATCTGTCCGTCGGAAAGGAAACCCTGAGGTTCGGGAGGATCTTTCATTTTAAGTCCGAAAAACTCAGCATGAGTGCGGGCATATTTCCTGTTAGGAATATCATCCATGTGACAGAATGCCCTCAGGTTATAGGATCCAAGCATAAATATGTCGCCGAAGATATGATCCAGATGGCAGTGGGTATTGAGCAGAAGAACCGGCTTCAGCTTCTTTTCGAGGATGAAAGAATTGAGTTCATCGAACTCACCCGGGTCATAACAACCACAGTCAATTACTGCACATTCGCCCGATCCGTCAGTAATAACGTAGGTGTTTGCATCTATCGGATTGAATACGAATCTAAAAACTTCCATATCTGAATTTCAGCTGTTAACGGTTCCTTTCAGCATGGGGACAAACACAAATGTACCATGCTCAGTGTAATCAAAATCATTTTCCCCTGTTCGCACCACAAGGGTCATTGTCTGCATTTCACTTCTACCAATAGGTACTACAAGCCTTCCGCCGATCTTGAGCTGGTGAGGCAGTTTTTCAGGTACCTCAGCAGCGGCGGCTGTAATAATAATCCCGTCAAATGGTCCGTACTGGGGTTTACCTTCATAACCGTCGCCATAGAAGAAATCGACTGTATACCCTAGTGTTGCAAGAGTTCTCTGTGCTTTGAGGTAAAGCTCCCTGTGACGTTCAATTGTATATACCCTGGCTCCCATCTCTGCAAGGATGGCAGCCTGATAACCCGATCCTGTACCTATCTCAAGAATCCTGTCCCGTTTTTTTACTTTCAGCAGCGATGACTGGACCGCTACTGTGTAAGGCTGGGAAATGGTCTGGCCAGATGATATCGGAAATGCCTTGTCGATATATGCATGATTAAGAAATGCATGATCCATAAACTCATGGCGCTCTACCTTGTTAATCGCCATGAGAACCTCCTCATCGCTTATCCCTTTTTTACGGAGTTCCTCAACAAGTTTCTTCCTCTTTCCCCTGGTCAGAAATGTATCAGTCATTATTTTCAATACGGGTTCAGTGGTAAAGAAAAGAAAAAAAAGGAAACCTAAAATATGTTGTTAAGAAATAAGCCCTGCAAGAAATGGTGTGAAACAGTAATAAACCTTACAGCTTCGGGCTGAAATCAGCTGGCCCGCCTGAAGTATCCTTAAGAGGGAAATATTCAAGTGGCCTGTATACAGGGCCTGTCTTCTGCAGAATACTCTCATAGAGAATCACTTCCGTTACCTTCACTGTCTGAAAATGTATTTGACTGTACTTTCCAAGGATGTTCCTCAGGCTTTCCCTGTCAGAAACTGACCTGGCCCTCCCGATAGTAAGATGCGGCCTGAATATTCTCTCTTCCTGACTAAAGCCAGCAAATCCGGGATTATCAAGAATGATCCTGTTAAGTTCCTGAAGTTTTTCGCGGGGATTTACCCCTACCCAGAAAACCCGGGGATCGTTCCATGTTTTAAAAACACCGGTTCCTTCGAGAGAAAATTCAAAGCTGCCATATTGCTGACATGAAACACCAAGGGCGTGAGAAATGTCAGCAATCCTTTTCTCTTCAGTATCTCCCAGGAACACAAGAGTGATATGCAGATTGGATGGATCGACCCATTTAATTCTTTCCTGGCCTGCTAATGACTTAACAGTGGCAAGCATCCTCATAAGGCTGCTTCCGGGGAGGGTTTTAACGGCAATAAAAATCCTTTTCATCCTCTTCTGTCTTTATACGGATCAAAGATTCCCCGATTCTATTTCCGTAACAATGATTTCAATGATGATATCCTCCCCGTAAGGATCATATTCTTCTTTCAGGTTTGTCCCGAAAATCCTTGCTATTCCCTGCCAGAATGCTGCTGAAAGACTTCCCCTGTATTGCCGGATGAGCTCGTATGATGTGTTCATTGTCTCACGGTCGATAAGCTTTATTAGAAGCCTCCCCTGTGAAATTGTCATATCCCTGATATCATCCTCATACTCTCCGAACAGGGAATTTTCTGTCTGACGGAGATATTTTCTTCGTTCCCTGTCGTCAGGGAGCTCCTGAAGTTTCAGGTTAATGTCGCCAAGTTGTGACCTGACGACCAGTGCATAGGGGTATACTTTTTTTAGATTAGACACAAGCCTCTGGTATCTGCTGAAAGGAAATTTCTTGGATTTTGATTCCCTACCGATAATTACAACCTCTTTTATATCTATTTCCGGAAGAGCTTCTCCGTCCCTTTCAACAGTGCTGAGAAGGTAAAAATTATCAGGCAGTGTATCAGGCGGGTTACTGATACCAGTGCTCTGCGCTGTAATTGCCAGCGGTAATGAAAGGCATATAAATATTGACCAGAGTAATCTCAATTAACCGGTTTTTTACAAAGTTATCAAATAACGGGCCATTTGGAATAAGGGCTATGCTACCGAATTCTATTTAATATTCATTCAACCCTTTGAGGAATAACTGAAACTTCCCTTCTTTATTACATCATGCGGGCCCCGGCAATAAGCTTTCAAAACTCACATAAGACCGACAGTACTAAATGAAATAAAATATATCGCCTGTTATATGCAAGACAGGTAAAATGGACTTTTGATCATTTCAGCTTTGCGGAATTTACGCAAAAGTCTATATTTGGGAAAAGCATTAGTAATGTCACTGAAAGTTGAAGATCTTGAAGACCAGTCAAAATACAGGGAGATGATACAGATCCCCTACTCTGATCTTGTTCCTTTCGTGTTTGATTATCTTAAAAGAAAGTCGGGACTGATGTACCTCTACTGGGGATTTTGCATGCTTTTCCTCTGTATTGCCCTTTTCGTGAGGATCAATATTGAGGGTCACTTTATTTTCAGGAGAATTTTTTTGCATACAATTCTGGGGCTGGTTGTTTTTCCCGTGGTTTTGATTCCGGTTCATGAGTTGCTTCATATAATACCATATTATCTGACCGGAGCCCGGAAAATACGGATTGGGATGGATCTGAAACAGTATATGTTTTATGTTACGGCTCACAGACATGTGGCTGGCAAAAGACAGTTCAGCCTGGTTGCATGGTTCCCATTCCTTTTCGTCAGTACAGGATTAATAATAATGATACTCTTTCTTCCGGGCCTTTGGAAATGGAGCCTTTCCCTTCTTCTTTTCGCCCATTGCACAATGTGCGCCGGGGATATTGCCCTTCTTAATTTTTATGAAGTGAACAGGGGAAAAAGGATCTATACCTGGGATGATGCGGATAAAAAAACCGCTTATTTTTATGAAGAAATCTGAAAGAAGAATTACGGATATAAGATTGCCTGTGCCGGAAAGAGACTGGAGAATATCAGGCAGCCGCTTCAGGGAAAGAAAGTTTTAACAATTGACTTCGGCTGAAAACCGGAGAGAGCAAAAAAAATATAATAAACATAAAGAAATGAGAAAACTTTTTATTGTTGTACTGCTGTCTACAGCAGTTTGTTTTTCAGGTTATGGGCAGAGAAAAATTATAAATCTCCCTGATCTGCCGGGATATGTGACGTTGAAATGCGATTTCCATCTTCACACGGTGTTTTCTGACGGGAATGTCTGGCCAACTGTCAGGGTAGGCGAAGCCTATCGCGATGGTCTTGATGCAATCGCGATTACCGATCATATAGAGTACACTCCCAAGAAGGATTTTGTTCCCGTCGATCACAACGCTGCCTGGAAGATCGCCTCAAACACGGCAAGGGATTACAACATCATCCTGGTACACGGGACCGAGATAACACGAAGCATGCCTCCCGGCCATTTCAACGCTTTGTTCATTCAGGATGCATCACTGCTGGATGTCGATTCAGTTATGGATGCTTTTGAAGCAGCAATAAAACAGGGAGCATTCATTCACTGGAACCACCCTGGCTGGAAATCACAGCAGCCAGACGGAGTACCCCGGATGTATGATATACACCGGAAGCTGATAAACAACAAATGGCTTCATGGAATAGAATTTTTCAACCACAGGGAATACTATCCTCTTGTAATGACTTTCTGTAAGGAAAACAACCTTGCTGTTCTTGCAAACAGCGATATGCACGGAGTGATAAGCGAGGAATACAATGGTCAGACCAACAGGCCAATGACGCTTGTTTTTGCAAGGGAAAGAACTCACGACGCACTGAAGGAGGCTATGTTTGCAGGAAGAACCCTTGCCTGCTTCAACGATATGATTGCGGGTAAGGAAGAATATGCCAGGCCATTCTTCCATGAGTGCATTTCGGTTGGGAAACCCTATTATACAAGTGAAAAGAACAAATACTTCGAAGTAAGGAACGATTCGGATATACCTTTTATCCTTGAGAATGGAGTTCCCGGGGCCCCTCAGACAATAACCCTTAAGTCAAACAGCGTAACAAGAGTCGAAGTAAGCAATAATGTTACTGCCCCACTGACCTATGACGTTAAGAATGTTATTACCGGAGAGAATGAAGTCCTTAAAATAGAACTGAAGTAATCTCCGTCTGAAAAATTCAAGAGTTGAAAGACAGTCAT
Source organism: Bacteroidales bacterium (assembly GCA_040772125.1). Taxonomy (GTDB): domain Bacteria; phylum Bacteroidota; class Bacteroidia; order Bacteroidales; family VadinHA17; genus LD21. Next base: position 2,670,705 of record JAXGYS010000003.1, read on the forward strand.
TTGACAATGCTCTTTCAACTCTTATCTTTTTCAGTTAAAGGCTAATCAGAAACTTGCTTTTGCCAGCCTTACAACATCGTCGTCTCTTTCAACCGGGCTGATTCTGAAAGTATATTCATACCTTCTTTCCAGGAGCCTGTATTTCGGATGAATTTCAGCGCCCCATGAGTTGTCGCCACCTACTCCCATCTGCCCCAGATCAACATTAAGATTGACCAGTTCTCTTGGTTTTATATCATTGGTATGAGTGTTGGCACTTTTGGCATCCTTCCTGTATTGCGACAGCTTGCCCGGCGACTCAAAATCATCATGGATATTATTAAGTGCGGCAAAGCATATGACCGGATTACCGCTTACAAGCAGCCCCGTTCCGGTCTCATCAGTCAGAGTGAGCCAGCGTGTATCTGTTTTATACCCGTTTTCCTGGGGACGAATATATGGAACGTACTGGTCATCAACGGTGCTTTCATACAGACCCACTTCGGCCGATGTCTTTCGGTCGGCGTAGTTCTCATGAGGGCCCCGGCCGAACCATTTCAGGTTCGTAAATTCATCAGGAAGCTGCATCTGCATTCCCATTCTGGGAATCTCGGGAATTGCATCAGAGACCTTTGAGAACTGATTCTTAACGATTACCTCTCCCGAGCCAAGAATTGTATAAGTTGTTACATACCCGGCAATTTTCCTGCCATCCGGATCGGGGATGTCGTACTCAAAAGTCAGCACAACCTTACTCATTTCAGGTTGATTTATTGTTACTTTCTTAACAGAGCTCTTTTCTCCGGCTTTTTTCCATACCCCAAGTCGCCTGTCCATATTATAGCCATAGTCATTATCGGTTGGAGGACGCCAGAAATCGGGTTCAGGACCTTTGCTTATCAATAGCTTTCCCTTGAATGAATACGTTTCCAGCCTTCCTTTCTCAAGATCAAATACAATACTAATGTCAGTACTGCTCACTGTATATTTACTTTCTTCCGTATTGGTCTGAATAACTGCTAATTGATCTCTTTCTGAAGGAACCGGTCCGCCTTCAAAAGGAAGCCTGAACTGTGCAGTTGCATAAACATGGTCCTCAGGAACGTAATTCCATTCATCGCTTCTCGACACTCTTAAATTCAGGAAGTACTCGGTGCCCGGGACAACTTCTACTCCTGCAACCGGAACAGTAACAACCGTATCCTGGCCAGGGGCAAGATCAGGAAAGGAAAATTTGCCGGATTTCACAGCAACACCATCTGCAACTATATCCCAGTCAAATACAAATGACGACAGATCGATGAAAAAGTATTTGTTTGTGATTTTCAATAAACCTTTTTCAAGGTTCACCGGTTCGAATCCAACATACTGGTACACCTTTTTTACCTCACTCAACCCGGGCTTCCCTTTCCTGTCCGGCCACACAACTCCGTTTATGCAGAAGTTACCGTCGCTGGGAATTCCCTCGTAGCCAAAATCACCTCCATAAGCCCAGTATTTCTCACCATTTTCATCAGTCGTAATTATCCCCTGGTCAACCCAGTCCCAGATAAATCCGCCCTGTAGTATGGGGTACTTTTCAATAACATCCCAGTAATCCTGAAGGTTACCTGTGGAATTACCCATTGAATGGGCATACTCGCACAGGATAAGAGGTCTGTCACTTGCCGGGTTCTTTGCGTATTCCTCTATCTGCCAAATCCTTGCATACATAGGACAAATAATATCCGTATGCCTTTCGGTTGTATTAGTGCTATGTTCTGCACGCTCATACTGAACAGGTCTTGTAAGGTCTCTGGCTTTAGTCCATTTATAGTTATTCAGAAAATTATGCCCGTCGCCGGCTTCATTACCCAGCGACCATATAATAACGGAAGGGTGGTTCTTGTCGCGTTCAACCATACTCTTCATCCTGTCTAGATGTGCTGCTGCCCACTCCTTTTTGTCAGCCAGGGTTACGTCCTTGTCGTAACCGATGCCATGGCTTTCAATATTTGCTTCATCAATAAGATATAAACCATATTTATCACAGAGGTCATACCATAACTCCTGCTGGGGATAGTGTGATGTCCTGACAGCATTGAGGTTGTGGCTCTTCATCATCCTGATATCCTTAAGGATGGTTGCTTCGTCAATAACGTGACCCGTAACATCATGATGTTCATGAAGGTTAGTTCCCTTCAGTAAAACAGCTACTCCGTTGACAAGCAGCTGCGAATTGGTTATTTCAACTTTCCTGAATCCTATGTTTGCACTCGTGCTCTCAAGTGTATTGCCGCTGTTATCCTTAAGATTCAATACAAGAGTATAGAGGTCGGGAGTCTCTGAACTCCATCTCTTGACAGCGGGGAACTCTTTGGAAAAAGATGCCGATGCATTTCCACCGACAATATTTACATCCTTTGATTCAGTATATATCTTCGTGCCGTTATCAAACAGCGATGCCTCGACAATACAGGTTTCCTCACCCCCGTCAGCATTGCTGAGTGAGACATCCAGCTTCAGAAGGCCATCCCTGTAGTTGTTGATAAGATCTCCAACAGCAAAGAAATCATTTATGTAAGTCTTTGGCCGTGCATGAAGGAATACACTCCTTTGTATGCCGCTAAGCCTGAAAAAATCCTGATCCTCAAGGTAGCTTCCGTCGCTCCAGCGATACACTTCCACTGCAAGCGAGTTGTTCCCTTTTTTCAGATACTTTGTTATATTGAATTCAGCAGGCACCTTGCTATCCTCGCTGTAACCAACCAGCTGTTCATTCACCCATACATAAAAGGCCGAACTAACTGCTCCAAAATGAATGAATACTTCCTTTCCCTTCCAGTCTGAAGGTATTTTAAAGCTTCTTTTATATGATCCTACCGGATTCCAGTCGTGCTGGATATATGGGGGATTCATTTTAAAAGCATATCCTATATTTACATAAATAGGAACATCATAACCTTTCATCTGCCAGTTCGAGGGGACCTCTATATCATCCCAACCGCGGGTATCATAATCGTCCTTGAAGAACCAGTACGGACGCTGGTCGGGTGATTCACAGTAGTGGAACTTCCATATCCCATCAAGTAAAAGGTAATTTGGTGAATTTTCCTTGACAGAAGCCAGAGCCGAGGTTTCATTGGGATAACTGAAAAAAGTGGCATGAGGGGCTACCTTGTTCAGACCGAACATTTCGGGATTTTCCCAGTCGCGGGGCTCATTTTCGGTAAATTCAATACCCTCATATTTGCTGTACCGCTTGCATGCCGATAACATAAAAACGACCAAAAGAAAATAGACAGATAGATTTTTCATTTGCTGGTTCTTTTTGATTCTATAATACAAAGAAAATATACATCTTGAACGGGAAAGCTATCTCAGGTTGAGATCCGAAAGCCTGTAACTTAGAGCAACCTGAAAGAAGTTATTGTAACATTTGTACTCATAGCTTATGTCATTGGTTGCCGAAACAAGGCCTCTGACATACCTGAGGCTGGCCTTAAGCCTGTCATGGATTACTGTCTCAACTCCAAGAACAAAACCAAGGTCAAAATCATTGTATATGTATGAAATATCGCTGCTTATCCCTGTTTTAAGGTCCTTTTGCAAAACCTTCAGTGCATAACCGGGCTGAGGTCCGAGATGGACATTGAAATTCCTCACGGGCTGATACTTAAAAAGAAGAGGAAGGTCGATATAGGTGACGATATCCTTCATGTTATCATAACGGTCAGTCCATTCAGTTCCTTTCATTGAGATTAACAGTTCAGGCTGAAAGATAAAATTTCTGCTGAACCTGTAACTATAATAAGCTCCGGCATTAAACAGAAGAAGGCTCTCAACTTCAAACACCCCGTCATTTTCAGGACTCGACTGACTTGCCAGGTTAAGACCTGCCTTCACTCCATATGTAATTTTGGGCTCCGAACGCTTGAAATATTTAGATTGGGCTCCAGCGGTACTGAGAAATAATACCATCAACACAAGAAAAGAAATACATTTTCTCATTTATAGTCCTCCTTTAGCAAATCAGCATAAAAATAACCAATATTTCATTGGCAATCAATCGGCGTTGATCAGTATTAAATAAAAACGATACGGATCATGCTGCCCGGGTTCAAAGGGAATTATATTAAACCGCAGCTATTATTATGTAAATAGCTGATTTAATAGACTTAGTGCTTCCGGATACAATATCCGCGTCAGAACAATCCCGTTATCCTTCCGTTATCGTCAATATCAATCCTTTCGGCTGAGGGAGTATTGGGCAGACCCGGCATCCTCATTATCGTACCGGCAATCGGTACAATGAAGCCTGCGCCGGAAGAGAGTTCGATCTCCCTGATCTTTACTGTAAATCCCTGGGGCCGTCCTTTCTTATTCGGGTCATCCGATAATGATTTCTGTGTTTTTGCGATACAGACAGCAAGATTTCCGAGCCCAAGCTTATCAATTTTATCAAGCTGATTCTTTGCCTTGATCGTGTATTCAACATGATCTGCCCCGTACATTTTTGTACAGATAGTGTCGATCTTCTTTTCAAGCGACCATTCCGGTTCATAAAGCGGCCTGAAACAATCGGGACAATCTGAGATCTCCTCCAGAACCTTATGAGCCAGATCAATGGCGCCTTCCCCACCAATGGCCCACGATTCATTAAGTGCTACCTTTACATTACGCATCTGGCAATGTTTTATCAGGATATCAATCTCAGACTTAGTATCGGAATCAAACCTGTTAATTGCTATGACCGGCCTGAAACCAAAATATCTCATATTTTCTATATGCTTGTCAAGATTGTCAAACCCCTTTATAAGAGCCTCTATATCCTCGGTTCCCAGTGATGAGAGCTTTGCCCCGCCATGATATTTAATAGCCCTTATAGTAGCAACAATGACCACTGCATTTGTTTTCAGCTTGCCTGTCTGCGACTTAATGTCGAAGAACTTCTCGGCTCCAAGTTCACTCGCAAAACCCGCTTCCGTAACAACATAGTCGCTCAGCGAAAGTCCCATTTTTGTTGCGATTATGGTATTTGTCCCCTGAGCAATGTTTGCAAAGGGACCTCCGTGAATAATGGCAGGAGTACCTTCGAGTGTCTGTACCAGATTAGGCTTTATGGCATCCTTGAGAAGGGCTGCCATTGCCCCATGTGCTTTAAGGTCGCGGGCAAAAACAGGCTTTTCGTCGTAGGTGTAGCCGACAAAAATATTCCCCAGACGCTCCTTCAGATCCTTAAGGTCCTTTGCCATACAGAGGGTAGCCATTACTTCCGATGCGGCAGTAATCTCAAAGCCCGACTGCCGGGGTATACCTTCGGTAGTTCCTCCCAGCCCTATAACAACATCCCTTAGAGCCCGCTCATTCATATCCATTACCCTTTTCCACTCAATGGTCCTTGGATCAATGCCAAGATTTCCCTCTCCGTTCTTCATCTGGATATTGTTGTCGATCAGCGCTGCAAGAAGGTTATGAGCCTTTTCGACAGCCGAAATGTCGCCTGTAAAATGCAGGTTGATATCCTCCATTGGTATCACCTGGGAGAATCCTCCTCCAGCAGCTCCACCTTTGATTCCGAAGACCGGTCCAAGAGATGGCTCGCGTAAGACCACTGTGGTCTTTTTACCGATCCTGTTCATGGCCTGGGCCAGACCAATCGAAGTGGTTGTCTTGCCTTCACCGGCAGGAGTCGGAGTGATGGCGGTTACCAGTATAAGCTTTGCCTTCTTTGCCTTCTTTTCGTCAATATAATGCAAGGGAATCTTGGCCTTATACTTACCATAAAGTTCCAGATCATCAGCAGAAATTCCTAAAGTCTGCGCTATTTCAACAATTGGCCTTATAGGGGCCTCCTGTGCAATTTCAAAGTCTTGTTTCATAGAATGAGCTTTTTACGTTAGCCAAGATAGCAAACTTTCCCTTTTCTCCAAACACTAAATTTATCGATTGAAAAATTTAGAATGCTAAAGAGGATCCTGTATGGAGATACTTATTTTTTTTGCCGGCATGTCTTTTTTTTATAAATTGAAACTCTATTCGGATATAAAACACACTTAATATGGAGAACCAAGTTAACAATCTGTACAAGGACTACCGGAAAGGCCATCTTAACCGGAGGATGTTCCTTAAGAGGCTTGCTGTCATTACCGGGAGCAGTGCCGCAGCTCTTGCGTTGCTTCCTGCCCTCGAAGGGAACGGACTTAATGCCGCTGAAGGGAAGGAGAACGAGGCTCTTGTCACCGGATTTATCAATTATCCTGCTTCGACGGGTGAAATGAGAGCCTTTTTGGCACGACCCAAAAAAGGGAAAAAATTCCCTGCTGTGATCGTAATTCACGAAAACAGGGGCCTTGTGCCGCATATACAGGATGTAACTCGCAGAATGGCGGAAGAGGGTTTCCTTGCGCTGGCACCTGATGCCCTTTCTCCGGTTGGAGGAACACCTGAAGATGTAAGCAACGTAGGTGCCTTATTTAAGCAACTCGACGGAGAGCAGACCACGAAAAATTTTGTCGCAGCAGTCAAGTACCTTAAGACACATCCAAACTCAAACGGTAAGGTTGGCTGTACAGGTTTCTGCTGGGGAGGAGCCATGACGAACAACGTTGCTGTGAATGCGCCCGACCTCGATGCCGCTGTTCCGTATTACGGCCGGCAGCCTGCGCCAGCTGATGTAGAAAAGATAAAGGCTCCTCTTATGGCACACTATGCAGGCAACGATCCTGGTATAAATGCAGGAATTCCAGCTTTTGAGGAAGCTCTTAAAAAAGCCGGAAAAGAGTATCAGATTTTCATGTACGAAGGAGCAAGCCATGCCTTCAACAATGATTCTAATCCTGAACGTTACAACGAACAGGCAGCAAAACTTGCCTGGGGAAGAACTGTGGGATTCTTTAAGGAAAAGTTGAAATAGGTTTGGCGGGAGAAAGCCAGTTTTATTCCTTCTGTTTTTTCCATTCTTCAGCTATTGCATCCACAAAGGGCCTGCAACGGTTGAAAAATGTTTTGTATCCTTCACAGAGATAATTTAACCCATTCTCTCCATCCGGGGTCGTGATAAATCTGTTTTTCGGACACTCCCCATTGCACATGGACCTTACCCCGCATTCAATGCAGTAACGAGGGAGAGTCGCTGATTTTGCCATACCAAATGCTCTTTGCCTGTCGCTGTCGAGAAAAGCAGCAAGAGATCCTTTATTTATGTTTCCGACGAGATGGTCGGCATCAACAAAATGATCACAGGAGTAAAAATCACCGTTCATCTCAACAACAGGAACTCCTCCGCAGTTCTCCCTGAAAATGCAAAGAGTGTGTTCCTGATGAAACGCTGTCCGGGCTGCTTCTTCAAAAATCTGTATCTTTATGTTGCCAATGTCTTTTTCTACCCATTCATCGAATACAGCTATAAGAAATCTCCCAAAATCAAGTGCATCAACCGAGACCCTGCTAACTCCTGATCTGTTGCCCGGACGACGCTCGACAAGAGGCAGAAAGGTTATATACTTAACCCCCATATCCTTGAAAAAGTTGTAGATAATAAGGGGGAATCTGACATTGTAAGAATTTACCACGCACAGGATTTCAGTCGTAATACCAGAACGCTGCAATAACTCGTAACCCTTTAATGCCCGTGAAAGGGATGAACTCCCGTCAGGCCCTTTTCTGAAATGATTGTGGAGATCACCAGGACCGTCAATGCTGATCCCAACCGTGAACTTCTCACTCGCAAGAAAATAAGCCCAGCCCCAGTCGATAAGAGTGCCATTCGTCTGAATACCATTTGTAACAGTTACTCCGGCAGGTTTGTGCTTCTTCTGAAAATCAACAGCCTTTCTGTAAAAGTCAATGCCGGCCAGCAGGGGTTCTCCTCCGTGCCATGAAAAAAATACCATGGAGTCGGTTGAAGCTTCAAAATGCCCGATAACATACCGTTCAAGAGTCTCATCACTCATAACAGGCCTGCCTTTACCTTTGTGGAGGCTTTTTTTGTTCAGGTAATAACAATAAGAACAGTTCAGATTGCAAAAAGCACCTGCTGGTTTTACGAAAACCTGAAATTCGCGGTCATTGGTTTCCATTATGATTTATGTCTTTCATTTTCCACATTATAATGGTCTTTTCTGCATCTTCCGGTATATCCATTCTGATCCTCTGAGATACCGGAAAATAATTATTGATCCTGCTCCCTATATTATTGCAAAATCCAAGACTTACCCCTTTATATGAGGCCAGAAACCATCCCTTCGGAACAGGTCCCGGATCAACTGGTTCCTTTCTTAAAAAAGCCAGCGCCTGCCTGTAGTCAAGTCCGGCAGAAACAAACGCATTGTTCTTTATCCCGGCCGACAATGCCAGCTGATGATCAGGAATGTACGCGTTGCTTTTGACAGAGCAGATCCTTGTACCCGGACTTGTGATATTAAGTGCAGAGTCAAGCACAATGAAATCCTCGCGCTTACCGGGAACAGAATATAACTCTAATCCCCTTCTCACAGTGTTGCCCGGATCGAAATGTGTCCATTTCTCAACGACCCGGCGGTCATCTTTCCGTACTTCAAAGGTTTTCCTTGCGGAAGATCCGGATTTTCTTCTTTCCGAACCTTCCTTTTTCCTCAGAACCGATATAAAAAATCCCTCTCCCCTTGTCAAACCGGGGTAGAAGGCATAGCCTGTAACACCTTTGTATTCAATCAGAGTGATCCCTTCCAGTCCATTAATATCAACCGTTACCGGCTCTGCATCTCCGCTTTCAGTTATCCATTTTATGTTCTCTTCATTTTCAGCGGGATTAAAAGTGCAGGTACTGTAGATAAGAATTCCATCCTGACGAAGTGCCGGCCATACATCTGCAATTATCCTTTTCTGCCTTTCAGAACAAAGCAGTGTATTTTTTACCGACCATTCATCCACAGCGATCCTGTCCCTGAACATACCTTCGCCGGAACATGGAACATCAGCCAGGATAATGTCAAAGAATCCTGGCAGGTCTTTGAATGCAGAAGGATCGTTTCGGGTTACAAGAGTATTTCCCCCTCCCCACCTGATAATATTTTCCTTAAGAATCTCCGCCCTTGGTTTTATCACTTCGTTGGAAACAAGAAGGCTGCCTTGTCCTGTCAGCGATGAAAGATGGGTACTTTTACCTCCCGGAGCTCCGCAAAGATCCAGAACCTTAAGGTAATCCGGGGTATCAATCACTTTTTTAAAAATCCGTTCGATGAACATTCCGGAAGCTTCCTGAGGATAGTAGCATCCTGAATGAAATAATGGATCAAGGGTATATGAAGGACGATTTGCAAGATAGAAACCTGATTTGCACCAGGGAACAGGTTCTGAGCCTGCCGGCATATAGTCCCATTTCCGTGGATTTATCCTTATGCTTACGGGAGAGGATTCACTCAAGGCACTTAGCAAACCGTCCCTGTCAATATAGTCCTGAACTGATATCCGCTTTATAAATTCTTCGGGGAACATAAGAAGCTTAACTCCCTTTTTTAATAAATATACACGACATTGCCGGACCGTTAATGTTGCGGCCGGGATTAAAAACCGTGACAGTAACAAAATTAGTGATTCCCTTTATTCTTCATCATCGTATTTCCTGATAATCTCGGTACCGGAATTACGCGAGGATCTGCGCCACAAATAATACACAGGTATGCCGATCAGGACAATAACCAGACCCGGAAAAGTATAGTTTGGTTTATACAGAAGAAGGATTATCATAATGAAGGTGGTCGTAAGGATGTAAACGGCAGGTATCACAGGGTATCCCCATGCTTTATAGGGCCTGGGAATATCCGGCCTTTTAACCCTCAGGATAAAAATGGCAGTTATTGTCAGGGCAAAGAAAATAAGAACTGCAAAAATCACATAATCAAGCAGATCGCTATATGTTCCTGAGAGACATAACAGAACGGCCCATAAACCCTGAAGGGCAATTGCAAATCCGGGTACTCCCTTTCTGTTTATCTCCCCGACCTTTTTGAAGAACAGTCCATCCCTTGCCATGGCATAATATACCCTCGGACCGGCCAGGATAAGGCTGTGATTGCATCCGAAAGTACTTACCATTATGAAGACGGCCATAATGACCGCTGCAATGTCGCCGAAAACAACATTCATCGCTGATGTTGCAACCCTGTCGTCGGTTGCAAACTGTATACCCCGGGCAAGAGTATCCACCCCCTCAGGTGATCCGGAAAGCGGAAGAATTCTTATATAGACCCAGTTGGTAAACAGATAGATCACCGAAACAATAAGGGTTCCGAAAATAAGGCTGAGAGGAACCGTCCGTTTGGGATTTATGACCTCACCTGAAATATAGGTTACGTTATACCATGCATCGGAGGAAAACAATGACCCGACAAGTGCAGCTCCCACTGCAGCAACAAGAGCAAAGCCAGCAAGGGGAATAGCCTTGTCGCCGTTTCCTATCTGAGACGCATCCCAGAAAACTTCCTTGTTGAGTTCCCAGGAAGTATTACCCCTTACAGCAAAAAAACCAATCAGGATAAATCCGAACAATGCAATGACCTTGGTCGAGGTGAAGATATTAACAACTGTCTTACCTGTTACAATACCTCTGGTATTCAGCCAGGTTAGGAAAGCAATACTGGCGATAGCCACCACCATGGTGCTGTTAACCTTAAGAAAACCAGCCTGAAACAATATATTCCTGTCGGATATCCATGGTATCAGCACTCCCGTAAATTTAGCGAAAGCAACAGCAACTGCGGCGATTGAACCGCACTGGATCACAAGGAATGTCGTCCATCCGAAAAGAAATCCAATCAGAGGATGATAGGCCTCCTTGAGATAAACATACTGTCCACCAACATGTGGCATCATTGATGCAAGCTCACCGTAGCTGATTGCTCCTATAACAGTTATGATGCCCGTTATAAGCCAGACCACCATCAGCCAACCGGGCGAACCCACATTTCTTGCAATATCTGAACTTACGATGAATATCCCGGAACCTATCATGGATCCCGCAACGATTGATATCCCGTCAAAAAGATTTACACGTTTCTTCAGTAGATGGTTTTCTGTCTGCATCTTAAAATTTTTCACATAAAGGCAAAAGTAACCAAACAATCGAAATAATTCCTCCGGTTTTACTACCTAATTTTAAAGATTTCATATAAATCTTCCATCATCCAGACATGCTGAAATAACTCTGGTACAATAATGATTTGCAGAGTTAAAATTGATATACCGGCAATAAAAAGGCTGCATTTTTTTACCCTGAAGTGTCTTTCCCTCAGTTTGAAAAGGGGACTTCCTTTCCGGTAATCCTGATCCTGCCTGAAAGCACCTGAGTGAACCCGGGATCGAGATAGCCGTTAAAGCCAGGCTGCTTGCCCCCGATGGAAACAGTAAAATACCCTGGTTCTGCCACCCTCCTGCCTTTGCTGTTAATTATCGAGAATTGCCGGGGCTCGAGGGTGAACCCCACAATTTTACTCTCTCCCGGCTTCAGATTTACTCTTTCAAAGCCTTCGAGCTGACGGATGGGTCGTGGTGTCGAGGCTTTTTCGTCGGTCAGATAAAGCTGAACAACCTCATCACCTTCCCTGTCTCCTGAATTACGAACTGTAACACTGACTTTTACCTTCTCTCCGGCAAGAGCCCTGGGAGGTACTGAAAGGTTGCCATACTCAAAAGTTGTATAACTAAGACCATAGCCGAACGGATAAAGAGGTTCCTGAGTAAAATACCTGTAAGTTTTCCCGATCATATTGTAATCTTCGAATTCCGGAATCTGGTCTACAGATTTATAATATGTAACAGGAAGTCTGCCGGCAGGATTGTAGTCTCCGAAAAGAACATCGGCGACTGCATTGCCTCCCTGTTGTCCGCCGTATCCGGCAAGCAGAACAGCAGCTGCCTTTTCGTTGGCGTTGTTGACCGAAAGGGCTCCACCGTTGGTAAGAATAACAACAACAGGCTTCCCTGTGGCTGTGACAGCATCCAGAAGCTGTTCCTGGACGGCCGGAAGGTTCAGGCTTGTCCGGTCGCCTCCTGAGAAACCTTCGATTTTTATTGACATCTCCTCTCCCTCCAGACGCTGCGACAATCCAAGAACGAGAACTGTAACATCTGCCTGACGGGCTGCAGCAACTGCCTTCTCAACAAGCCCCTTACGGGGCCTGCTCCAGAGAAGCTTCATATCAGCATCCCCTGCAAAATTTCTGTAGAGAACTTCTATTTTGTATTTTTCTCCTTCTTTCAGTTCTATTGCTTTTTCCATGTGAAAGGCATGATGTTCTCCCCTGTACGACAAGAATTTTTCACCGTCAACGAGTATTTCATAAGCCGATGATCCCCACGATCCCAGATAGAACGTACCACTTTCCGGAGCAACCAGCCATGTTGTCCATCTGACGCCAAAATCATCATCAGGCATGTCGGATCTTGGGGAAAGATGCTCCCAGTAAAAATCAATTTTATCATCAATTCTTTTAAAAAGAGGCTCTCCCTTCATTTCCCTGTTGTCAAAATACTCCCCGAGGGCACCCTGTTTTCCATCCTGAGTAATAAGGTACCTCGAAGGTATTACAGTAAGATTATGTATTCCCTCTGCAAGGTCGCTTCCTTCTTCATAGATAACTTTTGTTTCGGGCGAAAGTTTATTTTTTATACCCCTCAGTATCGTAACAGGATCCATTGGTATTCCATTATAATTGCCAATGAGCGACTCGAAATTATCCGCATTGGGACCAATGACCGCAATAGTCTTAATCGTTTTATCAAGGGGCAGAATATTGCCGGAATTCTTTAGCAGTACAATTGATTTGGCAGCAGCATTCCATGCGAGGGAATTGTTAAAGTCGGAACAATTCACAAAATATGGTATCGCTGCATAGGGGACCATATCATCCGGGTCGAACATACCAAGCCTGAAGCGCGCTGTAAAGACCCTTGTAACCGCCCTGTCTATATCATCCTCTGTCAGAAGTCCTCTTTCAAGCGCAGTCACAAGATGTTTGTAATCAACACCGCATTCAAGATCAGTCCCTGCCTTAACTGCCTGCGCTGCAGCCTCTGCCGCATCGCTGGCTACTTTTGTAAACCTGTAGAAGTCGGAAATAGCCCAGCAGTCAGAGACAATGTATCCCTGAAATCCCCATTCATCTCTTAGAATACTGAACAATTCCGGGTTGGCACAACAGGGATAGTCGCGGAACAGATTATAGGCCCCCATTACAGAATAAACTCCTGCATCGACCACAAGGGTCCTGAATGCCGGAAGATAGGTCTCCCTTAGATCAGATTCGCTTACCCTGGCATTGAATTCATGCCTCAGTGACTCGGGACCGGAGTGGACAGCATAATGCTTGGCTGTGGCAACCGTTTTAAGGTATTTCGGATCATCCCCCTGCATTCCCCTTACGAACTGATACCCCATCCTCCCGGTAAGAAATGGATCTTCACCATAGGTCTCATGCCCCCTCCCCCATCTTGGATCACGGAAAATGTTTATGTTCGGAGACCAGAAGGTAAGCCCCTGGTAAATGCCCGTTTTACCTCTTCTCTGAAATTCATGATACTTGGCTCTTGCTTCATCTGAAATGGCATTGGCGACCTCGAACATGAGCCCTTCATCCCACGAATTTGCAATAGTTATCGACTGGGGAAAGACAGTCGCATAACCAGCTCTCGCAACCCCATGCAAAGCTTCGTTCCACCAGTTGTAGGCCGGTATTCCAAGCCTCGGAACAGCAGGAGCGGTGTATAAGAGCTGATCAGCCTTTTCCTTAAGTGTCATCCTCGAGACAAGATCAGCAACACGCTGTTCAATGGTGAGATCAGTATTCTGAAAAGGAAATCCTGAAGCCTGTTCCTGGCAAAGGACTATACTGAAACATGCTGTCACAATTGTCAGGAAGATTATGGTCATTAGCTTTTTCATGGATATTAGGTTTTTTGACAAAACCAAATTAGGAAAAATCTTCTTCTTAAGAAAGAAAATAAGGATATGCTTCCCCAATGTGAAACAACCATAACCTTCAAGACAATTTTTTAGTATATTTCTTCAGTTTGTCCGGCAAACTGGCCAGAATGAAACTGAAGACATTATTTACAAGACAATTGAGAAAATGAAACTCCCATTAAAAGCCGCAATAGCATGCCTTGTCATTTTAAATTCATCAATTAAGGCTCAGGTCAGGGAACCTGCCGATTACGCTGATCCGTTCATCGGGACTGACTTCTTCGGACATACTTTCCCCGGGGCTTCGCTACCTTTTGCCATGGTTCACCTGAGTCCCGATGCCGGCACAAACGGCTGGACATACAGTTCGGGGTATACTTATTCTGACAACAGCATCATCGGATTCAGCCATACTCACTGGAGCGGAACAGGAATGGCTAACGGAGGAGATATCCTTCTTATGCCGGCTGTGGGTGACAGACTCCAGGTAATCCCGGGAACTGCCGAAGCTCCTGACGACGGATACAGGTCACGATTCAGTCATTCTGACGAAATCGCCACACCGGGATACTACTCTGTTTTGCTTAAAGATTATAATATTAAAGCGGAACTCACCACCACCCGCAGAGCGGGATTTCACAGGTATACCTTCCCGGAATCTCAAAATGCCAGAATAATACTTGACCTTGGGCATCAGATCGGTGACGCCAAAGCAGATGGAGATTCGGAACTCAGGATTATTAATGATTCATGCATTGAAGGATTCAGAAGATCCGGGAACGGAAAGATTTTTTTTGTGGCGGAATTCAGTAAACCTTTCAGGTATTACGGGACCTTTGATGCCGGATATGTAACACCTGAGTCTAAGGGAAGCATTTTCCCATACAAAAACGGCGAAAAAGGAACCAGCATCGGTGCATTCGTAACTTTCACAACATCTGAAGGTGAAGAGATACTGGTAAAAACAGGGATTTCCTACACTGGTATAGAAGGCGCAAGGAAAAACCTTAAGACCGAGATCCCGGAATGGAATTTTGATCAGATAAGAAGAAACGCAAGGGATACCTGGAATAAAGCTTTATCCGCAATAGAGATTGAGGGGGCAACAGAAGATCAGAAAGTAATTTTCTATACTTCCCTTTACCACTCCCTTCTTGCACAATACATTTCCCAGGATGTCGACGGCATGTACTGCGGAATGGACGGCAATGTCCACCAGGCAAAGGGATTCGACTACTACGGTTCATTCTCATGCTGGGACACTTACAGGACGCAGCATCCGCTTCTCACACTGGTTGCCCCAGGGAGTGTTAATGACATTATAAAATCGATAGAAGCAAAAACAAGGGATTACGGATGGCTCCCTGCCCAGCATTTTATAAATGTCTCGGGAGAACGTATGGTGGGAGATCATCTGATCCCTATAATCGCCGATGCGTACAGAAAAGGGTTCAGGGATTATGATATCAGGTTCCTTTACGAAGCCATGAAGAAAAAGGCCATTTCCGGTCCCCTTCCTCCTGTACCTGCCCATGCAGGAAGACCGGGACTGTCATATTACATTGAAAAAGGCTATCTCCCGGTCGACAGGGTCACTGAATCAGTCTCAATTACAATGGAAATGGCATATGACGACTGGTGCATTGCACAGATTGCAAACCAGCTTGGAAGGAAAGAGGATGAGAAGTTATTCCTTTTAAGGGCAGAATGTTATAAAAACCTCTGGGACCCTGAAACGCAATTCATGCGACCGAAAAATAATGACGGTTCCTGGCTGGAGGCCATTGAAGGGAGAAAGCAGGAAATAGTAAAGGAGGGTGACCATACATATTACAGGTACTTCGACCCTCTTCTTGTAGGTCGACGGCCCAACAGACACTACACCGAATCAAATGCCTGGCAGTACATCTGGTCTGTGCAGCATGATCCGGCCGGTCTGGTAGAACTTTTCGGCAGCAGGGAAAATTTCGTTGCCCGGCTTGATGAATTCTTTGAGATGAGCCCCGACATTACACCTCCGAAATACGTAGGCGTAGTAGGTACAATAGGTCAGTATGTCCATGGGAACCAGCCCTCACACCATGTGGCTTACCTGTACAATTATGCAGGCAGTCCGTGGAAGACACAGCAAAGAGTCAGACAGATTACCGAAACTCTTTACAGGACAGGCCCCGGTGGATTATGCGGGAACGAGGACATGGGTTCCCTTTCGTCATGGTTCATCTTCAGCTCAATCGGATTCTATCCTGTCGCACCAGGCAGCTCGGTATATGTCCTGGGAAGCCCTCTTTTCGGGAAGGCGACAATAAACACCGGAAAAACAGGATCATTTTCGGTAGTCGCACTGAATAACTCTGAGAAAAACAAATATATCCAGTCGGCAATACTGAATGGAAAAACAATAACGAGAACCTGGATCACGCATGAAGAGATAACCAGGGGCGGAGATCTTGTGCTTGTGATGGGCCCTTATCCTTCAGAGAAATGGGGAACAAAACCTGAAGATGCTCCGCCCCCGGGTCAGCCATAAGCCTAATGCCGGATGCCAGTCAATCTTTCCTGAGATCAATTTTATAACGGCCAGCCATCAGCTTCAATGATCCGTCTGAATTCCCTTCCGGATCAACCGGCACTCCGTCTGATGAAAGATGAACCTTTGTTCTGGAAAAACCTGAAGGAACAAAAAATGAAGCGGTGGAACCGGGGGGAACAGAGACCTCACAACTTACCCTTTTTTTGTTTCTGGTCCAGCCGGAACTTATCAAACCATAGGGTGACTTGTGTGTGGTCCTGGCAAAGGAAAGTCCGTCGACAAAAAATGGTTTCAATATTATGTTTTTAAAGCCGGGAGCTTCCGGATCAGGAAGAATCCCTCCGAGAGCCTTGTAGAACCATGCGTTTATCTCTCCGAACATAATATGGTTCATTGATATGTCGTCAGTTGCATTTATAGGCCAGTTCTCATAGAATGATGTCGCACCGTTCACAATCCACCATCCCCACGACGGGAAGGTCTTATTGGAAGCAAGAACGTAGGCAATATCAGGGTACCCGTTCTCGCTCAGTGCATTGAGAATGGATTTTGTTCCAAGCAGCCCTACATCAATGTGCATATTGTCAGCCTTAACCCTTAGGGCAAGGTTTGAAGCAACCTTATCCTTTAATTCTTCAGGTACGACTCCCCAGAGAAGGGGCATGCTCAGTTCAGTCTGAAAACCGCTTCCGTATATTCCTGTTTCATAGTTTAGATACCTGGTGTTTATGGAATTCTTAATTTTTTCAGCAAGAGTGCTGTACTTAAGATGGTCCTCCTCCTTGCCAAACAATAAGGCAGCTTTTGACAGTATCGTAGCGTCGACAAAGTAATAAATTGAAGATGTGAGTTCGACCGGTGCCTTTGACTTTACGGGAACCCAGTCACCAAGGCCCCATGAAGTAAGACCGGCCGGACTTATTTCGGTTATCCGGTCTACATAACGTTTTATATTGTCATAACAGTCGGACAATAGTTTTGAATCTCCATAAAAAAGATAGATATTCCATGGTATAATGGCAATGGTGCTGGTCCAGTCTGGTCCGTTAGCCCAGTGATAGCCCCAGCCGCTTGTAGGTATTATTGCCGGAAGGACACCATTAGGCTGCTGCTCATCGCGGTGATCGGCGAGCCATTTCTCGTAAACGGTAATGCCGTCAAAATTATAAAGGCCTGTTTCAACAGCGATATGCGCATCGCCGGTCCAGCCGTTCTTCTCCCTTTGAGGACAATCGGTCGGGTAACCGAAAAGATTCGACAGGTAGGAAACATTTGAGGCTTTCCAGATCTTGTTGATAAGTTCGCTCGATGTCTCTATCGAACCAACCGGCGGCACATCGCTGTGCATGAAAAAACCCTTAAGGTTCCCTGATGTCAGCTCAAGCGGTTTGCTGCATGTAACCTCGACATATTGAAATCCCTTGTAGTTGAAGCGCGGCATGAAAACCTCGGTCCCGTTACCACCGGCTATGAAGATATCAGTCTGAAAAGGATCACTGTCATCAGTGGGGCGGTAGTGCACATCGATGTTCGAGATGTCGACTCTTCCGTCAGGATAAATCCTCTCCCCGTGCTTGAGGCGGAACACGGTGCCTTTGTCAGCTTCTACCGTGAATTCAGAAACTCCAGAAATGTTCCGGCCAAGATCAAATACCCATGTCGTATCATTGATCTTGTTGATACTTTTCGAAGGAATCCTTTCTACATTCCTTATCGGATGCAGCTGTTGTGAAACAATATTCTGCGAAGGAGCTGCCCTGTATACACTGCTTTCCCAGCGGCTGTCGTCAAATCCTGCTTTGTTCCATCCCGGTTGTTCCAATCTGGCATCATAATGTTCAGCTGTATAAATACTGTTAAAGACTACCGGGCTTAGAGACGTTTTCCAGGAATTGTCCGTAGACAGAGTCTCCTCCGATCCGTCATCATACTCTATTCTCAGGTCCATGCAGAATACAGGCCTGTTTCGCCATGGTGCACGGTCGAAATACCAGACAGCTGTCGACTGATGATTGTACCAGCCGTTGCCAAGAAGGACACCGACGGCATTTCTCCCTTGTTTAACCAGTGAAGTAACGTCGTAAGTAACATACAGATTCCTGCGGTCGAACCGGGTATATGTCGGATCGAGCCTGTGATCGCCTGCTTTTTCTCCGTTGATATACAATTCGTAAAGTCCTCCTGCAGCAATGTAGGCCCTTGCTGCTGTTACTCTTTTCACAGTACTGAATTCTTTTCTGAAAAATGGGGCCTCACGGGTATCTGTACCATTCTTGTCACTTATCCATGAGCCTTTCCAGTTTTCTGCCTTAAGCATCCCGGTTTCGAAGAAGGAAATCACAGGGATGCTTTTTTCCCCGTTCATATCCCACAATTCAACACTCCAGAAATATCTGGTAAATGGCTCCAGACTTCTACCTGAATATCTGATCATTATGCGGTCAGAATCAATCCGCCCCGAGTCCCATGCATCTCCCTTGCCCTCTGCCACCCCGGCCGAATCTGTTCCGACCACTAGCCTGAATGCTTTTTGAACTGCACCATCTCTTGTGTCATCAAGCATCCAGGACAAACGGGGGCCTTCAGCGTCAACTCCCAGAGGAGAGACAAGGTATTCGCACCTGAGATTAGCTGCTCTGAATATATCAGGCCCGCCATATGCTGCCTGAAAATTCAGGAAGGCAATTGAAACAGTAACCAGGAAAGAGAAAATCTTCATACAATACCGTTTATGAGTTTATACAACCGGAAGTTTCCAGGGTTCTCTGTAATCAGGAACAAGATAACTGTTTGACCCGGCGTCGTTGGTGAACTTCGTTCCATCCCATACAAGCTTTTTGCCTGTCCTGTAGGCTATGTTGCCCAGGGCAGAGAATTTGGCAATATGAGCTCCTATCTCTATGCTTGCATTTGTGTTTGGATTACGGGTGACTATACATTCAAGATGGTTTTTTACATGGTTGCTCAGACCTTTTCCCGTCCCTTTCTTCAATGGTACAGCTTCCATGCGGATCTTACCGTTAACCTTTTCAGGAATAACTTCCCAGCCTCCCCTGTCAACGACAAGGGTGCCGTTCTCTCCGACGAAACCAAGGCCATGATTGCGTCCATACGCGCCGTCATCAATTCCTATTGCATGATCCCACAGCACGTTGAAACCGTCAAACTCATATATTGTCTGAAGGGTGTCGGGTGTTTCACAGGCATCATCGGGATAGCCGTATTTTCCTCCCATAGCCATTATCGATTTTGGGGCGGTGACATTCATTCCGAAAAGTGCATAATCGAGAAGATGAACTCCCCAGTCGGTCATAAGCCCGCCGGCGTAATCCCAGAACCATCTGAAAGTGAAATGAAAGCGGTTTTTATTAAATGGCCTTTTTGTTGCAGGACCAAGCCACATATCATAATCAACGCCTTCAGGCACGGGACTATCCGGGACAACCGGAATAGAAGGGCACCACCCCTGATAGGAGAAGACCCGTACCAGCCTTATCTTTCCAAGTTTTCCGCTCCTGATAAAATCGACTGCTTCCTGCCAGTGGGGATCGCTCCTTTGCCACTGTCCGACCTGAACCACCCGCTTGTATTTCGAAGCTGCTTTCACCATAAGATTGCACTCCTCTATTGTCCGGCCTATCGGTTTTTCAACGAAAACATCCTTGCCGGCCTCACAGGCAGCAACCATCTGGATGCAATGCCAGTGATCAGGGGTGCCAATAATTACTACATCTATATCCTTATTATCAATGAGGCTTCTCCAGTCCTTGTAGAGAGATGCAGGTTTCCTGCCTCTCATCTTTTCAACGTTACCTGCCCTGCGCTCCAGAACCGAACTGTCGATGTCGCACAATGCAAGACATTCAACCTGGGGATTCTCGAGGAAGGCTGTAAGGTTGCTGAAACCCTGACCGTTGCATCCAATAACCCCGACATTTATTCTGTCGCTGGCGGGAATTCTCTTAAAGGCTCCGTTAACCGTTGGGGCGATGCTCAGACCTGCTGCCGCAATAGCAGTGTTTCTTAGGAACAAACGGCGTGTTGTCATGTTTTTACGGTTTTATTTAATATGAACTTAAAGAATGCTGAATCTGTAAACAGTCCGGGTTTTATATGTTTCCCCGGGGTTAAGTACTGTCGAAGGAAACTCAGGGTGATTCGGGCTGTCGGGAAAATGACCCGATTCGAGGCAGAATCCGCATCTGAAATTATAGACAACACCTCCGTGTCCTTTCTGACTGCCGTCCAGAAAATTGCCAACGTAAAGCTGCAACCCGGGCTGGTCGGTAATTACCTCAAGTACTCTTCCTGAGATCGGCTCAAAAACGATAGCATCGACCTCTTCACTGTTATCAAGAACATAATTGTGATCATAGCCTTTGCCAATTATAAGCTGTTCATCCACGTCTCCAATCCTTCTCTCTATGGTTAAAGGTTTTCTGAAATCGAAAGGAGTCCCTTCAACAGACCTTATCTCACCTGTGGGAATCATAAATGAATCAACAGGAGTGAAGGCTGAGGCCCTGATAGTGAGTATATGATCGGTAATGAAATAATCTGCATTGCCATGCAGATTGAAATAGGCATGGTTTGTAAGGTTTATAACTGTTTTCTTATCTGTTGTGGCTTTATAATCCATAACAATTTCATTATCATCAGTCCAGGTGTAAATAATCTCCGCATCGACATTCCCGGGAAATCCCATTTCCATATCCGGGCTGTGATAGGTGAATTTAACTGCAGGGTATTCGCTGTCGCCAAGGATCTCAGTATCCCATACCACACTATGCCATCCCAGTGGTCCTCCGTGAAGGGTATTTGGTCCGTTGTTCTGCGGAAGAGTGTATTCAACTCCGTCAAGAGTGAATTTCCCGTTTGCTATCCTGTTTGCATATCTTCCTACTGTTGAGCCGAACGACATGTCGCCTGCAAGGGTTTCTTCAAAAGTGTCATACCCGAATGTAATATTGGCTTTGGTCCCTTTCTTGTCAGGAACTTCTATCCAGTTAATCTTGGCCCCATAATTTGTCAGCCTTATTACATTCCCGTTTTTGTTGGTCAGGGTGAGAAGATAAACATTTTTACCTTCATGGTTTCCGAAAACTTCCTGCCTGACTGACTGATTCTTCTGACATCCGGTAAAGAGAACTGAGGCAGCTGTTAATGCTGCCGAAACTAAAAAGTAAATCCTTTTCATACAGATCTTGTTTTTCATTCTTAAAAATTATAAAGTTACTCAATTAATCCATTCTGAACTGATGAGCCGGTAATCCGGCACTGTTAAACAGTGATGCCGAAGCACCGTTTCTCCAGCAGTATCTTACAAAAACAGGTTTTCCAACTCTTGAAGACGAAACTATAACCTCATCGCCGGCAATCCTGGCATCAGCCTTAACATATTTCATGTCTTCTCCGGCTATTTCAAATTCTGAAAGTATGGCACCTGTTCCTTTCAACCCGTCTTCAGCAAAATCAAAACCTACCCTTATCGCTTTGCCGTCAACAATTGCCGATTTAAAAACCGGTCCCTGATAAACAATGTTCCTTCCATAGTCTTTTGCAAGGGCAATATTGGCAAGTCTTTCACCAACTTCTTTCTTGAAAGGGGGATGAATGTTAAATACGGTCGCAAGATCGAGGGTTGTTACCATTCCTGTGTTCGGAAGCTGCAAAGCCTTCTCCTGAGCCTCCCGAAGAAAAGCCGATTCGGCCGAATCCACACCGCTGTAGACATAGGGTGCTATCTGGACAAAATAGAATGGCATGTCACTGTTTTCCCACGAATCCCTCCAGTTTCGTATCAGAATCGGAAATATTCTGGAGTACTGCGCATCGCGCCCCACATTCGATTCTCCCTGATACCAGATTGCTCCTTTCACCCTGTAGCTTACCAATGGATTTATCATACCGTTATACAGGGCTGTCGGAGAATATGGACCCGCTGCCCTGGGCCTCTGAACGGACATGTATTCATTTGCTGAAGGATCGAGAATAAAAAACCTGTTTCCGACAAGCTCAGCAGCCGGCTGGTACTTCCAGTCGCCTTCAATGTCAATGCTTTTACTGTTATCTTCGCCATACAGGAGCTTCATCGAACCGGTTCTGCCCCATATACCTCCTCCACCCTGATTGTCAAGCACTCTTACTGCTATGGTGTTTGCTCCTGCACGAACCAGCCCGCCAGAAACACTATAAATCCTTTCTGCCAGGTAAAAGCCTGATTCCTCATGAGATCCTACCAGGGCGCCATTGAAATATGTAACATCCATATCATCTATCGGTCCTAAATTAAGAACAAGATCCTCTCCTTCCATTTCAGGAGGCAG
The DNA here is from genome assembly GCA_040772125.1 of Bacteroidales bacterium. GTDB lineage: Bacteria > Bacteroidota > Bacteroidia > Bacteroidales > VadinHA17 > LD21. The sequence continues at coordinate 2,693,464 of JAXGYS010000003.1, forward strand.
GACAATTTCTTTCCTGAACCATACCGTGCCGTCAAAATCACCGGTGACCCTTTCAAACTGCCCGGGTAATGTCATTACCGGCCAGTTTTTGTCGTCAAAGTCCGGAAGAGCTACTTTTTCATCTCCCAGCGGCAGGTTTTTCCACTGATCTTCCGTACCCTGATTTATTGTGAACTGTTTGTGGCTGTTAAGCCACGACTGGTATTCAGCCAGAAGGGGGGCAGATTCCCGTATTGCTTTTATCTCTGTCAGGAATTCCCCTTCATTCTCAAGAGCTTCACCGGATATCCAGGCCTCTGCAGGAGTGCCTCCCCAGGCAGATTCGATAAGTCCGACAGGGATATTCAGCTCATCATGCAGCTTTTTACCGAAGAAATAGGCTGTCGCACTGAACTGACCGACACTCGACGGGGAACAAACCTCCCACCTTCCGGAGCAATCTTCAAGAGACTCCCCTGAAGCCATTCTCTGTACTATGAATAGCCGTATCGAGGGAAGATCTGCCGAAGCAATAGCCTCTGCCGAATGCATAATTGTATCGTTTGGCGGCCAGCCTGCCAATGGCATTTCCATATTCGACTGTCCTGAACAAACCCATACTTCTCCGACAAGAATGTTCTTTACAGTAACAGAAGTATCCCTGGCAGATATAGTGAGTTCATAAGGTCCTCCTGGTTCAGGAGATGGAATGGTAAGCGACCACCTGCCTTCCTCATCTGCAACCGTACTTCCTGTTTCATTCCATCCTGCTACGAGATGGATCTTTTTTCCAGGTGCAGCCCGGCCCCAGAACTTAACATCACTTTTTTGCTGGATCAGCATGTTGTCGCTGATCAGGGCAGGCAGTGCAAACTTTGTTTTATCTCTGGCGCATCCTGAAAAAAGGATCAGCATTGCCAATAATATACCTGCTTTCTTCATTTTTATAATTTTTTTAATGCCCTTTTCAATAATGCCTTATGATTCTTCCGGAACAAATCCTGATCTTTTAGTCGCGAATTTCAAATTTAACATCCATTGCCGGAGATCTGATGACCTTTATCAATGAACGGCTGTCTTTTTTTATCTCTCCCCTGATAAACTCAGGAACATTAAATGACTTCAGGGAAAGCTCATACAGATCCGGATCCTTCTGCGGCAGCATAAATGGTTTGCTAAAAGAACCTTCTTCGCTGAAGTAGGCTATATAAGGTCTGGTGTAGAGACCGTCCATTCTCCTGCTGCTGAAGATCACCCAGCGTGAATTTGATGACCAGGAATGATAACTTTCCGTGTCAGTTGAGTTGAGAGCATCAGCTGGGGATACAATACCTGACTCAAGATCAATAATATACAAATCAGCCTCCCTGTGCCAAATGGAAAAGTTCCCATAGTCAGACAAAGTATAGAGAAGATACCTTCCGTCGGGAGAGACCCTGGGAAAGGAGACACTCTTATTTGCCGATGAAGCATTAACAAGCGTATCTGTACTATTTCCGAACCTGCCTGTCGAGGGGTCAAAATCTATCCTGCACAGGTTGTATTTCACCTTGTTGTAATTTTCAGGCTGAGAAGCACTTACGGCTGAGCAGAAGTAAAGGCTTTTCCCATCAGGTGAAAAAGAGGGAAATGTCTCAAAACTTCTTTCTGACGAAATAACGGTGTCGGTAATGATCGTGTTATTCCTTATGTCGTATACAACGATGTCGGACTTTGAATCGAATACCTCAACACGCTTATCAGGTACAGAATGGAAAACCTGCGAAATATTATTGACCGAAAATGCGATATACTCTCCTGAGGGATGCCAGTATGGATAAATACAATTGGCAATTGTCTCCTTAACTTTTGTATTCAGCTTTATCACGTCATTTCCATCAATCAGCACTGTTCCTGAAATATCCCCTCTGATATGGAACATCATTCTTTCAGGATTGTAATTGTGAAAGGAGTGACAATTCATGCAGGTATTTGCCGGAAACCTGTTTGTTATTACGTTTTTTTGCCTGAATGAGCGAAGATCCCTCTGATAGATTCCCATGTCGCTGTATGACTCATATCCTGGCGCTATAAGCCTGTAGGCTATCCACTGATCGACAGGGTCGCTTTTGATCCGTATGGTGAATGGTCTGAATCTGGTCCATTTTTTACCCATACGGGCTTCGACGTTCACTGTAAGAAAAGCATCCGTGTGGTCCTTCAATAACCTTCTCCATTTCTTTTCAGGTATCCTGACTTTCCCTTTCGACCTGATTGCAACTTTCCCTTTTGTACCTGAAATAATTACATGTGATTTATCAGATCCATTAATCCTGAAGTTCAGGGGAGCTACCGAAACAGGAACCGTAACATCACAGTAATCAGGAAATAAAGGAGGGAGAGTATCCTCAACCTTTATATCACGGTCCGGACATCCGCATGAATATGTAATACAGGCAGTAATCAGCACCAATATCCGTCCGGTAATATTCATCAGTACAGGTTTTTCTGTTTAACTTCCTCCTTACGGTAGGTGTAATCATTGAAATGCATATAGTACCAGTATGTGCCCGAGAAATTGCTTCGGAGACTTTCCCCGGCATCCCTCGAATTATTGTATATTTCCGCATACTCACGGAGCCTGATTTTAGTATCATTGCTTATGTACGGAGGCGACTGTGTTGCAGGGTCCTGATTATTCGAGACAACGATGAATGTAACAGCTTCCTGGTATGAAACCGGAATACTTTTGTACTCCATTTTACCCATAAGGGGAATAAGAGCAGAAAAACTCCTGAGATCCTTGCCGATAAGATAAAATGCCATAAGGTATTCAAAAGCCAGCTTGTTTTCCGGATGCTCCTTTACCATCCTGTTGAGGGCAGTCTCAATGTTCTCAACATGAAAGAAATAGTCGTTTCTTATCATAAACCTTCTCTTCTCACCCCAGTCGGGATGATTGTTGATCATATCTTCATTGTAAAGGTATGTCATCGCATTTTCTGCCCATTTCCGGTAGAACAGAGTCTTACGGAGAAGCTTCAGATACTTCTCCGAAACCCTGTACTGTCCGTTAATAATGTTTGTTTCGGCAAGCCTCCTTATAACCCTGGCTGATTTCCCCCTGTCGGGGATCGTTTCCATGCTCTCAAAGGCATATTGCTGTGAAGCATTGGTAAAACCAAGGTTATAGAGTATTTCATTACCCATAATGGGCGCAACATATTCCCTGTTGAAAGGAAGGAAGAGTCCGTTAGTCCCATGCTGCTCATAATTAAATAGTTGATCTGCCATCCGGCCTGTCTTTGCCAGCGAAAGATTTAGCATGGACAATGACAGGTAGTTTTGGGGGGGATGCTTTCGGGCATACTCAATAACATCGTTCCATCTCCCCTTCCTTACGAGATAATCGTATGTCATTACAACCTCTGCATCAAAGTTTGTGTAGTGTTTAAGACCCGCAAAAGCAAAACCGATCAAAAAACAAATCTCAATTGTCAATAGAATCTTTCGCAGTCTTTCACTCACCCTTATTAAAGAACATAACACCAACAGCAAGGGTGGGAAAAGGAACAGAATAAAGATCTCTGCGGGAACAGTCCCGGCTATTTTGTAGTAAGTATTGCTGAGGTATAATACTCCTGCCGGCTCAGAACTGATTAATCCAAGAACCGGAACAGGAAGAATTACCGATAAAAGAACATATGCAGGCAGCCAGAGCCATGATAAAGTCTGAAAGTCTTCCTTTCCTTCCCTTAGGGCTGACTTACTGTGAAGGATCAGTTCGAATACGACCATTATGAGCATCAGGCTGTACATCGATCCACCGGCAGTCCAGTAGGTTATTGCGAGTATTGAAATACCTGCAATCAGCCTCTTTCGTCGATTTCTTATGGAAATATAGATCCAGGCTGCAATCAGAGAAGCCAGAAAACCCACTATTGCCGACAAGGGATAGAATTCATTGCACAAAAGCATGCAGGCAAACAGAGAGGGAACAAAGCTGAGAGGCAGGTGGAAGGAACTGCTGCTCACGGGAAACAGGATCTTCTTCATAATCAGATGAAGAATCAAAAGCAGCATAGCGATAACCAGCGGCCCGGCCGCAGGCAAATAATAGAACTGGGTTAAAAAACTGCCCAGATATGCGCACAAGCCTCCGGGGACACTGATTGTTTCAAAAAAACCTTTCCATGTAAGGACCAGAAGCTGAAACTGTTCTACGAAGTGAAGATGACCAGGATAAAAGAAAGCAAAGAATACATAAATCCCTGTAAAAAAAACTGCAGGAAAGATCAGGTTAGCAATTCTGTTGCCGTCTTTTGTAAACTTATGCATTCACTTGTAGAAATTAGCAGATTATTTGCCTCCTAAAAGTTCGTCTGCAGCCAGAACAAGGAACATAAAATTAGTAGCGCCTCCTCCCATTACATATTCCTGTTGCTGCCACAGATAAGGCCAGTCAAGGAGTTCCGGGAAATCAGGGCGTATAAGGGCAGTTCCGGAAGATACTCCTCCCGGGATGTATGACCAGTCAGCCCTGTTAACCCCGTAAGCCACTGTTGTTGATCTCGATCCCACACCCGAAGCAAACGAGGAAGTGTTTTCTCCCGGATGCACGCCAAGGATAAAGTTTAGGGCATTGAAGACAGGAGCTGATTGAAATATATCCGGGAAGTATTTGTGCAGGTAATACTGTCTCACCCCGAAAGACTGAATATCCCAGCCTGCTCCCCATATATGCGGTCTGTATGGTACTCCGAAGGGTGTTTCCGCCGATAATTTTGTGATCTCATCCGAAAGTGTTTTTGCCGCAGTCCGAACTGAACTTGTGAATTGCACGTTCCCGATTTTGTCAAGGCTTCTTCCCAGGAGCCAGGCCAGATCACGGATACCTTTAATAACTGCAGTCTCATTTTCAAGGATGAATTTCCTGTACTGCTCTTCTCCCGTTGTAAGGAGAAGCTCCGAAGCTGCATGAAGTTTGGAATTCATTACCCTGCCTGAAAGGTTATACTCATTCGAGTATATTGCCCTTGCCACTTCCAGAGCCTGATCGCTCAACGTGTCGTTGAAGCCCTTTAAAGTTCGTGAAGCGGCTGCAAGATGAGCTGCCACCGTCAGCTCCCTCGAGGGATTCTCCTCGGTAAATACCAGACGGTCGTCAGGAAAAGAATAGGAGTTCCCTTTTTGTGACTCCGGCATCATATCCTTATAATAGACCAGTCCGTCCGTCATTGTTGATCCGTCGCCCAGAAGGACATATTGTCTTTTGTCAGGACAAATAATTCCCCTGTACAGTCTGCCAAGGCTTTTGTAACCGCCAACGACGGAAAGAACACCATGCTCAATCTGCTGAAGGATATCAGGTCTGCCGTCAGGCTGGTGGATCTCCACAATGCGGGTCTTCTGGTCGATAGCTGTCTCGTCCCAGGTTACGTTGAAAGCCTCAAAGGCCATTGCCAGAATATAAATCTCTGAACTCTGTGATTCCACTCTCAGGTCGTAATCACCGGCGTCGTGCCATCCGCCAATGTTAATACCCGGGACATGATCTCCCGGACTGTAATGTGTAAGTGTTGACGGACCCTGGATATAACCGTCAAAGTGATTATGATTTACCGGAGCCATAAGCGCGTCGTCCATATGACACAATCCATGCCATACCCTGTACTTCTCATTTACCCTCATATGACACATCTGAACCGGAAGAAAATATTCAAGTGTCGGCTGCCAGACATCGCGTTTGAATACATCCGGTGAAATCCTGAAAGGCTGCGACAGCTCATCACCGTATTTAACACAATACATGCCTTCCTGCCTGAAAGAAGAAAAGTCAAACATGAAGTACCTGTACCTGAGAAACGAACCCCATAATTCAGGATTGATTCCGGTCATTACCGTTCTGCTTCCGTTCTCGCCAATGCGGATAAGTTCAGCATTTCTTGGCGTTTTATCGTTTTTGTCAACTTCAATTATTGCAACCTTATCCTGATCTGTGTGATATCCTATCTGCGAAACATGGATAACAGGATCACTCCGCCATCCGGAAACCATATTGGGGCTTATAATCCATTCCACTGCATTTTCCGTTGCTCCTGCCGCTACAAGCGAACGGACTACAAACCATCCGTTATTATGGACATAACGGCCGTCAAGAAGCTGCAGGTCGCCGGTCCTCGATTCTATCGACATCCTCAGAAGGTCACTTTCAGGAGCCACGGTCAGCTTCCTGCCTGTCGATATCGGCACGGCCGCAACAATTTCTCCCTTCCCGTCGGTTAAGGCTGGCCCGTTGGCCTGACGGGGAAAGATCCCTGACTTTTTGTCCATTATCCATGTCTTCCCGAATAATATTCCCGGGAACAACTCCATATTGAAGCCGACTTTACCAATAAACTCCTCAGGTACCGGATTATCGAGATCGACCGTAACAACAACTGAGGCATCCTCCGATCTTATCTTCACAGTATAATTGAGATCCAGATCGGGATACTCTATCGGATTAAATCCTTTTCTGTTTATTGCAGGATCAGGATATGCGAGGTTTACAGTTATTGTCTTTCCGGCTTCATCAACTTTACGGTCGAGTTGTCTGGGAATCGGCTGCCACTGACCCGGGGTTTCATCCAGCCGCAGGTCCCCGTTAGTGGCCAGACGTTTTCCATGCATTATTACGGCAACACCTCCCTGATGACCTTCAGGATATATATCCTGGTAAGCCATAACATTAACACCCCCCATTTCAAAATATCCGAGGTTGTTCAGGATAAACGAGGGTTGCTGGGCAAAACACCCGATTGACAGGATCATAAATCCCAGAAGCGATGGTAAAATTCTCATATTCCTCTGATTTTTTTATCCATACTTTTGATTCTTTTCATGATGCCCGGCCGGAGAACAGCCATACAGAGCGATCAGAAACAATAATGCGGAAACATGGAATGTCCTCATTTTGATTGTGGGTAAAACAAAAGACTAATATACAGTAAAAGGCACTTAATGCAAATCATAGATGCAATGAATTAGTGAATGGACAGATCCTTTTCGCCCCCAGAAATCAGAATTTCAATCAAGCTCATGGATCCCGGGTTCCGGAGATGTTCCGTTTGGAACAGAGTTACCGAAGAAGTCGTTAAGAGGCAAACCATAACCGTAGAGTTGTTTCACCCTGACACCCCGGTTCCTTACTGGTGAATTGCCTTTCAGCATCATACCCTTAAGAGAGCTTAACTGGTATGGATCAGTGATTTCAGTCGTATAAGGTCCGGTTAAACCAGGATCTTCCTGAAAACCGGTTACTATTCCCATATCCGTCTCCTGGCCGGTAGCCTCCGACCAGGATGCCATTGAATCATAAATATCCGATATTTCCCCGCTTCCCTCACCCCACCATACATTTCCCATAAACCTGCTTCCGGAATTTTCTCCTCTGATCATCTTGCCATGCCCAATGAAGATGTTATTGCTGAAAAGAAAATTCTCATGCTCCGAATTCTCCTCAAAGCTTATTACTGGAGCTGAATCGTTATAAGAAACATTGTTATAGATATAACAATCCTTCAGCTGACCGCTCTCTCCCGAACCGTTCCAGATGAAAAAGCTGGCAGATCCTTCTGTAGTATGGCCATCGTTGATGCTGACGCAATAACGGATAATGTTATCTGACCATGGCGATGCTCCCCAGTATTGAAAAAGACCATATCCGGCACCTTCATTTTCATACGAAAGACAATACTGGATAAGCGAATTTGTTACTCCGCCGTCAAGATCGAAACCGCCTCCGTCCTTTCCGCCTTTGGATGTCCTGTTTCTGTAACTGATGCAATACTGAATTACAACACTGTCACTCTGCCATGCCCAGATCCCGACAGGACCGTTGCCTTTCCTCGGCATATCCCACCCGTTGTTGGTGGCAGTGCAATGATCGATGACCACATTGCCCGAGACTCCTACAAGGATTCCGTTCCCGCTGTGATTGTCCAGTCTTGCCGGATCCCCCGGGTTGTTCTTCGCCATGCAATCCTTGATAATTATTTTTCCTGAGGAATCCTGATGCGAGCCCATGATATTGATTCCGCTGAATCCGTTGCCATAGGCCAATACCTTCCTCACTTCCGCATTTCTGCAGTTGTACAGGTCTACTCCTGATTTTCTGAATCCTTCTGCACGAATATCCTCAATAATTATGTACTCACTGTTCATGACCTGAAGTCCGTTTGCATTATTACCCCGTAAGCGTCCGCTTCCCCTCAGATCGAGATTTTCCAGGAATATGAAACTGCAGTTTTCAACACGAACTGCCTCATTATTGCCGCCGCTGATAACTGCCTTACCCTCACCGTAAGAACCGATTCTTAACGGTAAGGACTTGGAACCATTTTTCCCTTCAAGGACCAGTGTTCCTTCAAAGACCTCACCACCGGCAAAATATACATCTGAAGGATTAATCATGATACGCCTATTGGCTTCCCTTATGCTTCTCAGTGGGTTTCTCCTGGTACCCCGGTTCAAATCGTTTCCTTTATTACTGACATATAGTCCCCTGCCCGTTCCTTCTGAACAGCTGTCGCCGATAATCAGGATTATCAGAAAGGAGTATAAAAGGATCCTTTTCAAATACATCATTTTAAAACTTACTCAGCCAGGGGGCTTGTGCTTTCCGGAACAACCGGCAGCCATACCATCATCTGACCCGGACCCCTGTTGTTCCATAGGGAATAAGGTATCAGGGTAACCATCTGCTCAGGCAGGGTCTCTGTCATGCCATCATGTGTCTTTACCGTCTGAACACCTTTTGTCCGTATTACCATAGTCCCATTCAGAAGATCCGGGACATACTCCGGTGAAAACTCATTTTCTCTACTAAAAAGCAGGTTCAGCACCTTTCCTTCACTATTATCGGGCCATTCGGCACAGTATATGACCGGGCCCCTCTGTACAGCTATCTTCCCGGAATCCTCCCTTATCAGCTCATCAGCCTCCACTATTCTGACCGGCATGGGAAGATCAAGAACAATCCTGTCTCCTTTTTTCCATCTTCTTTCTAAGATGATATAACCGTTTTCCATCCCTGCATCAACCGGCATCCCGTTGACAGATATTGAAAATGCTTCCTGGCTGTTACTTTCAAAGCTGTAGAGATCTCCCGGGATTGCCTCATTAACAGCCCACCCTGGTATCCTTAGCTTCATTATGAATTTCCCCTGTCTCTCAGGATCTACCATTATTTCAACCTTGCCGTCAAAGGGGAACCCTGCTTTCTGCTCCACAGATACCTTTCCTGACGACATATCAACATCTGCTTTGTTTGACATGTAAAGGTTAACATAAAGTTCATTTCCCGATACGGCATAGAGGTACCCAGGGATGGCCGGTACAAACCTTGCCACATTCGACGGGCAGCAGGCACATCCAAACCATGCCTGCCGTTCATGCTGACCTCTCGATTCGAGGGGATTGGGATAGAAAAACCGGTCGGCCGATAGTGATACGCCCGACAGCATTGAGTTGTATAAAGTCTTCTCCAGAATGTCAATGTATTTGCCTTCCCCGTGAAGTAGAAACAGACGGTGGTTAAAGAATATGTTCCCTATTGAGGCACATGTTTCGCAGTATGCCGACATGTTCGGAAGAACATAGGGCCCGGCAAAGCCCTCATTGCCGCCTGTAGCGCCGATACCTCCCGTAATGTACATTTTTTTGTAAACGATGTCCTCCCAGATTCTCGTTATCGCATCAAGATATTCCTGGTTTCGCTCGATCGCAGCAATATCAGCCATCCCCGAATACATGTAGGTAGCCCTTACGGAATGTCCGGCGGCCTTATCCTGATCAACAACCTTCATGTGAGCCTGATTATATTCTTCTCCATGAGGACCCCTTATGTCGAGAAAGAATTTTGCAAGATCGAGATACTTCCTGTCACCTGTAGCCCGGTAGAGTTTAACCAGCCCCATCTCAATGACCTGATGCCCGGGATAGACTTTAAGCCTGTCATGCCCGAAATCGTGGGAAACCAGATCGGCTGACCTGATTGCAATATCAATAAGGGATCTTTTGCCCGTTGCCTGAAAATGGGCTACTGCAGCTTCATAAAGGTGTCCTATATTATACAGTTCATGGCTCAGAATAGAATCGAGCAGCCATCTCTCGGGGCTTGCCCACTCATGCAATCCTTTCCCGCCATGCATCTCCGAAATTGTCCTGTTTGTGTACAGGTACCCGTCCTCCTCCTGGGCAAGACCTATTTTCCAGATCAGTGAATCAAGATATGCATCAAGCTCCCTGTCAGGATTCGTCTGGAGAGAGTAGGAAGCACCTTCGATTATCTTGAAAACATCTGAATCATCAAAGGGGTATATTGTCCTGAAGGTTCCTGTATCAAGACCTCCGGCAATCTCGAAGTTTTTTATCCTTCCCGATGACTCACAGTAAGAAAATGCAATAGGTATTGTGACCGAGGCATTTTTCATGATCCGTGGAGCCCAGAAATCATCTGTCAGTTTAACGGATGTAAATGACACCGGACGAATGGGGTAATCGGCATCAGTGTTTTTGTTACATCCGCATGCAATCAGAATCAATAACACTGCTGCAAGGAGATAGAGAGGCTTTTTCATAGGAAGCATTTTTTTACCAGATTTTACGGAATCACGACGGAGTTTCAGGTAGTTAAAAACAGAGTTAATCCGGATTTAACTCCGAATAAATTCCGTGGTTAAATTTTTCTCACCAAAAAGGGTCACAGAGTTTAAATACTGTACATGTTTTTTCCTTTCTTCTCTGTGCTTATCCCTTCCCTCCGTGGTTAAATTCTTCAATCATTTAGTCAACTCCAGAACCACTACCGATTTTGCAGGTAATGTAACTGTAAGCACGCCGTTTTTGTATGTATGACCTTTGAATGCTGCCGGTTTTACCTTATCTGAAGCTTCAAACGTATTATGTGCATTTATTGCGTCGGCCGTCAGCACCTCACCCGTTACCTTACTGAAAGTTTCTCCAATGACCGGGCATACAAGCTCTATCGGTTTGTTCGGATTCAGGTTTGCCAGTGAAATGTGGACTCTGCCCTCGCTGTCGACCGATGCAGAAGCTGATAAGGAAGGGATCTTTCTTTCGCCATAGACATAATCCTCACATTTTAGGTCAGACTGCAGAAGCCGGGAATCGTGATGAACATTGAACATCCTGAAGACATGATATGTTGGCGTCATTACCATTTTGTCACCTTCAGTAAGTATGACCGACTGCAGCACGTTAACTGTCTGGGCAAGATTGGCGACCTTCACCCTGTCGGCATGCAGATTGAAAATATTAAGATGTATGGCAGCGCTCAAAGCATCCCTCAGTGTATTCTGCTGATAGAGAAATCCGGGATTGGTACCTGGTTCCACATCGAACCAGTTGCCCCACTCGTCAACCACAATCCCTTTTATCTTCTGAGGATCGTACCGATCCATTATAGCGGCATGACCTTTAATTATCTGATCCATCTGAAGATTTGCCCTCATGGTCTGGAACCACTGACGCTCTTCAAAGTCAGTTGCAGAACCTTTGTTGTTCCAGCCGTCAACAAGGGAATAATAATGTAACGACAATCCCTGGAAACGGCTCCTTGAAGCCGGATCCTTCATAAGTGTTTCCGTCCATGAAACATTGAAATCAGAGGGTCCGCAGGCCACTCTGTAGAGCCTGTTCTCCCCGTAATTATTGAGGTATGTTGAGAACTGGCGCATCACATCTGTATAGTACTCCGCTGTCATGTTACCACCGCAACCCCAGTTCTCGTTTCCGATTGCAAAGAATTTTACTTTCCATGGCTCCTCTCTTCCGTTCTCCTTCCTGAGTCTTGTCATTGGACTGTCGGCACCTGAAGTGAGATATTCAACCCACTCTGCCATCTCCCTGACTGTTCCAGATCCAACGTTGCCATTTATGTAGGCGTCGCATCCGAGGAGCTCGGTCAGCTTCATAAATTCATGTGTGCCGAAGGAGTTGTCTTCAGTTACACCTCCCCAGTGAGTATTAACTATCGAAGCTCTTTTCTCCTGAGGTCCGATTCCGTCTTTCCAGTGATAGGTATCGGCAAAACAGCCCCCCGGCCACCTCAGATTTGGGATCTTAAGCTCGCGTAAAGCGAAAAGTACGTCATTCCTGATACCGTATGTATTGGGGATCTTCGAGTCGTATCCAACCCATATCCCTTCATAAATGCATCTGCCCAGATGCTCAGAGAAGTGCCCGTATATATCCTTGCTTATAACAGGACCAGGGTTATTAGCTATTACAACAAACTGGTTCAGTGCTGTCTGGCTCTCTTTCTGGGCTGTTGCAATTATGCATCCCATAAAGAGAAAAGAAGAAAGGAGAAGAAATGTTTTACGCATGATACTGTTAATGTTTGATTTATGTAATTACTTCAACTCATTCTCAACAAAGGATCCGAGGTTTTTATATTTTGAATACAGCTCGTTATATTTTTCGGCCCGATGCGGATCAGGGATATATTCCTTTTCGAAACCTCCTCCCATAGCTTCAGCTGCTGTCTGAAAATCGGGATGGATACCCGCCATAACTGAAGCAGCCATAGCCGAACCCAGGGCACAGGTCTGTTCCGTGGCTGATATCCTTATCGGAACATTAAGAACATCAGCCACGGTCTGCATTACAAAAGGATTTTTCATGGCAACGCCCCCTATTGCAATAACGCCATCAATCCTCAATCCTTCCTCAATGAACCTGTCGTTTATCATCCTTGAACCAAAGGCGGTTGCCTCAACCAGCGCCCTGAAGATCCTTGGAGCATCAGATCCGAGCGACAATCCTGCTATAGCCCCTTTCAACGATTGATCAGCAAAAGGAGTCCGCCGGCCGTTAAGCCAGTCGAGCGCAATAAGGGAAGTATCTGAATAATCAAGAGTTTCAGCCTGTCTGCTCAATTCAGCAATTATATTACCGGATGCTTCTTCACGGATCCTCTCTCTTGCTGATTCATCGAGCCATGTCATTTTCATTATTAATTCGTTGACCGGCCATAAAAGAAGCTTGCCGAACCAGGCATAAACATCTCCAAATGCCGACTGGCCTGCTTCAAGACCCAGCAGCCCGGGAATTATGGATCCGTCAACCTGACCGCATATACCGGCAATCAGCCTGTCGCCGGCCTCATCGTAAGAAGAAACCAGCATGTCGCATGTCGATGTGCCCATGACCTTTACAAGATGATATGGTCTTATTCCTCCTCCAATCGCCCCGAGATGAGCATCAAATGCTCCGGTTCCGACTTTTATTCCTGATGGCAGACCGAGTCTTGCGGCCCAATCTTCCGACATTATACCTGCAGGAACATCGCAGGTACAGGTCTCCTTAAACAGTCTCTCCCTGAGTCCTCCGAGCAAAGGATCAAGCCTTGAAAGGAAGTCCTCCGCCGGAAGTCCTCCGAACTCTTCATGCCACATTGCCTTATGCCCGGCTGCACACCGGCTCCTCTTGAGGCTCAGCGGATCACTGTTGCCTGTAAGCAGAGCAGGGATCCAGTCGCAGTGTTCTACCCACGAAAAAGCATTTTCCCTTACTTTCTCATTTTCCCTGAGAACATGCAGGATCTTTGCCCAGAACCACTCGGAGGAATAAACTCCTCCTTCGAACTTAGTATAATCCGGACCTCCCCAGCTCTTTGAAAGTGCATTTATTTCAGCAGCTTCCCTCACAGCCGTATGATCTTTCCATAATATGAACATAGCGTCCGGATCATCCTCAAAACCCGGCTTCAGGGAAAGCGGGACTCCCGACCTGTCGACAGCCACCGGTGTCGATCCGGTCGTATCGACTGTTATACCTGCTATGTTATTTACGATATCACTGCTGAGTCCTTTAATGGCGTTCCTCACGCTGTTCTCAATACCCTCCAGGTAATCGAGAGGATGCTGCCTGAACATGTTTGATGCCGGATCACAGTATAATCCTTTTTTCCAGCGCGGATAGTCAAATACCGAAGTTCCTGCTGTTTCTCCATTGACAGTATCAACAACAACTGCCCTTACCGAGTCGGTACCAAAGTCGAGACCAATAACATACTTCCTTGCCATACTTATCTTTTTGTTTTATCTGGTTTTCTTTCCTGCCCGTAGTACGCGTTCCTGCCATGCTTTCTAAGAAAATGCTTGTTAAGAATATAGCTCTCAACCGGATCCGGTTTCCCGAGAAGAACAGTAAGAAAAGCGATCCTTGCTATCTCTTCCAGGGCAACTGCATTATAAACGGCATCGGCTGGTGATGCACCCCAGCAGAAAGGTCCGTGGCTGCTGACCAGCACTGAGGGTACTGTCAAAGGATCGTTATCTCCTAGCCTTTCAACGATAACCCTTCCTGTATTCAGCTCGTAATCGTCCTTTACCTCAGCCTCAGTAAGTTTCCTTGTGCATGGTATTTCTCCGTAATAATGATCTGCATGTGTTGTGCCGTAAGGAGGTATATCCCTGCAAGCCTGTGCCCAGGCTGTTGCAAATGTCGAATGGGTGTGCACTATACCTCCGACAGCGCTGAATGACCTGTAAAGAAGCAGGTGAGTCGGGGCATCAGTGGATGGTCTGAGACCGCCCTCAATTACCCTTCCGTCAGGATCAAGGACAATCATATCCGAGGCTTTCATTCCAGAATAGCTTATACCTGAAGGCTTGATTACAATAAGTCCGCTTTCCCTGTCGCGGCCGCTCGCATTGCCCCATGTATGAATCACCAGACCATGACTCACAAGAGACAGATTTGCTTCAAGGACCTCTTCTTTAAGTTTTTCGAGCATACAAGCTTTATTTAATAGTTATCACGATAGCCTCAACTGACATCCAGGTTGAAAAAGAATCCCTCCCTTACCTGTCTTTCATAGTTTCCCCTGTTGAATCTGAAATAGTATGCTCCTTTCTTTGAGGTTTCCTTTTCCTTCTCATCGAGTTTTTCAAGAATATCCATTGAGAGGATTTTCTTTCTGAAGTTTCTTTTGTCAATTTCCCTCTGATAAATAGCCTCATACAGGTTCTGTAGCTGAACAAGAGTGAATTTATCAGGAAGAAGCTCAAAACCCACCGGTTTAATCTTGACCTTCATTCGTAGTTCATTCATAGCTTTCCTTACCATCAGGGGATGGTCGAAAATCAGCTCAGGCAATTTCGCAAGAGAATGCCAGTGGGCTCCGTGCTGCATCTTCAGTTCCCGGTCAGGATCCTTGATCTTTATAAGTGCACTGTATGAAGTGGAAATAACGCGGGCTCCAGGATCCCTTGCAGAATCGCCGTAAGTATAGCATTGCTCCATGTAAACATCATTCAATCCCGTAAGACTGGCCAGTACCCTCGAGGCAGCTTCATCAAGGCTTTCCTTTTCCCTTACAAAACCTCCTGCAAGCGACCAGCTGCCTCTGGCAGGTTCAAAGTCGCGTTTTACCAGCAACAGTTTAATCTCCTTTTCGAGAATATCATAACCGAAAATGATACAATCAACTGCTACCAGATGTCTAGTATGTTCTGAATAGAGTTTCACAAGACATATATTTTAATATGCCTTTCTGATAATTCTTTTCTGTTATATCATTCCGCCGCAAATATGGTAATAGACTTCATTCCAGCGGATCTCCTTTTTAAATGAAGTCAGATCGCATTTCTCGTCGATAAGGAGAAATTCTATCCCCAGCATATCCGAGAAATCCTCAATAAATTCAGCTGTTATTGCCGTGCTGAAACCGGTATGGTGAGCACCTCCGGCAAGAATCCAGGCTGCCGCCCCGGTCTTCAGGTCGGGCTCAGGCTTCCAGAGAACGCTTGCAACCGGAAGTTTGGGCATTTCAGGACATTCTACAACTTCTACTTTGTTTGCAATCATCCTGAATCTGTTGCCAAGGTCAATCAAAGATGCACAGACGGCTTTCCCGGTGGCTGACCTGAAAACAAGACGTGCCGGATCAGCCTTGCCTCCTATCGACAGCGGGTGAACCTCCAGACGAGGTCTTCCGTCAGCGATCGAAGGACAGACTTCAAGCATATGGGCTCCAAGAACTCTCATTCCAGAAGGATCTAGGTGATAGGTGTAATCCTCCATAAACGATGTTCCTCCCGGAAGTCCTGAAGCCATTACTTTCATCGACCTCACCAGGGCAGAAGTCTTCCAGTCGCCCTCCGCCCCAAAACCGTATCCTTTTTCCATAAGCCTCTGAACTGCAAGGCCCGGAAGTTGTTTTAGTCCATGAAGATCCTCAAAGGTGGTTGTGAAGGCAGTGAAACGGCCCGCTTCAAGAAAACCTTGCAGGCCAGCCTCAATCCTTGCAGCATCCAGTAATGTCTCAGAACTCTCAACCTCCTTCGTCAGACTGTATACCGAACGGTACTCATCAATCAGAACCTTTACATCATGATCAGATACAGCGTTGACAGCCTCGACGAGATCGCCTGTTCCAAAACCGCTGACCGAATAACCCATTCTTATCTGAGCGCTTACTTTGTTCCCTTCGGTAACAGCTACATCGCGCATATTATCACCGAAACGGGCTATTCTCAAATTCCTTGAATCATCGAAGGCTGCGGCAACCCTGGCCCATCCTGCAATACGGCCAATGACCTCCCTGTCCTGCCAGTGTCCGACAACAACTTTTCGGTCAAGCCTCATCCGGGAACCAATGAAACCGAACTCCCTGTCGCCATGCGCCGACTGGTTCAGGTTCATGAAATCCATGTCAATTGTTTCCCATGGAATGTCCCTGTTAAGCTGGGTATGAAAATGAATAAAAGGCTTGTTAAGAACGGACAGACCCCTGATCCACATTTTGGCCGGTGAAAATGTATGCATCCAGGTTATCAAACCAAGGCATCTGCTGTTGTTGTTTGCCTCCGAACAGAGCTCAAAAACAGCGTCGGAGGTAGTAAGCACCGGTTTAAAGACAACCTTTACCGGAACGGAGCCGGAATCATTCAGGGCTTCAGTTATAACCCCCGAATCTTCAGCTACCCTGAGCAGGGTATCAGGCCCGTAGAGATGCTGACTGCCCGTTGCGAACCAGATCTCTTTACTGTTAAAATCGTACATAATAAATTCATTTTATGATCAATCCCTGCCAACAAACTACCAGAAATAGACATAGAAAGCCACAATGACAACTATGATAAGTCCGGAGAAGAAAAGATCCCAGTTATTGTAGCTGGCTCTTATAAGCGCTTTCTGCTCGGTGCTGACCGAACCAATATAAAGACCCTTGATCGAATCAGGATCTGACTTTGGAGTGAAGTAACTTATTACCACCATAAGCACTATCACAAAGAAGAACAGGATAACCTCATAGTTATAATTGTTCATTCCGATGAATATCGAGTAAAGCAAGCCGTCGCCCGATAATTCCTTGCCGAAGATATTGAAACCCAGTCGTGTCATACCAAGCACAAATCCGATAAGAAGTCCCCACAGTCCGGCCTTTGGAGTAATTTTCTTCGAAAGGATCCCAAGAAGGAACACCGCTGCAATTCCGGGAGCAAGCATTGACTGGACATCCTGGAGATAAGCATATAAAAATTTACCCAGTCCCTTCATAACCGGTATCCAAAGAACGCCGAGAACAACAACAACAACTGTCGCGATACGTCCAACCCTGACAAGCTCCCTTTCAGAAGCCTGAGGCCTGAATTTCTCGTAGAAGTCTACAGTAAAGAGGGTTGCCGATGAGTTGAACAGAGAAGCAAGAGAACTCATTAGGGCTGCAAGTATGCCTCCCACAACCAGCCCCTTGAACCCAAGCGGAAGCAATTCTTTGACCAGTACGGCAAAGGCTGAATCTGAATCGGGCAGATTAATCATGCCTTTTGCATTCAGGGAATAGGCAATCATGCCGGGAATAAGGAAGATAAATACAGGAAGAAGCTTGAAACCCGCACCGAGGATTGCTCCCCTTCTTGAGTGAGTCATGTTGCGCCCTGAAAGAACCCTTTGAACAATGAACTGATCTGTGCACCAGTACCAGAAACCTATAATGGCCGATCCAAGTATAACACCTGTCCATGGATAATCCTTGTCTTTAGCTGATCTCATAAGCTCGGTCATCGAATCACCAAAGTCGTTTACAGGAACGGCCCGGCATATTTCCATTACCTCTGACCATCCCCCTACCTTGATCAGACCAATGATAAGTATCACTATCGATCCTATCAGAAGAATCGGAGTCTGAAGAATCGAAGTGGCAAGGACAGCACGCATCCCCCCGAGCGTTGTATAGATTCCCGTAATAACAACCAGCCCGATGGCGCTTATCCAGAAAAAGTCGATACCGAACATCGACTCAATGCCGAACACCTGCTTGAAAACTATTCCTCCGGCATAAACTGTCACAGCAACTTTGGTAAAAACATAACTAACCAGCGATATTATTGAAAGGATGCTCCTTGCTCCCTTGTTGTAACGCTTCTCAAGGAATTCAGGCATGGTAAAGACACCGCTCCTTGCATAAAAAGGCACAAAGAACCATCCAAGGATGAGAATGATCCATCCATGCATCTCCCAGTGCGCCATCGCCATACCGCTCGAAGCACCGGCTCCGGCAAGCCCAACAAGATGCTCCGATCCGATGTTGGAGGCAAAAATCGACGAACCTATTGCAAGCCATGTGGCATCACGTCCTGCCAGAAAATAATCGGTTGAGGTCTCTGATTTCTGCCTTGTGACCCAGACAATAATGGCAATAAGCCCCAGACAGAACAGACCAAGGACAATCCAGTCAAGTGTTCCCATAGTTGATTTTTTAATTTATGAATATCTGATCTTTTCCTAATTGGCAAGGTTCGGGTTGACTGTACTGTTAGGTACCGTCTCTTCAAATATATACAAAATTATTTATTAAATGTACTGGATACACTTTTATAAAAACGCTGTCAGAATTTTATTTCCACTTTCCCAGAGATTCCTGTATAAAGTCAATTATCCTCTGGTTTTCAGTCTTACCGGAACCGGTAACCGGAAATGATTCTCCGAACCTGAAATATATCGTTTTCCTGCCGTCGAGCGGCCCCAGTTCCTTAATGAATCTGCCTTGTCCCCAGAAATCAGTCTTGAGAGCTATTGGAATAACCCTTACACCGGCTTTTTTTGCCAGCTTCACTCCAAGGGAGTTAAATTCTTCCGGATTGAACTCAATGCTTCTCGTACTCTGAGGGAAGATGACTATTGAGACTCCCCGGGAGAGTAGTTCCATCCCTTTAGTCATTACCTCTTCAAAGTCTTTTCTGGGATCCTTCCTGCCGACAACAATCGGATCGCGGGATCGCATCACATGACCAAAAAGCGGATGTTTGACAAGACTTTCCTTTACTACAAAGGTTACTTCACGGTGAGGTGCAATAAGGCCTGGAAGCACCATTGTTTCAAGGGTACTCATATGATTGCCGATAAAAAGAACAGGGCCCTGATCAGCCGCAATATTTTCCATTCCCGAAATACTGAAATTACCGCCTGCCTTTTCAATGAACCTGAAAATATAAATAGATGAGTCAGCCCAGGCCTTTCTGTCGTAGATACCCCTTATCGCCTGAGCCCGGGTCCTGAAAACGACACCTGCATATTTTAATGTGAAATATATTCTGTTATGACGCAAAAACTTTTTCCAGTAACTGTTACCGGACATATGTTCCGGTGTTTCATAGGAAAATGAATTAAAATAACCAAATGACATCTCTTACCGCTTTTTTTCCTTCTTTATTAGTTCCCTGTATAATTCCAGGCTATCATTTATCATTGCATATGCTTCATTGCGTCCCACAAACTGCTCCACAACGACATTCTTCTGTTCGAGTTTCTTGTAATCCTCGAAGAACCTCCTGAGCTCGGTAAGTGTGTGGGGAGGGAGCTCTGAAAGCTCACTGATATAATTAACCGACATGTCGTGCCGTGCCACCGAGATTATCTTGGTATCCCTTTCAAGTTCATCAACCATTTCCATGGCTCCGATAACCTTTGCCTCAATGATGCTCATGGGAAAAACATCGATCGAACAGATAACAAGAATATCCAGGGGATCATGGTCGTCACAATATGTCTGAGGGATAAATCCGTAATTTGCCGGGTAATGAACCGATGAAAACAGTACCCTGTCAAGCTTAAGAAGGCCCGAATCCTTATCCAGCTCATATTTCCCCTTCGACCATTTGGGAATCTCAATATAGCATCTCACATAAGCCGGGATCTCATTGCCGGGTTCAAGGCCATGCCACGGATGGGCGGTTGTAACTTTATCCTTCATCATGTATCCGACGGGATCTTATCTTATCACGCATCATCTGTTACAAATCTATAATTAAAAATTGTAAATTTATCGCCACTTGAACAGGTTAAATGATCATACCGGGTAATTAATGAAACTTACTTTCACGGACGCATTAATATTCTTTATACTTGTAATCGGCAATGTCATTTTCGGTGCGAGTTTCATAAGAAAAAACAAAACCTCAGAACAGTTTACTACAGGTGCGGGAAGAATTCCCGGCTGGGCTGTCGGGATGTCGATATTCGCCACTTTTGTCAGCAGCATAAGCTTCCTGGGGCTTCCCGGCAAAGCTTATTCTTCCGACTGGAACGCCTTCGTATTCAGCCTTTCAATCCCTGCAGCCTCATATGCCGCAGTGAAGTTTTTCATCCCGCTTTACAGGGAGATAGGAAGCGTGTCGGCTTATTATTACCTGGAACTAAGGTTCGGCGCCTGGGCACGGATCTATGCTTCTGCCTGCTACATACTTACACAACTCATGCGTACCGGAGCGATCCTTCTTCTTCTCGCCCTGCCTGTTAATGCCCTGTTCGGTTGGGACGTGAAGACGATAATAATAATAACTGGACTGGCTGTAATACTGTATTCAATGCTCGGGGGAATACAGGCAGTAATATGGACGGATACAATTCAGGGACTTATCCTGATAGCAGGAGCTCTTGTCTGTGCTTTGTTTCTGATGTTCTCGATGCCTGAGGGACCCGGGCAGCTTTTCAGAATAGCGGCCGCCAGCGATAAATTCAGCCTGGGCAGTTTTGGTACATCATTAAGAGATTCGACTTTCTGGGTGGTGCTTTTTTACGGCCTTTTTATAAACCTTCAGAACTACGGGATAGATCAGAATTACATCCAGAGATACATGGCAGCAGGAAGCAATAAAGCCGCGAAAAGTTCTGCTATCTTCGGCTCCCTGCTTTATATCCCGGTCTCAGCCTTATTTTTCTTTATCGGGACATCCCTCTTTGCATATTATACGGCAAGACCGGAACTCCTTCCTGCTCATCTTCAGCAGCCGGGTACGGGCGATAGTGTATTCCCATGGTTCATTGCTTCCGGCCTGCCTGCAGGAATGACAGGGCTGCTTATTGCGGCTATCTTTTCTGCAGGAATGAGCACCGTTTCAACAAGCCTCAACAGCACTGCGACCATTGTACTTACAGATTACTACAAAAGGATCTTTAACGGTAAAGCAGGAGAAAAAGAATCGATGCTGGTACTACGTATTGCATCCACCCTTACCGGGATCACCGGTGTGATAATCGCACTTCTCCTCGTCGGAGTCGAAAGCGTTCTGGATGCCTGGTGGGCCCTGGCTTCTATATTCAGCGGAGGAATGCTGGGTCTGTTCCTGCTTGGATACATTTCCAGAAAGGCCAGGAAAACTGATGCAGTGCTGGGTGTAATTGCCGGAGTAATAGTAATTGCATGGATGAGCCTTAGCCCTCTATTCTTCACCGAAGGAAAACTTCTGGAATTCAGAAGCCCGTTCCATGCCAACCTGACCATTGTATTCGGGACCACTGTAATTTTTCTCACAGGATTTATCCTGAGCCACCTCCTAAGCAAAAAGAGTAAAACGGTAAAGAAAAAAACCTGACTGTAATATTTCTAATATGGAAGAAATCAGAAAACACAGTGAGATAACAAGTTTAGAACGCAAAAACATCGTACAATGAAAAAATTATTTATAATCCTTATTTCAGCACTGCTCTGCAATAACCTTTTTTCCCAGGTCCTGTTCAGAGGCGAGAAATGCATAGTGAGTTCCGGATATATTTACCAGAAGGAGGATGTTGATTTTCCAAGCTGCCATGCCTCTACAATAGCAGAAATACCGGGTGGTTTCATAACCTCATGGTTCGGAGGGACTGACGAAGGAAACCCGGATGTGGGGATATGGATAAGCCGCTTTGCAAACGGCAGTTGGTCAAAGCCGGAGGAGATAGCAAACGGGAAAAGGGAAAACCTCAGGTATCCCTGCTGGAATCCCGTACTTTATTATACCGGAGATGAAATACTGCTTTTCTTTAAAGTGGGTCCAAGCCCCTCTGAATGGTGGGGTGAAATATGCATCTCATACGATGGCGGAATTTCCTGGACTGCACCGGAAAGACTTCCGGAAAACATCATCGGACCGGTTAAGAACAAACCGGTTGCCCTAGGAAATGGTGTTCTCCTTTGTCCTTCAAGTACAGAAGACGATGGCTGGAGAGTACATATGGAGATGACATCCGACAAAGGCATAACATGGCAGAGGACAAAAGCCCTGAATGAAAAGAACATCGCTGCAATACAACCAGCGGTGCTTTTGCATAAAGGCGGAAAACTCCAGATCGTATGCCGCAGTAAACAGTCAAAGGTACTGACTTCATGGTCGGACGACAATGGCGCCTCATGGACCGGGCTCACTCCTCTTCATCTTCCCAATCCAAATTCCGGAATTGATGCAGTAACCCTGAGCAATGGAAAGCATATAATGGTATATAACCATCTGGCTTCGGGAAGAAGCATGCTTAATGTTGCCGTCTCGGACGACGGAATCAGCTGGGAGGCGGCCGCAATTCTTGAAAATGATGCAAAAAAGACTGAATTTTCCTATCCTGCTGTTATCCAGGCCATGGATAACAAGATCCATATCACCTATACTTGGAACAGAAAGCTGATAAAGCATGTGGTGATCGATCCGTCACTGATTGAGTCAAGAAAGTACATAGACGGCAACTGGCCCTCAGAATAAATTGAATTCCTTCTATTTTCCTGCCAATGGCAGGATCAGAAGGAGAACTGAAAGGACTGCCAGTATACCAACAGCACCCCATCCGATAATATTCTGAAAGGGTTTGTTAGTGTAGTTACCCATTATCTTCTTGTTGTTTATCAGAATTATCATGCTGACAAGAACAACCGGAAGAAGGATTCCGTTGAGAACCTGCGACCAGATGGAGATATCTATCAGGGGTGCGTTGGGAATCATTATTATCACAGCCGATATAACAAGAATTGCCGTATAGAGAAAATAGAATTCCTTTGCTTCATTCCAGTCCTTGTCAATACCGGTCTCAAATCCAAATGCCTCGCAAATGTAATAAGCCGTTGCAAGCGGGAGAATTGTCGCCGAGAAAACAGAGGCCACGAACAGACCGAAAGCGAAGACATGAGATGCCAGTCTGCCTGCAAGGGGCTCAAGTGCCAGAGCCGCATCCTTTGCTTCAGTTATTTCTACACCGCCCGGATGCAGAGTTGATCCGCAGGCCACCATAATGAAAAATGCCACTACAACTGTCACAAAGCAACCTGCAACTATATCAATAACAGTAAATTTGTAGTCTTTTATCTTAAGTCCTTTTTCAATAACTGACGACTGCATATAAAACTGCATCCACGGAGCGATGGTCGTGCCTACAAGAGCTATTATCATTGTAAGACTTTGTGTATTCATCTCAACTCCCGGCCGTACAATAGCCGAGCCAATCTCACCCCAGTCAGGCCTGGCCATAAGAGCCGAAACAATGTAAGTAAGCAATGAGGCACTGAATATAAGGAATATCCTCTCAGCTATCAGGTATGTTCCCTTTACAACCAGAAGCCAGACAAGTATAGCAGCCACGGGAACCGAGATGTACTTGCTGACGCCAAAGATCTCCATGCTTCCTGCAACGCCGGCAAATTCAGTTGTCGTGTTCCCTATGTTTGAAAGGAATAATCCAATGAAAATAAAGAACGTTACCTTCACTCCTGCATTTTCACGAATGAGATCCGAAAGGCCCTTGCCGGTTACTATTCCCATCCTTGCATTCATTTCCTGAATCACAAGAAGTACGATAAGCGACGGGATCAGTGTCCAGATCATACCATAACCGTACATGGCGCCTGCAACTGAATAGGTGGTTATCCCGCCAGCATCGTTGTCAACACTGCCTGTAATTATCCCCGGTCCAAGCAGCGCCAGGAATATCGTAAGATTTCTGTAAAAACCTGTTTTTGCAAATTTCGCTCTGAGCATCCTACTCCGTTTTTATCTCTTGAAAGTCCTCCTCTTGTTTATGAGATCTTCAATAACATCATCCACAACAACCATCCCCTGAAGAATATCGTCCCTGTCGACTACCGGAACGGCAAGAAGGTTGTATTTCGAAATGATCTCTGCCAGGTCGTCAACCTTCTGATCGTCATAAAGGAAGACCGGTTCGGGATTCATTATCTCGCGGATCAGTTTTTCGGGATCAGCAACAACAAGGTCGCGGAGATCAAAGGTTCCGACAAGCCTGTCATCGCCTTCAGTAACAAAGAGGGCATAAAGTTCGGAGGGCTCGGGTTTCATCAGCCTGAGTTCTTTGAAGATGTCATTGACTGTTAGTTCGGGTTGGAACGACAGGACATCAGTTGTCATCAGACCCCCTGCCGAGTTATCGGGATATTCAAGAAGCTCCCTGACCTCCTGAGACGATTCCGTATCCATTTCCTTAAGAAGCATCTCGGCCTTCTCATCCTCTATCTCGTCAAGTATCTCAGCAACCTCGTCGGCAGGCATTTTTTCAAGTACATCAGCAACTTTTGTTACGGGAAGGCTCTCAATTATATGTATCTGGGTCTGCTTATCCATTTCTTCAAGAACATCCGCTGCTTTTTCCTCGTCGAGTGCGGAAAAGACCGAAGTACTTGATTTCCTTCCAAGGTCCTCGAGTATGTCGGCCAGATCGGAAGGGTGGAGTGTATGCAGTTTAGCATAACTTTTCGAAAGTTTGATATTAAGGTTTGAGAAATCAATGGCCTGAACATCATCCCAGAGAATGAATTTAGCGGGTAATTTAATTCCCGTAAACCTTAAAAGTCTTTTGAAAGGATTAAGAATCCCTATCCGTCTGAGAAGTCCCTCAATGCCGATATCAACAGCAACCGCAAAAGTACCGGTCGGAAGGGTGGCAAGCCTTACATCATTTACCCTGACAAGCTTGCGTCCGTTCATGTCAACAATCTGCTTGTCGAGAATGTTCTCCACGAGAAGCAACCCGTTAGACACGTCTTCACTGTCAAGTTCAGAAAGTTCAGAACAGCTTACGTTAAGCATTTCCCTCGCCTTTACCACCCTGAATCCGCTGAATGAATAAAACCTGGTCTGCTTGCCGATTTTTAGCTTTACTCCAATTATAAGCTGTTCTGAAGGATCATTCTGGCCTGAAGGCACAGCACTGATAAGCAAGTCTTTTATTACACCGATGGCATCCCCGTCGGCACCAAAAACTTCCTTGCCAATAATTCCGCTTAAATAAAATGTCGTGAGTGAAGTCATAGTCTCCTCCTTAATAAACCTGATATGAAGGGAGAGACTATTGAATTAGCCTGCTTCCCTTAAATCAGCAATTTGTTATACCTACTCGCAGGGCCGTCGTCCATGAGATAATTAATATTGATTTTGCGGCGTAAAAATAAATTTCCGTTTATGAAATTCCAAATAAAAAAACAAATTTGGGTAGCTGCCAGGGATTATTATTACGGATTTCTGAAGATCACAGCTATATCCCGGTTCAGGTAACCGGGAGTACCGGATCTAATAAGGCTTCCTGAGAAGGAAAATTATCTTAAGTGCTTCGTCGGCATGACGCTGTACTTCAGTCTGGGAATTGAATATGTAAACAATTTTTCCGGTCTTGTCGGCAACATATGTTACACGTCCCGGGATCAATCCGAAAAAGGTTGAAGGTACTTTGAAAAGATTTCTCACTTTGTCATTCTCATCGCTGAGGATTTTGTAGTTGAGCCTGTTCTCTGATGCAAATTCCCTGTGGCTCTCTACTGACTGGCCGCTGATCCCTATGACGATGGCATCATTTTCAAGGAAGATATCGTTCAGATCACGGAAATAGCAGGCCTCCCTGGTGCAATTCAGGCTTCCGTCGCGCGGATAGAAGAATATTACAAGCATCTTGCTGCCCAATACATCCCTGAGATGAAAGATATTCCCGTGCTGATCGGGAAGTGAAAAATCAGGGATCATGTCTCCAACTTTAAGACTGTTCATATTGCCATCTTTTTTCAAAATATTCCCAGGAACGGGATCAAATATAATTAAAAATCGGTAAGCTCCACAATTACAATCAATCTGCCGGTCAGATGCGATATTATTGCAAAGTAAGTCTCAAGGCACTGGCAGCATAATATTTATAAATAAATGGTAATTTTGAACCGGGCCCCGGGGGAACTAATTTTATAATTCCATGCAGGAACTGGAGAAATATTTCAGCAATTTCAGGAAAAATATTGTCGGTATCGATGCGTCAATAACAACTCCCTGCGGGGAAAGGAAACTGGTTTATGCCGACTGGATCGCCAGCGGCAGGTTATACAAGCCAATCGAGAGAAGGCTTTCTGACGACATCGGGCCGATGGTGGGCAATACGCATTCGGAATCGACAGCTACTGGAAGGGCTATGACAGAAGCCTATCATATGGCTCAGAAGATCGTTAAAAACCATGTCAATGCCGATTCAAATGACGTGCTTATCTTCACCGGTACCGGGATGACCTCAGCTGTAGCAAAACTGCAACGGATACTGGGACTGAAGGTTCCCGAACAGGCGATAAACTACTGCGTTTTTACACATGGCGAGTACGGTGCATGCAGGGACATCCCGAATGAGAACCGTCCGGTAGTTTTCCTGACCCATGCAGAACATCATTCGAATCACACTTCATGGTTTGAAACGCTTGCTGAAGTTGTTGTCCTCGAGCCTGCTTCCGACCTCAGGGTTGATCCGGAAGTACTCAGGAAACAGATAATCAGGTATAAGGATCGTCCGCTTCTGATAGGTTCATTTACTGCCTGCTCGAATGTAACAGGGTATATGCCACCCTATCACGAAATGGCAAGGATAATGCATGAATACAACGGCTACTGTTTTGTTGATTTTGCAGCTTCAGCGCCCTATGTTGATATTGATATGCATCCTGCTGATCCGATGGAGCGGATTGATGCCGTTTTTTTCTCCCCGCATAAATTTCTTGGAGGACCAGGCAGTGCAGGAGTTTTGATTTTCAACCGTCAGCTATACAAAAATGAGACCCCCGACACCCCCGGAGGAGGTACGGTTAAATGGACAAACAGGTGGGGCGGATACAGCTATATTTCTGATATAGAAGTTAAGGAAGACGGAGGAACTCCGGGTTTTCTTCAGGGGATAAAAGCGGCCCTCGCGGTAAGACTGAAGGAAAGGATGGGAACTGAAAAAATACACCTCAGGGAAAAAGAACTGATTGAAATAGCCTTCAGGGAACTGGCTGACGTTAAGGGGCTCCACATCCTTGCCGATAACATTAATGAAAGGCTTGGAGTATTTTCCTTTTACATCGACAATATACATCATAATCTCGTCACCAGGCTGCTTAACGACAGGTTTGGCATACAGGTCAGGGGAGGTTGTTCCTGTGCCGGAACCTACGGGCATTTTCTTCTCAGGGTCGATTTCTCTTTGTCAAAAGAGATTACCGATCGTATTGAAGCAGGTGATCTTTCCATGAAACCTGGCTGGATAAGGCTTTCTCTTCATCCTACGATGACGGATGAAGAACTTCTGTTTATTTCGGAATCTATAAAAGAGGTAGCAGAGAAGGGTCAGGAGTGGGCTGTAGACTATGTTTACGACAGTCACACAAATGAGTATCATCATATTACTGAACTGAACTCTGATCATCAGAAATATTCTTTCTGGTTTGAGACTGACTGAAAAGCAGTCAGTCTCTTTTCTTTTACTTTATAAAGCTTTATGCCGGATAGTTTTTTTGACCGGTTTCAGGTCTGCAGGATATTTGCAGATGGGATTTGATTTTAGTAAATTTATAGTTCAATGTATACGGCCCGTAGCTCAGCTGGCAGAGCACGTGACTCTTAATCATGGGGTCGAGAGTTCGATTCTCTCCGGGCCGACAAGGAGGTCTGAAGGGAAGAATTTTTTATCAGGTATCGGTTTTGTCTCTGAATTAATTTAGAGTACCGGTTTTATGTTTTTTTCAGATGGCTTTTTTTCTATGGATAAATTTATCTAGATTAATTCTTATCAAAGAGTATTTCTCTTTTAGTATTATTTACTATTTATTATAAACACGTTTATAATATATTTTATTATATGATTCTCTTTATTTTTTAATATATTCTCTTATATAGATTATTTTTCTTTTGAGAATTAATGAATTTTGTTTAGCTTTGCAGAAGTCTAATTTAAACTGAAAATAAGCTGAGAAACCTGAATTCCTGAACTAAAACTTAAAAACGAAAAAATGGTAAACAGAACAGCAATAAAAATCCTGACGGATAAGGACCTAAGGATTACTCCCCAAAGAGTCGCAGTTCTCGATGTGATCCTTAACCTGGATACCCACCCCTCAGCCGAAACAATAGCAGAATTTGTAAGAATAAACTACCCCCACGTGCCACTAGGTACAATCTATAAAATCCTTGACATATTCGTTGAAAAAGAAATAATCTCCAGGGTCAAAACTGAAGACGGAATAATAAGATATGATCCCATAATGGAAAAACACCACCACCTCTATTGCTCCGACTCCGACGAAATAGAAGATTATTACGACAGCGATCTTAACAAACTGCTTGAAGACTATTTCTCGAATAAACAAATACCAAACTTCACCATAAACGACATCCGCCTGCAGATAATCGGAAAACACACAAATAACATTAAATAACTGACTGGCCCAAGACAATTAATGAGTCATATATGCCTGAAAAATAAAAACATAATAACTTAATAACTCTGATTACATTAACTAACACTTGTTTACTATGGGACAAAAAGGAAGAGAAATTGTAAAAATGAATGTTGATGAACTTATCAACCTTCTCAACAAGGCACTGGCCGACGAATGGCTTGCCTATTACCAGTACTGGATAGGTGCTAAAGTTGTAAAAGGCCCGATGAAGGATGCTGTAATCTCTGAGCTCGACCTTCATGCCACCGAAGAACTTACCCATGCCAACCTATTGGTTACCAGAATCGTGCAACTTGGCGGGACTCCCGTTCTTACTCCAGAGGACTGGACTAAACTGACAAACTGCGGATATGATGCACCAGCCGATCCCTACGTTGGTGAGATACTCGACCAGAATATCAAGGGTGAACAGTGTGCAATAAAGGTTTACAACAATCTCCTCGACATTACAAGAGAAGGCGATCCGGTAACATATGACATTATTCTTACAATCCTCTCCGATGAGGTTGAACATGAAGAGGACCTGCAATCCCTTAAGGAAGATCTTGACCTTATGCTAATGAGAAGATAATCATGTTTTTATCCCGAATATAAAGTCAATTATTAACTAAAATCATATTTTATGGAAGACAACAAAACCTACACCATGCCTCGCATAGGCGAAAAAGCACCGGAATTCAAAGCAGTAACAACCCAGGGTGAAATAAACTTCCCCTCTGACTATAAAGGAAGCTGGGTAATCCTTTTCAGCCACCCTGCCGACTTTACTCCCGTTTGCACATCCGAATTCATGACCTTTGCAAGCATGGAAAAGCAGTTCAACGAAGCAAACTGCAAACTTGTCGGCCTGTCAGTTGACGGTCTCTACAGCCATATAGCATGGCTGAGAACAATCAAGGAGAAAATTGAATACAAGGGTATGAAGAACGTCGAGGTTACATTCCCCCTTATAGAGGACATAACCATGGAAGTGGCCAAAACATAC
Source organism: Bacteroidales bacterium (assembly GCA_040772125.1). Lineage (GTDB taxonomy): Bacteria > Bacteroidota > Bacteroidia > Bacteroidales > VadinHA17 > LD21. The sequence continues at coordinate 2,723,421 of JAXGYS010000003.1, forward strand.
GGAATGCTTCAGCCCGGTGAGAGCTCAACAAAAGCCGTAAGAGCGGTATTCTTCATCGATCCCAACGGGATAATAAGAACAATAATCTATTACCCGCTAAGCCTTGGCCGTAACTTCGATGAACTGTACAGGGTCCTTATCGGACTGCAAACAGCTGATGCCTTCTCGGTAGCCCTTCCGGCCGACTGGCGTCCCGGCGATGATGTTATAGTACCTACCGCAGGATCATGCGGTGTTGCAAAACAGCGCATGGAGAGCAAGGAGGAAATGACATGCTATGACTGGTTCTTCTGTACTAAAAAACTCGATAAGGAAAAAGTACTTAACACAGTTCTCAAGAAATAAAGTATACTGTATCACTTTTTTCTGGCGTTACAACTTAAAGCCCCGTTCATTTACGGGGCTTTATATTAATTGTTATTTTTGCGCCGGAAGCTTAGGGATACCTTATTTTAAAAACTTATTACCGAAATCTATATGGAAATGATGGAAATAACTTTTGACGGTGGCAAGGTAGTCACTGCACATTCGCACGGACAAGTAATAAGGACAGATCAGCCCATCGACAACGGTGGAGGTGAAACCGCTCCCGCTCCCTTCGATCTGTACCTGGCATCAATAGGAACATGCGCCGGAATCTACGTTAAATCATTCTGCGACAACCGTCAGATCCCTGCCGAAAACATTAAACTCATACAGACAACCCGTTATGACAAGGAAACCGGCCTTCCTGCCGCAGTAACTATCGATATCCGTCTTCCTGCCGACTTCCCTGAGAAATACAAGGCATCTCTTATCCATGTGGCCGGACTATGCAAAGTGAAGAAGTCGATCCTAAACCCTCCCGAGTTCGCGATTAAGGCCTCTTCACTTTAGAAAGACCTGGATTATTCAATAAATGTATTGATAAGCTGTTCCAGTAATTCCTGTTTACCGCTTCTTACTTCAGGTTCTCCGCTCTTCACGGCGATTTCTCTGAGATCGGAAAGGGTAAGCTTTCCCTTTTCATAGTCCTTCCCCTTTCCCTTGTCGAACGACTCATACCTTTTCCTGCGCCTTTCAACGTAATCGCTCTCCTTCAGAATCCTGTCAGCAATAACAAGTGCCCTGGCAAAGGTGTCCATTCCGCTTATGTGTGCTATGAACAGATCCTCCGGATCGGTTGAATTGCGCCTCTTGTGTGCATCGAAATTTATTCCCCCCGTACTGAATCCACCTGCCTGAAGTATTACCATCATCGCTTCGGTAACTTCATAGATATTAGTCGGGAACTCGTCGGTATCCCACCCGTTCTGGTAATCTCCCTTGTTGGCGTCAATACTGCCAAGCATGCCTGCATCGGCTGCAACCTGAAGATCATGCGCAAAAGTATGCCCTGCGAGAATCGCATGGTTCACCTCTATGTTAAGTTTAAAATCCTTTTCAAGTCCGTATTTGTTCAGGAATCCTATCACCGTCGCAGTATCATAGTCATACTGATGCTTGGTAGGTTCCATGGGTTTCGGCTCGATAAGGAAAGTTCCACTGAACCCGTTCTTCCTTCCGTAGTCGCGCGCAAGGGAAAGCATCATGGCCATATGATCAAGTTCCCTTTTCATGTCTGTGTTGTGAAGACTCATGTAACCTTCACGACCGCCCCAGAAAACATAGTTTTCCCCTCCGAGGGCAATAGTCGCGTCAATAGCATTCCTGAGCTGTACAGCAGCATTGGCAACAACGGCAAAGTCAGGATTGGTGGCAGCCCCGTTCATATAGCGGGGATTTGAGAAAAGATTTGCCGTGCCCCAGAGCAGCTTTACTCCGGTCTGATCCTGAAGTGCCTTCATAACGGGAACAAACTTTTCAAGCCTTTTCTCAATATCGAAAACCGAACCATCTCCTCCCACGACGTCAACATCATGAAAGCAATAATATGGAGCGCCTATCTTGGTAATAAACTCAAAAGCCGCTTCAAGCCTCCGTCTAATCATATCTTCCAGAGGTAATCCCTCCCACGGATAAAAATGTGTTGCACTTCCAAACTGATCAGTCCCGTCGCCGCAGAACGAGTGCCAGTAAGCAACAGCAAACCTGAGATGTTCCTTCATTGTCTTCCCCGAAACCTTCTGATCAGGGTTGTACCATTTGAATGCCAGGGGATTTCTTGATTTCCTGCCCTCGTATTCAATCTTCCCGATACCGGGATATGCTTCTTTACTTCCTTTGGTAACCATATCTTTTGTTTTTAATATTAGTGCCTTTCAATTATTGCAAATTACATAATCCATGTCATTCTGACCAGCAAACATGCCGGAATCAGATCGTACTGTCAAGGAATTCCTTCCATGCTTCGTAAGCTTCCCTGTAAACTGAGGCTGCACTTATATCTGGGACTACCCTGCCGGAAGGTTTCAGGGATGAGAATGCTTCCTTCTCCGATTTGTAAAAACCGCATCCTATTCCTGCTCCCCGGGCGGCTCCTGCCGAACCATCAGTATGGTAAAGATGTATTTCCGTTTCAGTAATACCAGCAAGTGTTTCCCTGAAAACCCGGCTGAGGAACATGTTGGCCTCCCCTGCCCTGATAACTACCGGGTCGATGCCTGTTTCCTTCATTATATCGAGTCCGTACCGGAATGAAAATGCGATTCCTTCCTGAACTGCCCTGAAAAGATGTGCCTGGCCATGACTGTTGAAATTCAATCCTTTTATCTGACAACCGCTGTCTTGGTTGAAAAGCATTCTTTCTGCTCCGTTTCCGAACGGGAGCACCAAAACACCCTCAGAGCCCGCAGGGATATCCGAGGCCATTCTGTTCATATCATCATACGAAAGGCCTGTTCCCGCTATTCTTCTGATCCATGAATTAAGAATACCCGTGCCGTTGATGCACAGTAAAACTCCAAGTCTCATATTTTCAGGCGAGTGGTTTACATGAAGAAAAGTGTTTACCCTCGACTGCGGATCAAATTTCCTTTGATCCGTTACTCCGTATATAACACCTGAAGTACCGGCTGTTGCTGCAACCTCGCCAGGATCAAGAACATTTAGCGACAAGGCATTGTTCGGCTGGTCGCCAGCCCTGTATGAAACCGGAATGCCTTCCGGAAGTCCCAGTTCTTCTGCAGCACTTTTCAATAACAGGCCTTGCACCGAGAAAGATGGTCCGGGAACCGGAAGTATATCCCTGTCAAATCCAAATGCATCAAGTACTTCATCCGATATGCCATTCCTTGTGAAATCCCAGAATATGCCTTCCGAAAGCCCTGTATATGTAGTACTTATCTCTCCGGTCATTCTCATGGCTATATAATCTCCAGGCAGCATTATCCTGTATGCCTTCCTGTACAACTCAGGCTCATTCTCCTTAACCCAGGCAAGTTTGGAAGCCGTAAAATTGCCAGGAGAATTTAGAAGATGAGAAAGACAGAACTGACTTCCCATTTTTTTGAAGGCATTCTCACCATAACTCACTGCACGGCTGTCGCACCAGATGATTGACGGCCTCAGAACATTCCCGTCCTTGCCGGTAACAACCAGCCCGTGCATCTGGTATGAGATCCCTATCGCCCCAATTTTCTTCATGTCGGCTCCCGGCTGCGAAGCACAATCATTTATAGCTGACCTCAGGTTTGACCACCATACACCAGGATCCTGTTCTGCCCATCCCTGTTTTAAGGCAATTATCGGCATTTCTTCTGAAGGATAAAATGCGGATGCCACACAATTACCTGATTCACCATCCAGAACAGTAACCTTAACTGAAGAGCTTCCGAGATCAATTCCAAGGAGACACATAAGCCATATTTTTAATCAGAACTCAATAAACCATAAAAGAAAAAACTCCATAATTCTCAGATATTTCCTGGACACAAATCTGCTGCAGCCGTTCATTCACCAGGAATATAATACTGTTTCAGGGAAAATCCCTCAACATCCATCCTTACATGCTTAACAGCAAGCGCGGCTAACAAATTTAAAATAAAAAGCATCAATCCGTAACAGGTCGGGCTATTATTAAGTCCTTATCCCGGTTTTTCATAGTGTATATGATTTCTGCAATTTGTACATTACCTTTATTATTTCATTTATTATTCATACCGGCAAAACCTGCTTTCATCATAACAGTATTAACAATAAACTTAAAGTCAGAAAAATCCTGAAAACAATGAGAATGTCAACAGCCCAACTCCTCAGAACGATTCTTATCCTGGCAGTCGCTTCCGTCAGTAGAGACTGCTTCAGCCAGAGCCTGTCAACCTTTGAGCTGAGACATGAAAAGCTCACTGAAATATCCGAAATCCCCGTTAGTATAAACCTCGATGAGATCACATACCTTCACGACTCCGTTTTAGTCCTTTACGAAATCAGCACAAAAGGAAAAAGGCAGATCCCATTCCAGATTGAACAAGGCAACCCCCGGACCCTGACATTTATTACAGGATACGGTTTCGCGCAGGGAGAGAAAATCACCTATGAACTAGTATCGGGAGAGAATTTCCAGACAGAAACAGTGGGTTCCTCTCTAAGCGACGGAGCTCTTGTCATTTCTTCGGGCGGGAAAAATCTCCTGCGGTATAACTTCAAAACCATATACCCTCCTGCAGGAATCGATACGGCATATAAACGAAGCGGCTTCATCCACCCGCTGTGGTCTCCCGGCGGACAGGTCCTTACACGTATCCAGCCACCTGATCATTATCATCATTACGGCATCTGGAACCCGTGGACACATGTACTTTTCAGGGGGGATACTGTTGACTTCTGGAACATCAACTCACGACAGGGAACAGTACGTTTTGCAAATTTTGTTTCTGTCGTTGACGGTCCTGTCTTTTCCGAATACAGTGTTCTTCATGAACATGTTGTCTTCAGACCCGGAGGAAGGGAAGAGGTGGCTCTCAACGAACTGCAGAAGGTAAGGGTTTACCGGCCGGCAAATGACAAAAGCAATTTCATTGTGGATTTCCTTATTCAGCTCAACTGCGCCGGCGAAAATGAAGTCCGCCTTCTGGAATACAGGTATGGAGGACTGGGATGGAGAACAACGGGTGAGTGGGACAATAAGAACAGCACGGTTCTTACATCGGAAGGAAGGACAAGAAAAAATGCTGACGGAACCAAAGCCCTGTGGTGTGTTGTACAGGGTGCAACAGGCAATGATCACGCAGGTGTCGTAATGATGTCTCACCCCACGAACTATAACCACCCCGAACCGCTGAGAATATGGCCAGAGGATCAATATGGGCGCGGAGACATGTTTGCCAACTTCAGCCCTACCAGGGACACAGACTGGCTGCTCGTCCCGGGAAAGACATACGTCCTCAGGTACCGGTTCCTTGTGTTTAACGGACATACCAACGTTGTGAAGGCAGCCGAAGCCTGGAAACACTTTGCCTATCCTCCTGTCACTGTAGTGACAAAAACTGAATAGAACCTGTGTTCTGTAAAAGGAAAACAACCGGAAAACTGCTCCCGGTATTCTCAGTTAATATTAAAAATATTAGCTTTAACCTCAGTAACAGCAAGAAAAAAAATATGAAAAGGAGAAGGTTCATCTCAAAAACGCTTACTGCTGCTGCCGGAAGCATAGTTCTTCCGGTAATTGTCCCCTCATCGGTTTTCGGCAGAAACTCACCCGGTAACTTAATTAACATCGGACAGATAGGTTTCGGTAGAATTGCAATGACCCATGATCTTCCCGATACACTGAGGTTTGATTCAGCAAGGGTGGTGGCTGTTGCAGATCTTGATTCAAACCGGCTGGCAAAAGGAAAACGGTTCATCGGCGATTACTATGCAGGGAAGACAGGAAACCCAAATTATATCAATGTAAAGACCTATGACGATTATCATGACCTTCTTGCCGACGAAAGTATTGATGCAGTGATAATTTCGACGCCCGATCACTGGCATGCACAGCCTGCTGTGGAAGCTGCCCTGGCCGGAAAACATATCTATCTTCAGAAGCCCACGTCACTTACAATATCAGAAGGCCGTCTGCTTAGCGATGTAGTGAGGAAGAAAGGCGTAATACTCCAGGTTGGGACGCAGCAAAGATCCTCAGCTCAGTTCAGGGTAGCCGCTGAGCTCGTAAGAAACGGCCGTATCGGGAAACTTCATACGGTCAAGGTGGGTCTTCCCGGCGACCCCTCAGGACCTGAAGCGCCGGAACAGCCCGTACCCCGTAACCTTAATTATGATGCCTGGCTCGGTTCAACGCCAAAAGTCTATTACACCGAGATGAGGGTTCATCCCCAGAACAGCCTTACCGACAGGCCGGGATGGCTAAGATGTGAACAGTTCGGAGCAGGAATGATTACAGGATGGGGTCAGCACCATTTCGACTCAGCTGCATGGGGAATGGATACTGAACTTACAGGACCTTCATTCGTTGAAGCAGTCGCGCAGTTCCCACAATCAGGTTTGTGGGACGTTCATGGAGATTTCATGGCAAAAGCAGTTTATAAGAACGGAGTAACAATGCTTGCAAGCGGAGGTTATCCCAACGGGATAAGATACGAAGGGACCGAAGGCTGGATATTCGTTACCAGGGGCAGCTACAGGGCCTCACCCAGTGACCCGGTTCCAGATGGAGAGTCAGCAAAGGCTCTGGATGCAAGCCATCCTTCAATTCTCAGCTCTGTGATCGGCGAGAATGAGATACACCTTTACGAAAGCGCTGATCAGCACGGTAACTGGCTCGAGTGCATCAAATCGGGAAAAGAGCCAATCTCACCGGTTGAAATTGGACACAGAGCCTGTTCGGTCTGCCTTATAATACATATCGCGATGAAACTGGGAAGAAAGCTTGAATGGGATCCTGAAAAAGAAATGTTTGTCAACGACCCTGAAGCCAACAGTATGCTATCCAGGCCACAAAGAGCCCCGTACGGAACAAATTATATCAGACTGTGACTCCCGGCATGAAATACCTTACCCGTTACGCATTTTTCGCAGCAGTAATTTCGCTTTTTCCGGAAGCTGCCTTAGCAGGAAAAATAAATGCTTCCAGAACCGGATCCAGGATAGAGGTGACAATCGACAACAAACTTTTCACCATCTACAACTTCCCTGACAACGAGAAATATCCCTTCTTCTTTCCTGTGAATGGTCCCCTGACAGGAACCACGGTTACTTCAATGCGAAATGCGCTTTACCCGCATCATTCATCCCTTTTCTTCGGATGTGACCTTGTTAATGGGGGAAACTACTGGCAGGAAGGGCTTGACCGCGGAAGAATAATATCTGTTAATGCAAGGGTTGAAAAAGAAGGGGGCGACACAGCAGTAATTACTGATGAATGCGTCTGGTCGCGGCCAGGAGCATTATCACCTCTAAAAGACAGCCGCCGCTATGTTATTACTGCGCCATGTCCGGAACGGTTTCTGATAGATGTTGAAATAACCCTCCATGCTCTCATGGATGTCAATATCCTTAAGACCAACCATTCGTTGTTCAGTGTAAGGGTGGCTCACGATCTGGCAGTTACGAACGGAGGCACAATGATAAACGCTGAAGGGGCAAGCGGGGAAAAGGAAACATGGGGAAAGAGATCTGCCTGGCTTGGATTTCATGGAAGCAGGGGAAACGGCGTTGAAGGGATTGCCATTATCCAGCATCCTTCAAATCCCTGGTATCCTTCGCCCTGGTTCACCCGCGATTACGGATTCATGTCACCCACCCCGATGGAATGGCCCGAAAACGGTAAAGAAACTTCCCTTAAAAAGGGAACAACCCTTTTGCTGAGATACCGTGTTGTGGTACATTCAGGAGAAAATGCCGCTGAACTGATTGCCGGCGAGTTTGGGAAATTCAGTTCCCGTTAGAAGGGGTCTTTCAAGGGGAGTTAAACTGAAGAAATCAGCTTTCAGGAACTTGTTTTTTCACCTCTGCCGGAAAGCGGCACGAACATCCTTTTACTTCTTTACCTTCCTTATGCGCCTGTAAATGCAATCTTCCATGTCGCACAAACCGCATGTATAATCGTTAAACCTTACCTCCCTTCCTATTCCGATAAAACCGCTTACCGATTTTTCTGGACTCATGAGCGCAGAATCATTCAGACTTATCCCGCAGAAATTGGCGGGCATAAGCCTGAAAAGTTTGTGCTGCTCTGCGACATTCCAACCACAGTAACCCGGACTGTAACGGTTTGTGATCTTTTCCCCTCCCGCCTTAATGGTTTTCTCAAGCTCGTCCTGCATTATCCCTGCAGCACCGTCGGCAACCTCGCTACCGATAATATCATAAACGTATCCTTTCAGAAGATCGCCCTCCTTCATGGCCTGTCTGCTCATTATGCCAAGCCTGTCTCCGGCAGTTGCAAGGAAGACAGCCACAGCCTCTGATTTTCTGATCTGCGAGTAAACAATCTTTTTCAGATCAAAAACTTCATCCTCAATTCGTACCGTTTTATCTTCTCCGTTGAAACTCACTCCCCTGAAGATCCTCAGTTCAGCTTTTATATGGCAGACCTGTTCTGCCTCATCCAGGGCAGCTCCTATAAGCTCAGCCAGTACTTCGTCTGACTCCCCGCTCTTATAGCCCATAGTCCGCTCCACCTGAGGAACATCAAGCTTTAGATCCTGAAAAGAGAACTGAAAAGTAAGCCTTTCCATAATTCAGATTGTTATTTCCCTTTTTCTTTTACAGAGGATTCATTCCTGTACAATCCTGCCTCCCTGACCACTCTTTCCACCACTTCTTCCCATCCAAGAGTCATGAGATGAATACCGTTTACTCCCTTCATTCCTTTTACCGCATCAATCAGCTCGTGTAAAATCCTTATTCCTTCTTCTCCGGCACTTTCTCCTGCTTTTTCCATCCTTTTCAATATTGTTTCCGGTATATAAACGCCGGGAACCTTATCATGAAGGTACAGGGCTGCCCTGTAACTCTTCAGGGGCGCAAGACCGATAAGAATGAACACCTTACCAAGAACATCCCTTTTATAGAGTTGTTCAAGCCAGAGACTGAGCCTGACAGGTTCGAAAATGATATTGGTCTGAAAGAACTGCGCTCCTGCATTTACTTTCTTCTGATCCCTGATTGCCTGCAGTTCAGGATCGGAAGCAAAGGGGCTTGAAGCTGCTCCGAGAAAAAAAGCAGGGGGATTCTTTATCTCCCTGCCGTCAAGATATTTCTTTTCATCCCTCATGCGCCGGAGTATCCAAAGCATCTGAACCGAGTCGAGATCATTCATGTTCATGTTCCCGTACGGAGGAAGCCCTGCTGCCGGACTATCACCTGTAACACAAAGGATGTTCTTCACACCCAGCTGACAGGCTCCGACAACATCCCCCTGAATGCGAGTTCTTGTCGTATCTCTTGCGGCTATCTGGTATACTGGTTCGGCTCCCATCCCTGCAGCAATGCTGCTGCAGGCGATTGACGACATCCTTGGAATGGCCGAAGATGAATCGGTAAAGTTGATAGCCTTAACAAAAGGCTTCACCATTTCGATATTACGCCTTAGCTTTTCTGAAGCTGATCCGAGAGGAGGTGTTACTTCAGTTGCCACTACAAATTCTCCGTTCCTTAGAGAGTTTTCAAGATTGCTGACCGGTTGGGTATAAGCAGGAGGATGATAATCACGGTCACCACTCCACCAGGCTGGCTGACGTATCGGAACAAAAACCGAATCCCAGACCTCTTTCTTTGAGCTTTTATCCGATGAAAACAAAGATGCAGCAAACTTCAGTGTTCCAACCTTTTTTATCTGGCCTGCCACTTCACCCCATGTCTCTGTACCGGCTTTATTCCAGTCGAGAGGAGGAAGAACTTCAAGCAGAGTATCTTCCCGGCCTTTCCTGACTGCCCTGCTGTAGATTGCATACCATACACATTTTCTTGTCGGATCCACATAGCACATCCTGCCGGGTGTTGTCCCGCCGCAAGGACCGTTACGCATTCCTTTGGGGCATTCCATCGGACAAATGAAAGCTGTCTCCTGGAGAAGACAATTTCCGCACATGCGGCATCCGAAAAGAGGACCCTTGATCATAAGCTCGATCCTGGCGAGCATTCGTCTCCCGAAGCTCTCTTTCCTGAAGGGGTAATATGCTGGCTGCCATCTTCTGGCAGGTTTGATGGAGGACATTGTATTGTGTAATTAACCTGGGTGCTGGGTGCTTGGTACTTGGTGCTGGGTGCTGGGTGCTTGCTGGTCTTGCTTCCCGGGCTTTTCTTTCTCCCACTCTCCCTTTCTCCCACTCTCCCTTTCTCCCACTCTCCCACTCTTCCTTTCCGGTTTTCCTTGCGGCTTTCGCCTTCCTTCCCCTCTTCGACCATGAGAATGTAAAGAATGTGGCAGCGGAGGCGGGTTACTGGGTACCCTGAAAATACCCGACAAACCTTATTGCATAATCATCCCTGCCCATAATGAGATCTGAAGCCCTGACAGCCGGTGCTATTTTCTCAGGATTGGCTATAGGGCATGTAAGCCCGGCAGCTATTGCCATAGAGAGGAATGCTGAATTAAGCGATTCCCTTCCCGGCAATCCGAATGATATATTGCTTGCTCCCATGGTAATGTTGCAGCCCAGCGTTTTGCTAATAAGACTGATGGTTCCGAGTGTGACAACACAGGCCTGAGGTTCGGCTGACACAGCCATGGCAAGGGGATCAACAACAATATCTTCGCGGGCCATGCCGCTGCCGACAGCACGTTCAATAATCTTTTCCGCAACGGCTAACCTCTTTTCAGGATCATCCAGGATGCCTGTTTCGTCCATGCAGAGACCTATGATTGCAGCATTGTATTCCATTGCAATGGGGATCAGAGTCTTCAGGGATTTCTCCCTCCCGTTTACCGAGTTTATCAGGCACTTGCCTGCCGAAACTTTAAGTGCCGCTTCAATTGCTGAAGGGTTCGGAGAGTCGAGGCAAAGAGGAATATCAAAATTATCCTGGAGTACCGAAACAGCTTCGGGCAGAAGTTTCTCATCATCAACTCCCGGGAAACCGACGTTCACATCCAGGACTTCGGCTCCTGCCTTTATCTGGATGTCAGCAAGTTCAAGCAGGTAATCAAAGTTTTTTTCCTGCAGTGTCGACACAAGCTTTTTCCGCCTTGTCGGATTTATCGACTCGCCGATTATCACCACGGGTCCGCCGGTATCAATCACCACCTCCGTGGTCCTGCCTCTGAGGATTGTCTTCATGCTGTTACTGTTCAGCAAACTGTTTAAGATAATTTACCGCACCCTGGGGGTCGGGAGAATAGAAGTCCGCACCAATCCTATCACAATATTCTTTTGTGACGGGAGCGCCTCCGACAAGTATCTTCACATCCTTGTGCTTTTCCCTTATCGAGGCAACTGTTTTCTTCATGTTCTCCATGGTCGTTGTCAGGAGAGCTGAAAGGCCGACAAAAGCTCCCGGATTCTCATCTATTGTTTTAAGGAATTTGTCGGTGCTTACATCCACACCAAGATCAATCACTTCCCAGCCTCCGCCTTCTATCATCATTGCAACCAGGTTCTTCCCAATATCATGAAGATCGCCTGCCACTGTGCCAATAATCATCTTGCCTTTTCTTTTTGTCTCACCCGACTGAAAGTAAGGCTTGATGTGTTTCATAGCTCCGTTCATGGCCTTCGCCGACATAAGCATCTGGGGAACATAGATCTCTTTCCTGCTGAATTTCTCACCTACAACAGCCATGGCTGGGATCAGCGCTTCCTCGAGTATCTGTGAAGGCTCCAGTCCGTTGTCAAGAGCCATCCTGGTAAGTTCATCCGCTCCATCCTGACCTTTCATGTCGGGCGGATATGGTGTGACCCTGTCGATCTTGCCGGTTTCTACACACCTGGCAATTTTTGTCAAAATATCATTCATCGATTTTTCTTTAAGGGATGTTCAGTTTTCTGCCTTTAAAATAAAAAGTTCCGAAACAACACGGGATTAAATTTAAAAATTATATCTGTCGGAGAAGCTCCCTGTTATCATATTTGTAATAAATATGCATACCTTTTATATACTTTTTTTAATTTGGCTACCTTTAACAGCCTAAAACATATGATCATGAAATATCTGAGACTATTATTCTGCCTTTTTATTGCACTTTCGGTGTCAATTAAAGGGAATCCCCAGGGGATCTTTGATCAAAGCTCCGATATCGGCAATCCGAAAAACCCCGGTTCGGCAATCTTCAACAGCGCCGATCAGTCATACTCTCTTAAGGGTGCAGGTTACAACATCTGGTTTGACCGCGATGAGTTCCATTACCTTTACAAAAAAGTTAGCGGCGATTTCATTCTTACGGCGCAATTCCGTTTTGAAGGCAGGGGGACCGATCCTCACAGAAAGACGGGATGGATGCTGAGAGCTGACACCAGGGAAAACTCCCCGCATTTATCAGCCACCCTCCACGGAGACGGCCTGACGGTGATGCAATGGAGGGATTTTGCCGAAGCAGAAATGAAAGATCCCGAGGATCAGATTTTTGCTCCCGATTCATCCTATGATGTTATACAGCTTGAAAGGGCCGGAAAAATATTTTACATGAGAGCCGCCCATTTCGGGAAACCATTCGTTGATATCGGATCGTATGAGATGGAGGGACTTCCTGATGAAGTCCTTGCAGGTCTTTTCATCTGTTCCCATAATCCTGATGTGACCGAAGAGGCAACCGTATGGAACGTAAGGATTGACAGGCCGGTAGGTGATGACTATAACGCATCCCGGGACGGTGTGGTAGGCTGCCGCCTCGAAACAATGAATGTGTTTGACGGAAAAAGAATGGTCATATGGGAAAAACAGGGCCGTTTTGAAGCTCCAAACTGGATGCCCGACGGGAAACAGCTCCTTTTCAATATGGACGGGCTTCTGTATAAGATACCGGTCACGGGAGGTGAGATAAGCCAGCTTAATACCGGTACCGTAACAAGAAACAATAACGACCACGGAATATCCTTCAATGGAAAACTGCTTGCTATAAGCAGTTCCAAAGATGATGCCGCAGGGAGAGGCTCAGCTGTGTACGTGGTGAAACTGAAAGGGGGAGAACCCCGGCTGGTTACACCGGAAACGCCTTCTTACTGGCACGGGTGGCATCCTAACAACAAGGAAGTGATATATGTAGCCCAGCGTGGCGGAAAACCCATATATAACATTTACCGCAATTCGATAAAGGGAGGGAAGGAAGTTGCTCTTACCGACATACCCCAGGGCGAACATGTCGACGGCTGTGAATATTCTCCCGACGGAAAGTTCATTTACTACAACGGGAGTCATTCGGGTAACATGCAGTTGTGGAGGATGAAAGCCGACGGTACTGACAGGGAGCAGCTTACTTTTGATGAAAACAAAAACTGGTTCCCCCATATCTCCCCCGACGGAAAATGGATAGCATACATAGCTTTCCCTCCCGAAATAGAGAAAAACAGCCATCCATCCTACAAAAGGGTTACGCTCCGGCTTATGCCCGCGGAAGGCGGAGAACCAAAAGTGATTGCATACCTCTACGGAGGACAGGGAACAATTAACGTTCCTTCCTGGTCGCCCGACAGCAGGCAGATTGCCTTCGTGAGCAACTCGGGTAATTAGTCCGGAATTTAATAACAACCAATAGAACCTTATGACAGCAAAATTCTCAAAAACAGGCATTACTGCCATCCTAATCATTCTGACCGCAATGGGTTCATGTAAAAACACCAGCAGGATTGAATACCCTGAATCAAAGAAAACTGACTATGCCGATACTCTGTTCGGGACTGCTGTTCCGGATCCTTACCGCTGGCTCGAGGACGATATGTCGGAAGAAACAGCTGAATGGGTTAAGGAACAGAACATGGTTACTTTCGGATACCTTGAAGGCATACCTTACAGGGCTGAGATTCAGGAGCGCCTGACAAATATGTGGAACTATGAAAAGTTCTCCTTGCCGCATCGCGAAGGCGAGTATATCTATTTTTCCCGAAACGACGGACTTCAGAACCAATATGTAGTCTACAGGCAGAAAGGGGAAGGAGAACCTGAGTTATTTCTCGATCCGAATAAATTCTCCGCCGACGGAACAACATCCCTTGGTGAAACAGGATTCTCCCGCGACGGATCAAGAATGGCCTATTCAATTTCCGAGGGAGGTTCAGACTGGCGAAAGATAATAACCATCGATGCCGTTTCACGCGAGATTATCGGAGATACACTCAGGGACATCAAATTTTCCGGAATCTCCTGGAAGGGGAATGAAGGTTTTTACTATTCAAGCTATGACAGACCAAGCGGAAGCGAACTTTCAGCGATGACCGATCACCACAAGCTTTATTACCATCGAGCAGGGACACCCCAGAGCGAGGATGTCATCGTCTTCGGGGCTGACCTGAAAAGAAGATATGTCAGCGGATACGTCACCGACGATGGCAGGTATCTTGTTATTTCCGCATCAGTTTCCACAACCGGGAATGAACTCTACATAATGGACCTCTCGGTAAAAAATCCTGTCCTGAAGGTTGTTGTGGGTAATTTCGACAACAATCATTATGTTGTCGACAATGACGGAACAAAGCTATTTATATTCACCGATATGAATGCTCCGAACGGGAAAGTGGTTTCTGTCGATGCAGGAAATCCATCAGCAGACAACTGGAAAGACTTCATCCCCGAGACCGAAAACGTCCTTTCTGTTTCGACGGGATCAGGATATTTCTTTGCAAATTACCTGAAGGATGCTATATCTTACGTGAAACAGATTGACAGGAACGGAAATACAGTCAGGGAGGTGACTCTCCCCGGATTGGGATCCGCAAACGGATTCTCGGGTAAGAAAGACGACAACCTTTTATACTATGTCTTCGCAAACTACACCACACCGGCGTCAATTTTCAGCTTCGATCCTTCAACCGGTGACACTAAGGTGTACAAGCAGCCGGTAGTCGCTTTCAACAGCGGTGATTACGTATCAGAACAGGTCTTCTATAACTCAAAGGACGGTACACGCATACCCATGATAATAACCCACAGAAAAGGGATAGAACTCGACGGGAAAAATCCGGCACTGCTTTACGGTTACGGAGGTTTCGGAATAAGTGAGACTCCGGAATTCAGTATTGCTGCTGCCGTATGGCTCGATCTTGGAGGAATATACGCAGTACCCAATATCAGAGGAGGGGGAGAATACGGTGAGACATGGCATATTGCAGGAACAAAAATGAACAAGCAGAATGTCTTTGATGATTTCATTGCCGCTGCTGAATATCTGATTGCAAACAAATACACTTCGCCTGATTATCTGGCAGTGAGGGGAGGATCAAACGGAGGCCTTCTGGTCGGGGCTGTAATGACACAAAGACCAGAGCTTTTCAGGGTTGCCCTTCCCGCTGTAGGCGTTCTTGACATGCTCCGCTATCACAAGTTCACCGCCGGAGCAGGATGGGCTTACGATTACGGAACCGCCGACGACAGTCCGGAAATGTTCAGGTATCTTCTTGGCTACTCACCTGTTCATAATGTCAGGGAAGGGAATGCATACCCGGCAACGCTTGTAACGACGGGCGATCACGACGACAGGGTTGTTCCTGCCCATTCGTTCAAATTTGCCGCACACCTCCAGGCGAAACAGACAGGACCCAATCCCGTTCTTATAAGAATAGAAACCTTAGCCGGTCACGGCGCAGGAACCCCCGTAAGCAAAACAATTGAGCAATATGCTGATATCTACAGTTTCACTCTGTGGAATATGGGGATAAGGGATCTTAAATAGCGGTCCCAGACCGGAAAGAAATGATCTGAAGGCAACAGTTCCCGCATCAGGCGGGAACCAGATCCATATACAATAAAACATGGTTTGAAGAACCTTTGCATAAACGTTCTTCATCCATTTAGCTTTTGATATTTGCTTTATTAACTTTCGGCTATCAGTTTCAGCCTGTCGCAGAGATCCTTAAGCCCTTCCGGAGTATTGCCTCCCGACATCTCTATACTTGCCCAGCCATTATAGCCTATATCCTCAAGAGCATCGAAAACAGCCTTCCAGTTTACATCCCCTTCTCCGAGCTTTGCCCTGAAACCTGCCGATCTGCCCTGAGAATCAGCTAACTTACGGCTGTATTCCTTTATGTGGATCTTCGCGATCCTCTTACCCAGTATCCTTATCCACTGCTCCGGCCAGCCGTAAGCAAGAATGTTGCCGCAATCAAAATAGGCGCCCACAGCCTGACTGCCGAACTGGTCGATGTACCGGGCAGCCTCAAGAGGGCTTAGAAGAAAATTGTTCCAGACATTCTCAATTGCTATCCTGACATTCAGTCTCTCAGCTACAGGGATCGCTTTTCTTATCTCCTCCGACGACCTGTCCCAGCATTCATCATAGCTTACAGCATCGCTCACCCTGCCGGGGACAAGAAGAACCGCGTCAGCTCCGTAGGCTTTTGCATCTTCCAGAGCAACGACAAGTGCAGCAACCCCCTGCTCCCTTATTGCAGGATCAGGGCTCGAGAGCAGAAGATCCCAGTGTTTCGCGTCGCAGACACTGTGAACTTTCATACCGGTCTCCAGCGATGCCTTTATTACCTCATCACGGTTGAGGTGGCTGTCAGTCTCAACCCCGTCAAAGCCTGCAGCCTTTGCAGCAAGGAACTTTTCCATAATCGTCTTCCCGACACCGATACTTCCCCACATGATTCCTTTTTTCAATGGCGTCCTTGCCGGAGCTGCCCAGACTGGGAAAGCTCCAAGCGGAACCGCTGATAAGAACGATGAAGCGATCGCCGCCTTCCTCGTAAATTGCCTTCTGTTCATAAGTGTATGGTCCTTTCAGTACATTAAAATCAGGTCAGGTTAGGTGCTACACCAATTACCGGGGGCACTTCAGGAATATCCGGAACAGGACCAAATTCATATACTTTAGGTCCAAGTGCCAGATCCGAATTCATAACCTCATCCCATGTAACATCCTTGCCTGTATAAGCCGACATTCTTCCCATAATGGTAATGAGGGTGGAATTAACCTGAGCCTCCCCGTCGTTCACGGTATTCCCGGTTCTGATCCCGGTAACAAGATTGATATGTTCCTGCACAAACGGATCAGTAACTTTCCAGGTTTCGTCTGTTGATCCTTCTTCGGGGTGAGGATATTTCCAAATCTCTTCTCCCTTCAGGTTGTAGATCATACCCTTGGCATTGGCGAATCCTTCTGTACCAACAATAAACTGTTCCGTCAGATTGCTGCAACCCGTTATCTGACGGGCAGCGCAATGAGTGTGCATTCCGTTGTCGTAGATATATTCGACGCTGAAGAAATCATACTGGTCGCCGGTAACCCTTCTCTGACGTCCTCCCCATCCCATTGCCTTAACAGGATTTTTGCCGAGATACCAGTTCATGACATCGACTTCGTGAATAAACTGTTCAACGATATGATCGCCCGAAAGCCAGCAGAAATTTGCCCAGTTGCGGAGCATGTATTCCATATCAGTCCAGCCGGGCTGGCGCTGAACAACCCACAGACCTCCTCCGTTGCGGGTAATGTGAGCGCTGACGATCTCTCCTATCTCGCCGTTTCTTACTCTGCGCCATGTCTCAACAAAGTCTTTCTGAACGCGTCGTATTGTTCCGCTAACCATGCACAAACCCTTTTCCTGGGCACGCTTTACCGAGACCAATACTTTCCGGGCTCCCACAGGGTCAACAGCCACGGGCTTTTCCATGAAAATATGCTTACCGGCATTAACGGCAGCCTCAACATGCAATGGTCTGAATGCAGGAGGAGTGCAGAGCAGAACCAGATCCACCCCTGAATCTATAACCTTCTGATAGCTGTCGAAGCCCAGAAAGCAATTTTCGTCTGGAACCTCAACGTTTCTTTCCTTTTTAAGCTGTTCCCTGCATTGGTCGAGTTTATCCTTAAAGACATCCCCCAGTGCGGTTATCTGCAGGTTGGGACCCGCATCCAGGAAGTTTACGGCTGCTCCTGTTCCTCTTCCGCCGCATCCGATCAGACCTGCCTTGAGCGGTTTGCCATCAGGAGCCTGAGTCAGAAATGCAGGTAACTGAATCTCCTTGGTTTTAGTTTTCCCTGAACAGGATGAAACCAGTCCAACCGTGCCTATTGCTCCGAGAGCTGCCACAGAAGTTTTAGTAATAAAACTGCGACGATCAATGCCCTCCCTGATTGTGCCCTTCGGGCTTTTTTCTTTTTCCATAACTGCTGATTTATCTTCTTTTATGATTTAATAAACTTCAAGTTCTCTCCATCCGGGTATCGCCGGGAATTTTACATGAGGTTCGGTCTGGTACCAGTAACAAACCGAAGCAATATCCGATTTCTGGGCAAGGTAACGGCCGCCCTGACGCCAGCCAAGGTCCTGAATTGTTATCCTCAGATCCTTTTCAAACCTTACAGGATCCATTATGTGCCAGCGGTACATCCCGAACCTCTGCATTACATTGTAATGTCCGTCTCCCCTTATCACCTGGTGAAGCCCCGAGTAGGGCGTGCAGAATTCGGTATAATTAACTTCCTCAACTCCGTACTGATTCTTTTTCCTTGTGTCGAAATCGTAAGATCCGCATATGTAATCCTCTGTACCAGTACCGCAAATGGTCGGATACTTTGTGTCTCCGTCGATGAAGAATTTGATCTCGCCTTCACCCCACCAACCGTTGTTGTTTACCCCCCAGGCAAGGTATACTCCTACATATTGCCCCTTGCCCCTGATTCCTTCCACAATGGTATAGTCGGATGTCACATTCGGATTGAGACGCCTGTACTGTGCGTGAAAATATGCTGCATCAGAAGGCACCTCGGTAAGAGTATAGTCGATCTGGTAATAAAGCGTCATCACGTCAGCGTCACCAACATTTTCCATTGTGATCCGGCAGTGTTTCCTGAAAGGCATAACCCAGTAGCAGTTAAAGGCACTTCCGGGATTAACGCATACTGCCGAGGATACAAGAGGCGAGTACTGCCCCCACCCCATTCCAAAGAAGTCGCCCACAGGACATTCCACTGAAGGCTCAGTCTCATTGTCCCAGTAGATCCTCAGAATTGAATAGCGCCATTTCCCGGCTGGTGTCATCCATATGTGCTGGATGGCCCCCGGCCCCTCAATATCGGCCAGGGTAAATGTTTCGCCCGGCTGAATGCGTATATAGGGATTTACCTTCCATCCCTGCCCAAGGTCGCGGGCTGCATTCGATGCGTTGGCTACATTAGGTTTATCCTTGTCTGCCGGCGAGGCCATCCCTGCACGGCCTTTTTCACCGGTGAAATTCTCGGGACTGATGGAACGGGATTTCGCATCTGAAAGCCTGTAAAGATTCCCCATATTCATGTCAAGACCATTGAATTTCGATTGCCCCTCAAGAAGAAATGGAATTAACAGGAAAAGGAAAATAAGTGTGAGATTTCTTTTCATACTTGCTGGTTTAAAGGTTATATGATTGCAAATGAGCCGAAAAATAAGGTCAGGTTAAGTGGTAGTGATAAAATTATTAAATTATCTTCATTAACAGGATAAAAATTCCTGATAACTTTAATTTAATTTAAGGCCGGCATAATGAGTAAATATAATTCCTAAAACCGATCAATTGATGCAGTTTAAGTTTTCCGTACCCCATAACCTTGTCATCGTTTTCAGTATTATTATCATCTCGGCTGTTCTGACGTGGATCATTCCAGGGGGCCGTTACGACCGTCAGACAATAGAGGTCAACGGCGTCGAAAGAAGCGTGATAGTGAACGGCTCATTCCAGTATATTGACAGCCAGCCCCAGACGTGGCAGATCTTTTCGGCTTTCTACAAGGGCTTTATTAATATGTCGCACATTATAGTGTTCGTGCTGATGATAGGCGGCGCATTCTGGATAATGAACGATACAAAGGCGATTGATATCGGTATATTTTCCTTTCTTGCCTTCACAAAGAACATGGAACGGTTCCGGCCCGTAAGGCTTCTGGGGGTGAATAACATAATAATCACCCTCATAATGATCATCTTCAGCCTTTTCGGAGCTCTCTTCGGCATGAGCGAGGAGACGATAGCCTTCGCCGTGATCTTTGTTCCCCTAGCAATTTCAATGGGCTACGATTCCATCATTGGAATAGCGCTATGCTATTTTGCGGCTCACATCGGCTTCGCAGGAGCAATACTGAATCCCTTTACTGTCGGAATTGCACAGGGACTGGCCAGCGTTCCTCTCTTCACCGGAATTGAGTACCGTACTTTATGCTGGTTAATAATAACAATAGCCGGAATAGTATGTGTCCTTATCTACGCCGCAAGGATAAAGAAGGATCCCCGGAGAAGCCCGATGTACGAAGCCGATGAATACTGGCGAAAGAAGGGTAACTCACATATCGCTGAGATCAGATATGAGACTCCTCTTACGGCATGGATAACAGCCGCACTTACAGGAATAATACTTCTGATATTTGCAGTAAAATACCCTGTTACCAGCCTGTCGCTGGGCCTGTCGGTAATCAAAGCCCCTCTGCTTCCCGTAACTGCAGGCCTGTACTTCCTTTTCAGCTACATCTCCCTGAGAAAATCATTCCATTTCTACGTGCTCAACGTACTCGCCTTTACAATGATCTACCTGGTGATTGGTGTGCTCGGATACGAATGGTATATTATGGAAATCGCAGCACTGTTCCTGGCAATGGGACTTGTTACAGGATTTGCGGCGGGAAGGAAACCGGGAGAGACGGCAAAACTGTTCGTAGAGGGAGTCAGGGACATAGTTTCTGCATCGCTGGTTGTAGGCTTTGCAGGTGGAATAATCGCTATCCTTAGTGACGGACAGATTATCGACACGGTGCTCTTCTCTCTCTCCGGAGCCCTTGAGGGAACAGGACAGATGACCGCATTAAGTATTATGTACGTTTTCCAGTCGCTGCTTAACCTTGTAATTACATCCGGATCAGCCAAGGCTGCCCTTACAATTCCGATCATGGCTGAATTCTCTGATATTGTTGGACTTACCAGGCAGGCCACCATAATGGCATTTCAGTTCGGTGCAGGCTTCACCGACATGATAGCTCCAACATCCGGAGTCCTTATGGGTGTTCTTGGAATGGCCAGGATACCCTATGCCAAATGGCTGAAATGGATAGGTCCCATCCTGCTTTTGCTTGTCATCCTGGGATTTATACTGCTCATTCCCACTGTGACAATGAAACTGAACGGATTCTGAAAAAAAAAGGTGCCCCTTACAGGACACCCCATCTGCAGATTTATGTTATCAGAAAATATACCTTATTGACAAGGCTCCTCCGTCGCCCCAGAACCCTGAATAACCAGTAAGATTGAATGCCGGCTTCCAGTCGAGGCTTATATTGATCGGAATTTCCAAGAAATTATATTCAATTCCCAGAATACCATCAATCCCTACGACTGTATAATTAGTGCCTTCATCGCCCCAGCGGCTGCTGGTGTAATCCCCGTTCCAGAATCCGATGTGGCCGCCGCCCCCGAAGTACCAGTTAAGCCTGTCAACATCAAAAGCATTGTCGTGGACCTCATATAGGCCCGTAAGCTCAAATCCGTGCCATCTTGTCGACAGAAGGCCTTCAACAGCCGACCTCTGACTCAAAAAATGCTTCACGGTGAGACCGTTGGAAAAACCCAGCCGCAAACCCACCCCCGTATCATAATCCTGGGCCGAGGCCAATGCAGTAATGAACAAGGCTAATGTAAAAGTAAGAATGATCTTTTTCATTTTTTCCGGTTTTAATTACACGTAATTACATGACAAATTTATAAAATCCGGCCATTAAAAAAAATGAGTGCTCACGCACTTCAGTTTTATCGGTTTATAAATGCCGTTCCTGGTTCTGAAGGATAACAGTCAGAACCCAGCCTTTTCCCTTTACGGATTCCTTTAAACCTATACCATCACCCTTATCACGTTCACAGTGTTTAAATCCTCAGGGTTTCTTATACCATCAGCATAAAGCAATTTTCAATTCACACAAAACTCCAGCCACTCCAAATTTTAGTCACTACAAAATTTAGTCACTTCACTCCTTCTACCTTCTCTTCAAAATATTAATATTGATATTAACCGGCATAAAAAAGAGAAGGGTCTTTTGACAGACCCTTCCCAGCTGACTAACACCGGACCTGACATCCGGAAGTGATTAACAACCTTAGCCAACCTTTCCTGATCAATTAACAAAGAACATATACTTGTAAACAAAACCATTCTCTCTGAGCCACCAGCGAAGAGCCTTGGCAATCTTTCTTCTCTTTAGGAGGACAGTCCCTACTTCCTGCGACGATATTCTGTAAAATGTTTTCATGACCTGACTATTTTGTTTTTTATCATTTCATTGATGTAAATATAAAATGCAGGAAGCTGCGTGTCAATACGCTAAGGCACAGCCAGTGGGTAATTGCGACTGGTTTTGGGATCCTCCGTCAAAGCAAAACCGTCCGTCGGTTAAAAGGTCTGGTTACTGATAACAGTTTTCACAACGTTCGTCAAAAAGAACTGCAAATTTACCACCAGCAGATACAAAGTCCTGCTAAATCAACCGACCAGACATCATATAAGACTGATTATCTTTGCGATACACTCCTTATTCGCAACCCGGATACCTGTTTAAGGGTTTTGACAAATAACAGCAAAAAGATGACGGAAATGTTAAAAAAATCCCCTTCCGGGTATAAAATCAAGGGTAAGTAGTATCTTTCAACCTCATTTTTCAAAAAAAGACTGAAAACCGAAGTAAAAAGGGAAGTATTATGCCGCTGAATATTTCAGATAATCTGCCAGCTGTAAAGATCCTCGAAGAGGAGAATATTTTCGTCATGAAGGAGACAAGAGCTCTTCATCAGGACATAAGACCGCTTCAGATTCTCATTTTCAACCTGATGCCTGTCAAGATCACAACCGAAACACAGATCCTCAGGCTCCTTTCCAATACTCCGCTGCAGGTGGAAATAACCCTTATTTTCACAAAAATGCACCTTTCGAAAAACACTCCGAAAGAACACCTAGACTCTTTTTACAAGACTTTCGACGACATATCCTCCCACAGATACGATGGACTGATAATAACAGGAGCGCCTATCGAACATCTCGACTTTGAAGAAGTCGACTACTGGGAGGAAATGGTAAGGATCATGGACTGGGCCGACAACCATGTCACATCCACAATGTTCATCTGCTGGGCATCGCAGGCAGGACTATATCATCATTACGGGATACCGAAGTATATGATGAATGAAAAAATGTTCGGCGTCTTCAGGCACAGGATATACAGCAGGACAAACCTTCTCACAAGAGGATTTGACGATGAATTCCTTGCACCGCATTCAAGATATACTGAAGTAAGAAAGGACGATATCGTCAAAATACCTGACCTGGATATACTTGCCGACTCGGATGATGCAGGGATCTATCTCGTTGCCTCAAAGGACCTGAGGAGGATTTTCGTTACGGGCCATTCCGAATATGATCCCCTTACCCTGAAAGCCGAGTATGAGCGAGATCTGGCTAAGGGACTTGATATCAATATTCCCAGGAACTACTTCCTTAATGACGATCCCATGCAGGAGCCTATGGTAAAATGGAGAAGCCATGCCAGTCTTCTTTTCTCTAACTGGCTGAACTACTGTGTATACCAGGTTACTCCCTATCTCCTCGAGAACGGAGGGAAATAATAATGATCATCCTGTTTTATCTTTCATGACAGCATCGGCCGCCGGAATGGGGAAATATACCGCAGCGGCCTTAAAATGCCGGTTCAGTCATCGAAGCTGACCTTTTTGTAGCTCGTGAGGTCAAGAGCCATCTTTCTGTATGTCTTTTTGTTATCCTTGTCTCCCTCGATATCGTATATCCTGCTTAAGCCAAAGCAGGCAAGTGCGGCTGTTTCATTTCCGAAGTACCCAAAGGGGGTTATCTCAGAAAAACCCCGGTTGTAATATTGCTTTGCCAGCTTCAGATTACGGTATTTTTTTTCCTGTAATATCCCCTTGTATATCGTTACCTGCGCCTCGAAAAATCTGTTACCCGTATTGCCCGAACCCGATTCTATCAGCTGCTCTGCTTCGTCATACCATTTTATAAGAAGAAGATTCTTGATCTTCGAAGCTCTGTACAGAAGGTTTCCCGGATAAAGCCTGTTGAGCGAATTGCTGTAGGCATAGGCCACCTGGTAGTTATTCTCAAAATGAATGTAAATGTGCGAAAGGAAAGTATAGGCTTCAGCCCTGAGCATCAACGACTTCTGTGCTGCAGTCTGCATCTCCGTCAATCCTTTCGCCTTATCCCCCCTGGGAAAAAGGAATGCAAGTACCTTGTAAACCGGACGGGCCTCAGGATAGGCTTCCCTGTAGTAATTATAGAGGCCTGTGAAGAAGTAAAAGTCGTCATAGAAAGAAGTGTAGTCAAAGCTTTGACGGATGTAACGGTAGGTTGTCTTGACCAGAGGGAAAACATTGTTGCTCAAATTGTTATCGGCATAGAAAAGAAGCAGCATCCCCCTGGCTCCAAGATTGGAAAGCAGATATTCGGGATAATCGTCGGTTTCCTCTCTTTCCTCACAGATCGCGATGCATCTTTCCATATGGCTCACATAGGTTATCTGAGCCTTCGATCCGGGTTTCAACGGATAATTTTCCCAGTATGTTATCATCCCGCTGAAAAGATGGTTAACAGGATGGTCGGGATATAAGCTGCTTAATTTTCCCGAGGCCTCCCAGGCCTCCTCAAAACGGAAATTATAAACTGCATCAACTCCATTCTTGAGAATGCGAATAGCAGCCGTATCTTTTAAGATCTGGGAAATGACAGGCCTGCTTACTGCAGAACCGAAAAACAAAAAAATTATCAGAACTACCCTTAATATTCTCGACATTGCCGGATGATTTATGCAAAGTAACAACTTTTTTAGCTTGCATTATCGCCGGGAGTATCCATTAAACCGGCAGCCCTGGGAAAAAATCTGAAGAAGGCACGATCATGCTTCCATTTTTCTTCTGTATGCCCGCTTAAAGGAATAACCCGCTTACCTTGCCCTGAAATCGAAATAAAGTGTCATCGATGTTACGTCACCACGCATCGAATACAGCATATTCGGAAAACCCTGGGGACCAAGTTCCGATGATTTGTGAAACTTTGTTCCCATGGGTGCTATCCCGTGAAGAAAGGAGATATCTCCTGCGGGAAAGGGGGGAAAAACAGTGTTGCTGACAGCCTCTTCCGGCCGGTCGGGCGTAAAAAGACGAAGATACAGATCGTGTGTCGCTGAAACAACCGTAAAAGGCAGATCGGCGTTCTCAAATGTGGCCCAGTAGAAATCGGAGTGATACCCTTTGAATTCAGGATAATCCCAGGTCCTGCCCGTCATTGTCCTGTTGTATTCCTTGCTGTGAAGCCCGAAGGGGACACCCTTCAGCCTGTTCTTCCAGACCCTGTAGGGACCTCTTCCCAGCCAGGTGACACCAGTTATCTTTTCCTCCGGATAGCTGAAGTTAATGCCGGCAAAATCCATTTCTCCCCTGAGAGCGTATCCATAATCAAGCCTTAACCATCCGCTCGGGTAAATTGTCCATACAAAGTTCCTTGTGTTTCCTCCGCCATCAACCTCCACAACATGATTCCCGTCTTCAGCATAGTGCCTTACTCCCCGGCATTCATAATCACCATGTGCCAGAACCGGACCTTCACCGAAACCTATTGACCCGGCTCTGTTCCTTGCATTTTCAAGGTATCCGGTCTTCCTGCTTATTTCAAGAACAACTCCCGAAGCCTCAATTGTAATTGTACTGTCATTCTCCGAAACAACAATTTCTCCTACCGAGGTTGTATCAACCAGCTCCGCAGCCAGCTGCCCCGGTGTTTTCACCGGCCAGCTCCAGCGGTTCATCTCGCTTCCATCGGGATAATAAGCGGTAAGAATCAGGGCATCATGTTCACGCCATTTTTCAGGCAGGTCGATGCTAATGAAGCCCTTTTCGCCAGGTCCGATCCCAGGAAGTTTTACAGTTCCTGAAAGAGCCGGCCTGACATTGTTCCCATCCTCTGAAGGTTTTCTGAAATCAGCAAGGCTCCATTCAATACGGCATTTGCCGATATCAGTGAACTGGAACTGGTTCGTGACTTCAATCCTCCCGTCAAATGCAGGATTTATGTAAGGAAGGTCTATATATACCGGCGACCATATTTCCTTCACGGTATAAAAGCTCCCCTCCTTCTCACGGAAAGGACCGACGATACCGTCAGGCGCCCTTTCTCCGACAACATCAATGGCCCCTTCCTGGTCATCCCTGATTATCCCTTCGTCGGCAAAAACCCACAGAAAGCCTCCTGCGGCTACAGGATTCGACAAAACAAGTTTCCAGAGGTCGTCAAGCCCTGACCCCGCTCCCCCGTCATAAAGTCCGTGAAGCATTTCAGTCGGGAAAAATATGTCTCGTCCGTGAAAACCGATGTTCATTCCATAGTCATAGGGCTTGTAGTGGCTTGTTACTATACCCCTGAAATTCTCCCATGGATGAATAACAGGCCTTTTCTGGGGATCATAGAATGAAAAGTCCTCATCCAGGTCAAAGTTGAATCCCCCTTCGTTGCCGTTTGCCCATATTATAACAGAAGGATGATTCACGTCGCGTGTCACCATCTCCTTTACGAGAGGCCTCCCCGCCTCTGTTGAGTAACTCTTCTGCCAGCCTGTAAGCTCATCAATGACATAAAGACCCAGAGAATCGCAGGCATCTAGAAAATGCGTGTCGGGTGGATAATGTGACATTCTCACAGCATTCATGTTCATCTCCTTCATCAGGCCGACGTCTGCGATGCTTAGCTTTTTGCTTGTTGTCCTTCCGGATTCCGGCCATGAGGTGTGACGATTTACTCCCCGGAAGACAGTTCTCATTCCGTTTACATAAATCCCGTCGTTCTGCCGAACCTCCACGGTGCGAAATCCGAATTTATCCGTGATCTCATGAATTACCTTTTCTCCTTTCCTGAGCCTGAAAATTACACTATAGAGTTCAGGTGTTTCGGGACTCCATAATCCCGGATCCTTAACAACTGCCGTAACTGTCACTTTTCCTGTTCCTGAACGTATAGGTACTGCAACCGCTTCCGTAACCAGATCTCCCCCGCTGTCCGAAATAACAGCTTCAACCCTCATCCCCTGCCCGGCATTGGCGACATAAATGTCGGCTTCAAATCTGCCGTCGGCTTTAGCATCAATGGCAGTGCGTTCTATATACTGCGCTGGATACGCTTCAAGATAAACCGGTCTGAAAATTCCTCCGAAAACCCAGAAGTCAACTTCCCTCTCGGCCCTGTTGATACTCATGTCCGACGACATCTTCGACACCGTAACCTCAAGCCGGTTAAGCTGCCCGTACCTTAGATACCTGCCTATATCGTAACTGAAGCGATAAAACGATCCCCTGTGGACAGGACCGGCAGACCTGCCGTTTATAAAGACCTCAGTGTCCGTCATCGAGCCTTCAAAAACGATCCTTACAACCTTGTTCCTCCAGTGTCCAGGCACATTAAAATCATAACCGTAAAAACCTTTCTCATCTGCCAGAAGCTCGGGCTTTGCTCCGTAATTGAAGGTCCCGAAACCCTGCAACTCCCAGCAGGAGGGCACCTCTATGGTTGACTTGACATTGCTTCTGCGGCCCTTTGTGCAAAGGAATTCCCATGTTTTTGTATCGTCCATACCCGTCCCCGAAAGGTAAAGTTTCTCCGTCTGCTGCGACAGCATCAGAAGCGGACTTAAAATCATAATGAGCGACAGGATCACTTTTTTCATAGCAGATGATTGTTTTTGTTTATGCTGTTGGATCTATAAATATAATAATTCTGTTTTACCGGATGAGGATTTTTCATGCTACTGATCCTGAAGACCCCGCAGCATACGCGAATCGGATGCCGGGAGAAAAAAGCAATATTCCGGATGTCAGGGATATAAGGATAACCGGGAATTCTTATGCTTATCCTAAAATTCACCCGACAAAAGATAAAAAGAATAACCTGCGAAGATGACAAGCAGAAGAAAAGCTTCCCACTTGTCGAGTGTCCTCCTCCTTAAAGTGAACATTGTGATAAACAGGATCAGGGTACCGGCAGCCAGAAGATAGAAGTCGTTGTTGAAAGCTGTGTTGTACTTAACTGGATTTATCAGGGATACCAGTCCTCCGATAAAGAATATGTTGAAAATATTGGATCCGATAATGTTCCCCACCGCAATGTCAGCGTTCTTCCTTAACGCCGCCACAACAGATGTTGCCAGTTCGGGAAGAGAGGTCCCTGCCGCCACAATGGTCAGTCCGATTACTTTTTCACTTATCCCCGCTGCCTTTGCAATGAGAACAGCGTTATCCACCACCAGCCTTCCTCCCGCAACAAGGGCTGCAAGTCCGAGAATAATGAGAAAAACAACCTTAAAAACCCGGATATCCTTCCTGGAAGAGGAAAGTACCGCCTGATCTGATTTTATCTGAAGGTAAACATAATACTGAAAAAGAAGGAAAAGGATAACAAGTACAATACCGTCAAATCTGCTGAGAATGTGATTTTCAGTAAAAAAATAATCATTTACCATGAAATAGAAAATAATTACTGCGCCCATGGATATGGGTATCTCCTTCCAGACGGTGCTGCTTTGCACTCTCAGAGGGATAATAAGTCCGGAAATTCCGAGGACAATGAAAATATTGAAACTATTGCTTCCCAGAATATTACCGAATACTATATCCTGATGCTCCGTGAGTGTCGCGAAGAGGTTCACCACAAGCTCTGGCGCCGAGGTTCCGAAGGCAACAATTGTGAGTCCGATCACAAGATCCGAAACATTATACCTGCGCGCCAGGTCGGAGGCTCCCCCGACAAGCCAGTTGGCTCCGGCAATAAGTACTGCTAGTCCGAGAATAAGTAAACCCAACTGGAGTATCATTTAAATGTCGCTTAAAACCTTACACTAAAATAACGATTATTCCTTCAGTTAAAACCTGCCGGGGCTATCAGCAAATCCATACCTCCGGGATTACTGAATTAAGGCCGGCTCTCAGTTATATCCGGCATGCTCAGTAATCCAGAAGGTCGATGAGGTAAATAAGCGATGCAATTGCAGCGCTCCCCATCTGGAGTTCACGTATATTGACCTTTTCAAAAGTGTCGTTGGCTGAGTGGTGGTACCAGAAGTATCTCTGTGAATCCGGTATATAACCGATCTGAAGCGCTCCCAGCTCCTTTAGCGGGGCAATATCGGAACCACCGCCCCCGGCATCGAAATCTCTTATGTTGTAGGGTAAAAAATACTTCTCAAGCGACTGAAGCTTTTCAAGTCTCGGACCCTGCGCATCGAATCCGAATCCCCTCGGACTCATTACACCCCTGTCGGACTCAAGGGCCGCATAATGCTTTTCACCTTTTGCCTTTGCTTCCTCAGCATAGGTTCTCCCGCCGGTAAGGGAAATCTCCTCGTTCATGAACATCACGGCTCTTACCGTCCTCGAAGGTTTAATTCCAAGCTTACTGAAGATCCTTATCATTTCAATCGCCTGGACACACCCGCCTGCATCATCGTGTGCACCCTCGGTAATATCCCATGAATCGAGGTGGCCCCCGACGGTAATTATTTCTTCAGGCTTACTGCTGCCGCGAATTTCTCCGATAACATTGAATGAAACGGTGTCATCGAGGTTCCTGCATGTTGTTACAAGGTTAACATCAAGCAAAGGATCCTTATCAAGCCAGCGGCTCAGCATATCAGCGTCGGTGGTTGAAACAGCAACTGCAGGTATCTTCCTTACATCACCGGCATATCGTGTCACACCTGTATGAGGGTAATCATGAATTGCCTGCGTGGCAGATCTTACAATGACAGCCGCCGCACCATAACACGATGCCTCTGAAGCTCCCGAGATCCTCTGGTCAACTGCACCTCCGTAACCTCCGAAGGTATTTACAAGTTTATTTGAGGCCGGACGGTTAAAGAAAACAATCCTGCCCTCAATCCTGTCCCTCCCAAGGTCTTTCAACTCATTAATACCCTGAACTTCAATAAGCTTTGCAGTAAGGCCCCCGGGGCCGGTTCCTTCTGAAAGTCCGAGAGCCGAAATCGTCAGCTCCGATTCACCCATGACCGCTGAGGTAACATGGCAAAGCTCAGTCCCCCTTACCCAGCGGGGTACAGGAACCTTCTGGAGCCAAACGGTGTCGGCGCCTGCTTCGACAAGAGCCTGCCTTGTGTATTCCACCGCCTTCAGCGACGCTGCAGTTCCTGCCAGCCTCCCTCCTGCCTCCTTGCAGAGAAACCTTAGGTGACTGTATGCAGTTGTGTCTGCCAGCGCCTCATCGAAAACCGACCTGAGAACTTTCTCAGGCCCCTGTTCCTGAATGAACGCTGTAAAAAAAACAAGACTGAGAATAATCTGCTTTATAAGCATCCTCTTTACCGTTTGTGGTTTGACAATACGACCGGCAGTTTTACCGCAGTAATTGACTTGCGGAATTGTTCTGCGCTCAAATATATGAAAATAGTGTTTTATTCCTGTGCATCTGAATTACAGTGGTAAAGAAGGCTGTCAGAAACCTTTTCATGGGGAAGACCTGTCAGAAACCATGCCGGATACCAAAGAAGGCATCTATGCAGTGCGGGATAATGACTGATATTATCCTTATGTTAGAGTTTACGTAATAAATTACGTAATTAAATACGAGTTAATTACGTAATTCAGAAAATCATTGGTTCTTGTTGAACCGGCACTGGCAACAAATCTCCTGGTTTAATTTGTGGAGGCATCCTGAGCTCCGGACCCGGTTTTCATGGCGCCGGAACGAACTGCGGGGAGGCCGGGGATGAAGGCGGCGTAATATCCATAGGCTCTGACGATGACCGGGGGACGGGTGCGTTTGAAAAAAGCACCAGAGGCAGTCCAGATGTGATATCAGCATCGAGAATGCGTATGGTCACTGCCGGCAGGGAAGACGAAGAACCGTCTGTCCGCTTCTTCACGTCAATTACCTTGAAGGTAACCAGTCCGAGATTCGCACCCTGCAGATTGCCCGTCAGTGGAGAATAATTGATGCTGATGTCGCCATCGTAAACCACTGCCACAACTGTCTGCCCCTTTAGCATGGCAAGCCCTGCAGCACGGAGAGGTGTTACATCTGGTAAAGCGTCAAGAAGGACCTCCCTGTCGTCATCCGGAACAGGTGCTCCAAGACCCGGACCCGGAGTCAGATAGTTAAGAGATCCCTTTTCCGTCGGACCGGCGCTCTTCCACGAATCAGGAATGGTTTTCAGGGCAAACCATCCTTCATCTCCCACCTGTCCGGTATAAAGGTCGATCCTCTCACCAATGTTATCCTGGAAATACCTCAGGTTGATCCTGAGTCCCACTGAAGCACTCTGATCATTCACATCGTCCTCCGAAAAATCATTCGGCGGATTTCCGTTGTCAATGCTGTCTTCATCAATGACGAGCAATACTGCAAACGACGAATCTTCATCTTCATCAGGACTACGGTCCTCCTCGCACGAAACTGAAAGGAACATCAATGTTAAGGCAAAGGCTGCAAGTGAAATCCTTCCGGATATAAAAGATATTTTCATTAGTGATTTTCTTAAATCCAAACACTTGTTACCAGGTGTCACAACGGTTTCCAACGCTAATACAAAGGAAGTGTTCCCGGTTTTTGCTGACTGGAAGTTAATGATCCTCTTTTTTCAGGTTGTCATTTTTGTTATGGGAATACTGCCGGAGTGCCCTGAACTGAATCAACAGGATGACAAGTTAGCAATTATAACTCCTAAAATCAAAAAACTGCATATATTAAAGGCAATGACCTTTCGCTACTACAAGAGGGTTTCACCTTGCAACTACATGAAAGCAGCCCTGCTGCCTTTCATAAGTTGCCCAGCATTTCTTTTCATTGCGAAGATCGTATATAACTTCAGCCAGGGCTTCCTTCATATACCATTTATCGCATTCGGTTACCTTATGCTTCCTTATCCGGAACCGGGCATAGGAAATATCAAAAGCATTTCCGTAAAGATGTGGACTGTTCTCAGATGCATTAATGTTTTCTTTTCCAAGGTTTTTTATTGAACCCGTAGTGCGGGTCATCGAAGTAATAACAAACCTTGATCCTTTAAGTCCTTCTCTGGCAATTTTTTCCCTGTATCTCTTACCTATCTCATTAAGGAGTTTCCGGCTGCTGCGTGTCAGGTAAGGATAGCTGTGCTCCATTTCCCCCACATCATAATATTTTGTATTTCCAATCTTTACTAGCTTGCGGGTCGTTACCCGCCTGGCAATATCCCTTGCATTGGCGCACTTTTCAATTCCCGCAAGCCTGGCCTGTTCCCCATAGTCAGGAATCCGGTCATTGAGCTTTTTACTGTACACAGGCTGGTTTTCGCGGCATCTGGTGCTGAAATAGGAGACCATCAGAGCCCTGTTCGGCTGCGGAATGAAAATCAAACAGGTTGAGAAGAAAAAGAACAGGAAGAGCCATACCTTCAGACGGTATTCCTTTCTCAGCCTTATCCTTCTGATGCGCATAGAAATGAATTTTGTGCCAAAAATAAAGATATGTCCAGTCACAAGACATCATAGATATTCACAGAAAGCAAATTGTTTCAACAATAGGACTGATTAACATATGTCAACAATCGCTAATTTTAAACATTACTTGAAAAGGCAGAACCTGAATACCAGTCCGATCAGCAAGGTGATCTATTCAAGTTGCCGGGTGATGTGTGCTGGTTCAATAGTTATCAATTATCAGGAAGAAATGTAATACTTCAATAATCATTATAATAAAATTTTACATTTATAATATTCATTTCTTAAGTAACCAACCAGCAACGAGCAACCAGCAACAAGCAACCAGCAACAAGCAACCAGCAACCAGCAACCAGCAACCAGCAACAACCAATAACTAACCAGCAACTCAGGTTAATTAATAAACCGGCGTAATTGAAAGTATCACGAGATAAAATTGAAATCATATGATCACATCATCAACTACAGTAAAGAGAACGGTCCATATTCTGTCAGCGGCTATAGTATTATCCATATGTTATTCTTTTTCCCTGACCGGGCAGTCAGTCGCACGGGCAGCGAAGGAAATCAATCGTTTCAGCGTCGCAGAAGCAAAACAGGCAGTTGCTGTCGACAAAAAATACTTTTACGTGATTAATAACAGCACCATCACAAAACACGACAGGCTTAACGGGGATCTTATTGCCTCATGGGATGGAAGGGAAAGCGGTGTAACACACCTTAACAGCGGTGTTGTCGTAAGGGGGAAGCTGTATTGCGCCTCCTCAAACTATCCTGAGTCACCGATGGCAAGTTCAATAGAAATATTTGATGCGGCGACCCTTAAACATACAGGAAACCACAGTTTCGGGATTTTCACAGGATCCGCCACATGGATAGATATGCATTCCGGGTCCTGGTACGTCGGCTTTGCACATTATACCGGAACAGGATCGAGCGAGGGAAAGGATACGAGGTGGACTTCGGTGGTGAAATTCGACAAAAAGTGGCGCCAGACCGGATCGTGGACCTTTCCTGAGAATGTCATCCGGGAGTTCATGCCGCAGAGCAACTCGGGAGCAGTGTGGGATAAGGAAGGCCGCCTTTACTGTACCGGACACGACAAGCCGGAGCTGTACGTTCTTGAAATACCCCGGACAGGTTACACCCTTAAGTATATTGAAACCATTCAGGTACCTGTATATGGACAGGGTATTGCTGTTGACCGGCAAACAAGCGACAGACTTGTATTTTACGGCATAAAAAGAAGCGAAAACCTTGTCATTGAATTCGAAATCAGGTAACCAGGGAATGCCATCCGGCAAAACCTGAAGCTAACCGGCAAAAAGCTGATCCTGCGGCTTCAGCAGATCAACCCTGGCTTAGCCTGGTTCATATCTTCAGATCGAGTGAGATCATGAACCTTGAAACAAAAGGCATTCCCGTATCGGCCGGCTTCCAGCCCTGATAGTTGGGCGACAGGTTCACCCCCGGAGCGAGGATTATATCAAACCCTCCCAGGATAAGTTGCCCGTCCCGGGCAATATTCCATGGTTCCGGGGAATTGCCGACCTTCTCCGATGTTACATTGTCATATCTCCCGAATACTTTCACCCTGTCGCTGATGGATACAGTTCCGTTAAAAGTATAACCATGATAATCATTCCCGTCGGTAAGGTTATGATTTTTCTGGAAGTTATATGCTGTTGACAGGATAAACCTTCCGGTTTCAAAGGTGGCTATTAGCTCTACTGTTTGCTGGTCTGTGCCATTTTTGGTCATGGTGTCAAAGTAACCACGAAGTGAAAGTTCCTTTACAGGGCTGATGGTAATTCCCGCGGCTGCCTTGAAAGTAGAATCGGCCTCGGCAAGTTTGTAACCCTCACCGTTCATCAGGGTTATGTCGGCCGAAAACCATGGCGCAATCCTGTAAACCGCGCTTAAGCCCAGGTCGGCGGCGCCTCCAAAACCATATTCATCATGAAATGGTTTGAAAACATAGCGGAAGCCCCACCTTTTATCTCCGATATCATATTGTGGAAGAGGTATCATACCTCCTGTAATGGTCCATTTCCCGGTCTGATACCTCAGATATCCGAATTTCAGCATCCCGGTGAACTTCAGCTTGCCTGCCGAAGGATCTGCAACATCGAACACAACTCGCCCTGATAGTTTCTGGGAGAAGTTGTAGTTGTAACCGAAGTAAGCCCGTGTTAGGTCAAACTTGTTTCGGGTCTCTCCATCTGAGAATGAAGAGCTCAGACTGGTAAAGATCCTGACTTCCGGCTTTCCTCCGGGCTTAAAAGTCTCAGTTTCCTGGCCGGTAAGACCCGACGGCAGGCCTGCAAATAAGGCAAACAACACGGCGAAGATGGTATCTCTTCTTTGCATGATGCTCCTGATGAGCCCGGATAACAATTGGTTATGCATAATTTTTCCTCTTTATCACATTAAAATTGTCATAATACGGTATCTCCGGCTATTAAAAGCCATGCGACGAAAATAAATAAAGAAACAGTTGAAGGAACAAGTGAAAAACAGGGGTGAAGCCGGACCGCATTTTGAGTTCAATGCGAACAAACACTTTAAATAATTGATTTTGTAGTTTTTAGAAAAGATAACCCCTGACCATTATCGATAAAATGCTTATCGAAAAATACGATTTTATGCCACCAAAAAAAATACTGTGAGTCTGATGAAATTCTTAATTATTAACGGAACCGAAGGGATTATTACTCAATAAAAAGGTTCCGGTTCGAAACCAGGATGATATCAATTCCAGGAATTTTAATACCTGCTGTCATTACGGTTTAACATTTTCGTGAAATACTTGTTAATAAAATAATGTTGCAAAACATACCAAAGAGGGCAATTCACAGTTTGTATTTCCTGTATGAAAATTCTGTTGCTTGTTCCGGGTTTTAATTTCGGGGGTGCTGAAAATCATGTAAGAGACCTTGCAAACTCCATGGATGATGCTGGAAATGATGTTTTTGTGATCTCAAAACCAGGGTTGCAGAAAAACAGGCTGAACAGCAGTGTACGGTTTGTGTCTCTGAAAATGAAGGATATCTTTTTGCCTTTTCATCTTATTTATATCTGCTTCTTCATTAAAAGGAACAGAATCGATATTATCCATGCACATAAAAGACTGGCAATCTTTCTGGGATGCGTGGCCGGGAAGCTTATGAGGATCCCGGTGGTAGTTACTGTTCATGGCAATCCTCATTATGATCTTCGTACAAGAATTTCCGGGAAATGGGCCGACAGGGTAATTTTCGTCAGTAAAAGGCATCTTGACGGTAATGGAATTTACAAAAGGCTTGGAAACAAATCGGCATTTATCCAGAACGGGGTAAAATGGTTTGAAAATGATTCGGAAAGGGACCTTAATTCAATGACATACATAAGCAGGATAGATTCAAGGCATGCCGAGGTTATTATAATGTTGGTAAAAGAAGTCCTGCCCCGGGTTCTGAGGGATTTCCCCGCTATAAAATTCAATGTCATCGGCGACGGGAAGTCGCTTGAAAATATCCGGAAAGAGGCTGATGCCCTGAACATCAGCAATAACAGGGAGATATGTGTGGTTCACGGTTATGTCCCGGAAGTAGAGCCTATGATCCGGAGATCGGGTCTGGTCCTTGGAGTGGGCAGGGCGGCAATATATTCCCTGGCGCTCGGGATCCCTGTTATTTCAATAAACCAGCAGCATATGGGAGGATTTGTTTCCGAAGAGAACTACAGGTTCTATCAGGAAAACAACTTTGTCGCTAAAAATTTCAAGGGACCCGATACTGACCTCCTGGCCGGAATGTTGAGGGAATACCTTGCTGATACCGGGCGTTTTCAGAAAGAGGCTGCGATACTTCAGAACTATGTCCGGACCGACTTCAGCCTGGAAACAATGACTAAACGGATATTGGAAATTTATGATTTACTGATCAGAGCATCAGGGGGAAAAAATTGAAGCAGATAATGAATTCCCGGAGAATCTGTTTAGCCCTTTATGCTTTCATTCATTTTGTTTTCCGTTGTCTGATATCATATCGGGGGGCTTTTCTCAATAATCCTTCCTGAAAACAGCAAGGGTGAGGATTCTTCCCGCCGCAGCTCTATGGAACCTTTCAGGAAGAGTACCTCACCCGTCTAAACTTATTCCGGCAGTCAGCCGGTCAGTCTGCAATAACTATAACGTCCATCCCTTTCTGTACTCGTAATGGAAGTAGTTGTTTGCTTCCGGAAGATTTGTGATCTTCATGTTCTTCGCATCATACTCAAGGGTCTTGTTGAATCTCTGGGTCAGGATTGCAATATTTGTCAGCAGCATTATCTCTGTTACCTTCGAGGCCCAGGAGAAGTCGTTGCTTGATTTCTTTCCTTTCTGAATAGAACCAATCCAGTCCTCAAATATATCTCCTGTTCTTTCAAGCCAGGGTTCAGGGCCCTTAAAGTCGGGATCAGCCGGGACCAGTGTGGGCATTGCAGCATTACCTCCCATCATTATTCCCTTGTCGCCATAAAAGACAGTTCCCACGCGGCGTCCGTCCTCAAGCTTGTCGGGACGTGGAGGAAGAATTCCACCGTCGCACCATTTCACCTTCACGGGAGGCATGTAGCCTATTCCTGGCGTGAAGCTCTCGGGAAAATCATATGTCACTGTCTGGGCAAGTGGAAGATATTCACTGTTGTATGGGGTTGAAGTGGCCTGTATCCGTGTAGGATACTCAAGGTTAAGGGCCCAGAGCGGAGCATCATAAATGTGCGCACCCATGTCGCCCATCGCACCAGTACCATAATCCCAGAGACCGCGCCAGACGAAATGGCATATTTCCGGATTATAGGGCTTCTCAGGAGCCGGTCCCAGCCATACGTCCCAGTTCAGATTCTTTGGAACCTTAACGCCGGCAGGCCTCTGAATGTCGCCCTGAGGCCAGTATCCGACCGGACGGTCAGTCCACATATGTACTTCACGGACATTTCCCACAACACCTGCACGCACCCATTCCACTACTCTCCTTGTTCCTTCACTTGCATGCCCCTGGTTGCCCATCTGTGTCACCACATCGTATTCCTTTGCCAGCTCGGCAAGCTTACGGCATTCATAAACAGTTTTTGCCATCGGTTTTTCGACATAAACATGCTTCTTCTCCCTCATGAACGCAGCTGCTATCGGAGCATGATTGTGGTCAGTGGTTGCAATCATAACAGCGTCGATCGAGGGTTCTTTCTCAAGCATCTCGCGCCAGTCGGAATAAACCTTGGCTTTGGGATACCTGGCGAAAACATAGCCGGCGTATTCAGAGTCCACATCACACAAGGCATAAATGTTTGCCAGTTTTCTGGGCTCTCTCTGAGGCCGTGCTGCCTGAGGCGGTCTTGCTGCCGCTCCCTGCTGGCCCTGCATCTGAGCCATTCTGGCAGCGCGCTCTGCCTCCTGCCTGGCGAGTTCAGCCTTGCTGTAAGGCTGGCCTGTCCTGGTGCGGGGAGGTCTGTTAACCTGAACTTCGGGATCACAGATATTGCTTAGGTTGCCCGATCCCTGTGCCCCTATACCGATCCCCGCAACATTGACCATGTCGCTGGGAGCTTTCTGGCCGCTCCCGGCAATTACATGCCTCGGTACAATCGTGAATGCCGCCGTTGCAGTACCTACCGTTCCCAAAAATTTGCGTCTTGAAAGGTTCTTAGGATTTCTGGTTTTCATCATTCTGGTTATTGGTTAATAAGTAACTAAAGGTATAAAATACATCTGTTGCCTGAGATCTTTATTAATGGAAATTTTCGAAAACCGGACAGAATAAAAATGACCTGCTGATTGTCTAAAATATGAAGTTTCGGTATCGGTTGCCTGTGAACAATAATCCTTATCTGAAACAATTTAAAAAAAATGAAGATGAAAAGAATGAAGATCATAGCTGCTGTTTTCCTGATGACACTCGTCGGGGTAAACTGCCAGCTGAACGCCCAGAGGGGCCAAAGGGGATTCGTGAGGGATTCACTCATGAAGTCAAGATCAGATACCGCTTTTCCGGACCGTATGAGAATGCAGAGGTTCCCGATGAATGAAAGATACCGCAGCTACGGCAACAGGGATATGAGCAATTTCCAGTACCGCAGGGGTTTTTCATATTATGGTCATATGGAAAGAAGGCCGGGATACTACCGGCAGGCTCCTGCAGGAAGAGACTTTTATCAAATGCCTTTTTACCCGAATCGCAGAAGGACCGATTCTGCCTTTATGGATCGTCCGGGAAGGTTGTATCAGGGCAGACAGGGTTATATCCATGATAATATCCCGGGTATTACGGGAGATCAGAAGGAAAAGATAAGGGAACTGATGGAGAAGAACCGCTCAGAGATGAGTAAGTTGAGGGAGGAGACTGCATCTGCCATGAGAGAGATGAGAGAAAAGCACAGGGAAAGGTTGTCAGAGATACTGACACCTGAACAAAAAGAGTGGCTTGAATCAGTCAACCCGGTAAGAAGACCGGCCAGATCAGAAAAATAGGTGGCTCCGGGATAAAGGCTACCCCCTGTTTCTTCCGGAAGGCGCTTTAATTATTTTCAACGTATTCACCACCGAAAGTCCAGGAGAGGCTGAGATTCCAGAGGAACTCATTCCCGATCTCAATATTGGTTTTAATCGGTTGATTAATCAGCGCCGAAACCGATATGGGTAAACCGCTTCTGGAAATACTTAACGTGGAATTAAAATATAAACCATCCTCGGAGTCCATGATCAGATAATAAACCTGGGGACTGATCCTCAGGTTTGTTTTTTCTGTAATCCTGATATTGGACATACTGCCCCTAAATGCGATCAGGTTTGTATTTCTTGTAAGGTCTTTTTCGATACCTCTTGAATACAGCCAGTAAAGACCAATAGTTATGTTCTTTGTCAGGAAATAGCTGGGTGCAAGTTAGCCAGCGAGATAGCGGCGTACCACCATGTCTTCCTTTTCAAGTCCGTTTACCGGGATCTTTATTCTTCTGAATGACAAAGCGGGATGTGCACCGAGATTCAATTGAAATCTTTCAGTTCTGACAAGCTTGTACCTCCACCAGAAAAGGAAGGACCACAGCTTTCCTTCAAGGGCAAACCTAAGCTGCGGATCGAAGCTGAGCTTCCCTTTTCCAACCGACAGGTCAAAAATGGCTGCTGGCTTACCAAGTGTCAGATTCGGAACAGTTGATATACCCTTGTTTGTCACTGTCACAGCTCCGGAAAAACGCATAGGAATCCTCAGACTGTCTGGCTCCTGGGCTGAAGAGGCTGACATAAGAATCATAAAAGTCAGGAATACCGCTGATGCTCTTCTTACAGTCGTGTTTATTAGATCTTCCATATGCACGGTACAGGCGATTTTTCAGATACTAAAAATACCCATTCTGTTAATGAAATAACAATGTTATTCGTTAATTTTCAGTAATTTTTACACTTCGGGCATCCGTATTGCCCACCAGACGAGTATTATAATAAACTGAATAATAATATGTTTATGAGTAATTTCAGCAGAGTATTTTCCATAACAGCCGTTGTCCTGGTTTCCGGACTGTTAATTGGGCTTCAGGGTCAGCCCGCCAGGGTGCCCGGGATTGTTATTAACCATGAACCAGCTTCGGAAGGAAGGTACATAGGTTCACCGTCAGTTTGTATCTTGCCGGATGGTGACTATGTTGCCTCACACGATTTTTTCGGTCCCGAAAGCAATGAACATGTTCAGGCCAGAACGGCTGTCTATAAATCGGAGGACAGGGGAAAAAGCTGGGAAAAGATATCTGAAATCAACGGGCAGTTCTGGTCTAACCTTTTTGTTCATAATGACCTTTTATATATAATGGGAACCTGGCGGCATCACGGTAAACTCATAATACGCCGTTCTTCTGACGGAGGATTCAGCTGGACGGAACCAGTCGACGGATCATCCGGTCTGCTCCTGGAGGGTGAATATCACACGGCCCCGATGCCAGTGATCCTGCACAAGGGAAGGATATGGAGAGCAATTGAAAATGCGAAATCCACAACATCAAAATGGGGTGTACGTTACAGCGCAATGGTTATTTCCGCTCCGGAAGAAGCTGACCTTCTGAATGCTTCGAGCTGGAAATCTACGAATTTTCTCACTTACGATTCTGCTTTTCTTAACGGACGCTTCGGAGGATGGCTTGAGGGCAATGCAGTAGTGACGCCCGAAGGACAACTGGTCGACTTCCTTCGGGTTGCTACGTCCGAACCTGGCAGGGATATGGCCGCGATAGTGAATATAAGTGATGACGGATCAGTTGCCTCGTTTGATCCCTCAACAGGTTTTATTGATTTTGCCGGAGGAGCAAGGAAGTTTACAATACGGTACGATGCAAAAACACAAATGTACTGGACCATCTCAAATATTGTCACAGATCCGTTCAGTGATCTTCCTGCAGGTTCGGTAAGAAATACCCTTGTACTGAAAAACTCTTCTGATCTGATCAACTGGAAGGTAAACAAAATGCTTTTATCACATCCCGACGTTAAAAAACATGGCTTCCAATACGTCGACTGGCAGTTCGACGGGAAGGATATTATTTACGTCTGCCGTACCGCTTTCGACGATCAGTACGGAGGGGCAAATAACTATCATGATGCCAACTATTTGACATTTCACAGGATTAAAAACTACTCCAGACTTAAGGACAGGATCATTAACTTAAAATAATACCGGAAACAGCACCAGTATAATTAATAGGCTTCCTTCCAGAAATATCCCCCCAAAAAATAGGTATTCCATTTACCCGTGCCGTTCCAACCTTCTTGTAAGAATTTTCGTATAAAAGGTAAAACAGTAAAGCAATGGCACATCGTAAACTAAGACTGGGGCTGGCGTGCATGATAATTATTATTACCGGATGCGCCGAAAAGGATGAACTCACGCTTCCTGTAAGGATAAATCTGATGTGTGGGGGTTACTTTCAGGGGGATATTGCTGATCCACCTGGAGCTTCGTACTTTCAAGTACTGGAAATAAATGAGATTTGTTTAGGTATCAGCAAAATAGAATTTGAGGGAGAAAGGGAGTTAGGTGGAAATATATCTTTTGAGACAGCTCCTGGTACAAACTTCCCATCAATAAGACTTGTTCCTCAAATTCCTCAAATGAATGTTACAATCTCAAATTTTGACATTCCGCAAGGGAGCTACGAAAGATTCAGATGTGATCTTGTCTTAAAGGAAATATCCTCTGAGTTGTTACACGATAATTCCTATGTTGATACAATTGCAGCCGGATTATTCATTACCGGTGAATTCGGGCAAATCTGGTGGAATAAAGAAGAGCCGTTTCTAACAGATTCTGTACATATTGTTCCCTTTGAATTTATTATGGATGAGTCAACGAGTTTATACTTCTGTTCCAGCCTCTTAAATGACAATTCAGATTATATTCTGGATGATGATGCTGAATATAAATTCATTCTGTTTTTTGATTTTTCCAGTGCTTTTGAATCGTTACCTTATTATCTGTTTGAAAATGCCGAATTATCAGATAATGGTTTGGAAAATAAGCTTATAATTAACAAATACGTTAACCGGGAACAATATGAGGTTCTCTCCCAAATGCTTAACAATTCATTAAGCATGTATATAAAATAAACATGTCAGCTTATAAATAACATAATGAAACCCGGGGAACCGACTGACGAAGATCTGATCAGGGGTTGCAAAAAGAACAACAAGAGAAATCAGGAAATGCTTTACCGGCGTTAAGCCAGGGAAATGTACAGGAAATGTCTAATTTATGAAAGCGACAGGGACGAGGCAAAAGACATTCTCCAGGATTCCTTTATAAAAATTTTCAGGAACATTGGCAGCTTCGACGGAAAGCGACCCATCAGGGCCTG
Source organism: Bacteroidales bacterium (assembly GCA_040772125.1). GTDB lineage: Bacteria > Bacteroidota > Bacteroidia > Bacteroidales > VadinHA17 > LD21. The sequence continues at coordinate 2,765,750 of JAXGYS010000003.1, forward strand.
GATGTTAAAGATAACGACAAATACCGCTATTGACCATTTCAGAAGAAGTACAAAGGTATCGGGATATATTCCGATCGACAATATTGATCCGCCGGATATAAGCGAAGAATCAATTACAGCTGCACTTAATGGAAAGGATATTATTTCGCAGGTTAACAGACTTCCGGACGGAGCAAGAATGATATTCAAGCTTCATGCAATTGAAGGATATACCCACAGGGAGATTGCACACCTTCTCCATATTTCAGAAGGCACCTCCAAATCGCAGATTAACAGGGCAAAACATCTGTTACAGCAGTGGATTGGCTCGGCATGTTGAAACTCAATGAAAGAAACAGATCCAATATCAGTTATTTATCTTCAGGAAGTTGAAAAATTCCTGAATGAACAATATGAAAATGATCAGCCTGACTCATTGAGTGAAGAAGAACTGACTCAAATCTGGACAGAAATTAGCGATGAAACAGATATTGAAGATGTATGGAACAAAATATCTGTTGAACTTGATAATTCTGCCCCGCTCTTTCAAAGTCCGGGTATTATTCTAAGATCAATTGCCTGTCTGCTGTTTGTTCTCCTGGGACTGGTACCTGTTATTAAAAGATCATCCCGGAATATGGATGCCGGCCATCATAATGGATCGATAGAAGGAAGAGTTGCCAAAAATGAAACCGGATTCTCTGGTTTCGATAGTCTCATGACCAACCTTGCTTCTGAAAACGACAGAATTTTATCCGTTGGCGGGAGTCCGCTGGCTACCTTAGGAGAAAGCAATAGTGAGTCCATTACCTTGCATGCGAAAGAAAACATTGTCCGGGCGGAAAAAATCCTGCCTGTAGCAGCTGCGAGAACAAACATAAATATAGATAATGTTTTCATGGAAAGCACCATACCAGATTTCAAAGGATATATTCAGCTGGATAATTCAGACTTGCAATTGGTTTCCACTGCAGATAATCTGCCAAGAATAACAGTATTACCCCTTCGGAATTCCCTGATTCACGATGAAAGGCTAACAGGATCATACCTGGCAAGCAGGCCAATCAAAAACCTCGAAGGAAAAATATCCTTTGGCACCATAACATCCTTCAGGAATACCTGGCTTTTGAATTCAAAGACTTTTGACGGATTCAGGCCGGAATCCCTGACGACAACAGAGTTTGTCTTTTTCCCTGACCTCGGATTAAGCATGGATTACAGATTAAGAGGATTATGGTCGCTGCATTCTGAAGTATATTTCCATTCAACCAAAGGACAGAAATACCGGGAATACATATATGGCCATTACACAACAAGGGATATCTCGCTAAGGTATTCAACGGCAGCACTTTGTTTTAAACGTAAGTTTTTGACGGACAGCTATTTGCTTCAGGGTGCCTCGTTTAACATGATTTCCGGAATATATTTCTCAGCATTGCACAACGCTGAACAGATAATCAGCACGGTTCCCGAAGATATCAGAACCCAATACCATAATTTTGATTTCGGTTTCTGGCTTGGAGGTGAGATAGAAATTCCCCTGACAGATTTTATAACTGTCTCTCCCGGTCTTTCTCTTTCAATTGGCATACCGAATATTTCAAAAGGAGCAGATTTCATTAACGGAACCCGTAATGCCAGCGAAGGATTCCATTTGTCATTTAACTACTATCTGAAATGACATCATGATTCTGGATCCAGACTATTATCCCTTAGTTGCAGAACCCTGTTACAACTAATCTGTCAGCATCATGAATGGAGAATCACCCGGTTAAATAAGGTGGTCAGGATTGATTTTATTCTTTTCTTTGCAGAAATCAGTCAAGTTACAGAATTATGAAAAGAAATATTTTCCTGTTGATGATTCTACCATGCCTTGCCCTGTCTTTATCGTGCGGAAGGTCAAATACAGCTGAATGGCAGTCTGATCCGGACGCCCGGATCCATGTTTATTTCTTTCATACAAGCGAAAGATGTCCTGCCTGCACAGCTGTAGAGGAAAACACCAAAGCTGTCCTTGAGGCAAACTTTAAGGCATTGACAGCTGACGGAACGATTGACTATCAATCCTTCGATCTCGGAATGAAGGAGAACCGTGCTGTTGCTGAAAAATACCAGATAAGCTATACAAGTCTTCTTATCATTCGTTCAGACGGCACGCTAACTGATTTTACCAACAATGCAATGAATTATGCAAATACCAGTCCGGATAAATTCAGGGAAATGCTGAAGACAGAAATCGGAAAGAACCTTGAATAATTATGCAACATCTTCATGAACTACTTACAAGCACGGAGGCTCCTTTCCTTTATGTTCTGATACTTGGCCTATTAACAGCTGTAAGTCCATGCCAGTTCGCAAGGAACATTACTGCAATAGGATATATTAGCCGGAACATACGCAATACAAAAAGGGTATTTCTAAACGGTCTCTATTATACACTTGGCAACGCGGCTGGCTATTTCATTATCGCTTTTATTCTTTTTCTCGGCGCCAGCAAATTCCACGTGTCAAGAATCCTTGTATCGAACGGGAATATTTTAATCGGACTTATCCTTGTTATTACAGGCCTTTTCATGCTCGATATTATCAGAATAAACATCCCGGGTAACAGCCGGCTTCAGAAAAAGATAGAGGAAAGGCAGATGGAGGGCAAAAAGCTGGATTCCGCCCTTCTCGGTTTCTTTTTTGCCCTGTCTTTCTGTCCCTACAACGCCGCCCTTTTCTTCGGAATGCTGATACCCCTCAGCATAAAAAGTGCAGCAGGATTATACCTGCCGGTTGTTTATTCCGTAGCTGCCGGACTTCCTGTAATAATAATTGCTTACCTGGTGGCATTCAGCGTGGCCGGAGTAGGAGCTTTCTACAATAAGGTAAGAGCCATCCAGATATGGTTCAACAGGATAGTTGCCGGAATCTTTATCGGCGCAGGGCTCTATTTCATTTATCATTTCCTGTTGCAGCTTCTCCGGTGAAACAAAGGGTCACTAATACCGGAATGAAGTCCAGCTGATCAGCCCTTGCATAATGATTAAACCCCAACCTGATTTAATTTAAACCAAAAAACAGAGGGAACCCGAACACGACGAATATTATCCAGACCAGGTACACAGGCAGGAACTTTGATATTGTTTTCCCCACGGCGCTGAATTCCTTCTTTTTGAAGTTAACCCTGAACAGATCGTTCATTATCAGTATAAGGTTTATCAGGACAAGAATATTCGAAACAAGAACAGCGAGCCTGTTTGGGGTAAGTCCGTATTCTCCAAGTCTGTAGAAAATAGCAGAAAGTGCGATCAGATCAATTATTATGGTAACTATTGATAGAATAAACAGTACCATAGCATTGATCTTCTGGTTCTTTATCACTGCAGTTCCTGATACAGAAAAAATAATTATTCCCATAACGCCAAGAAGCAGGACATTAAAAACTAGAAGGAAATCACGATCGTTGTATGGGTCTTTTCCTGTGACTGCCATGGTAATCAGAAAGACCACCAGGGTGATAAGGACAAGCGGACTGAATATTGCTGCTATCAGAGGAGCTATACGGCTGACAAGGGCAGGAAATTTGCCGATAAGATAAGCCGCCACAACCGGAGCTGATACAGCCCCTGCCACAATGATATTTTCAGCATACCACTCTTCAATATTTAAACCGATCGAATCGAACAATCCTATAGTGATCATTGTAAGAAAGCCTCCCGCTGCTGCAATAAGGGCAAAAACAATAGCGATATCGCCATTGTGCCTGATGAAATCAATCCTTCGTCCATGGTTTTTAAACTCAAAGTCCGTAAAGACAATTCCATAAATAAACCACATCAGCAGAGGCATGTGGATATAGGCAAGGATAACAGCGTCACCGGGTTCTTCGGAAGGTAGAAGATTTATGTATAAAGCTGAAACTAAAAACGCGGCTGAGATCAGTGCCAGCCTTTTCATATCTGTAACCCTGTTGATTATTATTGTGTAAAGAACAAGTCCGAGGAATACAATAATGGCAGCGTTTTTTTGATAAAAAACCTCATCCGGGAACAGATTGGGAAATAAGGCGGGTATCCTGATAAGAAACGCTGTCAGGGCACAGACTCCGATTACAGTGATAATCTCTGAAACAGCGAAATATCTTCCTTTTTCAGGTACATTGTCATAATCCAGCCTTTGCTTCCAGAATTTAGCAGCCTCGGTGCTTTCTATTGACGGATATATGCTTTCAAATTCATCCCTGAAAGCTTTCGGGTTGCTCCTGTATAGCTTTTCAAGCTGCTCAGGATTACCGATGTTGTCAATAATCCCATTCTCATTCTTATTAATGATTTCTGTTTTCATAATCAGACATATTTAAGACTAAATGCACTATTCTTTTTAAAGCCCGTCATAAGCTAATTTTACTGTTTTCTAATCAGATCTTCAAGTGCATTAAGGTGCTGTTTAAAAAGACGGCTTCCTTTATCAGTAATTGTGTAACTGGTATTAGGTTTCCTGCCGATGAACTTCTTTTTTGTTTCTATCAGACCGTTTTCCTCGAGCGCTTTCAGATGACTGGCAAGGTTTCCGTCGGTAACGTCAAGCGATTCCTTTAGACTGCTGAAATCGTATGAATCATTTACCATCAGAACCGACATGATACCCAGTCTGATCCTGCTTTCAAAAACCTTGTTCAACCCTGAGATAAGATCTTTCATCTGAAAAGCTTTTGTTTCTGCCGTGAGGATTCTCCTTCAATGTTCTTTAAAGCCGGGACATCCTCCATCTGTTCATTGATTTTTGAATGTGTTTTATACTTCATATTTCCTGTACAGGAACAAACCGTATGCAATATGGAGAACCCCAAAACCAATTGTCCAGAACATAAGGCCCTGAGCCGGAAATAGGGCGGCCAGGAGTCCTGTAATAATCTCCAGCACTCCCAGATAGAATATCTCTCCATAAGTGAATTTCCCTGCATTGATCAGTGCAAGGCCATAGAAGACAAGAAACACAGGTATTATAAGCTGAATCAGGCCCTGCGTAACCAAAATAAGAGCGAAAGCGCCTCCTGTTATAAGCGGAATGAAAAGACTGTTCAGAAGCCTTTTGGAAACCGGGGTCCAGATACTCTGCCCCGAACGCTTTGCTTTCCGTAGTGAGAAACCAAAGGCAGTTACCGTTGATAGTATCAGAACCGATATAGCCAGTATCCCCAGCTTAATGCTGATTCCTGAAGTTAACTGGGATGATCCGCTGTTCAGATACTCAGAGAAGCTTATTTTGCCGCGGCCAAGGACCAGAAAATGGGCTATGCCGGCTCCGGCTAATGCGTACAAGCCCGGAAAGAGACCTGAAAAGCCACTCAGTGAAAGAAACTTTGTCGAATCTTCCATGATCTTTCTTATTGTTTTCAGATCCTCTGCTGATGTTTGATTCTTTTCCATTAAAAGTACTTTGTGCTGCAAAGTAATAATTAATATTCGGAATGTGCAAATTTTTTTCAGGATCTATATTAAGGAAAAGGCCTGACGGAGCAAATGAGCCCTGATTAATGCCTTCTGCATGGTTAAGGGGATCCCGGATCCTGCCAGTTGGTTGTTTTTCAACTATCGGGAGTAATTCTACTTCTGCATGCTCAATGAGATCCTCCGCCTCGCTATCGCTCGGCGAGGGATGACAGGCGAATATTGCGGAGAAGGGTTAGGCCGCGACGCATGCCGCGGCCTAACCCCCTGGTAACCCAAAGCAAATGTCATCCCGCATCCCGCTTCGTACGGGATGCGGGATCTCCTTACTCAAACAGAAAATTAACTTAACAGAACCTGCTAAAGTGCCATCCTACTCCGGCTTCCAGACCATATCCGGGTCAAGAGGATAAATGGGGCGCCTTACATTCCTGAATGGCAGCGAGCGCATATCAAGGTTGCAGAATCCTGAGGTAAGTGCCATAAGATGAACTGGGGCGATGTCGCGCAGCTCAGGGAAAAGATAACCCAGCTTTACAACAACGATACCGAAATCAAGGGGATCAAGACCGACTTCCTCAAAATCCCTAAGCGTGGTGAAGGAACGACGACTACTGATAATTACCGTTTTAACACCGCCGGTTTCAACAACAGCTGCCCCCCTGGCGCTTTCCATCAATGAATCGGGTGAAAGAAAAAACACTTTTGCCTCAATATCGACCGGCTTGCAAAAAACATTGTCCTTCTTCCCTCCGAGACTTAGTTTCACAATGTTGCCGTATCCTGCATTTAAACACTCCTGTAATGCATCAGGATCGACAATCCCGGCAACGAGGGCATTATTTGCTCCCTTCCTAAGCAACGCTTCAAGAACCTGGGTGTTGTCGCCCGGAGCTCCTGCTGTTGTATTATCTCCCGAATCAGAAATAAAAACCGTTTTACCGGCGTAAGCTCCAGCCATGTCAATCATTTCATCCGCCGGTCCTGAGGGGACATCCATTACCATCTTCTCCCTGCTGTCCCATATCTGACTTGCAAGAACGGCAGCTTCATTCTTCGCTGCTTCACTGAATTTCTTATCCCTTGCAACAACAAAAACCCTCATTGCGGAACGGGGCAGATCGGCCCAGCAGTATCCTGCAAAAATTGAAGCATCCAGAAGCCCTTCCCTGCCTGCTATAACCGGTATCTGACTGTAAATTGAATTCAGTGGTTCTACTTCCGTGATGCTTTTTTCTCCGGGTACCAGAATGGGTATTTCCACAAACTCAATGTGCGGGTCCCATCCGGAACTCAATGCATCTATCAGTAATTCCACTGCCCTTACCCTCGTTTCTTCAGCATCCCTGTGAGGCGCGGTACGATAGGCTGTTAAAAGATCTATTTCCTCAACAAAACCGGGAGAAAGATTTCCATGAAGATCAAAGCTCCCGGAAATAAGAACATCATTTCCTTTCAGCTCCCTGATTTTCCTGATAAGCGTCACCTGAGCATCGTCATAACCTTCAGCATGAAGGGCTCCGTGCATATCCATATAAATTCCGTCGAGACGACCTGCATTTTTAATGCTGTCGAGGATCTCGTTCATGAAAGTTTCGAAGGCAGATTGTTCGACAACACCTCCCGGCCAGGCGTATGCATGCAGGGTCGGAATGACCTCCATTCCAGCTTCCCTTAAAACTTCAGCCCATTTCTGGCCTTTTAACGCGTCGGCCCCCCGCCAGACTGTAAAATCGGACATCGCTACGGGAAGAGTTGAAAATGTATTTGACTCATGCCTTATTCCAAGGGTCAGAACTCTTTTCTGCTGAGATCCTGTCTGGCAGGAAAAAACAGAAACCAGTATCAATACTGATAAAATAAAAAGCACCGGTCGTTTCATATTGTTATTTCTGATTAATTGAGCAAGTGATCAGGTTTTTCCTTACTAATTTAAGTAAAAGATTTCTTCCGGTGGCATCTTTCATGAATCTCGTAAATTGCAAAAAAGAAAGCGGATGATGATCCGGATAATTTCTGAAATGAAGGATCTTGGTGTTGTCAGGTGTGGCGCAACGCATTGCACAGGAGCAAAACAGATAGGAATGATAAGGGAATCATTCGGCGGCAACTTCGTTGAGATGGGAACGGGAAACAAAATTACCATTGATTATTATTGATTTTTAACTTTTATAACAGGAATTTAAAACATATCTTAACCATGCGCTTAGGTGCGGATAAATAGCAAGGGTATTCCAGGTATCTGAGAGTGGATATTATAATGTTTTAAATTGATATAATCCTTCTATTAACTTCAAGGGAGTCAGTCAGGATTCCCGGATATTCAAACATCACAAATATTATGAAAACAGACAGACGCAAATTCATTCGTACCATGGGAGCCGGAACGGCAGGACTTACACTGGCTTCTGCTTCTCTATCAGTTACATCCTGCACATCTTCGGCGGCTAAAAAAAAGGAGGAAGAAGATGGACAGGTAATCTTCATAGGTGATAACATTGCAATCGCTGAAACGACCAATGGAAAGGTAAGGGGATTCATTCATAAGGACATTTACAATTTCCTTGGAATACCTTATGGTGCAGGCACTGAAGGAAAGAACAGGTTTATGCCTCCGCAGAAACCGGATCCATGGACAGACATCTACCCTGCCGTTTACTGGCCCAATGCAGCACCCCAGATCCTCGATAACTTCTATGCAAACAGGTACCTTGCATTCACCGATTACTGGCATTATGATGATGTAAGCGAAAACTGCCTCGGGATAAACGTCTGGACCCCGGGCTATAATGATGGCGCGAAACGCCCGGTGATATTATGGATCCACGGTGGCGGATTCACCAGCGGTAATTCCATCGAACATCCTGAATATCATGGAGAGAACCTTAGCAGGAAGGAAAATGTTGTTTTCTGTTCACTCAACCACAGACTAGGTCCGCTTGGCTTTTCCGATTTCGGAGGTATCGGGGGAGAGCTTTATGCCGCCTCGGGGAACGTGGGAATGCTGGATATCGTTGCAGCTCTTGAATGGATACGCGATAACATTTCCAATTTCGGAGGGGATCCCGGTAATGTGACAATAATAGGACAGTCAGGCGGTGGTGCAAAGGTGTGTATCCTCACGGCTATGCCTTCAGCAAAAGGGCTGTTTCATAAAGCTGTGGCTTTGAGCGGATCTTCGCTGAGATCGGGTGAAAAGAGCAATTCGGAAAAACTTGCAGCATATATTCTTAAGGAAGCCGGATTAAATGCATCCCAGCTGGATAAACTACAGGAAATGCCCTGGAGGGATTATTACGCTCTGACAAGAAGGGCAAGCGCGAAAATGAGGGAGGAAGGCGGAGCAACAGGAATGATGGGAGGATTCAGTCCTGTGGTAGACGGAAAAATACTGCCGCAGCATCCCTTCTCTCCCACTGCTTCTGACCTGGCTTCAGATATTCCGATGATAGTATGTACAACATTCTATGAAAGATCACCCAGTTCTTTTGACTCCTCTCTTGAAGATATCACACTCGACAAGGCAAAGGAACTGGTAAAGACAATGAGAGGATTCGGACCAGGCCTGGGTGAAAACAGTCCTGCCATAATCGATGCCTATGCCAAAAGCTTCCCCGACAGGAAACCTATCGAGATACTTGCAATGGTATTGAGCAACAGGAAAAACGCTATTGAATTGTGCAACGTAAAATCGTTGCAGAAAGCACCGGTATTCCTGGCATGGTTCGGATGGAATACCCCGCTTTTCGATGGGCGCCTCAGAGCTTTCCATACAATGGATATAGCCTTCTGGTTCTATAATACCGATGTTCAGATCTCTCACACGGGAGGGGGCGCAAGGCCACGCAAACTGGCATCCGCAATGTCCGGTTCCCTCGCACAGTTCATGAGGACCGGAAATCCAAACGGAGGAGGTCTGCCTGAATGGCCGGAATATACTTCTGAAAAAGGCGAAACCATGATACTGGACGATGTCTCTGAGGTACAAAACGATCCCGACAGGGAGGCAAGGAAATCTCTGCCTTAGTCAACCCTTCCGCCTGAAAACCTGAATTAAATATTATCTAAGAATACTAATAAATCCAGTCAATATGAAAAAGTGTTTTGCCTTTCTGACGATCTTCTTCTTGTATGCAGGTTTTTGTACTAACCTTTCAGGACAAAAAGTTGATAAGCTGCCAAGGAGTATCCCGGAAACTGAGGGAGTCTCATCTGCAGGGATAATTGATTTTCTGAATGCTGTCGATACCGGCAGGCAGGAAATTCACAGTTTCATGTTCCTGAGGCACGGCAAGGTAATAGCCGAAGGATGGTGGGATCCATACGGCCCTGACCATAAACATCTGCTATATTCGGCCAGCAAGACTTTCACTGCAACAGGGATCGGGCTTGCCGTGTCTGAAAACAGGCTGAAGCTGACCGACAAGGTAATATCATTCTTCCCCTATTCCCTGCCCGAAAGCATAGGCCCCAATATGAAGGATCTTACGGTGCAGAACCTGCTCACCATGTCGGTCGGTCAGGAGACTCCCGCTATGGGAGGAGGAGCCGATGACGACTGGATAGCCGCTTTTATAAAATCAGAGCCGGAACATAAACCTGGAACGGTTTTCAAGTACAATAACATGGCTACTTTCATGCTCTCGGCCATTGTCCAGCAGGTTACAGGCCAGACCTTGTTCGATTATCTCAAGCCAAGAATATTCGATCCCCTGGCTATCACCGGGATGGACTGGGACGAGAACGGACAGGGAATAAACCTGGGGATGATAGGACTGAGACTTCATACCGAAGATCTTGCAAAATTCGGGCAGATGCTGCTTCAGAACGGTAAATGGAACAACAGGCAGTTATTGCCGGAGGCCTGGGTAAAAGAGGCTACTTCATTCAAGATTGAAAGCAGTGATCCAAACAACAAAATGCCGAAGGATAAAAACGACTGGGCCCAGGGATACTGTTACCAGATGTGGAGGGGAAGGAATAACAGTGTCCGCCTTGACGGCATGGCTGGTCAGTTCGTGATCCTGTTCCCCGACAAGGATGCGGTTGTTGTTCTGACAGCAAACGCAAGAAACACCCAGGCAGAGCTGAACCTGGTCCATAATTATCTTATCCCGGCAATTAAATCAGTTAAGGCTGTTCCTTCTGATCCTGCTGCATACAGCGAACTCGTTAAAAAACAAGCCTCGCTGAAAATCAAAACCCCGGGTTCAGACGCACCGGAGTCGCGTTTCGCAGGAGTTATTTCAGGAAAGGAATTTGCCCTTCAGGATAATGACTATCAGATCCAATCGGTTTATTTCTCATTCAAGGATAAGGAATGCAGTTTTGGTCTGAAAAGGAACAATACGGTAACAGTAGTTAAGGCAGGATCAGATAACTGGAAGCTTACAAATACAAAAACAGCTTCATTGCTCGCACCTTCCCGCAGCGCCTCCTCAAAATCAATTGATGCGGCTTATCTTGTTCCTCAGCCGGTTATAAAGGCTGGTTCGGTATTCACCTGGACAGATCCCTCAACACTGGAAATCACATCCCGCTTTGTTGAGGAAAGCCTTGGAGAACAGACTATTGTATGCAGGTTCAATGAAATGAACGGGGTCACAAGTGTAACGATTGGTCCAAAACAGATGCCAGGCATGTTTGGAGCCCCGGGAAGAATGCAACCGGCAGCAGTGCAGTTAAGGGGAACCCTTGTGAGCCTTGATTAACCACAGGGTGTTAATCTTACAGGTATCAGGATTAAAAACCATATCCCTGTCAGTTAATTTAGTGCGGTGAGGCTTGCCATAAAGAAAGCGTTTCGCTCTCAGCTCCTTTTGTTAAGAGATTAACAATACCGGCTGTGAAGCGAAGTGGTATTTTTTTGTGCCGGGCTTTTTAATACTCTTTAACATAATTATTTGCAAGGGTTAACTTTTAATCGAGTATATTTTGAGGTTTAAAAACCATATTTCGCACAAAGCCTATTTCCTTGATAATGAACTACCTGAAAACTCTACTGGTATTCCTTGTTCTTTTTCAGTCATCATCTGCATTGCTGTGTCAGTCCAAAGCAATAAACAGGGACAAATATGTTATCCGGATAACTGAAACATCAGAAAAGATCACCCTCGACGGCGTACTTGATGAAGAGACATGGAAAACAGCTGAAAGGACAGGAATGTTCCAGAGAGTGACGCCAACGGACACCGGTTTCGCCAAAGCACAGACAACTGTGATGGTGGCTCATGACGGATCCGATATTTACCTGGCTGCAGTCTGCTATGATCCCACTCCCGGGAAAAGACCCGTTCAATCATTAAGACGAGATTTTTCCTTTATGGGTAATGACAATTTTGCAGTGTTCTTTGATACCTTCAACGACCAGACAAACGGATTCGGTTTTTATGTTTCTGCTGCCGGGGTGCAATACGACCATCTCGGTTACGACGGAAGCAAAGTAAACGTTAGCTGGGATGCCAAATGGAGATCATCTGTCAAAAGCTATGATGACAAATGGATAGCAGAAATGAGCATACCTCTCCGTAATCTGAGGTATAGTGACTCCGACACAATATGGGGAATAAATTTCGGAAGGCTCGATCTGAAAACCAACGAAAAATCGGCATGGGCTCCGATGCCACGACAGTTCAACCATTGCGACCTGGCCTATACAGGCACTCTGGTATGGGATAAACCACTTAGTAAATCAGGTTTACGCTTCTCACTTATACCCTACCTTACCGGAAAGGTGACAAGGGACTTTCAGAATGACGATCCTGCCAGATGGAGCAAAGGTGCGGGTTTTGACGCCAAAGTGATGTTGTCGAACGCCCTAAACCTCGATGTAACGGTAAATCCAGACTATTCACAGGTTGAGGAAGACAGGCAGGTCACCAACCTCGACAGGTTTGAACAGTTCTTCCCTGAACGAAGACAGTTCTTCCTTGAAAACAGCGACCTTTTTGCAAATCTGGGAAATTCCGCCGCAAGACCATTCTTCTCGAGGAGGATAGGACTGAATGTTCCTGTCAACGCCGGAATGAGGTTGAGCGGAAAACTCAACGACAAACTCAGGATCGGACTGATGGATATGCAGACAGGGGCTAAGGAGAGTACTCCGGCAGGGAATTACTTCGTGACAGTACTCCAGCAGCAGGTTTTCAGCAGGTCAAGTATCTCAGCCTTCTTGATCAACAAACAGATAACAAGCAGTTACAGCGATACGGTTTACAGCGGTCTTGACTATAACCGTGTTGCAGGTCTTGAATACAACCTTGCCAGTCCCGACAACAGATGGACCGGCAAAGCTTTCTACCACCAGTCGTTTTATAAAGGGGCAACTGCCAGTTCAGCTGCTGCCTCGGGAAATATTAACTTCTCGACACGTTTTTTCAGGGCTTCAATGACAGGATCGTGGATCGGAGAAGATTATATTTCAGAAATGGGTTATATCCGCCGGAACGGGTATTATGAAATGGCCCCCACACTGCGGTATACAATGTACCCTGAAAAGGGAATTGTACTGAGTCACGGACCATCACTGAATTACGACATGCTTTGGGACATAGGATTCAATGTTACTGACAGGCAGACTTCTCTTGGATACAATATCGGATTCAGGGACAGGAGCCAGATAAATGTCGATGTTTCAGAGAACTTTGTGCTTCTTTCAAGATCATTCAGCCCGACAAACACCGGAGGAGTGCCTCTCCCTGCAGGCTCATCCTATTCATGGCAGAATATCGAAGCCGGCTTTACTTCAGATTCAAGGAAGCTGTTCACATATTCATTTGATGCCGGTTACGGCTCATATTATAATGGTACCAGATGGAATGCAGGCGTTTCTGCCGCATTCAGGTTCCAGCCATACGGAAGTATAGAACTGAGAGCCAGCTATAATGATATTATGTTGCCCGAACCATACAACAGCGCGAAACTGGTCCTAATCAGCCCAAAGCTCGACATCACCATAACAGATAAGATCTTCCTGACCACATTTGTCCAGTATAACGACCAGGTCGACAACCTCAATACGAACATCCGTTTCCAGTGGCGTTTTGCTCCTGTATCCGATCTCTTCATCGTCTATTCCGAGAATTCATACACCGGTGACTTCTCTTCCAAGAACAGGGGTCTCGTGGTAAAAATATCCTACTGGTTCAACTGATCTTTCAGACAGGATTGTTTCAAGGATACAACCTTTCTATTTTCCAATCTCCTTTATGGTCATTCCTGTGATAAAGTATCCTGTCGTGGAGACGAAATTCCCTGCCCTGCCAGAATTCCATACTAAAGGGAGAAAGGTAGTATCCGCCCCAGTTATGTGGCCTGGGAATAGGTTTATCCTCATATCTTTTTTCAATCTCCCTGAGCCTTTCTTCCAGAAACTCCCTGTTCTCAAGCTTTCTGCTCTGCTCCGAAACAAGGGCGGCAATCTGGCTTTCACGGGGCCGGCTTGAAAAATACTGATCCGATTCTTCTTCAGGAAGGATAAACACCTTTCCTTCAATCCGGATCTGACGGAACAGCTCATTCCAGAAAAAAGTCATTGATGCATTATTGTTCTCCCTGAGTTCTGTCCCTTTTCTGCTTTCATAGTTTGTGAAAAAGACAAATCCCCTTTCGTCAAAGCCGCGTAAAAGGACAATCCTGCCCGAAGGCTTTCCTCCAGTACCCACTGTAGCCAGAAAAGTAGCGTTCGGAGTTTCCGGTACCTTCTTTTCTGCCTCCCTCATCCATTCACCGAAAAGAACAAGGGGATCAGATGAAACTTCTTTCTCATCAAGGCCATCTGATATGTATTCAGTTCTTATACCGGAAATACTGTTTTGTATGGATCTTTTCATCAGGCTGTTGTATGATATTGATATTTGCCTGTAACAGTTCTTGTAGATGAATGTTCAGCAAACCGGGCAGTTTTATTCTGCTTTAAACCTTTCACCTTAAATTTCCTGTCCGGCGAGTGAAAAGCCTATTCCTTCAGACTAATAAGTTTTAAATCCCGGATCGCCCCTGTGGTTTTCCAGGTTGTGATCCCGAAAGGAACGGATGACTCGACCTCCAGCCTGAGCGACAGGCTTGAATTGCCTATTGTGAAATCCACAATCTTGTCTTCCTGGACCCATGCCTCAACTTTTTCATCAGTCACCCTCAAACGTACAGGCCACCATTTATCATTTCCAAAATGGAACATTTTGCTTGTATGATTGTTTGCTGCATCATATCCGTCGATGCAGCTGAGTCCGCACAGGGATCCTCCCCATCCGCCAAGGACAAGGGTTAAGAATGAATCTTTCACCGGGAATGTTATTCCGCAAAAGAAATCACTTCCTTCAAGGCGGTTCGCATCCAGAGTAACCTCGTAGTTTGTTGCTGGAAAATCATCAGTCCACCTTATCCCGGAAATAAACTCTCCTTTCCCGATTATTAAGCAGCTATCAGCTACCGAAACAGGGCCGTGTCCCTCATAATCGATAACCTGCCATTTGGCAAGCGATACCCCGTCAAAAAGGACTTTCTCATCCTGGATACTTATGCTTTGTAACACTAATAGAAAAGCACATGTCAGAAGGAAGAATTTCATCAGATAATGATTTTTGAACAATAATAATGCTCAAAGATACCATAAGATACCTGGATAAACTTCCGGTGGCATTAATAAGTCTTTAAAACAACAGACAAATCTGAATTTTAATTACTGCTGTATGATAAACCGTATCCAAAAGAGAAGGCCGGATTCTCAGAATCGAAAGGAACATCCTCAAGCTGCTTTCTGACTGCATCCATCGATGATGGTATTTCGAAGGTCAGTTTCCCGACAGGATTAAATTTTCCGAAAACAACATCAAGAAGGGCATTGTCGAGCGCATCGAATATCATGATTGAACCTTTCACCACATTTCTGAGGTCCGATGGCAGAACACAGCTTGAACCGGCTGGATTAAAAGCTACCACCACAGGCTTTCCTGTTCTGGCAAGTGTTTTTATTTTGTCCCATTTGGCTGCCGGGAAATCTATATTGACCTCCCTCGCGGCAAAGGGATTCATTGCTGCTGCAGCCTGTCCGGGATTCATCTGCGGTCTGCGGGCATTACCCTGGCCGGGTCTGTTACCCGCACCCGGCATCCCTCCTCCAAAACCCTGAAAACTCCTTTCCTCTTCGGTGGTAGTCCGTACAAGAATAAGGTCAGCATCTCTGGGATTTTCAACCAATGTGGCATATCCGGATGCAATTTCCTTATCGATGCCATCGACATAGATTCTGGTGTTTTCTGCTGCAGGAAGTACTCCTTCATTTACCAGCAGGACTATTGATTTGAGCTGAGCCTCATAGCCCAGTTTCTGGTTCTTTTCACTCTGAACTATTGTTGTGGCAGCCTCGGGATCCACATAAGGGTTTTCGAACAATCCAAGTTTGAAATGCCACTGAAGTATTCTTCCTGCTGCCTCGTTTACCCTTTCCTCCGTTACTTTTCCTTCCTGAACCAGTTCAAGAACCAGCTGGTTGTTCGTCTCACTTCCCATCTGGTCTACACCGGCATTGATTATCATTTCCATATTGTCCTTCAGGGTTGTTTTACCCTGCAGACTCGGTTTCAGAGGTCCCCTGCTCACAACTCCCCAGTCGGTGCATATCGCGCCTTTAAATCCAAGCTGACGGTACAGTATTTCAGTTGACACGTGATAGGAGTAGTTGACATTAAGTGAATCATAGTAAGTTCCGCTGTAATATCCCATTGCTGCGAGGGCTCCTTTTTCTATACCCTTCTTCCAGGGGATCATGTGGTAGTCAAAGTTATTCCCCGGATACGTAAGCCATTGTCCTGTACCGTCTTCATGAGGTCCGGCCCCCGGCCAGTGCTTAAGATGGACAAGGATTTTATCCGGACCAACATTTTCTCCCTGGGCACCGTCCATAAAGGCGGCAAGCATCTCAGTGGTAAGATCTGCGTCTTCCGAGAAACAACCCATGTTCCGGCTCCATCTGGGTTCTGTCATTACATCGATCTGTGGACCGAGGATCATGTGAAGCCCGACTGCCCTGTATTCTTCAGCCACCACTTCACCGAATTTTTTCATTATGGCTGTGTCGCGAGCAGAGGTTATCCCAACCTGACCTTCCTTGCTTGGCCACTGCGAAAAATACTGTGTACCGCTGACATGTGCCCCAAGGGTTGCTCCATGCCTGGGATCGGTTGAGAACATTATGGGTATTCCAAGTCTGGTTGCTTCAGCAATCTCCTGCATTTTGTTTGACCACGTTGCGAATTCCCTTACCGGTGCAACGCCATTGTTGAGGATATTCCTGAAATGTTTTTCTTCAATGAACGACTTTGCAGTTGCAGTTCTCCTCATCTGGCCCATGGCCATTCCTCCTCCTGCAGGTCCCTGGCCGCCTGGGCCTATCGGTCCGGCATAGGTTTCACTGGCGGCATTGGCCATTGCGGCTTTTTCTTCCTCAGTAAAATCATATTTTACAACGCCATCAGCCGGAACTGCAATATTTGGATGGAACATCAGCCCTACCTTTTCCTCAAGTGTCATCTGGCTCAAAAGGTCGGCTATCCTTGCTGAATCGGGAAGACGCCAGTCTTCATACGGGTCAAGTTCCCCGTTTTTGTTGAGGTCCCTGAACTGAAGGCCTTTTTTCTCTATAATATTTACGGATCTTGAGCCCAGAACAGGCTGAGGCTTACTGGAGCTCTTGTCAGAACAGGCTGTAGATATGCATAGAAGCATTGTAGCTGCAAGCAGCGGCAAAAAGGTTCGAGGTGTTTTCATAGCTTGAAAAATCAGGTTTTAATAAAGAATTGACAATAAACCGGGGTGAAATATTCCCTGGGATAAAAAAATCCTTTAATATCTTGTCATTGAATGGCTTTTAAAATTTTAAATAAACGGTTCCCAATCTGATAAAAATCAAAATGATTAATTCTGCTCGAGATTGCCCTAAAGGGGCTGAATATTCCCACATAAACATGAAAAAGTATCTTGGACATAAAGCTAATAGTCTCCCTTACGTTTATGAAATAGTTTTTACCTCAAAAGGAAAAATGGCCGGATTATCACAAAATCGTTATTTTTTAACATTCAACAGGCCATTGATTTGTCAGGCCGGGCTTACTCCGGTGTATGCGGCAGACGGCTATAGTTAAGCCGGGATAAAGTTTTCGTATATGACCTGAGCTGATTTTACTGTCTTGTTCGTGATCAGGATGGCTTTTCCCTTTTTGAAGCCATTAAGTGACCGGAATGCACAGTTTGCATTTACATTTGTCGAAGAAACAGATAAAAACGATCAGGATGCAGATAACAATCATACCCTTCAATGTCATCGATCGTACTGAGCTGCAGGAAGTAAAGGTCGATCAGATGCCCGCCAACGGGGATCAGCTGGTAATAGACTCCCGGGTTTATTTTGTATGTGATTCAGATGACCTGAAAAGAGATGATAATAAAACAATCAGAGTAATACCCGGCGTTATCAGGTATCACTCCGATGCAAAAATCCCCGGAAGCTATCTGGAGTCACTATCAGCTGCCATAAGCAGGATGCAATAATTAATTACTTTTTTGAAATGATGACTAACCGTCATTGTAACTGACGGCCACAACCTTCACTCAAGATCTTAAATTATGAAAGTGTTTAATATTCAACTCTTTCAGAGTTGTTAGACCTTAGTGGTCGTTTGACCTCCGGTGTCACCGGAGGTTATTCACATTTTGCTCTTTCAGAGTAAGTTGTTGTACATTTGTCTGAGCCAGGGCTCTTTCAGAGCAGTTTATCGTCCAGAGATTATTTATCAAGTGCTCTTTCAGAGCAGTTTGATGCACCATTGGTTAAATCATGGCTCTTTCAGAGCAGCTTGTTGAACCATTGGTTAGTCCATGGCTCTTTCAGGGCAGGCCGTCGTACTAAGGATTATTAACATATTGCTCTTTCAGAGCAGCTTGTTGCACCATTGGTTAAATCATGGTTCTTTCAGAGCAGCTTGTTGCACCATTGGTTAGTCCATGGCTCTTTCAGAGCAGGCTGTCGTACTAAGGGTTATTCACATAGTGTTTTTCAGAGCAGTTTGCTGCACCATTGGTTAAACCACGGCTCTTTCAGGGCAGGCTGTCGCACTAAGGATATTCACATAGTGTGTTTTCAGAGCAGCTTGCTGGTGGCACATTCACCGAAAACCGCGACAGCGGTATATTATAATAAACCTTGATGCTGAAAAAACCGCGACAGCGGTTTAATATGAATAACCGCCGGTGAAACCGGCGGCCACAGCCCCCCCCTCATCTAAAACCCTGAAAGGGTTTAATATTTTACTCTAACAGATCTGGTTGTACTTCTGATATGAGCCGGACAATTAATATCTCTGCTTTTCTGCCCTACTCCTGATTACTGCTTTGAGAGAATGCGCCTAAACCGATGATCATTGTATGTTGCACAAATATACATTGACATCTAATTAAATCCATGTTTCCATCCGGGGATCTGCAAAGAAACCGGCATGCATTTTGACGAACAAATTTTGTGCTTTATTGTTTTTTTTACATATTGCCCACGTTGATAATCACTTTAAATAAGATTTGCTGATGAAAAACAGAAAATTCTCCTTGTTTACATACATTACTTTTGTTGTCCTGCTTTCAAATTCTCCTGCAGAATTAAAAGGCCAGGACTGGCCGCAATGGCGCGGCCCTGACCGTGATGGTGTCTCGAAAGAGACAGGACTAAATCTTGACTGGACGGCTAAAAAGCCTCAGCTGCTATGGACCTTCAGGGATGCAGGTGCCGGATATTCGGCTCCTGTGGTCGTCGGTACAACTCTCTACAATCAGGGTGCTGCAGGCGGAAAGGATTTCGCCTTTGCCCTTGACACCAGAACCGGTAAACTGAAATGGAAGCAGGATCTCGGACCAATGTTTAACATGGATCGTGGCAGCGGCCCCAGAGGTTCTGTAACTGTTGACGGAGACAAGCTATATCTTATCCGCGGGGGAGGCCAGATCCACTGCCTCTCTGCCACCGACGGCAAGATGTTGTGGCAGAAAGATTTCAGAAAGGACCTGGGGGGCAACATCATGTCAGGTACCGACTGGGGATTCAGCGAGTCACCTCTTGTTGACGGCAACCTTGTGATCTGCACTCCGGGAGGAAGCCAGGGTACTATTGCTGCACTCGATAAAAATACAGGAAGGGTAGTATGGCGCTCCAAAGGATTGACAGACCTTGGGGGATATTCATCACCTATCGTTGCTGTTATTGACGGGGTGAGACAGTATATTCAGCTTACC
Source organism: Bacteroidales bacterium (assembly GCA_040772125.1). GTDB lineage: Bacteria > Bacteroidota > Bacteroidia > Bacteroidales > VadinHA17 > LD21. Next base: position 2,785,444 of record JAXGYS010000003.1, read on the forward strand.
CGGCAGGGTGTTGCCGGAGTGGCAGCAAATGACGGGAAGGTCCTCTGGACCGCTAATGTTGCCGGCAATAATACTGCTGCAATTCCCACACCGGTATGCCGTGGTAATATTGTTTACGTCACTTCCGGATACAATGCTGGCTGTGCCGCCCTTCGAATAACAAAAAAGGGTGAGACATTCAACGTGGAAAATCTCTATGTAAACAAGAACATGATCAACCACCATGGAGGTGTCGTTCTTGTCGGTGACCATGTCTACGGATATTCCGATGGCCCGGGATGGACCTGTCAGAACCTCATGACCGGCGAGGCTGTCTGGCGGCACAGGGTAACCGAACCCGGCAAGGGAGCAGTCCTGAGTGCGGGAGGCCGTCTTCTCTGCCTCGATGAGAGAACAGGATCACTGACTGTTGCACTTGCCTCACCCGACGGCTGGAAGGAATCCGGAAGGCTTGAGTTTCCTGAAAGGACAAAAGTTCCTTCTCAGGACAAAAGAGTCTGGACCCACCCTGTTATTGCCGATGGCAAGCTTTTCCTCAGGGACCATGATCTGGTGTTCTGTTTTGGACTGAAGTAACGTGATAAAGATCAAAGGGGTATACAGTAATCGGTATTCGGTCTGTCAGAATACCGAATACTGATTACTGAATACACTTTATAAGCAATGCCGTCCCGAAATGAGCCAAGAATCTTGTGCAGCTAACCAGGCTGGATCAGTTGACCGTATACAGAGTCAGTGATTCAACGTCCTTAATGAAAATCCTGTTGCCAGATACAATCGGGTGAGCGTAAATCCCTGTTTCTGCGAGCTTAAGCTGTGCCACTTTGTTGAACTTCTGGCCGTCGGGACGCATAACAACAAAATGTGAATTGCTTGTCAGGGCTATCAGGACCTCGCCTGCATCAACTATCGATCCGAAATTCTGAAGCGCCGTTTCATCGGTCCAGGCGGTCTGTCCGGTGGAAGCGTTGATGCAAAACAGTCTGCTCTGAGCCGAGATTCCGTAGAGAAATCCATCCTTCAGAACCGGGGTGTTGTAGACTGTTGTGAATTCCGGATTGGTCCAGAGCTTGCTGACAGAATAACTGTTCCCTGCCTTCTTTATTTCCGCGGCGTTGACACCGTTGTTAAGGCCTGTATAATAGATCCTGTTCCCTTCCACAACCGGAGAAGCTGCATTATTAACCCTTCCGGTTCCGACTGGGGTTTCAAGTTCCCAGACCTGTTTGCCGTCGGCCGCATTGAGGCTTGTAAGTTTTGTCTGTCCCTGAAAAACCACCTGCTTTGTGCCATCGATCGTCATCAGGACGGGAGAACCATAAGGAGGTGCTTCAACATCGGCTTTCCACTTAATGGAACCTGATGCAAGATCAAAGGCAACGAAAGATCCGCTTTTCGGACCTCCCAGGTGGGCATAGCATACTCCTGAACTTATCAGTGGAGACATTCCGGTGAAAAACTGAGGGACCTGGCCCTTGAAGTCTTCATTTCTCCACAGCAATTTACCCGTGCCGGCATCAAAGCAGGCAATGTCGCCCGCAACTCCCACTGCAACTGTCTTGCCTTCGGCAACGGCAACTGAGCTCCGGGGTCCCGGATGCGATGATGCCGGTCCTGCGACTACAGGGGCCGGATAACCTGGTGACTGCCATATCTGCTTACCGGTCGCCACATCGATGCACGACAGAACTTCATTTTCACCAACCTTTGAGTAAACATAGATCCTGTCCTTCACCAGAGCCGGAGTTGCATCTCCAAGGCCCACCGTCACCTTCCATTTTTGTGTAAGCTGCTCCGGCCAGGTTTTCGGAGATGTGAATCCGGTCACCTTTCCGTCACGGTTTGTTCCCCTCCATTGCGGCCAGTCCTGCGAGTGACTGGCAAGGGTTGCAAGAAACAAGAAAAAGCTGGTCGCCAATAATCGTCCGGTCAATGTTTTCATACTGCTTAGAGTTTTGGTTTCTGACTGAAATAATAATATAAAGTAACAATATTACTTTAAGGAAGTCAAGACGATTTTAGTTAAAACCGCTATCATGCAAGCGGTTTTAACCATTCCATGCAGGCTATACAAACAGTACGGAGAGCAATACAAAGGTTACCGTTCCGAGAATCGCTATCAAAAGTCCCTTTGGCCTTCTTTTCGTAATGAAGAAAATCATAATGAAACCTGTAAGGGAAACGACGGTCATAACAGCTGCTGTAACATCGATTACTGCTCTCCATTTTAGTCCGCTTACCCGTCCTTTATGCAAATCGTTAAGTTTTGCTATCAAACCTGCTTTTGAAATCATCAGATCATAGGATCCATTCGATCTGTCTATTACGCTGTAAGCGGTATACCCAGGTCCGTTGAAGGAAAGATAACATTCGGTGTCACTGATACTGAATTCTGTCAGGCCTGCCCTTATCCTGTGGTTGTCCCTGAAGTACTTCACTATCTGATTTTTCTTAACAGATAAAGTGTCGGTTCCGCTTATCCATTCCGGATCTATATTGCCTTTTAACTTTTCTGAATTTTGCTCACCATCTGTCAATGAAGGATGATTAAGGGTAAATCCGGTTACCGAAAAAAATAAAAGTGCTGTAAAGCTGAACATTGAAAGGTAAAGATGCAGCCAGCGGGTCCAGTGGTTAATTGATTTCCTGTCCATAAATTCAAAGTGAAGCGTTGTTTCTGTTCACCTTTGAATAATCGAGGGCTGCAGAGGTGACCTCAACACCACCTGTTATGTCAAGACGTTTAGCTTTGTTGTTGAGTTCAATCTCCTTGCTCATAAGCTGATAAGTCCCACGTTCACGCGATGCTTCAATGTGAACTGTGTATTTTCCGGGCTTCACCGTTCTGTTATTGTCATCGGTTAAATCCCAGTACAAACTATATTTTCCTGCAGAACGGGTGGCACTTGTTACCGACTGCATAAAATCAAACTGCTGAGACTTCTCATAATGCTTTGCATACCATCTTCTCAGATCCGGGAGCCAACGGTAATTATTGAACCAGAGTGCAAGTGTCCGTACCGGTACAGAATTTTCATCCTCAACCCAGACAGCAACATATGGCCGAAGAGACCTTCCTTCGAAACGGGCCAGTTCAATTTCAATCTTCAGCTCAAAATCCGTCAACTTTTCCGAAGGTGACGATTCTTTTTCATCATTGACAGCAAGCTCATCCCAACCATCACTTTTGAAATGCCGGCCATCTTCTGTAATTATAAGAAAGTCTATACCTTCTGTTTGTTTTGCAAGAATCCAGCTTTCTTCGGGCGACAGAATATTGAATGCCGTTGCCATTGCTCCGGCTTCGACAGGGTCATCAGATACAACCGTTGCACTTATTACCTCTTTAGCAGGTATCGCCGTACGGGCATCGAGGATATGTGAATACCACTCCCCTCCCACATTGAATCCTCTTCTGTAATTGCCGCTTGTTGCCACTGCTTTGTCCGAAATCTTAATGGCAGAAACCGGATGGTAGTTATCAGATGGATGATCAGGATCGGCTATGCCTATTTTCTCCTTCATATCACCTCTTACCACCATATCGCCTCCGATATTGACCAGAGATGAAGAAACACCGGGAATTTCCATTATTCTATCAGATACCCTGCCAATAATATAACCCTTTACAAAAGTATTGAATATAAGAGGATCGGTCGTCAGATGCCGTGCGGTCATATTATCTTCATCGAGAATCCAGTGTCTTTTATTTAATACTTCAACTGCTTGTGCTAATTCAGCTTCTGTCGGGAAAGTGTCCGTTTCATCGGCTTTTTTCCAGATGGCTGTGGCGGCACCCACTGCCGGATTAAGAGCTCCACCTGTGCAAACCTGCCAGTCTTCAAACATAGTCATAACCTCAAACAGCTCAGGGGAAACGGGCACTTCTGCTTCAAGTGTCTTCTGCCACCTGCTGAATTCACTTTGTGGATCACAGGTGTTCAGAATATCCGAAAGCCTCCCTATCTCATTCAATGCAGCTTCACCTGCTTCAGATGCTATATATTCAGATCGTGCTGTCAATTTAAGATCAAAAGATGTTCCAAGGATATTCTCATAACTGAACTGAAATAACTGCAGGGGTGACGGATTGTCGGCTGATGTACCCAGAATAAGTAACACTGCCAGAATTGATGTATAAAGTATTCTCATCTTTTTTTGATTTCAAAAGTATTATTTTGCCGGGCTCACTTCATGAAAAGCAATTGAAGTGTCAAAAATCCGGAATGAAACTGTTTCCCTGACATCTGAACTGTATTTTTTATTCCAGACGCCAGACAAATATCTCCTTATGATGAAGGAGACACTATGTCGATTCAAAACCTGAAAAAAGAGATTCAGATCGCTGTTAGGCTGTTTGACCTATATTATCCCGGAAGCGAATAATCAATTCGTATCTTTGCATCGTTAAATGTTTTACTTAAAATTAATCAGGCGATTTCAGGTCATTCCGGCTAAGCATATGCAAACAAAATCATTCCGGCAATACTTTATTATTGTTGTCCTTGTTTCACTGGCAATAGCATTGACAATCCGCTTTCCAATGATAATGGAAATGCTTTTTGACGACGGGGGAAGAGGTGGCGCTGGAAGCCGGCACCACAGGGACCTGACACCTGATTTTACCAGGTTCTTCATTGAAACTTCAATTACTTTCCTGGTTGCCCTTGTAATGTTCATAATGAATTATTTCATCCTGAGGCCGACTGATAAACACTATCCCCTTACAGCAATAAGAATCGGGCTGGCAATCGTTCTTACAATTCTTCTGGTCTATGTTCTCAATCACAGTCTGTATTCAATATCAAGTATTTTCGATACCCGTCCACCAGGCAGGGGGAGAAGAAATGAATTTGACTTCATGAACTTTTATGTTTCAGCCCTGGTTGTCGGATGCGTTCTTATCATAAGGCTTGTTTTTCAGAAGCAGGGGATCAAACTGGAATACGAGGAACTGAAGCGCGAGGCTCTTCAGCGGCAATATGAGTCATTGAAAAACCAGCTTAGCCCTCATTTCCTTTTCAATTCGCTGACCGCTTTGAAAGTCCTGATCCAGGATACTCCGGATAAAGCACAGAACTATGTAAATTCCTTGTCAAAAGCCCTTCGCTATACTCTGCAGAGCAATGAAAAACAACTTGTTACACTGAAGGAGGAAATGGAATTCATGAACTCATACATCTATCTGATCAGGATGAGGTTTGATACTAACCTTGCAGTGAACCATGAAATTGATGAAAGCCTTCTGTTATACTTGCTCCCACCACTGACAATTCAGACACTTGTCGAAAATGCGATCAAGCACAACGAGATAAGCAAGCGAAGACCTCTCAGGATTGATATTGTTACAACAATTAATGAAAGTCTTTTTGTCAGGAACAACATTCAAAAGAAATACACCGAAGAAAGCGGAACCGGGCTGGGACTTTCAAATCTCTCAAAACAGTTCGAAATCCTTATCGGTAAAGAAATAATCATTTCAAAAACCGATGAGTCCTTCACTGTAGAAATACCACTTATCAAACAGTAAAGATGAAAGTTCTGATCATTGAAGATGAGATCCTGGCCTCGCGTCACCTGAAACAGCTACTTTCTGAGGCCGGGAATATGGATGTGGTTGACACGCTTGAGTCGATTGCCGAAACCATCGAATGGTTTGGCAGGAATGCACAGCCTGATATAGTATTCATGGATATACACCTTGCCGATGGCATTGCATTTGAGATTTTTAATCATATAACCATAAGCTGTCCGATAATTTTTACCACTGCCTACGATGAGTACGCTCTAAGGGCATTTAAGGTCAACAGTGTGGATTATCTTCTTAAACCTGTCGAAGCATCAGAAATCCAGGCAGCTCTGAAAAAACTGAAGGCTCTTTCAGATAGTGGGTCGATGCAGACTACCCTGACCGGACTCATGGATTTTTTCAGAAGGGAGCAAAAATACAGGACGCACTTCCTGATACCTGCCAAAGGCGACAAGCTTATACCGGTAAGGGTCAGTGACCTTGCTTGTTTTTTCATTGACACGGGGATAGTGAAGACCTTAACCTTCGACAACCACAGCTACAGGATTGACAGCACTTTGGATGAGATATGCGAAATGCTTGATCCGGCTCACTTCTTCAGGGCCAACAGGCAATTCATTATTTCAAGGGAGGCAGTAAAGGATGTCGATCTGTGGTTCAGCGGCAGGCTTTCGCTTAACCTGAAAGTCGAAACACCCGAAAAAGTTGTACTCAGCAAAGCCAGGGTCCCGGAATTCAAAAGCTGGTTTTCTGGTAAGCAGGGACGGGATGCATGAAGAAGAGAAAGGGAGAGAGGGAGAAAGGGAGAAAAGGAGAAGGGAGGTAGCGACTGCATGACTGCATGACTGCAAGACTGCAAGACTGCATGACTGCAACATGGAACCAGCAACCAGTTGGCAGATGGCAGTTGGCAGTTGGCAGTACAAGCAATCACAAGGCAGTCAGCAGTCGGTATCAGGCAGCTTAAGTATATTATGCATATTTATGAAATTCAAACTGCCCGGAAGCCACTTCAGACTTGTTTTTGAACGTTTCGATTTGTTTCGGGGCAGGGAAAAAATTAAAGTTCCAATATTTACAGAATAAATACAAAATTTTAATTTACCAGATATATGAAGAGAACTCTGACACTGTTTCCAATACTCCTTCTGGTTTTGTGCAACAGTTTGAAAGCACAGGATGCCGTACCGGTTACACGATTGAGCGACCATGTGACGTTTGACGGCATTCCCGATGAGCCACTCTGGGATAAACTCAGCAAATTTGAACTGACTATGCACAGGCCGACTTTTGGATTGCAGCCCTCAGAAATCAGTGACATCAGGATCGGCTATGACGATGAATTCCTCTGGATAGGAGCAAAGTTATACATGAGGGACGCTTCAAGGATATTCTCGCCAACCAGGAAAAGGGATGAAGAGCTGGAGGAATATGATGGTTTAGGAATTTTACTCGACACCTATAAAGATAATGAAACCGCTCTGGCATTCTATACAAATCCTTATGGACTCAGGACTGATTATACAATTTCTGGTGATGCTCAGATGGCAGGGGGACCGGGACCTGGTTCAGCCATGAACCTTAGCTGGAATACGTTCTGGGATGTCAAGACCACGGTTGATGACAAGGGATGGTATGTTGAAATGAGGATTCCCTTCTCAAGCCTGAAGTTCAAACCTGCAGGTGATGCTGTCACAATGGGCCTGATTATCGTCAGGACCATTAGTGCCAACAATGAAACTGACACCTATCCTGCCATTGATCCGAAATACGGATTCATGTCGACCAACAAGCCTTCACTGGCAGCCGGAATAACTTTCACGGGACTGCGGCCCACAAAACCTGTTTACATTTCACCTTATCTGATCGGTGGAATGTCTCAGGATTGGATCATGAATGAAAGTGAAACAGAATATGTTAAGAATGACCCTTATCCTGATTATTCGTGGAATGCAGGACTGGATGTAAAGTACAACATCAACAGCAATCTGACCCTCGATCTTACTGCAAACACCGATTTTGCGCAGGTGGAAGCAGATGACCAGCAGGTGAATCTGACCAGATACTCGCTCTTTTTCCCTGAGAAGCGGATGTTCTTCCAGGAAAGGTCCAGTATTTTCGATTTCTCACTTGGGGGTCGGTCCGATAACCTTTTCTACAGCAGGAATATCGGCATTGCCGGGCGAGAGCAGATAAGGCTTCTGGGTGGCGCCAGGCTTACAGGAAGGGTCGGCAAATGGGATGTGGGTCTGATGGACATGCAGACCGCCGAGCATGAGTCAACACCCGGAGAAAATTTCGGAGTGCTCAGGATGAGGAGGCAGGTGATAAACGACAACAGCTATGTTGGGGGAATTTTTACTTCCCGGATCGGAATGAACTGGGAGAACAACCTTGCATATGGACTTGACGGTATCTTCAGGTTGTTCGGAGATGATTACCTGAATGTAAAATGGTCGCAGACATATGATAGCCAGCTTGATAACACTCTGGGGTCACTCGATCCGTCTTTTTTCCTTGCAAACTGGCAAAGACGTTCGGAGAAAGGATTTTCATATGATCTGAAATACATCTATTCCGGGCAGGAATTCAACCCGGGAATCGGGTTTGTCAGGATGGAAGCCGTCCAGGGTTTCAACACTAATCTGAGGTACGGCTGGTTTCCGGGGGAAGCCTCAAAACTGTTCGATTATGCAGTCGGAATGAGGATTGAACGATTCAGCAGGCTTGAAGACGGCGGGCTCGAGTCGATGATTATCGCTCCTGAAGTTGAATTCAGTACAAAGAAAGGCATCAGGGCAGGAGCTTATGCCGAATACCAGGAAGAAGGGGTCTTGTTCCCTTTCAGAATTTCTGATAACATAGAAATCTCCCCCGGATTATATTCATTCTTTGGAGTCAGAACAAGATTCAATACCCCTGAAAACAGGAAAATTTCCATGGGAATTGATTTTGATGCAGGGCAGTTTTATGACGGGACCCGTAAAGGAACAGAGATCGAGGCCAACTTTAACCTTTCATCGAGTTTCAGAATGGAAACAGCCTATGAATTCAACGCTTTGCGATTCCCTGAAAGGTCAGGTGAAAATTCACTCAATATCCATTCGGTAAATGTAAAGGCATTATATATGCTCAGCACCAGACTGTCGGCTTCAGCCCTGGTACAGTATGTCAGTACCGAGGATGAGCTTATAACGAATTTCAGGATCAGGTACAACCCGCGGGAGGGTAATGATTTCTATATAGTTTACAACGATTTCAGGGGAGTCAACCGTCTTAATTCAGTGCCTGCTTTACCATCCTTCTTTGGAAGAACAGTGATGGTGAAGTATACACATACCTTTATCCTGTGATGTCTTTCAAGGGTATAACTATCCCTGAAAATTCCAGAATCCGAAGGGATCATTTTACGAAATCAGCATTCCTCAGAAATTCTGCACTCTTGCTGATTCCTTCGAGCGATTCTTTAAGCTTCATCGCAATCACTTCAGGAGTCTGGGGTTCGAAACCAGGAATGGGAGGAGGAGCATCCTGCTCATTGCCTTCCAGCTGCAGAGAGTCACCCGGCTGACCGGCCGCAGGCTGTGGAGCAAATGGATTGGGGCCTCCTTTCAGCATTATGTCAGTGAACATCTGCATCATACCTTCTGTCATGGCCCTCGATTCAGGGGTCATCTTCTCTTCCATCTCAACAAACCAGTCCTTGTGACCATTACTGTAAAACTGTTTAAAAATCGGCCCGAAATCAATATTGCCGCTCTCCCCTATCACATAATCATCCTTGATATGAAGAACCTTGATACGGTCGGGATATTTTTTCAGGTATTCAACCGGATCCTGTTTTCCAAACATGGTCCAGAATACATCAAGCTCGAAAAACACCTTTTCAGGATCGGTATTCTCAATAAGGAAATCTTCATACTTCCGGTCAGTTCCGGGAACATTGACAAATTCCATGCTATGGTTGTGGTAACCGAATTTAAGGCCTCTCTTACTGGCCTCCTCTCCTATCCTGTTCATCAGTTCACATTCAGCCTTGAGGCCTTCTGCATTGTTTGACCAGAAATTCATCGGGAGAACAACATATTTGCATCCCATTGCCTTATGGTCGTCAAAGATCTTTCCCCAGGCTGCCAGGGTACCTTCAGGATCGTTTACATTTAGTGCTGTACTTGTATGGCTCGAAATAATATCGAGACCATATTTCTCAGCCAGTGCCGCATAATCTGCCGGGCTGTAGCCAGCAACCTTTCCTTCGGACGGGTTGTAGTTGGAGATCTCCATAACCACATATCCGTTGTCAGCAAGCGATTTGAACGATCCTTCAATATCAGATTCAATCCCTTTGACGGAATATGTGGCAATGCCAAGCTGCTTTTTTTGATTACACGAGATCAAAACAGTTGTGAAGAGTAACAGGAAAATAGTGTGTCGGAGGTTTAATGCTTTTTTCATAACAGTAATTTTTCATGACAATCAGTGAAAACCTGTACCAAAGGTAATAATCAAATCCGTTAAATCCTTTTTGTTTTATGGAATATCAGGGTGATAATAATAACCTCACATAATTGTAAGAATTAAGATTAGATGAAGACTGTTCCGGAAGTTTTCTATTCGCGAAAGATTTTTACCGGTAAACGATCCGCAATCGGAAAACAATTTTCCTGGTATCATTTTGTCTTCAGTCGCATCAGTGCCATCATCTTATGAAAGATGTCGGTGTTTTCCTGTATCCCGCTGAAGACATCAGAACCAGGACCAAAGGCAAAGACAGGCACCATGACACCCGTGTGGATCATTCCCGGCTCTGCCCATTTGGGTTTTATCGTTCTGTCTGTTATGCTGCCTTCGGCAATTGACATTCCGGATGCCTCCTGACCGGCTGTAACTATTACGACCGTATTCCTGTCATTCACTGCAAAGTCGTATGCCTTTCCGATGGCATTGTCGAGATCGATTGTTTCGAGTGCGACCAGTTCCCCGTTTTCAAGGTGCGAGGCTCTGTCAGGAAAAGAGTTTTCGACGATCAGTACAAAACCCTTTTTGCTTTTTGAAAGTATGTTTATTGCCGTCCCGACTGCATCGGGAAACATAGTTCCCCGTCCTTCACTCAGGGAAGGATTACTTTCAGGTGAGGTGAATCCGGCCAGTTTTCCTTGCCGGACATTCCGGATTTCGTCGATTGAAAAGACAACATGATATCCTTTTTGCTTAAGTTCATCGACCAGGTTTCTTTTGTCCTTCCTCTCTGTAAAGAATTTCGATCCTCCTCCGATGAACACATCGATCTCATTTTCAACGTAGGCTGCAGCAATATTCTCTGTAAGCATTCTCGATTTTTCATGAGCAACAAAGGGGGCAATGCTTCCTTCCATAAGAGTATTTGCCGTTACGATACCTGTTGCTATTCCTTTCTCCTTTGCATATTCAAGGACTGTTTTGACAGGAAGGGTATCATTGCCGAGTCCCACTGCTCCGTTGTAAGTCTTTACACCTGATGCCATAGCAGTTCCTGCTGAGGCACCGTCGGCGCTGAAATGAGAGGAGGAATAGGTTTTGCTGAATCCTGTAATGCTGAACTTCTCGATATTCATCTGCCCCTTTTTTACAGCGATACCCGAGTACCACTGAGTGACACCCATACCGTCGCCGATGAACAGTATGATGTTCCTTGATTTTTTTCCCTGGGCATCAGCCTGAAGGGATATAAAGGAAAAGCTTGCGACAAAAGCCAGAAGAACCAGGGTGAACTTTCGCATATGACAGGTTTTTAGATTAATGCAAAAGTAAATATTTCTGGGAGATAATGAATACAACAAATCAGAATGCATAGTAGTCGGAAAACTGAGTAAGGTGTGTAACCCCTCCCATTAACCAGTGCAAAAAAAGAAAACCAGTGAGAATGGCAGGAATTCAGGGTAGTCATCACAGCCATTAACTCACCGGTTTGCTATTATAGTACGATACCGTTTAAAGATCAGCGTTTACCGTGTCTTAATATTATAAGCCTTAAGGGCATCGATGTAACGATGGGAACAGATACCATTACGGGAATCATTTTACAACTTTGACACACATCAGCCTTTTCTGATCCCTGATAAGCAGCCTGCCGTTTGAAAGTGCAATCGCAGCCCAGTTCTGGGTTGTTCCTCCGATCCTTGAGGACATCGGATCATTTGCTGATGCTTCTCCTTCTGCAAACACCTCGGCAGATGCAAGAGGCTTGAAACCCTCAGGTGATGGTTCAATGACGTACAACGATCTCCTTCCGTCAGTGGCAAGGATCACACCGTCGACCAGTATCATGCTGCCCTTATCGAAGAGCGGATCTCTCGTGGTTTTCCACATGATCTTTCCATCCATATTCATACAGACAAGGCCATCGCGGCGGCTGTTGGTTGTGAACTGGGCATAGAAATATCCATTATGCATGATTGGCGGTTTGGTATGATCACCAAACTCATTATGCTTGAAAAGCTCTTTTACACCATAGCTGCCATCTGCATTTTTAGTTACTTTCAGCATTACTGTTCCATGTTCGTATCCGCCAACAACAAGCACCCTGTTTTCGCCGGCATCAAATGCGCTTGGTACCGAGATATGGCATAACCAGTCGTTGTATTCCCAAAGGATCTTTCCTGACGACGGCTCCATCCCGACAACCCTGCCAGGTGTCTGGGGCAGACCACGGTTTCCGACAGGATTGGTTGAAGAAACAACTATAGCAATATGATCTTTTCCGTCAATTTTCACAACAGAGGGACTGGCATAGGATTCATTTCCGAGGTATGGTGTTTTCCATACCATTTTACCGGTAAGCTTATCGTATGCAACCACCCCGGCTTCAGGCGCCTGGGCTGAAACAATCACCAGATTACCGTATATAAGAGGATTTTGGGTGATTGCCCAGATAGGAAGTTTTGCTCCACCGAAATCAGTCCAGATGTTCTTGTTCCAGACAGGTTTATGAGTATTGATATCTATGCAATACAGATCGCCGTTGTGGCCGCAGGAATATACATATTTGCCGTCCACTGCAGGAACGCTGCGCGATCCCGGGAACATAACAGAACCGGGAGCATTATAGCTGTATTTCCAAAGTTCCTTGCCGTCGGCCAGGTTAAAACACCTCATAATGTCACCTGTCTTGTCATCTCTGTCAAGAAGATAAACTTTGCCGTCCTTGATTACCGGTCCGCCATAGCCCGGACCAACGTTTACAGTCCAGAGAACTTCAGGACCGCCGGCAGGCCAAGACCGCAGAATACCTTTCTCAGCGGAGGTACTGTTTCTGTTTGGTCCAAGGAACTGAGGCCAGTCCTGCGCCTGAATAATAAATGTGCTGACTAACAGAAGAATCAGCGTTGTATTTAATTTTCTGTTTTTCATGATAACTGGGATTTTATTTATTTGGTAACCTTAACACATTTCAGCTGTTTTTGATCCCGGATTAATAATTTCCCATCGACAAGAGCTATCGGGGCCCAGTTCTGGCCCATTTCAAGCATCTCGGCTGAAGCCAGCGGCTTGAATCCTGAAGGATCAGGCTGTATAAGATACAGGCTTTTATTGCCATCTGTAGCCAGTATCAGACCGTCGGCCAGTATCATGCTGCCTTTATCAAAAAGCGGGTTACGCATCGTTTTCCACATAACCTTTCCATTCATGTCCATACAGGCCAGACCATCGCGTTTGCTGTTTGTAGAGAACTGGGCATAGAAATAACCGTTGTGCAATATTGGAGATTTTGTATGATCGCCGAAATCATTATGTCTGAAAAGTTCTGTTACAGTATAGCTGCCATCTGCCTTTTTCCCGACTTTTATCATTGCCGTTCCCAGTTCATATCCTCCCACTGCAAGAATTCTGTTTTCACCTGCATCAAAAACTGGTCCTGTCTGAATCATATTCTCCCAGTTATTGTATTCCCAGAGGATCTGACCTGTCTGTGGTTTAATGCCGAGTATCTTTCCCTTGGTTACGGGGACTTCCTTGTGCATAAAGGTATTAGTGGATGAAAATACCATCACGAGATGATCCTCTCCTGAAATCTTCGCAATAGAAGGGCTGGCATAAGTTTCATTGCCGATGGCTTCAGTCTTCCATACGATGGCTCCGGTCAGTTTATTATAGGCAACCAGTCCGGAATTTGGATCCTTTGAGTAAGACACGATAAGCAGGTCACCGTAAACAAGCGGGCATTGGGATATAGCCCAAACAGGAGGTTTGGTTCCGCCGAAATCCTTCATTATGTTTTTGTTCCATAGAGGTTTATGGGTGTTGATGTCGATGCAGTACAGGTCACCGTAAGGGCCGCAGGAATAGATCCTGTTGCCATCGATTGTCGGAACGCTTCTAGACCCCGGATATGAAACTGATCCCGGTGCGTTATAACTGTATTTCCATAATTCCTTTCCGGTATTAAAATCAAAACACCTCATAATATCGCCCGTGTTATCGTCCCTGTCGAGCAGGTATACTTTTCCTGCCTGGATTACAGGGCCGCCGTAACCGGGACCGACATTTGTTGTCCACAGAACAGAAGGGCCTCCATCAGGCCATGAACGAAGCAGGCCCTTCTGGGGTGAAGTGCTGTTCCCGTTTGGTCCAAGGAACCGGGGCCAATCCTGTGCATTGATCTGGGAGCTGCATACTAAGAAAACAACCGCAGTGTAAAGTAGATTAATTCTTCTCATAGTTTTTATTTAATTAATAAAGGTAATTAGATCATGTGATGGTTTGTCATGAAATATATTAAAACGAAAAAACAGCGAATTAAAGCGAATCAATTTCTGCCCATTTTCTCCTGTAAATTTCCTCACCACCTTATTGCTGTGGAGGAGGTGCACTAAGTCTGCTAAATGTCAGTGATCCAAGTTTCCAACTGCCTTCAGGCCTGACATATACTTCCGTAACCATGAAGTGGCTTATAACCTCATTACCGCCAACCTCTGCTGTGAGTGTTATCCTGTTCAGCAGGATCGCAGTGGTTTTATCAACAAAATTCACGATTATTTCATGAACGTCGGCTTTTTTATACCATATACCGCCACTTTTGATAACGTCAATTTCACGGGTTTTGCCCCATGATCCTCCCATGTGTACGAACATGGCTTTTTCATGAAAGAGGTCATTCAACGGCTCCACATTCTTGTCTGCCATCCATTGCCATTTGTCCCTGGAGAGTGTGACTATTTCCTGCTCTTCCTTTGTGAAGGTCTGGGCGGCAGGTTTCTGTGCAAAGGTTAATTGCGAACCCAGGATGATTAAGAACAAGCCTGTAAATAATGCTTTCATAATAGTTTTTTTGTTAATCATTTTTTATCTTCATATAAAACTTCTCTATATTAAACCACTGAGATAAAATTATTAAATACTGATTTACAGGCAGTATTATATTTCAGGAAAAAGAAAAAACAGAGCATAATAACGAATGTTAAGTTATAAGTTGTTTTATTTCAGATTCAGTTTCAAAAAATCAATCACCTTCTTTCTTATTTCATCAGCATCAAACATTGCTCCGAAGTGTGGTGCATCCATTACCATAATAAGTTCATTCGGAACACCTGCCAGTGTAAGCCATGAACTCAGCAGCCGTGACTGATCAGGGGAAACGAGATTATCCTTCTCTCCGTGAATTATTAGGAAAGGAGGATCATCTTTGTCAACATAAGTAACAGGGCTGGCTGTTCTGGCCAGATCGGGACGGTCGAGCGGGGCAGCACCAATCAGCAATGCTTCCGGTGATTTTGCATCTCCGGCTCCGGGAAACATTATTAATTCAGCCGGGCCGTAAAAATCCACAACCGCTCTGAACGAAAACGACCTGGTTGTACCCGGCATAAAAAATGAATCGATATTATTATTCTTCGACAAACCCACCATTGAAGCAAGATGCCCGCCTGCAGAAAAACCCATAACAGCAATACGGTTAACGTCAAAACCATACTTTCCGGCATTGTCATACAAAAATGATATGGCCCGGTTGCAATCAAGCATCTGAGCCGGGAAAACTGTCTGTGTGCTGAAACGGTAGTCAATGGAAGCAAGGGCAAAGCCGTTGTTTATTATTTCAGCAACAGTTTTTTTCATGTATCCCATATCGGCATATTTATCGTTACTAAGCCAGCCGCCTCCGTGAATGAATATTACCAGCGGCAGCTTACCATTTGCATTCGCAGGCAGATAAATATCGAGCAAATGTTTTGACAGGGTATCGTTGTTGTACGGTATGTTACCATGCAATATGGTACCCTGGGGAAAAATATGGATAACCGGATTGGTTTGAGAGAAACCGCAGGTCACAGTAAAAAAGAGAAAGAAATGCTGAATAATGATTTTTTTCATCCGTATAAGCTTTACTTTAAATATCAAGTTTTCTGCTGCCCATCCATTTTACTATCTCAGGATCCCTGTGATCAAAAAAGGCACTGGTCCTGGTATCGAGCGATTTTATGGCAGTCATATCTGCAGGATCAATTTCAAAATCAAAGACATTGAAGTTTTCTTTTATTCTTTCTTTTTTAACTGATTTGGGTATCGATACAACGCCTCTTTGTATCAGCCATCTCAATAGTATACCGGCAACTGTCTTCTTATATTTGCCTGCCAGGGAAACCAGCAAAGGATTATGGAATATATCATTTTTACCTTCGGCAAAAGGTCCCCATGATTCAGGCTGAACCTTATTTTCTACAAGGAATCTCTGAGCTTCAGTCTGCTGATGGAAAGGATTAATTTCAATCTGGTTCACTGCAGGAACAACCTCATGAAAAGCTATAATATCCATTACACGATCGGGATGGAAGTTGCTGACGCCTATTGCTTTAACCTTTCCATCCCTGTATAGTTCTTCCATCGCTCTCCATGAACCGTGAACATCGCCGAAAGGCTGATGAATCAGGTATAGATCCAAATAGTCTGACTGTAGTTTATTTAATGATTTCTCGAATGCCTTTTTTGTGTTTTCATAGCCACTATCCTGAACCCAGAGTTTGCTTGTAATAAATAAGTCTTTCCTTGCCACTCCGCTCTTTCTGATGGCATTTCCAACGGCAGCTTCATTCAGATATGAAGCTGCCGTATCGATTAACCGGTAACCCGTTTCAATAGCCTCAATGACACTTTTTTCACATTCCCCCTGATCCGGTATCTGGAAAACACCAAAGCCTAATATGGGCATCTCTGTTCCGTTATTCAGTATTACCTTTTGCATATCCTGTGTTATCCTATTTAATCCCGCCGTATTCTTCCTCAGTAACAGGTTTCAGCCAGACTGCTCCTCCCTTGTCTGTATTAAGGCTTACGGCAATATGTGAAAATTCACTGTCAGGAGCTGCGCCATGCCAGTGCACAACATTTGGCGGGATTTCCACATTATCGCCTTTTCGTAATAACCGGGCAGGTTCTCCCAGGGCCTGGTAATAGCCTTTCCCCCCGGTTATAAGCAGTAACTGACCACCAGGATGGGAGTGCCAGTTTGTTCTTGCTTTGGGCTCGAAGGTTACATTGCCATAGCTGACATTCATTGCTGAGCTGGTTGCCCCCATCATATTAATCCACACCGTACCGCTAAAGTTTTTGCTGTCTGTTTTTTCACCTTTTTCAAAAACCGCAGCAGGTTGCCCGGTTCCGAGAACTTCGTTTAAAACTGCCTGAGCGGCGCCGGCTTCCTTTTTACCCGGACCAGATCTTATGACATCCACAAATTCATTCAACTGAGCAGGGGTTAAACCAACATTCAGACAAATGGATAAATGACTGCGAAGCATTGGTTCTGCACCTCCGATTGAGCTGATGACTGAAATCGTTACAAGTTCCCGCTCGGCATAGGTAAGGACATCCCGTTCAAATAAATCAGCAAATAAATGTTCTTTCAGAAATACTTCTATAAAAGGAGCGAAAGCAGAATAACCACTTCGCGGACCGGTTTGAGGCACTCCCGTAAGCTTTTCCAGATTCTCCCTGCCCCGCTCATACTTACTGCGTCCGTCATTTATTGGTGAAGCGTCGGGCCCTGTTTCATCATTTATTCCTCTGGCCTTGCGTTCATCAAGTACTTCCATAAAGGTCTGCAATCCCCGGATGCTTCGCGGGAATCCGCAATAGGCATACAGGTGAACGATAACTTCCTTGATTTCGTTGATGGTTAATCCGGCATCCAGCCCTTTATTCAGTGCAGGTTTTAAATCCTCCAGCTCGCCTTTAGCGGTCAATGCAGCAATCGAAATAATACTCTTTTGAGCTTCAGTTAAAGCCTTGCTGGGATTAACTTTGTCTTGCGCAGAAAGACTAAATGAAGACCAGCTGGTTGCCATTATCAATGCAATGAAGATCCTGACAGTTACTTCTTTCATTTTAATAAGTTATTTTCAGCAGATTTAAAGATATTTACCAAAAAACTCATTGAGTTTGTTAAAAGCCTGTTCAACATATTCCGGCACATAATAGGTCTGAATGTGGGTGGCACCCGGAATAAGGAATAATTCCTTCTCCTTTGTTCCGGTGGCATTATTGAAACAGGCATCGGTCATGTAATAGGTATCGGCTTTGCTTCCTGCCATCATCAACAGGGGCTGGTTGATCAGGTTCATGTTGGTTGAGGCGTCAAATGCCATCAGATCGAGCAGACTGCTCATGGTATAGCGAAACGTTGAATTTGGGTGTTTGTGGGTGTTTCCGTAGTAAATATATCCTTCGCGATACAGGTCATACGGAATTTTAGCCAGTTCTTCTTCTTCCGTCGGCATCGGACTATCAGCAGCATAAAGCACTTTGCCCCCTGCGGCTTCCTGTGCCCGGGCATCGGAAGCCTGTTTTAACCTTTCCTGGATGGTGGCCAGTCCGGAATTCATAAATCCGTTTCGCCTGACCACGCCTGAATTAAACATGCTGAGTGTAGCCACGGCTTTAAACCGCTTGTCGGTCTGGGCAGCTGCCAGTGAATAACCGCCGCCGCCGCAAATACCCAGCAAACCAAGACGGTCAGCATTTACGCCGGCATATTGAGTGATATAATCGGCCATCCCGCGAATATCCTCAATTCGAAAGGCGGGCTTATCAACATTGCGCGGCATTCCGCCGCTTGCTCCCTGGTACGAAGCATCTGCTGCAATGGTGATATAACCTGATCCGGCCAGAAGCTGTGCATATAAACCTGCTACCTGCTCCTTAACCCCGCCATTGGGATGGGCAACCACCACCGCCGGATATGCTTTCGAAGGATCGTAATTGGCAGGTGTGTAAATATTTGCAGCTATATCAATTCCATTCAGCTTATAGGTTACCGGATGGATATTCACCCTGCCGGGCACATTTTCTGTAACGGCATCCCTGTAAACCAGTCCAAAAGGATTGGCGGGCCTTGTTTGAGCCGAAGTAATGAAGCTAATCGCGGTAGACATAACCATCAAAAAACAGATTTTAAATTTTAATTTCATTTTTATTTCCCTCCCTGATATTTTTAATTTTTCAGATTGTTCTTTTTATATTATTGATCAATATATTTTTCCCAGAATTGAACGGCCAGATCCAGCCATCCTTCTGCATCCGTCCCAGTTCCCAGTCCGAATCCATGCCCTGCGGTTTCATACCTGCGGTATTCAACGTCCACTCCTGCATTTCTTAAATTCTCAACACGTGTTTCCACCGTTCTGACATTCGCTATTCCGTCGTTGGCGGCAACGGTGATGAAAGCCGGAGAAAAATCCTTCGACCATGTCGATTGTCCGGTATAGGCAATGACAACCGAAGCCGGTCTGGGAATATTTTCACCTCCGTAAGCCGCAACACCGCTTAATGCTATATTTCCTGCCATCCTTGCCCCGGCCGATCCTCCCCATGCTGAATAAGAGTTTGTCCCCACACTGAGGGTTTCAGCATTCCGGCTTACATAAGATATTGCTGCAGCAAGGTCTTCTGTAGCCAGGCGTTCGCTTCCGATCCTATACCGGATCACAAAGGCATTGAACCCCAGTTCACTTATTCGTTGTGCGAGGGGAAATCCTTCATGAAGGGAACCTACATAAGAAAAGCCTCCTCCCGGACAAACTATGGCAAAAGGCGCCCCTGGCTTGCCGCGGAAGAAAAACAGACCAGTATTACTCTTTCCCGGGTCCTGCTTCATCTGTTCATCATTATAGAAATTGTAGAATACAGTTCTGCCGGCATTTACTTCATCAATCATGAAGTTAAGGGCACTAACAACGTCATCCGGTACCACATGGCCGTGATAAGGCATGAGAGTGCCGATATCGGTCAGCCTGGTATTAAAGTATCCTGAATTGTCATCACGGGGGAGCAACAACTCACCAAATCCTTTGAATGCAGGGTGATTAACAATGTCGCGGACAAAATTTCCGGTTGTTAAATGGTCATTCATTCCCCCGGATACTTCATTCTGAGATATATTGCTGTCAGTATTGTCTTTTCCTGACCTGTCATCCGTTGTGCAACTTATAAGAATCAAAGTTACAACCGGCAATAACAGGTTACAACAAAGAAACTGACCGGGACATTTTGAAGTTTTCATAGTTAAAAAATCAGCATTCCCTTTTAATTCAAGGTGCCTCTATATAATTCCTGCCAAATGACCAACTCAGACCAACATGCCAGAGCAGATCGTATTCCGAAGGAATATCTGATTCCAGCGGTTTATTTACAAGCGCCGATAATGAAACCGGGAAATTTTTGTTGCTGACAGAAAATCTGGCGTTTTAAAAAACTCCATCTTTATCATCCATATTCAGATAGTATACTTCAGGAGTGATCCTTGCCGTGGTATTTTTAGCAACAGGAATATTTGAAATTCCCGGACGTATCGAAACCATATAGGTGTTCCGTGTTATGAATTTTTCTACACCATAGGTATAAAACAGAAAGACCCCAACGCCTAAATATTTGTTGACCTGATAATTAGGTTCCAATCCTCCTGCGAGATATCTGGTGGTCCTTATGATTTCCTGTGAAGTACCTTCAGATGTATAAAATGTCAATTCCTTGTATGAAAGGGAATAGTTTGCAGAGGAAACCAACCTGAATCTGTCACTGATCTGAGCGACGTATTTCCCCCAGAAAACCATTGCCCATGGTTTGCCATCAAGAGCAAACCGAAATTGTGGTTCGAAAGTCAGTTTTCTCCCGACTTTCATATCAAAGACAGCTGCAGGTTTCCCTAATGTCAGGTTTGGGATTGTTGAGATACCTTTGCTTTGAATTGTTACAGCGCCGCCAAAATGATTTAATCTGGCAACTGTGCCGTAATTTTCCTGGGCTGTGACAATATGAGATAAACCAAGTGACAGGATCAGGATAAAAACTTTAATGCAGACATTATGTAATCTATTGTACGACATTATCTTTTTTGTTATTGTATCTATTTACCAGGGGATTTTTTATTTCTGCATGGCACAGGTTAAATTCCGTTTGGTTGTATCTTATCCCCTGCATTCACTGCCTTTTCAATCACGTCGAGTCTTGCCTTCCTTGGATCTGGTTTTGCAACCGCTTTGCCATCGGGCTGCACATCGAGTATCTGGTTTGTTTTCGGATTGAACAGCGGCCACTGCGGAAGGCCCTCACCATTCGGGTTGCCGGTTTTGGCAAAATTCACCCAGTAACCATTCATAATCCTTGCCACCTCTTTGTCTGAGGGATCTGCAGTTCCTCCTTCCGGTACTCTGAGATTATCGAATACAAAAGAAATATCTGTTCCGTGACCCGGACCAAAACGCATTCTTTCTTTCATTGCAGCGGGTACATAAGAGAAAAGAAAAATGTAAGCCGGATCGCCTTTTGCAGCTACCGATTGAGCTGCAAAGCGGGCAGGTTCACCCCAGACCTTGTCTGTGTTGAATCTTGTCTGAACCTCTGCAAAATCCTTTGTGCCATCAGGGTCATAGGCCGCTCTTGCCTCTTCTTTCAGTTCGCCGAACATTGAAAACAGTTCTTCCTTGGTACTGCTTGCATTCACAAAGGCTCCGCCTATTTCAGCGCTATTACACCCGATCATAAGGGGGACTCTTGCATGTCTGCCTGCATTATATGCAGCCGTGGAATTTTCAACTACAAGTTTCCCGTCCAGAATTGGTCCAGAGTAAATACGGGGTCCACCCTGGCCGTCATTTTCCTGACCGCCATCAACAATTTCTTCAACTTTCATTGCACGCAGTTTAGCAAGAGCAGCTGCATCTGTTCCTTCAATCCCATGTTTACGGGCAAAATTAATTCCTGTCGTTTCTGCTGAAACAGGGTAGTATTGCGATGCATTTTCCTTGCTGATCGGTCTGCCTGTCAGAACACCATCCCTTCCACCGCTGGAATGACCGATTGCCTTTTGGAACAGTCCGCGGGCTGATGGTATTGTCATGAGGGAATGTATTGAAACGCCTCCTGCTGAGAAACCGAAAATTGTTACATTTTTGGGATCGCCTCCGAATGCCGTGATGTTCTGCTGTACCCACTTCAAAGCAGCAATCTGATCCATGAATGCATAGCTGCCCTTTGGTTCCTCAGGATGTTCGGCTGACAATGCCGGAAAGGCAAAATGACCCAGGCGGCCAAGACGGTAATTAATACTTACAAGGATGACCCCTTTGCTGGCGAAGCCATTACCGGAAGTATTGCCCGATCCTCCGACAAATGCCCCGCCGTGAATCCAGACCATAACAGGTAGTTTTGCTCCCTGTCTGGCTCCTGAAGGCTTCCAGACATTTAGATAAAGGCAATCTTCAGAGGAACCTTCCGCAATTGTTCCCGGAGCCGCACCCCAGCCTCCCTGGGCACAAGTAGGGCCAAACTCTTTTGCATCGCGCACTCCTTCCCATGGAGTAACTGGCTGGGGAGGTCTCCAGCGAAATTCACCCACAGGAGGGGCGGCAAACGGAATCCCTTTGAAGACGTCCACATCGCCTTCCTTGACACCGCGCACCATCCCTGAGGCGGTTTGGATAACAGGCTCATCCGGGGTGGAATTGACCGCTGGTTTCTGAGCGCTGCATGAGCTGAACACGAGGATCGCTAAACTGATTATTGCTGTTCTCATCATGATAATTATTTAAATATTAATAAATTACAAATTTCGGAGATTTGATTTTCTAATTAATCCAGTCCTTTTTCCTTAAGCCATTCCGACATTAAGTCGGCTATTTCAATATTGTTCAGATCGGAAAACGGGAAGTGGGTATTGCCTTTAATTCCGATTTCTGGCAGATGAACCACTGTAACATCACCGCCATGGCGGTTTACTGCATCCCTCCACAATCTTGCCATTTCAAGCCGGGCCCGCCAGCCATCCTGGCCCGGATTATCCATGGGTGACTCGGGAATAAAATCACCATAGTAAATAATGATTGGTATTTCCGTAAGCTTCAAAAAGTCAGATAATGGCACTCCGGTTGCGGGGAGAATTCCTCCTGCCATCGGGATAGGTTCGGGTACTTCTCCCTCGGGAAACACAAAGCCGCTTCCCGGTTCGTAGGAAACGATGGCTTTTATATTCTGATTCTTTATTGCTGTAAGCCAGCCCATGCCTCCTGAATGGGAATGTGTTACAAGAATAGCTGGGCCTGTTTTATCGAAAAGGGCCGATATAGCGTTTACATTGACATCATAATCAATAGGCCCTATGTTGGGCACCATCTGCCTGAAATACTGGTTGAGTGTCTCAGTATCCCGGGCAAACTGAACACCTTCAAAGTAGTCGGGCCAGATACCTACACGAAAAGTGCCAAACCATCCCTGTTCATCAGGTGTGGGTTCAATGCTTGCAGCAGCTGTACTGCGGCCTGCATTACCCCTTCTTGGCTGGTCGATCAGATAGACACCGAATCCCCGGCGCAGGAAAATAGTTTGATAGCCTTCCCTCCCGTCGGGTGTGGTTTCCCATGTTTTTGTAAACTGACCTATCCCGTGCCACATAACCAGGGGATATTTCCGGGCACTGACCGGAATCTGGTAGAAAATATAGGCATGATCTCCGTGGAAGGTTTGACCTTCCGGTGTCTGGTTGTACGGATCGAATGTGCCGGGATTGGTCACAACTGTTCCTCCAACGGCAAAGCTTCCCTGTTCCTGAATGAGCAAAGGCCCTTTGTCAGTGCTTTCATTACTGGTTGAACATGACGAGAAAAGAGCAGTTACTATTACAGATAAAAGAAACTGGTAAAATCCCGGAGTCGTAATTTTTGTTGTACTCATAAATTTAGATTTATATAGTTTAACCTCCATGAAATATATAATTTACGTTACAAAGTTGAGACTAATTTCAGGGGTTGACTTATATGGATTACTGTTTTTTGTATCCGGATTACTGATTATGCATTTCAGTGTTTACATTGAAAATAAATATGCTTTACATTTGAGAAAATTTCACATTCAGAGTTATGGACGAAATAATCAAACTGGATAATATTTCCCAGTTCAATGCAATGAGGGGGATTGAAACATTTCATCCTCTGGTCAGCGTATTTGACTTTTCAAAAATGAAACTCATTCCGGAGGCAAGGGCACACTATGGGTTTTATTGTGTCTTCCTGAAAGAGGCGAATTGCGGCGATTTGAAATACGGGTGTAATTATTACGATTACCAGGAAGGAACACTTGTGTTCATTGCCCCCGGACAGATAGTCGGGATAGGGAACAAACCGGGGAGTGCCCCCCCAAAAGGCTGGGGGCTTCTTTTTCATCCCGATCTGATCCGTGGAACTTCGCTGGGGCAAAATATTAAAAAGTATACTTACTTCTCTTATGAGGCCAATGAAGCCCTGCATTTATCAGACAGGGAAAGGCAGGTTGTAATGGACTGCCTTCATAACATCGATCATGAGTTAAGGCAGTCGATTGACAAACACAGTAAAATACTGATAGCAAACAATATCGAGTTGCTTCTCAACTATTGTATGAGGTACTACGACCGGCAGTTCATAACACGAAGTCTTGTAAACAAGGATATTCTTTCAAGATTCGAAAAGTTGCTCGACCATTATTTCCAGTCCGAACTTGTTCACACACTCGGCTTGCCGACAGTTAAGTATTGTGCTGACAAACTCCATCTGTCAGCCAATTATTTTGGTGACCTGCTGAAGAAGGAAACAGGCAAATCCGCCCAGGAAAATATACAGTTAAAGGTCCTTTCGCTTGCCAGGGAGAAGATATTTGACAGGAGTAAAACCATTAGCGAAATTGCATACGAATTAGGATTTAAAAGTCCTCAACACTTCAGCCGGATGTTCAAGAATGAAACCGGGCAGACACCAAATGAATACAGGTCGCTGAACTAAAGGCATAAAGGCGTAAAGGCGTAAAGGCGTCAAGGAGGCGTGAAAGCGATAAGGCTTTAAGGGCAACCGGCAAAAACAAGTTGGCAGTTGGCAGATTGCAGTTGGCAGTAAGTCAGAAAAACCAGAAATCAGAGATCAGAAAATTTGAAAATCCAGCAACAAGAAACCAGCAACCAACCTTCATCTCACGATAAACGATAAACAATAAGCGATAAACCGAAACTCCTGGCAACCATCAACCTGAGTTAATTAAATATTCAGCCAGTAAGTAACCTTCAGGTTTATCGATCTGAACTTCGGACCGAAGTCGCTTGTGAAATAATTGTCATTATAGACAAGGTAAAGATCCGACAGGGGAGCAAATCTCCACTGCAGCCGTGAATTTATTCCGAGGTTGTCGCGCTGGTTACTGTATTGAACCAGTGTCGACCAGAAAACCGACTTGCTGAATGTAACGTCAACTTTCGGGGTTACAAGCCATAGGTTTGCATCGGGATATGGATCGGGCAGCCTTATTGCGTCGTAATTAAGGCCGAGACTGAATAATACCCAGGGTTGTATCCTGAATGAGATGGCTGTCCTTGCAGAAAAGTTGTGACCAGTGTAAAACTGTCCGGTTTCTGCCCGGGCTGTAAAGGATAGCAATCCGGCATTGCTGGACATGTATTCAGCACTGATCTGATTGAAATTGTAACCCTTTTCTCCCGGCAATGGTAAACCTCCTTTTGTCCTGGTCGGATCAAATGGTGCAGCCAGAAAGATGTAGTTATTGGATAACTGGATATCGAGAGTTGAAAGATCCTTGAACTCAGGCATCCACGAAAGGATGAGATCGTGATCTGTCCTTTTGTAATCCATCGTGGGACGGAAATAAAGAATCGATAAAAACCTAAAGCTATGCCTGTTTATACTGCTGTTTTCGGGGTAAAAGTAACGTCTGATGGAGTTACCCTGCTTGAAAACGTCCCTGCGGGGGACGAACCCGAGATCTGATCTGAATTCACGGTCGATGTATACAAAATCTGTTGTCAGATTATATTTTCTTGTGTTATAGCTTACTGTCGCCTGGGAAGATAAATTTCCCTTCTGATCACCCGGCTGCAATGACTTGTGAAGGTAGAGTTTGCCGGTCCAGGTATTATCTGTTGAGGCCAGGTTGAAATCCATTCCGAGAACACGGTTATATTCATCCTCCGGGTTGAGAAAATCATAATCCCCGAAGGTCTGGCGGTTAAGCATGAAAAAGCCGATGTTGGATCTGGAGAACAATTGTCTCTGCAGTGCCAGCATTAAATTATTGTTTGAAGGGATCTTATTACCTGAATTTTCTGCAGTCTGGATATTAAGTAATCCAAGCCGCCAGTTCTGGCTGAGTTTTCCGCTTAACCTCACACCTCCTATTATGCTGTTTTCAATCAGGCTGCCTGTTGTATCCCTTGCCAGGCCTATTCTGCGCGAGAAGAAGGGGATTGCATCAAGGCTGCTTCCGAAGTTTCCGAAAAGGTCGCTGTTGTCGATGAAAAACTGCCTCTTTTCAGGAAGGAATACCTCAAAGCGTGTAAGATTTGTAAAAATATCGTCAACCTCCACGTTAGAGAAATCAGGATTCACCGTTATATCGAGGTTCATGGCATCTCCAATGGCAACTTTTGCATCTCCGCCGTAATGCAGGTTTTTGCTTGAATTATCGCTTATGAAATCTTTCTGTATGAGACCATTCACATAGGGGATAATGGAAACCGGAGTGCGTGATTTTCCCAGGGGTTTTTCAAATACCAGATCATTAGCAAAGGCAATGCTTGAAAAAAGCTGGTTCTGGGGAACCCTGGCTAGCGCGCTCTGTTCGCTGCTTTGCACGTTCCATCGGTAGCAATTGAAACGCCATTTGGTTTCTCCCTCTCTGAATTTCAGCGAGTTCAGGGGTATTGCCACCTCAAGAACGAAGTAATCATCATACATTTTTGACTCGACCTGCCACTTCACATCCCAGGTTGTATTAAGAGCGGTTCCTCCACCAGAGACAAGAACATCCCTCAGTACGCCATTGGGTGTCATTCCGAACATAAAGGCATTTGTACCATCACTGAAGGTGTCGAACCACAGGGTTATATTATCGCTGACTGTCCCCCTGAAATCGCGGCGCAGACTTGATATCACATAATTTCCCGGGGCCTTTTCAGCCCGTATGCCGACATAAAGGGTATGTTCATTATAAAACATCCGCAGGCTTGTCTGGTGATCTGCTGAAACCGAATCGGCTGGAAAGTACTGCCAGAAACCGGTGACGTTCTCTGTCTGTTCCCAGGCTGAATCATCAAGCACCCCGTCAAGTTTTAAATGATCTGTTAAAAACCTAACCTGAACGGTTCTGGAGTAATCCTGGGCAGAAATTGCTAAAGAAATTGCGACCAAAAAAAATATAAAAGCAGATCTCATATCAGTTTCTTTAAAGTTGCCGTGCAAAGTTGAATAAAACAGCAGAGCTGGTTGTATACAAATTACGGATTCTTTTATCTCAATTACTGATAATGAATAAGACCTTCGATAAGTTTACTGATCCTCCCGCTTAAAAAAGAAAATTTATTTAAATCTTACAAATTAATAATCTTGATTCCCGGTTACGAAAGTTGTAACTGCGTTCCTTCGGTTCTCAACAATATCCGTAAACTTAAACCTGTTGAATTATTTATTAACTTCCGCAATAGATATCGTTTTCAGTTATTGAACATGAAGCTATTACTCAGACGGATGAACTGGCCATTAACGGGATAACAACCATAAATTATAATTAATTTTTAAGTCATTGAATATGAGGAAAATAGTTAGGATCCTGCTTTATTTCCTGGGATCGTTGCTGGGACTTATTGTCCTTCTTTTCTTAATTATCTGGATATCAATAAGCATATCCTCAGCAAAAACCATCAGAGAGTCAGCACGACTTCAGAGTTCTGAAGTAATGATTCTGACTAAAGATGGTTTAACCTTCAGGGATCTCAACAAAAACGGGAAGCTTGACGTTTATGAGGATACCAGGGAAGCTGTTGAAAGCCGCGTCGGGGATCTCATTTCGCAGATGACCATTGAAGAGAAGGCCGGTACAATGTTCTTTTCAATGGTTGCAATGAAAAAGTATGGTTCAATATCAGAAAAACCTTCCCTCTCGGATCCCTTCTCTCTGATGATCAAAGGAACTTCGGAGATGATATTCCTTAAGAACATTAATCACATGAATATTCTCTTTGGTACAGGCCGCAGGGAAATGGCACTCTGGAACAATAACATCCAGAAGCTTGCTGAAAAAACAAGACTTGGAATACCGGTTACAATCGGGACCGACCCCAGGAATCATTTTATGGATAATTTCCTGGCATCGGCTATGGCCGGCGACTTTTCACAATATCCCGAGCCAACCGGTCTTGCTGCAATCGGTGATTCTCTCCTGGTCTATGAGTTCGCTGACAACAGCAGGCAGGAGTATCTAGCGGCCGGTATCAGGGTTGCCCTTCATCCGCAGATCGACCTGGCAACAGAACCAAGATGGGGACGAATAAGCGGGTCCTTTGGTGAGGATGCTGAACTCACCTCCAAACTAGCCTTCGCGTATATCAAAGGCTTTCAGGGCGACAGCATGGGAACCGGAAGCGTGGCCTGCATGACAAAACATTTCCCGGGCGGCGGTCCCCAGAAAGAAGGAATCGATCCGCATTTTGTAGTTCAAAAAGGACAGATCTATCCGGGTAACAATTTCGATCACCATCTGATTCCTTTTGAAGCAGCCTTTAAAGCAGGTACTGCAGCAATAATGCCATATTACGGAGTTCCGACGGGACAAACCGGTGAGGATGTCGGTTTTGCCTTTAATCGCGAAATAATCACCGGAATGCTCCGGGGAAAATACAATTTTCATGGTATCGTTTGCACTGACTGGGGTGTTATCTCGGACTGGAAATTCCTTGGCAGGACAATTATGGCTGCAAAAGCCTGGGGAGCTCTGGATCTTACTGAAGAACAAAGGATTGAAAAAGCCCTTAATGCCGGTGTCGACCAGTTTGGCGGGGAAACATGCCCGGAACATATTGTAAAACTTGTCAGAGAAGGAAAAATAAGCGAAGGAAGGATCGATTCCTCCGTGACAAAGCTACTGAAGATGAAGTTTATCCAGGGATTATTTGATGACCCTTACGTGGATGCTGACAACGCCATACAGACAATCGGGAAACCTGAATTCAGGGCCGCGGGTGAACTTGCTCAGAGAAAATCACTGGTTCTTCTTAAAAATGACACTGTAAATAATACCCCGGTGCTTCCTCTGAAAAAGGGAATAAAGATATTTGTTAAGGATATTGACCCGGAAGTGGCCGGAAAATTCGGCGAGGTTGTCAGAAAGCCTGAAGACGCCGATTACGCTTTAATCAGACTGAAAGCTCCTTCGCAGCCTCTGAGGGGAGCTGGTTTCCTGGGGAAGTTGTTCCCCAGCGGAGACCTGGACTTCAAGGATGAAGAGAAATCTGAAATCCATGAACTCTTCAACAAGGTTCCTGTTATAGTTGATATTTATCTCGGCAGGCCGGCGGTCATCCCTGAGATCAAAGCTGGCTGCAGTGGATTGATCGCTAATTTCGGAAGCAGTGATGATGCACTGCTAGATGTCATTTTCGGTGATTTCAATCCCGGGGGAAAGCTGCCTTTTGAATTACCTTCTTCAATGGAAGCCGTAAGAAACCAGAAAGAGGATGTTCCTTTTGATTCAGAGAATCCATTGTTTAGGTTCGGTTTCGGTTTGAGTTACTCTGACAACTGAATAACAATAAAAATCTGCAGGGATCTTTCTCAAAGTAATTCCGGGATTCTCTGCAGCTGTATTTAATGATACTGGAAAGCAGTGTTGCCGTAAAAAATCATTTTTCAGATTTATTCCATAATGACCCTAACTCCTGGCCGGGAAACCGGATCCTGGAGTCATTAAATGATCAATAATCGATAAATTAGCAGATATATATCGAAGGTTGTGAGCAGAGGCTTTGTCAAAGAAGATGATCAGGAAGAAGTTCCTATTGTGCCGCAAAGGGCGTTTCTGCCGGACGGAGTGCCGAATTTTGTCACTCCTGCCGGATTGGAGCAGCTGCTGGCTGAAAAACAAGATCTTATCCTTGAAAAAGAGACAATCAGCACTGCAAACGAAAATGAAAAGCGTATCGCGGTAAATTTCATCAATGCCAAGCTGCAGCTTCTCGAAAGCAGGATTAACGACGCCAGGATAATTGATCCCGAAAAGCAACCCACTGATGAAGTAAGATTTGGAGCAACAGTGACACTTAACATTCCTGCTACAGGCAGGAAACAGATTTTTCAGATAGTGGGAGTTGATGAGGCCGACATAGCAAAAGGCAAAATCTCATTTTTATCTCCGCTTGCCAAAGCAATGATTAACAAAAAGACCGGAGAAAAAATTACACTAATGCGTGACAATGGAGAAGCTGTTTTTGAAGTGGTGAAAATAACCTATATCTGACCGCTGAAAGCTGAAAGCTTTTCTGACCTTAGACAAGACAGTACCTGTTAACAGAAAATCACTTCTTCACCAGTTCCCGGAATTATGACGGATCAAAGGCCTTTATGATGCGTCCGGAAGTTTGTCAATGGGTCTGATTCTTATATTGCGGTAAAATATTTCAGCTCCTTCCGACTGAATCTGAATTTTACCCTTCAGAAGAGGAATCTCATTCCCGTTTTCAATCTGTCTGGAATTCTGAAGTGTCATAAGTAAAACCCCGTTCATCATATGAATACTTGAATCTCCAAAGCAGTATAAATCAACAGTATTCCATTCTCCGGCTGGTTTCTCGGCATCCTGTGCCTTGATGCACCTGCGCCCGTTATTACTTACATTGCTGAAGGTAAGCAGAGCAGAATCAGGATTGTAAACAAATATCCCGTCTTTAATTTTACCCGCCCTGGTATCAAAAACAGCTCCGGCACATGCCCAGTAATCACCGCAATCACCCTGCTGGATCTGAAATTCATGTGACCTCATCCAGTTTCCTCCATCAGCGCCATGCGGACCTACTGCATGATACATTAGTCCGCTGTCCTTCTTCGCCTTCTTTCTCGGCGCCCATTGTTTCTCACCCCACCTGAACTGAAGCTGCAGGTGGTAATTTTCAAACTCTCCTGTTGTTGATATTCCTCCAAAATCCTTACCGGAAATCCTTATGACTTTTTCGCCCTCAAGCTCAACAACCTCAAACACACCTGAGGGATCATTGTTGAGTCCGATGGGGATGGTGTCGCGCCTGTTCAGTATGGTATCGTATTCCGGACCGAGATATGTTTCCCATCCTGTCAGATCCCTGCCATTGAAAAGAGACTGCCAGCCATCTTTGTCATTTGACTTGTTCAGACAGCTGATATTCAGGACGATTAAAAGGAATAAACCCGGATATAGTTTGTGTTTCATTATTTAAAGTGTTTTGATTTTAAAAATGGATGTGATGACTTACTTGTAAATATTTTAGTTCGTAGCAAAAAGGGCTTTATATTTTTGAGGCAGCTCAGTTATGTCTCTGATCATTATATCTTTATAAAACACCTCAGCAGCTTCACTCTGAAGCTGGATTTTTCCCTTAGTAAGAGGGACCGTACTTCCATCGGCAACATAACGGCTGTTCGTGAGGATCATCACCACATGACCGTTAACAATATGAAGGCTCTGGCCTTCATAACAGATGAGCTCAAGATCGGTCCATTCTCCGGGATCACTTTCATAATCTGCTGAACGAAGGCAAAATCCTGAATGCTGGCTGTCGGCTCCAAAGGAAAGGAAAGGCTGTTTCGGACTGGCGACCGCATTCATACTGCCCTCCGGAATAAATGCTTTTATGTCGATAGCTGAATTTGCAATGCTCCAGTAATCACCCATATGACCTTCCATTACCTGAAACTCCTGTCCAAGCATCCATGATCTCCAGTAGTCAATACCACATTCTCCCTGCGAATGATATAAAATACCAGAATCTTTCAGTTTCTCAAGGCGTGGCTCATATTTGTTATCACCCCATTTTACTTTCAATTTAAGATGATAATTCCCGAATTCCTTTTTTGTGAAAACACATCCGTATATCTCACCGCTTATTCTTAATACGGGCGTTCCGTCTGAATCATCTACAGTAAAAACTCCGTCGACGTTTTTGTTATACCCGATTGGGTTTACAGGCATGCCATTCGTATCTGCAGGCATTTCGCCCCTGTAGTCATCCCTGTGCCTGTAGCTCAGATACATATCCCATTGAGAGAGATCACTGTCAAGCAGGTAAGTCCATGTGTCTGCATGCTCGCAGGCACTGAAAAATACCATTATTAAACCCAGTATAATTTTATACATTGAATCCTGGAGTTATTGGTCAGAGTGATTTTATTGCGGTATACTTTATAAGAGCCATAAAAAATCAAATATACAATCAGCCATTACAAAAACCTAATTATTTCATATTATGCCCCTGCGCAGTATTGTGCAAATCTTGCGGTCTTTCGCTGTTTTTATATTCTGATATACCTGCTTTTCTCAATCCGGGCAAGTTCCTGATAAGCAGCACCAACATCTGTCACAGGTTCACTGCAAAGAAATACCTTAAGCCCCTTCTCCCGGAAATACCTGTTGTCAATACTGCCCACTTCAATAATTCTTCCAAAATACTTGTCCAGATCCTTTATATCCCTGTAAATAAATATCATAGGACCATCCGGAATATTGTCAGGGGCCCAGAAAATGTAACTTTCGTGAAAAGTAACTGCCTCCGGAAGCCCGTATTCCTCACCATAGAAATTAATAGCACCCGCACATCCGTAATTCCTTTCACAGAAAACTGTACAGCTCTTTTTCTCTGTAACCGAAAGGGAATTATACGCTTCTGCCACTAATCCTGCGAGCTCTTTCCAGCCTGTCATATCAGCCCAGACCTGTGAAAAACTGTTTTTTGTTCCGTCATCCCAATCCAGAAAAGGGTGGATGATGAACCTCCTGGTTTTCTCAATGTATCTGCCATAACTGCTATGCGACATGACCGGCAGACCCGATGGCATTGCAGATGCAGACATCAGTATTGAAACTGAGAATATTATATAACCGGCAATTCTGAGATTTCCGGAAAGGTATTTTTCAAATGCATACCCTCCGAAGGCAAGAAGAAAAGGAATGGCTCCAAGGGCATAGTATCCCTTCCCCCTGCCCAGAAAAAAAAGAATAAGAATTGCTACCGAAGCTACTCCAAGGTAGCGGTACTGCCTTTCATTTCTGAAAAAAAGCAGTACGACCAGACCAAAGACCCATAGGAAAGCGGATCCCTGACAGAAACTGAAAAGAGAAACGGGGAAGTCTGAAAAACCCATCAGATCGAGCTGGCTGCTCTTCAGCTCACCCATGTGACTGATCACAGGCCAGGCCAGCAGTGAAAATACTGCCATACTATATTGGGGCTGATAATCACCAATCCTGTTAAAAGAGATAAATAAAAGTATTTTGATGAAAGCAGTTTCCTGTTTGAGGTGGACAGAAGGGCGATGAACATACCCGCAACCAGGAAAAGAACAGAATATTTATTAAGAAACCCTATACTTATTATGATCCCGGTGGATATCCACATCCCGGGGTTTCCTGTCCTTACCATCCTGAAAATGGTCCATGTCGCCAGAAGCCATATAAACTGTTCAGTGGCATTTGGTGTGAACAGTGTGTCAACAAGAAGAAAACCCGGAGCCAGAAGGTATGATAAGGCAGCAATAATAAGTGCTGTGATCCCTCCCTCAAGATCCTTTACTATGGAAGCAATGATATACACAGAGGCTGCCCCCATGAGGGCAGGAAGGAATCTTATCCAGAAAACAGAAAATCCAAATATCCTGTTTATTAACATAGCCAGGAATCCAATTAAAGGGGGGACGGTTGCGTAACCGGCACTGAGGTGCTCTCCCATATTGAAATAAAGCATTTCATCCCTGTGAAGTTCATAACTGGTATTTGTAAGAAAATGGATCAGTAACTTCGCCGCGGCGAAAAGAAAAGCCACTGCCCAATACCTGTTTACAAGCAAATTTTTAATAAAATCTTTCATATTAAATGGTATTCTTTATAAATTTTGTGATCCATGAAGTGAAACTGATATTCCCGCGATATGTATTGATATTCTCAAATGCTGACAGGAAAGACTCGTGCATAATATCTTCAGCAGCATCGGGATCATTCACGATCTGCAGACAAATTCCATAAATTGTCTTGTAATGCAATTTGTAGATCTGCAACTGAGCCTTCTGGTCCCCTCTTCTGCAAGCTTCAATAAGTACGCTTTCGGAGTTGACTGAAAATGAACCTGAGTTAATGTTTGCCCGTGTCATTGTTTTCAATTTTGGTTTTCGGATCAAAACTATAACCAGACAATGCCGGATAAAGAACATGCCGTTAAGGATGATGTACATCCCTATCGGCATGTATGAAATTCAATGCTTATTTATCTGACTATTTGCCGCTTGCTGATTTGCGGAATTCCGAGGGCGTTTTGCCTGTAAGCTTCTTGAATGAGTTATTGAATGCAGTTTTGGAGTTGTATCCGACCATTTCAGAGATCTCTTCAATGGTCAGCTTTCCTGATTTATCTTCTGTTAAAATGCTCTTTGCCTTCTCCACACGGTATGAAGCAAGAAGCTCAAAAAAATTTCTGCCCAGTTTTTCGTTAATAACCTGCGAAACATGATGTTTACTCTCGCCGATACGTTTCGCAAGGTCGGCAAGTGAGGCAAGATTCTCCGAAAAATAGTTCCTCTTCTCGAACTCATTTATTATCCCTGAAAGAATTTTTTGCTTATCTGCCTCATTTAGTGATGATTTACTGTATTTGCCTATAGAAATATCCATGAATGAAGCCGAGCGCTCAAAATAAGCAGAGTCATTCATTACCCTGAAGGTAGTTATCATTACGAACAGGGAAATATAGATCCCTATGAAATAGTCGCCCAGGTCAGCCTGGAAATTAAGCTTTAAGACTATGAAGATCAGAATTATAACCGATATATGAAGGACCATGTTCCTTAATGACTTCAACAGCGCATCACCGGTCCTGAAAACAGATAATCCTGTCGCTTTTGATTTTTTTTGAAGCTTCAGGAGTGAAAGTAAGACGTATATTGAAATCTGTACCGCTGTTGCAGGATTCAGATATCTTTTAATTCCAAGAATATCTGTGACTATTGTCTTTTGTACATCAAGGAGCGGCCAATCGGGATGGTTACTGTTTACATAGGAATTATACTGGAATTCTGTGGGTTGAAGGTAATCCGGAAAGATGTAGGCCAGATATACCAGTGCTGGGAGGAAATGAAGCCATTCGATTTTTGAACCGTCCTCTCCAATGCTTCTCTTTATATACAGAAATAGCAATGGTCCGATAACAAGATTAAGGGGTTCGGTGGTATTTGTAATAAAAAGTACCCTGGTGATAAATCCTGTCATATTGAGCATCATTTCTGCAATACAAAGGGTAAGAACCAGAAGCAGTAAACCCTGGTACCTGTTGGCAGAGCTGTTCGGGGATGATTTGAAGATAAAAAAGAGCGAAAGGACCAGACCAAGGAAAACTCCCAGAAAAATAAATACCGAAAAGGCATCTATGCTGATGGTAGTGTTCATAGATAACAAATATAAAAAATACCCGGATGTATCTTCAAAATAAAGCCGCTCATATTTTTTTGTCCAGGGAAAGTGCCGGACAAAATGTATTTTTTACAATTACAGATCAGCTCCCGTAAGAACCGGATGCGCCTGGCTTCATTTTATTTTTTGAGCCGGCACGCCTTCTTTTGTAATAACAACCGGTAATATAAAACCGTTCTCATCAAATTCCATCCTGTCGATACACACTTCCCTTGAATTGCGGTCTTTTTCCCCAAGGGGTCTGCGATGGTATACTATGTAATATTTTTCGGTGCCGGGGATCCTTATTACCGAATGATGACCGGCTCCGGTAGCTATGGATGGGTCCTGCTGAAGTATCTTGCCTATTCTCTCGAAAGGTCCGAAAGGCGAATCGCCTATAGCATAGGCAACACTGTAATTCGGGCCGGTCCACCCTCCCTCCGACCACATAAAGTAATATTTGCCATTGCGTATGAACATAAAGGGACCTTCAACATAACCCTCAGGTGTTATTTCACGGAACAGCGTTCCGTCTTCCAATGGTTCAACTCCGGTAAGGTCATCCTTAAGCCTTACGATGTTACAATGCCTCCATCCTCCGTATATGAGATAAAGCCTGCCATCAGAATCTTCAAAAACAAACTGATCAATAGGCTGGGCCCCGTTGTGAAACTTATCTATCAGAGGCTTGCCGAGGTAATCCCTGTACGGACCTTCCGGTTTTTCAGCAACAGTAATTCCTATGCCTCCGGTCTCTTCATCCGACTGAATATCATTTGCGCCAAAGAATAAATAGTATTTACCTTTTCTTTCGATTACCGAAGGAGCCCACATGGCTTTCTCAGCCCAGCTGACAGCAACAGTATCAATGATCCTTGCATGCTTCCTCCAGTTAGTAAGGTCCTTTGATGAAAAAGCATCCATAAATACCTGATCCTTATACGGCGCTGAATATGTGGGAAATATCCAGAATTTTCTATTATAAATTATTCCCTCAGGATCGGCATACCATCCGGGGAAGACAGGATTGCCGGAAAAATGTTGCTGACTGGTGCATCCTGAAAATAACACTGAAAACAAAATCAGGAATGGTATGTTTCGCTTCATAGTACAATAGATTGGAAGATTATAATAATTTACTTGTCTAACATAATCGAAAAATTATTAACAGAGCCTGCGATCTGGCAGTTTTGCAAAAATTGATCCCGGATTTATTACAATGAGAGATTAAAGAAAGACCCGCAAGCGGTAACTAATAAGATATCATAATAATAATATTATGATATTAATATAATATATTATAATAACATTTTGATATTATAGAAATATCGCCGATTCGAACGGAATCGCAGGCAATGGCAGTCCTCGGGCTCAGTTGAACCAGTATGACAGCTTAACAACCAGTCCGCGGTTCTTATTCGTAAAATCTCCGGTATATGAATTCCCCGTGTAGACGATATACAGATCCGATACGGGTGCAAAACGCCACTGGAAGCGGATGTTCATATTCAGGTTATCAATCTGGTTGTTGTACTGAACGAATGCAGAGAGGAAAAGGTTATCCGTGAAGGTTATATCCATGGTGGGCCCCAACAGGACCAGACGAGCGCTGTTGTAAGGCCCTGGTAATGAGATGTCGTTATAATTTACTGACATTCCAATACTTCCGTAAGGCTGTACACGGTAATTCATCAGTCCGCTTACAAACCAGCGATTTCCGTTGTAGTATCCTCCTATGCCTGCATTAAGTGCGTAGTTGAACAATCTACGCGCGTCGGAGGTAAACTCTGCTGTTGCGCTTTTCCATTGAAACCGGTCGCCGGCGGCAAGTTTCTCTCCCCCGGTATTTGTAGGATCATAATCACGGTCAAGCTGAACGAATTCTTCCTGCAGGCTTACGGACAGCTGGCTTTTATCCCTCCAACCTATGGTGTATGAAAGCTCTGTTTCCCGGTCTGTTAGATTAAATCTGGGATCCAGGATAACATCGAAGCTTGCACCCGGACCATGACTTATGATCCTTTCCAACTTTGAGGGATAGAACAGGTAACTAACTGACGGGGTGATCTTATAGATACCTGTCCTCCTTATATAACCTGCTTCGGCGAGATAGTCCGATCCGATCCAAGACTGGTTGATGGCGGCTTTAAGGTATTGAGATGAATATCCGATGTTCCCGGAAAAAGCGGCTGCATTTCTGTCCGCACCAGGATAAAACGACTGGTGCCAGAATGCCTTGCCCTGCCAACGGTTATCTGCATTGGCAAAATTATATTCAAGTCCTGCCACCCTGTTGTAATCGTATCCTGCGAAATCAGTATCACTGTGTGATTGTGTGATCTGCTTATTAACCAGAAATCCGACAATGCTGGAGCGGCTGAAGATCTCGCGCTGCAGAACAGCCACTGCGTAATTAGAGGCGAGGAGATCGGACTTTGATCCGGTCTGAATATCCATTAACCCGATCCTCCATTTATTTCCAATCCTTCCTGTCAGTCTTCCGCCGAAATTTACCGGAACATTAAGTCCTATACGCCTCGAAAAGAAAGGCTGAGCCTGACTGTTCCCAAGATTAGAGAAGAGGTCACTGTTCTCAAGAAAAAACTGTCGCCTTTCAGGATAGAATAATTCAAACCTGTCGAGATTAGTCTGCTGTCTGTCTTCCTCAACCTGGGAATAATCAGGATTGAACGTAAGATCGAGGTTCATGGAGGTTGACAATATCATTTTTGTATCAAATCCTGCATTCCATTTCCATCCAACAGATCCATCCTCTTCTGAATTTTTAATGACTTTTAAAGTAGCATAGGGGATCAAGGATAAACGTAATCCTGCCTTATCAAGCGGCTTATCCCATACCAGAGTTCCCGCATAAGGCAGGGAGTTATGAGGAAACTGGCGTGGAACCGGGGCCCATGCCGATTTTTCGTTCGATTTCAGATCGAGCCTGCCAAAATTGATGCCCCATTCATTCTCCCCTCCGAAATAGCGGAGACTGCGGAATGGAATGGCCATCTCGGCCACCCAGCGGTCGTCGTAGCTCTTCACTGCAGATTTCCATTTTGTATCCCAGGTAAAGCTCGACTGCGATCCGTTAACAATCACTCCATCACTCTGGGCGCCGGCTGCAGAGATACCGAAGGCATACCCGTTGGTTAGATTATTGTAGGTATCTATATGTACCCTGAAGTTGTCATTCCTGTTAAACTCAAAATCCCTGCGCAGCGATTCCACGGGTCTTTTCCCGGGCAGAGGATCGAAGCACACAGCTCCGACATATAAATATGATTTATCATATGTGATATAGACAACAGTCTGTGCTACTGCAAAGCCTGTATCGACCGGAGTCACCCGGGTAAAATTTCCGGCTCTTTCCGTACCCTGCCAGGATTCCTCATTCAGCAGCCCGTCAACTTTTATCTGCTCATCAGTATGGGATATGTTTATACGATATTTTTCCCGGTTCACAGCCTTAGTCTGGGAATAAAGCGTCATTTCTCCGGAAAGAAAAATCAAGCAAAGTAGCAGCAGTCGTTCGGTGCAGGTCATAATTCTATGAAAGTCCCGCAAAATAGGAAAAAGAATTTAACTATTCCGGTGTTCATGAGGTCAATTAATTTCATCTCCCCTTCCCCGCAAACCTGTAGCTGCCACTGAAGAAAGGTTAGAATATGTGAATAAGATCGGCCTGAACCATCACTGTCTTAACTCACATCAGAGAAGGTAACCCAGGAATATTTACAACACATTTTACAGGAGATAAATGTTCCCTGTGAAAACTATCTTTATTCTCCTGTCCATCCAACAATATTAATTACGGTTTGTTACTAATCTTATAGTCTACACTAAAGGTTAATTTCAATTTATCTCAGATCAGTGAAATTAATTATTGACAAGGTTTGTTAAAGTTCGGGGATCTTAAATTTCAGGGAGAAAAGGCACTGAAGAATGGTTTTTGCGATCCTAAGATACTAGCAGATGAGATTAATAACGTTTCAATCTATTTTTAAAAATATTGCATGATGAGTTACGATCAACCTGAATTCAGATCACATAACATGGATGTTGAGAATAACCTTTTCAATCCGGAATCATCCCAAAGCAATTTTCAGTTCGATAAAAATTTCATCCATGCACTGGAGGAATCTATCCCGAGCGGAATTTCGGTAATAAACGAAAGCGGCGAACAAGTATATGTCAATGAATCCTTTTGTAAGATGTTTGGATGGGATAAATCGGAACTCCTCGGGAAAAACCACCATTTGTCTACTGGTCCGATGATGATGTTTCCAATATCAGCAGGGCTTTTCAGCTAACTCTCGATAATAAGGCACCAAAGGAAGGTTTTGATCTGGTATTCCGGAATAAGCAAAAGGAAAAAATATATGTAAATGTTTGTATTTCTTCATTTAAACAGCAAAATGACCGTAAATTTTATCTTGCAAATGTAATTGACATTACCCAACGGAAAAAAGCAGAGGAAGAACTTATCAGATCACGTCTTTTTCTGATCTCCAGCCTTGAATCCCAACTGGGGATAATAATTTTCTCAACGGACAGGAATTATAATTACGTGTATTTCAACAAGGCACATGCTGAAGCAATGAAATTTGCATATAATGCAGATGTTGAGCCGGAAGGGAATTTCATCAATTACATATCATCCGAGGATGACAGAATACTGCTAAAAAAGAATCTCGACCTTTCTCTAACAGGTCAGGCTACAACATTTATCCAGACTTTTGGAGATACGAATAAAGCTTATTATGAATGTTTTGTCAACCCTATAATTAATGAACAAGATGAAATCATCGGAAGCACATTTCTGGCACGAAATATTACCAGCCGGATTGAGATGGAGCAGGCCCGGATTGAAAGTGAGACAAAATTCAAGGAGATTATAGACCAGATCAATGATGCCATTTTAGTATTTGACAATAAAGGACAGATCATCATCTGGAACATGGGAGCTGAAAGGATCTGTGGAGTGAAACGTGAAGATGCCTTGACAAAAAATGTCATTGATGTACAGCTTCAGCTCACACCGCCTCCCTATAATAAAAGAGAAATCATTGAAAAGGCAATAACCGGGATGCTGACTCTGAAAACACCTGAAAGATTCAATCAGATAATAGACAGTGAAATCATTACCTGGAATTCAAGTGACAGAAAGCAGATTCAGAGTATGGTGTTCCCGGTAAAGCTGAATGAAGCATATCTGTTTTGTTCTGTAATAAGGGATGTCACAGAATTGAAAAGATACGAAAAGGAGTTATTGCGTGTCAACCAGGAAAAAGACCGGATCTATTCAATGATTGCTCAATACCTTTACACGCCTTTCAACGTATTTAATAACTTTTCAAAGTTAATGGCAGAGGAACTGGATAATCTTCCAATCAAAGAAATTCAGAAAATGGCCAGGATGATGAGCAAATCTGCAAGCAACCTGTACGATTTGCTGGATAATCTGCTTCAATGGACAAAAACCAATCAGGGAAAAATCACCTTCGAGCCGCAATTGCTAAATCTGAAGACAACCATTCTTGAATCTGTAACTACCATAAAATATGGCAATAAACTGAATGGAAATAACGTGAATTATTTTATCGAGGATGAGATAATGGCTTATGCCGATAAGTTTATGCTGAAGACGGTCTTTACAAACATATTATCATATATCATAAACCGTTCAAAATCAGGCAGCATAAATGATGTTTTTGTCAATAAGAGCAACTCGGAAATAGAGATTTCGATCCGGAATGAGACCTCAAGACTGAATCATGAAAATATTAATGAAATATTTACCTCTGCTTCAATCGCTTCAGATAAAGGCACAATTGAAGAGGGAGGAACGACACTAAGCCTGCTGCTCTGCAGGGATCTTGTTGAAAAACACGGAGGAAGGATCTGGGCCGAATCTCAAAACGGCAGTTGTAACGAAATTAAATTCGTACTGCCTGAAAGAAAATGAATCTCTTTTTAATCATTGAGCAGCTCAGGCCTCTGTGAGCCTGCCTCTCTTCCGGTTTACAGGTATTTCCTGATCAGTCTTTCTGTTTTCCGGACGCCTTCATATTCATCGGTTTGTCTGGTGCCCTCATATTCGATACCCAGATATCCCTTATACCCTGATTCCTTAACTATGCCTATCAACCTGCTGTAATCAAGAAGGGGCTGTTCTCCGGCGGAATCAAAATCGTATGTCTTGGCACTGACACCTTTGGCGAAGGGAAGCAGCATTTTCAAACCTTTGTAAATGTCGTAGGTATCCTCGCAGCCTTCCTGAATGGTACCCCAGGGATGGGTGAGACACCAGTTCCCAAAATCGGGAAGAGTACCAACATTATTCATATTCACTTCCTTCATAACATCCACAAGCCATTCTGCATTTGATGTAACACTTCCATGGTTCTCAACGATAACATTAATCTGCATGGTTGCGGCAAATGCTCCAAGCCTGCCCAGTGAATCAACAGAAGCTTTTTTCCGGTCTTCCGGTGAGCCTTCGCCATGCAGGTTAACCCTTATACTCAGACATCCGAGCTGTTTTGCAGCCTCAATCCATTTCTTATGGTTTTCAACTCCCTCAAGTCTTTCCTTCTCATTTGTGGTCGAAAGAGGTCCTTCATCGTCAATCATAATAAGATGGTTGAATACCCCTGCATCCCTGCTTCTCTTTAAAAGTTCATTAAGATAGGCAGTGTTTCTGGCAGCCTCCTTAAAATTCATTTTTTTACCCCCGAAGAATCCGTTGACATATTCAACAGCTTTTATCCCGAATTCCTTTACAGCTATTGAGGGAAAATCAAGATGATCCATTTTACCTGAATAAAGGGCACGGTTAAAAGACCATTCAGCCAGTGAAAGTGTGATATCGCTGCCGGCAGGTTCAGGGATTCTTATTGATGAGTACCCGACTAAAGACCCGGCTGCCAAAGCTGATTTGATAATAAAATCTCTTCGTGTTGTCATAATCTCTGATTTATAATTCGTCTAAACTGATGGTTGGTTTTCTTCTATCTACACCCGGATAAAGGAGTAGGAAAAGAATATTTTTTTCATGGAAAATATTTGTCTTTTATTCTTATCAGGCACTCATAAGTCAGATAGCATTCTGATTTGAAGTTAGTAAAAATCAGCAATTGAGAACGTGATTTCTATTTGCTTTTAAAATATTATTATGAGCTGAAAACCCGGACGATGAATTGCAGTAATTATCTGTATTTCAGATCAGAGAAAACCCTTGTTAAGCAAAAGACTCTTTGCCGGTCAGGTACGAAAACAATAAAATTCTTAACAGAGAAGTGGAAATTTGTCATAACACATTATCAGAGTTAAAAAACACACATTCTGAATAAGTGGTTGCCTGTATTTACCGGAATAATTCCTGTTTATTAAAATCAAGTCAGTGATATTTATCTTATATTTAAAGATCATATTATTGAATCCTGACAACCATGAAGAAAACAAGAAGAGATTTTATCAAATCAGCAGGTGCATTAACAGCAGGTGCATTTTTTATCCCCGGCCTTATGAGTTCTTCACCTTCGGACAGGCTTAATATTGCAGTAATTGGAGTTGGCGGACAAGGCGGCGGAAACTGGGGCAGGGTGATCAATCAGAAAGATCCGCTGTGGAACGAAAACGTTGTAGCGTTGTGCGATGTTGATGATAACAGAGCTGCTGCCGGCTTTAAGGCGATGCCTGATGCAAGGCGCTTTAAGGATTTCAGGGTGATGCTCGACCAGATGCACAGGGAGATTGATGCAGTGATGATCTGCACTCCTGACCATACTCATTTCCCGGCAGCAATGGCTGCCATGGAGCTTGGCAAACATGTCATTGTTGAAAAACCCCTTGCACATAATGTCTGGCAATTAAGGACTCTGCGGAAAGCAGCCAGTCATTACAAGGTTGTTACACAGCTGGCAAACCAGGGACATGCCACCAATGGTATTCGTCAGGTGAAAGAATGGTATGAAGCTGGAATACTGGGTAATGTTACCGAAGTAATAGCCTGGTTCGACGGACCGGCCTTTGGCAAAGGAATGTATTTCGACAAACCCGAAAGCTTTCCGCCTGCAGAACAACCGGTTCCTGATTACCTCGACTGGGATCTGTGGCTGGGACCGGCAGCATTCAGGCCGTACAACAGCATCTATGCTCCGAAAACATGGAGAGGCTGGTTTGATTTCGGCAATGGCGAAATGGGAGACTGGTGCTGCCATACGCTCGACGCTCCCTACTGGTCGCTCGATCTGGGAATGCCTTCTGTGGCAGAAACCGAGTTCAAGTCACCGGTTCCCGACAACGGGTTTGTCTCAGACAAAGCCATTATACGCTGGGATTTCCCGGCACGCGGAAACAAAGTCCCTGTTACCATGCGCTGGTACGAAGGAGGATTGAAACCCGATAACCGTCCGGAATGGAACCTTGAAACATTGCC
This sequence comes from Bacteroidales bacterium, assembly GCA_040772125.1. Classification (GTDB taxonomy): domain Bacteria; phylum Bacteroidota; class Bacteroidia; order Bacteroidales; family VadinHA17; genus LD21. The sequence continues at coordinate 2,829,378 of JAXGYS010000003.1, forward strand.
GGGAAGCGGCATGATAATGGTTGGCGACAAACAGTGCCTTATGACAGGCGGTCGTCCAAATAATCCTAAAATATTGGTGCCTGACAAAGATTGGGCCGAATATCAGAAAAGCCTGCCGGCTCAAACCATCCCGAGGACATTCGAGGAAAACCCGCAGCGCGAATGGGTTGATGCCATCAAGAACAATAAACTGCCGGGTTCGAATTTCGACTATTCGGCAGGATTGGTGGAGATGGCACTTATCGGCGTTCTGGCACAACGGTTCGATGCCCGGATTGAATATGATGCTGCAAATATGAAAGTCAGGAATCATCCTGAACTGGATGCCTATATCAAGGAACCTGCCCGAAAAGGATGGGAATATGGGGAAAACCTCTGGAAATGATAATTTTTCCTCCCCCAGAGCATTGAAGAGGTCTGACCGGACGTCCTGACGGCAGACATCTTTCAGATTCCCGGTCCGGTACTCAGACTCACTGTCAAAGGCATAATTTTGTCTCCTGTCATGATTAACAATAGTAGATTCATTGTTTATCTGCTTTGGATAAAGCTTCTCAAAAAATGATCCGCTGGTGACATTGCGGCTCAGAATGCAGAGGCATAGTGCCTGTAAAGATCTCATGTCCGAAAGGGATCAGGATTGACCTGTTCTGCTTGTTAATTGCTTAAAAAATTCAACAAATTCCTAAATTTGATATAAAACCTGTGTCAGTATGAAAAGAAGAACCTTCATCGGGAATGTCGGCGGTGTTGCCGGCGCAATATCAATTTCGCCTCATCTCATTAAGGATCTGAAACTTTTTCACCACCGGCAGGATGGTATTCAGCTGCCTGTAAATTCATGGCCTGTTCTTAAAACATACGACAAAGATCATATACACCGTATTGCTCTCCCGATAGGAGGCATCGGAACGGGGACCATATCACTCGGAGGAAGAGGGAACCTGCAGGACTGGGAGATAATGAACCGGCCTGCAAAAGGATATAATCCGGGATCAGGAAGAAATAACTCTCCCTTTTTCGTCTTATATACAGAATCTGCGGGGAAAAAGGACATAAGACTTCTTGAGGGACCGCTGCCGTTTTTTCAGTATGAGGGAGGATCAGGAGCCGTTGGAACAAACCATGGCCTTCCTCGGTTTGAGGATGTTTCCTTTGAAGCCGCCTATCCCTTTGGCCAGGTCTCGCTTCAGAGTCCGAAGGTGCCCCTGAAGGTTAAAATAAAAGGGTTTAATCCACTGATACCCTGCGACATCGAAAACAGCAGTATTCCTCTTGCCGTCATTGATTTCGAACTGACCAACGATTCTCGTTCGGAGGTATCATTCACCATATGCGGCACCATGCAGAACTTTATTGGCGAAGACGGGTCAGGCGGAAAAGCTGTTGCCAATAAAAACCGGTTTATTGAGGATAATAACATAAGCGGAATACATTTAATCTCTGAAGGGGTTGATATAGCAACTGAACAATGGGGTGAGATCGCTATGGCATGTATATCACAGGGGTTAGTATCTTATAGAACCGCTTGGTTACCTGAGAGATGGGGCACATCAATCCTTGATTTCTGGGATGATCTCTCTGATGACGGATTGCTTGACAACAGGACTGATCAGCTATCGGCAAAACCTATGGCCTCGCTGGCTCTCAGCAACAAACTTTTACCCGGAGAATCCAAAACTGTCAGATTCCTTCTCACCTGGTACTTTCCCAACAGGAAGGCCTGGTCGGACGAAGTACTCAGGAACCATTACACTACTGTTTACACTGGAGCCTGGGACGTTATTAGCAATACTGTCAAGGTTCTGGCGGATCTTGAGAGAAGAACCATTGAATTCGTTGACTCATTCTGTTCCTCTGATCTGCCTGAAGTTGTAAAGGAGGCCGCCCTCTTTAATCTGAGCACCTTAAGGAGCCAGACCTGCTTCAGGCTCAGTGACGGAAATTTCTATGCATGGGAAGGATGCAACGACAGGAGCGGATGCTGTTTCGGGTCATGCACCCATGTATGGAACTATGAAACAGCAACTGCATTTCTTTATGGTGATCTTGCTCTCAGAATGCGGAGGCTTGAATTCGGACCGGCAACAACTCCGGGGGGAATTATGAGTTTCCGTATCCAGCTTCCCCTCGAAAGGGCTTCTTCTTTCTCAAAAGTTGCTGCCGATGGCCAGATGGGATGCATTGTCAAGCTTTACAGGGAGTGGCAGCTGTCAGGAGATGATGAATTTCTCAAAGAACTCTATCCAAAGGCAAAGACTGCGCTGAACTATGCCTGGATAGATGGTGGCTGGGATGGCGATCAGGACGGGGTTATGGAAGGTGTCCAGCATAACACCATGGATGTGGAATACTATGGCCCTAATCCACAGATGACGATCTGGTATCTGGCTGCCCTGAGGGCGATGGAGAGAATGGCAGAATATACGAAGGATACGGAGATGATGGTAAAATGCAGGAAACTGTTTGCAAACGGCAGCAAATGGATCGATGAGAATCTGTTCAACGGCGAGTACTATATACACAGGATCATGATTCCTGAAAAGGAAAAGATCCCCAGGGAACAGCTTGTGGGAATGGGCTCAAATGACTACGGAAATCCTGATTACCAGCTTGGTGAAGGGTGTCTTGTCGATCAGCTGGTGGGCCAGTACCTGGCCCATGTATGCGACCTGGGTTATCTCGTGAAAAAGGAAAACGTGTCAAAAACCCTTAAGAGCATAATGAAGTATAACTATCAGAGCGACCTTTCCGACCACTTTAATTGTTACAGGAGTTATGCTCTTGGCAACGAAGCTGCATTGCTTATGGCATCTTACCCCGGATCACGACCGGTAAATCCTTTTCCGTACTTTACCGAGGTGATGACAGGATTTGAATACACAGCTGCAATAGGTATGCTTTATGAGGGTCATACAGACGACGGACTAAAATGCATTTCCAATATACGAAACCGTTATGACGGCAGGAAGCGAAGTCCTTTCAATGAAGCCGAATGCGGACATCACTATGGCCGTGCCATGGCCAGCTGGTCTGCCGTGCTTGCGCTCAGCGGTTTCAACTACTCAGGGGTAACAAAGGAGCTGCGTTTTACAAACCGGGAAGGGAAGTATTTCTGGTCGAATGGCTTTTCGTTCGGAACTGCCAGAATATCAAAAGACCAGAAAGGAATGACTGTCGTTTTGAATGTCCTTAACGGATCTCTAGAGTTAAATATGGTAACAATAAAGGGTGCAGGATCTGAAACTTTCAGGAGGCCAATCCGGATAGGTACAGGAGAGAGCTTTACTGTTTACTGCTGAATGTAGCGGCATACTTCCCGGCATCCTTCTTATTCCAGGTTATTGTAGCTGTGCCGTATCTGAAATTGGTATCCAGATACTTAAATTGATTGGATACAGCTATCTCTTCGGATTCTCCCTGTTTTATCTTTTCTACCAGCGTCCTCATGTCATAAACGTACCGGGCGGTAAGTTTTTCCTGTGTTCCGCGCTGCCAGTAATGTCCGCCGTAAAGGACAAGTTTTTCCAGGTTGATTTTATTAACCGGATCTTCGAGATACATTATGAGATTATCAATACTTTCGGCATATGTGATGAAACTATCATAATTAAAAAGCCATACTCCGCTCCCTGAACCCAGGGCATCACCTGTAAAAACCATATTCCTGCTTTTGAGGAAGAACAAAGTCCCATGGTCGGTATGTCCCGGAACCTCGGTTGTGGTTATCAAATAACCACCTCCAAGATCGAGGTCTGCATTTTCAGGGAAGAAAGTCGTCCTTTCTTCCGGGAAAATCTCCATACCTCTGAATTCTGCCTCAGGGATCCAGAATTTAACATTTGGATCGTCCTTAAAAGCCGGTAGCATTCCCAAATGATCGCCATGCTTATGGGTGACAGTAATAAAAAACTCCTTGTTTCCGATCCGTTCTGAAATAATGGAACGCAAGGACTCAACGGCTGTGGTGTCCCATTTTATGAAATTGGAAAGATCGATAAGCAGTCCTTTGTCCTTTCCTGCAACAAGGTATATGTCAGAGCAATTGTTCATACTGATAACTTTGCCCTCAAGATCAGATTTAAGGCCGGCCGGGCGGCTGCTGTTGGCATCTTCGATATGATATACCCCATCGCCTATTGTATAAACTGTGTAAGGTCCTTTTTCATAGGACTGTGCCAATAAGGAATAACTGGCTGTCAAAAAAAACAACAAACAACAAACGAAGCTTTTCATCCGTGTATAATTTTAATAAAAGGTTCCAGAATAAACGGTAGAACCACAAATTACTGAAAATAAACTTACATCAATACGGAGCTAATTTATAAAGAATACGGAAAACCTGAATATTCAAAAGTATCAGTGTGAGTCCTCCTTCGCTGTTGCTTCAGAGACAAATAAGGATTCCGAGGGCGTTTACCCTCAACCTGTGATAGTTGCAGCCATATATGAGTCCCTTTAAACTGTATTTGCTTTTAAAAAATTTCGGATCAGTCTTAAGCAATTTACCCTGATATTGTAAATACATCGATGTTTGCCTTTTAGCAGTTAGGTGTGAAGTTTATGAAAATTTTCTGAAAAAATCTGTAACAAAATCTCCATATTAAAGTCTGTATACTTGAAACATTAGAACAGAACAGTAAATAAAGCAGCATTTCATAATGAAAATATTTATAGTAAATATTAACGGTAGCGGACATGGTTTTGTATTTATATTCAGAAAGGATTGCAAATGAATCAACTCCCGGTAGTGTATGGTACCTGCCAGACCTTTCATTTAATTTAGACCTGGTGAAAAATGTAAACAGAAAAATCATTTTTTCATCAGGATTGCAAAATCCTGTATATTAGTATATATATGTTGAAATCCAGGGTGAAAGTAAGATAATTCAAATCAAATCATGAAATTTTGTTGACTCATTAACAGCATCATCTGTAACCATGTCTGAAACAAAAACCAATCTAAGAAACCAGGAGAAGATGTTCAAGGCAGCTATCCTGGAAAATGACAGAAGGATCTATAATATTTGCTGTCATTATTTCGGTCCGGGAGATGATGCAGAAGATGCTTATCAGGAAATCATATTGAAGATCTGGCTCAATATCCTGAATTTCCGGGGAGAATCCCAGCTAAGGACCTGGGTAAGCAGAATTGCAGTAAATGTATGCATGACATATCTTTCAAAAAGAAGAAAAAAGTCATCAGTTTTTGTCCCTTTATTGCAATCAGAATACTTTGACATAATCAGCGAAAATGATGATAATTCAGAGGAAGAAGCAACAAAACTTAGGTTTTTCGAGGATTTCAAAAGCAACCTGAGTCAATCTGATAAAATACTGGTGACATTGTATCTGGAGGATCTGGAGTATGATGAGATTGCGCAAATTACAGGCCTTTCGGAAGTCAATGCAAGAGCAAGAATACACAGGATCAAGAAACAAATAAAAAAGCAATGGGAGGAGAAAAATGGAACTAGATGATTTTAAAAGGAAACCCAGACTGAAAGTCGATAATTCAGAAGAGGCTGGTAAAAGCAAGGATGAGAGGATAGACTTTCTGATAGACCTGTTCAGATCTCACGAGAAAAAGCAAAAAAAGAAATTATTTACTATTGTAATTATTAATCTCTTTTTTGCTTCAGTTTATTTAGCCTATATGATCTCCAGAAAAGGTGTGGAAGCACTTGGCTATTCCATTCTGGGGATTGGTTTTTTTGCAGCAGTACTTTATCTGGTCATTAGATATAAATCACTTTCAGCTGAAAATTATACATTATCTCTGAAAGAGTTCCTTGAACTAGCTGAACGTAAAACCAGCTATTTTACCCTGATAGATTATATTATTGTCGTTCCTCTTCTTATGGCTATCGGTACAGGAGGTGGTTTGGTTTTTACATCCAGATTGCTTAGATACACGGATAATAAACCTTTACTGATAATATTGTGGGGGCTCTTTTTTGTTTCGTTGTGTTTATTTGGTTTCTGGGCTGGCAAGAAAAACTGGCAGAAGGAATCTGGCGAATTAAACAGAAGAATAAAGGACATGAAGAACGATTATTCTTCTGATAAAAATAATCTTAGTGCCATTTAATCAGACAATTGTAAATAAAGACCATTGCCGGGTATTATCAGTAATGAAAAGAAAAACAGTAGAAAGTGTGTGTGTTAGTCGTGAGGAAAAGAGCGAATCTTGTCCTGAAACAGGTTTACACAGAAAAATGTGAGCGTGAGGCCTCCTCTGCTAATAATCAGGAGAACGGGGTCAGATAAAAGCTGGAACCGTCTGAGATGACATCCAATGATTTACTCAGGTATAATCTGAATGACCCTCCCCGGATTTTCAACTGATACATATATTGACCCGTCAGGTGCCTGAATAACATTTCTTACCCTTCCTGAATCACTTAATAAAACATCTTCTTCAACCAATTTATCACCATTAACCACATATCTTATAAGCTTTTGTGATACAAGTCCACTCACCAGAAGGTTGCCCTTCCACGATTTGAACTTGTTGCTGGTGATAAAGGCTAAACCGCTCGTTGCGATCGACGGCGTCCATGTATGAATGGGAGCTTCAATGCCTGCTGCACTATGGCCTGAAGAGATAGTCGTACCATCGTAATTGACCCCGATGGAATAAAACGGCCACCCATAGTTTGCTCCCCTGACAAGAATATTGACTTCATCTCCCCCTCTGGGGCCGTGTTCACTTGCCCAGACTTCACCTGTTTCAGGATTTAGTGTCAGGCCCTGAGGATTCCTGTGTCCATATGTATAGATGGATGTAGGTCCGGAATTTCCCGGTATAACAGGATTGTCAGCAGGGATACTTCCATCATCTTTCAGTCTGTGGATCTTCCCCCAGGAAGATAACCTGTCCTGCGCATTATCATTGACTGTATTGGGTCCGCCATAACTCCCGGCACCGCCTTCCCCTACACTCAGATAAAGATATTTTTCCCTGTCGAACACTATACGGCTCCCATAATGGCCATACCATGTATTTGATCCGTTGGTGGTAAAAATATTCTCAATATTCTCAACCTGATTGTTATTGATCCTGAAACGAATCAGTTTCAGCTGACCACCCCCGGAGGGATTTGATGCAGAATAGCATGCATAGATCCATCCATTTTTTGAATAATCAGGGTGTACCCTGATATCAAGTAATCCACCCTGTCCGGAAGAAAGGACTTGCGGAAAACCGGTAATCTCAGTAACGGTCTCATTGTTTTTTCTATACAATTTACCCTGTTTCTCTCCGAAGATCAGATCACCGCCGGGAATAAAATCCATACCCCAGATGATCTTATAATCTGATAATATGGTCTTCACAGTCAACACAGGAACACCAGTCAGATCTTCCACCTCCTCTTCAATTTTATCTTTCTCACATGAGGTGAGAATGAAAAGAGTTACGCCAATAAGAATTAAAACTTTATTTCTCATATAATCTCTGTAACAAAGTTCACCAGGAATAAGTTCAACTAAACTGGAATTCATGCCACTTATGGATCTTCCCGATTTAAAGAACACATCCGGATCATCCTCAGGGCTGAATGGGTTTTGGGAAGTACTGAAAAAATTTGAATATGAGATGTCTTGTCCTGAAATAGGTTTACAAAAAAAATTGTAAAATGGAAGAGAGAAGTAAAGTTATTTCATGACGAGTAAATGGTGAGGATACTGATTTTTATAGCCATTTATAAATCTTCCATCCATTTATCTTTGCCTGTTTGAAAAGTTTTTTCCCAGGATTAATGCAAACCGCATTTCCTACAATGCTCAATACCGGCAGGTCCGAAATAGAATCTCCGTAATACCATGCTTCCGCAGCAGTAATGTTATTTTTTTCACAATATTTCTTCAATCTGGCAACTTTCTCTTCTCCAAAGCAAAGACGTCCCAGCGGACGACCGGTATATTTACCCTTCATGATCTCCAGCTCCGAGCAGATAACATCGTCGATCCCAAGATAATCAGCCATTTCTCTGCATAAAGGTGCCAGTGACGAGGATAATATCACTATTCTTGCATTTTTATCCTTATGGATTTTTATTTCAGTTTTTACTTCCGGGTATACTGATGGTAACAGCACCTCATGGAACACCTCAGAACACAGGCTGTTCATGGTTTCTTCGGGCATGTTCTTCACCCATCCAACCATTTTATCGATAGTTGTCAGGGGATTTATGATCTTCAGCCTGTAAGCCATTGATATAGTGACAGCTTCAATAAGGTCAGAGAAAGACATAAGTCCTTTTTTCCAGGCGTGTCTGGCCAATGCCCTGCCGCTGATTGTTTTCGTTATTGTCCTGTCAAGGTCGAAAAAAACAATATAATTTTTCAAGCTGCTATGTTCTCTTGAAGAAGTGATTTCCATCAGGATTATATATTATGCTGAGTGCGCCAGGCAGGATTCTGACAGTAAATTTTTTCGAAAAATTCAATTCACCATCGACATGAAAAGGAACCTCTTCAGTAAATTCAATATCCAGTGAAGAAGTCTGGTAATAATTGACCTTTTTATCTTTAATATGCTCTCCTTTAGGAACTTTCAGCAATATACCGAATCTCTGCAGCAGGTTCAGTCTTTTAATCGAACATACATCCAGTAATGCGTCGTTGGCAATAGCTTCCGGCGTGAGATAAAAACCTCCGGCAAATCTCCTTCCGATTGAAATTGTATTTATAAAACAATCCGTTTCATGACGGGTCCCTTCACTGACAACAATCATTCTTCTTTCGCGAAAAAAAAGCAGTGTTTTGATAATGTGCCAGATATACTTATGGGCTCCCCCTTTCTTCACAATACCGGGTTCTGTATAGTTTTCTGCTGCTACCTGTGCATCAAATCCGAGGCCCATTCCATTTAAAAAAATAATTCCGTTCACATTTCCGGCATCCATTGCTGTAACATTCTTCCTGAAAAAAATATCCCATTCCTTTTCTGTAAACCTACCCGGGAACCCGCATATCTGGATGAAATCATTACCTGTACCGGCCGGAATTATACCAATTATAACATCCTTTCTATTGACTAACGGACGGGCAATTTCATTCATTGTTCCGTCACCGCATACACCAATAATATATCTGAAACCTTTATCATAAAAGACTTTTGAAAGTTCGGAAGCATGACCAGGATGTTCTGTAAAAATTATTTCGCCATCAATATCATGCTTATTTATCATAGCCTTAATTTCAGGAACCAGTGTCTTCGCAAAACCGTTGCCTGCAACCGGATTAACTATAAAAACCCATTTTTCCTTCTGCATACCGGCTGATCAATAATAAGCTGATTTAATAATAGTTCTGACTGTTTCAATTATCTGGTTATCATCTTTGCCGGCAAGTGTCTCCTTTGAGACCGGTTCATGTATGATGACCGACAGTTTTGACCTGAAATTAATAGTAAACCGGTTCTTGGGTTTCAGATCAAAGAAACCATTTAAGGTTATAGGCAGGATATCCATATCTCCTGAGCGAAAAAGGTAAATAAACCCCCTGAAAAAAGGATTTATTTTCCCGTCTATTGTTCTTGTTCCTTCAGGAAAAAGGGCCACGGACCTGTCTTTGGATTTTTGCAGAAGCTGTTCAAGCATATGACGGGTGTTTCTAAAAGTAGGTTCTTTAAAAGGAACATAGTCTGTCAGTTTCAGGAAATGTCCGAAAACCGGGATTTTAAGGAGACGTTCATGGCCGAACCATGAAACTTCGGGATAGAATGACATAATGGCAACAATATCGAAAAGGCTGGCGTGATTGGAAATAAGAATATATTTTTCTTCCTTTTTGATGTTTTCCTGGCCTGTGATATGTAATCTCTTGAACATTAAAAGAAATACCGATTTTGCCCAGATTCCTGTCAGTGTCCGGATTAATTTTCCGGCATTCAGCCATGACAGAAAAATAACAATGATTACTCCGACAGCTGTGTAAATATACAGAATTGCGAATACAATGACTGATAGTATTTTATACATTCAAGATATCATTTTATTAAATAATGATTTTAGGGAGATAATATAAATTAATATCTGATAAAATAGTCAGTCAGTTGTGTAAAATTATATTTTCAAGTTATTTCCCGATTTACCAGCAAATGCCATCTGTCTTTTTTGACTGCTTTCTATTCTTAAAACAGCTTACTCTTTCCTTCCTTTCAGGGCTAATGCCCTTGCGCTATCCGCTTCTACTGCAGGATAAGGGAAAACTATGAGAGCATAATTTATTCCCGGAAGTGCTGTTTCAAATTGTCCACCAATTATTGATTGAGAGAAGCATCACCAATTCTTTCTCCCATTTTAACCGCAGTTTCATATCCATTTGCTGTATTGATCAATATATCCTTATCGATGTTGATTTTACTTTTTTCAAACAGCAATACTACCGTTGAACCTCCAAACTTAAAGTAGCCTTTCTCATCACCTTTCTTTGCCGAATTTCCCATATAAGTCTGTACGATGCCTCCTACCATGGTGGCACCAACTTCGGCCATAATAACATCACCAAACAAAGGATTTGAAATAATTGAATATTCTCTCTTGTTCAAAAAGAATATTTCAGCCTTTTTACGTAAAGCAAATGGATTGACGGAATAATAGTCACCTTCAATCTTTTTACCTGGAGTCAGATTTCCGCTGACCGGGAAATGGAAACGATGATAATCGACCGGGGCCAGCCGGATAATAATAAGGGTACCCTCAAGGTACTTTTGTGCAAGAACCGGATCATCCAAAAAGGAAGATACATCAAAACGAAATCCTTTTATTATGAAATCAGAGTTGCTGATATCGGCATAACCCATCATTTTACCATCTGCGGAAGATATAACAATATTTGAACTGGTATCAACCGGTCTTGCATTATCCTTTAGTTTTCGGGTAAAAAAATCATTAAAATTTTTAAACTCCTGTTCCCGGACAACGCTCATATCAATATCAAAATCTTCAATAAAGGCATGTATTCTTTTACCTGATGAAGTGCGATCCATCATTTTACCATAAACAGATGAAACCAGCTTCCTTTTTGCCAGGGTCCACAAGGTTGCTTCTCCTATTGGATTATAATACAACCATACCAACCACTTTTCTCCGGCCACCTTTTCAGTTTTTAGCTGCCCGGTTTCTCTTTCGTAATATTGAATGGGATCCTGATGTGGTGGTTTAATGCAGGCAATAATGATAATTATTGAAAGCAACAACAAGCTTATACCCCACCTCATTGTTGTTTTTGAAATTCTCATTTTTGCTTTTATTAACCTGAGTAAAAAAATAAGGCGGGAGATCTTTCAGGCAGGCCGGGGTTGATCATCACCAGGATCTTCATAATGCTATTTAAAGGTGTATATCTCAATAGCCGACAGGTTGAATACCTTTGAAGCGTCTGCCTGACGTATGCCGCTTGCACTTTGCCCTGATGCTCCCGATTCATCACCGCCTCTCATGCCGACAGCCGGAGACATTCCAGTCAGTCCGGAAGGTATGATCCTTACATAACGACCCCTCGCCTGTGCAGGGATGATAATGTTGGTCATTACCGAACCCATATTACTGTTATCATAACTCACAACTTCGGTGTACTGCTCATTGTCATTGCTTACCTCAATCCTGACATGATCCGGCCGGCCTCGCACACCGTTCATACGGTTCCAGCGCAGCATTATCCTGTCGAAACTCCTTACACTGTCGAGATCAACTAGAAAGGCTCCCTGTTCCGGCGACAGCGTGGCAAAGGTGTTCATGTCGGAGTCAATGAATGTCCTGCCTTCATCGGCATTTGCCTGTCCCCCCGGTGTTACGTCCGTGGCATTGAGAGGATCAGTGCCTCCTGTCACTGTTTTGCCGCGGGCTATGTTATTGGATCCACCCTGTGGTACGGTGGTGTAGATGTTTGTTGCAGCCCTGGAGTCTTTCCCGTTGATAACGTTGTTGTAACAGCTGACAGCGACAAAGGCTTTCCCTGGCAGATCCGACCGGTTATAAGAAATATCGATGTCGCGGCTCTCACCCGGGAAAAGGGTAAACAGGTTATCGTCATAGATGACAGGAGCCACAAGAGTCCTGCGGTCGCTGCCTTTGTATGCCTTAAGTTCAACAGCATATGCGATATTGTCAGTCGGATTGCTTACCCTGCAGGTAAGGACGTTCTTTCCGGAAGCTTTTTTGAATGCCGTTTGCGTAACTTCCAGATCAACATGGGGAAGCTGATTCAGCAGGGTCATGTCAGGAGCCTGGTAAGTGCCTGACCGGTTCCAGGAGTGGCTTGCTCCTGCCACATCATTTCGCAAAGGCTCGGCATAGGAGTTCAGGCTGAGCACACTGCCATCTGCAGCCCTGAGTTCCAGCCGTATGAAATACACATCCGAAGGCGGACCTGTCAATGCAGTCTGTATATCATCATAATCCCATATTTCCTTAACTCCATAAGCTTCCGGTATCTTTCCGAAATAGTTGATCCGGTAAGGTTCATAGGAATTGTTTTCATCCTTTACCAGTCCAATTGTCCTGGGGGATAACCTGTTTTTTCCCGAAACTGCATAATCAACTGCAGCGGGTGCGCCGTCAGCCCGGATATCTATTGTTTTTTCAAGTGTGTTGCTGATCCGGTTTCCCGCGATGTCATAAACCTCCAGCGTGGCCACAGCTCCCGGGTACTCTGCAAATGTATTATTGACAACATTTACGCACTTCCGGTACATGTTGTACATTATATGAACGGGTTCATTGCCTTTCCTTGCACCGTATGTGGTGCCATTCGGATTCATGTAATAGTCAAACTGGTTCCAGAACATAATGGGCCAGGCATTGTTGAGCATCCAGTTTATAAAACCGCTTGTGTTCCGGTACCGGTTTGAATTCAAAGCTTCATACTGTGCCCTCTGCAGATCATACTGGAAGACCTGGGCCCGTGCAATGAATTCATCAAATGTGGCAGAGGCTCCGTATGAGCCGTCAATGAACAAAACATGCTGGCCAAGGTTGTTGAAGCTGCCTCTGCAGACATGATAGTTCCATACATTGTAATTCTCCGCGGAGTTATAAGGCCAGAGATTAGATTCAGGAAGTATCCTGCGCATGGTTTCCTGAACGGGAATACTCCCTCCCCCTCCGCCCTCGGAGATGAATCCATACAAACCCCTGGGATCAGAGTAATACCATGTGGGCGTCTGACTGTCGTATGTTGCATCCATGTGCATGCCTCCCGTAACCCCGGTCAGGGTGGCGAGCTTGGCAGAGCCACTGTTGCAATTTGCTCCGATCTCGAGCCAGCGCAGGTTTGCTTCTATCTCAAAGTATTTCTGCTCGACATTCTGGCCATTCACTCCCTGGGCTTTGATGCTTGGAGGGTCGTCGCTTCCGTTGAACCAGAGAAACATGCACGGATGCTGCCTGGCATTCCTCAGCTGGGCGTACAATGATTCAAAAGCCACGAAACGTTCAGCTTTGGAGAACTCGCCCGGGCTCTGCCAGCGGTCGCAGCAGCACCAGCCTGTCATCAGCAATATCCCGTTTTCATCCATGAGATCAAGCAGATTGTTGTCGAAGAATTTGCCTTCGTCACGGATCATATTCATTCCCATGTATTTTACGTATTCCACAACTGCCCTGTTGGTTTCACGGTTATGGCGAAGGAACAGATCCGATGCACAATAACCTCCGCCTTTTAGCAACACAGGCCTGTGATTGACGTATATCTGCAGCATGTTCGCCAAGTGCGATGCCGATATCGAGTCGGAATTACTGTTAGCATACGGCGACACATTCACTTCGGCGCTTATTTCCCGTATGCCGAACCGGTGATGAAGCCTGTCACTAACAATACCGTCAGCTGAGTACTCATAATCAACAGTGTACAGCGGTTGTTCACCGGAGAGATACGGCCACCAGAGTCGCGGATTTTCAATGTTCAATCCGGGAAAATCTGAGGCTCTTAATTCAATCTCATTATTGTATGCACCTGAAGGAACGCTAACAGGTTCTTTGGTGATTGTCGCAACTACCTTCCCTTCAGGGTCCCTGATCACTGCGGTGAGTGATCCGCTTACTCCCTCCGCAGTGAAGTTGCTCACATCAACATATAAATTCAAACTGGCAGTTGTATGATCGACTGTGACCTTTGAGGCAACGGCGGGGTTTGCAAGTCTTGCACTTCCGGTGGAATGCAGAATAACTTCGCCGGTCAGACCCATCATTGCGTCCGCAGGTTTGGGGTTCCAGTCAACCCAGTAGTAAGTCAGATCATCGCGGTACACGGGTTTTGTAACCTTTACCTTGATATTGTTTTTTACGCTTCCCGTTTTTACATGATCCGTGATATCCAGGTCGTATGTGCGCATCGTCCCTATAAACTGATTTTTGTACTCCTCAAAATCCGTGACACCTGTCAGAGTGCCGGACCCATCAGTCTGGAAATCGGTCACCTCAGCACCAGCATCCACAAGGGTTGGCCCGTTCTTCAGATAGTTTTCATCTGTAATGTTGATGTACTTGTTGCTTACTAAGGTTCCATTCACATATATCTCGCCTGTATAGCTAATGCCTTTGAACGTGAGGATGATTTTCTTTCCTGCTTCGCCTGAAGGAATCGTAAAATCGGTGCTGTACCACCACTGATTCTCAAAATCTCCTTCAGGTATCCTTGATAAATTATCACTGAAATACTCGTTTATCCCTCCATCGTTATCCGGCTGAAAAATGTCATCGTAAACACCGGCATCGACAAGGTTGCCCAGGACAGTTCCGGGAGCCACGGCCTTCAGCCAGTCAGAAGTAGGGTAGTCTACTGCTTTTGCTGCATCATCCTTAACGGCAATTGCATTAAGGGCAGGTGTTGTTGCAGACACAGCAGGCGCAATCTTCCATTCTGTAAGCTGACGCGAAAAAGGCTCGTCTTTTTTTGCGCAGCCGGGAGATACTGAAGCTGCAAGCAGGATGGCCAAAACTGTTTTAACACATCTTTTCAAACCGATATTTGTCATAACATCATTATTTTGATTATTACTTCAACTGTCAGATTATTATAATTTCACTATTTCATGTTTTTCGATCCATTCCGGATCGAGGTTCACTCCCATACCGGGCCCGGTTGGAACTTTAAGCTTCCCTTTTACAACTTTCAATGGAGAAGTTGGACATTCAAATTGAACATTTGTATCCAATCCCTTGAATTCATGATGTTCACCTGCATTCGGAACAACTGAAACGAACTGGATATTGTAAAGGAAGCCGAGTCCTCCGCCAGACATGTGCGGTATGATCTCCTTACCGAATGCATGAGCCATGCGTGCCACCTTCATGCTCCGGATCAGCCCGCCAAAATAATAATTGTCTGGCTGAACTATATCAAGGCCGTCATTTGCAAGCAGCCACCTGAAATTGACAAAGCTCGTGTCCTGCTCACCGTTTGAAACCGGTAACTCAAGCGCATCCGCAACGGTTTTAATGTCCTCGAAATGATCATACATAACAGGCTCCTCGAAATACCTGTATTTGTATTCCTCGAGCAGCCGGCCAACCTTTATTGCACCCTGTACATCATAATAGCCGTTGGAGTCGGCATACAAAGACATATTATCGCCGTATGTTTTACGCAGAAGCGGAATCAGTTTTTCTGTCTTCCCCGGTACTCCCTTGTAGTGTATATCCTTCGTCCCGGCATACTGGTAACCTATTTTAACCTTAAGTGCATTCGTATCATATTCCGAGACCGCCTTTCTGATCAGGTCAAAATGCTCTTCAAGCGGCTTCTCCCTGAACTCCGTTGCGACATAAATGCCGACTTCAGGATTGTGCACTTCGCCGATCATCTGCCCCATAGTCTGTCCTGTCATGCGTCCGAGCATGTCGAGTATTGCAAACTCTGCACATGCAAGCGGTAAGCCCAGGGTGATTCCGTTGTACCTGAAATTGAAATTATAGATATAGATGCGTTCAAGAATAAGGTCGAGTTCCCGGGCATCCTGACCAATGAAGAAAGGCTGCACGTTTCTCAGGAAAATCGGAAAGAGCGAGCTTATTGTGCTGTGTGCGATGGAGTAACCTTCAGCGCCTGACTCTGATCGTACATGAACTATCCAGCTGCCGCCGTACTTCAAAAGTTCAAGCGTCTCAATCATAACAGGTTCCTTCAGGTTTTCTGTTTTAAGCACGGGTTCCTTCATTATTTTATCGATAATTGCATACCTGGATTCAGGCCTTGTTTTATCCTGAGGTTCGATAAGATATTCAGGAATTGAAGCTGCAATGCCTCCTGCAAAAGCTGTTGAAATGAAGTCTCTTCTGCTGGTTTTCATTGTTTCATAAGTTGTTTTAGTTGCAATGAAATTACGAAAACATTTGAATTATAAACAGGGAAACCGGATTTTAAAAGTCAATGGCTATTTGTATCTTCGCTACAGCCCGGATATGTACAAGAAAAACAAAGTCATTATGAGAAAAATATTTTTTGCAATGCTAACTTTTTGCCTCTGCGGAATTGCTTCAGGCCAGCAGAGTGATCCCATTTATGATGAAAGCAAAGTTCCGGCTTACACACTTCACGATCCGCTTGTATTCAGTGACGGAACAAAGGTTTCTGACAGAAAGGCGTGGGAAAAGCGAAGGTCTGAGCTATATGATATCTTCTGTGATGAGGTTTACGGAAGGACCCCGGAATGGAAGGGAAAGATAATCTCCAATGAAATATCCTCGGTAGAGGACGCCCTTTCAGGAACGGCGACAATGAAGCAGGTAAGGATTACAATGAAGAACGGTGTAAGGGAGCATTCAATGATCATGCTTCTTTTCCTTCCGAAGAATGTAAAGAAGGCTCCGGTATTCCTTGGACTTAATTTCAATGGCAACCACACTGTAGTGAATGAGCCTGGTATCACACTTGCTGATATATGGCCGCGGAAACCCGTTACAGCTCCTGTAAAGGGCAAAGACTCTGAAAGGGGAAATGACGCCGACAGCTGGCAGGTGAATCAGATCATTTCGAGAGGGTATGGACTCGCAACGATCTATTATTGCGATATAGATCCCGACTTTGATGATGATTTTAAAAACGGGATTCACGCATTGTTTGATGAAGAAAGAAATGAAGAATCATGGGGAAGCGTTGCTGCATGGGCATTCGGGCTCTCGAGGGCTCTGGATTATCTTGAAACAGTCAAATGGGTTGATTCAAAGAAGGTAGCTGTTATGGGGCATTCGCGCCTGGGCAAGGCAGCATTGTGGGCAGGCGTTTCTGATCCGCGGTTTGCAATGGTCATTTCCAACAATTCAGGGTGTGGAGGTGCAGCATTGTCAAAGAGAATTTACGGCGAGACTGTCGGAAGGATAAACAGGTCGTTTCCCCACTGGTTCTGCGACAATTTCAACAAGTACAATGAGAAGGAAGAGCTTCTGCCGGTTGACCAGCATCAGTTGCTGACACTTATAGCACCCCGTCCGTTATATGTTGCAAGCGCCCAGGATGACCAGTGGGCTGATCCGAAGGGCGAGTTTCTGTCGTGCGTTGGAGCGTCTCCTGTTTACAAGCTGCTGGGTACCGAAGGTTTTTCCGCAACTGAGATGCCTCCGGTGAATTCGCCTGTCATCGGAAGGATAGGCTATCACATCCGTACCGGCGGCCACGATGTTACACTGTATGACTGGCTGCGGTATCTGGATTTCGCGGACAGCTATATGAAGAAATAGAATACTTCTGTTGCAACCTTAAATACTATTACTTTGGTAACTTATTTAAGAAGCTTAAAATTGCTTCATTGAATATTGCCGGTTGTTCGATTGGAATTAAGTGTCCTGACCGGGGTATAATCTCCCTCTTCGAATCAGGAATGCCCCCATTACACCTGCGTGCCTGAATGGAAAAAAGTGCGGGTGTGTGAGCGGGGGAAAAAAAGAGTTGAATACTCTTTATCTGCCGTACATATGTTTTGCAGATGGTACCATTATAACATTCAGTTCCGGATCCGGCATGTCAGGATCCAGTGGAAAGATAGGCCTTAGAACACGTTTATAAGGGAGACTTTTAAAATCCTGATCAACACTTCCCCGTGTCAGAGCCATAACCCAATCGGCCTTCATATCATACCACCGACTCACAAGATAACCCTGCTTTACCATTATAATATCCATTTTCTCAGGATCAATTCCTGTACCTTCCAAGTTTGGTGTGGGTGAAGATGTTCCCACAACCACAAATATGCTCCCCGTTTTAATAATTGCTATGTCGGGAAGTCTCCGGTTCGGGGGTGATAAACTTTCTGATTGCTGGTCCTTGTCATTAACAGGACTGACATATATTACTGTACCTGATAAACGAACAGGAGCTTCATATGAATTATCTGTCATTGCCCCTACCTTAGCCTCTGCCTGACCACCAATACCGGCTTTTCTGGCGGCTTCCACCATTTCGCTTCCCGGAATAGAGCAATAAAGCAGGCTTTTTCCATTAGGACTCTTAAATTCCGGCCGCTTCAATACCCTTGCCAGAGTCCAGGTCACCTCGCCTGAACCGCCACCACCAGGATTGTCACCCATATCGCTGATCAAGAAAGGTCTTTTATTACTGGCAACAGCCAGATCAATGCATTTTTCGAGGGGATAACCAGGCGCTTCCAAACTGAATTGCCGGCGCACATCCCAGAATTTCTGAGCAAGCTTTTTTGCACCGCTTTCCACCTGACCTTTATCATCACCTACTACCATAACCACACCCTGATTACGTCTCTCGTCTCCCCATACATAGCCAATCCAGATACCAGCATCCACCACACCGGGCAACGACTCAACTTCAGGAACCATTGCGTAGAGTGATTTGGCAGGTTCAACCCGGGTACTTGTCCACTCTCCGGAGAGAAGCACAGGGACTGCCACCCAGGCTTTATAAGCCGGACGTCCCTTCCCGGACGATAATCGCTCAAGCAGATTAGCCACGCCACGACGATGTGATTCAACCGCATCATCATGAGGAGCTTTACGATATGTGGTAATAAGGTCAGAGTAGAGAGCCACACGCCAGGAGACGTTTCCGTGCAGGTCCATAGTTGTTGTAACAAGGGCGTCGTTACCTATTACAGCCCTTACTCTCTCCATAAATTCCCCCTCCGGATCATCAACACCATCAACACTACAAGCCCCATGATTGTAAAACCAGAATGCATCGTAAGGCATATTACTCCGGATAATCTCGAGTGCACTATTAACAAAAGCTTCAAATGATTCTCTGGTTACCGGCCCTCTTCCGCTGCCTCCACCAATTAAGGAAGGAAGCCAGATTGCAGACTGACCCATAACGGAATCCTTACTAAGATAAGCTGGCAAAGAAGGAGTCCTTCCTGTTATAGCTTGCCGGTTGGGCATAAAAACGCTGTTTTCAATCTGTATGCCGGCAATTCCTATACGTGGTTTCTTTTGCTGCGCCGAGGCATCGGTAATTAACAACGCTGCCAACAGACAAAAATTCAGGAGCAATAAATTGATCTTCATTTTTTTGATTTGTTTGTTTTATGTAATTTCATTTATAGTAAAAACGAATATATTCCTTTTATGAAGATGTTTCAGGCGATTGTTGATATTATCCATTAAGTGGTTGATATAATAAGCAAGACATTATAAAGATATGAATTTTCAGGAAGAGAACTCCTGTCTATTAGATATAGAAAAGTGCGATTGTGAGTGCGAGAGCGAGGAAAAAGAGGCGGGAGTGCTCGCTCTCGCTCTTTTTTCTGTACCCCGACCGGATAAAAGTTGCAACCTTTTAAGCGTGCTGCATCGTGATTATTCCTATGGTATTTTCTGCAATTTTTTCTGTCAACTTCTTTTAAAGGATGAGCTTCATTCCAAATGTGACAAAGTGTTAGTGTGAGAGCGGGTCCTAGAAAAATTGAACGGACAAGAGTTGCAACTAGCTGAAGTAGTATCTCACGATGTGGTTTTCAAAGACAAATACAGGTTATATAATCATCTACATGAGAAGATCAGGGTATCAAACGTACTCCTTATTGTTTATTCATCAGACACCATTTTTGGAATAACACATCGTAGATGCCATAGAATAACCTACCCTCGGAATCGAAATCCCTGAAAACCAGTTCATACTTCATTAATGACTGTAGTGATCGAAGAACAGAAGCTGAATTTAATAACCCATATCGCCCGAGAAAGTCCTGGGATGTAGGTTTAAAGACTTTCCCCTCCTGGGCGATAGCTTTCATGAGCTGCCACTGGTTCCCTGTGAGTAATTTGCGGTATCCGAAAAAAACAATTTCCTGTTCTTTCAGCAACTCATAAGCCTGTTGTTTCCATAGATCTGAAGTCACTTTCTTCAAGGCAGCGGTAAAAACCCGGTTACAGACAAGCTGAATGTAAAATGTATGCCTGTCTCCCCATTGCAGTATCTCCTCTGCAACTTCCTTACTGATCTCCTTGCCGTATCGGCTGAACTGACCAATGATAAAATCCCTGTAGACATTGAAGTCGAGCTTTTCAAGCCTCATTATAGTCGTGCTTCTGAAGAATGGTCGTTTAGGCGATGCAAAAAGCTCGGACATTATATGCTGCTGACTGCCGGAGAAAATGAAAACTGTATTCTTCAGCTGCTGTATTCTGGTTCTTAACCATGCATCAGCGTTTTTTTCAGGGTAGTTTGTTATCTGCTGGAATTCATCAATTGCAATTACCGTCCTAAAGGACTGATTGTCTAGAAAATAAAGGATTGAATCTATACTCTGTTCAGTTTGTTGTGGCTTAAAGTCAAAGGAAGCCTGGGGAGCTCCGGTAAGTGTTTCAAAGCTAATTACCGGCCTCAGGGATTTAATGAAATTCCAGATCTTTCTGCCCATTCCGGTTTCTTCAGACTCAACAAGAAGCAATGCCGTACCAAGGTGATTTAAAAAATGGTGCATGTTTTCGGTTTCCAGAATATCTACATAGATTCCTTTGTAGCTGTCAGGAAGTCGGGTAAGGACATGCTGAAGAAGAGCTGTCTTCCCGATTCTCCTTACTGAGATCAGGACTGATGACATGCCCGCAGTGATATTGCTGACAAGTTTAATTGTTTCCTGTTCACGGTCACAGAAATAATCCGGACCCTGATAGGCTGATACCGGAAACGGATTCTGCAGTCTATTTGAATTCATACTGTTAAGCTTTCTGCAAATATATATAACATATTGTAAGTTACAAAATGTATGTTATAATATGTAAGTTATAAAACCTGATATAAAACAGTTAGATTGCTCACATATTTCAAAGGCCGGAAGCCTTGACCACTTTTGGCCAGTTGTGTATCTTAAAATATAAGACGCATGATAAAAGTAATTTACAATCGGTTAGTGGGGATCAATTTAATTGGCTGTGAAGTGGTTAAGGGCATTGGCTTACCCATTTTAATGATATCCCTTAATCCATAAAAAGGAGAAACCTGGTTGCAACTCGGACAAAAAACCCGATTCTCAGAATTTAAAAGTTGCAACCCTTTCCCTGAAAATTCCTATACATCTCATCCCTTGAATTAATGAGGGTTTCAGGAAGTCGAAAAAAGAAACAAGAGGTCGATTTTGACCTCTTGTGCCTCTGGGTACCCCGAACGGACAAAAGTTGCAACCTGATCAATGAATTATATCCTGGAAATTCATTATGTCATTAATCACATTGTTCATATCCTCATTGAATGGTATTGTAGATTCTACGTTTTCTGGCATACCATTCAGATGATCCTAGTTAATTCTGATCTGCAAAGCTTTGGGATTCTTATGGAACAGAGCTTCAAAAGGGAACCTTATTATTCCTGGAGTAAAAGGCTCTGAACTGGTGTTATTTGATGCAGGTAGAGGCTTTATAGGTCATGAACATCTTCCTTGGTTCAATATGATCAATATGAACGGGAGGATTTATGATCCGTTGACAGGACAATTCCTGAGTGCTGATAATAATGTTCAGTCACCTGATTTTTCCTAAAATTATAACAGATATGGGTATTGCTTGCAAAATACCTGATTTATTATTTGTCAAAAAACCGACATTGTTAATTACCATTTTCGACATAACGATTACTATTCTTTTTTTGCTATTCTAACAAATCTTATCTATTTGTGAATACCACTAGTGTCCGGTTAAGATTTGATTAAGGTCATTTAATATATTAATATACTGCATATTGCAGCGTTTTTAAAATTTGACGATTTGAAATTATATTTTCGCTTCTTTCTTTATTTGAGCGAAAATGCATATCGGTAAAACAGTCTTTGCGCAATTGATGACATTTATGCCAGAATATGAGTTCCAAAAGTGTGTTGATCATTATCAGGGCGACTATCGAGTAAGAAAACTTACTTGCCGGGAGCATTTCCTGATAATGAGTTTTGCCCAACTCACTGGTCGGGAAAGCCTTCGTGATATTGAGAACTGTCTGACAGCTTTCTCTGGAAAACTGTATCACTCCGGTTTCAGCAAACCTGTTTCCAGATCTACTCTCGCTGATGCCAATGAAAAAAGGAACTGGCGCATTTATGCTGACTTTGCTCAAATCCTGATCAAACAGGCAAGGCCCCTTTACATTGATGATAACGACTTCAGGGTCGATCTGGATAATATGGTATATGCATTTGACAGCACAACCATTGACCTGTGTCTTAGTCTGTATCCATGGGCAAAATTCCATCATCAAAAGGGTGCAGTAAAGATGCATACCTTGTTGGATCTCCGTGGATCCATTCCTGTATTCATTGACATTACCGAAGGCTCTGTTCATGACGTCAACCTGCTGGATGTGATGCCTATAGAGCCTGGGTCTTATTATGTCATGGATAAGGGATACATTGATTTTCAACGGTTGTATTCCCTTTTTCATCAGGCTCATGCTTTCTTTGTTATGAGAGCTAAGGATAATCTCAGATGTGAAGTAATTTCCTCGGCAGAGGTTGACAAAGATACAGGCTTGATCAGTGACCAGTTGGTGAAATTGACCGGGTATAAATCCTCTAAATCTTATCCCGATAAATTCCGGTTGGTCATTTACGAAGACTATGCCACAAATACCGTTTACCCCTTTATGACCAACGATTTTGAACTCCCCGCTCTGTCCATCGCAGAGCTTTACCGGGAACGTTGGAAAATCGAACTCTTCTTTAAATGGATCAAACAACACTTGCATATAAAGGCATTCTATGGAACAAGCCAAAACGCCGTTTCATGTCAGATATGGATTGCAACTTGTACGTATCTACTGATTGCAATCGCAAAGAAAAAACTCGACTTGGCGATAACTCTATACACATTCGCTCAAACATTGGGTCTTACTCTGTTTGAAAAGACCCCTATCAAAGAACTCTTTAACAATAAAAACTTAATCACTAACCTGTCCGATGAAAATCAATTATCATTATGGGATTTTTAACCGGACACTAGTGTGTGAATACAATTAATCCAGGTCCCATCGTATTTTAATTGTTAATCGATTGTTAAAAACTTTTATGTTATTTTTTCACTGTTATCCGATTAATAATTTAGATTCTTGATTTGGTTTCATAAGTAGCTGATTATCAAGTATCATATTTTACATTTTAAAACTGACCCCCTGCATATTCAATGATAATTGTAACCCTGGAGGGATCGATTTGCTTTTAAAACTTCTTTTTGTACTCCGCAGCAGCTCATTTACATCCAGATTGCTTATCAGATGTATCCGGACCAACGAGGCTACAACCGAGAAGGCTTTCTTCGCCTGTGCGATCTTCTGGGTCACAGTTAATAAGAGTTGGGCTATTAGTGTGCACCAGACCTGTGTATAGATGGCATTTTCATTCTCTCCGTAGAAGTAATGTAACTGGAAGTTTTGTTTCATTTTCTTGAACAGGATCTCAATACCCCATCTTTTCTTGTAGAGGAATGCGACATCTTCAGCTGATATATCAAAATTATTCGTAAGAAAATCGTAGTAGCGGTTCTGTTCATCCTGATAACTGACCTTTCTGAGTGTCATTTTGAGTTTGGTCTTAAGATCTTTTGTGCCGTCTTCTCTCTCGGGATGATATTCCATTTCAATAATTTCATCCCGTAAAACCTTTGCCTTACCCTTCTTACGATAATGTTCCCTTTTAACCTCTATAATCGTATAAACAGCATTCTTTTTCATCCGGGTGACAAAATATACCTTTTGTGTGGTCCAAAGAGCAAACTGATGGTAATAGTTATAGGCCTTATCAAAGACTATCATGCTGTCAGATATTAGTTCGAGGCTCTTTAAAAACTTCTGATCATTGACCTTTGCTGCTGTCATTTTGATAAACCGTCCAACCGATTGAACTGCATCAATAAGCATATGGACTTTCATTCCGCCTTTCTTCTTTCCGTCTCCCTTGGGATTACGGCCAACACCCTTTAAAATATCACTGAATAACCGTATGGTCGTGGAATCGATTATAAGAACCTCCTTAAAAGTCAGTCCAAAAGTCCGGCTGTCCGACAAAAAACTATGATAATGTTTTACCAGTGTAAAATATAACTCTTCAAAAAACTTGTGATTCCTGTTACGCAGTCCGTCACATGCAGTACTCTTAGCAGGTGCCTGATCCATTCCAAGATGATTAAGCTTGCCGCCCATGGCACGAAGCCCTTCGCATACTTCGGTCATCGAATCGCACCGGCTTAATATACCGAACAGCATAGTGAAAAGGTGTGTGCGGGTTTTGAATGATTTGTAGTAGTAATCACTTTCGTGTTTGCGGATTAACCCATTTATGTCAACTTTATCTACCAAATTCATTATCTGTCTGAAGATCGGCTGTCCGACTAATTTTATTTCCGTAATTTTACCCATGTTGTATTTAGTTTGTGGTAAAACCAAATTACAACATTGGGGGAAACCTTAGGGGAGTACCCCTCTTATTTATTTTTTAATCGGACACTACTGATATCAGAAAATAAGTCAAAATATATATAAGGGTATTATAACACTGCGTAATCGCCATGATTTATTCTCTATCGTGTCAGTGCAAAATTCAGTATAACACCACATTTGGCTAATACTTCATCACCTATCCATTGCCGGTGCCATTTCAAGCCATCAACAATGGCTTTAATATCCATCGAATCAAGCAGCTGATTTATCGCTTCAACCCCTTGTTTTGCATACTTATCTCTATCTGCGGCTGAAATAGGTGTGGGGGTACCTCCGTGTTGAAATGGTGAAGAATAGTAAAATCCGAGAGCCATGTGCTGATTAAGTTTATTTCTTAATATAGGAAAAAAGTGTGAATGTCTTAGTGAGGGTGAGGAAAAATGAGACGAGAGTGCTGCTGGTTCGAATTCAGTCAGGGAAGCCTAAGCAGAAACGAGATTAATTACGACCTCTTTTAATTCTTGGACGACAAGTTCATTGATGCTACCGTTCCTGTCAGGCTTAGATTAATACTGATTAATATCTTTTGTTTTCAGATTATGTTATACCCAAAACTATTTTAAGAACGATTACTAAACCAAGTAATCCTTCTAATCCGTGTATTATAACAGCCATCCAGGTGGATTGGAAACGTTTTGCCGGGAAAGCAAATATAAAACCAAACAAAAGAGCTGTTGAAATTATAACTTGTGGTTTATGAAGATGATAAAAACCAAATAATATTCCATTGGCAAACCAGTCCCATTTTCCAAAAACACCATTCATTTTCGGTAACAGGATGCCTCTGTAAAGAAATTCTTCGCCAAGAAAATAATTAAAGATCATTGTTATTATAAATACACCAAGGATCCACCATTCTCCTTTGAAATCAGGTGTTGCCAGTTTTGATAAATCATATTGAGGTATACTTTTAATCAAGGGTGCAATGATACGATCCAAATCTGGAAAACCAATACCGGAGGATACTATCGCATTCAGCAAAATGAATGGTATAACCCATAAAAAGAGCCAATTGCTTGATTTGTCTGTCTCAGGACACTTTGGTTTTTGAAGCCAGAGTCGTTTCTTAATTGAAGACCAATTTATGGTATACCCATCTTTTTTGAGGATAATTAATGAAAGAACAAACTGCCATATCAGGCCAAGATTAACTGTGAACCAATAAATAATCAGCGGAGGTAGATTAACCAGAGAAATCAGGGCAGGAGTAACAACAAAGGCAAGAATTGCCATTGGTATTGCCGATGAAATCCAAATCAACAATATCTTTTTTAATGCATATTGTTTGTCAGCTGTCTGAGCCGGGGTTGGGTATGTGATTTGCATAAGACCTTCTAATTGAACCAATTATAAATCACAATAGCAGGATAGCCCCATTTCGCAATTTTGTATAGTTTCCTGTCCGGGTCAAGATCTATTTCCTGTGGTTTGTAAAGAGTGGTGTCAGCCTTGCCCGTATCAAAAAAGCTGGTGATCATATTGTAATAAGCCTCCGGCTGGGAAGTCTGGATATCGCCATGTGAGATGTCCTTCAGAGTAACATGCTGCCCCTCAGGCAGGTAGGGCAAAAGCTCTTCTCTGGCGAAATCAGTCGGGGTTGGTACATCAAGATCTCCGCTCACGATCAGGGTTTCTATCATGGATACCCGCATTTTGCGGTATTCTTCAGGGATCAGGCTCTTATTCCATCCGTCGATGCTTCCCCATAGCAGCAGAGACATATTCGGACCCAGGACAGTCGAATTACCTGAATCTCTAAGTATTGCCCTGTAGTCTTTCCCGATAACCATATCAGCACTCGCCCCTTTGGAATACATGTCTCCCCATACTATTTTCTTCATAGCCATATCGAAGAACAAGGATAATGCATAAAGGCCGCTGTAATCATTTTTGTCAGCTGCCCTGAAAAATGAGTCAAACATCATAACGGCCATATCATTCTGTGACATAAAAAGAAAAGCAGTACACTTTATCTTGTCCTTATCGAGCTTGTAAAATGACCATTTTTCCGGAATGCTATCGAAGGCTTTCTTCATCGCTTCGATTACAGATCCTTTACTTCGGGCCTTATAAAGATCATCCCACATCTTAAGAATCTGATCTGTCTTTTCAGGGAACCAGTAGAAATGACCCGGAGGGTTCGCTCCTGCAAGGACAATCCTGTTAATTGATTCAGGATACTTGTGACTATATAATAGAGCTACCCTGGTGCCATAACTGAACCCCAGCAGGTTGATCTTTCCATAGCCCAAAGTCTTGCGCGTATACTCAAGGTCCTCGATAACATCCATTATGGTATAGCTGCTGATGTTGATGCCTTTGCTTTCCTGTTGTCCGAAATACAATCTGATAGCGGTAGTGATATTGTCAATCGACTCATTGCTGAGCAGCTGGTTATCTTTGCCCATCATCGCTTTACCCAGTTTCTTATTAGTTAGTATTGTTGAACCATCGACTCCTCGATACCCAACAAAGATTAGATCATGATTCTGCAGCAACAAGGTGTTCGTAGTGGAACTGATATTAGTGCCCCCCGGACCGCCGTCAAGATAAAATACCGGCTCCTTGCTTACATCTCCTGAGGATTTTATTATCCTCACAGGGAGCTTCAGCATTCTGGAACCATTCTTTTCCCGGTCTTCGGGGACTTCTATAAAACCGTCCTGCCGGATGAACTTAAGATTATCAATCTTTATTGTCTTTGATTTTAGTCCGGTCAGAGATTGCGAAGCAATTGAAGATACTTGTATTAAAAGTATGAACAGGATGATGTATCTGGGTCTGTGTGTCATGTAAGAAAGAATAAGACACAAAATTATGTAGGGTTTGCTGAAAAAATCAGGTTGAGCAATTAAACGCCCTGAGATTCCTGCTCTGGTTGCTGATCCTGATAGAAAATAGATGACCCCCAGGGGCCATATCAAATAAGGATCCGTCAGTCAAGGCAGTAATCCACCTGAAAAATGAGCCAAAAAAATGATTAGCCTCAAAATGTATGAGGTTCATCACAAAGAAGATACATGCGACCCAACTCTCTGAAGTTTCTTTGAGTCTGGCTCGTATTTGATTCAATGCGTATCCGTTCTTACCCTGTCCGAACTTACCTTCTATATGATTACGTTCAGCGGCTTCCTTTCTTGCCTTCCTCTTCTTATAGTAGCTCTGCTTTTCCTTTGCCGGCTTTCGACCCAATGGCGGGGCCGTGATCCTGATTCCTCTTTCTTTCAACCATCTTCTGTTCTCCTGGGTGGCATAGATCTTATCAACCTGCACCAGTTCAGGGTAATGGCCGTGCAATGTAAGGTATTCCTCTACCTGCCCAATCAGGTCGCCGGCTTCGTGATAAGCGTCCCAGCTAAAGGTATTTATCCGGGCAAAACCATCATCAAGGCTAACCCCAAGTTTGGACCCAAACTCTATCTGTGAACCAGTCTTTCCTCTTGGAATAGGACGAACATGAGGCTGATAGATACTGACGATACGATCGGGGGAACTATGTGTATTGGTATCGTACATTTGTTTCTGCTGCAGGTAGGCGGTTTGTATAATCCAAAGAAGACGTTGCTCACGGTGGGTAAACGGGAACCGCTCCCCTCTTGTCTCGACTTTGTCCAACATGCTGTTTATGTGATTTATATCACGTCTTACACTCTCTAACAGCTTACGTGTCATCTTGCGGTGAGCGGATTCAGTTTTCTTCTTTTTCTTCGAGTAATCAAGCCAGGCCTTATCCATGGTACGTCTGTAGGTCCTGGGCTTGACGCCCTTGCTTCCGGATTGATCGTATAACTTGTCGATTAGTCCCTCACACTTCTTCCTGCTCTCGTTCAGTATCCCGTTATCGGTCGGGTACGTGATGTATTGGTCTGCTACCGTGGCATCTGCCTGGAGCTTCCCATTGTTTGACGGTTCATCCGAGCCTTCCTTCTTTTTCTTCTTATTATGTTGTTGATCCTTATGTCCTTTGGCAGTCCGGATTAAGTCTGCGCTCAGAGTGTCAAATTGCTTGTGCCCAACTCTTTTTCTTATCTCAACAAACAGTGAGGGATCAAATACCGGATCGACCTTGAACTCCTCCAACCCTACAAAATACTGCATATACAGGTTCTCCTGGATGGCCTGTATAACTCCTCTGTCATCCAGTTTCTCCAGATGTTTGATAATCAATGCCCCAAGTACTGTGCGCGGAGAAACAGCGGGACGGCCTGAATCACTGCTCATAAGCGACATATATACACTGGCGAACTTATCCCAGGGTACAACCCGGGCCAGTTTCACCCACCGGTTATCTGCTGATAGATTTGCCCGAAAGGGAGTCTTGAATTCTTCGATTGATAACTGTTTCTCTGAAGTATACCGTACCATAATGCAAGCTTTATGAAGGCAATTTATGTTCTTCCTTGCATTTTTGCTAATTTATGAAGCTAAAGTTATTAACTTACTACATTGATTATCAACATGATGACAAAATAATCATACTTTTTCAGCAAACCCTATGTAACAACCAGGAACCATTCGTTTCTGCCTGAAGGCTGGGACCAGTAATATGTATTTTTTAGATTAACAGCTCGAAGAAGAAGGGGGAATATCGAATTATCTGATTCAGATGATTCTTTGCTTTTTTATATACTCGGAAGGTGAAAGGTTTGTGTTTTTTTTGAAAAACCTGTTGAAGGTTGATTTTGAATTGAAGCCACATTCAAAGGCAATGGATAAAAGCGTAAAACGCTGGTTTTCGGGAAGCAATACTAATCTTTTAAATTCTTCGATCCGGAGATTATTTATGTAATCGTAAAAATTAACACCTTCACTTTCATTGATTACCTGCGACAAGTGGTTAGGTTGACATTTCAAAATTGAAGAAAGCTGGAACAGTGTCAGTTCGGCATCCGTATATAGCTTTTCTGATTCCATAAGTAATGTCAACTCCCTGTGCAAAGACCTTGATGACTCAGTATTCAATCCTGATTTTGCATATTTCCTTTTTTCCTGAGGCGGCCGGCCCGCAACAGTATCTTCAGGATTTATACTTACAAGACCAGGTTCCAATTCATTGTCAGAAATGATAGTTTTATTCGTAAAAATTCCTGCCTGTTTTATTCCGAAATACCCCATATATACTACGAAAAGCGAACCAGCTGAAAAGATCCATCTGTCATCCCTGATAAAAATGATGAGGATCCAAAGGAGTGCCATTCCATAAAACAAGATACGAAGCCAGTTCAGGTTAATCCTTTCCTGGCTCGAAAAGTGGTTGAGAATACGCTTTCTATGTTCTGAAAGGAGCTTATTGGTAATTAAAACATAGTATACGGCAGAAAAGGTCAATAACATAAACAGTGCTGATGAGAACAACTGGGAACTTTTGCTATTTCCTTCAATTATATCAAGTTTCTCATTTGAAGGCAGGAAGCTAAAAGGTAGAACTATAAGCAGAATTACTGCTGGCAGTATAATATGGATCATTAGTTTCCCGGCTTTCAATCGTCCGGGATTGCACAAGGCAAGAGTGTAAATATACAAGAAAGGGCCATGCAGGAAGGGGAGTGGGATATTAATTCCCACGAATGACATGTGATAGGGTAATTTAGTTATATAGCTGAAATATGCAAATAAGTGAAGAGCAATCAAAACCATCCATATTCCAAGAATCCGGTCAGCAATATTATTACCTTTCTTGGTAAGAATTATTATTGAAAGAAAAAGCGATGTAAAAATCCCTATAATATATATCATTCTGCAAATATACGGATCAGGAAAATAGCCAGGCCCGAACGGCCGAACATTCAGATTCATTAAAAACCATAACATGTTTCGTTCGGTCGGGCGGGGAACCCGCGTACCAAAATTAAAGATTCAGTTTCTTAATAAATCTTCTTCCAGCAGCAGATTTAAAATATCTTACACGATTTAAAGCCTCTTCTCCGGTATTAAATTGTCCAGAATACACAAGCTCCCATGGTAGCTTTTTTGCTGTGTAATCAGACTTCCCTGAATTGTGTTGCTTAAGTCTCAAATCAAGGTTCTCTGTACTGCCTTTGTAAAGAGATCCATCAATTTTACATTTAATGATACAAGCATAAAATATAACATAAACATTAAAAACCCTCATATAGAGAGCTTTAGATCAGTGCCCCAAACGGATGGAAGCTGCAACCATCTAAGCAGCCTTTTCTTCTTTTCGGAGTCTTTGCATTGAAATATTCTGAAATCAAATGAGAACTTTATTATGTTTAATTATGCTTCTCTTGTTAAGTGGAAGAGTTAATTCACAAGATCAGGTCAGTGAAACAGAAGTATGGAGGCAACTTCATTACAAAATGAAAACAATAGATACCCATTGTGATCTTCCTATGAAGATGTCATGGTATGATATAGGAGTGGAAAATGAAAATGGGTATGTTGACCTTCCACGAATGAAAAAAGGAGGACTGGATGGTGAATTCATGGTTGCGTTTGTACCGCAGGGAAACTTGGACAGTGCAGGCAGGGAAGGTGCTTTTAAAGAAGCAGATGAAATGATCGATCTCATTGAGAAGCAATGTCAGGCTAATAAGGATTTATGTGAATTGGGCAGGTCTGCGAATGATTTTGCCGATATTACCCTCAAGGGAAGAATATGTATTTTTATAGGCTTGGAAAATGGTTATCCAATTGGTAAGGACATAAATAAATTGGATTACTTCTATAATCGTGGGGTAAGATACATGACCCTTTGCCATTTTAAGGATAACGATATTTGTGACAGCAGTACAGATGATAACAACCCTGATGATAATGGTTTGTCTGAATTCGGTATCCATGTTGTTAAGAGAATGAACGAACTGGGAATGATTGTAGATGTAAGCCATATCTCACAAAAATCATTTTTCGATGTTATTCAACATTCAAAAAAACCCGTAATAGCTTCGCATAGTTGCATCCAGGGAGTTAAAGATCATCCTCAAAACCTAACTGATCAACAGTTACTGGCGCTTAAGAGAATTGGTGGTGTTGTACAAGTTAATCTTGTTCCTGATCATTTAAGGGAGCCAGTTGATGTTCCTGAAATGAAGGAGGAGATGGGAAAGGTAATGTCCTGGTTAGACTCCAAAGGTGGTTTCGCGAGATTAAATGCTGAAGAGAGAGACTATTTCACAAAAGAAACAAGGAGAATAAAGCTAAAATATCCACAAGGAGTAGGGCTTGTTTCTGAATTTGTTGATCACATTGATTATGTCAGGAAACTGATTGGGATTGATTATGTTGGTATAGGAACTGATTTTGAGGGAGGAGGATGTCTTGGAGACTGTTATACAGTTCTGGACATTCCAAACATAACAATCGAACTGTTTAAAAGAGGATATACCGAAAGCGAGGTTGAAAAGGTCTGGGGTGAAAATTTTTTAAGAGTATTTAAAGAAGTACAAAAAACTGATTAATAATTGGAATGAGAAATGACCTCTTCATCCGTTTTGGTAAGAAAAAGTTAGAGTGCTGGTGATTGCCCTTGATTGAAAAATAAGTGTGAGTGTGAGTATTGAGGAAAAAGAGATGAGAGTGCTCGCTCTCGCTCTCACTCTCACTCTTTTTCTGTACCCGGAGCGGGACTTGAACCCGCACAGCCTTAATGGCCACAGGATTTTAAGTCCTGCGTGTCTACCATTCCACCATCCGGGCGGAATTAAAAATCCAATACTATCAACAAAGTCCTGCGTGTCGGACCCTGTCCCGCCAAAGCGGGAATTCCACCATCCGGGCTAAGAGTTGTCATACAGTCGTTCGGTCATGCAGTTCCCGAGTCGCTTTGCTCCCGGGATTTCGGCTGCGCCTCAACGTGCAGGCCTTATTGTGTTGGACGGTCAGTGCAAAATTAGCAATTAATTCTTAACAAGTACCGGTTTGCCTAAACCTGCCTTCTCAAGTGGACCAAGCTGTGTCGCTGCATCACCTGCAACTACGTAATACATCCTCGCAGGATCAATATACTTGTTTGCCAGCCCGATGATCTTATCCGTTGTTAATTCCTTGACAAAAGCTTCCTCCCTCTTGATATAATCAGCAGGAAGATCATAAGATGCCATATTGTTCAGCATGTTAAGCAACCCGCCAAGTGTTTCAAAACTCCTTGCATTTCCTTTCAGCAGGGCCGATTTCGTAAAGTCGACATACTCCTGCGGTATTTCCTTGCGATACTTCTCCATCTCGGTCTTGAAAATACTGACAGACTCCAGGGTGGAATTAGTACTTACCATTGAGGATGCCACGAAAGTTCCGTAATTCCTTGCACCGCTGAAATTCGACCTGGCGCCATAGGTGAAGCCTTTTTCTTCACGTAGGATAAGATTAAAGATCCCGTTGAAGGAACCGCCCAATTTGTAGTTGGTAACATAGGCAGGATAGTAGTCGGGATTTGTCCGGGCAATCGAAGGAGCGCCTATGTAAATAACCGATTGCTTGGCTCCGGGCACGTCGACAAAATATATCTGCGACTTTTCAGGTGCTTCAGGAATACTTATTTGAGGAAGACTTACTTCCTTAGGCTGCCACTTCTCATTTAATCCTGCCAGCGCGGCTTCCACCCTTTGCTGATCAACATCACCTGCCACGATGAAACTGGCAAGCGTGGGAGAGAAATTACTGCCGTAGAAATTCTTAAGATCATCGATTGTTATAGAGCTTACCGATTCTTCTGTACCTGCGGTTTCGACAGCCAGGATATTACCTTCACCGAAGACCAGACTGTTAAGTGTGTTCGAGGCAAGATAGCTCGGATTGGCTTTGTTTCTCTTAAGGTTATTGATAATCCTGCTTTTCGCGAGATCAAACTGCTCCTCGTCCCAGCGTGGTTCAAAAAGCATTTCCTCCACCAGTGCCAGTGTCTTTTCAAAATTTCGGGCAAGGGTGCTGACCCTCACTGTAATATTTTCACTTCCTCCTGAAAATGAGATACTGGCGCCAAGCAGACGGATTGCATCCTCAAGTTCTTCGGGAGTCTTATTTGCTGTCCCTTCATTCATAAGAGATGCGGTAAGACTTGCCAGTCCTGCCTTTTCAAGCGGATCAAGAAGGTGCCCGCCCTGCATAATTATAGAATACTGTACGAGCGGAAGCTCAGTGTATCTGATCCCATAAAGTTTCATCCCGTTATTCAGCGATCCTGTCCAAACTGAAGGAAGAGTTACTTCCGGATCCGGACCAAGGGGAGGCTGAACCGACCTGTCAATCTTTGTGGGGGTCTTTACCACAGGCTCCTCTTCCACCGCCGTCAGTTTGATTTCGGCAGCTGTTGCAAGATCTTCCTCAACAATCCCTGCATCTACCGATCCCTCAGCAACAAGGTTGACTTCACCCCTGGGGACAAAACTTGTCATAACAAAGTTCTTTCCCTTGATGTATTTCTGAAAAACATTCTTAATGTCTTCAGCGGTAACTGCCTGCTGTCCTGCAAAATCGTCAGCATAAAATGAAGGATCATCCTTAAACATCTGATACTGGCCGAGTGTGAATGATTTGCTCAGGATACTGCTGAAGTTGTTGTAAAATCCTGTCTCATTCCTGGCTTTCAATGCTTCCAGGTCTTCCTCTGTGAAGCCTTCCTTTTCGAAAAGATCAAAAGACTCGAATATTGCCTTCTCAACTTCAGTCAGGTTCACCCCCGGATTAGCGGTTACCGAGATCTGGAAAATACCAGCCAGTTCCAGAGCCATATTATAGGCGCCGACTCCCGAGGTCAGTTTCTTGTCTTTAATCAGAATCTTGTACATGGGAGTTTTCTTGCCTCCCGAAAGAAGCTGTCCGAGGTAGTCAAGTGCATAAGCGTCCTTTGTGAACTGTTCAACTGCCGGGAAAACCATCGTAAGCCTCGGAGCCCTTGCAAAATTATCTTCGTGATAGAGCTTTACCGTCGATGATACCGATGTCGGTATGGGACTTCTTTTTTCAATTGGCTCGCCGGCAGGTATCTCACTGAAATACTTCTCGACCATTGCTTTTACTTCATCATTGCTTATATCGCCCGCAATAACCAGGGTCGCGTTATTCGGTGAATAGAACTTCCTGTGAAACGCCTTTACATCCTCAACGGTGGCATTCATCAGATCCTCCATCTCACCGATTACTGTCCAGCTGTATGGATGCCCCTGGGGAAACGCATTTGCCAGGATCAGAGCATTATTGTGACCGTAAGGCGCGTTGTCGACACTCTGTCTTTTTTCGTTCATAACGACATTCTGCTGATTCGCGAATGCAGCCTTTGTAACAGTATTCTGAAGGTAACCCATCCGGTCAGATTCAAGCCACAGAGCCATTTCAAGTGCATTTTTTGGTACCACCTCATAGTAGACTGTGTTATCGTAACTTGTTCCTCCGTTAAGTTCGCCTCCCGCTCCCTGAATAAGCTTGAACAACTGGTCTTCTCCCACGTTCTCCGACTTCTGGAACATCATATGTTCAAACAGGTGCGCAAATCCCGTCTTGCCTGGAACTTCACGGCTTGAACCCACGTGATAGACAACGGCCACAGCCGCAATTGGATCCGACTTGTCATCGTGAAGGACAACTGTAAGTCCGTTGGGCAGGGTGTACTTTTCAAAGGGTACTGAAATACCTGCGTCATTCTGTTTTTTTGAACATGAAAACATGATCACTGCTGCCAGAAGCAGGAAAATGAAATACAGTTTTTTCATTGCTGAGATTTTATTTTTGGTTGGTTTTGGATAACGAAATTACTAAAAATATCACAAAATGATCTGCATCTGCATCATTTTAATGTTTTCCATAGCATATGGTCTGACAAAACCTGTAAAGAGAATCACGGATGCTCCGTGATGATAACTTTCACGATGGTGACGCATATGCTACAAAAGGAACAATATACCGTATGGTTACTTAACTGGTCATGAATTAAAACAAATAATCATCGGATTAACATTGTATTCAAAAAAGAATGGGTTTAAAATCAGATGACAATTTTCCCGGCATACCAAGATTTTACTGAACATAAACAATATATTTAACTGGTTAAAAAAAACCCAATAATACAGTTAATGGCTGAAGGTTATCCTTTGAATCAATATTGCTCCTTAAATTCTGATGTACAGTCCGTTAAGAGAGTACTGCTTTTGCTTTTTATCGTAATCATACTCTCACCGATAAATCTTTACGGACAAATACCTGAAGGGAGGTCTTCTTTTATAAAATCGCTTCAGGGAACATGGGCCTATACTGAGCCGGGAGCAGGCTTATGGCTGAAAGTGGTTATTAAGGGGCATAGGCTAACGGGGTACGCTGCCTATCCCGGATCAGGGAAGTTCGTAGCCGAATCAGAGTATAGAATAAGAGAGGTTACGTTGGTATACAAAAGTAACATCAGGAGGGACAACAAATCGGAGACATTTGCACAGATAAGAAAGCCGACACTTACTAATGACCGCATCTACCTGCGTTATGAAGGAGAACAACCCTATATTGTTTTCAGCGGAAAGGATTCTCAGAAGCTTAAAAAAGTTGCATCAGATTTTGATCCCTGGATACAGGTCAGAAATGGCGGGCGTTGACTTTTGCATTCAGACAAAAAGGGCCACTATCGTGGCTTCCTTTTTTAATTAACTCATCCCTCCTTCAGGAAGAGCCTGAGTCGGTCTGACAGCAGACGGGATTGTCTCGCCTGAGGCTCGACGGACCCGGTTTGGAGGTGCTTTCAGACAAAAAGGGCCACTAACGTGGCCTCCTTTTTTGATTAACTCATCCCTCCTTCAGGCAGAGCCTGAGTCGGTCTGAGTTAATCAAAAAAGGCTGCTTTCGCAGCCTTTTTGTCTGAGCGGGAGACGGGACTCGAACCCGCGACCCTAACCTTGGCAAGGTTATGCTCTACCAACTGAGCTACTCCCGCGAATTCAGGGGCAAAAATAAGAAAATTTTCTTATCTGCAAATACGAGTACCGGAATTAATCTTTTGACTGTTTCCAACCAACCAGTTTGTTGTCTTCGAAGAACAGAGTTGTGCTTTTATAAAACCACTCTTCATTAATTGAATTTCCACTTATCATGCTGGTAATTTTCATTGGCGAACCCCAGCTGTCCCTGACCATTTCATTCCTCATCCCCTTCCAGATCTTGCCTTCAGAGATCCTCCTGGCAAGAGAGGCTCCATATTTATTTTCAAGATAATCCTTCCTGCTTACCTTCGTCACCTGAACCGGCCTTCCGGTACTTAAATAGTCACCTGTCCCGGACTGGACTGGTTGAACAGTTTTAGCTTCTTTCCTTATTTCGGCATGTTCCGAATTTATATATCCGCGGTTTCCTTCAAAAGTAACAATAAGGAATGCGGAGTCGGCAGCAATAACCTCCACAGTCGAGTTTGCCGGTATGATCAAAATTACCGATGTGAGATCATTTTTGTCTTTGAACAGCCTTGTGGCTGTTTTGCAAACTGCAGTAGCGACTGCATCCTGCTGATCACGGTAATTATATTTATCCTGCAGCAAAGACGAATCAATAATAATGGCATTTAAGTACAATGCCGGGAAGAGAAGCATTATAAGTATTGAAAGGAACAGCTTTTTCATAATCTCTGATTTTTAATCCTATTCGCTTGATGACCGTCTGATCCGTCGGGCAGATAAACACATGTCAGAAAAATATATTCATACATGTTTGTATACCATACAGGCGGGTTTCATCTGATGTCTTTTCAGAATAATTCAAAAACTATACCATGAATTGCAAAACTGGTTTCCGGGTAAATCGGGACATCAGGGATGCACCATAACTATTTCTTCCTGATAATCATAATCCCATCCTGCAATGGAAGGATAACTTTTTCAATACTATCCTGAAGCTTTATCAATTCGTTGAATTCAATTATCCCTTTTGTCTGAGGATCCCTGCTGTCGATATTGCTTACCTTTCCTCCCCAGAGCACATTATCGGCAATAATGAAACCTCCGGTTCTGACTTTATCAATAACTAGTTTATAATATTCCACGTATTCGCGTTTATCCGCGTCGATATATACCAGGTCGAAGGTCTCTTCAATAGAATTGATAAGATCCTGAATCCTTCCCGTAAGCTGGAAAATTTTCGGCTCAACTCCTGCTTTTGCAAAATAGGAACGTGCAAAATCATTCAGCTCATCATTCGACTCAACTGTTATCAGACGGCCTCCGTCCTTAAGTCCTCTCGAGAGGCAAATGGCAGAATACCCCGTGAATGTTCCTATTTCGAGAATACATTCAGGATTGATCATCCGGGAAATCATTTCAAGGAACATCCCCTGGATATGATTGCATGTCCTGTTGGGATTGACGAACCGAATGTGGGTTTGCCGGAAAAGTTCCTCAAGGACAGGATCTTCGGGTGTTGAATGATCCTTTATAAATTTTTCAAGTTCCCGATCCATTCTGATTATAAATAAAGCAGGGTTGAAAGCTTTGCAGGATCAAAAATTTCATTTGCGGTTTCGAGCAGATCTGAAGCTGTAATCCTGTCAATCCTTTCGCAACTCTCCTCTATGGTTTCAACTCTGTCAAAGACTATGAGGCTTTTGCCAAGGCTTAGCATCAGATTTTCATGGTTCTCGTAAGCTCTTGCAAGATACCCTTTTATCTGGTTTCTGGCTTTGCTCATCTGGACCTGGCCAAGTTTTACGGTCCTTAATCTGGCAAGTTCCGAATGTATTATTTTAATGCTTTTTTCAAGAGAGCTGCTGTCGGTACCGAAGTATATTGAGAAAGCGCCTGTATCCATATAGGGATTATAAGCCGACTCTACGTTATAAGCCAGTCCGTTTTTCTCCCTGAGTGAGAGGTTGAGACGTGAATTCAATCCCTGCCCGCCAAGGATATTATTAAGAAGGAACATAACTATCCGGCGGTCGTCCCTGATATCATACGCAACGTTTCCTATTATGCAGTGATTCTGATTGGTGTTCATCTTTCTTGTAACCTTCGCCGGATGATAAGTCCACGGCTGAGACGGTTGCGTATCTCTGCAGGTCGGGGTTATATGTCCGAAGTATTTTACAAAAAGGTGAAGTATCTTATCATCCGGGATGTTGCCGGCAGAACAGAAAACCATCTGATCCGTGTTGTAGGTTCTCGCAATAAACCGGGATATGGATTCCTGCGTGAAGGATTTAACAGTATCGCTGGTTCCGAGAATATTATGACCAACAGGTTGTCCGGAGAAAATAATCTCCTCAAAGTCGTCGAAGATAAGTTCAGCGGGATTATCGAGGTAAGAACTTATCTCTTCCAGAACGACATCTTTTTCCTTTTCAATCTCCTTTCGCGGAAAGAGTGAGTTAAAGGTTATATCACTGATCAGTTCAACAGCTCTTTCATAGTCGTCTTTAAGGAATGAAGCATGGATTGCTGTCTCCTCCTTTGTAGTATATGCGTTCAGTTCTCCGCCTACATCTTCAAGGCGGCTTAGAATATGATATGCCTTTCTTTTCTTTGTTCCCTTGAAAAGCATATGTTCAATGAAGTGAGCCATTCCGTTTTCTCCTTCATTCTCATCGCGCGATCCGGTATTGATAAGAAGTCCGCAGTAGGCAACAACACCCGGAAGAGGGTGGTGTACCAGCCTGATTCCGTTGCTGAGTGTATGAAAGAGAAGCTTCATTTTGTGTCGTGGATAAGGATGCAAATGTACCACAACGGCAAAATGATTCCAAAAATAAAATTTTAAGGCAAAGTTTTGCATTAACCGTTTTGAGGTTTATATTTGCAGTCCAAAATGATGGTGCCATAGCTCAGTCGGTAGAGCAACGGACTGAAAATCCGTGTGTCCCCGGTTCGATTCCTGGTGGCACCACAGGAAAAGAGCGAGAGTGAGAGCGAAAGCGGGATCTTTCGCTTTTTTGCGTTTACCTGGTTATAAATATTCCTATGAATAAATTCTATGTATACGCTATTGTAAGCGAAAAGGATGGGGTTATTTATGTGGGTATGACTACTGATTGTGAGATGAGGCTGAAGGAGCATAACGCCGGAAAGTCAAAATATACAAGCGGTCACCTACCCTGGAAGTTATTTTACAAAGAATATATAGGCGAATCACAGGAAGCAAGAAAGAGAGAGAAATATTTCAAGTCAGCAGCCGGAAAAAGAAGATTAAAAGATATTCTGGACAAATCAACTTAAAGTTTGCCCCGGTTCCCTGCCTGACTGACTGCCGCAGCAGGCAGGCAGGCCTGCCTGACTGACTGCCGCAGCAGGCAGGCAGGGATTCCTGGTGGCACCACAGGAAAAGAGCGAGAGTGAGAGTCCCGAGAAACACAAACATAGGTTTGTGTTTCTCGAGGATCCTCGAAAATCTTCGATTTTCGGGACGAAAGCGGGATCTTTCGCTTTTTTGCGTTTACCTGGTTATAAATATTCCTATGAATAAATTCTATGTATACGCTATTGTAAGCGAAAAGGATGGGGTTATTTATGTGGGTATGACTACTGATTGTGAGATGAGGCTGAAGGAGCATAACGCCGGAAAGTCAAAATATACAAGCGGTCACCTACCCTGGAAGTTATTTTACAAAGAATATATAGGCGAATCACAGGAAGCAAGAAAGAGAGAGAAATATTTCAAGTCAGCAGCCGGAAAAAGAAGATTAAAAGATATTCTGGACAAATCAACCTAAAGTTTGCCCCGGTTCCCTGCCTGACTGACTGCCGCAGCAGGCAGGCAGGCCTGCCTGACTGACTGCCGCAGCAGGCAGGCAGGGATTCCTGGTGGCACCACAGGAAAAGAGCGAGAGTGAGAGTCCCGAGAAACACAAACATAGGTTTGTGTTTCTCGAGGATCCTCGAAAATCTTCGATTTTCGGGACGAAAGCGGGATCTTTCGCTTTTTTGCGTTTACCTGGTTATAAATATTCCTATGAATAAATTTTATGTATACGCTATTGTAAGCGAAAAGGATGGGGTTATTTATGTGGGTATGACTACTGATTGTGAAATTAGACTGAAGGAGCATAACGCCGGAAAGTCAAAATATACAAGCGGTCACCTACCCTGGAAGTTATTTTACAAAGAATATATAGGCGAATCACAGGAAGCAAGAAAGAGAGAGAAATATTTCAAGTCAGCAGCCGGAAAAAGAAGATTAAAAGATATTCTGGACAAATCAACTTAAAGTTTGCCCCGGTTCCCTGCCTGACTGACTGCCGCAGCAGGCAGGCAGGCCTGCCTGACTGACTGCCGCAGCAGGCAGGCAGGGATTCCTGGTGGCACCACAGGAAAAGAGCGAGAGTGAGAGTCCCGAGAAACACAAACATAGGTTTGTGTTTCTCGAGGATCCTCGAAAATCTTCGATTTTCGGGACAAAAGCGGGATCTTTCGCTTTTTTGCGTTTACCTGGTTATAAATATTCCTATGAATAAATTTTATGTATACGACAGTGTAAGCACAAAACCTTATTCTCAATAATAATCCTTTTTTATATGATACGCTCCGCAGGAGCATCCATACCCCATAACCTTCTCTGAAGGAGAAGAATGTGAATAACCTCCGGTGACAACCGGAGGTATGGTCTCCCCCCTACCATTCGGCCCTGAAGGGGCCGGACAATTGTAAACACATGACCTTACCCCAATCAAAATCCTTGTTATCATGACATGCTCCGCAGGAGCATACTTGCCCAGCAAGATTAGCTGCAGGAAAAGTATGTCAATAATCTCCGGTTAAACCGGAACCTTTTGCAAAGCCCGTCGGCTATCAGCTTTAAAACAGTATTTTTACAGAAAGTTTATAAAAATGCCCAAGGGCAGGAATGATTATATTTGTTACAATCATTACCATTATTAGTTGTAATAACAAAAAGGGAAATGACTCCTAAGTTTTACTACTTCCTAGAGAACTTCCGGCTGTTCTATCATTTCGATGAATCAGCTTCAGGATATGGGGAAGATAATGGAAGGAAGATAGTGATCCGCAAACGCAGGGGACTTTCGGATTTCATCGATAAAAACGATCCTCCGCCACTGAACGTGATATGGAAAGACTGGAACGGCACACGCCTCCCATTCCTCTTCGACGAGGATGACAGTAAACCCCTTATAGAAAATAGTGAAACCGGCATCAGGATAAATTACGACATCGTCGCCTCTGCCTGCTTCTTCCTCTCGGGAATGGACGAGATAAAAAACAACGAAACCCTTAACAATGGACGATACCCCTTCCCGGATAGCATGATAAAAAAGCTTGGAACAGCAGAAATACCAGTAGTCAATTATTATTTCGACATATTCCGGTCAGCTCTGTCAATGGCAGGAGAATGCAAAAGGAAGGATTTATGGAAGGGAAAAGCTTTTGCCGCGGCAATAACCCACGACATTGATAATTGCAGCAGCGCCTGGACGGAAGGATCTCTGAGCGAACTGAGGAAGGGACGGATTTTTTCCATACCTGGTCTCCTTTTCAGAAGAATTACAGGGAGAGATGCATGGTTCAACCTGGCTGAGATTTCTCAGACCGATCTTAAATATGCTGATTCTTCATCATTTTACTTCCTGCCCCGCAAAGGCAAATCAGGCGGGGTTAAAAATGCGGACTATAACATAAAATCGGCTAAGCTTCAAAAGACTCTGTCGGACCTCGCTTCAGCCGGTCATGAGACAGGCCTTCACGGAAGCCACGGCTCGCACTCAGACAGATCACGCCTTGAAGAAGAGATTTCATTGGTAGCAGGAGGCGATATTGCGGGAAACAGATTCCATTTCCTTATGTTCGACCAGAGGATAACACCGGCCATACTTCAGGAGTGCGGGATTAAATATGACACAACCCTGGGTTTCTCCGAAATGCCGGGTTTCAGAAGGGGAACATGTTTTCCCTTTCTTCTGTATGACTATGAGAATGACAGGGTCTCGGATGTTCTGGAAATACCTCTCATCGTTATGGACGCAACCCTTGGATTCCGGAAGTACCTGGGGCTTGATCCGGATGAAGCATTCGAAAGAATAAGCCCCCTGATTGACGAAATAATAAAATTCAACGGAGTCTTTACCATTCTTTGGCACAACACCTTCTTCTCCAGATACAAATACCAAGGATGGAAAAATGTGTACATAAAAATCCTTGAATATTGCAGGGACAAAAACGGATATCTGACAAGCGGGAAAAACATTTATGAAAGGATCACCGGAAAATAAAAACAGAATTCTGATACTTGACTGCGACCACAAAAATGCCCTTGCAATAGTACGGCACCTGGGCAAAAGCGGCCGGTACATTCCTGACCTTGTCTCGCACAGCAAAGCTTCCCTTGCCTTCTTCTCGAAATACGGCAAAAGGAAATTCATAATAAGCAACCCCCGGAAAGAGCCTTTAAAATATGTTTCTCAGATACTGGATATTCTCGACCGTGAAAAATATCTTGCCATAATCCCGGTTTCATTTATAAGCTACAGGCTTTGCTCGGAGAATGCCGGAAAGATCAGGCAAAAAACACATCTTACCATAACAAGCCACGAAAATATCCTCCTTGCTAACAGCAAGAACGATACCGGCCGGCTTGCTGTGAAATTAGGAATTCCTTACCCTGAAACCGTAAGCCTGGATTCTATTGATGACATAGAAAAGTTAGAGATCACCTACCCCTGTGTAATAAAGGGGCCCTTCGAAGCAGGAAACAGCATAGTTGAATATGCGTTCAGCAAAGAGGAAATGATACATAAGTTCAGGAAAATATGTCATGATCATGACTTTTCCGGTCCATTCCCCATAATACAGAGATACATTAAAGGAGCAGGTTATGGCTTCTTTGCCTATTATTGCAGGGGTGAATGCAGATCTTACTTTATGCACCGCAGGATAAGGGAATATCCTTCCTCAGGAGGCCCGAGCACCTGCGCCGAGAGTTACTTCGATGAAAAGATGCTGGAATACGGCAAAAAAATTCTCGATCACCTTAAATGGGACGGCGTTGCGATGATAGAATTCAAGAAAGAAGAATCATCCGGTACATACTACCTGATGGAGATAAATGCAAAGTTCTGGGGTTCGCTTGATCTGGCCCTTGCTGCAGGGGTGAACTTCCCCCGGATGCTTATTGATGAGGCTCTGGGAATTGAACCCGTACAAGCTCAATATAAGAATGGATTAAGGTTTCAGTGGATCCTGAACGGAGACCTTTTTCACATCCTTCAAAAACCCGGCAGCTTCCCATCCTTCTTCCGGGATCTTTTCGCAGCATCAAATGACATCTGGTTCAGAGATCCTCTCCCTAACCT
The DNA here is from genome assembly GCA_040772125.1 of Bacteroidales bacterium. Taxonomy (GTDB): domain Bacteria; phylum Bacteroidota; class Bacteroidia; order Bacteroidales; family VadinHA17; genus LD21. The sequence goes on from JAXGYS010000003.1 coordinate 2,873,488, forward strand.
TTTCCAGCTGATCTACATCCCTGTCTTTTATTATAAAAAATGGTTCAGATGCTGATTGATTTCCATATCCATACATATCATTCCTACGACAGCCTTATGAAACCGGCACGGATACTGAGGCTGGCAAAAATGAGAGGTCTTGACGCTATTGTGATCTGTGATCACAATACTTTGAAAGGGGCTATTGAAACTCAGGCTTTGAATAACGACAGTGGATTGATTGTAATTCCAGGGGCGGAGATTGCAACCGATGCAGGCGACATCACAGGAATTTTTATAAAAAATGAGATAAAATCCCGGAAATTCAGCGAGGTTGTCAGGGAGATAAAGGACCAGGGAGGACGTGTGATACTGAATCATCCATACAAGGGGCATGATCTTAGCCTTATAGACTTTTCGATGATCGATTTTATAGAAGGCTGGAATTCCCGTCTAGACCTTAACACAAACTCGATGGCTGTCGATCTGGCCCGAAAGCATAATATTCCCGTTGTGGGAGGAAGCGACGCTCATGTTTACCCTGAAATAGGACTGTGCTGTACTGAGGTATCTGACCTGGAATCACTGACTCCCCTTAAAACAGTGTTCAGACCCTCTAAACCAGTATATGTCACCGGAAGTCAGTTAATCAAATCAGTTAAATCCAAAAGTCCGTCTTTATTTTTCAGAACTCTGATTATCTATCTCAAGACCCTTCTGAATATCAAACCCGGCAAAGCGATTTTCTTCGAAAAAAGGAAGCAGCACCCAGGCTGATAAACCATAAATATTAATTTAATAATGACTATGTTGCAACTTACTATCCGGCGCCGGATCAACATTTTTTAACAGAAAATCTGCCCTGAAACCCGCCGTAATTTGTTATTTTCGGCCCGGAATTACTTAGAATAATAATGACAATTGATTTAGATGTTTTTAGCACGGCTATTTAAAGAGTTTTTTGACAGCGAAAAAATTGGCGGGTTAATCCTTATATCCGTCACTGTGATCTCAATTACACTGGCAAATTCCGGCCTGCAGATTCCCTATATAGAATTCTGGAACACACAGATTGGCAGTCATTCAATGACCCACTGGATAAATGACGGCCTCATGGCCCTCTTTTTCCTTCTCATTGGCCTCGAGCTGGAGCGGGAGATATATGTTGGAGAACTCTCGAACCTGAAAAACGCTTCTCTCCCGATATTTGGGGCACTTGGCGGAATGATAGTTCCCGCCCTTCTATTTATTGCTTTTAACTTCGGACTTGAAACGCAATCCGGGGCAGGAATCCCAATGGCCACAGATATTGCCTTTGCCATTGGAATCCTGTCGCTTCTCGGAAAGCATGTACCGGCTTCACTTAAGATATTCCTGACAGCCCTTGCTGTTATCGACGACCTCGGTGCCATAATAATCATCGCAGTAGTCTATTCCTCCTCGGTATCATTCCTCAACCTGCTTATTGTTCTGGGGATCTTTATCGTTCTGATCATACTGAACCGTCTCAGGGTAATGAACCTTATCCCTTACCTTGCAGGAGGAGTCCTGATGTGGTATTTCATGCATAATTCAGGAGTTCATGCAACCCTTGCAGGTGTGCTGCTGGCCTTTGCTATTCCTTTCGGCGACGGAGGTGAAAAATCCCCGTCGTATGTTCTTCAGCATTATCTGCATAAACCGGTCGCTTATTTTATTCTTCCCGTTTTTGCCATGGCCAATACTTGTCTTCCGATCGATACAGGTTCATGGGCAGGTCTGGCAAGGCCTTACAGTATCGGGATATTTGCCGGACTCGTGATTGGTAAACCATTGGGGATATGGCTCTTCTCATTTCTGTCAGCCAGGTCAGGACTATCGGTTTTGTCGCCCGACCTCAGATGGAGGGATATTGCCGGGGTTGGATTTCTCGGAGGGATAGGTTTTACAATGTCAATATTCATAACAATGCTGGCTTTCTCTGATCAGGAGATAATCAACATTTCGAAAATTGCAATCCTTATTTCCTCCCTTACTGCAGGAGCAATAGGACTGATTTTGCTTAAGTTGTCGCTCAGGAAGGTATTTGAGGAAGAGGAATGAAAAAAAACTCAACCCGGACTGAGCAGAACAAACCGAGGAAAGCTTCCGGGCAGAGAATTCCAGATATTTGTATCAGGTAACGAAGAAGGTATTTTTTTATGCGCCACGAAGATAGTCGCCTCAGTGGTTATTTTCCTTTACTGCCAATAGCTGATCTGTCGGGATAGTTCAACTTACTGTGCCTCATACCGTAAAAGAAATATATACAGAATCCCAGCACTGTCCATACTCCCAGCCTCGCCCAGGTTGATCCTGGAAGCGATGTCATGAGGTAGACACACCCTAATGCACCAACTGAAGCTGTAAAATACACTACAGGAGTTTTAAAGGGCCGGTGCATGTCGGGTCTTTTAATCCTCAGGATAATAATACTGATACATACCATTGTAAATGCCAGCAGTGTCCCTATTGAAACAAGTTCTGCAATCAGATCGATCGGAAAAAGACCCGAAATAATTGTTACAACCGCTCCTACAATTATTGTAGTTACATGAGGCGTGCGGTATTTCCTGTGAACCCTTCCCATCACCGGAGGCAAAAGTCCGTCGTTCGACATGGTGTAAAGGATGCGGGGCATCCCGGTTATCAGTACAAGTATGACCGAGCTCATTCCGGCTATTGCCCCGATTTTGATTATCGGACGAAGCCAGAACAGCTTCTCACCTGCAGCATTTATGCCTACCGCTATGGGATCGGGTACATTCAGAAATTTATAGTTAACTATCCCTGTGAGTATAAGTGATACAGATATATAAAGAACCGTTACAATAATCAGCGAACCCAGTATACCCTTTGCCATATCCTTCTGTGGGTTCTTTGCTTCCTGTGCCACTGTTGATATCGCATCAAAACCGACATACGCAAGGAAGATGATGCCGGCAGCCCTGAAAATGCCGCTCCATCCAAACTTTCCAAATTCCCCGGCATTCTCGGGAATAAATGGTTTATAGTTTTCGAAGTTGATATATGAAAGTCCGAAACCGATGAAAAGAAGGATAACGGCAACCTTGATGATCACAATTATATTGTTGACCCGTACCGATTCCCTTATACCAAAAACCAGGACAGTCGTAATGAGACCTACAATGAAGATCGACGGGAAATTAATCACCGCTCCGGTAGCTATCCAGCCTCCATGGTAGGTAAAAGGAGCACTGCTTAATTTTTCCGGGATCACGATCCCGAAGTCTTTCAGAAAACTTACAACATAACCCGACCAGCCAACAGCTACCAGGGAAGCCCCGAAAATATACTCCAGAACCAGGTTCCAGCCTATGAACCATGCGATCAGCTCACCTACCGTGGTATATGCATATGAATACGCACTACCCGAAATGGGTATCATTGATGCAAATTCCGTGTAGCACAGTGCAACAAACATGCAAAGTACTGCAGAAATTACAAATGAGATGCTGAGAGCAGGGCCGGCATATTGAGCCGCGGCAGTTCCTGTTATTACAAAAATCCCCGTACCCACAATACAGCCTATTCCGATGAAAATAAGATTAGTAGCTGTTAATTCGCGCTTAAGACCGTGTTCAGAATCAGATGCAAACTGCATCATCTCCGAAAGTGATTTGGTTCTGAATAGATTCAACTTGCCTGATTTTTATTGTTCTTACAGGGTCTAAAAATAATCGAAATAATAATAAATGCGCTATCATGCAATATTTCTTCGATGACCAGAGTCAGGAGATCCCGTTTTAATATCGTTACGCTCTCTAAGGCTCAGGCAGATCCGGGAATGCTGCCTGAAAAGCCCTCCGGGAGGGTCTTTAGTGAATGTTTTAATCAGGAACAGGTAAAAAAGTGCCAAAAAACTTAGTATTAAATTATGTTAAAGAGATATAATGAAAACTAAAAAACACTATGTTTACGCTGCTTATGGGGTTTCAGACGGTAAAAGCAAAAATTCCATAAACCATTCTGCTTAAAAAAAACGTTTTAATATTGATTGATTAATAAAACCAGTCAGAATTTTTAGTATATAATTTTATGGAAAACAACTATTCAAAAGCACAACTATCGTGGCTGCTGGTCCTGAGGATATTCATAGGCTGGCATTTTCTCTATGAAGGACTGGTAAAGGTCCTTAATCCTTCATGGACCGCAAAAGCATATCTCATGGATTCTCAGGGGCCATTCGGAACTTTCTTCGGAAATATGTCGGCAAATGCCGGATTGATGAAGTACGTCGACTTTCTTAATGAGTGGGCCCTGGTACTAATCGGATTGGGGCTTATCCTGGGGCTTTTTACGCGCCTGTCATGTATCGGAGGTATCCTTCTGCTTGTATTATACACCCTTTCACACCCGGCACTGCTGAATGTAACATACGGTATGCCGATGGAAGGATCATATTTCCTTATCGACAAAAACCTGGTTGAGCTGGCCGGACTGGGAGTTCTTTTTGTTTTTCCCACAGGAAGGGAAATTGGGATTGACCGTGTTCTTGCAAGGATCTTACCTGTCAGCTGTCAAAAATACATTATCTGAAAAAATCATATGGAAAAGGAAAATATAAATAAAACCGGCAATAACAGTGAGTCGAAGAAGCCTGCACCGGTTGGAAGACGCGATGTTATAAAAACCCTTGCCACTGTTCCTCTGCTCGGTGCAATGGCCTATGGCGCTATCAAAACAAGGAAAAAGGAACTTCAGGGCAGAGACATTTCAGATGTATTCCAGTTGAGCAATAAGGAGGCTGTATTCATCCAGCCGCAGGCAAACGGAAAACAGATCCGGCTGGGGCTTGTCGGTTTCGGTATCAGGGGAAAGCAGCTCATGAGGGCTCTCGGTTTTGCTGAGCCAACCTATATCGACACTCTTATCGAAGCCAAAAAGACAAATCCCAACGATACAAGATATGAAGTCTTCATGGAGCAGGACAACCTGAATGTTGTCGTTAACGGTGTGTGCGACATTTTCGACGTTTACGCCAATACTGCAGCACAGGCCGGAGCCAATGTCAACAAGGAAGGAACAAACGGTAAACCCGGAAACCTGCCAAAACGCTACCTGACATACAAGGAAATGCTTGCTTCCGACGATATAGACGCGATAGTAATAGCCGGCCCTGATCACTGGCATGGCACCATGACAATAGAAGCAGCAAAGGCCGGCAAACATGTGTATTGCGAAAAACCAATGACATGGACAGTGCCTGAAACATACCTCGTTCGTCAGGCAGTAAAGGAATCTGGAATAGTCTTTCAGCTGGGCCATCAGGGACGTCAGACAGCAGGCTACCAGAAAGCCGAAGAAATTATAAACAACAACCTTCTTGGTCATGTAAACCTTATTCAGGTTTGTACCAACCGTAACACCCCCAACGGAGCCTGGGTATATCCAATAATAGAGGGCTCAAATCCTCAGACCATCGACTGGAAACAGTTTGAAGGCGACCCGGAGAGAATCAAAGAGTATAACGACTATATGCTCTCAAACAAGCTTGAACGTTACATGGGCCCCGAAAAACGCGACCAGTTCAGCCTTGAAAGATTCTTCAGATGGCGCTGCTGGTGGGACTACAGCACCGGCCTCTCGGGAGACCTTCTCACACATGAATTCGATGCTGCCAACCAGATAATGCATCTTGGTATTCCTGCATCTTCAACATCATCGGGAGGTGTTTATTTCTTCAAGGATGGAAGAACTGTTCCGGATGTCCTCCAGACAACATTCGAATGGCCCGACAAAAATCTTACAATGCTTTACAGCGCTACCCTGGCCAGTTCAAGGGAAAGGGGAAAAATCTTCATGGGAACCGAAGCCTCCATGGAGGTTTCAAATATTCTGACCATCACGGCCGACAGAGACTCTCAGAGATATGCCGAAAAGATCAAACAAGGCGTTATCCCGACAAACCAGCCGTTCTTTACATATGTGCCCGGACAGAGCAAGGTTGATGCAGTTACATCAGCAACTGAACTCTATTTCGCTCAGCGCGGACTTCTGTACACTTATGTCAATGGCAAACGTTACGACACTACCCACCTCCACATGAGAGAGTGGCTTGAATGCATAAGGCAGGGACTTACTCCTTCATGTAACATCGACCAGGCATTCGAGGAGGCTATGACCGCACATATGGGAACGAGAGCCTATCTTGAAGGCAGAACAATGTACTGGGACAAGGACAAGGAAGAGATAGTCAGAGGCTGATAAAAATTCTCTTCGCGAGTGAAGTTCCCGGCCTCTCCGGTTCATTGACCATAGTGAATTTTATCTCCTTAAACATACAAGTCCGGGACATTTTACAATCGTTGAAATGTCCCGGATCTTTTAATCTGAATATTGCAAATCTTTAAGTCAGATAAATCCCGGAAATATGTCTGTGACTTAATCCCGGGCGAGGTGATGCTTTGACAATACCAGCTTCAATATCACAACGGATAAAATGCAAAGGTGACTATTAACAATTATGAGTCTTTAAAAGGATATCCAGGCAACAATTTTCCATGGATTTCCATCGTTATTATTATGTCAGACTAGCCAATTAAGGCCATAATGCGTTTGTTTGCGGAAGTTTTTGAAGAGCATGAATTAAACAATCAAAAAAAAACATGCATTCGTCAAATTTTACTGCTGAATGTCGCTATGAATTATATTTTTGAAAAGGAAGCAAAGAATAAATTAAACCGATAAATTATTAATCAACCAAAAAACTCAGTGTATGAAATCAAAACTTTTTCTTTTTCTTCTCTCCGGAGCGATGATGTTTTCAGCCTGTAAAAAAGACAGCGGAACAGTTCTTGGCGGAGACCAGTCACCCATGGGCGAAGTAGGCGAGACTGTATCAAGTACTTCAGCAACCGTTCAGGGAGTGAGCGGAATAACCGCTACTGTTGTCGAGCTTGAGGATGGAGTATCTTCTTTTACAGGAACCGCAACTATATCCAATAGCACAATCAAAACAATTCTTGCCAATCACCCTCTTACAACCATAAACGGCAACAGTGTCACTGTAAGCGGTATTGAAATGAAAATCACAACCGAAGGAATTGAAAGCGTTACAGGTCTGGCGCCCGGCATCATTGTAAAATACGACGCTCAGGTAGGCGACCGCTACGACAGCAACAGGGAAGTAATAAGCAGATCAGAAGACAATGATTATCCTTACGGTTTCATGGATATAAAGGTTATCGAGGTAGAAGAAAACACAAATAAATTCGGTGTAAAGAAAACCAAATACTGGGCAAATCACCGTTTCGGACTGGTAGGCATTGAATTTACCTTCGATGATAATTCGACAGCCAAATTCCCGGTTTACAGCAGTGCTGAAAATGAATAACAAGTATTTTCCTGTTCACCGGAAGGAAAAAGTACATAATGAAATATCTTAATATTGGCGGCGTAAAGAAGAAGATTCCGCCCTACCCTCATCATAAGGATTTTATTTACAGGCTTTACCGGTATTTCGAGGTAAAAAATCTTTTTGATTTTCTTACGATTGACGGATTGTTTTATATACCCAAAAGGCTGTTGCTCAACAGAAAATATAAAACGGTCCTGCCCCGGCTTCTCATGATCGATCCGACGAGCTCATGCAATCTGAGATGTACAGGATGCTGGGCTGCCGATTATCAGAAAAACAGCAACATTTCGTATGAGAAACTTGATGAGCTTCTTGCTGAAGCCAGGAAGATCGGTGTAATTGAAGTACTGATGACAGGCGGCGAACCATTGATGCGAAAAGCTGATATTCTGAAGCTTTGCCGTAAGCACAACAGGCTAACCTTCGGACTGTTCACCAACGGAACCCTTGTCGATGAAGCTTTTGCCGATGAAATGGTTGAGCTGGGTAACCTCAATGTATATCTGAGCATTGAAGGCTTCAGGGAAGAAACCGACATGCGGAGGGGAATAGGGACTTACGACAAGGTAATTGCCGCAATGGATATACTCAGAAAACGCGACATCGGATTCGGATTTTCTATCTGCTACCATTCAAAGAACTATCTCACGGTAACCAGTGATGAATTCCTGGATTTCCTTCGCGAAAAAGGGGCCTGGTTCGGATGGATGTTTACCTACCTTCCTATCGGCAGCGATGCAGATACTTCGCTTTGCTGCACGGCAGAACAACGTGCCTATGTCAAGGAAAAGATCGAGGATTACCAGAAAAGGAAAAAATTCACGATAATAGATTTCCCGAATTCAGGACATAAATCGATAGGATGCGTCGCCGCGAGCAACGACTTTGCCCATATCAACGCCAACGGCGATCTTGAGCCCTGTGCTTTCTGCCACTATTCCGACGTGAACATCAACGACATGTCGCTTACAGAGGCTCTTCGCTCACCATTCTTCAAGAGATTCAGGAACAGCAAGCCTTTCTCCTCTAACTTTCTCAGACCCTGTCCTTTTCTTGATGTCCCCGATGCAATTGAAAAGATTACCGACCTCGAGGGGGTAAAATCAACCCATCTTAGTCATCCCGAAACCGCCAGGGAACTTACGGCAAAGACCAGGCCTCTTGCAGAAAAATGGGAACCTGTTGCCGAGAGGCTGTACCTTGAAATGCCTGAAAATGAGAGAAGAAGGTTTGGAATCCTCAGAAAGCTTATGTTCTGGGGCAATGATAAAATAGCCCGATGGTGAAATAATTAAATATCAGGGGAATGCTTTTGCCATATAAATATAAGATCCCTGGCTATGCTCTTCTGATAGCCGGAGCAGTTATGACCTACCTGTATTTCGTTGTAAACATAAGGTTGGAAATACCTGTTCCGGCGATCATTTCCTCTTTTGCTGAAACAAAGTTCTTTACTACATACAAGACCAATATTGCAGATGAACTGTTGATACTTCTGCTTATCACGGGATTTTCACTGATAGTCTTTTCTAAGGAGAAGAATGAAACCGTCCAGCTCAGGGAACTAAGGATCAGGTCTCTTATCAGGACAGCACTGACAGACATATTCATCATACTGTTTGCAACGCTTTTCGTTTACGGAAGCGGCTTCATGGCAATAATAATAATGAATCTCTTCCTTCCTTTTATAATTTACCTGATATTCTTCAACGTTGCAAAAAGGAAAATCATGAAAATCTGATTTTTTCAGTTTTCGTAGAACACCCTTATTCCTTCCGATTTCAGTCTGACCTTAAGCCAGTCAAGGATTTTTCCCTTTTCCGCAGCAGCCGGCGGACCCGACCGCATGGTAAACACAATAATGTGTTCTATACCACGGGAATCGGTCCCGTCGCCTGTATGAAAAGCTGTTCCGTAAGAACAACCGGTTATTTCGGGGTACATTGCTTTAATTTCGGCAAGAAGCTGCCGCCCGGTATCCTCATCCGACCTCAGACTGTCAATCTCCCTTTGTTTCTCTTCAACGGCACTTCGCAGACGGCTTATCTCATTCTGCATATTGTTTACCTCATCCATGCTTCTGCTGTACTGCTCAAATGCAAATCCCTGCTGAAATTCGATCCTGGCATCACTTATAGAAAAATCAGCCGTCTTATCCCTTATCATTCTCTTCTGTTCATCGGTCAGCATATTACCGCCGTAAACCAGGAGTATTGATCTGTTATTGGGGTTTATGTCGTGCTTCAGGAGATAGTTTCCCTCGACAAGTCCGACATTGTTTATATATTTATTTGCATTCTCTGTAAAGCGTTCCTTCTGAACAAGTTTGTATCCGAAATAAATGCTGGGAATTAAAACAAGGGTTATTACGAATGAGATCCACCTGTTTACCCTTTTCTTCTGAGCGCTGTCGACAAGGGTGGTTATCGGGAATTTTAAAATCTGCGAAACCACAACCGATGAAATTCCAATAAAGACAGTATTTATAGTAAAAAGATAGATGGCCCCGAAAAAATACTCTAGCTGCCCGGTAGCCAGACCATAACCTGATGTGCAAAGGGGAGGCATAAGAGCTGTTGCAATTGCAACTCCCGGGATCACATTGCCCTTCTGTCTGCTGCTTATTGCAACAATACCGGCAAGGCCCCCGAAAAGGGCGATCAGAACATCATAAATAGTAGGGCTCGTTCGTGCAAGCAGTTCCGAATGGGCAGTTGATATCGGACTCATGGCAAAATAGGCAGTAGATGCCACGAGACTTGCCAGAACGGCGAATGTGAAATTCTTAACAGCTTTACGGAAAAGAGGAAAATTATACGTGGCTATGCTGTATCCCATCCCGTTTATGGGCCCCATAAGCGGTGAGATAAGCATCGCTCCTATTATTACGGCGGTAGAGTTCATGTTCAGACCCACCGAAGCTACTATTATGGCAAAGACAAGAATCCAGAGATTGGTACCCTTGAATATCATGTCTGTCTCAATCGTAGAGTGGATTTTGTCGTAATCATCCAGTTCCCCCTCAAGATTTACAAGGTGCAGGAATTTATGCAACAGACTTGATTTGTTCATAACTGTGACTTAAAATAGACAACTGTTAAATATCTGTAAGATGTTAGATCACAAGAGCGAAGATAATGCTAATACTTCATATTTCAGCCTATGACAGGGATGCAAGTTACGCCTGATTCAATCATGGCGGCCGATTTTTGTTATCTTGCATAAATTTACCAACATAATTCCATCAAAAATGCAAGAGAATATTAGTAAATGGGTTGATAACCTGATCCCCTGGCTTCTTAACCACGGGTTAAAGATCCTGTTCATTGCTGTTCTGGCTTACCTGCTGAATATTGTCATCGGCAGAATAATAATCCGAGCTGTCAGGCTTGCCGTGGTGAGGGATGACAACATGTCGGAGGAGGCCGAGAAAAAGAGGGAAGACACTCTGATACATATTTTCAGGGGAGCGCTGAGAATAATACTTATTGTCCTTGCCATACTTATGATACTGCAGGAACTCGGACTCAAGATAGGACCGATACTTGCAGGTGCAGGTATCGTTGGTGTAGCGGTTGGTTTCGGCGGACAGTACCTTATTAAGGATGTTATTACAGGTCTTTTCATGATTCTTGAAAATCAGTACCGTATTGGCGATGTAGTAAAGATTGACGGCACTGATGGAGTTGTTCAGGACATAACACTCAGGAAAACAACGCTAAGGAACCTGGATGGCACTGTGCACCATATCAATCACGGATCAATAGTACTGGTATCAAATCTCTCGAAGGATTTTGCCAGGGTGAATATCGAGGTAGGTGTTGCTTATGACACTGACCTTGAACATCTTATCCGGGTAATTGACAAAACGGGAATGGAACTGGCTGAAGATCCTGCTTTTAAGGACCATATTATTACAGCTCCAAAGTTTCTCCGGGTTCAGGCATTCGCAGACTCGGCAATTGTGGTTAAGATCCTTGGCGATACCAAACCCCTTAAACAATGGGAGGTTGCCGGCGAACTCAGGAAACGGCTGAAGATCGCATTCGACAGGGAAGGCATTGAGATACCCTTTCCGCAGACCGTCATTCACCAGGCGAAAAAACTGTCAGCCGGGTAGTATAGTTTCTACACTCCGGCAATTCTTCTTTTATACTCGGCTAACGCTTCATCAAGCCTTTGCCTTGCCGTGCCATCGCCAGGAACATTGTGCGATGGATGAATGTAGAGCTTTACACCCCTTTCAGCCAGTATTTCGGCGACAGTGGTGATCGTCATCCACACACAGGTCACAAATGCCATCGTGGAAACAGGCCCTATCCTGTCGGGATGGTTTACAAGCGGAACTGAGGCATCCTCAAGAGGCGCGCAGGTATCGACAACCACATCAGCAAGATCGAAGATCGTTTTTCCGCATGAGTGCCTTGTCTTCTTGTCTCTTGCAGCTTCGGCAGAGCCGAATACGACGATCTTCATCCCCCTCTTCCTGGCTTCAAGTGCAATATCGATATTTACATTGTTTATCCCTGAATGACTGAAGAGCCACATAATATCCCTGCTGTCAAAATCATATCCTTTCATGATCTCAGTGCCATACCCCTCAACACGCTCGAGGAAAACGAACTGATGCACTCCCATCTCCCCGGTTATCCTTGTGAAGAATGTCAGAGGCAGTTCGATCATCGGATGAAAACCGACAAATCCACCTATCCTTGGATACATTTCTTCAATCGGAAGCGTGGCGTGTCCGCATCCGAAAGTGTGAACCCATCGCTCACATTCAATTGCTCCTGCCATCAGTTCTGCCGCCTTGCGGATATTTTCAACCTGTGATTCTTCGATCCGGGTCATTACGTCCCTCGCATTTTCAAGCCATTGTTTTGCCAGATTCATAGTAAGATTTTTTATAGTTTCTGAATATAAATACACCAAGAATTATCATTATTAAAGCCTCAAGTGAAATCACTGTTATGAGATTACCTATACCTTCTTTCTCTGAAATGATCCCCATCATATAGTTTATCACCATATTCCCCAGCAGGGCAATTGTCAGAACAAAACTGAAAGCTGTTCCTGAAAGTTTCTCGTATCTTTCGCCAGTCAGACCGAGCATAATGGGAAATCCATTGGCAAGCCCGGTTCCGATAAGGAAGAATCCTGCAGGTGCCATACCTGCAGGTAAAACAAGTTCAAGAAGGACAATCCCTGTTATAAGAAGGAGGAAGGATACAGCCAGAAGCTTTGCAGGATCAATATTCCTTATCAGCAATCCGGTCAGTAGCCTCATTACAACCATCCCTGCCACAAACAAAGATAATCCGAGAAGAGCCTTCCCCTGTGAAAGAGAAAGATGGTCAGAGAGGTAGCTTGTCGTCCAGTTATTCATCAACCCTTCATAACTGCTCTGAAAAAACAGGAAGAAGGCTATCATGATCAGTACTTTGTCGCTGAAAAAGTCAATGATCCGTGAGAAAGGTACATGCTGTCCTATTTTCGGAGGAGGAAGCTTTATAACCGCGTAAATGAAGGATACGAACAGTGAGATAATCCCAACCAACGCCATGATCTTTTCATATCCAAGCTTCTTCCCAAGGGAGCTTAGGAGAACAGGTATTCCCAGAGCCCCTATCCCGAAAAACACTCCCAGGAGACTTATGTTTGCAGTCCTGTCAGAGTCGCTTATGTCAGATACAAGTGCATTTGTAGCTCCATTCAGAACTCCTCCCGACAAGCCGATAAGAAAAATGGAGCCTTGAAGGAGCGCAGTTGACTGTGAGAATGCAAGGCCCTCGAAACCGGCTGAAAGAAAAATGCAGGTAAGAGTCAGAAGCATTCTGTATCCATACCTGTCGGCCACAGGCCCGAAGATCAGGGAACCGGCCAGAATACCAAAAGGAAGGATGGAGAATAATGTGCCTGCTTCGATCTCGCTCATTCCAAGCTTTTCTTTCAGTTCAGGAGCGATCGAACCCAGGGAAATAAGAGCAATTCCAAAAAGAAGCATGCCGAAACACGCTGACCAGAATACTTTCCGTTTGCTGTACATTCTCATGGTTTTTTACTTGCCTTCTTCGGAATTCCTTAACGCAAGATAGCCCGCTCCGTAAAGGGCAGCCATACCTCCAAGGCCCGAAACCTCTATCTCAACACTCTTAATACTCAACGGCTGAGCCCAAAGCTCAGCTTCCTTTCTTATCTCCGGAATGAAGGCTGCCGCAGGCCCGAAAACACCCCCGCCCAGAATTATCTTCTGGGGATTCAGAAGGCTTACCAGGTTTGCAACCGCCATCCCCCAGAAACCAATGCAGATACTGATCACTTCCTCCGCAAGCTTATCTCCTTTTTCAAAGGCACTAAAAACATGTTTTGCCGTTAGTTTTTCAGGGTCCGTCTTAGCCAGAATGCCCGAACCGCCATCTCCCTTTTCAAGTAATTCCCTGGCAACCCTGGCAATCCCATCGCCTGAAGCATGATATTCAAAGCATCCAAAATTTTTGTATTTATCCATAAAAGGCCTTTCAAGGGCCATCCAGCCAATGGCTCCGGCTATATCCTCACCTCCTCTCAGAACCATTCCGCTTGAAAGGATGCCTGCTCCTATGCCGGTTCCAACAGCAAGAAAAACTGCATCCTTACATCCTATGGCATTACCCATCCATACTTCACCCAGAATTGAGCAGGCCCTGTCGCTGTCGATAATAACAGGAATGTCCCCCACCGTTTTTTTGATCTCGCCAAGCAGGGGATAATCATCCCAGCCCTTTATGTTCGGAGCCCACACGGTTCCCGCAGCCGACCTGCTTATTCCCGGAACTGAAATCCCTATTGATTTAATATTCAATCCTTTACCCCGGGCTGATTCCATATATTCCTCTATCCTCCCGGTAATAAACCTGCCCGCCTCGTTTCCGGAACGGGATTCAAGCGGGACACTCTCGCTGAAAAGCATCTCCCCTTTCCCGGAGAAAACAGCCGCAGCCAGTTTTGTTCCGCCAAGATCAACTCCCAGTACTTCCATGTGCTTCTTTTTTTCGGGTTACATCAAGCAGTTCATCAATTCGCACGAAAGTGTATCCCCTGCCCTTAAGCTCCCGAACCAGTTCAGGCATAATTAAGTAGAACTTGTCGGTCCTCCGGGGATCGGTCCCTGCATGAAAAAGCAGGATGAAGCCGTTCAAACCTGATGCTGACGATGCCTCGTACGATAGTACAGAATTATAAATCGTTCTGCTGTCAGTATAGGCGCTACCCATCTCAGGATAGGTGTAATCAGCATTGCTCCGGGTACCGGGAGTGAAATTGATGAGCTGAAGGCAGGATCTTTCCGTCCATAAAGCAATTGTATCATTGTACCATTCATATGGAGGAAGGAAGTAATGCGCCTGATCCCTGCTTATCCCTGCCTTTTTAAGTTCACCATAGGAGGCTTCAAGATCATCATGGAATTCCCTTCGGTTGACAAGGAGGCTGTCCCTGTTTGTCCAGTCGCAGTAGAGAAGATGCCGGTCTGAGTGCGAACCAAGGTAATGGCCCTGTGATACAAGAGCTCTTGCCACAGGCTTGAATTCAGCCTTCCTGTGGAAATTTCCGGTAAGGAAGAAAGAGGCTTTTATTCTTTCGCTTTCAAGCATCATTGAAATGAATTCCATACCGTCGCCGAATTCATCACCCGTGAACACCAGGGCTAACTCCCTTGATGCGGAATCACCCCGGATTATTGCACCATGACTTACCGTGAAAGTATCATTGCTCCTGCCGCAGCCCATAATAATTAAAGGTATGCAAACGAACAATATAATATTTCCGGCAGGCTGCGACATAAATCCTTTATAGTACCGGCCGGTTTGTATCACACCATGTTTCCATTCAAACAGACCATTTCAACATTAAAGTTATTATCAAAGAGTACCAGGTCGGCTCTGGATCCCGTTTCGATCCTTCCCCTGCCGCCAAGCCCCATGAGTCTTGCAGGGTATAAGGAGGCCATCCTCAGGGCTTCGTCAACAGGTATGGATATATTCCTTACACAGTTTTCAACGGCTTTCATCATTGTCAACGCAGATCCGGAAAGTGTTCCGTCGGGAAGGGTGAACCTGTCGCCTTTTCTTACATGCATATAGGATTCAGCACTGTTCTCCTCCACAGCATCTGAAATTAGGAAGAGCCTTTCCTTAAGAAGTTTTTTTGCTATTGAAACCATGCTGTAATCGACATGTATCCCGTCGGCTATAATACTTGCACAGGCAGTTTCCGACTGAAAAACAGCCCCGGGAAGGCCCGGATCGCGGTGATGAAGCTGCGACATCGCATTGAAGAGATGAGTTGTTGTCCTGATCCCGTTACGGAAACCTTCCATTCCCTGAAGGTATGTTGCATTGCTGTGACCCGCAGCGACAACAATTCCGTAGTCGTTAAGCATACTAATAATCTCCCTGCTGCATATTTCGGGAGCAAGTGTTATCATTTTCACAACACCTCCGGCCAGGGTTATGAGTTCTTTAAGCTCATTAACTTCAGGCAGCTTTATATATTCCCTTATGTGTGCACCCCTTCTCAGGGGGCTGATATAAGGGCCTTCTATGTGAAGCCCGAGAACTGCAGGGTGCGGATTATCCTTTACCACCCTTATCACTTTACGGTAAACATCGAAGGAATTTGTTGGAATCGCAATAAGGAAAGCAGTTGTTCCGCTGGCAGTTATTGCTTCTGCAATGCGCTCAAGTGCTTCAGGTGCGGGATTCGCGGAAAAAAGAAAGCCCCCTCCCCCGGCTATCTGAAGATCCAGAAAACCCGGGGCGAGATTATTCCCGCGGCAATCCACAAGTTCGGCTCCCTGAGGAATTTCTGAGTCATCGATAACCGATTCGACAATACCTTCCCTGACAACCACCGACTTACCTGCAATTACTTCATTTCCGGTGTATATAGTGGAATTTTTAAATACTTTCAGCATAGATAAAATCCTTAAAACTTATAATCCCCTTGTGCTTTCTTCAACATTCCAGCCCGAAACTTTCAGGATAGGATCCCCTCCCTGCAGCAATGCTGACGGACAGCTGACAGTTACTGCCGTTTTTTCACCGGGGGCAAGCGTGAAATAGCTCTGCGACCAGAATGAAGGCAGTATTTCCTCATTTCCTGACATTAGCTGGGGTCTGATAAAGAATGCAATTTTATCACTGTTGTTGATTATACTAAATTCCCACTGCTTATCCGCATTCAGTTTATTTTCACTCACAACTGCAACACTCAGTCCGGCAGAAGGCAGGTCACCGAGGCTCCTGAAATCGCGGTCAGGAGATATCCAGTAAACGTTACGGGATATTACACTTCCTGCAGAATTTCTAAGGTTCAGGACGACGAATGAGACTCCTTTTGCTTCCCTTAGTGCAGAATCGAGCGACATCAGTTCTTTTGTTTCCGAAGGGCCGGCTGAAACTTTTTCCCTCAGTTGAGCGATCCTTAGGGAAGCGGAATCGTAAATATCCGCCTGGGCTGTAAGACCGGCTGCAGGTTTAGCCGTGCGGTTCAGTACCATCACCTTGTTATCAACCGGGTTCATCTGTATATGCACCGGCTCACATGCATTCTGCATGCTGTAATACCCTGCATTGGGCATCAGAAACCAGTCATAGACCTGCCATACCAGGCTCGGGAAAGCCGCGTTTAGCTTCCAGAGCATGACCCCGCCAATATCATTGAGTTTATGGCCTGCTGCCTCAAAGATCCCCTTGTAGCCCTCAGCATTCATCAGCTGCATCTTGTCGCAGAAGTTTTCCATGCTTTCCGGCTCACCAAAGATTTTTATCATTTCTTTATAGTACAGGTCCCATCTGCCATTCCCTGTTGCTGCATCATGGTAACCCCAGGTGTTGTTCAGAGGAAAAGGAAGCTTTTTGTCCCAGACAAGATCCGGGATTATCCTTGGAAGAATATTGTAAGGCTGTTGTGAAGGAAGGCCCGTCTCGTCCTTGAAGACCCAGTCTCCTCCCTTTATCGCCCTTTTAAAACTTGCCGAGGCGTCCTGCCATGTATAGGGTCCACCGCTGTATACACCTGCAGGAAGGTTATCGGGCCATGAAGCGGGCCAACCCTCGGGAAGTTTTGCAAAACCCGAGGAGCTCGGTATAAAAGGCCTTGTTCCGTCAAGTTCTATGATACTGTTCCTCATGAAATCATACAGTTCCCTTCGGGCATGCCCCTCGTTGCCTCCTGTCCAGACAAGAAGGCTCGGATGGTTCCTTATCCTGAGTATAGTGCTTTCGACATTCTTTTTAAAGACCTCTGTTTCAAACGGCCAGTCGGGCGAACCCTTGAATTCTCCCTGCGTGTCGCCAGTGATCCAGAAATCGGACCAGACAAGGAGCCCGTATCTGTCGGCTGCATCAAAGAACTCATCACAGGGGGTGACACCTCCTCCCCAGATCCTCACCAGATTTATATTTGCGTTACGGCACAACCTCATCTCATAATCGTACCTAAGTGAATCGCGGTTAAGCATGAAATCAGGCACCCAGGCGCCCCCTGTAAGGTGAATCCTCCGCCCGTTAACGTAAAAATCGCGCCTCCAGGTACCGTTAACCTCCACAGCCTTTGAGCTGACTGTCCGGATACCGAAAAGAAAAGTCGTATCGTCCGAGAGTCCGTTCTGTCCTGAGTAGGTGATCCTCATCCTGTAAAGGTTTGGCTTTCCATGCCCATTGGGCCACCAGAGGGAAGGCTTTGTGATGTTGAGTTCCTTTACCGATGCCGGATCAAGATCCACAGTAGTTGCAGAACTGCCCTCAGCAGCAACATTTTTTGAGAACTGATACGATTTTCCCTTAAAATTCTCAGGGGTGATCATTACAGAGACCTTTCCTACATCGTTTGAGGCGTTATGGTTGAAAAGCTTCAGGCTGAGGGAGATACTTGCTGAGCTTGTATCCTGTTCCCCCGCAAGATATGTCCGTACCCTTGCATCACCAATCGTCACCCCTCCTGTCGTCCTGAGCATCACTGGGAGCCATATCCCCATGTTGCGGTCGCGAACCGGAGGAACCCAGTCCCAGCCTACCGAACAGAGCATGGTAACGTTTTTTCCAATGTCGCCAGTGGGTCCCCCGTTAGGATAGAAATCGCCGAGAGCTTCAAGCTGCTCGGTTGATGGGAGTCCTGGATAATCGAGAGGGTAGATCTTTACTGCAAGGACGTTCTTTTCGCCGGGAAGAATCTGCTTGCTGACATCGATGCTGTACTGGGCGAACATACCTGCCATATCTGTTGAATCCGCTACCATCGATCCATTGAGCCAGACAGCGGCCCTGTAATTTATCCCTTTAAATATAAGCTGAAAACACCTCCCTCTGTCACTGAGTGGAACTTCGAAACTTGTCCTGTACCAGTAAGGCTTCTTCCAGGGATTGGGATCATCAGGCAAAAAGCTGAACTTCTCAAGATCATATTTCCTGTTGAATTCATCTGATGCATCAGGAATAAGCATATTGTTAAGGCCGGTATACGGATCAGGGTATACTCCATTGGCAACAAGACCGGTAAGAACCGTTGAAGGAACTCTGACCGGAAACCAGTAAACGTCCGGATCGTAGCCCGCACTGGAAATCTCCTCACCTGAAGAACTGACAATCGCCGAAGATTGCAGTTCGAATTCGGTGAGTTTTACCTGTTTTACTGCCACAGTCTGTGATGCAAGGGGAAAAAGGTTAACCAGGAAAACTGAGATCAGTATTGTAAACTTCCTTTTCATCATAATATAATTTTGAATTTAATGGTATAATGCCTGTCCCGCCTCAGGCGGGGGAGCCCACATGTTGAAAATAGTATCTGTAAGTATTTGTGTATGTCAGACATGTGGGTTTCATATGAGTAGTATTTGATTCTTGCATGTAAACCCGAAGGAAAAATATTATCCGAAATTAAAAAATTGCTGCAAATATCAACCTTTGTTTACCGATTCACCGGATGACGGATTGCTTATTTCAGGTGCTCCTGGTCTCCGGTACAACATATTCCCTATCATCATCACAATTATTGTGAAAAGAATAACAATAGTTATTACCTCATCATTCATAAAAGGGATCCTCGACCCGGCCGGAATGCTAATAAAAAGAAGTATCGTTATCAGTCCCCGGGGTGAAAAAAACAGCAACTGCGAAATTTCATCCAATGGAAGGCTGTTCCGGAAGTTATTACTGCTTTGTTAACCCCTAAAAATCCCGGGTGGGACTTTCTTATCACCGGCTAATTATATAATTCCACAAGGAGGAAGGGCTACAGAATCAGCATTTCATTCAGCCTCAATTATTAATAAAGGCTATTTTCTGATAAGGAGCCAGGTATCTGAATAAGCCGGAAATTTTGTACGTATTCTTCCGATCTCATTTCTTGCGGTATTGATATCATCTGTAGCCAGAACGGAGATCCTGTACAATCCGGCTTCATTCTTAAGGATCTCTGAGACGAATCCGTCCTTCCCGACAGCAGCCTGATGATCCTTCGCATTTGCCGGATCCCTGAAACTTCCGATTATTACGAAAAATTTCCCGGGCGAAGGCTCCTTGTTTTCATTTGGCACCAGTTTTTCCTCCACTTCGACTATAGGAATTGGAGTTGAAGGCATCAGTGTGGTGCGCTTTATTGAGGTTCCGCCAGGATCCTTTTCATTCCCTGACTTACCGAAAAGGCTCGTTTTGGTTGAGTTGCATGAAACAGCAAAAAGCATCACCGCCGTAAAAAGAAATATCACTCTTCTCATAATGCATTGTTTTTCATGGTGCAAAGTTGCAAAAATATCCCTTATCCTGCAAGAAGGGCATTAGCTGACTTGAAAATTATTGGTTATATTGCATTGGCAGTTGCTTAAAAGGCCTCTTTAATAACCGGAAAACATGTCTGAACAAAATCCTTACTGACCTGAACCATGAATTCATATTCTGAAGCAAAACGATTCGGTACCCTGCCTGTATTTCTGACTGCAATTTCGACTATTGTCGGAGCAATCCTTTTCCTGAGGTTTGGTTTTGCAGTGGGCACTCTGGGATTCTGGGGAACGCTGATGATAATAATACTGGGACACTCACTCACAATCCCCACAGCATTTGCCATATCAGAACTTGCAACCAACAAGCGTGTTGAAGGAGGAGGTGAATACTTTATAATGTCGCGATCCTTCGGACTGAATATCGGAGCGACAATAGGTTTTGCACTATTCCTGTCGCAGGCCATAAGCGTAGCCTTTTACATTATTGCCTTTACCGAGGCATTTGAATTTATTTTCAACTTTTTTGCCGACACGTTGAATTTTAACGTCCCCAGACAAGTGATAAGCGTTCCTGCGATGCTCCTTCTGGGATTTGTTATCCTCAGTAAAGGAGCAAACATGGGCGTAAAAATGCTATATGTAGTAACTGGAATTCTGATTCTTTCGCTGATCCTCTTTTTCAGCGGTTCAACCGAATACCAGGCAGTAACAGGCGGTAACATCCCTGCAGGTGATCTGAGAAATATGAGCGATTTTTTCATCGTGTTCGCAATAGTATTCCCTGCATTCACGGGAATGACTGCAGGCGTGGGCCTGTCGGGGGACCTGAAAAATCCGGCAAAGTCCATACCTTTGGGCACAATCACCGCAACTTCTACCGGCCTGCTGATCTATCTTGGGGTTATATACAAGCTGGCAATATCAGCCAGTCCTGAGGATATGCTTGCCAATCAGCTGATAATGTCCAAAATAGCTGTTTTCGGAGTAGTAATTATTCCTCTCGGTCTAGCAGCCTGCACTCTTTCGTCTGCAATCGGCTCCATAATGGTTGCACCAAGGACACTTCAGGCACTTGCCCTTGACTCCTCATTTCCGTCAGAGAAAATAAACAAATGGCTTTCCGTGGGGAGGAAAGGAGACAATGAGCCGGTAAATGCTTCCCTTGTAACCATAATAATTGCCCTTGTCTTTGTATCGTTGGGAAATGTCAATGCAGTAGCCGGGATTATTACTATGTTTTTCCTTGTAACCTACGGCTCACTGTGCCTTATTTCGTTCCTTAACCACTTTGGTTCCTCTCCCTCCTACCGCCCTTCTTTCAGATCAAGATGGTTCCTTTCACTGACAGGATTCATTATCGCCATCTGGGTGATGTTCAAGATCAACACTCCCTATGCCCTTGCTTCACTCGCATTGATGACAGCCATATACTTCTATATTAAGTCATATCACCGTGAGAGGGACGGACTGGAATCGCTTTTTGCGAATGCTCTTTTCCAGATAAACAGGAACATCCAGGTTTACCTGCAGCAAGCCGGAAGCAGAAAAAAAATAAAAGAATGGAGACCAAGTGCAATCTGTATTTCAAAGGATTCATTCCTGCGTTCAAAGGCATTTAACCTACTCAACTGGATATCATACAGATACGGTTTCGGAACCTACCTGCACAGAATTGATGGTTACTATTCCAAGGCAACCTGCGAACAGGCTGATGAGGAAATGTCGAGACTGATAGAAACCTACGACACTGCAGGCAACCACGTTTACGTCGATACACTTATCTCTCCATCATACACTTCTGCACTTGCCCAGGCCATACAGGTTCCCGGTATCTCAGGCATGGAAAACAATATGGTGATATTCGAATACGACAAGGAAAACCCCGGATCCTTAAAGGAGATCATTGAAAATACCGGCCTGGTTGAAGCAGGTCATTTTGATATCTGTATCCTGGCTTCAAGCAGGAAGGACATGTTGTTCAGGAACGGAATACATGTATGGATAGACCATAAATATCCCGAGAATTCAAGCCTCCTGATATTGCTCAGCTTCATAATTTCGGGACATCCCGACTGGAAGAAATCAAATATCAAGATCTTCGATACCTGCGGCCAGGAGGACTACGAAGAAATTCGGTCGGGTCTGAATGATCTTGTCAGGTCCGGCAGACTGCCCATCACTGAAAAGAACATCGAGATAATAAAGGAAGAGCCCGGAATGACACTGAAAGCTCTGATCAATGAGAAATCCTCAACAGCCGCCCTTACCATGATAGGATTCAACACTCATGCGCTTAAGAACAAGGGGGAGTCAATACTGTCAGGTTACGAAGGACTCGGGACGGTTCTGTTTGTAAATGCACACAACGAGAAAGAGATAGTCTGATCATTCTTAATTTTCCTTCTCACTGTAAACCTCGTGTTTTATATCGGGAATTCATTAGAATATTTATTGTCTTACAATAAATATTAATATATATCACGATAAAAATCTTACCTGAAACGATATGGAAAAAGAAGACGAAGGACTGAAGATGAGGAATGAGACCGCATGACCGCAAGACTGCAAGACCTCATGTCCGCTTGACCTAATGACTTTCTACTTCAGGTACTTCTTAATATTGTATAGCCTGTTCAAAGCCTCCACCGGGGTAAGATTATCGATGTCCAGATCGAGGATCTCATCTCGTATCTGCTTCAGCACAGGGTCGTCGAGCTGGAAAAAGCTAAGCTGAAGCCCTTCCCTGTGATCTGCCAGTGAGGCAATGGGCTTTGCAAGTTCCTGTTTTTCATGGCTCTGTTCCAGTTCCTTAAGGATCTCATCGGCCCGGCTGACAACACTTCTCGGCATCCCTGCCATCCTGGCGACGTGTATCCCGAAACTATGCTCACTGCCTCCTCTCCTGAGCTTTCTCAGGAAGATAACCTTGTTGTTGAATTCCTTTATCGAAACATTGAAGTTCCTGACCCTCGAAAAGGAATTCTCCATCTCGTTAAGCTCGTGATAATGAGTGGCAAAAAGGGTTTTCGGTCTGTGTCGGTTTTCATGCAGGAATTCAACCATGGCCCAGGCAATTGATATACCATCGTAAGTGCTTGTGCCGCGGCCAATCTCATCCAGGAGGATAAGACTGCGGTCGGAGAGATTATTGAGTATACTTGCTGTTTCATTCATCTCAACCATGAAGGTCGACTCTCCAAGGCTTATATTATCAGAAGCTCCCACTCTTGTGAATATCTTATCAACCATCCCGACAGACGCCTCCCTGGCGGGCACGAAACATCCCGTCTGTGCCATAAGCACAATAAGGGCAGTCTGCCTGAGAAGGGCCGATTTACCCGACATATTGGGGCCTGTAAGAATAATAATCTGCTGATCTTCCGTGTCGAGATACAGATCATTCGGAATGTATGACTCACCTGGAGGAAGCTGCTTCTCAATCACGGGATGCCTGCCTTCCCTGATATCTATCTTGTGCGAATCGTTCATGAGAGGTCTTACATAACCGTTTTCGACCGATACTGAAGCGAAGGACAGGAGACAGTCGATCCTTGCAATAAGCGATGAATCGAGCTGCATTGGAGGAATAAATTCAAGAATATCATTCACCAGGTCATTGAAAAGCTTTGTCTCCAGGCTTATGATCTTCTCCTCCGCACCCAATATCCTGCTTTCATATTCCTTCAGTTCCTCTGTTATGTAACGTTCGGCGCTGACAAGAGTCTGCTTCCTGATCCATTCGGGAGGGACTTTTTCCCGGTGGGTGTTTCTTACTTCAATATAGTATCCGAATACATTGTTGAAGCTAACCTTAAGCGACGGGATTCCTGTTCTTTCGCTCTCGCGCGCCTGAAGGGCAGCAAGATATTCCTTGCTGTTATAGAGAACAGACCGCAGATCGTCGAGTTCGGCTGAAATACCCTGTGAAATAACCCTGCCCCTTACGATCTGAACAGGGGGGTCCTCTTCGAGCATCCTTCCTATCTTGTCGGCCAGAACTGAACAGGGATTCAGTTGCTCTCCTATGTTTACAAGAGGTTCGCAGCCGCTGTCAAGACAAATCTGTTTTAACGGTCCGATAGCTGCAAGCGCCTTTTTCATCTGGGCCACCTCCCTTGGATTGATCCGTCCGACGGCAACCTTTGAGAGTAGTCTTTCAAGGTCGCCGACCTGATGTATCAGTGCCGCCAGTCCGGATCTTATCCCGGGATCACTGAAAAAATACCCTACGATCTCATGGCGGTCGGTAACAGGCTGAATATCCTTGAGAGGCAGTGAAATCCACCTCTTCAGAAGTCTGCTTCCCATCGGAGAGATTGTTCTGTCAATAACATCTATGAAAGTCCTGGCACCTTCATAGGGAGAATGGAAAAGCTCAAGATTCCGTATGGTGAATTTATCGAGCCATACATACCTGTCCTCTTCTATCCTCGAAAGCTTAGTTATATGGCCAAGCTGGGAATGCTGTGTAATATCGAGGTAATACAGTATCGCGCCTGCGGCTATTATCCCGAATGAGAGATTCTGCACGCCGAAGCCTTTGAGAGAACTTGTCTCAAACTGTTTCAGAAGCCTGTCGCCCGCAGCTTCGCGTGTAAATATCCAGTCGTCGAGTTTGAAAGTATAGAATTTTGTTCCGAAAGCCTCAGTAAACAGGTTGCCCTTCCTCTTTTCGTAGAGTACTTCCTTGGGCTGGAAATTATTGAGAAGCTGGTCGGTGTACTCAAAAGTACCTTCCGAGATAAGGAACTCGCCGGTCGAGATATCGAGAAAGGCTACTCCGGCAATCTGCTTTTCAATATGCACGGCTGCCAGAAAATTGTTCTCCCTGTGATTAAGAACATTGTCATTAAGGGAAACTCCGGGAGTTATTAATTCAGTAATACCCCTTTTTACAATTTTCTTAGCAAGCTTGGGATCCTCCAGCTGTTCGCAGATGGCCACTCTCTGGCCAGCTCTCACAAGCTTGGGCAGGTATGTGTCGAGAGCATGGTAGGGGAACCCTGCCAGCTCGACAAAAGCGGCTGAGCCGTTTGCCCTTCTGGTAAGGGTAATGCCAAGAATCTCCGAAGCCTTTATTGCATCAGTCCCGAATGTCTCGTAAAAATCCCCCACCCTGAAAAGCAGGATAGCGTCGGGGTGCTTCGACTTGACGCTGAAATACTGCTTCATCAGCGGGGTTTCGACATAGTTCTGTTCTTCAGGCATTGTAAACGTTTGCAGAGACTGTTAAAATTTCCGGCAATCAACAAAGATACACCGACAGCACTATTTTTTACAATCTTTTATAATTAAATTCTCTGTTTACCCAGGTACTGATCTGATCTTTTTTGGCATCTTCCGGGCAAGGGAATCCAATGGTCGCGTAGAACATCTTATGATCCACCGTCTCAAACTTCTGCTTCCGTACACCATCCCCTGGCAGCCTGTCATTTAAACTGGATTGAACTAATTTCATAGTTCGACTATGTAGCAATTAAGGAAATAAAAGTCATGTTCTCTTTGGAGTCCTTTTGCTAACTTGTCCTTTAAAATTAGTATCCGAATAAATTTCATCAAATGAAAAACAGCCCTTACAAATTATCCCGTCCTTCACGAACTCACCCCCTCGATCCCCCTCTCTACGCGGTAGAGAGGGGGAAGCCTGAGCTTCGCGAAGGCAGGGGGTGAGTACATGAAAACACAGGTAAAGCATTTTATCTTAAGCGAACAGTAGTGTCCGGTTAAAAATACACGAATCCCCATATATGGCTGTTAATGTGGCAGATATAGCTCATTGAGCATTTTTCGATTTGAAATGAAAATCTCACAGATACAACACTGAAGCGAAAATGAAGAATTCCATATCTCATAAAATCTGCGTTTTACAATTCTGGACGTTGGATGTTTTTTCATGAACAAATCAATTTTTTGCTTAACCGGACAGTAGTGTTAAGCGAAAGAAAATTATGTTTTATACCTTACCAATATGAAAATAATTATTTGCATCTATTAGTTAATATATTAAGAATTATAATATACTTTTCTTCGGACACTATGTCCTTTTTAAAAACATAATCTGATTCAAAATGAATAAGGTACTGATTCTCGGAGCCGGGCTTGTTGTAAAACCCATGGTTGAATTCCTTCTCGAAAATAACTTCGCTGTCAAAATAGCCACTACCACAAAGGAGAAAGCCGACAGAATGATCAAGGGGCATCCTGCCGGTTCCTCTCTGAGATGGTCGACTGATGAGCCTGATGTTCTTGAGAGGCTCGTGGAAGAAAATGACATTGCAGTTTCTTTCCTTCCCTACCGTTATCATGCGATGGTTGCCAGGGCTTGTATAAAGTACCGCAGGCCCCTTGTCACAACCTCCTATGTTCAGCCTGAAATGCAGGCCCTCGACGGAGATGCAAAAAAGGCCGGAGTTATCCTTCTGAACGAGACAGGCCTCGATCCGGGCATAGATCACATGACGGCAATGAAGGTTATAGACCACATTCATGAGAAAGGCGGCAAGGTGGAGGAATTCTATTCGCTCTGCGGTGCATTGCCGGCCCCCGAAGCAGCCGGCAACCCCATGAAATATAAATTTTCGTGGAGTCCGAAAGGGGTAGTCCTTGCAAGCAGGAACAGCGCCCAGTACCTTCGTAAGGGAAAGATAGTCAATATCGAACCCATAAACCTGTTCAAGGACAGGTTTACTTACAGCTTCCCCGGGGTTGGCGATCTGGAAGTTTATCCGAACCGCGACTCGGTGAGTTATATCGACATATATAAAATCCCTGAAGCGGCTACAATGTACAGGGGTACATTCAGGTACAAGGGCTGGTGCGAAACACTCGATACAATGAAAGCCCTTAACATGCTTGACGACACCGTAAAGGACTATTCGGGTATGGATTACTCCGGTTTCCTTGCTGAAAGAGCCGGAAGAGAAAAACAGGGTCTAAGGGAAGGTATCATGAAACGCCTTGGTCTGACCGGAGAGTCGGTCGCTCTAGAATCCCTTGACTGGCTGGGCTTCTTCAGCGATGAAAAAATTAATGCAGGCACCACATCCCCTTTTGAGATCACAGCCGAAAGGATGATAGGCAAAATGCTTATAAAAGGAAACGAACGCGATATGGTGGTTATGCAGCACGTTTTCCTTGCATCATATCCCGATGGTAAAAAAGAGGTAATAAAATCGTCAATGCTCGATTTCGGCACCCCTGAAACCAACACCGCCGTTGCAAGGACCGTTGCTCTTCCTGCCGCAATAGCCGTTATGATGATCCTTTCAGGGAAGATTGACCTTACAGGGGTTTACAGACCCGTGATTCCGGCTATTTACAATCCAATCCTCAACGAACTGCGCAAGCTTGGAATCGATATGAAGGAGGAATACAACCTGCCGGAAAGTGAGATTGATCTTTAGCTGGGTGCTGGATGCTTGTTGCTGGGTGCTCGTTGCTGGGTGCTCGTTGCTGGGTGCTCGTTGCTCGTTGTTTGCTAACCAGCCGGGTGTCTGTGATAAAGTTTAGAATCGCAGATAGAATTCCCTGGTAAGGGCGATATAATCGTCAGTGAAATCGTGCCGCCTGCCCTTTTCAATTGTCAGGAACCTTTCTGAGATAAGCTTCCTTTCCCTCCCGAAGGAGAGAAACAACCTTCTGACCTCCGAGGCCGGAGTCGGCCTTATTTTTATGATTCTGTTGCAATACAGACCATATCCGGGAGCGGCTGCGATGAAGATATTACCCTCATCCCACGGAAGAATAAGCTGCAGCTCCCCGTTGGGGTCAAGAAGCCTTGCCGAACCCTCAAGGATGTCCTTATGGGTGAGGTCATCATTATGCCTGGCAGCCGAAAGAGCATGATCAGGATTTTTGAGCGAACTGATAAAATACGGAGGATTGGTCACTATAAGATCGAAAAGCTCCTCGCCGGGATAATAGTCCTGAAGACGGCAGTTCAAGACCTCTATCCTTTTGCTCCACTTGCTTTCTCCGATATTCCTGCAGGCCTGCAGAAAAGAAGCATGGTCAGGTTCGATGGCGACAATGCCGGCATCGCATCTCTGTGCTGCCATAAGTGCAATGAGCCCGGTTCCCGTACCAATATCGAGTACCCTTGTTTTGCCTTCCACTCCTGCAAGCGCTCCAAGAAGGACTCCGTCAGTTCCGACCTTAAAGGCACATGATTCCTGGTTAACAACAAACTGCTTGAATCTGAAATAATTATTGCTCATCTGACTCTCCTGTCTTCTCCCAAAAATAATAATAGTTTACAATTGTTTCATTAGCCTTGCTTTCAGGCAGCGGCAGTTGAAATAAATATATATCTTAAAGCCCTGATAATGTTAAGCTGAACTATTCGTAATGTTATATGAAAATTTTATAACCTGAAAAGATGAAAAGGCTTATACTATTAACCGCCCTGATCCTGATGCTGATTGCTGCCATTTTGGTTGCATTCAGGTCATTCGGGAAAGCAGACGGACCTTCCGGCCTTCCGCAGGAAGGGGCCGCCGCGAATTATCTCAAGTTTTGTTCCGGCTGCCATGGTGCAAATCTCGAGAAATTTGCCGCCAAAGCATGGATGGATGAAGAAGGAACATCTTCGGCCTTCAGCAGCATCAAGAACGGCATTGAGACAATAGGAATGCCTGCTTTCGGGAAGACCTTCACGGATAGTGAAATAGAGGCTCTTGCCGCTTATGTGAAGAAGGGGATCCCACAGGACAGAAGCAACCTGAAACCTGCCGTAACTCCCGGAGGGATAATCGAATCGGAGGTACAGAAGTTTGTTCTTGACACAGTCGTAGCGGGTCTGGAAGTACCATGGGGGATGGCTTTCCTGCCCGACGGCAGAATGCTGATATCAGAAAGGAGAGGAACACTTCATGTTTTCTCTGACGGGAAGCTTTCCCCGCCACTAGGGGGCCTTCCGTCCATAATGGCTATTGGGCAGGGAGGGCTGCTTGACATCTGCCTTCACCCCGACTACAGCAATAACGGCTGGATATACTTCTCATATTCGGCACTCGACAGGGAAAGCCCCAGACCCGCCGGCAACACTGCAATAATGAGGGCAAAGCTTAAAGGAGACAGGCTCACTGACCAGCAGATCATTTACAAGGGTACGCCCGGAACCGACCGCAACTACCATTTCGGCTGCAAGATAGCATTTGACAATAAAGGACACATTTTCTTCGGGATAGGAGACAGAGGCCAGCATTTTGATTTTCCCCAGAAGCTCGACAATTCCAACGGGAAAATACACCGGCTCAACGACGACGGCACAATACCTCCTGATAATCCCTTTGTCAAAACCCCGGGAGCCCTCCCTTCCATTTACAGCTACGGACACAGAAATCCTCAGGGAACCTGCATCGATCCTCTGACAGGCGAACTCTGGATTTCGGAACATGGCCCCAGGGGGGGAGATGAACTGAATCTGATCAAGCCTGGCCTTAACTACGGTTGGCCGGTAATATCATACGGGATAAACTACGATGGAACGATACTTACACCAGACACAGAGAAGGAAGGACTGGAACAGCCCGTATTCTACTGGATCCCCTCCATTGGCCCGTGCGGAATGACTTTCGTGACAGGCGACCGCTACAAAAACTGGAAGAATAACCTTCTTCTCGGATCACTGCCCCTGAAACACCTTGAAAGGGTTGTCATGAGAAACAACTCCGTCATCCACAGGGAGCAGATCCTGGAAGGAATAGGAAGGGTCAGAAATGTGGTAATGGGCCCCGACGGCCTTATATATATAGCTGCAGAGACCCCAGGTGCAATAATGAGACTGATGCCGGTCGAATAGGATCCTCCTGAAATAAAAAGTGAATAACATAATATAAGTAATCAATCTTAAAATCAAACGATGAAACCCACATGTATTGCATACACAAACACATATGTGTAATATTTTCAAACATGTGGGTTCCATCCGACCTTTAAAATCAAAATAATTTATGGATGAAAAGAATATTGGGTATATGTATTCTGATGATCATGGCATTTGCAACCCCGAAGAGGAGTTTGGCCATTGATGACGCAAGGCTTCTGAGGTTCCCTGATATCAATAAGGACCTGGTTGCCTTTGTCTATGCCGGAGATATCTGGACAGTTAATTCTTCAGGAGGTGAAGCACGGCGGCTTACCTCCCACGAAGGACTGGAACTCTTCCCTAAAATATCGCCCGACGGACGCTGGATTGCTTTTTCAGGAGAATACTCCGGAAGCCGCCAGGTTTTTGTGATTCCTTCCAACGGCGGGCTGCCACGCCAGCTTACATGGTATAACCCGGTAGGGGTAATGCCTCCCCGGGGCGGATGGGATAATGTGGTCCTTGACTGGACACCCGACAGCCGGCAAATCATGATCCGTGCAAACCGTACAGAATTCGGGGAGCGCCAGGGTAAGTATTTCCTTGTTAACCTGGAAGGTGGTTTTGAGAAAGCCCTCCCAATTGTCAACGGAGGATTTGGGGTACTGTCTCCCGATGCTTCCAGGATAGTTTTTACACCTGTCGACCGTGAATTCAGGAACTGGAAGAGATACAAGGGAGGACGGGCAACGGATCTGTGGATATACAACATAAAAGAGAACTCTTCCGAGCAGATAACCAGCTTCGAAGGGACGGACCAGATACCCACATGGTCAGGCGACAATATTTTCTTTGCCTCCGACAGGGATCTGAGACTTAACATATGGCAGTACAATACTGTCACCAAAGAAACAAAACAGGTTACCCGCCATACTGATTTTGACGTTATGTGGCCTTCCGGCAACGGAGATCAGCTGGTTTATGAGAACGGGGGATATATTTACAGGCTTGACCTGACTAATGGACAGTCGGAAAAAATCAGTGTGAGCATTAACTTCGACAATCCAAACCTGATACCCTATTACAAGAATGTGAAGGATGATATCCATAGCATGAGTATATCTCCATCAGGCAAAAGAGCCTTGTTTGACGCGCGAGGCGATATTTTTTCCATCCCGGCCGAGAACGGTCCTGTTGAAAACCTTACGCAGACACAGGGAATAAGGGAAATATTTCCTTTATGGTCGCCTGACGGAAAATTTATTTCATTCTATTCCGATGCCACAGGCGAATATGAGCTCTACCTCCTGGAAAATAAAAAAGGAGCTCTTCCAAAGCAGGTAACCTTCAACTCGCGGGCATGGAAATACCAGCCTGTGTGGTCGCCCGACAGCCGCTACCTTCTTTTTTCAGACAGGACCCTCTTCCTGAAACTTGTAGAAGTATCGTCAGGCAAGGTCACCGAAATCGATCACGCGGTCTCAAGTGAACTGAGGGATTACAGCTTTTCACCCGACTCCCGCTGGATCGCCTATCAGAAGGAAGGAACCAACGAGAAACCTGTCATCTGGGTTTATGAAATCACTTCAGGTAAAAAGACTCAGGTAACAGATGGGATCTATTCAGATCAGTCGCCTGTTTTCAGCCTCGACGGAAACTATATTTTCTTCGCTTCTGACCGCGACTACAATCTTACCTTTTCAAGCTTCGAATTCGACTATCTGTACAACAGGGCAACACGGCTCTATGCAATGGCGCTGAACCTGAAAAGTCCAAGAATATTCAAGGAAAAGAATGATACAGAACCGGTGAAGGAAGAAAAGTCTGCCGAGAAGCCTGCCCCTGCGGCTAAGGGCAAAAAGACACAGGATGCCGCAACCGACACTCCATCAGAAAAAAAGGAAGTTAATGTTGAAATAGATTTCAACGGGATAAACAACCGGATAACAGCTTTGCCGGGAGAACCCGGAGATTACAGAATTGTGGGGGCCTGCGAAGGCGGACTGCTTTTCCTTTCGGGAGGCAAGCTCATGAAGTACAATCTTAATGATGAAAAGAACGAAGAGATTCTCGACAGGGCAATGATGGCAATTCTTACTGCTGACGGAAAGATGGCTATGTACAGGTCTGGCGAGGACATAGGGATAATCAAACTCACCCCCGGTCAAAAGGCCGGAGCCGGAAAAGTAAATCTCACCGGTCTGGAAATGAAGATAGATCCTAAATTGGAGTGGAACCAGATCTACAATGACGGATGGAGAATTTTCCGCGACTATTTCTACGTCGGCAACCTTCACGGTATCGACTGGCAGGCTCTTAAGGAGCGCTACAGCACACTTCTTCCATACGTCAGTCACAGAGCCGATCTCGATTACATTCTTAATGAGCTGGTGGCAGAAAGCAACACAGGACACTCCTACGTCGACTGGGGCGATTTCGAAAATGTCAAAAGGATTGATAACGGTCTTCTTGGTGCAGAAATCACTGCTGATGAGGCTGCAGGAAGATACAGGATAAACCGGATATACGAGGGGGAGAACTGGAATCCGGCAAGAAGGTCTCCGCTCACGGAACAGGGGGTTGATGTGAAAGAGGGTGATTACATCATCAGTATCGACGGGAAGGAAATAACCACAGCTGACAATCCATACATGTTCCTTGAAAACAAGGCCGGAAAGAACATAGAACTCAAGGTAAGCTCCAAACCCTCTGCTGCCGATGCCCGGACCTCAACAGTGAAAACGGTCAAAAGCGAGCTTGAACTTCTCTATTACAACTGGGTAAATGAAAGGAGGGCTCTGGTCGACAAACTTTCGGGAGGCAGAATAGGGTACATCCACGTTCCGAATACATCGACATCAGGCAACCAGGAGCTCTTTCACGGGATGTATACATATTACGACAAGGAAGCTCTTATTATAGACGACAGGTACAATGGCGGCGGTTTTATACCCGACCGGATGGCTGACCTTCTCGATCGCCAGACCCTGACATACTGGCATCAGAACGGTCTTCTGCCAAACAAAGCCCCGGGAATTGCCCACGACGGTCCAAAAGTGATGCTGATTAACGGATATTCATCCTCAGGAGGCGATGCCTTCCCTTATTTCTTCAGGAAAATGGGACTCGGGAAACTGATAGGAACACGTACATGGGGAGGCCTGGTGGGAATATCAGGAAACGCGCGGCTGGTTGACGGCGGATATATCTCAGTGCCCAGGTTTGGAATATTTGACAAGGACGACGGATGGATAATTGAAGGAGTAGGAGTTTATCCCGACATTGAAGTTGTCGAGCGTCCCGAGCAACTGGTAAACGGGATCGATGCCTGTATCGAAAAGGCAGTGGAAGTTCTTCTCCAGGAACTGAAGGACAAACCTGTAAAAAAGGTTACCGTCCCTCCCCCGCCCGACCGTTCAAAATGGCATGAAAAATAACTAATCTTAAGTTAGTGTATAGTTTTCAGGCCGCCGGTTAAACCGGCGGCCTTCTTTTTTTTCGATTTTCATAATGAATTATGAACAAATTACCGATTTCAGTTGTCTAATGATCAGAAACATAAAAACATCATTACTGAATTGCTGAACAATACAAAAAGAATGAAGATCATCAAAAAAATATCAACTATTACAAAATATCGCACTGCAGCAGTTATAGCTCTTTTACTTGTGATTTGTGCCGGAAATGACAAGCTTCTTGCAGGTGAGCCCGCTAAGCTTTTCAACTCGGATGAGATCATTAACATTGAGCTCCGTTCCGACTTTACAGCACTTGAAAAAGA
The DNA here is from genome assembly GCA_040772125.1 of Bacteroidales bacterium. Classification (GTDB taxonomy): domain Bacteria; phylum Bacteroidota; class Bacteroidia; order Bacteroidales; family VadinHA17; genus LD21. The sequence continues at coordinate 2,907,215 of JAXGYS010000003.1, forward strand.
CCGTACCGGAGAGCCCCAATACCACGATGGCGAGCTTAAATATTACAACTCTGCCGGTGATACTGTTACCCTGAATGTCGGAGTAATGGTAAGGGGCAACTTCAGGCGCGATCCTTCAATCTGCAATTTCCCCCCTCTTATGATCAACTTCAAAAAGAAGGAAGTACAGGGAACCCTGTTTGATGATCAGGATAAGCTTAAGCTTGTCACTCCGTGCGACAGGGAGGAAGAAGTACTGAAAGAATACGCTGTTTACAGGCTTTATAACGAGGTTACAGATTATAGTTTCAGGGTACGGCTTGCAAGGATTTCCTATTTTGACACTTCAACCCGGACAGAGTTATTTGAGAGATACAGCTTCTTTCTTGAAGACAAGGACCATGTTGCTGAAAGAAATGACCATGTTGCAAAAGACAGGTTTCTCACACCTTTCGACCTCGAGCCGGAAAATTTCAGAAGACTGGCGGTATTCCAGTTTCTTGTCGGTAACAAGGACTGGTACGTATCTTCCAGAAAAAATCTGGTAATACTTCAACCCGATGGTTTCACTGCTCCTCCTGTGGCTGTTCCGTACGATTTTGACCTTGCAGGACTGGTTGATGCAGGTTATTCCAAACCTGAAGGTGTACCGGCAGGATTAATTGCCGACAAAAGAGTTTACAGAGGGATCTGTTATACGGAAGATGAGCTCAGTGAGACATTTGATTTCTTCATGAAACTCAGGCCAAGGTTTGAGGAGATCATTTCAGGTCAGGATTTTATCCCCAGGGGAACCAAAAAGGATATTATCAGATACCTCGATAAATCCTATGGGCTTATTGAAAATGAATATCTTTTCAGTCAGATGTTCGGAAGTTCGTGCCAGACCAGGAAGGATTACAACCTTGCAGAACTGAAATAATCCCTTCAACGCAGTGTTAATAATCAGCGAAGAAATTTCCGGCTTTCTTCAGCATAAATTTTAAGTCAGAAAAAATTAAAAACCACAGAGAATGTTCCAATACTCCCTGTGGTTTGTTTTTGAATTATTACCTGAAGCAACAGGTTAGTCCTAAAGCCTTATAAAAGTCTGATTCTACAGATGATAGGGTCTCCTGTATTCATAATGCATCAGTCTGTGGCTGCAAGCCTCCTTGTCATCCACGAAGGTAAAGGTTGCAGGATCCCACTTAACAGGCCTTCCCAGCTCATTTGCAATGTTACCGAGGCAGCATGTGACTGCTGTGCTGCATCCTACTTCGATAGAAGCAATAGGTTTCTGACGCGAACGGACACAGTCGATGAAGTTCTGCATATGCGGCGAGCTTATTTCGAACTGCAGTCCTGCCTGTGTGGGAGCCGGACGACCCTGTGCGGGGGCATTTGCCGGCCGGTTCTGACGCTGACCCTGTGCTGCTGCCGGACGCTCACCTCTTGGCTGGGGGCGGTTGCCCTTTATGTCATCCGGAATAAGCGAAGAATCAGAACATGCTATATAACCACGGGCCACTTCAATCCATCCTTTTGTTCCGATGAACTTGATGCCCTGAGCGCCGGGATTGTCCTCAAGATAGGGTTGTTCGGTCATAACAACGCCGGTCTTGTATTTAAAAGTCATGTACTGTGTGCCGTTATAGCCTTTCGGAATTATTTCGCAGGGAGCTGAACCATCCATACCTATAGCAGCCTGTGCAATGTCGAACATATGTGCACCCCAGTCGGCTGTATAGCCGTTCCCTGTCTCAAGGTACCAGCGCCAGGCTCCCCAGAGGGTTTCATTCTGCACAGGATCGAGGGTTATCTGAGGAGCGAGATCGGAATGGTATACTATTTTTGAATCATTAAGTGGACCGAGCCAAAGATTCCAGTTGAGGTTCCCCGGTATAGGCATTGCCGGAAGGTCGAGGGGCTTTGGAGGATCTCCCACTTTTGCATAAATCTTTTCTATATGTCCAATTGAACCGTTCTGAACGAGTTCGATAGCTTTCTGGAATTCTTTGCTTGACCTCTGCTGGCTACCAACCTGAACGACTCTTTTGTTGTCGTTGGCAACCCTTGTCATGACAAGCGCTTCCTGTATCGTATATGAAAGAGGCTTCTGGACGTAAACATCTTTCCCTGCCTGGCAGGCATGTATCGTCATAAGTGCATGCCAGTGATCGGGAGTTACCACCTCAACAACATCAATGTCCTTGCGCTCAAGAAGTTGCTCGTACTGTTCATAGGTGTCGCAGCGCGGTGCCAGACCAAGAGCCTTCTGCCATTCCTCAACAGTTTTTTTGTATCGCTGCTGTTTCAGCGTGTCAACATCGCAGCAGGCAACAACCTGAAGCCCTTTGGCACCAGCGAATCCCCGGAAATCCGAAAGAGCCTGGCGACCAAGACCAATGGTTCCCATGAGAACCCTGTCACTGGGAGCAACACGAACACCATTTATAACATAGCTTGGAAGAATTGTGAGACCTGTCAGACCGATCGCGGATAATCCAAGGAAATCCCTTCGATTCAATCCTTTACTTGATTTCTGTTTCATATAAGTTGGTTTTAAGTTTATTGGATTTATGCCAGCTAAATGTAGAAATAAGTTTAAGAGATGCTTATATGCATTAAGAATTTTTAACATTGTCAGATTATTGCATCAAAGACAGGTTAGTAATATCTTTATACGGATTTCAGAAGAATACGGAACCGTAAAGATTCATTAAACTAATTCAAAAAGTAAACACATGAAAATAAAAGCAATCACCCCGATACTGATGGCGATATTTATCACAACATCAGCAGCTCTGGCTCAGACTACCGGAAATGCCGTAACAGATGCAATCCTGAACTCCTATTCTGCAAAGCTGTTCACCGGTGAACCTGTAAAAGACACTGATCTGGACCTTATTCTCAGGTGCGGTATAAAGGCTCCCAGCGCAAGGAACAGTCAACCCTGGAAGTTCACCGTAATAAAGGATATGAATCTGGTCGCCGATGTTATGAAGAATATTCCCCAGGGCAACGTGATTGTCATTGTGTCGGGTCAGGAGGCAGCACAGCCCGGAATTAATGCAGATTTCGACTGTGCACTGGCCGCCGCGAATATGTATACTGCTGCACAAAGCCTTGGCCTGGGCGCCCACATTTACGCCGGACCGATAAGCAATGTCAATGCAAACAAAGCAACTTACGGCATACCTGATGGTTACAGGGCAGTGACTATACTCAGGATCGGGAACATCGATAAAACTGCTGATGCAACATCATCGGCATCCGCCAGGAGATCATTTGAGGAGACAGTAATTTATAAATAAACCTACCGGATCAGACAAGATCACACGCTTCGGGAGGCATCCAGTGGGCATCCATGCCTTCCCATTTGATGTTGCATCCGATGGGATTGGTCACGGGAACTGAAACAGGTCTTCCTGATGTCAGTTCTTCAAGAGCATTATCGAGATCGTTTATAGTCATCCTCGACACATCTCTCGGACTATCAACGCCCCTGCCTGTATAGACGAGTGTCCTCTCTCCGTCAAACACATAGAAATGAGGCGTGCGTAAAGCGCCGTATGCCTTGGCCACAGACTGGTCCCTGTCGTAAAGGTAAACCCAGGGGAAACGGTATTTTTCCATCCGCTTTACCATATTAGGGAAACTGTCCTCTTCATAAGTGTTTTCACTGTTCGAGTTTATTGCAGCAAAACCAACACCCTTCCCGGTGAATTTTTCAACAGTTTTTCTTGTTACTTCATCGGAGCCGGTAACATACGGGCAGTGATTACAGGTAAAAAAGACGACAAGGTATCTGAAATGCGAAAAGTCAGATAATGAATATTTATTACCATCTGTTGCAGGCAGATAAAAATCACTTGCCTTTGAGCCAGGTTTTAATGTAAATGACATTCTTTATGAATTTGCTTAAAAGTAATAAACTTAAAACAAATGCAATGGCCATATGTTTAGTTTCGCGTCAATTAGCCCTTTCACCCTGGTCTTACAGGTGTGTGGTGAAGCGGCGTAATAGTTGAATTGTTAAAATAAACCGTGACATTTGGTGAAAAGAGGATATCTTTAATACCAGTAAGAAAGGAGACATTTATGGAGAAGGAAACAAAGATAATATGCCCGAACTGCGGAGCTGAACTTGACGTCAACACAATTATTTATCACCAGCTGGAAGACGATCTCAGGAAGAAGTTTGCAGCTCAGCTTAATGATGAAAGGAAGAAGTATGAAGCCCGTGCCGAGGCCCTGGCCAGGGACAAGGAGAAACTGGAGGAAGAAAGAAAAAGCATGAATGATAAAGTGATGGCGATAGTCGGGCAGCGGATGAAGACAGAAAAAGAACTTCTTGAATCGAGTCTTCGAAAGAAAATCGCTGATGAAGAATCAGAAAGATATGAGCTGCTCCAGAAGGAACTCGGAGAAAAATCAGAGAAACTTAAGGAGTTCAACAAAGCGAAAGCGGAAATAGAAATGCTGAAAAGGGAAAAGGAGGAGATGAAGGAGGCCATTGAGGCTGAGCTTCAGAGGTCGCTTAACCAGAAACTCCAGGAAGAGAAGGAAAGGATCAGAAAAGCAGAACAGGAGAAGAATGAGCTTGTTATCAGGGAACTCCAGAAAAAACTGGAAGATCAGAAGAACCTCACCGAAGAAATGAAGAGGAAGCAGGAACAGGGTTCGATGCAGCTCCAGGGAGAGGTACAGGAGCTGGCCATCGAAGAATGGCTTTCAGCCAGTTTCCCCCTCGATAATATAACGGAAGTAAAGAAAGGTGCTCTGGGTGCTGATTGCATACAGGTTGTAAACACTCATACAAGGGTAAATTGCGGATCGATATATTATGAAAGCAAGAGGGCTAAAAACTTTACATCCGAATGGATCGAGAAGTTCAAGACTGACATGAGGGCAAGGGGTATTAATGTAGGGATCCTTGTAACTCAGGCATACCCAAGGGGAATGGAAAGGATGGGACTGGTTGACGGAGTCTGGGTCTGCAGTTTTGAAGAATTCAAGGGACTGAGCGCTGTAATACGGGAGTCAGTGATCCGCATCAGCGAGGTGGCGGCCAGCCAGGAGAACAAGGGCGACAAAATGGTTATGCTTTACGATTACCTTACCAGCCCTGAATTTAAATCTCAGATAGAAGCAATAGTTGAAGGCTTTACTGCCATGAAAAATGACCTTGATTCTGAAAAAAGGGCAATGATGAAGATATGGAGCGCCCGTGAAAAGCAAATCGATAAGGTAATAACGAACACAACATCCATGTACGGTTCGATTAAGGGTATTGGAGGAATGGCAATAGGTACAATCCAGGCTCTTGAACTGGGTGCCGGCGAACAATCAGGAAGCGATTAGTCCCGTTCCCTGTGCTTCCTGATCTCTTCCCTTACCAGCGTTCTTAACGGGGGAACGAAAAAGGCGCCAAATCCCATCAGTGCAATAGCGCATCCTGAAATAATGAATGCCCTGGCAATACCAATATTGTCGGCGATAAACCCTGTTGCCAGAAGGCCGGCCATCGACGGGAAAAGGACAATACTTGTATACATCGAGAAAACCCGTCCCAGTGCTGCGGGTGTTACCATTGTCTGCACTACAACAGTGAAGGATCCCGAGTAAAGGGTCATCGTTATCCCTCCTATTGCTGTAACCGCTGCAAAATAAACAAATCCTGTTACGGGAAGAAGTCCTGAGAAGACAAAGGTAAGTCCAAGAATGAGATACATCAGGTTGATTATGGTTATCTTAAAGTTGCCCAGGCTTTTATACCCCATTATTGCACCACCTGCAAGCATTCCGATACCCCAGGCTATTTCCACAATGCTCATCTGAAGCGCCGTGCCTGAAAAATGCTGAAGTGTCATAAGCGGGAACATTGCTGCAACAGGCATAATAAAGAAATGTGCAGTGACCGATAAGATAAAGATCCATAAAAGCCCCTGTTTACTGTAGATCTCCATTAACCCCTCATGTATCTCTTTCAGAAGATGGGGTTTAACCCTGTCCTTCCTTTCAGGATCGGGTATGCGTACCAGAAGAAGTGACAGGCTGCCTAACATGGCTCCAGCCACATCTATCAGGAGAATCCATGTAAGATCGAAAAGACCTATCAGAAGAGCGGCAAGAGCCGGGCTCGCTATAGTGCTTACTGACTGGATCATATTATTTATTCCGGAAATCCTCATCAGCTTGTCCTGGGGTGCAAGCAGAGGGACCGAAGCCTGAAGTGCAGGAACATGGAATGCCATCCCGGCCGAACGCATAACCAGTAATATATATATGTATGAGTTCTTTACCTCGCTTGTGTAGAAAAGAATTGCTATGGCAAGGGTGCATGCTGCTATGAATAAATCAGCAAAGATCATTGTCTTTTTTCTGTTCCAGCGGTCGATGTATACACCTGAGAAAAGGCCAAGAACCATCTGGGGAAGAAGAGCTGCAATTGTGGCATAAGCAAGGATCCCGGCTGAACCGGTTTCAATGCTCAGCCAGAATATCACCGAATAGCCGACAACCATGCTGCTGATCGTCGAGAGAAACTGTCCTGTGAAAATTATCGCAAATACTCTCTTCCAGTCTGACATAGCGCAACGAAATTAATGTCTTTTTGAGACAAATACTTCGTTTTTTCTCAAAATGAGAAAAAGTTGCCAGTCGCTACTGATGAAATGATCCTTTAGATTTTCCATATGATACTGCATTTCTGACAGTTGGGCATCAGGGACACTGATAGCGGAAAATATGGCACAAAATTGGATAAAACAAATAAACCACATAACCCTAAGTTCATGAAGAAAAAAATCAATGTGCTGGTCATTGAGGATAATGAATATTACAGTAATCTTCTTTCGAATGCCATCCAGCAGAGCCTTAATCCGTTTCTGGCCAGGGGAGACTATCAGCTCGTTTTGCGCTCCTTCACAAATGCAGGTGAGTACATAAGAAAGATAAAATCAGGGGAGCTTGCCTGCGATCATACCGCTGTATTCCTTGATTACTATCTTACCGATGGTATCAATGCCGGCCACGTTGTGAAGATCCTGAAGGAACACGATTGCCATCCGCTGGTGGTTGTACTGTCACAATCAAAATCGGTAAGGGAAAAAAGCAGTCAGTTCAGTTTTGATTACTTCGTTTTCAAGGACAGGTTTGCTCCGGCACTGTGCGGGCTTTATCTTCAGCAATATATTGAAGATAAATATTCTGTATCTTTGGAGAAATGAGTACTTCAGGGACCAGGAGGGTTAAAAGCAATTCAGTCCAGCTGAGGGTTGGCTTTCTTATGATCGCTACGGTATTGCTGCTTACCGTGGTTAGCTATCTTCTTTACAGGAATCTTTCCCAGATCGTCTCCTCAATAAGGATCGAAAAGGATCCCGAGATGAGTCTCCTTACAATACGCGAGATATCGGCAGATATAGAAAAGGCGGGTAACAGCGTAAGGATCTATACTGTAACAGGCAATTCACGACATATAAGACCTTACTATACATTTGTAAGGGAAATCGATGAGAAGGTAAACAGGCTGCGCACCGAATTCGAGGGTGATTCGGTTCTGCTTGCACAGACTGATACCATAAGTGGTCTTATCGGAGATAATATATTTATCTGGAACAACCTCCTGGCCCTTCACAGGGACGACAATGTGATCGGAGACCTGAGACAGCTGTCGGAACAACTCGATTCCGTTTCGGTAATACCAAGAAAAGAAGGTATTATAAGAAGAGTGTTCAACAGAGACACGGATACAACATCCGTTGAAAAAGTGATAGCAGCTGACCTTAACACCATTGTCGAACAGAATCAGGCTAAAAGGGATGAAATGGCTAGGAGGGAATTGCAGCTGGCCAACAACAGCAGCGAGATTTCGGCCAAATTCTATGAACTGATCAGGAAGATGGAAACCGAAATAAATGAATCAATAGCCGCCAAGGCAGAAAATGCCGCCGAAATTGCAGACAAAACATACCGGTGGCTTCTCCTGCTTGTATCCTCAGGCGGATTGCTGGCTCTGATGGTTATTTATACCATAATCAGGTATGCAAGGAACGCCAATGCTTATCAGATTGCACTTGAAGAATCGAAGGAAGAGACAGAAAAGCTTGCCAGGACAAAGGAGATGTTCATGGCAAATATGAGCCATGAGATACGAACACCCGTTACGGCAATATCAGGATTTACAGAACAGCTTCTTAACGAGGTCCGTGACGAAGAAAGCTTAAGCTCACTGAAAATAATTAAATCCTCATCGGATCACCTTCTCAGGATAATTGACGATATTCTCGACTTCTCAAAACTGCAGAACGATAAACTGGCTCTGGAAAAGGTCCATTTCAGGATCGGACCCTTAATGGATGATGTATGCCGGATGTTCGAAAGACAGGCAAGGAAAAACAATACAACAATAAGCTGCTACCTCGATCCGGAAACTCCCGGCGTTCTTATTGGAGACCCTTACAGACTGAGGCAAATCATGATGAACCTGGTAAGCAATTCTGTAAAATTCACCAAAAACGGAAGTGTCTACCTTGCAATAAACAGCTCCCGGAAGGGAACTGATGAGGTAGAACTGAAAATGGAGATCTCTGACACCGGGATTGGAATTGACGAATCGAGGATAAATGCCGTTTTTGAGGACTTCACCCAGGCTGAAATGAGCACAACCCGTAAGTATGGAGGAACGGGACTCGGTCTGTCTATTGTGAAAAAACTTATCGAACTACATAAGGGAACAATTGATCTTTCAAGCAAAAAGAACCGGGGTACAATGATATTGTGCAGGATTCCTTTCATGGTGGGCGACGAAAAGCAAATTAAAGCCGAACCGGTAAAAACAACCACCGGCATTCCCGAAGAGATCAGGGGGCTGAAGGTCCTGGTTGCTGATGACGAAGAGTATAACCGACTACTCTTCAAGAAGATATTCGACACCTGGAAAGCAAGGTGCAGTCTGGCAGAAAATGGAATGGAAGCTCTTGAGCTATTGAAGGAGGAAAAATTCGATATTGTCTTTATGGATCTGTTAATGCCGGGCATCGACGGAATAAAAACAACCAGGTTCATCCGGGATGAAATGAAGATCAGCAGCAGGGAAATGCCTGTTATCCTTATTTCCGCCGCTCCGGTTAAAGAAGACTGGCATATGTACCTGAAGGCTGGAGTCAATTCCTACCTGACAAAGCCTTTCACGGAACAGACCCTGCTCGCTGTTATAATGGAAACCTGGCAGAACGGTAACAACGTGGAGACAGAAAGTGCTTCTTCAGCTGAAGAAAAGAAGCCGGAAACAGTGGAAAAGATCAACCTTTCCAACCTGAAACACATTTCCGGAGGTGATCAGCAATTTGTAAGGCAGATGCTCGAATCATTCATTACAACAACTTCACGGGGATTGAGTGCAATCCGCGAAGAGATTGAAGTTAAAAACTGGGATGCCGCGGCTGACCAGTCGCACAGGATCCAGCCACCGTGCAGGCACATTGGAGCAATGGAACTCTATGCAATCCTCAGGAATCTTGAAAAATCGCTGAGACAAAGGCAGAACACCGCCGCAGCCGGACTTACAGCAGAAAAAGCCAGGCAGGAGTTTGAGGAAATAAAAACACTCATAAACGAGTATATCACAAATCTGGCCTGAAACCCTTTCAAATCCGGATGGTTTTGTTATTTTGCAGTGTATGGGCAAACCGGGACTTTTTACTTTTGACCGATGGCTGAACGACCTGTAAAAATATTCGTGGTTGAGGATAATGAATGGTATAACAAACTTCTGGTCTATACCCTTTCACTTAATCCCGACTATGAGGTAAAAAGCTTCTTCACAGCTTCTGATTTCCTGAAATGCCTTGACGAATCGCCCGATATAGTCACTCTTGACTACAGACTCCCCGATGCTACCGGACTGGAAGTCCTGAAACAGATAAGGAAGGAAAACGATCAGATCCAGGTTATTCTGATTTCAGAGCAGGAAGATATCGGAATGGTGGTTACCCTTCTCAAAATGGGTGCTTACGATTATATAACAAAATCGGAGGATATAAAGGAGCGACTGCTCAATACCGTTCAGAACCTTACGAAGGGCATCAGTCTGAAAAAAGAGATTTCCACACTCCGCAAAGAAGTTCAGAACAAATACAGCTTCAGCAACAGTATCATAGGCGACAGCGAACCGGTAAAAGCTGTCCAGGAACTGATAAGAAAGTCGCTCGAGACCAATATCACTGTAATCATCTCCGGAGAAACCGGTACAGGAAAGGAACTTGTTGCCAAGGCAATTCACTACAACTCAAAGCGAAGGGACAAACCTTTTGTTGCTGTGAATGTTCCTGCAATACCCTCTGAACTTATCGAGAGCGAACTGTTCGGACATGAGAAGGGTGCATTCACCGGCGCTGCCTTCCGAAGAACAGGCAGATTCGAGGAGGCAGACGGAGGAACGCTCTTCCTGGATGAGATTGGGGAAATGGATATATACCTTCAGACGAAACTTCTGAGAGTGCTCCAGGAAAAAGAGATAGTAAGGGTTGGAAGCAACAAGCCCGTGAAAACCGACTGCCGGATCATTGCGGCAACTAATAAAATCCTAAAGGAGGAAGTCCGTAAAGGAAGATTCAGGGAAGACCTTTATTACAGGCTTCTCGGACTTCCGATTGAAATGCCTCCGTTGCGGGAGAGAGGAAGCGATATACTCTTACTTGCCCGTCACTTCATCGACAGCTTCTGCAGGGAAAACAATCTGCCGGTGAAGCGCCTGACGCCTGAAGCCCAGCGCAAACTTCTTAATTATTTCTATCCCGGTAATGTAAGGGAACTGAAATCCATGATAGAACTTGCAGTAACTTTGTCAGTAAGCGATAACATCGACGCAGGTGATTTTACAATTACAGAAGGCGAAAATGCTTACGGCACAGCTGATGACGAAATGACGATGCGCCAGCATGAAATGAGGATAATCAGGAGTGTGCTTAAAAAATATAACAACGATATCTCCCTCACTGCAAAAAAACTGGATATAGGAGTATCCACTATCTACAGGATGCTTAAGAACGAAAGAGAATCACAGGACTAGATTCCCTCCATAATCCCTCAGACTTTATAGTTTCATTATCTGTCATCTTTCATTCTGGTTCAGACTTGCTGACAAATCCTTATAGCTGTCATAATTCTCAATTTGAGAATTATTTTATCATAATGAATAAACCTCAAGAATTATGATTTTTTCTACATGGCTGATTATGTGAGCTTTAAGATATACAGTCCAGGATGGCCCGTGATTTGTCTTAACTGTCATGAAAAACAAAGTAGAAAAAAAGACAATTAAACTAAATCCTTAAAAAAATGGAAAACAGGGTAAACAATGATCCAAAATCAGTAAATGATAACGCAGTCGTAACCCATAAGGTAGAGAGTGCACGGAAAGAGGGCGTAACCAAAGGTGCATTACTTACCGGAATAATCAGTCTGGTTATTTTACTGGGACTGGGAATACTTGCATACTCACTTTATAAGCGTGATCATAACAATCAGCTCACTCTGATGGAAAACCAGAGGCTTTCGTTTACAAAGGAACTCACTCAGCGCGACTCAACACTGAACGACTGGCTTGCCACCTTCACTGAGATTGAAAACAACCTCAGAATGATCAAGGAGAAGGAGAAGCTGATTACAATGAACTCAACAGGAGCTGAAGTTTCAAAAGACAGGAGGAATCAGATCCTTGAGGATATAAAAAGCATCAATGGTCTTCTGGATGAGAACAGGAAGAAGATAGCCCAGCTGAATGCACAGCTGAAAAAATCAGGAACAACAATCACCGGACTTCAGGAAAGAATTGCCAGTCTGGAAGAGTCTATGAGAACATATGAAGGGGAAATAGCCCAGCTCAAGGAAAACCTTGTGAACAAGGATTTTGAGATCGGACAGCTGAACGACAAGGTTCTTGCTCTGAACGACACCGTGTCAGTAAAGAATGACAGGATAAGCGACCAGACTTACATGCTCAATAAGGCATACCTTGTTTCGGGAACCTTCAGGGACCTGAGGGATAAAGGTCTTCTTACAAAAGAAGGAGGTTTTCTGGGTATTGGAAGGAAAGAGTCAATCCTTGAGGATTTCTCAGATTCACTCTTCAAGGAAATAGATATAACTCAGACAACAACCATTCAGGTCAATTCAAAGGACATGAAGCTTGTCACGGAACACCCCACGGGTTCATACGAAGTTGTAAAGGAAGGCGAGAATATGGTTGCCTATATTGCAATAAAGGATCCTCAGGAATTCTGGAGAATATCAAAATATGCAGTAGTTGAACTTAAGAAATAAAAATATTCAGCAATAATCAGGTTAGTCGGGGTTAGTTTTATTTTAGGTTAGGTTAGAAGAAGCTGCCAGCTCACAAGCTGGCGGCTTTTTTTTGGAGTTTACAGCCTTGTTGCTGATCGACTTGAGATTCAAAAGAATTCGGTGATCCGGATATTCATATTCATGCAATGTAAATCAGATTTTTTCGTAAATTTGCGAAAACTATGCCATCAAATGTCAATTGACAATTCAAAGTCAGAATTGATTAAAGTCCAGGTTAAGAATATTTATTCGCCTGAAGACATAAAACTTGCCCGGTTTGCCAAAGCGCTTGGCCATCCGGCCAGGATTGCAATCCTTCGTTATCTTGCCTCACTGGATACCTGCCGCTTTACAGATATATCCAATGAACTAAGCCTGGCGAATTCAACAGTATACCAGCATCTTTCAGAGCTGAAAAGAGCCGGATTGATACAAGGCTGTATCGACCCGCCGAAACTTCAGTACTGTATTAACTACGAAAACTGGAAGCTTCTCAGAAAACATTTTAAAGAGTTTGCCGGAATAAGAATAGTCAAATACGAAAAAGTTAATAATTCCATTTAAAGTGAATAAATGGTTCAGTGCCGGTTTTTTTTCACATGGTGTCCATAACCTTACACCAGGAGAGTCCTTTGCGCTCTGTAAAAAGGGGGCAATACTTGTCGATGTTCGTGAAGACTATATGAATTCCTTTAAGATGTTTAAAGCTGACAAAGTGGTTTATCTGCCCTTCAGTCAGCTTGAGGAACGTTACAAGGAGCTGCCTGATGGCAAACCACTGGTTTTTGCCGATGCCGTAGGTTTAAGAAGCCGGGAAGGCGTTGTTTTCATGAATTCCCACGGATATGAGAATGTAGCAAACATGGCCGGGGGGATAGTCGACTGGGAAAGGGACGGACTTCCCATGACTACTGATATTAATTACCGCCTGTCAGGTTCATGTGTGTGTCAGCTGAAAGCAAGAGAAAAAAGTAATAATAAACCATAAAATCTATTCCTATGATGTCCAGAAGCACTGCTGTACTGTTGTCTTTTATTGCGATAATCCTGGTAATTATAACGATAGGAACTTTAAAGACTGCCAGGAAACAGGTTCTTTTCACAGACAGGAACCTTATAACTCAATCCGGGGTGTGTCCGCCATTTTACCTGTATGATGAGAATGGCAATATTATAGATCCGGTAAAAGGAGTTAATGCCGATAAACCTTATTCACCAAAGCAAACATGCGGGAAATGTCATGACTATAATAAAATAACAGAAGGATTCCATTTTCAGCAGGGGAAAGATGAAACGGCTTCAGGAACTCTTGCCGACAGGTATCAGTGGGTATCCCATCCCGGAAATTACGGAGGTAACTGGTGTTCACCGGCTCCTTTGTATAATTATCTGTCGGACAAGGACAACACTTCTGCTAAGGAAATGGACATGACTTCTTTTACATTTATTACAAACGGATGCGGAACATGTCATCCCGGAGGCGGGTCAATGGAATATGACCGCGATGGATTCAGATACGACAAACGCATGGAAGAGATGGGATTTACCTCAGGGGGAACAAACAATTTCGACGGCGATTATTTCCAGGCGCACTGGAACCGCTCGGGGGTCATCGAGGCTGATTGCAATCTCTGCCACCTTCCTGAATATGATTACAAGACGAGAAATGATAATCTTGCAAGGTTTAATTTCAGGTGGATGGCTACGGCAGGATCAGGATTGGCAGCTGTTGAGGGTTCGGTCAAAGACACAATTGAAATCAAGGTAAAATACAACCTGACAAAGTTTGGAGCTGATGGCAAGGTTTCCATGCATCTTGTAAGGGAACCACGAAATGAAACGTGCCTCAACTGCCATTCAAAACCTCAATGGAAAAAGAGAGGGGCTTCTTTTACCGAATATACCGATGTTCATATTGCCAAAGGGGTCAAATGTGTTGACTGCCACGTAGCAGGTTCCATGGCTGCAGATGCCAGGATCAGCGGGAAAGAAGTACATCAGTTTGGCAAGGGCGATGACCCCTCGGGCTGGGTAAGAAATGACCTTGATAATACTGTCAGAACCTGCAATGACTGTCACACCACCGGATATCTTAATGCCCCTATTGCCAAACATGCCTGGCTGCCCGATCTGCATCTGGATAAACTATCTTGTCAGGCTTGTCATATACCACAGAGAAAAGTCAAATCAGCTCTGGTCCAGGTAAGCGATGTCTATAATCCCGGTACTAAAATCTCTCCTCCTCCAAAATATGTCTGGACCTTCTATGATCAGAACATGAATTACTGGAACCATTACGGTGAACTCACAATGTTTACGGCCAAAGACCAGCCTTCTGATCCGTTCATCCCTGAGTTTGCAAAGTACAAGGGCCAGATTTTCCCTGTCAATGCTGTCCACAGTGCATGGCCCGGTATTTATACCGAAGGAAAAAGCGGACTGGACCAGCCAAAACAGAGAGATATTTACAACATGTGGATTGCCCACAGAAACGACAATAGACTTTATCCGGAACTTTCAAAAATCACTGACAATAATTCTGATAGCATCCCTGATGTTAACACGGCTGAAGAAATTGATGCATTCATCAGTTCAGTTACAACATATTTGACCAATCAGGGATACGAGCTCGCAGGCAGGAAAGTTGTATGGGTCAATAATGACAAAATGTATCTTTCAGGGACTGAATATCAAATGCTTGAAAAAGAATACTGGGAATCCTCACCCTATGCATCGGTTTATAAATACAGCCATGATGTATTTCCTGCAAAAGCCGGACTGGGCACCAACGGCTGTATTGATTGTCACGCTTACGGATCCGACATGTTTTTCAGACAGGTTGTAAAATATCCGTTTGGAGATGATGGTAATCCGGTGATGGAACCTCAGTATAAAAAACTTGGCATGAGCGGTTTCATGATGGGAATGTCAGCGTTCAGGGAACAAATAGTCAAATCATTTGTATATCCTGCGATTCTTTTCCTGCTGCTGACGATACTCATATCAGCAGCCTGCCATGTTAACAGGAAAGAGAATTTCTTCCCGGTAAACACAAACTTTCTCTATATTTTATATGGCCTGCTGGCTGCCGGAGTTGCCCTCATCTTTCTGAAACCTGATGTAAACAGTTACGTACTTCCTGACAGGCTGACGCTTGATGCAAATCATTTCATTATTACAGTTTTTGCACTGGTTGCAGGAGCATATACCTGGATAAGGATGAAAAAAGAGAATACCGCAGACACACTTTTAGGTAAACTCCAGGCAATTTCCCTGATCCTGGTTGTCATTTCCGGAATACTGATGATGGTAAAATCTGACCTGATATACCAGGCTGTCAGGGTAGCATATACAATATTTGATATATCAATTTTGCTGAGCGTACTTATTTCAATAGTTTATTTCATTAAATACGAGTTCGGTTTTGTCAAAGCAATTATGCAGAAATAATCAAGTCGTTATAACTTAAAAAGAACATAGTATGAATAATTCAATCGGATTTATAGGTGGCGGAAGGGTCACAAAAATCCTTCTGCAGGGTTTTAAAAATAAGAATGTGAAGTTCGGTAAAGTTGTTGTTACCGACACCAACCCGGAGGTTCTTGCAAATCTGAAGAAACAGTTCCCTGATGTTGAGTCAGCGGATGCAAAAAATGCGGCCTCTCAGGATATTGTTTTCATCGCTCTTCATCCGCCGGTTGTAATGGATACCCTCGAACTTGTTAAGAATGATGTTAAGACAGATGCAATTGTTGTATCCCTGGCTCCAAAAATTAACCTGCCTAAGTTATCAATGAAATTAGGCAATGTAAAGAACCTGGCCAGACTGATACCCAACGCTACCTCATATATCAACGAGGGGTATAATCCGGTGACATTTTCAACAGGCTTCGATCTTGTAAGGAAGAACGAGGTGATGGATCTTTTGAGTTCCCTGGGAACCACTTTCGAAATCTCTGAGGAGAAATTGGAGAGCTATGCAATAATGTCGGCAATGCTGCCAACCTATTTCTGGTTCCAGTGGAATGAAATTGCGGAGATAGGCATTAAGATAGGACTGACGGAGGAAGAGAGTAAAGAGTCAATTAATGATACAATTATTGCATCACTTAACCTGATGTATAAATCCGGGTTGTCGGCTTCGGAAGTGATTGATCTGATCCCGGTTAAACCGATTGGTGAGCATGAACAACAAATTTCTGAGATCTATAAGACCAAGCTTATTGGTTTGTTTGAAAAGATTAAACCATAAGTTAAAAAATCGGGTAGTAAACCATTAAAAAATTATATCTGGAATGAAAAAGACTGCAATATCATTTATCGTTTTACTCGGCTGGACTATCTGCTCAGCGCAGGTAATTGAGACTATACCCCTTCCTCCTGCACAGAAGACCGGAGGAATGCCGTTAATGGAAGCTTTTCAGCTCCGGAAATCCCAGAGATCATTCAGTTCAAAGGAATTAACCCCCCAGCAAATTTCAAACTTGCTTTGGGCAGCCTACGGTATAAACAGGCCGGATGGATTCAGGACTGTACCCGCTGCAAAAAACTGGTATGAATACGACATTTATGTAATGAAGTCGGATGGATGGTTTCTTTATGAAGTAAGCAAACATGCTTTACTCAAGATGGGGAACGACGATCTCAGGATTTATGGGGGTACCCAGGATTTCGTTAAAGCAGCCCCTGTTATTTTGGTTTATGTAGCTGATTTTGGCAGAATGAATGACACGACTGACGAATTAAGAAAATTCTTTTCTGCAGTGGATGTCGGATATATTTCTCAGAATGTTTACCTCTGGTGTGCTTCGGAAGGCCTTGCCACGATAATTCTCGGACAGGTGGATAAGGTTAAGGTTCGTGAAGTTCTGAAACTTAAACCGGATCAGCAGGTTATACTGTCTCAACCAGTGGCATATCCGGGACAGTAAAAATAGTTTTTAATTAAGTGAGTATAAAAACTGGAAGGAAAACAAGAAAGCATCTTCCGGAACTCTATTATTTATCTGTTCAACTTCTCCTGGCCTGAGATAACCAAAGTCTCCTGCTAACTGCCATTTCTTAAATTCCT
This sequence comes from Bacteroidales bacterium, assembly GCA_040772125.1. Lineage (GTDB taxonomy): Bacteria > Bacteroidota > Bacteroidia > Bacteroidales > VadinHA17 > LD21. Next base: position 2,924,598 of record JAXGYS010000003.1, read on the forward strand.
GGTAACTAATCAATAGGTCAAGTACGGCTAATATTTCAAGTAAGCTACAGAATGTACGTTTCCTGTTTAACCCAGATGTGGGACGACTATGGAGTCTCCGTTTTTCGATGCAGCATAAGCATTTTCAGGTGTAATATGCCTAACACCCTCAATGCTAAAATCCTGGCAGTTAGGTATCTCAGACGTGACCATTTTATTTGACTCCTTTTTGCTGAAGAATCTTTACCAGTTCTTCCTCAGGGAAAAAACCCACATGCCTGAAATACTCCTTCCCGCTTTCGTCAAGAAAAACCTGAGTGGGGATGGCCTCAATGCCATATTGTTTTGCAAAAGGCGCACCTGCCTCAGTCCATACATCATGAAAGACCACCTTGACCTGAGTACCGTATTTTTCCTCCACTGATTTCATGACCGGTTGCATTTGCTGGCATGGGATACACCGCACTGACCCAAGCTCAATAAATGTAACCTTGTAGTTGACTTCTTTTGATGTCTGATTTTTATCATTATCAGCCTGTTTTGGTTGTGAGTTGCAACATAAACCTGATATAAGGATGGCAACAAGAATTAATGGCAGGTTTTTTTTAAATCTCTTCATAATAGTGGTTCTATAAGTTATTAATAAGCTTCTCAGCATGTTCATAAATGTCTTTTACAGGCCGTTCTTTGATCACCTTCCCGAGCTCAACAGATTCTTTTACCTGACCTTGTGTACACCCAAGTTCGAGTGCCTTCTTAAAATGATAATCGAGACACGGGCGGCATCCACAGGCTATTGATGCTGCTATTCCTGCAAGCTCAACTGTCTTTGAATCAAGATGTTTAAATTGTTTCATTTTCTGAGCTTTATTTAATCCTTTTTTCTATCAACCAGTGAACAAGGGTATGTTTTGTTGGCAGCTTGCCTTGTAAAAGAAGCTTTCCATCAACCACTAATGCTGGTGTCAGCATTACACCAAATTTCCAGAAATCATCAAAATTTGAAACCTTTTCTATGGTAGCGTCCAGATTGTTTTCAGCAACCACGTCCCTGCACATATTCTCAAGCCTGATGCAGTTTGGACAACCGGTTCCAAGCACTTTAATGTCAATCATCTATTCTGGATTTAAAATATTGAACCATATATCAAACCGCTTATCGTAGCCATAACAACTACCAGGCTTACATACACAACCGTCTTCTGATTACCTAAGATACCTCTTATTACCAGCATATTGGGAAGCGAGAGGGACGGCCCTGCAAGCAGAAGTGCAAGCGCCGGGCCTTTACCCATTCCTGATGCGATTAGCCCTTGCAGAATTGGCACCTCGGTCAGGGTTGCGAAGTACATGAATGCACCCACAACTGATGCAAAGAAATTTGAAAATACGGAATTACCACCAACCAGGGTAGTGATCCATTCATTTGGTATTACTCCGGCAATAGCCTTTCCGTCATGAGTTGATCCGAGCAGGAAACCTGCTGTAACAACTCCGATTGCAAGCAATGGCAGGATCTGTTTTGCAAAATCCCATGTAGCAATTGTCCATGCTTTATTTTCTTCATCCACCTTATCGTAGATTGTGATAACACTTAATGCAATAATCCCGACAAGCATTGGTACCAGGGGTCTTAGTTTGTCGCTTTCAATCAGGTTATTTGACAGAACCACAGATGCAATAACTACAACAGCAGCACCAAGTACCCATTGCCATTTGATCTTGAGGATTTTAATAAGCGAATAACCCAATATAAGACTGAAGAAGCCTGTTATCCACCATTTATAGTGCCAGATAGAATACCAGGTACTGGTCGTATCGCCTTCTGCAGGCTCGCCCCAGTTTGCAAAAACAAGGATCAGAACCAGAGTAAAGAAATGCAATGAAGTCTGCCACATCGGCCTTTTTTCAGGAAGGGGAGTGATATTCATCTGTTCTTCTCTTTTTGCCTTTTCCTCTTTACGATAGATTAGTGACATCGCAACCCCAATTATTATGCTGAATGCAACTGCTCCGATCACTCTCGCAACTCCAAGTTCAAAACCCAGAACGCGTGCAGTAAGAATAATTGCAAGAATATTAATGGCAGGTCCGGAATAAAGAAATGCAATTGCGGGGCCCAGACCAGCGCCTCTTTTATGAATGCTTGAAAATAATGGCAGGATTGTACATGAACATACGGCAAGTATTGTTCCTGATACAGAAGCTACTGTATAGGCTACCCACTTTTTTGCATGGGCGCCAAAGTACTTTAATACAGAAGCCTGGCTTACGAATACCGATATTACTCCTGCTATGAAAAACGCCGGCAGAAGACAGAGAATAACATGTTCCTGTGCATACCACTTCACAAGATCAAGTGTTGCTGCAATAGCAGTATTAAACCTGGCACTTTCGACAGGTAAGAAGAATGCAAAAGCAAAAACCGCTGAAATCCAGAACAGTATTTTTAGTTCCTTTTTAAGTTCCATGTTAATTTGAAAATTTGAAATTGAGTCATTTTGAGTATTGAAATTCAGAATGTTATTTCGTGAAATACCGAAATATTTTAATAAAAAAATTACAGATAAACTCTGATGATATAATATATCCCTACTACAATAAACAGAACGGCAATGACCCGTCTGAACCAGAGTTCAAACGATTTTATCTTGTTATAAACATTACCGATCCCTGAAACTGTAAAGGCAAGTACCCAGGCAATAATTATTACCGGAATTCCTGTTGCCACTGCAAAGATGATGGGGAGGTAAAGTCCGGAAGCGCTTGAAACAGTCAGAGGCACAAGCATCCCGAAATACAGAACTCCACTGTATGGACAGAAGGCAAGTGCAAAAAGCAGACCAAGGAGTAAGGCATCCTTATAACCCCATTTCTTTTTGTCCTGCATCCCTGACGTCAGTCTGTTAAATCCCGGGAATTTGATTTTGATTATATCGAACATGAATAAGCCAATCAGGATCAATAGCGGACCAATAATTTTTTCACCATAGCGTTGAAAAAAACCTCCAAATTTCATCTGATCAGCTCCAAGGAATATGATCAAAGCTAACGCAGTATAAGTAATTGCCCTTCCAAGAGTATAGACCAGGCCATTAATGAATACCCTGTTGCGGTTTTTAATGTCCTTGCTAATAAATCCGATAGCAGTGATGTTTGTTGCGAGCGGACAGGGACTTATTGCAGTCATTAAACCCAGCAGCAATGCCGTAAACCACGGCATTGTGCTGTTATCCAGCAGATTTGTCAGAAATTCCATTTAACTATTGCGCCAGGAGACCATCAACTTTCTCGTTGATTATCTCTTTGAATTTTTCAGGTTTTCCAACCGCATACAGGAACCCTTCGTTGGTGAGATTGACCTTTTTGTCTCCCTTCACTATAAGGAGAGTCTGTCCTGAGACACCAAGTCTGTCTGCAAGCGGCTTGTTAGCTGATTCTTCAAGATTCAAAGACTGAAATGTTATCAATCCCTGATTAAACTGGTTTGGATATAATGCTTGAAGATTCTCTTTTACTTTTGCCTCGATAGTGTTGCATGTCATACACCGGGCAGTGAAATGAAAATAATAGGCTTCAATTTTGTCCGAGTTGTTGTCCGAAGATTCTGCCTGCATATTTGACTGCTGCGAGTTGCATGATACAAACGGTACAAGCACGAGCAATGCAATAATTAATCTGAATTTCTTCATGGTCAAAATATTATTGGTTTTGAATTAGAATTGCTTTCACTTTACTGACTGTTGGCACCTGGCCGCTGAGGACCACCTTCCCGTTAATAACCAGTCCCGGAGTATGCATAACCCTGTACTCCATTATTTTAACTATGTCCTCCACCTTTTCGATCGTTGCAGTGATCCCTGTTTCTGCTACAGCTTCGCGGGTAACCTTTTCAAGAGTATGGCATTTTGGACAGCCTGTTCCTAAGATTTTTATTTCCATGATTTATTTGAAAATTTAAAAATGAGTTAATTGCGTGAATTAGCGCCAGTTTTTTCGTTCATTTCACAATTCGTTACTTCTGCATTGTCTTCATTAAGAAATGAAAGCAAAAGCTGCCTGGCTGATTCCCAGTTTTCCCTGTTGATACAATACTTAATATAAGGAGGATTAATTTCTCCCTGGATCAATCCGGCATATTTCAATTCCTTGAGATGTTGTGAAAGGGTGGACCTGCCAACCGGAAGTTCATCGACAAGGTCCCCGCTGTAACAGCAGGAATCCATCTTTACCAGTTTCTGTATAATATATACCCTAACCGGGTGACTCAGCGCTTTTGAGACCCTGGCAATCTCGATTGCATTATCAGGAAGTTTGATCTTCATTATTGACAAAAAATATATTTCTTTATTTCGCAAATATACGAAATGATTTATTAGTTTTGCTGTGGCACAAAAAAATAATTCCGGATATGACAGGCAAACAGATAAGGATATTAATATTATGTACAGGTAACAGTTGCCGCAGTCAGATGGCACACGGGTTCCTTCAGTCATTCGACACGAAAATTGAAGTGCATTCAGCCGGTACCTTTCCCGCAGCAAAAATCAATGCCACAGCTGTAAAAGTAATGGCTGAAGCCGGCATAGATATCAGCAATCATTATCCGAAAAATGCAGACATTTTCATCAATGATGAATGGGATTATGTGATTACAGTCTGTGATGAGGCAAATGAGACCTGCCCGGTTTTTACAGGGAAAGTGAAACACAGGTTACATATAGGTTTCGAGGACCCATCAAAAGCAGAGGGTCAGGAAGAATATATTATGAATGAATTCAGAAGAGTACGGAATCAGATCAGAGATGAGTTTCGGGAATTCTATGAGGGAAATTTGAAAATTTGAAAATGAGTTAATTTGAAAATTTGAAAATGAGCTAATTTGAAAATTGATAAGTAACTTAACAACTGATCAAATGAGGAATGACAAGGAAAATGTAATAGTTGAGAAATCGTTCCAGTTCGCGCTGGAAATTGTTTTGTACTGTGAAATCTTGGAAGAAAACAAAAAGTATGTTGTTTCAAGACAGCTTCTGAGAGCCGGAACGTCAATAGGAGCTAATGTTCGTGAAGCTCAGAATGCTGAAAGCAAGATCGATTTTATCCATAAACTAAAAATTGCTGCCAAGGAAGCCGATGAAACCGAATACTGGTTATTGATTTGTAAGCACACTCCAACTTACCCCTTTGAAGAGAAACTTTTGACCCATGTACGTGAACTGATGAAGATACTTTCGAAAATTATAAGCTCCTCAAAAGGCAGCTAGATTCCACTCATCTTCAAATCAATTCTTTCATTTTCAAATTTTCAAATTGTCACATTTTCAAATTACATTAATGAGATCCAAAGAGTTAAAACAATTAGTAAAAGAAAAATACGGCAGAATTGCTAAACAGAACAGCGAGAATCAATCCTGCTGCTGCGGATCTTCTTGCTGCGGTCCGGAAGTTGACTATACTGTCTTCAGTGAAGATTATAAGGACAGGGAAGGTTATAATCCTGATGCAGACATGAGCCTCGGCTGCGGTATACCGACCGATTTTGCCGGTATAAAACCAGGAGATCATGTACTGGATCTTGGCAGTGGCGCCGGGAATGATTGTTTTGTAGCAAGGGCATTAGTTGGGGAGACCGGTAAGGTGACCGGCCTCGATATGACGGAACAGATGGTCGCCAAAGCAAGGGAAAACTGCGGCAAACTGAATTTCGAAAATGTGGAGTTTGTTTTGGGTGATATTGAAAAAATGCCTTTTGATGATGGCCTGTTTGATGTGGTCATTTCAAATTGTGTACTGAACCTTGTACCTGACAAATCGAAGGCTTTCAGTGAGATTTATCGGGTATTAAAACCAGGCGGCCGTTTCTGCGTATCAGATGTTGTTATCAGGGGAAACCTTTCCGAAAAAATAAGAAAAGACGCTGAAATGTATGCAGGATGCATATCGGGAGCCAGCGAAATGAATGATTATCTAAAGGTAGCAGAGACAACAGGTTTCCTGAATATAAATATTCACAAGCAGAAGGAGATAAAGCTGCCGGAATCACTTCTGTCTGAATATAACAACCAGCAGGAGTTGAAATCATTTAAGACCGGTGAAACAGGTATTTTCAGCATAACAGTATCTGCCAGCAAGTCTTTCTGATTTTTAAAATTTTCAAATCAGCTCATCTTCAGATTAGTCTATATGGGAACTACCAGACAATTATCATTTTTCGACAGGTATCTGACATTGTGGATTTTCCTCGTAATGTTCGGAGGGGTATTAACAGGGTATTTCTGGCCTGGAATCTCAGGCTTCTGGAATTCATTAAGTTCAGGCACTACAAATATTCCTATTGCCATAGGTCTGATTCTCATGATGTATCCGCCGCTGGCTAAGGTAAGGTATGAGAAGCTCCCTCTGGTATTTAAAAACCTCAAATTGTTAGGCCTGTCATTATCGATGAACTGGATCATAGGGCCGGTAGTAATGTTCCTTCTCGCAATCCTGTTCCTTCACAATCATCCCGGTCTGATGGTCGGAGTCATTCTTGTCGGGCTGGCCCGTTGCATCGCAATGGTCCTTGTATGGAACGATCTGGCCTTAGGCGACACGGAACTGGCAGCAGGGCTGGTCGCTTTCAATGCACTCTTTCAGGTTTTTCTATACTCAGTCTATGCGTATTTTTTCGTAACAATTCTTCCGACTTTTTTCGGATTGAGCGGCTCTGTAGTAGAGGTGTCAATATCCGAAATTGCAGTTACAGTGCTTATCTATCTGGGAATACCCTTCTTCGCCGGATTAATAACCAATACTCTATTAAGAAGAGTCAAAAGTGATGAATGGTATTATGGCAAATTCATCCCGAAATTATCATGGCTTACACCGATTGCCCTGCTTTTTACGATCTTCGTAATGTTCTCGCTTAAGGGTGAAAACATTATAAAGTTACCGCTGGATGTTCTCAGGGTAGCTGTCCCCTACACGATTTATTTTGCTGTAATGTTCTTTTCCACATTCTTTATTTCAAAATGGATGGGACATGGATACGAGAAATCAACTACCATGGCTTTCACTGCCGGAAGCAACGATTTTGAGCTGGCGATCGCTGTTGCTGTAGCGGTATTCGGAATCAATTCGCAGGTAGCATTTGCGACGGTGATAGGACCCCTGGTCGAGGTGCCTGTTCTTATAATGCTCGTAAACGTTGCACTGAGATTCAGAAGAAAATTCGACTGAAATAATTTCCTTAGGGTATATTTACCCCATAATTGAAATTATGGAATACAGAACCTTTGGAAATCTTGACTGGAAACCCTCAGCTCTGGGTTTCGGATGCATGCGCCTGCCTACCACTGATGGCATAAATGCCGGCAGCAATATTGATGAACCTGAAGCCATCAGAATGATAAGGCATGCCATTGACCAGGGAGTTAACTACATCGATACTGCATATCCCTATCATTCAGGCAACAGCGAATATGTTGTTGGTAAAGCGCTCCGGGAAGGTTACAGGGAAAAAGTCAGACTGGCTACCAAACTGCCGGTCTGGCTCGTCAAGGATCCTTCTGATTTCGACAGGCTGCTTGATGAACAGCTTAAGAAACTGGCAACCTGCCATATAGATTTCTATCTGCTGCATGCATTGAATCACAGAAGCTGGACAAATAAAGTTCTTAAACATGATCTTCTGTCGAAGTCTCGGTCTGCCATAAAGGACGGCCGGATTCGTCATATTGGATTCTCGTTTCATGATGAGTATGAGTGTTTTGAGGAAATTGTGAACGCTTTCGACTGGGATTTCTGCCAGATCCAGTATAACTACATGGATATTCATTATCAGGCTGGCACAAGAGGGCTCAGGCTTGCTGCCCGCAGGGGTATTGGGGTGGTGATAATGGAGCCACTGATGGGCGGATTGCTTGCCAATCCGCCTGAAAACGTCCGTAAGGTAATTGACAGTCTCCCGGTCAGCCACTCTCCTGCAGAGCTGGCTTTAAAATGGATATGGAGCCATCCTGAAGTTTCCATTGTGCTTAGCGGTATGAGCAACTTTAAACAGGTGGAGGAAAACCTAGAATCTGCAAGGCGGTCAGGAATAAATAATCTGAGTGCCCTGGAAAAGGACGTAATAATCAATGTGAGAAAAAAATACCGGTCAAGGATCGCAGTGCCCTGCACAAACTGCAAATATTGCATGCCCTGTCCTCACGGAGTTGATATTCCGGGGAATTTCGAAATTTTCAATCTCGCGCACCTTCATGATGACCTGCGCGATGCCCGCAACAGGTATAAGATCTATCTCTCTGACTCAGAGCGCTCCGATCGTTGTATTGCCTGCAGGGAGTGTGAGGAGAAGTGCCATCAGAAGATACTGGTCAGCGAATGGATGCCCAAAGTAGATGAGTTATTGTCAACGGCAGGGAAATAGATAAGTTGGCAGGAGGCAGTCACCGGTCTCTGATCTCCCATCTTCCCTGCCCGACTGACTTCGGTCAGGCGGGGGTCATCTGTCATCCCTGCCTGTTTTCTGACGAATACAGTCAGGCAGGCGTCTTCCGTTCCTTACACAAACTTTTCGATGGCACCCAGCCCGAACAGCGCAAAATCATACTTAACAGGATCTTCCGGGTCAAAACTCCTTAAAACTCCATCCAGTTCGGCAACCGCCTTTGCATCATTCTGCTTGCGTTTTAGCATCCCAAGTTTCCTGGCTATATTTCCTGAGTGAACATCAAGTGGACATGATAAGATTGAGGGAGATATTGATTCCCATATTCCAAAATCGACTCCTTTGTTATCCTTCCGGATCATCCACCTCAGATACATATTCATTCGGATAATTAAGGTAGCATTTAATCGAAATATATTAATTCATCCGGGTTCAGTTCAATAATTGACTCCCCTTTACCTCCTCCATAGGCTTCAAATCCCACAAAATCTTTTGGCACCTGAATTTTCTTACCACTGGCTTTAATAAAGTACTTCAGTAGATCAACATCGTCTTGCAAATCTTCTTTTGTTATTGCTCGTGACCTGTAATAACCAACCTGATACCATTTTAATGCAGCCCAATCGGTCATAAACATTATACTTTCTTCAAATCCTCTGTATTCAATTTTTATCAAGAAATAACCACCCCTGGAGTCAGGTTTATTATTGTGCTGGATAGTAATTTTTTTAATCAATGAGTGTACCAATTCCTTTGTTTCATCAAAACCAGTAGTAAGTTTATACTTACCAATTGTATTTTTAATCCGTTTTGTTCGGTTTTTCTGATCTCTTTCGATTAACCTGTTTTCCAATTCAGTTATAGCGATATCGTTGTCCTGAATTTTCTTTTTTACAGTCTTTAATCGTTCTTTTATGATTTCATCATCGGAAAAATCGGGATCCAACAAACGATCGTAAGCTTTCTTTTCAATTGCTTTATTCCGCTCATTTTCCATACACAGTGAGGAAAGCTTGGTTGTAATACCATCAATATCTTTTTTATCGCCTGATAACCCTGAAAGATATTCTTCCAAATCTTTCGAGAGGAATAGGTGTTTTATAATAAATGTTTCCAACTTTGGTATACTCAATGCCCGTGAAGTGCAAGACTGAGCATTACGCATCTTGCTTTTGCATTTGTATGCGTTATCCCGGCCTTTCAATCTTTTCTTACCTCTGTATTCTTTTCCACACGTTCCACAAAACACCAAACCATTAAGTAGATAATGATATTCATCCCTTTTCCCAACATTTTTCTTATTCAATTTTAAGTTTGCATTTACCCGATCCCAGGTGATTTCATCAATAATTGCTGGAACTTTGGTTTCATTTAAACCATTGTTCCACTTGCGAGAACCTTTATAAATGGTATTCTTTAAGAGAAGGTGCACCACATTTCCACGCCATCGCACATCACTCTTGTTGTGACTGGTAATTTGATTTGTGTAATTATCCTTGCGTTTAAATGTTCCATCATAATAATTGAATTTTGTAGGTACTCCGTCAGCATTAAGTTGCCGGGCAATTGTGTACACTCCAATGCCTTCTTCAGACAATTTAAATATTCTTCTGACAATTTCGGCCTGATCTTCTCTTATTTGGAGATACCCATTTTCATCTCTTGTATACCCATATGCTGTTAATCCGTGAAACTTGCCTCTTTGTGCATTGGCAGTATGTGCTAACTTAACCTTCTGGCCTGTCAAAGTAGCATAAAACTCATTTGTTAATGACAGAATGCCTGTAAATAATTTGTTTTCAGGAATATCAAGATCAAGAAATTTGCCACCCGGGTAGTACTGGCAATGATACTTGATCATTGTATAAGTAAACAAATTCCAGATCCTGTTATTACGTTCAATTCTTGATTGATCAAAGCAAAAAACCTTTGTAATTAAGCCTTTTTTGATTGAATCCAGCATTAAAGCAAATTCAGGACGATCCTTTATTTCATCTTTTGTCCCGCTAATACCTTCATCCACGAAAGATTTAAATTCAATACCTTCTGTTTTTGCAAAAGCAATGCCAGCCTGCAACTGCGTTTCAATTGAAACATCCTTTCCTTTTTCTTTGTGTTTGCTAATCCTGCAATAAATACCGATCATTAAAAGATATATTTACGGAATATAAAGATAAGCAATAGCTTAAAGAATTATAATAATGTTGGTTAGCTGACATATTATAATTTTTTATAAAAAATTTTCAAAAGTCAATTTTGGCCAACTTATTTTATTTTCTGGAATTTTTTTTGCCTTTGATTTCATGGTCAGATCCGAAATATCCTGGTATTTATATTAAATGAAAAATTAATTGCCGGCAGAATAACTCTTTGCAGCACCCCCAGGTTACATATAGGGGGTGTCCAGGGGGGTAGGGGAACCGGGGGATACACCAAAGTTGATAATTATGAGGACATTACACTACAAAGTACAATTCTTTATCCTATGTTTAAGAATGAAGTTAAAAGCTTTGTTTCTAAAACTTGGTTGTCATTTCATTTCTTCATGGTACTATATTAAAAGTGACTGCATATGCACTATAGGTCAGGTGGTAAAACTGAATCACATTTATACATATGAGGATAATGAACAGGTTGATATTGTACGTCTTACAGATATCCATTTCGAACGAGGATATTTATACTTCAACTTATTTTTCTTTTCAAAGAACCAGACAATTACTGTTCGACATACCCTAATGAAGGGGACAAATGCTATCTGGAAGATTCTTGATAACAGGGAGTTTGATGAGAGAATGTCCAGAAGATTGTGGCGTGAAATTAATCAAGAGGTCGAGTTCGAATTCAGCAATTAGTTCATTTCATTTTCAGGCAATTCAAGAACATCATCCTTAGCTCCAATTTCCTTTAATGGTATTGATGAACCCGAAATACCTTTAACTGATCCTATAAAATGATTTGTATTGAGTAGTACTTTCTGAAGTTGCTTTTCACGCTCTTTCCAAATACGTTCCATTGCACGTTTCTCCCTGATGTAACTATCCTGAAGATCTGAAAAACCTTCGACAATAGCGCTTATCTGCAACATAAATTCATTGCTTGTCAGGTAATCGTAAAGCATTTGCATTTTCTCACCTTTATTGGTCTGTGAAGAAAATGCCTCTGCGATCTTTATAAGACTTTCCCTGAGTACAATAACCAGACCCTTGAAATCAAAAAACGAGCAAATCCAAACCCCATCCTTCTGGCCAATTTTTTCAATCCCTTCAGGCAATGCTTCTGTAATTATTACAAGTACATCAGCTTTGACAGTTAAAGCATCTGATTTTAATTTGGGAATCCAATCCGGTACAAAAGACTTGGTTCGCTTACTTTCGTAAAGTATTTTACCGCAGTCAGACCCATATCTATTGCGGACAGTGTGAATTGTATCAGCACCTCGTACTCCCTTGCCAACCTCCTCAATTAAATCGATTGGAAAGAGATTACGGAGAATCTCTTCGATTGCAAGTTCCTGAATCTCACCTTGCATTTGCATTGAACCCTGATCTGCTTTTCGACCCATTTCCTCAACCTGCTTTTTCAGTGAATTGATCAATTCATCCCGTTCCTTTAGTTTCAGTTCGACCCTTTCCGTTTCCCGCTTTTGTATTGTTTCCGATTCTTTTTGTAGTTTTTCTGTGAGAGTTTGCTCGAATTTTAATGACAAATCCTGTTCTTGTTCTTTCAATTTTCTTTTCAGTTGCTCATTTTCAATTTTTGCCGTTTTCAAATCTGATACCTGCTTTTTTGCAGACTCAGCTTCTTCCATGAGAGTTTTTATTTGTTGCTCGTACTGTTGTTCAAACTGGTTTTTCAATTGCTTTGTTGTCTTTTCAGATACTGACTTCAGTTTTTCGGAAACCAATTGATCGATATTGGCCAACTGCTGTTTGATATCGGATTCTTTTTGTTTTATAGCATCTTCTTTCTGTGCGTATTCTTCCTGAATCTTTGTGATGCTGATATTCATTTCTTCACGATACTTTTCTTCTATTTGGTGAGCTAAGACATCCTCAACATTGAATTCGTGCCCACATTTCGGACAATTGATTTTTGTACTTGATTGCATATGACTATTATTTATCTTGAACCGAAAAGAATTTTGTTAGGACATTATCATCGATAAAGTTAGTAACTAATCACCACTCAACCCTAAAAACTTAATGAATCATAAGCTTCCAGCAACTCATCCCGTGTTATTCCAAGGTATCTCCGTGTGATCATGACTGAAGAATGATTGAACAACTGGCTTAAACGCACGATTGCAATTTCCGCATTTGTACCAGCTTTCGAAAACACTTCTCTCCCAAATGTCTTTCGCAAGGTATGAGTTGAAAAGTTACCGATACGTAAATTATATCGGGATTTAATGGATTTAAAGATTTTGTTAAGCCATTGGACAGAATAAACTGAGTTTTTCTGACTAAGGAAAATTTGCCTCTCATTTGAGGACGGCTTAATATGATTATAACATTCGTTTATGTGCTTTTTCAGTTGAGCATTAATCCGGATCTCCCTTGACTTTTGTGTTTTTGTCTCGACCAGGACAAATACATCCTTGTTAAGAATATCATTCCACTTAAGTTTTAAGATATCACTGATCCGGAGGCCCCAGAAACTTCCGGCTGCAATCAGTAGAGACAATTTATATTCTCTATCATCGTAAAGTTTACGAATCAAATTTAGGTTCTGATCCCAGGTCAAATAATCTGCAGTGGTTTTGCTGTATTTTTTACTCATAAAATATTCAGTTTTGTTTAGTTATCGACAATAGTGAAGCATAGTTATTTATTCTCGTTGTTTTAATCATTGTATATCAATCTATTACGAAATAATATTCAGTTTTATACAAAAGTGAATGTTTTGGTCTCATGCATTTTTTCACTATCAGTTCCTGTCTGTTAATTATGACAAAATTGGTAATACTGAAAATTTTCATCCCAGAATCTGAACCAACTTGGATATTTAATAATACTGATACCAGTTATTTTTTCATTTGACATGAATAACAGTATAAGATAGTTTTCCAATGTCTCGCTATTAATACAAACCTTAAACTGTAATATCTTTAATTCCTCATGCATGTTGCAAAGATAATAAAATGTTATAATTATATGGTAATAATTATATATTTATTAATATATGGTTATAATTATGACAATAACAATTTTAATCTAAGAATTGGATTCTTAATTTTGAATTAAATTTTTCATAAAATGGTTTACGAACGTATAAATCCGATCTCTGACCGCCACCAGACAACATTGACTGCAATTGGAAAGAAAATTCTCGAACTACGCAGATCCACAGGTCTATCTATTGAACGATTCTGTGTTAGAAATGACCTCCCCCGAATTTCATATGCAAATCTTGAAGCTGGTAAAAACTTTCATATGACAACACTATTAAAGGTACTTGATGCATATCCTGAAATAAAATCACTGGAAGATTTCTTTATAGGTATATAATAATTATAACAGGGATATGAAGGATTTTGGATTAACTATCCTGTTTTCCATGTGGCCAGAAGATTGTTAAGAATTTTATTCCAAGAATTCAGGTTTCATTAAAGTTCCACTGATTAAAATTGAAATTTTATAAACGACAATATCTGTGCTGGTGGTACATTTTGATACTTCAGATGGTGAAATTATCATAGGTTAGCGTTGAGTGCTTCGTATTACCATGATGTTGTGATGATCATTAACCCCATTAAGTGCAGCATATTTTACCATTAAATGTAGTTTAGATGTCATTATGGAACAGGCTGATCAATATTATAATGTGGCTGTATTTATATTGGAATATACGGCATATTGAATATGAAAAAAAATGATATAATATCCAGCCAATCATCGATATCCGGCAAGCAATTGGTCGAATTAGAAAAGATTGGCCTTGTAATCCGGGAACTCCGGTTCAATTTTGGATTACTAACGCAAAAAGAACTTGCTGACAGGTGTGGAGTGCACTTGAATTAGTCAAGACTTAATCTGACAGTTAGGGATTAAACTATATTTGAAATTACAACAAGACAAATAAATGTTTAACCCCAAAAACTGTCAGAAATGAATACAGAAGTAAAATTAATCAAAAGCAAATTAGGATTACTAAATCTTGCCGAAGAACTTGGCAATGTGTCACAAGCCTGTAAAGTAATGGGCTACAGCAGAGACACATTTTATCGTTTCCGGGAACTTTATGATACAGGAGGAGAACTGGCCTTGAAAGAGATCAGCAGAAGAAAGCCAGTGCTCAGAAACCGTGTGGAAGAACATATTGAGGAGGCAGTTGTCAAGTTGGCAACTGACAATCCCGCAATGGGCCAGGTTCGCATATCCAATGAACTCAGAAAGAAAGGATTGTTCATCTCTCCCGGAGGTGTTCGAAGTGTCTGGGTACGTCATGACCTGGAGACTTTTAAAAAACGTTTGAAGGCTCTTGAGACCATTATTGCTCAAGATGGTATTATTCTCACTGAGAACCAGATCGCTGCTTTGGAAAGGAAAAAAGTGGAACAGGAAGTCAAAGGAGAAATTGAAACCTATCATCCGGGTTATCTGGGCGCACAGGATACTTACTATGTCGGATCCATCAAAGGTGTTGGCAGGATTTACCAGCAGACCTTTATCGATACATACTCAAAAACAGTCCATCTGAAGCTATATGATCGAAAGAATGCTTTGGTAGCAGCGGATACCCTGAACGATAGAGTAATCCCGTTCTACGAAAAGTATGAGATACCATTGCTCAGGATATTAACCGACAGGGGAACTGAGTATTGCGGTGCCAGGGAGCATCACGAATATCAGCTCTACCTTGCTCTTGAGGACATCGATCATACCAGAACCAGGGCACGGTCACCACAGACCAACGGAATCTGTGAACGCTTCCATAGGACTGTCCAGAATGAGTTCTACGCCATTGCCTTCAGAAAGAAGATTTACACTTCCTTAGAGCAAATACAGGAAGATCTGGACCGGTGGGTTGATGAGTATAACAACGAGCGGCCTCATACAGGAAAACATTGCTATGGGAAAACTCCCATGCAGACTTTCCTGGATAGTATCCACCTGGCCAAAGAGAAAATGCTGGATCTTCAATATGAGAAAATGAACAATGAAAACCATTTATCCGCTGTAAGCAAACAAAATGCGTCCGATGAGATTACAGCAAGGCCGGATGATTTATCATCCGTTCATACCAGCCTTGCAGGAATCGAAGAGGAAGCTAACTTTGCTGAAGCGGTAAATGGTTACTGAAAATACCCCTACTGTCAGATCAAGTACTGACTATTACAAGTGCACTTCAACACCATCCATACAATCGAACATGGGAGAAGAAATTATAATCTGTTGAGTCTCATCAAAATCATTTGTTATTTTGAATATGACCTGCCAACCTTTATGAGGGAATTGATGTAAATTCTTTTTTATCTTAAAATGTTCACTTGCTTCATTTTCATCAGTCAGGATTGCTCACTTTACTTGGATTATCATATACAGCATTTACCTCTTTCTTGTAATCAGCATTAACATCCTTCTTGGTCGAAACTAACTGGACAGTCTTGGAAATTTCATTAAGTGATAAGGTCAACTTACTTTTGGAAAGTAGCTGATTCAGATCCTGAACGGTACTGGAGTTTGTTATTTTTAAAAGGTAATAATATAATACGGACTGAAAAATCTTAATTGAAGTTATCTTTTTGTCTGATATTTCAACCCTATATCTTTCATAAAGTTTTGTAACTAATAATTGGTTATGACCATAAAAAAACTTGGAAGGTGTTTTTAAGTAATCATCGCTTTCCTTAGCTAATTCAATAGCTGAAAAAGATGGAGAAACCTCTTTTTGTTTTTCTTCTTTTATTTCTTGTTGGTTAATATTGTTATCAGGGAGTTCGCCTGGTATGTTAGTAGTCGTATTACCACTATTTAATGGTAACTGACCTACTACATTAGTGGGAGTATTACTATGAGTAGGTGTACCAATATCGGTAACAATACTAATAGGTGAACTACCGTTAATAGAATCATCATTGAAAATTGTACTTTTAGGCAGGTTTCCATTATTATATTCTTTATCCTCTGGTACCGCTGCCAGCCTTAGTATCTCATTAATATTAACAGCAATTGTCTTATCAGTGACCTGGCGTATCAATTTCATGGCCCGGAACTTCTCTAATGCTTTTTTGATTGTCCGGTGATCTGATCCGACTGATTTTGCAATGCGGTAGATCGTGATTCTGAACGATTCGGCATTTGATAATAGGTATGCCAGTATTAACTTTTCAGTGGCTGATAAATTTATATAAAAAAGTGCATTCGGAATTTGTGTAAAATCAGATTTAAGTTCTGTTTTTTTTACGTAAAAATAATTGCCGGTGCTTTTCATATTAATTTATAATGAATTACATTTTTATTTTTTGATTCAACCAATTGTATAATATAATTTGTTCCATGTGTAATGTTGTACAGTGGTATAAGTAAGAAATTTAACATTGCGAGATCAAATTCCTTTCCGTATGGCATCACATTGAAAATCTTGTAAAAGTTATCCTCCCATTCATAATCGCGATCATTAATTCGATAATAGCTGCCATTTAATGTGTATAGCGTTTGCAACAATAAATCGGGTATGCAGATATGATATTGAAGTGCTCCATTCTTATGAATCCAATCCATTTCTTCCTTCCAATTGGTTATGTTTTCCTTCTTCATAAAATCTTTCAACTCATTGTCCATCCGATTCCTGTGTCTGTCGTACCATTCTTTCTGATAGTCCATCTGAAATTTGAAAAAGTGTGTAATTGATAACATCACTATTAATGCCTGTTCAACTTCCATATTGATTGTTCCATCATAATATTTTTTGTTGGCAAGGTCAATTATCAAATCGATTTTACTTTCGTTTAAAATTTTATTACCCATTTTATAGTCATCTATCAGAGATTCAATGGTTTTGCGACCAGACCAGAATCCCAGAGCACATCCTGTTTCACAGTAAAATTGAATTATGTCACTTATTGATTCGATATGAATACCGGATCCCAGGAATAATGTACGGGCACCGTCGCCCTCACCGGATTCAAGTAGAACCTGATAATAATAATTCTGTTCCTCATCTGATACCTTAACAAGGAATTTATGGTCTTCTTTTTCGCAGTGGATCTTTAAAAGGTAAACTGTTTCATCCCAATTATTATTCAATAAATAAATTGCTTGCGAAACATCATCAACAAAAACATCTATAATCCTGGTCCTCAGTGATAAATAATATTCCAATTCCTCTTCTGATGATTTCTCCAATTCACCTAAAGAGATGTTGTCGGGCTCTTCAACCTTCATGAACTCACAATCATCATAGAAGCCATTAATCCTGAAGTACTCCTCTATATTGTCACCGGCATCAAATAATCCTGATCCAATTATATTGTCATTCTCGTCAATAATAAGATAAAATCTATCCAAGATGGATGCTTGCTCCAATGCCTCCTCAAATGTCAAATTTGCATTAGCCCAACAAAGGTCATAAACAACATCCACCGGATCAATGGTATCAACCCCTTCTATGAAATGACATGCCGGCCACTCATCATGGTTAAAAAAATCACCCGTAAAAGGATTGATGCCGTTTTCCAATAAAACTCGCTCATATTCTGACATAAATGCATAATCATAACCTTCACCAGGTTCAGCAAAATATATGTTTGGGTATATGGATGATTCTCCAAAAAGGTTTGTAAATTCTTCCTCTGTCAGAACTTCGATTCCTTCTGATGCTTTGTAATCATCAATTATCTGGCCCATTTCTTCCCATTCAGCAATTATTTGCTTCATCTCTTCAATTGTATAATGATATGGATTCGTTATTTTCATGATCTTAGTCTTTAATGATTTTATCATCCGGGATAAACTCCCATACGGTCGGGTCTTCAGGGTCGTCAAAACCAAGAATTTCGTATCGATATAACCTGTTCCCATCTGTTAGTATTTTTTTGACACTCTTTTTAGGATCGAAAACTTTTTTTAGATAAGGGAGTGTGAGACCCTTATAATCCCGATTTGTTTTTCGAGCTAAGGCGTGAAGTTCATCAAGTGTCCAGTGACCGTAAATAAGTTCTCGCATTACTGCGCAATTGGTAAGATCAAATACCTCTCCTATAAAGGAGATCTTCATAGATTCAAGCATTGTCGGCCTGTAGCCAATCATGCCAATTGTTAATTCTGTTTTATTCATATGCATATTTGTTATATTTCAATTATCATAACAGTAAATAAATAGTAGGATTTACAAAATATTCAACCTTCTGTTAACCAGAAGTCAATTGAGAAAGGGACTACTCAATGCGGGAATGATGGAAAATTCAACTTCTTTTAAGAATCCGGAAAACTCACCATTGTATTTCTCTGTGCCATCCAATCTCAAGGTATCAGTTGAATGATCTATGCTGTATATATGCAATTTCTGATCCTCCCTCGATTCAAATATTACCTTAATTTTGTCATCCTCAGGGAACACTAATACGAAGGCTAATGTCTGAAGTTCCTGGCATCTTGAACGGATCATTTGTTTTAACCAAGTCCTGTCACACCATTCTTTTTCGGTCAGTTGCCAGAAAGTTCGTGGCTCCATTGAGTCAGTAAGGAAGAATAATAAGTATCCCATGTATTGACATTCATTATAAGCATGACACAATAAGTCAAGCATGTCATTGTGGAATTCTTGTGTTACCCTTTTCCTATCAGAAACTGTCAGACATGGGTCTGAAAAAGGATTTGAAAACCTGCCTTTATATTCATCCGACGAAATTACAAATTCAAGCTTCCGGTTTTGATCCGGCTTATAAAGATGTATTTCCTGAACGTCATTACGTGCGCTATAAATCATCATAACTACCTCTTCTCTGTCTTCACATTCTGATGGCCGTTTATTTTCCTTCTCGGCAATTTTTGAGGTCCACCCTTCTGTAATAAAGACACTGGAGATAACTTTTGGATCAGTGCAAAATTTACGCATGATGTAATTGAAGTTTTCTTTGTCAAGAACACTGTCAAAATTTGTAGCAAAGCTTGCTATGGTTCCATCATCGTACTGAATAGTAAAAGTTGGCACGATACTTCCGTACTTTTCGAAGATGGTGATCATCTTCTGCCTTTCCTGTTCAAAAAAATCATTCCTTTTCATTTTATTTAAAATTAAATTAATAATAAATGTTTGTAATGCAAATGTATTCAGTGCATTACGAAGAAAATGGATGATTTTTAGAATGTCGTAGGATATGTCGTTTAGAACAACGACTTATTGGTAGATAATACCATGTAAATGGCTATTATCATGTATTAAAAAAAGATTATCAATAGTTATTTAATGTCGTATTATGTTATCGAAATGTCGTACTTTTTTGTAATTCAGTCCTTCTCATAATGGCATCAAACCGCTTTTTAATCTCCTGATTAGTATGACCCTGGTCTTTGGGCTGACTTGTAGAAAATTTAGTTCCGTCAACAGACCTAAAAAAGAAATCTAAGGCTATTTTAAAATTTCCTGGTTCCACTGAGCGAATTAAAAACGGACGATTAATACATTTAAAGAAATACGAGAAATGAGCAAAGTTAGCAAGCCATATTACTGAAGAAGGAGTACACTCTGGCATTTTATCACCTGGCAGAAGAAAGAGTCTTTTGAATTCACGGAAATGACAATTTATGTAACCGGCTTTTTTTAATTCCATATGCAATTTTTGAATAATATAATAGCCAGTTTTTTCAAATTCTTTTTTCACTCTGAGAACATGGACAGGACTTGCTTCCTTATTAATCAGATCATCAGCTGCTATATTATTTTCCTCAAGTGTAACGTTTAAGGTTTTTTCAATGTACTGGATCTTAAGATCGATCAGGGAATTAAGTGTAATATCCTTATATGGAACAACTGATTGCTTTATCAGTATCAATTCCTTGTTTGCATTGGATACCTGCGCATGGATTTCTCTCTTGATTCCTGATTTATTTACTGTCGCACCACTAATTAATGCAATTTTAAAAGAATTGAATTGGCTTTCAAGAATTTCTTCCAGATCCACAGGACTGCTTATTCCATTTATTTCAAAATAGCGCATTGAATCTGGCATATTTCCATCCATTTCAAGTTCAATTTCGGCCAACAATTCGTCTTTATGATCAAACTCATCAGGAATATCACGGTACTTTGCAGTGATATTATTATCAGTTAGAAATCTTATATAGCTAACTACAGGATTATCCATTATTTCTGTTGATTTATATATAGTACTTAAAAGATAGCGGTGGAGCTTCTTTTTTATCTAATGGGGCAGAAGTTAATATATCACCAACTTTATCAGCAAACCTCAGTGTAACTGGTTTTCCATCTGCATATATACAAGCATTGTAATTGAGTTTAGTGAGCGCCAGAATATCAGTCATAACCTGTTGTATATCTGCAGATCCCTTATTTATTTCAACAAATAGCGGATTTGGAACCTCTGATGCAAGTGATGTGTCAAGCCGAGGCACAAACCCAACTGTCCAAAGATATCCGGACTGATCCGTGTCAATAAAGGCAAGACCTCTTAATATCGGAAATTTGCTATTATCTCTATATATTTTGAGGGGGACATGATCTTTTATTGTTACCCCAACAATGTTTGTTTTCACACCAGTACCTCTTTTAAATCCCTCCCATTCTTTCTCATCAAATTTGGTTTTTGCATGAAGAAATATTTCCGTCGGATCGCTACCTTCTGTGGACCTGTAAGTATTAATAGCCATTTTAATTAATTCTTCTGCTTGATTAGGTTTTAGGTGAAAATCGCCAAATTTTGTATTATACCATGGTCCAACCGCACCTTTAAAAACAAAACCATCCCCACTATCAAGAAACATTTGTGCTGCACAGCATGCGTTTCTGGGATCACTACTTCTTTCATCCTTTTTAAAAACCAGTCCAACGTAACAAACACCTTTTCTTATATCTGCCAGTTTCCATGGTTTCCCTCCTGTTTTATAAAAAGCTGCTGTTGATATTGACCATGCAAAATGACCTCTGATCTTTGAAAAATCTCTTTTAACAAAACCCAGTGAATTAAGATAGTCTTGTGGGGATAAAGTACTCTCACGGATAATTTGTGTTGGTAATGTATGTTTAAGTAACCTTGCTTTTAACTGGTTATGAAAATTTGCTTCATATGAGTAAGGTGCAGCCGCCACATTATCTTCTTCCCATATTGATGGCTCTTTAATCAGTTTCTTTGCCCGGGATTTAGAAATAGATTTTTTAATAATAACCTGTTCCTTTTTAATTGTTGATTGAGGCCTGCAATATTCGTAAATCTCATCTGGTACTATAACAACCCATAAGTTAATACCGGCGTGATCATCTTTATTAGCAGAAATGATCTTATCAGCAAAAAGTGAAACGGTATAATAAGTACGGTCATGAACGTCTTCGTAATACAAACACTTTCCAAGTTCTGAATTTTCAATGTTAATGTGATATATTTTCTCCGGGGACCATTCCATCTTAAATACAGAATTAAATCCTGGGAAAAATGGCCGGGAAGTATTATCTCGATTATAAATTGGACTTTCTATTTCCTTAAGAAACTTTTTAAACTTTTCGAGTCCCTGTTTGGTGCTTATAACCCCGCTTATGATACCATATGGTCGTAATGGTTCAAGCGGACCAAAGATCGTCAAACCGTCTCGTGGATCTTCCAATTTTTGGTTATACCCAAACAATAATTTTGGTTCTGGTATCTTAATGAGATTGTTCATTCTCTATGGATTGCTGCTCAGAAATAACTTCATCATCCCCCTCATCAGTAAAATCATCCAAAGCTTCCCTTGATTCGTCAGGATCATAATAACTAACATAGCTGCTGAATGCCAATGGTTTACTTTCAATGAAAACAGCAATACTTCTTCCAACATTTATTTTTATTAAGCCATTTTCATCTGAAACTATGCTAATTGCGGACATTAATTTCTCTTTCCAGTGTTTATTCCACCAGTTTGAACCTTGTTTTCTTCTTCCAGATTGTTGGACCCTCTTGGAATCAACAATTTCCCCATTCTCGGAAAGTAAGATGTGCGATTTTATAACAAATACCATGTGTACCAGATCCGGGAATCCACTATAGGCAAAATGCCAATTCCGTTCTTTTAGTCTTCCGACAAGCTGTCCAAAAGGGAAAATCTTATCAATATTCATATCTTTTGAATAGCAGAATGCAGTTGTACCGGACATTTCATAGCTTAATAAACCTTTTGCTTTCAGTGTTTTCACAAATCCGGTCTTTATCAGGAAGTTTATAAAATTGACAAGAGTTCTGTTCTTAACATTAGTATCTTCATAATTATTTTGCAGAATCTCATCTACAATGTACTTTTTACTTAAGTCGCTATTGTAGTTTTCGACACCAGGAATGAATGGAATAAAATCAGGTGCAGGTGCAAATGTGACAGTATGCTTTTTATACCCAATTGTGGGAAATGGAAGATTTTCCCATTCAAAACCTTTTTTAATTAAACCTTTGAAATCATGTACGTATAATATGTCAGGTAATCTGGAAATTGGGAACCAGTTGGAGGTATATGTTTCTTCCTTTTCAACAGGTTTCCTATCATTTAAATAAATCGTGCTCCAATACTTTCTTATATTTTCGAAATCTGGATTTTCACTTATTACTACTTTTGGCTCTTCCTCAAAAACAGCAAGTAAGTTTTTCAATCCTTGCTGCCAATCAGTTTTAAAATTCAAGTCTATTCTTCTTTTCAGTCTTATATTCAGTTCATCATATGTAAGATCTTGATCATAATGAAGTGCTATTATAAATCTATTGTCCTCAATTGTTTTTTCGACTGCTTCGGCAACAGCCAATTCATCCAGACAACCCTCTCTTTGGTTGGAATTCCTTGTTAGCACATAAAGAAACTTGCAGGTATTTTGTCTGATCTCATTTTCAATTTCTTTCCAGAACTTTTCCCCTCCTTTAAGGTTAAAAACATCGCACCATACTTCATAACCCATAGTCATAAGCTGAAGTCCTAACCATCTGGCCTGATCATTATCTTCAGGATTTGCATGACTTATGAATATTTTATTTCTCATAATGAAAGATGCCCGACTGGATTGGTTCAATTGATTTCTAAAATAGAAATTTCCTCCTCCGTCAACCCGTATAGCCGGTAGACAAGTTCGTTTATTTTAATTTCAAAATGATTAATCTGAGACTTTATCTGGTCAACTCTGTCTGCCAATTTACATACACTGAGTTCAGTGTGTAAGGTAATTATGTGTTCGACAATTCTGATTATTTCGCCTTGCATCTGTTTCTCAGCCTTATCCGATTCATTAATCATTTTTATCGGGATCTTCGATAGGTACATAGGCTTATACTCATAATAACCACCTTGTTTTGTGGATGCAATTGATTTTATGTAATAATCCAGAAGTTTTGAATTCAGCAATCCCAATAAGTAAAGATCATTTACTGGTATAATAGTTGTTTTATCGTTTGATAAATGTGATGCTTCATCAAGAGTATAAGAGGCAACATTCGCAATTGCAGGTATAATAATTTTCGGTTTTTCAAACTCTTCTGCATAATCAACAGCGTCCTGTATCTCATACCATTTATAACTTCCGGGCTTCCTGCCTTTCCACTCTATTCCGATCCATCCTTTTGGTTTTGGAGTAAGTTGTGCTTTATAATTTTCAAGATGCTTGAGTATTGCAGGATAATTTTTTATATCAATCCCTCTTTTAGCAAAAATCAGGAATTTTTCACTGTGTGGTTCCTGATATCTTTTTATATCTCTGCCAGCAAGGAAAGGCTTTATAATTTCTTTGCTCCCTGGATCCTCTGCAATAAGGCTGTCTCTGGTTTCACGGTTAATGACAAATGCTTCATTTAAGCCAGTCTTTATCCCGTAAAGGATTTTACCTTTCACATAAACTTTTAATGGAATCCCTGCATCATGAATTTTGGATAAAAGAACTTGAGTATCTTCCCCTGCCAGTATCCATCCTTCATCACTCAACGATCCCTTATTTAAAAGAGTGTGGTTTTGTTGGACATATGCAGCAAGAGAGGAAAATTTTAAAGTTTCCGGAATGGTCAGTTTAATATTATTGTTCTCCTTCCCTGGTTTTCCAATTATCAATATACAGGGGTATGTTGTTGCCGATTCAAAAACGGGAAGATCGCCGAAGTCAATTATCTCATAAAGTTGTTGGGTTTTAAGAAATTTTCTTAGAGGTTCACCGTAGTTTGCACGCATCCATTTATTGGCCACAATAACACCATAAAGACCATCCTGATTTACCAACTTCAGGCTTTTCTCAATGAAATAACTGTAAAGATCAGCCATCCCGTGAAATACTTGGAAGTGTTCCCTGAAATAATCCTTCTGCCTGCCAAGCATTTCCTGCCTTACATAAGGTGGGTTGCCTATCACAATATCAAATCCACCCTGTTTAAAAACCTCAGGGAATGTGTTTGTCCAGCTGAATGGTCTGATCTTCTTCTCCTCTCCAAATTCAAGCTGGCTGTCATAGAGATCAGTGTCAATGAGACTGTTGCCACTCTTAATGTTGTTATCAAGTGTTGGAAGTACCCTCTCGTTAAAAAGTCTGAATTGCTGGTTAATAGTGGTTTCGGTCTCACCTTCCATACATTTCAATAACAGACTTAACTTAGTCACTTCAACCGCATTTGAATCCAGATCCACCCCAAAGATATTGTTCAGCAGGATCCGTTTCTTTTCAGCGGTTGTAAGCTGGCCGTCAGGTGTAAGTGGATTGTCCTTTTTCCCTTTTGATGGTTTCCCATGATTACTGTAGTAATTCTTATGATAGTCGAACAGGTACTGTAATGAACCAATTAAAAAACTTCCGCTGCCACAGGCCGGATCAACAATTTTCACTTTTGATATTTCTGTGGGTGTCTTGCCTTTGATTAACCTTCCGACTGTGTTCTGTACGATATAATCGACGATGTATTGTGGTGTATAATAAACACCTCCGGCCTTCCTGACCTCCGGTTTTTCCTCTATTTTGGCATGATGCGCAGGTGTAATCCTGATAACCTTGCCAAGGAACTGTTCGTAAACGCTGCCGAGGATCTCAACAGGGATCACCGAAAATTCATAAGGGCATTCCGGGAAATAAAGCTCATTTATAATTGTTTTTACAACCTTATTTTCGATCCTGAGAGATTCGCAGATCATATCTTTCTCAAGGTCAAACAGGCCTGAATTATATTTTTCATCAGCATTCCGGAACAGGTCGAAGAGATTTTTATAGTATTCTCCGTGGGTTAATGAATGCTTCAGAGTTCCGTAAGGTTCAATGCGTCGGTCTTCAGTAATTCTTAGAAAAATTACACGGTCAATTGTCTGCTGAACTGCGAAGTTTATCTCTTCTTCAGTCAGATTCTTATTATTCCACGAAATGTTTACGGCAAGGTAAGTTCTCCATTTGTTGAGCGACTCAAGAAACTCTTTGTCAACAGAGGCGGTACCTTTTTTATGAGTATCAGCCTGAACAAACCGGTCAAAGCTTCCTTTCAGAACCTGTTCCTTGCTGAATGTATCCCAGATAAAGTCAAATTCGTTTGAATAATCTTTGAAAGTAAGATACTTTATTCTTGCTACTGATGGGTTATCACCTGGGTCAGGTTTTTTATTGCAGTCATAAACTGCGAATTCTTCAAAATCGGTAATAATACTGATTGGGTGTTTTGCACTCCATCCATACCTTCTAACCTGGTAGGCTGGTTGAATATCTTCTTTTACGTAAACACTTGGTTTTTTGGCTTCAACAAAAAACAACCGTTTCCCACCGACCAGTCTGAAAGAATAATCGGGTGCCTTCATGGAACCTTCAACTTTCAGTTTATCCTCGTGAATGACCTCTCTGTATGCTTCAGCATAACCCTGTTCGTTATCAATATCCCAACCGAGAGCTTTGAAAAAAGGATCAATAAAATCACGTCGGGTTTGTGTCTCATTATAAGAGGACTGCTTATATGAAACTGACTGTTCCCCGAAGCGTGAAACAAGTTCAATAATCCTTTGCCTGGCAGTTAATTTATTGATCATCTTTTTCAGGATTGGTTATCAAATTTAATAAAAAGAGCCAAATTTGAATTAATAATAATGCTTCACCAATGAAAGTGAGATTTAAATGGATTCAGGAATTAGGAGGATGATCCAAGATGAAAACTCAAGCTTTAATGAAATTTATATCCTTTAACAATTGTTTCAGGATTGATCTATCAGAAACAAGCTTCAATCTGTCAGATTTTCTGGGAGCTGCTTTTAATGGAATCTGGGAAAGCATAAAAACCATTCAATATAATTTGCTGGTGGCCATTTTTATCATGTTCCGGTGGAGAAAACCTCTGAAAACAGATGGGTCATTGAAGGGTTATTAATAAGAACTTGCCGGACTTTATGGAATCAATTTACTTTTATATTGTAAATGCTGACATATAACTTTCATAGAATCCAGTTACTTTTATATTGCATTTAGTTATGATTTTTATAGAATTAAGGGTTTTTATCAAATTCACAGGAGTGAATACTATTTTTAAAACGACTCTTATAATTTAAATCTTGGCAAAAATAAAACAGTCATAAATATGCCAAGTATAAAAAATACGACACCCACGGCTTTAGACAGAATCTGCTCATTAACTTTATTAGCGAATATTGCACTAACCACACCACTTATTGCAGCACTGATGCCAATGATTAATCCTGCAGGTGACTGGATATTGCCGTGTATTGCATATCCGACGGCACCCGAACATGCTGTTATTGTCATTAGAAGCGATGCAGTGCCAATTGCCAGATGAATGGGGAAATCCAATATAAAAATCAGAATCAATAGTATCATTGCCCCGCCTCCTGAACCAAAAATTCCAGTCATAATACCAACAAAGAAACCCAGAATCAACGCTGCTGAAATTTTTTGTGTCTGAGTTTTAAATTTTATCAGGTTTTTCGATGAATTTGCGAATGATTTGTGATTTATCCCTCTATTCCATATCACTATGCCTATAATTGCCATAAAAATTCCAAATCCGCCACCCAGGCTTATTTCTGACATGTTAATGGCATATTTTGTTCCCGCCTGGGCTCCGACGACTGATCCTGCTGCTATCCATATACCAGCTTTTATATCTATATTATCATGTCTGAAATAAACTACCGATATAGCTAAGGAAGAAAGTACCGTAATCATCAGACTTGTACCAATAGCCTCATGAATTGAGAATCCCAGAAGTAAATTAACCAGAGGAACAATAACCATATTACCCGATGCGCCGGTCAAACCGGTTATAACGCCGGTAAATGCCCCTATCAGGATCATTTCAATTATAAGACTGATTTTCATTTCTCCACGTCACATAATCCATGATCAGTATTGTTTAAACATAATTAGCAGAATATATGTTTTTTTAATTTTTTATAAATTCCTCAATTATAATTTCAGCTATCTGATTAAGGGGATATTCGGAGGGATTTTGGAGATAAGTAACAGCAATGCCTAACATCATAGAGACAAAATAAGTAGTCCTGATCTCCGGATGCATTTTATTCTTCATTTCGAAGAAGGCCGAAATAGTGTTTCTGAATTTTATTGCCAAGTCATTTTTATTCAATATAAAGTTAGCCCTCCTGGATAGCTCGGGTTGGGTAAATAATTGAAAAACCAGCTTCCAGTTCAGATAATTTTGTTCAAGTGATTTGAATACTTCTAAAATAAAATTTTCAAATTCTCCGGATTTTATAATATCATCATCACTGACATTAAAATATTTAAAAATGGAGTTGAAACTACTGACCAGAATTTCTTCAAAAAGTTGTTCCTTACTTAAAAAATAATGGTATAAGAGACCTTTTGATATGTTTGACTCTTTTGCAATATCAACAATAGAGGTTTGTGCAAATCCCTTCTGGCTGAATAACTCAAGGGATTTATCCAGAATTAATTGTCTTTGCAACTCATATTTGATTTTACGGGTGTTCATTCAAAACAATATTTCTTTTAGCAGGCAAACTATAACCTTTACTTCCTTTTTACTTTGATTTTGGGATTTAAACGTATTATATGTTTGCGGTTTTTATAAAAGGAATAATGTAATTGCAGCGCGATTAAGAATGAAAAAATTCATTCTTAATTTAAACATATAAATATGAATTTCAATAAGATTCTTTAAAGGTTACACATTCATATACAAAAACCTTTTAATGCTCCTTTTCGGAGTTTTCT
The DNA here is from genome assembly GCA_040772125.1 of Bacteroidales bacterium. Classification (GTDB taxonomy): domain Bacteria; phylum Bacteroidota; class Bacteroidia; order Bacteroidales; family VadinHA17; genus LD21. Next base: position 2,953,357 of record JAXGYS010000003.1, read on the forward strand.
CAAATTCTTCAGGATGAAGTCTGAATTTATGCACTGCCATAAATTCAGGTATCTTTTCATTTACAGCTTTTCTTGTTTGTTCAAGTATAATCTGCAATTGTTCATCTGAAATATTATCCTTTTTTATTGATTCATAATCGGGGTAAACAAGTCCTATAAGTTTATTATCCTCCATAATAACAACCGATTCTGTTATATAATTCATATTATTGATAACAGCTTCAATTTCGTCAGGAAAAATATTCTTACCGGAAGGGCCAAGAAGCATGCTTTTACTCCTTCCTTTGATGAATATGTTGCCATCCTTATCCATTAGTCCAAGGTCACCAGTATGCATCCAGCCATTTTCGTCAATGATCTCCCTTGTGGCTTTTTCGTTCTTATAGTACCCGAGCATTACATTTTCGCCTCTGACAAGTATTTCTCCAACCTCTTTTAACGGATCGGATGAATCAATAGTCACATCGAGAGTATCGACAGGCTTTCCCGACCCACCCAGCTTTGTGGTATCCCATGATGTATAGCTTATCAGGGGCCCGCATTCAGTCATTCCATATCCGACTGTAAAATTCAGACCGATTTTTCTGAAAAATCTTTCTGCTTCCGGGTTAAACGGAGCGCCGCCGATAACAATCTCATGAAATCTGCCGCCAAAGCTCTCAGACAGCTTTCCCCGTATTTTTTTATGAAGAATTTTATTTATTCCGGGAATTGCCAGGAGAAGTTTCATATAAGGCTTGCTGATTACCGGCAGCAACTGACTTTTAAAAACTTTTTCTATAACGAGTGGTACCGAAATTATCAGCCTGGGTTTGATTTCTTTAAATGCCTGTACAATTATTTGAGGGGATGGAGTTTTGGAAAGGATTGTAATATGGCACCCGTATGTAAAAGGGAAAAGAAATTCGAAAGCGCATCCGTATGTATGGGCCAGAGGCAAAAATGAAACAACAGGATCGCCCGGCTTAAGCGGCATGTGGTTCTGGGCAAATCTCACGTTGGCAGTAAGGCTGTTATGCGTCAACATTACACCTTTTGAAAATCCCGTGGTTCCGCCTGTGTAGCTGATAACAGCCAATTTGTCATTTGTAATGCCCGGAAATTTTACTTCTTCAGGTTTCAGATCAGGATAAATTTCCAGATATTTTTGTTCAATCGACAGGTATTTCTCTTTAATGCCGGCATCCGTTGCACAGATCATATTAAAATTGTCAAGAGAAATTATTGCTTTTACCTGTGGAATCTTACCAAGATCAATTGTTTCATAGATTTTATCATCAATGAACAAAAGAGTTGCATCTGAATGGTTAATGAGATTTATAAGATCTTCAGGTTTAAAGTCCGGAAGTATCGGAACAATTACAGCGCTGAAGGTTACAGTGGTAAGATAGACAGTGCACCAGTTGGCGGAATTTCTTCCGACAAGCGCTATCTTGTCGCCTTCTTTGATGCCTATATTTTTAAAGAAGGTGTGAAACATCAGGATTTTTTCACCTATCTGCCTGTAAGTCAATCCCTGCTCACGATAATTTGACAAGGCTTCGATTTCCCAGTTTTGCCTGATACTCTGTTCAATATAACCAATTAAACTTTCCCGGATCATAGCTTTTGTTCTTAAGTTTATAATGAAATCATAAAATTACATCAAAAAAGCGAATATTTCCATTCTCAATATAATTAAGCGATAAGAATTTCAGATTGACTTGTTTTCATAATGCACTTCGAAATCAAATAGTTTCTTCAATATTCCAGACAAAAGCCCGTAATCCCTGTTCTTCGACTTCACTGTTCAATTCATAGAGCTCCTTCAGGAGATCCTTTACTTTATTGTCATCGACAATTGCAAGGATACTGTTATTTAATGAGGGCCAGGTATGAGTTCCCATATGGGGGTCGCCGGATATGCTTCCGGCGCCCTTTACTTCAGTCCATTGAGTAAATCCTCTTACAGACAGCTTTTGAAAAATTATCTCCACCTCCTCTGTCAGGGCCTGATTATGCGAAATAAATACTGCTTTCATTATTTTTAATGTTTAATCATTTGAAGGATTGTTTTTTCTTTCTCTTTTCATTCTTGCCGCACCAAAAATTGTATATATAACGGGTATAACTATAAGAGTGATCAATGTCGAGAAAGTCAATCCTCCCATTAATGAAATACCCATTGGTCGCCATATTTCTGATCCTTCTCCTTTGGAGAGAACCAGTGGTATCATGGCCAGGATCATTGTAAGAGATGTCATGAGAACAGGACGGAGCCTTAACCGTCCCCCCTGGACAACCGCGCTTTTAAGAAACACGCCTCTGTCGCGAAGGAGATTAGTATAATCCACCAGGATAATCCCGTTTTTCACTACAATTCCCACGAGCATTATTGCTCCTATAAATGAAATGACATTCAGGGTTGTTCCCGAGATCCACAAGGCGAGAAAAACTCCGGTAAATGCAAACGGGAGAGAAAACATTATTATAAATGGTTCCCTGAAAGATTCAAACTGTGAAGCCATAACAATATACACAAGAACAATACTTAATACTAGTAATATTATCAGATCCCTGAAGCTGTCCTGCATATCTTTCGCGCTTCCGCCATATTCAATTTCAATTTCCGGAGGAATATTCATTTGGGAGACCTGTCGATTAAGTTCTGCTGTGACTGTCGAGAGATCTGTTTGCATAAGGGATGCCGTTACTTTAACAAGCCTTTCCTTGTTTTCCCTTTCAATATTCGGAGGGCTGAAATATTGTTCTACCGATGCAATATCCCCTAACCGGATTAATTGCCCTCTCATGTTCTGGATAGTCATATTTTCAAGATCAACAGTTGACTGTCTGAATTTTTCATCATAATTTATTATAATATCATATTCCTCACCTTCTTCCCTGTATTGCGTAGCAGTCAAACCATTAATCCTGTTTCGTATTGCTGAACTGACCATAACCGTGCTTAATGCCAGGTTCGACATTTTGTCGCGGTTGAGTTTTACCTGAAGCTCCGGTTTTTCCTTATCCCTGCTGATTGTGACATCCCTTGTTCCCTCGATCTTTTTTAAGGCTGCTGACACCTGTTCTGCAACAATGTTTGTATTATTAAAATCATGTCCGAATATTTTCACTTCAATAGTGCTGCCTCCTCCCACGCTCATTCCGAAAGATGAGGATGACATCGAGGAAGTCATGCTCCCCGGATTAACAGAGTATTTCACAATTTCCGGAAATCCCGCCAGATCCTGGCGTAAAAGATCGGAAATTTCAAAAATATCTCTTGTCCTTTCTTCAACGGGAGGAAGGGTCATAATAAAAGAAATTATGTAACTACCCGACTTTTGAAAGATTGAAAGCATACTTCCCGATTCTGCTGATCCTGCGCTTGTTGAGATTATACTTATTTCCGGATATTTCTCTCTGATGATTCCTTCTATTTTACGGGCAAGCTGGGTTGTAATATCAAGTTTGGTTCCTTCAATAAGCTCTACCTGCGCGCTAATCCGGCCATTATCTGATTCAGGCATGAATTCAAATCCTACCCTGCTTACCAGGAACAGGGATGAGCCGAAAATTAAAACTGCCAGAATAATAATTAACGGCCTGTTATTGACTGCAAATTTCAGTGTCTTCTCGTAAAAAGCATCAATAGCTGTAATTATTCGCTCATTGAAGCCAGCAACTTTGGCGCCAATGCCTTTTGCTTCTTTCTTTGTTTTTGAAATTTTAAGTATCCTTGAAGCCATCATCGGAGTCAATGTAAGCGATACAATTACCGAAGTGGCTATAGTTATTGTTACCACAGCTCCCAGTGGTGCGAAGATCTCGCCAGTAAGGTCTCCGAGCATTGTCAAAGGCAGGAATACGGCAATAATTGTTAATGTAGTTGAAATTACAGCCATTGCAACCTCATTTGTTCCATAAATTGCAGCTTCACGTGGGAAGCTTCCTTTTTTCATGTTCCTGATAATATTTTCAAGAACAACTATGGCGTCGTCAACTACAAGGCCTATGGCTATAGATATCGAACTGAGTGTAATAATATTCAAGCTGTTATCTGTCAGGAACAGGTAAATAAATGAAACAATCAGTGAGGTGGGAATTGAAAGAAAAACTATAAATGTTGCCCGCCAGCTTCCGAGGAAGAATAAAACTATCAGAATTACAAATAAAATAGCGAAATATATGGTTTCGGTGAGGTTGCTGATAGATTTCTGTATATAATCGGAAGTATCTATAACGGTTTCAATTTTTACATCTTCAGGCAGCGATCCGGTAACTTCTGCCAGCTTTGCTTTAACATCTTTGGCAACCTGGACAGTATTTGCGCCGCTCTGTTTCTGAACCATCAGCCTTACGCTTTTCCTGCCGTTTGTTTTATCATCAAGAGTTGCCTTCTTTAAATCGTCCCTGACGGTAGCTACATCTTTGAGATAAACAACTTTTGAATTGACATTTGAAATAATAATATCCTTTACCTGGTCGCTGTTGGTAAACCTGCCTTCGACCCTTACCGGGTAATTAACCATCCCCATTTCGATATTTCCGGCAGGCATGTCAATATTCTCAGTGCGGAGAGCATTGCCAATCTGTTCAAGCGAAAGATTGTAAGCATCAAGCTTACGGGGATCAATATCAACCATGACGGCTCTTATAGGGCCACCTATCATCATAACAGACCCTACACCGTCGATACGGTTTAACGGAGCTACAACTTTATTGTCAAGAATATCAGTTAAGGCCGCATAGCTCTGATCGGCAGTCACGGAGTAAATAATTACGGGTACCATTGATGCGCTGAATTTGAATATTACAGGCTTCTCAGCATCAGCAGGGAGGTATCTTTCCGCTCTGCCCAAAGCATCCCTGACCTCATTAGTAGCTTCATCGAGATTCTTCCCCCATTCAAATTCAAGCATCAGAACCGAAGTGTTTTCTTTTGATGTTGAGGTAATTTTTTTAAGATTTGTCAGAGTGCTGAAATTATCCTCAAGTCTCTTTGTAATATTTTCCTCTATATCCGAAGCATTTGCGCCCTGGTAAAAGGTAAATACTGTAATGATAGGCGGTTCAAGCTTTGGGAAAAAATCGACAGGTAAATAAAAAAATGAATAAATACCTAATATTATTACTCCGATAAAAACCACAAGAGTCGTTATCGGTTTCTTTACGGAAGCGCTATATAAACTCATAATATTCCCTTTATAAAACTATTTCGTTATAGAAATTTTTGTCCCGTCAGTTAATCTTGATTGCCCTGTTACAATAATCTCCTCCCCGGGCTGTATACCCTCCAGAATCTCGGTTTTATCATCAAAAATTGATCCCTGCTTCACAACTCTTTTTCTGGCAACCCCATTTTCATTTATAAACATATACCGCTCATTTGTACCGGTTTGTTTCAATATTGAAATGGTTGGCGCCAGCACTACCTGTTCGCTTTTGAACTGCAAATAGGCTCTGGCAAACATACCTGGTCTCAGTTTTAATCCGGGATTATTTATCCTCACTTCAGCCTGAAAAGTGCTGGTTGATTTATCTATTGTAGGATATATCTTATATACTTCCCCTGTAAATTTTTCACCGGGATAGATATCGCACATTACTTCTGCTTTCATTCGTGTTGAAATCTGCGGGAAGTATTTTGCTGACAGGCTTACTACAGCTTTAAGATTATTTATCTGAACTATTGATAAAATAGCAGCTTTACCAATAGCCGGAATCGGTGATCCTGAATACATTTCGCCGTCTTCAAAATATTTTCCCGAAATTACTCCGTCGAACGGGGCCGACAAGCGGGTATTTTTCAGAAGGAAATCATATGTGCTTTTTGCCACGTCATATCTCGCTTTAATCTGATCATACTGTTGTTCGGCAATGCTGCCGCTTTTCTTAAGTGTATCAAGGCGTTTGAAATCAGTCTCAATTGTTAAAAGGTTTACTTCAGCCTGTTGTAATTGTGTCTGATCCATTATGGCAAGCACGGCGCCTTGTTTAACAAAATCGCTTACATCAACTGTTATTTTTTCAATTCTGCCCGGAGAAGCGGGAGCAAGATGTACTTCTTCAAATGGTATTAGAGCGGAAGTCAGTTCAATATTGCGTATAACGGTTTCTTTTTCAGCTTTAAGTATCTTAACTTTTTCTGTGCCGGTTAACATGGAACTGTTGGTTTGTTCTGTTTCTTTATTTTTTGAAGTACAGGCAAAAACCACAGAAATTGTAACGACGATAAAAAATGAATGTAAGAATTTTCTGTTTTTCATTTTATTTAGATTTATATGTTTCAAATTATTATAGTTTACCTTTTATTTTACGTAAAGTCAGTTCTGCATCAAGTAATTGAAACAGGACATTTGTAAAAGCGCCCTCTGCTGACATATAATTACTGTTGGCACTTGTAAGTTCGAGGCTGGAAATAATTCCCTGATCAAATTTCAGTTTCATACTTTCGAATACTTCTTTAGATATTTCCACGTTTCTTTTTTGAGTTTCATATTGTTCCAGAAGATTATTCAGATTAAATCTGGCCTGCCTTTCCTGCAGGGAAATTTGCTGGTCCATTAATTCCCTGGTATTGTTAATCATATACAGATTAATCTTAGCCTGGCCTACTCTTGATTTTCTTAATCCGCTCGAGAAAATTGGAATGCTTGCATTCAAACCAATAATATTCTTAGGCGTCATATCAAACTTGGGCTTCAATATTTTCTCTGTATGGTTGTAAAATCCTGCGATTGTAGGGAGGTAATTTGCTTTCTCAAAAGTTACCTGTTTTGTCAGTAATTGCTCCTGAGACAGTATTAATTTGTAATCAAAATTATTCTGAATATCAAATGGCTCGATAACAGCATATTGAAATTTTTTCTTTTCCGAAACCTCATCTAAACCCGTTGATAGTTTTAAAAGCTGATCTGCCTCCAGTCCAAGATTCAGCCTAAGCAGATTGTAAGCCATTTCAAGCTGTCTTTCTGCTGCTTTCTGGGAGTTTTCAATTGTTGCTACCATAACAGACAGCTTGTCTGCTTCACTTTTTTCTATTATTCCGGATTTATAAAGATTCCAGGTCTTCTGAAAGATGTTTTGTGCGTTAGACCTGTTAGCTGCCAGAATATCAAGGGTCCTTTCAGCCACCAGAACAAGATAATATGCCCTCGAAACCTGCTCCCTGACATCCGTTTCGTTTTTTTGATAATTTAATTGTGAAGCATCATAAGATAATTTTGCAAGCTGCAATCCCACAAAATAACTGCCATTAAAAATGAGCTGGCTTACATTTACTTTAAAGTTACTGGTAGGATTAAACGGAATTGTTGCAGCCGGAGCCGCTTCATTAAGTTGAAATGAAATTTCCGCACCCATATAGTTTGTATAATCTAAGGCTGAACTTATCTGGGGTAATCCTGCTGCCGTAATCTCCCAGTTTTTTAGTTTTGTCTTATCAATGTTATACCTGGCATTGACTAATGTTTTATTATGTTTACCAGCATAATCAAGCGCTTCATTCAGAGATAAAGTTATTGTATCCTGGGCTTGCACATAAATTAGCATAGAACCCAAAAACGTGAAAATCATTATAATCACGAGCTTTTTTATCATATTCATATATTTATATTTAACTGTTTATTATCCTCCAAAAACTTTTTAACTTTTTCATCAAGTATTTTATGACCTTCAAGTGTTGTTATTCCCCGTATGCTGTTTACCAGCGTCAGAAAAAAAATCTCTTTTGTGTACTGAATATTCTGAAAATCAGAAGATGAATTAAATATGCCGGAGATCCTGGCCATATTTATCCCAAAAAGAGTATTAAATGACAGGTCATTTCTGAAATAACATTTCCTGATACCACTATTTACAAGCTTTTCGAACCGTGAGTATAATTCTTTGTCGCTGAAATCCTTAAGATCACAGTATGATGAATACTGATATTTCTTTAGTGTGTAAACAAATGAAGAAGTTAATTTGTCAATAATTGTAACGAAAAAGATGCAGGCGCCGAGCATGCTGTCAAAAATGTCATCATGTGAATCAATCTCTTTCTCAATGCCTCTATGAATAAACCTTCTGATTTCATCCAGAACGGATTCGATCAAATCCTCTTTACTTCTAAAATGCTCATAAATAGTTTTTTTCGAAATCCCAAGTTCATCAGCCAGATCATCAATCCTGATACTTTTTATACCGAATTTAAGATATAAATCTGCAGCAGTGTTAACAATTTTTTGTCTGTCAGTCATTTATTATCAGTATTGAACTTATATTTTAATTTCTATGTTTTTGTCAGTCAATTGATTTTCGATATCGTTAATTTTCTCTATACCACGGTTTGCAGCAATTCCTCTTATAAAATTGATAACTATATTTTTAAAAATATCACTTTGTTTATACTTATCAGGCGGAAAAACATCACTATCGATAAGAATTTTCATCTGTTCCAAAATGAGCTTAACAACAATATCGATATTGATGTCCTTTCTGAAGATCCCTTCATTTATACCTTTTCTTAATAAACGATATGCCAGGTTATAGTTTCTTTCTGTCTGTTGTCTGGAAGCTTGTATCCACAGCTCATAATGATACTTTTTCAGATCTGAAAAGAATGCAGGACTCAACAAATTCAGCATCGATGCTCCATCCTGAATGAACAGGCAAATTGCGGTCAGGGGATTCTGCGAGTCTTTTATTATAACTTCATTTGCCTTGTACCTTTCATTTGAATACTCTTCAAAACAGCTGATTAACAGCTCATTCTTATCTTTGAAAGTCTCATATATGGTACGCTTTGAGATACCCAGTTTGTCTGCGATATCATCCATTGTTGTGTTCTTTATTCCATATTGAAAAAAAAGATGAGTCGCTTCTGTTAATATTCGTTTTCGTACATCCATTATTTATAATTCTGATACGACCTGCAAAAATAAAATAAAAACTATTACCCGCAATATAGTTTTCTATAAATATTTATGTTAATATCATTATAAAGCCATATATATATATCTGTAATATAACCCATTATGACTATATGAATATTATCTGAAATAATAAATGAACTCCACTCTGATTATACAGCATGGACACAATATAATACTATAATATTCATTTATTCAGCATTTAATGGGGTTCTTTGTAGTCTGGCAGACAGTGATCAATAACTGAACTATACTAGTTATTAAAACTAAGAATACAGAATCAGTTTTTGATAACCTTTGTTTCAGAATGAACAAATATTACAAAAAGATGTTCCTATTATCGGTTCAGGATATTTTATTGTCATTTACCAGGGATTGTCTCACGAGATCTGATAAATAAGAATTTTCGGATAACAAAAGATTAATAACAGACAAAGAAAAATCATTAACAAATGGAACAAAACAAAATAACAATAGAATTTTTTCACGATGTGCTTTGTGCATGGTGCTATGCTCTTACACCAAGGATTGAAAAGCTGACAGAAAATCATAACGGTAAAATTGAAGTTATTCACAGGTCATTTGCTCTTGCCAAAAAGCCTGAAGGCATTGAAAATATATTCGGATCAAAGGAAGATGGGAAAAGACAAATCCTTGAACATTGGAGAGCTGCAAACATAAACGACGATGAACACCGCATCAATGCTGAATTAATGGCTCAGCGTTCTTTTAATTACCCATATTCAACCCCGGGACTGCTTGCATGCAAAGCTGCCGAAGCTCAGGGAGGCAATTCCATGCATCATAAGATGTTCAACAGGATACAGAAAGCTCACATGACCGACTGTTATGACATCAATGATTTTGAAGTATTGAAAATGTGCGCCAGTGAAATAGGTATTAATGTTGAACAATGGGAAAAAGATTACCACAGCGAAAAAGTCAGTCAGGCGCTTGATGAGGACTTATATTTCGCCAGCCAGTACGGAATAAACTCCGTTCCAACTCTTATCGCCAACGGGAAATATAAACTGACTGGCGCTCAACCTTATGATGTACTTAAAAATTGGATTGCCCGGATTAAATAAACCGGAAACTTTAAAATAACTGATATCATAATATAACTACTCCATACTCATCTGATAATCGATTTATACCTGATCATATCTGGATAGTTTTCTCGCAATAAGATATCAAAAACCTGCAAATAGTCTTTTAAAACACCTCTTATGTTACTAACATTCAGATGTATATAACTTTTTCGCCAGTTCCTGATCTAAGCCATGGCCAGATCTCCTGGTATTAATTGGCAGAATATTTTTTATATAGCCCTCGTTTATTTACAGTGGTAACAGATGCATTGCAAGAGAATTATAGTAAAAGGTCCTTCTGCCAGCTTTTTGTTATTTATCCAAACTTATACCCTGATATATTTATACTCATCAGTAATCCCGAATAATCCCTTATGGCAGTATCATCACCTGCAGCGCCAGCAATCACGAAAAGAGGCGCGAGATGTTCACTCCGGGGATGACTCTCCCTGGCTTTGGGAGCCTTCTCCCAGTTAACAAGCAATTCATTTCGTTTGATTGCATTATTTTTTTCAACTGATCGCGTGAGCCATTCGTCGAATTGTTTCGATGCAGAGGCTCCAGTTAATGACTCTGACATGAATCCCTGCATATTATGGTAGCTCATACCCGAACCGATTATCAGAACTCCTTCCTTCCTGAGTGGTTCGAGGGCTTTACCCATTTTAATATGGGTTTGCGGATTTAGACCCTTAATGAGGGAAAGCTGAACGACAGGCACGTTTACATCTGGAAAAGCAACCATCATAGGAACGAAGGTTCCGTGATCATAGCCTCGCTTGTCATCCATGTCAGTCCTGAATCCCGATGTCTTAAGTAATTTTTCAACCTGTAAAGCAAGTCCGGCATCACCTTTGGCTGGCCATTGTAATTTGTAAGTGAATTCCGGGAACCCGTAATAATCATAAAAAAGCGCCGGGCTTTCAGATGAATATATTGTCGGGACAGGCTCTTCCCAATGTCCGGATATTACAAGAACAGCATTAATCCTGTCTTTGTAATTCTTTCCAAGATCTTCCAGATATTTTTTCAGCTTTCCGTAGCCTTCGGGGTCGCCAAAAGCATCATCCATAACATGCCACGGACCGCCTCCGTGAGGAATAAAATAAGCCGGAAGTTTTTCTGAATCATTCATTCTTTTTATTTTCTGACAGCTTTAAGGGCGGTTCCCCAGGCAATTACCTGATCGATCATCGTATTTAAGGCTGCTTCATGCTGTGAAGCGGGTTTAAACACGCTGTAATTTTCGAAATCTGTAAAAAGCGACAATGCAACCTGGGAACGGACATCAGCAACCTGGAGTTCTCCCATTATAAGGCGTAATTGCTCAACGGCTCTTACACCGCCCATGGATCCGTAGCTTACAAAGCCAGCTGTTTTATTGTTAAATTCAACATATAAATAATCCAGGGCATTTTTCAAAACGCCCGATGGTGCATGATTGTACTCAGGAGTGACAAAAATAAAAGCATCCAGTGAACTGATTTTTTCTGACCACATCTTTGTGTGCCCGTTTGAGTATTGTCCCATAGACGCGGGGATGGGCTCATCCAGTATGGGCAGGTTATAATCCTTCAGATCAACAAGTTCAAATTTAGCATCTTTTCTTTTAGCTGCTTTTTCATAAACCCATTCAGCGACTGCTTCCGAGTTTCTCCCGGGCCTGGTGCTGCCAATGATAATTCCAATTTTGAACATAGCAAAACTTTTTAGTTATAAATCATTTAAAAAACAATATGATATAAACATATAATTACTGGATTTGTTCAAAAGAGGTACAGACCGGCAGTCAGTTGATAATTGAACAGGAGCAGACCTTGTCTATCAGGAAATTATATTCACTGTTCGCCGGCAAAAGGAAGTCGGATTTTATCTGTATGTTTCCGTGATGATCTGATTAATATAAAAATGACAGCAGGATATGAAATTATTGTTCGTTGTTGTCAGTGCCGGATAATGATTTTTTAACCTCGTCGCGGTAATGTATCATTTTACCAAAACGTGCAGCAGGTAAATTTATATACAGTCCTTCAGATTCTGAATAAACAGCGCCTGCCTTATCGTATATTTTACCGGCCGATACGATCTTCCTGCCGTTCACAGATAATACCTTTGCTTCAACAGTTGTGATAGTCCCTAAAACAAGCATATTTCTGTAATCTACTGATATTCTCGCGGCAACTGCTGTAAATCCCAGGAGCCACACTGAGGCGCCCATAGCTTCATCAAGGATTGATGCCATGCTCCCGCCATGAACAAATCCGGCAGGTCCTTCTGTTGCAGGCCCGAACCATACGCGTGCAACGAAAGACTTATCGCTCTGCTTTTGAAAATAGCGGACTTTAATACGGTCGGCTGTTTTATCTCCGGTAATAAACGCACGCCCTTTTCCATAAGAGTCAGGTATTTTAAGTTCTGTCCATCCTTCTTCCCCGGGTAATTCAGGAGGATCTATAGCGTCAATTTTCTTAATCTCCATGTATTATTGATAAGTTAATATTAAAGCAATTTCATTAACTGCCTGAATATCAAACTACACAAAGTAGTTTACTCTTTGGTGTCATTCTTCAGGTTCTTTGCCATTTCAGGAAGATAAAACCTGTTAAGAAAAAGCCCGAGTATTGCAACTGCAAAAACGATAATTTTTATTTCAACAGGATGATTTGTGAATAATGCCGTGATTGCGCTTATGGCAATTATCCCGAAAGGCGTCCAGTACGATCTGTCGGTTTTAATGAATGTATACACTATGACCGGGGAAATAATAAATCCTGCCAGCAATTCGAGAGGGATAAAGAACAGGAACACTCCCATGAGGGTAGCTGCCGCTCTGCCACCCCTGAATCCGAAGTACAAAGGATGTCCGTGTCCGATAACGGCTCCGAATCCCAGGAAACCAAGGGCTATTGGTGTGAGATGAAACAGATAATGTCCCAAAAGCAGAGGAACAAGTGATTTGAGAGCATCGAGAACGCCGGCAAGAATGCCCCAGAAGGGCCCGACGTTTTTAAATGTATTTGCGGCGCCCGGGTTATTATTCCCGATACCGCGGATATCAATACCTTTGACAAACCTTGCAATGATCTGCGCATTCATGACCGAACCGCAAAGGTAACCTGCTGTAAATGTTATTAAATACAATAAAGCCGGTTTCATCTTTTTATATATATTTTTAAGGTCAGATGGAACATCCATGAATAATTATTCGTGTGCTTGTCAGAATTTGTTGTCACGGATGTTACATTTTATATGGTTCTATTATTATTTCATGCAAACTGAAAGAGAGTATCCGCCGGGGCCCATATAAATTGCTTCCACGAGATGCAACTTACCGTAAATAAGATTTTTACAAGGAATGGAACCTTCAAATTCTCTTTTAAGGTCATCAATAGCATCCCTTTTACTTTCATCGCCGGAAATGATTGCAACTGTAATATCTTTTGCCTTTTTTTCATTCATTTTTTCCTTGATAGAATTGATAATCAGCGAATTTGCCTGTTTAAATGTACGCCCCTGCCCGACAGGAACAATAGAGCCTTCGGGATCATCGCCCATGAGGCCTATCACCGGGAGCACCCTTAAAACTGATCCAAGCAAAGCCTTTGCCTTTCCTATCCTCCCTCCGCGGTAGAGGTAATTTAAATCAGGAGTTACATAATAGGAAAAAGTGTTAACAACCAATTCTTCGGCCTGTTTTTTTATCCCCTCAACATCATCAGTAGTTTCTATAATATCTATAAGTCTTAAAAGAACTGCTCCTATCCCGCCAACAACCTGTCGCGAGTCAATATTGATAACAGGTATCCGATCCTTAAATTTCTCTTTTACTTCCTCTGCGATATTAAAAGTGGCTGCCGACATATTACTGCCCATCACAACCTGGATAATGAGATCATAATTGTTTACATTTTTTTCAATCAGGTTTGTCATTTCAGCCCGTGACAGGGAACTGCTTTTAGCAGTGATCTTTTCTTTAATAAATCTTTCCATCAGCCAGGAGGCTGAGTAAATCTCCGATTCACGGTATTCCTTCTCCCCTATAAGAACCGGGTATTTTAAATATTCAAAGCGCTGATATGGTACCTGATCGATACTGATCCCCAGGTTATCAGCGGAAATAATCAGAATACGCTTATTCATAACTTCCCCCTATTCTAATGTTAAATAATAAAGATATTGAGCCTGACCACCATAATATTCCTCGAATTCAAGTCCCGGAAATTTATTTTTAAGTCCGGCTGCCAGGTTATTTCCTTTTACATGTAATCCCTTGTAAATAGTGATAATGGATTCATCATTAAGAAGTTTGTTTATTGCTTCGGCGGCAACATCTTTTAAATTTTTTCCGGAAAGGAAAATTTTCCCGTTATATATTACAAAAAAGTCTCCCTTTTTTACTGTAACTCCATCAACAGATGAGTCTTTTGCAGACTTTGATATCATGAAATGCTTTATATTGTTTATCCTATCCCTGAAAAGAAAATTTGTTTTATTTATTTCATTTGTCTTTCCCATAAGGAGGCTGATAAGTGATATGGCGTTTTTTGATTCGACAATGAATACATTTGCTTTACAAAGAGAAGCTGCATATTTCAGCGACATCAGAATATCCCCGTCATCGGGAGCTGCAATTATATTTTTTGATTTCAGACTGTTAAGAAGATCAACAAGCTTTTTGACAGATGGTTTTCGTTTCCCGTAATCATACACGTAATCAGCGCCGAGACTTTGAAGGATTTTTTTAAAGCCTTCGCCCGAAACGATACAGAAAATACTTTGCTCTTTTTCATATTCAATAGAGTCATAACTTATAAAGTTCCGGTGTTGTTTTTTCATATCATCCACTTTCCTGAATATTATATTTCCGAAAAGAGAGATGTCTTTAATTACTGAATCAGGTTTATTTGTATGTATATGTATTTTATATGTGTTACCCCTGCCTGAAATTATAAGGCTGTCGCCATAGTTTATAATTTGTTCCTTAAGAGCCTGGCTGTCAATATTCTTATCGGAACTTACAGTCAGTTCCGTGCAATACCTGTACCTGATATCGGGATTCCATGAAGACTCAAATTCCTTAGTATCTTTTATAAGGGCTTCTCTTGCCTGATATTTGTTATTATGATTATGGGTTCTGTTTTTAAGGTACTGTTGAACATTATGAACTATATTATGCAGCCTCGCGTTTGTAATATTGCCTGCTCCAAGGTTCTGAACAAGAGTTCCTGTATCGCTTCGCTTTTTACGTAAATATCTTTTAACGAGAAGATCCTTAAGCAGACTATTTATCTTCAAAGCAACAGATAATGGCAGCGTTTCAGGGATTTTTCTTGAACTGAATTCTCTTTCAAGGCCTTCAAGCAGTATTAAGAATCCGGCGCCTCCTGAGTCAACAACCCCGGCCTGTTTCAATATGGGAAGCATATCGGGTGTTTTATCCAGAGTTTCTTTTAGGTGTGGTATGCAATCTATAATTAATTCAAGGGGATTCTCCTTTATCGTCATTATTTCAGAATATTTCTTTTTTAATTCCGACATAAGAGTAAGCATTGTCCCTTCCCTGGGATTGTCAGTTCCCTTGTAAGCAGTTACACATCCCTTTTCAATAGCTTTAAGAATATTTTCCCTTGAGAAATCATTGTTTTCAAGAACTTCAGTCATGCCTTCAAAAAACAGCGATAATATTACGCCGGAGCATCCGCGGCTGTTAAGAAGCATATTATCCGATATTAGCTTCAGGAAATCTCCCGGCAATATATTGTCAGGAAGATTCACAGGGATGTTTGCAAGCGCCCCCTGAATTGTCAGAGCAATATTCAATCCTGTATCACCATCAGGAACAGGAAATACATTTAACCTGTTTACATATTCCTTGTGACGCCAGAAATATTTTGAGATATTATCAAATGCATTCTTTATTTCTGCTATTTCATTTTTCATGTTATTGATTTGTAAGATCTTTTATTATAACCTTACTTTTTCAAACCAGACGATACTATGCATAATTTTTATATGTAACTATACCGCTCTTTACAGCCCCGGTTTGTTTAAGCCACTCTGTCAGGGCACTTTCATAAAATAGTATTCAAACTTGTGACAAATAAAAGATTTGTTTTTGATTTAAAATTAGTATAATTTTAATAATTAATAGACTTATTAAATGATGCTATTAATATTTTTACGGTAACTTATAACAAAAAGCAATGGACAAATTATCATTTATAAGGTCAGTAATTAAAATGTCTAAGTCAGGTTTAGTAAACAGGTTCTTAATCAGAAAGATGGACTCTTTCCTATACGACAAAATTGTAAATCATGATCCTTTGAATGTAGAAGAAGTAAGGATCAGGAAATTTCAGTTCATATCTTCAATGCTTCATATGGCAATGAAGAATGTAAGAAAAGGATATATTTCACCAGGGATCATTGAGAGATTAGCTGAAGTGCTTATTGAAAACTCATTTTTCAAGGAATCTGCTGAAATTGTAAATAAACGGAAAATATTTTTTGAGGAACATGGTTACCAGGCTCCGAGCTTTATAACTTTATCGCCAACAGGAAATTGTAATCTTAACTGTCAGGGATGTTACGCGGGATCTGACAGAAATGGATCAGCATCGCTTCCATGGGAAACAGTTGACAGAATAGTCGCTGACGTTCATGATTCATTCGGAGCTCATTTCATTACAATAAGTGGCGGAGAGCCTTTCATGTATAATGATGGCGGTCACACAATATTTGACATTTTCAGTAAATATGATGACATGTTTTTCCTGATTTATACAAACGGGACACTGATCTCAAGGGAAGTGGCAGCAAAAATTGCCAAAACAGGAAATGCAACTCCCGCAATATCAGTGGAAGGATTTGAAAAAGATACAGACGAGAGAAGAGGACCCGGAACACATTCGCGGATTTTAAGGTCATTTGAAAATCTCAGGAGTGAAGGCGTTCCCTTTGGTATTTCAGTGACTGCAACGAGCAGGAATATTGATTCTCTTCTGGGAGAAAATTTCTATGAATATTATTTTGAAGAATTGGGAGCCACTTACATGTGGCAGTTTCAGTTTTTACCGATTGGACGCGGAAATAATGCCTTTAACCTTGTGGTTAATCCTGATAACCGCGTAAAATTGTACAACATGTGGGAAAAACAGCTTTCAGAGAACAACCGTTGCATTGCTGATTTCTGGAACAGTGGTATGATAACATGCGGATGCATTGCTTATGGCGGAAACCATGGGTATATTTACATTAACTGGGATGGGAATATAATGCCTTGTGTTTTTGTACCGTATTATATAGATAATATAAAAGACCTTTACAAAAAGAATCTTGGCCTGACAGATGCTTTGAATTCGGAATTTATGAAAAGAGGAAGGGAATGGCAGAATGAATATGGTCTGTCACATCAAAAAACAGCCGGAAACTGGCTGATGCCATGTTCTTTCAGGGATCATTACAAGAATTTCGTTGAGAATATACTGACTGATGATGCCAGGCCGGAGAACCCGGAAGCTGCCGAAATCATGAACAACAGGGATTATTTTGAAAAAATGAACAATTACGACATGGAATTAAAAGAACTGACAGAACCAATATGGAAGTATAAGTACATGAAGGAGGCTGCACCCGGTCTAATCAAAAGCCAGATTAATAAAATATAAAATTTTTCAATGGAGATGAGTGAACGCAATGATACAGAACAGACAATCCTTAAAGTGGCTGAAGTATTGTTCCTGAAAAGAGGCTATGCACAAACATCTACCACGGAGATTGCCAGGGAAGCCCGGTGCAATCAGTCTCTTATTCATTACTATTATCGTACAAAAGAGAATTTGTTTACAAGGATTTACGAAAAAAAGTTGTCGCTGTTTCTTTCTGACTTTATAAACGGGAGTAAAAGCAATCTTTCTTTCAGGGAAAAAATCAGAAGAATGATTGAAGCGCATTTTGATGCTCTCATTAATAATCCACAGTTACCGTTCTTTATTTTTACGGAACTATTATCAAATGATAAACGTCTTGATATGTTAAAAGAAAGCCTGAAAATGCATAATCCGGCTGAATTTAAGGTGTTCTGTGAAGAATTTCAGGATGAAATTTCGAAAGGAAATATAAGAGAGATGTCAGTATTCGATCTGATTATTCTGATCTTATCACTGAATGTAATGCTGATTCTTGGGATACCGATTATTAAGAAACTGGTTACAGGAAACGAAGAAACATTCGATAATTTTTTGAGCCGGAGAAGGAAGGAAAATGTCAGGATAATTTTACAAAGCCTTAATCCTTAAAATTCTTTGCTTATATAATTTGCAACTGCCTTCATTACTTAAAAGCATTTAACATCAAGTTTCGCAGATTTTAACAGTACAGGATCAGGAACTAAAAGCTGTATTTCAGTTTAAACATAAGCATATCAAAATTATTTAGATTACTAAATACTCCGCTTCCTTTGCCGTCAATAATAGCAGCAGAAAGACTCATTTCAACATTGTCGGTTGCCTGGTAAGCAATTTCAGGCACAAATAAAATTGTGTAATTATCTTTTATATTATTCCAGTCAGTCACAATAAAGCCTCCGCCTATTGGGGCAATTTTTAATTTTTCGTTAAAAAATTTCTTTTCATATCGTGCAAAGAAATAATCATTAAGGTTTCCCTGCCCCCGTTCATTGATGAAACCATGCATATACTGAAAATTCACGTATGAACCGTCTGAAAAATTGTAATCACCGCCAAGCACAAATCTCACGTATGGTTCTGAAGAGTCCAATAACAAAGAATCTATGGTCACAGGGACGGGTGAAGCAGGATAAAAAGCTGAAAAATCATTTGTCATTATTACGTTTTTGTCTGGTATAAAAGCAGCCGCTTCTGCCCATAATCCGAATCCACCAATACTTGTTGCCATATCAACGCCAAGAATATGAGTTCTTGAAAATGTAAGCTGTGAATTTATATTTATGCTGCCAAAAGCATCGACAGGTATAAAAGTGTTCCTTGTAGCGAAAGGTAAACCATCATATCCCCATACATAGCTTAATGAAAAATCGACTCCTTTTACAAAACCTTTAAACTTTAATCCAGCCGTTGAACTCTGCGCCAGATTGTATCGTGGCATAAGTATGGTATCAGAAAACTCATTCAATACCATTCCCTGTGGCAATTCCATTTCTGGTGTTAAAGCATTTGCGTATATACCAATTGGCATATTAGCAGGTTGGAAGATTGGAATATAGACTCCTTGCAGGGAGAAATTATTGTTAAAATAATAATTCAAATTTATAGCATCTGAGCCTCTATGGCGTCCAAAATCGAGAATATCTTCCAAGTCATAAGGATTCAGGTTATCAGTAGGATTAAGTTTATCGGCAGTTCCCCAAACGATTCTTTGACGTCCTACTGTTACATCCAAGTTCTTTGAAAGAAAGCCGAATACCTGAACATATGCTTCCCTTAATTCAAAATTAACCGGGTCAACAATACCCTTGTTGTATAAATCAGCAGATGACGTAATATTTGGTAAACCGATATTGCGAAGCCAGACTTCACTGTAGAATTTTGACCTGCTGGTAATTTTTTTATCCAATTTTAACGTAAGACGGTTTTCATTCCATGCCCAATCATTTTTATCAGTCAGCAGAAAGCGTTCATCAGTCAACAGTGAACCTGAAATTTTAAGATTATAATCGTCCTGAGCATAAATTACACTCTCAGATATAACAAGAACTATTATTACTGCAAAAAGATTTAATTTTTTCATAATTTATTGAATTAAAATTATGTTCCCATAATTTTTGTGGTTTTTAAATGCGAAATATTTCTCCGGGTAAAAAATAGAATTCCTGACAGAATCACTATAATACCTGCCCAAAAAAGGTTCCATGAAAAATTCTGCGGATAGTATTTAAGAGACAGAGCAAAAAGGTCTTCGCTGGGAATTGACCAGAGATCTCTCAACGAGAAATGAGTTAAGATAAACTTTGTATAGTCTGCAATAAACGAAATTATAATTATCAGAGATCCTGTAATAAATATTAAAAGTTCATGAGTTCCAAATTTTACTCTTTCATTAACGGAAGAAAAGAAGAGTATGAGTAAAGCCAAAAAGATCATAATACCGGATACAATGACGGGAGTTATTACAGGGCCTATCCAGGTTACAGGCAACAGAAATAAGATATCCATTGTAAAAAGAGATTCAGGCCAGTTTATTAGCAATTTCAGGAAGATATAATAAAAAATATCCCACAGAGCAAAAGAAAAAATAAAATAAGCAAACCTGGTAATTGTCGATTCCCCCGTTAGAATGCCAACTGATAAAAGCATTAGCAATGAGAAAGCTTCACGCAATATTTCAGTTGTAGCAAGGCTTTCAGGGATTGGCTGAAGGGGAAAGGAAAATCCATCCGGATATACAATTTGCCGCAGGTAGATTACGATGGCGCTTTCAAAAAAACCCATTGCAATGGCAAATATTGTTACCCAGATTATTGTTTTAGTCTTCATTCGTTATAATTGTTCAAATAAGATGAAATTGTCTCCCTTGCTTCAGCTTCTCCAAGCATAATAAGTTCTTTAGCCTTATAAAAATCAAATGTGCCTGCTGAATCGTATGGTATATTTATGACTATTTCAGGCTTGTACTTTTCAATGCTTACCTTCGCCAGCTTGTGTATCATTGCTGATGATGTGGTAGTTAGTAAGGTATAATAGCCAATACTTTGTTTATCTCCGGTTGAAATTAATTTCGAAAAAATATTAAATAACCCTTTTGAATAATCCCTGTCTGTTTCTGATTGTTCAGAGATCTTCTCGCGCCTATCCCCATATAAGTTCACTACAACTGTTATAGCCCCTTCAGCAGGTTTTACAAATTCAAGGGGAACAGGATATAGAAGTCCACCATCAACAAGGATACTACCATTATAATTTACCGGTATAAAAACGGCCGGAATTGAAACTGACGCCCGAATAGCTTTATAAAAACTTCCTCTATCAAAAATCACTTCCTTTTCATTCAGGATATCTGTTGCAATGGCCGTAAAGGGGACCTTCATGTCTTCTATGTTCATATCCGGGATAAATGCTTTTAACTTTTCAAAAACCCGTTCACCTTTAAGGAGACCATGAGAAGTTATGGTAAAATCCATTAAACTCCATACATCTTTCTTTGTAAGGCTGCAAACCCAGTCAGTGTACTCAGACAATTTGCCCATTGCATAGAGTCCACCTATAACAGAACCTATTGAAGATCCGGCAATTGAATGAATTTTAAAACCATGCCTTTCCAATTCATGAATCACTCCAATCTGGGCAAGTCCTTTTGAACCGCCACTCGACAGAACCAGTGATACGCTTTTGGGCATCTGATCTGGGATTAATCTTACTGTATTAATTTTCTCACTGTAAAATCATCATCGGTCAGTCCGGTATCATATTTCACGTCCGACATCTGCATTTTGGTCTTATGATTCTTCTTGAAGTCGGTCATTTCAATTTCCTGAGCATTCCAATAGTTGCCTACTTTGCTGAATATGTATTTTGCTGATTTAATCTTAGTATTTCCTTTATCGTAATAATCCATCGTCTCAGGATAAAAGTTTGTTTTATTGATGGTTACAACTATTTTTGAATAATCAGATTGTGTCATTGGAGTCAGTTCCAGTGTAAATACATTTGCTCCGGCTTCAATTAATTTGGGAGTGTATTTTGCTGAAAAAGGTTTTGATTCCATATCATCATAGGAGAAGTCAGTACCAGCAAAATTCTGATTTTTAGCACTGGTGGCAATTCTTCTTTCTTTGCCAAATGCAGGTAAATACAAATACATTACATCATTAGGCAGAGATAATACCGATATGCCAGCCTGCGATGCCGGTGCTGTAAAACGAAACATACGTTTATCATTCCCTTTCTGTTGGATGGTAGCTTCCCTTACTTCTTCCTTTCCGGCTTTATCAATAAGGACAATCTTATTTTTTCCTGTCATATCTTTCGGGGAATACATCACGTCATCCATTCTTTTTAAAATTGTAGATGCATCCTGTGCATTAGCAGGGTATATTCCTGCCGTCAGAACCATAATGGTTATTAATGCTGAATGAATTATTGCTTTCATTTTTTTATGTTTATAAGTGAATAAATTAGTTTGCAATGATTTTACGTTTCCTGTTCGCCAGAATCAGTATTACAGGTAAAAGAGTCAAAGAGCCAAGACCTGAACCAAACATGCTTATTGCAACAAGCAAACCGAAATTCTGCAATGGCACTAACTGAGAAAACAGCAATACCAAAAAACCTGCTGCAACTGATGTAACATTTATTATTATGGCTTTGCCGCTTGACAATAATGTCTTTTCGATTGCTTTTTCAGCATCCCCGTTCTCCTTCAAATGCGCATTAAATCCTGAGATAAAATGTATTGAATAATCAATACCTATTCCCAATGCAATGCTCCCCACAAGCACAGTAGCTATATCGAGAGGAATACCAGTGAATCCCATAAAACCGAATAACACTAATATTGTAGCAATTATTGGAATGGTCGCATAGATTCCCTTTGAAAAGGAACGGAATATTAATCCTACAATAAGAACCACCAGAACCAATGCTATCAACAGACTACTGAACTGGCTTTTAATCAGGCTGTCATTTAATCTGACATATACAGAGGGCATACCTGTCAATTCAATTTTGCAATTTTCATTTGAGTTTTCCTCAATAAATTGTTGCATTTTCTTTGTGAATGCTTCAATTTCCTTGTTTTCAACCGAAGCAAATTTTGATTGGATAATCCCCCTGTCCAAATCTTCCGAAACAAGCTGCGGCATGACATCCTGCCCATCAAGAAGAAACCATAATTGCTCAATTTTTGTCCGGTCATCAGGTATCTTCTTTCCTTCCAGCATGGCATCATTCATTTGCTCTATCAGGTCTGCAACGGATTGTGTTATGCTGATATTCGGGTCTTGTTTCATGAACTGCTCGGTTTTTATCATCGTCTTTAGAACCTCCGGACTTTGTACATCACCGTCAAAAACCACAAAAACCGGAAATGAACCCCCAAATTTTTTCTGCATTAAATCTTCCGATATTCTTGTTGGATTATCTTTCTTAAAATAGTCAGCCATGTTTGTACTTGTTTTAATAAGGAACATGCCGACAATACTTATGACCATTAAAATACCCCAGATAGAAAAAATATATTTAGGGTGTTTAAAAAGCAGATTGGATAGTGGCTGAAGGATTACATGAGATAAAATAGTTTTCTTTTCCGTTAAATCTGCTGTCTTCTTGTTGTCGTTTTTCGAAAACACGGAAGTAAGCGCAGGAACGAAAAAGATTGCGAGAATCAGTGATACCATCACTCCGATGGCTGTAAAAATGCCAAAATCTCTAATCATCGTAAGGTACGCCCCAAGAACAAATGACACGAATCCGATGGCTGTGGTTACTGCTGCAAGAACTACCGGGATTATAACATAACCAAGTGCCTTTATTATGGTCTGATTGATGTCAGTGGTTTTGGAAACATTAAAGCTGTTTATTACATGAATTGTGTATGCACTTCCAACTGCGAGCAATATGATTGGAACGATGTTAAGAATGATAGTGAGTTCATGTCCGGCAGTAACCATAATGCCAATAGTCCATATAACCGCAATTCCTGCTGTAAGGAGTGGCATTAGTACGCCTCTTAAAGATTTGAAACTGAAATATAATATAAGGGCGATTACTATGAAAACTATCGGTAGAAGCCACACTATATCTGATATTATTAAATCAGAAACATCATTTACCATAAAGGGAAGTCCACCGAAATAAATTATTTCGGGTAAATTTAGTGCTTCAGTCTTTTCCTTGATTTCCTTCGCAACAGCCTGTTTATCAGCATCAGGAAGCAAAGTGAACATTATGACTGTTGCTGTTCCATCCTCTGACACTATTGCCCCTTTATACATCTCTTTTGAAAAAACATAGGATTTAAGACTGTCTAACTGTGATTGACTTTCCGGAAGATTATAATCGTCAACAAGTTTTCCGATTTCAATACCTTCTTCAGTGCTTTTTATGTCGAGGATATTTGTCAGACTTGTCACGGTAGAGACACCATGTGTAATTTTCAGACTGTCAGTAATTTGTTTTACATGTTTGAGCAAATCATTTTTAAATACATTATCAGATTCAAGAACAATCATACCCATTTCATTTCCGCCAAACTGGTTGCCAATGTTTTTAAATAATAAAGCAGCCGGGTCATCGTCAGGCAATGAACTGACTATATCGGAATTTATACTTATAAATCTTGTCTGGTAACCGAAGAATAATGTAAGTACTATTACACTTGCGATAATTATCCATCTGTTTTTGAGGATTTTCCGGGTAAATTGTTTCATATATTAAATATTGACTATTAATGTTTTGTGGTCAGTTCAAAATTATAAACAGATTTTAACCAAAAGTGTTTTTTATTCAAAATTTATTTTAAAAAAATAGTGTTACTTTTTTTGTGTTCTTAAACTGTTGACAATCATCGATGATAGTTCATCAATTGTACTCTCGTATTCTGAATACTTTTCCTGAAGATATAATGGTATTTCAATCCCGTTGATGACCATCATGAAAATATTTATAGTTGAATTAATATTTGTAAAATCAAGAAAACCTTCGTTCTTCCCTCTCTCAAGTATTTTTGTCAATTGGTCTCTTTCAAATGCAGCAAAATCTTCCCGTACATCTTTTACAAACAGATATTTTTCAAAGAAATCGGCTTTAAGGGTTTCGTGATAATTTACTGCTCTATGCAGCAACCTTAACCTTGTAAGGGTGTATTCTTTGAGTGTAATAAGCGAATCATTCTCTGCATCAACAATCTTCTTTAGTTCGATTTTAACTGCATTTAACTCCTGTTTTAGCACTTCATTAAAAAGTTCTTCTTTGCCCTTAAAATAATAATATAATACCCCTTTTGCCTTATGGATGTGCCTGGCAATCTCATCCATGGTAGTTTTATGGAAACCGAATTTTGAAAAATACTTTGTTGCTGAATTAATAATCAGTTCTTTAGCATTAATTTTTGACATAATTGACTATTACTGTATCTCGGTCAAATATAATTACTTTAAAGCTTTATTTCAAATTCCCTTATAAAAATATCAAATAAGTAAGTTCTATAAAACTTTATGTATTTTGACAGATGGTATTGATAATCCTCATATTGTTAATAATCTAATGGTTAGATATTGCACTTATATAAAAATTTCATTGATCTTAAAAATTGTTTTTCGGATTGAAAATAAGTGGTCACCAATAAAATTTAAAGGATTATGTTGCAGAAAACTTTTCAAAGACTCCTA
Organism: Bacteroidales bacterium; assembly: GCA_040772125.1. Lineage (GTDB taxonomy): Bacteria > Bacteroidota > Bacteroidia > Bacteroidales > VadinHA17 > LD21. Next base: position 2,978,709 of record JAXGYS010000003.1, read on the forward strand.
ATCCAAATAATGCAAAATCATACTTAACAGGATCTCCTGAGTCGAAACTTCTTAAAACTTCGTCAAGTTCTTCAACTGCCTTTGCATTGTTTTGTTTTCGCCTCAATAAGCCTAGTTTCCTGGCCACCTTTCCCGAATGAACATCGAGCGGACATGATAAGATTGATGGAGATATTGTGTCCCATAAGCCAAAATCCACACCTTTGTTGTCTTTCCGGATCATCCACCTCAAATACATATTTAATTTCTTTGCCGATGATCCTTTATATGGATCAGATACATGCCTTTCCGTTCTCTTTTCATGTGGAAGTTCAAAAAAAATATTGTGTAATTCATGTATAGCAGGTTGAAGAGAATCAGTCGCTTGATAAGTGCTGAAAATAGCTTCAAGTCCACCTTTGTTCTTGTAAATATGTCGCAGTGCTTTTAAGAAATAAAACAGATCTGTGGAATTAAATGTTCTATGTACAAAATTTCCAATCCCCTGAAATTCATCATCACTTGAATTCATTATGAATTCGTAAGGTGAATGATCGAGCAATTCCATAATTCGGTTTGCATTTTTGAGAATCATCTTTCTGTTCCCCCAGGCGATAGTGGCTGCAAGAAAACCCGCTATTTCAATATCATGCTTCTCAGTAAATTGATGTGGAATACTAATTGGATCACACATAATGAAGGAAGGCTGGTTATATAATTCAACCTTTTCATCAAGAAACTCCTTCAGCTCATGTCTTTTTAACTTCATTTCCTTAAATTGGATGTCATAAAAATAAGGAAATAAAATCAAAAATTATGCTACCTTAATCATCCGTAGGAATATGTTTATCTTTTTCGCCGCCGAGCCCTTGAAAGGATCAGAGACATGCCGTTCGGTTCTTTTTTCATGGGGCAGTCCGAAAAATATCTTGTGCAATTCGTGTATTGCAGGCTGAAGGGAATCGGATGTTTTATAGGTTTCAAAAATTGTCTCGAGTCCTCCTCTGTTCCTGTAAATTTGCCGGAGAGCCTGAAGAAAATAGGCAAGATCAGTCAGATTGAATGTCCTGTGAACGAAACGTATCGCCTGATCGAGTTCGCAATCGCTCGAGTTCACAATGAATTCATACGGCGAATCCTCGAGTATATCCATCATCCTCGCTGAACTTCTCAGGATCATCTTACGGTTTCCCCATGCAATCGTTGCTGCAAGAAATCCGGCAATCTCAATATCGCCTTTTTCGGTATAACGATGAGGAATGCTGATAGGATCGGATTCAATAAAAGAAGGCTGGTTATATAGTCCGACTTTCTCATCAAGAAACTCTTTCAGTTCTGATTTTTTAAATTTCATACTACTTTTACTAAAACCATTCATACAATCTTTTCCAATTCTCGCTCGATTCGATGAACGAGATAAAAAGGAAGGTTTAAAAGAGTAAATTCCTTACCTGAAATAGTTTTGGCTTTTTGTACCAGATACTCACCCTGATAGACTCGCACAGCTATTGTGTGGGGTGCAACTTCCATAAACTGGTGGAGCGATCGCAGTTTGCCAATGCTTCCCGACTTAACCTCTATCGGAATGAGTTTGTTTTTGTAAGGAAGAATGTAATCTACTTCAGCACTTGAATCGGCCTTTTCGCGTGTCCAGTAATAAAGATCATTACTTATAGAAAAACTTGTTGCCAGCAACTCCTGCCCAACTATATGTTCAGCAATAATACCCTGATGTGTTTCTCTTATATCTTCGTTAAACACAAGTTCGCCCATGATTTTTAGAGAGTAGTTTATCAATCCCGTATCTACCACGTGCAACCTGGGCTTTCGGCCCAGATCCGGTTTTATGGGCATTTTTGCAGATGTACATGGGTATATCAGTTTTATCAGCATTGTTTTTTCAATCATCCGGAAAGCTTCCCTCATTTCACGAGAACGATAATCCGAGTTGCCAAATTTTCCGAATGTAACCTTTGTACCTCCTTCCTTGAAAACATTTGCAATAACATGCTGAACGTATTGAATCTGTGCTGATGATGTCACATATTTTTCAATATCCTCGGAATAGGATTGGGTAAGACTGCTATAAACCGTATCAAGCGAAGTAATATCATTTTTTTGTGCATAAAGATTAACCACTTCCGGCATGCCGCCTACGGTGGCATATTTTTTAAACCAGGAGAGTAACTGTGAATGTAAGAATACAGGTACGTCTGGTTTTTCAAGCATTTCTATCAATTGACTGTTACCGGTGGCAAATAAAAATTCCCTGAATGAACAAGGACGCATTGCCATATATTCAACACGGCCAACGGGGAATGAGATCCTTTTGTCTAATATGCTTTCAAGTAACGACCCTGCAGTTATTACATACAAGTCGTTCGCTTCTTCGTAAAAATACCGTAACAACGCCACAGCCTTTGGAGAGTTCTGGATTTCATCAATAAAAATAAGGGTTCTTCCTCCAGCACGCTTTTTTCCTGCAAATATGAACAGGGAAGTAAGCAAATCAGAAAAAGGGTATTCTTTTTCAAATATTTCCCTGTCACTTGTTTTCTCCAGATTCAAATTGATATACTGGTCAAAATCCTTTGAGAACATTCCTATGGCTGTGGTTTTCCCCACTTGCCGTGCACCTCTCAATACCAATGGTTTACGGTTTGACTTTTCCGCCCATTTCTTTAATTCCTGAAGAATATCCCTTCTGAACACTTGATTGACAATGTTGGTTTGAGAAGCAAATATAATTATAAATGTAACAAATTGAGGGTAATTTATTGACTTTTTTGTAATATTTTGTGGGTAATTATTTGAATAAATTGTAACAGATTGGGGTGTTTTATTATTCTGCTACCTTAATTATCCATCAGAACATATTGATATTTTTCACCGCCGAATCCTTGAACAGATCCGAGACATGCCTTTCGATTCTTTTTTTCGTGAGGCAGTCCAAAGAATATTTTGTGCAGTTCGTGAATCGAAGGTTGAAGTGAATCGGTTGTTTTATGGGTTTCAAATATAAGCTCCAGCCCTCCCCTGTCCCGGTAAAATACATTAAAGCTTGTAGAGAATAAGCAAGATCGACAGCATTGAAGGTCCTGTGTACAAATCGGACAGCCTGATCAAGCTCGCAATCGATAGAATTTACTATGAACTCAAAAGGTTAATCCTCGAGGATCTCCATCATACTTACTGAACTTTTCAGGATCATCTTACGGTTTCCAATGCTTTGGTCGCGGCAAGAAAGCCGGCTATCTCAATATCGCCTTTTTCGGTATAACGATGAGGAATACTTATCGGATCATGCTCTATAAAGGCTGGCCGGTTGTAAAGCTTTACCTTCTCATCAAGAAATTCCTGCAGTTCTTCCTTTGCAAAAGCCATTGATATCAAAACATTAATTGTTTAAAAATACATATCGAACCAGGTAAACTTTTTATCGTAAGACAATATCCAGGATATCGTTTAACAATAAAAATTCAAATATTCTTTGAAGCGGTCAGCGGTCAGTTTTCAGCAGTCAGCTTACGATAAGTCCGTCCTTTATCTGAACCACACGGTCCGACATCCCTGCAAGCTGCCTGTCGTGTGTTACTATTACAATAGTCTGGCCGAATGTATCTCTTAACCTGAAAAAGAGCTTATGAAGTTCATTCTTGTTCTCAGAGTCAAGATTCCCGGATGGTTCGTCGGCAAGTATTACTGACGGATTGTTAATAAGAGCCCTGGCAACGGCAACCCTCTGCTGTTCTCCTCCGCTGAGTTCAGCCGGTTTATGCTCAAGCCTTTCCGTAAGGTTCAGAAATCCCAGCAGTTCTGCAGCCCTTGCTTCTGCTTCAGCTTTGCTTTTTCCGGCTATATAGGCCGGAATACAGACATTCTCGAGAGCCGTAAATTCCGGCAGAAGCTGATGAAACTGAAAGACAAAGCCGATGTGGGTATTCCTGAACGACGAAAGCCCCTTTCCTCTTAAGCGTCCTGTGTCGGTTCCGTCGTAAAAAACAGTTCCGCTGTCGGGCCTGTCGAGTGTTCCCATTATCTGGAGAAGAGTTGTCTTGCCCGCACCGCTGGCTCCGACAATGGAAACTACTTCCCTGTCGCTGATCTCAATATCAATTCCCTTTAGAACTTTAAGGTCGCCGTATGATTTTGTGATTCCGGAGGTTCTGATCATGAGTATGTGGTTTGTCTGCCCGGGACTGAGTGAAACTGGTTTATAATGAATAATGTGGTCTAAAGTCCTGAAGCTGATAAACAAAAAGGCAAATCAGTCACTGTACCTGTAGTAATTATCGTCAGGTTCGTTTATGGTCCTTTTGTATGATGGAGATTCCTCTCCGGGGACATCACCTGCTGTATCTTCGGTTTTCGTTTCTCCTCCCTCAGCAGAAACAGTTTCTTCAGTCACATTCGCTTCCGCAACAGCATTGTTCTCTGCAGGGATATCAGCCTCAAGATTTGTTTTCACTTCGTTCAGATCCCTGTCAACATCCTCTTTGAACTCATTGATATTCTTTTCGATGTTACCGGCAACTTCATTCGCATCCCTCTGAATGGTGTCTGAAATATCGTTGACATCACTGGTAATTGAATTCGTAACATCAGCAATATCCCTTCGTATCTCACTTGTACTTTCCTCGAATTCCCTCCTTATGTCATCAGTGGCTTTCCGGAAATCGCGCATACCTCTTGAGACAGTTCTGGCAATCTCGGGCAGCTTGTCAGCTCCGAACAACAAAAGAACCACAATGATTATTACAAATATCTCCTGTCCGCTCATATATTTCCTTCTACTGTTTTCCTAATGAACAAGGGCAAAGGTAGAAAAAAATAGTATTATTACGTTAATTGCAACTGCATAAAAGGAAGGGCTGAAAAACAAGCACCTCCCTCCGGATACCGGCAGGGAGGTGAAGTATGACCTGCAAATTATAGTCACTTAAAAATTCCTGTTATTCCAGTTTCTTCTTTGTTGTATCGTAAACCACGGCCGTGGCTACAAATATCGAAGAGTAGGTCCCAACGATAATTCCTATGATCATCGCAAAGAGGAAGCCTCGTATTGTCGTTCCGCCGAAGAAGAACATTATGATAAGTACAAGTATCGAAGCAATACCCGTGTTCAGGGTCCGGCTCAGAGTATCGTTAAGGGCGAGGTTAAGAACTTCCTTTACAGGGCGTTTCCTGTGAAGGGGAAGGAATTCCCTGAGACGGTCGAAAACAACCACCGTATCGTTTATCGAGTACCCGATAACCGTAAGTATCGCGGCAATGAATGACTGGTCTATCTCCATCGAGAACGGCATTATTCCCCATAGCAGCGAATAAATCCCTATTACAACAAGGGTATCATGTATCGTTGAAGCAACAGCTCCAAGTCCATACTGCCAGTTCTTGAATCTGATAAAGATATATACGAACATTATAATTGTTGCCAGGATAACTGCCATCACAGCCCTTGATTTGATATCAGCTGCAATTGTCGGACCGACTGTTTCCGAGCTTACCCTGTAAGTTGAAAGGAACTGCTCCCTCGTTACTCCCGCCGGGATCATATCTTTCAGTCCGTCATAAAGAAGAGTCTCTACTTCGTCATCGACTCCCGTTTCATTAATTTTGTATTTTGTTGTTATCCTTACCTGCTCATCCGATCCGTAGGTAACAACCTGAGGTGCTTCACCGAAAACATCCGTCAGTCTTGAAGCAACATCTGCAGTATTAACAGATTGATCGAAACGGATTACATATGTCCGTCCACCTGCAAAATCGATCCCCGGATTGAGGCCCCTTACTAACAGGGAACCAATGCCGATAACCATTATTGCGATTGAAACGCCGTAGAAGATCTTTCTTTTCCCGATGAAATCGATTTTGGTGTTTTTAAGTATGTTGGCTGTCATCTTAATCGAGAAGGTAAGGTTTGCATTTTTCTTTAACCTCCATTCGTAAATAAGACGGGTGATGTAGATAGCACAGAACAGTGACGTGAAGATACCAATTACAAGAGTGGTGGCAAATCCCTTTATCGGGCCTGTACCAAAAACATAAAGAATAACACCTGTCAGCAGGGTTGTTATGTTTGAGTCGAGGATTGCGGAAAGGGCTCCCTTGTAGCCATCAGCTATAGCCAGTTTTATTCCTTTTCCTGCTTTCAGTTCCTCACGGATCCTTTCAAAGATAAGCACGTTGGCATCGACCGACATACCCATGGTGAGCACTATACCGGCGATACCCGGCAGGGTGAGAATGGCGCCCAGCGAAGCAAGTACGCCCATCAGAAGTATAATGTTTGCCACCAGTGCTATGTCAGCAATTGTTCCGGCGCTCTTGCTGTAATAAAAGATCATGTATGCAAGAACGATCACGAAAGATATCACAAACGACACCATACCTGAGTTAATGGCTTCCTTGCCAAGTGTCGGACCAACAACTGTATCGGAAACAATCCGTGCCGGAGCCGGCATCTTACCCGATTTAAGGATATTCGCAAGGTCGGTTGCCTCCTCAATTGTGAAGTCTCCGGTTATCTCAGTATTTCCTCCGGTTATTTCCCCGACAACTCTCGGGTAAGAACGCACATAACCGTCAAGAATAACGGCGATACAGCGGTCGACATTCTCGCGTGTAAGGCGGGCCCATGTCTTTGCGCCCTCCGCATTCATCGAAAAGTCAACTTTTACTTCCGAGCCTGTAACCCCAGATGTAGGTCTGGCGCCTGTAACAACGTCACCTGTAAGCGGAGCTCTTCCGTCGCGGGTGGTGACCTTTATCGCATGAAGTTCATAAAGCGACTGGGCAGGATCATATTTGTAAGGGTTCTGGCTCCAGCGGAACATAAGATCGCGCGGGAAGAGAGCCTTTATCTGGTTCATCGAAAGGTATCTGTTTACCTGAGCCGTATCGATTCCTGCGGCCAGACCAACCATGCTTGAAGGAAGCGGCTGGCCCTGTTCGTTGACCCTGGGATTCAGAAGACCGAAAAGAGGATTCTGAAGATTGAATTCCTCGCGTGTCGAGGCTTCAGTCTGTGCAGAATCGGCTCCTATAAGCTCCTCAAGCGATGTGTCAGCTGTAGTATCAGGCTGCTGGACTGATGATTGTGCAGTCAGAGAAGCTGTCGTATCGGTTTTCTGTATGCTGGAAGTAATTTCTCTTAATACCGAATTGGCCTCAATAAGAAAGTTTATCACTTCTCCGTTTTCATAGGTCTCCCAGAACTCGAGGTTGGCAGTTCCCTGAAGCAGCTCCCTTACCCTCTGGGTGTCGTCAAGACCTGGCAGTTCAATAAGGATCCGGCCCCTGGTCGAAAGAGCTGTTATATTGGGCTGCACAACACCGAAGCGGTCAATTCTGGCACGCAGAATATTGAAAGCATTGTCAATGGCGGAACTTACTTCCTCGTCGAGAACGTTAAGAACCTGCTCGTTCGAAGAGTTGAAATTGATCCTGTCCCTTAGTTCGACTGTTCCGAATATCGCTGCAAGCTTTGCGTTGGGATCAATCTCATTAAAGGCCCTGCCAAACAGATTCAGGAAATCTGCCCCCGCCTGTGTCTGATACTGTGCCTTTGCCCTTGCCAGAGCATCATTGAATGTTTTGTCGGGATTGTAATTTGAAAGTGCCTTAAGGATGTCCTCCACTGATACTTCAAGAATTACGTTCATTCCGCCCTTGAGGTCGAGGCCAAGGTTCAACTCCTTCTTCTGAACCTCCTTGAAGGTATATCCGAAGTAATTCCATTCTTCCTTTGGAAGTGAAGCGATCGAATCGAGGTATTTGTTTTGTTTAACCAGATCTCCCTGAGCGTAATCCTTTGCTTCTTTTCTGACTTTGTATGTGGCTCCTGTAAATGAAAGCTGATAAATTGTAACCAGCGCCAGAGCAATTGCCAGAACTACGATAGCCGTCTTGTTTTGCATTTGTCTCTTTTTTGGGTTATTGAGATTTTTTTCCTGAATATGGTTTATTGAGGCGCAAAGATATTAATTTTTTGCAAAATATGTTATAATAAAATAACAGGGACCTTGCAAGCAGGATCCCTGTTATTTAAACTGACTGAAATTTTTAATCCAGCAGCTTCTCAAACTCCGTTTCAAGAGGCTTCCTGCTAACAAAATCGAAAAGAGCCAGCCTGCGGACATTGTAATAATAACTCCAGTAATTCTGAAGAGCCTGTATGTAAGCCCTTCTGTTCTGGTCCTTCTTGGTATCGGCATTGTTCAGTTCAAGAATGGCTATTCTTCCGATCAGGAACCTCTGTTTGGTAACTTCGTACATTCTCATAGCCACTGTATCCGATTTGGCAGCCACTGCAACCTGGTCCTTCTGAAGGTTGAACTGTTCAACGTCAAGAATAAGGTTCTGTTCAAAGTCGATTATGGCCTGATCAGCCTGTACCTGTGCCAGTTCAAGGCCTGACTTTGCCATCTGGTACCTTCCCCGTCCAAGGCCCCAGTCAAGTATCGGGACTGTGATCCCAACCCTGACGTTCTGCTGCTGGTTCGACTCCTTGTATGCCAGAGGGAAATCCGCATCCTGGTCCCGCATCCCGAAAGACGCTATAAGATTGGCATTCAACCCCTTTTCGGCTTTGGCCTGAGCTACATTGCTTTGGGCATTCAGCACACTCAACTGTTGTGTCAGCATCTCGGGGTTGTTGGCAAGCGCCAGGTCGAGAACCTCCTGGGGACTGACCTGAAGTTCCGGGATCTGTGAAGGGATAATCAGTTCAAGCCTAACGTTCTCATTGAACCCCAGAAATGACTTCAGCCTTATCTCCCTGTCGCGAAGGTTCATTTCAGCCTGCTTCCTTGCCGTCTCGGTGTTGAGCCAGGAAAGCTGAAGCTCCAGAAGCTCATTCTCAGCAATAGTACCGAGGTCATACCTGCCCTTTGCAATTTCATAAAGGGTATCAGCGTTGGCAAAGTTCATGTCCGCAATCTGCTTGTTGCTCTGGGCAAGTGCAAGCTGAAAGAAATAATTTACAGCCTGCTGATGGACATTCTCAATATCCGAAAGGTAAGTTCTCTTTGCCGACTCGTATCTCATAGGCTCGATCTTCTTCTGCCATTTGAGCTCATTATACCTGAAAATGGGCTGTACAAGGCCTATGCTAATAGGAACAGTAATGTAGTTCCTTGTATCGGTCTCGAAATTATTCTCAAGGGTAAGGTCCGAATTCAGGGAAATTGTTCCTCCCGTGAGACCAATGTTCTGGGATAGGGAAAGAGATCCTATATTACGCAGAACATCAGTTGATTTGTAATCCCAGCGTTCTGCAACCGAGTTCCAGACTCTCTCGTAAGCGGTGCTGTACGACGGAGTTGTACCGGTAAGTGTAAGAGCAGGTCTGTATTCCGCTTTGAAGGTTCGGAACTGCCAGTAACTTGCCCGAAACCTGTGCTGAGCCATCAGCGCAAGAGGAGACTGCTCTTCGGAAAGCCTGATAACTTCGTCGAGTGTTAGTTTCTTTAGTTCCTGTGAAAAAGAATTCTGAAAAGGCAAAAGTAGCATTAACAGAGTTAATGATAAAGATAACTTCTTCATATTTAGCATTTTATTCGTATCTTAATGATTCAATCGGATCTTTCTCTGAGGCTCTTTTTGCAGGCTGGTATCCGAATACAACCCCAACGGCTGCCGAAACCCCAAAGGCAATGAATATGGAAAAGAAGGAGACAATGGTCATTATTCCTGCAATCTGTTCGATAAGTTTTGCCATTATCACTCCGAAGAATATTCCTATAAAACCTCCCGTAACACTGATCAGAACTGCTTCGGCCAGGAACTGTACTACAATATCCATCTTCTTGGCTCCGATAGCCATCCTTGTCCCGATTTCCTTTATCCTCTCCATTACCGAAGCATACATGATGTTCATAATGCCTATACCCCCGACAAGAAGGGAGATACTTGCTATAACTCCCAGAACGATATTGAAAATATCCTTTGTACGTTCCTGCTGTTTGAGAAGAAGTTCCGGGACCGTTATCTCGAAATCCCTTACTCCGCTGTGGCGGCGCTCAAGCATACGGCTGAGAATCTCTGTTGACGGATTAAGCTGTTCGGTCTCTGCAACCTGCACCACGATCCTGTCGAGCTGATTGTAATTTGTTTCAGCATTTGTCGATGCATCAGAACTGCTGACAACAACGCGGGACATTCCCCCCATACCGCCGCCTGGACCACCCATGATCATCATGTTGGATGAGGCTTCTGATACAAGCTTAGTATTTACAAGCGCCCTGTTCTGGTACCTGAGAAGCATTGTCTGGATGGGGATGTAAATATTGTCGTTATAAACATTTACCCCTTTCTCCTCGAATCCGGTAAGGCTGACATTTGTTTTCTGCAGAACGCCGATAACCTTGAGCCATATGCCGTTAAATTTGATATACTGCCCCAGGGGATCCATCTTGCTGAAAAATTTAGCCCTTATATTTGCTCCGATAATGCAGACCTGAATTCCGTTTTCCTCCTGATAATCATTAAAGAAAGCTCCTGATACCAGAGGAAGGTTATACAAGTCAAAATAATCATTTGAGACCCCTACAAGCTTTGCATTGTATTTGACACCATTCAACATGGCAACCGAGTTGAAGGATATCTCGGGACTGATCCTCTTTACTGAAGGAAGCACTTCTCTTATTGCCTCAACATCGAGCATGCTTAATCCCCTTGAGAATTTTTTAGTCTGTTTCTCAGTATCATCCGATCCTGAGGTTGACTGATCCTGCACGATGGGATTGATAAGAATATTGTTGACACCTACCATTTTCATCTGGTCCATGATCTCCTGCTTTGCCCCTTTCCCGATGGCAAGCATGGCAATCACCGCGGCAACCCCGAAAATGATACCCAGAGCCGTGAGCATTGATTTCAGCTTGTTCGAGATTATCGACTCGACAGCGATCTCAATGTCGTGGAAATATCTGAAAAAGAATTTGAACATACCGTTTTGGTTTAATAGTTAGTTCTGATTTCTGTTAGGTACCCCTGCAGGTGGATTCTGACCCTGTCCTCCCTGTCCGGTATTTCCACGGCGCGCCGCTGAATCCCTGCGCACTCCTCCGTTCTGCTGCATCATTCTCTGCCTCATTTCAGGGTTACTCTGCATCATTCTTCTGATTGCTGCCGTATCCCTTGTACCACCCTGTGGATTGTTACTTCTCATCTGTTGTAAGCGCTCCCTCATTTCCGGAGTCATTTCGCCGCCTGCTCCGCCGGGAAATCCTCCTCCCGGAAAATCCGGAACCTGAATGTTGTTCCCCTTTGCAGCCTCCTCGGCAGCTCTTCTCTCCTCTTCCCGCTTCAACCTTGCACGTTCCTGATTAACTGCTATAAGAGACTCTCCGGAAAGCTTGAACTTCTCTGGTTTCTCAGGAGTGCTAAGGTAGATCTGAGCTCCGGTCTCAAGCCCTTCTTCAATGACAACATTATTCTCGTTTTCCTCACCAAGGACAACGATCTGTTTCTCTCCTTTTCTGGTGTAAACAAATGGAATACTGTCAGATCCCCTCTGAACGCTTTCAAGGGGTATGAACGTGACGTCTTCAACTACTTTTGTAACGATCTTGTTACCCGTTGTCATCGAAGGCTTAAGAATAGGATCGGACTCATTGACCTTGATTGTTACTTCAAACACCTTGGCATCAGCGTTCGGAAGCTGTTCACCTATGTTGGCAACAGACATGACCACTCCTGTGTAGTTCCTTTCAGGGAAAGCATCAACGATTATCTCAACCTTCTGGCCTGTTTTTACCTTGCTTACATCAATTTCATTCACGTATGTTTTCGAGATCATCGTCGACATATCGGGAAGAGTAGCAACAACATTGTCCCAGGGGGATATTGAAGAACCGACCTTTCTTTTAGCATTTGTCCTGTCCCTTTTATAAATAACCATCCCATCGGCAGGTGCATAAATGATAAATTTCTCCAGAATCCTCTGAAGATCCGATACCCTCTGCCTCTGTTCCGAAAGATTGAACTGTATCGTCCTCATATCGGATCTTGCCTGTTCAACTTTCAGCGAATAACCTTTGATAGCCTGCTCAAGCGAACGCTTTGCTCTGTCGAGCGCTATCTCGGCCTGCCTGATAGTTGTGGGAGGCTCAAACTTCGACTGCTGGAGTGTTATCTCTGCTTCTTCGACTGCAAACCTCAGGTTTTTAATGTTGTCGCGCAGATCACTCAGAGTCACTGCGGTATCAAGCATTTTCACCTCCAGGTTTGATTCCTGAGTGGTAAGTCTTTCAAGTTCATCCTTCAGGGTGTTGTCAAAATTGGTCCTGTCAAGAGTGGCAATATAATCACCCGCCTTGACCTGTGTTCCCTCCGGAACGAGGTCGGTTATGTTAATATTGGCCGCTCTGATCTGTCTGCTCTGGGTAAAATCCGGACCTGTGATATCCATCGATCGCTCCGCCTGAAGCTCCCCGGTAGTTGAGACCACTATCTCAAACATCCCCTTTTTGGCTTCAACATACAGATTGGCAATATCTTTCTTCTTGGATATCCTGCCAATAACTATCAGGGCTATGATTGCCAGAACTGCAACAATACCCGTAATGATAACTGACTTTTTCATCGGCGCTATACTAATTGATTTAAAGTTTCCATTTTAATTCCTGCAAAAGTATTCAAATGTGACTTTCGCATAATAGATTTAACATCTTTTAATTATTGGGATTAATTGTCTTACGCTCTAAAGACACCCGTTCCGTAATATTTATTCCGGGGTGGAGCCAAAAAAGAGTTTTATTTGCTTTTTTTAACAATTTCTATCACAGTCTCAGCCAGCTTTTCAGCAGCCTCAACACTTCTCTCCTCGGCGTAAATCCTGATGATGGGTTCTGTATTGGATTTACGTATCTGAACCCATCCGGTTGTGGTATCGATCCTCATCCCGTCTCTCAGGTCAACCGGAAAGTCCCTGAAGTGCTCCTTAACATCATTAAGTATCCTGCTGAAATCTGTTCCGGGAGAAAGATCCATTTTTTTCTTGGCAATATAATATTCGGGATAAGTCTGCCTCAGGTCTGAGCACTTCATCCGGCTCAGGGCAAGATGACTGAGAAAGAGAGCTATCCCCACAAGTGCATCCCTTCCATAATGCAATGCAGGGTAGATAACACCTCCGTTTCCTTCGCCGCCAATTACCGCATCTCTTTTCTTCATCTCCTCAACAACGTTTACCTCCCCCACCGCTGCTGTAAAGTAATTCCCGCCGTATTTTTCGGTTACATCCTTAAGTGCACGTGTTGAAGAAAGATTGGATACTGTATTGCCAGGCCTGTTCCTGAGAATATAGTCAGCAACAGCCACAAGGGTGTATTCTTCCCCGAACATCGATCCATCCTCACAGACGATCGCAAGCCTGTCAACATCAGGATCAACCACGAATCCGATATCAGCCTTTTCCTTCTTTACAAGTTCGCTTATGCCGGTAAGGTTCTGAGGCAGAGGTTCGGGATTATGCGCAAAACTGCCGTCAGGCGTGGTGTTAAGTTCAACAATTTTATTAACACCCAGAGCTTTGAGAAGTCCGGGAAGAATAATCCCCCCAACGGAATTTACGCAGTCGATAGCAACTTTAAATCCTGCTGCACTTATGGCATCCCTGTCGATCAGATCAAGTCCGGCCACCTGCTCCAGATGTATCCTGCTCCATGAGTCGTCGTGAAGGTATGATCCTGTATCATCAAGCATGGCAAATTCAAAATCTTCAGCACCGGCAATTTCGAGAAGCTCGTTCCCGTCGGAGGCTGAGAGAAACTCACCTTTTTCGTTAAGAAGCTTCAGTGCATTCCAGTGGGCCGGATTATGACTGGCTGTGATTATGATGCCGCCATCTGCTCCCGTACCGGTTACGGCAAGCTCAACTGTTGGCGTTGTTGCAAGACCTATGTCGGTTACATCAATTCCAAGTGCCCTAAGTGTCGTTACAACGAGGTTGTTTACCATTGGCCCCGACCGCCTTGCGTCGCGGCCAGTAACAACCATCAGCTTCTTCTTGCCGCGTCGGCGCAGAAGCCATGTTCCATATGCAGAAGCAAACTTTACTATATCAACAGGAGTAAGACTTTCACCGGGCTTTCCTCCAATGGTACCCCGGATTCCGGAAATTGATTTAATTAATGACATGTGGCTTTTAATTTGAACAAAGGTGCAAAAATAACCCGAAATCATAATATTGTCAAATAATTGTACCTTTGCAGGCTGAAGAGAAAGGTTATGACGTCCCGCGATCCCGGAAAGAAAGATATAAGAAAGAAAAACAGCCTTCCGCCGGCCGGAAAAAAGAAGGTTGATGAAAGTATCCGGCTTAACAGGTTTATTGCCCATTGCGGTATCTGCTCACGAAGAGAAGCAGACAATCTTATAAGCAGCGGTCAGATCATGGTAAACGGTAAAGTTGTTACCGACCTTGGGACTAAAGTCATCCCCGGCGATGATGTAAGATACAAAAACAAAAGACTGAGATCCGAAAAGAAGGTCTACATACTGATGAACAAGCCTAAAGGGTACGTTACAACCGTTGAAGATCCCCACGCCGATAAAACAGTACTCGACCTCATAGGGAATGAGAAATGTCCCGAGAGGGTCTATCCCGTTGGCCGCCTCGATAAGTCCACAACAGGAGTTCTTCTTCTTACAAACGACGGAGATCTGGCAGGAAAACTGACTCACCCCAGGTATAAGAGGAAAAAGATATATCATGTCTTCCTTGACAGGGATGTTACCAGAAATGATCTTTTCAGTCTTACCGGAGGAATTGATCTTGAGGGAGAGATTATTGCAGCTGATGCAGTATCATATGCTGATCCTGAAGACAAAACCCAGATAGGCATAGAGATACATTCCGGACAAAACAGGGTGATACGAAGGCTTTTTGAGAAGCTTGGGTACAAGGTGGTAAAGCTCGACAGGGTTTATTTTGCCGGTCTTACAAAGAAGAATCTTCCGAGAGGAAAATGGAGATTCCTGACCGACAAGGAAATAAGCATGCTCAAAAGAGGATTATTTTAGAATTTATAATGAATCACAGATCAGGTTTCGTAAATATCCTGGGAAATCCTAATGTGGGCAAGTCGACAATCATGAATGCCCTCGTGGGAGAAAAACTATCCATAATAACATCCAAAGCCCAGACAACCCGTCACAGGATAATGGGCATTGTAAGCGGTGAGGATTTTCAGATCGTCTATTCAGACACACCCGGTATTGTCCGTCCAAAATACCAGCTTCATCAGTCAATGATGAACTTCGTGAAAACAGCACTCACGGATGCCGACATAATTATCTATGTTACAGACGTAACCGAAAAAAAGGAAGATATTAATGATTACACTGAAAAGATAAAATCCTCGGGAATACCTGTTATCGTGGTGATAAATAAGGTTGATCTCAGCAACCAGACCGAACTTGAAATAATCGTTCAGTCGTGGAAGGACAGATTTCCCGGATCACCTGTAATTCCGGTTTCAGCCCTCAGAAACTTCAACCTTGACATACTCCTTAATGCGATAATCAGCAAGCTGCCGGAAGGAGAACCTTACTTCCCAAAGGATCAGCTCACTGACAAATACGAAAGGTTTTTTGCCTCAGAGATCATAAGGGAAAAGATAATGGTCAACTATCAGAAAGAGGTTCCTTATTCGGCTGAGGTTGAGATTGAAAGCTATAAGGAGGAGAATGACCTTCTGAGAATAAGGGCTGTAATTCATGTTGCCCGCGATACCCAGAAGGGAATAATTATAGGTCATAAAGGATCAAAACTAAAAAAGACAGGAACCCAGGCCAGGCACGACATGGAGGAATTCTTCGGCCGAAAGGTCTTTCTCGAACTTTATGTTAAGGTCACAAATGACTGGAGGGATAAACCACAGGATCTCAAGAGGTTTGGATACAGATAGAATAATGGAAACCCCGGACTGCAGTTAATGGATCTCAATATGGATTTCCCCAGGGCCTGAAGCAGTCTTCAAAACGATGTAAATGAGCAGTATAGTAGCAATAGTAGGAAGACCCAATGTAGGAAAGTCGACTCTTTTCAACCGGCTCACCGACTCAAGAGATGCCATTGTGGATGAGGAGAGCGGAGTAACCCGCGACAGAAACTACGGCAGGGCGACATGGAACGGAGTAAATTTTTCTGTTATCGATACCGGAGGATATGTCAGGAATTCGGAAGATATCTTCGAAGAGGAGATCAACAAACAGGTGCTGCTTGCAATTGAAGAGTCAGACCTTATATTATTCCTCGTTGATGCAATAACAGGCATTCATGATCTTGACGTGTCAGTTGCCGATCTTTTGAGAAGGACGGGGAAAAAAGTGGCTCTTGTGGTTAACAAGGTCGATAACATCGAAAGGATGCATGAGGCTTCCGAGTTTTATAGCCTCGGGCTCGGAGAATATTTTCCCATTAGCTCGGCTAACGGAAGCGGTACAGGAGACCTCCTCGATTATATTGTAAAAAACCTGCCTGCCCAGTCTGATGAAACAACGCCCGAAATTCCGCGTGTGGCTATTGTCGGAAGACCCAATGCAGGCAAGTCTTCGCTTGTTAATTCTCTGCTGGGCGAGGAGCGAAATATTGTAACCCCGCTTGCAGGAACAACACGCGATTCAATATATACCAGGTACAATAAATTCGGTCACGATTTTATGCTTGTCGACACTGCCGGGCTGCGAAAAAAGGGTAAGATATCGGAAGACATTGAATTCTACTCAGTGATGAGGGCAGTAAGAACGATTGAGAATTCAGATATTTGTCTCCTTCTTATTGATGCAACCAGAGGTGTGGAATCGCAGGATATGAACATATTTTCCCTTATTACAAAAAACAACAAGGGACTGATAATCCTTGTAAACAAATGGGATCTTATTGAAAAGGACAACAACACTGCGAAAATTTTCGAAAAGGAAATACGGGCAAAAACAGCCCCTTTCATTGATTACCCTGTTCTTTTCATCTCGGCAACCAACAAACAGAGAATCCATAAGATACTCGAAACGGTTGACAGGGTTAATCAAAACAGAAACAGGAAGATCTCCACATCAGAGCTGAATGAAACCCTGCTTGAGATTACGGGGCAGAATCCGCCGCCGGCTGTTAAGGGAAAGCATATAAAGATAAAGTATGTCACCCAGCTTCCCGTTTATACTCCATCCTTTGCTTTCTTCTGCAATTTTCCTCAGTATGTGAAGGAACCCTACAAAAGATTCATCGAAAACAGGATGAGGGAGAAATTTGACTTTACCGGAGTACCCGTAAGAATATTTTTCAGAAAAAAATAACTTACTTTGGTGTGGTTTTTGCTCAGGACGATATATTTACCGGTACAGATGAAAATTAAGACCTGTATATATTCACTTACTATAATTGTCTTTGCCGTATCCTCATGCGGAAAGCTTGAAACATTACCGGAAGAGCCGCGGATTGAGTTTACAAGTTTCACAGTATTCGATACAACGGATATACTGGGCAACACTCTTCAGGCAGGAAAGCTCAGGTTTTATTTTGAGGACGGCGACGGAGACATAGGTCTTGATCCTCCATCAGGACCTGAGGATGAACTGGCTGATTCGATAAACCTCTTCCTTACACTCTACAGGATCGAAAACGGTGAGCCATCCCTTGCACCAGCCGATGACCCTTACAAGCCAACCGGATTCAGAATTCCCTACATGGAAAGGTTGGGACGGAACACGATACTTCAGGGACATATTAATGTAACCCTGTATTACTTCTTCCATACCAGTGAGGATTCGATCAGCTATGAATTCAGTATCAGGGACAGGGCAGGGAACATAAGCAATACCGCATCCACACCTGTAATCCCTGTAGATATTAAAGGTGTTTACGAGTAAGCTCAGACTTAAAGTTTAACTCCCATAAAGAGGATATCGTCCACCTGATCAAAGCCTTTCTTCCAGTCGTCATAGAACTTTATGAGCGACTTTTCCTGTTCACTCACCGGCAGGGGAGCCATCCCCTCCATAAAGGTTTTTAACCTTGCCACCTTCATTTTCTTGCCCTCCGGCCCGCCAAACTGATCAGGCAGTCCATCTGAAAAAAGGTATATCATATCTCCTTCATTAAGGAAATACTCCTGGTCATCAAAATACTTCTGGGTAACCGACTGGCCGCCGACAGACGACCTGTTGCCTTTGATATAGAGTGTCTCCCCTCCTGTAATAATAACCACAGGACGCATTGCAGAGGCAAATCTGAGATGCCTGTTGCCTCGTGTAAATTCGCAAACAACTATATCCATTCCGTCGTTCGACACACCAAGTTCCAGGTTCTGGTTCAGGGTAGAAAATATCTGCTTGTCAAGGATTGAGAGGATTTCTGATGGTCTGGTTATTCTCTGCCTTGAAACAATATCCTGAAGCAGAGTTGATCCTATCATCGACATAAAGGCTCCGGGAACGCCGTGACCTGTCGAATCGGCGCAAACAAGGACGAACTTGTCATCATCAAGCCTCTCAAACCAGTAGAAATCACCGCTGACAATGTCGCGCGGATAAAGCATTATGAATGCGTCGCTGAACTGCTCCTTAAGCCTCTTGATATCAGGAAGAATGCTCGATTGAATTCTTCTGGCATAGTTTATACTATCGGTAATTTCAATGTTCTGCTTCTCCAGCTCTGCTTTCTGATGTACAACAACTCTTGTCCTGGCTTCAAGCTCGGTTTCCAGGTAAGCCTGAATCTTTTTCTGAGCCTTCTCTCTCTCCCTTACGATAATGACGACTATACCGGCTGCCAGACCCAGCATCAGTAAAAGGAACCACCACGTTCTCCATACCGGCTGCCGGATGGTTATTTCAAATGTAAGGGGATTATCCTGGGTCAGTCCGTCTTCATTAACAGAGAGAAGGTTGAAGCGATAACGGCCGTCGCGAAGGTTGTATGTGACCTGCCTCGATGAGGTCGCTTCACTCCACCTGTCATCATAGTTCTCAAGGAAGGTGCTGTAGAAGACTTTTTCAGGATTGCTGAAATTAATTCCCGTGTAATTTACCCTGACGTTATATCTTTTTTTGTAGGGCAGGGAATACGATGACTGGTATGGATAAACCACATCATTAATGACCACTGAAACTACATTATTGAAAGGAGCTGAATCGTTTTCCTGATCCTTCAACCTGTCATAAACTATCAATCCTTCTGTGGTCCCGATTAGTATTTTCCCTCCGGGTGCCTCATACAAGCCATTGGCATTGCATGAGCCTCCCTTTGCAAAGTCGGTGGAATAAATCCTGATCATCCCGCTTTCCCTGTCAAAACATGAAATTCCCCTCTCATGTCCTATCCAGATATTATCCCTGCTGTCGGCAAGGATGCTGTAGGTATAGTTCGATAAAAGCCCGTCGGAAGTATTTAGCGGATTTACCGAATCAGTGTAGCATTCAAAAACTCCGTTCCCATGGGTTGCGGCCCAGATAACCCCTCTGCTGTCACGTGTCAGACCGACAATTTTGTTCAGCAGAAGCCCGTACATGGATGCCCCGTAGTCAGAGATACCCGACTCAGGATTAATGGTGAAGAGCCTTTCACTTTCAGTAGCCACAAGAGCGTTGCCATCATCGTCAGGAAGTATCTGGTTAATGCTGTTATGAGCCAGTCCGTTATTCCTGTTGTACTGAACCTTCAATTCGCCTGTTTGCACCGAAAGAACAAGAACCCCGTTAAGTGTTGCAAGCCATATATTATCCCCGCTTATTTTTATATCATTAATATAATCGGCACCGGAATCGCCGGTACTGAAAAAACTGCGCACCCTGCCTGATGCCTCACGGAGAAAAAGTCCTGCTCCCTTTGTTCCGAACCAGACTTTGCCGCTTCCGTCAGAATAATAAGAACTTATCTCTTTCCTGCCTGTATGTGCGGTAAGCGGTGTGAAAGAAACAGTTCTGGCAGCTTCCAGATCGTAGACATAAAAGCCTTCCGGTGTTCCGAGTATATAATTCGTTCCCTGAATTCCTGAGAAGATTATGTTGTCAGGCTTTTCGCCGCCACCCGGCGTATGAAATTCGAATGCATCATTGTTAAGCATCGAAAGACCATTCCCGTTGAAGCCAATCCAGATGTTATCCCCGGTATCCTGGTGAAGGGAAAGAACATTGTCTCCTGCAAGACCTGAATTACGGTCAAGATTCTTGACCGATGAAACAGAATCAAACTCATTTGTGAATCTTATTCTGATTGCGCCGTTACCTCTTGTTGCAACCCATATATTTCCCTGCCTGTCACCTATCAGTTCATTTACTTCAAGATTCCCAAGTCCGGGGTAATCGCTGTATCCTGATAGTTCATAAGTACCCTCCTTCATATCGAGAAGGAACAATCCGTTACCGTCGGTCCCGATAAGAAAGCGATTCCTATTTTCAATCCTGTAGATACTCATCAGCCTGGCGTAATCAAATCCGTCAACAGTGCCGGCAATTGTCAGCGAATCACCTTTCTCACTGCAGATCAGCAGATTTTCCTGTGTACCAAGAAGAAGCTCTCCTGAGCCTGAGAAGGAAGCACAGAAAAAGTTCTGATCTGAAGCCATAAAAAGCGGAACTGCTTTGCCGGGCTTTTCAGGGTCAATTTTAAAGACCGGCTGGCGCTGATTGATCACATAAATATTCCCTCCGGGACCTTCAATAATCGAACTTACTGCTGTACCGGACGAGTATGGCAGATCGACCTTTTCAATTGTATTCCCTGAAGTATGAAAAAGAGTGCCGTCGTTGCAACCGAACCACAGTGTCCCGTTCTTATCCTTAAACGAAGAGGCAGGATAACGACCTGAGGAAGAATCCGGAAATTCCACTCCGAAGAATTCAAAACCGTCAAAACGTGAAATCCCTTCGGTGGTACCCACCCATAGGAACCCGCTGTTGTCCTGATCAATGGTGTAAATTACCTCACTGGGCAGATTATCTGCTGCCGAGTAATTCCTGAACCTGTAGGTCTGTCCCATAACGTTCTCCGGAACGAGGGATAAACAGACAAGGGCACTAATGATATAAATCTTAGTTAAAAAGGGCCTCATAAAAGATGTACCTATTTCTGTTTCTTTTTAACGGTTATTACCGGCTGATAAACCGGGACGCCACCAATTGGTGAGCTGAAAAACTGAAGGGCATCTCCCCTCTGGTTTTCGAGAGATATTACCACATTGTTGTTCCTGACGAGATAATCTTTCTTTTTATGAAACTGAAAGTCGAGTGATTTGCTTATTTCAGCCTGCTCAACAGGGATAACTGAAATTTTCTCGTCATTTTCATTTGATACCGGCAGGGATATCCCCTGCTTGTAAGTCGATACAACAAGAATGACTCCATCGTCATCCCAGTCAAAATTCCTCTGCTTTATAGAGACAATCCCGGTATCGACAAAAGGGTAAATATGAGCAACACTCTTTGTGTCGTTCCACATTCTGAATGTGTACTCGTAGGTAAATGCATTAGCTCCTTCAATGGGCAGTTCGGTCTCAGACTCTCGACTGAGAAAGTAACGGTACAGGTTACCGTCATCACCTGAAATGCCTTCACAGACTATCTTGAAGATATAGCTTCTCCATTTCTCGTTGTAATCTCCTTCCGAGGGATTAAAAGGTCCAAAAGAATAGTACTTGTTGTCGTATCTCTGATCGACCCCGAAAACCCGCGATGCAAGAAGGTTTCCCTGTTTGTAGTTGTCGCTGTTTCTTATTCCCCTCGATTCAACGTTCTTATCCGGATCGACTCCCTTTCCCCCGTAAACAGAGAACATGGTCCTGGAATCAAAGACTCCCTGGATTTCATCATTTTCGCCTCCGCAATCCGGATCGAAAACCTTTATATAAAACTGTCTGTTGTAATCTTTTGGTATTGTAAAGAACCAAACCGAATTAAAGTCATCGTCGCCCCACGATGTCTCCCCGAACTTTCCGAAAGTGACCAGAAAAGGAATGTTCTCATCCTTGCCGGGAACAGCCTGGCCATAGAGATTTACGCCGGCCGGCGTTACAGTAAGAAAGAATAAAAGGATGATCTTAAATATTGCAGTATTCACTTTCATCTGAGTTCAAAAATAATAATTTTCATATCATGGCCTTTCAACAACAATAATATTTTTCGAAACACAGGCTTCCCTTATCATCCCGCCAGGTCCGGGTTTTGCCGTTACAATAAGCTGGACATTATATTCGCCCTGTTTAGCAAATGTTTTTTCAACATTGGGCCCGATCGCAAAGGTCCCGTCATCAAAATTCCAGTAATAGCTGTCAATTTCCCATCCCGGAAGATTGGTGCTGTCAGCGCTGAAACTTATTGCAGACCCTGCAGAAGCATTATCGGGGCATGAAATATACGGCTGTTCCACCGCTTCAATCTTCAGCATGTGTGACTTTTCATTGAGCTTCACCTCATTGGTAACAAGATTAGTAACATCAAGCCTTACCAGATAGGTGCCCGGGCCTGAATAGCAATGCTCTACCATCCTGCCCTCTGCCTTCTCCCCGTCGCCGAAACTCCATTCAAACCTGAAAGGGATTGTATCGTATTTAACGGCATTCTCCTCCACGAATTCATAACAGTAGTTATCTATTTCAATAAAGGCACACTGAGATTTACGGATAATGGTTGCTGTAAACTCATAAATATCATCATTTCTTCTCCTGTTCGATGAGAAATACCCTTTCTGTAGACTATTCTGAGGCACGAAGGCAAAATCATCGGCTGTTGAGTTTACAGGCTCCGGAAGTCTCTCGGGTACTTCCCACTCTCCTTTATTAAGACTTGTGGCATAAACATCAAGACCTCCTGATCCGCCAGGACGGTTGGATGCAAAATAGAGCCGCCCGGAAGAATGAATAACCGGGAAGTTATCCGATTCGGATGAGTTTACCCCTGGTCCGGGGTTAACGGGAGGAGTCCATTCTCCGTTAGTAAATTCACAATACCATATATCTGATTTACCCTGACCCCCTGGCATATCCGAAGCAAAAAAGAGAAACCTGCCGTCACTGCTGAGAGATGGCTGGGCTATATCATAATCCTGGCTGTTATACCTGAACGGCTGTATGTCTCTCAGTTCAGTCCCTGTAAGACGGGCTGAAAAGATCCCCGAGTGGTTCCTGAATTTCCTGCTGCGCGCTGCCTCTCCTGTTTCTATCTCACTTGTAAACCATACCGTTACGCCGTCAGAGGCAATACACAATGGTCCGGCATTGAACTGGGCAGTCCTTTCGCTCCTGACCATTTCAGGCCTGCTCCATTCTGCTGAATCTTTCCTTTCAGCAAAATAAATATTGTAAAGCCGCCTGTTGTCAAATGAAGTGCGGTCTGTAACCCCACTTATCCTCCTGTCGGAGCAGAATAATATGCCCTTTTCATAAAGGACAGGTGATATTTCACTGTTTGCCGGAAGGTTTAAAGGAAGCCGGCTTATAGTGTAAGGCGAAGGATCCTGCCCTGCAACCCATGCACAGATAACAAGAAGTATGAAAATCAATATGGCAGAATTTCTTTTCATGCAGATCAGAAATATCTTGGATTAGCTGCACTGACTTTGTACCTGAACTCATATCTGAGCACAAACTCTGTAGAGCCCTTTGAAAAGGATTTCATTGAACCCATAGGGTAGTCATATGAAAATCCGGCCATCAGCTGATGGTTTATCTGAACCTGGATTATTCCCACCGCAACTTTCTCGGATATCCTGTAGGAGGCTCCGGCCCATATCAGATCACCAATAATGAAGTTTCCGTTAATGTCAAACTGAGCAAGCTTTTTTGTATTGTTAAGCGAATAGTCAATCAGGAATGAGGGTTTGAATTTCAGTACAGGAGAAATGTCAATAAGGGCTCCGGCTGTAAGAATGAACTGATACTGGCTGAAACTGTGATAAGGTGTTGCCGATCCCGAGGATGAGCGCCTGTAGCTGAGGAATGAAGGTATTGCAAGTCCCGCATAATACCTGTCTGTGTAATAATACACCCCTGCCCCGGCATTAGGAAGGACCAGACTTTGATCGTTGGTTTTGAATACAGGATCATCGGGATCATTAAGAAGGAGTCCGGTATAATCAGTATTTGAAAGGTCTGCTCCTGCCTTCATCCCGAAAGAAAGCCGTCCCTCCCTCAAACGGATGTGATAGGCATAACTGCCATAAAGACTTGTCGACTTGGTGGTACCGTAGCTCAGGAACTGGGCTGTCAGACCAAGGCCAACCTTGTCGTTCTTCATGGGTGAATGAAGTGATACAGACTGTAATAAGGGTGATCCGTTCGTCCCCATCCACTGGATCCTGTACGACATAAATCCGCTGAGGACTTCCCTGGTACCTGTATAGGCCGGGTTTATTGCCATACCGTTCTGCAGATACTGGCTGTAGACAGGGAAACCAAGATTTATCCTGGTCATATCGTCAGACTGCCCTGTAAGTTGTATGCCAGCAAGAAGGACGGTCAGTGAAGCCAGCCATGTCTTCCGGAAAAAAGATTTTTTGATATTTGATATTATCTTCATAAATCCATTCCGATCAATACCGTTTGAGAACAATGAAACCGCTCTTCTTAAACACCTGCCCGTTGCCAAGAGATGTAATCTTCAGAAGATAATAATACGTGCCTTCGGGAAGATCCTTTCCGCTGCCGTTCCTGCCATCCCAGTCAATCCATTCATTCCCGTCAAGGTTTGAGGTATAGTAAACCTCATTCCCCGCTCCGTTTATTATTCTCAGCTCGGCTGTCTGATTCTCAAGATCAAGTCCCCTGACAACGAATGTATTATTGTAACCCTGAGGATCATCGTTGGGTGAGAATCCTTCGGGAATAAAAAGGTCGTAGACATTCACTTCAATATCATCCTCGCTGAAGCAGGCTCCTCTTGTTACCCTCCAGCGGAATGTATTTGTCCCTTTTGAAACTCCTGACACTACTGTTTCAGGATCATTAATATTGCCGAAACTTCCTGATCCATCGACGAGCGACCAGCTTCCCGAACCTCCTTCCAGCGGAGGGTCAGCAGCAAGCTGAATGATATGGTCAAATGTATAGATGGAGGTGTCCCTTCCGGCGAAAGCTGAATATCCTTCAGGCAATGCATCAATAAGGATCTCTATTTCATTTGAAATGCCCGTGCAGCAATTCGCAGCTCCTGATGAAACATGCCGGCGGTATCTGGTCGGTATGGTCAGAGCCGGTGGCTGGTAGGTACCGTCAGACCTGTTATTCGTGCCAGCAGCCGGAATCCATATATCCTCACCAGTGCTTTCTTCCCAGAGATAGGTATAGGTGCCGCTGCCCCCCGACAAAGACTGTCCGGGTGCCTGGCCAAGCGGACCGGGAATGTCAGACCTGCACACAGTCTGATCTCCTGAAATAATATTATTTGCAATTGAAGGAAGTACATTGATCCTTATAGGTTCACTGTCAGAAAAACACTGTCCTGACGACGCCCTGCGCCTGAACCATGAGGTGGCTGTCAGTGATGAAGGCTGATAGACCGATCCGTCAGTGGCTCCGTCAATGTTAATCCAGACAGTGTTGTCGGTTGATGACAACCACTGGTAACTCATGTCGTCAGGATCATTTGTCCCTCCCGAGGCAGTAGTCCCTGTGAACCTGAAAGGAGTCTGCCCGCTGCAGATCGTCGTATCCGTCAGCCCTTCGGTGAGAAGAGAAACAACGTTGCCGGAAACGGGCCTGTGGACATCGATCCTCACCGCCAGGCTTATATCCGTGCAGGCAGAGGAACGTACAATACGCCTGTATCCTGTTGTATCGGTCAGTGCAGGCGGGCTGAAACTGACTGCTGAGACATTCACATAGCCAGGTATATCGGTCCATGATTGATTCGCTGTACTGTCCTGCCATGTATAGGTGAAAGCTCCGTTACCATCCAGAGGTACTGAGCCCGAAATCCCTGCAGGGACGGAGCCGGAGCATACAGTCTGGTCGGCTGAAATAAGATTGTTCTTAATGACAGGGTAAGTTGTCAGCAAAACAGGTTTGCTCAGATTCACACAAACATCATTGGCTCCTGAAAGAACTACCCTCCTGAAGTAGGCCTGCCCGGGGAAAAAGTCTTCCGACTCATCGGGATCATAAACGGCCATTGTGGTATTTCCGCTGGCAGTTTCCCATGTTGTTCCGTCGATGCTGCTCTCCCACCGGTATCTGTATAAATTATCCCCTCCCGTCAGTACCGAAGCTGAGGTGCCCTCAACGGAAGAGAACTCCATTCCTTCGCATATTTCCTGAGCAGGAGTTATAATTGAATTGTTACGGATACTGTCGAGTACAGTGATGCGCACTGAAGCACTTGCGTCGATGCATGCACCGGAAGTCACTATCCTTCTGAACCAGGCTGTCTGAACAAGCGGTTCATCATGAAGGTATCCTTCATTATTACCTTCCACTAAGATAAAGGTAAGGTTATCGGTACTGGTTTCCCACTGATATTCATATGTTCCGTTGCCATCCTCAACCGGGCCAATGGAATTCAGCAAAGGGGCATTCTGACCGTAACACAATGTGGCCGGATTTCCCACAACGTTGTTAGTGATGGAGGGATGTACTATCAGTCTTACAGGAAGACTGATATCAGTTACATCCCCTTCGCTGTCGGTTACAATCCTGCGGAACCAAGTAGTCTGTGCAAGCAGGGCAGGCGGTGTATAGTGCTGCTGGTCATATGTTCCAGCTGCCGTAGAAAATCCTGAAGTTGCCGAAGTTGTGCTTGACTGCCAGAGGAATGAATAGGGAGGAGTTCCTCCTGCAGGCCGGCTGCCAAGAAGCTGACCATATTGTGTGTCGGAACACACGGAGTCGATACGGTTACCCGTTGCAGCTGAGTAAATCGTATTAAAAAGAAAACCGTTAAGTGCAGGAACATAGTTGAATTTTATCTCACCGGTTCCCTCCTGTGGATTTGTCGGAGCGATAGTACCATAAGCAACTGTTGCCACCGGGACCGAGGAAGGCATTGATGCAGAGCTTAACCATATCAGGCCTCCGGCTCCTCCTCCTCCGTTGCCGAATCCTGCCGTATTTACGCCTCCGTTACCTCCGTTTGCCGAGATATTAAGCTGCCCCCTGAATCCCTGTACCGAGATTGCAACTGACCCGGCTGCTCCCCCTCCCCCGGCACCTGCATCTCCTGATGCATTAGCTGCATTGAGACCGTTGGTTCTTATTACATGATTATTTCCATATATCGAGTCGGCAACAATAATTACGATCCCGCCGCCATTCCCGCCTGGTGAGGCCGTTGATCCTGAGGCACGTGTAGAAGCGCCGCCGCCGCCGCCAAGGAAAATACCTTCTTCAATGAATGATCCGACAATGTTCATTCCCCCGTAACCGCCCTCATAGCGATCATTGCCGCAAAGACCCAGTACGAATTTCTCAGGGCCTCCGTCACCTCCTTTTCCGCGGTTCGATCCGCCTCCTCCGCCGGAGAACCAGCCATTGCCACCTCCGCCTCCGGTAAAATTCCTTCCCTGACCTTTTGCATGCTGGGGATAGAGAAGAGCTTTCAGGTCATCGTGGATGGCAACACCTTCTCCTTTCAGACCTGCATTATTGTAGCTGAGCGGATATGAATCCAGTGAATTTGCGTCAATGTTTGAAGCAACACATTCACCTATACCATCAACTCCTGCTGCTCCTGAAAAACCCGTGCCCGTAACATCTAAGTCTGCCCCGAGTGTCAGCTTCCTGCCGGCCATAAGGGCAAGCACACCTCCGGTTCCCTCAGCTCCGTTCCAGGGCTGGGCAGTAAGGGTGGAGGTTACAACAGGAGAATTATAAAAGGGAACTCTTATCAGCTGAACGTTTGATTCAACATCATACGTATTTATGAAAACATTCCGGGTAAAATCGATCCTGCCGCTCACCGGATTCACCGATTCCACAATAAGGAATTCATAACCGCCGGGTGTCCCGAATGTCTGCTGAACAGTGATCCCGTAAGATCCCGATACGGTAGTAATACCAACTCCCTGCATCTGAATAAGCAGAACATAATCGTCTGCAAGGAACTGTGATGCCTGGGCTGGAAGTACAGTTACATAACCCGGACCTGTTGAGGTAACCCTTGCATAACTGTTAATAATTCCTCCGATATCCTCCTGAGCTAAAAGGACCGGGCAAACTGAGCCCAAAGCGAAGAACGTGAGAATCAGAGATTTAGTTATATGGCTAAGCAATTTCTGTAACATTTGAAACCGGGTTTCATCAGTATTAAACGAAAAAATTGCTGAATAATTGGAAGAAGGAAAGATTTTTAACCATCTATCTGATTATTTATCTTTCCATTACCGGTTTTGTAAAGCGGAAATTCAACATAAAATACTGACCCTTTGCCGCTTTCGGATTCAAACCAGATTCTTCCCCCGGCATTTTCCGCATAACGCTTTACAATTGATAACCCAAGGCCGGTGCCTGATGATTTGGTGGTGAAATTAGGCGTGAACATCCTGTTGCGCAGCGATTCGGGGATGCCGCTTCCATTATCTGATACCGAAACCACTACCTTCGAAGACCCCTTTTCCATTCTTATTTCAATATTACCCTCACTGCCAGGTTCAATAGCCTGTATGGCATTTTTGACAAGATTTGATAAGATGCTGTTTATCTGCTCCTTATCTGCATAAATAATAACTTCCTCATTATCAGGACACGAAATCCTGAATGATATATTGTCGCTGTTCCTGAAAAGCTCGGCGGTGTTCCTTACCTGTTCCTTAAGATCAACCCTGACCGGATTTGCTGCAGGAATTTTCGCAAAAGACGAGAAGGCTGAGGCAATTGAGGAGAGATTGTCGATATATTCGATCTGGTTTTTTGTAAACCGTTCGAGTTCCTTTTCAAAACCCGGAACCCTGTCGGTCCACGACTTATACAGCTGCTGAATATTCAGCTTCATGGGGGTGAGTGGATTCTTTATCTCATGTGCTATCTGCTTGGCCATCTCCCCCCAGGCATATTCACGCTCTGAATCGGCAAGCTTCCTTGCACTTTCCTCCAGTTCATCAACCATAATATTGTACTGCCTGACAAGGTCACCCACCTCATCATTGCCTTTGTAGGATAAATGTTCGCTTTTCTTTCCCAGCTCCACCGATGCAAGACGGCTGCTGAGCATGGCCAGGGGCGATGTAAGCCGCCCGCTTATGAAAACAGCCAGGGCCATGGTTATCACCACCAGAAGGAGGGTAAAATTTATTACCGCAACGATCATGTTTGAAATCTCCCGGGCCAGAACACTTTGCATCCTGAAATACGGCAGGTTCAGAAAAGCAATGAATTCTCCTGCCTGATTCTGGAAAGGAACATAGGCCGAAACAAATTCAAGATTGCCTATCCTTTCGCTTTGAAGATATTCTGTCTTTCGAAGGTTTGTGAGATTTAAGATTGCAAGGTTGTTCATTCTGCGGCCGGTAAGATTCCGGTAAAAGATCTCCGGCCTTGATGTGGCAATAAGGTAACCTTCGCGGTCGAAAAGATTGATATCAGTGTTGAAAATATTTGAAAGATCTACAAGCATTTCCTCGAGAGACCCGTAGCTTGCATTCTGCCATCCCGGAGTCAGAATCCTTACTGATGAAATAGTGTTTTCCAGCTCAAGCTGTATGGAGCTGAGCTTCTCACGTATGTTTTCATAATGCCTCTCCTTGTATTGCTGAACCGCAAGAAGCGACACAACGGTACCGACAATTGTGAAGGATACCAGTAATATCCCAATGAAGGAGATCTGCATCTTCTGCCTGAAATTCAGTCCTGTGAGTTTCGCCATAACCGGCTTCCTGACAATAAAGAATGCCAGATGGGAAAAGATCAGAATGAATGCAAAAATATAAGCAAAGGATACGAGAATATCCTGAACCGAGACTTCCGGACGGCTGATCATAACCGTTACATTGCCGTTCCTGTATAAAGCATGCCGGTGAAGGTCCGCCCTGAAAAAACTGAAGTCAGTCACTTTGTCAATATATACCGCATCTGTCTTGTCGTAAGTAAAATCGCCGGTCGTCAGTACCATTTCACCGTTAATGTATTTGGCAAAGGAATACTCCCTCAGTCTTGAATAACTGTGGTATTTCTTGTCAAGGAGAAGTTCAGTATAACCCGGCTGAAAAACCTTTATGTCGCTGTAAAGATCCATGAAAAGGCCATTCATCCTCCCATCCCCAAAACTAAAGAACAATTGTCCAAGATAGGATGACCGTCCGTGCTTACTGTCGATGAAATAGAACTGAGTACCTGTCAACTGATGACCGCTTTCAGCGATCTTTATCCCAAAGAAACTGAAGCAATTCTCCTCAATCAGATTTCTCATGCCTGTTCTGATGGAATCATTCCTGCTGCACAGATAAAAATTCAAATTGAAATTGCCCCAGTAACCATTGAAATATTTATCATGCAGATAATCTGATATGTTGTTGAAATCATCATTCTCAAAGATCTGCACATCCATCATCTCTCTCAGAAGGGAGTCGGATGTTAAAGCCGGCCACATATCCAGTAACAGATGTTCTGCTGTCGGATCGTTTTCAGTGGAATAGGTGACAAGCTGGATCTTTATATTTTCCTCCGCCTTTTTTTCTGATTGCAACATGATCAGAAAAAGAGAGTACATCCCGGCAATAAGAGAAAAGACGACACTCTTATTAAAGAAAGCCGTGTTCCTGATACTGAAGAACCAAACAGCGAGTGCAAGTGCAATATAGAAAATGGTGGTTGCCGCCAGCATCGGGATGTTTCTGAAAAGAAAAGGAACAAACACCAGGGATGTGATCACCGAAGAAAACAGCACCACCGGGAAACTGATGCCCTTAATGACAGAAAAGACCCTCGATATATAAAGAAAGGGCAGGAAAGCCAGAAGGAGGATAGAAAGGAAACCCGCCAGACTGTCAATATCAAGATCAAGGACCTTATATGCGTCAAAGCTGGCATTCGAATTAAAGACAAGGTGGCTGAACATGTTATTGTGAAGGCCAATAAGCAGTGCGGCAGGGACCAGAAGAAGGATAAGGAAGGGATAAACAGGCTTTAACCTGTTTCCTGACTCAGGAGAGACCCTTACAATTCTATACAGTAGGTATGAGTATACCGCCACAAGTATACTTAATGCCAGAAGATGCCCGAGAGTCGGAATAAAGTCATTCATCCTGTAGGTGTATGGAAGGAAGAGATCCGTCTGGAAAAAGACTGCCGGTCTCCGGGCAACAAGGATGACAAGATATAATGCAAGAAAGACAAGAAATGAAGCAATAAGACCCTGACCCCTAAGCTGCTTTCCGGCAAGCCTGCAGGCAAATCTGAAGGTAAGGCTCAGAATGAAAATAAATGCTATTACCCATAGTGCCATGGGAACAAGGATGAAGAAGGTGTCCCCTTTTTCATCCGGATAGAGGACGGAGAAGAGGAAGGTGCCGTCTGAGGCAAAAACATGGAAAGGAGACTGCGCCCTGTCAGTAGAAAAAGTGGTTCCTTCCGGCATCCCAAAGCCGGGTGCGAAACTGTTTCGTATTATATCGTTCTCGAAACCATATTCGCTTTTGATCCTTAACAGTCCGACGATCTTCTCATTCGCAGCTTCAACAGACCTGACAAGGAACCATCCGTTCTGCATAAATATGAACTGATTATTGAAAACCGTATCAGTAATCATGACGGGAACATCGAAATCGGTATCGGACCAGTAGGCAAGTTTCCCCCCCATATATTCAAGTATCGTGATGCCGTTTTCCTCAGCCATAGTAAACAGATCACTCTCAGGGATACGCTCGTCATCACTGTGGGCAAGAAGAGGACTCATACCCCTGATACAGGTTTCCATGATACTCTCCTTCTCCTTTAAAATCCTGTTAAAGCGTGCCGTTCTGTAACGAAAGACAAAATCGCCCAGATAGAGCGATTCCGAAACAACCGCCAGCAGAACAAACACAATGGTTAGTATCAGGGGAGTTATTTTGAGTTTATTCCTTTTCATTCTTACACCGGGTGTGACTATTCATGATGATAGGGTTCTCCTTTTATTATCGTGAAGGCTCTGTAAAGCTGTTCAAGGAACAGCAGCCTGACGATCTGATGAGAAAAAGTCATCCGCGACAACGACAGGCTCAGATCAGATCTTGACATAAGCTGTGAAGACACGCCCCATGGACCTCCTGCTATAAAAACGATCCTTTTCTTCTGAAGCATTAATGACTTCCCCAGCCATGAGGAAAACTCCATTGTTGAAAATTCTTTTCCCTTTTCGTCAAGTACTACAACAAAGTCATCGTCCTTAAGCAACCTGAGAATACCTTCACCCTCCTTTTCTTTCTGTTCTCCGGCAGGCATATTCCGCGAATTCTTTATTTCCGGAACTGTCACTATCTCAAAGGGCAGATATCTTGAAAGCCGTCCGGTATAAACATTTATGCCCTCAGATAAATACTTCTCAGAGGTTTTTCCTACCTGCAATAATGCAATCTTCATAACTATTGGCCCGACTTTTGTATGTAGAAAAGTGCCTGAGCTATTGCAAAAATAGTAATTTATAGCATGCCCGGGCATTGTGAAACGGCCAAATGCCGAAATGAAGCGATCATTAGATAAATTGATTAAATTTGCTGAGTAAAGAACCTGATAGCACAAAAAAATATAATCCGATGAGATTCTTAATTTCAACCCTTATTCTGTTTTTTTCATTAATAACATATTCCTCCGTAACTCAGGAGCAAACCAAAATCCCGGCAGGGATCACTGTCGCAATAAAGGCCGGCAATGCTACCGAACTGGCAAAATATATGAATTCTACTGTAGAACTGCTTCTTCTCGACAAGGAAGATTTCTACAAAAAGGTTGTTGCAGAGACAATACTTAAAGACTTTTTCAGCCAGTACCGTACCAGGGATTTTTCCATTCGTCATCAGGGAGCAAGAAATGATGCCCAGTATGCCATTGGAAACCTTGTTACCGAAAAGGGAAGCTTCAGGGTTTACTTCCTCCTTAAAAAAGTCAACGACGAACTGTTAATCCACCAGATAAGAATTGAATCAGACCCTGCAAAATAAGTTACTGAGGGATTTCATAGAAAACAGCCTCTCGGAGGATGTGGGAGATGGGGATCATTCATCTCTTGCATGTATCTCTGAAACCGAAGAAGGAAAAGCCAGGCTTATTGTCAAGGAACAGGGTATCCTGTCAGGAAGCAGGGTAGCCGCTGAAGTATTCAGCATTGTCGATCCCGGCCTTGAGTCAGATATGTTTATTGACGACGGCTCGGAAATAAAACCCGGTGATATTGTCTTTCATGTAAAAGGCAGAGTCCATTCAATACTTAAAGCCGAACGGCTGGTACTGAACATAATGCAGAGGATGAGCGGAATAGCGACCAGTACCCATCAGTATGTAAAACGGCTGGAAGGTTTGAAGACAAGAATTCTTGATACCCGCAAAACAACTCCCGGAATGAGGTTCCTCGAAAAGGAAGCAGTGAGGACTGGCGGCGGAATGAATCACAGAATGGGACTTTACGATATGATAATGCTTAAAGATAATCATATCGATTATGCGGGAGGGATTGAAAATGCAATCCGTAAAACGAGGGAATATCTGACATCGACAGGCAGGAAGCTGAAGGTTGAAATTGAAGCAAGAAACCTCAGGGAGGTAAGTATTATTCTTGAGACAGGAGGTGTTGACAGAATAATGCTTGACAATTTCAGCATCGAAGACACAAAAGAAGCCGTCAGAATGATTGGCAGCCGCTTTGAGACCGAATCGTCGGGGGGAATAACCCTCGATACTATCAGATCCTACGCGGAATGCGGAGTCGACTTTATCTCCTCAGGAGCTCTCACCCATCATATTAAAAGCCTCGATATGAGCCTGAAGGCTTTCTAGATCAGCTGCAGTGAAGGTATTCCTTTACAAGCCTGCTGATCTCTTCATTTTTGTTAAAGAGCTTTTCGCTCAGTTCCCTGTCATCATACGACTTAAGCCTCCTGACAATATTATCGATAACTCCATGAGGAAAAACACCATCCTTTTCAAAAACAGAACGCTGCGAAAGAAGACAGTCGGCCGATTCGCTGCATGAAGTCGGCAGCGATTCAAGCTCCCGGCCATTATTCCCGCCATGCCTGTTGAAAATGTTGTAATCTACATAAAGACTGTCAGCTTTTTCAACTGCATTCTCCATAGTCAGTCCATGTCCGGCAGCAATAACGAGACCGGCAAAAAGAAGATAAATATCCGCAGATCCGTCGGGAGATCTTAATTCAACGGTCTGCTTTGAAGGCATCTCCGAGAACACAGTCTGATCGGATGGATTGGCATCCTTTATCATGTCCATGGCTCCGTTCCATCCCAGAGGTACCCTGATCAGAACTGATCTGTTCCTGTCGCCCCAGCAAATGCTTGTCGGAGCTTCCTGGTGAGGAACCAGCCTCAGGTATGAAGTAGGAATGGTATTGCCAAAAGCCGTAAGAGCCTTCGAAAGATCAAGAACACCTGCGATCATCTTCTTTGCCGTATCGCTCAGCTTACCATTTTCCGCCATCAGGTTCCTGCCGTCCTTTTCAAGCATCATGTGAACATGCATTCCGGAGCCTGCTTTACCAACAGTGATTTTTGGGGCAAAACTCACCTCAACATTATATTTGAAACCCAGGTTCCTCAGTATCCACTTGGCAAGGAGAAGCTGGTCGACAGCATCGTCAATCCCGACCGGAAGGAATTCGATCTCATGCTGCTCGAAATCCTCACCGTCTTTCGTGAAGCTGCCTACTTCAGAATGTCCGTATTTTATCCTGCAGCCGGCCCTGGCGCAAAGCTCCATGGCTTCAATACGAAGATCCTCAAACTTTACAAAGGGCTTTGGCTGATGATAGCCCTTCTGGTCGACAAAAGGGTATAAAGAAGAATGCGGCGATTTAATATAGTACTCGAGCTCTCCGAATGCCTTCATCGTAAGACCGGTACTGGCCCTGAAACGGGAATATGCCTTTCTGAGTATATATTCCGGGGAGCTTTCCAGAGGCTTTCCCTCACTGTTGTAGAAGGAACAGATAACCTCAAGGGTGGGTACTGACGTAAAAGGATTTACAAAAGCCGTCCTGTAACGGGGAATAACATACAGATCGCTTGATCCTGATTCTATGAATGAAAAGAGGCTTGACCCGTCGACCCTCTCCCCTGCAGTGAGTATCGATTCCAGGTGATCCCTTCCTGAGGGGACGAAATTCAGTGTTTTGAGCTTACCGTCGTCGGCAACATATCTGAAATTGATCATCCTGATACCCTTTGCTTCCGTGAAACTGATGATATCTCCCCTTGTAAACTCCGCAGCCGGTTTTTTCAGAAACTGGACAAGCTCGTTTGGATTCATGAAAATGTCGTTGTCAATCATAATTTTAGTTTTAAAAGTCAGGCATGCCAAAATAAATATTTTATCAGAATTAAAAACTGACATTGCTTAGCCCAAAAAACCCGGAAACCTTTCACTTGCAAAAAATTTCCTTAATTTTGGGGCGAGAAAATGAAAAAATGAAAATCCGGGTCTTTTTTATTGCTCTCCTTCTTCTGTCCGGCTGCCGCGAAAAAGTTGCAGAGACTTATTTTACACCCGAAAAAGCCCTGTACTATTTCAGCAAAATTGAAGAAACATGTAACAGGGATGGCGGAAACTTGTGGGGACAGAATCTTTACGGACCCATGATGTTCATTGAACGCAGCACCCGAAAAATAACAGCAAATCAACCTGACAAGGAAGGCCTCCTGAAACTCAGGGATGGCGTGTATACGGGCGACTATCCCTGGAAAAACATCATTACCATATCTGCTGTTGAATTCGGAGGGACCCTGTATGGAGTTGCCCCCCTTCCTCTGGAAGAAGATGAATTCAGACTGCTGACCAGGGCTATTCATTCGCTTTTCCACAGGTATCAGCAGGAGACAGGGATCAGTCCCGAGTATTTCAATGAAACAGAAATGGACGAAAGGGAGGCAAGGATCTGGATCAAACTCGAATGGAAAGCCCTGCGAAAAGCTATTGATTCAGATGGAGAAGAACAGCGTCTTGCAATAAGGGATGCCCTTATCTTCAGGGGATCAAACCGGGAAACCTTCCCACGGCATGCTTCGTCAGCCAACAGGTTTGAAAGTTATGAGGGACTTGCAACATTCACATATCTCCTTTTAACAACCCAAAACCAGGAGGAGTACAGGAAAAGCCTTTTCGATTACCTCGACAGGTTGTACCAGTTTCAGTCCTACTCACGTTCATACGGATCAATTCACGGTGCCCTTTACGCAACCCTGATGTTAAACAAGGGATATGACTTCAGCACAATCAAAAGCGATACTGTCGATCTGGCCAGAATAGTAAAGCAATTGTACCAGATCGAACTCCCTCTGGTATGCAGGGATGTCGCGGGAAGTATATCAATGAATTACAATATTTCCGAGATACAGGAGGAAGAAGAATCAAGAATACGCGGAATTCAGGACCGGCTCAAGGGACAACTGAGCCAGTTCACTGAAAAACCTGTAGTCTTCCTTGAACTCGAAAGCCCTTCGTTCGATTTTGAACCTGAGGATGTGAGTTATCTTGATACCCTAGGAACCCTTTATAATACAATAAGAGTATCAGACAACTGGGGTAAGCTGTCGGTCGATAAAACCGGCTGCCTGGTCTCTAATAATTTTAAAAATCTCAGAATCACAGCAAAAGGATTAAAAAGCGATAAGAACCATTTATATGGAGAAGGATGGCAGATAATCCTTAATGAAGGATGGACACTGGTTGAATCAGGGGAACACTTCTACATCAGAAGAAACAGGTTCTGATAACCGCAGCAAAGCGCCACAGTAAAGAAACTGTCTTTCTTCTCCATCAGGCTGATCAAGGGCTGTTAAAAAGCAAGTTTTTATTTCTTAAGTATCAGACCCCGTAGGGTTTCCTCGAGCGATTGTATCTTCATCTCGGCATCCGACTTCTTCTTCCTTTCAATATCGATGACTGCCGGAGGTGCATTGCTGACAAACCTTTCGTTGTTGAGCTTCTTCATTACCGAATCAAGAAAGCCCCTGTAATAATCAATGTCAGCCTGAATCCTCGATCGCTCTGCTTCAATATCTATTGAACTGCCGTCAAGAGGGACAAAGAACTCCACAGTACCAACAAGAAAGGAGGCACAACCTGAAGGCTTTTCTGATATGTATTTAACTTCCGAAAGGTTGCATAACTTTATAATTATACTGCTGAAGTCATTTTTAAACACACCTTCATCGCTTCTTACCAGAAGGGCGATCTTATCCTTGTTCAATATCTGCTTTTCCTTGCGCACAGACCTGACAGAACTGACAACTTCCTTCACGGTCTCAAAACCGGATATCAGCTCTTTGTTATATTTTCTGGCCGCAGGCATGTGTGAGACCATGATACTTTCTCCTACCTTTCTGGGAGTGACCATCTGCCATATCTCTTCGGTAATGAAAGGCATGAAAGGGTGGATTATCCTCATGAGGGAGTCGAAAACAGCTATAGTAGCCTCGTATGTCATCCTGTCGACAGGCTTCCGGTATTCAGGTTTTACTATCTCCAGATACCATCCCGAGAAATCATCCCAGAAGAGCTTGTAGCTGTGCATCAGGGCTCCGGAGATCCGGAATTTCCTGAAGTCTGAGTCTATTTCAGCAACCGATTTCCTTAGCACTTCGTTGATCCATTTCACTGCCGATGCTGAAGAGGCCGGTTGTGGTATGCTGTCATCCACATGCCAGCTTTTCACCAGCCTGAATGCATTCCATATCTTGTTTGCAAAGTTCCTTCCCTGCTCAGGGAGCGAATCATCATAAAGAAGGTCGTTACCGGCCGGAGAACATAGCATCATTCCTACTCTGACCCCGTCGGCACCATATTTCTCAATCAGATCGAGAGGCTCGGGCGAATTGCCAAGCGACTTCGACATCTTTCTTCTCTGCTGATCCCTGACAAGTCCGGTAAGATACACATTGCTGAAAGGCTTTTTACCCTGGTATTCGTATCCGGCTATTATCATACGGGCTACCCAGAAGAACAGGATCTCAGGTGCTGTTATCAGATCGTTGGTAGGATAATAGTATTTAAGGTCGTCATTGTCAGGTTCATTGATCCCGTCAAATGATGTTATAGGCCAGAGCCATGATGAAAACCATGTGTCGAGGACATCTTCATCCTGCTTAAGATCAGCTTCCGAAAGCGACTGGTTTCCGCTTTTCTTCCTTGCGGCCGAAAGTGCTTCGGAAACATTTCCGGCAACTACAAACTCACCATTGTCATAATACCAGGCGGGGATCCTGTGTCCCCACCACAACTGACGGCTTATGCACCAGTCGTGCACATTCTCCATCCAGTGCCTGTATAAATTGCGGAATTTAGAAGGATGCAGGTGAACGTCGCCATTCATCACAGCATCAAGTGCAGGCTTTGAGATATCCTTCATTTTAAGGAACCACTGAACCGAAAGTCTCGGCTCGATGACAGCATTTGTCCTTTCCGACCGTCCTATCTTGTTATTGTATGGAACCACCTTCACGAGACTTCCGCTCTTCCTTAGTTCATTTTCCGCCAGTTCCCTGGCTGCGAACCTGTCGGCGCCTTCAAACAAGCCTGCCCTGCTGCTTATGGTTCCGTCAGGGTTGAAAACATCAATTGAGGGAAGCTTGTGCCTCAACCCGATCTCATAGTCGTTAATGTCGTGGGCCGGAGTTATTTTAAGACATCCTGTTCCAAACTCCATATCCACATAATCGTCAAAAATAAAGGGAACCTCCCTGTTTACCATCGGAACAATAACATTTTTTCCCTTCAGATGCGCATACCTTTCGTCGGCAGGATTGGCACATACAGCTGTATCTCCAAGAATTGTCTCCGGCCTTGTTGTGGCAATCATTATATGACCGTCCTCTCCGGTAATTCTGTACTTCACATAATACAGTTTCGATTTTTCCTCGGTATATATAACCTCCTCATCCGATACGGCAGTCATAGCCTGCGGATCCCAGTTAACCATTCTTATACCTCTGTATATAAGCCCCTTATTGTACAGATCGACAAAAACCTTTATTACTGATTCGTATCTCTTGTCGTCCATAGTAAAGAGAGTACGGTCCCAGTCGCACGAAGCTCCAAGCTTTCTTAACTGCTTCAGGATTATTCCCCCATGCTTATCAGTCCACTCCCAGGCATATTCGAGAAACTTTTCCCGTGTAAGATCTTTTTTTTCAATTCCTTCAGACTTAAGCTTCGCCACCACCTTGGCTTCTGTAGCAATAGAGGCATGATCGGTCCCCGGAACCCAGCAGGCATTCTTTCCCTGCATCCTTGCCCTCCGTACAAGCACGTCCTGAATGGTATTGTTCAGCATATGACCCATATGCAGAACACCTGTAACATTTGGGGGCGGGATAACTATCGTGTAAGGCTCCCTGTCGTCGGGTTTGCTTTTGAAGAAGCCATGCTTCATCCAGTAGTCATACCACTTGCCTTCAGCTTTTGCAGGTTCATATTTTGAAGGAATTTCCATCATATACCTGATTTTATGGTAAGTTCGTTGCGACTGCAAAATTATAAAAATATGTCATATCCGCGGGACGATAAGTAAAAAGCATTAATCTAAACCGGCTTGAGAATTTTCGTACCTGTTCTGATGAGTCACAGAATAAATTAAATAATCTGTTTGCTATCAGGAATTTTCCTAATTTTGCTCAACAAATAAAGGTTTTACCTATAAGTATTTATATGCTATCAGTATCAGAAAGAGGCAAAATAATTCCTCCGTCGCCAATACGGAAACTTGTACCTTTTGCAGAGGAAGCAAAAAGAAAAGGGGTCAGGGTGTACCATCTGAATATCGGACAACCAGACATCCCCACACCGGATGTAGCGAAGAATGCCATAAAGGCTCTGGATATCAGAACAATAGAGTACAGTCACTCGGCAGGGAATGAATCGTACAGACGAAAACTGGCAGGTTTCTACAAGGGCATCGGAATCGATGTCGACTACACCGATATCCTGGTTACAACGGGAGGTTCTGAAGCTGTTTTGTTTTCCCTGCTCACCTGTACCAACCCGGGTGATGAGGTAATCACTCCTGAACCCTTCTACGCCAACTATAACGGATTTGCCGTTGCTGCCGGTGTAACGATAGTGCCTGTTACTTCATACATAACCAACGACTTTGCACTCCCGCCGGTAAGTGAGATTGAGAAGAAGATAACTCCAAAGACAAGGGGAATAATAATATGTAATCCAAATAATCCGACCGGCTACCTGTATTCGCCTGAAGAGCTGAGGGCGCTGAGGGATATAGTTAAGAAGAACAACCTTTTCCTGTTTGCTGATGAAGCCTACCGCGAGTTTTGCTACGACGGAGCCTCGCACCTGTCAGCCATGAATCTTGAAGGGATTGAGGACAACACCATTCTGATCGATTCCGTTTCAAAACGCTACAGCGAATGCGGAATAAGGATAGGAGCATTGATCTCAAGGAACAGAGACATAATACAGTCTGCCCTCAGGTTCGCACAGGCAAGATTATCGCCTCCGGGACTCGGACAAATTGCCGGTGAAGCCTCAATCGACACTCCTCCCGAGTATTTTCAGGAGGTGAACAGGGAATATACGGCAAGAAGAAATTTCATGGTCGACGCCCTTAACAGCATGCCTGGAGTCTACTGCCCAAGACCGAAGGGGGCCTTTTACACAGTAGCATCGCTTCCCGTGGACGATGCCGACCGGTTTGCAACATGGCTGCTGAAGGATTTCTCTCACAGAAACCAGACGGTAATGATCGCTCCTGCTTCGGGATTCTATTCAACACCCGGACTTGGCAAAAACGAAGCCCGCATAGCCTATGTGCTGAATACCACCGATCTCGGGAACGCCATGGAAACGCTGTCTGAAGCACTGAAGGCATACCCCGGAAGGATATAAAAGGAGAAAAGCATGAGAAATAATGTTCTGAACTGCATAGCGATTGATGACGATCCTTCATACCTGAAGCTCATAAGAGAATACTGCTCAATAATTCCGTCGGTAAACCTTACCGCAACCTTTACCAATCCCCAGGATGCTGTCCATGTCCTGAACAACAACCAGACAGACCTTATTTTTCTCGATGTTGTCATGCCCCAGATCACAGGACCCGAGTTTCTTAAGACCCTCTACAACCCACCGA
Organism: Bacteroidales bacterium; assembly: GCA_040772125.1. Lineage (GTDB taxonomy): Bacteria > Bacteroidota > Bacteroidia > Bacteroidales > VadinHA17 > LD21. The sequence goes on from JAXGYS010000003.1 coordinate 3,019,906, forward strand.
TGGTCATTTTCATTTCTGCTTTCAGGGAATATGCCTCAGAGGGATTTGATTCTGACGCTGCCGATTATATTGTGAAACCCTTTGCATTCGACCGTTTCTCAAAAGCAGTAAACAAGGCCTATCAGCTGATACGGCTAAAAACTCTCTCAGGGGTCAGGATCGAAGATCGGGATTCCATTACAAACGGATTCATTATGGTAAAGGTCGAATACACAACCATAAGAGTCGACCTTGATGAGATCCTTTATATAGAAGGACTGAAGGATTATGTAAAGATCTATACCGAGGGGAAGCTGATAATGACTAAAACAACCATGAAGAACATAATGGAAAAGCTCCCTTTCAGTTCATTCTACAGGGTGCACAAATCATACATTATTTCCGTGGGCAAGATAGAAATGATCGAAAACAGCCGTATAGTAATCGGTAATCAGAGAATACCAATCGGAGAATCTTACAGATCCTCATTCTTTGATATGATTAACAGAAATCTTGTGTAATGATCAATTGTAAAGCTTCTTTCTGAACCAGACGTCACGGAAGGACATATCTAGATGAAAGACAGCAAAACTCTCCTTTATCAGACCATTCCTGGTCGTACCGTTCTGTCCAAGCTCCAGTGAAAGGTTAAGGACACTGAAAACTCCCTTGAGGGGAATCCCTGTTCCAAGGGTAACAGCCCTGTAGGTAACCGGGGTATTGTCTATGACCATGAACGACTCGCGTATTTCACCCCCCAATCTGTAAAAAAGCATTTTCCCTGTTCCCTTGTTCAGACCAAAGGAGGGAAATTCAACACCCACCGAGTACCTGTTTGCATTGCGTGTGCGTACAATGGAGTTCTCAATTGTCACATTCTCCCAGTTGCTCCATTCGTAATCAAATCCGGCACTGAAGTATTCCTTGTTCACAGCCAGCCCAACACCAAAATTCCTGGGTATGCTGTACTTGTAAATCCTCTTCTTGAGAGTCTGGCTTTCAGCTTCAGTCTGTATTGTCCTTGTATTCCTTGTACTTAGCGTTTTGGCATTGCCGTAAATTAATCCGATATTATTTTTGAACCCCGCAAGCCTGAACTGATAGTTCAGACCGTAATTGAGGTCAAAATTCGAGATATAGGTTATATCCTCGAGATAGTATGAATAACTGGTGGCTGATTCGGTGTGAGTAACATTGCCGAAGAGATAAGCAGCGTTAACTCCGACTGCAAGGTTTTTCAGAAGTTTCACCGATCCGCCCAGATAGACCTGATTAACGCCTCCTTCACCAGTAAAAGTCTTCAGGTAGCTAAGGTTGGTGCCTTCAAGGTAACTTTGCGAGTTGATGTTGTATCCTATCGAACTGTATGGCGAAAATCCGAAGCTGGTTGCCAGCCAGGGAGTGATGCGGAATCCCATAAGGACATATTTGAGATTTGCATTAATAAGCGACTGGTTCTCGGATGAGGTGGAGAAGTTTGTATATTTTCCGAATAACCCTACCTGAAAAACTGTGATAAGACTATCGAGGCCGCTGTATGAAGCAGGATTCATATAATTCACTGATCTGTTCGACAGGAATCCTATTCCGGTACCTCCCATTGCTTTATAGGGACCAGCACTGCTGCTCTCTAGAGCACCAAGGCCGAACACTGAATAGGGCGATGATGTGCTTTGAGCCTTTGCGGAAAGAGATCCGTACAGCAGGAAAACCAGCAGCAGCAAATATGTCTTAACCATCCTCAGCATTTCCGGATCAATAAGTTAAATAATAGAGCTTAAGCCTCACCCTTGGATTTTTTCCCTCGAAGACAACCCTTTCGAGAGTCTTCCTGTAAAAATCCTGATCAAGCGAAATATGCAAACCGCGCTTGTATTCGAAGTATTTGCCCGACAACTCTCGTATCAGGTAAGATGTCACGTCGAAGGTGTATTTAGTATCCTCGGGGTACATCTCGTCATACTGTAAGATAGCCGCCATAGGACTGTTGTTCTGGTCCTTCAGCGAGGAGAGTGAATTGCCGTTCTCGTCTCTCAGTATGGCATTTATCCTGTTTACCCTGTCGGTTTCGTAAATGTACAGCTTTTCAGGAAGGGCGAATTGTTCAAAACTGTATTTCACAGGTTCGATAACCAGCTCTGCCTTAAGTATCTTCCAGTCGGTATTGAGAAAAATGTCCTGAAGCGAAGGAAACTGCACTTTTGCCATAAGGCCCGTAAGCCCCTGCATGAAAGCCATATTACCGGTGAAAGCAGAGTTTTTCCTGTTTCCTGAAGATTTGATATTGTCGAGCAGAGTTCCTGAAAGGTCGAGGTCAATATGATTGAACTGCTTGTTTGAAAGTCCCATCTTTACAGTGATCTCTTTCTTTTCCGGATCCTGCAGCCTAAGATGATAATAGATCTTAAGGACGACCTTACCCTCCGCAGCGTCAATTCCGATCACCGCATTATTTACGTCTGACCCGGGCGTTATCATAAAACCCTTGAGATAGTCGAGAAACCACTCTTCAGAGGTTACATCCGGATCTTTGTCCCTGATCTTGTTAAACAGTTCCTCACCAAGCTCATTTACCGGAATAAATACCGCACTATCGGTCTTAGTGGCAGGAGAGGGGTAAAAAGTAACGCTTCCGCGCGGTTCCGCCTCATAATCAAAGGAAGATGTTGTGTAAAGATAACCATCGTTATAGGTTGAGATCTTCTCAGTCAGAAGGTGCGCATGAAGGGTCATAGGCGACAGGGTGTCACCATAAACGAAACCGGAATAGGGAAGGATGATTTTTGCCGAATCATATACGGCCCTGTCTTCAATATCTCTGAAAGTCTCGTAAGCCAGATCGAAATAGGATTCACATTTTACCGATCCGAAATTATTATCATTGTAATTTCCTGCAAGAATCAACTGGGATGCCGAGCTTCTTACCGAATCAAGAATAATGGTCGACAGATCAACCTTGAAGGTATCAATTACCATCAGGCGGGTCTGCGAATCAATGAAGTCTTTTCCAATCGTGAATTCGTCCTGTCTGGTGCAGGAACCATTGATTGCTGCTGTTAACAAAATAACAGCAACAGAAATATATGCTGGAAATGAATATTTTTTATTACTTTTCCTTCCCTCCCAGATTCCCTTCATCAAGCATTCAGTTTATGCAAAAGAATATTAAAACGGGGTGGGAACAAAGCATAATATACGAACAGCCTTAAGTTGTAGACGTAATGCCTTTTTTTGATGATATCTGAGCTGGCAGGAAATTAGTGCCTCTATAATTCGCTAATTGTGATTATCAATTATTATTTATCGACACAATCGATAGTTTCGTCTACAATTTATTGGCATATATCTACAAAGCTTTTAATTGAGCCGGCCTTCAGATAGTTTTGTGTGAATTATAAATAAAATCATAGCAGAAAATGACGTACAAAGAGGTAAAGAACCTGATCATGGTTCTGATGGTCATCCTGGCAGTTCCTGTGCTGTTTTCATGCAAAGGTGACGAGGATGTTGAACTGGTGGGCAACTGGGTGGAACTGTCGGACTTTGATGGTTTGCCGCGTTCTGATGCTGTCGGTTTTGCCATAGGCACAAAGGGATATATCGGAACAGGTTATGACGGGGATTCGTGGCATACTGATTTCTGGGAATATGATCCCACACGTAATACATGGACTCAGAAAGCCGATTTTCCCGGCGTGGCAAGGAGCATGGCAGTGGGTTTCGGTACTGATTCAAAGGGATATGTCGGAACAGGATGGGAAGGCAAAAACAGACTTAAAGACTTTTATGAATATGATCCTTCTTCAAATTCCTGGTCAAGAAAAGCTGATTTTGCAGGCCCGGCAAGGAGAGGCGCAGTGGCGATGTCAATAAACAACAAGGGATATGTTGGAACAGGTGACAGTGTATACTATTTCAAAGATTTCTTTGAATATGATCCCTCGTCCGACACCTGGGAAAAAATATCGAGCATTGGCGGAAGCAAGAGAAGCAACGCTGCCTGTTTCGTTATAGGAAACAAGGGTTATATTACAGGCGGGATCGACAACGGCGAATACCTGACCGACCTCTGGGAATACGATCCTTCAAGTGATACCTGGACAAAGAAAAGGGCAATAGCCAACGTATCTGATGAAACCTTCGATGATAAGTACGGAACAATCAAGGGTGTCGGCAAGGTAGGATTTACAGTGAACGGGAAAGGATTTCTTGCCACAGGAGGGCAGACAACAGGAGTGGAAGTATGGGAATATAACCCATCAACCGACCTGTGGACAGAAAAATCGTTATTCGAGGGAACTGCCAGGCAGGGAGCCGTAGGGTTTGCAATAGGCAGCAGGGGCTACGTCACTACCGGAAAAAGCTCGGGATATTACTACGACGACCTTTGGGCATTTGATCCGGATGCCAAGGCAAATGACGAAGACTAATAAAAAGATCTTAACAGTACTTGCCCTCTTTCTGATTGTTGCTGCCGTTATAGCCGCAGCCTTCATCAGAAGAGGGCATTCTTATGATGTGGAACTCTTCCGGAACGGCAACGGATGGGGTTATGATATACTAAAGGATGGCAGGACCCTTATTCACCAGCCATATATTCCAGCCATAGAGGGAGAGATCCCATTCAGCAGCGAAGAAGAAGCCGGCAAAACAGCAAGGATAGTTGTGAAAAAACTTCGTAAAAAACAGATCCCTTCAGTGAGCAGGGAAGAGATGGAAAAACTTTTCGGGAAAAAGTCCCCTCCACGCTAAGAACATTACGACAAAGCCTGAAAGCCGTAACTATTCATACAAAAGATATTTCGACCTGATCCTGCCAAAAGCTTCAAGTCCCTCCTTCCACGATTCCCTGATCTCTTCCGGACTCATCCCGCCTGTTATCTGCTCCCTGAGGGTCGGACCTGTAGCCAGGACATCGAAATAAGGAGTGAAAAAGGATTCTTTTTCCGGATAATCGTTATAAGCCTCTATAAGCCAGTCGAGAATTATTCCGGGCGATGGCACTATACCGTCGGTAAGGGCATTTCTCAGATCCTTCCCATAACAGAGCGCTCCGAGAAGAGGAGGATTTTTTGCCCCGGGAACGCTCATTGGAGTGAAACTGAAACCTCTGTCGGGAAGAAGAGGGGACCCGAAAACCTGAAAAGGGAATGCTGTGCCGCGGCCAAGTGATAAATTGGTGCCTTCAAACCAGCATGTTGAAGGATACAGGTATATTGAATTCTGGTTCGGAAGATTTGGCGATGGCTTAACGGGAAGCTCATAATATGTTGAATGCGTGTAGTTGTCGCAGGCTATAACAGTAAGATCGCATTTAACCCCATTCTTCAGCCATGCCTCTCCGTTAAGCATAAGTGCATATTCACCCGGTGTCATTCCGTGTACCACGGGAACAGGGTCCATGGCAACAAATGACCTGTAAGCCGTGTCGCCGATGTTGCCGTCGACATAAAAGCCATTCGGATTGGGCCTGTCGAGAACAATGCAGTCGACATCGTTTTCGGCACATGCTTCAAGAAGATAATGCAGGGTCGAAATGTATGTGTAAAACCGCGTTCCCACATCCTGAATATCAAACAACACCACATCTATCCCTTCAAGATCCTCAGGGGTGGGTTTCTGATGTGACCCGTAAAGGCTGAGAATGGGAAGGCCCGTCTCCGGATCCTTTCCGTCAAGGATCAGATCACCCGCATCGGCGAGGTCCCTGAATCCATGCTCAGGGGCAAAAATGGCGCTGATATTAATCCCGAGCGAAAGAAGGGTGTCGACAAGATGCGCCGAACCAACCATGGAGGTCTGATTCGCTACTATGGCAACCGAACGGCCTTTTATAAGGTCTGTGTACTGATCGGTGCGCCAGGCTCCGGGAATAACCGTTTCCGCAGTCTCAGTGCATCCGGCCTGAAACAGGATAAGGACCGTGAGACAGACTTGAAAGACAAGTTTTTTCATATTGAGATTTTATAATGGTAAATCTAGAATTATTCTTCGGAAATTATTGATTTATTATGAAAAGGATAATTCAGATTTCGCTGCCAATTTTTCATGCCTGCAGCACTGACCAGATACTGCATTATGTCTGTATAGTTAAACAGGAAGTGATGGTAAAAAATAATATGATACTTCATATTAAGGTCCATTGAGCCAACAACGCAATGATTTCAACCGGAATTTACTACTTTTAACCAGATTTTTTCAGAATGAACCTGCCCTATTTCATAGCACAACGGCTTATCAGGGGAAGGCGTGAAGGGACGTCCTTTTCAAGGCCGATTAACGTAATTGCCGTGACAGGAATTGCAATGGGGCTGGCTGTCATGATAATAGCGGTGGCTGTCCTGACAGGTTTCAAACAACAGATAAGGGACAAAATTGTAGGTTTCGGATCGAATATTCAGATAATGAACTTCGACTCGAACTATTCTCTCGAAACAATTCCCATAAGCGATACGCAGAAGTTTATCCCTGTAATTAAAAACATGCCTGGAATAAAACATGTTCAGGTATTCGCTACCAAAGCCGGAATAATAAAAACCAGCGATGCCATCCAGGGAGTTGTCCTGAAGGGAATTGGAAGCGATTTCGACTGGGATTTCTTCCGCAGCAATATTGTAGAGGGAAGCACCTTCACGGTTACCGACACCGGCCGTACCAACAGCGTGATCATTTCGAGAAGGATATCCGATATGCTGATGCTGAAGACAGGCGATTCTTTTGCAATGTACTTTGTCCAGGAGCCTCCAAGAAGCCGCAGGTTCACAATAAGCGGAATCTATGAAACAAGCCTGGAGGAATTCGACAAGATGTACGTCTTTTGCGACATCGGACATATAAAAAGGCTTAACGGCTGGAGTGACAATCAGGTAAGCGGATTTGAGATTTTCATTGATGATTTCGACAAGCTCGACCAGATGCACATGGCCGTCAGGGACGCAGTGGGCTACAAGCTTGTTGAGGGCGAAAACCAGGTGAAGGTTACAAATATCAGGATGAGATACCCTCAGATATTCGACTGGCTGAATTTTCAGGACATGAATGTGCTTATTATTATAGTCCTTATGCTTCTTGTGGCAGGCTTCAACATGATCTCAGGCCTCCTTATTCTGATACTGGAAAAGACAAACATGATTGGGATATTCAAGGCGCTCGGGGCAGAGAACAGGACTATCCGGAAAATGTTTCTTTATCAGGCTGCGTACCTTATCTCAAAAGGTCTTTTGTGGGGCAACCTCTTCGGAATAGGACTTGCACTCCTTCAGCTTAAAACCGGTATTATTTCGCTCGACCCTGCATCGTACTATATTAAGACAGTCCCGATAAACCTAGAGCTTTCACACGTTCTTCTCCTTAATGCCGGCACCATGGCTGCAATAGTACTGATGCTGCTTATCCCCTCGCAGCTTATCAGCAGGATAACTCCCGTAAAGGCTATAAAATACGAATAAGCTGTTTTTATCTGAAGGTATTGAATTCCTTCAGATTTGTTGTATAGCAGCGGATACCCTTGCAATTTTACCAGACCAGCAGTCCGTCCGGGAAATTCCGGCAGGCAGGTGCATGCAGCCTCAGTTCCCGACTATGTTCTTGTAATGCTCGTACCTGCCAAGAACTTCTGTAACAAATGCAACCGACTCTTTTCCTGTGAAATAGCCGTTCCTTACCACCTCATCCCTGTAATAACGGGGATCCGACTTCTTCTGAATCCATACAGCCACGTTATCATTCCACTTCAGGGGATCCTGTCCATGTTTTTCGGCAAGTTTCATCGCGTCGAGAACATGACCCGGACCGGCATTATACGAAGCCAGAATAAACTTCATTCTCTCCTGAGGGTCAGGGATCCTCTTGTCAAAGATCTCATGAAGCCAGTTTATATATTTTATTCCTGCCCTGATGTTGTTCACCGGTGAGGATTTTATGTCAATGCCAAAATTCTTTCCTGTCTCGGGCATTATCTGCATCAGACCGTATGCTCCGGCAGATGAAACCACATCAGGGATGAACCTCGATTCCTGATACATAAGTGAAGCCAGAAGACGCCAGTCCCATTTTATTACTGCGCTGTATTCCTTTATAAGGTCATCCCATGGTGAGACTCTTCCTGTTCCCAGGGAATAATAGTCACTCGAAAATATTGACCTGCTTCCGGGATTTCTGAAATATTTTGAATACAGAATGGCATAGGTACTTGTCTTTTTATAACTGATTATCCACCGGTCAAGTTCCTCCTTCAGTTTTTCCGATCCGGATTTTCTCACAGCCCAGGCCAGTTTCTGATGGCTGCTGAGAATGGTACGGATATCTATTCCCGGGTAATATCCGGAATTCACTGCAGCAACATGTTCGTCACATACCGCGTAGTCAATTTCGCCCTTGCTTACAAGCTCAATAAGTGCTTCAGCATCGAAGGGAACCTCTGCAATATGGAAGTCTGTACCAGTCTCCTCCCTTACAGAATAAAGCCATTCAGCATGGACCGAACCCTTCTGGACAAAGACAGTTTTCCTGTAAAGTTCTCCGATTGTCTTCGCAAGCGCTCCATCTGCTTCTGAAGACGGCAGACCGGAATTTCTTCCAGCCTTCCTCTGAACAAGCACCTGGCGGGTACTGTCGAGAGGCTCTGTGAACTGTAAAGATGAAATTCTCTGAGGTGTTACGGTAAGGCCTATTGCTAGAATATCACACCTTCCACTGTTGAGCATGTCAAAAGCATTCTCAAGATCATTCTCAGAAACAAGTTCAAGGTCGATGCCGATATGGTCCGAGAAGGCTTCCAGCAATTCATAATGAAAGCCCATGGGTTCGCCCTTGTAGAGAAAATAATTTGTCGAATTGAAATCACTTACAACAACAAGCTTTCCCCTTGATCTTATTGAGTCGAGGTCGAAAGCCACAATATCCTTTTTGATAATCCCGCCACGGTAGCCGGTACAGGAGAAGAGCAAAAGACCGGCAAGCAGGAAAAGAAAAAAAACGCTTCTGTTCAAAAGACACATGTTAGTTAAACAAAGCTCCCGTCAGGAGTGCGCAAAGATATAAAAATTTTTAATCATAGAAAGTCCATGCCAGGCCGTAACGAAACATCCTGACATTCATGGGATAATGAGGGATCATGTAATAGTCATAGCCCATCAGTCCAGAGTTCACGTGATCAACCATAAGGAATATCCTTGTCCTCCTCAGTTTGAGATTGAGGAAAACATTCATAAACGGGTAATTTCCGATTGTCGCCTTATCCTGTCTGTGGAACCTTCCCGTTGCAGGCATATAAGAATAAGGATGATAAAGGGTATGATAGGTAACTTCAGCGCCCAGCTGCATGTTAAGCTGACCGTTGGTCCTGGTGAAGTTGAATTGGTGGTCAAAATACCCGCTGGTCCTGGTGGCGACAAGAGGGAGGTCCAGTATATCGCTGTTACTGCTTTTCTGTATAAGAACATCTGCCGTAAGATGCAGTTTCCAGGCCCTGAGGTCCTTCCTTATGAAAAGCGATGCAACGGATAATCCTCCGGTATGCTGCGATGGCAGGGCCAGAGTATCGAAATCGGTGTAATTATCCATTACCGCATAGTTCAGCCTCAGTTCGGCATTGCGTGCAGGATAGAGGAAGCTGGTTCCGAGGTCAATCCTGAATTCCCTGGCAGGATCGTTCTTCCATTCGAAATGGTTGCTTCCCCATTGCTCAATCCAGAATGAAGGCTTCCTCATTGCAGCATTTCCTGTAATGTTCCAGGTGGCGGTCCCTTTCTTCCATGCAAATGATTTGCTGATAATTCCGTTGAGATTGAAGTCGCCTGCCCTGTAACCCGTCAGATAAAGATCCCCGGTGGCCGTCCAGCGGAATTTGTCGCCTATGTTATTGAAAAGACGTCCGACAATAACATTGTTGTGCCTGTTCCATGAAAGGGTATCTGAGAGGAGTGTATCATGAGTCGGAACAATCTGACTGTATTTTAAAAGTTCATTGCGGAGTCCCACGCCTCCTCCAAGCCTCACCTTCCTCGACTCGCCGGTCGAAAAATCGAATCTTACAGTGTTACTTATGCTTCTTGCATAGAGTGAGTCGAAAGTGCTTTTATCGCTGATGTAGATCGAGTCATAAAAACCCGATGTGGGAAAGTTATCTGAATAGGTGCGTCTGTTGCCGTCAAAAACAAGGATATGGGAAAAGGTCCCGTTAAGGCCCTGTGATACCGGCGCTGCATTCTTAACTGAGTCATCAGCTGCAGTAATACCTTTGCCTACATGGTATTTCTGCACCAGCATGAAGTTGCGGTTCTTTAACAGGCTCTCTGCTTTGCTAAGGCCTCCCAGGTTTACGGCAACATCCCTTGTATCGAGATCGTCAAGCTGTGCTGCATCGGCGATTCCCCCGTTTTCTCCAGTTCTGAAATTATTCAGACCGAAAGCCATGTAAGCCTTGTACCGGTCGCCCGCGTAGGAACCATAAAAAGTGAAATTCTTGTCGGACGACCTCTGATAATTGTATTGCCCCAGATTATACACAATATCATAGACAAGTCCGAAATTCAGCAACCTGTTCACGTTCTGCGAGTGTCTTATCCTGAAGGTCTGTTCGGCCGTCTGACGGGGAGCTCCGAAAGTCCACACCAGTTCGGTAAAGGGAACCTGGGTATTCATGAAAATGTAACGGTCAGGCTGCCAGGCAAGCGGATAGAAAGAACTGAGAAGGTATTTGTCGGGATCAGTTATCCTGTCGAAAAAGTTAAGCTGGTAGAAAGGCAGTCCGTAACTCCCGGGTGTTGCGTTGAGGGAAGAGTACCTGTCTGTGAGCCTGTAACGGTTAAAGAGTGAAAAGAGTGTATCGAAGGGAAGTTCCACCTCTTCGGTAAAATCTTTTGAAAGGCTCCATTGCCTGATGATTTTAGTCTTTACACTGTCGGGCTGCTGTGAAAACACGACAGTTGAAAGGCCAAGGAAAATCAATATCGTTATGATTCGCTTCATCAGCGGCAAATATAGGAATTATGGGGGATTTTATTACGTACCTGCCTGTAGGGTGCAACAGGCAGGAGTTAAATCCTCAGCACTGAACTGAAACATTCTGCTATCTATCCTTCAATACATCTCGCCCCGGGGGGTAAGAAGAAGGAAACGCAGAAGAGATTTCTCAGAGATTTTCAGGATCCCTTTTTTAATCGACATTATCATTGAGATAGGCATTGTTTTCTCTTAAAACCGGTTCGTTATTTTCGCCTGATGAAAGAGTGAATTTGGAAACCTTGCTGGTATTCTCCTTCTCCTTCGACTCGATCGGCATATTGCGCCTTATATAGGCAGGAACATCCTCAAAGGTCTCAATATTCTCCTTTATGATCTTGTTCGACAGACCCTCCTTCCTGAAGAAGTTCTGCATGTGCTTGACCTTCTGAAGGGTTGTATCGCGCTTCTCCTTATCATCATCACTGGCCTGAGCCTTCCTTTCTTTCATCTCAAGGGGTTCAGAACCGGTAATGGAATGGAAATCGAGTTCTCCCTGCATTTCGTCATCGATGCTCGAAATGACCGACCTCTGCGACCGCTCGTGAACAGTAAAGGTATCCGCTCCCTTGTCAGGAATAATATGGGGAGGGGTCGGACTTGCAACTGCCAGAAGTTCAACTTTTGTTGGTTTCGGCCGCTTATAGGGTGTAAAGATGTTGTTTGACGGAAAACCTGTTGCAATAACAGTAACGCAGATCTTGTCGCCCAGACTTTCGTCCTGCGACAGTCCCCTGATGATCAGGGCATCTTCGGAGGCTGTTTCGTACATGAAGTCGGTAATCTCACCCAGTTCATCCATTGTCAGTTCGTTCTCGCCTCTGCCTGAAGAAATGTTTATGAGGATGCTTTTCGCCCCGGTGATGTCGTTCGAGTTCAGGAGAGGGGATGCCAGAGCATTCTCAATTGCCTTCAGCGCCCTTCCCTGGCCCGAAGCCTGGCCCATTCCCATTATTGCCACTCCCGAATCCTTCATAACAGTCTCCACATCGGCAAAATCAACATTTATATAACCTGCCACGGTAATTATTTCCGCTATTCCCTTCACGGCGACTGTAAGTATATCGTCCGCCTTCGAAAAGGCCGTCGACACTCCCTGGTCTCCATAGATCTCCCTTAGTTTTTCATTATTGATAACAAGAAGAGAATCAACATGATCCTTAAGCTCGGTTATTCCATCGACGGCATATTTGATCCTTATCTTGCCCTCCGACTTGAAAGGTATTGTTACCACTGCAATAGTCAGAAGACCGGCATCCCTGCAGGCTTTTGCAATAACGGGAATAGCTCCTGTTCCTGTTCCTCCGCCCATACCGGTGGTAAGAAAGACCATTTTGGTATTGCCCGATACCGCACTCATAACATCCTTTATATTCTCGAGAGCAGCCTGCCTTCCCACTTCGGGCCTGCTTCCTGCTCCGCGGCCCTCAGTGATCGACTCCCCTATCTGGACCCTCACCGGCACCTGACTTTTTGCTAGAGCCTGATGGTCGGTGTTGCATACAATAAAGTTGACATCCTTAATGCCCCTCTCAAACATGTGATTGACGGCATTGTTACCCCCACCACCAATTCCGATGACCTTAATTATTGATGATCTCTCGACGGGAAGATCAAAGCTCATTATCTCGTCTGTCATTGTGGTAATTATTAATTGTTTACGAACAGTAAAAGCATAACAGTAAAACCATATCAGAAATCAGTTTATCCGGGGATCCTCAACCTCGAACATTTTTGAAAGCATCTGTTTTATCTTTTCAGTGATGGAAACCTTTTCTGCAGCTGCTTCTTCTTCAGCCTCATCATTGACTGTGTCAACAATTTCCTTCTCAACAGTTTCGGCAACAGGCTTCCGTGTTCTTACGTATTCCTCGCGAGGAGCAGCATTGAATGATTTCTTGTAGGTTTCGATATGCTCGAAGCCTCTGATGATCAACCCCACACTCGTTGCATACATAGGCTGGTTTATCTCGTTCCTGCCGTTGCCCGAGAGGTTCTCGTTCGGGTAGCCTATCCTTACATCCATGGCTGTCTTGAATTTCATAAGCTGGGGAAGATGCTTCAGCATAGCTCCTCCTCCGGTTATAACCATTCCGGCAGCAAGTTTGTCGGCATAACCTGAGTTCTGAATCTCAAAATTCACTATGTCGATAATCTCTTCCATTCTCGACTGGATTATGTAGGCCAGGCTCCTGAAAGATATTTCCTTCGGGTCCCTTCCGCTTATGCCGGGAATTGATACCACCTTGTCTTCCGGAGCTATGTCACCCAGGGCCGAACCATACTGGATCTTAAGCTGCTCGGCATGGCGGTCGAGTATTGCACAGCCTTCCTTGATGTCCCTTGTGATCACATTCCCTCCGAAGGGGATCACTGCAGTGTGCCTGATGATGTTGTCGTAATACACTGCCAGGTCGGTGGTACCCCCTCCTATATCAACAAGAACAACACCTGCTTCCTTCTCGTCATCGGTAAGAACCGCATCGGCCGAGGCAAGAGGTTCAAGAATAAGATCCTTGACACTGAGATCTGCCCTGCGTACGCACTTCTCGATGTTCTTTGCAGCTGCAACCTGACCTATTACGATATGGAAATTTGCTTCCAGCCTGCGGCCGCAGATACCGATAGGGCTTTTTATCCCTGTCTCATTGTCGATGATGAATATCTGCGGAATTACATGGATTATCTCTTCTCCTATGTCGACATGTATCTTATACATATCCTCAATTAGCCTGAAAACCTCCTCCTTCCTTATCTCGTCTTCAAAAGAGTCACGCATTATGTACCCTCTTGTCTTAAGGCTCTTTATATGCTGCCCGGCAATTCCAACGAAAACTTCCGAGAATTTTACTCCCGAAAGTTTCTGCACATCATCGACTGTTGCCTGGATGGCATTCACAGTCTCCTCGATGTTCTGAACAACACCTCTTTTAACTCCCTTTGAGGGAGCCTTGCTGAGACCGAGAATTTCAATCTTTCCGTTCTCGTTCTTCTTTCCGACAATTGCCACAATTTTTGTGGTTCCTATGTCGATTGCTGCTACGTACTGTTCCTTTTTGTTCATAATCTGATATATGGTTTTTCTGTTTATCTCCGTCTGCAGACTATCTGGTCCTTGTAGGCCAGGTTTATCCTCGAGTACCTGTTCCAGCCAACTTCCGGGAGGACCCTGTCGTAGAAAACACCCAGGTTCCTGAGCTTATCCTCAAAGTTTTCGGCACTTCCCAGATGTATAATGTGGTTTCCCACCCTGGGAATAAGATCTATCTCATCGTTTCCGTCAACATAGATCTGGTCGATCTGAGCCGACCAGAAATCATCCCTGTTTATGTAACCCACAAGATGGAAGATGTCCCTGAGTATCGTGTTTTTTATACTAGTATCGAGAACACTGACACCGTCAAGCATCTTCTGGCTTATGTTAATATTCCCTCCCACGATATGAAGGCGCGGGGTGTAAAGGTTCCTTCTCCGTATAACCACCCCTTCATTGTCGACATAGTAGTCACCTCCGCCGGCCGGCATAACCCTCATTACAGGTGTCCGCTGGTCGGCATAAACATGAAGGGTACCGTCGATCGTAACATAGGCTTCGGCTTTCCTTAATTCCCTGTAAAGCGACATGGTCTCTTCTATTTCATCAGTATTTATTTCGCCAACAGTCTTGCCCACAGGATTTCCGTTCCGCCTTATTATGGTGTTCTGAATGTCTCTCTTAGTTACAAAGTGGTAATCGGATGAATCACTTATTGTTACAACCACCTTTCTGCATGGCATCGCGCTGTGCATCTCCGAATACCAGACCGGTGCCGCCACGAGGTACAGCAAAGGAATAAGAAGCAATATCCTGACAAGCCACTTCATAAGACTTTCTGTCTTTTAAGTAAGTCCTCTATAGGTTCTACAAGGGTATCTATATCACCGGCCCCGATGGTAAGAAGAATATCCAGTTCTGATGCAGCGAGCCCGGACGGTATGTCTTCCATTCTCATCATCGACTTCGACGGCGATTTCATCATTTCGTATATCAGCTCCGAGCTTACACCGGGTATCGGCTTTTCCCTTGCCGGATAAACCGGAAGAAGGATCGTCCTGTCGAGCTGATCAAGGATACGCGCAAAGCCTTCGGCGTGGTCGCGGGTCCTTGAGTAGAGATGAGGCTGGAAGATCCCTGTAATCTTCCTTCCCCTGAAATACTCCTTTACCGACAGGATAAATGCTCTTATCTCCTCGGGATGATGAGCATAATCGTCGATGTAAACAAGCCCGGGCCTGTTTATCCTTATATCGAACCGGCGCCTGACTCCCTGAAAAAGCAAGGCCGCCTTTCTTATTTCATCCTCACTGACCCCGCAGTTTATTGCCATGGCAATGGCAGCGGTAAGATTCTCTATATTTATTATCCCCGGAAACGGAAAATCGATCTTATGAATTTTCATCTCCGGCGAATGAAGATCGAATGTGTAATATTCCCTGAGATGCCTTACATCCGAGTAACGATAGTCAGCGTTTTTGGCAGAGCCATAGGTGAATGAGGTAACATGTCCCGGCACAGTAATGACATTCTTTACAGCGGAATTGAGGAATAACCTGCCGCCGGGTTTTATCTTCATACAGAATTCATCGTAAGCCTTTATCATCTCCCGATGGTCGCCATAAATATCAAGATGGTCAGCATCGGCCGACGTTACAACAGCCATGGCAGGCGTCAGGCGATGGAACGAGCGGTCGAACTCATCCGCTTCCATGACGGTGTATTTGCCCTCGCCAACCAGAAGGTTTGTATTGTAGTTCTTTGAAATTCCTCCCAGGAAAGCCGAGCAACCGACATGCGACTGCCTCAGGATGTGGGCTGTCATTGTCGAGACTGTGGTTTTACCGTGAGTCCCTGCTATTGCCAGTGTTTCTGTATGCGAAGATATCTCGCCGAGAAGTTCTGATCGTTTGTAAAGCCTGTATCCTCCGCTCCTGAAGAATGATATTATCCTGTTCTCCGCGGGTATTGCAGGTGTGTAGATTATCAGGATCTTTTCCCTTGTCAGGGGATCCCTGAAGAAAGGAGGTATTGTTCCGGCATTGTCGGTAAAACTGATTTCGCAGCCATTGCCTGAAAGCATTCCTGTAACGGGCGAACTGGTTCTGTCATAACCTGCCACGTTGTAGCCGCCGTACATGAAATACAAAGCAAGGGCACTCATGCCTATACCGCCTATGCCGATGAAATAAAGACCTTCTATGTTCTTCAGATCTATCATCCTCTAATTAACTTTATCACCTCTCCTGCAATTCTCATGTCGGAATCATGTTCAGCGAGCTCCGAGATATTCTTCGAAAGCTTTTGCCTTCTCCCGCTGTCGGAAACAAGTTTCAGCGCTTCCTCAACAAGCCTCCCTGAAGCTGCTTTGTCGCTCAGCATCACTGCTGCGTCTTTCGATGCCAGCGCCATGGCATTTCGTGTCTGGTGATCGCCTGCAACATTCGGCGACGGAACAAGGATAACCGGTTTGCCTGCCAGGCAGAGCTCTGAAATCGTACCTGCACCTGCCCTTGAGATAATAACATCAGCGGCAGAATATGCCAGGTCCATCCTTTCAATAAAGGGTTGAACCGAGATCATATCCTTCTTCCGGCCGCCAAGCAGATTTTCAATTTCTTCGTAATAATATTTTCCTGTCTGCCAGAGCCACTGGCAGTCTGAGCCGTTCATCAATCCTATGTTTTCCGAAAGGCATTTATTAATGCTGCCGGCGCCAAGAGAGCCTCCAAGAACCAGGACGACCGGAAATTCATTCCTCAGCCCGAAGTAAGAGACTGCCTCATCCCGGAGAGAAGTCAGATTTTTAAGGTTCTGCCTTACAGGGTTGCCTGTCTTTATTATTTTTTCTGCAGGGAAATACTTCTCCATCCCGTCGTAGGCAACACAAATTACCGAAGCTTTCTTAGCAAGAAGCTTATTGGTCACCCCGGGAATGCTGTTCTGCTCCTGGATAAGGACCGGGATACCGAGTTTTTGTGCCTGCCGTACCACTGGTCCGCTGGCATACCCTCCAACACCTACTGCCACGCCGGGCCTGAATTCCTCCAGTGTCTTCCTTGCCAGACGAAGGCTTTTTAACAGCATGAGGAAGACCCTGAAATTACTTAAGGGATTTTTTCTGCTTATTCCCGCAACAGGAAGTCCGACAATGCGATAGCCTGCGGCCGGGACCTTCTCCATTTCCATTCTGCCTTCAGCACCCACAAAAAGGATATCAATGCCGCTGTCGATCCTCTTCAGGGCATTGGCAATGGAAATGGCCGGGAAGATATGTCCACCGGTACCTCCACCACTGATTATCACTTTCTTATGTTGCTGCAGGTTCATAAATCTTTTCTCCTACATCTGTTTTTTCTTCTTCGGCCAGATCCTCCTTCTTCATCCTGGCATTCATTACCCTGCTTACGCTGAGAATAGCCCCTATAGAGAAGCTGATCACCAGCACCGACGTCCTTCCCCAGCTTACCATTGGCAGAGTCTGGCCTGTGACAGGGAAAAGCCCTACGGCTACCAGCATGTTAAGCATAGCCTGTATGACGATCATTACAATCAGGCCTATAACCAGATAGGCCGGGAAAGCCGTTTCGCATTTCCTCACTATTGTTATTCCCCTGAACAGAAGAATCATGTATGCAAGGACCAGCGGAATTGCCCCGAAAAGCAACCCGTACTCCTCAATGATTATGGCAAAAATGAAATCGGAGTTTGACTGGGGAAGCATATTTCGTTGTGTGCTTTTCCCGGGAGCCTTGCCGAAAAGTCCTCCCGTCGAAATGGCTATTTTTGCCTGGTTCGACTGATAATCCTCATCCTCGTCAACTTCGCCCGAAAAATAGGCCTCGATCCTGTTCTTCCAGACCTCAACCCTGTTCTTCTCGGTAAACATGCTCAGCACCATGGCATAGAGAAGGACACCCACTACTGCCATTCCCACATACGACATCAGAAACCTGAACGGCACCCTTCCTATGAACATTATAGTAATGCTGATGGCGAAAACCATAAGTGCGGTAGAAAGGTTCTCCGGCATGATAAGCGCGCATACAACAGCAACAGGGATCATCAGATACCTGGTTACCAGAACGAAGTTGCTGAGCTCATCCTTAAACCTCGAGAGAGCCCTCGCCAGATAGATCACAAGCGCCACCTTTGCTACGTCGGATGTCTGAAGCCTGAATCCCGTACCGGGGATCTCTATTGTGCGCACTGCCTCATTTACCCTCGACCCGATAAGAAAGGTGAGTACAAGGAGGATCACTGAAAACAGGAGAATAAGCCCTGCAAGGGAATAGTAGATCCTGTATGGAAGGTGACTGAAGATTATTATTATTCCAAGGCTCAGCAGAAGCATGAAAAACTGGCTTCTCAGGAAGTAGGTCGTGTTGCCTCCGTATTTGAGATATGCAACGCTGACCGACGAGCTGTAAACAGCCAGCAGTGAATAAATCATGAAAACAACAACCAGGGCCCATATTACCCTGTCGCCTTTAAACATCCGTGTCAGCCATCCCTGCTGCATCCTTATTTACTTTTTACAGGTTTCTTACCGCCTGTTTGAACTGACGGCCGCGATCCTCATAATTGCTGAAAAGGTCGAAACTTGCGCAGGCAGGCGAAAGAAGTACCGTCTGTCCCTTCTTTGCAAGGTAATATGCCGACCTCACAGCCTCCTCCATTGACGTTGTCTCAACAATAGTCGGCACTTTGTCGCTGAAAGCCTCCATTATCTTTTTGTTGTCCTTTCCAAGGCAGACAATTGCCCTGACTTTCTGCTTTACAACAGAATACAGTTCGGAATAGTCATTCCCCTTGTCAATGCCTCCCGCTATCCAAACCACTTCTGTTTCCATACACTCAAGGGCATACCATGTCGAATTAACATTTGTTCCCTTTGAATCATTAATAAAGTTTATGCCGTATACGGTTATAACAGGTTCCAGGCGGTGCTCAACACCCTGGAAATCTGCAAGGCTTTCCCTGATCACCTCTTTCCGGATTGCAAGTACTTTCCCCGCAATGGCAGCAGCCATCGAGTTATAAAGGTTATGACGGCCCTTTAATGCCAGGTCATGAATGGTCATAAGGTTGGTTTTAGTATGGTAATCAATTATAAGGTCGTTGTTTTCGATACAGGCTGCCATACCCTCCCGGGATATATCTGAAAAAGGAAGGAGGGTCATCCCGTACTTTCCTTCTGACAGCTTATTTTTTATAACAGGATCATCAGCCCAGTAAATGAAGAAATCGGATTCGGTCTGGTTCTGTGTGATCCTGAACTTCGAATCGATGTAATTCCGGAACTCGTAACCGTATCTGTCGAGATGATCGGGAGTAATGTTCATCAGAACCGCAACATCGGCCCTGAAGGAAAACATTCCGTCGAGCTGGAAACTGCTCAGTTCGATAACGTAGTAATCGTAGCCTCCTTCTGCAACGGCCATTGCAAAGCTGCTGCCCACATTGCCTGTCATGGCAGCATTCTTCCCGGCTTTCTTAAGAATATGATAAATGAGGTTCGTGACAGTTGTCTTTCCATTGCTGCCTGTTACACAGATCTTGATGCCTTCAGCATATCTTCCAGCAAATTCAATCTCAGAAATGACAGGAATTCCTTTTTCCCTTACTTTCAATACTATAGGGACATCCTCACGAAGACCAGGACTCTTAATCACCTCGTCAGCTGAGAGAATTTCAGCTTCGGTGTGCTTCCCTTCCTCCCATTTTATTCCATTGCTGTCAAGTAATTCCCTGTAAACGGGTTTTACAGTACCATTGTCAGATACAAAAACATCATAACCTTTTTTCACGGCAAGTATTGCTGCACCTGCTCCGCTCTCTCCTGCACCCAGTATTACGATCTTCTTCATATAACTACCTGATCTTTAGCGTAACAATACTTATTACGGCCAATATTATTCCAACAATCCAGAACCTTGTAACTATCTTCGGTTCGGGAAATCCTTTTTTCTGATAATGATGATGAAGCGGAGCCATAAGGAATATTCTCCTTCCTGCGCCGTATTTTCTTTTTGTCCTTTTGAAATGGGAAACCTGAAGTACAACAGACAGATTCTCAACGAGGAAGATGCCGCAGAGTATCGGGATAAGAAGCTCCTTCCTTATAATAATTGCAAAAACTGCTATAATCCCGCCAAGGGCGAGACTTCCCGTATCCCCCATGAAAACCTGTGCGGGATATGAATTGTACCAGAGAAATCCTATCGTGGCTCCGATAAAGGCGCTGGCATATATAACAAGTTCCTCACAATGAGGTATATACATTATACCCAGGTAATCGGCGTAAATACGGTTACTCGAAACATAGGCAAGGATCGCGAGAGCAGTGCCTATTATCGCCGATGTACCGGTAGCAAGCCCGTCGAGCCCGTCGGTTAGGTTTGCCCCGTTCGAAACAGCTGTGACTATGAAAATAACTATGACAACAAAAACAATCCAGGTGAAGTAAGACCTCAGCTTCTCAGGAATAAAAGCCACAAGCCATGAATAGTTGAACTCGTTGTTCTTAACAAAGGGAATAGTAGTCTTTGTCGACTTCCGTTCCATGGTGACCTGCCCGTCGGGGATGAACGGTTCCCTGGGATCAAGGAGCTCAACTCTTTCTCCGTCGGTAAGGTCCCTTACGGAAACCCTTTCCATTATTATTACGTCATCGCTCAGATAAAGGGTTAATCCGACAATCAGTCCAAGTATTATCTGACCCATTATCTTGAACCTTCCGGCAAGACCTTCCTTGTTCTTTTTAAAGACTTTAATATAATCGTCGAGGAAGCCTATGAAACCCAGCCATATTGTCGCAAGAATCATGAGGATGACATAGACGTTGTCGAGCCTGGCAAACAGCAGGACCGGAACTATTATGGATGCCAGGATTATTATGCCTCCCATCGAAGGTGTTCCTTTCTTCTGATACTGTCCCTCAAGACCCAGATCCCTTACCACTTCGCCAACCTGTTTCAGCTGGAGATAATTGATTATCCTTTTACCGATAAGGAGTGATATGATGAGGGAAGTTATTACCGCCATTGCCGAACGGAACGAAATGTAACTGAACATCCCGGCTCCCGGAACATTGAGCTGATCAAGATATGTAAAGAGGTAATAGAGCATCTTTTATAAATTGTATCTTGAATCGAGGGCAGCTTTTAGCTCCTCCCTGTCGTCGAAATGGTGTCTGACTCCGTTTATTTCCTGATATGTCTCGTGGCCCTTTCCGGCTACAAGAATGACATCGCCCTCGGCTGCAAGCATGACAGCTGTTTTTATTGCTTCGCGTCTGCCGGCTATCCTGAGTACTTTCCTTTTAAGCTCAGGTGTGATACCTGCTTCCATATCGTCGAGGATCTTCTCGGGATCCTCGGTACGCGGGTTATCGGATGTAAGGATCACTTTTGAACTTCCTTCAGCCGAGATAAGGGCCATCCGTGGCCGCTTGGTACGATCGCGGTCGCCTCCGGCCCCGACAACGGTTATGAGCTGGCACCCCTCAACCCGTATCTTGTTTATTGTGCTTATCACATTAAGCAGAGCATCGGGGGTGTGGGCGTAATCGACTATACCGTAGATAGTTCCCTTTGAGGCAACTTTTTCGAGCCTTCCGGGAACGGGACCCATGCTGCTCAGGGCTGTGAGTATCTCATCTCTTTTGGCTCCGAGGAGCTCAGAGGCTGCATAGACAGCAAGAAGGTTGGATGCATTGAAATCGCCTGTAAAGCCTGTCCAAACGTCCTGCCCCTGTATCCTCAGGTGCATCCCTCCGAAATCTTCCTCGATAACACTGCAGCGGAAGTCTGCCATGCTCTTTACCGAGAAGGTATATTTGCGGGCGCTGCAGTTCTGGATCATCATCTTCCCGTTCCTGTCGTCGGCGTTTACCAGGGCAAATGCTCCCGGACGAAGTGAATCGAAAAATTTCTTCTTTGCATTCAGATAGTTGCCGAAAGTAAGGTGATAGTCGAGATGGTCGTGAGTGAGGTTTGTGAAGACAGCCCCGGCAAACTCAAGACCCGCGATCCGTTTCTGGTCAACGGCATGCGAACTCACCTCCATGAAGGCGTAGTCGCAGCCGGCTTCAACCATTTCGGCAAGAGTCCTGTTAAGTACCACCGGATCGGGTGTTGTGTGAGTTGCAGGAAGTTCCTTTCCGGTTATATAGTTGCATACCGTCGAAAATAGTCCGCATTTGTAACCCAGTTCCGAGAACATCCTGTAGAGAAGGGTTGCCGTGGTGGTTTTTCCGTTGGTACCTGTTACTCCTGTCAGTTTCAGCGAAGAGGATGGATTGCCATAGAACTCCGATGCGACAATACCCAGGGCTTCTGCGGGATCGCCGGTTACTATCCATCTGACATCTCCGGATACATCCTCAGGTATCCTGCTGCAGATTACCGCTACGGCACCGGCTGCAACGGCACTGCCGATAAAATCGTGCCCATCGCTCTTCGTTCCCTTCACCGCTACGAAAAGGGTACCGGGCCCCACCTTCCTTGAGTCGAATTCAATACTATCGATCTCAGGATCCATTTCCCCCCTTGCCGCTGTTACCGGTATTTTCCTTATAAGCTCACTGATCCGTGCCATATCGTACTACATATTCATGTCGAGTGAAACAACAGAGCCCTCGCGGACCCTTGCCCCATGTTCAGGCGACTGCCTCAGGACCTTGCCCCTGCCGCTGTATCTGACCTTGAGACCCGAGTTCTCAAGAAGGTATACAGCATCGCGGAGACTCATTCCCCTCACATCAGGGACAAGACCTTCCTTCAGGCTGACTCCGACAAGGCGGATTGTGTCGCCGTTCTCCCGTGTCGCAACCCAATCCTCCTTTGAAGTCCGTCTGTAACGGACATCAAGGCTTCCAAGAACCTCATTTATATCTTCACGGTAACCGTTGCCCGCCTCAGGAGCCGACTTCTTAACCTCATCCCTGTTTTCAGCCCTGTATTCCCTGTAGAAGGTGGTCGCGTACACTTTGTCGGAGATCTCCCTGAATACCGAACCTGCAACAATGTTCCCGTAGTACACTCCGTTCGACGGGGCATTTACCACCACTATACAGGAGTAAAGTGGATTTCCGGCAGGGAAATAACCAACAAATGAAGCCTGGTACGACATCCTTGACCCTGTTCTGTACCCGTGCTTGTCGCGGGCTATCTGTGCGGTACCTGTCTTGCCTGCTATCTTATAGTCGGCATTCCGGAGGTTGGTGGCTGTGCCATGCTCAACGACACCTTCCATCATTGCCTTCACCTTTTTAATTGTCGACCTCGATGCTATTGAATTGTCGAGAACCTCCGTTCCGAAACTCTTTATGACCTGTCCGTTACGCCTTACCTCCGTGACGAACCTCGGGCGCATCATCTTTCCGTCGTTTGCAACGGCATTATAGAAAGTGAGAATCTGCAGCGGTGTCATCTGGACCTCATATCCGTGCGACATCATCGGAAGGGAAAGCCCCGACCAGAGCTTGTCGCCAGGATCCCTTATGAGGGGTTTGCCCTCGCCCTTTATCTGAAGATCGAGCTGCTGGTTAAGCCTCATCTCGTAAAGACGGTTTACGAATTTCTTCGGCTTGTCCTTATAATGTTCATTGATTATGATAGAGGTCCCGACATTGGAGGATTTTTCGAAAACCTCCTTTACACTTATCTTTCCGTAACCTCCCTCCTTTGTATCCCTTATGATCTTATTATAGAACTTCACTGTGCCGTTGCCCGTATCAATAATATCACCCGTATCTACAACACCATCCTCAAGGGCCGCCATTATTACAGGAAGTTTGAATGTTGATCCGGGTTCGGTGCTTTCACCTATCGCGTAGTTGTAGGTTTCGTGGTATGTTCCGTCACCACTCTGTTCGAGGTTGGCAATAGCGCGTATGTCGCCTGTGGCCACCTCCATCAGTATTGCGCAACCGTGATGTGCATTGTGTCTTCTGAGCTGGTTCTCCAGGGCGCTGGCCGCAACATCCTGAAGATCGACGTCGAGAGTGGTCACAATATCATTGCCATCGCTTGCTTCAACACTCTCGCCTTCATTTACGGTTATCCAGTCGCCTCCCGTAAGACGTTGCTTCACCACCACTCCGTTTTTCCCTGCAAGCTCCTTGTTGAATGAACCCTCCAGTCCTACCCGGGTTCCCTCCTCCTCCATGCTCAGGTATCCTATTGTCCTTGCCGCCAGTTCATCATGCGGGAGGATCCTTCTGTTCTCAGGCTGGGCAACAAGGCCTCCCCTGAACTGCCCCTCCCTGAAGATGGGCAACTCCTTCAGCCTGGCAAGAGTTGCATAATCGACTTTTTTCTTTATAAGGAAATAGCGGTCGCCACGCTTGCGTGCTGCCGTGATTACTGATTTCCATCCTTCAGCCGACCTGACCCCGAGATATTTCGAGAGACCTTCGCAGAGGCCGTTTATGCCACTCGAAAATGTAGCCTGCGACATCCCGCTGCTGCGGGTATCCATATATATTGAATAGTACGGAACAGAGCTGGCAAGAAGACGCCCGTCGCGGGCAAGTATATCGCCCCTGTTGGCAGGCATCTCGGCCGTCTTGTAAACATACCTGTCGCTCATCGAAGCCCATTTGCCCCTCTGAACGTACTGAAGCACAAGTATCTTTACAAGCAGCGCAATAGCCACCGTGATCAGAATAAAGTAGACCACGGCACTTCTCCACACTATCTCTTCCCTTACAGCCATTAGCGCAACTATTTATCAATAACCAGTTTATAGGGCGGAGATTTAAGTTCTTCAAGCCCTATCCCTTTTTCCTTTACCATACGGTAAACTTCCGACTGCCTGCTTACATAGATCAGAGAAGCCGAGGTGGAGAGTGATTCAGCCTTAAGGTCTCGCACCTCCCTGCCCAGCCTCGAAGTTTCGCGTGTAATCCTCTCGGCGTTGAAGCGGTTGGCAATGTAGAGAGCACCCAGAAGAGTCAGAAAGATTATGAACCAAAGGTTCTTCAGGACTATCCTGTCGGAGACAAGGATTCCGCTGAGCAGTTCCTTCATAAAGCCTGAACCCTTCGCTTTCTTCCCTTTTTCTTCTTTTTCCCTGGCCTCTGACATAGCTATATCTTTTCCGCGATGCGGAGCCTCGCACTCCTGGCCCGCCTGTTAAGTTCGATTTCAATTTCGTTAGGCACCGTTCCCTTCCTGTTTATTATCCTGAAGGGCGTTATCAGGTTACCGTAGAAATCCTTTTTCTCCTCCCCCTCAAAGTTCCCTGTCCTCATAAAGTTCTTCACCACCCTGTCTTCGAGCGAGTGATAGGTTATCACCACCAGCCTTCCGTCCTTTGTGAGTACCTCGAGAGCCTGCTCCAGCATCTCCTTCAGGTAGTCTATCTCGTGATTCACTGCTATCCTCAGCGCCTGGAATACTCTTGCATAAAATTTGTTCTCCTGGCGCGGGGGAGCGATCTTTCCTATTGCACCGATAATATCGCTTACCCGTGTTAGAGGCTTTTCTGCCCTTGCTGTAACAAGTTCCCTTGCAATCCTCCTTGCGTTAAGCAGCTCCCCGTAATCGTAAAACAGCTTTGCAAGCTCAGCTTCCCCGAGATTTTTAAGCAGGCTGGCAGCAGTGACAGGGCCCTTTCTGTTCATCCTCATGTCAAGCGCTGCATCCTGCCGGAAGGTGAAACCTCTCTCAGGTTCATCAAACTGATGGAATGATACTCCGAGGTCGGCAATTATCCCGTCAACAGCCTCTATTCCCAGATACTTAAGGTTGTTCCTGAGGAACCTGAAGTTCTGGCCAAGGAATATCAGCCTCTTGTCGTCAGGAACGTTCCTCATTGCATCTTCATCCTGGTCGAAGGCCACCAGCTTTCCCTTCTTCAGCCTTTTCAGTATTTCCGACGAATGGCCTCCCCCGCCGAATGTCACGTCAACATAGATGCCGTCAGGACGGATGTTAAGTCCCCTGACACTCTCATCAAGCAAGGCAGGCACATGGTAAAACATTACTCCAAAGGCTCATTAATGCTTCCACCCATAAGCTTTTCAGCCAGATCTGCAAAGTCATCAGCAGGCATCCCGATAGTATCATACACTGCAGCAGACCAGATCTCGATCCTGCCGTCCTGTCCGGCAAGGACAACATCCTTCCCCGCCCCGATAAGGTCGAGAAGTCTTTTTGGTATCAGCATACGATTATTGCTATCGAGCACAAGCTCGGCTGTTCCCTTGAAAAAATTCCTCAGGAACATGTTATGCTCACGGTTGTAAGGATTTATTTTCTTTCTGATCTTCTCCAGCTGTCTGTTCCAGTCGTCGATGGCATAAAGCACCAGACAGTTCTCAAAAATATCCTTCCTGACCACAAAGTGATCCTGTGCAGCAGCAGGCATCTGCTTCTTGAATGCCATCGGAAGGATTATCCTCCCCTTGGCATCCACTTTACACGGATAATCACCGATAAATGTGGCCATTCTCCCTTTTGTTCTATAAAAACGCTAAAGTATGAAAAAATTATCCACTTTACCCCACTTTACTCCACATTTTTTTATGTGATGTTGATAACTTTTTTACGGGATGTCCATTAAATGAGGGATTTAGAAGATAAAACAAGGAAGCGGAGCTCTCAGAACATGTTCCTCCACAGCGGGAGACTTAACGACAGGATGTTTTGTTCTTAAGAAAAAATGCCTCCGCACGCGAAAAGGAAATAAGTAATAAATTACGTAATTTATTACTTATTTTATTACGTAAATACCTGTCTGTCTGCTCGCTAAATTTTGAATCTTATTTCATTTAAGATAAAATAATATGCCCTGTGTTTTCATGAACTCACCCGCTGCATTCGCAAAGATCAGGCTTCCCTTTCTCCCAAGCGCAGAGAATGTAATTGAGGGGGTGAGTTCATGATGAACGGGCCAATTTATATTGACTATTTTCCAGAAGATGAAATTTTTCCGGATACTAATGTAATTTTGTAACGATCAAAACCATGACCCAGATGAAAGAACCAGTCCTGCAGGTTGACGTTGAAAAGGTGCTTGCTTCCAAAAATCCGGGTGCTGCAAAATTACTTCCGGGTTTTGTAATCAGGTACCTGAAAAGGATCGTCCATCAGGATGAACTAAATGAATTTCTTGCAAAATACGGCGGGCTAAGTGATGCCGAATTCGTAAAGGCGGGGCTTGATCATTACAATATCAGCTACAGCGTAACGGGAAAAGAAAACTTACCCGCTTCAGGCCGTTATATCTTTGTTTCAAACCATCCTCTGGGAGGACTCGACGGACTTGTTTTCATAAACGAGCTGTCGAAGCACTATGACAGTCTGAAATTCCCCGTCAACGACATTCTGATGAACATTGGCAACCTTTCAGGCATCTTTCTTCCGGTTAACAAACACGGAGCCCAGGACAGGGATGCGGCAAGGAAGATAGAGGAGGCTTATGCTTCCGACGGTCAGATACTGTATTATCCGGCCGGACTATGCTCGAGGAAAAAGAAAGGGATAATCAAAGACCTAGTGTGGCATAAAAGCTTTATTTCCAAATCGGTACAATACAAGAGAGATATAGTGCCTGCCTATTTCTCGGGAAGGAACTCTGATTTCTTCTACAACCTTTCGAATATCAGGAATTTTCTGGGGATCAAAGCAAATCTGGAAATGCTCTATCTTGTTGACGAGATGTTCAGACAGAAAGGGAAGAAGATCGATCTTGTCTTCGGAAAGGCTATTCCCTGGCAGACCTTCGACCGCAGCAGGACTTCACAGGAATGGGCAGGTTGGGTAAAAGATAAGGCCTATGAACTGAAATCATTACTGTCCTGAAAAACACTGAAACAAAAATTTTTCTAACTTTCGCCGTTTTTAGTAAAACCGTTTCCTATCCGTTCAACTAATTAGTACAGGATGAAACCAGTTGCAGATCCCCTGCCAAGAGATCAGATAATTTCAGAGCTGACACCCGAGAGGCTTCTGCGCAGGACAAACAACGGGAACAATGAAGTATATCTGTTCGACAACAACAGCTCTCCCCTGCTCATGCTGGAGGTTGGCAGGATAAGGGAGATAACATTCCGCCATGCCGGAGGGGGAACTGGCAAGGAAGTCGACATCGACGAGTTTGACATCGATCCCGAAGATCCCCAGAAACAGCTTATTGTCTGGGACCCTGAGCACCAGGAACTGGTGGGAGGCTACAGACTCTATTTCCCGCCGAAAGGGTGCACGACATGCAACGTGTCAAAGCTGGCTTCATCATCCTACTTCAGGTTTTCCGACAAGTTCCTGAGAAAGTACTTCCCACACATGATGGAACTTGGACGCTCTTTTGTCCACCCCGACTACCAGTCGAAAAATATGGGACGGAAGAGCCTTTACGCACTCGACAACCTCTGGGACGGACTAGGCGCAATAATCCTCGACAACCACCATCTGAAGTACCTCTTCGGGAAGGTTACCATGTACCCTCATTTTAACCAGAGGGCAAGGGATATGATCCTTTATTTCCTGAAAAAACATTTCGACGATCCCGAAGGGCTTGTTGTTCCTTACGATCCTGCCGACCTCAACATTAACACCGATGAGATGAAGCAGATATTCACCGGATGGCGCTACAGAGACGATTACAAGATCCTTTCGAGGGAAGTAAGGAACCTGAATGAGAACATCCCTCCTCTTATTAACGCATATATGGGATTATCACCCACCATGAGGACATTCGGGACCTTTATAAATCACAAGTTCGGCGATGTGGAGGAGACAGGGATAATGATAACCCTCAGGGATATTTACGTTGAAAAGATAAACAGGCATCTTGCCTCGTACAAGAATGACTTCAGGATAACCTGGTTTTCGCACGACAATCAGTAAGCCCTCTCGTTTCTTCCTTCCATATAATTTATGAACGACTGGTTCGCCACTTTGTTTCCCCCCGGCGTGGGATAATCGCCGGTGAAATACCAGTCGCCTGTATGCCCCGGACATGCTTCGTGCAACCCTTCTATCGACTGAAAGACAATCTCCACTTCCGCTCTGATATCATCCGACTTTAGCATCGAGGATATTTTTGCCGATATCATATCGGTGCAGAAGGGTTTATATATTTCCCTGACAAGGTTCCTTATTTCATTTACCGGTTTCTGATTCTCGGTTTTTGCTTCTTCATACACTTTTTGAAGTATATCTTCCTTTCCGCTATCCTTCAGAAGCCCGACAGCCGCCCTGAATGCTATAAGATCACCGAGCTTTGCCATATCTATGCCGTAACAGTCGGGGTAACGCAGCTGCGGTGAAGATGATACGACAACTATCTTTCTGGGCTCAAGCCGGTCGAGTATTTTTATGATGCTCTTTTTAAGGGTTGTCCCTCTTACAATAGAGTCGTCAATAACCACCAGATTGTCGATACCTCTTCTTATGGCTCCATAGGTAACGTCGTACACATGGCCGACGAGATCGTCCCTTCCGGCATCCTCCGTAATGAATGTTCTCAGCTTGGCATCTTTTACGGCTATCTTCTCAACCCTGGGCCTGAGGCCAATGATCCTGCCAAGCTCCTCGCGCGAAAGGGAACTGTAATTGTCTATTATGGCATCGAGCTTCGATTTGTTAATGTAATCCTCAACTCCTTTAATAAGGCCGTAGAAAGCGCTTTCGGCGGTATTGGGGATGTAGGAAAAGACCGTATTTTCGGTGTCGTAGTCAACTGATTTCAGAACCTTGCGGGTCAGAAGCTCCCCGAGCCTCTTCCTTTCCCTGTAAATCGACTTGTCCGTGCCCCGTGAGAAATATATTCTTTCAAATGAGCATTTCCTTGGCGGAGCCGAATCCCTTATCTGTTCAATTGATGTTTCTCCCGAAGCCTTAACTATCATTGCGGAGGCAGGAGGAAGTTCTATAACCTTATCCGTTCTTACATTGAATATGGTCTGTATCACAGGTCTTTCCGAAGCTGCCACAACAACTTCTTCATCGATATAATAAAAGGCCGGCCTTATCCCCGCCGGATCTCTCATCACAAAAGCATCACCATGTCCCACCATTCCTGCCATCACATATCCGCCGTCCCAGTTCCTGCTGGCTTTTCCGAGTACCGTTCCCAGATTGATATTCTTCTCAATAAGAGGGGTTATCTCTTTTTTGGTGTATCCCTGATCCTTGAAAAACCTGAAGACCCTTTCGTTCTCCTCATCGAGCCTGTGGCCTACATTTTCAAGTATTGTAACCGTATCAGAGAAATCGACGGGTGTCTGCCCAAGTTCAAGAAGGTTATTGAAGATCTCCCCCACGTTTGTCAGGTTGAAATTACCAGCCATCACGAGGTTGCGCGATTTCCAGTTGTTTTCGCGGCTTACTGGGTGAACATAGTCAATATTATAGTTCCCGAAGGTACCATAGCGGAGGTGTCCTAGATACACGTCGCAGGCAAAGGGAACATTCGCTCTGACGAATTCGGGGTCGCTGAACTTTTCCGGGTTTGCCTGGCGGATTTTGGATATATCCTCATAGATAAGTGTGAAAATATCCTTAATCGGATTTGCCTTGTTCGACCTCTGACGGAAAATGAATCTGTTACCCGGGTTTACCCTCAGTTTTATCCCTGCAAGGCCCGCACCGTCCTGCCCCCTGTTGTGCTGCTTCTCCATCATCAGATACATCTTCTGAAGGCCCCAGTCCCAGGTACCGTATTTTTCAAAATAGTATTCGGGCGGCTTTCGCAATCTTAACAAAGCAATGCCGCATTCATGTAAGACATTATCGCTCATGTCTAGTTCTTTTTCTGATCGGGGAAATTGATAATATCGGGAACGAGATATGCATCCGGGAACTCCTTCCGGATCATAAGAAGATACTTTGTGCCCTCGACACGGGTCCGGTAATCTCCGGCCCTGATCTTATAGTAGCCGGGCCTCTCAAAGCTTGCATACGAAACAATATCAGGGAACTTGCTCATAAACTCAGCCCTTGCCTTGGCCGATTCCTCCCTCGCGTTCTTGTTCGAACTGCTGTAGATCTGGATCCTGAAGCCATCCATGCCGCCATCAAGCCGCTGATTGTAAAGAATATACCTGTAAATTAACGAATCGATGGCAGGGTCGTGGATTATCCTGAGTTCGCCGGCTCCCGGAACGTATCTCTCCCTCTCGAGAAGGGATGAGGTAAAGCCCGATCCCTGAGCCTGGGTGAGTCCTTCGGAGAAAGTAAGGAGAAGAAAAAAAATCAGGATGTTCCTCAACATTTTACAATTATTATCCAAGTTCTGCAGCCAGCTCGTCGGTTATCTCCAGATTATGATACACGTTCTGTATATCATCATCATCCTCAAGTGTTTCTACAAACTTAAGAACTTTTTTCGCTGACTCGATATCGAGAGCTTTCGTGTTGTTCGGGATCCTCTTAAGGGCTGCCTCCTCCGGTTCAATGCCCAGTTCGTTGAGCTTCCTGTTCAGACTTCCGAAATCTTCCATCGCACAGGTAATAGTAAGAGTGTCCTCGTCGGATTCAAAATCCTGTGCGCCGGCATCAATGAGCTCAAGTTCAAGGTCTTCTGCCGAAACATCCTCCAGCTTTATTGTAAAGATACCCTTCCTGTCGAAAAGGGAACTCAGCGAACCATTCGTGCCAAGCTTGCCTCCGTGCTTGTTAAAGGCTGACCTTACCGATGCAACGGTACGGTTGTTATTATCAGTAAGACATTCGGTAAAGATCGCTATTCCGCCGGGACCGTAGCCTTCGAATGTAACATCGACATAGCTGGCAGCATCTGCGCCAACAGCTTTCTTTATTGCCCTTTCAATATTATCCTTGGGCATGTTTGCCCCCTTGGCATTCTGTATCGCGAGCCTCAGCCTCGCATTTGAATCAGGGTCACCGCCACCTTCCTTTGCTGCAATGATGATCTCCTTTATGATCTTAGTGAAGATCTTCCCCCTTTTGGCGTCATTGGCACCCTTTTTCCTCTTTATCGTTGACCATTTATTGTGACCTGACATAGACCTGAAATTTAAAATTTCTGATGCAAAATTAAATATTTCTTTAATACATAAAGCATTGTTGATACTTTTGTGGACGAGTATTGAAAGACGCAGGACGCACGACGCACGACGCAAGGAAAACCGGAAGGGGAAGACAAAGGGAAGAAGGCGTTTCTAAATGGTTCCCCTCCCCGGAGGGGCTAGGGGTGGGTTAAGCAGACGCAGGACGCACGACGCACGACGCAAGGAAAACCGGAAGGGGAAGACAAAGGGAAGAAGGCGTTTCTAAATGGTTCCCCTCCCCGGAGGGGCTAGGGGTGGGTTAAGCAGACGCAGGACGCACGACGCACGACGCAAGGAAAACCGGAAGGGGAAGACAAAGGGAAGAAGGCGTTTCTAAATGGTTCCCCTCCCCGGAGGGGCTAGGGGTGGGTTAAGCAGACGCAGGACGCACGACGCACGACGCAAGGAAAACCGGAAGGGGAAGACAAAGGGAAGAAGGCGTTTCTAAAAGGTTCCCCTCCCCGGAGGGGCTAGGGGTGGGTTAAGCAGACGCACGACGCACGAAGAAATGAAGAACAATGATGCAGAAGAAATTTTATATAGAAACATACGGCTGTCAGATGAATGTTGCCGACAGCGAGGTGGTGGCGTCAATACTGGCGCAGAATGGCTTTGAGAGCACCAGCGAAATAAAGGAAGCCGGACTTATTCTTATAAACACATGCTCAATAAGGGATAATGCCGAGCAGAGAATATGGGGAAGGCTTAAGGCGATAGGACATCTTAAAAGAAAGAACAACGCAACAATAGGTTTGCTGGGATGCATGGCCGAACGTCTCAGGGAACAGATACTCGAAAAGGAACATCTTGTTGATCTTATAGCAGGTCCCGATTCATACAGGGATCTTCCCTCCCTTATTTCCGAAGCGGAAACAGGTCATAAAGCGGTTAATGTACTTCTTTCGAGGGAGGAGACCTATGCCGACATCAATCCAGTAAGAATGGACCGTAATGGCGTTACCTCGTTCGTCTCCATAATGAGGGGTTGCAATAACATGTGCGCTTACTGCGTGGTTCCTTATGTAAGAGGCGCTGAAAGAAGCCGCGATCCGGGGTCGGTAATCAGGGAAGTCAGGGATCTTGTCAGCAAAGGATACAGGGAGGTGACCCTTCTCGGACAGAATGTTGATTCTTATAACTGGAAAGATGAAGCAGGTCAGGTCGATTTTCCGGCTCTGCTTGAAATGACTGCCCTTGTTGACCCGTCCCTGAGGGTGAGGTTCTCAACCTCTCATCCGAAAGACATATCGGACGAGCTCCTTAAGACCATCGCAAGGTATCCGAACATATGCAGGCATATTCATCTGCCGGCCCAGAGCGGAAGCAGCAGGATACTTAAACTGATGAACCGCGACTATACAAGGGAATGGTACATGGATCGCATCAGCGCCATCCGCTCAATAATTCCCGGTTGTGCCATATCGACCGATATCATTGCCGGTTTTTGCACGGAAACCGAAGAGGACCATAAGGATACACTGTCGCTTATGGAGTGGGTCGGGTACGATTTTGCCTATATGTTCAAATACAGCGAACGCCCCGGGACAAAAGCCGCGAGAAAATATCCCGACGATGTTCCCGAAGAAATCAAGACAAGAAGACTAAATGAGATAATATCTGTTCAAAATACCCTCTCCGCAAGATCTAAAAAACAGGATGTTGGCAGGGTTTTTGAGGTCCTTACAGAGGATTTTTCAAAAAGGTCACAGGATTTTCTTTCGGGCCGGACATCCCAGAACAAGGTTGTCGTCTTTCCGGCAGAAGGGCACAGGAAGGGAGAATATGTTAACGTTCGCGTTGAAAGATGCACATCGGCAACCCTTATCGGGAAAGCGGTCTGAGAGAGCAGAATAATAAGGAAATGACGTATGCAAAACCGGTGACCTGCATTAGAAGGATCATCATGAGTATCACAATAAAATGAAAACCAGACTGCTTTTTTGCATTCTTCTGCTTCTGTCAGCTGCGGCTCCCAGCTCCTACGGCCAGAGATCCGGAAAAAAGATCACGGTTTCAGGATATGTGAAGGACGGGACAAGTGCTCCCGTAGCAAATGCAGAGGTAACTGCCGACGGTGAAAGGACAGGGTATCTTACGGATCACAGGGGCTTCTACAAGGTAAAGATAAGAAAGGGAAGCACCACCATTGGTATTCTTACCCAAAACAGCGGCAGACTGGAAGAACCCATAAACGGAAGAGAGAGGATAGATTTCAGGTTTGAGGGTTCGGTGCCGGTACAGGTGACCGGAAAGACTGACCCGGGTGATGAAGTCATTGACCTGGGACCAGGCAGGATAAAGAAGAAATCCCTTACCTCCCCTGTAGATGTGATTGACGGCACACAGTCGAAATATGCATCGTACAGCAACATCTACGATATGATAAAAAATGAGGTCCCGGGAGTGATGGTATCAGGCAACAGCATCAGGATCCGGGCAGCCACATCGATAAATGCCGGCAACGAACCCTTAATTGTGGTGGACGGAGTGCCTGTAAATACCATTGACAATATACAGCCGCAGATGATAAAAACGATCCAGGTACTTAAAGGATCATCTGCAGCGATATATGGAGTAAGAGGTTCAAACGGTGTTATAGTGATCAACCTTCTGAAGGGAAACGACAAATGAAAACATTTAACATTTATTAATTGTTTCTTCTCTCAAGTACTTATAACTTGCATGAAATTTTTAAATACACACCCACAAAATGAAGACCAGGATATTTTTCTTATTGATTCTTGCCCTGATACCTTTCACGGTAACCGAGGCACAGAAAGCCGGGAAGAAAATTACAATAACAGGATATGTGACCGACGGAACACAGGCATCAGTAGCGAATGCCATAGTAACAATCGACGGGCAGCAGAGTTCCCATTTTACAAACGGCAAAGGCTATTATAAGATAAAGGTTAAATCAGATGCAAAAAAAATCGGCATCCTTACGCAGACAAGCGGGATCCTTGAGGAGGAAATAAACGGAAGGACCAGAATAAACTTCCAGTTTGAAGGATCCGTGCCTGACCAGGTCAGCGCTGTTCCCGATCCCGGAGATGATGTGGTCGATATTGGTTACGGGAAGGTCAAGAAAAGGAACATGACAAGCAGTGTCAGCAAGATTGACGGCACGAATCCCAAGTATGCTTCCTATAAAAATATTTATGACATGATAAGGGGTGAGGTTCCCGGTGTTCAGGTCTCAGGAAACAGCATTAAGATCCAGGGAGCATCATCACTCACTCTCAGCACTGAACCTCTTTTCGTGGTTGATGGCGTAACGGTAAACACAATCGACGGGATACAACCCTACATGGTACAGTCGATACAGGTGCTGAAGGGCTCTTCGGCATCCATCTATGGTTCAAGAGGCGCCAACGGGGTTATCGTAATTAACCTTGTAACAGGGAACAAATAGAGGACCCTGCTGGTTTTACTTTCTGTTCTTTATCGCGATATTCAGTTCATCAAGCTGATCGCCTGATATTGCTGCAGGGGTGTCAAGCATAACATCGCGTCCGGAGTTGTTTTTCGGAAAGGCGATACAGTCGCGGATTGAATCCTGTCCTGCGAACATAGCCACCCAGCGGTCGAAGCCAAAGGCTATGCCTCCATGAGGGGGAGCTCCGTATCTGAATGCATTCAGAAGGAAGCCAAACTGTTCCTCCGCCTGCTCAGGGGTAAAACCGAGAACCCTGAACATAAGCTTTTGTATCCCGGCATCGTGGATCCTGATTGAACCTCCGCCTATTTCCACACCGTTTATAACAAGGTCATATGCATTGGCTCTGACCCGTCCCGGATCAGTCTCCATCAGTGCGATATCTTCAGGTTTCGGGGAGGTAAACGGATGATGCATTGCAAAGAATCGCGAGCTTTCCTCATCCCATTCGAGAAGGGGAAAATCAACCACCCATAGAGGAACGAACCTGTCGGCAGGCCTCAGGTTAAGCCTGTTGCCCAACTCGAGACGCAGTTCCGACAAGGCTGAAAGGGTAATTTTGCGTTCGCCGGCAAGAATGAGAATAAGATCGCCGGGTTCTGCTTCCATCCTGCCGGCCCAGAGTTTCAGATCTTCCGGAGAATAGAACTTGTCGGCCGAGGATTTCAGTGTACCATCGGTTCCGTATTTGACATAGACCAGTCCTTTTGCTCCTATCTGGGGACGTTTGACGAATTCGGTCAGTTCATCCGTCTGCTTCCTTGAGTAATCGCCGCAACCTGCGGCGCAGATTGCCCCTACGTATTCGGCGCTGTCGAACACGCCGAATCCGCGTCCCTTTACAATCTGGGTAAGTTCTTTTATCTTCATCCCGAAACGAAGGTCGGGCTTGTCATTTCCGTAATTCTCCATCGCCTCACTGTAAGGCATCCTGATAAATGGCTCGCTGAACTCAACTCCTTTGATCTTAAGGAAAAGGTGCTTTGCCAGTCCTTCAAAAGTGTCAAGCACGTCATCCCTTTCAACGAACGACATTTCGCAGTCGATCTGGGTAAACTCCAGCTGTCTGTCAGCCCTGAGATCTTCATCCCTGAAGCACTTTACAATCTGATAATATCTGTCAAAACCCGATACCATGAGAAGCTGTTTCAATGTCTGCGGCGACTGTGGTAGGGCATAGAAGGTTCCGGGATGCATCCTCGAAGGAACAACAAAGTCGCGGGCACCCTCAGGAGTTGATTTAATGAGTACAGGGGTTTCAACGTCAACGAATCCTGCGGAGTCGAGGTACTTTCTGGTCTCGCCTGCAACCCTGTGGCGAAGAAGTATATTGTTCCTGACACTGGTCCTTCGAAGATCAAGATACCTGTATTTCATCCTGAGCTCTTCTCCGCCGTCGGTGTCTTCCTCTATGGTAAAGGGAGGAATCTCGCTACGGTTGAGAATATTGAGAGAAGTCACCTCTATCTCAATCTCCCCCGTCGGGATCCTGAGGTTCTTACTGCTTCTCTCCCTCACTATCCCTTCGGCCTGAATAACAAACTCACGGCCCAGCTTTCGTGCCGACTCGCACAGTTCCCGGTTGGTCTCCATATTGAACAGAAGCTGGGTTATCCCGTATCTGTCGCGCAGATCGACGAATGTCATTCCCCCGAGATCCCGCGATTTCTGTACCCACCCGCAAAGTGTAACACTCTTTCCTGCATCGTCAAGCTTCAGTTCGCCGCATGTGTTTGTCCTGTACATATATCTTGTTTTGATTTCAGCAAAAGTAGAAAAAATAGGCTTACCTGAGAACTGCACCTTATTGTTATATGGACTTTGCCGGGGAAAAACAGAAGCAACAAAAGGCGGGGAGCTGAGCCATCCCGGATGATAGCAGGCAGGTTCAGCATTATGTTAAGGGCAAGAGTCTTTATTCATTAATTCTTTTTAAATTTAGAAAAATTTTAGTCAAAGGATGCCTGAAAACAGGGATGAGCATTTTATGCGGGCAGCTCTTGAAGAGGCCCGCAAAGCATTTGAAAGACAGGAGGTTCCTGTTGGTGCAGTGGTGGTTTGCGACGATATGATAATTGCCCGGGCCCACAACCTTACCGAAACCCTTAATGACCCGACAGCCCACGCCGAAATGCAGGCCATAACATCCGCAGCAGCGTGGCTCGGAGGGAAATACCTTACAGGATGCACTATTTATGTTACTGTTGAACCTTGCGCAATGTGTGCCGGTGCAATAGGCTGGAGTCAGGCGGAAAGAGTTGTTTACGGGGCCGATGATCCGAAAAAGGGATTTACACTTTTTCAGGGGAGTTTTCTTCACCCCAAAACTACTGTGAGCAAGGGATTTCTTGCAGGAGAATGCGGAAACCTGATGAGTAATTTCTTCAAAAAGAAAAGATGATAATACCCGAATATATACTTTCGAAAAACATTGCAAAAACCCGGAGGAAGCTTTTAAAATCACATCCGGCTGATGCTTCTCATTTCTTTTCAAGAAAATAGTAAGTAAGTTTACCTAAACCATCCGACATGACCCTGGAAAACTCAAAATCGGTTATTAACCTGAAGCTTATCAGACGGAGCTCGATCATCCTGTTCCTTGGATACCTTATCATCGCGTATGCTGCCAAACTGATCCATTTCCCCCTGCTTGGCATGGATGATCTGGCATGGACGATAATTATCCTTCTCCTGTTCCTGATGATCATTTTTGTACCCTCTCTTCTTAATCATCAATATATTTATTACTCCGACGAAGGGGAGAACATTGTCTTCAGGTACTACACGACAGGACTGATTACCGGCAACAAGAATTCGGTTGAAATTGACAAAAGAAGTTTTTCCGGTTTCACCACGGAAAAGAAGCTTTTCGGACTTGTCCAGAGCCTGACCCTCTATCAGAGGATCAGGGAAGGAGTGGCAAAATATCCCCCGATTTATTTAGGAGGCCTGAATGCTTCACAGAAAGCGGCAATAATAAAGTCCCTCAGCTCATTTGCGCCCATAATAAGAGGAAAAAGTGGCGACATGAGTTAAATCATTTTTAATGAGTAAAATAGAGTTAAAATTTGCTTGCCTTTAACTAAAAACAAAGACATTCACTAAAATCCCAATACTATGAACGTAGATAAAATTATGAACAACCTCGAGAAGAAACATCCCGGTGAAGTTGAGTATTTGCAGGCAGTCAGGGAAGTTCTTGAGTCGATAGAAGAGGTTTATAATGAAAACCCGCAGTTTGAATCTGCCAACATTATTGAACGCATCGTCGAGCCTGACCGTGTTCTGACATTTAAGGTTCCGTGGGTCGACGATGAAGGGAACGTCAAGGTAAACATCGGTTACCGCGTTCAGTTCAACAATGCCATCGGGCCTTACAAGGGCGGCCTCAGGTTCCACCCGAGCGTCAACCTTTCCATCCTCAAATTTCTCGGATTCGAACAGATCTTCAAGAATGCCCTTACAACACTTCCTATGGGAGGTGGCAAGGGAGGATCCGACTTTGATCCAAAAGGCAAGTCAAATGCCGAGGTGATGAGATTCTGCCAGTCTTTCATGCTTGAGCTGTGGAAGTATATCGGACCAGAAACTGATGTTCCTGCCGGTGATATAGGTGTTGGCGGAAGAGAGATCGGATACCTCTACGGAATGTACAAGAAGCTTAAGGGAGATCATACCGGAGTGCTTACAGGTAAAGGCAGCAACTGGGGCGGTTCGTTAATAAGGCCGGAAGCTACCGGTTTCGGGGGTATATACTTTGCACAGGAGATGCTTAAGACCAGGAATGAGACTCTTGCAGGCAAAACCATATCGGTCTCCGGATTCGGAAACGTTGCCTGGGGCGCTGCCCTTAAGGCTACCGAACTGGGAGCAAAAGTGGTGACGATATCCGGACCCGACGGTTATGTATATGATCCTGAAGGCATCTCGGGAAGGAAGATCGATTACCTTCTGGAGCTCAGAGCATCAAACCAGGACATCGTGAAGCCGTATTCCTATGTCTTTGAAGGCGTTGAATTCCATGAGGGAAAACGTCCGTGGGGAGTAAAAGTCGATATTGCCCTTCCATGCGCAACCCAGAATGAGCTTAACGGCGAGGATGCCAGATTACTTGTCCTCAACGGTGTGAAGATGGTTGCCGAGGTCTCAAACATGGGCTGTACTCCGGATGCGGTCGAGGAATTCCAGAAGAACAACGTACTTTTTGCTCCAGGGAAAGCAGTAAACGCCGGAGGCGTTGCCACATCAGGCCTTGAGATGACCCAGAACTCCATGAAAATGAGATGGAACAGCCAGGAGGTCGACAGCCGCCTGCATGAGATAATGACAAACATTCATGGCCAGTGTGTGAAACACGGAAAAAGGCCGGACGGGACGGTAGACTACGTGAAGGGTGCCAATATCGCCGGTTTCCTGAAGGTTGCAAATTCAATGCTGGATATGGGAGTGGTGTAGAGAAAAACACTCTAAAACTTCAACATAAAATCCTGCCCCCTTCGTCGATGCGAAGGGGGTTTTTTCGCGTATGATTTGCCTTGCAAACCGAGTCTTACTTCTCCCCTTTTCCTGACTTGTGACGTCTCTCTAAATTAGTGCTGTTTCATCTTGTAAAACACTGAATATGAGTAGTGAAAAAAATCAAAATTGGTTTTTACCGCACTAACGCATATTTTGTTCTGAGCTCAGTATCTGAAAGGTCAATACAAAGTCAGTATTTACGGAGCTAAGTTTCATAACTTTCCCCTCCTTTCAAAGGAGGGGTGGACCGGGCAGTAGTCTTGTACGGGCCGGAATTCGATCCCGGGCCGGGGTGGTTAAGGAGAGCCTCATGGTGATTATATCCGGATTGAAAAAGATAAAATAAGGGACAGGTTTCTTGAGGGTTTCGGCCTTACTCTTCTTCGATATGAAAACAGTTTGGTATTTCAGGAGCCTGAATACATACTCTAAGAAATAAGAAATGCATTTAATGGAGATGACAAATGTTCTTAATTCCTGTTAAAATACTCTCCAGGGCAATAACCACCCCGGCCCGGAAGGAAATCCCGTCCGGTTCAAAAAGCAGTAGCCGGGCCACCCCTCCTTGCGAAGGAGGGGAAAGTTATGGTATTATATATCTGCATATTAAACAACAAATCGAGTTTTAAATGATTTAAAACTTCTCCTACACCCCCAGGTTCACCTTCCGGTTTTCCCTGAGTCTTGCGTCCTTTCTAACCCACCCCTAACCCTAAGCTGTGGCTTGGCAGGCTCTCCCGGGAGGAGAACCTCTCAGTTATGACTTCATTCATCCATCATCAGGCTTCCTTGTGTCATGCGTCCTCCACCTTCGCTACCGCTACGGCGGTCGAAGAAAGATACGGTGTACAAGTGCGTCTTGAGTTCATCCTTCTCCCTTTCTCCCCCTCTCCCACAAAGCATCAGGTGTGTTTTATTACTTTTTACCTAAAAAACCAAGGAACCCATTTAAGGCTGAAAGGGGGTTTTTTGTATATTTACATGTCTCAACTCCTCGTGCCATGTCAGATGTTCCGCTGAAGCATCAGATTGCTTTAAGTCTTATTCCGCGCATTGGTGATGTCAATGCCCGCAAGCTTGTAGCATATTTCGGTTCGGTAGAAGCTATTTTCAGCGAACCTTACCGCAATCTCGTCAGAATACCCGGAATTGGTCCGGGACTAGCCGCAAGCATATGCGACAAGTCGTATCTCGAACAAGCAGAGAAGGAAGAAGATTATGTTATAAAACATAATATCCGGACTTTCTTCTACCTCGATGGGGATTACCCTTTCAGGCTTAAGCAGTGCGACGATTCTCCCGTGCTTTTTTACTTCAGGGGGAATTGTGATCTGAACAGCAGGAGGATACTGAGCGTGGTCGGGACCCGTAATGCGACAAAAAGGGGGAAAGAGATCTGCGAGAAGATAATCGGCGATCTGGCATCGGGACATCCGGATATCATCATTATAAGTGGTCTGGCCTACGGTATAGACATTACAGCACATAAAGCTGCGCTTGCCTGTAATATAAAGACTATTGGCGTGCTGGGACACGGGTTCAGGACCATATATCCTGCGATACACCGTCCTGTTGCAGATGCCATCCTTAAAAACGGAGGCCTTCTTACGGATTTTGTCTCCGATGCTCTTCCCGAGAGAAACAACTTCCTTAAAAGGAACAGGATAATTGCCGGACTGGCAGACGCTACCCTTGTAGTGGAATCGGGAATAAAGGGCGGAGCACTGATAACCTCAGATATGGCAGCTTCTTACAACAGGGATGTATTTGCAGTGCCAGGAAGACCGGATGACCAGTGGTCGGCCGGCTGTAACAGCCTTATCAAGACAAACAAGGCAGCCCTTGTTGAATCAGCGTCGGATATAGAGTATTTCATGGACTGGGATCCGGAAAAAACAAGAGTCCCAGAACAAAAAACACTGTTCACGGAACTCAGTGAACCTGAACAGAAGATCTATGAGTTGATAATGAAGGAGGGAGAACTCACCATCGACACAATATGCCGTTCGCTTGAGATACCAATAAGCCGTCTGTCGGCCCAGCTTCTTCAGATGGAATTCAAGGGAGTGATAAAATGCTATCCGGGCAACCTTTACAGGATCTGAGTCTTTCAGGAATGCTTCATCCCTGATCATAAAATAAATCTGTCAATTATTTTGCCCTGGATTAAAATAATATATCTCCAATAAATATACTTCACCGGGTATTGTATTTCCAGTGTTTTTATATTTTTGATCTTCCTTAAACTTTTACCTAACATTTACAATATGGATCCTAGAGTACAGCAGTTCATGGCAATGATCAAGGCCAAAAACCCGGGTGAGACTGAGTTCCATCAGGCAGTTCAGGAAGTGGCAGAATCGCTTATCCCTTTTATTGAAGAGAATCCGAGGTATAAACATGCAAAAATACTTGAACGGATCGCTGAACCTGAGAGGACGATAATTTTCAGGGTACCGTGGATCGACGACAAGGGCGAGGTGCAGATAAACAGGGGATTCAGGATAGAGATGAACAGCGCAATAGGTCCCTACAAGGGAGGGCTGAGATTCCATCCTACTGTTAACCTGGGAATTCTCAAATTCCTTGCCTTTGAGCAGGTTTTCAAGAACAGTCTTACAACTCTTCCGATGGGAGGAGGAAAAGGCGGTTCTGATTTTGATCCGAAGGGAAAATCAGATAACGAGGTGATGAAATTCTGCCAGAGCTTCATGACAGAGCTTTTCAGGCATATAGGACCCGAAACAGATGT
Source organism: Bacteroidales bacterium (assembly GCA_040772125.1). Classification (GTDB taxonomy): domain Bacteria; phylum Bacteroidota; class Bacteroidia; order Bacteroidales; family VadinHA17; genus LD21. Next base: position 3,062,657 of record JAXGYS010000003.1, read on the forward strand.
ACCTGCCGGGGATATCGGAGTGGGCGGACGCGAAATAGGTTTTCTGTTCGGACAGTATAAAAGGCTGAAGAATGAGTTTTCGGGAGTTCTTACAGGGAAAGGCATTGAATGGGGAGGATCGCTTATTCGTCCGGAAGCAACCGGATACGGGGCTACTTATTTTGCCCAGGAAATGCTTGCCACACGCGGTGATTCGCTGAAAGGTAAAACGGTCAGCATCTCTGGCTCGGGCAACGTGGCACAGTACGCGGCCGAAAAAGTTACAGAACTCGGGGGAAAGGTTGTGACCATGTCCGACTCGAATGGCTTCATCCACGACCCGGACGGGATTGATGCGGAAAAGCTGAATTACATAATGGAACTTAAGAATGTAAAGAGGGGAAGGATCAGTGAATACGCAGAAAAATACGGTGTTGAATATTATTCTGATCTCAGGCCATGGATTATAAAATGTGATATAGCAATGCCTAACGCCACACAGAATGAGATAAGCGGCGAAGAAGCCTTAACCCTTGTAAAGAACGGATGCATCTGCGTAGCTGAGGGTGCCAACATGCCAAGTACGCTTGAAGCGATTGAGGTATTCCTTAATTCAAAAATACTGTATGCTCCGGGTAAGGCAGCAAATGCAGGGGGAGTTGCAACGTCAGGACTTGAGATGACACAGAACTCCATGAGGCTTCCATGGTCGCGTGAAGAAGTTGATACCCGTCTGCATACCATCATGAAGAATATTCACAGCACCTGTGTAAAATACGGAACGCAGAAAGACGGCTATGTAAACTATGTGGTCGGTGCCAATATCGGAGGCTTCGTCAAAGTGGCAAATGCCATGCTGGCACAGGGAGTTGTTTAATGAATCTCATCGACACTCATACACACATCTACCTTCCTGAATTTGACAACGACAGGGATGAGGTTATTGAGAGGGCAGTAAAAAACGGTGTTTCGCGTCTTCTGATGCCTAATATTGACCTCGAATCCGTTGAGCGGATGCACCAGGCTGCAACCAGGTACCCTGATGTTTGTCAGATGATGATAGGTCTTCATCCGACATCTGTCGGAGAAGATTTCGAATACCAGATTGACGCTTTAGAACGTCTTTCGGCGAAATACGATTATAAGGCTATCGGAGAGATCGGGATTGACCTATTTTGGGACAAGACATATTTTAAGGAACAGGTTGTTGCTTTCAAAAAACAGGTAGCGATTGCGATTGGTCTTGGACTGCCGGTGGTGATACATTCAAGGGACTCCTTCCCCCAGGTAAGCGAAGCTCTGGAAGAATTCAAAGGGCAGGATCTGAAAGGAGTATTCCATGCATTCACAGGGACATCTGATGATGCCCGGAGGGCGGTGGAAATGGGATTCATGATAGGAATAGGAGGAATCGTGACTTTTAAAAATTCGGGGCTCGACAAGATCGTCAGGGAGGTCGGACTTGACAACATAATACTTGAAACTGATTCCCCCTATCTTGCTCCTGTTCCTTTCAGGGGGAAAAGAAACGAAAGTTCTTATCTTTGTCTGATAAACAACAAAATTGCCGGGATATTCGGAGTGACTCCTGAAGAATCCGCTTCAGCGACATACGAGAATTCCGTTACACTATTTGGCCTGTAAAAAAATAAAATGGCAGAGACAAAAGAGACATCGATACTGATAATCTACACAGGAGGAACCATCGGGATGATACATGATCCTGACAACGGATCCCTGGTGCCGATCGACTTCAATCATATTACCGATCACGTACCGGAACTCAGGAAATTCGGCTTCCGTCTCGAGTCGGTTTCTTTCGACCCTGTAAAGGATTCTTCTAACATTGATCCGGGAATATGGGTCAAAATGGCTGAAACAATAGAGGAGAACTACGAAAAATATGACGGCTTTGTAGTGCTCCATGGTACTGATACAATGGCATACTCAGCATCCGCGATGAGCTTCATGCTCGAGAACCTCGACAAGCCGGTGATATTTACAGGATCGCAGCTTCCTATCGGACTGCTTCGCACCGACGGCAGGGAGAATCTTATCACTGCCATTGAGATTGCAGCCGCAAAGGAAAACGGACTGCCCGTTGTTCCGGAAGTGTCGATATTCTTCGGCAATGATCTTACAAGAGGAAACAGGACCACAAAGATGAGTGCAGAGCATTTCGATGCATTCGATTCACCTAACTATCCTCCTCTCGCCGAAGTGGGTCTTCATATTAAATACAACAATTATGTGATCAGGTATCCTGACCCGCGAAAAAGACTGATAGTACACAAAGTATTTGATTCGAACGTGGCGATCCTGAAATTTTTTCCGGGAATAGGAAGGAACCTGGTCAGGTCGGTGATGAATACTCCCGGGCTCAGGGCAATCATAATTGAGACCTTCGGATCGGGCAACGCTCCCACTTACCAGTGGCTGCTGGACGATGTGAAGAATTTCATCGACAACGGCGGGATAGTTTTCAATGTGACCCAGTGCCACGGAGGGAGTGTGGAGATGGGATTGTACGAGACAAGCCGTGGACTGCTCGCCGCCGGTGTTGTCGGCGGAAAAGACATAACATCGGAAGCTTCCGTTACAAAACTTATGCATCTGCTGGGGGTCTGCAGTTCGAATGATGAGGTGGAGAGCTGTTTGGGCCGGTCGCTGGCGGGGGAGATAAGTTAGGTGACTATAAAAGAAATCAGAACATTATTAACTTGTAAAGAAACCCCCTTCCTGGCCTTCCCATCGAGACCGTTATAGAGATCAGAACATTGTTAACTTGTAAAGAAACCCCCTTCCCGGCCTTCCCCCTGAGAGGGGGAAGGAGAGAAATCCAGTGGATTGATTTGGGTTTGGGGAGGTGGAGTTTATGAAATATTTTGTATTTTGCGGCGCTTTTTGAAGCACTGAGCCTCCTTCGCTACCTCCTTCGCAGATGCTGCGGAGGTCGAAGAAAGCTACGGAGGACTAAGGGAGAGATGCAGGAGTGGCTTAACTGGCCCGCCTGGAAAGCGAGTATACCCCAAAAGGGTATCGGGGGTTCGAATCCCCCTCTCTCCGCAACTCCGGATTACTCCCGTCCCGCCATCAGGCGGGACGGGATTTTTGTTTTTCAGCTGACCGAGCCATGCTTGCATGAGCGAGGACAGATGAAAAACAAAAACCCATGGAGCGCAGCGAAATGGGAGTAATCCGGAGTTGCAGGATCCCCCCTTTGGGATCACCGCAGGTAATCCCCTCTCAGGAGATTTTAGGTGAAACGAAAAATCGCGAAAGGACCGGTGTATTTTTCAGCTGACCGAGCCATGCTTGCATGAGCGAGGACAGATGAAAAACAAAAACCCATGGAGCGCAGCGAAATGGGAGTAATCCGGAGTTGCAGGGATCCCCCCATTGGGATCACCGAAGGTAATCCCCTCTCCGATGATTTTAGGTGAAATGAATAATCGCGACAGAACAGGTGTGTTTCTCAGCTGACCGAGCCATGCTCGCATGAGCGAGGACAGATGAAAAACAAAAACCCATGGAGCGCAGCGAAATGGGAGTAATCCGGAGTTGCAGGATCCCCCCTTTGGGATCACCGCAGGTAATCCCCTCTCAGGAGATTTTAGGTGAAACGAAAAATCGCGACAGAACCGGTGTATTTTTCAGCTGACCGAGCCATGCTCGCATGAGCGAGGACAGATGAAAAACAAAAACCCATGGAGCGCAGCGAAATGGGAGTAATCCGGAGTTGCAGGGATCCCCCCTTTGGGATCACCGCAGGTAATCCCCTCTCAGGAGATTTTAGGTGAAACGAAAAATCGCGACAGAACCGGTGTATTTTTCAGCTGACCGAGCCATGCTCGCATGAGCGAGGACAGATGAAAAACAAAAACCCATGGAGCGCAGCGAAATGGGAGTAATCCGGAGTTGCAGGATTCCCCCTTTGGGATCACCGAAGGTAATCCCCTCTCTGGGTTTATGTGCTAACCGAATAATCCCTTAGGAAGACCGAAGACCCCCGCCTGACCGAAGTCAGTCGGGCAGGGATGACGGATGACCGAAGGAAGACAGATGACTCCTGCCAGACCGAAGTCAGTCGGGCAGGAATGACTGAGGAAGGTATTCGGTATTCAGTAATCAGTATTCGGTATTGCTGCCTGCTGATGCAGTTAGTCAGGCATGGGTATTCAGTATTCGGTAAAGAATGTTAATCTGCGCAAATCTACGGGATTTCAATCTGCGGAAATCTGCGGGAAACCTGCATTTTCTTTATAAAATACACGAATTATTATCGTAAGACAATATCCCGTATGCCCTTGTACAATAAATTTTTTACCTGAAACGATATGCTTTTTGAAGACCCGAGACGCCTGCCTGACTGTATTCGGCAGAAGTCGGGCAGGGATGACGGATGACCGAAGAAAGACGCCTGCCTGACTGTATTCGTTAGAAGACAGGCAGGGATGACCGAAGAAAGATGACCTTATATTGCTAAGCGATCAGACCGTCATGATATCCCGTCTTCATCCATTCAAGATTCTCGTGTCTAAAAAACGGAGAAAGGATCATTGCATATCTTGTCATTTCCTGCCGGTCCATAGGGCGGAAATTACGAAGGATATGAAGATTGGAATCAACAACTTTTTTACTGTCCATGCCGACAGCAACACCTGTCGGTCCTTTCAGCGAAAGGGCATATCTGACAAGATCTTCTGCCCTGAGATCCTGAATAGTCTCTTTAGGCCGTACTGATTTCATGAGCATTATACCCATACCTTTTCCCTTAGCTGCCGGAACAAGGTCTCCCTGCCTGTCCTGACCAGTCGTATAATGATTCATCGCGAACAGCATGCTGTCGAACCTCCCTGTATCGATCATGGCTTTCAGGGCCGCCGCGTTCCCATGTCCGGAGAATCCTATAAAACGGGTTATTCCTTCCTCCTTGCAACGGGATATTACATCAAGAACCCCTCCTTTCCTGCAGATATTGTTTGCCTCATCGACCGACTCCACTGCGTGTATCTTTAGCATGTCGAGATGATCGGTCTGCAATCTGCGCAGGCTCTCCTCTATTTCCTTTTTAGCGCTTTCCGGTTCACGTGAGGCGATCTTTGTCGAAAGGAAAATCTCCTTTCTCCTTGATTTCACAATATGACCCAGCCTCTCTTCGCTGACGGCTCCTGTTTTTGCATTCACATACGTGTGGGCCGTATCCCAGTAATAAAGCCCATTGTCAAGGGCATAACTGCACATTTCGAGAGCCTCGTCAAGGGATTCAATATTAAGGAATCTGCTGCCCAGACCAATTGCGATCCTTGGGACAAGAACCCCGGTATTCCCAAGGACTGATGTCGGAAGTCCTTTAGGGTCATACCTGTTAATATCAGAAGTATTGATGCCATACCTGCTTCCTGCTATGACAACCCCTGCTCCCAGAGTGGTTTTGATAAAATTGCGTCGCGAATAGGATTCTTTCATGGCGATTCTCTGTTTTTATAAAATTCCTTCAAAGTTTAAAAAGACATTCATGATGCCTGACATAAAATTACTACTATTCATTTGATTACGAATAAGCCTTGTAAAATAAAAGCTGCCCGCTTTATTGTCCGGATCGGAATTATTTCATATTTTAGTTGTGTCTCGTTGCTTTATTAATCTATTCTTGCTGCATGTCAGATTACTCTGTGCTAATCTGTCATTTGAAGGCTCCCGGGGAGCTGGCTGTTGCAGGTAGCTGGTGGCAGTTAACCTGTTGCTGGTTGCGGATTAATCGTTGCTGGTTGCGGATTATCCGTTGCTGGTTGCTTGTTGCTGGTTGCTTGTTGGGAGTCAACACAAGTTTGAATGGGCAGATTTGCTCCGTTAACTCATCATCTACAAATGTTTTGTGCTACGGCGAATCAACAGGAGTCATAAATATAACAGTCACAGGCGGCGTTGAGCCCTACGCCTTTGTCTGGACCGGACCTGGGAGTTTTTCAAGCACGAGCCAGAACCTGTCGGGACTTGCAGCCGGATCATATTCTCTGACCGTTACTGGCAATTCCGGATCATGTTCCGGAACGGCCACTATTGTGATAGATCAGCCGGCTTATCCTCTTACAGTCATAACCCAGCCTGCAGATCAGACAGACTGTTACGGTAATACTGTTGAATTTAATGCAGAGGCGAACGGAGCTACAGGCGCTCTCTCCTACCAGTGGCAATCAAGGCCTCCCGGAGGAGAATTCTCTGACATTACGGGCGGGACCGCTTCCGTCCTGACGGTTCATGATATAGGAGTGAACGGGGAAAATACCGACGGAACTGAATACCGGGTTGTGATAACGGATGATTGCGGTGAAGTGACATCTGAGCCTGCTTTACTGAGAATAAATGCAGTTAGCGGATTATCAGGACGGGTAAATTATACGATATGCGATGGTGACGGGACAAGCTATGAAGTAACAACTGAAGGATCGGTTGTCGGCTACCAGTGGTCATTCAATGACGGGACAGGCTGGCAGCCGATAACCGATGGAGGAATATATTCCGGAACTGCAACCAGTCTGCTGACTATTTCGGATGCGACATCAGCCGCTACAGGAGCATACAGGGTTTCCGTCACCTTCAACACACTCAATCAGCCGCCTGATTATCCGACATGTGTTGTAACGACCCACACAAGGAACAGGAACCTCACAGTGATGCCGCCTGTTTTGCCGTCAGTGGTAACAGCTGATCAGACATTCTGTGGAACAGGCACTCCTGCTCCTCTTACGACGACAGCCGCCACTGGCGGATCAGGTCCGCCCTATTCATATCAATGGCAGGAAAGTACCGATAATGTAAACTGGAGTAATATAAGCGGGGCACAAAGTCTGGCTTACTCCCCTCCTGCCCTGACGGAAACCACATGGTATCGTGTTGCAGTAACCGATGAAGGGTCGATGAGATGCGGAACTTTTTACAGTTATCCAGTTACGGTCACTGTCAATCCCCTGCCGGTCACATCGGCGATTTATCATCACTAGAAAATCAAAAATCATAAAAACTAAAACCCCTTCCTGGTAAGAAAGAATGAGAACAAATACCGAGTACGATCAGCACAATACACCTGCAGTAAAGTATTTGAAACTTAAAACCGATATTATTATGAAAACAAAAACCACTTTAATCAGAACAATCCTGCTGATGATCCTTTCAGCCTGCTCTTTGGGAGTCTGGGCCCAGCCCAGTACCACTGACCCCGATCATGCCTGCCTTAACTCCACTGAAGATTACTGGGTGATCAACACTCCCGGATCGACCTATAACTGGGTACTTTCGGGAGGCGGCACAATTACTGAGGGGCAGGGCTCCAGCGCCATCAGGATTAACTGGACATCGCTGGGAACATTCAGCCTGTCTGTCACGGAGACACTGACCAGTACTACTAACTGCACAGGAGAACCGGTCACTCTGAACATTATTGTCGATCCGCTGCCGGTTCCAACAGCTACTTCCAACACGCCTTCCACGGGAGGAGACCTTAATCTTATCGGCGGACCTGACGGCATGGCATCCTATTCCTGGACAGGACCCAATGGATTCACTTCCAGTGTTCAGAATCCGGTTATTACTGGTGTAACCAGTGCTGCTGCAGGAGTATATACGCTGACAGTAACCAATTCTGCCGGATGTACTGCATCCACGACAGTTAATGTTACTGTCAACACTGCCGATGTCCCGACGGCTGTTGCCAACAGTCCATGCGTCGGGGGTACTCTTAATCTTCTCGGAGGACCTTCAGGGATGGTCTCCTACTCCTGGACAGGACCTAACGGCTTTACATCATCCGAACAGAATCCGGTAATAACAGGAGTTACAGCTGCTGCTGCCGGGACATATACACTGACAGTTACAAACTCCAGCGGAGCCACATCATCCGTTACGGTTGATGTAACGATCAATCCTCTGCCTGCTCCTGTCATTGTTGGTCCCAATCCTGTCTGCCAGAGCGTAAATGGCAGCACTGAGATCTACAATGTAACTGATGTTGCCGGAAACACATATAACTGGGTTGTTACCGGCGGCACTCTCAGCGGACAGGGGACAAATCAGATAGCAGTCCTGTGGACAACTCCGGGTCCAGGGTCGGTAAGCGTCACCCAGACCGTTACAACCACCGGATGCTCAGCAACTGCAACAACGGATATTACAGTTCAGCCAGCTCCGGTAACAAGTGGAATATACCATAACTAGAGTTTTATAAATGAGATATTTAAATGAGAGAAACTTAAAATTCATCCCAGGGGCTGTTTGAAAAAGCTGAGTTTTAGCCCACCCACAAATTGAACTTTAAAAAGGATCCCCTCCCGGGAGGGTTGGGGGTGGGTAAAAAAGAATAAGGTATGGAGAAGAAGCAGAATATAAAACTCTGCGCTTATCTGTGGATCTCCATCTCCGGAAATCTGAGAGAAAAAATAACAGTTGAAGAGGTTGAAGAAGTTGAAGAGGTTGAAAAAGGCGAAAGACGCAAGACGTACTGTGTCCACCGTAGCTTAAGCGAAGGTGGAGGACTCAGGACGTAAGGAAGAAGTCGTATTTTTTAGGCTCCCCTCCCGGGAGGGGTGGGGGTGGGTTCAAACGGGTATAGATCAACAATTTGTGCCAGCGGAGAAAGTTCCCTTTCAGGCTTTTAGCCCTGAACTGGGCATCGGTGTGGAAAAGGAGGCAAAAAGAAAGATTTGGACTTTTCCAGGCAGGCACACCAAGGATGATTGTTAACGGTAAAACAATTGTTTAACAGGGGGTTCTATATTATCGCCATTGGCTTACTGCAATTCACCTGCCTCAGATCACCCGGGCAGATGACAATGCCTGATCATGTCTGTGCGGGACAGGCACGGCATTATTATATTATTCCCGGTTCGGCAACAGGCTCAACATTTAAATGGTGGATTGATGGGAATGCTATGCAGGGATTTAATTCCAGTGAATTTGTTCATACATGGAATTCTGCAAAAACCTATTTTCTCGAAGCGCAGGAAATCTCAGCAGACGGATGTCCGGGACCGAAGCTGTCGGGACTCGTTTTAGTAAATCCTCTTCCTGAAATTCAGATCAGTGTATCTGACACCCTGGTATGTGAGGGAGAGAGTTTTACTATTTCAGTTCAGAATCCCGTTGATTTAATTTGGGGAAAGTGGATTTATGACCTAATTGTCGAACCCGAGGCGGGAATAAGCGGGAGCGCCGTAAGCAGCATGTACTCAAATCCGGTAAGTCTTAGTGAGACTCTTCTCAACAATGGCGGGGAAATACGCAAAGTGGTTTACAGGTTCATACCTCGGATTGTTAATGATGACGGACTTCAGGTATGTGCGGGTGATGAGGTAAAGACCACAGTCTGGATCTATCCCGGATTCAGGTGCATGGAAACGAGCCTGAAGGTCCCGAATGCTTTTTCGCCAAACGGAGACGGGATAAATGATGTGTGGAACATTACCGGGAAAGAATCATGGCCTGATATGGAGGTTACGATTTTCAACCGGTGGGGTCAGGCAATATGGAAATCCGGAAGAGGGTATCCGGTGCCCTGGGACGGGAGAAGCAGAGGGAAAGCTTTGCCAATGGATTCTTATCATTACTTTATTGAGCTCCAAGGCAGGTCAAAAACATTAATGGGAACGGTGACTATCGTGAGGTGAATGGCGTGAGGCGTGAGACGTGAGGCGTGAACAACACGGATCCCCTCCTCGGAGGGGTAGGGGTGGGTTCTGGCACAAGGCACTCTGCGAAAATCTGCGGATTTCCATCTGCGGAAATCTGCGGGATTTCCATTTGCGGAAATCTGCGAGAAAAAAAAGTCTTGCAGTCTTGCGGTCTTGCAGTCCAATCACATGTCGAATTTGCCGGTGCTACATAACGTAAGTCGTAAACCTTTTGCACTTCTGCGGAAATCTGCGAGAACTTCTTGATGTATTGACTCCCGATATACTGTTAAATTTATGAAAAAGGGAAATTCTCAGATTATTATTGCCGAAGAAATAATTATAGGCAATATATTTACAGTCAGGGGTAAACAGGTAATGCTTTCTCAAGACCTGGCTGAGTTATATCAGGTAGAGACAAAGGCGCTTAATCAGCAGGTTAAAAGGAATAAGGGGAAATTTCCTGAAGCATACATGTTTCAGCTCACAATTGAAGAATACTCTCGTATAAGGTCACAAAATGTTACCTTAAAGAGAGGTCAGCATGCCAAATACCTTCCGTATGCATTTACTGAACATGGAATATTAATGCTCTCCAGTGTACTGAACAGTGAGCGGGCCGATAAAGAAAGTATGATTATAGTTGAAACTTTCATCAGGCTAAGGGAGATTATATTTCTGAATAAGGATGTCCTGAATCAACTCGAAAAGGTACAGAGTAAATTATCTGAACATGATAACCAGTTAATGGTCATCTTCGAATACATCAGACAGATTGAGCAGTTAAAACAGACCGAAACGGATTTCAAAAACCGCCGCCGCATTGGATTCAGGAGTGATCAGTGACAATAAATCAGAAGATTAATAAAATCAATTTTTCAGGACGAGACAAAGTCGGCAGACTTGTGGAGGCCTTCTCTGCGCGCATCTGCGGGATTTCACTCTGCGAACCTCTGCGAGAAATTTTTTTCTTAATCTTTTCCCGACACATTATATTCTATCTTAAGCGTATCGAGAAACTGAAGTATACTTTGAACATGAACTCCAAGTCCGACATTGAGAAACTGATTTTCTGTGACTTCCCTTCCCTTCTTCTTTACAGTGGGTTCAAATCCCAGGGGCATGTGTAAGGTCCGGCTCTGGATTGCCCAGATATTTCCTTTCGTATCGAAGATGGGTCCTCCGCTTTGTCCCATCAATCCAGGAGATGAAGTCTCGATCAGTTTAATATCAAACCTGCCATCTTTTGTTTTGCCTGAAGGGATCGTTCTGGTAAAGATGCCTTCGAGCGGGAAGCGTGGTATCGGCAGAACGTTCGGAGCGATTATGAAGGCGTTTCTTGCGGGGTCAAATGAAGAATCGACCTTATGAAACGGGAATCCCAGTTTGCAAAGAGAAGAACCATGTTTCATTTCAGTGGGATCCCTGAACACAGGGTACCCGGAAATCCGTGAGGGATCAAAGCTTTTAATCTGACCGACAGCGAGGTCAAGTTCATTATTTATTTCAAATTTCTCTATCAGGAAATCGTCAGCGCCCCACCAGAGCGAGTTATTTGTAATCCATTTGGGTTTTATTCTGTCGCCTTCAAGTGTCTTTGTTTTTTTCTTCCTCTGCAGATCCATCAGTGAAGGATCGTTGATGATCTTTTCCTTTTCCTCATGGAACTTACTGATCTCTAATCTGTCAAGATCGGCTTTCAATTTTGACTGAAAGAGGTGAGCGACAGTTAGTATCCATCCTTTATCATTGATGACAATAAAGGAACCCAGGCCGCTTGTAACAGTTCCGTCGTAGTATCGGTTAGACACGATAACCGGCAGGGTGAATTTGCTAGTCACTTCATAGGCTTTTGCAAACATGTGTTTAATTTAAGTTGATGATTTAAAGGTAAGAATAAATCGATCACTGATTCAATTCCTTAAAGCCTGCAGGCTATGGTGAAAGACGGATGACAGATGACGGATGACAGATGGCTGAAAGCTGAAAGCTGAAAGCTGACAGCTATTCTTAACATTTTTCACTTCATCAATACTATTTGCCCATTTATTGCCGTTTTGGAGTATAATTAACCTGGTTTCATTAAACAAATTCTATGTAATTCAATTCTACTCTGTTTTTTAGTCCTTAAGATTATTTAGTGTAAGCTATTTAAAATGAGAAATGTCCGGAAGACTGATCAAGGAAAACGAAACAATTAATTTCATTTTCTGACATTCTGGTAACTGAAGGCATAACACTCATGAGAAGGGCTTAAGATCAGGTTAAGATCATCAATCGCGACAGAGTAGTCCCGGTTAAGCTTTATTAAACAGATGCTTTTATGGAAGTATTTGGATATTTGGTCAAAAAGGTTATTTGTATTAGGGAATTAAAAATTAAATTTAGAGCAGTTAATTAGTGTTTTGGATTGTGCAAGCCTGTTAGCTTTATTGCTTGGATCATAGACAGATAACACCTTGTCAGTCGCGACAGCTAATGTTAATTGCTGGTTTATAACTTTTTAGCCGGCATCCCGTTAGGGATGGTGCCGGAGTTGGGGTTGTCACCCCGGGTTGGAAGTAAAACAAAGAACTTGAAGGAAAGTTCGGTAAATAATGCATTCTCCCTGTTCAAAGCTATTTACAGCTATGTAAATAGCTTTGGGCGTTTGCGTTTGGTCAGGGGTTTGCGGCTTCTGGTTCTGGGTGTCGGGTTGTGGATGATGGGGGTGAGTGTGTGGGGGCAGTGTAATACCGCACTTACTTCAGCAGTTGGAACGGACAACCAGAGCGTTTGTGTTAATTCTGCTATTACATCAATCACATACTCAACGGATGCTACACTTATTGCTAGCTCTTCAGGAATTCCATCTGGTGTATCCGCATCATTATCGGGAAATATTTTAACTATTTCAGGAACACCGACAACTTCGACAGGAAGTCCATACAATTATTCTATTTCTAGTAGTGATGCGTTAACTTTTCCAAATTTTGTATAAAGCACTGATAATAAAATTTATATAAACGTTCTTTGATTTTTTGATTTGATTTGACCTGTAGTTTTGCACCTTTTAAGTGCAAAATTATGAATTCAGGTAAGTATGTCTTTGCTCAGATACTTCAGTTTGTCAATAAGTATGAGTTTGAAAAGTGTGTTTCTCGTTACAAAGGAGACCATCGGGTCAGAGATTTAGACTGTTGGAATCAGTTTATTCAACTATTCTTTGGCCAATTAACATCAAGGAACTCATTAAGAGATATTTGTTTATGCCTAAAGGCACACAAAAATAAACTCTACCATCTTGGTATAAAGCAAAATGTCAATCAATCCACACTGTCAAGAGCCAATGAAAATCGGGATTGGAGGATTTTTGCCGACTTCGGTGAGTACCTGATAAAAACAGTGAGGCCTATGTACTCTGACAGCCCTATTCCTAATATCGACATTGACAATGATGTTTTTGCACTTGACTCAACAACAGTCTCATTAAGTCTTAAGCTGTTTTCCTGGGCCGAAGGTAAATACTCCAGAGGGGCAATCAAGATTCATACAACGCTTGATTTAAGAGGTAGTATTCCAACGTTTATTTTTATCACAGATGGCAAGTATCATGACAGTAATGTACTTGATGAAATTGTACCTCAACCTGACGCCATATATCTGATGGACAAAGCTTACATCGATTTTGCTGCGCTGTATAGAATGAATAAAGCAGATGCATTCTTTGTAACAAGGGCAAAGGTGACTATGGACTACAGGGTACTTGAGAACAACTTCAATCTTGATGAGACTACCGGGCTCAGAAGTGATAGAACCATAAAGCTGAAAGGTCCAAAGTCTAAGCAACTATATCCGGATGCTCTTCGAATGGTAGAATATTACGATGACGAAAAAGATCTGTTACTTACTTTTATTACCAACAACTTTGAAGTCTCGTCACTTGAAATTGCCAGATTATATCGTAATCGCTGGCAAATCGAAGTGTTTTTTAAATGGATAAAGCAGAACCTTACCATAAAAACGCTTTGGGGTCATTCAGAAAATGCAGTAAAAGTCCACGTTTGGATCGCTATCTGTACCTATCTCATAGTCGCTCAGGTAAAATATGCTCTTAGAAGTACCTTGTCAATCTATGAAATAATGCAGATATTAGGCATATCCGTATTCGACAAAACGCCTGTAAAAGAACTACTTACAGAATTACAAATCAACCAAAATGTCAAAGAACAAAGTAATTTATTTAGTATCAATGATTTATTAACGCATCAGTAGTATTCTATTTCTCTGACTGGACCAGGACCATGTAATGATATTATAACTGGATCAATCACTGTTATTCCTGTCACAACGCCAGTTATCACTAACTTTTCAATAAATCCTGGCACCACAATTTGTGCTGGAACAAATGTTGCTTTCTCTGTAACTGTCAGTAACGGAGGGACAAATCCAACATATCAATGGTTACTAAATGGCAATCCTGTCGGGACAAATAGCCCTTCATATACCAGTTCAACTCTGGCAAATGCAGATCAGATAAGAGTCAGGGTTACTTCGGATGCAATATGTCCGGTAACCGTAGAAAGAACTTTAGGGACAATGACTGTAAATAATCTGAGACCTCATTCAGTAACGATTGAAGAATCACTTAATAATATTTGTCCGGGCGACCTAGTCACATTTACAGCAACTCCTATAAATGGAGGATCATCTCCGTCATATGTTTGGTATCTGAATGATAATCCGGTGGCTACCACTGCCACTTTCTCATCAGCAACAATAAATACTGGTGACAGGATATATGTAGAAACGACATCGAATACAACATGCCCTGATCCTGTTACTGCAAGAAGTAACACTGTTACCATAACTGTAAGGCCAGGCATACCTGAAATGCCGGGTAATATATCAGGCGATCAGGCAGCCTGCCCCGAAACATCTGGTCATGTTTACAGCATCTCTGATGTTACAAATGCAACATCTTATTCCTGGTCTGTTCCAGTAGGCTGGAGTATTACTGCCGGTCAGGGAACAACAAGCATAATTGTCACTTCAGGTCTTTTTGGACAGGATGGAACCATTTCAGTGACTGCATCCAACTCCTGCGGCACAAGTTTTGCCAGAGATCTGGCTGTAACTGTAAATCCTGGCCCACCGGCTGTACCTGGGTCCATAAGTGGTATTATCACAGCGTGTCCAAACACGGCCGGGCTAATATACAATATCGATGAAGTGCCCCATGCCACAAATTATACATGGACTGTTCCATCAGGATGGACTATTACAGGAGGACAAGGGACAAACGCCCTAACAGTTACATCAGGTTCTACTGGACAAAATGGAGATATAACTGTCACAGCTGGAAATCAATGCGGCACAAGTTCTGCAAGGACACTTGCAGTTACGATAGGGACTCTGTCTTCCATACCAACTGGCATAACTGTAATAAACAACAGTAATTGTTTTAACATATCCAAGACTCTTACTGTAAACGGGGGCTCTCTGGGCACAGGAGCTGAATGGCACTGGTACGCTGGCTCCTGTGTTGGTACTGCTGTAGGTACCGGACAGACAATTAATGTAAATCCACCGCCAGGTACTACAACTACTTATTATGTCAGGGCTGAGGGACAGTGTAATACAACAGAATGCATAAGTACTAACGTGGTTGTACTACCAGCTGCACCGGCACAACCAGGAGTAATTACCGGATTAACACCCGTTTGTCCGGGTACAACAGGACTGACTTACACCATAGAAAGTGTTGCAAATGCTACATCCTATATATGGACAGTTCCAACAGGATGGACAATAACAAGCGGACAGGGGACAACATCTGTTATTGTTACATCAGGCAATTACGGTCAAAACGGCAATATTACTGTGGCAGCATCAAATTCCTGCGGCACCGGTCCTGCACAGACTATAGCTGTAGCGGTTAGTCCGGGAGTACCAGCCACTCCTGGTCCTATAACAGGAGCAACAGAACAGTGTATTAACCTTTCGGCACTTACCTACAGTATTCAGTCGGTTCAATATGCCACAACCTATACATGGGCTGTCCCCAGTGGTTGGCAAATCACTTCAGGACAAGGAACGACCAGTATAACTGTTTCCACAACCGGAGCTGCTATTTCCGGGAGTATTACTGTTACAGCTTCCAACACGTGTGGAACCAGCATTGGAAGTTCATTGCCAGTAATAATAAGTACAGCCATTCCTGTGATTCCTGGTCCAATTACCGGGCCAACATCTCTCTGTCCTCCTGAAGAAGGACTAATCTATTCTGTACCAGCAGTTACTGGCGCCACAAGTTATAACTGGATAATGCCAGCAGGTTTTGTTATAACAAATGGTTTAGGTACAAATACCATAACAGTAAGGGCTGAAACAACACTAAATGATAATGTGTATAGTTTTTATGTTAGCGCTAGAAATTCATGCGGCACTAGTCAAGATAGTGATCCATTGCCAGTAGTTGTTGGAAGATTTGCCGCAGTTAATGTAGGAAATGATCATACTATTTGTTTTAATGATGCTAGCATAAGCATAGCTGCAGACCTATCAGGAGCAGCAACTAACGGCAGTTGGACCACCAACGGCACAGGATCTTTTGGGAATCGAAATAGAACCAATACTACTTATAATCCTTCCTCCGCTGACAGAAATGCTGGAACTGTAACCCTTACTTTTACAACTAATGATCCTCGCGGAGATTGCGGTCCTGGGATAGATTTCCTTATATTAACAATTAGACCTACCTTGTCTGCCATAATTTCGGGAAGTACAACAATTTGCTCAGGAACTTCTTCTACAATCACCTTCACTGCTACACCAAATACAACAGTTACATACAGAGTAAACGGCGAAGCAAATCAAACAATCCAGGTCGGGGAATCAGGGATTGCAGTTTTGCAGACAGCCGAATTGAATACCACAACAACATATAGTCTGGTTAGTGTGGCATATACCGATCCGCCAGCCTGTTCTCTGGATATTACAGGTACCGCTACGGTAACAGTTAATCCTTTAGTTGTTGTAGATGCCGGATCAGATCAGACAGTATGCTCATCCAGTCCGGCAGTCACCCTTGCAGGTTCAATATCGGGCGGAACAACCACCGGAAGCTGGAGCGGGGGAACTGGATCATTTTCACCTAACGCCAATACTTTAAATGCTGTATATACTCCTTCTGCAACTGAGATTTCAACCGGTACAGTAATCCTTACCCTTACATCTGCGGATCCTGCGGGGCCATGTCCATCTGCTGCAGATCAGATTACAATAACCATCAATCCAGCATCAAATGCAGATGCGGGTGTTGATCAGACAATTTGTGCTGGTTCCAATGTAACCCTGGCCGGAACGATCGGTGGAGGAGCCACTTCAGGAACATGGTCAGGAGGAGCCGGGACATTTTCTCCGAATGTAAATACATTAAATGCCACCTATAATCCAACTTCAGCCGAGATTGCTTCAGGATCAATAACATTAACTCTCACCACAAATGATCCTTCAGGTCCATGCGGATCGGTTTCAGATGATGTTCTGATAACAATCAATCCGATACCAACAGTCGAGGCTGGCGTAAATCAGATTATATGTGCCGGTTTTTCAGTTAACCTTAATGGATCAATCGCCGGAGGAGCCACAAGTGGAAACTGGACAGGTGGTACAGGAACATTTAGTCCTGACAGGAATGCGCTTAATGCAACTTATGAACCATCTGCTTCTGAAATAGATGCAAGAACAGTAACACTTACGCTTAATACAAACGATCCTGAAGGACCCTGCATCGCAGTGTCAGATCAGGTTGTAATAATCATAAACACCCCGGCTTTTGTTAATGCCGGACCAGATCAGGAAGTCTGTGCTTCGAGTCCGGCTGCGACTCTTAATGGCTCGATAACAGGAGGTATTACAACAGGAACCTGGAGCGGTGGAGCAGGCAGCTTTTCTCCAGGACCAAATGCCCTGAACGCAGTATATACACCTTCAACAGCAGAAATCTCAGCGGGAACTGTTACTTTGACACTTACCTCAAATGATCCGCCCGGCGCCTGTACCCCAGCATCTGATTATGTAATAATTACTATAACTCCGCTGCCAGATGTAAATCCAGGAGGACCTTATACAATTTGCTCAAATGAATCCGTGACATTAAATGGGTCAGTAACAGGTACAGTATCAACAGGTGAATGGTTAGGTGGTGGTGGTATTTTTGTCCCCGGAAGGAATGCCCTTAATGCAACATACACACCAACCGCCTCTGAGATTGCTGCCAGAACTGTAACATTGACATTAAGATCTGCTGATCCTTCTGGATCCTGCGGACCAGTCAGTGAATCTGTGACAATAACAATAAGAAGAGCTGTTACCATTACCACTCAACCCTCCAATGTGGGGGTATGTGCA
Organism: Bacteroidales bacterium; assembly: GCA_040772125.1. Taxonomy (GTDB): domain Bacteria; phylum Bacteroidota; class Bacteroidia; order Bacteroidales; family VadinHA17; genus LD21. Next base: position 3,080,695 of record JAXGYS010000003.1, read on the forward strand.
AGTTTTCCGGCAGATATAAGCGTGGTTGCCACAGGAGATAATTTAACTTACCAATGGTACAGGGGTACTCCTCCCCTTGATCCAGCTGATGTTCCTGTTGTGAATTCATCAAATATTTCAGGTGCGACCTCCAACATACTCCATTTCAATCAGGCATCCCTGGCTGATGCCGGATCATATTATGTAATTGTAAGCGGAGCTGCTGAATGTGATCCTGTACCTTCAATTGATGTAACACTTAATGTTGACCAGGCGATAGTTATCACAGACGAACCTGTTTCACGGACCTTATGTGTAGGATCACCAGTAACATTTTCTGTTGAGGCTGATGCAAACGGTGATCCTCTTTTATATCAGTGGAGATTTAATGGAACAATTATTCCCGGAGCAAACTCCCCTGCCTATACCATTGATAATATATCAGCAACAAATGCAGGCAACTATGATGTGTTAATCAGCGGATCTTCCGGATATAACTGCTCATCCGCCCAGTCAGCCATTGCTACATTAGCCTTGTATCCAATTCCAGTTGCTACTGCTGATCCTGCCTCTTCAGAGATTTGTTCAGGTACCACAACCTCAATCGACCTTACAAGTAATGTTCCGGGAACTATATTTAACTGGACTTTCACTGCGAATGGAGTCAACGGTGTCTCATCTGGTAGCGGATCAACAATTAGTCAGGTCCTGACTACTGACGGAAATGTATCAGGAACAGTGGTATATTCAGTTATCCCAACAGCAAATGGCTGTGTTGGCTCTCCCACAAATGTGACCGTAACTGTAAATCCTATTCCTGAAGCAACAGCAACACCAGCTTCACAGACAATCTGCTCAGGTGAAACTACCCTGATAGAACTAGAAAGCAATGTAGTTAATACAACTTTTGCCTGGACTGTCAGTCAGACAGGAGTTACAGGAGCTTCTGCCGGCAGCGCGGAAACAATAAGCCAGGCTCTGACAGCAACAGGTAACAATACCGGGACTGTTGTCTATTCAGTTATTCCTTCAGCAAACGGGTGCAACGGTGTACCTATTATAGTTACAATAACTGTAAATCCAGGCCCTGTTGCGACCGCCAATCCATCAACTCAGACTATTTGTTCAGGGAGCACAACTGATATTGACCTCACAAGCAATGTTACAGGAACAATTTTTGAATGGACTGTCACTCAGACAGGGGTTACGGGGGCATCTCAAGGTACAGGTGCAAACATCAGCCAGGAACTAACAGCATCAGGGATCACCCCGGGTTCTGTTATTTATAATATTACCCCTACTGCCGAAGGTTGTGAGGGAAATCCCATTCAAGTCACTGTAACGGTAAATCCAACACCCAATGTAACAGCAAATCCTTCTTCACAGGCAATATGTTCCGGAGGTACAGCTTCCATTTCTCTTTCAGGCGATGTGGCAGGAACAACCTACTCATGGACTGTTGTTCAATCTGGCGTTTCGGGAGCTACGGGCGGAAGCGGGGCAGTGATAAATCAGACTCTTACAGCTACAGGAAATAATCAAGGCTCTGCGACGTACACAATAACACCTACTGCAAACGGGTGTCCTGGTCCAACGACAGAAGCAACAATTACTTTATACCCTTCACCAGTTGGGGGAAACATTACTCCAGTCAGCCAGGTTGTTTGCAATGGTGACGCCACTCAACCACTTGTCCTGTCAGGTTACACAGGCACGATACAAAGGTGGGAATACTCAGCGGATGGCGGAGCGACCTGGGTCTCAGTAGCAAATACTTCAAATACTTATAATCCAACAGGAACTCAAACTAGGTTATACAGGGCAGTCATTGAGAGCGGCGTATGTGGTGAAGCCTTCTCAAACTTCGCAGTAGTAAGTGTAATTTCTGCGACGGACGTGGTTGCCACAGCTACTCCCCCGGAAATATGCGAATGTGATCCGTCAACACTTACGGCTGATGCAAACCTTCCGGGAGATGATATTCCTGGATCCTTTTCAGGTGGAGATTTTGGTAACTCTTCTCTCCCTGGCTGGGAAGTTGACGGATCACCTCAGATAACTTCCGCAGCTGACAACGAAACAGCCCAACGCTGGGGCAGAGCAAATAATACCAGGACTTATGGTGGAACAACATATATCACTGGGGATCATTTTGCTGTTGTCAATGGGAACTTGACCTCTGTCCTGGAAACACCGGAATTCAGTCTCTTTGGGATTCAGAATGCTGTTTTGGACTGGGATCATGCATTTGATTTAGAATTGGGAGCTACGGCAAGAATTGAGATTTCGGTCGGTGGAACAACCTACCTTCTTGCTGAATGGACAGGTGCTGACCATCGATTTGGCAGTCCCACTGGACTAATTCCTCAGACACCAATTCCATTGACACAATGGATAGGTCTGGCTGACTTGCGTATTCGTTTTGTATTTGAAGGAACGATAAACAGTTCCTGGGCAATTGATAATGTGACTATTATACCTCCGAGCGGAGGTGAATTTCCGGATGTTGAATATATATGGCACCCCAATGATGGCAGCGCTGATCTTGTCGGAGAAACGCAAACAGTATACCCTGAAACTACAACAACATATAGATTACATGTCTATTTCCCAATAGCAGGAACTGATCGGAGGTGCTATCTGGGATATGATGATGTGGAGGTGATAGTTACGGAGGTGGCGATACCAGTTATACCCCCCGGATCATCCACTGTCGCTTGTCCTGCTGATGCTACAGTGCCACAACCCCCTATTGTACAGGATAATTGCGGCAGAACACTGGATCCTCCTGTTCTTATTAGCACTGTTTCCACCCCTGATCCTGTTACTTGTGAGGGCACAATTGTATATACCTATTTATATACTGCGTGTGATGAAGAGACGACTCGGGAATGG